>OY969087.1:0-1495000 GCA_963697525.1 uncultured delta proteobacterium
GGTTGAGCACGGTCACGATAATTTCTGGATAACAGCCCAATTCTGAGCAGACTGGGCGAGGGAAAATAAATGAGCCCCCTCGCCGATTCTGGAAAATTACCGAGGGGGCTCCAAGACCACGGCACAAGGCCGGTGGGTGAGGAGTATGCTACCCGATCTGCTCAGAAAGTCATCTCTTTTTCGTCTCCTTCACGACATCGAGGTGGACCTCGCCGAAGAGGTTCGCGCCAGGGGCTGTCCGCACTGCGACGGCACGCTGCACTACGCCCGCTACGAGCGTGATCCACGCGGCGGCCCCGAGGATCTTCCCGACGAGCTGTGTGTGCGCCACAGCCTGTGCTGCGACACATGCAGGAAGCGCACCTTGCCGCCGTCGGTCCTCTTCTTCGGCCGGCGTGTCTACTGGGGCGCGATCGTGGTGCTGGTGTGCGCGCTTCGCCAGCAGCGTGACGGGTCGGCGAGCTACCGCAAGCTTCAAAAACTCTTCGGCGTGCACCGCTCCACCGTATGGCGCTGGATGGAGTACTTCCGCGAGTGTTTTCTGCAAACGTCCCAGTGGCTTCGCCTCAAAGACCGGCTGCGAGCCGATGTCGACACCGACGAGGCCCCCGGTTGCGTACTCGAGCTCGTCGTGGGCAAACACGGTCGGTTCTCCGAGGCAGTCCAGGCGCTGATGGTGCTCGTTTGTGCCCCCCATTTTGCGAGCTGTGTGATGGATACCTGATCCCCGCAAAACTTGGCATCTTCCAGGCTCTGAGAGGGCAAGTCATGGTCCAATCTCGACGATTCGATCCCGATTCGAAGGAGACGACCGATGACAGACACTAGGCCCGGCCATCAGCGCTGGGCACATCTGCGCTTTTCGGTGGTGGGTGGGCTTTTGGCGAGCCCGCCGCCGAAGGGCGAGCTTCAGGACGCGCTCGACGAGCTCGCCAGGCGCCTGTGGCGCCACCCCACCGAGCCAGACCGCTGGATTCAGTTTGGCCGCTCGACCATCGAGAAGTGGTACTACGCGGCCAAGCAAGCCGACGACCCCATCTGTGCGCTTGCCAGGAAGCCCAGAAGCGACCGCGGCACTACCCGCGCCATGAGCGACGGGCTGTTGAGCGCGCTCGAAAGCCAGTATCGAGCCTTTAGCGACTGGAGCTATCAGCTCCACCACGACAATCTCAAAGAGCTTGTGCGCGAGAGGCCCGAGCTGGGTGATGCCCCCTCGTATGCGACGGTGCGCCGCCACATGCGACGCCGCGGCTGGGTGCGCCGGCACGTGCCTAAAAATCCCACCGACGGCCAGATCAAGGCCATCGAGCGCCTCGAGAAGCGCGAGGTGCGAAGCTTCGAGCGCGAGCACGTCCACGCGCTGTGGCACTTCGACTTCCACGAGGGCTCACACCGGGTGGTCGACGATGAGGGAAAGTGGCATACGCCCTATCTTTTCTGCGTGCTCGACGACTGCAGCCGGGTGTGCATCCACCTGCAGTGGTTTCACACCGAGAGCGCCCACACGCTCTTCCACGGGCTCAAGCAGGCTTTCCTAAAGTGGGGGCTGCCGCGCGAAATCATGAGCGACAACGGCAAGGCGATGCTTGCGACCGAGACTCAAGCCGGCTTCAAGCGACTGGGGATCGTGCACGCAACCACGCTTCCATACAGCGCCTACCAGAATGGAAAGCAGGAGTCCTTCTGGAATCAGATCGAGGGGCGGCTTTTGCCGATGCTCGCCTCGGTCGAGGGGCTGACCTTGGAAGAGCTCAATCGCTTCACGCTCGCCTGGGCCCAGCACGACTACAACCGAAAGGAGCACTCCGAGCTCAAACAAACACCCATCGACCGACTTTTGGGCGCCAAGGACGTGGGTCGCAATAAGCCTACGCGCGATCTCATCGAGCGCGCCTTTTGTCGCAGAGTAAGCCGCCGGGTGCGCCGAAGCGACGTGACCATCACCATCGACGCGGTGCGCTTCGAGCTTCCCGCGATGCTCCAATGGCAGACCAAAGTCTGGGTGCGCTACGCCAAATGGGACATGTCGAGGGCCTTTGTGGTCGACCCGGACACCGACGAGCTCATCTGCCAGATCCGCCCGCAGGACAAGACCAAAAATGCCGACGGCAAGCGCCGCGCCATCGACGCGCCCGACAGCGCGCTGGGCGACGAGGACACACCGCTTAAAGACGAGCTTCCGCCCCTGATGCGCCGCATCATGGCCGACCACGCCGCCACTGGTCTGCCGGCCCCGTACATCCCCCTAAAACCCGACTGGAGTAACGACGATGCGTGACCGACAGCTTCTGAGCCTGTTTTCTTTGAAATACGACCCCTTTCGCCCGAGCGTGCCGCCCGAAAACCTGTGGCATCCCCCCGGCGCTGATGTCTTCTTTGGTCGCGTGGAGGCTTTGAGCGCCCACGGCGGCTTTGCGCTCATTCAGGCTGAACCGGGCCTGGGAAAATCGAAGCTTCTGCAGCTTCTAAGCCGCCGGCTCGACCAATTCGACGACATCACTGTGGGCACCATGGAGCGCCCGCAGTCCAAGCTTGGCGATTTCTACCGCGAACTCGGCGAGCTCTTCGGTGTGCCCTTGTCGGTCGCCAACCGTTACGGCGGCTTTCAGGCGCTTCGCGATCGCTGGCGAGACCACATCAAGGCGACGCTTCTTCGCCCGGTGCTCCTGATCGACGAGGCTCAGGAGGTGCCCACCGCCTGTCTCAACGAGCTTCGGCTGCTCTCCAGCGCCCGCTTCGACTCCGAGAACCTTTTGACCACGATCCTGTGCGGTGACGACCGACTCTCGGATCGCTTCCGAAGCCGCAAACTCCTGCCGCTGGGAAGCCGGATTGCCACCCGGCTACACCTCGAGGCGTACCCGGCCGATGTGCTCATGGATTTCCTAAACCACGCGGTGGAAGCGGCAGGCGCGCCGCATCTGATGACGCAGGGCTTGAAGCAAACGCTTTGCGAGCACGCCGGCGGCAACCTGCGCCTTTTGTGCAACCTGGGCCACAACCTGCTGATGGCCGGCTGCGATCGCGAAGTCACCAAGCTCGATGAGGAGCTGTTTTTCGAGGTCTTTTCCCAGCGCCCACGCGCTTAAAAGGAGGTCGACGATGAAGATCCCGATGCCCATCAATATGACCCGTGCCGAGGCCAGGCTCGCCCTCGAGCTTCTCGAGCTTCTGATCGACGCGCTCATCGAATATCACGGCGCCATGCAGCGCGCGTATGACCTGTGGGAGCACGACGATACGCTGCCCTTCTGATCGTAAAAGCCGCGGGCGATCGACCCGCGGCTTTTTCAGTCCCTCGTTTATCGTGCTCTCCCTCGATTATCCTGCACGACTGTCCCTCGATTACCGAGACCATGCTCAGTGGTCGACGTGTATCTTGACGCCGGTGTCCACCCGAGGAACGTCTCCAACATTCTGCGGCCCCGAGATAAACTTTCGCTTCTTGGGAACCTGTGTACCCGAAGGGTCCGAACAAACCGGCTAGGAAAGCCCTATCGCCAATACGATGAGGCTGGGCGCATCGAAATCTCTCAATACGGCTTCAAGGGAAATCCCCTCATCAAGACAAGACGGGTCATCGATCCCAGTCTGATGATCGCCGCTTACGATGCGGCTGACTCAGGAAACAACTGGGTCGTCGACACCTACCGCGTCGACTGGACCTTGGGTACCGGAGAAGCGCTGGGAGACAAGGAAAACCAGCTTCTCGATGATACCAACTACACGGTCATCACCGCCTTTGAGGTGGCTGCGGGTCCTCCTCGTGTGTATGTCACCGCAGCCTCCTGTGCAGGTCGCTGAGCTGCTCGACGCCGGTTTCACCGAGCTGTATTTGAGCGAGCTGCTCGGCAAACTCGCCCAGACCAGATTCAACAGCAGCAGCATCGGGGCTTGCGGCATAAGCCGCCTTCGTCCATCCTTGGTCTGTCGGCATGTCACGCCTCCTTGCGCGAAAATTAGAGCGTTTGCACAAGAAGGATGGCATGCCGATTTTGTTTCTTGCAAGTGGGGCTCAAACCCGCGTCACATCAGGCGATGCCTGGAGCCCATGAAGCACCCTCTTTTCGGATCCATGCCCCTTTCGAACTGAGGCATTACAAGAAGACCACGGTTGCGACGAGTTGCGCCCCAAGACGCCCCAGAGACACTCATCGCGGCTTCTTGGGGCGCTTGCGAGCTCAGACTATTCCTTGCGCAGCTGAGCAATTGCTCGTCGCACGTACCAGGCAGTAATAAAAGGCAGTGCTATTGCGTCCACAAAAATGATAGCCAGCTTCAATCCGAAGTAGGCATTCGGCGCCAATGAATTGCGTAGAGCGTACCAAAAGGGTTTCCATCGCGCCCACTCCAAGAGCCATGTCACTGCCAGGCAAACAAATCCAGATGAAATGGAACCAATGGCAAGTCCCACACCTTGACCATCCACCGGAGTCTTTGGATGGACTCGGTGGATGAATCTAGCCAGAATGCCCGAGATTCCTCCGACCAACACTCCCCACACAAATACAAAAACAAGGAGCATCGACAGGTCTCTCAACGTGAGATATCCGCCATCGGCGAACGCTTCGTCCGGGAATCCCACGACAAGGCTTGCCACCATCCCGGGGCAAATCACGGTAACGAAACGACGAGTTCTCTGTCCGAATCTTCCAATCTTCATTGCGGCAACCATGTTTGGAATTGAGTTCCAACGCCATAGCCTAGGCTCTCAAGCGATTCCCTAAAAATGTCTGTTCGAGAAACAACAGATGGGTATATCTTCGTAATTTCGCCGTTCTTGTTGCGATGCCCATAGCTCGTACGACCAGTCCACGCGCTGACGGGCACACCAACGGCATGCGCAATCTGTGCGGCTAGTGGGGTGTCGAGATAGGGTGCCCAAGCAAACTGCGCCCCAGTATTGCATGCATGAGAGACAATGCTTCCGGTTGGAGCGAACTTGCCCTTCAAGAATCCAAAGTCCTTCGCAGTAAGCTTCATTCGGGTCTTTCCACGCAAACTCATATGGGATGGAAATCCGTGAGAAAAGATGGTCAATCGACCTATTGGGTTCTCTTGCGACGTATGTTCGTTTATTGCAGATTCAATGCCTGACTTCGCATATATCCAAGTGATATTCTTTGTACCCAGCAATTTTTCAACGCGCTTGATGTAGAAGTCGCGAGGCTTGTGACGATTTTTGGCAGCTTCGATGTACCCACGCCTTTCCACAAGGAACCGCGTCTTCCCATTTGGCTTGCGCAAATGAGAAGCGGCATTCGCAAAGATCAAGGCGGGGTCGCTACGCTTCCCAAGCCTCTTACCGGGATCACTGTCAGCGCTTGGGATATTTGAACCGACTATCACGATCTCTTGCGCGTTTGCGTCTTGGAGTGGCGCAAGCGTTACCGGGGGACTATCACTAAGCTTGTCACGAACTCCTTGCACTACTGCCTTGACCTCAGACCTAGCACCTTTAACGGCGGCGGCGGCACCCGCGCCAAGAATATCGAGAGTGTCTGGTGCGGCTTCATCATGGCCTCTTGTTCCGGTCGGGTCCACCAACCTCGCCGGGTTCCCACTCACGTACTGATACAAGTTCGGCCCATCGACCATCCCCATGGGATCGGGCGCCGTCCACCGCGCCGTCCACGGCGCGTAGTAGCGCGCGCCGTGGTAGTACAGGCTCGACTCCTCATCACGCTCCTTGCCCGTAAATCGGTAGCGCTTCTTGGCAAACGAGCCGAACGACGACTCGCCGTAGGGGCGGTACTCCTCGCGGTTGTAGAAGGCGCCGGTGTCGTCGACGACCACGGCGCTCGACTGCAGGTGGTCGCCCAGGTGGTACTGGACAGCCGGCGGGTTGCTTCCGTCGAGCTCGCTTCCTAGACGTTTGGTGGCGACGCGCTTCGTGTCGTCCATGACGTGCAGTACGTTGTTCTCGGCGGCGGTGGAGCCGTCGCTGGCGAGCTCGACGTGGTGCTCGAACAGCCCGTCGATGTAGACGGTGTGCACGGGGTTGGCGCCGGATTTACTGACGACCTTTTGGACGCGCTGGCCGCCGGAGTCGTATGTGTAGTGGGCGAAGACGGTGGCCTGGCTGCCGGCGACCTGGTTTCGAAAAGCGCGCATCCTGCCGGCGAAGTCCCACTCGAAGTGGCGCTCGGTGTTCTCCTGGATGAGGTTTCCGCTCGCGTCGTAGGTGTAGGCGTAGGAGTTTGAGCCGACGTCGAGGGCGGTCATGCGGTTCGAGCCGGTCTCGGTGGTGTAGTCGCGCACCCACTGGGAGGACGGCGAGCCGTAGGTGTGGGTGAGATGGGTGAGCCCGCCGACGCCGTCGTAGGTATAGATTTCCTTGTACCAGCGGGTGTTCTGGGGGGTGTCGTCGTAGCCGGCTTGAGACTTGACGGCGAGCTGGTCCTGCCAGGGGTCGGTCTTGAGGATGTCGCTCTCGCGGCCGGTCGCCGACAGCAGGCGGTACAGCGCGTCGTACGTGAACGTGCGAAGCATCGTGTCGGCGCCGGCGATGCCGACGGCGGTGACGTGCTCGTCGGTCGTGAGGATGTTTCCGACGGCGTCGTAGGCGTAGACGATGTCCTGGTACTTCTTGCCGCTTTGGTCGGTGGGCAGCGTGTAGCCGGTCTCGGGCGTCGAGGTCGGGTCGTACTTCTCGCTTCGCATGCGCTTGAGGCGAAAGACGTTCTCGTCGTAGGCGTAGCGGGTCATCACGCCGTTTCCCAGCGCGGCTAAGATGCGCTGCCCCTTGGCGTTGTAGGCGATGTAGTCGACCGAGGGGGTGTCGGCGCCGGACATGGCGACCGATTGCAGCGCGCCCGCGCGGTTGAACCTCGGGGTGATGGTCTTTCCGTAGCCGGCGTTGGCGTCCTCCTGGTCGGCCGGAAGCGTGACCTCGACAGGGCGGTCGAGCCCGTCGAAGATCGTCTTCGACTTGTAGGCGGTTCGGTAGTCGCTGCCGTCGATGAGGTCCGCCTTGCGTGCAGACAGCGTCCCGCTCCAGTCGACCCGGAAGGTGTCGACGACGTAGCCGTTGGCGCTGCTGGCGGCGTCGACCGCGTCGATCACCTTCTGGGGGTCGACGGTCTCTCGGGTCTTCTCGAGGACGTTTCCCTTGAAGTCGTACGCCACGACGGTCACCAGGCCGGCTTCGTCGTAGTGACGGTAGGGTTTTCCGAGATGATTGGTCGCCTTGGGGTCGCCGGTCATCTCGTAGCCGAAGATCGTGCGCCCCACCAGGCGCACCGATTCGGTCGACGAGTCGCGGCCCCACTGGTGGGTGCTACGAAGCATCTCGTCAGCGGCCGTCAGCGTGAGCGCGCCTCGTTGGTCACGCGCCTCGATGGGCAATCCGGCGGCGTCGAAGACGGCGGTGGAGGTGCCGGCGTCGTTGCTCTCGTTTCGCAGTTTGCGGTTGGCCAGGTCGTAGACCTGCCGGGCGGCCGTGCGCTGCTTGGGGTCCTCGACCGTGAGCACATTGCCGCGGATGTCGTAGGTCATCCGGGTGACGAAGTCGTCGCTGTTGGTGCGCTCGACGGATTCGATCGTGCGGCCAAGCGCGTCCACCGCCGCCGAGGTGGGCGGTAACACTTCGACGGCCGGCGCCCATTCGAGTCAAATGCGCCGGCCCCCGAACTGCACCCACCCCTACACGCGTATCTATCTGACATCGCTCTTTTTCCGAGGTCGGTGACACCCTCAGGTCTCCCGCACCGAGTTCATTCTCGCTCTATTAACGGCTCGACGTCGATGTACCGGCGGGCGAAAACCTCGCCAGTTTGCTTATCCACGAGGAAAGCGATGTTTGAAAAAGACGTCGGTATTGTCTCAAACACAAAAGCCCAGCAGCGGTGAAATTCACCAGACGAGGTAAGTCGAAATCGCTCATTCTCGACTAATCTCTTCTCTAAGAATCGCTTAGCTCGCTGTACAGCAGCGTCTTCATCTACTCTAGAACCTTGAACGACACTAGGTTGGCGGTAAACACGGATTTCGAGGTCACAATCATCTGCCGCACGAGCCAACAGCGCTTCCAGCCGGTCGTGAGCTACCTGCTCTAACTCAAACTCAGCGGGTAATACAGATCCTCGGAAATCCTCGCCCAAAATGTCACGCAAGCTCCGGCTGTACTTTCCCGGAATGCGCTCTGCATAAATCACAGTTTTCATTGTTGCCCCGTATATTTGATAGGGTACGCTACGAAGGTCTTACCTACATCAACCTTCCGTCCGATTTGTGGATCATAGAAGTACGTGTCATTGCCGTTCCGCCGACCAAACAAAACATGCCTTGCAATACTGTAGTTACCCGATCTTGCGCCGGGAAGTTCTCTTTATCGGATTCCCGCGAACGTACGCATACAAGTTCGGCCCATCGACCATCCCCAAGGGATCGGCCGCCGTCCACCGCGCCGTCCACGGCGCGTAGTAACGCGCCCCGTGGTAGTACAGGCTACTCTCCTCATCGCGCTCCTTGCCCGTAAACCGGTAGCGCTTCTTGGCAAACGAGCCGAACGACGATTCGCCGTAGGGCCGGTACTCCTCGCGGTTGTAGAAGGCGCCGCCGTAGTCGACGACCACGGCGCTCGACTGCAGGTGGTCGCCCAGGTGGAAGAGGACCGCCGGCGGTGTGGAGCCGTCGAGCTCGGGGCCCAGCCGGCGGATGGCGACGCGCTTGGTGTCGTCCATGACGTGCATGACGTTGTTCTCGGCCAGGGGCGTGGTGTAGTCGCTGGTGTCGAGCTCCTGGTGGTGCTCGAAGACGCCGTCGAGGTAGACCGAGTGCACGGGGTTGCCGCTCGACTTGCACACGACCTTTTGGATCCGCTGGCCGCCTGCGTCGTAGGTGTAGTGGGCGAAGACGGTGGCCTGGCTGCCGCTCGTCTGGTTTCGAAAGGCGCGCATTCTGCCGGCGAAGTCCCACTCGTGGTGGCGCTCGGTGTTCTCGTCGAGGAGGTTTCCGCCCGCGTCGTAGGTGTAGGAGCGGGTGGTGCCGGCCGAGGTCATCGAGGTCAGTCGGTTGGAGGCCGAATCGACGGTGTAGTCGCGCGTCCACTGTTGCCCGGCGCCGTAGTTGTGCGTGAGCTGAGTGAGGCTTCCGACGGCGTCGTAGGCGTAGGTCTCGGTGTAGGCGCGCGTCTGGGTGGGGTCGTTGGCGTTGCCGCCGTTTGGCATGTACTCCCAGGGCTGGGCCGGATCGGCGGCGTATTCGCGCCCGGTCGCCTGCGTCAGGCGATAGAGCGCGTCGTAGTCAAAGGTGCGGCTCAAGCTGCTCGCCCCGCCGACGCCCACGTCGGCCCCGGCGCTGTCGGTCTGCACGATGTTGCCGACCGCGTCGTAGCTGTACTTGATGTCCTGAAGCGGCGTCGTGCCGTCGGGGCTGTAGGTGTCGGTGCTCGGGGTGGTGTAGCCCTCGCTTCGCAGCCGGGTGAGCCGAAAGGTCGTCTCGTCGTAGGCATAGCGGGTCATCACCCCGTTGGCCAACACGGCGAGCGTGCGCTGGCCCCGGGCGTTGTAGGCGATGTGGTCGACGTACGCCCAGCCGCCGAAGGCGACCGACTGGAGCGCCCCTGCCTTGTTGTAGGTCGGCACCAGGCTCTTGCGGTAGCCGTCGACATCCGTGGGGTACATCACGCGCTTGGCGCGGTTGAGGGCGTCAAAGGTGGTATCGGTCCGGTAGTAGGTGTCGTCGAGCAGGCTCGCTTTCTTGCTGGCGACAGTGTCACCGCTCGCCATCGTCCAGTCGACCCGGAAGGTGTCGACGACGTAGCTGTTGGCCGAGCTGGCGGCCTGGTAGGCCTCGACCATGAGCTGTGGCTTGATGACCTGCTTGGTCTTGGTGAGGGGGTTTCCCTTGAAGTCGTAGGCGCTCAGGAGCACAACCCCAGACTCGTCCCAGTGCTCCACGGGGCGGCCGACCTGGTTGTTCGTCTTCGGATCTGGCCCCCCGGGGTCGTCGCCGTAGAAGACCCGCTCGACCAGGCGCACCGCCTCGCCGCTCGCGTCCCGGCCCCAGCTCTTCTTGGGACGAAGCAGGGTGTCGACCGTCTTGAGCGTCAGCCCCCCGCGCGCATCCCGGGCCTCGATGGGCGTGCCCGCGGCATCGAAGACCGCCCGCGAGATGCCGGCGTCGATGCTCTCGCTTCGAAGCACCCGGTTGGCCAGGTCGTAGACCTGGGTGGCCGCCGCGGTGGCGTGCACCGGGTCGGTGACCGTCAGCACGTTTCCGCGGATGTCGTAGGTCGTCGTCGTGGTGTACGACTCGGCCGTGCCGTCGACGACGTTGCGCTGGGTCAGCGAGACGGTGCGCCCCAGGGCGTCGGCGACGGCGCTGGTGGGCGTGTCGATGTGGTCGGCGGGCTGGGTGGTGCCCGTGATGGTCGTGCGTCCAGCGTTGTCGTTCGCGTCGTAGGTGTAGCTCTCCCAGGGCGTGGGCTCGTAGGCCTCGGGCGTGGCCAGGTCGGGCGCGGCGATGGTGCCCGGCACCCCGAAGACCACCCACTCCTCGGCCCCGTTGGGGTGGATGGTCTTGTACTTGCGCCCCCGGGCGTCGTAGCTGAGCCGGATGGACTGGCCCTCGAGGTTGGCCGAGGGGTCGGCGTAGGCCCACCCCTCGTCAAAGAAGGGCTCCCACTTCTCGACGACCCGGCCCTTGTTGTCGTAGCGCTGCCAGCCGCTCACGCGCACCCGCTGCCCGGCCGCGCTCGTGCCGGTCGCATCGCCCACCGAGCTCCGGGTCAGGCCGGCCGTGCCGAAGTCGAGGTCCTCGGCCTGCGCCCGGGTCTGGATGAGGCGCCCAAAGCCGTCGGAGTACTCCACCGACTGGATCGTCTCGTTCGCGTCGGCCCCGTTGGGAATGTCGGTGTCCTGGACGTGGTAGACCCGCTGCTCGGTCGTCACCGAGACCGGCTCGCCGAGCTCGGCGAAGGCCAGCAGGTCGTAGGTCCGGCTTGTGCCCGGTGTGGTGAGCGTGTCGCCCACCGTCTCGGTCGTCTTGCCCATGACCGCCTTCTTGTCCACCAGCCCCAGCGGCGTGTAGGCGACCTGGACGCGGTTGTCGTTGACGTCGGTGACCTCCACGGGCTTGAAGATGCGGTAGTCGTAGCTCGCTTTTCTCGTGAGCGTGGCGCTGTCCACCTGGATGGGAAGCAGGTCGTAGGTGCCGTAGGTGATCGAGGTGACCTGGTCGACGGGGTTTTTGGTCTCGACGACGAGTCCTCGCGAGGTGCTCGTCCCCTGAAAATCGTATTTCGTGCGGGTCGATTCGGCGTAGAAGTAGCCAGTGCCGGAGTCGTAGCGATAGCCCGCGCGGCCGCTCAGGGCGTCGATACGGCTCGTAAAGTCGGAGGGATACTCGGCGGGCCACGACGGGGAGTCGGCGGCGAGGTAGGCGGGCGGGCCGCCCTCGCCGGTGGGATACGCTTCGGCGAGGATGTCGTCGGTCAGGACGAGCTTCTCGCTTCGGACGGGGGCGCCGTAGGTGCCGATCTGTCCCTTGGCGAGCCCGTCGAAGGCAGCGCCATCGTAGTAGGTGATGGCGTGGCCCTGGGTGGTCTTCGTGATCTTGAAGGCGTTGTCTTTGTCGAGGCTGTCCTTGAATTCCTCGAGCGTCAACGGGCCTTCGGGCCGCGTGAAATCGGCATCCTCAACCTGATAGGCGAACGTCTCCGCAGTGCGGTCGACCATGTATTGGTCGGTCTGGTCGACATGGATAAAACTGGTGGTGCCGTGGGTCGACAGGAACGGCTCGGCGGGCTGGGTGTCGGTGCGCCCGAAGCCGCGCGGGCAGGCGATCGAGGTTGACTTTCGGGGCTGGCCAAAGGCGTCGTAGTCCTCCGACCAGGAGAAAGTGGTCGCCGGGTCGTCGCCGCGGTCCCAGTTGGTGGTGCGTTGGGCGACCGAGTAGGCGAAGAAGATGCCATGCTCTTGGCCGGACATGGCCTGGCCGGTCAGGTCGCGAAACGAGTGGATCGCCTCGGTGACCACGAAGGGTTTGTCCTGGCGCACCGAGCCGTCCAGGGCGTATTGCTCGCTTCGAAGCTTTCGGCCGCGAAGCGCGCGCAGCGCCTCGCGGCGCTTGTCGATCGAGAGCGCGTCGAGCTTTTCCTGGAGCGTCTGTCCGGGCGTCTGCGGGTCGTCGGCGTCGCCGCGGTAGGCCCAGTCGCCGAGGAGCTGGTTGGGGTGATTGGCACTGTCCGCATGCGCCCAGAACTCGCCGCTAAAATCCGGCACCGTCCAGTCGCCGGCGGCGTCCCAAACGCCGCCGAGCATAAACCAGTGGCGCGTCTCCATCGGCGGCGAGAACTCCTCGATGGGCACGCTCTCAAAGGTTTGGCTGGGGTGTAGGCCGTCCTTGTCGTAGTCGACGAACGCCTCCGAGTCGCGCTGCACCACCCGGGCGAAGCCTCGAAACTCGCGCTCTTCTCCATCCCAGTACCCGTGGTGGTACTCGTACTCGGTGGTGAGCTTGCCTTTGGAGATCTGATCGATGACCTCGACGCGCCAGACCGTCTGCACGGGGAACGGAAGCGGCGTCTTCCAGCGGGTGTCGGGATCACGATCGTCGTCGAGGTAGTAGTCGGTCGACGGGCGGTAGGCGACGCGGGTGATCGCCCCCATGTGGTTGTTCATCTCGGTGAGCACGTACGGCTTCTCACCGCCGGTCAGGTCCAGGAAGTACATGTGGGCGCGACCGGGCGCGGTGGCGTCGCGGCTCCACAGGATTCCGGGCGAGCCGGTGCCCTTGAGGTCGACAAGTGCTGCTCTTTGGAAATACGTGCGCACCTGAGCCAACCAGCCCCCCGATGGCTGCGTCGACGTGTGCTCGACGATGCGCTGCATCGCCTGCGCACGTCTCCTTGCCCTCGAAGGGCTGGGCAGGCTCAGGGAACCTCGGCGAGCTCAACTCGTCCAGGTCGCGGAGACGAAGCGAGGCGATGCCTTCGCATCGTCGAGCTGAAGTCGACAAAGAGATGGGCGAATTGAGCCGCCGAGGTGCGTACGTATTTCCAAAGAGCAGCACTATGCGCACGGCGTCCTGGTCGGTCATGCGCGGGGTGCCCTGGATGGCGATGGGCTGTGAGAAGCCGTTGCCGGACTGGTTCATCCACACGGTCACCGAGCCGTCGTCGATGAAGATGAGGTCGGCGGCGCCGTCGCCGTCCACGTCGCCCAGGAGGACGTGCTCGGGCCGGTAGCCCCACGGAAAGCGCGGGGCGCCGCTCATGTGCACCTTGGCACCGAAGCGCCCGTAGCTAAGTGCTGAGATCCGGAAATACGTAAGCACCTCGGCGGCTGGCTTCGACGATGTCTGTGTCAGGCTCCTCAGTGATACGTATCACTCTCGTCGCCTTACTTTGGCCTCCCCGAAGCCAGCTCGCCGAGGTTTCCTGACCCAATCCAGCCCATCGAGCACAAGGAGACGTGCGCAGGCGATGCAGCGCATCGTCGAGCACACGTCGACGCAGTGATCGTTGGGCTGGGTTGGCTCAGGTGCATACGTATTTCCGGATCTCAGCACTAGGTTCGGCCAGTAGTCGATGCTCCCGGAGTGCACCAGCACGATGTCCTGCAGGCCGTCGCCGGTCATGTCGGCGGTGCGCACCCGCGGGTCCGAGAAGCGCACGTCGGGGACATTCGTTGTCGGGTGCCTGGGACTGTGATCGATCTGGCCAAGCGGCTTGTCGTTGTCCCAGGCCTGGTCGGGGTCGCGGTCGTTGAAGTAGCACTCAAACGAGGTTCCCGTGCGCAGCACGTCGGTGAGCCCGTCGCCGGTCAGGTCGATGAGCTTGACCTCGGGATCGGCGAAGCTCACCGACGGCGCTTGCTGGTAGGAGACAAAACCCTGCTCGTCCCAGTGACCGTCGAACCATCTGGACCAGGTCGGGCAGGCCGTTTCCGAACAGGTTGACGGTCTCCATCGTGGGGGCGCAGCGAGACCGTCGGCAGGTCGTCGTGGTCGACGATCTCGAAGCTGCGTTCGATAGGGTCGCTCTCAGGCGTCCGGAAACCGATTTGCCAGATCCATGAACGCAATGGACCTCCACGTGGGCGCGTTCATGATCAACAGATGGGTCACTACGTAGCCTCCATTCTTAAGTATCTTGCGTATCTTGTTACTGAGCCCTCGGGCGTTTGGGATATCCGAGGGCGACTTTCCCACGACGGTGTTGAAGGGCAGCTCGGCTGGCTGCCTATCACGATACGCTTGAATGGAGCGAAGTTTAAGTGAAGTTAGCATGTCATGATCGCTCAGGTATGCACGAACCTCCTCATATATCTGTTGGTCATGGACAGTTGCATCGAGTTCGAAAACTATCAAAATAATCATAGGCTTCTCGTTGCTATGTAGTTTTTGTGGAAGCGCGGAATTTGCACCGACAATGGCGCGTGCAAAGGTGGAGACTTTCGTTGCGTACCGCAATACCGCAAGAAACACCAAGCAATCCTCCTGATTGTAGCCCACATCACGCTGGCAACTTAGCTGTTCTCAGAAGAACGGCGGCAGAACATTAATGATACGTTGTTCTCGGCACTATCGCCGGTAGCCATAGCTACCTCGTGTATTTAATTGGATACGCCACAAAAGCTTGATTCATCTTGGTGAACCGTTTTCCTCCTTTCTGCGGATCATAGAAATATGTAACCCCACCCTTCCTTCGCCCGAACAATACGTGTTTGGCTATTTCATAGTTCCCCGTCTTGATGCCTGGGATATCGGTAAAGACAACATAGTCTCCATCAGATGGAAGACACCCCAAGGAACGTTCACCAAAGGTAACCCCCGTTTGTTGCGTCATATATTCCAGGGCATTCGCTATGCTCCCTCGATTATTAATGAACGGGTACCCGGTTGACGGAAAAACAAATCCGTCATTTTCGATAGCGTCCACCAGGGAAGTTGTGCACTGAAGACAGTTTTTCCTTTTTATTTTAGGGTCTGTCTCCGTGTTGAACACCGATTCCTTTTCGCCCGATTTGGAACCTCCGCTACCGATCAAATCTTCATCGACCGAGCGCGACTGGGACGAAATTTCGGCGGATTTGGCAAGCTCCTCGTTCATCGCTTGGACTGCTGGGCTTTGCAGGTTAACGCTCGCCCCAGCTGCCATCAACCCCCCGATGCCACCCATGAATGCAATGTACCGATTTCTTTCATCCATTCCCATCTCATGATCACCAGCGACTCGGATTTCTCCAATCGCTCCAGCTCCGAGATTGGGCGCCGCGATACTTAACAGCGCTTGCAAGTTTTGGCGCCTTCGAGCCTCCCGGGCCTTGTTGTATTGTTCCAGTGTGACTTCCTCGGACCGTTTCCGGTGGTTCGCTGATAATTTCGGTTGACTTGAGATCTTGGGCGCGGGTGCGGCAAACTCGACCATGCTGCAAGAAAGATTGGACAAACATTGTTCGAGCGATTGTCGGACGGCATCATCGGCCTTGTCCGAGGCAGCAGCGACCGCGTTCGATGCAGCGGCTACGGCTCCCGACTGGCCTTTTGTGCCATTCGGATCAACCAACCGCACCGGATTCCCGCTCACGTACTGATAGAGATTCGGCCCATCGACCATCCCCATCGGGTCAGTCGCCGTCCACCGCGCCGTCCACGACGCGTAGTAGCGCGCGCCGTGGTAGTACAGGCTACTCTCCTCATCGCGCTCCTTGCCCGTAAACCGGTAGCGCTTTTTCGCAAACGAACCGAACGACGACTCGCCGTAGGGCCGGTACTCCTCGCGGTTGTAGAAGGCGCCGGTGCCATCGACGACCACGGCGCTCGACTGCAGGTGGTCGCCCAGGTGGTACTGGACAGCCGGCGGGTTGCTTCCGTCGAGCTCGCTTCCTAGACGTTTGGTGGCGACGCGCTTCGTATCGTCCATGACGTGCAGCACGTTGTTCTCGGCGACGACGCCGTTGCTATCCAGCTCGACGTGGTGCTCGAAGACGCCGTCGATGTAGACGGTGTGTACGGGGTTGGCGCCGGACTTGCTCACGACCTTTTGGACGCGTTGGCCGCTGGAGTCGTAGGTGTAGTGGGCGAAGACGGTGGCCTGGCTGCCGGCGACCTGGTTTCGAAAGGCGCGCATGCGGCCGGCCCAGTCCCACTCGTGGTGTCGCTCGGTGTTCTCGTCGAGGAGGTTTCCGCTGGCGTCGTAGGTGTAGGTGCGCGTGGTGCCCGCCGAGGTCATCGAGGTCAGTTGGTTGGAGGTGGACTCGACGGTGTAGTCGCGGGTCCATTGCTGGGTGCCGCCGTAGTTGTGAACGAGTTGGGTGAGGCTTCCGACGGCGTCGTAGGTGTAGGTCTCGGTGTAGGCGCGCGTCTGGGTGGGGTCGTTGGCGTTTCCGCCGTTGGGCATATACTCCCAGGGCTTGGCCGGGTTGGCGGCGTACTCGCGGCCGGTGGCGCTTATGAGCCGGTACAGGGGGTCGTAGGCGAAGTCGCGGGTAAGACTGCTCGTACCACCGACGCCCACCTGGTCGCCGTCGTGGCCCGTCGAGGTGATGTTTCCGACGGCGTCGTAGGTGTAGGTGATGTCCTGGACCTTGGTGGCGCCGGTGGCCTGGTAGGTGTTGGGCTCGCCGGTGGGATGCGTCCACGCTTCCGAGCGAAGCCGTGTGAGCCGGAAGGTCTTTTGGTCGTAGGCGTAGCGGGTCATCACGCCGTTTCCGAGCGCGGCCAGAATACGCTGACCCTTGGGGTTGTAGGCGATGTGTTCGACGTAGGTGTCGCCGGCGAGTTCGACCGACTTTAGCGCTCCGGCGCGGTTGTAGGTGGGGATGAGGAGCTTTTGTTCGTTCTCGGTGTCCCGGGGGTAGTAGACCTGGCGCGGGCGGCCCAGGGCGTCGAAGGCGGTGACGTAGTCCGGCGGCGGGCTTGGGAGTGCGAAGCCTGTGATGACCGTGTAGTCGGTGGCGTCGAGCAGCCAGGCTTCGCGCTCGGCGAGCGACTCGCCGTTTTGGGTATCGAGGGTCCAGTCGACGCGGTAGGTGTCGACGACCCAGTTGTTGCCGGCGTCGGCGTCGTCGTAGGCGGAGATCATCAGGCCGGGGTCGATGACCCGGCGGGTCTTGATGACCAGGTTTCCCTTGAAATCGTAGTGGGAAAACTCGAGGCGTCCGGCCTCGTCATAGTGGCGCCAGGGTTTTCCGAGCAGGTTGTCGTCTTTGGCTGAGCTCAGCCCAGCGGTGTCGCCGTAGACGGTCATGTCGACCAGGCGTACGGGGTCGCCGGTGGCGTCACGGCCCCACGACTTCGTGGGACGAAGCATCTCGTCGACGTTTTTGAGGGCGAGCCCGCCCCTGGCGTCGCGGGCCTCGATGGGCACGCCGGCGGCGTCGAAGGCGGCGGTGGAGGTGCCGGCGTCGATGCTCTCGCTTCGAAGCACCCGGTTGGCCAGGTCGTAGACCTGAGTGGCCGCTGGCGCCGTATGCACCGGGTCGTGGACCTCGAGGACGCTTCCGCGGATGTCGTAGGTCGTGGTGGTGGTATAGGCGTCGCCCGGGTCGGTGCCGTTTCGCACCGTCGCCGAGACGACCCGCCCGAGTGCGTCGAACACCACGCTCGCCGGCGTGTCCCAGTGGGCCTCGAAGATTTGCTCGTCGATGTCCGCGACATCGGTGCGACCGCCGTTGTCGTTGGCGTCGTACGTGTAGCGCTCCCACGGTGTGGGCTCGTAGGTCCCGGGGGTGGATAGGTCGGGCGTGTTGATGGTGCCGGGCACGCCGAAGACGACGAGCTCTTGGGCGCCGTTGGGGTGCACCGTTTTGTACTGGCGGCCGCGGGCGTCGTAGTACAGCTCGATGGACTGACCGGCGGGGCCATTGGGGTTCTGGGCGACGTCGTAGAAATCCCAGTCCTCGGCGAAAAACGGCTCCCACTTCTGGACCACCTTCCCCTTGTTGTTGTAGCGCTGCCAGCCGGACACGCGCACGCGCTGTCCGGTGACGGTCTGGCCGGTCGCAGGCCCCAGGGGCGACCCAAGACCGGCGTTGCCAAAGTCGAGGTCTTCTGCCTGCGCGCGGCTCTGGATCACACGTCCGAACCCGTCGGAGTACTGGATCGACTCGATGGTGTCGTCGAGGTCAGCGGGCGTTGTGGGCTGGGCGTTGTTGACGTGCTGGACGCGCTTGATCGTGCGCACCGACATCGGGCTGTGGCTAACCTCGTAGTCCGACAGGTCGTAGACGAAGCGCGTGCCCGGGTCGGTCATGGTATCGCCCAGCGTGAGAGCGGCGCCGGAGGCGTTCAAGACCGCCTGCTTGTCCACCAGCCCCAGCGGCGTGTAGGCGAGCTGGACGCGGTTGTCGTTGACGTCGGTGACCTCGACGGGCTTGAAGATGCGGTAGTCGTAGGTCGCTTGTCGGGTGAGCGTGGTGCCGGCGATGGTGTTGTCGACCTGGGTGGGGAGCAGGTCGTATTGGCCGTAAGTGATGGAAACGACGTGGTCGGCGGGGTTTTTGGTCTCGACGACGAGTCCTCGCGCGCTGCCGGTGCCCTGGAAGTCGTACTTCGTGCGGGTCGATTCGGCGTAGAAGTAGCCGGTGGCGGAGTCGTAGCGGTAGCCCGCGCGGCCGCTCAGGGCGTCGATGCGGCTCGTAAAGTCGGCGGGATACTCGGCGGGCCACGACGGCGAGTCGGCGGCGAGGTAGGCGGGCGGGCCGCCCTCGGCGGTGGGATAGGCTTCGGCGAGGATGTCGTCGGTCATGACGAGCTTCTCGCTTCTGACGGCGGCGCCGTAGGTGCCGATTTGGCCTTTGGAAAGTCCCACGAAGGCAGCGCCATCGTAGTAGGTGATGGCGTGGCCCTGGGTGGTCTTCGTGATCTTGAAGGCGTTGTCTTTGTCGAGGCTGTCCTTGAATTCCTCGAGCGTCAACGGGCCTTCGGGCCGCGTGAAATCGGCATCCTCGACCTGATAGGCGAACGTCTCCGCAGTGCGGTCGACCATGTATTGGTCGGTCTGGTCGACATGGATAAAACTGGTCGTGCCGTGGGTCGACAAGAACGGCTCGGCCGGCTGGACGTCGGTGCGCCCGAAGCCGCGGGGGCAGGCAATCGAGGTCGACTTTCGGGGCTGGCCGTAGGCGTCGTAGTCCTCCGACCAGCTAAACGTCGTCGCCGGGTCGTCGCCGCGGTCCCAGTTGGTGGTGCGCTTTGCGACCGAGTAGGCAAAGAAGATGCCGTGCGCCTGTCCGGACAATGCCCCGCCCGACATGGCCTCGCCGGTGAGATCGCGAAACGAATGGAGCGCCTCGGTGACCACGAAGGGCTTGTCCTGGCGCGCCGAGCCGTCCAGGGCGTACGCCTCGCTTCGAAGCTTGCGGCCGCGCAGCGCGCGCAGCGCCTCGCGGCGCATGTCGATGTCATCGATGCCGTCGAGCTTCTCCTGGAGGGTCTGGCCGGGCGTCACGGGGTCGTCGGTGTCGCCGCGGTAGGCCCAGTCGCCTAGGAGCTTGTTGGGGTGGTTGGCGGCGTCGGCGTGCGCCCAGAACTCAGCGCTGAAGTCGGGCACCCTCCAGTCGCCCGATGCGTCCCACACGCCTCCGAGCATAAACCAGTGGCGGGTCTCCATGGGCGGGGAGAACTCCTCGGTGGACATTGACTGGACCAAGGCGCCGGGGTGCAGCCCGTCGGCGGTGTAGTCGGCGAAGGTCTCCGAGTCGCGCTGCACCACCCGGGCGAAGCCGCGAAACTCGCGCTCTTCGCCGTCCCAGTAACCGTGGTGGTACTCGTATTCGGTGGTGAGCTTGCCCTGGGAGATCTCGATCGATGACCTCGACGCGCCAGACCGTCTGGACGGGGAAGGGAAGCGGCGTCTTCCAGCGGGTGTCCGGGTCGCGGTCGTCTTCCAGGTAGGTATCGGTCGACGGACGGTAGGCGACGCGGGTGACGGCGCCCATGTGGTTGTCCATCTCGGTGAGCATGTAGGGCTTTTGGCCACCGGTCAGGTCCAGGAAGTACATGTGGGCGCGGCCGGGCTGTGTGGCGTCGCGGCTCCACAGGATTCCGGGCGAGCCGGTGCCCTTGAGGTCGATGAGGCGCACGGCGTCCTGATCGGTCATGCGCGGGGTGCCCTGGATTTGGATGGGATCAGAAAACCCGTTTCCGGACTGGTTCATCCACACGGTCACCGAGCCGTCGTCGACATAGAGCACGTCGGCCAAGCCGTCGCCGTCGACGTCGCCAAACAGGACATGCTCGGGCCGGTAGCCCCACTCAAAACGCGGCGCCTTTTTCATGGTTACCCGCGCGCCAAAGCGCCCGTAGCCCAGGTTCGGCCAGTAGTCGATGCGCCCGGAGTGGATGAGCACGATGTCTTGGAGCCCGTCGCCGGTCATGTCGGCGGTGCGAATGCGCGGGTCCGAGAAGCGAACGTCGGGAAAGTCCTCGATGCGCTTCCTCGAAATGCGCCGCGGGCTCTGCTCGAGCACCGTGTCGGCGTCGGAGTTGTCCCAGGCTTTGTCGGGATCGCGGTCGTTAAAGTAGCACTCAAACGAGGTCCCCGTGCGCAGCACGTCGGTGAGCCCGTTGCCGGTCAGGTCGACGAGCTTGACCTCGGGATCGGCGAAGCTCACCGACGGCGCTTGTTGGTAGGGGACAAAACCCTGCGCGTCCCAGTGGCCTTCGAAGTCGAGCGGAAAGTAGCCTTTGAGGTTGGGGCGCGAGACGAGCAAGTCGGCGCGGCCGTTGCCCTCGGCGTCGATGAACTGCACGCCCGGCTCGGCGAGGCTCAAACCCATTGGGCTACTCTTCATGGCCCGCGGCCAATCGAAGTTGCCGTCGCCGCGGTTTCGCCAGTAGCGAATGGTCTGGCCGTCCATCTGGACCAGGTCCGGTAGGCCGTTCCCGAATGAGATCGACCGTCTCCAGCGTGGGGTGTCCCAGAGAGACCGTGGGCAGATGGTCGCCGTCGATGGCCTCGAAGCGGCGTCCGGTGGGATCGAAGTCGTTGTAGCCGAACTCCAGCGGCGGCAGCTCCTGGCTTTGGGCGCCGTCGCGGCCCTCGACGACCACGCTTTTCAAGATGGACAGGCGGTTGGTGAGCGTCGCCGGGTCGGCGTACTCCAGGTGGTAGGTGCGGATGATGCCGTCGGGTCCGGCGACGTCGTTCGAGCGCACGTCAATCTGCTTGCAGCGCCGGGTGGTGCGCACCTCGAAGCCCTGCCGGTAGGTCGAAAAGGGGTCGATGGCGTCGCCATTGGCGTCGAGGCGGTCCTCCCAGATGAAGTCGACCTCCACCAGAAAGTCCGGATTCGCCGGGTCGCCGTGGTCCACGTACTCGATCTTCTCCAGATAGAGCTGTGCGTAGTGGTGGGGCCCGTCGTCGCCGATGTCCTTGGTGTAGGTGTAGCGGATCTCGTTGCCGAAGGGGTCGACCGTCTTGGACAGCCGCCACGAGAAGACCTTCGACGGCTCGTCCGGGTCACACAGCGCCGCCGGGTCCTCGCCGGTGGGGTCGGGCGTGCCGTAGTAGCTGACGTTCCCCTCCCTGGTGCGCACCTCCCACCAATCCCCGCCGGTGGTCGGCCGGTGGCGCTCGATGCGCGCGAATAGCCCCTCGGTGCGCGGGCGATACGTCTCCTTGACGATCTTCTGGGTATCGGGGTCCCTCCGGCCACACGTTTGGAGAGAGCCTCGCCTCGTCCTGGGCACAGTCGCCACTTGGCGGAGCAATCAGAGGCCTGGACTACGACAACGACGGCAACGTCTACGCCGTTGCGGACTATGAAGACTACATCAAGAGGTTCGACTACACGGGACAAGCCGACAGCGCGTTCTTCGCGACAGCTCCGACGTCGGCGAGCTGCCTGATCGTCGACCGCGACAACCAGTATGTCTACGCTGGCGGGGCAACGCTCAAACGTTGGGACTTCTTCGGTGCCACGAGTTACGAGTGGACTCCCGCTTCTCAGGTAAAGTCGATAGCCCTCAGCAAGAACGGCGTAGCGTTTGCGTGCGCCGACAGCAGGGTCATTCGCTGTGATGCTGGGGACTCTGCACCGCATACGGTAGCAACTCCGGTCGGCGCCGGCGACACGGCCAACACCATTACCATTGCCCCCAACGGTGCGGCGTACGTCGGTGATAGCGTGAGCGCCCTGCACCAATACGCCGTCGATAACTCAGCGCTCCCAGCGCTGACGGCGAAATGGAGCCACACCGACTCCTCGCTGACGTCCGTCGACGCTGTGGCGGCGACGAGCTACGGAGTCTACGTCACCGGCGCCGGTCAAACGCCCGATGGCCAGCTCGACTCGGTGACCGTCTTCGGCGACTCCGAGTGGAGCGTGGACGCGTTCCAGGACATCACCGCTACCGTCGACGGCACGACCGTGGCTGTCGACAAGTTCGGCGATATCTACGTGGGCACCTCCACCGGCCATCTCATCAAGTACAACGCCGACGGCAAACAGGTGCTGCAACAGGACAACGCCACCGGCAGCACCGCCGGCGTCACGGCGCTCGCCGTCGACGAGCGTGGCCGCGTCTATGTCGGCGGAAACGACGGCTCCATCACCGTCTGGAAACACGCCTAGGCGAACTTGCTTGTCTAGCTGACCCGCGCTCCGAGTAGGAGCCCCGGCCGCGCGCAGCCACTTCGACGTCTAACGACGTTGAGGCTGCGCGCGGCCCTTTTTGCGTTTACGGGAGAACCATCGGCCCGGCGGCCGATGGAGAATCGGTTATCCATCTTCGGCGAGGGCTTATCCAACCGAACTCGCAGGCCCCTCTCGCAGCCGTGTCGGGAGGGGGATTGCCATGGGAACGTTCTTTGCAGATGACGATCACCATGAACTTTGGTGGCCTGTAAGCATGGAACGAACGATGAACACACGCCTCACGATGATTGGACTCGTCGCCCTCGGTTGCACTCAGGTCGGGTGCATCTCGCATCTCTACTCGCCAGCGGCCCGCATGGCGCCGTTGGAGTCGGCCCGGCCGGTAGGCAAAGGCAAGGTGTCGACGGCCGCGGCGATCGGGCATTACGCCGAGGAGACGGGTTTTGAGGGCACGAATGTATCCGTCAAGCTCCGTCGCGGGGTGACCGAGCATTCCGAGGCCGGCCTCGATGCCAACGTCATGGTCGGCGACAACTCCGACGCCGCCAGCCATGTCGACCCTAATATCTGGAGCGCGCGTCTCGGCGGCAAATGGGCACCGGCGCTGCTGCACGATTGGGTGAGCCTGGCCTACGGCGTGGGCGGTGGCACCTCGGCGGCCGGCACGTTCGTCTCGCCGGACGTGGGCGTCATCGGCGCCTACGAAAATCCCTACGTCGTGCCGTTTGTGTCGGTCGACGGCTTTGTCAGCGTTCCCCTCGACCCCCAACCGGTCGACGTCAGCAGCGACACGCAAGATCCCGGCACCAACGTCTATACCGTAAAGACGACCTGGGGGGCGACGCTCGCCGGCGGCGTGAAGGTCCCCATCCACCTCGGGCAGATGACCGTGGCGCCGTACGTCGGCGGCTCGTATCGCCTGCTGACCGACCGCGACAAGGGCACGCAGGCGCGCTCGCTCAACGCCGGGCTCGACGTCGTGTATTGAGGGGACAACGCGACTTGCCACGTGGCACCTGGTCGGCCCACAGAACCGACGCCTGTGAGCTTGCGGCAGGCAGTTCTTGACAATTCTCGGGGCCCGGCCGCGTTTCTTGACGATCAGCAACGGGAGCTCCGAGTTGTCTGACGCCATCCTGGCGCGGTCGACACTTCATGCATGCGAGTCGACCATTGGTCCAGTAACCCCACGCCGCCCACGGGGGTGGGACCCCGCCTATTTGCACAATTAAGATTAACGGCCGCAGATCGCCACGTGATCGATTTTCGAGGCCACGATCCGCCCACCACCGCCTCACTCGAGGCCCTTAATCTTAGATGTGTTAATAGGCCGGCTCCCACGGCGGTGGCCGAGGCTCCAAACCCTGGACGATGGTCGATTCATGAGTGTTGTTGCCCCGGTCGCTGTCCCCAGCGGCGAGTCCGAAAAGCGAACGTCGGGGAACCAGCGGAACCAGCGGAACCAGCGTCCCCCGCTAGCCAAGCTTGGCGCGCAGCAGTTCCTCCAGGTTCGCGCGCATCCCGGGCGCGAGTTGGTGAGCATAGTTTTGGACTGCGCGTTCGACGAGTGCGCGTTGCGCCGGGTCCGGCGACGTAAAGATGTGGTTTGCCGCGGCCAGCCACCCGTCGATGCCGCTGTCGACCTGGCTGCGCAGGTTAGCGTCGCCGGCGGCTCGCAACAGATAGACGATGCGGTCCCAGAAGGCGAGCTGAGTGATGAGCCGCAGGGTATGTCGCTGGACGTGCGGATACCGAGTTGCCTCGAGGATGGACCACAGCCGCTGGCCGTCGATTCGCGCCGCATACGGCTCGAGCGCATCGGCGGCCGTTCTGCTATTGCTCGCGACGGGGTCGTCGAGCGCGTCGACGAAGCAATCGAGATGCTCACCGGCCCCCAGGTCCGCCAGCGCGCGCAACGCGATGCGGCGCGTCTTCGACGAGGCATCGTCCAGGAAGGGAAGGATCAGCGCGGCGTCTTCGGGCGCGCCGATCGCGCCCAGCCCACCGAGAGCAGCGCGCCGACGGCGCACGTTCGGTGCGTCCAGCGCCTCCCGATACGCCGCCGCAAAACCGTCCTCGCCCATCTTGGACAGGTAGAACCGGGCATATTGACGGTTGGCAGCGCTGGGGTCGAAGACCGCCTCGCGAAGGTACGCGCGCGCCACATCGGGGAAGTCCTCGACGCAGTTTCGCAGGACATTCAGCCGAACCATCCGGTGCGGGTCGTGGCGGAGGTCGGCGAGGATAGCGCGTTGCTGGGATTCGGCCAGGTGCTCCCGCCCGGCGCGCAACGCGCTGGCGCGCAGCACAACGTCCGACTGCACGAGCGCGCGCCGAATGGCGGCGTCGGCCGTGGGGGCATTCGGCTCGGTCGCGATTCGGAACGCCGCGCGGGCGATTCGGTGCTCGTCGGCCTCGATGAACCCGAGCAACGCTCCGCTTGCGTGTTGGCGGAGCAGTTCTTCGATGGCCTCGGCCAAGTCCTCGACATCGACACGCTCGACCTCCCGCAGGTGTACCACCAACGCGAAATTCGCCACGAACCGCGGCGCGTATTCCGGCGTGACCCGCTCGGCGACGAGTCGCGTGGCGAGCGCGGAAACCTCGTCGACCCAATCATTGACGCGAAGCAGCAAGAACGGCAGCTCCTCGCCGGTATCCACCCCGGCGAGCCGCCCGAGCGCAGCTTGGCGCACGTAGCCGCTGGCGTGCATACACATCAGGCCCCAGAAGGCGGGCTCCGCCTCACCAAAACGCGCGAGTTCAGCGGGATCGAGCCGTATCCACCTGTCCCCCGCGAAAACCTTGGAGCCCCGATAGTAGTACGACGGGCGCACCCACTGGTCGAACGCGGGTAGATCAGCGGGTTCGATGGCGCGCACCAATACACCAAGGGCAGTTTTGGCAGCCCGGACGACGGCGCCCCGAGCAAATAAGCCGGTGATCAACTCGGGAATGGCGGCCGGCTCGGCGCAGCGGGACAGCTCGTCGATGGTCGCCACGGCCGCGCGGGCCGATGTGAACCGGCGCAGGCCGGTCGTCTGCCGGTAGAGTTGGTCGAGCAGCGCGCGCGTCGTGTCGGAAATTTGGCGCCAATCACTCATCGGTGAGCCTCCCCATCGGTTCGGAAACGTGATGAGCTTACGGCAAGCAGGCAGGTCTTGACAATTCTCGGGGGTATCGGGGACGGTGCCTCTCTCCCCCAAGTCCGAGGAAACGATGAACGAGAACGACGCGCTTCCCAAGACCATCGCGGTGGTGCGCTGCGACGAGCGCTCCTGGCAGGAGTCGGTGCGCCGGTCGACCGGCGAGCGCCTGGGCGAGGTGTGCTTTCTGTCGGAGATGGCGGGGCTGTCGCGCCTTCGCATCGACCACGAGTGCCTGGCGCCGGGCCGCCGCGCGTCGGCGCGCCACCGTCACACCGACCGCGAGGAGGCATTTTACGTGCTGAGCGGCGAGCTTCGCCTGATGGTCGACGACCGCGCGATCGACCTGCGAGCGGGCGACTTTGCCAGCCTGGCCCCGAGCGCCTCGCACTTCCACACTCTGGTCAACGCGGGCGCCAGCCCAGTGGAGTTCCTGGCGATCAGCAACGAGAGCCCCGAGGACCGTGTCGTGTTTCACCCTGACGAAGAGAGGGGCCGTGCAAACGACCCCACCGATGGTGCATCGCAATGAGGTTCGATCCACGGGGCCAGGACCGTGACCGGGGCCGTGACCGTGACCGTGGCCGTGACCGTGACCGGGGCCGTGACCGTGACCGTGGCCGGGACCGTGACCGTGACCGTGACCGGGGCCGTGACCGTGACCGGGGCCGGGGCCGGGACCGGGACCGTGACCGGGGCCGTGACCGTGACCGTGGCCGTGACCGTGACCGTGACCGTGACCGGGGCCGGGGCCGTGACCGTGACCGGGGCCGCTGCGCTTACCCCCGGTCACCGTCTGGCTGGTAGCTTTGCTGGACGCAAGGGTGGTTTGGCAGGTGCCTTCGTCGGGCGCAGAACCAAACCGTGGCCGGGGGTAAGCCCACTCGAGGCGCCGAAAGGCGCGCTCGAGGTGGCGCACCCTCGGAAGGGTCATCGCTCGTCATATCTACGTCGAAGACTTCCCTGCCTCGCAAAGCACGCTTCAAACTTGTGATTCAACGAGCAGAAAATAGGCGAGGGCGACGGCCGGCATGGCCGCGCCCAGGGCGCAGACGCCGTACCAGCCCGTGGTCTCGAGCAGGGGGCTGGTCAGGGCCGAGCCAAGCGCGCCGCCCAGAAAGAAGGTGGTCATATACACGGCGTTGAGCCGGTTTCGGATGTGCTCGTCGAGCTGGTAGATCTCGCGCTGGCCGAAGACCACGTTGGCCTGCACGCCCAGATCCATGACGATGCCGGTGACCAGCAGCGGCCAGAAGCGCACGCGCCCCAGCGCGGCCAGCGCAAACGAGGCGATGACCAGCGCCATCGCCGCGATCGTCCCCTGGCGCACGTGGCCGCGGTCGGCCAGCCGCCCGGCGGCGGGCGCGGCGAAGACGCCGAGCACGCCGGCCAGGGTGAACAAGGCCACCTGGGTGGTCGAGAAGTTGAACGGCGGGCGCAGCAGCAGCGAGGGCGCGCCCGTCCAGAACATCGAAAACGCGCCGAACATCGCCGCGTGGTACAGGCTTCGGCGCCGAAGCACCGGCATGTCTCGAAATAGGTGCCACAGCGAGCGCAACAGCTCACCGTAGGAGTGCTCGGCGGCCGGCTGGCGGCGCGGGAAGACGAGCGCGCCGACTAGGAGCACCGCCGCGACCGCCGCCGCCGACAGCCCAAACACCCCGCGCCAGCCCACGTAGCCGGCCAGAAAGCTCGACAGCGGACGGGCCAGCAAGATGCCGGTGAGCAGACCGCTCATGACGTTTCCCACCACCGCGCCGCGGCGCTCGGGGACAGTGAGGCTGGCCGCCAGGGGCACGATCATCTGGGCGGCGCAGGAGGTCGCGCCCACCACGAACATCATCGCAAACAGCGGCCACAACCCCGGTATCAACGCCAGGCCGGCCAGGCTGACCACGTTGAGCGCCATCGTGGCCATGATCAGCCGTCGGTTCTCGAAGATGTCGCCCAGCGGCACCAGCAGCACCAGCCCGGCGGCATAGCCCAGCTGGGTGACGGTGACGATGGCGCTCTCCGCCGACGCCGGCAGGCCGGTGTCGCGGCCGATGAGCGCGATGAGCGGTTGGGCGTAGTACAGATTGGCGACGAGCACGCCGCAGGCCGCCGCAAATAACAGGGAAAGCAGCCGGCCTACGCGAGGCCCGCCGGAGCCCGCTGCGGTGGCAGCGGGCGAGTCGGTCGAATCAGTCATGGATCGTGTCGGGGGGAGTTGAGACGAGATGGTTCCGGGTACGTCGCTCCCCGAACATACTCTGGCGGCGCGCGTTGTCTAGGAGGCTGAGGCCCTCGACGGCACGGAGGCCGTCGCTCCAACGATTGGCCGCGCGTTGCCTAAACCCACCTACGCCGCAGCGCGCCGGCCAGGCCGACCGCGGCGAACAGCCACGCCAACACGCCCGGTGCGGCGGGCTTGCCCGAGGTGCTCGTGCATGCGCAGCCATCGCTCGAGCTGCCGGAGCCGGACGTGCGGGTGGCGTCGGCGCCGGCGCCGGCGTCCGAAGACGCGTCCGCCTGGGTGGAACCGCCGGTGTCGCCCATGCCGGCGCCGCCGTCGGCGGTGCCAGCGTCGGCCATACCGGTGTCGGCCATACCGGCGTCGGTGGAACCAGCGTCGGCGGTGCCGGCGTCGCCGCTGCCGGCCTGCGACTCGTGGTCGGGCGTGGTGGTGTCACAGGCGGTTCCGTCGACGTACTCCACCGCGCCGATATCGTAGGCGCCGTCATCGCGCGGGGTTCCGCAGTAGTCGTCGCTCACCTCGCCCAGCGCCTCGCCGGCGTCGACGAGCTGGGTGAGCGCGTCGCCAGTGGCGCTCGAAAAGTCGGCCTGCCGGGGGTCGGGAAACCACGGGCTCAGCGCGGACATCGTGCCCACCCAGTTGGAGGCGCGCGTCGACGTGCCGCCGTTGCGATCCTTGATGCGCCCGGTCACCACGTTGTTGCGGATGTCGGCCGTGGTCGCCGCAAAGCGCGCGTCGATACCCATCGTGTTGACCACGGTGTTGTTGTACAGCTTGGTGTTCTTGGACTCGTTCAGGTAGATGCCCACATCTGAACAGTCGATGATGATGTTGTTGCGCATCACGCCGTTTTGGTGCTCGGGGGTGCAGGTGCCGCCCTCGCAGATGCTGTCGGGCCCGGTTCCACCGCCGCCAAACGACAGCCCCAGACGCGTATCTCCGTGGTGCAGCCACTCGCAGGCGACCAGGTTCTGCTCGAACAAGCCGTCGCGCGAGTTTCCCTTGAGGAAGGCCGAATAGCTGATGTGGTTGCCCTGGCCCTTGTCGGCGTCATGGATAAAATTCTGGCGAACCACCCACCGCCGCCCGCCGACCACGTCGATCTTGGTGACCGGGTTGGAGGTCTGGCGAGGATCGGCGTCGAAGAACTCACTGTGCTCGATGACCACGTCGTCGGGATACACCCGCTCGCCGTTGGTCCCATCCTTGGTGCCGTTTCCCTTGATCTGCGCGTTGAAATCGTGCACCCGGCAATGGCTGATGTGGGTGCCGTCGGCCAGCCCGACGATGTGGAAGGCGTGCTCGCAGTCGCTGTCGTCGGCGCACACGCCGACCACGTCGAGGTTCTCGAAGTGCCAGTTGGGCGCGTTGACCCAGAAGCCCTCCAGGGTGTTCATCCGAATGGTGACATCGCCCAGCGAGGCCGCCCGCAGCGTGATCGGCTGCGGCTCGGTTCCCGCGGCGGTCACCTCGATGCGGCTGGACACGTCGTAGTCCCCCGGCGCGATGGTGATGACATCGCCCGGACTCGCCGAGCTCGCCACTTGGCGAAGCTCGTCGACCGAACTCACCGTGATGTTGGCCGCCCACGCGCTCGACGCCATCGCCACCATGCTCACGGCCCACACGGCCACCACCCCAGCTCTTCTGAGCATCATCTGCTCCCGCAAGTCGGCATCCATTGAAGGGCCCCTTATTACCACAACGCCATGGCCCCGGCCACCGACACGCCCCAACCCGCCGAAAGTCTCCTCCCCGCTCGGGGAGGTGGCCCGCGCGGGTCGGAGGGGGGCGGGGATCGACGACCACCTTCGCCAACGCGACCGCCCCTCCGAGCGGGTCGGAGGGGGCTGGGCTCGACGACCACCAGGTGGCGGCTACGCACCACCCGCCCGGTGGTAAGTTGCGGGCTTCCGAGGCCGCTGCTACCCTCCAAAGGTTCGACCTCTCATGGGGACGGCCGGCCCAGAGGCAGCCATCTCCGAACAAGGACGAACGATTCCGAACGCCACCAGAACGAGGCGTTGTTTTACCGATAGGAGAACACGGATGGTGCGCGTCAAATTGTTTGCGAAGCATGTACTACTCATCGCAGTCCTGGTCCTGCTCGGAGCGTGCGGGGACAAGGCGGCCGGCTCCGCAGCCTGCCCGGCGGGCACGGCTGGCGACGCCTGCAGTCCGTGCGAGCCGGGCTCCTACTGTGCGGGCGGCGAGGCCGAGGCCGTGGCCTGCGGCGAGGGCACGTGGGACGACGACGCCGATCCCACCACCGAGTGTGTGGCCTGGACGGAGTGTGGCGCCGGCCAATATGTCAGCAGCGAAGGGAGCGCGAGCGAAGACAGAACCTGCGAACCCTGTGCATCGGGGACGTTTTCCGAAGAGGCGAACGCCGCGTCCTGCGAAGACTGGACGGAATGTGTCGCCGGGGAGTTCGTGGCCGCCGCGGGTTCGGCTTCGAGCAACCGCACCTGCGAGGTGTGCGCACCGGGTACGTTCAGCACCACGACCAACGCCGTGTCGTGTGAGTCGTGGACCGAATGCCCGGCGGGTCAGTACGTCGAAACTGCCGGCACGGCGACTGCGGACCAGAGTTGTGCGGCCTGCGCGTCGGGCACCTACTCCGATACGACCAACGCCGCGTCGTGTACGGCCTGGACCGAGTGCGTCGCCGGCGAGTACGTCTCGTCTGCGGGCACCTCCTCTACCGACCGCGTCTGCACCGCCTGCGCGTCGGGCACCTACTCCGATACGACCAATGCCGCGTCGTGTACGGCCTGGACCGAGTGCGTCGCCGGCGAGTACGTCTCGTCTGCGGGCACCCCCTCTACCGACCTCGTCTGCACCGCCTGCGCGTCGGGCACCTACTCCGATACGACCAACGCCGCGTCCTGTACCTCTTGGACGGATTGTGTCGATGGCGAGTACGTATCCATGCCGGGTACGACGACGATAGACCGCCAATGTGCAGCCTGTCCCACAGGGCAGACGAGCACCGGACCGAACGCGACTTCCTGTCATCTAGCGCCACTGTTCGGAGTTTCGGCGGGTGGCTCTCACACCTGCGCGATCCGCAGCAGCGACAACGAGGTCGTCTGCTGGGGCAAGGACACCGACGGCGAGGTGTCCGGGGCGCCCTCCGGCGTCTCCTTCGACTCAGTCTCGGCGGGTAGCAAGCACACCTGCGCGATCCGCAGCAGCGACGGCGAGGTCATCTGCTGGGGCGACAACACCTACCACCAGGTCACCTCGCCTACCCCCTTCGTCTCCTTCGACTCGGTGTCGGCGGGTGGGATTCACACATGTGCGATCCGCAGCAGCGACGGCGAGGTCGTGTGCTGGGGCGGAGACAACTTCGGCCAGGTCTCCGGGGCTCCCTCCGGCGTCTCCTTCGACTCGGTCTCGGCGGGAGGGTTTCACACCTGCGCGATCCGCAGCAGCGACGGCGAGGTCGTCTGTTGGGGCGACGACTTCGTCGGCGAGGTCTCCGGGGCTCCCTCCGGCGTCTCCTTCGACTCGGTCGCGGCGGGAGCGTATCACACCTGCGCGATCCGCAGCAGCGACGGCGAGGTCGTCTGTTGGGGCGAAGACATCTTCAACCAAGTCTCCACGACGCCCTCCGGCGTCGCCTTCGACTCGCTGTCGGCGGGTGACTCTTACACTTGCGCGATCCGCAGCAGCGACGGCGGGGTCGTGTGCTGGGGCTACGATCACTTCGGCCAGGTCTCCGGGGCGCCCTCCGGTGTCTCCTTCGACTCGGTGTCGGGGGGTAGGAATCACACCTGCGCGATCCGCAGCAGCGATGGATGGGCCATCTGTTGGGGCTCCGACAACTACGGCCAGGTCTCCGGCGCTCCTCGCCCCTAAAGGCTGGGCGCCTCACTGACCAGGCGCTTGCACGATATTCAGAGGCGCGAGGATCTCCCTCGTGCGGCTTTGGGCGTGAGCTCGTCGGCGGCCAATCGAGCCGCGCTGGGCGTCGTCATCCGCGAAAAACCGCCGCGAAGAGGCTCAATCCGAGGTCTGCGCATAGACCGACGTATCGATCGAGGCGCAGTCGTCGGCGGTGGCCCAGGTGTTGACCACGTCGCCGGCCTGGTTGGTGGTGGGCACGTACGGGCTGTGGGCGACGCTCATGAACGGGTCGCCGCCGGTCTTCAGGGCGACCTCGAAGTAGTACACGCCCACATAATCGGGCGCGATGCACGCCTCGGCGCTCCACACGCCGTTGTCCTCGGTCATGGCGATGCCGTCGGCGGTGTCCAGCGGGGAGGCGCTGCCGCGCAGCACCATGCTGTCGACCTGCTCGGGGTTCGTGGGCGCGTAGGCAAAGGTCACCGGGCAGCACTCGCCGCTGGCGTCGGTGTTGATGTGGGCGTTGGGCACGTAGGCGTCGCGCGGCGGGGGCGCGTCCCACCCGGCGTCGGCCGCCGGCGGCCCGCTGTTGGGAAGCTGGCGCGAACCGACGTCCGGCGGGGTGACCGCCTTGTTGTTGCCGCTGTTGTCGCCGCCGCAGGCGGGCGCGGCCAGTCCGGCGGCGAGCATCAGCACGATGAAAATACGTCGATTCATGGGGTGATTCCTCCCGCGGCCGGCGATGGGGCCGGGGTTCCGTGAGGCGTCCAGTCGTTGGCAGACTGACCAGCGGCGTCGTCCTTGTGGGCGTCGGCCTTAAAGCTCTGGGCGACCTTCTTGTAGATCTGCTCGCGGCGGTTGGTGTCGATATACGGGGCCATCAGACGCTCCAGGCCGCTGTTCTTTTGGTACTCGTAGGGCAGCAGCTCGGCGAAGACGTCCTCGATGCCGAGGTCGTCTTTGGGCAGCTTCTTTTTAGCGCGCACCAGCAGCCGGATAAGCGCCTTTCGAGTGATCGGGCCGGGCTTCTTCTTCAGATCGCGCACCGCGTATTCCAGCACCTCGTGGCTGGGAAGCTCGCGGGCGTCGAAGCTCTCGAGCTCCAGGGTATGCCACAGTTTTCGCAACACCCTGGGGTCGCGCTCCCTGGCCAACCAGCGCGCGGCGAAATCGGACACGTCTTTGGGCGGCATGCGCCGAAACACGATCGCCGCCGCCTCACGCACCTGGGCGTCGGGGTTGTCGGGGATGTCGGCGACCAGCTCGAGCGTCTTGGGGTCACCGACGTTGGCCAGCGCCCCGAACACCGGGCGCTGGTACAGCGCGCTCATCACGCGGGTCTCTTGGTGAAGCTTGGTGATCTCGTCGATCGCCGCCTGCTTGATGCCATCGTCGTAGGACTTACGCCCGGACATCGCCCCCAGCGCCAGCAGCGCCTGCCGGGCGAGCACGCGCTGGCCGCGGTTTTTGCCGCTGGCCACCAGGCCCGATTTCTTCTGCAGGTAGCTCGCCAATTCCTCGCCCTCGTCGGCGCGGTCGATGAGCGACAAAATCGCCCGGCTTCGCTGGATGACCGGCGCCTGCTCGTCGCGCATCACGCCTTCGAGCGCGGCCTTGGCCTGGGGGGTGCGCGTCTTTCCCAGCGCGATATAGGCGCCCATGGCCGCCTGGGCGGGAATCTCGCCGCGCTTCATCTTGTCGACGACCTTTTGGGCGGCGTCGGGCTTGGCCTCCAAGAAGGTGCGAAGCCCCGGCCAGGTATCCTTGATGCCGACGTTTTTGTCCTCGACGCGCTGGACGTATTGGTCGACCGCCTGGTCGACGGTGAGCTTTCTGGCGTGGGACAGCGCCACCAGCTCGGCCTTGCTGGGAGGCTGGCGCTCGCCCAGCGGGATCTGCCGCGGCAAGAGGTCCGCCCACACGTAGTCCTTCTCGTCGGTGGACACGTCCTTCAACGAGGCCGCGTGGGTGTCCACGAAGGTTGCCCGCGCGGTGTGCTCGACCGTCGAGCGCGCGCCGGCAAACGCCGTCTTGGTCTGAAGCGACGCAAACCAAGCGACCTTGCCGGGTACGACCTGCTGGAAGCTGTCGGTGACCTTGTCCGGCGAGCCGGCCGCGTGCGACCAGGGCTCGAACGACTTGATCGTCTGCAAGAGCGCGAACTTTCCGTGCACGCTCGTGGTGGTCACGTCGGCGACGAACGAGCCGTTGGTGCGCCGGCCTTCGAAGCGGCCTTTCTCGCCGTGCGGCCACGTCCAGCCGAGCTCGCTCACCAGCGCCTGCTGCACGCGGGCATAGCCGGCCTGCGTGCCGCGCTTGTAGGCGAAGCCGTCGATCGAACACTCGGGGCTGATGCGCACCAAAAACGGCGCCTGGACCTTGTCGTCGTGGACGATGGTATTGGCCGCGAATTGGGCGAAGCGGCCGACCAGCACGCCTCCCTGCTGCGGGTCGCTCGACAGCGCGCGAAGCTCCAGGCGCGCCGTGGTCGTCGAGCGCACGTCGGTCTTCGCCGCCGTCCTGGCAGGCACGCCCAGCGCGCCCATGTCCAGGTCGGCGTCGTCGGCGGTGGAGATCTGATAGGCCAATTGCTGGCCGGCCACGAAGCTACACCCACGAGCACGATCGCCGGTCGGCGTGTCAGCCAGACCGGACTCGCCCATGGCCTGCCGCGCGGCATGCATCGGGTCCGCTCCACTGCCGGTATGCCCCGCGTACAACCACGCGCCGGTGCCCACGCACGCCGTGCCGGCCACGGCCAGCAGCCATTTGGTCTGTGTCGTCATCATTACAAACTCTCGATTACGGGGGTGTCGGCGTCGTAAAGCTTGCCCTCAGCGGCGGTGATCCCGTCGTAGGAGACGATCGTCCAACCCGTGCTGAACCACAGGAAGTTGAACGAGGCGTACACCGACCCCTCGAACAACTTGAGCGACCAGGGCACCGAGATATTGGTGTTGCCGCGGCGGCTAAACGGGAGGTCTTCACCCGAGCGGTAAAGCCAGTGATACACATTTTCGTATTGCGGGCCGATGCTCAGCGAGACCACGTTGAAGCCGGCGCCCAGGCAAAAGCCGGGGTTGTCCGTGGGGGTGCACCCGGTCAGGTTGAACCCGGCCCCGGCGCCCATCTTCAGCGCCAACTGCCAGCGCAAGAAACGCTCCTTGGCGGCGGGCTCGTAGGCGCACATAAACGGCCGCTGGGCGTTGACATCGGTCGCCTTGAGCGTGCCATCCGACTTGTAGACCACCGCGCTGGCGTTGGGGTAGCGCGTCGCCAGCCCCGAGTGGAACGCGTTGAAGATCTGGGCGTCATCGTAGGTGGGCGCCGCGCTGCCCTTATTCTTGGCGAAGGCCGCCGAATTCGACAGCCACCGGAATTCGGTTTGGCTATTGGGCATGCACTCCGAGCTCACGAAGTTGGTGGCGCAGGCCGGCTTGGGGAAGCGGTAGGCGAGCTGGCCGCCCAGCCAGATATCGTCGTTGCCCTGATGGGTGTCGACGGCGTCGGCCTCCGCCTGAGAGCTCAGCTCGGCCAGGCGCCCGCCGCGCAGATTGCAATAGCTGGCGGCGTCGCTGAACGTCGCCGGTTGGGAGACCTTCTCGACGCAGGACTGGTCGCCGATGCACGGGTATTTCTGGTCGTCGCTGGGCCCAAATTGGAACTGGGCGCTCACCCCGACCGAGGCCCCCACGGTGATCGAGAAGTTGACCTTGACCGGCACAGGGCCCAGGAAGATCACGTCTTCGACCCCCCAGCTCACCCCCAGGCCATTCTGTCCGCCGTAGGTGCTGGTGTCCCACTTGATGGGCCCCTCCCCGCTGGCCTCGTTGAGGGCCTGCGCGATGCTATCCCACGTGGGCGCCAGCGTGATGGTCACCGGGGTGGACGACGCGCTCGCCGAGTCAGCCGGGTAGCTGATCGAGTCCGACACAGGGTCGGTGGGATCGACGAGCTGGTAGCCGAGCATCTCCGCGGTCATGCCCGCCGAGGCGTGGTCGCCGGGCTTGCGGCTCAGCGTCGTATTGAGGTCGAACATCGACCGCCCGCTCTGTCCGTCGGTGCGGTCGCCGCCGTTATTGGCCTGCTCGCAGTCGTCCTTGGCCGCGCCGGTGCAGTCGACCTGGGCGTCGTTGTCGTTGCTGCCCGACATCTTCGTATCGCCGGACTCCGTGGTCTTGGAGCTGCCGGTAAACCCGGCGCTCGAGATCGGCTCGGTGGGCGTCACGAAGCGGTCGATATTGACGCGCAACGGAGTCTGCGAGGCTCGACACCCGCGCATGATCCGCCCACGCCCGCCGGGCCGCCGGAAGGGTTGATAGGCGTTATTCGCCCGCCACTCGGTATCCAACTTCAGCGAGTACGTCGTGTAATAATACTCCGGCTTTTGTCCCTCCGCGGTCGACGGGTCGGGCACGTCCGGGGCGATCACATAATTTTGCGGCAGGTTCCCCGAGGTCACCTGGCCGTTATAGCCCCTGACCCAGGTGCCGATGCGCGTCTTGAACGCGTTATTCGGATGCTTGGGATCGACGTCGGACTCGATGCAATACCACAGCCGGAACAGCGCCGAGTCGCCCTCGACATAGGCGCGCGACGCCTGGCGGGTGAAGTAGCGCTTGATCTTGGGAGTGATCGCCAGGTTCGCCGCCTGGGTCTTGCCCTCGGGGTTGGGGTCGGTCAGCGGGATCTCGCCGAGTTTGAAGTTATAAAAATACTCCGACGGGTCGGTCTGATTGAGCGGATAGACGAACACCGAGGCGTGCACATTTTTGGGCGCATAATTCGCCTGCGGCATCGACTGGCCGTCATTCCAGGCCCCGCCGATGTCGACGCCTTTGGCCCAGGGGTTGTACGGGTTTTCCTGGTTGAGGTTGACCGCCGTCCAGCTCAACTCGACGGGCAGCGTGGCGTCGAACTGCGAATGGACCCGAATATTCAGATCGGAGTCCGCCTTGATCTCGCCGGGGATGATCGTCGCCTGGCGGCCGACCTCGGGCCCCACGAAGTTGATGTCGACCGGCTTGCCGAACTCACGCTGGGCATAGTAGCCGATGAGGTCGTAGGTCCCCTTGTCGGCGTCGTAGAAAAACGACTGCGGGTTCGGCGTGCACTCGGGGGTGTGATAGGCCAGCTTTTGGGCGTCGAAGTTGCGAGGGTCGAAGTCGAGCTTGTGCCAGGCCGCGTGGCCCTCCATGTCGTAGGAGGCGTGCATCTGCGCGTTGACGTAGTTGTACTGCTGGCGAAACTCGGCGACCGACAGCCCCAGCGTCTTGGCGGCGTTGTCCTCCGAGACCGACCGCCCGTCGGTGCACGCGTTGGCCAGCACCCCGGAGTAGGTGATCGGGACCTTGGTCGCCGAGCCGTCCGCGCTGACCGTGTTGGGGTGGTCGGGCACGATCTTTCGTTTGAACGCCACGCACCGAAAGCCCCGGACGAGCTCGCCGGTGTCCTTGTTCTCATATTGGTCGTCCATCCACACCACCACGCTCGAGCTCGGCGGCTCGATCCCGTAGTAGAACTTCAACCACAATTTGATGGTGTAGGGCATATTGGGATAGATGGGCACGCCCTTGCCAAAGCGCCCCTCGGTCTGCACCGCGGTCATCTCCTCGTACGTGCGCTGGATGGGCGCGCCCTGCAACACGTTGATGTTGCGCGTGGTCTGCGAGGCGTAATTCTCCTCGATGTAAGGCAAGGTTTCGACGACCTCCGGGGCGTAGCTGCGGCGCACGAAGGTGTCGAAGTCGCCGGTCATGGCCACGTCGGTGGCCTGCGGGTTTTCGACACATTGCATGTCCAGGTTGCGCCGCGCCCGCCCGTGGCATTGGCGCGGCACGCAGGCGGTGCGGGTCTCAACCGCGATCGCCTTGTTGGCCGGCTGCGAGCACTCCATATGCAGCGTGCCCTGCTCGGGCGTCGCCGTGTAGACCTTCTGCGAGCCGTCGTCGTTCTTGTCGCCGGCCCCGCAGGTGTAGGTGACGCTAAACGTCCCCGAGCAGGCGGGCGTGAAGTCGCAGGTCAGCGAGCCGCCGCATTGATCGCGCAGCTGGGTGATCTGCGAGGAGCTCGCCCCCTGGCACGTCGCCGATTGAATGTCGATGGAGTAGCGGTCGTTGATCTGGACCACGGCGCTGTCGCCAGCGCGCTGATCATACTCCTCGGAGTTGGGATCGAGCGTGGTGGCAAAGCGCCAGCCCACCTCGCCCTCCGGGCACGAGATCGAGCTGTCTAGCCCCAGTCGGTGCGAGTCCTGCGGCGCCGGCGCCGACCGGTCGACGCAGCTCGCCAAACTCAGGCTCACCGCCGCCGCCAACACTAGCGAAATCTGTCGTTGCATCGATTGTCCTTTCATCATCGCGCTGGTCCTCAAGGAGCAACGCAGCGCAAAATCACGCAGCCATCGCCGCCGGCACTATAACTATTGGTCGCATCGTTGGAGCCCGCGCCCACCGCGCCCGAACCGATGCCCTGGCACAGGGTGTAGTCGGGGGCGGAGGTGTTGGCCGGGGAGCCCACCGAACCGTCGGCGGTCGAGAAGCTGGCCGGATAGGTCCCGTAGGTCCCCGCCGAGCCGGCGCCGCTCATGCCGTAGGACGATCCGCCGGCCTCACCGGCGCCGCCGCCAGCTTGCAGCGAGCCCACCGGCGCGTTCTCGCCGTTGGAGTCGAACGCCCCGCCCCCGCTGCCGGACGCCACGTCCTCCCCGGGGGTCTGGTCGGTGCCGCCTCCGCCTGCGGGCACCAAAAACGACACCGAGGTGCTCCCGGAGACCTGCACGCTGGTCAGCCCGCCGCCGCCGGCGCCGCCGCCGCTGAAGCTGTCGCCGTCTCCGGCGCCGCCGCTGGTCAGGGTGCCGTATTTGGAGCCGATGCCGGGCGTGCCGCCCAGGCTGGGGGTGACGCCGAAGTCGCCGCCCTGGCCGACCCATACGTCGACGGTGTCGCCGGCCGTGACCGACAGCGTGCCGCTGACATAGCCGCCCGCACCACCCATCGTGGGCAGGCCACCGCCGCCGGGCAGACCGCCCCCGCCGCCGCCCGAACTCGCCGAGCCACCGGCCGCGCCCCAGGCTTCCACGTACACCTGCGTGCAGCCCGACGGCACCGTAAACGAGCCGCTCTTGGCGGTCCCGTCGGTCGTGGGCTGGTCGACCACCAGCTTGGCCGCCCCACAGGTGCCGGTATTGTTGGCGCAATTGCCCGAGCTCGCCCCACATTCGCAGTCGTTGGTCGTGCACTGCGAGTCGGTCGTGCACACCGATCCCGGGCCGCATGCTCCGCAGATCGATCCGCCGCAATCGACGCCGGTCTCGTCCTGGTTTTGAATCCCGTCGCTGCACGACGCCGCGCATACCCCGCCCGAGCACTTATTGCCCGCGCAGTCGCTATTGGCGCTGCAGCTTTTGCCGATGGCACACTTCGTCGAGCACGACCCGCCGCAGTCGACGTCGGTCTCGTTCTGGTTCTTGATCCCGTCGGTGCACGACGGGGCCTTGCACACGTTGCCGATGCAACTGGCCGACTGGCAGTCGCTGGCGACCACGCAGGCCTTCTGGTCGGCGCAGCCCCCACAGTTGGGGCCACCGCAGTCGACGTCGGTCTCGTTTTGGTTTTGAATGCCGTCGCTGCACGACTCCGCGCAAACGTTGTTGGTGCATTTGTTGCTCGTGCAGTCGCCATCGACGCTGCAGCCATCGCCGGTGGCGCACGTCGCCGGGCAGCTGCCGCCGCAGTCGACGTCGGTCTCGTCCTGGTTTTGGACGCTGTCACTGCAGCTCGCCACCTGACATACGTTGGACTGGCAGTTGGCCGACTGGCAGTCGCTGGCCGACAGGCAGGCCTTCTGGGCGGCGCAGGCGTTGCAGACGCTGCCGCCGCAGTCGACGTCGGACTCGTCCTGGTTTTTGGTGGAGTCATCGCAGGTGCCCGAGGTGCATACCCCGCCCGCGCAAGCCAACAGATTTGCGCAATCGGCGTCGCCAAAGCAGCTCTTGCCCTCGTCGCAACCCCCGCATACGCCGCCGCAGTCGACGTCGGACTCGTCCTGGTTTTTGGTGGAATCACTGCACGTCGCCGTGGGTCCCCACTTGCACAGCACCTCCGCCTTGAAGTTGCTGTCATTCCGCCCGCTGTTTTGATACCAGCGCGCCAAATAGCAATCGTAGCTGCCCATTTGGTTGGCGTTGTTCGGATTGGCCACCGCGCCCAGGGGCTGTTTGATCAACTCGGCGCTCCACGTACCGCTAAAGGTGCCGATCGCCTGGGAGTCCTCGCCGCTGACCTCGACCTCGGAGCGCACACCGTCGGCGGTCAACGCCAGGGTGACCGGGTCGTCGGCGGCCAGCGCCGGCAGGTGGAAATAGGTGATGTGGGCGTTAATCGTATGCGTGCCCGCTTCCGGGCAATCGACGTGGATGACCCCGCGAAGCACGGCGTCGCCGTCCGAGGTCACCCCGGTGGTATGCTCGTCGTAGTCGGTGGTGCATCCATCCACGCTGTCGACCTTATACTTGTAGGCCTGGCCGAGCGTGAACTCGAACGGCCCCTCCAGCGAGTCCGACTGCAAGCGGTACTGACCGTAGTCGCCGTCGAGATGGTAGGTGATGTTGGTGCCGTCCTGGGGCAGGCGGTTGGCCACGACCACCACCGCCTGCTTTTGGCGACAGCGTCCCTCGAGGCAAAGTCCGGTGTCGCAGTCGGTGTCGTCGGCGCACATCGGCGTGGTGCGTTGGTCGGCCGTCGCCGTGCACGGCCCACAGAGAGTGCTGCCGCAGTCGACGTCGGACTCCTCGCCGTTTTTGATGCCGTCCTGGCATTGCGCCGAGATGCATACGTTGGCGGTGCACGCCCCCTGACAGTCGGCGTCCACCGAGCAGGTCTTGCCGTCCACGCATGGGTTGCACTCCCCGCCGCAGTCGACGTCGGTCTCGAAGGCGTCGTCGAGCTTGCCGTTATCACAATTGCCGCCGCTGACATCGTCGGCGTTCTGTACCGCGATCTTGTCGTCGCCGGGGTTGAGGGTCGCCTTGGCGGTGTCGCCGTTGGAGGTAAACGTGACCGTCTCGTCGTTGCGGTCGTCGGGATTGTTGACGTCGTAGCGCCCGATCTCGACGGTGACCTTCTTGCCCGCCGGCAGGCCCTCGACCTCCACGGTGGTCTCGCCATTTTCGCCGGTGGTGACCTTAACGGTGACAGTCTTGTTCGGATCGCCCGAGCCCTCGACCTTCACGCTGATATTCTTGTATTTGCCGTCGCCGTTATGCTGGCTGGTGTCGATGCGCACCCCGTTTCCCGAGCCCGCCGTATACGTCGCCGAGCCGTCGGCGGCGAAATCTACCGAATCCTCGGAGGTATCCCCCTCGGGATAGACCGTGGAGTTGAAATCCGAGCCGGTCGCCGTGATCCAATCGACGTCGCCATCGCCAGGCGTTTGACCGATCGTCTTCGAGTGGTTGTCCCCATTCCAATCGGTGTCGCCCTGGTCGGTCTTGACGTCGCCGTCGCTCTCGATCTTGATGACGCGATCGCCGTGGATGCCCTGGGCGATGAGCGTCTGGTTGATGACGGGCACATCCGCCCCGCAGCGCGGGCATTGCGAGAAGCCGGGGACCACGCGATCGCCGTCGGCCTCCAGGACTTTGCCGCCGCGCAAGCCGGTCTCCCGGTCGCCGACCTTGGCCACCACCTGGATATGCGAGTAGCTGATCGTGGTCACCCCCGAATCGGGCGCGAACGGCGCTTTCAGCACGCCCAGGCGGTCTTCGACCGGCGAGAAATACAGGTAGTTTTTGTTGTCGGCGTTGCCCTCGTAGACGATGGGATCGCCGCCGTTGACGTCGGGCACCTCGTAGCGCCAGGTATTCGCCTTGGGGTGGATCTCGATGAGGCGTTCTTTGGCGGGGAAGTTATTGTCGTAGATGCGCAGCCAATACAGGTCGCCCTTGCCCTTATAGTAGCCGATGGGCGTGACCGCGTGGCCGCGCGCAAAGCCGGTGTCGGTGCGCTGGGCGATGGCCAACCGGTAGTGCTTTTGGCTCTCCGGTTTGAGCACCTTGGCCAAAAACGGCAACACGTTTTTGGCCTGGAAGCGCTTGTCGTCGGGCACCGCCGACGGTACCGCCTGGGTCGCCGACCAATAGGCGAGTTCCTTTTGGAGCTTGGTATTGCCGTACAGCCTCAAGCTCGCGACCGTGTCGCCGCCGAAATCCTTGGGGTCGAGTTCGCCGGTGTGGAACAGGATGGAGGCGACCGCAAAGCCCTCGCTTCGCCCCTGCGCCAACGTCCCGTTGGTCGAGTTCATCCAGCCTTCGGCGACCGGATTGAGCTCGCAGGGCCCGTCGGCGCTCAAACACACGTTCTCGCGGCCGAACATACGGGCCACCAGATCGGGCGTGAGCTGCGGGCCGGTGCCCGAACCCCCGTAGTTTTCGAAGACGAACGCTTCTTTGGCGAAGTCAAAGCCCGAATCGACCTGCAGCGGTACCGAATTCGAGTCGACCTGCGACGAACACGACACCCCTGCGGCGGCCAAACAAAAGACCAGTAGGCCGAGGGGCACAACGGACTTCGACATCCAACAACCTTGGGCGCAGATCCGTGCGCGGTGCGTGGGGAGGAGGCATCAAGCCATAGATGCTACCCTACAACGTTTCGTTACTCATTATCAACAAATTTATGCGTCTTTTTACGGGTCGGTCTTGCAGGGCGACCGACGTCGAATCGCGCGCCTTGCAGAAGCGTCACGCCCGCTATTGAGATCTCACCCGCCAAACAGCGCGTCGAGCTGGTCGAGGCCATCGGCGAGGGTGTCGTGGGCCTCGGCGCGCGCCGGGGCGTGGGGCTCGAGGCCGGGCGGCCAGGCGAGCAGCGCGTCTCGAAGGCTGCGCTCGACGAGGTCGGCCGACTTTCGGCCGATCCCGCGGGTGTGGCGCAAGACCTCGGAGTACTCGGGAAGGTGGTGGACCCGTATGGGGCCGTCGACATCCACCCGCGTGCGCAGAGCCGCGCACACCCGCCGCGCGCACCCTCTAGTCGACGGCAACAACTCCTCGAGCGGTCGCTCGCCAATACTCGACGCGAATAGCGTGTCGATGACCTCGCGAAGCTCATTGTACGTCGGCGCCAGCCACTCGGGGTTGCCGTCGAGCAGCTCGTGGGCCGCGAGGGCCTCACCGCGAAGCGCGCGCCGCACGGCGCTGACCCACCGGATGCGCACCTCGTGGTCGGCGACGGCGCGCTCGAGCGTGTCCAACAGCTCGGCGTCGCCCTCGTCGGCCCGCCCTTCGAGCGACGTGCGGGCATGAGAGATGAGATCGGAGGGGCTCAGGCACGCCTGCTCGAACCACTCGCGCGACAGATCCAGCAGGTTCAACGGGTGCAACTTGACCGGCGGAAGGCCGTCGGGAGGCACGCTCGCGTCGGGCTGGGCGCCCAGTACCGCCAAGATCGCCTCGTCATCGATCAGCCGGCGCAGCATCGACGCGTCCAGCGAGCGGCCCCTCCCCCGCGCCCACCTCGCCGCGCGTTCTCGCGCGATGTCGAAGGCCTCGCGAAGCTCGGGGGTGCGCGCTCGAGCGATTTCGAGGTGCCAGCACCAGCCGCCCCCCACACGCCCCACCAGCTCGCGAAATAGGCGCTCGCCGAACCGCTGCGGAAAGTTCGCGCGCAGGGGAATCGGCAGGAAGAAATACGGTCCCAGCCCCAGATCGTCGTAGTCGGGCGCCACTAGAAGCGACAGCAGGTCGCCTTCGTATTCGATCCGATGGAAACGCGCCGGCGCCTCGGCCGTCGGGTCCTCCCAGGCCCGCTCGCCCGCCGCGCGCCGAAGCTTGCCGGCCGCCAGCTCGTCGACCGGGGTCGAAAAGACGAGCGCGTTGCCGTCGGGTGTCTCGACGACCCAACCAACACGCATCGCGTCGGCGTCGTCGGCGTCGACCCGCTTTCCAAGGGGATCGGTGACCGCCACACACTCGTACACCGGAGTGTCGGGCGGGCCGACCATGCGCCAGCGCCCCGACGCGCCCGTGGGCTCCCAGGCACCGAAGGTCGCCTCGCGCAGCATGACCGCGACCGCTGCTTCACTCCCCGACGCCCACAGCCCAAATCGGTGCATCAAGGCGGCGCGGCGTCCGACCAACTCCTCCGCCCCCCAGAAGGCATAGTCGCTCAACAGGTAGTGCGGCGCCGAATGGTTGGGCATGCGCGTCCCGTCGACCGGAAGCGCCCCCAGAAGCTGCCCAAGCACCGACGTGTACAGCTCGCGCTGCACCGCGTTATGCGCCTTGACCAGAAGGCGACGCGCCTCGCCCGACGCCGCCAGCAGTTCCGCCAACGAGATGTCCCGTGTCTTTGCCATCGTCACATATCCAAGCAGTAGCTCCGGCCGCCCACGCGGCCACTTTCACGCGCCCGCATCCTGACATAGATCGCGCCCCGTCGGCCACCCCTGCGCGCCACGGCCCGTCGAAACGCGCGCCTTGTAGGAGATGCACGCCTGCTATTTACGTAGCTACCATTGCAGGGCGGACGATCCGAAACGTTTGCGCGACACGGCGCGATTCGCCAATAGTCACGTGGCTTATCGACCTGACGACCGTCCCGCGCAAACTCTCCAAACCACTCGCCCTTCAATAGCAAGCGTGCATCTCCTGCATGGCGACCGGCGTCGAAACGACCTTGCAGAAGCGTCACGCACGGGTTGTTCGGACGTCCAGCGCGCGGTACGATGGCCGTATGGATATGAAACCACGTCTCCCACACCTTGCGTGTGTCGTTGCACTCCTCCTCGTCGGCTGCTCGGCCGATCAGCAGACGTCCGGCGGGCTACAGCCCGACGCCGGTGATGTGGCCGCGCCAGACGCTGCGAACGCGCCGGACGCGGGCGTCGACGCCGCGCCGAGCTGGGACGTACCCGCCGACCGCTCGATCCTGGAGTTCACGGCCAACGCGGGCGCCAGCGCCAACCAGGCGGCCTTGCCGACGGACTGGGCGGGGATCGACCCCGCGCGTTGCGCGCGAGACACCACCCGGCAATTCATCGGCGAGCTGGTCAACCACGGGATCAACGACCCGCAGGTGATGTACCACTGGGCGCCGATCGTGCCCGGGCCGAACACCGCGCGCCCGCTGCAGGGGATGTTCGACTTCTACCTCGCCGGCACGGTCGCCGGCAGCGCCGAATCCGGCGACGACGTGCGCTCCGACCACCCCTTCGGCTTCGATTTCACCTGGAACGTCGAGCCCGACCCGGCGTTTGCGTACATGGCCACCGACGGCGGCGGCGACCCCGGCGAGAGCGAGCAAGGGGTGCACAGCGAGATCGAGATGCCGGTGTTCCCGCGGGATCTCTTCGGCTTCGATCCCACCACCGGCGACCGATCACTACAGACAGGAGCGTGGGTGCTCGATTGCGGCCATCCGCCCTACGGCGCCGAGATGCACCCGCCGACGTTTTTGGCGTTCGCCCGCGCCACCTCGGCCACCGACGCCGACTCCATCGCGTTCGTCAATCCCTACCGCATCGCCCAACTGTACGCGCCCACCGCCGACAAGGTGACCAGCTTCGACGACCCGTCGCGCTACGGTTCGGCGCAGCCCTTCCCCAAATTCTTCGTCATCGACGTCTTGAAGGCCCTGCAGGGCCGGGTCGACCGCATCGAGGGGCATATGATGATGGACGCGCTGCGCTTCGACCGCCTGGAGTGGGATGTGTGCGCGCCGCTTCCCCGCCCCAGCGGCGCCTCGCTGGACGCGACCTGGCGGTTCACCGAGCGCACGGGCGTGACCGTCAAGGCCTTCGCCGACGACGACAACGGCTGCGTCCACCTCGTCGCCACGATGGATGACCGATACACGCCGGCGCCGCTGACGCCGACGGTCGTCGAGTGGCCGTGGGATGAGCTGAGCGCGTCGGCCTCGTCGCAATATGGCCAGACCGTCGACGTGCGCCAGAAGTTGATCGACATCGCCGTGTCCATGGGCTTTAGCGACGCCGCCTCCAACCCCGCCCTCGCCGCCGACCACCCGCCGCGCATCGACCACTACAATCCGCTCGTGCCCCGACCGGGGGCCGACAAAGCCGCCCCCACCGCGATCATCGACGGCGCCGACGACCAGCCGTTTCCGTTCTACGGGCACGTGCGTGTCGGGTGGAAGTGACCGCCTGCCGACACCGTTGTCGGCGACCGAAGCGGGCTTTATGATAGAGCCTCCTGACCAAAATTCTCCTCGTACCTCCCACATCGACGGGAAGGAGCAAGCGCGTGAAAGAACACGATCGACTCCAGGAGTTGTTGGGCTCTCGTTTCGCCGTGGGCGGCACCCGCAAGCTGCACGTGCGCGGTCCGCTGGGCAAGACCGTGGGCAGCTACGACCCGCGGGCCAGCCAGGTGACGGCGTTTGCGGAGGTGAAGTTCTACGGCTTCGAGCGCACCCCCTTCGCCGAGCTGCGCGCGCTGGGCGAGCAGGAAGTGCGCGCGCAGTTGACCTCGCTGGCCGCCCGCGGGTTCGTCGCCGACTTCGACGCCGGCACCGTCGACCCGCTGGGCCTCTCCGAGTTGACCAACAGCGAGGACGGCGCGACGTTCATGTACGTCGTCGACCTGCGAAAGGACGTCGACGGGCTGGAGGACGCCGCCGCCACCCTCGAGGCGATGGCCGAGGAGTCGCGCCGATTTGTCGTGCGCGAGGAAGACGCGACCGCCTAGCCGGCCCTCCCGAACCCAACATCACACCGGCTCGGGCTGGCTGGATTCGCGGGTCCCGGCCTCGGCGAGTTCATCGCTTGGCGACGAGTCAGCCGGCTGTGTGGCTCGCCTGGCCCGTGGCTCGGCGAGCAGCCGTGGGATGGCGCCGGTCCTGTAGCCGTCGACGCAGTAACTGACCACCCGGCGCATCAGCGTGGCCAGAAGCTCGGCGGCCTCGGGGTCCTGGCCACCGGGGCGGGCGGATTTCAGGAAATCGGCCCACCAGCCGACGTGCTTGGACAGAACCGCCGGCGGGTATTGGCCGTCCTTGGACGCCGGGTTCAGCACGGTGGCGACCGCCTGGCCGATGTCGGCCGGCGAGGGGTGCGTCACGCTCCCCAGCGCCTGGTCGATGAGGCGCAGCAGCTCGACGTTGGCCTGCAGGCCGGTGGGCACCCGGGTAGCGGTCGGCGGCGAGGAGACCGGGCGCGAGGCGCTGTGCGGCGGCTCGCGCTCGACGTAGGTGACCCGGTGGAGCACCCGCCAGACGGGATTGGACGTGTCGACCTGACGCATCGCACGCGCGGTGGAGTTGTTGGACAGCCGCTTCCAAACCGGGTCGACCACCGCGCCGAACGCCGTCGAGTTGGCGGTGTCCGGGGGCAGGTAAAACGACATGAACCGGTAGGCGAGCACCTTGCCGGGCGCCGTGCCCGGCAGGAACGCGCCCTTGCCATCGCCGTACTGGGCCGGCGCCTCCGGGTCCCAGGCGCGAAGATAGCCCTCGGAGTCGACCTCGACCTGCATCCCGAGAGCCTGTTGGTCGGTCGCCTGACGGCTGACGGAGACGTCGACGGAGTGCTGGATCAACAGGTCGAGCGAGCCCTGAACGACCGGCGCCTGAAAGGCTCCGTGAAACCCACCACCACCGGTGAAATGGTCGAAGCCGCTGTAGGTGCGGCTGGCCGTCGCCGCGAACGACTCCTGCTCGGAGTGCAGCCCTCCCCCGGCCGTCCACACGTAGCGGTTGACGATGCCCTCGACGGGGGTGCCGATCTGGCCCTCGTCGCTGGGCTCGCTCTGGAAGTCGACCGGTAGATCACCCACCGGCTCGTCGAGCGAGCGCTTTTTGGCCTGGCCGCGCTTGCGCGCCTCGAACGCCTCGATGCGCCCGCGGGCCTCCTGAGCCTGGTCGTCGATCTTGCGGGCCAATTCGTAGGCCTCGGCCGGCTTGAAGTAGCTGCCGCGTCCCTGCTCGGTGCGCTGGCTGGTGGGGTCGTCGACCAGCCCGATTCTGCCGTCGAGGCTGCCCGCCTTGGTGTAGGTGTCGTCCATCGGGAAGATCAGCAGGTTGCGGTCCGGCGGGATGCTGGGGTTGGGCAACACGATCGAGCCCGACGACGCCCCGGTGGCGTGGTAGGTCATCGCGTAGAGATCGGCGGTCAGCGACTCGACCAGCGCGTAGCCGGAGTTGTCGGGCACGAAGCGCCGGCCGACGGTGGGGTTGAGGTAGTCGTCGGGGTTGTTCTGATGGGGCTCCCAATCGCCCGACAGGCCCATATAATCGGCCTGGGTGCGGGCCCACTGGCCGGCAAAATTCTGTTGTTCGCTGGTCCCCTGCTCCGAATGAAGTTTGAGCACGAGCTGGGCCGTCGATTGCGCCTGGATATCTTTCGAGATGATGAAGCCCTTCAGCGTCTTGAGCTCATAGGACCAATACAGGCCGATGGCGAAGTCGAAGTCCACCGAGGTCGACGATTGCTTGGAGGCGCCAAAGCTCAACTCGGTGGCGGCGTTTTGGGTGAGCGTGACCCTGGAATTGTCCAGGTAGCGCATGTAGGGACCGCCGGCCGGGTTGACGTAGTACGGACGGGTCAAATTCTCGCTGGGGACCGGGGGCGCACCCTCGATATAGCCGATGAGCGTGGGATGGGTCTGGACCTGGCCGATATAGGTCAGGTCGAGCTGGCCGACATACAACGGCGGAGTGAAGGCCCAGTTGGGGTCGAGGATGACCGCGCGTTTCAAGAAGGCGCGCAGGCCGTTGTCGGTGCGGGCGGCATCGCCGTAGGTGCCCGCGGCGATGCGGCCCACCGTCGAGCGATGGTATTCGTTGATGCGCTCGCCGTACACGTTGCGGATCGCCGGCCCCTCGATGGAGATCGGAGCCGTCGCGGCGCGGATCGCCTTGGGGTCGACCGGGGGATCGGCGTCGTTGCCGCCGCCGGTGATATCGACGCCGTTTTGGCCGTCGAAGTTCCAGGCCGCCAGCAGGTTGGGCTCGTCGCCGACCAGGGGCATGAAGCGGCGGTCACGGATCATCTCCGGGGACCGCGACTCGCCCCACAGGGCCACCCGCGCGAGCTGGCCGTCGAATCCGGCCACGCCGCTGGTCTCCGGGGTGCCCAGCCGGAACTGGGACTTGGTGGCTTCGTCCAGCGTCCCGTCGAACGCGAAGGTGGTGCCGATGAGGGCGCCGTTGATGACGAAGCGGAGCTTGGAGGTCTGAGCGAACGCCGACCACGGGGCCGAGGAGGTCAACAAGAAATCGTTGCCGCCCATGCTGTCCCGGGCCACCCGCCCGGCGTGCTCGCGCAGGTTCCACTCCGAGACCAGCCCCTTGGGGGCGGCCGCCTGGGGGATCCTGGGGTGGAGCTCGGGGAAGAGCTGTTCGAGCTTGGGAAAGTTCGACCAGTAGCGTACCCGGCCGATGCTTCCCTGGAAGAGGCACATCTCGGCGCGGTCGATGGGGCTGGCACCCTCGGCCTCGATATTGGTTCGACCCAGCGTCGCCGGCACCGACGAGGCGCCCTGCACCGGGGTCGAGGACACGCCGGTGACGCGGGCCGTAGCCTCCGCGATAGGCTCGGAGACGCCCGCCTCGTAGATCTCCAGCAGGTATTTGGCCGCCGTCTCGTCGTCGTTGGAGTCGTCCCAGGTCTTGAAGCGGGCGGCGAGGTGGTGGGGTTTGGCGTCGGCCAGGCCGGCGCCGCTGCTGGTGGCCGTGACGCGGGTGGTCTCGCCAGTCTTGCTCTTCACGAGACACACCTCGAAGAACGCCTCTCCGTGCTCGTCGACGCCGAACATATAGCTGCGCCCCTCGTCGTCGGAGCTGTCCGCCCATCGTGCCATGATCGTCCCCGGCGTGGTCATCGCTTTGGGGATTTGGATCCAGGCGTCGATGCCGAAGGTTTCGCCGGCGTCGAGCTCGGCGGCCTCCGCGCAGCTCGCCCAGTCGAGCTCGCCCTTATCCCAGCGCGACGGGGGGTTGAGCGCGAGCGCGCCACCGCGCTCGTAGACCACGGCCAGGTGGTTCCATCGCTGGTTGATCATCATGGAGGGGACCTCCACGGCGGGCAGGCCGCCGACGCTGGCGACCACCGACAGCATGAAATTGTCGTCGACCAGCTCGACCGGCTGAGCCGACTTCTCCAGGTAGGCGTCCCAGTCGGCCCGCGCCGGCGTGGAGATATTCTTGACGAAGTCGCGCTTGGTCTCCTTTCCGGTCTCGATCTGGTTCAGCGGCCAGCAGCCCAACAGCGACGGCTCGGTGCCGGTCAAACTGAGCAACCAACCGCTGCGGATCTCGGAGACGTCGCGCGCCGCCTTCCAGTAGCGCAATTGGGCGAGGTGGCCAAAGACGCTGGCCCCGTTCATCGTGTTGCGCCCGATCACCAGCCGTCCGCCGCGTTGCGAGGCGATATCCACCTCGGCGATCGTCGCGTCGACCGTCCCGTTTAACACGAGCTTCAACGCCCAGCGCTGCTTGTCGGCGTCGTAGCTTCCCACCACGGCGACATGATTCCAGCCGGGGATGTCGGCGGCCTTGTTGGTGACGGTCAACTGCCCGTTGCTGGTGAAGTCGTGGTCGACCCCGGCGCGGTCGCGGGTGCGCACCACCACGCGGCGATTGGCGTCGAGCCCGATCGACAGGTAGGCCGGCTGATTGGGCACATGCAACTGGACGATGCCCCCCAGCGGCGGCAGGCCGCCGGAGGCGCTGGGAGCGGGCTGGGCGTCCGGTTTGACCCAGAACTCCCAGGTGAACTCCCAGTCCGGTGCGAAGTCAACCTCGGCGCTGGTGCCGCTCTGAAAGTAGGAGGCGTCGCGCCAGTTGGCCTTCTTTTGATAACTGCCAAATTCAACGACCCCGGCGCCGGTCGTGGAGATGCGGTAGTCAGGCGGGGGATTGGCGTCGGTCGGCTTGGTGACGGCGTCATGGAACGTGATCACCCGCTGAAGCGCGCTGCTCGCCGGCTTGAGCCACGCTTCCAGCGTCCAGTCCCATTGGGGCGCGAGTTGATGGGCCGCGCGAAGCAGTTGGCCGTCGCGAGCCACGGGCACCGACATCGCCTGGGCTTTGGCAACGTCCAGGGCAAATTGCGGGGGCTTGCGGGTCCACAGCCCTCCCTCGGGTTTCTGCGCCCGGCGCGTGGCGTGCGGCCGGCTGGTGTGAAGAGCTGCGGGCTCGTCGGTGGTATCCTGGACGTAGGCCGGGGACCCGTCGTCGGGTCGATCGGCGCTGACGTGGAAGCCGATCATGCGGGTGATGTCGCGCTCGGATTTCTCGGAGAATAGATGGCCCTGCTCGATGGCCGGATACTCGTCGGCTTTCAGGGTGCGCGGCTGCAACTCGTCGACGGGAACGATCGCGTCGAAGAGCACCGCGGCGCCGGCCAGATCGAGGCGGCCGCGTTCGCCCACGGGCATGATCTTGCCGTGTACGCCCTCGGCGCTCACGCCCAGGTGCAGCGCCTGGAATTCGGGAGAGGCCTGGAGTGCGTCGACGAATTTGTCGACCGGCGCCGGCAGATCCTCGATGACGGTCGACTCCACGCCGTCGCGAACGGTCACGTCGAGCAGGTCGCCGGAGGAATCGGCCGCGCCGACCTCGATGGTCAACGTGTCGGCGCTGGGGGTGTTCCCGGTGGCGAAGAACAGCAGCGGGGCCGGCAGTTGGGCGGTATCGGTGTTCAACGCAAATAGGGCGGTGGTGCCCTGACCCGGCGTATAGTCGTAGTTCGACGGGGAGGCCGTGCCGGCGAAGATATCCGGATACTGTTCGCTGTTCTTGGGAAGCTCGTTCCACACCAACTCGATGGCCGACCCGCCGTCGGTGACAAAGGTCATCGCCACTTGCAGACCTGTATTCGACGACGTCGACACCACCATCGCCTCGATGGGCAGTTCGGCGCGTGTGGGGATCACGGTCATCGACGGCGGAAAGGGCTTATCGTCCTCCGCCGGTGCGCCGGCGTCGCCCTGGAGCACCAGGGGCGTGCGCACCACCGGCACGGTGCCGGTATAGTCGTAGTAGGCGCGCTGCCCGCTGAGCACGCGGGGGTCGGCCGAGTCGCTCGAGCCGTTGCCGTTGAGGATGGCCTCGAATGGCTCCACCTGGCGCGGCACCGCCCGCCAGGTCTCGTCGGGCCAGCCCAATGCCTCCGGGTAGCGGATATGCAGGTCGCACAGCTCGCCGGTGGCGGCGGCGGGCTGCGACGGGCTCGCCACCTCCACCTGGGCGCCGTCCATCAGCGAGCCGCTCAACTTGGCGACCAGGTGGGCTGCGCCGGCGGGCTGCTCGCTGGCCGAACGCTGCCGCCAGGGAAGCTCGACGACCAGCCGGCTGACCCGGGTGTCGAAGTGGGCGACCATGGCCTGGGGCAAATCCTTGGACAGCGCTCCCCAGGACAACTCCACCTGGCTGAGGTCCGGCTTGGGCCCGCCGAAGTACAGGTGGACGAGGCCGTCCTCGCCGGTGCGCAAGGTGGGGGAACGGTGCGGATTGACCTGGCCCAGGGCGATGGCGCTGACGGTCAGGTCGTCGATCATGCGCACGCTGTTGGCCAACTTCGCGGGCGGCGGATAGCTCGACGAGGTCTCGTCGGGAGTGAACGTACCCGCGCTCGCGTCATACTCGCCGTCGGCCAGCACCACCGCTTGCTCGTCGGCCGGCAGCTCGGCGATATGGCCGTTGGCGGCGATGCCGAAGTCGTAGACCACCAGCGACGGATCCAGGCCCGGCGCCCCGACGCCGAACGCCAGCATCAATCGGCCGCCACGCTGGACCTCCACGGGTTGACCGGCGGTGCCTGTATGCGGCTCCTGCTCCGCCCAGAACGCCAGCGCCGGCGCCATCTGAAGCGCCGGCAGCGCCGTGCCGCTGGACTTCAGCGACGCCTTCACGGTTTGCCGGGCGCGCTCCGAGGTCTCGAAGTCGATGCCCGAGGTGTCGTCCTGGACCAGCGTGTACAGGTGCGCGGCCTCGGATTCGACGACGGCGACGTACCACATGTCCGGATGTTCTTGGCTGGTGGGAATATGGGCGACCGCAAATTGGCCGGTCTGCGCTCCGGTGATGTCGGTCAGCTCGACGGTGGGCTTCTCGAAGGGCGTGCCGTCGGGAGTCCTCATCGCCCGCGTGTCGGTGTCGTCCAGGGGCACGTCGCGAACCCCGCTTCGCTTAAAGCGCATCTCCCAGGCTGGCGACAGCTCGAAGCGAGACTCCGCTTCCTTGCCGGAGGCGTCGACCTGGACCTCGGTCAACACCAACTGGTCGACATAAATGCTGCCATGTTCCGCGGGACGAAACACCAGCAGGTAGGGTCCCTGGCTGACCACCGTGAAGTCGGCATCCGCCGGTTTCGCGACGGTGGCCGCCGGCCCCACGGTCAGCAATTCCATGCCCGCCACGCGCACCTGGGGAGGAACTTGCTCGGCCTGATGCTCTTTATTCGACGGCGTCGGAACGGCGGTCGCCGACAGGCTGTAGCGATACCATCCGTTCCAGGCCTGCTCGTCGGCGGTGTCGACCGCCGCCTGGGGGTCGAGCACGCTGAAGTACAGCGCGTCGGTCTTGGCGTTGGCCTTGCGAGCAAAGGCGACCAGCCTGCCGCGGTGTTCGACCACGCAGGGAGCGGTCAAGTCGGTCTGCCAGGCATCGGCGGAGGGTCCTTCATTGCGCGAACGGGTCATCGATCTTCCTCGAGCGGGGTGCTTCGTCGTCGTGTGGATGTCGCCCATGGGCAGACGTTGGGGCAGTGCCCCCCGGCGAGCGCCCCCCTCAAAGAGGGGCGGCCTCGTTTCCGGGGGGCAACGCCGCGCCGGACAAGGTCAGGGCTTGGCCAACTTGATGGTCACCGTCGGCTTCATTTCGGTGATGGCCTTCCCGCAGTCGTAGTGGGCTCCGGTATTCGACGCGCTCACCTCGAAGCGCTGGGCGTTGGTGCCCTTGACCCCGGCGTTGAAGCTGTGGATGCCGTTGCCGTTGAGCTTGTAGTCCATCGTCAACTGGGTGTTGCCGTCGGCGAAGGTGTAGACGACTCGGCCCTGGCAGCCGAGACCCGACAAGGTGGAGCTCTGGGCTTTGAAGGCCAACGCCTTCTTGCCCGCGCCGATGCGCTGGTCCTTGATGTCGAGATCGCCGTTGTCGATGGTCTGTTCGGAGTAAATCACCAGCTGGTCGGACTCGTTCTTGATGGTCACGTCCACGTGGTTGTAGTGGCCGGCCATGAGCCGCTTTTGGTGCAGCTCGCGAAGTCGGCCCAGAAGCGAGCGGACCTTGGCCGGGGTGACGCGCTCCGAGGTGGTGGTGATCGTCATCGTCAACTGCGCGGCCTCGGCCGCGTATTCGTAGGTCACCGGCACCTCGTGAATGGTGACCGTGCCCGAGTCCCCGTCCGCCTCGCAGCAGCCGTGGGCCTCGAAATACTCCTGGAGCGCGTCGAACTCCTCGCGCTCCAGGTCGTCCATCGTAAGCTTGTCCATCGTCACTGTGTTAGACATTGGTTCTCCTGATTGTGTTTGACTTACTTGGGTGTCGAAAGGTGCCGGATTCTGCGACCTCGCCCCACCGTCAGGGCTTGGCCATCTTGATGGTCACCGTGGGATTCATCTCGGTGGCCCAGGGATCGCCGCATTCAAAGTGGGGCTCGGTATTGGCAGCGGTCACTGCGAAGCGTTGGGCGTTGGTGCCCTTGACGCCGGCGTTGAAGGTGTGAACGAAGTCACCGATGAGCTGGTAGCTCATCGTCAATTGGGTGTTGCCGTCGGCGAAGCTGTAGATGACCTCCCCCTTGCACCCTTTGGTCGACCCGGTGGAACTGCGAGCCTGGAAAGCCAGCGCCTCTTCGTCGGGGTCGATGCGGTTTTCCTTGATGACGAGCTCGCCATTTTCGACGGACTCCTGGGAGTACATCACCGTCTGGTCGGACTCGTTCTTGATCGTCACCTTGACGTAGCTGTAAATGCCGTAGTCGCCGACGTCGTGGAATCTCTGGCCGATTTGACCCAGCAGCGAGCGGATCTTGGCGGGGGTGACGCGCTTTGACGGGGTGGTGATCGTCATCGTGAGCTGTTTTTTGTCGGCCACGTACTGGTAGCTCACCGGCACGTCGTGGATGGTGACCGTGCCCGCATCCCCGTCGGCATCCAGGCGGCCGAGCGCCTCGAAATACCGCTCCAGCGCGCCGAACTCCTCGCGGCCGAGTTCGTCCATCGTAAGTCTTTCCATCGTCGCTGAATTAGACATCTGATCTCCTGGTTGTGTTTGACATACGGACCTGCCCGGCGTTGAGGACAAGCAATCGCCGTGCCACCGACCGCTTCGGGCTGTGCGGTGCGGCAGGACGCCCCCACCCGCGCGATTGGGTCATCCCGTGACCCGGGGAGTGTCATTGAATGACGTACTGGCGGCAGCCCCCATCCACAGACAAAAGTTGACAATTCTCCTTGCATTTAATGCCACCTTGGTCCCATGCTAGGAGCCGAGACATCTCCCCAAAGCTGTACCGCACCTTGGCATTGGCCGGCGACACCTCACCGACGACGCAAGGTGGGAGAGGGGCTTTAGCTGCGCTAAGGCTACCGTTTCATCCGCACGTCGGTGAGTGCCGGATGAACGCGGTGGCCGACGCGCGTGTTCAATTCGACTCTTGTCGATCTGGGTGCGATGTACGGTCATATAAAAGCATTGATGGATGCGCTGTCGGACGCCGGGGATTTCGAGACGGCGGCGGCGGCTTTGCTGCGCGGCATCCGCGCCTTCTGGTCGCAGACAATCGTGGACAATGAAGCGGGGATCTCCGCCCTCTCACTGGGAGTGGTCCATCTGCCGGCCGCCGGCGCGGTCGAGCGCACCGCCGCCGTCGATTTTGGAGCTCGGCCGGCGGCGGACGCCGGCAGCGGCAACGTCGAGCCGCCCGACGTCAGCCCGGCGAATTGGTGGCGATGGATTCACGAGTACCGCTCCCCGGTGATGCTCGACGTCGACCGAGCCGAGCTGGTCACCCGCGGCGGCGGCGTGCGCAGGGTGGACCTGGACGCCGACGGCGGGGACGCGCAGCCGCCCATGCCCTTGCGGCGCTCGGGCGCCGCGGCCACCAACGAGGTGCTTCTGTTGCCCGTGGTGGGCACGGACGCCGACGTCGCCGGGGTGGTCGCCCTTGCCTTCCAGGTGCCCTCGGGCAGGGCCTTCGGACCGTTGAGCAGCGACAGTATCGAGCGCATTCGCCTGCTCGTCGAAGTCGCCTCTGCTCGGCTGCTCGCCCTGCCGGGATCGCTCTCCGAGCCCATCTGCCCGGATCGCTTCTTGCCGGTGGTCGGCCCGACGATGGCTCCCCTCCTCGATCGCTTGAGCCGGTTTGCCGCCAGCCAAGAGACCTTGTTGCTGTCGGGCCCCACCGGCACCGGCAAGTCGCGGCTGGCGCGTTGGTGCCACAGCCGCTCGAGTCGAAGCGACGGGCCGTTCGTGGCGTTGGACCTGATGGGGGTGCCCGAGTCGATGCAACTGGCACGCCTGATGGGCTGGAAACGCGGCGCCTTCACCGGAGCACATGCCGACGTCGACGGGGCGGTGAGCCGGGCGCAGGGGGGCACGCTGTTCATCGATGAGATCGCAAACCTCTCCAGCGAAGCCCAGGCCGGCTTGCTGCAGCTCTTCGAGGAGCGGACCTACCACGTGCTGGGCGACTCGCGGGATCGGCGTCGCGCCGACGTCCGGCTGATCGTGGGGACCAACGTCGACCTCGCCGCCGCCGTCGAGCGAGGCCAATTTCGCCAAGACCTGTACTACCGCATCGACGTTCTTCCCTTCCGCGTTCCCTCCCTGGACGAGCGTCGCGACGCCCTGGGCGACTGGGCCGGCTTCATGCTCGAGCGCTGCGCGTGCGATGACGCGCGCGGCCCCTGGCGGTTCTCGGCCCCCGCGCTGGAGGTGTTGAGCCGGATGGACTGGCCGGGCAATCTGCGCCAGCTCGACAACGTCGTGCGCCGGTGCTTCGTGCTCGCGCGGGCCGAGTCCGCCGAGCCGCTGATCCGCCGCCGCCACGTCCTGGACGCCGTCGAGGTGGCCGGCCGGGCGGCCTCCACCCGCGTCGCCCACCATCTCGAGCTGGGCGCGCGCGCCTTTGTCGACCTCGCCGAACAATATCGCCATCGCGGCGAGCAGCTCGACTGGGAGCTGACCGACGCATTCTCCGGCTACGTGCTTCGTCAAGCCGTCGAGTCCTGCATCACCAAGGCCGAGGCGTTTCGCCTCCTGGGCCGCCCCCGCCTCGTCGAGCACAACAATCACTTCCGCCGGTACAACCGCGGCATGGAGGCCATCGAGGCCCTGCGCCGGGCCGAACGCCACCCCGCCGAGCCCCTCAGCCGTCGCATCGCCCCCGAGTACAGCGAGCGCATTTGACGGCCGCACCGAAGAGAGTAGATCATGCCCTCGATTGCAAGCGTCTTCGATCCCCGGATTGAAATCCGGGGCTATTTGGGGGAAAGGCGGAATTATTTCCGCGCTGCACGATCGTGACGCCGTACAAGAACCACGCGACAAAATGCCCACGCGGCAATCCTTACGCTGTTCCAACACTATCCCCGGATTGAAATCCGGGGCTATTTGGGGGAAAGGCGGAATTATTTCAGCGCTGCACGATCGTGACCCCGTCCAAGAACCACGCGCCAATACGCCCACGCGGCAATCCTTACGCTGTTCCAAAAATGTCCCCGGATTGAAATCCGGGGCTATTTGGGGGAAAGGCGGAATTATTTCAGCGCTGCACGATCGTGGCGCCGCGCAAGAACCACGCGACAAAAAGCCCACGCGGCAATCCTTACGCTGTTCCAAAAATAGCCCCGGAATTCATTCCGGGGAAAAGCGGAAGGATTGCAACGCCGCACGATCGCAACCCCGTCCAAGAACCACGCGCCAATACGCCAACGCCGCAATCCCTACGCTGTTCCAAAACTGTCCCCGGATTGAAATCCGGGGCTATTTGGGGGAAAGGCGGAATTATTTCAGCGCTGCACGATCGTGGCGCCGTCCAAGAACCACGCCACAATACGCTAACCCGGCAATCCTTAAGCTGTTCCAAAAATAGCCCCGGAATTCATTCCGGGGATGGCTGGACTACCAGCAACGTTGCGCTGCACCCAACCTCACCCCGCCACCACCTTCGCATCCAAAAACAAATCGCTGGGCATCGCCCTCTTCAGCTCCCACACAATCCCCATCGGGCGCTCGCCCTCGTGCTTCACATAGCTCGCCGGCCCCAACAGCGTATACGGCTCGGTCTGGCCGCCCACCTTCTTGTGCCGACGCACGAACAGCAGCACGTTCGTGCCCATCTCGCGGTGCCGCACGTACCGCTGGCCGGTGGGCGTATCCGGGCCGGTATTCCACTGCGACTCCCAGTGAAACCGGCGGCGCGACATCGCGTAGTCCTTGTACATCGTCTGCGGGGAGTAGTGCTTCTCGGTCTTCTCCAGGGTGATGAAGAAGAGGTCGGTGGCGTAGTCGTCGAGCCAGCGGACGCCCTCGCGGATGGGGTTGGAGTCTTGGGGGGTGAGCAGACCGAAGGCGGCGCGGATCTCGGAGAGGCTGTAGCGGCCGTGGACGGACAGCGGGACGTTGTGCTGCCAGCCCATCTCGGCGTCGAGCGGGTAGGTGACGTGGTCGGCGCGGTCGTCGAGCACGGCGAGCAGCTCGCGTAGCTCCTGGCGGATGGCGGGGTGCTTCCACATGTGGTCGAGCAGCGCGTCGGCGTAGGGCCAGCGCTCGCGCTTCTTTGGGCTATCGCCCCACAGAGCGAAGTGGAGCATGTACAGCATGCGCTCGTCGCGGGGGCTGAGCTCGCCGGCCTTGGGCGGGGCGTCGCGGCCGAGCAACTCGTCGTAGAAGCGCAGCCGGTCGGCGGCGTCGATGTGCAGGATGCGGTGGAGTCGGCCGCCGAATTCGTCGTCGTCGGGGCCTTCGGGCGGGGTGGGCAGGCCGGCGCGGCGGCGAAACTTGGTCCAGTACCAGTTCTTGGTCTGGTAGATGTCCTCCGGGGCGAGCGCGGCGCGGTCGACGAATTGGGACAGGCTGACGTCGCCGCGGCGGGCGTATTGGTGGCCGAGTTCGTCGATGACCGACGACATCGTCGAGCCGACGGCTTGTTTTATGTTGGCGAGTACGTGCTCGGTGGCCACGCGGTCGAGCGCGATGGCGCAGCCGGCCGGAAGGTGCGGAAAACCCTCTTCGAGCGAGTCGGCCAGCTCGCGGCGCGACGCGCCAGTCAGGGCGCGGTAGCGCACGTCGTAGCGGAAGTTCTTGTGGGCGTGGCCGATGAAGTCGAGCACGGTCAGACACGACTTTCTGGGCGCGTGGCGCAAGCCCCGGCCGAGCTGCTGCAAAAAGACCGTGGCGCTCTCGGTCGGCCGCAGGAACAGGACCGTGTCGGCCTCGGGGATGTCCACGCCCTCGTTGAACAGGTCGACGGTAAAGATGACCTGCAGCTCGCCCGAGACCAGCCGGTGTTTGGCGGTCTGGCGGTCGTGGTCGGGCGACTGGCTGGTGAGCGCGAGCGCGCTCAGGCCGGCCTTGTTGAACTCGGCGGCCATGAACTCGGCGTGGTCGATGCTCACGCAAAAGCCCAGCGCCTTCATCTGCGTGGGGTCGGCGAGCTTGTCGTCGAGCTCGCGCAAGATGAGCGCCACGCGGGCGTGGTCGCCGGTGTACAGGTTGGTGAGCTCGGTCGTGTTGTACTTGCCGCCGGACCATTTGACCCGGTCGAGCTCGGTATTGTCGTGCACGCCGAAGTATTGAAACGGCACCAGAAGCTGGCGCTCGAGCGCCTCCCACAGTCGAATCTCGGCGGCCATGCGCCCGTCGAACCAGTGCAGCACGGACTGGCCGTCGGTGCGCTCGGGCGTGGCGGTAAGCCCCAGCAAAACGTCGGGCTCGAGGTGGTCCAGAAGCTCGGTGTAGGTGCGCGCCTCCGAGTGGTGGAACTCGTCGACGATGACGAAGTCGTAGGCGTCGGGGGCAAAGGAGCTCGGGCCCTTGCTCGTGAGCGACTGGATGGACGCGAACACGTGCTTCCAGCGCTGGGGCTTGTGGTCTTTGACCAAGAGCTCGCCGAACGTGCCGTCGCGAAGCACGGTGCGGAAGGTCTTGAGGCTCTGCTTGAGGATGTCCTCGCGGTGGGCGACGAACAAGAGCGTCGAGTCGGGATGCGCCTCGTACCAGCGGGCGAAGTCGAACGCGGCGACCATGGTCTTGCCGGTGCCCGTCGCCGAGACGACCAGGTTTTTGAAGCGGCCGTGGCGCGCGCGCTCGGTGTGGAGCTTCTCGAGGATCTCCTCTTGGTGCGGGTACGGCTTGAGGTCGACATAGACGATGTCGCTCGCCTCGGTGCGCCGCGTCTTTCCCAGCGCGTGGTCGAGCTTCTGGACGTCGGCGAGCCGATTGGGGTCGTAGGGCTCGAAGAGCTCGTCTTCCCAATAGTCCTCGAAGGTCGCCCGAAATTTCTCGAGAATGTCCGGCGTCTCCACCTGCGAGAGGCGCACGTTCCACTCGAGGCCATCCATAAGCGCCGAATGCGAGATATTCGACGAGCCGATAAACGCCGTCGAAAAGCCGCTGTTGCGATGGAGCAGCCAGGCCTTGGCATGCAGGCGCGTGGTCTGGGTCTCGTAGCAGATGCGAATCTCGGCGCCCATCTCGGCCAGCGCGTCCAGCGCCTTGCGCTCGGTCGCGCCCATATACGTCGTCGTCAGGATGCGCATGGGCCGCCGGCGCTCTTTGAGGTGCTCGCCGAGCTCGTCGCGAAGCACGCGCACCCCGTGCCAGCGAATGAACGCGCACAACAGGTCGATGCGGTCGGCCGACTGGATCTCGCGCTTGATCGCGTGGCCCACCCGCGGCTCGTTCTTAGCGTTGACCAGAAGGTCGCTCGCCCCCAGCGGAATCGAGGGCCGCGGCGGCACCACGGACTCCCCGGTGAGGTGCCGATGCGGCTCCCCGATGGCGTGGAGCGCCTCCGGCGGGTCGACCACCGGGTCGTCGGCCTCCTGCCCCGCAAACTCGCGCACCACGTGCAACACCCGATTGGCGAGCTCGACCTGCTTGTGCGCGTCGCCCGACAGGCCCTCGAGGCTGTGCTCGACCTCCCGGTAGAGGTGGCGAGCGAGCAACACGTGGGCGTCGCCCGAGTCGAGCTCGTCGCGCTCGATGAAGTCCGGCTCGAACTCGCCGTTGAGCAAGCGGTCGAGCGTGTCGGTGATGAGCTTGTCGTAGAGCCCGGGTACAAGCTTAGGCGCCATCGATGTCCCCGAAGTGGGTGGCAGTGAGTTGGCGCCAGGTTACCAGGTGCGCTGGCCGAAAGCATCACCAGTCGGTGATCTGATAGTCCTTCAAGAATTGACCCCAGACGAACTCGCCCTCTCGGACCCCTGTGAAGATGGGGTCGACGATACGCGCGGCGCCGTCGACGATATCCAGGGGCGGGTGGAAGCGGTGGACCTCGCGTTTGGCCTCGGCGTGGTGGGCGGGGTCCTCGTCGGTCACCCAGCCGGTGTCCACGCTATTCATGTGGATGCCGTCGTCGATGTAGTCGACCGCCGAGGTGCGCGTCATCATATTGAGCGCCGCCTTGGCCATATTGGTGTGCGGGTGGCGGTCGGTCTTGAACACCCGGTAAAACTGACCCTCCATCGCCGAGACGTTGACGATATGGGTGTCGTTGGTGGGCACCGCCGCCATCAGCGGTTTGAGGCGAGCGTTGAGGATAAACGGCGCCACGGCGTTGACCAGTTGGACCTCGATGAGCTCGATGGCGGAGACGTCGGCGAGCTTGAGCCGCCAGCTATTGACCTTGCGAAGGTCGACCTGCTGCAGGTCGGCGTCGAGCTGGCCTTTGGGGAAGAGGTGATGGCCGCGCTCGCTGTCCTCGTCGAGCAGCTCGACCTGGCTCAAGAGCGCCGACGAGGGCGCGCTCGGCGCCTTGGCGAGCTGCGACGCCCCCTCCGATGACCCAAGAGCGGCCATGGCATGCGGGTCTACTTTGTCGACGCCCACCTGGCGAATCAACCCGCGCTCCTGGCTGGAGAGTTGGTCGACGTCGAGCTCGGCGTCCATCAGATGGTCGTAGAAGCCCGAACGGGCGTCGCACGGTCTGGCAGGCGTTGTTGATGATGAAGTCCAGCCGGGGCAGGTCGCGATTGAGGTGGGCGCAAAACCGCTCCACACTGGGGGTGTGGCGCAGGTCGATCCCGTAAATATCGAGGCGCTCGCCCCACTGGTCGAAGTCGTCCTCGGCGGCGTAGCGCTTGGCGGCGTCGGCCGGAAAGCGCGTCAGGCAGATGACCCGCGCGCCGGCCCGAAGCAGCATGATCGCCGCCTGAAAGCCGATCTTGACGCGCGCCCCGGTCACCAGGGCGATGCGCCCGCTCAGGTCAGCGTGCGGCGAGCGCTTGGCGAAGTTGAAGTCGCCGCAGTCGATGCACATCTGGTCGTAGAAGTGGTGCACATCGTGGAAGGGCTCCTGGCAGACATAACAGATGCGCTCCTCGTGGGTCCGCCCGATGGGCTCGGAGGGCGCCTGGTCGGTCGAGGGCGTCTGGTCGATGTCCTCGGCATCTTCCTCGCCGTAGGCCAGCCGGCGCCTGGGGGTCAAAAAGAATCGGGCTCTCCCGCAGCTTGCGGATGCCCGACTGATCCATCAGGGCCTCGTCCTCCTCGCGCTCCTCTTCCTTTTTCTGGCGCCGCCTCGCCTTGACCAGGCGCTTGCGGGCGCGCTTTCCGGGCCGCGACACCCTTCCGGCGGCCATCATCAGGCGCATCTTGCGCTCCTCGTCGACCTCGAGCAGCAGCGCGCGGTCCTCGACGATCTCTTCGAGCAATTCGGTGGCGGCTTCGAGGCGTTCTAAAAAGTCTTGCATTGTTGTACTTGGTTTCGACTGAAAGGGCTGAGCGTCACCGACATGGCGTGCGTTGCGATGCATCGTGTTCGCGCCAACTACCGCTTGCGCAGGCAGCATTTCTTGTACTTGCGGCCCGACCCACACGGGCAGGGATCGTTGCGACCGACCTCTTCGTCGGCGGGTTTGACGTAGGTGCCAGAGGCGTGGCCGGCGCGCGCCGAGCGCGACAGGCTGGAGGGCATTGGGTCGGGCTGGTTGATGAGGCGCTCGAGCATGGTGGGGGTGTCTTCGGGCAACTCCGAAGTAAACTGGACGACCGCAAAAACCTCGTTGGCGAAGAGCTCGGCGAGGCGGTCCCAGTCGCGGATGCGGCGCAGGTCGATCTCGCTCATATTGACGGTGGCCGAGCCGCCCACCTGGCCGGCGCCCCAAGCGGCGCGCAGGGCGAGCGGTGGATGAACCACTGGCACGTAGGCCTGCAGGGCGTCGAGCAGATCGAAGGCGATCGCGCGGCGAGCGGCTGGCTCGATGGCCGCCTTCGGAAGGCGCTCGAGGGCCATCAACGTGAAGTCGAACGCCTCCAGATTGGGCTCGTGGGGATCCCACAGATGCTCGACGAGGCTGTAGGCAGCTTCGGCTTCGTTGTCGTCGACCTCGACGGCCTTGCGCCAGGCGTGCTCAGCCTGGTCGAACTCGTGATAACGCTTGCACACGTTGCCCAACCGACGCCATGCCTCGGCGTCGCCGGGGTGGCGCCGGGCGTATTCTTCCAGGTGGGCGATCGCCTCGGAGGGCCGGCGGACCAGGGTCCCGTCGTGCAGCGCCGGGCGGGCGAACACGACCTGCGCGGCCATGGGTTCGTCGCTGGACCGCGACCGCATCATCCGCGCGATCAACCCCATGCTGGCCATGGCGGTCAACTCGTATTGGTCGACCGCCCCGCAGCTCTTGCAGGTGATGATCCGGTCGAGCACGACATCATCGCTCCACGGGCCGGAGCCATCCTCGGTGACCGACGCGGGGTCAATGAAGGCCTGCCCGACTGCGTAGGAGTGGGTGTGCCCACATTGCGTGCAGCGCAGGTCGAGGACTAGTTCACCCGTCTCGAGCGCCTCCCAGGGCATCTCGCCCGACTGGAGGACGCGCTCGAAGAGCTGCATGCCCTGCTCGGCGCGCTGGCGCGAGCGCTCGGCTTCGTCGACCAGCTCCTGGGAAAGCTCGTCCAGCCGCCCGGCGAGCCGGGCCAGGAAGACGGCGCACCGGGCGACGCGCGTCTCGCCGGGCTTCCACTGGTCGACGACCCGCTCGAGGGCGGCGGGATCGCCCAACCTCTGCAGAATCTCCCAAAGCTCCTCCCCGCCCGGCTGCGCCAGCAGCTCGTCGAAGCGATCGAGCAAGAGCGCACTGGCCCAGCGCACGTTGAGTTCACCGAGGGTAACGGCAACCTCGCTGCCGAGCGCCGAGCCGAAACCGATCCACTCGGCGGCGTGCTCGCGAAGTGAGGACGGATGCTTCATCCAGATGTCTTCGAGCAGATCGTAGACGTCGGCGTCGTAGTCGTCGTCGGTGCGCGAGGCCTCGAGTAAGTCGGTCAGCTCCGAGACGTAGGCGTCGATGTCGAAGCCCGCCAGCGTCTTCGCCAGCCACAACGCGTCCACGAGCGGCCAGGCATCCTGGGCGCGCTCGTCGGGGCTGAACTTGGCCGCGATCCACTCGCGCAGGGCCTCCACGGCCTGTTGGCGCGCAGCCTCGTCGCCCTCAGCGTCCTCCCAACGCTCGCGGATCAGCACTTCGAGCCGCTCCATCTCCCGGCCGAAGGCCTGGTCGCGCAGCGTGAGCAGCGTCGGCCAATCGGGCTCGCCGGCCAGGGTGGACTCGATGCCGAAGACCAGATGGGCGCCAGCCAGCAGGCTGTAGGCCAGGCGTGCGCGCTCTTCATCGTCTTGGCCGACGCCGGGGCGCTCTTTCAACGCATCGGCCAGCGCCAACGCCCACTGAAGCGCTTCAGAAGCCGACCTCGCGGGCGCCGTAGTCGGCGAAGGTCGCCAGCGACGCGAAGCAGGCCTCGACGAGCGCCGGCAAATCCTCGCGGTCGCGCGCCTCGGCCAACTGCTCGACGTCCCGCTTGAGGGCCTGCTCGGAGATGGGCGCCGTAGTCATCGCGATGGTGGGATCGTCGAGCGTGTCCGGGTCCCACGCGATCTCCCCCGGTCGGGGCAACGCCGCCAAGCCGATGCCTGCGCGGTCGACGGCCAGTTGCAGCAAGGCCCGTCGCTGCTCGACGTCCGAAAGGGCCTCGATGGCGTCGAGAAGCGGCCCGGCCAGTGGTCCGCGCGCGGCCCTGACCACGGCCCGAAGCAGCGGCAGGTTCGCCGGCAGGTCGGCGTCGCCGCGAGCCTGATCGACGGCGTGGGCGAAGTCGTCGGGCGCTCTCTCGCTCCACGTCGACCAGACGACCCGATCGTTGGCGAGGTCCTCGACCAGCTCGCGGCCCATCTCCTCGTCGCCGAGCCCGGCGAGCAAGCCGCGCAGGCGCGCCCTCACCGGCTCGCTGGTATCCTCGCGCTCCAGGTAGCGGCGCAGCGCCCCGACGTGCTGCGGGCCGGCGACGGGCTCGAGCAGGCGGAACGCTTCGAACGCCGTCTGGTGGTCGTCGTCGGCGAGCCGGGGGGCGGCTAGCTCGGCCACCCGCGCGTCGTCCAGCTCGCGCCCCAGCCGCTCGATCGCCCACCGGCGCACCGTCGGGTGAGGGTGGTCGACAAACTCGCGCAGCGCCTCGTTACTCCAGATGAACTCGTCGGACGAAGTCATGGGGACAATCTCCTGAGAGCCAAAGAACCTGTTCGATCGAACGCTGGGCCCGGGGATACGACAAGGCCGGCTCTCTTTCAACGCCAATCGTCGGTGCGCGCTGACGAAACGCAAGTGTGTTCGTCAAGCTGTTACCTTGCCAAGCCCACAACCGAAGGTGCGCTACCGGTACCGCAACAGCGCCCGCTCGAAGTCCTGACGCGAGACGATCTCGAGCACCACGAGGCTGGCGTTGTCGGGCTCGAGCCGAAAGAACATGCGCCAGCCGCGGCCGATGCGACGGGTGTAGACGTCGGCCGTCTGCAGGCGTTTGACGTCGGTCCACCGGGCGGTGTCCGTGGTGGCCAGTTCGGTGGCGCTCGTGACAGCACGGCGCACGACGTTGGTAGGCAGGCGCCCGAGGGCGTGCTCGACGGCCGCGTCGAACCGGGGGAGCGCGCATGCGGCACAGGAGGCGTCGGGCTGGGCCGGCTCGAGGGCGTCGAAGGCCGCCTCGGGGGCATCGACCGGCTCGTGCGGGGAGGCTTCAATGCGCTCGTGCAGCGCGGCGACCTGCTGTCGCAGCGCGCTTCTCTCCTCGTTCTTCTGGTCGATGATGCCCTTGAGGCGCTCGATCTTGTGGCGAAGACGGCCCACATCGGCGCTGAGGTCCGCCGACGCGGCAGCCGCTGGCACCACCGCCGGCTGGGCGGCCGGCTGTTTGGCGCGATCGAGCTCTCGTTGCAGTTGGGACAACTGCGCCTTGAGGTCGTCGCGCTCGCGCCGCGCTTGGGCACACTTTCTTCGCAGCTTTTCGGCCTCGGCCGCCTCTTCGCGCTGGTGGGCCGTTTCGATGCGCTGCGCCAGGTCGCGAAGCTCGGACTCCATGTGCTCTTCGGCCCACAGGTCGCGAATCTCAGAGGCGCGATCGCCGGCCGGAAGCCAAAGCTTGTCGCGCACCTGCTCGACGACGGCGGCGAGCATGTCGGCTTCCTCGGGGTTGTCGCGCGACATCGCCCCACGGGCCACGAGGATACCCAGCGGCGGATGACGGCGAAGCAAGGCCACCGCCAGATCCACCTCGTCGGGCCCCTCGTCGTCGTCCTGGCGGCGAAGCACCCGCAGCGCCTGGCTGGCGAGCTGGGCGACGCTCACCCCCTCCTCGCCGAGGAGCAGATCGAACTCGACCTGCCTGGCGGCCTCCTCGTCCATGAACTGGACCTGGTTGCGCACCGTGTCGAGGTCGCCCGAAAAGAGGGCGCGCTCGACCAAATGGGCCCGGTGCTCCGCGATCCCGTCGACGCCGCGCTCCTCGAGGTGGGCGAGCGCACGCGCGGCGGGCTCGAAGCAGCAGAAGTTGACCAATTGCTTGAAGGCCATGACCGCGCGTGCGTCGGTCAGCTCCGCCAAGTCGAGCGCGATGAGCTCCGGGGGATAGAGCTTCTCAAATTGCTCGTCGGTCAGCTTGCGCTCGATATCGGCGCGCTTGTCCCCGTGGCGTTTGGCCCGGCGCAGGCAGCACTTCTTGTACTTGCGCCCGCTGCCACACGGACAGGGGTCATTTCGACCCACGTCCTCGCCGCGTCGCTGCACGGTGCGTCCGCTGACGACGCGGCGCGCGGCGCGCTCGGGCAACAGGTCGAGGCACGAGCGGCTCACCCATCGCTCCAGCAGGCGCTTTTGCGGGGACACCCTGGCGAGCTCGAGGTGCACTTCACCGATCTTGGTCAGCTCGGGGTCGTCGTACAGACGCACGACTTCGCCCAGCACACTCATCACGCCCGGGTCGAAGTCCAGGCGGCACAACAGGCGAAGCATCGACACCGCCCGGGCCGGCGGCGGATCACAGCGCTTGCCGATATAATAGGCCAGCGCCAGCTCGACGAGGTTGTCCATGCGCCCGCTCTCCCACAGATCGAGCAAGCTATCGACGGGGTCACCGTCGACCGCGCGCACCACCGCCATCACCTTCTCGATGGTGTGCACGCAGTAGACCAGCGGGTCGAGCACCGACACCCCGACGCCGCATCCCGCAAGATGGGCGGCGACGACCACCGCCCCGGCCTGCTCGAAGCGTCGCTCCTCCACCAGCGCGCCCACCATCGCCTCGGCCTCGGCGGGCGCGACGCCCTCCATCATCCTGGCCAGCCGACGCACGTCCGCCTGGCCGAAGCCGGCCTCGCGGGCAAACTCGATCACCGCCTCATCAACCGCGTTCTCCTCAACCGCGCGCATCTCGCTCCTCGCAGTGCTCAGGTCAGGTTGACGATTCCGAGATACGCCCCATCGACGCCCACCCGAGCGCCACGATGTACAAATTGTCGGATGAGTCCGCAGGCTAGCATATCCGGAGAGCGCGCGCGAGCCCCACGCCCTCGTCAAAACGGCATGTCGTCGTACATCTCCGACGGAAATCGCTGCACCTTGGCAGGCGCGGGTACCTCTTGGTCGAAGGTCGCATCCCCAACCACCGGTTTCGCTTGCCACCCGCGGACTTTGGCGCGCCGCAGCGCCTCGAGCAGATGCGCGTTCGACTGTTCCTGCAGGATGGTGGTGAGGCGGGGCAGTTGAGCTTCGGGCACCTCGAGCCCGACGCGCTCGGCGAGTTTTCGGATGAGCTGCCAGCAGACCTGAGGGCTGGGACGGTCGACCTCGATGATCTGGTCGATGCGGCCGGGACGGCGCATTGGCGCCGGTAACTTGGTGTGATCGTTGGTCGTAAACAGCACGTAAGGCACCCCACAATAGCCCTCCTCGAAGAGCTGTAGCTTCGTTTCGAGCTTGGTCGACGAGACACGGTCGACGTCGTCGACGATAACCATCTCGGGGCGCAAGATCTCGACGATGCTTCGCCAGGCGGCGCAACGAAGCGACTCGTACGATTCCGGGGTGAGCATCAGCGTGCGCGCGGACAGTTCACGGGCGGCGTGGCGACAAAAGGTGGACTTGCCGCATCCGGGCGGCCCCTGCAGGAGCACGCTTCGGCGAAGCCCGTGCTCGCGAAACGTGCGCCAATGCTCGAGGCAGGCCGTCAGGGGGCCGTGATAGCGTTGCTCGTCGACTGGCATCGTCTGGCAGGTCGTGGCCCCGTGGGCGTCGGGGCCGACGAGCACGGCACGCCGGTCCTGCCAGAAGAGATCGGCGATGGCCTGCGTGACGTTGTCCAACCCGTCGAGCTTGGGCCGGTAGTAGACCCTGACGTAGGTATACTCGCTGCCCTGGTCGACACATAGGTGGGCGCCGTTGGGCAAGATCAGACGCTCGAGCTGATCGAGATCGTCCTCGTAAACCACGTGGGGGCGGAGTTGCTCGAAGAGCACATTCATCACGATCTCGAGGTCGGCATCGAGGTGACGATACCCGTGGGCTTTGAGCCAGTCGGACTTCGAGCCATACTTTCGTTGCATCAGAAAGCTCTCATCGCCGGCTCGCGCCGCCTCACCCCACCCGTGGACGCGCGCCCGGCGAAGCGCCTCGCGCACGTGCGCCGCCGAGTACTCGTCGTGCAACTTCAACAGACGGGCCATCTCGTCGTCGGGCACCTCGACGCCCACGCGCTCGGCCAGGTCACAGATGATCCGGCGGCGGATCTCCGGGGAGGGCTCGTCGAACTCGACGATCTGGTCGACCCGGCCGGGGCGGCGAAAGGCCGCCGGAAGGCGGGCATGGTTATTCGAGGTGAGCAGCGTAAACGGCACGTCGCAGTGGCCCTCCTCGAAGAACTGCAGCTGCCCCTGGACAGTGTACTGGCTGATGGCATCGATGCGGTCGACGTCGTCGACGATGAGCATCTCGGGGCGCAGCGCCTCGAGCAGATTCGTCCAGTCGTGGTGGTCGAGCATGCCGATGACCTGGCCGCCGAGCTTGACGGTGCGACCGGAGAGTTCGCGCGCGGCGTGGCAGCAAAACGTGGTCTTGCCGCAGCCCGGCGGCCCCTGCAAGAGCACGTTTCGGCGCATGCCCAACGCCCGATACCGACGCCACTCGTCGATCAACGCCAGGCGCTCGCCTTGATACCGGTAACGGCCCAATTTGGCGGTCTGCGAGGTGACCTTACCGAAGTCCAGGCCCAGCGAGACGGCGTCGCGTCCCTCCCAGAACACCTCCGAGACCGCCTGGTAGACCTCCTCGCGTCGACACCCATTCGGTCGAAAAAAGATCCCCTCGACATCGTCACCGACATGCTCGCGCTCGACGCAAAGCTCGACCTTGTCCCCGAAGGACAACAGCTCGAGGGTCGACTCGTCGTCCCAGTACAGGCGATGGCGGGGCATATGGGACCACAGAAACTCGACCAGAAACTCGGGAAACTCCACGGCCTCGGTAAATCGATGTGCCCGCCGCGCGTCCTCGGCCGACTCGAAGCGCCGGCAGGTCTCGAACGAGGAGTCCATCAGCCGCGCGGCAAACCGCCCCCAGCTCGCCGGCTGGGTGGGCGAGAAGTCACCCAGAAGCTCGGACACCTCCTCGACCTTATCACGCGCCCACATGACCTTGTCCTTGGCCTCCTCAGACACCTCGATCTCACCGGTGAGCACCCGACTGCTCGCCGCAAATAAAGCTCCGTATACCGCTCCAGGAATGGGAATCATGTCCGCCTCCTCAGGTCCGTCGTTTCGATGATCTGGCGAGGTGACCGCGCCTACGACCCCACCTGCCCCTCAATACGGTTTTCGGCAAAAACGGCGGAATCGTTGCGTCCTTTGTCGAAAATCGCCCCCAACGGCCATTCAGGCCGGGCTTTCGTCTATTCGTCGGAGGCGATCCCCCAGCCCAGATCAGAGAAAACCCACGCCTCACGGCCTCCACAGCCCGATCTGAGAGAAACCACGCAACGAATCGGCCCCATTTGCCGAAAACCATAGTGAGGGCATCAGTCCCTCGTCTGTTCACCGAACTCAGATCGAGAAGACGACCATGATGCAAGATACAATTTCACAGAGAAATGCTGCTCATCCGCTCCTGCGAGAGACGCCCTACGAGGAGTGTCAGAACCTGCCCGAATTTCTGGCGCGTCACCTCGAGGGCACCGACTACCAGTTTGCGAGGTCCTGCTTTCAGATCCGCGACGAGGGGGGAATAGGCCATGCCTGCTAAAATCTACAAACTCGTGCGCCCGCCGACCGATGACGACATCGCCCTGCAGACTCGCCAGTGTCTTTCCGCCGTCGCCCGTCTGCAGGGCGACTGGGGGCTTCACATGGTCGCGGATGTGCTGCGCGGCTCCGAAAAGAAGCGGGTGATCGACGCCGGACTCGACGAGCTGTCCGTCCACGGACTGCTCGACACGCTGACGCGCGCAAAAATCCTCGCCCTGCTCGACACGCTGCTCGACGCCGGACTTATCTGCCGAGGCGCCCACAACTGCGTGGGACTCACGCCGCTGGGCACGGCCGTGATGCTCGAGAAGCGCACGCTACCCGCCGAGCTCGCCCGCGCGCTCGAAACGGCCCGCCGCCAAGCCCGGCAGCCACACTCCTCGACCGAGTACGACGTCCACTCGCCGACGGTCCAAGACACCCTCTCGAGGCTACGGCGCGGCCAGAGTCCCCGAGCCATCGCCGAGTGCCGCGGCCTCGCCGTCAGCACCATCATCGACCACATGCTCGCCCTGGCCGCCGTCGGCGAGCGCTACGACCTGACGCCTCATCTGGACGCCTGCCTGCTCGACGAGCTTCGCCAAAAAGCACCCACCTGGAAGCCCGGCGACCGGCTGACGCCGATACGCGAAGCACTCGACGAGGACGAGTGCGACTGGGACCGGCTCAAGATCCACCTGGTCCAGGTGTTCCGGGAGTAAACAGGCGGCGAACGACGCCCGTGCGGAGGCCTCTGCATATGTGCAGCGCTGCCCAACTCCTGGCACCGCTCGCCGAGCTCCTCGGCCCGTGCTTCGTGGAGAGCGAGGCCCACGTCGCCCCATCCTCACTTGAAGATTTCGTAGGCACTCTTGCACGTTTGTCGCGCACGCGTCTTGGCCCGAGAGACGCGCCCTCGGGCGGCGTCATACGAGACGTCGCCCATCTTGCGCGCCAGCTCGTCATAATCCCTGGACGTCAACCAGAGCTGAAGCGTTCGACGCGGACCTGAACCGAGCTTCGCCAGACACTTTCGTAACAGTTCGCGGACTTCATGATCGGGGCCGCGCGACCTCGGGTCGTGAAACCCATAGATGTCACTGAGAAGTTCACGCTGCTTGTTTCGCTTTCGGACGAAGTCGCGGCGGGCGTAGCGGATCGCTTTGGCATAAACTTGGGCGAGATTTAGGTACGAGTTCTGTGCGTGCTTCTCACATACATCCAACAGCTTTTGGGCTGCGAGGTCATATGCATCGTCAGCACTGAGGGTGCGGCTGAGGCGAACAATGGCCGCTTCGAACGGCGACTTCCGGTCGCCCTCGGGCGCCATCAGGATTTCAAAGCACGCCTCGAAACGCCGCTGATTGGCCGACGAAACGGCTGCCAATGACGCTGCACTCTTGGCAGCACTAGAAGACGCCTGCGTGTCGTCATTCGATTTCGCTCCGGCGAGGACTGCCCGCGCAAGCTCGGCGGGACCGTCGGACTCATGATGCTCGATCTGTCCAACATGATGGATCACGCCGGAAGCGTGGTCGTCGAGCACGTCGACCCGCAGCGCGACTGGCCCAAATAACACCGTCGCTGCCAACCACATCACCAATGGGGTCGCGATCGCTGTAAAGCTTGCCCGCTGGGCTTGTGTCAGGCTCCATCGGTGGACGGTTCGAAGCAGCTTCCACGCAGCCTTGCCGAGGGCGAAAGGCATCACGAACCATAGATATCCAACACTACCCAGGATGGCCGTCGTCGAGACCACATCGGGTACATCTACCGAGCCAATCTCCAGCAACGTGAGCAGGCTCGCCGGAACGACAAAGACCAACAGCAGGCCAACCGTGGGCTGAACGAGTGTGCGCAGGACGCGCCGACGGTCGTCATGGCGCCACGCATAGGAAAAGACCAGCCCGGCGATCACACCGACCAAGCCGGCCACTGCGGCAAGCCAGAAACCCCCACCAAACGTCGAAGCATCCAAACCGTCGGTTTGTCGCAATGCAACTACGGCGACGCTCGTCCCCATGAGAGCCGCGAGAAAGTACAGCCACAGCAGCATGGGCACTGAGAGCAATCCCGCAGCTAGCAGCATTGAGTTGACTAGCCAGCGAACGGGTCCAGATGGAGCGTCCGGAGGTCCCGACGGAGGCTGCCACAGCGCGCCTTCGTCGTCGCTGTCGCCGGTTGAATGCGCTCTGCCTTGCGTGTCGTCCGTCACTTTTCCCCCCATCCTTCAAAAACTGAAGAAATGTGGTTGATAAGCTCTAGATTGGCATGAATGCCGGGCAACGTAAACACCACTCAGGTCCACCTCTAGCGTGGCCTTCGAGCAACCGTGGAGAATTTTTTCAAAAAAGTTCGTCACAAAATCGACGCTCATCCGTGGGGCCTTGTGAAAAGGGAGCGGGATTCGCCCGCGCCCGTCACCACAAGGAGACTCAGATGCGAATTCGATTTCACGGACCACTCGGAACAGTAACAGGGTCCTGTTACGAGGTAATTGACGAGAAGCTCGACATTCACTTTTTGGTGGATTGCGGCATGCAGCAGGGCGAACCCAACGCCGACGTGTGGAACCGGCGAAGGTTTCGGTTCGACCCGGCAGACCTCGACTTTGTTGTTCTCACCCACGCGCATCTCGACCACTGTGGCCGTATCCCTATTTTGTACCGCCGCGGATTCGATGGGCCGGTCTACTGCACCAAAGCGACCGCGGAACTCGCCACGCTCGTTCTCCACGACGCCCTCAAACACGACGCGCCTTTCTCGGCGGGCGATATCGCTCGAATCCAATGGGTCGAGCACGGCGGAAAGCTCTTGGGCAAACCTCACCACGTCACCCCCGGGCTGCGGTTGACCTACCTGAGGAGCGCTCATATTCTGGGTTCAATAAGCGTCCAAATTGGGTGGGGCCCACGGGATGAGGGCAAGCGCATCGTATTCTCGGGTGACATCGGCAACAACACGCAGGGCAGCGAGTTCCAGCCGCTGCTTCGCCATAGCCAGACCGTACGCCCTCCGCGGTCTCCACACAGCTTCGTGGTCATGGAGGCCACCTATGGAAGCCGACCTGTCTCCGAGGACGAGAAGGACGTCCACGTGCGCCTCGGCAAACTTCTGGAGCACATCGAACACACCACCCTGGTCAAGGGCGGCACCGTTGTCATGCCGTGCTTTGCGATCAATCGCACGCAGGACGTGCTCTTCGATTTGCACTACCTGTTCGCGACACATCCCGAACTCGCGCAGGTGCCCGTGTACTTCGATGCGGGCATGGCTCGTACGGCAAACCAAATTTACGCCGAACGACTCGCCCGGAATGAACGTGTCGGCACGGACGACATGCGCCCGATCTGGCTAAACGAACGCCTCTTCGAGTGGCTCGAACTGGACTCCCGTCGCCCCGAGGAGTTCGACGTGTTGACCCAGATGCTGCGCGTGATGCTGCTCGACGACGAGCGACGTCCGCTCGAATTCGACAAGCATTACTCACGGATCGTCCGTCGGTGGAAACGCATCTGGAAGCCGGCATGTTCGTTCAATCACATGCCCAGCGAAGTTGGCGGCGCGTGCATCATCGTCACTGGTGGCGGGATGTGCAGTGGCGGCCCGATAGTCAATTATCTCGAAGCACTGCTTGGAGATGAACGCCACACCATCCTCATGACCGGGTATTGTAGCCCCGCAAGCACGGGCGGCATACTTCAAGACCTCGCCGACTTATCCAGCAACAATCGTGAAGAGTTGTCCGGCGAGCTACGCCTGAGCGACAAGACTGGGCTGAAACTCGCCGACATCCGTGCCGATATCGCAACGTTGGGCGGATACTCGGGCCACGCCGACCAAACCGGACTAATCAACTGGTTTTTCCCCGACTCCCACGACGCGCGCACGCCAGTCGGGTGGACCGCTTTCTTGACTCACGGCACCGAACCCAGCCGCAGGGCGCTCCGCAGCGAACTGAGACTGGAAGCGCGTCGACGCAGCGCCCTCCAAAATTGGAACGCAAATGCTCTAAACATCGAACTGCCCGACGACACCCGGCATTGGTTCGATCTCGACGCAGCCAGGTGGCTTACGCCCGGCGAGCCGTCAGCAGCCAAATCGCGCGCGCTCCAGCGGAATTTCGAGGGGCTCTCGGGCAGGTCCGACGAATTTACCGCCGAGTCGTTGCAGGCCTAGCCCGCCGATTCGCTCGCATCATTTCGACAATCGAAACGGAGCAGCTCATGACCTTCGATTCAATCGTAACCACGCTGGACACCGACTTGGTAGCTGAGTCCATGCTACGAGCCGTCGTCCAAAAGAAGTTTCCCATTCAATGGAGCGGACGCGGAGCCTCGGGCGGTCTGGCCGCCGTCGTCACCAACTTCATGCGCGATCTGGGCGTGCCCAACCCGCGCTTCACGCGACTCGACGGGCACCTCGACGTACATCTCAACGCGGTTATCTCGGCGTCGGGAACCTGCCCGTGCCCCAAGCATGCAATCTTGTTGACGACTGATGAGGGCGCCGCACGGGCAGCTCACGGCCGTCCCATCCCACTTGTTGTGAGAGGAGATAAACGCCTTACTGACCAATGGTTTCCCCTGGAGTTCTTGCGCGGTTGCCTGGGCGCTTTCGAGCATGTCTTCGCGCTTGCGCCCACAGCCTTCGATCTACCCAAGCAAGGCATGGATCGACCCGAGTTAGTCGTCATCGTGGAGCGCGGCGCTCATGCCCTTCAGCGGCTCGTGTTGGCCGCCGAAGACAAGCTCGGCGTACTGAGCCTGCGGGTGCTCGAGGCCGCTGAATTTGGCCACGGTCTCCATGCCCGCGAGTACGGCCAACCTGCACAATTCTGCACCGTCGCCCTGACTCACGCTAATGCCACACCTGACATGTCAGCCCTGCTTCGGTGGCGCGGGGACCGCGGCCTGCACACCCATACCTCCGTGCTGCCTAAGGGCGACCAGCATGCCTACGCACTGGCCACAGCGCGCACTCTGCTGGAGGTGCTCCATCGACGCTTCGAGGCGCTCGAGCTCGACTGGCGCCACCGGCCCCTCGACCCTCAATTCGACACCCTTCGCGGCTAGCCGCAGGTCTACACTGAAAGGAGTTCAAATGACTGACAACCGAAAGGAACACACCATGCACTACATTCTGCTCACCGGCGGCGTCGCTTCGGGCATCGGCAAGGGAACCCTGGCAGCCATGCTTGGCCGCCAAATCGCGCGCAGCGGTCGCAGCGTCACCTACCAAAAGCTCGAGCCCTGCCTTCAGACGAGTATCGGCGGACTATCCAACCGTATCATCGGCGAGATTGTCCTCGACCAACACGGAAATCCGTTCGACGGGGATGTTGCCCGGGCGAGTTTCTACATCCCCGGCTTCGAGCCGCAATGCCAGGCAGACCTGCCCCTCGGGCTCGCCCTCGCCGGGCAGCTTTCCACAGGTGAGGCCGAGCGCTTGGCAACGGGCCGCCTCGACGAGATCGACCGCGCCTACGCTCAGGTCTTTGGCCGAGCCGAACGCTACGACCACTGCATCGTCGAGGTCGGAGGCACCGCCGGCGAGCCAGAACACAGGCTTGTCCTGGAAGCACTTCGACGTACTCTCGGTGAACCGTACCGTCACGTGCACCTGACGACGACCGTCGAGGTTGCCGGCCGACGCTCCACCAAACCCGCGCAGCAGTGCCTGTACGCCGTCGAACCAAATCCCGATATCATCGTCTGGCGAGACCCGCGCGTGCCGTTCGAGGAACTTACCGAGCGACTCGCCCCCGTCGTGGGCCGCACGCTGCCGATGCTCATTGCTGATACCGATGATCGCTGGCCAGAGCGCGCCTACTACCGGCTCCTCGTTGGCGAGTGGGCAGGGCTACCCAATTGGTCCGACATATTGACGGCTGAACCAGATCCACTCTTTGAGTCGACATCACAGGCCACCTTCGAGCCGCGTATCTACATCGAGCACGACGGCGCCGGTCCCGATGGTTACGGGTCGCTAGCCCGACGGCTCCGGTGCTGGAGTGGGGGACGCGCCCAATTGTACTGGGACGAACGACCCGCCCCGCAGTCCACCGCAGTCTCGTTCGATGGCGTCGTTCGCATCGGCGAATCCGCGCTTGCTGGCAACGACATGAACTACGATGTGCCGACGTTGGACCTGCGCAGCCGCATGAGCGACGCCCCTCGACGTTGGAACTGCCGACCGGACTGGTGGGGAAACGCCGAAGAGCCCGACAATCTCTTGGCGCAGTTCATCGACCAGGCCACGTCTCACGCCCGTCATCGAGTAGCCGCTTCGCCGCACGTCGAGGTCGCCACGCCCATCGCACCTGACGAAGATATCACTCTCGCTGCTGGCGAAAATGCCTACCACTCAGAGGCTTTCGCGGATATCTACGTCGCCGAGAGCCGCGACGGCGAGCTTCGCGACCACTCCGTACTCGACGAGTTGATCTGGCGCTGCCTTCCCGGCGAGGAACACTTGAATGAGGCGCGCATCCTCGATGTCGGCTGTGGAGACGGACGTTGGTCGAGCCGACTCGTCGAACGTGGCGTCGGTCAGGTCACGGGCATCGAACCCGCCGCGCCGATGGCCGCCCGTGCCCGTCAACGTGGTCTCGAGCGATTTGAACTTGTGGAGGGGCCCATCGAAGACGCCCCGCTCGATGATGTGTTTGACTTTGTGCTCGCGTCCATGTCGCTCGACCACGTCGCCGCTATCGGCCCGGCCCTCGACCGACTCGCCGACCACATGCAGCCCGGCGCGCGCCTGGTGGTCACCACCGAGCACCCGCTACGCACAGCCCCGACCGACAACGTACGCTGGCTCGACGAGGAGGACGGCGCCCGTGCCTCCCGGGTGCGTGACTATGGAAAGAGCGGCTGGCGAACGTTTCACTGGTTCGACCGCCCCGAACCCGTACGCGTTTACCACCGGCCAGCGGGACAGTGGCTAGCTTACGCACAGCAGGCAGGCTTGGATCTGGTGGCCATGCACGAGCCGGTGACTGACACGCCGCGTGACGGTCACAACCCACGCTTCTGGATGCTGGTCTTCGAGCGACCGACGCACAGGCGCCGAATCGTCACCATCGATGGGCCGGCCGGCGCCGGCAAGACAACCCTAGGTCGCGCCCTCGCCGACATGCTCGACTGGCGATTTGTCGACACGGGTCCAATGAACAACGACCGCCTCGACACGATCATCGACGACGCCGATGATGGTCTAATCCTCGCCGGCCGTTCCCTAGGTCGCTACATCCAGCAGCCCCTGCTTCGCCTGTGGCTCGACTGCCCCGTGGACGTGCGCGCCCAAAGGCGTGGCGTTGTCGCCGAACAGCTCTCCGCACGCGACGCTCGCGACCGGCAGCGGTGCCGACTGGTCGCCCCGGACATCGCCGCAGTGAGCTTCGACACCTCACAGTTCGACGCCACGACGCTCGCCTTGCGCGCTCAGCGGTTGGTGCGGGGGCAGCTTCGCCGGTGGAAATAGGACGCGCGCCACACGGCGGTGTCGGTTGAGGCTGTCGCGAACTCTCCCAATGAGCTACCGTTGGGGCCACCCAACGCAAGCAATCGGGGGGTCATCGTGCCAACCACCGACATCGCCAACAACGAGCCGAGAAGACGATGACAAATTGGGAAGCCCAGATGCGCCGCCACCAGGTCCGCTGGAAGGAGAACATCGCCAAGATCGCCGAGCGTGGTGAACACGGCGGCGAGGCGAAGGCGTACCTGTTTCCCCGGCATCGGTGGAGGTGCAACATCCTGCCGTCGTATCGCTCGACGGTCGCCGCGCACCTGCAGCAGCACGGCATCGCCAAGCATAGCTTTCTGCACCATGTGCTCTCGTCGCAGGCGTTCGCCTTCAACCTGGCCGCGCCGTTTATCGAAATGCCCGCACTGCTCACGCCCATCCTGCGCCGTCTGCTGCCCGATGACCTTGCCGACCAGGTCGACGAGGTCGTGCGCGTCGAAGCCGAGGTCGACGGCGGCAAGAACTACTTCAACGAGCCCGCCGAGGGCGGCCGCGGCGATATGCGCACGAGCGCCGACCTGGGCGTGTGGTGGCGCGCGACCGACGGGGCGACCAACCTGGTGCTCGTCGAGGTGAAGTTTACCGAGCGCGAGTTCGGAGCTGTACGGAAGCGACCAAGCGGCTACCGGGCAGGTGCGGCCGGTCGAGCCCGTGCTGTTTTTCGGCTGCCCCGGAACCAATGGCGTTCATATCGAGCAATTGACGACGGAGGACGGAACCATGCCGAGCCACGACCATCCTAGAATCGATCCTTCGGGGGTCGACTCAACACTCACCGAATGTACATCGCCGGCCCCTCCCAGGATTCGAAACGATAGCCATCGGGCTCGAGGTATACCGAGCGCCCGCCGGAGAAGGTCACGCACACCCGCAAGCCTCTGTCGGCTGAAAACGCTGCCGCGAACGCCAGGACTTCCGCGGTGGTTACGCCACCCGGGTAGGACAGTTCGCTGTAAACGGCGGGCATCAACCGCGCGACGACGCGGGGCTTTGCGTCGAGCCGGTCGTAGAAGTCGCACTCTTTTGCGAGGGCATGCACACCAATCTTAAACGGCACATCCAGCGCGTCGCACAGCGCCTCGAGTTCGTCGCGCATCGGAAAGCGATACTCGCCGGCCTCGAATCGCTCGAGCCGGCGCGCGTATTGTTCGACTGGTGACAGCCCCGCGGCCTCGACGACTTGCTGGAGCGTCCAGCCCTTCTGCTCTCGCGCGTGTTCGAGGAGCGTGCCCACCCACATCTTCTGGCGCCGCCGCCGCTCGGCGCACCGCGCATCCTCGCGGCGGTCGACCTCGGCCCAGAGCAGCTCCAGGTCGAGGTCGAGCACGTGCGCAAAGCGCTCGAGCACGCGCTCGTCTTCGAGCTTCTCGGCCCGCTCGATGTCGATCAGCCTGCGGCAGCCCTTCTCGAGATTTTGGTAGCCGGCCTCGCGCACAACGTCCACGCGCCTCAGGCCCAGCGCTTCGCGCGCCTGTTTGAATTGTGCGCCAAGAAAACGCAGATCGTCGACGTGAATACGCCTCTTCATGGTGTGCCTCCATGGTAGTGAGTTCGAAAACCCACTCCAGGCATTGCCACCGTTTCCGCTCGTCCGTGTCGGGGCACTGCGGGCGGCTGGTTGGCAGAGCGTCATCGGGCCAGTCCCTCGGCTCTTCTGCATGGAGCTGTGTTTGATGTTAGGGCCGACAAAGGCCGCTGTCCAACCGTGGTCGATCGTTATGCGGTGTAAATGGTCAGAAGTTCGCGCAGGCCGGAGAAGCGATGGCTTCTGAGAGGTGAGCGCTGCGCAGTTGATAAGCTGTCGTTGAATTCACCCGCACCGTACCGCTATGGTCACTATAAAATCGACCATTTGCGAGAAGACCCGTGCTCGTTCTGCATCTCAATTGGCACCCAACCGGACAAGCCCAAATCTGGGCCGAAGATCCGACGCGTCCACCCCAACACCGGCCAAAGCCTGGGCGCCCGCCCAAGGTCCCGAAGCCGCGTACGCATCCCTTCGCCGCATCGACGGACGACCTGCGCGACGTGCTTGCCAACCTCGCTCCACTCGCGCATCTCGACGGGTTCGCAGCCAGTGAACTGACGCTCTTGCTGCCCTCGACCAAGGACGGCCCGCAGGCCTCGCCAAAACTCGTGCGCGACGAAGAAATCGACGCCACCTTCGATCGCCTCTCGCCGTGGACCGTGCCGGCTCTCTCGCTGAGTCCCGGTGAGGCCACCAGCCTTTTGGACGATCTTTCCGAGGAACTCGGCGGCGCCTTGCTCGGCGATTCCGTGCGCTACTGGCGCGCCGTGGCCGCGCTCGCCGAAGAGTTCGTACGCGCGGGCCGAGTGCTCCCCGGACTGGAGGTCGCCGAAGACGCCGCGAAAGCGGTGTGGCGACCGCTGCCGGCGACGGCCGAGGACTTTGCGCGACTGCAGGCGCTGCGCGAGGCGATGCCGCCAATGGCACGCGCTACCGTCACCGAGAAGATGACTGAACACGCCAAAGATGCCGGCTGGGAGACGGCGGGAGCGCCCTCCGCACAGCGCGTACTTGTCGCCCATTTCGACAGCCTCGTCGATGCGCTGGCGCGCGCCAAGTTGACGGCCAGCAGCGCACAACGGAGGCCGGGCGCAAGCAGCGCCCACCAACAGTGGGTTCGCGCTCTTGCCAGCCCCACAGGTGTGCTGGACGCCCCTGCCAGCGATATCGCTGCCCTGAGCAAAGACCTTCAGGCATGGACACGACCGCTTCGGGCTGCAGAAGAGCGCGGCGTTCGCCTTTGTTTTCGGCTTTCGCCGCCGGAACCCGACGCGGACAAGGCCGAAGAGCTCGACGACGGCGTCATCTCTATCAGTCGTGGCCCCTGGCGCATCGACTTTTTATTGCAGGCGGCTGACGATCCCAGCCTCTTGGTCGAAGCCGATGTCGTCTGGCAGTCCACCGGCAAAACTCTCACCGTCCTCGAGCGCAGCCTCGATCACCCGCAGGAGGCGCTGCTCGAAGAGCTAGGCCGCGCGCTTCGGCTCTTTCCCGCCATCGAAGACGCCCTGCACGAGGCAAAGCCGACCCGCCTAAAACTCCCCGCCGGCGAAGCCTACGAATTCTTGAGCGAATACGCGCCGGTGCTCGAGCAGTCGGGTTTTGGCATCATCGTGCCCGCCTGGTGGGACGAGCCGCAAAGACGCCTCGGCGCCAAGCTCAAAACCCGCTCGAAGAGCTCGAGCGATCCCAAAAGCTCCGGCAGCGGACTGGGCGTAAACCAACTATGTGATTTCCGCTGGGAGGTGGCGCTCGGCGACCAAGAGTTGTCCAAAGAAGAGCTCGAGCGGCTCGCCGAGCTCAAGATGCCGCTGGTGCGCGTGCGCGGCCAGTGGGTGTCGCTTCGCCCCGAGGATATCGAGCGCGCGCTGCGGCTATTCGAAGACGGCGAGGGCGGCGAGATGACCGCTGGTGAGGCAATCCGCGCGGGTCTGGGCTTGGAAGAGGCCGCCGAGGGGCTACCGGTCGTCGCCCACGAATTCGACGACTGGCTCGGCGACCTCTTCGAGCGAGACTTCGACGAACAACTGGCCGCCGCCGCGACTCCCGAGCAGTTCAATGGAACGCTTCGCCCGTACCAAGGGCGCGGCCTTGCGTGGCTGAGCTACCTCGAGCAGCTCGGCTTTGGCGCCTGCCTCGCCGACGATATGGGGCTGGGCAAGACTATCCAGGTCCTCGCCAGGATGGTCGAAGAGCGCGGGGAGAACGAAGCGCTCGGCACGACGATGATCGTCTGCCCGCTGTCCGTCGTGGGCAACTGGAAGCACGAGGCACATCAGTTCGCACCGGAGCTGATGGTCTACGTCCATCACGGCCCCGATCGGCGCCACGGCGACGATCTCGACGAGGCCATCGCCGCAGCCGACCTCGTCGTCACCACCTACGGCGTGGTGCGAAGCGACGTCGACGAGCTTCGCGAGATCGACTGGCATCGGGTCGTGCTCGACGAGGCCCAAAAGATCAAGAACAGCTCGGCCGGTCGCACTCAGGCTGTGCGCGCGTTGTCGGCGCGACACCGCGTCGCCCTGACCGGCACGCCGGTCGAGAATAAGCTGCTCGAGCTGTGGTCGATCATGCACTTCCTCAACCCCGGCCTGCTCGGCTCGGCAAAGGCATTCCACGAAAAGCTCGCCAAGCCGATCGAGATGCAGCGCGACGAGCATAAGGCCGAGATCCTGCGCCGGCTCACCGGGCCGTTCATCTTGCGCAGGCTCAAGACCGACAAGCGCATCATCTCGGACCTGCCCGAGAAGATCGAAATCAAGGAGTACTGCAACCTGACCAAAGAGCAGACGACGCTATACCAGGCGGTCGTCGACGAGATGCTCGAGCGCATCGAACTCGCCGACGATATGGAGCGCCGCGGCCTGGTCCTCGCGATGATGACCCGCCTCAAGCAGGTCTGCAACCACCCGGCCCAATTCCTCCAGGACGGCTCGGCCATCGACGACCGCTCCGGCAAACTCGACCGGCTCGAAAGCCTCGCCGAGGAGATCCTCGACGCCGGCGACAAGGCGCTCATCTTCACCCAGTACACCGAGATGGGGAAGTTGATCCGCCAGCAACTCCAAAACAAGCTCGGCAGGCGGGTGCTCTACCTGCACGGCGGCACCTCCCAGCAACAACGCGACGGGATGGTCGAGCGGTTCCAGTCCCCCGACGGCCCGCCGTTTTTTCTGCTGTCGCTCCACGCCGGCGGCACCGGGCTGACGCTCACGGCGGCCAGCCACGTCATCCACTACGATCGCTGGTGGAACCCCGCGGTCGAAGACCAGGCGACCGACCGGGCGTTTCGCATCGGGCAGACCTCCAACGTCCAGGTGCGTAAATTCATCTGTGAGGGAACGCTCGAGGAAAAGATCGACCAGACCATCGAGCGCAAAAAGGACCTCGCCGACCAGGTGCTCACCGGCGGCGAGTCCTGGCTGACCGAATTGTCCACCGACGAGCTCCGCGAGCTGGTCGAACTCTCCCAGGAGGCCCTGACATGAGCTGGAGCTACTTTCCGAAGAGCACCCCGCGCAAAGTCGAAGGCGGCATCAAAGCCAAGAGCAAGCGCGGCCAGATCGGCGAGAAGTGGTGGTCGCGCCGCTTCGTCGAGGTGGTCGAGTCATTCAGCATCGCCAGCCGCATCAAGCGCGGCAAGCGCTACGCCCGCGGCGGCCAGGTCCTCGAACTCGACGTCGGCGAGGGCTCCGTGCATGCCAAAGTTCAGGGCTCACGCCCCAGCCCCTACAAGGTCCACATCGGCGGCGCATCGCTGAGCGACGAGAACTGGGACCGCGTCGAGCAAGCGATGGCCGAGCGCGCCGTCTTCGCCGCGCAATTACTGGCCGGCGAGATGCCCGCGGACATCGAGGAGGCCTTCGAAGCCTGCCAATTTTCGCTCTTTCCGACCTCGTACAGGGAGCTGGAAACCAGCTGCAGCTGCCCCGACTCCGCCAACCCCTGCAAGCATATCGCAGCGGTGTTCTACATCCTGGCCGAAAAGTTCGACGAGGACCCGTTTCTGATCTTCCGCTGGCGCGGACGCTCCCGCGACGAGCTGCTCGACCACTTGCGTCAACTGCGAAGTTCGGGCGAAAGCGCCGCCGCTGGGCCAGGCGAGCCAACAGCCGAGCAAGCCACGCCTCTGGGCGATTGTCTCGATAACTTCTGGAGCGCAGGCAACGCGCTGGACAAAGTCCATATCCGCCGCGGACATGCTGAAGTTCCAGACGCTGCTTTGCGGCGGTTGGGTAAACCGCCGCAGCGCATAGACGAAGTACGTGCGGATCTCGGCGAGCTATACGGTCTCATTGTCGAGCGCCCATCGACGGATTGATACGCGCTACTTCGGCTTTCTGGTCGCCCCCGAGTAGATCGCGCAGGCCGGAGAAGCGGTGCATCTTGCGCTCGGCGGCCCTTTGCAGAATTTCGCGCCGTCCGAGCACCGTGACCGACCTCTTCGCTCGCGTGATGCCGGTGTAGAGCACCTCCCGCGTCAGGAGCGGGTTTTCGGGGTCATCGGGCAGCAAGAGTGCGACGTGGTCGTACTCGGAGCCCTGACTCTTGTGGACGGTCATCGCGTAGCTTAGCTCGATGCGGTCTCGAATCCTGCCGAGGGCCACCGCCCGAAACCCAGTGCCATCTCGGAAGACGACGCGCTTCTTGGCGTTGCTCGAGGCCCCCTGATATTCGTCGGCGCGAAGCGTGTACAGGACGATGCCCTGGTCGCCGTTGAACAGTTCGTTGTCGTAGTCGTTGCGCACGACCATCACCGGCTCGCCGGCGCGAAAGCGCGCGCTGTCTCTCAAGCCGTGACGGCTGCGAAAGAGTCGGTGCATATGCCGGTTGATGGTCTCGCTTCCGGTGGGGCCCTTGCGCGTTGCGCACAGCACACGCGAGGCTTCGAAGAAGGCGAATAGTTCCTTCAAAATAGCCGTCGCCTCGTCGGTGAAGCGGCCGTCTTCGTCTTCGATGAAAAGACGCTGGCTTCGGTGCGCCAGGGTCTCGCCGAGCCCGGCGAGCGCATCGCCGACATGCTTGTACTCGTATTCGGTCAGGTCGACGTGCGTGCCAAACCAGGCGCCCGCGAAGGCGCCGACAAATTTCTCCTCCTCGGGCTCGACCAGACCCACGATTGCCCTGTCGGAAAGCTCGTCGAGCGAACGAGCGCCAGCAATGTCGCCCGCTGTGAGCGCGCGCTCACAGTCGAAGCTACCGGCGTTGATCGCCTCGGCCACCCGCTCGATTTCGGGCACGCTGCGATGTGTCTCGGTGAGCCGAACCGCCGCGGGTAGCTCGAGCGCGGCGTCTTCGCCCGTCGGCGACAGGTGGCGAAACACCGCGCCGGCGCCGACGGCCGGAAGTTGATCAGCGTCGCCGATGAGCAAGATGCGCGTCTCGTCGGCGACGCCGTCGAGCAGCGCGTCCATCAGGCGCAAATCGATCATCGATGCCTCGTCGACGACCACATACTTCGCCACGACCGGATCTTCGGCGTTGTGGCGAAAGCCACGCAGGTACGGCGAGTAGCGAAGCATGCGGTGTAGCGTCATTGGATCGGGCAACTGTGCCCGCAGCATGCGATCGGCTTCGCCCAATGAGCTACCCTGCCTGGCGAGCCGCGCTTCGAGCTCGCGAAATTGGTGGTCGATGGACTCGCGCATGCGCTTGGCCGCCTTGCCGGTCGGGGCCGCCAGGAGCAGATCGCTGGGGGCGATGCCGCCCAATCGCACCAACACACGCAGTACCGTAAGCACCAGCGTCGTCTTTCCCGTGCCGGGACCGCCCGAGATCACGCCCAGGTTGTCGCTGAGCACCTTCGACACCTGCGCGCGCTTGTTGGCGAGTTCCTCGGAGCTCATGTCGAAGGGCATGGCCGCGAGCACCTGGTCGAGGGCCCGAGCGACCTTTCCGCCGTCGAGGCCGACCGACCGTCCGATGCGCGCACGAAGGTTCTCGCCCACCGACTGCTCTTGCTGCCAACTTCGCTCGGTGTACAGCATATCACCGTGGCGAATGAGCGGCTTGTAGTCCTGTGGCGTGCCCACCAGCGAGTTCAAGCCACCACCGAGGAGGTCCCGGATCTCACCGGTCAGCCGCGCTGCATCAGCGGCCGAAAATATCGGCTCCTCGCCGGCTTCCCCGGCAGCCCGCGCGCTCAGGCGCAGCAACGCTTCGAGACGTTTGGGCAGATGCTCGTGCCCCTCTGCGACGGGAAACCTCGTGCTGCCATCTTGCTGGCCGAGCATCACCAACAGAACCAGCATCACGGCGGCGAGTTGCTCATCCTCGCTCAAATTCGGCTGGGCCTGCACGAGTTCGCGGGCCATCCAGACGCGGCTGCGAGACATCTGGAACTCTTCGAGCCCGCGGCCGAGCTGCACGAGCGGGTCGGGTTGTGCGGGCTCGCTCGCCTGCTCGGTCGCAAAGCGTACGCTGCCATCTGCGTGAAGCATGGTCGTCATCGTCATTGCTGTGCTCCAGACTGCGGTAGCGGTAAATGCAGGGACTCACCCAGCGGGAGGTGGGCGTCGTGCACGCGCCTTTCGAGCTCGCCAATCTCTGCCCAGCTCGGCCGCTCGAAGTAGTAGCCGGACCTCGGTCGGTCCGGGCGCATGCCGCGCACGAAGAAGTAGAAGAATCCGCCGACTCGCCGCTCGTAGTCCTGCTGGTCGGTGATCCCCAAAAGGCGCAGCAGCGCCATCGTGTAGACGCCGGCCTGAATGCGGTACTCCTCGCTGACATGCGCGGCCAAAGATGCGTGGCTGAAGTCCCCACCCTTGATGCGCGAGTCGCTCTTCCAGTCGGCGAAGTAGATCTTGTTGTCGGCGCCCTCGAAGAGCAGGTCGATAAAGCCATGCAGATAGCCCCTCTCGACCGTCGACTTGGGGCCCTGCTCGGGAATCGGGACGACGAACCGCGCCTCGCGCCGGGTGCGCTCGCGCCGCAGCTCTGCCAGGCGGCCAACGGCCGGGCCGTGTGCCGGCGCGATAGTCGCGTTCAGCGTATCGAAGACCAGCCTGGCGAGGTGGTCACGATAGACCGCCGGCTCGAAGCCGTAGGTCGCTAGCTTCTCGTCGATCAACGACGCCGATGCGCCGGCGCGAAGCCAGGCGCCGGCGCTGTCGAAATCGCCCACCTCGGTGTAGTCGAGCTCTTCGAATACCTCGTGCAAGCAGTTGCCCGCCTCGATGCCACCGGGCAAAATCTCCTCGGCGCGGTCGTCCGCCACGACGTCGCCGCGCTCACTCGAATGCGTCGTCAATTGGCTATATGACGACAGCACCCGAACGTCCTTGGCGATGTCCTCGAACGGCCGCGAGTCACTCGTCGGCGCACGCTTCCCGAATGCTTGTCGCGGCGTGCGTGGACGCTCGAGCTCGATGACGTCGGCGAGATCGTCGAGGTCGATGTGCTGGTCGCGCGATTTGGCAATGCTCGAATCATCGGCCGAAAAGCGCACGCGGCTGATGTGATGGTAGGTTCCATCTTCAGGCACCTTGGGAGCGATGCCGTCGAGGCGCTCCAACAGGTAGTTGATCTTCCAATCGTTCTTCTCTCGGATGTCCTCCGAGACGTAGGGCAGGAACACCTTTGCCTTCGCTCTGGTGATGGCCACGTAGAAAAGCCGCTCGGCCTCCTCGCGTTCGACCCGCTCGTACTCCTCCTGCAACTCGTCGGCGACGCGCCTCGCCTCGCCGTCTGTCGTGAGCACCGAACGGTCGTAGGCGGCGACTCGGCCACTCCTGCGAGTGAACATGCGCTGGTATTTATTCGTAGACCGGGAGTAGGGACTGGAAAACCCTCCTCCCACGAATACCACCTCGGCCTCCAGTCCCTTGCTCTTGTGGATCGTCATGATCTGGACCGAGCTGCGGTCGGTCTCCAGGCGCTGCAAATCGGTTTCTCCCTCTTCGCTGTCGGCGTACCCCTCGATCTGCGCGCGCAGCTCGTCGGCGAGCTGTTCGAGGCCGAGATGACGGGTCGCGGCGAGCTCGGTCAACCACTCGAAGATGTGGCGGTAGTTCGTCAGCCGACGCTCGCTGCTCGACAGCAAGAGCTCGCGTCTGATGAGCCCGCTCTCCGAGAGAATGCGCTCGAAGAGGTCGTCGAATTGGTGGCGGCGCGCGGCCGCCTTCCAACTCTCGAGCTTCTCGCGCGGGCCGTAGCCGTGGGTGTCGGAGGCGTCGAATACCTCGAGGTCCTCGAGCGGCACCCCGAAGAACGGGCCGATGAAGGCCCTGCGCCTCGCCGAGCGCTCGCCGGGCTGGGCGATGGCGCACAACAATTCGTGGACGTGACGAGCCTCGTCGGTCTTGAAGAGTCCGGGCTTGCGAAAGAACGCGTACGGGATATTGCGCCGGCGCAGCGCGTCCCCAAATTTGTCGGCCTCGCGGTTGGACCGCGTGAGGACGTAGATGTCTCCGGGCTGCAGGTACTTGCCGGGCTCGAGCATCGGAGGCTCGTCGAGCAGCGCCTCGATGCACCCGGTCATTTTCTCGACGAAAGCCGACGTAATGAAACCATTGTTGGGCTTCGGCTCGCAGTCGAACTCGAGCAGCTCGATGGCACTGTCACCACACAATTGCGCTCGCACCGGCGGCGTCGTCGAGGGCATCACACAATTGTCCGGCGTATAGACGTCCCCGTTGCTGAAAAAGCCGCTCGTAAAGATGGTGTTGTAGGCGTCGATGAGCTGCTCGGTGGAGCGCCAACTTCGTCTAAGTGGCGCCGACTTCACGTCCTCGACGACCGCGCGATAGGTGTTGAGGTCGGCCCCCCGGAACCCATAAATCGACTGTTTCTCGTCGCCGATGAGAAAGAGGCGATGGTCGCCCCCGTCGGCCAGAAAGACCTTCTCGAAGATCGCCCACTGCAACGGGTCGGTGTCCTGGAACTCGTCGACGAGCGCCACGTCGAACTTCGCCTGGAGCATATCGAGCAGGTTGCGGTCGCGCTCGAGCGCGTCGTGCACGACCTGGAGCATGTCCTGATAGGTGTAAATGCCGTCGACTTGCTTTCGCCGCTCGATCTCCTCTTCGACCGCCGGGAGGAATCTCTGGCGCGCGATCGTGCGAATGGCCCATCCCGGATCGCCTTTGATTTTCTCCTTGTCGAACTGCTCGCCGCGGGCCAACGCCTCGACGACCTCGTAGGCCCGATGCCCGTCGGGAACCTCGGGCAGGACGTCGGTGCCGCCGTCGACGAAGGCGCCGCGGGAGTGGATCTTCGACAAGTCCTTGTACAGCGTTTCGAGGTCCTGGCCGGTCGCCATCCAACCTCGCAGCCACTTGCAGTGCTCGGGGTCGTTCGCGATGGTCGTGCGAAGCGCCTCATAGAAGCACTCCTCGAATAACTCGCTATCGTCGACGAGCTCGACGTCGAAGAGCTGGTCATTGTCGAAGGCGTAGTCCTTCAACAAGCGCTGGCAAAAGCCGTGAATCGTCGAGATATAGGCGTTGTCGAAGGAGTTCAACGCCGCCTCGATACGCTCCACTGCTTGCGCGTCGATCTCCCAGCACGCCCCATCGACCTCGACCACCTCCCGCGTCCGATGGGCGGTCAACACCGACTCGAGCAGCCGCCGCACCCGCATGGTCATCTCGGCAGCCGCTCGCCGGGTGAACGTGACCACCAAGATCCGCTCGAGAGGTACACATTTGTCGCAGGCATCGCCCAACACCAGGTCGAGGACCAGGTGTTCGAGCGTGTAGGTCTTGCCGGTGCCCGCCGACGCGGCGATGACGCACTTTCGTTCCGGCGAGAGCTCGGCGAGGACAGATGGCTTCTCGTATTTGACGGTCGGCTTCATTCAAGCCTCCTCGCGCGGATAAGCGGGATGGTAGCCAAAGCGCTCCGCGATGAGCGCTTCGGCGTCGGGGTGCAGCGGGTAAGCTTCGTAGTCGCGGATGGGCCCGTATGCGACGTACATCCTCGACCAACCGTTCCGCAGTTCAGCAAAGATGGCCTGAAAATCCACTGGTTTGCCGCCGGAGAAATTGTCGATGTACTCCCAGACGACTTCGTGGGGCAGGAGGTATTCGTTGCTGTCGAATAGCAGCTCCTTCACACGAGCCTTCAACCAACTCTTGGCCACCTCCTGACCCAGCGCGGGAAACGGAAAGCTCACCGCAGAAGTGGACTTTGGTGGTTTTTTCTTGGTCGTCAGCAGGAATCCGGTCCGTTGGCAGCCAGCGTAATTCTTTGCCGCTGCCGACAGCATGATGTGGTCGAGGTAGAGCCCAAGAGAGCTTCGAAATCGTTTAAGCGTTTTGTACGGCCCGTGTTTGGCTGGCGCGAAGAGGTGGGTGCCCGCCGGGTTGAGCGGGTGCGCCTTGCCGTAAAGCAGCACCTCGACCTTCTCGCCACCGGTCTCAGACGCTTCGAACTCGAGCCTCACCTCACCGAGATCTCGATAACGCTCTTCATTGACGCCGAAGCTCACCAACTCGGGCAATTGCCCCAACTGCATGTTAATGTTGTTCGGCCCCTGAATTCGGAGACTCTCCTTCCACAATTCGAGCAGGCCCATGTGCTTGGAGCGCACGGGCTCGGAGAAAATTTCAGTCGGCCAGGCTCCTTTCAGGATCTCCTGCTCGACATGACTCTCGTAGACCTCCTCGAGCCTCTGCCAGAACTCCTCGGCCGAGTCGCAACAGGCGCATACTTCGAGGAAGACATCCCGCGGCACAATCGCGTCTTGCAGATGCGAAGTGCTGAACGGCTCGTGCATGGCCGCAAAAACGTCGTCTTCGTCGTCGTAGATGCCGTACTTGGTCTTCGCCGCCGTCTGAAACGGCGTCTTCAGATAGGACACGAGCTTCGAGTAGTTGAGGCGAATGCGCCTGTGCTCGACCTCCCTGGGAGTCGCCGGCGTCTTGTCCTCGTGCGACGGCTCGGGGCTCTTCGAGAGCCGCGTCTGCCACCGCAGCTTGCCGGCGAGCGACGAGTCTTGGCCGTCGAGAAAACGGCGAAAGGAGTTCACCTCCCATTCGCCGACTTCACGCTCGATGCGCTCGCGAAGCGCGTGCATGCGGGCCTCCTCGAAGGCTTCCGGATGCAGATTCGGGCCGAGTTCGTCATCGAGACGGTTGTAGCGCCGAAGCGGGTAGACACCGGTCAGACAGTCGCCTCCATCGGTGTCTGGCACCACGCCGAGCATGCGCTTGAGGTCGCTGATGAGCGACGACGGCGGAAGCTCGTTGCCCGTCGTCGACTCCCGCGCCACCCAGGACAGATGAATGCCTCGGCGTGCCGACAGCAACAGCTCCAGGAAGTGAAATTTGTCGCGCTCACTGGGCAGGATATCCCCGCGCTGCCGCTTGGCGCGGCGAAGGTCGAGCACGTTCTCGGGGTCGAGCGCCGGGTATTTTCCTTCGCCCAGACCAAGCACGAAGATGTGCTCGAAGGGCAGGTTTCGAAGGTGCGCCGGCGTCGAAACCACGACCCCGCCCACCAGTCGATGGTGGGTCCCGCTGACGAGCCGTTCCAGGCTCTCCAGCGCCAACAAATAGGCCGTGCGATAGGAAATCCGGTCGGACTCGCCGCACAGCTCGGCAAGCTTCCCGAGCACGGTCTTAATGGCCGACTTCGCCGCAAGCTGCTTGCCGTAGTCGGCGTCCTCGGCGTCGGACGGGTGGATATAGGCGTCGACGATGCGACCAAAAATCTGCGCCCATTCCTCCAGCGAGGCCGTCTTCGAGCGCAGCCACTCGGCGTCGGAGATGAGCGACTGTGCCAGGGCATACAGGCACGCAGCCGTGTCGACCTCGCCCTCGTCGACGTCCTCGGGACGGTAGTCGTCATCGCCGATGGTCACCCGCCAACGCGCCTCGTCGCCGGTGTCGGGGGCCGACAGAAACGAACCCAGCACCAGGCGCCGAAGGCCCTGCGTCCAGTTGAACAGGTCGCGCTCGATGTAGGTCTTCTCGTAGTGGTCCTTCTTGCTCGCCCCGTGGATGATGTGCAGCTCGCGCGCCCAGCGCACCCAGGTATCCGCGTCGATGTCGCGAAAGCGGCTTCGCACGTTCGGGTGGACGAGCAGGGCGAGGAACTCGCTTCGCCGAAACGAGCCAAAGGGCAGCGCGAGCAACATCTCGACCGCCTCGACCATCGGGCTTTTGACGCCCAGCGACACGCTGTTGATGTTGACGGGCAGGTCGTAGAAGCGCCGGAAGACCGAGCGCACCCGCGGGATGTATTTCGCGCTGCTGCCCGACGGAATCGCCACCGCGATATCGGAGAAGCGCAGGTTCTCGTCGCGGCTGACGAGCTTCCAGAATCTCGTTGGCGACCACCTCGACTTCGCGCTCGATGCTCGGGCAGGCCAGGCAGCGAACGGTGTCGTCGGCCTGGCGCACGTCGACCGGGGAGAGAGGCTGCCCGCCGTCCGCGGCCAGAAGCTCGGACGCGGCCTCGACCTCCGCCGACACCACGCGTAGTTGGGCATCTCCTCCGCCCGCAATCTCGTCCTGCAGGAGCTCCAGCACCGAGGCCGTGGCCCTCCGAGCGGCCGGCAGCTTCCAAAATGGCAGCGCTTCGCCATCGCCAGCAGGTTCGCCATCGACAACAGGTTCGCCATCGACAGCAGGGGTGAGCACTTGCTTCAGCGTATCGCGCCCCACATGCCCCCACTGCCGAAGCGCCGGATGCAGCGCGTCCGACGGCGCGTCGACCCACTCGCGCGCCGTTGGATTCACCAGGTACAGGTGAACGTCCGCCGACGAGCTCAGCTCCCGAAGAATGCGCAAGAACTCCTCGCCGAGCCCGGCAAACCCAAAGACGTGAAACGGCCGCTGGACGCGCTCGTGCGCCCGTTCTTTATACGCGTCGAACAGGTCGGCGAGCGGCATGAAACGCGCGCCACCGCGCTCCAAGACGCTCCCCTCCCCGACCAACTCTCGCCACAAATGGCCCTGCCAACGCTCGATACGCCGGTACTGCGGCTCGTCGAAAAAGAACTCCTCCTCGAGCCACCGCTCGAGCATCGCACGCCGCGAGAACGTGTACTCCTCGAAGACGGTGGCGATCTGGCGGGCGAGCTGGAAGCGCCGCGTATCACGCGGGTCGAACGTGTTACGGCTGGCCCCGCGCACCTCGACGTCGAGGTAGCGCCTCACCGCCGCCAGATCCGGATGCGCCACGAACGCCTCGTCCATCAGGCGCTCGAGCAGCGCCACCTGCAAGATCCGACGCGTCAAAAGCTCGGGGCGCGCCTGCCCCCGACCGTCCTCCTCGCCGGCAATGAGGTCGGTCAGGTGATTCTGAAGCGTCCCGATCTTCAAGTTGCAGGCAGAGCCGCGACTCCTCGCCAGAAAAAGCTCGACATAGCTACCCATGTCGAGCGTGGGCACCAGCAGATCGACCGGCCGGGCAAACCGCAGCCCGCCAGCCCCCCGCTCCTCCTCGATATTCGAGGCGAGCTTGTCGGCCAGATTCTCGAAACGGTTCGAGTGGTAAACACCCAGCATCGCATTCCCCAGCACCACGGTGGCCGAAGCGCCGAGAATACAAAGACAGCGAGCCGAGCCCCCTTAGGATGAAACAGGACAATTTGTGGCAGCTTATGCTTGTGCGCTGGGAGTGTCAACTTAGGCTACGCCAAGAAACAAGCTTCTTTTACCCCAATGCGATCAAAAATAACGAAAATCGCTATCTATCGCACTGCTCACAGACGCAGCCCAGAAGGAGCGGGCGATTTGGGTTTGCGGTGTAAGACTCTCGACAACCTTCCCGCTGCGGCATACCATGCCGGAAATTCCGCGCGAACCCAGTTGAACGAGGGGAGTATTCATGGCTGTGATGATCCCGGACGAGCCGCCGCTGCAGAGCGGGTCCACTAAGTCGGAGGACCTGTTCTGGAAGGAGCTCAAGCACCAGCTTTCCGATGATTTTTACGTCTATCACAGCCTGCCGTACCTGACGAAAGATGGACGCCAGGGCGAGGTGGACTTTCTGGTGCTGCATCCCGAGTGGGGGATGATGAATATCGAGTGCAAGGGCTGGGGGGTCGAGCGCGCCAATAACGGCAAGTGGTACCGACTGTACGGAAACGGCAATCGCAAGAAGCTCAAGCGAAGCCCGATGGAGCAGGCGCGCCAGCAGATCGAGGATATCGTCAGCGAGCTCGAGGGGCCAGCGCGCGAGGTGGTCGAGGACTGGTTTCCCCGGTTTCCCATCTTCTATTGCTGGGCGCTGGCGTTTCCGATGACGACGCGGCCCAAGATCAACCTGCCGCTCGACCTGCAGCCCGAGGTGGTCATCGACGCCAAGCAGATGGCCGACAACCTCGAGGAGCGCGTCGTCGCGGCCTATAAGTTCCACGCCCAGAAGTTCGACGGGCGGGTACGCACCGTCTCCGAGGAGGAGTTCGAGGCGCTTCGCCACACCGTGATCAGCCCGACCATCCAGCTGCCACCGATCGCCGCGGCGCGCATCGCTCTGGAGAAGTCCCAGATCTTGCGCCTGTCGTCGGAGCAGGCCCAGATCATCCGCCAGCTCATGATCAACCGCCGCCTGCGGGTGACCGGGGGGGCGGGCACCGGCAAGACCGTGCTGGCGATCCACGGCGCGAAGTTGCTTGCCCAGGAGGGAAAGCACGTCCTGCTCACCTGCTTTAACTCGGCGCTGTGCGATTACCTGCGTGATGTGGTCTCCAGCTGGCCGAACATGCCGGGCCGAGTCGACGTCTACAACTTCCACAAGCTGTGTGCGCAGGCGGGCTACGACCTTGGCGACGGGCTCGACTTTCCGAGCCGGGACGCGTCCATCGAGGAGCAACGGGCTTTCTGGCGAGAAAAGGCTCCTTTCGTGGCGCTCGACGCGCTCGAGAAAGGCGAGTTCTCGCTGGGCCCATGGGATGCGGTCATCGTCGACGAGGCGCAAGACTTTGCGCCCATGTGGTGGGACGTGCTCGAAGAGTGCCTTCGCCATCGGGAAGACTCCAAGATGGTCGTGTTCTACGACGAGGCGCAGAATATCTTCGACCGCGAGAGCGCCATCCCCGACATCCCGGCGATCTTTCCGCTTCGCTACAACTTCCGAAATACCCGCGCCATCGCCGACGTCGTGCGCGAGCTGGGCGGGGTGACCATGGAGTCCCATCCGGAATGCCCGCCGGGAAAGGAGCCGGTCGTCTACCAACAACCCGGCCCCACCAAGACGCGCCGGCAGGTCGGCGAGTTGCTCGAAAAGCTGCTCGAAAAGGACGAGGTCGAGCCGTCGCAAATCGCGATTTTGACCCCGCACACCCCCAAGAACTCCTCGCTCGAGGGCGCCACCGAACTCGGCGGCCACCGCGTCGTACACTCGGCGTCGCGGTGGTCCGACGGGGTGCTGCACTGCTCCATCAGCAGCTTCAAGGGCCTGGAGGCCGACATCGTCATCCTGGTGGACATCGACCCCACCGACGAGCGCTGCTCGGTCAACGCGCGCTACGTTGCCGCCTCGCGAGCGGTGTGGGGGCTATTCGTCTTCGAGAAGGGACACTGGTTAGAGCGGTGAGCGCGCTCGACGACGTCTCACTCAACATGGACTTTTATGATGCACTCGGCATTGGAATGTCGGTGAATTCAACGCCCGCGGCACGAGCAATGCCCGACGAATGATAATATCAGAGAGGGAAACCATGAATCACTTCAAGCTTATCGATCGGCCGCTCGACTCCATCGAGCACGAATCTCTTGGCTTCAAGGACTATGCTCACGTACTGAGCGACTTCATTAGGAGCTGTGAGACGCCACTTACCATCGGGATTCAAGGCGATTGGGGCATCGGCAAGACGAGCTTACTCAACATGGTCGCCGAAGACCTCACGCCTGAGGATGGCCGTGCTCGACAGTATCCGGTCGTCTACCTCAACACCTGGCAATACGCTCAGTTCAACAGCGAGGAGATGCTCGGCGCCGTGATCCTTCGGGGACTGATCGAGGAGATCAAGACGGTATTTCATGATCGGCGAAAACACATCGTGGACGGCGCCAAGAAGCTTTTTTCTGGCCTGGTGAGCGCTGCGGATCAACTCGCCAAGAACCGCTATGGCGTCAGCGTCCGCGCCGCTGCCGACGCCGCGTCTAATGACGGCATTGATCTCGGTGTTACCAACTCAGCCGCGCTTGTCCGCGACTACAAGTCGAAGTTCGAGCAGCTCGTCGATGAGCTGATTGAGGAGGATTGGTGCAAGCTTGTGGTGATGATCGACGATCTCGATCGTTTGCGCCCCGAGAGGGCCTTGGAGCTTCTCGAGGTCATGAAGAACTTCCTCGATGTTCCCAATTGTGTTTTCGTGCTCGCCGTCGATTACGCTGTGATTCAACGCGGCGTTCGCGCCAAGTTTGGCACTGAAACTCAAGCGCGCCACGGCAAGTCGTTCTTTGACAAAATTATTCAGATTCCGTTCAACATGCCGGTCAGCTCGTACCACGTGGATCGGTACATCCTCTCGCTGATGGGCTGGCAATACGACCCGCACCGCCGCGAATATATCAAGGCATACACCGGCGAGGATGCCGATAAGTTCTTCCTTCGCATCCGCAACACATCACTGAAAACCGAGGACGCCGATTACTTCTCGAACATGACCCAACTGACCGTTGGAAACAATCCCAGAAGCATCAAACGCGCGGTCAACTATGCCAACCTATTGCGCATGGTCGTCAAGCGCACCCGTTCCGGATCAGGCCACACCTGGAAGCTCGACGACGCCAAAATCACCTATGCGCTTGCCTGTATGCAACTCGCCTGGCCCGAGCTATTCAACTACTTCGCTGAGAAGCCTGTCCCCTCGACGATCGACAAACTCGAAGACTGGGCATATTTGGAATCCCTTCCTCATGCACGCGCTCTATTCGATCGCGTCGGAGAAGTTCAAAGTTTAAAGAGCAACATCACCGGCTTCTTCGACGAGCTGGTCTACCTCATCGACAGGAACCAAGATGGCCAGATCAGTACCAAAGAGTTCGAGCCCATCTGGACAATCATGGATGAGGCAAACCTGACATCGGTGCCGCTTCAAGATGATAACGAGGTGTGGGAGGAATTCTCCGAGCGCGCCCTCCAGCTCAATCAGGACAGCTCGCGCCCTTGGCCCGCCGAACAAATCGGCGCAACGGTGCGCCTCTTTCGACGAGGCGACTCGAAGTGGAGCAATCGCGTCTTTTTTAAGATTCTGCCGGCCGGAAAACGGTTCTACAACCTGACCTGGGACGACTTGCAGATCGGCTCACTCGCCACCACTAAGTCGGAACCCATACAACTCTACCTCAAAGGAGATCCCCAACAGCTCGCCAGTGCAGTCTCCGGTCACACCCGCCGATACATCGAAGACGTTACCGGAATCGGTCACTATGGTACTGGCAACACAAAAGTCGATATTCGGCGATTGCTAAGCTGCTCCTCCGAGCAGCAAGTGACGGTGATGAACGATCTACTCACGTCGCTGTTAGCACTGCCGTACTCTTCTGGAGACACGACTCAAATCGTCACAAACACCGACAACGCTTATGTGCCCCCCAAGCAAGGGCTGGCCGAAAGCTCAACTGTCGCTGGTTGATTCGCTGACGCATTTGTTCGGAGCATCTCTTGGCAGCACCACCTGACACATCAATGCCGGCCGGCTTCTTCTTCACTCTGCCCGACCCCGACCTGCAGCAAACGGGCTCGCGTGACCCGTTGGGCTTCGAGATCTTGTGGACCCACTTTGGCGCGCGCGTGGTGCCGCATTTTTCGACGGTCAGCCGGGGGGCCACCAACTTCGGGGTGTGCCTGACGCTTATCTGGCTGGTCGACTCGTACCTCGAGAAGCGACAGCTCCAGGTGTTTCGCGTCGACACGAACACGCGTCCGGCCCGCGACGGTCTGCTGGTCGCCGCCGAGACGCTGTCGGTGTTGTCGGCGATTCGACACTTCGGCCACGAGCTCGAGGGCGGGGTGCTCGGAAGCCTCAACGGCCGGCGGCGCATGCAGCAATTCGACGGCTCGCCGCCGGTGGGCCCGTTTGGCGACCAGCAACTCTTGGCTCGGCAGCTCAACCTGGGTGTGTTTGGCCGGTATCGCGGCGCGCTGTACTCGATGGGCCTTCTCGATGGGCGCACCCACCTCGCACCGGCGGCGCGCCTCGAACTCGCCGAGGCGTTCGACCGCCTGCGGCCGCTGCAGTCGCTCGTGCATCGCTTCTTCGACGGCCTTGTCGAGGCCGACGAACACACACGCAGCTTCGGCGAGTTCGCGGCTGCGGAGGCCGATGGGCGTACAGGCTCGGAGTGGATGGCCGCGCTTCGCGAGGCGCCCATCCGACGGCTCTTCGCGCCTGTTTTGGTGCAGGCGGCGCAGGTCGCGCCCGAGTCCGACACCCTCATTCGGTGCATCTACGCCAAAGTCTCGGCCCAGGACAGCTCGCCTGCGGATGCGGACGCGCTGTTGGCCGGCCTGCTGGAGAGCCTGGACGACCCGGACGCACGCGAGCGGGTACGGGATGTGCGCCGTCTGGAGGCGATCTTACAGCGCGTCGACCGGCTCTTCGATCACCTGTGGTCGGTCGACCATATCGACGAAGCCTCGGTCGGCCCCGTCGTCGACGAGCTGTGGGAGGGGGCCGACGGACTCGAATTGCTGCTCCACCGCTCGTCGACCACCGGCATGGTGCGCGAGCGCCTCGAAGGACTGGCCAAGGTGCTCGAGCAGGCAACGCCGCTCGGCGTCGTGGCTGCGCTGGTGGAGCAGTACCACCGCGACATCGTCGCCGAGAGCCGCGGGGCGACGCCCTGGGTGGCCATCGAGGCCGGCCGGGTGACGGTGCTCAACGCCGGCTACGGGGCGCCGGCGAAGCTCGACCGACGCGGCTGGCGGCGCGCCTATTACGTGCCCTCCATCGCCGACTTCAAACGCGAGATCGAGGAGGTCTACCAGCCATGAGCGAGTCCTCCGAAAGCCGGGCGAGCACCGTGCGCGCCGCGCTCCATCGAATGGTCGACGACCTCGAGCATCTCGACGCGTTGATCTTTACGACCTTCGGGTTGTCCGTGCCGTTCTTCGAGGACAACGTGCTCGGCCCACTGGCCAACGAGAAGTTCAAGTTGTCCACCCTGAACGAGATCCACGCGGCCTCCAACTTCTGCGACAAGCACAACCTGGCGGTGTTCTACGACGGCCACGCCACCACCGCCATCGACAAGCGCGCGACCTTCGACACCTTTCCGGTGTTTCTGCCAAGCGGCGCCTTCCATCCCAAAGTGGTCGTGGTCTTCGGACGCGCCCATCAGCAGCCGGTCGTGCGCCTGCTCGTCGCGTCGGCGAACCTGACGCTTTCGGGTTGGGCGAAAAACCGCGAGGTCGTCGCCGTCACCGACGTCGATCGGCCGGCTGTGGCCGGACCGCTCTCGCAACTTTTGCAGTGGTTATTCGAAACCCAGGGCAGCCGGGAAGCCGAGCTTCGCGAACGCTACGACGGGCTGCTCGCCCATCTGGACGCCATCTCGCAGATCTCGTCGGACTCGTCGGAGTCGTCGAGCCGTCGACTCCTGGTCTCCATCCCGTCGCGCACCAATTCGCTGATGTCGATCCTTGCCGCCACCGGGGCCGCATCGATGCTTGTCGCCTCGCCGTATTTCGGCCCCCGGGCCCATGCCTATTTTCGGCAGAACTTATTTCGAGAAAGTCCAGGCGACATCGACCTGCGGCTGGTGCCCGCCGTCGACGAACACGACCGACTGGCGCTCCTGCAATCCGACGTCGAGACGTTCTGGGACGACGACCGGGCACAGCTTGGCCGCCTCGACACGCTCGACGCCGACGCCGACCGCTTCGACCATTTCAAGCTCATCGCCTGGGAGGACACCGCCGTCGTCGGCTCCCATAATGCCACCGAGGCAGCCCTGGGAAGTGCCGACGGCACCGGCCACAAAAACGTCGAGGTCTCGCTGGCCATGCCCTGCAACTATAGCTCATTGGGTTACCAAAGCTACGACGAAATGCCTGCCGGACAGCCCAGCGAAGACGAACTCTTCGACGACCAGCCGCGACGCCAGCTCCCCTGCCGTGTCGAGGTGACCGCCGACTGGCGAGAGCGTGTGTACACCGTCGAGGCCGACCGGACGCTCGCGGGCTACGAGGTGCGCCTGCCGGGTATCGAGCGGCGCGTGCCCATCGAAGAACACGCCGAGGTTCCGTTCTCCTGGCAAACGGACGTCGAACTGCTCGAGCGCCGCTGGTTCGAGGTGTTTCGCCTGCAGGCTGATGGCCCGCGTCGCATCTATCGCGGCTACATCAACGAGGTGCACTGGCGAGGCTTCCGCCGAGAAGCCGTCATGGAGAGCCTGACCGCCTGCCTGGACGCATGGGTCGAGGGCACCGCCATCGATGACGCCTTCAAGCCCGACTTCATGCGACCGCTCTCCGAGCAGCTTCGGGTCGACCGCGAGGAGCGGTTGGAGCCGGCCAAGCTCGACACGGGCTCCGACGACGTCTTCGAAAATTACTTCCGCCTCTTTCGCGCGACACGCTCGTTTTGGGAGCGCTTCGAAAACACACTGACCAGGCAGAGCGGCGAGCCGGACGTCGAAGGTGCCGCGCGTCTGCTGCACTCGGCGCCCGGAAGCCTGCAGCGCGTCATCGAACTCATCGAGGAGCGTACCGGCAAAGAAGACGACCCGTGGTCGGTCTACCGATTCGTGCTCGTTCACGAGGTCGCGCGCCTCATCAAACAAGCGCGCGAGGCCCTACAGGAGCGCCGGGCGACCGAGTTGCAGGACACGCTCGACGAACTCGACGCCCGGGCGTCGGCGCTATGTGAAACGTTCGAAGCGCACCCCGCCTGGGCAGGAGTCATGCAACAGGGAGATACAGACGTTCTGAACTACGTGTTGGAGGAGCTCGGTTATGCCGACGCCGTTCAGTAATATGCTGCGGGCCGATGTCGAACTCTTCTCGAAGCCCGTGGCGGTCGAGCAATTCCAGAAGCTCGTCGACTTCTGCTCGGAGGGCATCGAGGCCCAAACAGCCGTCGAACAGGCTCGCGGCACGACCGCCCTGTACAACATCCTGTGCAAGGAGCCCGTCGCCTACCTCGCCGACGAGGTCGGCATGGGCAAGACCTACCAGGCGCTCGGGCTCATCGCGCTGGCCTGGCACTTCAAGCCCGACGCGCGCATCCTCGTCATCGCCCCGCGCGCCGCCGTCCAGGAGAAGTGGCATCGCGACTACGCAAACTTCGTGTCCAACAACGTCCTCGTCGACGACAACACGCTGCGCGACGCGCTTCTCGGCAAGCCCGTCCACAAGGCGCGCATGTGCGCCAATCTGATCGAGCTCACCCGGCAGACGCTCGACGACCCTCGCCAGCTCTTCCTGGCGCGGCTGTCGTCGTTTTCGTTTCTGGCGCACTCCCTCGGCGTTCGCTCCAAGGATGAAGTGGTCACCGCCGGCGATGTCACCCATGCCTTGCACGGACACGGCTTGTACGTTCCCGCGCTCGACGACGACGCGGCGCGGCGAACGCTCGATGGCTCGCACCCCCAGAACGTCGAGTGCGCGCGGCAGATGCTCGCGCTCTTGCCGCGCTTCGACCTGGTGGTGGTCGACGAAGCCCAGAAGCTTCGCAACAAGGGGCGCAATATCTTCACGAAGGTCTTTTCGACCCTGCTTCGGCTTCGCGCCGACGAGGAGGTCGCGGCCGAAAAGATGCCCCGGCTCGTGCTGATGAGCGCCACGCCGGCACACCGCGCCGAGCGCGACATCTACACCCAGCTATCGTACGCGCACCCCGACGCGATGGTCGTCGCCGAGCGGACGCCCGAGCGTCGCCAGGCGTATATGAACCGGTTCTTCGTGCGGCGATTGCGACGCCTCGCCGGCCACTCCAAATACGACTACCGGCGCGAGCGCGCCGTCGCCCGTGAGAGCGAGGAGCAGACGCCCGAAGCCATCGTCGACGAGCTATTTTTGGCGCTCGTCCAGAAGCGCCTCGAGCAGGCGCTGACGCACCGAAAGCACCTGAACACCTCGCTCAAGGTCGGATTTTTGGAGACCTTCGAGAGCTATGAGCCGTCGGACCTCGACAGCAACCAAAGCGAAGCCGGCGAGGCCGGCGAAGAGACGACGGTGGCGACGCACTACGACACCGACGACGAGCACGTCGCCCCGGACCACGCCGTCCTCAAGACGCTCGCCAGGGAGTTCCACGAGCGCACGTCGCGCAAGCTGCCGCCGCATCCCAAGCAAAGGCTCGTCGACGAGGCCGCCTACGACTCCTTCGAATCGCACCAGCCCGAGAATGTGCGACAGCGGCCGATTTTGGGAGGTCAAAGCGGGAACCTCACGGGTACTTCGGCCAGTATTCATGCGGGCATTTCGGGTACTTACCGACGAAGAAGGTGGACTTCGAAGCACTTTCGCCTCGCCCGCCCCAGAACCTCCCAGGAGGCTCCCTGGAGGGTCTTGGTGGACTACAGGTGGACTATGGCCCACCGGCAAGAACCTCTCCAGATCCTTTCACAGGCAGCACAGAAAACCGCCCGTTAGGTAGACTCCGCTCCCGTGAAATTGTGGAGTGCCACTGGACGGCGCCCAGCTTCCGTCTGTTATGATCGCAGCAGCACACGACGATACCCAGACGCGGAGGGGACATGACCCAGCACCAGAACATCACGTTACTCGACGACGGACGTTATCAAATCCGATTTCGGTACACGGATCCGCTGACCGGCGAGATGAAGAACGTCCGCCGCCACTTCGACGGCACGCTGCGCGAGGCCATTGCCGAACGGGATCGGCTCAAGGTTGCCGCGCGGAAAGGCGAGTTGTACCGCAAAGACAAGGCGTCCAATCGAGCGACCGTCGGAGACCTGTACCCGCGGTGGAAAGAGCATCGTGGCTCTCGGGCAGGCCGACGGGCTCGCAGTCTCGCGCCCTCGACGCTCAAGAAGCAGCACGCCGTTCTCGACAACCACATGCTCCCGGCGATGAAGTCGTGGATCGTCGCCGAGATCCAGCTTCACCACCTCGAGGGGCTGACCGACACCTGGGCCATGGAGACGAAGAAGAGCGGCGAGCTATATTCGCCGGCCACGGTCAATTATTGGATCCGCGCGACCAAGGTCTTCTTGAAGTGGTGCTTCCGCCGGGTGGGACGAGACACCCGCATCGTCGACGAGTGGAGCAAACTGCCCCTGCCGGAGAAGACGCGCAACAAAGGGCTCGCCCTGAGTCCGCCACAGGCGCGCAAACTGCTCGCGACGATGAAGAACGAATCGCCGCAGTGGTACCCGTTGACGCTCGTCCTGTTGGTGTCGGGTCAGCGGTTCTCGACGGTGAGCGCGCTCAAATGGGAGGATCTGAACCGCGAACGCGGCTACATCGAGTTCAACAAGTCGCAGGTTCTCGGCGAAGTGCGCCGCGGCAGCAAGACCGGCCAGATTCTACGGCTGCCCGTTCCGGACCAGGTGTTCGAGGTGCTCGAGGGACGGCACGCCCAAATGCGGGAGAAGAAGCATCCTGGCCTTTCGACGGGGCTGGTGTTCCCGGCCAAGATCAATCCCGAAAAGGCCGCCAACGACGGCTACATGACCCCGGCGAGCCTGCACAAGCCGCTCAATGAGGCGTGCGAGAAAGCCAAGATCCCGCGGGTGAGCCCGCACGATCTGCGGCGAACGTTCAATTCGCTTGCGTTGGAGGCAGGCTTATCGGCGCACCTTCTGAGGACGATCACTGGCCATACTGAGGAGATGACGGACCATTACTACCGTGACACCAAAGAAGGACGACAGCAGATCACGGACGCCATCTGCGATGAGTTGTTTTCCGCGGAGTGAGTGAACGGAGATCCCCTGTGATCTCGCCTAAATTCGGCCATCTAGGGCTAGAAAATGGACGTAGCTGGCTCACGCGACTTTTCCCGACAGCATTCGGGGCGAACTTTGAAAGTGCCGGCGCTGGAGGTCTGCAATAACCCGTTTGGACTCCGATTGCCACTGTGCAAGACGCAATCATCGACGTACAAGCGAGCAGATCGCCAAGAATTTAGCGTTACGAGACTTATACTTGTCTATAAGCTTCCTCACCGCTAGCTTTTCTGCAGGCAGTTGCGGCGTGATCGCCTCTTCACAAGACCAGACCTTATGAGCATACGCCAAAAATTCAATCCGAAGCGCAAGCTACGAGAGCCACGTGCAAGTGAAGAAGAACGACAAGCGTGGCTCAATGATGTGCAATACGCTGGAAACCCCGTTCACAAGCGGAACCCGGGGGATTTTGGCCTTACGCCGCCAGCGAATCCAAGTCCGGACAAAACTCTTTGTGACGGTGCGGAGATTTTCGAGAAGGCGAGAGCTCAAGAACTTCTTGAGGAAGGAATCCGACGTGGCCTAGTGAGCGCACAGGAGCGCGGCGAGTTTCCGCAGAATATTTGGGTAGTAACCTCCACCGGGATTCCGCTTGAGGCTCAGCTTGAAAACCAAGTAATGGGCACATATCACGGTTATCCCTTAGCCAGTAACGATCCACTTCGTGAGAAGGTTCTAGAGTGGTGGGAGGACGAATGAATCAGCACTTGGAATTCAATTTGAGTTGGGAACAACTCAACACTGGGGAAGATGCGGAGCGTGCCACTTACGCAAGTCTCGCACTTCTCGCAGATGGACAGACAGTTACGAGAGTCGAGGATCAGTTGGCCAAGACAACTCGGTCCGTTGTCCGCGTTGCTGCTTATCCCCTCGCGCTCTGGTTCGCATCCAATTGGTGGCGGCTGAGGTGGGAAGGTCCGCGAAAGAGAGGCGGAGACCACGATTGGGTCATGTCGCATCGATTGTCGGCAGCGGGCGGAGGGTATGTGTGGCCAGACCTCGAAATCGTGAGTCACGGTGAGTATGTAAGCCTTTGCTCCCAAGAAACATCATCGAACAACGTCGATTCGATCACCTATCTGGGTAATGTCGACGTGTCTCTGCCGGCGGATGAGTTCGTTGCTGCATTGGACGGTTTCATAGATTCGGTAATTGCTCGCCTGCGTGTTCGTGAAGTGGAAGAGACTCCGCTTCAGGAGCTTTGGACGCTCGTGCGAAAGGAACGTACAGAACCTTCAATTAGCGAATTTCGGCGGCTAGAGGCATTACTCGGCTTTGACGCAGAAGAAGGTCCTCACTTGCAGATTGAAGCTCTTATCGAAGCGGGCAAGCGATTGGGACGTGAAGCTGTTGCGGAAGTGGCTGCAACTTCGACAGAAGTGCCTGATTTGGGAGCCATTGAAGAAGCTCTTCGGGAAGCCGATCGAGTTGCGGTTCAAAACTGTGCCTCACTCCGCGAGTACGTGGCGGGAACCTCAGACTATCGCTATTCTTGGCAGCGAGGGGAAGAAGCTGGACGCATCGTTCGAAATGAAATTGGACGGCCGCAGGGTCCGCTAGATGATTCGATTCTTGAAGAATGGCTTTCGTTGCCGGCGAATGTACTTCAAGACCCTTCTGCAACAAGGAATGTACCATTTGCAGCCGCACTGAGGGAGAATGCCGATTCGGAAGAAATGCGGGTTCTTTTTCGAAGCTCGTTTCATTCAGGCCGTCGGTTCGAAATTGCGCGGCTTCTCGGTGATCATCTTGTGTCGGCCCCACGTGGTGATCGAATGATGCCCGCGACCCAAGCGAAGACCGCACGCCAAAGCACGCAACGTGCATTCGCTGCAGAATTGCTTTTACCGTGGAAGGACTTAGTCGAGCAGATCGGAGACGATCCTGACGACGACGAGCGAATTGAAGACATTGCGGTAGAGTATCAAGTGTCACCCTTGCTTGTGCGCACCCGCTTGGTGAGCAAAGGGCTATCAAACCATTCCCTTTGAAAAAGTTTCAATCTGTTCGGTTCAGCATCCTTGCCACCGCAACCGACGGCGCCGGAAGCGCCAATGACTTGTTGGGCGAGGACCATCGCAGAAAACATTTCACACGTATCGCCAGAAAAGAGTGCTGCTCCCCAGGCGGGTTTAGATTACACGACCGCCCAGCACACATTTTCGTCTTCGACGCTTGAGGCTTGATGATCTTGTCAGGCATTCACAGTTGAATCGGCCTATCGTCAACTTTATTGCTCATCCAGATCGTTTTCGTCCTCCAACTTCTGACGTTGCTCAAGCAGCGTTGACTGAATCGAGAAATTGGCAGCGGCCGCAGGAAAGCTCGATTGGAGCCGATAGGCGAGTTCGGAAACATAACTGAACATGAATTCCGCCCGGTCACTCTCAAACGGGGGTCGTTCGTCCTCGTGGAAAACCGGAAGTACGCGTACGGACCAGTCAGTACCCGCGCGTCTGCGGTTTGCTCCCCAGACTGTGACCGTCGATGAAAAGCGGTAGAACTTTCGTGTCTCCGGCATCGGCATTCCAAGATTTACAGCCGCCATCTCTTCGCGTAGTACTTTGAGACGGTCGTTCACCTCGCCAAATGCCTTTTCCAACTGCCCTTCGAGAATCCGCTGAACACCGGCAAAGCGGGGCCGGAGGTTGGTCGACTCGTGAGTCGTGGATGCGTGAATCACATGTTGAAGTGCCTCGATCAGGTTCTGATGTGCCACGATGCTACCGATTGCGGTCCACTTGTAGTCCCCCTGGGCGAGGCACTCCCGACACTCGCCGAGGAGTTGTCGGAGGTCGTCATTCTGGAGGAGCTCGACCTGGCTAAACGTACCAAAGTCGCAGTCGTAAAGTGCTTCAAAAGCTGACGAGAGGAATGACCGGGTGAACCGCAATGCCTTTCGAACCGTTGATGGGTCAGGTGTTTCGCCATGATGCTGCGCTCGGTTCCGGGCTTTGTGGATAGCCTGCAATTGTGAATGATACGGGAAACCGACCCCACAGGCGCTATTGCAAAACTTCTCCGCGTGATCCCATAGCTTTCCCCAATCTCGTCTAGCATTGTTCGGCTCCGACGCACCGAGGTGGGCGAGTGAATCTGTCAATGCTACATTCAACATCCTCTCCACGGCGAGGTCGAGGGTGAGAAGCGCCTTGAACCTCTGCAGAGCGTCCTCCTCGACGGCGGCCATGCGCTCAGCGTCGGTGTACAAGCTGCGGATCATCACAAGATCGGTCGGATCGGAAGGCGCAAGAATGGTCATATCCTGGACATTTTGCGAAGTGTAGATTTTGCGTCCCCGAAGAGCCAGAAAACGTCGAAGCCTTCGCTCAGGATGCGAAACGACCGGCAGTGGGGTTGGGCATCATTAAGAGCCCTTTGAATGTCGAAATCTTGAAAATAGACTTCATCGCTTCGTCTCCTACTTGGATTCGCTTTCACGAGCCGGTGGCGCAGCGTGGTCTGCGAGCTTCAACTTCCGGCCGGTCAGCTTGGTGAGCCCCATTTCACCTCGGCATCTAATCCACAACACCTCGTCGCCAGCCTCGTTGCTGTCCGAGTGGAGCCCGCTGCCGCCAAGAGCCGTCGACACACAAACAGCCTGAAAATCAAGGTTACAACCATCGCCAGCGGCGACCAAATCGTGCGCCAACCGGTGTGCACCCCGTGCCCTAAACCCCTCCTGCGCAAGACACCGCAACAGCTCGCGGCGCTCGTCGCGACGCAAGTGGTACTCGCGCGTGCCGTCGGCGCGCTTCGGGCCGGCGAAACGTTCGCGAAGCTTGCGCAGCGCGGTTCGCGCTTGTCGGGTGCCGTCGTAGGTGGAGTCGTTGGCACTGCCCTTTGATTCGATGGCGACGATGCGCACGCGCTTCTCGTCGGCGGCTGGGACGACGGCGAGGAAGTCGCCGCGGGTGCCGCCCCGCCGGGTCCAGGTCCAGCGTTGGAGCGCATCCATCGAGAGCAGGATCGTGCCCTCGGGGAACGGGCGTGTCACCCACTGCCATTCTGGGGCGAGTTCGGGCAGGTCGAGCTGGTTGCGACGGCATGACGTGAACAGGGCGACGCCGAGGTGGCCGACGAGTTCGGCATCGACACGCTCGCGCACCTTGTCGTGCTCGATGTCGGCCAGCATCCAGAGGTGTCGAAGAACACCGGGTGTCGCCCGATGGGTGGCTTCGAAAACCTGCTCGGCCAACTCGTCGGGAACTTCCTGGCCAAATAGCCGCTCGAGACCGCGTCGTGCTGCCTCTTGCTCGCGCCGAGGCTGGTGCTTGGCGAGCACAGTGATCCGCCAGCCCGTAGGCCGGTGGTAGTCGGCGAAGGTGACGTCCAGGTCGAGCGAGGGAGCGTTCGCGCCAGTTGGTGCGAGTTCAGTATCCCATCGCTCCCGAAGCTCCGAAAGCCGACCAGAGTCCTGGTTGAGCTTGTCGACGACCTCCGCTCCGAAAACGGGATCCACGACGATGACGCGCAGAGCGTGCTCGGCCGCCTCGGCGTGTGCGCGGAGCATTTTGCGACCGAGCCGGTGGGCGGGAGAAGCATCCAACGAGCGTCCGAGCACTCGCGGTAGCGCATCGGCTTCACCGCGCCACCTGCGAATGACGAGTTCTTGGAAGAGCTGGTCGAGGAGCTCAAAGTAGGGAAGGCCGTTGGTCTGGGGAAGGTCCTTCATCTGCTCGCCCGTTTCCGGCCGTAGTTCTCTGGCGTGGCCCTCCACCTCCAGGGCGCTCCATGACTCGGTCACGGGATCCCACACCATTGCGGTGCCAATGCTCGGGTCGTCCGGTGGAAGGCGAACAACCCATTGGGCCCGGTTTGACCATGGACGAACCATCAACTGCACATGGGTCGCAATGCCGGCGCGTTCAGCAGGCGCATCGAATATCTCAAGAGCGAAACGCGGGTCGTGCTCACGCAACTCGACAAGTGCTTCCTTGACGGGAGCAACTTCATCGCCGTCGTCGAATAGCGAAAGGCTCTCCACGGTCGTTGGCACATCGTCGAGCTCCTGATCGAGATACAGGTCAACGCCCCCAGAAACATTGCGTTCGGCCTGCTCGCGCCCGACGAGGTCGGCAACCAGGCGAAGGGGCTGCAGGCCGCGATCCGTATTGCTAGTGCCGTCGAGACCGATACTCATGCGCCGCTTCATCGCTGGAAAAACGGCACGTGCGAGTCCGTTTAGGACGGGGCGCAGCGGCGTATTGAGGTCGGGCTCCCGCCGGCTTGGATCTGAGAATGGCACGTACACCTGATTCCACGGGTCGTCGGTGGCATCCGGCACGAGAAAGGCCGCGTCATCCTCGCGCGTCTCCGGGCCGATCGGCGGCCACAAGACTCTCGGTGTGTCGGCAACCGATGAGACAACGTTCACAGGAACGTCGCGCAGCGTGCCGGCGTCTTCGATGGCCTCGCAGAGTTCTTCAAAAGCCTCGCGTTCCATCCGGGCGAGTCGCAGCAATCGAAGCGGATGATAACCGAAGATTCGTATCGCATCGTCCGTTTCGTCACGGCGCGCATCAAGAAGGCCGAACTGCAAGAACTGGTCGAGCGGGCGGGCCGCGATGCGTGGAGCCAGGTCTCCGGCAACGCGAAAGATTTCAGTGAAGCTCGCCAGAACGTTGGCGTATGCGGCGATGAACGCCTCGGCGACATCCCAAATCTCAACTTCGGCGCTGGCGCCGACCCGTTGTTGAAGGCCGGCCTCCTCGCCGAAGCCGGTGTCATCAACGACACCCGGGAACCGTTCCCATTCCTCCTGCAAACGCACGAGTCTCCGCACCAGCTCGTCTCGACACCCTCCGAGTTTCGAGAATCGCGGGTTGTCGAGTTGGAAATGGCGCAACTGCTCGGCGACGTCTGCAAATCGGTTTCGATCCTTGTTGAGAGCTCGTACGCGTTCGCCCTGCCGCTGCAATCCACGGCGTTCGAAACGCCATGGAAAGGCAACCGGCAGCTCGACTGGCGCGTCGAGCTGTGGATCCGCCAGCTCGAAGCAGACGAAAAATTCAGTATCCGTGCCAGAAACGCGCTCCGCGTTTTCGAGCCGCTCGAGCAAATTGATGCCGAATCGACGTAGTCCGATCCCGCGTTCATTGCCACCTGTCAGGTAGCATCGCCGCGCCGGCTTTTCCGGCTGACGACGACCGTCGGCTTCTGCGTCATACAGGGCGAGCGAAACGCTCCTGATGCGCAGATCAGTATCGCCATCGGTCGACATTCTCCCCGGGAACGCCTCTTGCAGTGCCCGTGCTGCCCAAAGCGCATCCAGGAGCGGGAGGCCCGGGCTCGTTGGGTTACGGCGAGCACCGATGTGGGGGACGGGCGCCAAGTTGTCGAAGTCGCGTCCGCCGATACTGTCGCGGTACTCCAAATATGCTGCCAGGCGCTGGCGGCAGAAATAGACCGGGTTACCCGCGATACGCCAACCACGTTGGCCCTCGTAGATGACTTCCAACCCGGAGTCGCGGACATCGTCGAACTCCAGCCCGGTGCCATCGAGCTCATCGCTAAGCCACTCCTCGAACTTCTTGCGCTCATTGGACTTTCCGGATGAGCTCTTGTCCTGCTGGGTTCCGTCGTCCTCGGGTGAGGGACTAAGTATCCGCCCGAGCTTGCGCTTTGAGAAACTGGGCTCGAACTGTTTGGCGACTCCGCCGGCAATACGGCGGGCGAAGACCTGCCACGCATCAGTTGGTGAGGCAGTGAGCCAATCATCCGCCTGCTCGGTCAGCTCCAGAGCCCAATTGAATGAGTCCGTTACCTCTCGCTGACAACGCCCTTCAAGGTAATCGAGCTTGTCTGTGTACTCGCGGAGGGTACGGCTTCCGTCGTCGAAGATCGCGCGAAAGAGCGCGTGCGGCGTATCCGGGAGGCGAAACGCGTATTGAGTCGCCACTGCGTTCAGCGTGTTCCCTGCGACTTCACCGAGCGCGAGCAGGATCCCGCCTCGGGATCGGCGTTCTTCAGGGAGTTGCTCGCATTTGACAAGCTGGCCATTCGACCATGACAGCCAGATGTCGTCGCAGGCGGCAAAGAGCTTGCCCTCCAAGTCGCTATTCGGGATCCCGTGTTGGCTGAGCAGCCTCGCAAGCGATCCCGCTACCTCCTCGGCTGCGAGCTTAACTGCCTGCCCCTCGTACCGAAAGGCTTCGACCTCGATGCGCAACGACCCTGGGGATGACCCCTCGTTCGTTACCCAAGCAAGCCAGTTGTTGTCGTCCAGGAGGTGTTGCGTGGACATCCACCCCGCGAACCGAGCTCGTGCGCGACCTTCTCGCGAAAGTGCTGGGTGCGTTGTCGTTGGTGATTTGGCGACTTCAGTCATGCTGTTGCCTCCCAGGGTGAGCGCACAAGCGTCGCGCCATCGGAACTGGCGTCGAGCAGTCCGAGCGACTCGATCTTTCGGGTGAAGGCACGTTCGAAGCTCACCGATGTCGGGGAACTGGATGCGATTGTGCCTTGCGGAAGTCGACTGCGGATGTCGATGCCACCTTCGCGGACAAATATGCCGCTTTCGAGGAGATACCGTTGGACGAGTCCGATGGTTCGGTCCGTCGGCTCGTCCTCCTCGAGGTGACCGAGCCAGGCCAGAAGGCGGATGATGTCGCTGAGCCCACCCGCGAGCGTGAGGTCGAATCTGGTCCGAGCAGTCGAGGGAGAGAGAAATCCTGCGGCCTGACCGAGGGCGGCGAGTGCCTCCGCTGCGTGAGAATCTTCGGGCTTCGCACCATGCCTCTTCTCGAGCCCGAACCAGCAATGATGGATTCTGCTGTATGCAGAGGCGCCGTCGTCACCAACCTTTGGCACCAGAACCGGCACGTACCTTTCGCCGAGCCCATGAAACTCACGAAGGCCTTCGAGCATCAGCCACCAAGCCGCCCAGGTGCCTATGAGCCACCAACGCTCGACCGGCGAGAAGGGAAGTTCTTTCGGTTCGGCCAAGAGTCGAGCGAGGACTCGAGTGCCAATTGCGCTCTTGTTCGCATCGGGAGGAGCACCCCGGCTGCGGTAGTGGGCCAACTGCGCGCCATCGAGCCCAGCACCAATCCACTGGTGACACAGCAGCGAGGACGGGTGCCGGTCAAAGACGTCCTCGTCGAGTGCCCAGGCACGTCGAAGTGCCCCCTTCCACGATTGCTCCTGCTCTGAGTTGAGGCCCAAAGCCGTCGCGCACGCCTGTCCGAGTTCTGGCCCCAGAGCGAAGTCGCTCGGGTAGTCAATGCCACCCGACGTTCTGATCGCGAGGCCGAGCGTGCAAATCGACCAGGGAAACGCGGGCGACAAAAAATTCGTCCGTTGCCTCAGATTGCGGACGGATCCCGCGCCGGCGGCTTCCCGAAGTGCCGGATGTACGGTCGACTCCTCTTGCCCCGCCTCCGGCTCGAAACCTGCCCATTGAAGAAGTGCCGATGCACAAGTTGACGGTGTGATGGCAACGGTTTCACTCGAACTCCTGCTGCTTTCCGGCCAGGCGAGTTTAAGTGCATCGAGGATCCCGGTCGGTATGGACGAACGGTCACTCAGAAAATCCTCCGAAACGACCACGGGATCCGGCCCCTGGATCGGTGGCCGCAACGGGACGGGATCTTCCTGCCGCGAGCCGAGCAGCGTCTCAAATACCACCAGGCCCTTGCGCGGCTCCATCAAGACATCCTCCCAACGCGCGACCACCGTATCGAGCCAGCTGTGAAGTTGGTCATCTCGAGTGCCCAGCGAGCGAGGCCCGGTTTCCTCGCCGATGCGGGACAGCCCTTCGAAGAGCTCGAGGTCGAGATTGAGCGATGGTGACTGCGCCAGGTTCTCGGGGCCATCGAGGACGAAGCGCGGCAACGAGAGGCCGCGCTCGACGAATGGCCCGTAGTTGCGCATGTCGGTGTCGAGATAGGCGGTATCTCGACTGATGGCGCCGCGAAGGACGCGCCATCTATCGATCCCGTCTCCCGTACCCGGTTGCACCGAACTCGTGAGAGGGACGACCTGCTCACCGTTCTGCACGGCGCGGGAGCCCCAGGCGAAACGGGCAAGGCCCCGAAAGAATGAGGTGGGCACTTCCCGGACTTTAACGTCGTCTTCGAGCTTATCGAGCCGGGAATCAAGCACCCTCTGGACACTGCTATCAGGAGACGCATCACCCAACTCAGATTGACGCGCCAGTGTTTGCAGCTCGTGCTTAATGCGGGTGACGGATTCAGCAACCCCGCCAAGCGTGGTGCACAGCCGCAGAAACTCCACCCCATGCGCATACGGCAGCGGAACGCCCCCGCTATCCGACCCATCCGTCGCCCCGACGAATAACGCTACGAGCTTGTCCAAGGCGATCCCACGTACCGCAGCATCCCGCGTCGGCAGATCCGTAAACTCCGCGTCGACTTTGGGGACCGCAACCCGTGCAGGATCCAGGCGTCGCAAGAGGTTGAGCACACTTCGCAGTGCAGGCACTGCGTCATTTCCCCGAAACGTCATCTCTCCCTGGAACAGCGCCTCCAGAGCGTCCGCCTCACTCTCAACCAGCCCCTCTCCGACGACTGCGGACAGCGACAGCGCCTCCCGAAAGGTCACGTGATGGCCGCCGGCCTCCAAGAGGGCGAGGACAACTGCGATTCGATCCGCCCACTCGTCTGGTGCCCATTCCGGCGCACCGCCTTCCTCGTCGAGGTCCCTGTGCAGTGCCGCGAACAACCGGTGAGCTAACTCCCGAACCGGCGCCTGCCTGAGACTCTGTCGGTCCTTTCGCGGGCCGGGGACGAGAAGGCGCCGATCGAGAGGGACGGCCAGGCGCCCGTGGGTATCCGGCCAGTGTGTGTGCTCCTCAAAGCGCAGCGCACGGCTGAGCCAGTTTGCGGCGTCTGAATCTTCTTCCCGGACAAGAGGCAGCAGATCCCGAAGTTTGCCGCGGTTGATGCCCGCCAAGAAACGCACGCCGTCTTGTTTTTTCCCAGGCGCGAACGCGGCGGCCAGGAACCGTGCGACCGCCCGAGATCCCGTCAGTGACGGATCATTTAGAACGTGGAGCCCTGGCTGTTCGAGGTTGGACTGCGACTCTGGGTCAAACGGGATCACGGGCTCGGCGCCTTCGTCCGCATGCGCCATGAGTTCCTTGAAGAAATGCGACTTCCCATCGCCGGCATGGGCAATCAAAACAACGGCTCGAACGGGACGCCCTTGGTGCTCCCGAATAAGGCGGCCATCGCCGTCAGTAAGCCCTTCGTCGAGCTTGGTCGAGACGCGCAGATCCTTGTCTCGCATCACGCGTCCGAACTCGCTGTCGTCGCGGTTCGCGATCCGGAGGATCTCCAGCCATTCGGTAGGTCGTTGTTGAGATTCCACCTCGCCGCACTCCCCTTCTTGAAGTTGATGTGGAAGGGCAGTCTATGGAGAGGACGAGGAGCGCGCAACCAGCGTCGGCAAAAAAGTTCTACAGCATGTTACCGTACGAACAGCGCATGCTAACCCAATGGGTCGATCTCATCAGCCTTTCGCCGTGCCCAGGCCACCCACTCGGCGAGTTCGCTGCCTTCCGCACCCGCCCCTTTCGCGGCAATGACAGCGTCGACGTAGGCACGGATCCGCCGAGCACGATTCCACGCATCCGCCTCCGCTTCGAGCTCGGCGAGCCGGCGCCGTTCCTCCTCGAGCTCTCGCTCACGGGCTTGGCGCGCCTTCCTCTCCTCCGCCTCGCGTACCTTTTCGATTTCGCGCTGCCGGGCCGCCTCTTCCTGCTCCTTGCGACGCTGGCGCAAGGCTGCTGCAGTCTTGATGACAGATGCGATGAAGTCGTTGAGGCAATCCTCGACGCGCTGCTTTTTGGCGTCCGACCATGTGCGCCGGATGTCGTGCCGAAAGACGTGCTCGGCAATGCTCAACGAGAGTTCACCACTGGGAAAAAATTCCCGGATCGTTGGTTCGCGACCGAAAGCAAGAGCCAAATCGCGCTGCATCGCCTCGGCTCCCGTCGTCTTCAACTCTCGAACCTCTTCCCGAGCGCGCTCGGTAAGCTCGAAGGGAACGCTCTCGCCACCGATCTTCACCGCAGATTGCTTCTCGCCTCGGCGGTTCCTCTCGACCACGACCTCATAACCTCGCTGCTCGAGCGCCTTGATCAGTGCATCCAGGATCCGCATGGCCCGCTTGATGCTCGGACGACCGACGGCGACATTTAATGTGTCGTCACCTCTCGGATGTAGCCGCCCATACCGGCCCGGTTCGGCCCGCTCAAGCGCCCGTTTCGTCCGCTTGACCAGCGGATGAGAATTGCGCAGTTCCTCGGCCACGACGACATCGTTCTCGGGATCTTGCTCGTGTTCGATCTGCTGCTGTTCGTCGGCGGACAACGGGGGATCCGGAGGTGGAGGGTAAAACGAGATCGTCTGGAGGCGCTGCTCGTTCTCGGCGAGCTTGGGCAGCGGTTCGCGCTCGACGTTGTTACCGTTTTGGCGCTTGGCCCAGTAACCGCGAGGCGGCGTTGGGATCCGGTGGCGCTCGCAGAGTTTGCCCAGTCCCCGGCCCGAGAGTCCGAACTCGTCAGCGAGTTTGTAGACGGGCGTGTCCCACACGCGCTCGTGGAGCTCCTCTCGGGACAAGGTGATGATTTTGCGTCCGTACTTGTACATGACATTGCTTTCCTGCGCATGAAGGGCGCCACAATTGCTCAACTTCGCTCCGTCTTCGGCCCTGTCGTGTAACAAATTTACGCCGCCAACTCGGCCCTTGGCCACTCGGGTTGGAGCCGTCGACGGTTAGAAATGCGAACACAATGGCCGCGAGAACCGGTGCCACAACTTTTTTCGCACCCGTTCTTGCCCGAGCGAGCGCGTCAAACGACGCGGATAGCCGATTTCTTGGCACCACAAACACTAAACATCCGTTCAACAAGGTTCCGTCGGGGTACCAAGGAACCTCCTGGGGACACCTTCCATGCTCCGTGACATGTAACAATGGACCTGTCGTCGGGTTGGCCCGTGAATTCCCACCCAAATACTCGCCAAAACCCGGTCATATGGTTGTGCAGCAAGCTTTAAGGAGGTTCCGGGGAACTACCCGTGAAGTTCACAAATGCGGCCAAGAAGTTTACATGAACTTTGCATGTACTTCCACGGGATACATTTAAACCTATCAGCATAAAAAAGCACAAACCACCGCCGACACAACACCCATCGAAAGAGCCCCTGATACCCACAAGGGCCCGCTTTTATCTCAAAAACTAGCTTGACAAACGGTTTTGTTGCGCCAAACCTAAGAGGGCGACATGTTGTAAGACGGATCAGTGAGAACCGGTCGAATGACTAGAAACTAGCAATGAGGACGACACGAAAGAGGCAACTAACGTGCAAACTTGTCGCGGGGAGTACCCGAGCCGACAGAAACTCTAAGAGTCCGAAGGAGAATCAGGGCAGAAGCACTCACGAAATCTAGACGATTCGGGCATGAGATCACGGCGTGAGGCCGGAAGTTGTGGACGACACAGACTGAAACATCCGAGGCCCGCCACTGGCCAATCCTCACCGGATATAGCGACCAGCTTTTTCCAACAGGAGAAGACAAATGAAGACACACGACATTACGACGACGACCTGGGACGTCGCGCCTCAGCACGGAGAGGTGGATCCCCGCGAAACCTTCCTGAAGCTCGAGCCGCTGGAGTTCGTCGAGCATGTCCGCACCTACGCTTCCGAGTACGGAGGGAGCGCGCCGGATGACATCTGGGACTTCGCGGCATCGCAAATGACTGCGGCGCAACGGTTCTTGGCGGACCACCACGTGGGAACGGACCTCATTCGCTGGGGACTCTCGCTGTCGCGAGGAGCGATCACGTGGGCGCTGCACGGGAATGTCGACGATCTGGAAGGCTACTTGTACGCTGAACGGCTGCCCCCTTACCCGGGCGACGTCTTGGGCTCGGACCCCGGTATCGGTGTTTTCTCCGGCGAGCTGTTCGAGTTCGAGGTCTCTGTCGCTCCCCAGGACAATCCCCTCGTCGCCGGCCAAATCGATCAAATCGAGATCCGCGGGGTCAACGGAATGGCCCATCAGGTCGGCGCCAACGGCCTCGGCGTTTTTGTTTGCTAGCCCATCGGCGGCGGCCCAGGACAAAGCCAGGGTCGCCGTCGTTGCCGAGCGTTTGCCGGAACCGCCAAGAAATGAAGATACGGAGAATTGATATGGGTGCGCCAGCCACGCAGTGGAGCGAAAGGGAACTCGAACTCATCGAAACCTACTACGAGCAGCACGGGCCGCAAGGACTCGTCGACAAAGGGCTGATCTCGAAAAAATCGCTCAGCGCGATCGCGATTCAGGCCTCACGCATGGGGCTAGTCTACGAGGAGTCGTCCCGTACTCGGTGGACTGAGGCTGAGTTAAAGCGACTCCGCAACTGCTATCCGGTGATGGGACCGACGGATTTGTGTGAGTCGGGAGTTCTTCGCGGCAGGTCGCTCGCCGCGATCAAGGCGAAGGCCTACGCCGAAGGTCTGACGTATGAGCCAGACAATAGGCCGGACGAGCCGCATGTCTACGCGAGACTCAGACCGACCAGCGCCCAGCAGTTCAAAGTCGTCGCCATTCACGACGACCTGTACACGACCACGGGCCTCGATTTCGGTGAAGTTATCGTTCGACTCGAAATGCCGGTCCAGGCGGGTCATGTCCTCCAGTGGGTCGTGTCCGACCAGGACTGGGTCGACATCTCGATGCTTGCACGCATTGAGGACCTTGAACCCGGCGAGCGGTTTTCCGTCCGCGAATCCCAAAGGAATGGATTGCCCGACGAATGCGTCGGGTGCCTCATGATACGGACGGGGGAGGGACTGGGTGCGGACGCGGAACTCGTTAACGCGGTCGTTCTCGAGGGGCCGCTCGCAGGAAAACTGGTGTCGGTGAGCTCCGAAACGCGCGTCTGCTTGGAGATGTCCGAACCACCTCCGCCGATCGCGACCAATGACTGATCACTGAACGCTAAGCGATGAGGCACGTTGGCAATGCCACACGATGCAACAGGGCGATTCATCGGCGGGCATGTCAGGCGATCCAGTAGCAAACCATGAGCATTGTGTTCATTCGAGAACAGAAGAAGGCGACCCGTGTGGGAAGCCAGCAGCAGCGCCGTGCTGAACTGCGCGGTAACCAAGCACTGAGGGTTCAAACCTCGGGAAGTCCGCTTGGTCACGCAACATGATACCTACACTGACGGATACGCCGTCAAAGGAGCAAATGATGCAATTCACCCAAAGCGATTTCGTTGGGTCCACATTCGTGTCACACCACATCTTCGCCCTCCTCGGAGTCGACGACGCCACTCAGCGGAAGTCGAGCCTCAGTGACCGCATGCTGATTCTTCTCGGGGACAGGCTGAGCGGAGAGGATGCCAACCATATCTTGACCGAGGCTCGCCGCCTGTATCTGGCCGGCCACCGCGAAGTTGAAGACTTCTTCGAGCACTTCGCCGATGCCCTCGCCGAATTCGAACGCGAGCGAGGTAAGGCATGAGCGAGCAACTCGAGGAGGATACGGATCCCCTGTCTGGAGCCGAGGCAGGAGGCGTCATGACCAACGAAAAGAACATCGAGGCGTGGGTCGCATCGCAGATTGGTGACGGCGTGCGCGTCCGGCATCCCACTCCTGGGGAGTGGTTCATTACGCAGGTGGGAGGGATCGGCCTCGACCAAAAGGTCGTCGACGGACTGATCGAGCGGGTGAGCGAGATCGAGGCACACCCATACTGGGCGTGGTCGTTGAGCCATTCTGGTGAGCTCGCATTGATCGCGACGTGGCGATTTGAGTTCGAGAGATAAACACCAACTGGAGCAAAGTGATGAGTTGTCGAGAACGCAGCAAGGTGCCATCGGTCATCGATGGGATAGCGAAGGTCCTGACGGAAATCGAGGAACCTGAACTGGCGGTACAGCCGACGCTGGCGATGCTGTTGCAGGGAGGGAAGATGGAGCCTGCCATGCTGACTTGGCCCTCTTGTGGCACTGTGGAGCTAAGGTGGGCGGGGCGTGCGGAAAGCGGCTGCAGGAGCGGGTGCGCGCACAGCTGGCCGGATCTGGAGCCGTACATCCCTGAGCAAGCTTGGCGTGACGTCATCGGTGACGATGCCGTGCACCTAGAGTGCATCGCTCTCGAAGAGGAACGGCGTGGACTGCGCGCCGTTTGCAACGGGAGGCACATGGCTGACTACGCCTATGGCCCGACTGGATGGCGGGTTCACAGGCCGGGCGAGCAGGGAGTCATCGAGGATCTGCGGGCTGCCGGGATCATCGCAGGTACGTCGGTCGACGAGGTCCGCGCGTGGGATGGATCTTATCTGCGATTACAGGATTTGTGCGTCCTCATGTGCGCCGGCAACTACGTGCACGCCCGCCGGGTCATCTGGGACATTGAAGGAGACGACGAGTGGGTGATCAGCGTGCTCGGCCGGGCCACGGAGATGATCGAAGACGCAGAGGAGCGTGCCATCGCCCTCCTGGATGCCATCAGCGACGCCGCCCTCCGGCTCGAGTGTCCACACATTGCGATCGCGCTCAGGGAGATGGAGCACGATGCGTTCGGTGATCAGCCCGGCCGCCCGCGGGAGATCGTAGTGGCTGACGGCATCCTCAAGGTCTGGGGGGAACATACGCCTCCATGGGAGCCGTGGGAGGCTGAAGCCAGCTGTCTCAGTGGCTTACAGGCGGAAATCCACCGCTGGTGCGGGGGATGGGCCATATGGCTTGACGACGTCTACGTCGAGATTGATGTCGACGAGATAGCAACTGGCGTCGGAGCGGCGTGAGCTCGACGAAACAGACAAGCGAAGTCATCGAGGAGAGAAAACAGGATATGAGCACTATCGGACAGACGAACGAAACCATCGAGGAGAGAAAACAGGATATGAGCACTACGGGACAGACGAACGATAGCATCGACGAGAAGAAGATTGCCGAGGATCTGACCGCGCGGTATGAGCCCCGTCTTCCTCGACAACTCGCGGGATCCGTCGACGTTGAATTTTGGATCGAGCGAGTCGCCGAGGCCCGCGGGATGGACGGAGCTCACGGGTTCGCTATGGCTCTCAGTCGCCGAGGGCGCATTCGACATCCGTTGAGTGCCGCCAAGCTCATCGCGTCGATCGATTACTCAAACTGGGGCCCGGAGGTCATCGCCGAAGCGTGGATCGTCTGCGCTGCCCTCGTCGCCGAACTCGGGGAAGAACAGCGACTGCGTGAGTTTGAGGATTATCGTCACCTGATGGGACTTGCCTGAGAAAGTTCACCGTCACGCGGACGAGCCTATGAGGTGATGGATCGCTCGACAGCGATCCCACCCACGCGGCGGACATGGCAGGGATTGTACTTCGGCGGTCAACATCCGCCGAAGCATGTCTCGTCGCCAAGCCCGGTGAAGCTCCCATGTCTCGCCGCCAAGTGCTCAGCGCACGCGCTCCGCGGGCATGGCAAACCCCTTCGGCATCACCGCATCGCCCGACGGGCCCGAAACAGCCACCGCAACGGCTGCCCACCGTCGTCTACTTCGAGGCAAACCACCTCGGTGTCGACGAATCCAACGTCGGCGAGCAACTCGCACACCGTCTCGCGCTCATAGGGCCGCTCCCGCAGCACGAAGTCCTGCCGTCTCCACAGCCCGCTAACGTCTTCGACGAACAGCGTTCCCTCGAAGGTCGCCTCGCGCCGCTCGTCGACCCAGGCCGCCCGCACCGCCAAGAAGAAATCGTCCTCGCCGATGGTGAACTTGTTCGCCCAGTGGTTTCGGTGCTTGTGGGGCGTATTCATGTCGAAGGCGAACAACCCGCCGGGTTCGAGCGCCGCGTACACCCGACGAAACACCTTGCCGAGCTCGTCGACGTTGGGGATGTGGTTGAGGGCGTCGTAGGTCGACACGACCAGCGGGTAGGCCCGGTCGACCTCGAAGCTGCGCGCATCGGCCACCTCGAAGCTCGCCGACGGCGCATTCTTACGCGCCAACGCGATCATCTCCGGCGCGTTGTCGATGCCGTGGACCCCGAAGCCGAGTTCGCATAGGCGCTGGTCGAGACGCCCGGTGCCGCAGCAAAGGTCGAGGATAGGTGCGCCATCGTCGACGTCGTCGAGCACGTGCTCGTTCAGGATGTCCAAGAAGCGGTCGCAAGAGCGCGTCGCCCAGCATCGGTCGTAGACATGGGCGAAGGCGTCGTAGTTGTCGGTCCAGTTGTCCATGGCGAGAAGAACAGCATGATCCGCTGCGCGATTCAACCCGTCGACGTGCCCGTCTGATTGTCGTAGTTGCGAATCGCCATCCCGGTGGCCGACCGAAATCCGAGACGCTCGTAGAAGCCGCCAAGCTCGGCGTCGCACAGAAGGTCGACCATGTACAGGTCGTCGAGCTGCCCGCGCAGAACTTCGATGAGCCGCGTGCCGATCCCTTGCCCCTGCCACTCAGGCAGGACTTCGAGCAGCGGAATATACGCGCTCAACACGCCGTCGGAGATGGCGTTGGCAAAGCCGACCACGCGGCCTGTGTCGGTGTCGACGGCCAACGCCACAGCCCAGGCATTTTCGAGTATGCGCAGGTGCGTGGTCGGATCGGGATGCGTCGGCCAGCCGACGAAGAAGCCGTCGAGGTCGTCGGCGATGATGTTGTCCAACTCGGTTCGGTATTCGATCATCGTTTGCTCGTCACATTCGTTCAGCTTATGGTTATCGGCTCCAAATCCTCACCCAACATCGAAATTGGGGAACATCATGGCGCCCACCGAATCACACATCTACAAGCATCGCAAAGCCGCGCGCATCCTCCTAGTAGATCCGCGCGACCGCGTGCTGCTGTTGTCGAGTTGGTTGGAGCACCGAGAATGCATCATCTGGCTCGCCCCCGGCGGCGCGCTCGAAGCTGGCGAGTCCTACGCCGACGCTGCCCGGCGCGAGTGTTGGGAGGAGACCGGCCTCGAGTACGACGGGGAACTTCCGCACGTCTGGGTCCGCGAACACAAGTGGATGTGGGATGACCGGCCGGTGCACACCATCGAACACTACTTCTTCGCCCGGATCGAACATTTCCACCCAAAGCCGCAGCAACTCGAGGACTACGAAGCTGAGCTGTTCCGCGGCCACCGCTGGTGGGGAATCGACGAGCTGCGCGCCTGCGAGGAGCTCGTTGTTCCCCGCGACCTCGCCGCACTCTTGATTCCGCTGTTGCGGGATGAGCTTCCCGACGAGCCGTTATTTGTGGGAGTTTGAATCGAGCCATGAACAAGAGCCTTCTGCACTTCGCCCCTGGCGGAAACATCGGCCCAGCCTCGCCCTGGATGCGCCGCTGGATCCGTACGCTCGGGAGACTCGGCGACGTTGAAACCTTCGAGTGGTTCGCTTCCGACACGCGCCCACCGTTCGACGATCTGGTAGACTTTCATCTCGAGCAGTTGCGGCAATGTCGCGCTCGCCACGAACGCGTCATCCTCGTCGGAAAATCGTTGGGCGCATGGACCAGTTGCGGCGTCGCCGCGCGTACGGATGTCGACGCGGTCGTCTGCCTGGGTTACCCGCTTATCGAGCCGAACGAAACCGAGCCTCTGCGAGCGAAGCCGCTCGTTGAATTGACCGTGCCGGGGCTGGTCGTCTACGGCACCGAAGATCCCCTATGCCCTCGTGAGGTACTCGACGAGGTCATCTTCCCCAACTCACAGCTCACGGCCTACCCAGTCCCAAAGGGCGACCACTCGCTTGTCGTGCAGGGATCTGCCGGTGCTCGGGTCGACGCCGAGCGAGGTATGTACAGTGCGGTCGATGAGTTTCTTCGCAGCAAGGTATTCGGGAGGCAGCCATGACGAACGACGACCACACACCCGGCCAACGGCTCCTTCGCGACTTCCACGGCCGCCATCCCGGCGCGACGTCACGCTCGCTCGCCCACGGCCGCACCGCTGACGGCGTCTCGACCTACGACCTCCTCTGCAACGCGGCACGACGCGCGCCGCACAACACAACCATCGTCGACCTCGCCTGCGGCGATGGATACCTGCTCGAGCTCGTTGGCGATGCCCTCCCCGACTCGCACCTCGTCGGCATCGACATGATCCAGGCCGAGGTAGACGCGGCCACCGAGCGCCTCGCTGGCTCCCGGGCGGAACTCATCGTAGCCCACGCACAGTCGCTGCCGCTCGCCGACGCCTCGGTCGACGTCGTGTTGTGCCACATGGCCCTGATGCTCATGGAAGACGTAGAGCGCGTCGTCGCCGAGATTGCGCGCGTGCTCCGGCCTGGTGGTGTGGTCGCCGTCGTGGTGAGCAGCGGGTCATGGCCGAAAGGCACCGGGCAGACCTTCAAGCGTCTGATGCGCGAGGCGGTCGACCAATTCGGTGGCGCATGCCCCAGGCTCGGCGACAAACGCACCCACAGCATCGAAGGACTCACGTCCCTTTTCGACCACGCGGCGGGTTTCGAGGTACGCGAGGCCCCCGAATTGGTCACGCTCAACCTCGACGATGCGCCCGAGAAGGTTTGGTCGAGCCTCCGGCTCATGTACAACTTCGCCGCGCTCAGCCAGGACGGACGCGACTATGTCGCCGAGCGGTTCCTCGACGTGGTCACCGGCGACGCCGACGCCCGTGGCAAGCTGACCTACCGATCCTCGCTGCTGTACGCATCGTTCCAGCGCCGAACCGCCTGGTCGACCCGGACGGCAATACGGTCGAGTTTGTCGAATGATGGCCGCTGATGGCCTACGATTCGCGTGGACGTTGGTTTTAGCAATAATGAGCGCAATGCATCAGAGGCTGCAGGACAGGAAAGAGACATGGGCCAAACAAAAGTGAGCGACATCCGTCAGATACAGCCCGAGGACCGTGACCGGCTCGACAACTTCTTCGAGTCGAATTCAGCCACGACCATGTTCATGCGTTCCAACCTGCATGCCTCGGGCATTTCGCGACGCCCTACACAAGCCTACGAAGCTGTCTACACGGGCACGTTTCGCGACGGTGAACTCGTCTCGGTCGCGTCTCAAACTTGGAAGGGCCTGTTGCTGGTCGAGGGCCACGACGCCATCACCGACGTTGCCCGCGCCGCGGTGCTCGCCGCGGGTATCGATGTTATCGGGCTTGCCGGTTCCTTGGATTCTGTCGACGCGGTGCGCAGCGGCCTCGGCCTCGACGCGCGTCCCACCAATCTGGATACGCCGGAGTACCTCTACACGCTCGAGCTGGAAGACCTCGAACTTCCCGACTTGCTGCGCACTGGGCGTGCCGCGTGTCGGCCGCCACACCCCGGCGAGTTCGAGCTCCTGTGCAAGTGGCGTCTGGACTATCATCTTTGGCTGGGCGGCGACCCCAACGACGCGGGGGCCCGTGGCATACGCGACGGGCTGCGTGAAACCATCGAAAAGGATCGATGCCGAGTGCTGCAGGTCGACGGCGAGCCGGTTTCCTATACTGCATTCACCGCGACCCTGCCCGACCAGGTCCAAATCGGCGGCGTGTGGACACCACCCGACCTGCGTAACCGCGGTTACGCCCGAAGCGCCGTCGCCGGCCACCTCCTCGACGCACAAGCCGCCGGCGTCGAGCGAGCCATCTTATTTACCTCCATCGACAACCTCGCCGCGCAGCGCGCTTACGAGGCGCTCGGTTTCGAGAAGAGCGGCCGCTACGGGCTGGTCTTTTTCGAAACGGCCGTGACAGTCGATGCGTGTTCTCGAACTGCCGTCCCCTGATGAAAGCGCAATTTCCAGCCACCGTCCTCTCGCACCCACAGCGAGCTGCGGTTCCCAATTTCTAGCTCCTCGTACTGCACTTCGCTGACGTAAGTCACCAGCACGACGTTGTCGGCAACGCTGTGGATCTGAAAATCTTTCAGGGGCAAGTCGATGTCGATTTCCTGCATCGGTGCCGACAGCGTGTCTTCTCTGCGGTAGGTGCGTCCCGACCGACCGAATTCGAAGAAGTCGTCGGTCAAAAGCTCGTCCATATAGGCATGGTCGAATCGAGTTTCCGGCCGCCACAGCGACACTTCCAGCTCGTAGAGTTCTTTCTTCACGGCATCGTCGAGTTTCATCACACACCTTCATCAAAGCTGGTTCGTAATCCCTTCCGCGACCGCCGCCGCGTCGTACAACTCCTCCCAATCGTTCCGTAGGATCGCGTAGCGGTACTCATCCTCAAACTTGCCATCCTCGCCCACCGCAAAGCCACGAAGCGTCCCCTCGAACTCGAATCCCAGTGTCTTTTCGATGGATCGCTTCGAGGCGAGGTTCGACGCGGCGCAGCCGGTTTCGATCCGGTGCAGGCCGAGACGTTCGAAGCCCAGGTAGAACAGGTGCGGCTTGCTCCCCGGCGCGACGCCGTTGCCACGCATCTCGGGCAGCGTGAACGCTCCGGTGTAGCCGCGTCGCGCAGGCCAACTGCCAATCCCGAGCAGGCTGCACCCGGCGAGCTCGCCGTCGAGTGTGGCGTAGAAACCCCACTTCGTGCGGCGCCCCTGGGCGTCGTACCGCGGCAGGTAATGGGCGCGGACAGCCTCGATGAACTCGTCGCCGTCCGGGCGCCCACAAAGGCGCTCCTCGAGTTCGCCTACGCTCTGCTCGGTGATGAGGTGCAACGTGATGGACTGATGCGTCAGGCTGGACGGCGCGATGGACATCGAGAAGTGGTCCTGGTCAGCCCGCTCGTTCGACGGCGTGGCCTCACGGTCCACAAAGTAGCTCGCCTCGAAGCAACGACGCATCTCGGCGACCGAAACCGGATACCACGGCATCAGCTCGTCGGCCTGGTCGACCTCCATCCATGCCACCTCGTGAATCTCGGCGTCATCGGGCTCACCGACAGGCTCGGGCTCCAACAGGCGGCACGCGAAGACGAAGAACGTGTCGTCTCGCCCCCCCAGGCGCTCGCTGACGGCTACGAGCTTATGAGGCTCGACCTCGTACCCGGTCTCCTCGAACACCTCGCGACGCGCCGTCTGGGCGAGCGACTCGCCAGGGCTTTGACCGCCGCCGGGAAGGCTCCAGCCGCGCCCGCCGTCGTTTCGCACCATCAGCACGCGCTCGTCGTGCTCGTCGAATACCAGTCCGTAGACGATGTGCATGAGGGAGCCCTCGGGTTGCGTCTGGTTCACAGGTCCATGTCGGCGACGAGTTCGACGGCCATCCCGGCGTAGTCGCAGGCGACGGGATCTGCGACCCTCCGATGAACGACCGGGACGTCGACGTGGTCCGCGTAGAAGCCAAGAAGATGCTCCTGCCAACGCTCGAAATGCGCGAGGATCTGCGCGTCGTCGCCGAGGCGGTCGAGGTAGGTCGACCACGCCTCATTTCGCCGCCGCCGGGTTTCCGAAATCGCCGCGGCGAGCGCCTCGGACGCCACGTGAAGCACGAGCGGGGCGACGCCGTGTTCGGTGAGCCTGGCGTACTGGCGCTGGATGGCGGCGGCTTCGTCGCTCGTCAGGTCGCGCTCCTCCGGTATCCACAGATGCGCCGCGTGGCTGCCGAGGAATCGCTCGACGAGCACGTAGATCCCGACGTTACCGCGCCGCCCACGAAACTTCGAGCGCGCCTTAATGCCAAACAGCGCGTCGATCTGCTCGACCAACCGTCGGGTATGGGCGAGCACGGCGTCGAGCTCGACGCTGCCTCGAGCGCGGTCGTCCTCGAAGACCCGCTCGGTGTAGTGCTCCGACAGAACGAGCTTTGTGCAGCCGGGCCGCCGCCGCACCAACTCGGCCTGCAAGGCGCGCAACAGCCGGGTCTTGCCGACGCCGCTGACACCTTCGATGACGTAGCCGTTGATCGGCTTAGTGCTACTCACCGACCACCTCCCCAACGTCGACCACGTACACCCGAGAGCAAGCATCGGCTGCTCTGGTGGGCTTGGGATCCGTGTGCTGCGTATCCACATAGACATGCTCGACACCGTCGACGGCGCGGAGGGCAGCAATCGTTTTCACCATCGCCTGATAGCTCGTCGTGGGCTCGCCCGTTTCGGGACGCGACATCTCGAAGAAAGCAGTCGAACACTTCGGAGCCGCGGCGAATGCCGAGACGAGACGCTGTAGCCTCTCGTTTACCTGATTCACCTCGCCCGTGTCGGCACTCTTGCACGTGCCTTCCTTCGCAACGACGAGCGCGTCGTCCCATGCAGGTCGCCTGTTCCACACATCGCGGTCGGCAGAAGTCATCTTCACTGTCTCGTTTGGATACCTCGGTCCGGCTTCAATCCACTCCCCTGTGGTTTCCTTCTCATACATGTCCGCAAGCGCCGCGTCGTACGTGCGCAGGATACGGTCGAATCGAAGTCCGATGGATTCGTCGACCGAAACGATAGCCGCAGCACACGACTCGCCGGGCACTACCTGATCCGAGGGCGGGCCGACCGAAATCGGCTCGATACGCATCGGAACCGAGCGCAGCTCGTCGGAGCGAACCAGGAGTTGGAGACGGTCGAAGCCAGCCTCGAGGGCGGCTCCCCTCACACCTGCCACCGTCGACGAAGGCACCGTCGGGTCGACGACCAGCAACAGGGGCAGCGGATGCTCGAAATCGCTTGTATGAAAAAATCTAAGAGCTCCTGGCACCCCGAGCGTGGCGGCAACATTGATCACCATTTGGCGCTCTTCGCTGAGCTCGTCGAAGACAGGTTGAACGTAGTCCACCGTTCCGGGGTTCGAATGGACGTCTCGCACGTCAAAATGACCACTATGCAACTCGGCCACCTTGACCCGATCAGCCCGCCACTGTGGAGCTTTCTTATCGAGGAAGGTGACCAACTCGTCGACGCGCCTCCTGGCTGACCACCAGTTCTCTTCGGCGCGTTCCTTCTGGTAGATTTTGGCGATGCGCTCGCGCCACAGCGGGTGCAGGAAATGCGACGTCGCGTAAACTGCGTCGGGGGTTATCTCCACTGCCAACGACGGCTCGACAGGATCCGTGAACTTCGCCGGAACCGTCGGAACCTCGACCGGCACGGCGCGGTGCTCGAGGTGAGAAGGCATGGGAGCATTACAGCCGCCCAGGATCGACAGTAGCGCAGCGAACGCAACACAGGGCCACGACTCCAACAGGGGCTTGGTGGGCATCGGCATAAGCGTGACCCTCCCTCTTGCGTCAGTGAAACACGGACGGCAAGCATAGCGGCAGTAAGAGCGGGCAACAACTGACGCGACTCATAGACCCAGTGCCTTCCGCACGTCTTGTCGTCTCAACATCTCAACATACCAACGGAAGTGCCCGTCAGATCCGTCTGCGGAGTAGGCGTTGCTCGTCAGAAGCGCATATAAGGCCCGATAGGCGAGCAGCATATTGCGACGGTGCCCGAGAGCTTGGCAGACTGCATCCGCCACCTGCTCGTCGCTCTGACGCGATTTCGGGCCGTACATGTCGAAGATGGCACTCGCGACGCTCGCATCGAACGCCGGATCGCCCACCATCGAAAGGAAACCAAAGTCGAGTAGGGAAACGGGTTCGAAAATCGCCATTGACCAGGAGGTTCTCGGGGCAGAGGTCGCCGTGGATGACGCTCATTGAGGCATCATCGCGGGTGCGCACGAATTCGATGGTCGCGTGGAAGATGTCGTCGAGGCCGGGCACGGCACGCATGAGCTGGGCGCGGTACCGAGCCACGCGCCAATGTAACAATGCGCCGATGGTATCGCTCCAGCGGTGAGCACCGTCCCAGACCGACTCCGATTCATCGAGCACACGCAGATGGCGCAATGCAGTCTCCAATGTGTTGGAGGAACTCGAGCACCTCGACGATCGCGTCCATCGCGCGGGGTTTGATACCACCGCCTGCCCGCAGTAGACTGCCTCCATCAACCCGCACTGCAACTGGGGCCGGCGCGATGCTCGCGACAATCCTCCCGCTCGATTTTCCCGTACCACTTTCGGACGTCCTCGCGTACCTGTTCTTCAGCGCGTTGTTCGGCCTCGCCCTGTACGGGTTCATCCTGATGGCGCTCGACACCTCCTCTGATGATTTGGGTCAAAAACAACGATGGCAAGCGCCGGTGCTGCCGTTGGACGCCACCGGATGGACGCTGCTTGTCGACGGCAGCAACTTCGCCTACCGGGGCGACGAGGTGCGCCTGTGTCACCTCCTGGAGGTGCTGGCGGCGTTAAGGAAGCGGTTCGAAAATGCCGACATCCAGGTGTTCTGCGACGCCAACCTGCGTCACAAGTTTGGAGCGGACGATCAGCGCAAGTTTTTGGCGATGGTGAAGCGGCCTGACGCTCATTTTCATGAAACGCATGGTAAGGCTGCCGATGAGGTTCTGCTGAAGCATGCGCGGAAGAATCCCCGCTGCATCGTCGTCTCGAATGATCATTTCAGGGACGTCGACCAGCTCGTTCTTCGCATCGGAGTTCCACTGCTCAAGGTGGGAATCTCACGGTTTGGCGTACGCCTCTCCGACAAGGTCGACATCTTCCGAGATCCATCCCAGCCATTCAGGAATTCTTGGGTTCCCGTCGGCCGATTGATCAACGCGTGACGTCCAGGAGCCGGCGCTGCCATAAATCACCCAGTCGAATTGGCCGCAATGCTGCCCTGAACGCGAGAACTCGACCTTCATGGGTCTCCTCCTTCGCCCGTTGTGCGCAGCCATCCGGGCTGCAGCGACACTGCTCACAGGAGCCGGCGCTGCGGTACCTGCGGTTGACTGTGCCTCCAAGTGCAACTCGCATAAGAGGACGCGTGGACTCCCCGCCACCGCATCTTGGACGCAGTGCTATCAGGATTCGCCCGCACGCTCACAGCACAACGGTACCGCTTGCTCCCAGGAGCACACTGCGCTCAGGATCCTGTGTCCCCTCACGGAGCCGCGCATGCGGCGACCATCAGTAGTGCGCTGTCCTCAGGATCCTGTGTCCCCTCACGGAGCCGCGCATGCGGCGACCATCAGGAGCGCGCTGTCCTCAGGATCCTGTGCCCGCCTCTCGAAGCCGCGCACGCGGCGACTATCAGGAGCACACTGCTCTCAGGATCCTGTGTCCCTCTCATGGAGCCGCGCATGCGGCGACCACCAGGAGCCTGTTGACCTCAGTGGCGCGCGCATGCGCACTCATCTGTTGTTGTTCGCACGATCTTCGTTGTCCGCGCTTTCTTGCTCTGCTTCGCGTTCTACGCTCAGGCTGTCGTCTACCTTACCTGTCTTATCGTCTACTGTACCTTCAGCATCTTCATCGCCTACGGCTTCTTCGTCTTCTTCTTCGGCATCTTGTTCTGCATCAGTATTAGGTGAAAGCTAATCTCTTAGATCCTTTGGATGGATGAGTAAGGAGATAAAGAATATCTCCTTAGTTGATCTAACTCCTAAAGGATTTAGATCAGAAGAGTAGTAAAAACTACTCGGGGTCGGGGACATCCATCCACCGATCGAGATCCTTACCGCAGAGGATGCGACAGTGGCCGTCACTCCGTCGATCGAGGGTTGGCTCCTGGTGGTCTTCGGTTAACCCGAGTTCACCGAAAACACCGGATCCAGTCGATCGGGGAGTCCGTAGACTCCTGTCTGCTACCGAGCAGCGCCCTAGATACTCGCCGTTACCGACGAGCGACGCGACGTCACCACGAGGGTCCATGATCCAGTGCATCTCCTGGGAGACGCACGTTGCTCGGTGCATCCTGTGCAGCACAGCAGGTATTCATCTCCGGCCTGCTCTCCCACACCGCGTCTTGTTTTTCCTATCGCGCGTGCCGACACGCGACTCGAGTAGACGGTAAACTCGGCCGGATCCGGAAATCCGGGATGCGCGCCTAACAGGACACGCATCGTCACTCCTCTGGCTTAACAAAAAGAAAAACGGGCGCAAGGGATCGGAGCCATTTTTTCCCAGACGAACAAGACCGCGGAGCTGTGCACACCGGAAAGATGCCGCGCGGCCAGATGCGCCCACCGGAGACCCTGTTGGTCTTACGAACCGATCCGACAGTTCGAGCCCATCCGCTTGCGAACTTGCGCTCTCCGTAAGCCTGACGAGCTCACAGCCAATCCTGATCAGGACGCGCGGTTGTCGACCCCATATGCTGCGTGGCTGCATGGTCGCTCCCGATTTTTGCGTAGCCCATTCTTCCCTCAGGGATCGGCCAGCCCACGGATCACCTGACGAGTTCTTGGCGGCATCAGCAATTTTCGGCGGGTTCTGGGCTATTTTTCTGGGCGGTCCAACGCGAGGCTCCGTGCCGACGTGGCAACCACGACCTTGCGCTTCAGCCGCGAAGCGCAGGCGAACCCCTGGGAGAGTCAAGCGTACGCGGAAAATGGGCGTCGGCTGCCAGAAAAAATCGCAAATTCAAAAAACACCTGAGCGGGGATCCCGCTTACAGCGCCAGATAGTCCCCAGACGACTCATCTGGCCTCGCATGGGCGTATCGAGACGTCGTTCGTAATGACGAGTGCCCCAGGGTTTGTTGGACGAGGTGGATGGGCGCGCCCCTATCGAGCGCATGCGAAGCATGAGCATGGCGCAGCCAGTGCGGGCTGACAGGACGTTCCTTCGTGTCGATGCCGGCGCGCCTCGCGGCCTTTCGCACAATACGGAAGACCTGGCTTGTCGAGAGAGATCCTCCCTTTTGAGAAACAAACACCGGATCCCCGGCACTGGCGTCCTTGCCTCTGAGGGAGACGAGCCTATCCCAAAGGGGCGTGGGCACCGGAAGCGTTCTTGTTTTGCTCCCTTTGCCGAAGACGACGGCGACCCCGGCGTCCCCATGAGTCTGGAGATCCCGCCAACATAGGCCCACGACCTCCGAAACGCGAAGGCCGAGTCCGTACAGCGTCGCGAGCAGAACCTGATTCCGCCCCTTGCTGAACGCAAGGATCCGCTGAACCTCGGCTTCCGACAGGATCTTCTCGCCGAGCGTTTCCTTGGCCTTGGGCACCCGCAGCGCCAGTCCGACGTTGAAGCGCAGGTATCCGACCTTGTGCGCAAACGAGAAAAGGGATCGCAGCGCCGAAAGCTTCGTCGCCTGACTCGAACGCGCATACTCCCGTTCGTCGAGTTCGTTCGCCCAGGCGACCAGATGCTCGAGCTTGATTGACCTCAACGACCGGCCGATAAAATCGAGCGCCTGCCGGACGTCGACGCGATAGGTGCGTTGGGTCGCCGGTGCCTTTTGAGACAACCACAGGTCAATGAGCCTGTCGTCGGTCTCGACCTCTGTTTGTCGGAACGGCTTTGCCGCCGGCGTCGGCCTCCGCAATGAAACAGGATCCGTCGCCGGCGCGTCGAGAAGTTCGATCTGCGTGGTCATATCGGTCGTCTCCCGCAAAACGCAGTAATAGGGTTCTAGTCATGCGTTTCTTGCATAGAACGGTACCAGTTGACTCCCGGCCGAAGAAAGCAGGCCGCGAAGCCTGTGGCGGCAACTTTTCCTGGTGAAATCCTCAGAACCGCTCGCTTATCTCTTTTCGTTCCTCAGGAGGGGCCAAAAAATGGACATCGACCCTGGAAGAAAAATGCGGCTCCGAGTTGGAAAATTGACGCGGGGAAAAGGCCAGGGGAAGGTCAGTCGGGCGAACTGACATCGTCGGCGCCGTTCTCGGAGTCCAAGAACTCGAGGACAGTCTCGTAGATCGCGGGGTCCCGCATCAGCAGCCGAAGTTTTCGCACGATGCGAAGGTGCTGCCGCGCCATCTCGACGAGCGGCTGGAGGGTGAGCAAATCGGGCAGGCCCTCGGAATGGCCGTCGGTGCACTCGGGATTGGGGTCGAGTCGCTCCCACAATCGCCTGACTGCGAGCGGATCCCGCCACCGTAGTCGCCTCGCCAACTCATCCACGGTCGGCTCGTCGATCTTCACGGTGGCTACCCCTTTGTTGTCAGTTGCCGTAGAAAGCGCGCTCGAGACGCAGGCAGGCCGTACCGCTGCCGTTGCCGCATGCTTGGGCGAGGTTGAGCATCCGCTCGACGATGTAGCAGGATCGGTCATTGCCGAGCACACACGCCTTGCGTAGGTATTTGAAACCAACGCTCGGGTTGCGCTTCATGCCCTCGCCACGCAGTCGCATCATCCCATACTGGCCGCAAAAGTACGCATCTTTTTGATGCCGACATAAACCCAGCGAGAGATACGCGGCCCGAGTTCGGTCAGTGACTGGTTCCGAAGCATCGTAGTACAGCCCGACGAGCGCCCGACAGGCATCGGCTTTGCCCGAGCTACACAGGGGCTCGTAGAACTTGACCGCCCACGTCGAGTTTCGGCGAGCTCCTCTCCCCTCACCGAACATCTGAGCGCCCAATTTGCAGCTATCAGTGTTGCCGTGTTTGCAGCCCCGCTCCAAGTAGGTGGCTGCCAGCTGCAGATTCACATCGGCACCCGATCCGTCCTTGTATGCGACCGCGGCAGTATAGCACGAGCCGGCATTGCCTTTGCGACAACGGACCTCCGCCTGGGCCGTTTTCAGACGATCGCAGGCATCCTCAATGGACGCGGTGCAGGCCGTCTTGTAACGAGATGCGGCCTGCGCGGGATCTCGCTCGACCTCGTCGCCTCGCTGGTAGACCCGGCCAAGTGCGAAACACGCCCGGGCGCTACCGGCATCACAGCCCTTCCGGGTGAACTTCCGGTACTTGCTCTTGTCCTTCCCGACGCCGAGTCCTTGAGCAAACGCCTGTCCTGCGAGCCGGCAGGCAGCGGCATTGCTGTCGTCGCACCAACTGACGAGATAACCGAGACCCACACTGGTGCGATGCTCGAGAAACGCGGCGAGGCTTTGGTCATCGTCCTGCTGCACGACCAGGTGCGCTCCCATTTCGACCGGTAGGCTCACGTCGAGTTGTCGCGAGCACCCGTCGCACGTGACCCGAACCCACGGATCCGAGTAGGGCAACCGGGCCAGCGGTGATTGGAGAACGTCCAGGGATACCTGGCCCCTGTCAGGCGGTGTTGACAACTTGTCCCATGTCTCCCCCCGTCCGACGGAGAAGACGGTCGATCTGGCGGGATCCCGTTTACATTCGTACGGCCGCACGTTGGTGACCTCATCGACGGGCGGGATCTGCTGCGTACCGTCAATGGCCGTGACGTAGTCGTATGAGGCCGATCCTACGGTGAGCAGTCCGGCCACGAGAGACGTGGCACCGATGGCGAACAGCTGCTCCCCGGTGTCGTAGGCTCCCTCCTGTGCGGGCGTTCCCAGTGGTCGCGATTCGCCCTCATTGATGCGCCCACTGCCGTCGACCATCATGTAGGATCCCGCTCCAGTGGCGACGACACCACCAATAGCGGTCCACCAGTAGCTCGACGGAAGTTCACGCGTCGTCTCCTTTGAGCGCGCATACGTGGTGACCGTGCGATCCTCGCAATCCTCGACGGCCTCCCCGGAGATGACCAGGCGACCATCTTGGAATTCGGCCGCTGGTTCGATGCGCTTCTCGACAACGACCTTGTTGACCACCGTGTTGGTGGGCGTGCGATGGATCTCGCTGGTTTGCTTGATTTGACCAGTAAGATGGTAGCATCCACTCAAGCAGGTAGTGCAGGCGAGGACCGCGCTGATACTGACGATGCGGGACTTCATGAGTTCACTCTTGGATTTCGACCGAAAAAGTATCGCTGGAGGATGTCCCGGTTGTCGCGTCCTCGAACGTCGCCTCGAAGTTGGCCTCGCCGGTAGGAACGTCGCCAGCGACCTTGATTCCGAAGCGCAGCAAGGACGCTGACGTCTTTTCGCCGGGATCGAAGTCCGACTGCGTGGTGCACTCGCAATACTCATCGCTGTACGAGCAGTCGCTCATGATCGCGTAGCCCGACGAGCACGGATGCCAGCCTCCTGGCTGGGGATCGACGACGCTCACACCGTCAGTCAGCGAGGTCACGCGAGCCCTCACGTCCGAGACCTTCGTTGCGCCGGTGTTCCGGGCGAACATGTCGACCACGGCTTCTTCGCCAGGGCTGATGCGTCCATCGGAATTGGTTTCGTATTCGACGCTCGTCGAATCCACCTCCATGCGCGTCTGCGAATGGACTACCTCCAGCTCAAAACTGTCGTCGCCGGCCGCGTCTCCCGCTGGCGTCTGAAAAGACACGTCAAACGGCAGCGTGGAGACATCTGCATCGTCGCGAAGCCGAAAGGCGAAACTGAGGATCGTGCCCGAGGTTACGTCACCGGGATCCAGGCGCGCGACAGTCTGAAAGGAACAACTGCACGCGCCGGCTTGGCCATCGCAGCCGTCGACAATCGCGTAGCCCGAGGCGCACTTGGGGTTCATTCGCACGTCCATCAAAGTAATGGCGGTCGCCGAGGGCACGACCGACGCAGCGCCAATACCCACCGTCTCTCTCGAAAGGTTCTTGGCAGTGAGCTCAACGGCGACCTCTTCGCCAGGGCTGATACGCCCATCGGCGTTGGTGTCGTAGACGACGTTGGCCGAGTCAACGACCACCCCGGCACCGGCGGCGCTAAGGTATCGATCGGCACCCCAGCACACGTTTATGGAACTGGTGGGATCCTGTTGGCAGCTCAGATCCCCGGAGCAATCTGCCGAGGACTCGCAAAGTTTCGTGCACGTCTTCCCGTACTGCGTCTCCACACACTCGCCCTGCGCGCAGGGATCCCTGTCGCAGCGCACCGTGCAGACACCGGAGCCATCGCCGAGGTTGAGGCATCGCGTTCCGTGCGGGCAGTCGAATTCTCCTGAGCATGCCCCTCCCACCTCGCCGGAGAAGCAGCCGAGAGCACTTACGGACCACAGGATCGCGATGCCCAGGATGCATAGGAGCCGCCGTTCCAGCAGCGGTGGAGGTTCTGCATACTCACCACCCGTCATTACTTCTTCTCCCCATCACGCTGCTTGTACGGCCTCAGCTTCGCCAACTTCGTCGACTTCGCGGCCTCGGCATCTTTGTGGATCCCCTTGAGACCAACCTCCCAGACCTCGAGTGTCTTGCGGCTCTTGAATTTCCAGTTGCTCTCGTCGCACTTTGCCTCGATGGACGAGACATCAGCCTTGGGGATTCCGGAGACCGTCGTGATCCCGAGGGCAATTTCGGTCTTGCCGTCACCGTCGATGTCATCAACGACCTGCACATCGCCGGTTCGTTTGAAATCTCCCTCGAAGTGACATGAGCCAGTGTTGTCGTGGAACGTGGTGAGCTCCTCGCCACTCAGCTTTCCGTTCTCGACGTAGTTGGTCGCCAAATGCGTTGTCGACGACCCTCCGCCCGATTCGGTCCAAGGGCAAAGCAGCAAGTCGCGGCTCGGCCCGTGGACCGGTGTGCAATTGCGTGCGCTTGTGGCGTCGACATACTTGAGCATTTTCCAACCGTGATCGGACTTGCGGCGGAGTACGACGACGGAGTCCATAAAATTGAACCCAGCCCCACATCCGCTGGTGGCGAGGATCGCCTCCGCATGTCCGTCTCCCGAAAAGTCGCCGACGTAGCCACCATGAGCACGCAGTTTGCCGCCGGGATCAGAACTCCCCTTCGGACAAAAGCTGCACTCTGCCACATGATGGGTCCCCGACCGGTCTTTCACGTCCTCCACGCGCACGTCCTTACCGCAGACGCCTCGGAGGTACTCGACCAGGGCCTCGCCGCCGCCAATCCGCCGAAGCTTCGTCTTCTTTTTCGGCGCGGCCGTCGTATTCTTCTTGGCCATCTTTTTCTGCGCCGCCTTCTTGTGGTCCATCTTGATGAACTGCTCAGGACCACCGTAGGGATCGAAGTCCCCAAGATCCTGGGCCGTGGCAGACATCGGCCACAGAACGATGAGCATTGCTATCGGCAGCAGGTGTCGCACAGGCGCCCTCCATAACTTCACGGGTTCCATGAGGCGCTTTGGGGCGACCGACATCGTCTTAAACGGCAGCTCCACACGGATGGAGGCCCCGAAGCATTGCGTAGTGTAGTACACATCTTGTGTACTGTAGTACGCCAAATGACGTCAAGGCCCAGCCTAGCCTTTTCTTCGCGCAACCGATGCGAGGAGAAGCTGGATGCCTGAAAAAACGAAGAGTGGCTGTCAAGAATTGGTGCGCCGAAACGTGCGCCGGCTACGCACCGAGAAGGGGTGGTCGCAGCATACGCTCGCCGTGGAGGCGAACATCACGCGCGCCTACCTGGGAAGGCTGGAGGCGAGGGGGCGGAATCTCACGCTCGACACCATCTGCGCACTCGCCGAGGCGCTCGATGTCGATCCTCGCGAGCTTTTCCGCCCGCCACAGGAGTGGGAAGGGTAGCACAGCATCAAACGGAGGCGCGGTGATCGGCTTGTGTCGCCTTGACACAGAACTACTGGTCATCGGCACACGCACCCCATGGATCTCCTGCAACTGCCCGCTTGCCTCGCGCTCGCCCCGAAGGGGCTTACGGGGCTATTCTTCGTCTGTCTGCTGTGCACCCTCGTCAACAACTGGGCGGGACGGCGGTGAACTGCTGGCAGCGTCGTTGTCACCTCCGAGCCCATTACCCAGCACGTAGTACCGTGAACCGAGACGTGTGACGTTGATTTCGCCGCGGCTCGCCAGCCGCCAGCCACGCTGGTAGTTCAGGCCGACCAATTCGCACCATTCCGGCAGGGGCGTGAGTTTTTGCATCGCGATCTCCTCGATCATCGGAAACTGTTTGTCCACCTTTCGTTTCGTACAAAACAGTTACCGATACGAAGTCTCTCCTTTCGGCACCGACGCTCTCCCCCGCACTCGTGCGCCACAGGCCGGCGCTTTGGTGCGTCCTTCGTCCTCTGCCGTCCCCTCGTCGCCCGTTTCGGAGAACGGCGCGCCCTACGCGCTTCTTGCGCCTACTCCGCCTAAATCTCGGCGAGTTTCAAAAAATCTCAGAAAGTTTTGTAAAAAGTGGTCTCCCGGTCGGTACAGTACGCGGAGGCCGGGGTATACCCTGCGCCACGCCGTGGGACGGCGTCGCAGATCCGCCTCCACCAAGGAAGTTGTTCGAACAAGATTCCCGCAGTGGAGAAAGACAATGGAAGCACCTACCTGGGTTCAGGATGCCGCCGCAGCTCACAGCGATCATCTCGTCGGAGCAATCAGGCACAAGTTCAACGAGTACTGCTGGGTACTCGCGATCGAAGGTCCGAATGAGCGCAAGTTTCTCAGCGTCAGCGGAAGGACGACGCCCGAGACCAAGTGGCTCGAATGGGCCGATGCGTATGCGTGGGCGAACTGCCATGGCCCCGAGCACTTGCAGACGTTTCTTGGCTACTCGGATGAGCCGACCGTTCACGTTGATGCAGACGCTGATCAAGCCGCGCGCGACGCGCACGAGTGCAGTGAACGTGAAGAGGTCGACATCTCCCGCCAAGGCGAGGCCATAGACGGCGAGGAAGCGGCCGACGCTGGCTCCCTACCCGAATACCAGCCGCACGAACTCTGTCGACTCGTCCCGCGCATGCATCCAGATGACTTCGAGGCGCTCAAGCTCAGCCTGCAGCGCAGCGGCGGACTCGGCGACTCGAAGATCGTTCTTTTCGAGGACCAGATCCTCGACGGACGACACCGCTACGAGGCGTGCGTGGCTCTCGACCTTCCGCTTACGCCGGAGGATTTCGAGGAGTTCCAAGGCACCTACGAGGACGCGCGAACGCACGTCCAGCAGAAGCTCACGCACCGAAGCCTCAACACGGTCGAAAAAGCGGCGGTTGCCGTCGAGCTGTTCCTGCCGGAGGAGCGAACCAACGCGCATGCCCGCCGCAAGGTGGGTGGGGAGCTTCGGGAAGATCTTCCCACTGGTCGGGCGACGGCGCGCGCAGGCAACCGGGTCGGAGTCTCGCGCAAGGCCATTGAAGATGTCGAAAGGATCAAGGACGAAGCTCCCCATGTTTTCGAGGACATTCAGAAGGGTCGCCATAATTCCGTGGCCCAGGCAAAGAGGGCGGCGAAGGTCGAGGCCGACGTCTATCTCGAGGCCCGCGAGGTGTGGTTGGCCCAGCCGCCGTCGGAACGAGACTGGGATGACGCCATCGCCGAGGTGCGGCCCGAGGATCCGGTCGGGGCCAACGACTCCGACGTCGATCCGGTCGAAGATACCGAGGGCAACCTACCGGCAGAGGCGGCGACGGAGGAACATGCCGAGGAAGCTCGACCGAACTCCGAGACGGAAGGCTCCGCACACACCTTGGAGACCGCGACGGCGCCTAACCAAGACGAAGATCGCGGCACCGGCGACAATTCCGACGACGTCACCGCGAAGGACGCCGAGGCTAACGCCGTATCCAACAGGGCGCGAACGCTGGACGAGGAGGCCAAGAACCCGGCGGACTCTCCGAGTGTCTCCGAATCCCCACAGCCGACTTCGGTCGCCCCGACGGTGCTCGACGCCATCGGAACGCTGGTTGCGTTCGCGCATGACCTCCCGGCCCTGGCCACCGAGCATGGCATTCGTGAGGACCGACTCACGACCTTCCAGCAGGTCCTCGTCGAACTCCGCGACAACTATCTTGACACATACCGCAGCTGACCCCTGAGGCTTCAGGGGCGCGAGGACGAGGAGTCCTCGCGCCTCTCGACATCCCTCCAATCTCGAGTTTGCCCGGTGATACGGTTGCATCACACGGCCGACCGGAGCATCATGGTCAGCATAGGTCGATTCCCGACATCTACTTGGAGGACTCGTCCTGCGTGGCCCCCATCCCGCCAGTATAACCCGCGAACCGCACAGGTTGTCGAGATGAAGCCTCGGGACGAAACCCTTGGACCGCGATACACTACGCCCGTGCGAGCTGTACGGCATGACAACCCTCGGCAAGCTCAGACGCTTGGATCCCCCAGGGCCTGCATCGCGGTTGGTACAGCGTAAATAAGAGCCCGTGGGTGGTGCCGCAAAAGACCGGGAGCCGGTGACCCGGCCCTCACGTACGATGACGATCCGTTTGAGTCGGCGGCTCTGCTGGAAGCCGCTGAACAAAATTCTACGAACTGGCCCTCACAGGAAGAAAGCAGGCCGAGCAGTGCGCCGGCCAATCCCGTAGCCAGCCCCTCCAATGTATTCTCCAAAACCACTTTCTTGTCGATCTTAGTTCTTCGCAATAGGCGGTTGTGAGCAAGTTTAGCCAACGATCAAACGCTGGCCTAAAACTCAAAAATCCTCCTGTCGAAACCACGAGTATTGGCCGTTCGCGGGATTGCGAGGCCGATGGGCGCTTCGGTAGTGGTAGTTCAGGTAAATCTCGGAGAGCGACGTTAGAATTGAGCACATGGACAGCCACGGCGAGACCCAATACTGTCTGCGTACTGCTGCAGTCCTCGAACCTTAAGGGGAAAACCCATGTCGAAGATCTTCGTCAGTCACGCCAGTAAAGACGCGCCAGTTTCCACTGCATTCGTCCAGCAGATTCTGGAGGGTGCTCTCGGATTCCCCCACAGTAGGATTTGCCACACGAGTTCCCCTGGTACGATTCCAATCGGCAGAGACATTCCTCCATTTCTTCGCGATGAACTCGACAATGCAGACCTGGTGATCCTGCTCCTGTCGCCAAATTTCGCCGCGAGCCCGTTTTGCATGGCGGAACTCGGCGCCGCGTGGGTGCAACGCACAGCATTCCCTCTCCTGATACCGCCACAAGGCTACAACGACCTTGAGGGCGTCTTCGAAGTCACACAGGCAGCGAAACTCAACGACCCGACGGCTCTCGATGAGCTGCGGGACCGAATCATCCAAGAGTTCGATTTCGAGCATAAGAGGACTTCACGGTGGAACGCTGAGCGAGACCTCTTTCTCGAACACGTGGACACACTTATTGCCAAACTGCCTCGGCCTGACCGTGTATCGCGCCAACAATATGCAACGCTTCAATCTCAGCTCTACGATGCTCGAGAGGCCGTTAACGAAATGACTCGGGAACTCAAGGAAAAGGATGCCCTTATAGAGAAGCTCAGGGAAGCGAAGGATCGCGACGAGGTCCGCGAGGTACTGGCTGAGTCTTTGGATGACTGGGAGAAGTTCGGCGAAATGGTTGCTGACGCTCGGGAACTCCTCGAGGGTCTTCAAAAGGCCACTCGAGAGGCTCTCTTCCATAAACTCCACTCTGGGGATGGTTTCTCGCCTGCCAACGATCGTCGCTCCGCTACTTGGCAGTCCTATTGGGAGGATGTCGAAGCCGCCGATGTCAAAAACGAGGTCTCGATTGACCACGATCGCAAACTGGTCTTTGCCAACATGGACAAGCTACGCGTCAAAAAGGCTTTTGAGAGCCTCAAATCCCTCGAAGAATGGATACTACATGTCGATGAGGGTGCGAGCGAGGAATTCTGGGACTCCTATATTGAGAGGTACGGCCGCAAACCGAATCTCAACGACCGCGACTTCTGGGACGAGCACTTGGAAAATGGTGGGTCGTGGTAACACGACTGCCTCGCCAGAGCGTCAGTTCCTCCGGTGATCAGCTTGTGGTCCGAGAAGACTACGCGCCTCGCGACGTCGGGACCGAAGTCCCCTCACCGCCAGCGTCAGCAACCTCGGCGCTAGAAGCGCCTGACTACCGAGCATGGAATTCGCAAGGACCGACTCACAACCTTCCAGCAGGTCCTCGTCGAACCGACATGCACTCCTAGAGCGAAATGGCTCCGGCTCAACAGGCCGCACTGACCACAGCGCCAAGAAGTCCTTGACCGTACGCCATCCGGGCTTACCTTAACGTGCATCATTCCACATCACGGGTGGAATCTGAGGAATCAAATCATGAGGTTACGGAGTGATGTATGAGCAAGTTTGCGAAGGGTGATGTTGTGGTTCTCAAGTCGGGAGGGCCACCGATGACAGTTAACTCCGTCATCGACAAGTCGCAGAAAAAAACACGCAGCGGTAAGCCAAAAGAGGAAGGTTTCGAGTATTCGTGCACGTGGTTCGCTGGGGCAACGCCGCGCTACCAGAGCTTCGACGAGGAACTCCTTGAGAAAGTCGAACCTGACGCAAAAAAAAAGTAGGCGGAGTGGCCCGTCCCAACCAGATTGCCGAATGGATGGCATCGAAAGTCCGGACAACGCGTGAACTTCACCAAGAAGACGTAGTCTACGAGATCGAGTGGACGTTTGGCGACGAATTTGTCTACTTGAACAAGAACGGGAATCTGGCGATTTCCAAGGAGGTATTGAAGGAGTTCAAAAAACTCACTGATGGCACGGTTGTCTGGGAGAAATCGGACCGCCTTTGGCGTCCCAGGCTTCCGCATGAAGACCCCTCGAAGCGCCAAGCAGAATAAATTTCGCGCCACCGTCAGCGAATCGTGCCACAGGCAACTACTCAGACCGAAGAGTTCGTCGCGAAAAGCATTTATCGATCCCGGGCTCTCGTCGCTCAAGAGAGAAGAGCCGCGCCTTCGCCGCCTCCTGCAGCAGCCTGGACGGCAACAACTCCGCGAACTTCAGGTACCGCAAGAACGGATGGTCGGGGTCCACATCCGGCGGGATCCGCCGCTCGAGTGCGCGCCGGTATTTCTCCTCAGCCTCCGGCGCCGGCGCCTGCTCATCAACCCGCAGGTGCAGGCCGTGTGAGGCGACCTTGCCATAGCCCATCTGCTCGAGCGTCGCCGCGATGCGCCGGTTCGCGCGGCCGCCGGCGAAGTTCCAGACCTCGACGTCGTCGATGCCTTCGAGGATGGTCGTGGTGTCGGGTTCGACGAAGACGTAAGCCATTCGGAGCGTTTCCAGCGCCTTTTGCGCGCGCTTCGACCAGTACTTCCCGCCCAACTCGACGCCGCATAGGACGCGCTGGTGAGCCTGGGCGAGCATGCGGCTCATGTCGACGCCGGTGCCGACCCAGCGGGTCTTGCCTGTCGTCTCGAAACGCTCGACGTAGGCGATGCGGCGGTCCCAGTCGAGGCCGGTGACGAGCCAGCTGCGGCCTGCGAGCAGGATGACTGTCGGGGAGTCGTCGTCATCGTCGCGCTTGTCGAGGAAGGTGCTCTGGTGGACGGTGCCGAGTTCGCGGCGATGGTGTTTGACCTTGAACAGCGGCGGCGACGTGAAAACAGAAGACGAGCTCGAGAAAGTTGCGGCGGCCGAATTCGTCCTCTCCCGCACGGCCGATGCCAAGGCGGGATCCATCGGTAAAAAGAAACTGGTGGTCGAGCAGGAAATCGAGGAGTTCCCGGGCCTCGTTGAGGGTCGCGCCGATGGTGTCGCAATAGGGCCGGATCCTCTCGAGGAAATCGGCGACGATGATGCCGGGCTGTTCGAGGATCGTCGCCATCATCTGCTGCGCGAGGATGTGGTACGGAGATCCCGGTGCCTCGGCGGGTTCGACTTCGCCGCGTTGCCACATGTCGAGCAATGATGCCGCGCGCAGTAGGCCGTCATCGGTGATGGCGAGGAACAGGCAGTTGGCGATGGTGCCCGAGCGTCGGCCCGTACGACCCATGCGCTGGAGGAAGGAAGCGACTGAGTACGGGGCGTCGATCTGGATAACCCGGTCGAGGTCACCGATGTCGATACCCAACTCCAGGGCGCTGGTGGCGACGATGACGCCGGGTCCACCCGTGACAAAGGATCGCTCCGTCTGACGCCTCTCGTCGACGCTGAGCGAGCTGTGGATGACTTTCGTATCGACGCCGCGTTCGCGGAGGCTCTTGGTGAGTTTCTCGGCCTGGATCCTGCTGTCACAGAACACTAATCGCCGCTCGCCGCGATGCATCTTTGAGATGACCTGAGCGGCGTTACCGAGGGAAGCCACCCAGTCGAGGGTGACCTCGGCATTTGCCTTCGGAACGGTCTTCGCTGCGGGATCCGCGCTGTCACTCGGGACCTCGGGATCCACAGTGCGGCTGGGTCGCTCGGATCCTCGCGACAACCACTGAGCAATCTCGTCAGGGTTACCCACCGTCGCGGACAGGCCGACCCGCTGGATGTCTCGACCTGCGTGCCTGGTCAATCGGTGGAGCACACCCAGCAGATGCCACCCTCGATCATCGCCGGCGAAGGCATGGATCTCGTCGATGACGACCGCCCATAAGTTGCCGAACATCTTGGCGGGATCCGTCTTCGTCGAGATGAGCATGCCCTCGAGCGACTCGGGCGTCGTCAGCAGAAGATGTGGCGGATCCTCGCGCATGCGCCGCTTGACGCTCTGCGAGATGTCGCCGTGCCAGACGCCGACGCGGTAGCCGATAAGGCCAAACAGCCTTTCGAGCCGTTCGAACTGGTTGTTGAGCAGCGCCTTGATGGGACTCAGGTAGAGCAGGCTCAGACCTTGCCAGCTCTCCTCGAGCAGACGCGTCATCAGCGGGAAGTATGCTGCCTCCGTCTTGCCGCCGGCCGTCGGAGCGAGAAGCACCGTGTTCTCGCCGTTGAGGATCGGGTCGACGGCCATCTCCTGCACGTCGCGCAGGCCGCCCCAGCCGAGGCTGTTTGCGATGTGGTAGCGCAGATCGGGATGGAGTCGCTGAAACGCATCTGCGGAGTCAGAAGACATCGCTCGACTCCTCGGATAGGTCGAGGGCGATGTCGTCGACGCTGTCGTAGACCGCCTGACGTTCCTCGGGCGTAAGTTCGCCTTCCTGGATCGTCAACTCGTAGTGCTGGCGGGGATCGAAGTCTTCGTGGAGGTCGATGGGATCGAGGACGTTTTCAACGAGCTTCTTGAGGAACAGACGGGGGGCGATCCTGACCTCGCCGCCGAACTTTCCGACGAGCGCATCGGCCAGTGTCTCGATGTAGGCGTCGTCTGCCTTGGTTCGGATCCTGCTCGCATGGTCGGAGCCGTCGGCGTACAGATCCCGGATCTTGATGCCGAGCGTGACGAGCTGGTCGCGGGCGAGCCCCTGGAGTCTCACCTGCACCGCACGCGGGTTGTCGAACTTGGGGTTCTGGGGAAAATCCGTATGCACCCGTTGGGCTAGAGCCTGGGCCCGCTGGACGCCCTGCGGGCCGTCGTAGAACGCTGGCGTCCCGGTGATAACGACATACAGACCAGGGAAACGCCCCTCGTCAACATAGTCGATGATCTGGCGCAGCGCGTTGAGGCTCTTTTCGCGAACGTCGGATCGAACGCGCTGGAGCGTCTCGACTTCGTCGAGGACGAGCACCAGCCCCTCGTATCCTGCGTCTTTGAGGAGGAACAGCAGGCCGCGCAGGAAGTTGAGGGCACCAAAGTGGTCGATGTCACCTTTGAGTCCCGCCTCGCGCTTGATGGAGTGCCCGACGTGAGGTTGCCCACTGAGCCAGGCAAGCAGGCCCTGCGCGATTCCATAGTCGGTCTCGCGCATCGCCTTGTGGTACCCGCGAAGCGCGGCGGCAAACTGCGGCACACTTCGCGTTACCTCCGACAGCCGTAGTTCCATCAAGTCGGCGACCGCATCCTCGACCGCCTGGTCGTCCGTCTCATCCACCTCGCCCTGGGCGATCACGTCCTGCTCGAGCCGGTAGAACCACCGGTCAACGATGTCGGGCAGGGAGCCCGGCGGCGAGTTCTGCGTCTGGAGTCGTTCGAGGGCGGCGCGGTAGACCGTCTCCAGCCGATGCAGCGGCGTCTCAGTCTCCGAAATCTGAACCTCGGTCGTCGCAAAGCCCTGCTGGCGCGCACGTTCTTCGATCCAGCGAACCAAGAAGGTCTTGCCGGTTCCGTACTGGCCGCGGATCGCCTTGAACACGCCTTGCCCGGAGGCTGCGTGCTGGAGCTCTTCGTCAACGGCGGCCTCGAAACGGTCGATGCCGACGGCGAGCACATCGAGTCCAGATCCGGGCACTGCACCTCGACGAAGGGCGTTGAGGATCTCTGCGCGGCGTTGTGGAGAGACGTCTATCGACACATCAACCTCGTAGACCGAACTGCTGTTCGAGAAGCGGCCGGTCGAGCTTTAGCATACGCTCGCGCCGATCCTGGTGCAGGACGAGGTAGCCTTCCCGGTTGAGCACATCCTTGAGCACCATCAGGATCCCGCGTGAGCGCCGGATCGTTCGCCCGAGCAGGCCGGCAAGTTCCTTCTCGCTTAGCCGATGACCATTGGCCTCGAATTGAGCGAGCACGCGTCCGACGAGATCCGCGTCGATTCCTTCGCCGAACTTGTCGAGGCGGTCTTGGAAACGGTCAGCCTCCATCAGGCGACGGATCCATGCTGTGTCTACGTCGGACGCCTGACTCAGCAAGTCGAGTTGCGGCTCGTCGCTCGCCGGCTCGGCGACCTCTGCCGTCTTGGGCGGCTCCTGCAAATCCCACCATGAGGGCGGAATCGTCCGCAGACGGGTGAAGCCAGCATCGTCGAGTTCGACTGTGCCGCGGGACAGAACGACGAGCGGGGTCACGATTTCTTGGATAGACGCCCCGCCGTGGTAGCCGCGCCGGCCACGCGTGTAGCGCAATTTCTCCGACCAGGCGGCCACGATCTCCGGCTCTCCCGTGAGTTCTTGAATCATCGGTCCGGAGAACACGCGCTCGCCGTCGACGAGATCCTCGCCGATGGGTCGCCATCGTGCCGAGGCAGCACCGATGGTGCGCTCCGTCTTCGTCTCCCAGACGTGGCCGTGGTCACCGACGATAACGACCACCCGCTGGCTCGCCAGCTTGAGCAGCGTTCGAAGCGGCGTCACGGCGTCGACCGACCACTCGAGGGCGACCTGGTCGGCTCCGTCGAGTTGGTCGTCGATGGCGTTGACGACCACGCCGACGACGCGCTTCTCGGGATCCGTGATTGCCTGCTCGATGTCCGACCCCACAAATCCTCGCCCCGCCGCATCGACGTCCGCCTTGTGGAACAACTCAGCGTCTTTGAGGCGAGAGATCCCGCCGGCGTCCCGAAGCGCGCGCGCAAAAACGTCGCGCTCGGTTCGCTGATTGCCCGGCTGCAGCTTGCCGGTGAGGAGCGATGTTCGCGAGTGCTTCGTGACCGACGGCACTGTCGCGAACATTGCCTCGACGGCGTCATCCTGTCCCGGGATCCAGGGGTCCCACTGGTCGAGTGCGTCATCCATCAACAGCCAGCGGGCGACTGCCCAATTCAGGCCGTCGAGAACAACGACGAGCACCGGGTGTTCCGCCGCGATGGGTGCAATGGCCCGTCCAAGTGCGTGGTGGATGGGCAGCCCGGCCGATGGTCCTCGACGGTTTCGCAGGTCGACAGCGAGCAGCTCCGCGAACCGTTCGTTGATTCGGTCGCTTCGCTCCAGAGCATGCTCGACCACCCGGTCTACCGCGGGAGATGCGATGGGGCCGGGATCTGCGGCCGTGAGCTGTTCTCGAAGGGCGTCGATGAAACTACCATCGCGAACATACTGTTCAGCCAACTCGCCGAGGGTTACGTCCGCAGGATCCTGTTGGGTGAGCCGGTACGCGAGGCGGGCAACCGAGCGGAATAACTCGAGCCGCTGCGGATACCTGTCGGCTTCGGAATGGGTCTCGAGGTTGTCGAGAGCCTCGTTGAGCGCACCCGTCGCCGAGGATCCCGTATCGAGCACATCCTCCAAAGCCTCGGCGAACCGGCGGATCCTCTCGTCCCAACCGGTCGCGCTGACGATGCTCTGCTCGGCGAGGATCCGCGCCTCGTTTCCTGCGACGTCGGCGAGCAATTCGTCCACTGCGTGGCGCAAGTTCTTGGCGAGCCCGGCACCGCCGTTTCGGTCGGCGCTTTCGCTGAGCAGCGTCCAAGCTGTGCGAGTGGCCCCGGCAAATCCATGCATGGCCGCTGACCCGATGACGGCTTCGCCTTCGAGGCGCGTCTGAACGCGCGTCGCTGCCTTGACATGACCGGCGTCCTCCGCACGGAATGCCGCGTCGAGCGCCAGGCCAACCGCAAGTGCATGCACGCCCGGATTCGGCACGTCGTCCGACACTGCCTGTGCGAGGATCCCGAGCATAAAGGCGCCGGGATCTCCCGTATTTTCCGTCATTCGCTCTCGCAGTGCGGGTACGACATCGGCGTAGTCGTCAAACAAGCTGCGCACGCCCGCAGGCGTCTGCGCGGCCCACAATAACCACTCGGAGAGTTCGACAGCAGGCGGGTTCTGATTCAGCCCGCGGCGAAGGAAAGCGTTCCACGCGGTGTCGGGGTCGAGAAAGCCGCCCGTGACCGGCGCGAAAGGATTTCCACCAGATGCCCGCAAGAGCGCACTCGCAAACGCGTCAGCACCCTCGCCGTAGCGAAGCCGCGCGTCGATACTGCTCGCCTCGAAGAGGCTCCCGAGCGAAGCCCACGGATCGAATTGGTAGATTTGCCGACCGGCGAGCCGAGCTCGAATGTCGTCGGGCATCTCGTGGTTGCGCAGGGGTGTTAGCGCCGCCACGGGGCCGGCGGATTCATCGAACCAAAATCGCACGCAGGGCGAGTTCCGACTGTGCCCGCGCCACCAGCCACGCTTCGCCGTCGACCTCGAGCTCGGACACCGGTGGGCGTCCCTCGAAGTGAATCGCAAACACGCGTCCCGCCGGCGCCCGTTTACGGAAGGAGCGCAGATGGATGCTCAGGTCTCTGGCGTCGAGCTGCGGCATCTACTTCGCCTCCTCGATCTGAATCGTAATCTCGAACTCATCGTCCGATCGACCTTCGAGCTGCTCGGCCAGCCACTTCTGGACTTCGCTGCTGGCGTTGGAGCCTCGCACCTTGATCGTCTGCGAAGCAACCGTGGGGCCCTTGTCTTCGTCATCCCATTTTGGCGGCGGAGTGGGAGGCTTCGCCGTCATCAGCTTGATGAGACGGGCCTGAATATCTTCCAACTCCGCGAGCTTCGCCGCCTGTTCGGCCTGTCCAAGAAGCGTGCGCGCATCTTCGAGCACCACGCTCTGGCCTCGCCCACGCTGTTCGCCGAGTTCGACGATGTGGTCGAAAAGCTGCCATTGGATCTGCTCGAGCACCCGAAGGTTTTCAGGCGCGTTGCGAAAACTCTGGCCAACGACAGCTCGGTCATCACTGAGATCGATGGCGGCGATGGCGTCCATCAGGTCCGTCGAGTCGTCGTGCTCGTCGAACGCCAGCAGCAACTGGCGCATCGCGTGAGCGACCTGATAGCGCCTCGTCGCCTCGACTTCGTCGCGCGACAGTCCGAGGTGACGGCCGGCCTGCACGAGCTTCTCCTGGATCTGGAGAGCATCGCTGCGGTTCGTTTTCGCGGCCTTCCGAAGGTCTGAAGCCAACTTCTCGACATTGCGCGCGTTTCGCATCTGCGGCGGCCGCAGGTCGAACACCTTGCTCGCCACTTGCCGGACCTCATGCCATGCGTCTTCCGACGGCATGTGGCGCACGACGAGTTGGTCCGTCCCGCGAAGTTCACCCGGCGAGAGATCCTCGGGTTTGCCGCGCCGTTGGACGACCATGTTTTCCATGTCGGCGACCGCCAGCACGACGAGATCCTTGAGCTCCTTCGCCAACCCGGTGGGCGCATCCTTGGGGTCAAGCAACTCGTAGATGCGGCCCACCTCGATGGGAGCATCGTCGCCGGGCTGGAGCTCCTTTTGGACCTTGTTCGCCCACTTGCGGTTCGACGAGAACCGGTTGTCGCCCATCGCGCCGAGCCCCAGACGCTCAGCGTAACTTCGCAGCCGCCGGCGGACAGCGTGGCTCTCGACGTGGACCGAGTTCTCCTGCGTGTCGACGGCCTCGCGGATGACCTCGTGCATCTCGCGCACTTGTTTGGGGCGAAGTCGCTCGTCGGGAAGCTTGGGCGCACCACTGTATTTGTGTTCGAGGGCGTCGCGGGCGATCTTTTCGAGCGCCTCGGCAAACTCGGCTCCCTTCGGCAGCCGCGGCTCGTGGTTGTGCGCGAGCGACTGGAGAGGAGCGACCGACGCACTCTCGGCGAGGAGTTCAGCTCCATCGCTGCCGAGGCCGTACGCGGTGTACAAGGCAAGTCGCAACCGGTCACGGATTGCGTCACGATTGCTCTCGAGTTGGCGCCTCGCCACGGGCCGATCCTCGGACCGTAGATCCCGCGCGTACTCGTCGAATTGACCGAGCACCGCCTCGATCCGCACCAGTCGACCGAGCAGGTTCTGACCCTCCGCCTCCAAAAAGCGAGGCACCCAGGCAATTGTCTCGCTACCCTCGGGAAACTGCTTCTTGAACTCACTAAGACGAATCTCGTCATCGCGAGGTGTGAACCCTTCGTCGTCGAACGGGTAGTCGAGCACGATCATCCAGTGCTCGCCGTCGGATTTAAGCCGCTGCAACGGCTGCTGCCGGATATTCAGATACTTCACGTGCACCTGACGCACGTCACCGCGCCACTCGAGTTCGTACGTGGCCTGCAGATCCCGCCCCTCTTGGAGGGCGAGCCAACCGTAGAGCATTTTCTTGATTTTCTGGATGCGCGTCCCGGGGTTGTCCTGGGCGTTCGCCTGCTCGAGGAGCGGCTCGACGTCGACACCTTCGAGCCGAAGCTCGACGGTCGAGTTCGGCGGATCGGTCAGGTGGAACTCGCCGATGTCCGTCGACCAGCGACGAAGCTTCGGCATCACCTGGTCGATCTCCGCCCCCGGCACGGGCGCCTGCACGACCCCATGGTTGAGGGCGACGAGACGCTGCGGTGTCATCTTCTCGAACACCTCCAGGTGGGGAACGAGCGCCGAGACGAGCAGCGTGTGCAGAAGACGCGCGTCGTCGCGGAACAGCGCGAGCTTGCGCGCGTCCTCGGGGTCCTCAGAATCCAGCGCGTTGGGATCCAGCCCATGCTCCCGCTCCAAGAGCGGCATGAGCTTGAGCTTGTCGAGGTCCTTGGCAGTACGGAAAAGCCGCTTCTTCACGGGGTCGAACGGCTCATCGCCTTCGGCCAGAACTTCCCATAAGTCCCCGATCGGGATGAGTTCCCCGAGCTCGAGCGAGTCGCGCCGACGCATCAGCAGCAACTGCATGATTTTCAACGCTGTTCGTCGGCGCTGGAGCTCGTTCGAAAGCACGATCAGCGCCTGCATCAATGCGGGGCTGAACGGGTAGATGAGTTCGAAGTCGTCGCGGTCGTGCTGGCTCGTGAGCATGACTTCGCGTTCGACGGGCGTCAGCGAGTTAGCCTTGCGCTCGAACGACTGCCGGATGACCTCCCGCGCCTCCGCATCGCGGGGCTTGAGCAGACGCTCGGACGCGACCGCCGGCAGGTTGCGATCCTCGAGCTCGATGACCTTGAAGCGCCCACGGATCGACTCCTGCTGGAGTGCGAGCTGCGTGGTGGCCTCGCCGGTGAACTCCTCGCCGATCATCTCTGATAGATCGCGCTGACGCGCAACGAAGCTGAAAATCGGCGCAGGCCGGTCGGCATGCTGGGCCTCGACGAGCTTGGAGACTTTCTGGATCTCGCGGCTGACGAACTCCGGCTCCGCCGCCCGGCGCGACAGCCACAGGATCAACTCGTCGAGGAACAGGATCAGGCCGTCGTAGCCCAGCTCCTTTGCATGATGCGAAATAATCGACAGCCCCTCGTCGAACCCAACGAATCCTCCGTCCTGGCTGACCTTCGCGGCATCGTGCAGGGAGGGCAGGAGATAGTCAACGACGTCACCGACGAGCTTGACCTTGCGCTGGTCCTGTTGGCCTTTCTTCGGGGGCGGCGCGTTGACGGCCTCCTCGTAGCTCTCAGCGTCCCACTTCTGCTTCCCGTAGCTACCCCAACCGTCCGAACTCGCCGCGCCGCCGCCCTGGTTGATCGTCTCGAAGAACGCCTCCTCGCCCATCGACTCACGCAGGCGGTCCGCGTTGTCGAGCACCTTGTCGGCAACGTACACGCCGGGAAGCGGCGCCTCCGGGTGCTTCTCGCGGATGAAGTCGACGTACCCGCCCAGAATCGCCGCCTCCATACTGTTCGCACCGAGCATGTGGTACGGGACCATCAACAACTTCGCGTCGTCCATCCACTCGTGATCGACAACGACGTCGCGCAGCTTCGCCAAGTCGCGCGCCGGCGCATACCCGTCGAGCAGCAGGCTCAACACGGCCATAAAGTGCGACTTACCGGAGCCGAACGATCCGTGCAGGAACGCCCCCTGGCTCTCCGGCTGCCCCGCACGCCCCACGGCGAGCCCATCGGCGATGAGCGAGAGCGCATCGTCAAACCGCTCGGCGAGCGAGTCGGTGACGACGTAGTGATCGACGGTGCCCTTAGGATCTGCGATGCCCGAGGTGAGCTTGAGGACGAATGTGTCCTGCTCCTCGGGGATCGCGATGAGGTCCTTCCAGAGGACCGGGCCTGTCTGTGTGGATGTTTGTGTCATCGTAGCCTCGGCGTTGCGCCGTTGCATGGGGGTCAGGCGTCAGCAAAGAGCTCCGCCATGTCATCGAGGAAGTCGGGGATATAGCCGTCGAACTCGTCGCGGTGTCGCCGGTAGCCCTCGTTTTCCATCAGCCTGATGACCCCCACGCTGGTATCGTCTGCGAAGTGGTTCCGCTGGAGCTTCGCCGCATTCTTCACGTATTCGGCGTCGCCGTCCAGTTCCACATGACGAGCGGCGGTCTCCCAGTCGTCCTCGCGCATGTCGGTAACGATGCGAAAGATGTCGAACGCGTGGTGGCGGCCAAAGTCTGAGTCCGGATCGTCGCGCCGATCATGGAACGCGTGCAACTTGAGCAGGAGATAGTTGAAGCTCGACGGGATGTGAATGATCGCGCTCTGAGCTTGCGGCGTATCGCTGTGGGAGCTGACATCGATGGCGATTTTACCGATCTCGATCCCGGCGGCTTCCTGGGTCAAATAGCCGTGGATATTCTTGCTGTCCCGGGGTCGAATCCGAGGTGGTTTGATTTTGACCTGGTCCTTTTCCGCTTCGGCCGGCGGCGCCGCAAGCAAGTCGATTTTCAAAGTGCGTTCGTGGCCTGCTACCTCGACTCTTCGGATGAACTGGAAGTGCGGAACCTCCTCCTCGTAGTGCATGTCGTCGAGAACGTCCCTGAGTTGGTTCATCCTGTTCGCGTCGACAATGACGTAAGCAGTCAACAGGACGTCGAGATCCTCGGTCGTTCGCGACTCCGGGCGCACGGGATACCGTGGCGAACGCTCGCCGCCGAGAAAGGTATCGCGAAGAAACAGCCCCATGCCTCCGCCCAAGATCAGCGAGATCCCGGCTGCCTCCAGACGCGAGTTGAGCGTCAACAACTCGTCGAACAATAGATCAAACATCGCTTTCGAACCCCGCCAGGATCACGTTTTCACGAATGCTCTGCGCGATCTGGCGTTCGCGCTTGTCGAGCTGCGACAGCGCCAGGTACGTCTCGACTGGCGACGCCCATTGGCCATGTCGAGCGAAGTAGACGAAGTCGTCATCGGTCTGCTCGACCAGGCAGTTGTAGAAGCGGTCATCCCCAAACTGCATATGCAGCGCCTCCATTTCGGGAGTTAGAGCATTGAAGTAGGCGACACGGGTTCGTGGCGTGGTCGTCGCCGCGTATGTCTCGGCCGACGTCTCACCACTCCACACCCAGTTGTCGGAACCGAGAAACTTATTGAGGAATTCGTCCTGGTCACCGTCGCCGAACTTGAGTTTGTAGCTCCGGCCCACTCGGGGCTCACGATACCCCTCGCACAATCGATCGAGAAGTTTGCCGGGCTGGAGCAAACGGATCTCGCCGCGCTTCTTCGAGATGATCATGTCCTCGTCGAGGCTTTTGAGAACCTTCGAGACCGTCGAGAGACTGATGCCGCCCCCCATCTCTTGAATCCCGTCATGTATCTCGTTGACCTGCTCGAACGTTCGGTTCGCTGCGAGAAGAAACCGTCCGACGATCGAGCTGTTGTACGAGTAGACCTTCTTGATGTCCCGCGATTCCGGGTACTGGTTCGGCTGGTCGAGCCGAATTGCAACTAGGTCATCAGTCAGAATGAGGTAGTTGCCGTTGAGGTCGAGCGCGCTGACACCGGATTGGTCGAGTTGCTCCGCTATGCCATTGGAGAGGTATGGCACAATGAGCACTGGCTTGGCGTCGAGCTGTCCAGCGGTGAGCAGGTTATTGAGATACCGGACGGTGTCACGCACACGGCGAGGTGTTGCTCTGCCGTTGAGTTCCGCCGCACAACGGATAGTCTTATCCCGCCAGTCAAGGTCGAAGGCCGCATCGGCCTCCCAGGCTCGGCCGTCCTCGTCCAAGACTGTCTGCTCCAACCGCAAGTCTCGGATCCGCAGTGGTTCGTATACGGAGGGTTCCCTGCGGATCTGGTTCTGAAATATGTCGAGAAGTTGTTGTTCGTTCATTTTCGCGCTCACCTGTATTTTCTCGTGTGAGAAAATGGCTCATTGGCGAAAATAGATGTTCACGAACCAACAAGCAAGGTGTTTTTCGTGTATTCTCAATTTTCCCGCATGAGAAAAACATTTATACACGAAAATAAATGTGCTCTTGGAACTTGAGCAAGCCCACCGGGTTGCGAAGCAACCCGGTGGGTCTGGACAAATATATCTCGCGCGCGAGGAAGCGCGTCCTCCCCGGTTTCAAAGAGGATGCACCAGTGACGCCAAGGAGTAGGAGCACAGACAGGTTGGTACGCGTGAAGCTCGCCTAGCAGCTTCGCGCTCGCGTGCGTGCGCGTAGGGTAGCTTCGCTACCCTGTAGCCACCAAGACCCTCTCAAAACCACCGGAAATCGTGTCGATCACGTCATATGATCACGAAACCTCAAGCCCCGTCGCCCACTGCCATATGTCGTCCGCCACGGCCCCATCCCGTACGAACAACCCCAACTCGTACGGCCCACCGCGCCGACGGGAGAGAAAGTTGAAGCTCGAAATGACTGCTCGGTTGTCGAAGACGAGCGCCTTCACATGACTCGCGGTGTCGACCACGCTAACACCGATGTCCTCCAGCCGGGCGAGCCCTTCGTCGAGCGTCGGGTCGGCTCGCTGCGCACGCTCGTGCACGATGATGATCTCCACCCCACGCTCGATGGCATCCTCGAATACCTCGAGAAACCGGTCGTTGAGCAGGAAGCCACTGACTCGATGTGATGCGATGAGCAGCCGCTCCTTTGAAGTCCTCAACGCATGAAATAGCCACTCGACGTGTGCTGGACTATCGTCGACGACGAGACAAGTCGGTCCGAAGTTGTCGACATGCGACTGGATAGCTTCCCAACGGTTGCGCCACGCCTCGCGCCACGTGTCGAGAAGCAACCCATCTTTCTGGGCAAAGAGATCCCCCAGCGTGCCGAAACTGCCGCCGCTGGCAGAAGACTGTGAGGAATCGGCCTCGGGCGGCTTGTTGGGAGCGATGGGTAACTCGAGCTCACGCGAACGAAAGGAGCTATTGAAGCTGATCGGATCCCACAGCACAGCGTTCTGATGTCGGTAGTCGGCTGCACGTCGGCGGATCCAGTCCAAAAGTTCGGCAATGGGCCTGACTACATACTCGTCAGATCCCGAGAGCCTCACGGCGATCTCTTGCCGGCTCGAGCTGACGCCGTTCAGAAAGTTGGCACTCGATACCGCCGCCCATCGCACATCACACAAGACGAGCTTTCCGTGAACTCTCGACGGCAGATTTGGGCTCAGAAATAGGCGGCCTCGCTCTCCCCGTTGCGACGCCAGAGCCATCAACTCGTCGTGAGCATCGTCATCGAGCCTTTCTTTCAAACTCGCCTGGCGCGAGATACCCCAGAGCACGTGCACGTTGATTCCCCGTTCGAGCGCAGTGGCAAGCTCGGCGCGAAATCCAGCGTCGTTCATGCGCCCCAACCAGGGGTTCATGAGGACCACTTGAGTCTCTGCCTCTTTGAGCGCCCGGATCGGCAGTTCATAAATTTCGTGAGTGTCGAACGTCACTGAGCAGTGGCTCGCCTCGTGACTCGCATGCTCCTCGAATACTTCGACGAGTAAGTCGTCCAGACCCACGAGCCCGTCGTGGGCATCTCGTGCCTCTGCGTTTTCGTCCGGCAAGTCGGCCAAAGCATCGGACGCTTTCCAAAGCACAGGCTCGAGATCAGCGACCGCCGATTCGTCGCCTCCAACATGACCAGAAATAGGCTGGAGCCCATCTATCAGGTTGATGAACTGCTCGTTATACTCACGTACATCTTCGTCCCCCCACTGCTTTGCAATGGCGTCAGCGAGTCTCCGGCGAACATGCCTCGCAATTTGCACCGGCCCGATGACATCCAGGCGAGGTTCCACACCATTATTGTAGTCGCCTGGCTCACGAAGTTGGATCTCGACGGGAAGATCGAACCGCTCAGCGTCCACTGCTGCTTCACCTGCTGGCCCCTCAAGCCGAGAGGGGCGCACCCCGACCAATACCCTTTCGGGTTTTCGACGAACAAAAGTCTGGGCCGCATCCCATAATTGTACGTTCGGAATCTCTTCGACTGGCACGATGGAGGCGGCGTCCGGCACGCGAATAGTTGTCCGAGGCACATGTTCTCGCATGTCACGCGTGTATGGGATGACGGCACCCGAAACCAGGTCTTGAACCACATGGCACTGTTCATCTTCGCCGCGCTTGACCGGATTGAGTTCCTCGAGCCAGGCGTCACCTTCGTCATGCTCTTCCATCAACCCGCGGACACGCTCGTCCACTACCAAGTTCCCGTCGGCACCGATGTTGAGGTACCCGCGCTCGACGAGAGCAACGCAGGCATCGAGTAGTAGCTTGGTCGGCAACTCGAAGACCATCTTCAACGCCTCGAGCGTGTTCGCGCCAGCCTCTACTGCACGTAGGAGCAACCCGTCGAGCCGTCCGAGACCCTCGGAGGTGTTGGTTTCGAGCTCAATCGAGAAGATGCGGCAAGGGATGTTGACAAATGTATTCTTCATCGTCGGCTCCCAGGGGCGTTGAATCCGATTTCGAGGAAATCCACCACATGGTTGTGTTCTCGGAGGTACTTGGCGAGGCGTTTCACGTGGCCGTGCTCGGCGTGAGCCGCAGCCGCATCTTCGAAATGCGGCAGGTTGCCGACAAGTACGAGAAGCCGCCGAGCACGTGACAGCATCACATTTAGCCGGTGCGGATCAGACATGAACCCAATGTCGCGTTGATGATTCGAGCGCACCATCGAGACGATGACCTCCTCGGCCTGACGCCCCTGGAACGAATCGACGGTGTGGATCTCCACAGGATTGCCGATCTTCTTCATATGACGTTCGAGAGCCTTCCGCTGATCATGGTAAGGAGACAAGATGACCCGGCGCGGGATGTCGTTTTCGAACTGCCGCTCCTGCGTGAGATAACGCATCAGCAACCATCGGATCGCGTGCTGTTCGCATTTGTTGGCGAGCGAGCCAGGACTCTCGTCCTGCCAAGCCAATTTCGAAGTATCGAGCCACACCACATGACGACCCTCGAGCCACCTGGGCTCGCGGTATCCGTGGTCGCGCTCCGCCTCCGTCGATGGGTGCGAAAACACCAATCCGTCGTAGAAGACCTCGCTGACCAGTCCCCCTATCTCGGGATGCATCCGCCGCTGGACGGAGAGCGTGTGCACGGCATCACCGTCTTGTCCCCGCTCCATCAGTGCTGCGAAATACCGCAGCCATGCTTTCCACTCGACCGTTGGAACGATCCCAGTTTCTTCCGCAGTGATTTCCTCGGCCATGTCGATTTCGAGCAGTTCCTCAAGCTCGTCGGCACGAAAAGCCGGTAACTGCTTGTGATCGCCGACGAGCAGCCATGACACGGATCGCACCGCCGGGATGAGGATTTCGGTCAGCCAACCCTTTGCGGCCTCCTCGATGATCGCCCAGTCGAAGAACGACGTAGAACGCCAGATGCCGAGTCGACGTGGCAGCGCGCTGTTCGTGGTACAGAACACAACCGACGCAGATTCACGCAGTCGCTCCTTCACCTCCAGCGCGAGGCGTGACTCGGAAGTGTTGTCCGGCTTGATGACACCACGCCATTCCTTCGCAAGAGCTTGCAGTTTCTCGCTGAGCTCCTCAGGCACTTTCGAGGGTATGGCATTTCCCACGCGCTCGAGCACCTTCTCGACTACGTACTTTTTTGCGGTAGTGCTGAGCTTTTCGCGCGTGCTCTCACTTGCCGCACGGATGACAACAAACTCCTGGTTCGGGTCTGCCTCCAGCCTACCCACGATCGACTCGAGCAGGTGATCGAGAGCGTAGTGAGATTGTGCCGAGATCAGAACTCGGTCGAACGGCTCTGCTTTGAGATACGAGTAGATGGCTTCTGAACTTGTGAACGACTTCCCCGTTCCAGGAGGTCCCTGCAGGACAAACAGCGGCCGTCGGGTCACGAGGGTCTCGATCAGCGACTTCGTGTCTGGCGATAACTCCTCGGAAGCAAAGGCAAGCTCACCCTGCGGCGGAATGCGCAACGAGAACGGGCCCCTGAGTTGATCGTGAAGGTATCGGCCTTCTTCGAGCAATTTCTGCAATGCGCGATTCTGGCGACTGAGCTGCGCCTTCGTACCGCTCGACTCGGGTGCAATCCGTCCGTACTGCGGCAATACAGTCTTAGGATCGCGGCGTACCCGAATCGTGCTGTCATCGAGAATCTTGTCCAGTCGCAATTCGATTTCACGGCCGGCCTTCGACTCCACGTAGCAAATGGGCTCGTCACCGGCATCGAGGCATTCCTTCTCGAACTGTCGGAAATACTGCCCCATCAACCGGCGGCGCTGCGAGCGTTCTAAGAGTTTTCCAAAGGCGCCACCGCACTCCTCATCCATCTCGTTGCAGCGAAGGTCGTACGAGGTTTCACGTGTTTCCACGATCTCGTAGCGGTAGGTTTGGCGAGCCAGTCGAGCCTCCTCGACCTCCAATCGCCACCGAGAGGCCAGCACCAACTCGCTGGGCTCCTGCTCACCTTGTACGCGTACCGACTCTACGAGTGGCGCCCACGACGGGCTGTCATCTGGCAACGGCCGATTTCGAACCCCTGGTGTGTAGCAGTCGACGGCAAATTCCGCGGGCAGTACACGCCGGTTCGCTTGCGTCCGCAAATCTTCAACGCCTTCCCCCCATGTCACATACTTGATTATGAGTGCACGAGGGGTTGGAGGCTTACTGCGGCCAAGCTTGAGGTATTCGCAGAAGTACACGCACTCCCGGCCGAGGAGTACCGTCTGAGCCTTACGCATCTCCTCGTTTCGCTCGCCGTCAGCATAGCCGTAGAAGCCCGACGGGCTATGAATCAGCTGGCCCTGATACAGATCCTTCTCGATGAATGCCTGGTAAAACCGCGAAGCGCCGGGCGCAGTTACCGGCTTATTGACGAAGCGGCCTTTGTTCAAAGCCTCCATGGTCTCTTGGAGGTATCGAATCTGATAGGGCTCCGCGGGCTCATCGCGCGTTTCCAGAACCGACAAGATTGCGCCACGGCTGTTCCGCAGCGACTCCAGCAGCTCGCGTGCGTTATTGGGCCGAGCGTTCGGCCAGAACTCCGTCGCCGTGACTAGCGCCTCCGCCAATTGCTTCGGCAGGGTGGCACGCGCTTCCTCATGGAGAAGGTTCAATAGCTCCTGTTGTGCCTCGGTCGAGTATTTGTCACCGAGCACCGGCCACTCCTCGTGGGGCAAGACCAGCCACGAGAGACCGAGCATGCCCAGGCCGAAGACATCCGCCGAAGTACCTTCCGGCAGATCTGAGCGGCCATCGGGATGACGCTCAGGAGGTAGGAAAAAGCCCTCCCGGACGGTCTCGACCTTGACCATGGTCGGCTGATTGCCCTGCCACCTTTCGCGCAACCATGTCCGAACGAAACTGCTGAGAATGAACCCATCGAGGATCGGGTATTCGTCGGGCAGTTCTCGCGCGCGTATCGCGCTCGGCACCACGAAGCGATGGATGATGCCTTCTTCGTGGAGGTAGGCGAGCCCTTCGAGCAACGCCAAGAAGCGGCGAAAGGCGAAGGCCGGCTCTTCGGCAAACCGCTCACGGAGCGGGTGGCCCTCCGAGTCGAGCCTTGCGCCGTTTTCTCGGAGAAGGACAAATCCGACGCCTTCGTCCTCGTAGAAGTACGCATCTACCAGTCGAGGCAATGACGGGTGTCGCCGATGAGCGAGACGAAGCGCGGCCATGACCTCGTTGCGCCACTGCAGGCGCATCAACGCCTGATGCTTGTGTGCCGTGCCAATCTCGTAGAAGCGCAACAAGTGCGGCGCACCGCCGCGCTCGAAAACACGCATCTCCGCGATCCCCTTCGACCAGGGCACCTGCACCAGAGAATTGACGTCGGGATCGAAGCTCTCGAGCCGTCCGCCATCATCGAATAACGAGAGAACACGGGATGGGATGTCCGGCATGACTACATCTCGTACACGTGGCGGCTTTTCCCCCCACGGGTGTTATTGGGTCCGAAGCCGCAGGCGCGAGAAGCTACGTTGCTGGTCGAGAACCTTGACGACTCAGGGAACTTCTCACTGTCTTCCGGCAACACGTTGCAGTCTCGCCATGATAGAACACTTAGGAGATTTGTGCGAGACGAGCTCACAAATTCGAGAAAATTGGCTGGTCCAGCCGCACGCCAACGCTTACGATACGCATTGCCACGATCCAAGAGCAGTCGGAGAACAATATGGACGCAAAGGACATTGAGCAGTTTGTGAAGACGTGCCGCGACGCTGGATTTCCTGATGAAAAGATCGCCGACGAGCTTGATCGATATGCTCGTGACATGCTTCGGCTTATCCTGGACGGCGTCAAGCCAGAGGAACTTCCAGCCATCGCGGAAAGTGCATACCTGTTGCGTAAGCAGGCAGAGCAACTTCGCTGACACCCCTAAAAAACGGCATCGGTAGCTCAGCACCAGCACCGATGAGCACTTTGCAGAACTGAGTGGTCTGCGCGAGTGAACTTACCCGCGTCGTGCTCGGTCCCGCTCACGGCGCTCGTTTCGCTTCTTTTCGGCCTGCGCTTCATCGTCGACGTCACTCAACGGAATCAGGCTCATGACCAGCAGGTAAATCTCGAACAGCGCCACGAGAGAGATGAGGCCGAAAAAGATCGATTTCACCACCTCTCCATCCCCGGTCGAGACGGCATTAAGAATTGGTTCGCCCCAAATCAGTACCGACAGGCTCAGACAAACCACGAACGTCGACCACAAGACCAGACGCACGAGACGCGAGAACATGCTGTCCTTGACAACAGAGCGATTACCCTGCGTGTCATCGATCGAACGGAGGACTTCGGACTTCAAAACTCCGATCCAAACGCCAGAAACACCCAAAACAATGGATGAAACTTTGAGGATGTTGTCGAACAGTGCGATCTGGTCCTTGATGGTAATTCCCCCGCCGAATTGATAGCCGGCGAGAACCGAGACGGCAAAAAAAATAGCGAACCATACCGCCTCACGTTTGGCGAAAAGTCCCATCATCCTTCCCAGTCAGTCCGTAAGAAGCTTTTCGATGAGCTCGCCCCGCGTTGCGATGAGTGCATCTTGTAAAGACTCATATTCGATGATCTCGTCGTTGGCCCTGCGTAGATCGAGCTCCAACTCTGTTTTGAGCAGCGCATCCGACAACCAATAAACCTTGCTACTCTCGCCTTCCAGCACGAAGCCGACATTCTCGAAATCGCTGCGCTCTCCCATCGTAAAGTTCTCGACAATCTCTTCGAACTCGTCCTCCTTCACGCTCACGTCGAACTCGAACTTGTACTTCCGGCCATCCTGCTGCAAAGAACGCTCTCGCACCTCTTCACGGTCGCGTCCAAAGACAACGTCGAGTCCCCGCTTCCAAGCACCACGCTCGATGCGAACGTCCCAGTTGACTTCACCCTTTCGAATTACGCGATAAATCCGCTCGCGGTTTTCCCGGAGATATGCAAGCTGCGAGTGACCCCGGCGCGGCCTGGACTCGAAACAGGGATCAACGTCAACTCGAAGCTCGTCACGAGGCGTCTCACGATAACCGTTGATGGCTACTCGATCCCCTTGGAGCGTAACGTCTGCGAACGTCGCCTCCTTTCGGAGGTACTCCCCGAGATACTTCTTTAACCCACGATGGCCATTCTTGATCCGATTCTCGAATCGAAGAATGCCGAATACTCGCTGCCGTGGCAGGAACCAGTAGTACGACGCATAACCAGGGATGTTGCCAAGAGGGAGGTCGGTGAAGTCGACGTCCGCTGTTCCTGTTTCTGCCTCAGGATCAACGCTGGGTACTCGCCCATCATTCTCTGGTGTCTGATTCCACGTCACCACCAGACGGTCGTCAAACGCACCAAATGGGCGAGCATACATGCAATAGACCGGCAGGAGCGGATTCGCGCCTTCCGTACTGTCGAATAGCTTCGTTGCTGCCAGGGTACAGCCGTCTTGATGCGCAAAATCTTCGAGGTCAGCCAATAACTGGGTGACGTCGACAAACTGGTGGACGTCGCCGCAGTAGTAACCGCATTTTTCGATTTCATAGAAATTCAGTTTTGTTCGTACAGCCATTTTCCTACCGCTCCAAGGTCGAACCCAATCTCCATTTCATGAACGCCCGGGTACCGACCGTAGCCCCCAGGCAAGTTCTACGCTGCCACGGACCTGCCTACTCAACCGCCGATCCGCGCCTCCTCAATCGCATCCAAGCTCACGCCAAGCTCCCGGGCCTGCGTCTCGATCATGCCGCGCAGAAAGTCGACGAAGGGTTGGTTGGTGCGGGGATCCGGCTCGGGGTGCCACTGCTCGACCCAGGGGAGTAGGTCTTTGAGGCCGGCGAGGATGGGGACGAGGCGGTCGGCGTCCCAGCCGCGTTGGTTGCGGGCGGTGTAGTAGAAGGTGGCCAGCGCCTTGGCGCGGTGGAGGTGGTCGAGGCCGGCCCAGCTGATGACCTGGGAGCCGTCCTCGCCTTCGAGTCCGGGGTAGCTGGTGAACCGCTCTTTGGGGACGTCGAGCGTGCCGCGCAGGTTGTAGATGTGGCCGCTGGTGTAGTCGCTCTTGCGGTACTTGGGCGGCTTGGGGATGTCGCCGACCTCGGTGGCTTTGAGGTCTTCGGCCTCGGCCTCGCTCAGGTAGTCGAGGTGCTCCTCGGGAAGCTCGGTGCGGGCGTCGATGGCGTCCTCCTGGCGCTGGAGGTCCCAGACGTCCTCCCACTCGCGGCGGCGCTCGAGGCCGCTCTTCTTGTAGCGCAGGCTCGGCAGGAACGGCACCGACTCCTCGGCGACGAGGTCGGCGACGAGGCGCTCCACGTCGAAGCCGGGATCTCCAGTGTACCGCTCGGCGACCTGCATGAAGTCTTCGTCCTCACGCGCCTTGTGGGCGAGTTCGGTGACGGTCATCAGCTCGGGCCGGGCTTCGACCCCCTTACCGGTGCCCATACCAGTGCCGCCGTCGGCGTGGAGGTCGTCGTCGGACGCCTGCGTCAGCGTGACAGCATCGGGCGCCTGCGGGATGTAGCGGCGCGTCTCGAGGCGGTCCTTGAGCCACGTCTCGAGCGCCTCCTCCTCGAGCTTCTCCCACGAATCGAGGTTCCAGCGGCGTTTGAACTCGGGGGCTTCGATGAGGCGGACGAATCGCTCCCGCTTCTCCTTCGGCCCGTCGATCATGTCGATGCGCGCCTGGACGAGGTCGCGGTACCAGTCGGGCCAGCGGTCGGGGATGTCGGTGCGCGGCGTCGAGCCGTGGCGCTCGAACCAGGTCGTCTTGATGTCGCCAGACTCCATCTTGCGGGCGAGCACAATCTCGAAGGGGCGCTCGCCGAATTCGACGTGCGGTAGTTCGTCGAGAGTTGTTTCGCGGTCGCCGCTCCGGTGGAAGTCCTGCGCCAGCGGCGGCATTCTGCACAACCCGTAGATACCGTAGTACTGCCAATCGATCTCCTCTTGGAGGGCAAGCATCCCGCCAAACACCTCCCGGCGTTCTTCAAGGGCAGCAGCGAGGTTCCCAGGCGTTGGAACTGTCTGCTCACAGAGTGCATGAGGTTGAAGTTCAACCATCCGTTGCCCAAGGGCGTCGAGACGGCGCGGGAGGTCAGCCGGGCGACGCTCCGGCAGTGGAAACTGCTGCATCTTGGTGCCGTCGTGCTCGTAGAAGTCCTCGAATTTCGCTTTACGGCTTCTTGCGCCTTTCGAGTCTGCGCCGTAGCCTTTGTTGAAAAACACCTGTTTCATCCAGAAGCAGCCTGTCGAGCTGTTGAGCGGACCAAGCAGCGCCAGATGGTCTGCCTCGGTTGCCTCCGTGGGTAACTTGATGACGGGAGCGGACTGCTTGAACAACTTTCCGCCCCGCTCCAATGTGAAGTGGTTGTGGGTCGCCACGAATGCGAGAGGAATCGAAAATGGAGTCTCAAGGCGGTGCTCATAATGCTCCAGATGTCCATACCAAGCTGTGCTTTCAGTAATGGCACGACCAAAGATTTTCCGGCTTCTCAACGTTGTACGGAACGGCCACAGAACCCCCTGTAAGCGCAGGCTTTCGGCTAACTCAATCGGTTGCCCTCCAAGTCGGTTGTAAGGGTAAATTGCCTTCTCAACCCCTACCACAGACCAGTCCCGCACATTCTCGCCGGTACAGAGTTCCACACCCCATTCCGCGATCCGATGGCGGGACAGCGAACTTGGGTCAAAACGCCAAATTTCATCAACACCCAAGTTTGTCGTCCTGCCCAAGTCAGCGATCACTTCCTCAAGTTGCTCAGCGCCAACTTCCTCCACTCGAACTTTTGCTTCCAGTACACCGCCACCCCGCAACGACCATGGATGGTCGTGAAACAACGCACGCGCAACGTTATCCACTGTCAAAAAGTCGTTCTCGAAGCCCGGCTCCTGGATGTGGTCGCGAATGGAAGACCAGACTTTGGCATTAGCTGGGTCTTTTGGCACCGACGGCTCCCCGCGGATGCCCAGGCCGGCACGTACGTACTCAGTCTTGGGGGCACGATTTCGACCAGCCAGAATGATGGTGGGAGTACCGTGGCCAGGAATATACGCCCCCGAGGTATCGATAACATGGGTCAGATCAGTGCAGGGTATGATCTCCTCGATGAGCTTCTGTCCGAAGGTGCGCTTCATGAATGAGTTGCCGACAATCATGCCGACAAAGCCCGCGTCACTGTCGGTCCAGCCGGTATCAAACATGTCATCGCCAAGCCGCGCACCTCCAGCCAAGTCAAAGAACCGCTCGTAGAACGGGCAGACTAGAGAATACTGGTAATAACAGGAGTCGTAGTAGTTGCGATACGTACTCCCGAGTGCATTATCCTTGACGGTAATATAAGGCGGATTTCCCACCACTGCGTGGTATTGCTGAGTGAGGATGCCGCCTTGGCCACCGTCGCCGAAGATGAGGTCGTAGTCCTCGGTCGTCCCCCCACTGGCTTCAAGCTTAAAGCGGTCGAGTGTGCCCTGGGCGCCGAGGATCTCGGACTCCTTGTTCCACCGGGTGAACTGGCGGCCGAGGATGAGCGAATCGCCGGTGGCGATCTTGAGCGGCAGCTCGGGCGCGTCGGCCAACGACGGTGCGGCGTCCGACGACTCGTTCATAGCAAACAATGCAGCCACCAGCAGGCGGAAACGCGCAATGGAAGTCGCAAATGGATTGATGTCAACGCCGTGCGTCGCCTCGAGCGCCCGGCGGACGCGCTTGGCGCGGTCCATCGCCGGGTATCGTTCGGCGAGGTGTTTCAATAGGCGACGGAAACCGCCGAGCAGGAAGTGCCCGGATCCGCAGGTCGGGTCGATGAACCGGAAGTCGTCGAGCCCGAAGGTGTCGATGGCGGGCTCGAGGGTGAGGTCGAGGATAAACTCCTCGACGAAGTCGGGCGTCTGCAGCAGCGCGTAGCGCTTGCGGGCGGCCTCGGAGAGGTCCTGGTACAGGTCCCCTAGGAAACGCGTATCGCCGCCCTCGGTCTCGAAGCGGTGGACGAGTTCTCCGGTGTCGGGATCGGTCTTGCGAAAGAACTCGAACAACTCGCGACCCGCGTCGCCCGAAATGCTCATCTGGTACAGGGCGTTTCGCTCTGGCCCGAACAGCTCCCCTGCCGGAAGCCCGGCGAGTTTGCGGAAGATGCTCAGCAGGTAGTCGGCCTCTGAGTCGGTCGGGTTCTCGGAGAAGTAGTAGCGCCAGTGATCCTCGACCTCGGCCTCGGCGTCTCCCTCCCCCGCGATGCGGATGTCCGCGATCAGCCCGTTGTCCTCGAGGTAACGCACGAAGATGGTCGTGAGCACCCAGGCCACCGCCACCTGCTCGGTGTGCTGCTCGCGCCAGGCCGTGTACGAGTCGGCCGTGCGATCCTTTTCCTTCGTCTCCTTCCACAGGGCGCGCAGCTTGCCGTCGACCGAGTCGTCCTGTTTGGAGCGGTCGATGAGGCCGTCTTGAAGGTCGGCGACGAGTGAGCGGTACGCGTGGAGGCGGTCCTGGTCGATCATCGTGGTGGTCGTGTGGTTATGCTCGCTTCGCTCGCGTGGTTTTGCTCGCGTTGCTCGCGTAGTTTGTGGTTATCGGTCGCTGGCGCTCGCTCGTGGTTTTGCTCGCTGACGCTCGCGGTGGTTAATTCAACTTCGACCGTATGCTGCTAATCAGGGACTGGAGTTGCGAGCTCGTTTTGTCGAATGTGCTGCGTAGCTCCGAGAGGTCCATGCCTTCGAGAAAGCCGAGTTCATCTGCGATCTCGAGCTGGGTGTCGATTTCATTCATCGAGCCTCGTGCGATGAGCAGAAAGCGCAGGAAGTCACGACTCGAGCCTCGTCCGGATCCTTCGGCAATGTTGCTCGGCACCGAAACCGCTGCTCGACGAAGTTGTGACGTCAATCCATAAAGCTCGGAGTCTGGAAAACGCGCCGTGAACCGGTAGATCTCGAGCACGAACCTCTTTGCCGACTGCCAGACGCGCCGGTTGTGATGTGGACGTTCCCTGTCTGTTCGATACCACCCACTTCGTTTGCGCTTTGGCATTCTGTGGGGTCCTGTGATTTGGTCTCGTTCGCGTATAGTCCCGTGTGGTTATCGCTCGCTTCGCTCGCTCGTGGTTAACGCTCCCTGCGGTCGCTTGTGGTTGGTGGTGTCGCCCGCTGTGCTCGCTCTCAGTGTAACTACCAACCACGTGAGCGCAGCGAACGAAACTACGCGAGCGTCAGCGAGCATAACCACAACTCACGTACTCACCTCCAACGTCTGCTGGCCAACTTCTTGCTTCGGTTCTCGAACAACTCCCTCACCAATCAACTCCGCCGGGATCCGCGTAAAGTCGCCCGGATCGACCGGTACTGCGACGCCGTCGAGTTTCGGTCGCTGGCCGCCGCGAGCCGCATCGACGGGCACGAGGATCCACGCGACGCTCGGGCCATGGTCACGGGTCCGGTCGCGTAGCCGCTCGATGATGTCCATCGTGCCGGCGAGTTCGTTCCAGTGGCCGAGGAGGCCGGGATCGACGAGGAGAACTCGGTCGCCGGCCTGCGTGATCCGGTCGTATACCTCGTCGACGACCTGCTCGCCGCGCATGAAATGGCTCATGTTGCGCGTGGCGGCAGCCGGGGCGTCGGGAGCATCGGTGTCGAGGAGCAGCGTCCAGTCGACGCCGGCCGCGTTGGCTCGCTCGCGGAGCACGTCGATGAAGACGGCGTCGACGGAGACGATTTCGAGGTCGTAGGTTGCGGCGAGCCAGTCGGCGGCCTCGGAGGCTTTCGCCGGGGTGACCGTCAGGGCGAAGAAGCCGCCCTCGCGGCTCTTGTGCTCGAGCAGTCGTTCGAAGTCCTGGCGGCGCTCCTCGCGCTCGGAAAGTGGCGCGCCGTGCATCGAGGAACCGGCGCTCGATACCTTCGTCGAACGTGTCACTGCCAAAGTGGCGACGTTGCGGCCGTAGCGCGAGTCGTACATGCCGCGGGAGTCGTCGAGCTTCGTGTTCCAGAATCAGCTCGACACCGGCGGCTTCGATGAGAATCGTTGAGTTCGGGGTGGCTAGGGATCTCGCCGACCTCGGGGTAGCGGTCGCGTACGGCGCGGGCGACATCGTCGTCCGAGAGCGGCGCGCGGCGAAGCAGGAGGTTCGACGTGAGCCGAAGCGCCCGCACGGGGTCCATGTTGGCCGGGTAGATTTCGTCCTGGCGCGAGACGGCCGCGTGCTCTGAGGCGGCTGCGGCCAGCGCGAGCAGCCGGTGGCGCGGCAGCGGCTGGATCCCGGCTTCTTCCATGATGGCGGCGAGTTCTCGCAGAGCGCGCGCCGACGAGGCGAGCGTGTCGAGCGCGGCGAGTTCGCCCGCCTTCTCGCCGAGGTCCGGTAGCACGTCGCGGAGCTCTGGGCGAGTGGTGACAAACGTACGAGTCAGTTTCGATCCCGCGTTCGAGCCGAGCCGGAGCAGTTGGACCCGTGGACCGTCGGCGGCGAGTTCGGCTTCGACGGCTGCGCGGCTCGCGGCGGCCGCGGCTGTAAGGCGCGCGTCGTCCTGCTGCTCGTGGGCTCCACGCTCGCCGAGGACGGCGCGGGCGAGTTCGCCGGCCTCCATGGCGCCGCCGGCTTCGTCGATGATTCGGACGACATCGTCGCGCAGAGGGTCGAGGACGCGTTTTCGCAGCCAAGCCGACCGCAGATGCAGGAAGATGGACTCGAAATCCTCCTCGCCCATCTCCAGGCCTCTTGCGAGGTCTTCCGGTCGCATCCAGGCGAAGGCGCGGGCGGGATTGTCGGGAAGGATGGCGTCGATAAGCTCGGCGAAGCTCATCTTGATGTCGAGATCCGCAGGCTTGCGGCGGATCAGTCGCACGACCTCGTCGACGGGACTTCGGCGGTAGTCGTCGGCGCTGCTCGTCTCCACATGCTGCGCGCCCTGTGCCAGCCCCGGGAACAGCTCGACGAGTTGCCCGCGGAGTTCGAGAAGTTCTTCGCGCACCTCCCGGCCCGTGCCGGTGAGGAAGTGGATGTCGTTGGTCGGGGTCTTGATGAGCCCCTTGGCCGTCGACACGCCCAGTGCGTCGAGAGCGTCGCGAGCAGCCTCGCTCAGGCCGAGTTTGTGAAGTTCGTCGGAGGGCGTCGCCTTCTCGAGCGCGAGCTTGGTCTCGGTGCCGTGGTCCGACGTCACCGTGCCGGAGTAGATCCCACGCCAGCTCTTGAGCATCTCCTCCGCAGTGTCGAAGCGGTCGCTGTGCTCGCGGGCGAGTGCGCGGCGGAAGAATTCCTCGAGCCCGTCGCGGACCGCTGCCGGGAATCGCTCGACGTCGAGATGCAGCTCGACATCGGCCGAGAAGGCGGGGTTGGTGCGTCCGTCGCCCCACTCGGGCAGCCGGCGGGTGACCATCTCGTACAACACGAGCCCGGCGGAGTAACGGTCGGCGTAGACGTCCCACACGCGACGACCCGCGAGGAAGGGATCCCGGTAGGCGCGCGTACCGACGTCGAGTGCGTCGACGCCGACATCGTTGATCGAGAAGTCGAAGAGCATCAGCCGCTTCGGACCGCGATTGCCGGGCCGTCCGATGCCGAGGTTCGAAGGCTTGATGTCGCGGTGGAAGACTCCAGCCTCCTCGAGGACGACCAAGATCCTGCAGAGGTCCTCGCCGAAGCGCCGCTGGTCATCGAGGCTGAGGGCCGACCGCTCGCGTAGCTCGTCGAAGAGGGTGTCGCCGGCGTACTCGAGGACGAGCGTGCGCCGGCCGCCGAGGGTCGTGCGGTCGTAGAGGTCGACGACGAGTTCGTTGTCGAGCTGGTCTTGCTTATTGAGATTAGAAAGCGCGCGCGCCTCGGCGTCGAGTCGAGAGGCGTGTCTCTCATCGTTCGCGACCTTGAGCACGACTTCGTGGCCCTCGGGATCTTCGGCGAGCAACGCGGTGGCTGTGGAGCCGGAGCCGATCCTGCGCTTGATGGTGTATGGGCCAACGGGATCTCCTGCCCGAGCGTCGAGCGGATCCTGTGGCGGTACGTCGGCGGCGGTAATCTGGTCGCGGGCCTTCTCGACGCGGTCGAGGAACGCGCCGGCAGATCCGATGCGGTCGTCGGGGCTGACGCGCGTAGCGTCGTAGACGATTTCGTCGAGCGCCGGGGCCACGTTGTCGGTGACCGCGCCCGGCCGGAGCCCGCCGCGGTCCATCAGGGTGCGCACGTAGGACTGGAGGTCCGGCGCGGGCGGACGGTTCGTGAACAGGAAGAACGCGAGCGCGCCAAGGCCGAAGACGTCGGCCGTCTCGTCGACATGCGGCGAGCTCGACAGCTCCGGCGCGAGGAAGAGTTTGCTGTGTTCGTGGAGGTAGTCGGTGATGTGCTGCGTGCCGGTCTCGTACTCGTCGCGCCGGCCCGTGTGCCAGTTGAGCAGCCGTACCCCTGGTTCGTCACGATCCTGGCCAGGCACAATGAGCACCGAGCACGGGTTGAGCGCCCGATGGATGACCCGGTGCTCGTGCGCAAACCGCACAGCCTCGGTCACCGCCTCGAGGATCGCGTAGCGCGTCGTCGGCCCGACCCGCTTCTCGCGAGCGAGGTAGTGGTCGAGGCGCACCGCATTGTCGGGGTGCTCGAAGAAGACCGTCGGCCGCGTCTCGTCGCCGATATGCCCGAGCACCGTCAGGATCGACTCGTGGTCGAGCTCGGCGAGCAGGTCGTGGTCGCGGCGCGCCGCCTCCTGGATGCGCGCCAGCGTTTCGTCCGACGCCCCACGCGGTACGCGAAACACCCGCGCCCGCCGACGCTCGCCGGTCGACACATGCTCGGCCACGTAGTCCTGGTAGTACTCGGTCGTATCGAGCAGCTCGCCGAGCTCGAAGTCGCCGAGCCGGCGGTACTTGGTCGTGCGAACGAAGTCGGCTTCGTCGACGAGGCCCTCGAACCGCTCCAGCACCTTCGCATCGAGGGGCTTCGAAAGTGTCGAGACCCCGGGCCCCTCGCCTTCGACAAGCGCGTCCAGGATCGACGGCCGGCCCTCCTCGTCGCGGTCCGGATGAAAGAACAACCCTCCCTTCGCATCACCGTCGATCTCGACTTCGACGTCCCGCTCGGTCAGGAAGACGACCGGCTGGATCCGCGGCGCATGGAAGCTGGGTCCCGGCGCCATCTGCTCGAGCAGCGTGCGCAGTTCCTTGGCCTTGTGCGCCGCGATGGTCAACGGGCTGTTGAGGGACTCGACCTCCCCGTTCTGCTTGGTGTGCAGCCACAGGTCCGACCCGATGTCGAGCCGACCCCGCTGCGTCGCACATTCGACGAGGAAGACCCCGGCCGGCGAGAAGACGAGCAGGTGGACGTCGAAGAACGCACCGTCGAGCGACCAGAACTTGAAGTTCGCCCATGCCCGAAACGGCTCCCAACCCGGCAGTCGCTCCCGCAACAGGCCGAACGCGGCCTCCTCACGAGGGCGGTCGTCGGCGTCGGTAAACTGGATCCACTGATCGTCGTTCATGGGCACATCGTCAGTTCCCCCGCCGGGCCTGTTGGTTTGCTTTTTGGGGCTGCGGAGGGTCAGTCAAACATCGGGAAACGGTCGGCGAGGATAGGTTAGTGTGGGGTGGGATTTTGTGCAACCTCGGCAGTTGATTGCATGGGTGCTGCCAGCAAGCCCACGTGCTGGACGCACTCGGTGCACTCTTCGACGGCAAGAATATCGGCTCCGCTGTTGACAAGCGCCCACATCTGAGGCACGCGCGTAATATATAATCTATATACTTATTCTTTATTAGATATACATAACAATACACACTTTAACTACATAAACCCAGACCAGCACGCGCGACGCTATGCGGAATCCCAGCCCACCAACAATGGGGATGAGGCTGCAATGACCAGCCAAACGAGCCTGTATACCGCTCCAACCAAGCGGCGCTACGACGACATAAGCAACTGACTTTACAGCACTTATACCACACCTAACCCCACTCACACCCGACAAGCGCGAACACTCGACTTGACATGTGCAAACCGAATGCTATGCTGGGTGGCGTATCGGGGAGTGCGCTCGTCGCCAACGGCGCGACCATACGCCTCGCGAAAGACTGAAAACATAGCATATTAAATAGCCATCTTTTTCTTTATTAAACAAGAAAAAGATGGCTTCGCGGCTTCTTGGGCCGCCAAAAAGAACAAGAAAACAAAAAAGATCGAAGGATTTTTGACCGCCATACCCGGCGGTTTCCGCATTTCAGGAGCAAGAAAATGTTTCGGAAAACCTTTTGGAAAACCTGCCAACAAAGTTTGCGGACGTTACGCCCCAGGCATGGGCAGCCCTCCCACGCCCGTGCGCCGCCGGCGAATCGGCAGGTCACGCACGGCAGAACCCGGCAGCTCACAACGACTCGACACGAGAGGCAAGAGCATGGCTACGCAGAAACCTGGCACGCAGCTGCAGTTCATTTTGGGTCCGAGTGACTTTGTCTACCGCGAGGACGGCACGCGAGTGTGGATCCCACCGCGGGAGCTCCACACCGCCATCGATCGCGTTCGCGGCGAGCTGTTGGATCAGCTCACGGCGCTTGCGGACGGCCAACCGCGCGACCTTCACGCGCTTGTCGAGCGGCTCGCGTACGTTGCGGCGAAGGCGACCCAGTTTGTGGCGCTGAGCGCACCACGCTTCGAGCTCGAACAGTTGGGTGAGCTGCCCGTCATCGGGCGCGAACGCCTGACCGGCCGCCTGGTTGTCGCCAGCGGCGAGCTGCCGGAGGGCTGCGACGGCCTGCTGGAGCTCGCGGCTCCGAGCGACGACATCGAGGAGAAGGCTCACTGAGAAACACGGGCAGGTTGAAGCCTGCCCGGAACCTTAGCGCGAAACCAAAACGGCACCACCCAAGGAGATACCGATGCAAACGACCGATACGAACAGTGTCCTCCCCCGTGACAAGCGCCACCAGCTCCACGTCAACCGCGCCTTTGTCGCCCGGGTGCTCGCGGACGCACACGGCACGGACTTCCTTTCCCAGCCGCGCAACTGCGTTCTTCTCGGCCCGAACACCGAGGAACTCAAGACCCTCGCAGCCGCGCTGCGAGGATTCCGCGTGCCCAACCTCGAGCGCAAACCGGCGATCGGGCGAGTATGGGTGAACCGGCTGCCAAGCCGCAGCTTCGTGTGGCCCGACATCGTTGCCATCGCTGGTTGGGGATTTGACGCGACCCTCGTGAGAGAGGCGGTAGTTCGATACGGCAAGTCCGTCCACTACGTGGACGCGGGCTACCTCGACCGGCTCGTGTTTAACCGCGCTGCTTGGAGCGAGGACGAGATTGAGCACCGTCGTCGACAGAGCCTGAGCATGGGGCACCCTGGACTGCGCTTGGTCGCTCGCGCCCGCACCTTCGACGACTGGCCGACGCTCGAGAGTGCCGTCCACCACACCGAGCGCCAGGGCGCAGACGCCACCGGGGAGCGGTTCGAAAACCGCAACTCGAGGAGCTTCCTGCGCGACGCTGGCTACAGGGTCGGGAAAACCAACGGACTACCGCCCTTCAAGCGGCAGCGGATCCTGGAGGAACAGGTTGCGCGCCGCGGACTCGAGGAGGTGGCCTCTTTCCTGGCCTGGCTCGTCGAAGATTCCTCCTGCCGCAAGAACATGGAGGTCGCCAACGCGCACCGCCGCGCAGACCTGAGGTACCTGCGCCAGGAGCACTGGGATGACGCCTTCGGGTGGTCGTATCCCAACCCGTAGCTCGCATCCGACGGCGGGCGCTGCCCGCCGTCGGCACCTCGCGAAAGCGACAGACTGACCACTGCTTCGAGATCGAATCACCACACGACCAAATGGAGAATACCATGTTGGATGAATACGCTGAGGACCTCTTCTCGTTCGCCTACATTCCCAAGCTCAACAAGAAGCTCGCCATCCTCGCCGGACTCGCTGAGCGCGAATTGTGGGACCCGGCTGGACCCGGTACCGAAAAGAAGTACCCGGTGCTCTTGGGCTACCTCAAGCAGTGCTTCGCCTGGGCCACAGAGCGCGGGTTGATGCAGTCGAGTTCGCGGGGCGCGCACGGTCGCTTCACCTGCTTCAACATCGGGCTGACCACGCCCGAACAACTGCCACTCTACGCGGTGTTTGAAAGGAACCGCAACGCGTACCGCCAGCCGTGGTGTCTCAGATGGTTTCTGCCGGAAGATGACTCCCGTCTGCGGTGCCGATTCGCCGACCTGCCCTCGGCACCACGTCCTGACGCAGGTGCCTGGCCGGCGATCGGCACCGCAACGCCGATCCCGACAGTCGACATGGGACACGTCGTGGGTGACCGGCAGGGACGTTTCCCTCGACCTCACCGTGACTGCGAGAAACCGGTGCTCGAAGCGCGGGTGTGGTCCGCGCTTTCACGCTCGTGGAGCAGGGTTGTTGCGAACCCGCAGCTTGCCGTGCCGCAACTCTTCCACGGCCGACGACAGCTCCTCATCCCCCTCTGTCTCGATACCAAGGAGGTTGTCGACGTCGCGGCCGTCGTCGCGTTCGATGGGCCGATCCCCCACGTGCCGACGTGCCTCACACTGGAGATGGCGTATCGGAACGCCCGCACGCTCGAAAAGCCACGGGCGGGGTGGCTTCGCCAGTATGGAGTTCGCCGCTACGCGGGAATGATCAACTAGCTGTTTTTGGCGCTGGTGTTGGCCACCAGCCTCCATCTGACAAACGTTGAACTCTCTTAATGGAGCGATCTTATGCCCAAGCACGAAGTAAAAGTCACGATGCCGACGGTCGAGCTCAAGAACACCGACGCAGAGCTCGAGGTGTGTTGCGACGGGAAGAAGCTCGGTACCCTCAGGCTCTCCCGAGGCTCGGCTGAGTGGGTGCCCGCCAAGTTCGAGTATGGGTACCATGTGCGGTGGACTGAACTCGCGGAGTTATTTGAACAGCACGGAATGAGACGTACGTAGCACCCGTGCCGCGGGAGTAAGAGCGGACTTGATCGAACCGCTCCAGAGCCAAGCAGTGCTGTGAGAGCTTCGCAAGCCAGATCCTCCGAATTGGTTTGCGAAGCTCTCTTGCAGTGGCTATGCTGAACATGCGATCAGCTAAAATCCATATCTCAGACACACTCACGCATTCGACAGACTGGCCGTATTGGGGCAAACGAACGAGGAGTAGGACCGTGGGAGACAGAGATGTCGGTGGATTGGGGGAAGCGCGATTCCAAGGGCTCTGCCGCGCCGAGGGAATCTCGGCTGAGAAAGCGCGAATCGACGAAACGGGATGGGATTTTTTCGTCGACGTTCCCTGCGCGAAGTCAGTGGCGCATGGCGATTTGCCGCTGGATCTCCAGCCATCATCGTTCTGCGCTCTGATTCAGGTGAAGTCGACCGACCGAACTGACCGCCGACGAGGAGTTAAGCTGAGCAACTGGCGCCGCCTTACGCTGAACTACCCGATTCCAGCCTTCTACCTGATTTTTGAATTCGATGGGGAGTTAGTTCCGCAACGAGCCTATCTCGTTCACGTCGGCGAGAAGTGGACGGCTTCAGTCCTGAAGGCGTTGCGTGAGCTCGACCCCGCACAGCCCGACGTGCTGCACAAGGAGGAACTCACCCTGACGTGGTCCGAAGAGGACCGGCTGGCTTCCGTCGATGCTCCAACCATCGTGGCGGCCATCCGCAAGCATGTTGGAACAGAGCCTGCTGCGTATGGCGAACAATGGCGACGTTGGAAGCGTGAGCTCGGCTATGGGAACCATGTCTACACGTTGCAGATGATAGCCGAGGCACCGGAGGGTGAGTCAGTGGTCGAGATGATGGTCGACTTTGCGATCGGCCTGCGCAAGCAGTTGCCGGCAAGAGTCGAGTCGTTCCAAGACATCCGGTTCGGCATTCCAAAGGATCGACCGATCTGGGAGCAGAAGGATCCAGTGATCGAACTTCCCGACCTCCAGCCAACCGGACAGGCACACCTGTGCTTCAAGACTGACCGGCATCCAGGGTGGAACGAAATCGCTGTCGATTTCTACTCGCCCGGTAGCATTTTCCCGTTCATCAAGCCGAAATGGTGGAAGATCCGGCTAGAGTCGAAGCTATTCGATGTCGTGTTGTCGTTACGCGAAGAAAACGCAAGAGCGCGTTTTAGCTTCGACTTCGCTTCCGAGCCGGTGGAACTCCGTGAACTGGCCAACGCCTGCGAGCTGCTCCGCATGATCGACCACGGGGGTGACGAAGCAATGGAAGTGCGGCTCCGGCTGCAAAATGGCGCGGCACTGCCCATCCAATGGGAGACGAACCGAGCATCGATTACACAGTCGTCCGCACTCTCCGAAATCTCCGACGCAGCACGGGCTGCTTGGACGCTCGCACGGAGCTTCGATCTCGACCCACAACTCACGGTCGAGCTCGACGAACTCCTCGACCAAGTATCGGAACTCAAGGGGTGTGAAAGATTACTCCAGGCGTCTCCTCAAATGAGTGTGCGTTGGGAAGGCGAGCTCCCGAAGGACTTCGACGACGATGAAGCCGTGATTGGCGTCCCCCTCGTGTCTGGAGCGAGACTGGGAGGAGAGTTCTTCATTGTGTCGGCGGCCATTTTCGGGCGAGCCGCCGTTGAAGGTCTCCCTGGCACTGAGTGGTCGCGCCTAACAGTTGCCGAGCCAGCCGGTCACACTCACAGACTCGAGCGCGTCCAGCTCGAAGACGTACCAGCCATCGATGTCGAGGCGATGACCGACCAGGTCATCGAGTGGCTGCGGGCGAATGACATAAAGGTCGTGCTCAACGAGTAAGTCGTCCGCCGGCGGTCATGATGGCGCAGACACTCCGGTGAACCCGCATGAGCAGACTCTCAACTTTGAGGAGTGTAGATGTTCTTCAAGCCTCTGGATCAAATCACGGAAGCCGACATTCTAGGAATGGTCGACAATGATCGGCTCGAGGATGCGCAACTGGACTTCAAGCTGGGACGCCCTGACAAGTGGAAGAATGTCGATCCCGACCTCGACGAGGCTGAAAAGGACGACGAGCGTTGGAAAGCCAAACGGGAGTTCCTCAAGGACGTCACAGCGTTCGCAAACAACCGCGGCGGAGACCTGATCTACGGGATGGCGGAGAAATCAGGCGTGGCCGGCAAGGCGCTTGGGATCGACGTGCCGAACATGGATCAACTCATCCTCGAGCTCCAGCAGTTGTGTGAGAACCACACTGAGCCGCCGTTGCGGGTACAGGCTCGGCCTGTCGGAGAGTTCGACAAAGGACCCGTCCTGGTAGTCCGCGTGCCTGAGAGCTGGCAAAGGCCGCACGCGGTGAACATTCACGAGGCTCGCTTCTTCTGGCAACGCCACGAGAATTCCAACCGTCCCATGACGATGAACGAGATCAAACAAATGGTTGTCGGTTGGCACGATGTCGAAGAACGGATCCGTCGGTTTCGACGAGAGCGAGTCGAGAAACTCGCACGTGGAGAAGCGCCACTCCCGTTGTATGGAGAACGCCTGGTCGTGTTTCACATCGTTCCGGTCGAGATGTTCGCCAACGATGCGCAGATTGACGTCCGCTCCTCGTCGGACGAACCGCGGGTTTGGCAGTTTCCGCTCAACGAAAGCGGCTTCGACACCGGCTACACACTGGACGGGCGGATCGCCTACAACACCCAACCAGGAGACAAGCCAGGGGAGACTGCGGGTGCGCGAGGCTACACCCTATTGTTTCGCAATGGCTCGTTGGAAACAGTTACGTCAACCCTTGGCTCCTACTCCGAGAGCATCCATCCATTCCCAATCGCGGATCGAATCAGGAGAGGTTTTCGCGACGGTTGGACGAAGGGACTCCAGGCATACAACCTGACTGGCCCCTACTTTGTCGCGCTTTCGCTCGTCGGATGGAAGGGAAGCCAACTTCCAAGCGATCAATTCGCAATAGTTCAGCCGTGGTGGCCACTTCGTGAGGACAACATCATGCTGCCCGATGTGATGGTCGAGATTTTCACTGACGAGCCTGCCGACGATCTCAAACAGTTGTGGGACTACCTTTGGCAAACCTGCGGTTTTAAGGGCTTCACGGACACCCAACGAGAGAAGTTAGTGCGATGAGGGCACCAGATCGATCTTCGCAACGCACATCTCCGGGCAACTCGCCACGAGTTCAGCGTCGTCTGCATGTGCCGGAATTTTTGGGAAAGTTTTGCTTGTGCGACACCCTCTGCGCGGATTGAGTCTACCGCATTCTTGACGCCGTTCACTGTCAATCGGATCCTTATGCGGCCGCGCTTTTTCAAGCGCCTTGACCTGGAGCCCGCCATCAGAACCTCAGACTCACATCCTATCCGCATCGACTTCGTCGACCACGCCGCGATTCCGGACAAGGGCAGCCTCGGCCTGACGCTCGCCCCAGGGAAATACATACGCCACAAATGGGACCGGAATCTCGATCGGGATCTGGACCGGCTACGCCGAGAGTACGAGGTCGACACGCTGGTCACACTGTTGACCGTCAACGAGTTTCAACGTCTGCGACTCAACGGTTTCTTCGGACGGGTGAACGCCAACGGCATGGAGGCCGTTTCGATGCCCCTGGAACAGGGCAAGCCGCCAAAGGATCGGGAGGAGTTCGCTGCCGGAGTTGCCGCAATCGTGGAGCGCCTCAGGAAGGGGCAGCGAGTCGTCGTCCATTGTTCGGGCGGCCTCGGCCGCTCCGGTATGGTCGCGGCCTGTTGTCTCGTCGGATTTGAGGTGCCGCCACACGAGGCCGTCGAGACTGTTCGCGGTGCGCGACGTGGCGCGATCGAGGGTGGTGCTCAGGAAGAGCTCGTCGCGGAGTTTACCGCGAGGGACGTGCAGGTCTATTCGGACCATTATCTCGTCGAAGGCCCCGACGTGTTTCCGGTCGAACCAGACGTGGAGGACGTTTTCAAGTCGCTTTTCCGTACCCCCCAGGACACCTCACCCCCTGAGAAGGCCGACCTATACAGGAGGTTCGAACGCTACGTGCTCGGGGATGAGGTGCCACGAACGCCGCGCGAAGCCTTTCTTGTTATGAGCGAGCTATCGGGCACCTACGTGGGTAGCCGAACGCTCTTGTGCTGGGTCGACGAGCCGCGCCTGCGCCGCATGATCAGCACCTGTGTGGCCCTTCGAGCTGCTGAGTCCCACCGAATTGCCGACTCAGCCGATCGTTGGACCCTCCTCTATGCAAGCCGAGCCGCCGAACTGGTCGAGCCCTTGGTCCGTTCCATCGTTGCCTCGCGGCCAGGACCCGTACGCCTCGTGGAGCGCCAGATGCTCACGTGTGCGGCGCTCCGATTCGATGGTCACGCTTACGTTGACGCCACCGGCTTCGACTGGAATGAATGGGAACCGGAGCGTTACGCGGCCGAAGGCGACCAGCTCGACGCACCGGAGATCCTCTCCCTGTTCTTTGCGTCCCAACGCTTCCTGTGCAAGTGGGGCGGCGAGATGCTTCCCGACACGCACCCGCACTGGTGGATGTACCGCGAACTCTTCCTCCAGGCCGTCGATATTCAGGTCCCACGCGAGTACCGGCACGAAGATTACTGGCTCGAGTGGAAGCTGCGGTACGAACCACGGCGCGACGAGTGCGTGGAGGTCGTGGCGACAATCCACCGTCGGACGGAGTATGACAAAGAGCTGCACCAATAAGTCATATGACTGACCAAATTGAAGGAAGTGCCTCATGGGCAAATTAGGCAATCTCAAACGTCTGGACCCCCGACACGTGTGGGCTCATGAAGCCACCGAATTCACACCGTGGCTCGCCGAGCAGATTGAAATGCTGGGCGACGCCATCGGGCTCGAGCTCGAGCTGGTTCGTCGCGAATCGAGCGTCGGCGACTTCTCGGTCGACCTCCTCGCGCGGGATCTCGGTCGAAACCAACTCGTCGTCATCGAGAACCAACTCGAAGTCACGGATCACTCCCACCTCGGCCAGCTGCTGACCTACGCAGCCGGCACGACCGCCGGTGGCGTGATTCTGGATTTGCCGAGAGTTTCGGGAGGAACACAGGCAGGCGCTCGACTGGCTCAACGAGCACTGTCGGGACATCGACTTCTTCGGCGTCGTGCTCGAGGTGCTGCAGATCGACGACTCGGCGCCGGCGGCCAACTTTCGCCCCATCGCGTTCCCAAACGATTGGACTCGCCGCTCCCAAGAGGCTGCGAAGTCGAGCGAGCTCTCCGAACGGGCTAAGGCATACCAAGAGTTCTTCCAGCGCCTCCTCGACCACCTACGCGAGGAGCATCGGTTCACGGGCGCACGCAAGGGACTGCCTCAGAACTGGTACTCGTTTTCCTCTGGCCACAGTGGCTTCAACTACGGAGTTAGCTTTGCCCGCGGCGGCGAGATCCGAGCCGAGATTTACGTCGATACCGGCGAGGGCGACGAGAACCTGGAGATATTCGAGACGTTCCAGGCCGAACGTGAGGCCATCGAACACGAGTTCGGCGAACCGCTGCGCTGGGAGCGGCTCGACAACAGCCGGGGATGCCGGATCGCCATGTATCGCGACGGGAGCATTGAGGACTCCGACGAAGAACTCGAGGAGTACCTTAAATGGGCGACTGACCGGATGCTGCGGTTCAAGAAGGTTTTCGATGGTCGGTTGTCGCGGCTGCCGTAAATTCTCGCGCAGCGACGGATTTTTTTGGCAGCCAGTGGAAGCCCATATGGCTGGCTACCGAGGCGTCCCATCGTCATGCCACGCCTCGGCTGCAGGACGACACAGCATACATGGGCGCCTGTCCGTGTTCTCTGCCTGGACGGGACGCTCAAAGAAAATCCTGCGCTCCGAACGAATCTGCTGAGCCACTCCGCAGCCGCCGTTGAGGTGGTAGACTCCGCTGTCCTCGGAGGCGACATACTTCATAAGCTTCAGCAACTGATCGAGGAGCAGTATCGCTCGGAGGGAGTTTTCCACGGTTGGATAGCTCAAGTCTGCCCCGTGTAAGATTGCGTGCCGGCTCAAAGGAGAGACGATCGGTGCACCGTGTTCAAAGTTCGCGAGGTAATGCTCCATGATGAAACGCTGAACACTGCGCTCGTGCGCGTTCCAAGAATCTTCCTGGTCGATGAGTCGCTCAACAAAGCATCTGAGCCTCTTGCCGTTGACGCGTCCCTCATAAGCAAATCCGAACACGAGGAAACCCTCGACCTGAGGAACCAGCGTCGGAATTGATGTTTCGTATATGCCGTTCTGATGCGCATCCAGTGCTGCCCTCAGAATCCGCACGCGCTGTTCTGCCAGTGGCGAGGACTCCCATCGCCGCCGAATCGACTCGATCATATGGTCACCGTAAAGCTGGACGATGCCGCTCTCGATGGTATCCCGGTATTTTTCCAGTTCATCGTCCGGCAGGTCCGCCAAGCGTGCGATCTTGAAAACCCAACGTGAGGACACCTCGCATGGGGGCGGCCACCCGAGCCTGAACATTACGTCGCAATAATTTCCCGACGCGCGACGCCATCGTTCGAAATCAATTTGGGGAGGACGAAGCCCCTCGAGCAGCCTCGTAGTCCACTCACTCGGTAGCGTGAACTGCGCCGCATCGGCGATTCGTCTCGACCATTCCTGCGTGATTCCGCGGAATTCTGCGCCAACCGCCACCGCGCTGGTTGACGCACGAAAACTCGACAGGGTCGCGACCCTGCCCATGTCCTCGATGGACTGCTTCATGCGGAGTACCGACGCGGATGCCTGGTCGTGCAGCTGCACCATCTCCGACCTGAACTTTGTGATTGTGGAGAACTCCCGCGCATACGACTGCTTCAACGACTCAAATGCTCGAAGGCTCTCGTTCGCCCGCTCCAGTCCGATCAGCTGGACCGAAACCGACGGTTTCAGCGCCGCGAACCTCGTCGTATCCATTAGCGACGACTCGAAGCGGGTGGCATCAGCGATAATCGACGAAAAAAACCGATTTGAGTGCAATATGCTCATGGTATCCGAGTTTGCTCTTTAGAAAGCTAAAACGAAATCGACGCGCCCCCTTCAAGCGGGGCGCCACCACCACGGGCTACAAAACAAGCATGGTCTGTAGGTGCCGGGCCGGAGTCCTCGCCGGATTCCACCCGTTGTTGCTTCAATCAAAAACCCGCCGCGTGCATCCACCCCCTCAATCCAGGCGTGGCCGCCCCATCCGTGAGGTGTGAGCAGTTGACCCACGCATAGGTAGGCGCTGTCGAGCCCGAGCGCGTACAACAACGACAGACCGAGTATGGACAAGTCCTCGCAATCGCCGCCGCCACGCCGAAGGGTTGTGGCCGGAGGCAACCAATTATCGGCGCCTTTAGGCTCCTTGATGTAACTCAGCCATTTCAAGTGCATCCACTCGGTAAGCGCCGATGCGACGGTTTCCGCTGGCGTCAAGCCGTACAAGCTGCCGGTCGCTTGGAGAGGACGCCTCAGCGCCGCGACTTCTTCGGTACTCACCAGGGAAGCAAACTTGTCGGCAATGCCTTGCATGATGCGCTGATGCTGCAGCGCCGCTATTTGTTGTAGTGCAGTTCCCATCATTCATCCTCCGACTGATCCATTTGGTATTTTGCCTCGTCCTCCCGAAGCCGAGCGAAGTCCAAATCCTTGCCAATGGGCACCCGATGGCTGTCACCGCGAGCGATGACGGATGAAGGACGGCATCCGTCGTTGCATGCCCGCCCGAATTTCCAATGCAGCACCCCCTGCTGAGGATGATACTGCTGCGCACCACAGCTCGTCTCGGGTGTGGTGCCAACAGCGATTGCCTGCAACCGCAACTGCATCAAGCCAGCCACGATAGCGTTGAACGAGATGACACTCGGCTCACGGACCGGCCCATCATCAGCGCCTTCGACGTATCCTCGCTCGCCGCGAAGCTCCGGGGCTTCCTGCGCCTCGGTGACGCCATCGAGGGTGTAGGACCCGGCACATGCCAAACATTGCTCGTGCGGGATCGATGTGCTCACCTGGGACTTGCCTGCAACGAGGTTGCCGCTCTCGACATCTCCAACGAGAAGGGTGCCGCCATCGACCACTGGAATCAGATGCGCAAATGCGATGTGATCGAGCACTTGTCTCGCCCAAGGAGAATCGGCCGCGTTCAATATGATGTCACAGTCCAGCAAGTACGGAATCGTCTCAGCCTCCACGACGCTGCCGCGAACTGCAACGACGTCGAATTCTGGGCAGGTCGCGCTCATACGCGCCAGGCGTTCAGCGACGTGCACTTTCGGGGCGTGGCGTTCGGCATCCTCACGAGTAGCTCCTTGTGATCGATTGAGGTTCTCGCGCGTGATCAGGTCAAAGTCGACCACCACGAGTTCCCCAACACCGAGCCGAGCCAGGTGCTCCGCGAGGATGCCTCCGACGCCCCCCGCTCCAGTGAGGCCGACACGTAGTTCGGCCAATCGCCTCTGACCCGCCTCTCCCCACAATCGAATACTGCTATCCTGAGCATCATCGGCGACACTTGGGTGGCCGATCTCATGCCGACAGGAGACCGTGCGAAGCCGTCGCCCGACAATTCGAACCTTGTCCACGGCGCGGCAGGTACCACCATCCGGCCCGAAGTCCGGATCCCGTACTTGGGCCCGAGTGACCGGAAACTGGAATTTGTATTCCCGTGCAGACCACCGCCCGTTGTCACGCAGGATCCCCGCCAAAAGGGGTGCATTCGGCGAAAGGCTTCGGCCGAGGTGAAACAGGTCCCGCGCGTCGGACTCCAGGTCTTGATCGCTCGGCGCCGGCGGACCAGGAAAGCTTGGCCATGTCGGATGAGTGTGGATGAACGCTAATCCCGCGCCGTCATCAGGAGCGGCAATATCGAGGGCGCGAGATTTATAGCGTGCCGAGAATACCAGCCCTTCTTCCTCACTCCACACGACGTCGCCTTCCTCCGGCTCAATGACCCGGTGAAGTAGGAGCGTTCGTCGGCGCTCGCCGGTGCTCGCGTGGACTACCACGATCACACCGCGCTCGGGGTCCCGTGGCCGTTCAGGAAGAAGTATCTCATGCAACTGCCGTTCGAGCCGCTCTGTCATCGCGAGGTGGAGTTCTTCCATCTGTGTGGTCATGTCTCCTCCCGGATGCGCTTACGCGCCCACTCGACACACGCAGCCAGATCCGCAGGCTTACTCGTCGGCATGTTGCTCCACTTCCAGCTCCAAAAGCCCGGGTCACTCCACCCGCCAGCTTGTTTTACGGGTTGCGCGTGTGCGTGGTTCTGGTGCTGTCGTTCGACGGGCGTTCCGTCGGCCCGGTGGAGAAATTTCGACGTCACAATTCCGTATGGTTCAGCGTCAGGAAAGTTCGTGCTAACCCGTGCATACAGCCGCACTTCTTCCTCGATGAACACATCGTCCAGCGCGATGACGCCGATGTCGATGTATGCAAAATTGTTCTGTATTGCTGCCACGTGCGCGTCGGGGACATGGAGGCGACGAATCGCCTCCAGCCCCTTCGCCAGATTCGGTGGCAGGTCATCGTCCCTGACCGAACTCACGAACGACCTCCCCCTTTGGGCACCGCACGAAAGTGCTCTCGGTGCTTTTGGCTGAGGTCGACGGTTTCCTTCGCCTCAAACTCCGCGACGGGCGTTCCGCTCGCTCCTTGAGTGGCCTCGAGGATGAACTTGTTCGTCGGAGTCGCTCCAGCGTCCTCTAAGATCCGGCTGGCGCTAACCTCGGACTCCTCGTAGGGCAGCTTGAGGTTGCCAACGTGGATGACGAATTTGCGATGCTCGTGCTTCTGCTCTTGATTGCTCATTTGAGCCCTCCTGTAGTTCGTATGTGGCTACGTGGAACGCCGCACAAAGCGGCGTCCCGGTGTCGTCTACCAGCGCCTCACGCGCTCCCACTTACGACCCGGCTCTCGGGTCGGTGGCAGCTTGTCATCACCTGGTTCAATCGTGACGCGTCGGGCGCGGGAGACTTTGCCTCCTCGCGGCCCTCGCTCCACGTATTCACCTGGTGCGCGAGGTTGTTCTCCTGGTTTCTGTAGGCGTTTCATCGCCCATCTCCTTGGTGCCAACGGCACCCTTGAGGTTACCTGCACCTCACTACTGGCGAAGGTCTGTCAGAAGACACACCTCACCGGCGCTCAGTGCAGATGATCAAAATGAGATGGGTTCCAGAAGATTGACGGAGGGATCTGAGGCGTGTAGGATCTTCATGCAATCACCACGCCGATGGTACCATCAATTCATACAATCACCATCGGATGTGAGCTGAGTCGATGAACAGCGCGCCAACGCTGCCTTCTGGCTCAGTCGCCCACCTGAAAGGGTGGGCATTTTACTTTCTAGTCTCCTCCCTTGGCTCTAACCAATCTCGGTAGCAGCTTTTCGAGCCGGATCCGGGCAGCCTGCACGCTTACCTCGAATTGCCTGGCAAGTTCTCTAATAGGGGCATCCTGCTCCGCATCATCCTTTCGCTTAAGAAAGGCGCGGACAGCTGTTTCGGGCATCAAGAATGCGCCGGCCCAACAGTTTGCCTGATACTCTGGCGAGCAATAGATGGGGATGTCGTCTGGGAGTTTTTCAGAGGCCGTATGCAGGGCATCCCGAAACAGTTGACCTCCGGCCTCTACCAAGCTCCCTGTGTGAAAAAGGGCATGACCCAATTCATGGGCGGCGGTGAAGCGCGACCTTCCCTCACCACGTTCTGCTCTCTTAAGAACATCCATTCGCAGCTTGACGGTTACAGTCTTGGTCTCTGGATCGAAGCCCGTTCGCCCTTCTTCCTGTCGAGGGCTGGCTTCGCCTCGCCCAATCGTAAACGTGTCGAACCGCAACTTGAGACCGCGCTCCTTTGTCGACGAATCCGAACGACTCAGCGCATAGTCCATCGCGTCTTGCGGCGAATAGGTTAGAACCTTTAGCACAGGAATCGCAGTTCCCGATCGTACCTGCTTCGGGAAGAGATACTCGGCAACTTCCTCCGCATGACGCTCTACGTCGCGGTAACTCTTGGGCGGTACTTCGTCAATTTCGTCATCGGCTTCCTGAGCGGAAATCGATTCGGATTCAGAAAGCATCCAGTCTCCGAACTCCTCCCAAAGCCCGCTGGGCATCCGAGCAAAGCGACTGTTGTTCTCTCTCAGAACAATCGCCCAAAGGTCCTTAGCGTCCCACGCCAATGCATCTGCATACCGAGTGATGAAATCGAGGTCTTTTGGCAAAGTTCTGCCACGCTCGATGTCGACGACCTTTGACTTCGACACGCATACGCGACGCGCGAGTTCGGCTTGGGTTGCTCCCAACTCCTCGCGTCGCGACTTCACAATTTCACCAAAGGTCTTCATACGGCTTCCTCGTCTGAGCACTTCTAATCAACCATAGCTGCAGCTGGCCACCAGATCAAATACAGTTCTGACAAAGTTCTACACAGACCGCGACGAGCGCCATTCCTCATCTATGTTTTCTGACAAACTTTCAGTTTCAGTACGGCATGTTGGAAGTTTTTCCAACCAAAACGCATCAGGATTCGGCATGACATTTGACGCTAACGAAGAAGCCGTCGATCCTCACCTTCTGGGAGATCCCCGCCGTTTCTAAGTTCCGACTCGTCCCGTCGATGGTGAGGGCATGGTCGCCTGATCGAAAACGCAGCTCACAGTGGAGATTCGCAAGGCCGGTAAAGATGGGGCGAAACCCACGACCCCGTCTGCCGTCCACCCTATAGCGCGATACTCCATCGCGAAGGGCTGTGCGCAACGCTACGCCCTCATCGTTGAGAGAAGAAAATTCCTCGCATTGCTGCAAACTACGAAGAACGCCTATGCCGTAGTCTGCCACGACGAACTCGAAAGCTCTGGGCCAAGCTTTGTACGCAACGAGACCTGTGTCCACTGCATTAGAGTGCTCATGGATGTTGCTCTCGAGTTCGCGAATCGCGGCCACAAGTTGACCAGCAATACTCTTCGGTAAGCCGGCCAGATCACAAGCAGCGCGCTTCGCCGCCATCAAGAAACCAACGAATTCAGCCTCGGCTTCATCGCCAAGTCGACCAGTACGCGTGAGTCCGGCGTGTTCGTCTCTGCGATCGATCCAGCAATGACAATTCTGTCCTACAGCATTGACGAGTGGTGCTGCCGCTCCGAAATGTAGCCAACGCTCTCCTGCCTGGAACACGCCACATTCCGCCAGATGGTGCAACTCCAAGAGGGGGCCAAGATCGTGCGCGGCGTACTCCTGACGTGCCCGTGAGTAGTCAAGCAACCCGCGCTCCGCCGCGTACGCCAGTCCATCTACATCATGAAACGTCAGCTCTTTCCGTGGTGGCGGCGTCATCTACGTACCTCAACCTGTTGCGAATGGGCGATCCTATCCCGGTACGTGTCGCGAACGACCCACCAGTTGTTCGCGAGCAACTCATCTAGGGGTGCATCTTCGTCGGTTGGTGAGGAAAGCCATTGAACGTCGCCATTGATGTCTCGTTCGGCCCGTTGGCGATTGACCGTCTTCATAAAGACGGTCGTATCGACAACCGTAACGTTGTCAAAAGCAGGAACGAGTTTCTTGAGGACACTCGATCGTCCTCCGCGAACAATAAGATTGAGTGGTCGGTCGACATCTTCGGCCAAACGGGCAAGTTGAGCTACATGCCACTCAACGCGTCCATTGTTACCTGCGCCCGTTGCGAATTCGAACGCGAGATGGGTCACTTCAGGACGCTGCCGAACGTAGTCACACCAGCGTTTCCAATCATGGTCGGTTCGGGCGTTGACGTGTAGTGCCGCCGGAATACCCTCGCGGAGAAATTCCTCGTGGGCAATAGCAATGCGCTTCATGCTGTGAAGGTCATCCCATCGCGGCTGGTCGCAAAAGAGGCTGAAATTCGGCGTAGTCACCAGAGTAATGTTAAGCGAGCGCAGCTTTCGTATGACCTCAAGTCTTTGCGTACTGCGACTCCACCATGGTTCGAGATCGCGATCGTCTGCGGTGCCGGTCAAAATTACCGGAGTGCTCGGAGAGAACCCAAATGTCCGCGCAAGTGCTGCTTCATCTTCGGTGCCCGTTCGCCGGCGAATGACGTCGTAAAGTGGGAGTGCGACAGCTTTCGGTGAGAATCTGCCAATTCGTCTTGAGCCGTGGTAGAGCAACGGCACAGCGGACGGCAACGAGGGACTTGGCAACTGCCTCGCCCTTGGTACATTCTCAAGTTGAAATCCGTCGACCTCCCAGACTCGCCTCCTGAAATCCAGAGGCTTCTCGGTGCACACGGAGTCGCAGTCTTCGGGCCTGCCGCAACAAAAATCTAAGCATTCATACACCGGCCGACGGAGGTTGAGCCCGCCGCAAGTCTCTCGGAATCGGCATACGGCACACCCCAAGGAAAGCGGATAACGCGAAGCGTCATGCCAAAGACCTCGAGCATCTTGATGCTTCGCGTCGTCAACAGACAGGTGATGACTTTCCTCATGGCTCAACATACTGTAATCTCGGCGATTTGGGCGACATCGTAGACATCTCGAACATGACCGGCGGCAGTACCGTGCGATTCTTCAAGAGCCTCCACTAACTCGACGGGTGGGTCATCGAATCGAGCGACAAGTCTCCTACCTTGTTGTGCCACTATTCCGTCGTCTTGCAGGAACACGAGCAGCTCATCGCCTGGCCGGAGTCGCACGTCACCGACCATAGATGCTGTGTAGGCGCGCGGCGCACATGACGGTTCTTGGGTGAACAGGCCAGGAGTACTCAGAGTAACTCGCGACCGGTCGAGGCCCTTGTTAAATGACGGCGCCGCTTTTTTGAGGAAGTCGATACCCATCTTTTAACTACCCATCAGCATGGGGCGGTACTTTTTTGACCTTCCATAACTCTCTTCAATTACCAAGCCGAGCTTGGAAAGGGAGGCGAGACGGTTGTTCCATGCGGTGCGACCAACCTTGTCGCTGTCGCTCGCCTCATCCATCAGTTCCCGTACATCGGTGGTTCCCAGCTTGCTCACGAGTTCGAAGGTGACCTTCTGCTTCGGGTCCAGCTCACCGAGCAGGTACGGCTTGGAAGGCGTTTCATCGGCGTCCAGCAAGCAGAGCATCAGAACGTCGTTCTGCGGTTTTAGGAGCACGGTCAACTCGTCCACCACCACCTCGTTGGCATTTGCCACTACAGGATAGCAGTTCAAAAACCGTCGTCGAATGGTGTCGCGAAACTCGAGGACACACTCTCGTAGGAAGCTCGCCGTCGCGACCTCAATCCCCTCGAAATCGAGATAAACCATCGTTGGCTCACTCGGCTCCCTTCCAACCCGTTCGAGGAGTCTCGTGAAAGCTCGACGACCATCCCGTGCACCAGCAAGAATGCCGGTCTCGTCAAGCTCTTTCAATTGAATGCGCATACGCTCACCTTTGTCATGTGTAACACGTGACCATAATGAGGAGGTTCGATTTCATTGTCAAGAGCCTTCATCTGCTCCTCCAATACGCGATTTGAGAGGTGTTCTGCGCGAGCGGCGAGCGGCAGGATTATGGAGTTCGATGCGTCGCCGGTGATGAAGCCAGCCCGTAGTCAGGCAGCAACCGGAGACCGGAGGAGTCACTCGTCGTAGAGCCGAAGTCTGGCAAAGCCGCCGTCAATCTCCTGAATCACATGCTCACGGATCCAGGACGAAGAATCATCAGGCTGGACGTCGGTTTCGCCAGACTCGAATTGTCCGCCTTTGCCGACCGACCAGGAGATGCGGGCTTCAAGGCCTGGAGGGGATGGAAAAGGTGCCTGCCAGACTCGTACCTCAAGGCTTTCACCGATGTCTGTCAGGCCGGTTACCGTGTCGTCCCGCCTGTCCAGATGTGTACAGATGGAGGCAACCGCGCCTTCAACCTGGTCGACAACGTGTTGAATCCAAACTTCGGGGTCGAAGTCCGCGCTTGTGGGTTCGGCGTCCTCACTGTCCGCATCGCCCAGCACGTCGTCGCTTTCAGATGGATCTCGGGTGCCACGGATGTCTTTCCATCGCGTGTGGTCTGTCATCGAGTGCTCCGTGCGAGTGAAAGCGCCAATGCCTCGTCCAGATCATCAGCACAAGCGATGGGTCAAGTAGCTTCGCCTGTGTGCAGTAGCGTCAGGATGAGCGGCGCGCGGAGAATTGTCGAGCGACAGTGGCCATGGTCGATCACGAGATCGGTGGCGTAGAACGTGCCCGTTGGATGGTCGACCACAAGCTGAACAACGGCGTCGAGCGGCACCGGCGGGCGGAGCGCGAGCTCGACTGCAACTTCGTAGGTTCCGTTCGGTTGCCCGCACGGGAAAGGAACGCCGCGCTCCAAGGCGCCGTCGGCGCCGGGTCGACACTCAAATGCCCATCGGGTCTGCGTGCCTTCGAACTCGAGCGTCGCGCGCAGGAGCAACTTGTGGGCGGCGAGTCGTTCAACTGTCGTCATGGCGCGCCTCCACCGCTTGGCCTGACAGTCGGGAAGGTCATCGGGCAGGATCTCATCCATGGCAGCCTCCGCAGGGTGCGACACCAGTGGGAAACGTTTCCCAGAGGTTCGCTCTTCGAGACGCAGGAAGGCAAGCGGGCCGTTCACGGGCGAGCCGCTGCGGCATTTGGCTTGATGGTGCGCGCAACCGCTGGCACGGTGGAAGCTCCCTCAACGAGACACCGACCATGCCGACATTGATCCTTCCCCCACGGTACACCGAGGACTCCATCAGGTTGTGGCGCGCCGCCGGCGAGGCCGGTTGGACGACGCAGCGCCTTCGAGGCTGGCGAGTCGACGCGCCCATCGACGATGACCAGCTCGCGATCTACGGCGAGCCGCTGTTCGCGCTCGCGGTGGCCGAGCAACTCGAACAGGTGCTGCTGGAGGCGCCGCTCGACTGGTTGTGCCGGCTGCCGAAGCGGTACGTGAAACGGGACAACGGCTTTGCGACGCTCGCTGACTTCGAGTCGCTTTCGTACCCAACGTTTCTCAAGCCGGCGGACGACAAGTGCTTCCCGGCGCGGGTGTATCAGGCGGCCGGGGACGTGCCGGTTCATGAGCCCGAATCGTACAAGATCCCGGTGCTTTTCTCCGAGCCGGCGGTATGGCCGGTGGAGTTTCGCGCGTTCGTCAGGGATGGCGAGGTGCGGACGATGTCGGTGTATTCGCGTTACGGCGAGTTGATCGAGGGAGCAGATCCGGCCGCATCTGCAGAGTCAGACGCGCGGGAGGCACGGCGATTTCTCGAAGAGATGCTCGTCGACGCCGGTGTCGAGGTGCCGCCGGCCGTCGTCGTTGATGTGGGCATGATCGAAGACGTCGGCTGGGCGGTCGTGGAATCGAACCCCGCCTGGGGCGCGGGTATCTACTCCTGCGATCCAGTGGACGTTATCGAGACGCTGGACAGAGCGTGCATCCCGCGAGCTCAACTTACGGACGAGGACAAGCGGTGGGTGGTGTTGCGGCCGTCGATGGCGTGAAGTGCAACAGTCGATGGCGCAAAGTGCAACACCAGTGGGAAACACTGCCGGGAGGTTCGCAGATCGGCGGACGGCGTACCCACGTCCAACGACGACGTGCCATGGTGACTTGGATGAAGAGTCGAGCAAAGTTGGCCCGGCGAACTTCACATTGCCTTCGGCTACTCGCCTAATTCACAGCGAATTTCAGCAACCTGAGCATCTTGCCGCGAGCTGACGTGGCTACGGAGGTTGGGAGAAACGAACCGCTCGTGAAGCGACTGGTAGAACAAGGTAAACAGGGGCATGTGGCAGTTGTCGATATCACAAAGGTCATCAACGACAATTTCGGGAAGTAGAAGCGGCGTACGGTCAGGCGAGACGCGTTCGCCTGATGGCACCTCAATCGTCAATTTCCTACTGTGAACGAAAGACATGAACACCGCGAACGGCCCGTCCAATCCGTTTCGACGGTAGAACTCGGAGTAACAGGCGAGGGATTGCGTGACCGCGTTGGTAATCTTGGCACCGCTTAGCAAGAAGTTCGAATCGATCTGCTCAAACTCGCAGTTTACTGACTCGATGGAACCATCCCGGAACAGCAAGACGTATCCGCGCGGCCAGCTCGAATCTGCATTTCTGAAGCGCGCGAGGCCATCGAGCGTGTAGTGTCGACTATCACCAAGTCCCTCGAGCGGCTGCAGCAGGGTTTTGCTCACATTCAATCCCTCGAAGTCCATCCGTTCACCGTTCGCGAATGAAGGAAGGGGCACGACGTGTAGGGCGACCTTGGGCTTTCCGCCAGTATGCATGGAGACCGGCGGCACATTCTCCCATGGATCGGGCGAAGCAAGAATCTCGATCCGCCGCTTATGAAAATTGCGGACTTGTTGGACCAGTCCCGCACGGCGCGCAAACTGTCGCTGTAAAGTCTGATAGTCCATCATCGCCTTATCGGTGTTCTGCCGAATCCAAAACTCCGTTCCATGCAGTCTCGTCACCATATGAGGCTTGCTCCAACTCGCTGGAACGTCCACAACCACAACCCAGCCGCTCGAAAAACCTTCGATGAACTCAATCCTTGGCACGAGCGAAGGGGAAAGGTGATGACGGCAGAGATTTCCAAGATGCTGTTTAACTTTCTCGGGATTGTCTTCTTCTATGCCCACAGCCGCCCTGGGAAATCCCTTACCGTCCTCAATGACGCCGAAAACGAGAGAGCCTCCATCGGCATTTGCGAATGCTGCGACATCACGCAAGAATTCGGCCTGTTTGTTTGAAGCATTCTCCTCGCGCTTCTGCATGTCCTTCGGCCAGTTGAGCCATTCCGCCGGGTGATTCTGCTTGTAGTCGAGTCGATGGCCCTCTGGTTTTCGGGCTTCAACGAGTTCTTTAACGTCCGTCGCATTAAGCAGTTCCAGAGGCTTGCCCCACATTTTTCCTCCTCATTTAGGTGGTTGGTCGCCCCGAGCACTGAACATTTTAACAGATGCCAACGGTTCCTCAAGGCGCCATGGGCGGCCGGCCACTGCGTTCTCGAGAAAACCTCCCGGGAACTACCCCCAAAGTCCCCCACCGAACCCACCCCGCAAAAAGCGATCTCCCACCCCAGGTGGGCCACAGGTGGGCCATAAGCCCTCAAGAAGCAGAAAACGGACCGCCTTGTCGGCGGCCCGCATCCTGCTGTGCTTACTGGGTTTTCTTGGCAAAGCGGGCGACGAGGTTCGAACTCGCGACAACCAGCTTGGGAATTCACTTCCAACTGACCGTCGAACGCCCTAAGTGACCGTAATCGTTCAACTCACACGTCAATGCGCGTCACGCCGAAACAGAGGTCGACACCCTGCAACTTGGTAGTTTACTTGGTAGTTGAGTTGCTCACTTGGTAGTTGGACGAAATCAAGCAAATTCGACGAATACTGCGAGGCGGATCGCTTTCGAACGCTTCACGTGTTGCATTCAACTTGGTAGCCAAGAAAGAGTCACTTGGTAGTTCGGCAAACTTGCACCCTATTCTGCTCCGTCGTCCGCGTTGATGAAGCTCACCATGGGGTTTATTGACCGAACTTAGGCGGATACACCACCGCCATCTCCAACTCTCCGCCTCTCACCGGCGCGCGACACACTCCACCCACCACCGTCATCATCGGGATGTGGACTTCGGCTCGGGGAAATTGGAACGGGACTAGTGTTGCCAAGTAGTTCCAGTCGAGCGACTCGACGCTGACCTCCAGCCAAAAGCTGAACCAGTCGTCTTCGTCGCCCGGGTCGGCTTCCACCGGGCCGGTCCAGACGTATGTCCCCTCTTTCTTCGCTAGGTGGGCCTCCCAGACGCACCCAGATTGGTCATGCGCAGAGATGGTAGCCGATACCAGTACACCTTCCTCGGATAGCTCACGCACCGTCTGAATGGCTCTGCGCCAACGAGCTTCTTGTAGTCTGGATAAGTCTTCAGGGGGCGGCACCATTGTCTCCTCTTCATCCTCATCATGGTCGTCTCTGCGGCGTCCCCTCTTTATAGCGACGCGCACCTTCTTTTTCAGAAATCAGTCATTTTTGAAGGAGTGGTGCCGGGCCGCTATCAAGAGGTGGAGGCAAGACATGACGACAGCAAAAACGACTTGCTCGCCGACTGACTCAGGTTGGAACGAGCGCATCATCAACCTTCTCATCGCCCTTGGCTCCGGCCACTCGATCAGAGTGTCCGGCGCTTCTTCCCTGATGATCCACGAGCGAAAGGAACTCGCCGCCGAAATCCAGTTCGGTCGTAGCGCCATCACTGTGGCCGTCTGGCTCACCGTTCGAATTGGCTCTGATGCTGAGTCCCTTGACGATCCCGAGCTTCGACGACGGGGAGAAGCCGCCCTCGAAGACATCCATCCCACGTGGGACGAACGCGGCTTCGCTCGCTCTAAGGATGAATACCTCGACCGACTCAACCCGGATGATCCGGTGGTCGTCTTCGTGGCCAGACTCGACGCAGAGGTCGATGACTTTGATGAAGCGGTCGAACTGGTCCATTGGGCGCTCAACCACGATCGAAATCTGGATGTGCTGGAGGGGCACATGGACACCAGCGAGACGCTGTGCGCTCTGCAACACCGACTCGGCCCCGAGTTTGTTGTGAATGCCTACGCCGGGAGCATCACTGACACTGACACGGCGACCGTCGCTCACGTCGATCTGGAAGACGGCAACGTCATCGGCCTGCTCACTGTAATCATCTACGGCCACTCCGACTCTCCTCAGGACCGCCTTCGGGAAATTGCCCGAGAGGCCGTCGAGGACCGCTCTGACGAACTGAACGAACAAGGTTGGGCAGTGATCGATGAAGGCACCGTCACGTCGAGTCCCGACGGCTGGGATGAGGAGTTTGTCGTCTTCGAAATCAGTCATCCGGTCGAGGGTCTCGACGAAACTGTCGAGGCCATCCACGTGTTGGCCGAGCGCCACTTCGAGTTCGAGGTCTGAGATGGTCCTTCACGGATTCCGGAAATGGGACAAAGAACGGAAGGCTCGGGAAGCGAGCGTCGAACGCCTCGACGTCGAGCGCCTTCGACGCAGGGCGGAGTTCCCTTCCGGCTCGACCTCAAAGAGTCGGCTCGGTCTCGTGCTGGACTTTCTCCGCGAAACCCCTTGGGCGAAGCATCGTGTCTGGCGACAAAAGAAGCGGGTGCCACAAGGAAGCTATGTCACGCTCAAACGTCGGGGCATCGAAGATGGTTGCGCCGACGTGCTCGCGTTCGTTCTCGGTCTTTCATTCGTGGGGCTGGAGACGACGCCCGGGGAAGAGCTGCGGTTCCTATTCGAGGCCGACCCCGAGGATAATTGCCAAAGCCCCATCGTCGTCGAACTGGATACGGCGGTTTCTCCCTTTGGCGCGCGTCGCTACCGTTCGGATCCGAACGCTGGTCTGACTGGAATTGAGGACGAAGCAACTGTCAAGTTCATCGAAGAACAGGTCGGGAAGTCGGTGGTGGCCGCTTGGGAGGAATCGACTCGGAGAGGCTACCTGCTTCACCTTCTTTGGTCCGATGGACGCACAAACACCATTAGCCGTGCTGACGATACGATCTGGGTCAACGTGGTGGATGACCTGCGGCACGTGGTCCGCGAGGCTCCGTTTGCGTCGGCCATTGCCGTGGTGGGCACGTGAGCCTCGCGGAGGCCGCTACTCCGAGTACCGACGTTCAGCAGCGGTCCACTCGTCTTTCGGTAGGAAAAGCTCCCGAGGGTCGACATCCAGAGCATCGGCCAACGCGCAGATGGTCGTAAGAGTCAGGTTCGCCCCTTTGCTTTCCAGACGGCCAACGTAGGCCCGGGTAAGGTCGGCCTCGATGGCGAGCTGGTGCTGCGATATGCCGCGCTTGGTTCTGATACGCCGCACATTCTGTCGAACCAGCTCGAAGCACCAACTATGAGATTTTTCCTGCATCTTTGCCTCTCCAGATCGCGTCAGGATCTGGAGAGATTAGATGCTTGCTCGACAATTTTTGGTGTACTACAGTACACAATCGCTGTGTACTACAGTACGCATATGCGGCAGGGGTTTGATGCCCTACTCGAAATTGTCTCGCTCGGTTTGAGTCCACTCATCGACTGGGAGAAGAAGCTCCCGAGGATCGACTTCGAGAGCTTCGGCAAGGCTGAAGAGGATCTCGACAGTGAAGTTGACGGCCTTAGTCTCGATACGAGCGATATGGGTTCGGTCGACATCAGCCTGAAAGCCGAGCTGCTCTTGGGAGAGGCCCTTCTTTAGACGTAGGCGGCGAAGGTTCTGGGACAGAAGCTCCCGGCCTTGCTCGCGCTCTGGATGACTTTCAGTCACTCGTTCCTCTCCAGTCCGATGATCGAGCCGGAGAGGCTATCTGAGGAATGTGTTATGCGCCGTGGCGTACCCGCTACAAACTTGACTTACCATCAAATGGTGGCGTATCCTCCACAACCGCAAAACGAGAATTTTTTGAATATTGAGGTATCGTCCGCCTCGATCTCCATTTTTCTGTCTTACTGGGGGCCGAATGCTGCTTGAACGACTCGCGTACCTGTCACGTGTGCTCGCCGTTGCCTTTGTGCGCCTTGTGTTTGCTGGATGCCAAAGCGAGGCACTTTCGTTGGAACTAAAGCGCGAGCACGACAGCCACCTTTGGGCGTCCCTTATTTCGGCATCACACCGTTCGGCGTCACGTCTCGCTCGATTACTTATCGTGTCAATGTGTATCGGTCTTTCTGGCTGCAGCGTGTTTGTGCGCGAGACGCAGACAAGTCAACAAGTGCTCGATGTACGGACCGAGACGCGGACAGAGCCACAAGAACTCGCGGTTTTTTTGGAAGAAACGGGGGATGACTTAGTTCTGACTTTCGCTCGCCCCCGGGAGTGTCGTGAGCGCGAAGTCAAAGAGACCGAACTGGTGACGACGAAGGATGTACCGACATGGGCTGTTGCTACCGACATCGTGGTGGGGGGCGCTCTGACATGGGTTGGCGTCAATCAGTTCTCGTCGGCATCGGAGCATTCATCTGAGCCTTTGGTCGATGACGAAGGTAACAGCCCCACCTTGGATGCCTACGTCTACGGTACACTCTACACTCTCACAGGCGTGGGAGTAGTAGGTGTCGGCGCATGGGGGGGGCTTCGGGAACCGCAAACGGACTCAGTCAATTCGGATACGAAGATTGGCCCGTGGCTGGATGTGCCGTGTGACAATCTTCCCATCGCAGGATCTGTCGCCACGGTGGCGTTCGGCACCAGTACACTGGTTGACGCCAAGACGGACTCTCAAGGGCGCGTTTTGATTCCCCTTAAACAACTAAAGGAAATTTACGTGGGGGCCGTCACTGCGCCTGACATGATGCTTGAGGCGACCATTGAGACCGCCGACACCGAAGCAAAGTCCATGAGCGTCGAGGTGCCATTCATGGTCGCTGATGATCTCCAGTATGCGAGAAGAGAGTCGCTTTATCAGCGTGCGATGAAACAGCACGGACCGAGCGCGGCACTAGCTTATCTCAGGGACTATCCGTCATCTGACCACCGGGCAGAGATCGTGAAGCATCTGACCGAACAAGTCCTCAAGAAAGACAGCACAGAATATTATTTGAAGGCACTGGAGGTCGCTTCTGTCGACGAAAACGTCTTTCAGAAAGTGCACCCCCGTCTCACGAAAAAGCTTATTTCAGCGGACAACCTCGACCTATTCGAGCGGTACGTGCGCATACTCAGTAAGTTCGAGAAGACCGAGGAGATGGCTGGAATGGAGGTGGTCGAGCTTCCTTACGACGATAGAGTGCTGAAGCGGTACGCACGCCTCTGGGCTGACAAGGCGTTTGATGCGTACAAAAGGCGTTTTGAAGAACAAGGGCTCGACTCATTCCCATCGAGCCCCTCGGGTCCGTCCCCGTTCGATACCGAAGCTCCGGCGCATCTTCGCGAACAGATCAAGAGCTTTCACCTTCGCGCAGCACGCACGCTGAAACGGAAGTGTCTGAGGAACTTCGACGCTGCTATTGCTGACAATTCACTGGAACGATACAGGCTGGCGGTGAAGTACGCAGGGAGTGCGAGTGATGGCCAGCCCATCGACCGGGAGAAGGAAAGGGCTCAAAAAGCTTTCTTGCGAAAGCAACGCCAGTCGTGGTCGAAGCGCATACGAAACATCACGGCGCGGTGCCGCCAAGCAAAGGGAGTCGTTAACCATTTCAAAGCGAAAGTCCGACGACTCAAGACGAGCGGCCAGTTCGACCGGCTCGATAAGTACATATCTCGTTCGGCGGATCGGATTCAGAAGGCTACCGATGAGTGGGGCGGGGCGATAAATGAAAGCGGACAGGTCTTGAACGAGATGCGGGCGCAGGAAGTGTTACGGAAACGCCTCTACCGAACCATGATGACGTTCAAGAAGTCGTGCGGCAGGTGAAGCATGGTCAGTTTCCGGAAGCCATTTTCCACTTTTGAGGGTCGATTTTCCGTGTGAACCAAATTCGCCCAAATAGTGCGAGAACTCGTCCAGTCGAAGACTTAAGCGAGCGGTTTTCCAGATCCATCGAAGAGGCTGTTTTTCTCACGTGGGGACAAGGAAGACGAAGTGCGGTACGAGCTTCAACATCCTGAAGAAGACCACGTGAAGGCGGTCTACGGTTTCGACCACGCCATCGGTTTCTTCGTGGAGGTCTGGGTGGACGATGCGCCCCTGCTCGCCTACGATGAAACGCGTTCCAACTACCGCCATCTCGAAGGGGCCTTGGATCTTCTCGCCGAAGCCGAGTTCTTCTCACGTGAGGATGTCGCTGATGCCCACAAGTGGCTTCGTCACCTGATGCTTGACGACATACCTGAGGCTGATACACGACGGGCCGCAGAGGTCGTTGTGAACATGCAGAGGGCAGCGGCAGAATGAGCATATGTCACGGATCTGGGTTGGATTTTGAACAGATGTTCCGTTTCTGGGCGGCCCATGCCGAGAGAAGTAAGAAGCAGCGTCTTATTTCGTTCGTGTCACGATCTGTCTCGGCTGGCGAATCCTCTTGGTCGTGGTAAGCTAATGCTGTCACACCACATTCGTATGGCTCGCAGGAAGTCCAACGTCACATCCGATTGTCGACTCCGCTCCTGCGCACAACCCATCAACTCACTTATGGAGGGGACCCACAATGGCGAACGAACGTCGGATGCGGAACATGTACCCAGCACTTTACACGCTCACCCTGATTGGGAAGGGCTCTGCGATTATCGGAGGGCTCATCGGCCTGATTGTCGCTGCGATGGCATGGGCCAAAGTCAACATATGGGCGGGCCTGAGCGTTGTTCTCACGACGGCATATGTCGTGTTCATCGTCTGGGTCGCGACGGAGTTGATCGGGCTACTCGTCGATTTGGTCTACCACGCGCACAACATCGAGATCGCAACCAAGCGGACGGAGGCACAGCTAGATTGGATGCGGGACAAGCTCAAGGAACGACTTGAAACCGCTGACGATGATGCTTCCGGCAAGAAGAGCAGGAAGACCAACAGGGGAGCCGAAGCTCCGTCACTGTACTCCGAGTAGCGGCCAGACGTTGCTGTACGATGCCCTTCGCAGAACTTTCGAGCCACTTGGTGCCAGCGGCAATTGAAGGCCAACACTTAGCGGGCACCATGTCCTGCAAGCCCCAGCATCGAGGAGAGGTAAATGAGCGAAGCTGATAAAATGTATGCGGAGGCCCGGAAAGCCCACAACGAAATGAAGCATAAACGGGCTTCGGAACTCTATCGCCAAGCGATCACGGAATATGCTGGAACTGAAGCGGCAGGTAAGGCGGCGCGCCAACTGAAGTGGCTGATGTCCGGACTGGATGAAGGCACGTCTCAATCTGACTCCGACTCAAGTCAAACCAGTCGGAAAGCCGGGGACGACGACGCACCTCAAATGAGTCGCCCGGCCAAGAATCGACCCCCAGTCGAAATGGGTTCAGTTGCTGAGAATGCCACCCTTCAAAGCGAAACCAGCCGACCCGACGTCAAGTTCAAGACGCTGCGAGGAATTGCAGAGATCTTCAAGGCTTTGGCGTTCTTGTATGGTTGTGGAGGCCTGCTCGCTTCGATAATTCTGTTCTCAGATCGCGGGTTTGGATTTGGCTTGGTCACGTTGGTGGGAACGGTGTTTCCGGTGGTGCTCTGTCTTGCTCTTGGTGAAAGTATCAGGGTCGTTCTCGCCATCGAAGAAAACACGAGACGGACGGCCTTGCAGTCCCAGCGAGTTGACGAGTGATAAGAGAATGCCTCGTTCTGCCACACGGGATTTGCGAACGAACTGATAATGGGTAAATGGTGCCAAGGTCGAAACAAAGGAGCCGCTTTCAGCAGGAGATTGCCCGGCGACTCCGCCATATGCATCCCCGCCGCATGAAGCAGCTACTGGACGAACTCGGCATCGATGACCCTGCCGCCGACCTCGAATTCGACCGCTCGCGCTACGAGCTGTTCACGCTGGCGTGGATGGAGCACGAGGCCAAGTGTCATTTGATGAGGGTGGGGGCAATAGTTGAGAGAGGCGCAAAGCAGTAAACACGGTGAATAGTCTTTTAGCGCGAAGCGTACACTGAGCAGAGGAAAGGCGTCGGTAAAACACCTGTACGGTTAGCTCATGGATTTCGCAGCAGAGTTGAAGGTTCCCTACGGAGTTAGCTCCGCCGGAGAGCGGATCTGGGCAAACGTGGCTGTCCGTGAGGAGACCTATCGGTGCCCTGACTGTGGCGGGGAGCTGGTACTCCGTCGTGGCAAAGTCGTGAGACCTCACTTTGCGCATCGCGTGATCCCGGAAGACTGTGACTTTGTTAACGAGAGCGTAGCGCATTTTGAAGCAAAGTACCGAATCAAAGAACTGATAGATACGGGCAAAAAGATTGCATTCGTCAGGAAGTGCACGACCTGCGATAGCAAGATTAAGCAGCCGCTGCCCACTGATATCGTGAGAGCAGAGATCGAATATACCTTAGGAACAGGCCACCGCGCAGACGTGGGACTGTTTGATAAGGCCGACAAACTACGAGCTGTGGTGGAGGTTTATGCAACACACAAAGTCGATGATGAGAAGGCCGAGGCTCTAGGCAAGGCGGAAATCCTTTGGGCAGAGATAGAGGCGAGGGAAATCCTAGAGTCGACGTTGTGGAGTCTTGTACGCGACCACTTCGCACAGGCAGAATGCGGGCTATGCAAACGCCGAGAGATGAATAAGGAACGCATTATCGTGCGCCCTTTGGAGTTCAGAAATCGGTTGAGATTCGGAAAGGCTCGGAAGCATCCAGTCGTGAAATGCCCACTGAAGGCTGGGGAGGAAGTCGATGTTTTCGAGACGTGCGGTTGCTGCCGATACTTCATCGAGGCGCGGGAGGAGGGTGTCCACTGCTGCGCGTAGGACGTGGAGCAGCATTTCCGGGCAGGCGCGGCTCCACAGCACCGAGTTCGTGAAGAAGTAGAGAGATTTGTGGCGCACCTCGCAAAATTGTAGGGGGCCTAGAAAAGGAATGAAGTGCGCTTGGGCAGGAATCCCCGCCCAACGAACCAATTTTTGTAGAAAAAGGGTCGCGTCGCTATCAATAGGTGTAAGCCACCGACCAGATAGCGACGAGGCCGAAGATGCTCCAGCAGCTCACCTACGACGAATTCACCACTGAACTTGCGCGACGCCGCGAAGCAAAGAAGGACTATCTCGCGGATACCAGCCTGATGGAGGTCGACTACACAGCCGATCCCAAGATGCCGGTGATCAACATCGGTGGTGGCATCGGAGACTCCTTCTTACTGTCAGCACACGCCCAGCGGCAGATCTCGACCCGTCTCCATGTACCTTGGCGCTATTATCAGCGGATGCAGCGGGACCACCCTGACCTTCTGGAGACCAGCGTCAACGGCCTTCTCCATCGGGAGCCCGAGACGCGCATGCTTCGGACCCTCGATGGTACGGCCCGGGCTTTCTTGAGCCCGCGCTTTCGTCGCCTCGACGACGACCAGCTCGCCGATGTGGTCGCTCCCCTCTTCGATGATCTCGATGTCGATCTGGAGACGTCGAGTTTCGCCCTGACGGACACCTTGATGTTCATGAAGGTCGTGTCACGCCGATTGGAGCGCGAGGTCCGCAAAGGGGATGCGGTGAAGAGTGGCTTGGTCATCTCGAACTCGGAAGTCGGCTTCGGCAAGCTCCGGGTGATGCCCCTCATCTATCGGCTGGTCTGCACCAACGGTCTCGTGGTCGGAAAAGCCATTGGACGCATGGAGCGAAAGCACCTCGGCCCCGAGAAACGGATCGCCGCTCTGGCGGGCGAGCTTCCGTTCGCATCCGAACGGGCTGATGATGAGGTTTGGAGCGAGGTCTTCGACCTGACCCAGAAAGCATCGAGTGCGGAAGTCTTCGATGGACTGGTCGGCCAACTCTCAGGTGCAACGAGTCGCTCCTTCGATGCCGACCCTGCGACGGTCGTGGACCGCACAGGAAAGAAGCTGTCGCTCTCTGATGGCGAGTGTGAAGGAATCACGGCTCACCTTCTGCACTCCGGCGACGAGTCGCTCTACGGCGTTGTCAATGCCGTCACGCGCTACGCTCAGGATGTCACGTCCTATCAACGGTCGACCGAACTGGAAGAGATGGCCGGTGAGCTTCTGGAGATGCCGGAGTCGACGTGGGAGCGGTTGGGGAAAAAGGCGGCGTGAGCCTGCGACGAACATGACAGCATGGTAACGCCTATCAGAGGTTCGTTACGCGGGTAACTCGGCCCTGCGCGATCCAAAAGGTCGGACGGTTCAAGACTTTCACACCGAGCGCATTCTTCCCGCGTACGTTGCATGTTGTTGCCCAACATGCGTCACCCGTCAGCATGGGCTTAGTGCATCCCTCAACTTCGACGCTATCGGGATCATGTGCATGATCTTCCACGTAGCTCTGGACGGCGAAAATTCCGTGGTCCCAACCTGCACGTTTGGGTGGGTCCCCACAGGAGGCTCGATAGGCAGCTTTCGCTAGCTTCTTCTTGCGTTCCTTCAAAGCGCGCTTCTCGACGCTTTTCATTCCTCGATTGGCCGAGGAAAGCGCCTTTCGATGGTCGTCAGTAAGATAATCTTCCTTTACCCACTCAAGCTTGTATTTGGCCGTCTCGAAGCTCTTATATGCGTCGAGCCACTGCTTCTGCTTTCGCTGTTCCTTCCCCGTTGCAATTAACTCCTTCGCGTCCTCCAGCGCCCTGACCGCGTCGTAGCGCTCTTTGATAGCGACGGCTTCTTGATTATCAGGCGCAGCCTTGGCGAGCATGGCGACTATCGCACTGGCTTCGTCCAAGTCGCCACCGTCCATGTCCTGTTGCGCCTGTTTGATGAAAGGTGCGGGATCACGCTGCATTTGCCTGAAGATTTGCTCGCGCTTCTTGCGCGCCTGTCGCTGCTCGGGCAACTCATGTCTCCGTGCGTCCGCAATTTCCAGAAGCTGTCGCGCTTTGTTGTACTGGAAATCGTCTTCGTTCCACCACGCGAAGGAGAGCACCTTTGTATCAAGCATCTCGGAGCTGAGATTTTCTTCGGCAAGTGCACGCGTCATTGCGGCGACCTTGAGGTCCAAAAAGTGGCTTCGAACGGTGTCACGAAAGGATGCCAGAGAATATTGGGGAGCCAACGTCTTGGGAACGATCTGGATTGCAATCGGCCCGCCCTGCAGCCACGTTGACTCCCCTTCTATTTCGCCGATGACCTTGCCTATCGGATCATCACCCGCGAGGTCAGCATCTTCCAACTGGGCGACCACAGGCGCACCAACAACAAGCTTATCTGTTAGCTCCACCTCAAAGAGTTCGGAGTCCTCGTGCTTGTCGATATCGTGCTCCTCGTCCCCAATACGAATCGTTCCTCGGACGTCTGCGAGGTCACCTTCATCAAACTCCCAGCGGTCCCCGTTTGGACGCGAGAACACCGCGATGCGCACGAGCAGCGGCTGAGGTTCAGCCTCTTTGGGCGGAGCAGACTCGGGCGCTTCCTTCGACTTGGGTTCGGTATTGGACGGTACTGAAGCTTTAGCGTCGGGAGGATTGTCACCCAACTCGATTGGCTGATTGGGAATCAACATAAAACCAATCCCGGTAGCGCACTGCACGAAAGCAAGCATCCCTGCACAGACAACGACTATCCTTGTGCTACCAATCCCGGTGTGTCGGCGAACTTGCGCCATCACCTCTGGCTTCACCAAGACAGCGACCGTCAGCCCAAGCCAGAAAACCCCAACAACCAGTCCCAAGTACGGGACGGCGCAGGTGCAAGCAGAGAAGCCCAGTGTCATGAGTGCGGCCAAAAGTATGCGGGGCCACGGCGTCGATTGCGGCTGTTGGCTCATCCCAACCTCCCTGAACGAAATGAAGGAATGGATGCATTATACCACAGCGGCACCACCTCCGGAATATGAACGTCAACTAGTCGCAAGGCTGCTTGCGCCGAGTGATGAGGTTCTTCCGTCGGACGCTTGTGGAATAATCCGCTGGCACACGCTACACTCATTCGAGTCCCTACTTGTATGCGAGGGGGGAGCGTTGATGTCCGGCTAGAAACCGCCCTTGCCCTTTATGATCTAGACGTGGTGATTCAAACCTTGCTTTCGAAACCCGGTGCCAAAACTTCCATATTCTCCAATCAGTTGTCGCCTATTCTGATGGCTGTCCTCGTCAGCGCAGCATTGGGCTGCGGCGACGCTGCTGGCAGTAGCTCGGCTAAAGGAGGGCAAGACAACGCCTGCGAAGTTCCTGCAGGTACCTATACTGGCGAGTACGCCGATGCCGGTGGAAACTGTTCAAGCGAAATTGTGGACGAATTTCTGTCGGCTCATCCTCAGATCACGATCGAACCGGGCGCGGAGTGCGCCACGAGGTCGGGAACAAATGAAGAACATCTCGATAACGGATGTACAGTGATAACACGTGCAGAGGTTCGAGAAACAAGTCACGGTCTCGAAGACGCCTTTATGACCTTAGAGTTGTCTTGTCCAAACGGTTCGAGTTGCACGCAGAGCTTCGATACAACTTTCACTCGATAGGCTAATGCGATGCCGCGAGCGCCGGGAACGCGGCCACTAGCGCAGGCTCGGCATATTCCCCGTAAACGGCTGGCAATTAGTTCAATGATTCCCGCAGCGACTCAGGAACCCAATGCGCTACCGCTCACTACTCGCCACCCCGAACACCTACGACATCGAGCGCGCCGTTGCAGAACTCGATGGCGAGCCGTGGACCGTCCGTGACCGTGACATCAAAAAGGGCGACCGTATCCTTCTGTGGAAGGCGAAGGGGCGTGATGACCATCGCGGCCTTGTCGCATTGGGAGAAGCCATATCGGAGCCTTATGAAGCGACCGCTGGTGAGATCCCTGATTTCGGCTACTGGAACACCAACCCAGATCCAAATGAACGGGACACCTACATCGACATCCAGTACGTCAAGCCGGAGGGTCTTCCCCTATGGCTCGATGACTCGACAGGAGACCTTTTGGAACGGCTGAAGGTGAGTCGATCCCAAGGCGGCCCCGTCTTTTACGAGGAAGATGCTGATGCCGAGGCCGTCATCGATGCCTTGGGCGGATGGCCTGACGAGCACGCTCCTATTTCAACCTCGGACTTCCTTCGGCCCGGTACTGTTCATTCGCGCAAGGAACTCCGGGCGCGCTTCGATATCACCGACGCCACCATCAATAATGGCATCTTCCCACCGAAGGGGCACAGGTCGGTCTGGCTGTTTGTTACAGAGGATAAGACTGCAGATCGTCGCCAGTACAAGGACGAACTGGTTGGCAACATTCTTTACTGGCAGAGCCAGCCTGCTGGCCGCAAAGACCACCTCGTTATTGAGCACGAGGAAAGGGACCTCGAACTCTTGCTGTTCTACCGGACGAAGAAGGATCAGTTCGACAACTACGGATTCACGTACGAAGGTCGCTTCCGATACGTCAGCCATGAAGTGCACGACGGACCTTCCGATTTTGTACTCCAGCGAGTTATGAGGCGACGTGTTGAGAATGCACGCGTCGAACAGGTGATGGAGAAGCTGGAGACCGAAGAGCCTTTTGACCCGGAGAACGTCGAGGATGGTCGCCAGTTCGTCGAGCGACAGGTAGCTCGCCGGATGGGGCAGGCAAAGTTTCGGCGCGAGCTGCTACACGCCTACCAAGGACGATGCGCTGTGACTGGCTGTGATGTCAGTGCGGTCCTTGAAGCCGCCCACATCTTCCCGTACCGGGGCAAGGAGACGAACCACGTCACGAACGGACTCCTTCTGCGGTCGGATATTCACATGCTCTTCGACCAAGGGCTGCTGGCTATCCACCCCGAGACGCTGACGGTGCTGCTTGCTCCCGAATTGGAAGAGACGGCCTACTCCGAACTGGAAGGAAAGGCGATAGCTGTGCCGAAAGACGAAGGTCTGAGGCCGAGCGAGGCGGCGCTGGACGACCACCTGCGCGGTTCGAATGTGAGGACGCTGGAAGGGGCGAAGCTGCCGAATTAATCCGCAGGCTTCGCCCAAAGTTCCAAAAATTGTATTAGCAACAAGAGTTCTGATGCCAAACACCAACCTGTTGAAAACTCCGTGCGAATTGGTATTTCTCTTCGAGGTCCCCAAGGAAAAGAGGAGCGAACTTCGGACCGAAGTAAACAAGGCTCTCTATAAGTGGACCCACGGCGTTGAGGCAATGACGGGACCGGAGTTTGAGGAGCCCGCGCTGGAACGAGTGAAAGTAAGAGTCAGCGGTCCCTTAGAGAAGGTCGCTCGATGCCACGAGGCACTTGCTTCCAATGTGTCGGATTCATGGTCTGCCCGGCGTCTTGTCGACGATGCTGGTGCGGCGCTACGCAGCGCGGCATATCCATTAATTGCCGAGGTCGAAGAGAAGTTGAGACGCTTCATCGATGAAACCCTGACCGATGCTTGCGGATTCGAATGGTGGAAGGAGTTGGACACAGACGCGAGGGAAGTCAAAAGCATTGAGGAAGTGCGTTCAAAGCACAAATCATCGCCCGTCCATCAGCAATGGCTCGACTTCTCCCAATTCAATCACTTGGTTTGGCTGTTGTCTGCCAACCTGCCTCACAAACAAGGGGACGAGCCCGTTTCGGCGCGAGAACTGGCCGAGCTGCTCGACGAGTCAAGCTCGATTGACGAACTCAAAACTGCTCTGGCAAAGCAGATGGAGCCCCGTAACCTGTGGGACGACGTGTTTGCTGCGTACTTTGAAGAAAAAAGCGATTGGACGGCAGCGAAGGAGACTCTCGATGAAATCATCGAGATTCGGCACAAGGTCATGCACCATCGAGCGATTACATTGCGGCAATTTCGAAAGTTAGAAGCCGGGCACAAGGAGATCCTTGACCTACTAGCGGCTGCACGCCCTCCGAAGGAAGAAACAAAGGAAGAAGCCAAGGAGAACGCAAAGGATATCCTTGTTCCCCTTTCGGGCTCGCTCCGACGAGCGGCTGCTTCGGAACAGATGGTTTCTGGGTCCTTCAGTGCAGCGGTTAGTGCCTACGGTTTCGCTAAGGAGGCGGAGCGCATTGCAAGTATGGAGCAGGGGGCCGTCAAATTTGGACAGATGGAGCGGGACGCTATCGCTGGGGCAGAGCAATACGGCGAAGTAATCAAGCAATACGAGCAACAAGGGCCACAGATCGATGCTGCGATAGATTATTTCCGACGTAATCAAAGCGACATCGAGATGCTCCACCTCGCAGCGAATGAATTAGACAAATTGCCCAGTGATAGCGGTCGAACGACCCGCTCCAAAGGTAAGACCAAGAAGGAAAATGCGAAGCGGGACGATAGTCGAGAGAACCAAGACAGCGACGACTAGATGGTGCCACCGGGCTGTTCACCTGCATGTTGTGTGTCGAAAATCTTTACTTGTTCCGGGAGTACTATGAGTCGGCCTGATATGTCGAACCAGTACCGCCACAACGAAGCAAAGCGACGGTTTCTTCGCGTTCTAAAAGACATTTGGTTTTGGTGCGACTGGCAGTTTGAGAAGTTCGCGGAGACGGACAGCTACTTCACCTATCACTTTTCCGATCCAACGACGGGCTTTTCTGTCGAATTGCAAGACCGCTCCGGAAGCATGAAGCTCGTCATTAGCCACACGTCGGGACGTTCATGGCCGGTCATTGAGGATTCACAGGGCCACGACCAGTTTTATGAAAAGGAAGACGAGTTTCGGAAGTTGCTGAACCATCTGCGCGTCAAGGCGTCCAAAGATCTTCCGGCCGAGCTGCCAACGCTCGAAAGTCTGAAAGAGCACATACGCCAGTCGATCGGAACACCACCAACAGCGCCGGTTCGCGATCAGGCAGCACTCGACTCCTTAAAGATCCCCGTCGAAAATTGGCTCGATGCCCATGCAGATCGCAAGTACGGCAAGTCCCTCTTGACCTACGGAAAAGGTGGGAAAACCTGCCAAATACGTCCCTGCACAGACTGGAGCATTGATGTTGCGGTCCCGAGAGATCGGACAATTCACTACGACATTGAGTTTCGCGATGCTCAAATTGGAGAAGTGCTGGATAGCTTGGCAATAACTGTACGATTTTGAACGTTTGGAGGGCTCCTTGCGGCTAGATTTCTCCTGAGGTGGTCAAAGCCCCAGCTTCTCGGCCGCATTCCCCCTGAAGAGCCCGCCGTCTCGGATGTAGCGCCGGACCACCTTTCGGCTGCGGTGCCTCGTTTGCTTCATGATCTCGCGCTCGGAGGCTCCGTTTCGAGCGGCCTCGGTCGCCATGCCGGAGCGGAGGCTGTGCGCGCCGTATCGGTCGGGGTTCAGACCAATAGCCTCGATGTGCCGCTTCACGACCAAGGTGACGGCTCGTCCCGAGAGGCGGGTATTGGCAACGTCGCCTCCCTTCGACACTGACCGAAAGAGCGGACCTTGCTCAATTCCGGATAAATTTATCCATCTCTGGAGCGCCCGGACCGGGCATGTCTCTTCGTGCATCCCACGTGGGATGGCGACCTGTTGACCCTCACCTTCCTGATCCGTCTTGGAGCGCCGAAGATGAAGCACCAATCCCTCTTGTCGTTCCTCGACATCTCGCACGTCGAGGCCGACTAGTTCACTTCGTCGAAGACCTCCAGAAAAACCGATGAGCAACAGCGCGGTGTCTCGCTGGTTGATGAGGCGCTCGGGATCGAGTTGCTGGACGATGCGTCGGATCTCGACGGTCAGGAGCGGACGTTTCCCCGTTTGGCTGACTCCGACCTCGCGCTTGATGCCTTTCCAAACTTCGCGGACCAACTGGTTCGCGGTCGGCGGCTCGCGGTTGGTCAGCTTGTGCGCCTGCGAGATGGAGACCATCCGTCTCTGGATGGTCGAGGCCGCATAGTCCTCGTCGGCCATCGAAGTGATGTAGAAGGCGACCGTTTCGGGATGAGCAGGGAGCGGAGAGAGGTCGTGCCGGAGACACCATTCGGAGAAATGCTGGAAGTCCGAGCGGTAAGCTTTCTTCGTCGCCTCCGATTTCGCAGCCGATGCAAAGATCTTGGCCTTCTCGGCGACGGCCTTGAGTTCGAGGTCGAGTTGAGTCTTTTCGACTTCGAGGAGAGCAATTTCGTCAGAATCGGACATTTCGGCCACTTTCGCACAATGGGCGATTTTGGTTCCGAGAAGTGAACGTTATCGGAACCAACACCATTTACGGCTATTTATAGCGAGCCGACCCTGATTTTTCAGAAATTGATTGCTCGGATGCGAAGATTAGGAAAGTGAGGTTGTCCTCGGGGAGATTCCTCTCGGAGGGGCCGAGACGGAAACGCGCGATTCCTTCGATATTCGGGGAGAGACGAACATACTCACTCCCCCAAAAATCGGAGAATCACAATGCACTCCAATACACAAGACCTTCTTCGCGACCTGTCCGACCTGTTCGATGTCCGCGTCGACGAACACACTGGACGCGTCACCATCTCACACGAACGTCACGTCCTTGCGACCTACGAGCCCGGAAGGCAGCACGTCATCATTCAGATTTGGCTATCGGTCGAATCGACTAAGAAAGGAAGCAAGGTCAGTGTCGACCTCAATGATCTCGCGCCCGCACTTCAAAGTCTATCTGATGAAGGGCTCCGGGTGACGAACCGTTGCGTCGAGCCACTGGGGGACAGCGAGAGGGAGGCGATTCACCTTATGCGGCTTGAAGGGGAGGGACTCGCAACCGGATTCTTGCAGGCGGTCATTGTAGCGGCGTGGGGATGGAGCCTTCCGGCTATCGAGAGGAATTGGGCCGCGACAACTTGAAGCAATATTAGACGTCGTGTGATCGCCGAACTACACGGCGGTTACATCGATCGCTACCAGCTCGACTAGAATGTCGTTGAGCCGCCCAAAGAACTTGCCCATCTCCCGTCCCACCTCAGTGATGGCAGCTTCGTCTCCCTGAAGCAGCTTCCGCAGGTGCTCGTCATCCACGATCTTGGAAACGTGGAACAGTTTCCCGGGCTGAAGTTGGCCCAGTACGAGGAGCGGCCCCAGCTCGTCTTCAATCGAGGATCGCCGCCCCTCAAATCCCGCTACGACTCGCTCCCACCGCGTATCGCTGCCATTCGAGTAGGTAAGATAGTACGTCACACGAAGGGTTCGATCATTCTGGAGCGATGGCACAATCCGGATGCACGGATTTCGCACATCTCCAAAGGCAGGTACATGCGAGGTCAGAATGTCGAAGATCGCCTTGTCCGTACGAAGGTCGTTGAATCGCCCCAGTGACCAATCGAGCGGAAGACCGCTGCTTCGGGTCACTTCCTCGGCGAGCGTCTTGAGAAGTCTCTGTAACTCTCGCGCTGTCGTCTGCTCGCGCCGGGCCACCTTCATCAGCAACTCACCATAGTCGACCAACTCGTCCATGTTCAGTCCCCGAAAGCAGTAGTACCCGAGATGTTCCAAGTAGTCGCCAAACTGTCTCAGCAAGAATCCGGTTGCGCTTCGCTTATCGAACTTCGGCGCAAGCTCTTCCACCATCCCCAGAACATCGCTCCATGAGATATGGCCAACCGAGAAGTCTGGAGTGCTGTCATCGCGCCTTACCTCGTCGACTACCTCGGGTTCCACGTATGACTGTGTCAGCCCTACGAGAACGGTGTTCTCGTGCCCACCGTCGAGTCCCTGTAAGTGTCGCCTGAACTGATCCCCATCGAGGTCTGCTCCCCGCTTTGTCTCGATGAATAGCTCGATGCTCGGCAGTCGGATACATGCGTCGGGGCGACTGTCCCGTAGCGCGATCTGTATCTCGAAGGTCGCGTCATCGAGTTCCGGCTGGATTTCGAGAGGCTCGGGTAAAGCGAGTTTCAGAAATGCGTGGAGAACGCGACGGTCCGAATGCTCCAGCACTGAGATCAGCGCATTAGTGAGCCGGTCCTCTTCGGCGTAGCGGTATGCGGTGCTGCTAAAGATGTTCATCGGAGCTTGTGGCGACCGTGGTCCAAGAGAGGCTGTTCGGTGTCCGAGTCTATCACACGCCCTGCCAATCGTCCGCAGCCTACGGGGTAGCACTTTCGTCGTGTGGACTCTCTTCGAGATGGGCATCGGCCTCCGCATCCAGCCTCGCAAAGTGCCGACCGAGTGGACTATCCCTCCGAAACGGCGGAAACAGGTGCTCGATGGGCATCAGTGGCTCGTCTTTCCAGTCGCTGGATTCGCCGGATTGCTCGTCGTTCGACATCTCGGGCACCTTTGGTGAGAGGAATGTTCGCCAAGCAGCTCGGGCACGACGAAGACGGTACCGAGAAGCAGGGTGTGCTGGGAAGGGGAAGGGGCATCGTTTGACGATCAGCAAACGGCGCAGCGACATGTGAGCAGCTGGACCAATTGAGGTTCGAAAAGCTAAGATACGCTCGTTTGAAAAGCGAGTCCCGAACGCACGGAGAGCGAGATGAATGAAGAGCGCGTCAACAAAGCTGCTGAAGAGGCTTCGATGGCATTTTGGTCAGCAGTGGCCGAGCAATTTCCCGAGATCAAGACGGGCGATCTTCCTCCGGATGCGGCAGATGACTTCCGGCGGGCAGGTCGGGCTGTGATCGTGCGATGGCTAGAGGTCAACGCGCCTGAGACCGCCGAAGGGAAATGAGTTGGATTTTCGAGGGATTTTTTTGGCGGATCGCCGTCTCTCTTCCGCGAGAGCTTGATTCTACCGCTATTTGAGGCACCGCTTGAAGCGCATTGTGCTGTGAAGATCTGTATCTAGCATCTTTCAGACACTAATGCGCCGAAGAAAGACCCCGAGTATTTCGGGAAAAGAGCCCTAAAAACACCTGATAAATCTGCTGTGCGATGAGAAACGACGCTTTTGCTAAGCCTGCATGCTTGTTAACAGAAGCGCGAACTCGCTCGGAAATGGCCGTTGTGATTGTCCAAGGGCTTCGTTCGCCCGCACAGCGTCTGGGACGATCTTGAAAGTGGAGTTGTCGGCGAGCAATTCGCCGTAGGTGTATCAAAAGATGGAGGAAGTTATGAAGGCGGTTGAACTTTTTGCCGGGGCTGGGGGTCTGGCTCTCGGGTCGGCACGTGTTGGCATTGACCACGAGGCACTTGTCGAATGGAATTCAGCTGCTTGTGCCACAATCCGTGCTAACAAGGAAAATGGGACCGAGCACGTATCGCACTGGTCGATTCACGAGACGGATGTAAGAGACTTCGACTATCGGTCGATCGGGTCCAAAATTGACTTGGTTTCGGGAGGTCCTCCGTGCCAGCCGTTCTCGTTGGGTGGTAAACACGCCGGTGAGAAGGACAAAAGAAACATGTTTCCAGCGGCGGTTGCCGCAATTCGCGAGCTTCAGCCGAAGGCATTCGTATTCGAAAACGTCCGTGGGCTATTGCGAAAATCGTTTCGCGACTACCTAGACTACATCGTGCTACAACTTAGCTTTCCTGAATTGACTCGCGCGTCCGACGAGGACTGGGAAACACACAAGAAGCGGATCGATGAGCACCGGAAGACGAACGGGCGCGACGAACTCACCTACCGTGTAGAATATGCCCTGCTAAACGCGGCAGACTACGGCGTGCCGCAGAATCGTTACCGAGTATTCATCGTGGGGTATCGAGAAGAACTGGGCATTACATGGATGCCGCCAGCGCCGACTCATTCGGAGGATGTTCTGCTACATCAACAATGGGTGACGGGGGCGTACTGGGAAAGACATGGAATTCCTGCTGACGAGCAGCCTGACCTCCCTTCTAGATATCGTCGAAAGGTTGAAGCGACACAAAACGAGATGTTCGAGCCCTCCCTACGCCCGTGGCAAACCGTTCGTGACGCGTTATGTGACCTGCCCGACCCACGTTCGGAAAAGGCAGAGAACTATCACAATCACGAATTCAGCGATGGCGCTAAGGTCTACCCGGGGCACACAGGAAGCCCGCTCGACTGGCCCTCGAAGACACTCAAGGCTGGTGATCATGGGGTGCCGGGTGGCGAGAATATGATCGCCTACAACGATGGTTCGGTCCGGTATTACACCGTTCGAGAGGCGGCTAGGATTCAAACCTTTCCTGATGACTACCGCTTTCCGGGTTCGTGGACCGGCGGAATGAAGCAACTGGGTAATGCCGTGCCCGTCAAACTCGCAGAAACTGTTATTGAAAGTGTGCTCAATCAGCTGCCAGCAGTAGAAGGACAGATAGATGACAGACAAGATACCAAAGCCGTACAACCCGCTGAGTAAGAAGAACCTAGGCATTAGCGTTGCCCGCGCTCTTTTAGATAAGCCCACTCGTCGGTTGCCTCCCGAAGAGCCTCCACGTGGCGCGGGAATCTATGTTTTGTACTATCGGGGGGGCTTCGAGCCATACCGGCCAATTGTTGCGGACAATGTGGATACTTTCGAAACCCCAATCTACATTGGTAGAGCTCACGCGCCGGGAAGACGGACCGGGGGGATGACGCTTGGGCACTATTCGGGTACTGCCCTGAAGTCACGGTTGAATGACCACGCAAAGAGCATTCGGTGGGCCGAGAACCTTAGCGTTGATGATTTTGCACTCCGTTACCTCGTTGTCGACGATATTTGGGTTGCTTTGGCTGAAACGCTTTTAATCTCGCAGTTTCAGCCCCTCTGGAATTGTCTCATCGACGGATTTGGCAACCACGATCCCGGCAAGGGCAGGCGCAATCAAGCACGTTCCGATTGGGACGTTCTTCATCCGGGCAGATATTGGGCGGAGAAGCTGGCCGACGGTAACCACTCACGAAAGCAGCTAGAGACGCAGATCCGCAGTTTTCTCGCCGACCTAGATGAGAAGCAGGAGGACGTGCTTCGTCCTGAAGAAGGAGACTGACCACAACCTCGCCTTCCGGCGCGGGACGTGACGCTGTGTCGTCAAGCAAAGAGGCCGATTTATTTCTGAAAAATTGCCCGTTGCTCGCTATAAAGAGGTGATGGTTCACCTCAAAGCGGAAGCGCGCCAATGCAAAACGTGGTTGTACAGGTATGGCTCAAAGCCAATAGGGATGAAGTAGATGGCGTCTGTGTCAGCCTTCATGCAACGGAGCAGGATCGGCAGTTGTTTGTGCGTGCGCGACGCGATGAAGACGTAATCCCGATGCCCGCGCCGGATGGGCGATTTGAGTTGAATATTCCTGAACATATCTTTGCCGAGCGGCTGGCCGGGGCTGAACATGGTGTGTGGTACGACGAACCCCTCTCGCCGAGTCCTTCTTAGGAGCAGCTCGGATTCGAACGAAGTTGCCACCGAGTCTCGGTTCAGTTCATGGTCCAGAAGCCGAAAGGGTCTTTTAGTGAAGAGAAGCTCGAGGTGCTTCGTGACGGAATAATGAAATGGTGGGAAGCCGAGCAGTACGATTTTCCTTGGCGATGTAACAACCACGAGGAATGGAAGCTCCTCGTCACCGAGATCCTTCTGCAACGGACAAGGGCCGGTGCAGTTGCTGAGCTCTTCGAACAGTTCTTCGAGCGATTCCCTGCCCCAGCGGCACTAGCAAAAGCGAGCGTTCGCGACATCAAGGATGCCATCTATCCACTCGGGCTACGGCATCGCGCAGAACGCCTGAAGAAGCTCGGACAACGCATCGTAGATCTCGATGGAGAGGTTCCTAAGACGCGAGAGGGACTTCGCCAGTTGCCCGGGGTTGGGCCTTACGTTGCTGGCGCATTCCTCGCACTTCACCGAAACGAGAGGTGCGCGTTTGCTGACTCCAACATCGTCCGATTGCTTGGTCGCTATCTTGGATTCGACTGGGATCGCGAGACATATCGCAGGGCGTGGTTTGTCGAACTTACTGATCAATTCTTCGACCACAACTTCGAGCCCTCTGACTTCGGCTACGCAGTCCTAGACTTTACGCGGGAGGTTTGTGCAGGATCGCCGCTGCACGGACAATGCCCGCTTGCCATCCGGGAGCGATGTGAATGCTTCCGAGCATCATCGCTAGGATGACCGTTCCGGTGACACAGCAAGGCGTGTTACTGCGCTCCGACCCGTCTAAACCAAGCAAGCAACGGGCCGTGGTAAAGTTCGTCGATAAGGTCGCCGAAGGTCTCCGCGCCACCGAAGGACTGTGCTGTTGACGCGCAAGGCGACTTGAACTCAAAGTGCATGGACTCGGGCTCGACCCACCCTGATGTTCGCGGGGTGTGCGACATAGACCGGAGTACCTCTCCGAGAAGGAAAAGCGCATCGTGAAGGGTTTCTACGCAACGTTCAGGCGACATACCTTCGGTGGCGAAGAACTTTCCAATTGGCATTTTCTCGTATCGCTGCCACGCTTGGCGAACAATTGACGTCATTTCCCACTCCCCCAGACTCGCTGCACTGGGATTCGCCCTTTGAAGGCGAGCTTTTCGGTCTTCTCACCCATTGCCCCAGTCCACCGCACCTCGATCACAACATCACCTTCCCCGTAATGGTACGGCTCCGGCGCTGAAAGGGCCTCGTAGACCGTGTCGCTCCCCGGTAGTCGGAATCGGTATCCGGGCTTGATATCTGTCACCTTCATGGTCATCGAGCGCCTGCCCTTTCATCGGTTGGGCTGTTTGCTGTATCTTCACTCTACCTCTTTATAGCGGAGCGGCCCCGTTTCTTCGAAACGTTCTGTCGTCGCAACCGTCATCTCCAGCAAATTTGAGGGGGATAAGATGAAACGAAGATCAGGAATCGCAGCAGCATTCGGGGCTATTCTCCTGTTCATCGCGAGTGTCCAAGTTGTGTTTGCTCACCCCGGCGGCACCGATTCCCACGGCTGCCACACCTGCCACACGCACTGCGCCAAATGGGGCCTGAAGCAAGGGGAGTATCACTGCCACGGGCACCATAGCGGGTCCACCAGTCACCAGCAGAAGAAGGCTCGCCACCACGCATCGAGGCATGAGCGAGCGAAGGCAACGAAAAAGCTTGCTGCTGGAACTGCAGTTACCGTCAGTGTTCCGTCGAGTGCGAGGTCGGGGGATTTCTGTGCTGGTGACGTTGCCGACGTAGTGACCGCACAGGCGAGCGCTCTGGAGGAGTGCTATCGCAACGGACTGTGGTCCAGTAAACCGAAGCCGGGCCGGGTCGATGTACATGTGATCGTCGGTCTCAGCGGAAAAGCACGAAGCGCCAAGGTCGCGGCGAGCGAGCTGCATAACGCCGAAGTCGAACGCTGTGTGGTTCGTCAGATCAAGAAAGCACACTTCGGGAAGCCCAATGGCGGCATGTGCATCGCGAAAGTCCCAGTTGCATTCTCCATCGGGGGTGGATCGAGTTCAAGGAAAGGAGCATCGAAGGCGGTGCAGTCGTTCGGAACCAACCGCGTCGAAGTCCACGTCGACAAGGTGACCGACGGCGACACGCTTGTGGTTCGAGGTTTCCCGGGCACTCAAGGCAAGCGCATCAAGGTCCGCATTCTCGGAATGGACTGCCCCGAGTCCCACAAGAACAGCAAATGTCGACGTGACGGTAAGCAAGGGCGCATGACGTGCGCCGAGCAAATTCCACGTGGTAAGAAGGCAGCGAAGCGGGCAGCGTCGCTCCTGAAGCACCAGAAGGTCTATCTGGAGCCGGGGTCAAAGAGCGGCAAGTTCAAGAAGGGGGCCTATGGTCGCTTACTTGCTTATGTCCGCCTCAAGGATGGTCGCGACTTTGGCTTGACTATGCTCAAGGAAGGGCTTTGCTCCGACTTTGGATGGAAATACCCGCATCCGAGGGGCGAGCAGTACAGACATGCGCAACGAACACGAGGAGAATGAAAGTGCCAGAGCCAGTCACGACCGCGTTGATTGCTGCCGCCGTTGGAGGTGGAGCAGGCAAACTCACAGAAAAAATATTGGCCAAGCTTGAGAATTTAGCTGCAGATGCCCGTGACAAGGTGCCCGATGGAGACCGAGTGGAGCCGCCAAGGCCGTTCGCTGGGCCTCTTCTCGAAGCGGCAAAGCATCACACCGAGCGGGGGCTCCTTCGGGACATGTTCTGCGAGTTGCTGTCGAAAGGAATGGACGCCAAGCAGCAGTACAAGGCCCACCCGGCATTTGTGCGCGTGCTGGAGCAACTTTCGTCGGATGAAGCGGTTCTGTTACGCGCCATGAAGGATATGCCGAAAGACAACGTCATGTTTGGAGCACGAATCCGAGTACGGGACACGGGGTCTTTTCAAGTCGAGGACCTAAAGTTCGCCTCGGATTTGCCGGACTTGGCGTTCCCGCAGAATTTGGAACTCTATGTCGGCCATTTGGAGCAGTTGAATCTGCTTCAAAGAGGGCTCCCGTATGAGAACCGATACGCCAGTCTGCGCGCGTCGACGGTCGCAGATGCTCGTACCGCCCAACAAGGTCGAATCAGCTTTCAGATGTCCAAGTTCGGCAGTCTGTTCGTTGACGCGTGCGTCCCAAGCACGGTTCGCTCGCCTTCCGCAAGCCGAACTCAAGCTGTCGATAACGAGGATGGATGATGAACTTCCGCTTTGCTGCACCTTGGCTCATCGTCGTTGTCGCCTTCCTTGTTGGATGCAGCGGAACGGCACGACCCGTTCCGAATGACGCGCCCCCGCAACAGCCCCTTACCCTCACGGGCCGCTCGGCTCCAACATTGAGGGTCACCTTCGTCAACGTCGGTCAGGCAGACGCCATCCTTCTCCAGCTCGGCGATGTCGACGTTTTGGTGGACGCGGGACAGACCTATTCGAAGGGCCTGCAGAAGGCCCTTACTTCAGTAACACCGCCTTTGGAGATGTTGGCCATCACTCACCCACACATCGACCACTACGGTGGCGCAGATGAAGTCTTGGAGCAAGAGCGCGTCTTGCGCGTGATCACAAATGGCGAGCGTCGCGGCCCTCCGCGAGACCCGAAGGGCAACGGTGTTACGTGGTTTCGCCTCGAAGACGACGTGCACGACGAAGGTCTGAAGCCAGAGCACCTTTCGGTCGGTGACGTGTTATCCTTCCGAGGTGGCCTAAAGCTGCGTGTTCTCGCTACCGGCGACCCCGGCGGGGGAAAGTTTCCTGATACGCCGCAAGGCAGCGACATCAACAACGATAGCCTCGTCTTGATGGTCGAGTATGCCGGACGCCGATTCCTCTTGACGGGCGACATTGAGACAGGAGCCGACCAGATGCTGGTCAAGAAATACTGCGGTGGAAAGCCCGCTAATTGTCCCGCATTGAAAGCTGACGTGATGAAGGTGCCTCATCATGGATCGTCGCACTTCGACCCGCAGTTCTTCGCCGCAGTCTCGCCGAAGTGGGCGGTGATTTCGGCGGACTACGACAATCCGAAGGGGCATCATTGTTTGCCTCGCCGCACGACATTAGCTGCCCTTGTCGGGCTCGGAGTCGGCGTCCTCAGTACGAACTCCGGGGGCGGGACGGATGTCGTGGTCGAAGTCGGTCCAGACGGTAAGATTCGCACGAAACCAAGCGCGTCGGCCTCGGACGTGTTCGTTTGGAGCCATGATGCGAACGGCGAGTGTGTGGCTGACACCTGCAGGCTCGTTGATGGAGCCAAGGTGGACTGTGAGCGTCAGCCGGTTGCTGAGTCTGCTAGGTAGCTCGCCGCTCAATTGAAGAAAATGAGTTAATTTGCCAATTGCTAGATGTGTTTCTGATGAGTCGACTTAGCGAGAGCTTGTACGAGGCGGAACGCGCGCGCACCGAATATCTCGAGCGGCTCAAACATCACGGCTTTGAGCTTCGAGAACGCATCGGTTCCGGGCTGAGTGGGAATGTCTGGAAGGCGTGGCAGCCCCGACTAGAGCGATTGGTTGCTGTTAAGTTTTGCGATACGGGCGAAGCGCGCCGAAATCCGGATATTCGGGCTCGTTTCCTGCGCGAGGCGAAGTTGTTGGCAAAATGCCAACATCCGCGCATCCCGTACGTGCTTACAAGTGGGACTGTGGTTGACCCCGAGACCCCATACATCGTTATGGAGTACGTGCGCGGTGTGACGCTACGCGAAAAACTTGATGCAGAGGGCAAGCTCGAACCCCAACACGCAATTCAGGCGATTCTACACGTTCTCGATGCTCTCGCCTGCGCGCATCAAAACGATGTCATTCATCGGGATGTGAAGCCCAATAACATCATCGCGACCGACGCTGGATTCGTCCTGATCGACTTTTCGATTGGAACAGATAATCGTGCTGACGGTGATACGGCACTCACCCGAACAGGTGCCAGATTGGGAACCCCGGAGTACGCCGCCCCAGAGCAACTGGACGATGCGGCACACGTGACAGCCGCAGCCGATGTCTACTCCGCAGGGGTTGTGCTCTGCGAGATTCTCATGACCGTCAAGAAGTTTGATCGCCAGATCGCTGAGAAGCTGCTGTCCGATGCGCCACCCGAACTGATCGATGTCCTCGAAACGGCGACGTGCGTCTCACCTGCGGAGCGATATCAAGATGGTCGCGAGTTCTATGAAGCGCTTCTGCCTTTTGTTCAGTCTCCGCAGGCATGGACGAAAGAGGCCCTCGCTCTCTGTAACAATATCTCGTGCTGGAAATGGGAGCCCGACTGGGGCGGAAGTTGGGAGCCAACCTACTTCGAGAAATCGTCCGAACAGCACTGTCCCGACTGCGGGACTGAACTATTGCGCTCTTGTCCAAAGTGTCGAGGACCTATCAAGAAGCAGAAACACTGTGGTCAGTGTGGCTACCAGTTACTTCCGATCCCCGAATGCGCCCGATGTAGCAATGAGCTTTCCATCATGGACTGGGACGCTGGCTCCCACGAAGATGAGGACCTCGGCTGCGAGTCCTGTAGAGAACCGGAGCCCATCGCTCCGTTTGATGAGGACGATATCCCGTTCTAAGTATTTGGACGGGCAGTCTCTAAACGTCGGCAACGGAAGGTGGTGAATGCAAGTGGTACAGCCCAAAGTGCTGTCAAACGTAGAAGAGTTAGCAGACGCGTTCATGTCGCTGGTCCAGTGGGCTGACGACCTTCAGTTTGCTTACGCTTGGGGCTCCACTGGCGGAGGCGCTGCGCGCTTTTGGCAGGGGCTCCGGCCCGCTACTCCCAAAGTGTCCAAGGCGCTGATAGGCATTCACTTTGCCCAGACTGAACCGGCTCTCCTTGAGCACTTCCACACACGCACAACATCTCTTCGTGTCATTGCAGAGACCTCCGGGGTCTTTCATCCGAAGGTGATCGTCGGGCTTCGAGGTGATTCGGGCCGCGCAATAGTCGGCTCCAGCAATCTCACGTCAGGTGGGTTCGGAGGCAACACGGAGTTAAATCTCTTCTTAGAGGGTCCGAAGGACTCACCTCCGATTTCGGACATCCTCGCTTTTATCGACCTCCACTGGAACGGTCCTCGTGCGTTCGAGATGACTGACGAGTGGATGCTTCAGTACCGCGACTTATACCCAACCCGGCCTACTCCACCGCGCGTCCTGCCACCTGTAGATCTGGAGGTGGTTATTGATGCGCCGACGGATCTCGATGTCGGTTGGGGACGCTTTCTACCGTCTTGTCGAGGCTCAAGAGAGCCGTACTCTATCGGCGAACTCTGAGGTGCATGTATTCGACCACGAGGGAGGCTCGTATCTCCAAGAAGCCGAGTGGTGCCGAAGAGCATTTCAAGCTCAACCTATCTACGAATACATGCCTGTCGAAGACAGAAAGCTCGTAGCGGGTTGGGGTGAAAGAACAAGCGGGTTCTTTGGCCGTATGGGGGGAGCCGGACACTTCAAGAACTTGGTGCTGGAGCAGCCGGAGCTACTAGGTTCTGCGCTCGATCAGGTACCACTTGATGGCCCTGTGAGCCGCGACGACGCACTCCGATATTTGGAGCAAGTTCTATCGCTACGTGGAGTTGGACTTGCTGTAGCTACACGGCTTCTTTGCGTTAAGCGGCCCGATGTATTCTTGACCGCTAACAAGGCGAATGCGCGCCGGATTCGAGAGGTGTTTGGCAGCTTCCCAAGCACGCCGAATAGATATCTAGACCTCCACGAACGAATTTGGGCCTTGTCTTGGTGCAGCGTCCCTAAACCTCACGAGCCAAATCAACGCCGAGTTTGGAAGGCACGGGTTGGATTGCTCGATGCGCTACTTTATGAAGCGATCTAGTCCCCCAACATTCGATGCGGAAGAATCGCAAAACAAGGAGCAACATCGACATGAGAGAAAACACTTACTGCCGCATCAACAGTCGACCACGACTACGCACAACTCTACTCTGGTCCGTCGTTCTTCTGGCAGTCGGCACATTCCTGAGTCCTCGGGACGCTCAAGCTGGCGACTCCGACGCCGCTACAACGAAAGTTCACATAGATACACGTGAAATATCGATCCTCAGCTCCGACGAGAGCACCTCGGAAATTGAGGCCGTCGTTGCTGGTACCCTTGATGACCGAATAGTTCGCAAATCGCAAGTCAAGCTTCCCGAGGCAAAAAAGAGCAGACACACGAACAAGCCTCTCCGATTGACTGATGAGCGGGTGACGATCTCCTTTAAACGCGCGACCAACAGGAAAGACCGAGAGAACCCGCCATTTGAGCTCAAGATGGCTTGTGGTCCGGGTGCTGACTCTGGACAGGACATCAGCTCAGTGCAGTGTCGAAAATTCCTGCAGAGCAAGCTGCAAGACGTGAAGTTTCCAATCAGCCTACGAGAACTAGCGATGGCACTGGGTGAACCCATTTGCGTTTATCCAAATGCGGCATGGGCATTCGCCTACAGTGCCGAAAACACACGCCTGCATCACACGTTGGACAGCGCACGAGAAATTGCGAACTCAGGCGAATACAGGAAGGGCGCAAAGGTGAAGCTTGAGCACAAACCCGGTTCCGAGGAGGTTGGTGATGTTAGTGTGGAAGACCTCCTAAACTTCCTCCCAGAAGAGGACAGGAAGCAAATAAGGCCTCTTGTTGCTCCGACGATCTATGACGCAATTGATCACGTTGAAATTGGCAGAGACTGCGACACCAAAGGCTCAACTGCGCCACGTAGCGATTTCGAGCTTGGACGCAACGAGCGGTCTGTTGTTTCTGAACAACGGATTGACAAACCTGCGTTGGAGGAACCAGCCCAAACCCCTCAGTCACCGAAAAAAGTCGAAGTAAGCACCTCTCCGCCTCGTTCCAAGTCTGCGTCGAAATCGGGGTGTGCTTGTGACACTTCTAACGCTCCTCTTTCGAATGCGATGCCTTGCTATCTGGTCGCGCTCGCGCTGACGGTCCTGAAGTTTCGTCGCCGAGACCATTGCTGACTTGGAGCGCGCTACCCGTTGCGGGGATATGGGGATTACCCTGTGTGGGCGAAATGTCGTCCTCCTCAGGCAGAGGAACCGAGAGATCAGCACGAATGCCCAAGAAATCTGTGAGCGTCTGGAGGGGCCTACCTTCGCAGAGTCTTCAACCTAGCGTGCTTAAGAACCACGTCTCTCCGGAACCCCCCGGCAATATCTACGACGGCGTGGCCGTAGTGCGAGCATGTCAACGCTCGGAAGCGTTCAAGGGGATGGTAGAAGACGGCGAGATTACACGGGTCAAGGGTGTGGAGATAATGCGCAATCTCGACGGTGACGAACTGCGGTTCGACCCGTACGAGGTCCAACCGCTGCCTTGGGAGTCGTCGGAAGGCGGGACCGAGTGACGACGAAAGCGCCAACGTGATTCGAGAAGCCCTCTCAGAGCATGTTCTGGGAGGGATAATGGCGTCTATATCGAACTTTGAAATTCAAACGTCCATGCAGTAGAACACGGTATATCACTCACCACACAGGCATCCGCCAACATCACGCTCGCTGGCGGTCCGTTCAGCTAGAAATCCGATAATAAAATTCATACTCGCCTGTGGTATGTTGGAGACCTATCAATTTTCAGTCTGGGGCTACCAACCTCACGCTCTTGCGTTCGTAGTCCATTGCGCCAGCCGGTGGCCTTTATCAATCTCGGAGCGTCCTCATCCGGTGAATGGGACGGCTCCAATAAACAAAGGAGAATGATGAACTCGAAGCAAAGGAAAGCAGATGAGTATTGCGGAATTCTTGGTATCGGTTACTGCTAGCGTTCTCGGAGGAATAATATGCAGGGCCCTACTGTGGCTTTGGCAGAAACTCAAGCACTTGTGGAAGTGCTTGGTCGAGGTGCTACGGGCGTTCTTGGGCGACAAGCTGGGCTAAGCGCAAGTGCCAAGTGCAACACACGCCCGCCCCTTCCGCTGGGGCGGGCTTTGCTCGTTTCTTGACCTCGCGCCCTACGCCGCCCGTTTCGCTTTACCCTCGATCGCTTCCAGCAGCTCGCGCCGCCGCTTCTCCAGATGCGCCCGCTCGAACTCGCTCAAAAATGGGTTCGCCAGCAGCTCCCCGAACACCACATCAAGGATTCGCTCGGCCTCGGACCGCGAGAGATGGCCCAGAACGTGTTTGATGCCTTCGATCTCGTTGTTGTTCGTCTTCATCGCTCTATCCTCGTGTCGTTGGTCTCGTTGTTCCCCGGGAACATGTTCGTCGGCTCCCTCATAATGGTTTTCGGCAGAGATGCCCCCATCGTTGCGTACTTTCTTGAAAATCGGGGTCTGGTGGTCGTGAGGCTGGGGTTGGATCTGTTGCGCCGAACTCGGTCAAGCCATAGACTCTGGGTACTCAATTCTGGCCAGATGATTTGGAGGGAAGATGCTGAAGGACTACTTGTACTTGGTTACTGCTGCGTTGGAACACCTTGCTCGAAATGAGGACCGGCTTGAAATTGCGATGAGCACTCCGCGAATTGGTGACCTCGTCGGGTTCTCTGATTGGTCGATCCAACAAACGGGCGAGAGACGAGGGATTATCGTGGAATTGACTGACGCCGGAAGCGCGCGTGTATTGACTGAGACAGATTGCGAATGGAGAGGCTTGCACCACCTGCGGGTTAGGCAACGTCGATGCTTGCAGGAAGCGTTTGGGGACATCTCGCGCTTACCCGCCGATCAAGATGCACTTGCGGCTGAGATTCGCGTAATTCTCGAACGCAATATCCGGGCAGATGATGAGGCCTGAAAATTGTCAGTGGCTGGTGCGAAATCCACGACATTTGGCACGGAAATCCGGTTGGGAACGGCGGCTATTGCTTGCAATGGGCTGATATCTAAATTGGCAGGCACAGCGCTGTTGTTGTTTGTTTGATGAGGTTCGGAACGAGTCGTGAGGCGGTTGAATGGTAGCTCAGAAGTGGCTTCAAGCGATAAAGGAACAACGCAAGATAGTTGACGACTTAGAAGCGTTTTGTTTGGCAGTGCGCTCGGGAGAGAAGTTCAATTTTCGGACCCTTCGAAAGGTCCTGCGGCGCTTCCAATGGGAATCAACTCCCTACTGGCTTGATAGATGCCGCGTCCAAGCGGATGTGGAGTACTACCTGCAGGAGTCCGGCCGTTCTCGCGAACAATTCGTGGTCGAAGAAGTCTATCCCCTGATTGCGGAATTCGAAGAGCGCGGAAACGATCGGTTGATCGACGACCATGAGTTGATTGAGCAGCTGGGGGAAGGTGGCTACGGCGTGGTGTGTCGGTATCGCCACAACCTTCTCGGGAAAGATTTTGCCGTGAAGTTTTACAGCGGTGTCTACCAAGACGAGCAGTCGGTTGGTGTGGCTCGTTTTCTGCAGGAAGCTTCCATTTTGTTCGACCTCCACCACCCGAACATCATCAGGTTTCACGATGCTGGAGTTTCCTTTGGTATCCCGTGGATCAAGATGGAGTACTTCGACGGAACAGCGATGCATGAGGCGATTCACCCCGGCATCACTCTTCCTGCCAGACGCGCATTTGAACTGGTACGACGGCTCGCGGAGGGACTCGCTCATGCTCATGACGTTGGCGTGCTCCATAGGGATCTTTGCCCGAGAAACGTCCTGATAAAGCCCGGAGACCTTCGGATAATCGATTTTGGCCTCGCTACCTATCTTGACGATGAAAGATCTCGGTTGACCAGAACGGGCGTGAGTATCGACTCAGGAGCCTACACTCCGCCGGAACTCCGACGCGTATCATCGACGGAGTGGACTACGGCTGGCGACGTGTATGGAATCGGAGCAATTTGGGCCTATGCGCTTACCGGGCGCGATCCAAACGGGACGGAGGGGCTTCGGGACCTCACCGAGGTTCCCGGACATCATCTAGCGCTAATCGAAAAGTGCCTATCGGAGCCAGATGTGAGGTTCGATTCTGTCGAAGAGCTACTAGGGGCGATGAATTCAAGTGCGAGGATCGACCTTCCCGCGCGCAAAACCTTGCCCCTTGATGTCCGAGAGGAGACAGAAATCAAATCCCGCTATGCGGTGCGTTTGCGGCGTGCGGTCAGGAATGGCTTTGCTCAAGACATCACATTCCCGCTTCAAGTTGGCTTTTTCAGCTACATTCTTCGGCTTGGTGCGCAAGATTTAGAGGAGTATCAAGACCCGCGTGTCGACGAAGTTGTTCCTATTTGGATTCCCGAGCAATACACAGCGTCGACCCTTCACGCTTTACTAATGCTGGATGAAAGCGGAGAGTCATACACCGAGCCATGGTCTGAGATTGTCAGATTATTTGCGGCAGGCGCTCACGAGCTTTGGACCCAAGCTGAGGTCGAGCCCCCGCCACACATGGAGATTGATGGTGTATGGGCCGAAAGCGGGCAAACGAGCGGGAGACGAGAGCTTGCAGAAGAATTGGCCGTAGGGTTGTCCTATGGCCAGTGGGAGATTGCAGATCCTCACCTGCTATCCAGCGGTTTCGAGGTGGAAGTTAGAGTTCGATTTAATGAACCCGACATTCCTTTCTAAACGCCCGGCACATCGTGCCGTAACCACCCTGTAGCCGTAACTTCGCACATGGAGGCTTTGGTGACACAAGACAAAACGGTTTCGATCAGCGTCCACTACGCGTTTGATACTACTGACGAGAAAGTTCGCAAAGTCGGCTCTGAGGAAGAGTTCAGGTCCAGCGACTTCGACACCAAAGTCGATGTCTACGAGGACAGAGTCCAAGGATGGTTCTTGGCATTCGCAGACGAGCTGACCGAGAAGGCCCACGCAGATTATGTTGTTCTTCAAATTACACTCGCTCAGGTCGAAGGGATGCAGCAATTTCGTGAGGGTCAGTCGAGTGAACGACAATCCAAGAAGTTCTTTACTCGGGCGCTGAACCGCATGTTTGACTCGATACCTGATTCGGCCCTAGATACGTTCTACAAGGCTGTTCGCTGTGGCCTCTTCCATGACGGATTTACAAAGGGAGCTGTGTTTGTCAGCAGAGACTATACCAAACCAATGGAAATCGATGCGAATAGCAAGATTCTGGTGAATCCGACGAAGTTCTTTCAGAGCGTGAAACAGGACTTCCAAGACTATGTAAGCAAACTACGGGATTCGGAAAATACGGAGCTACGTGCCAATTTCGAAGAGATCTGGGACGAGCATTGGAACACAGCCAAAGCGGACTTGTACTGCACCAAGAGTATCTGGCCGAAAGCGGAAACTGACGTCTCAGGGTCTCTCTCGTGAGACCGCAGTAGTGGCGCCGAGCAATCCTTCCCACATCAAGTCCCGAGCCAAACGGAAAAACGGGGCCCCCATCTCTGGGGTCCCCAATCGGGAGGACTGAGGCTGGGGTCACGGCTTCCGTATTGATCTTAGCGCTTCTATTCGTAAGGCACGAAGTCGAACGGTAAGTCATCTGTTGGCGGAAGGGCGTGAGAATCGGCTGAAAGCATTTTTCTGACTCCGTCGTGTTCACGCCACGGAAACGGCGCTCCGTCATAGCGCCACAATTTCGCTCCAATTGTCACCGCTGCGAGCCACCCAAAGGGATCTGCAACTGTCGTGGGGAAGAAGGCACGCGCAGGTCCTGCAACCAGCCAAGCGGTTCCAGTGCCTTCCCCCAATAGTTTCGCCACTTCAGTTAGCTGCTTGCAGTCAGGAATTCCTGTCTTGCACCAGACGGCGAAATGCTCGCAGTTGTTTTTGAAGACGCTGTATCCGCTTTCGCCAAGTCTGCTGTATGCGTGCGCAACGACCTGTTCGGGGGCAAGAGGGACCTTGGTGGAGACCATTCCATCGCGTTTCCTTACCACGTACTCCTGTGGCTCATACTTGACGACGAAGATCTCAGCGCCATCTGCAAATTCACCGAGGCTGATTTTACGGATTTCAGCGTCTGACTTTGCAATCGGCTCACCCGTAAAGTGGATTGCCGTTCCGTCGCCGCAGTCGATGCCGTGATGCGTGTATTTCAGCGTTCGAAAGCAAAAGATGTGGTCGCCTCGTGCCACTCCAGCCTCCAAATTCAAGGTATGAAATTGTGGACGCACAGCCTGCACCACTCCGAAGGAATATATCAGGCATCCGACCCTCGGACTAACGCGAAGGCTCTGAAAACGAGACATGGGGACGGCCAACGCTTCTCTAAATTCTGAAAAATCGGAGTTGCTCCGCTATAAAGAGGAGCAGGCCTCACCGGAGGCCCAGCGAGGTGACAATCACTTCCCCATCCCACGTAGGAATTCGACATGGCCCCCGATCTTCATTGGCAGAATCCTGACTACGAAATGGTTGACGAACTGGAACCTCATCCCTACGCCGACCTCGTTCCCGAGATGAGCCCTGACGAGTTCGAGGCCCTGAAGCAAGACATCCGCGATAACGGATTGCTGGAGCCTATCGTCCTCTTCGAGGGGCAGGTCCTCGATGGCCGTCATCGACACCGTGCGTTCCGTGAGGTTCGGCACGAGTTGGAAATCGGCTGGTCCGAAGACCAGTTCGTCGAGTTCGACGGCTCCGACGAAGACGCTTTCCGAAAAGTTACGGAAAACGTCCAGCGCCGCCATCTCACGAAGCCCGGGTTGGCTGTTGTCGCCTGCACTCTCTACCTCGACGAGGCCAAAGAGGAAGCTCGGGAGCGGAAGGAGGCTGGAGTCACTGCTGGCGACGTCAGCGGCGAAGCCTACTCCATCGCAGCCCAGCGCGTTTCCGGAATCTCTGGCCGCTCCGTTCGTGATGTGGACGCGCTCCGTCAGGACCCCGAACTGGAGGATGTCTGGAGCGACCTGCTCGCTGGGCGCTTCCGGTTCATCTTCTGATGCGAAGAAACTTGCCCAGTTGAGCGTCGATAGTCGCGAAGCAGCTCGTGCCGAATGGCTCGAACAAAAGCCCCGCGAGAAGGACTGGAAGGCGGCCATGAAGGCCGCTGGGGTCCTCGAAGAGCCGCAGGGGGAGGGCGAGTCGCATCGGACGATGAAACGTCTCCATGACGGCCTCAAGCGGGTCAGGCGAGCCTTCGATGAAATGGCTGACCTGCCAACCTTCCAGCGCATCACCGGCCAGAAGAGGTCGGAGTACATGAACTTCGTCGAGTCGCTTCTCAGTGACATCGAAGCGTCACTTTGATGCCGGTGAGTGGGCCTTCCTGAAATTTTGCAGGGAGGTCGCACTTTCCGAGCCTACCGACTCCACGCAGGATAAGCCCACTATGCCAAACCCATCCCACGTGAGAATTGGTGACATCGTCACCTACGTTGGTGACCAGCATCCCGCTATCAACGGGCACCTGTGCCGCGTCGTATCCATCTACCGCGACTTTCACATCGACCCGGAGCGTGGGCCGGTCCTGAGAGGGGAAGGCGCTGTCGCACGAGATGATGATCTTGTCGAGATCGCGCCGTTCCTTGGGAACGAGGGGCGATGGTCATGCGTGGCACATGATGCGAATCTCGAAGAAATAGACCTGTCTCAACACTACCCTGCCCCCGATAAGGCTCCGAAATAACGGTCGTTTCTCCGCTTCGCGAAAACCGTGTCCACTAATCCGGGGTACTCCCTACATCATCTCATCCCTAGGGTTCGAAACTGCGACGGGGACGGTCTCCGGAGCCGCAGCGTCAGGACGAAGTAGACTCAAGTCGAAGCACCTGCGCTAGCGACATTCGTTGTCCCACAGGTTTACAGACCCAAGGAGCAGATCATGGGAGACAAGAAGACGCCGATGACCCGAGAAGACGCCAAGCGCATTCAGCGCAAGGCCGACAGGACAGGCACCAATCAGGGTTTCAAGGCGCGGGCAATGAGGGCCGCGTACAAGAACGAGCCGCTCGAAGGGCAGCCCGCAGAAGATGGTTCCAGCGACGGGGGCAATAGCGACAATGGATAAGTGAGGGTGCACCCGGCGATGGTACTGTCGTCGCCGGGTGCGCTTCTTGCTACCTTACCCATTCACGAATTTTCAGGGGACATAAAGAATGAGCTTCCATGCAGATGCAAAGAGCGGCGAGGACACTCGACTTCCAACGGGAGGAGAGGTTCTTGGGTATCTTGCCGACGCCTTTCGGCTCAAAACGTATTTCGAGGCTGACGACTCGTCTGTGAGCGCGAAGACGGCCCAGCGGTATCTCACTGGCAAGCAGAAGAAGATGCCGGGCAGCACGGCAAGAGAAGTCATCGAGCGGTTAGTTGATGCGTTCGTCCCGGAGCCGGTGCTTCGTCGTTCTGCCGTCGGCTCCCCCCAAGAAGCTCGCAATACTATTGTCGAGAATGTAACGCGTGTTGCGACCGGCTGGGATATCATCGCCGGAGAACTGAATGGATATCGGTTCCCCATCGCGGATCCCGGGCTTGCCTACCTCCCTTCGCTACGACTTTCAGCTTTCTCCATCGGGATTTGCGTCGGAGCATGGAGATTCCTCCACGATGATTCGCTGCTGGATGGGCGCGAGGAAGACAAAGACGTAACGTGTTGGTGGATGACCCCGTCAAACTCGTTTTCGATCATTACCGCTTCGGTGATGATGGAAAGGGACCAACACTGGATGAAGTAGCTGAAACGGCAGGCTTCAACCTCGACGATATTACCAATTGGCGTGCTGGGAAGCATCGACCCTCCGCCTTCAATCTCAATGCCCTAGCCGGAACCCTCGCAGACTGCTCTCCCGACTCCAAAAAGGACGAGATTCTCTTTCGACTTTGCATCGCCGTTGGCGTTGCCTACATCTATCGCAAACTGGCGGAGCAATGCGGGGAGAGGCGAATCGAGGATCTGCGCGAAGGCTTTCGCCTCGTGGCGTTCGTTGCTCATGAACTTCTCGAAGAGAATCTTGATCAAAGAAACCTAGCAGACCGCGACGAGGTCAGAACGATGGTTCGGATGGGGCCAAGTTGCGGGCTTGGTCGGGAACTCTGCGGCGCGCTCGCCCAGTTATCCGGCTCGCCTTTTGTCGCCCAAGACTTTGCTGCGTTGCCCGGCAACTGGATTCCCCGCCTTCAGCTTTGGGCGCAACTCCTCCGACAGGCTTCGCCGGAGAAGCAAATAGACGAGATTCAGGAAATGTTTGGCGTGGCGCTGCCCGAAAAAACTGCAACAGCGATGGATAAGTTTGGGTGGGAGATGAAACTCCGCACTCGCGATTTCCTTGAACCGCATAAGATTGTGGTGCAGCGGGTCATCGACGAACTGAATATCGATCCTGCCGATCTTCAGCCATCGACGAATATGTTCGGTGCTCTAAGGAGGTTTGCTCCGCTTGTTCAAGCGGAAGAAATGTTCGCTGCTGGCGAAGTCGATGGAAGTATCGCGTTGCTGGAGAGCGCAGCAGAGTCAGATCCGGACAATGCCTGTGCACACTATCTACTTGGGGCGAAGCTCAACAGGATGGCAATGGGGTTGGAACAACCGGACGTTGCAGATCGAGCCGTTGACGCGTGTCGACGTGCAGTTCAACTCAAACCTGACTTGGAAGGTGCCAAGTACGAACTGGCATCGGCACTCTCTAATGCACGCCGGTTCGAAGAAACCGAAGTAGTCTTCGAGGAGTCGGCTCATCTCCATCAGCACTCGCATATTTTCCACGCCGGACGTGGGCAGAACCTCATGTGGTTGGAACGCTACGAAGAAGCCATTGAGTCGCTTGATCGCACCATCGAACTCGAACCTGACTATGCTCGGGCAAAGATGACTACGGGAGTTTGTCTATTGGCACTGGGGAAAAAACGGGCGGGAAATAAGATTCTGCGAGAAGTCGCACGTGAGACCGGGAGCGATGTGTTGACGAACGACCAGTGGAAGGCGTTGCTGGATGGGCCAGCCGGATTCAAGGTCATACATCCCGTCAGACGCACTGGGGAGTGACGAGTGCTCACAACCTATCGTGTGAAAATGTGGGTGAAATCCGGGCTGGTTTACGATGGAGTTGATGATGGCGAATAGTCGCAACGAACAGTTTGTGCAGGAGCTTTTTCGCAAGATTGATGGAGTGCGAGACGAGATACGCGATCTGCATCGCCGCTCCGAGAAGTCGGTCAGCGCGCTTCTGGAACTACGGGACGAACGGAAGGCCCTCGAAGAACGGCTCGAAGCTCTGCTCGTGCAAGTGGGCGCAGTTGCGTACGACGCCGGGTATCTCGGCGAGTCAGCTTCCCCGCCAGACTCTCCATTGGCGCGGGACCCAGAAGACGAGTCTATTGATAACGATGTACGGGAGACCAACTAGCCGCCATTGAAGCAGGAGCCAGATGCCGGTGCTGCCGATGAGCCGGTCCAAATAGTCACTCCCTTGGGGCAAAACGAAGATGATGAAGAGGCCGTAGCTGACGAGCCCTTGGAGCAGCCCGAAATCGCGTCTGCACCGGACACACATCAGCCACGGCGAAGCACCCACGATATCGACCTGACGACGGCTAAGCTCCTTCCCACCATCAAGTCCGAACTAGGATCGCCGCCGAGAAAGGTCGACACCTACGCCGCTGTCATGACCGAGATGGGAACTCTTTATCGCGCCGCCCAGCCGGAACAGTTGGAGAAGTGGGCAGAGTTGCCTGACGAGATTCAACGGACGCTCGCATCCTACGTAGCAGCTCGCCTGCGGCACGTTCAGGATGATCTCGATGCCAGTTTAAGCGGACTGGTTGCCGAAGATGATCGTGTGCTTGATATCTTCAGTCGCCTCAAGCGTCACATGGAGACCTACTGGCCCGGGTACGCCCACGGCCTTGCACGGGACCATCAGCCGGAGAATGGCACGTGGGCCGAAGATGCTGCCCACTACAAGGAGCTTCTCGATGGGTACGCCCAGAAATATTACGGCGAGGGCGTGGACGATGAGGGCGAAGGGATGAACCCCGAGGTCGCCCTCAATGAGATTGAGGTCTTCATCGAGAAGGAACCCGAGCCCGACGAACTGCGAAGGTTTGTGAGCAAACGATTGGGAGGTGGACTTAGGGCCGATGATCCTCGACTGGTCAAGATGCTCCGGCCCTTTCAGGGAGCGTTCGAGGGCAATGAGTTTCGGAAGCTCAGGGCGGCTTTTGAGGCCGATGATGGTGCTTTGGAGGAGGAACAAGAGCAGACTCTCATCCCCGAGGACTGGCCGTGGCGTGAGAAGCTACGGAAGTCTCGGTTCGTCATGATCGGTGGTGATTCGCGCCCGGATGCGCAGGCCCGTCTGGAAGATGCATTCCAGCCAGCATCGTTTGAATGGCCCACCATCGAGTACAACAAGAGCATGCGGCTCGTTCAGTCATGGGCGAACCGCATTCGGCAGGGGAGCGTCGACATCGTGCTCCTGCTCACCGAATTCATGAGCCACAAAGTCTCGGGGGCTATCACCGATGCGGTTAAGGACTCGCCGGGCGTCGAATTGGTTTACATCAACCGGGGTTACGGGGTGACGCAGATCAAGCATGGGATAGAAGACTTCGTGGGTTTGGATGAGGCGTTTGAGTTTCGTCAGGCTGAACAATGACGGGGCCGAACAATGACGGGGCCGAACAAACTACATGCTCCAAAGTGCGGTGTTGCTACTTGCACTTTTGGTTCCTTGCTTCTGTTGTGGCTGCCGTTGGTTCGCCATCAGACGAACCGCAGGCCGTTACCCAATTGCCGCTTTTGCCACAAGCCGGGACGCCGCCTTCCCATCCCTCAACTACAACCTGTGCAAAACCGTCTACATCCAGCTCGCATTCGTAGTCGTTGGGCCACATTTTTGTGGTGACGTCGTCACAATCGAAATCCCACGGCTTTGCGTTGCCGCGTACGGGAACTGAGAAATACTTGGTTTGGCCCGTGTAGGCGCGTGAATCATCGGGCGCACAATCCTTGTCGTTCCTCACGTATTTGGCAGGTTTTGGCTCATCGGGACACCGAAGCATCTTCTGTGTCGGGTCCCCAAATCCGTCCTCGTCTTGGTCACCGTAGTAGTATGTGCCTGTAGGATACTTGGGGGCTGTCGCAAACATTTCATCGCAAGTTTCATACTTGCCGTCTTTGCACTCCAGCTTTACTGCACTGCATCTGTCGCGTCCGCACTGCTTTTCCCTAGGTCGGGTGTCCTCATCGACGGCACCGTCGCAGTCGTCATCCCGCCCGTTGCAGGTGCTGTCATCCTCTCGCGGGGGCTGACAGGTAAGTTTTCGATTGAGACAAGTCCATCTTCCTCCAGCGCATTGCCTCCCCTCTCGGTAACACATGTTCCGCTGGGATAGGATTTTTTTGAGTTCGGCTGCACAGTGACCGTAACAGTTTGGTGGAGTGATCTGATTGAAAATCGGTTCAGTGGATTCAGCGAGAGATTCACTGGTAGCACGCACATCGGTGCATGATTTTGCGCTAGCAATCAATTCTTCGGCGCGCTCCAGCGAATCTTCCAACTTACGATGCACGCTGGGGAGAAGACAAGAAGCGACCAAGTCGTTCCCGCTGATTCCCTCTAATTTTATCAATTCTTGCCGGGCTTTGTTGCGGCATTTCCTCAACCACCATGGAACTCTCTTGCCCCTTTTAGATTCTGAAAGCCGTTTCTCTCCATTGGGCTGTTCAACTCCCGGTGTCGGAGAGTCTCTTTCCTGATCGAGAGGTCCACTGTCAGTAGCGTTGATTGGCTGAGCTGAGTCTATCATTGACGAGTTTATGCTCGCGTCCCCGGCGTCAGCATATTTCTGATAAGAATCTCTACCTGATTCAGTGTCTAGGTTTCGAAAAACACGGACCCGATCGCTCGGCTTGAGCTCCGGCTGCCCCGCCGCAAACGCTTGCAGAGGCTCGGGAAGGTACTCTTTCCAAGCAGCAAGAAAAGCAATGGCAGTTCCTCCAAACAAGACGACGACAAACCAAAGCAAGATGCCGTAGGATGCCAGCCGGATCGCCTGACTCTCACCGGACGTTGCAAGCCGGTAGATCAGCAACATTGTGACGGCGAGAAAGATGCTACACCCAATTGCAATCGCGAGTCTTGCGTAGTCGTGGTTGTAGAGCTTGAAAACGGACGCAAGAAACACAAGCAGTAAGATTGCTGCCGAGCCGAGCGACGCAATACGAACTGCGTTTTCATTGCGTTCAATGAGGCGCAGCAAGCTCGTCACAAGCCCTCTGTTATTTTTCTCATCAGACATGACAGATCGAATACCTCGCGTATCCGCAGTTTTCACCGAAAGATGGATGACGTTGATGGACTTAGGACATGTGGCCCATCGTCCCGCCGTGCGTCTTGGCCGCAAACAATCAACTTGTTGCCAGTGTCGGGCTCCGGTTGGAACGGAGTGCGGCAGCTACCAAGTGATCGTCACTCCAGCGGTAACCTTGTGGCCGTCCTTAGTCGCGTACTTGTACTCGATATTTGCCGCCACAGACTTCGAGATTCCTAGCTCCACTCCTCCGTGAGCGGTGAACTTGTCAGTATCGAGACTACGACCAATGCCACCGGAGATTCTTGCACCGTCCAAGACACCCACGGTGACAGCTTGGTCGAACTTCAGCCAGAGTTCGTCGTCTCTTGTGTAGTCGACCTTGAATGTCGACTTGGACAAGTCGGCAAACTCGACGACGGCTTTGCCGCCTCCAGTTAGTACACCTTCGATGTTGTCTTCCCCATGGGCGATAAGCTTGATGGTGTTTTCTGCCATACGTCGCTCCTGTGGTTCGTTTCGAGGCAATCGTGCTCGCAAAGGACGAGCCCACGCTTCTGCTACGAATGAGCGGTTCCGGTGCCCACTATGGACACCCTCCCTCAATCACAATTATGGATGAGTAGGATGATAACCCATTGGCTCAGCGACGCCCAGCGGTTTTTCGACTCGGTGACGTGCCCTTGGTGGAAGCGTTCCTCGCTAGGATGGGTAGCGATTCTGAGGCGATTCCGATACACTGAGGACATCATCGATGCCACCATCTGGGGACCGTAGCAACGCTACGCCGAAGAACCGGAGCCTGAATGAATCGCTGGTACGAGAACGAATTTCAGAATGCCGTTGCCAAGACCACGGAGTGGGGACTGGAGATTCCCGGCTGCGACAGGAAAACGGACGACGAGTTCGACTTGATCACCATCCGGGATAACATCCACCACTTCTTCAACATGAAGAGGTGGCGTTTCCCGTACGACTTGGCGGGCGAGTGCATCGACCGACACATGAACGTCATGGGATGGGTTGCGCACGCGATTGGCCTCGATACCTACTTGACCATCGGAGAGGTATTCGTCAACGGCAAAGCCCGGTACAAAGCGTCCTACGAGCTATTTCAGCAGGAACTTGATGATCCGGCGGCGGGGGCACGCACGTTCGATGCCCATGTTTGGTTGACCCTGCCCAACTACGGGATACTCGATGTCGTTCTTCCGGCGTCCATTTGTGGTGAGAGCATCAAGACGAAGGGCGACCCAAAACTGAAATATGAGGATGTCGTCCTTCATGCAGGTCCCGAGTCGCGCGGCCAAAGTGGGAGAAGCACGGTGCGCGTACCTATGAATTCCAAGGACGGCTCGTTCATCTACGAGGACGTCTACGGGAAGAAGCGCAAGCTCGTCTACAAGCCAATGCTCGTCGGCATTGACTTCTTAGCGAAGTCGGACACCGCGATTCAAGACTCTCTGTCGCGGCTGATGTGAGCCCCCTGTCCAGAAGAACTGCCGGAATGAAAGACGCTCCTACACACATCCTCCACGTCATGCTCGGCAATGCGCCCGGCTACAGCTTCTCGGTTTCATGTGATGCTGAATTTGAGCGAGACGAGAAGGGACCGCATGGCATGACCAAGGGGGAATTTCGGGGCTGGACCCGAGCTGCCGTGAAGTCGGTCCAAAAGGACCACAACAGCATCTTCTTTTGGGAGATCGAACCCGGCCCGGACGAGAGCGTGATCGAAATGGACGAGTTCTACGTCCGAGGACGCTTCCGCATCGTACGGAAGCTGACGGAGCGGAAGGCAGCTCGGACTGCGTTTCTGGAGTTTGAAACTTGAACCGTGAAGGCATTTTGGAAGGAGAAACCCAACTAAACGACGAACTGGTCGAAGAATTCGTCCATGGCCTCTTCGGATACGGCAACCTCGACGCGCGGCTCTGGTTTGTCGGCATGGAGGAAGGAGGCGGCGACTTGTTCAACGGAGTAGCCGCACATCTGGAGATGTGGGCGAAACTGGGGAAAGGCACGACGCTCGACATCCGGGAGTCCGGCCAGCATCCAGATCGGCGTGAGCACGCCAAGTGGTTTATCGAGCATCCCAACATCCAGAAGACATGGAGCCCGCTTATCCGGCTTTTACTAGCCTACCGAGGTGAAGAACCAACTATGGAGGCGGTTCGGACCTATCAGCGCGATGAACTTGCCCGGGCTGATGGAAACGAATGCCTGCTCGAATTGCTTCCCTTGCCGTCTCCAAGCACGAACGACTGGCACTACCCGGGCTGGAGTTCGCTTTCGTGGCTTAGGTCTCGCCAAGCCTATCGAAATTATCTTCTTCCCCGTCGCGTCCAGCGCCTCCGGTCGCTTGTGAATGAACACCAGCCCGAGGCCGTCATCTTCTACTCGAAGAGCTACATCGACTTCTGCTGCGCTGTCGCAGGGTGTGAGGCCGACGATTTCAGGGAAGTTGGCCTACCCCGAAAGGAAGGCGAAACGCTCACGTCGTATATTTGCGACATCGGCCCCACGACCTTTGCAGTGACCTACCATCCCACATACTTTCCGGCGACGAATTTGTACTTCGAGTCGGTGGGACGATTTCTGACCACTGCAGACAACGGGGAGCATTCCGGCTGATCAGCTTGACCAAATGAATTTGGAAAAGAAATGACTCAACCCCGCCGCCTTATTCTGACTAAACTTTGCTTCGTAATGACCATAACACTCGTGGCCTGCAGCACCGACAACTCGTCTCCAGACGCCAAGGCGGTTAGTCCGGATGCTTCAGTGGCTGACACTCGTCATTCTGAAGACGTTCGTGCCGAGTCCGATACATCTAACCCGTCGGGTGATGCCACTTCGTCTGACAATGACGGCGGTTCTGGGGCTGGTGGTGTAAGTGGCGTGCATCCGCGATGGGTGCTGTACGATGGTCACGGTGAGGCTGTGGAAGCAATAGTTGGAGGCCCCGGTCTCTCGCTTGATCGGCATCCCGCCTATCAACCAGTAGGAACCGTGATCGATCCCGAATCGGCCAACCATGATTGCGTTTTGGTTGCAGCGATTGGCGATGAAAGCATGCCGATGCCCGTATCGTACCACCTGCCAACCGGAACTATCGGCCCTTGTGCGTATGACTACACAAGCTTGGTTGTCTATCTCGATGCTCAGTGTAGCGGTGACCCGTACTTAAACCCGTCGAACTTCTTCGTGGTTAAGGTTGGGCAAGACTCCGTCTGGCCCCAAGGCGAGATAGTTCAACCCGACACTGTCTACTCGACGGCGAGCGGCACTTGTCAAGAGCAGTCAAACTCAACAAAGCTAGTTTCTTTTCAGCCCGTACCCTCATGGATTCGGGATGCGCTGCCAACTCCGCCGTACACGGTGAGGCCGGAGTATTGAAAACGGTGGCTCCGCACGATCATCGAAAACCACGTAAAGATGGACAGGTCGTGCGGACACCTCGACACAAAGCCACTATAGCCGCCCCAGATGAACTAGGCTGCGCTTTACATCGGCAAGAAGGCAAAGCCGCTGGTATGTAAGGAAGAAGCGCATCTGGGTTGTCTCGGGGTCCCAGCGGGGACATCACTTAGGAACTCGCCACCTTGGTGAATGGAAGCACATACAGGATTTCTTCCGCCTGACCCATTCACTCGGTCGTACTCGTTGCGAAGTCGACGACATCCTCGACAAAATCCACCCACGGCTCGCAATCGGGATTTAGCCGACTTCCCCAGCCACCAGTTCCGGTTGCGAGCCACAGGCAACTCCCTTCATCCGAGCGCCGAAGGGCTATCAGTGGGAAGACTGAGCCACTTCCATTATCGACCATCGCAAGAGCTTTTGCTCCGTCTCTTATCGCTGACCGTGTTGCCCCTCCGATTGTCACATCCGTTGCTTCGGAAAAATCGACCGGCCAGTCCGTTTCGTTCGGTGCCTTAGCATCAGCGAGGCAGAATGTTCCTTGCTTACCACCTGCGACTTTGACTGGTAGGAGCCCCCAGACAGCATCGTCGGCGTTCCATGCATCTTCATCAAGCCAGTCTCCGATGACGACGGCGAGCGCGCCGCCTTTAACCTGCTCGTGAAGCTTCTCTGCGGTAGCGCCGGATGCCTCCTTACTCGCCCACGCAGGAGGCACTTTGGCTCCTTCGGACACGACAAGCTCCGGAGGTGAATTACTGAGCCATTCGGAAACCGAGTCCAGCGAGTCGGCTTTGTTCACGAACTTCAGGTCCAGTACCATGTCGCGCCGAGCGGCAGCTCGGGCCAACACATTGCGAAAGCCTGCTGAAAGACTCGCTCCCCACGGATCGCGGCCATAAAAGAGGGCCGGGAGCTTGGGGCGCGTTTGTAGCTCCCCGAGTAACTGACTACCTTCCAGAGTCGTGCGCCAGTCTTGTTCGACTGAACGAACCATCGACCTCAGCTTGGTGTTCAGATCAAGCTGTGCATTCGCGCCCTGTATCGCCAGTTCTTCGGACAGCTCGGAGCCGAATGATACAAGATCTTGCCCGACCTCTTCGTCGTTCGCATCGAGAAGGTCTGCTATCCAGCCGGTGGCATCGTCGTCGAAAGCGCCTCGTAGGTACGCCTTCCCAAGCGAATCATCCCAGTTCCACCGAACGGAGAAGACTTGGCGTCCAGTCTCTTGGGGAGCGTAGGAAAACCTGTGGCCGTTGTCCTCGGGTGCTAGCGCCCACTCGGGACGCTCCAACGCAAGTCCTTCTGCCAACTTGCAGAACGCAGCGTCAAGCTGCATGTGAAGCCGCTGCTTTCCCTCTTCGATGAAAGGAGCCGCCTTCGCGTAAGATAGAGCGAGTTCATCAAGCATTGCATCATCCATCATTCTTCTATCTCCCCAACCACTGGTTTCAGAAGTCGCATGAGGTTCTTGAGATCAATCCATTCTTCGACGGGCGAGCCATCTTCGAGCTTGGAGAAGGTCTTCACGAAATCTTGCCAATGCTCGCCTGCCCGCAATTTCGCATCGTCTCGGACCACGTCCTTGTCAATTTCGAGCGCCCAATTGCGAAGGAGCGTGCAGGTATGCATCGGGGTGCTTTCTGTCGAAGCCCACCGAAGAAGGGCGTCTCGTAGCGTTGTGAAGCTCAGGGGGACCCATTTGTCGGGAACATCCGTGGTTGCTTTGCGGCCACGTGGAGTGAGAAAGACCAGTAGGAGGTCGTCTTCGCGGCCATCGAGAAGGTCGAGAGCGGCGTGGCGATACTCGCTGCACTGGTCCTCTTGTTCGGTCGCATTGACCTTCGTCTCGATGAGAATGAGCTTCTCGGGCACGGCACCGAACGAGAGACGTATATCTGGGCGCTTCTGGATGTTTGGAAGAGGGGCATCCACCGCAACCGAGATGTGGTCTTCCATCTCTCGAACCGCAGAAAGCCACCTGTCCACCCCAGTCGATGATAGCTCACCCTGCAAACCTGTGAGCTTGAGGAACTCCCTGAGGAACAGTGCGCCAGCACCGTGAGCTTCCATGGGGTCGAGAAGGAACCCGAGTAAGGCAGAGTGCGGGTTTTCGTGGTGGAGGGCGTAGCGTCCTATCAACGCAGTCGATAGTGGAATGCCAAGGGAGAGGAAGTGTTCGGCCCGCTCGGCAAGCTCGGGACGCTCCGTCTCCATCACCGCGTGTTGTCCTGCAAGGGCCAGAGCGTTGAAAGATTGTATGGCGATTGACTCGCGGATCGCTGAGTCTGAAAGAGCGACCTCACGAAGTCTCTCGAATGCGCTGACGGCAACGGCATCCAGCTTTTGACCGTGGCTGTCATCAATCGGATGGACTTGGATGTCTGCGGTCTCCGTCATCGGTGTCCCCACAAGTTTCAGTTACTCGGATGCCGACATCGTAGTTCGGAGCGGGCCGACTGGCAATCTGTTGAGAAATGGATTGGCCTCGAATGCCTTCACTCATCCGGTCCACGATGAGCCGTGGCGTCTTCATCGACCCAGTCCTCTTCTTCCCAAGTCATACCGTTGCGCCCGGGCACTTTTCGTGTCGGTCCAGCGGCATAGTCGGGACACGACTTGGGGCCGTAGCAGAAGGTCTCTCGCCGGTACCGCTTTTGGCTGGGATTCCACTGGTCGACGATGATCTCGACCGGCATCTCGCAGCCCCAGATGCACGACGTGCATTTGCTCTCGTAGGTCTTGGCCGAAAGACGCCGGTGCCCGCGCTCCCGATAGACTTCGAGTTCGGGAGCGACCCCATGCCACGGTGGAGGCTCCAGTTCTTCTCGTGGCGCTCCCTTCGTTACCTTTAGCTTGCTGACCTTGTAATACTCCCCAGGCTCCGCCCGTGTGTCAGAGGCGGGAAGACAAAGACCGGAAACATCATCGCCGACCTCGATCTCGTGTTTGGCATAGGCGGCCTTGCCCAGTCCGACCGAGAAGAACATCTCGCGCCGGTCATCGACATAGCCAGATAGCCTGAGAATATATCCGAGATAGCTATGCGACCGCTGGTCGAAGGACCGGGTCAGACGAATCCGGGGCTGGACGCCAAGGACACGTCCATCGAAGCTGATCTTCTTAGTCACGCGCTTTCTCCTTGATAGCTGTCGTCAGTGCCCGGGCATGCTCGTCTGGTAGTGCCTTGGTGGCGGCCTGCACCAGCTTGTCGCGTTCATAAGCTGCAAACTCATCGATGAGTTCCAGTATCCTCTTTGCGCACGTCTCGGGGTTCTCGAAGCTTGCCAGACACTGAGACCAAGCCGGTATTACGCTCTCCCATTCCACGCCGACCTGCCAAGCACCGCCTTCGTCAGCGAAGAAGACGATGGTGTCATCACCTCGGTTGATCTGGCGAAGAAGGTCGAAGATGGAGTCGAATGCCTCCGCAACTTCTGGGGTAGGATCCTCTTCGCTGGACTCGACAAGGAGACCCAGAAGACGACAGCACTCCGCGATCCACCGATTGGTTCCTTCCGAATGCGTGCCGAATGGGAGCGAGTCTGGGTCATCGTAGTACGCGCCCCTCTTGCTGTCCTCCACGAACGTCTTGACTTCATTGAACACGTCAGGAGTCGGACCGGCCAATTCGTCTTGGTCGCAGTAGCGCATCAACTCGCCAAAGACATCGTCCAGTTGTTCCTCGGGGAGCCGGTCAATGACGCGATAAAGAAGCTCCAGTCGGTAGGACTCACCGACCTTCGAGAGCATGTCGCGGATAACTTTGCGGTTCATTTGGGGGAAGGGATGATGTCTCACGTGGGATGGGTTTCGAGGTCGATGAGCTTCGCGGTTAGCTCCTGCGAAAAATAGCAGGCGCTGGGTTCGACGACTACGAGTTTCTGACTGTTCCGAAAATCGAACATTTGTTCAAAAGTCAGGCCGAAACCATAGAGGGCGCATCGCGATCGTCAAGTAACGCGTAAAGATGAACAGGTCGGATGGACAGCTCGCGTGAACAGTTCGACCTGTTGGTCCCTCCAGATTTGTCTATTGAGTCGGGAAGCTCCCAGATGACCCAGATGCTGCCCGGGTCTCGCGAGAAGCTCGTGGATCACATCGTCGACTCGGAGCGAATCTGGGCGATCTGGGGCGCGATAGCGTGGCAGATGTCACGTGGTACGAGCCGTTGGGCATCGCGAAGGGGCTTGTCGAATGCGCAAGCTTCGTGACGGGCAGCTCGGGGGGTGAGCTTGACCCAGTTACTTCGCCAGAACCTCTATCTCGCCAATCGGTCGTCTTCCAGTCTTGGGAGCAGCATTGTCCGCATAGATTCGATAACCAACCTCCTGATTTGCCAGAATCTGAAAGTCCTCGCGAACTGTGAGATTCCCCAACTCTACGTGTTCCTTTGGCATCAACGGATCAAACCATGAGGGACCGTACTTCTTGTTGCGATAGACTTTTGGGAACCCACTCGGACCTATACCGCCCGGCACGACCTCCACGTCCACAACATCCCTCTCGGTGTTTCGAAACACGTAGGTTTCAACTGTGTCCGTCTCGAATTCGGTGTCGCCGCGCAACTTTGAAGGAATGTCGATCTCGACCTTAACGAATCTCGCCAGCACAGCTCCGGTGTTCTCTGCGTAAATGTGCAAGCTCCAGTCGTCGTGGCTGTTCCGGAAACAGAGAATGAGGTCGATGTCGGGATGCTTAGCTCGGTTGAGAACATCCACGATTTCATGGTGGTACATCTTCAAGCACTGATCGCCGTAGCGTCGGTAGTAGCACCTGTCTTCGGTGTACTGGTGTGCTGTCTCACTCTGCGGGACACGAACAGCAGCCAAGATTTTTGAGGGGTCGTCAGGCATAGGAACAACGTCAATTTCAATGCCGGGCAACCCACCTTCCATGTTTCCGTTAATCTTCTGGTGTAGCCACTCTGCGGAAAATTCGTCGCGTTCAATCGGAACGTACTCCAATGAATCCACGTTACCGTTAGCATCTTTGTTTTCTCTTACTCCGTAAATAACCGTTCCTCCGGACGCGTTCGCGAACGCTGATACAATCTTTCCCACCTTCTTCGATTGCAGTGCCGCTGGGTGCTTGAAATCGAGCGTCTGGCGCTCGTCGCTGTTTTCCTTAACCAGTTGATCGATTTGATCGAATGTCCATTTACGGTCCATTTCGTCCCTCATTTCTTAGCATGACAGAAGCGCCGAGGTGCACGATCACGAGCAAAATGTTCACCTTCGTATATTTGCAAGTTGCGCCTCTCCGAGGCTCGTCTCAAATCCCGAATTCTTGGCACGACTTCGCCGAGTTTCGAGACGGCAAAGCAGCGATCTAGCAAGCCCATCTCGTCCAGACGTGACGAGTTCTTCGTCGCCGGGTCGGTGAATCGACGATAGTTGGGGCCATCGATCTGGAGGAAGTCTATTTGGTCACTGTTGGCGATGAAGCGCCCGATATGCCCAGCATCGCGATAACTGTTCGAGACGCGCTTTAATCGCTTTTCGCGGTTTCTGTTCAGCACGATGTCCTTAGGACGGTCATCGTTGCGGAAGATGTCATTGCGAGTGTTGACCTTCTCAGGGACATCTGGAGCGAGCCTCGAAGCAATCTCCTGAAATTGCCGAAACCGAACTTGTATCTCTTCGTTGAAACGCTCTCTCTCAGCTTGTGATGCGGTCACTGCTTTTTCGGCAAGCTCCATCATCTCCAACACCGGGTTCTTCATGGCGGCAGGGAGTGGAAGTGACTCAATCACTTGACGCTGCATATTGATGCCGCCGAGAGGATTCAGATTCCCTTCATTATCCAGCAGTCCCATTGCGGCGAACTGGTCCCGGTTTTCCGTAACCATATGTTCGGCCTCCTCGTCCGTCATCGGCTTGTTCGCTGAGGCAGACCAACTTTCTGCCAAGTCCATCTGGGCACGCGCGGAGAGGATCTCACCTCGAGCCTTCCGACGCACCTCACCCGTCAGAAGCAGCCAGTCCCACGTGCCTTCGTCGAGGTACAAGAACCCACCCTTCAGGCACCTCATTCGCTCGACGAGCAGCTCGTCCCGCTCAGGATGATGGGTATTGGGTAGCATCTCGCGCATGATGTTGTGCGAGAACACGCCCCGCACATCCAGCGCGTTGAGAGCGCTGAGAATCTCGTCCGCTGCATTCTCTTCGGCCCACGCGAGATCGACGTAGAAGTTGGTATCGAAGTAGATGGTCAGCATCGACAGCTCCGGTGCGAGAATCTGCTGGGCTCAGTCTCCCAGACCCGGCCCGGACCGTCAATTAATACTGAACGCGTGGGCAGTGATTCTTGCGTCGTGGGGTGGGGCTGGTAGGATGGATGAAATGGGGAGCACACCAGTCTCGGTATTCAGAAGCTAGGTGGTCGCTAATAGGCACAAAAAAGGGAATGAGTTATGTCTGGAGGGAGCTTTTGGGCCAAGCAATATTTAGCACTCGATAACCTTCGAAAGTCTTACCGGCAATTTACGCCGTGGAGCATCTTCCAGCGGGTGTGGCAAACAGCGCAAGACGACAACTGCCAAGCCGAATTTGTGAGCTATATCGAGTCGCACGTTCGGGGGTTCACGATTGTCCACTTTGAGAATCCTGCGGATACTGGCGAGCCGTTTCTCTACAACTTCCTGTTGGGGCGCATCATTCGCTACGGGGCCCAATTCGGGATGACCAATCGATGCGGTATTGAACCCGACGAGTATCTTCGTCTCGCCGTCAAGACGCTGCGGTTTTATCGGGATTTCATAGATCCGCTTTCACACGACGAGGAAATCAAGGCTGCATACCAAGATTCCAATCCGACCTACGTCATTTCGCGATTTCTCTACGACCAGCAAAAGTACGGCAAGGGACTCTGCGGTGTCTTTCCTCGTTTGACGTATCTTTGGAAAGAAGCTGTCTGTTTGGCCGAACAAGACAGGGAGTCAGAGCGCGAGTTCGACTTTGAGGGCAGCTTCCGGGCGATATTTGGCGTCCCACTTGACGAATTTGCCAACGCGTCTGTCGCATTGTGGGTTGCCAGCACACAGCGACCGGAGTTCTCTCGCAAACTTGAGCCGTTCAAGGGTGACAACAGCTTGATCAGCCCTGCTGATGGCGCCCTACTTAGTGTTCTTGGAGCGCTTTCAATTACTTTGGCAGACTTTAGGAACACCCTGAAGCATCCCCCCTCCGCAGACGACCGTTTCAAGAGACCGGAGGGATCTCGATTCGAACAGTACATGGCTAACCCCGCCTACTTTCGCCCGATTTTCGTACGTTCTTCGGAACGACCGGAGAAGCCGGAGCATGACGATCTCTGCGTACCTTTCCCGCGTCTGCTACAGCAGCAGAGTTCAGGAGCAATCTATTGGGAGTTACGGGCACAACATGGGAAGAGGTTTACTAGCTGGTTCGGTAAGGTCTTTGAGCAGGCGGTTGGGCTGATCCTCAAGAACTCCGTTTCGGCTCCCGGCTTTGAGTTGGTGTCGGAAAACGATATCTGGGAAGCAGAGTTTTCGCGGAAAGAGAAGATTCCCGATTGGGTGATTGTCGAGCCTGACGGCACACTGATTCTGATCGAATGCAAGGCCGGGGTTTACGCAGATCGAATGGCACTTGCCGTCAGTGATCGCCCGTTTGAACTTCACGCGTTGAAAGATGTGCGAGATGCTTCGGAACAGCTTGAAGCATTTCAGGCTTCGATACGGAACCGAGAACCGGGCTTAGAGCAATTCGACGCTAATGCTGACATACACTGCGTCGTACTCACCTATGAGGACTATCCCGTCACTAGTTCAGCGACCGCACGTCAGTCACTCACGGATTACAGCATTCGTCTCGAAGACGGCCTCTTGATGTCATTGGACGAACTCGAAGCGATTCAGCGTTTTGTCGAATGGGGAGAGAACCCGTCGGAAGTCTTTATGATGCTTCAAGAAAAGCCAGCTTCCGGAATTTTGAAGCACTATGAGTCAAAATATGGATGCATCGAGTTCTGGCTTGGTAAAGTGCAAGATGAAGTCATTGAGAGAGTTTTTCCCGGCCATCGGAATTACCGCGAATAAGAATTTGCTCGCGGTCGAAGCTAAGTTGCCCCGTTCGCTTGCACTGAAGTACCACCACAATAATGCGGTATCTTACAAGGGTGCTGCTTCAAAGCTCGGCCCTCGGGAATCCTGACTTGGCCATGGCGTGGATTATGGTGCTCGGTGCGTTGAGCATGGGGCTGGGGAGGCCACGTGAAATGTGCGGGGACAAGCTCTTCTCGTATGGCGAGAGTTCGTGACATTTGCCACGCCGCTGACAAGTTCTAAAGACGGTAGACGAATGACAGTGAAAGGTGAGCACCAACAAGTGAACGTGACCAAGTATCGTTTCGGCGTCCTCAATGCCCTTTGGCAACCTGTGAGATTCTCGCTCGGGAAAGTCGAACCGATCTTAGAGCGGGACGCGGTGGCGGAATGGGTCTCCGAAAACAGCTATCAGCCCAATCAGACTTCGTCGGAGCGGTGGATTTACCCTCCCAAGAGTCAGACGGTCCGTCATCATCGCCAAAAAGACGGCTCTGTTGAGAAGTCAATGCGGGACCGAAGTGAGCGCCCGGCTCTTGTCTGGCCGGTAGAGCCTACGCATTGCTTGGAGGTCGAGGGACAGCCGTCTGATGAGGACCAGCGACGGATGCTGCCGGATATTCTACTCCAGACGCTCGGCTTTCTGTTCTCGGCGCGACCACAGTTTGAGGACTGGCACATTGATGGGCGGATACCTGCCCATCCGAGCAACAGGTTCATGCTTAACGGCAACGAAGCTGGTGAGGTGCTCGACCAAGTTGTCGCTCGATATGAGGCACTGGATTACGACCAACGCCTTGCGCTGCGGAACATCCTCCACCTTCGGAATCGCGTGCCGATGTACGAGTGGTACTGGGAACGGTTTGCATGGGGTTATACCGTCGTGGACGGATGTTGGGCCTTGCTGAGTGGAGGAAAGCCCAAGAGTCGGTCTTGGAAAGGAACTGGTGAGGTTAACCCCGACGCAGACTGGGTCTATCACAGAGACAGGATGGAACGTCTCTGTGACGATCTCGGGATTGATCGAAGCCATTCATGCGACCAAGAGGCGCTGGAGCGTTGGGTAGACCTCCGAAACGACCTTGTTCACGAGTTTCGCTGGGAGAATGCAACACCGGCGTATGATTCCTCGCACGAGGCGCTCATGGCCGAGTTTCACATCCGACGCTTTGCCGACAGGGTTATTCTGCACTGCCTCGGGGTTAACTGCGACTTCCGCCACAAAGGTGGATGGGCTGATCGTGGCCAATTTGAATTAGGTCTTCGCTTTCGATGTTGTCCCAGCGGAGCTTACCCGCAGAAGGAAGGCGCACTATGTCCATCACCTTGCTGCGAATTTGGCGCTAACAGTTCGACGGGGGTTGATGGGCAGTGCGTATCGCTGTATTCGCCCCACACGGGGAGCGAATCGCAGCAGAAGGAAGACCGCGAAAGAAACTCAGGGGTTTGCCTGAACGAAACGCCGAAGATGTGCGCTCACTTGATCAATCTGGCCATGAAAAAAGCCGAAGGTCCAGCCGATGCGTAGCCATCCATCGTGCTCAAAGCGCTTTATGACCGCGTAAAGCGCCATTGGGTTTTCTTCTTCAAACCGCTTCCTGAGGTCGACGACATTATTAGGTTGTTCGTTTACGATAAACGCGGCTATCCGTAGCTTCAGCATGTCAAAGTCGTCCAGCTTCGCTACAAGGTAGCGTTCCATTCCCCATAAGGTGGCATCAATGGCGGAACCGAACCGCTCGTAGCGGTGCTCACCTCCAACGGGAGTGACTTCAATAAGCCCTTTGCTCTGAAGGATCTCGATGGCATCTGCGATCTGGTCCTTGCTCAGTCCCTCAAGCAGTAGGCCCGGCCCAACCTCTTCCAGAAACCGCGATAGATCGGGCTGAGCGTCTCGCTCCGCGCACTGTTGGAACATGTCGTCATAGATGGTGAAAAAGACCCTGTTGTCGAGGTCGCTCAAGCCGGGGATGGTGAATTCTTGGTTGCCGGTAAAGCCGGGGCGTGGTCCAAGAGGCGGTTTGCGGTCGATGTCGAAGATCGTGCCGACAACCTTACTGACAACTTCGTTCATCTGCGTTGTATCCGAAACCTCTTCCCAAACCGTGTTGTTGAGAACCGGCGGAACCTCGATTTCATCACGGTCCAAAATGATCGGGATGAGTCGTGACTTGCCTTGCATTTTGCGGAGTAGACCGTGGCCAAGTTCTTCGTTCACCCAGTTGCTTTCGATGCTATTCTTCGACACCACGACGATAAACACATCGGATTGAGCAATTGCCCCCTCTGTCGCGAGGCTCCCTAGAATTCTCTCGGTTAGGCTGTCTCCGAGCATCAGTTCCCATTCGTCGACCCAAGCATCCACACCGTTCTCACGTAGTTTGGTGGCGAATTCTGTAACGAACCGCCCTTTGTCGGCATGGGTATGGCTAATGAATGCTCTTGGCGCGTCCTGCTCTTGTTGCACCGTTCTTCCTTCGCTGACTTCGGACTCCGCCTTGCAGCAGACTTCGTCGTCGATGACCCAGCGCTAAGTGTGGCGTGTTTGGACGAAGACATTGTTCGGACCGCACTTCTGACACCTAACCGTCGGCAGTCGAGTGATGCCAACCTGTTCGAACTCTTGGGGGCCGCAGAATCCACCCAGACGGCTCGGTCGACTTTTCGGGGCCAACGCCCTTTGTCATTAGCTTGGTGAACATCTGGGTTGACTGAGATAGTCTGGGAGCGAACCTGTCCGACAAGGACCGCCAAGGCACACGATTCTAGACTTAGTAATCCGCTGCTTCAGGGGGCGTGAGATCTGATGTGAGTCTCGATCGTCCCAATTTCTTCCGGCTCGCCTTTCGAAAAGCCAAAGGCCACCAGACGGCGTTTCTCAACTATGTCGAGTTCATCTACGTTCGCATCGCTTGGACATGCAACTCCGTCTGGAAGGTCGGCGCGTAGAGATCGGAATCCCACAACAAGGTCGGGCTGGCCATCTCCGTCAATATCGTGCTGGCCGATAGGGTAGAGTTCTTCCTTGTTGTACTCGGATTGGCCCATTGGGCAGCCGTATTCGTCGGCATTGTCCAGTGCATCAATCAAGTCTTGGTGCTTTCCGCTCGAAAGGAAAGCCGTGAGACCGTGGTGTGACCAGCCGTGATTCATAAAGTTGAATCCGCACACGAGCACGGACGGAGCTTTTCTACGGGTGAGCACATGGCAGCGGCCTCCCACGCGAGACTTCTCCGAGAACATTGGATGAGCGTTTGCCACTACCCATTGGTCCTCGCCCTCGTGCTGAAGAAACACCAACCAGTCATGGCCGTCGCAGGAAGTTGTCGACAGCACCGCTTGCGCCATCTTGGAACTCAGGAAGTTTCCTGTCGCCGCTTTCGTCCATCCCTCCCAAGGTTTGTCTTCCATTGGACTTTGACCAAATACTGCTGGACAACAGGCGCAAACGAGCTTTTTCCCAGAGCCACCGTCTGACGAGCTGTCCTTTTTCGCAATAACCTGACCGGGGCAGAGAGCTTCGAGGTACTTCCTCATCACAGGTGGAGAGGGTGAGGTAAACGTGGAAAGTTTTGTTGTTTTTCGTGGTTTGCGAAGCCAAGAGAGCACCCACTTGGGAAATTTGAGTTCCGGCTGGGAGTCACGCGAACTTCCGCCACTGCTGTGCGGATTCTTCAGCGTGAGAACCCCGAGATTCTCTCCCCTCATGTAACCTGAAGTGGTCGTTCCCTTCGAGTTGGTAAAGCTGCATCGATAGAATCCGTTGATTGATCGCGCGGTGCACTGCGCAACGTCTCCTGCGATCAGATATGCTTTGCGCCGCGCATTAGGGACTGGATGGTCGTAGAAGTAGACCCGCTTCGATATCGCAATCCGCTGCACCGACTTCGACGGAGCCGACTGCTCAGGTACTTCCTCGGACGACTCAGAATCCTTGACGATGCGAATGCATTTGCCGCCCTTTGCAACGCATTTGGCGGAAGGGACCTGCTTGCAGAACTCCGACTCTTGACACGCCTTGTCAGAGGCAGCGACACAATCGCCTTTTTGCGCTGTGCATTGGCCGCGAAACTTGCACAAAAGATTCGCCCTTTGGCAGTCCTCGTCGCGTGCTGCAATACATCGACCTTTGCGATAGGTGCAGTGCCCCTTGGTCTCGCAGGCAGGTTGCCGGGCGCAGTCTGACGCCTTCACTGGACGCGGAAGGAATTCGGAGTCCGTAATACACGAAAGTCTGAGCAATTGCTTCCGAAGGCCGCTGCTATCAAACCTCCAAGTGTAGTCCCCCTGAATTACCTTTATCGTTCCTTCTGCGAGCGCCGCGTGTTTTGTCAGAAGCTCTGACATCGCCGGTGGCACGAAAAGCGAAGTTGGGTTGAACTGCTCGTCGTTCCAGCGTTGGTTCTTTGCGCTCGAAAGCCTGTAAGTGCTCTTCCATCCATCATTCGTTCGCATTTCGCGCCCGAACTGTATCCAAAGTCCGTATGGGTTTAGCCGGAAGTCTTCATCCTTGGTCACGTCAGGTACGTAGCTGACGCCGACAATTGGATGGAGCGGATGCGTGTTGCTGAAGTAAGTATAGTCGGGATCAAGCCCACACGTGAAAGACATTGTTAGAAGTGGACCTGTGCTAGCCGTGGAAATGGATCGCGGGGCCTTCGCAGAGGTACGAACAATGTCGCTCCCGAAGGTCGACTTCGCTTCATATTTGAAATCGTTTGGCGATTGTGAACGATCGCATCCAAGGCCGCTAGCTGGAGCAACAACGCACCAAAGAAGGAGATAGCTGATCTTGATGGATATTCGCTGATACTTCTCATTTTTCATTGATGCCCCACCCTTCTGCTGTCCGCTGAAGCAACACAAAGCCTAACAAGGCCGCGTCCCTTCGTCGAGGGAGTATGAATGCCTCATGATGGGATCTGACGTGGTTGAGAAAACACCGTTCCGTTCCCGCTCCACCAAACGATTCTTCGGAACGGAACGACCGCGTCGGACAGCAGGTCGCCCCCCAGAAACTCCCAGCTCAACCCAGAGGCTTCGGTGAACTTCTCGCGATACATGCCCGCTGTTTGAGGTGGGGTGAGCGTCTGGGGTGACTGGGTAGCTCTGGGCGCGTCCTAACTGCGCGTCTCATCAAACCCACCCTTCAAACTCAATTCTCGGCGTCGGAAGGTGGTGGCGCAACTTCCAGTATTCAGTAATTATGCTCCGCAACTGATATGTCTGTCGAAGCTCCTGATGCGACGGGCGGAGTTTGGTCCATCTTCGGCTCCACCGCTGAACCTCTTGCCATATCCACCTGTACAGACGCTGTAGCTGCTTGATGTCGTTGGCGATGCGAAAGTAAGCGAGCCAGCTTCTGACGCCCTCAGGGCCTTGGTAGCCCCTGATGAGCCGATTTGCGTGCCAGCAGGCCCACCAGACTCTGTCTTCATCCGTACGGACCCAATGAAGGCGATTCGCTTGCAGTGCCAGCCGATCTCGAATTCGCTGTTTGAAGTCCTCGACGTTCGCGGGGGCAATCGAAAGCAAGGTTCCTCGGAGTCGGAGCCCGAGGAAGTCGATACCGTCGTTAACGTGCATGATGTGTGTCTTCGAGGCGCTCAATCCCAAATCGATGGCCTTGGCGAACCGTTCTGCCATCGCGCCGATTTCTCGTGCGTCTTGCTCAGTGCGGCACAGACAGACGAAGTCGTCTGCATACCTGATTAGCGTCGGAGCTGCTGCGCGAAGATGCTCATCGAACTCCGCGAGATAGAGGTTTGCGAGAAGGCCGGAGATGACGCCGCCCTGCGGAACCCCATCCTTACGCGTCGGAGGGCAAGTACGAGGTTTCTGCGTGGCCGGAATGGAGCCTGTCCTTACGCACCGCCAGCACAGGGTCTGCGCACGGTCGTCCATTGGTAGGTCCCAGATGAGATCATGCAGCCGGTCGTGAGAGAGCGAGTCGAAGAAGTCGCTAAAGTCGGACTTGAAGATCCACGGTGTGCCACTCCGTGACCCTTCGGCAAGTACCTCCAGCGCCGTGTGGCAGGAGTAACCACGACGGTAGGCATGGGCGCTGTCGGTCAGTCGCGCTTCGACAACGGGTCGGAGAATATCGGCCATCGCGTATTGGACAATTCGATCTCGTAGTCCTGAGTACGCGACTGTGCGGTGGCCCCCGTCTCTTTTGGCGATGTCTCTCGATAGGTAGGGCCGGAACGTGTAGCGGCCATCCAACACCTGCCGGGAAATGGCGTCAAGGTGCTGGCCGTACTGCTTCGCAAACCGGGTTGGGGTGAGCCCATCCCATCCTACAGGGAGCTTGAACTCTGGCGGTTCGCCTAATTCCTGCCGTTGGAAGGGCTCGTAGGTCGACAGAAGGAGCCGAAAGAGCGTCCTCTCCAGTTGGGTTGTCTCAAAGGCGTCTTTGAACTTCATTTTAGGGCTAGAAGGTGAAAGACGGGGCATGGCCCCCTGCAAGCCGTGACCCCGCCCTTCGAGTGCAGGGTGAGATGACCGGCGTGGCCACCCCTGTTGCTCCAATGCACTTCGCATTGGCAAAGCCCCGCGAAGCGCATCCCTTCGATGTGAAAATTGAATTCCCCCATCGGCGTCGGGCGAACCCGAGGCATTCGGGCCCGGGTCGAGCACAATGGCTCAACACTTCCCCACCAGCATAGCACGGCGGCGTATTTAGAGAACAGTGCCGCGCACGGTGCTTGTGGGGTGAAGATGTGGAAGAGTTGACCATGACCCAATGGGTTTCATCTCCGGGGAACGCGATGATCCTCGAAAAGCGCGTAAATATGGACTGGTCGCGTGGGCAGCTCGGTAGCTAGAGCGACTGGAAGCGGTTCAGGGAATCCCACGTGGGACGTAGTTTGCTCAGTGTGCCCAGACTCAGGAAGAGGCCTCGGCGTGCTTTTCGTAGGGCCGAGGCTATGGTTGGTGCTCGGTGAGTTTCTGGGGTGACCGGCGGGCTGGGACAGGAGATTCCACTACTCGGGCGAAGGCACATCGAACGCCATCACCGTCAGCGTTAGATGCCGCTCCGAATCATTCGGTTGCCGCAGGACGAAGCCGAATTCAGCTTCCTCAGGACGTTTGAGTGTGCGGACGTGACTCGGATGGTCCTCGACTATCGGCTCAATCTGATCGAGGACTTTCGTGAAATTCTTGTTCTTGTTGAAGAGGATGATGGCGGTCTTGGTGTCGCGCCAGCATGTGTAGCCAAGCAACTGGTCGACCGTTTCGGTGAAGCCCTTCGGCCCCTTCCAGAACTTGCATTCCGCGATGAACAGGTTCCGGCCCTGATGGGCTACGAGGATGTCCGTCTTCCCCTGATAGTTAAATGCTTCACCCACAGCGCGACCTTCGAACTGACCGTTGAGATGCCCGAGAAAGTGAAACCGCAAGGATTCTTCGTCTAGAGTTGCATATGCATGGGGGCTCTTCTCCATCACCCATGCCATTTGGCGCATCACCCGGAGGATATACTCGTAGTCATTTTCGGACAGATGGACATCGTCCACGGGCTCGTTCCTCTCCGAATGGAGGAAGATGGGGCGGCGCTTCTTTGGGAAATTGTAGGCCTTTGAGGCGCCCTTGTGCTTCTTTTCGGCGTACTTTGACTCCTTGGCGGCTTTCTCCGCTGCCAGCTCATTGCACGCTTGCGCTTGAGAAGTGAAAGCGTTTTCTGAGTCTGCGCTTTGGCCCAATCATGTACATCGGATCTGAGGTTCGCGAGCGACTCCTCGAAGAAAGCCAACGCCCCCTCAAACGCACGTTCAAACTCTTTGATCTCGGGGAACGCTGTGGTTTCAAAACGAAGTGAGAGCGCGCCCGAATTTACGGATGCGTGAGGGAATGTTGTTCGCCACCGAGACGGACGGTAGGTGAACCATTTTGAGTTGCCTTTGAACGGAACTTCAAACTCCATGAATTGGCCGTTCAGTTTGACTTCTCGCCCAAACTGGCGTTGAGACACCTTACAAGCCCCTTTGTCGGCAATGGTGATGTCGTCGTTGAGCAGAACCGGCACATCCGGCGTCAGAGAGTCGACGATGGCACGGGCAAGTTCCTCATCTGTCGACGCGCGAAGATCGTCAGCGCAGAGCTTTTCGACCTCTTCCTTTACACGCTGTTCACGTTGGCGCAAAAGGCCATCAAGACCAAGCTCCGAAAACAACGCCCTCGTATCGCTTTGATGAACCATTTGCAGTGTCCGAGGTTTGCTGATGCCAAGTGCACACGACCCACATCGATGATGAAAGGTGCGACGTTCCCCTTCAGCGTTATTGTCGCGCGCACACTCAGGAGCAGCAAGGGCCTTTGGGTTGATGCGGTTTTTCGGGGGGCTGGTCGAAACGGGTATCAGACATCAAAACGAACCTGCGCGATCAGTCGGCACAGTTTCACCAAGCCCATCGAACAAACTGCTCGATGGGCTTGTATGCGCTTTTCACGTCCTCTTCCCACATCTCCGGCTCCACGCATTTGGCAAATCGTGACATTTGACACGCATCAACTCCGCCCGGACGTCCAAACCGAGCCATCTTCCTCACCGGCCTCATCCCGACCAACTCGCACGCACGCTCTTCTCTTTCCTGAGTCTCCAGCGCCCGAAATTTACCCGTCCCGAATGCTCTCGAGAGGGGTGCGTGGAGAAGTTTATCCAGAATTCTCGCCTCCGGCCTAGCGTGGCTATCCCCTCGGCATTCAACGATTTTCAGGAAGGTGCGCGGCTGCAGCCTACCCGGGATGACGCATCGGTACCGAGTGAATTTTGTAGAAAACGAGATGGCTCGCTATAAATAGCCGCAAGGGAGGTCGAGAGTCCTGCCCACCTTGCCGAACGCCGGTCAAATGACCTGCGGGGTCATCAGCACTGACCCGGTGCGCAAGAGGACATAACCTCGAAAAGACGAGGTATGTTATGGGTTCGAAGAAAAAGAAAAGGCGGATGTGGATTCCGGGATACGAGGGTCTGTATGAGGTCACGCGCGACGGTGACGTGATTTCACATCATCGTCGGAAACCTAGGGTGCTCAAGCAGCCCCGAGGGACGGTTTCACTGTGCCGCGACGGAACGGAAGAGAAGCGAACAGTGTCACACTTGGTGTTGGAAGCTTTTGTAGGCGAACGTCCGTCTAGAGATCATTTTGCGTGGCATATCAACCTCGACCGAGAAGACTGTCGCGCGGGGAATCTCCAATGGGGAACGCGTAATGATCGCACGCTGGATCGGAAGGAGCGCGATACACTGGGCGAGAAGCTGTCCGTCAACGATGTCAAGGGGATGCGTGAATTATATGCCGAAGGATATTCGGCAAGAGAACTTGCTGACGTTCTCGATATTCATCCCAATACTGTCTACAAGACTTGCCACCGGCAGAAGTGGAAGTGTGTGAGCTAGCCACGATAGTCCCGACGTGGTCGGGACTATCGTGGCTTGACGAGATTCTGATGCACTGGGAGTGGCTGATCTCACTGGGGAAAGGATACGGAGCAAAATTGGCGCTGATAGGACGTCACTTTTCCTTCGCGGCTGAGATTAGAGCAGCCTCATTTCCAAATTCCGACGTGTGTCTAATTCTGACCTTTCGGTCGACTCGCCGCCATTCGGTGTAGACGAGGCGTTGTCGCAGTTGGAGGTCATATTAGTCACCTTCGGGGTCGAACTGCCAGAAAAAGAGAGGATACGGCTCCTCCCAGATCGGTGTAAATTTTCCACCCCGAAAGTCCGCGAAGAAGGCGACTTTGAAAAGTCGGTTCTTGTGGTTGCGGTAGAAGAGATTCGGGTTCTTCTCCGATTCGTAGTAGCCGAGCGTTTCGAGGCGATCTCCAAGCGCCCTCAGCTTTCGGAAAGCGTTCGAGTAGATGGGCCGTCCATATCTGTCTTGCCTAATCATTTGAACCTCGTCCAGCCACTTCACGGCTTCCTATGCAGAAGATCCCCCCGGAACGGCTGTCAATGTAGTGATCGCAGGCGACGCACTGTCGAAATACAGGCACAGGTGCAGCCGTGTAGAGAGGACAGGAGACCTTCATCCGCTTCTCATCGACAAACTTATTGAGGATGCCGAACTCCTTGATGACCTTCCTTTCATGCGCCACCTGCTTGCAATCGGCACAGATTGAAATAGCCAGTTCATCCCGCAATGGCCGCCATTTCGTCGAGTTGAGAACCTCGTCGGCTTGGAACTCGGCCCACTGAATTCCACGGGACTTCATCGCCTCAGCCTTCTCGGGGTCTACGCGGTGCGTGCTGTAGATCTCAATGACAGCGAGCAGGTTGTCTTGGGCATCAAGGAGCGCGACATCAGCCCGATGACCAGTTCCGAGAAGGTACTCAATCTCGACCTTCGCGGTCTGACCTGCACGAAGGTCCTGTGTGAGCATGTTCCAGCACGTTGCGCAGCTTCGGCTCAAGCAGACGTCTTCGTCAGACTCCCACGCTTCCTTGACCCAGTGCTTTGCCCGGTAGTGCGCCTCCGTCTCGTAAACGAACTCACAGGCGTTCGGCTCGTGTAGGTGAGCAAAGTGCGGTCGTCGAATCTCGCCGCGTTTGAGAAGTAGCTCGGCTTTGCAAGAGGGGCATCGGTACAAGGTGTCGCGTGAGGCATCCTTTGCGTGAACCTCTTCTCCCTCCGGCGAAAGTCCGAAGGGCACCTTAATTCCTTGTCTAGGCAAATCGGGAAGCGCGGCGCTCATGATGCTCCACCCCGCAGCAGCTAAGTGAGTGTGCTCAATCGTAAGACGGGCGAGGCTGTGCGCTATTCACGGCGACGTGGATTCGTTCGGGCTCAGTTCTCGATACGATAAGCAATCGGCGTTCCCCCAAGTTGGCTCCGAGTAGAGTTCCTTATGAGAATTTCTCCGAGAATTTCCACGCGTTTCTGAAGTGGCTATCCCCTCGGTAATTGACCAGTTTCAGGAAGGATCTCGGCTGCAGTCTACCCTAGTAGTTTGAGAGACACCGAGCAATTTTTGAAGAAATTAGGGGGCGTTGCTATAAATAGGGGCAGGGGAGGTAAAGCGCCCTCACCTCCGTTGCCAATGTGTGCCGACCCGGCGCGGAAGAGGACGTTACTCGCAAGAATGCGAGGTTTGATATGGGTACGAAGAAAACGCAGAAGGCAGAAGTCGAACAGCAAGGTCTCCACATCGGTGGGGTGTTTCCCTATGCCGGAGGAAAGCGCAAAGAGCGGGATCTTGGCTGCTTCGCGCCAATTCTCCTCAAGGGTGGGCCCTTTGACACGCTCGCAGACGTGTTCGCAGGATCTGCGAGCATCTCGTTGTTCCTTGCACAGTTTGTGGCTCCAAAGCTGCTGTGGTTGAACGACCTGAACCCCAGTGTCTACGCCGCTCACCTTGCCGTCAGGGATCACATCGACGAACTGGTCGAGCGCGTGAAGGAGTTGGGCGAGACAACCCGCGAGCCCAAGAAAGCCGCGAAGCTTTGGTACTCGCTTCGAAAGGAATTGAGAGCCGAGCGGCTCGAAGTCCCCGAGACCAAAGAAGCGATCGTCAAACTGGCCGCAAAGAAGGTCTACTTCCAGCATCTTGGCTGGAATCAGAACGGGGACGGCTCCCGAGGTGTCTCATCCAAGGAAATTGCAAGATGGGATTCGCGTGTATGGCTGGGACTTCAGCGCGTTCACGACATCCTCGCAACCATCCCTGAAGTGAAGGTAACCTGCCTTGACTATCAAGAGGTGCTGGACACGCTGGGGCCGGATGATCTGGCCTACCTCGACCCTCCCTATGTCGAGCGCGGCAAGGACTTCTACAGGGATGACTTCAGCGGAGACGACAGCCATGAGAAGCTGCGGGACCGTCTAAAGGAAGCATCCTTCCGCTGGGTCTTGACCTACGGCGATGCCAATGAGGTTGGCGATCTGTATGACTGGGCGTCGACGTTCAAGACGAACCAGTTCATCGAACGCCACTCGGGCTCAACCTTGAAGTACGAGCGGATCATCACGCCTCCGACATATCCCGAGGGTCTCACCATTGGTGACCGCACCTTCGATCTCGATTGGCCGCAAAGACCGTTCGAGACCAAGGACGGTTGGGACTTCGAGCGTGTCCGCGCGTTCAAGCGCCATTTCCAGAGCAGAAAGATCGAGCGGGACATCCTCGTCGACGGAGATGATGTCATCATCGACGGTCGCAATAGGCTCTTGGCGGCTTTCTGCGCCGGAACGAGTCTCGATGACGTTCCGATTCGTCGGTTGGTTCATCGGCCAACCACGCCGAAGGAGCGCCAAGGATTCCGGCTGATGCTCCAAGGCACACACAAAGGGATGACGCCTCTAGAAAAGGGAGAGATCGTTTACGGTCTCTACTACGACGACGGGATGAAGTTATGCGAGATTGAACGGGCGTTTGCCATTCCGACATCAACCGCTTCCAACTGCCGTAGAAAGTGGGAAGACCATCTAGCGAAGCCATTTCTCGAAGAATACGACAAGGAGGACGAATTCGAACGTTCGAAGCTAGGCTCGGACATCGACCTCGCACGACGGTGCCATGACAAGTTCGAAGCGGCTGCCAAGGTGATTGGAAAGAAGCGGGCGCACGAGGCAGCGATCTGGCTGTTCGTGGACTGGTGGGAATCTGTTCCAGAGACGCAGCGAAACCGGCTCTCTACAAAGAAGGAGCGGGATGAGGCTCTGACCAAGGCCCTTTGCAAGCACATGGGCGTTTCTGAGGAAGATGGTCCGGTCTTTAAGCTGGGTACCGTGTCCTCAGTCACTAGCGGTCCGCCGCGATGGGTCATCGACAATCTTGTCGAGGTCGTGGGTGCAATGATTGACCACGATGAGAGCCGAGCCGCCTGATCTCACGTGGGAAGGCGAGACCAATGGGAGGTCCGGCCCGGACGCTCGGACCTCCTCCAGTGCCAGAACAAGATCGAGAGGTATGAAATGAATGGTGAAACCACGATTCTGCAGCGACGTTTCCTCGTCTGGACTCTTCTCAAATACCAACACAGACGAGACCCGACGCGCCACACAGTTCGTCTATCGGATGCGGAGGCCGTGAAACTCGCCAAGCGGATGGCTGGATTCCACACCGACTCGGATTTCCGCGCCTTTCCCATCTCGTGGCCCAATTGGGTGCGAACGGCCATAAAGCACATGCCCACCGAGGCATTCGCCGACGATGGCAGCCGTTGGTCGCACCTCGTCATTCGGGCTGATGTGGAGTGGCTGATTGAGCACGGGGTGCCGTCGATTGAGAAGGTGGTCCCGATCCGCCACTACAAGCACGTGGTTACGGAATGGGCTGACGATCTTCGGGCTGAGACTGCGATAATCGGGCAAGGAGCAACGAGTCTCCCAAGATTCGGCAAGTGTGTCGATTGGATGAGGGATGTCCTCGATGTTCTAACCGACGTAATCTCAGAAGCACCCGACCCCAACGGCTCAGACGACTCACCGATGAATGACGCTGCCTAGCTAGCAATGTGTTACGTTGTATGGCGTACCAGCACAAATCCTCGTCAGTGCTTCCCAGATGGACCCAGACGGCTCCGAGCTTTACCTGCGGCTTTGGGGTGGTAGAGTGGTCGTCAATCGCTGAGTGTTGGACTGGGAGCGGGTGAAGTGGACGACATTATCAAGCTGATCGAGGCTCTCCAGCCTCTACTGACATTGGCTGGTGGCGGCGCATTAACGCTCGCCGGCGTCTGGTACAAGGACCGCCGTGACCGGCATCGAGATGTCCAAGACTGGTTCCGGACCAAGTACATCGAAGAAGGGGTCGAGCCGCTTCATCTGTACCTCGTGTGGGCGCGTCGGTACTTTCTGGCGGCGAAGAACGCCACCGAATTGGAAAATGTCTCTGTGGTACGGGACATGCTGCGCAAGGGGGAGCTAGTTCATCACCTTGACGCACCTATAGACGAAGTGGCCTTTGAGCAAGCGCGGCGCGATGCTGCTACATCTCCCGAGCGGTTTGATGCAGCTATTCGCAACAAGGCCCATCAACTGATCTTTCAGGCGTTTGCGCGTAAAGAGCCGCTATACTTTCCTGAGCAGGCGTTGACTCGTATCTCGTTGCTTGTAGACGACGAAGAGGTTCGGAAAGGCTTTGTCGGTCTCGCCTTCCAAATCGGCCTAGAAAAGCTCCCGAAGCCGGAGGTGGTGCAAGCGGCGCTCAATGTCGCTGACGCCCTGCTTGACGCCGTGAGTGAGCTTCATAGCGTCCTTCAAAGCATCACTGTAAGAAAACGAAGTGATATCGATACGGTGGCGAGATTGCCCGCTATGAAGGCACTGCTCAATACTCTTCATCGTCAGGTAGAAACTACACAACGGACGTCCGAGAGCACGAAGAAGGAAAATTGTGCCGAGAAGGCCATGGCCGGATGAGTGTCCTTCGCCCCCGGGCGAGTTCTTCCGGACCTCCAACAGACGGGCACGGTCGCCTGTAAAAAGATGGTCGTCTCTGAGGCGCCAAGACCAACGGAGACTTCTCCGATTTTCACCGGCGGCTTCCGGGTGGTAGAGTGTCCGAGAATCTCTGAGCGTTGGACTGGGAGGGTTTGGCCGTGAGTGAAGACGAACCGCAGGGCGAACATCCAGAGTTTGGTAGCTTGGAGTTGGTGAAGATTGTCGACGTGGTCCTCCAAATCCAAGCGCAGCACTTGGAGGTGCTCTGGAAGCTCGACCTAAACGAGCGTACGTCGATGCTGCGACCACTTATCGAGGGAGTTCGAAGCAACTGCTTGGCGCTCTCCTATCTGGCGAAGGGTGGCTTTCTCAATGAGTCATATATGGTCGCACGCGCTTTCGTTGAGCGAGTCATCAACGCCTGCTACCTGCTCGTCTGCGACGAGGACGAATTGGAGGCTTATCTCCAGTACAGCCATCAAAAGGGATTTCGGACGCTGTCACGCCAAGTCAGCGCCGGAGATTCGACGATCGGCCTGAAGTACGAGCACGTCGACAAGGTGGAGAAAAGCCCTGAACTTCAAGCTGCGCTTGACCGCTTCACGTCAAAGAGGGGGAGAGAAATTACCCGATGGACCACCAAGAATCCCGTTGATCGACTGGAGATCGTGGCCGATCGGACTAACCTCGACATCACTGGGCTTCTGCTTGCTTGGCTTTCGATTTGGGAGAAGGCATCTGAGGCGCTACATGGGACGCTTTACGGATGTGTCTTTCATCTCGGGTTCTACGAGCCGGGGAGCGATTTTGATGATGCCGAATCTTTTCACCGACACATGAGGGGGAGCTTTACGAGCTTGCTTATGTTGATCGGTGGGGCTATTCCAGCGCTACTTTATGTGGTCGGGGAGTTGAACCCAGACGCCCGCGAACTCGCGAGGTTGTCTGAGCAGGATAACCAAGAATTCGTCAAGGATATCGCGCCCAGTCTGGGGCTCGATGACGAGGTGTTGTGAGTAGGCCTGACGGCCAAGGTTAGGTCAGTTAGGGCAGAATCCGGAGCATCCGTTATACAGCCAACGCCGTCGAAAAAAGCTCTCGTTGCACTTGACACCTATTGAGGGGAACCCGGGAACTGCCCTAACTCCCCTAACTCCCCTAACATTTCGCGTTGAAATCGCTGTGCAGTGCCCGTCTGGGCGGGGTCGTTGAAATTCGTTACCCCTAACGTAGCCCTAACCGAGACCTCGATACCCCTAACTGCGACCTGCGAGTTTGCGGCATCTGGCGAGCTTGAAGTTTGAGAATCGACAAATGAATGCCCGAGCTGCTGCACGATTCGAGCAGCTCGGGCATAGAGGTGGGGGGATGTTAGGGCAGCATGTTAGGGGAAGACGTTTGGTTCCCTAACCACCGGGTGGCACGGTCAGCCTTGATGCAGAATGTCGCACATAAGGTCCTCGCAGACTCCAACTGCATTGACGGCTCCTCCACATTGCTCGCACCTTGACTCGTCGGCCTGCAACGATTCCGTTCGGGAGCCGTCCTTGTGCGAGTCGGGTTGTTCCCCTTCGTTCTTCGCGAAGGGAATGACATTGCTGCCCGATGAGAGTTCATCAAGGGTAGGCAACGCTGATCCCTCGCGTTTGATCCTTACTTTGTAGTGGCTGACGTTGCCGGGCTTGGTCTTGACGAATCCCAGCTTCGCAAATCGCTTGTAGAAGGTCTGTGAACTCATCTTACGATGACCGTTCCGCTCGGCCCACTGGATGAAGTGGTCGTAAAGCAACTGCGCCCTCACAGATTCGCTATCAGACTCTTCAAGCTTCTGATCTGCAAATTCTGCAATGGGGTTCGCTTCGATGCGCCATTGGTCGAGCGCCCGTTTGGAAGACTCGGGAACAGTGTACTTTCCTTGACGGAGAAGGCGTCTCGCGCCTTCGACCATCCATGCGACGATGCGCGGAAGATCGCTGATGAGCTTCTCGTCCATGTCGCGGTCGCGATTCGGATCGTTCTCAAAGCAGTGGGTGAACTCAACCAGCATTGGCCTGCGCCAAAACCCTCCGCTCATGTCCACGACCGAGGGCAATTCATTGCACGCGAACGCGAAGCCCAGTGTCGGCGTGAACGTAAACACTTCACCCCGGGGAAAACGACCCGAGATCGTATCCGCTGTCACTACAGCCTTCAGGGGCTCGGAGTTCACGATGGCGGATGCAGTCATCTCGGTGACGATGTTGATTCGCCTCCCTGCGAGATCGGCACGATAGTATTGGTCGCCAAGCTGTGTCGGTAGCACGCTGGATACCGAGTCCTCGGGGAACACGGCCTTTAGGACTTTCAGGAAGGTCGACTTGCCGTTGGAACCGCTTCCGTCAGCATCAACAAGAAGCAGAAATTTCTGGAACCTATGCGCCATGCCGAAGAGGCACGCCCCACAGAATTCCTGTAGAAGCTTCTTCTTCGCCTCACGATCCGAGTCCTCATCGTCTTGAAAGACCCCATCGAGAAATTCATCCATCAACTTCGACGGCTTGTCGACGTAGTCGTAGTCGAAGCCGAACCGCGCTTTCGCCTCGGGTGTCTTTCCGAACTCGACGATCTTATGCCCGTTTCTTCCGTGGGGCAGGCAGTAGAACCCTTTGTCACGGAATTGGACGCCCCAAGGTGCCGTCGAAAAAAAGCCGGGACCGAACTTCCCGTTGGGAATGTCACGAAGGCACTTCAGCACACCCTCCGCCGTCCCGGAGAAGATCTTCATGCGCTTTCGCTTGCCGTTGCCACTCGGATCGGCTTCGCCAATGGGCGCACCGTCGAAGTTATGAACCAGTGCCCTCACGTCTCTGTCCGGGAGTTGGTTCCAGATACCCATCTCCTTTTCGTAGCGCCAGAGGCTGCCTTCATCGAAGGCAAGAGGGACATTGGTGCTGACTTTGTTGTCCTGCCCCGCTGGCCGGTATTCGACGTTGGATGGCTCCAGCAAGTCATGAGCAAAGCGTGCGAGCGCGACGTGGGAGTCCGAAGGGATTGAGTAGTGCGCCTTCTTCGGCCCCTCCCATCCCGCCTGCATTGCCATCCAGAACAGAGTTCCCAACGACACCTGTTTCTCTTCGGGAAGTGAGGAAGTAAAGGATGTCCATTGCTGACGCGACTCGCGTTCGGTCCACTTCGGATACTGCTTCGCCCATTCGCACCACAACTCGAATCCGTCGTCGTCACCGTCGTACTCGTTGAACAACGCCATCCCAGCAAGAATCCAAGTGCGCCGGTCGTCGTAGTCGAGATGTGACAGGGCTTCCTTGATTTCATCTTCGCTATGGACGTCCTTCGAGATGTGACGGCGGTTGTCATAGGCCTTCAGAGATTCCTCGCTAACCTTCTGTGCCTCTTGAAACTGCTCAAAACCGTCACGGAGTGACCCGATATGGAAGGGCCGTTCGAAGTCGTCCTGAGCGAAGTGTGGGAAGTTTTCGATATCGAGGGGTTCTCCCTTCATGACGCGCACTTCTCGCTGCATCACGGCCTCAGGATTCTTCTCGCGCAGCGTGTAGTAGGCGTGGACAATACTTGAGCAGTTCTCATCAACAACGCTGTCAAGATCATCAAGCCGCAACCGTTCTCCGAAGTGGTATTCTAACTGGCTCTTTACCCTCCGGTGGATGAACTGCCAGAACTCTGGCTTGACCGGCTCGGACAGGGGAATCAGGTAGTGCCCGCGCGGGTAGCCCTTTTTCCACTTCGGATTTCCGTTCGAGTCCTTCGCATTGATGGCTCCGTGGCTCCACGATGTCCACCAAACCGCCTTGAACGGTAGCACCCGATGGATGTCGTCCGGCGTGAGTTGAATACCTTCGATGTCGAAGCAGAGCATCTGCGCCGACGACGCCAAGTGCTTCTGGCGGTAGAACTTCGGATTGCGTTGGTTCGGCTTACTTCCGCGCCCCTTCGAGGTCGACGCCATGATCAGGCCGGGTCCGGCCTTCTCGGGATGTGTGTCTGTCGACTTGATGTACTCAATGATGTCTTCCCAAGTCTCCTCGACGTTTTCGACTTCGGACTTAACGCTTGTGACTCTTCCGTATGCGATTTTCTGATTGGACATGGTTGCTCCATATTTCAGGAGCCACCTCGGTTCGGCTGTCATCGTCGTACCATCACCACCACGTGCCGAAATCGCGGTTTTCCTTCGATACTACAGGTAGGTGCAGGCTGATTATCGTGTTAGTCGCTGAGGCGACTCTCAAATGTCAATGTTGGTGCTAGCCCCTCCCAGTTCTCGTGTCTGGGAGGGGCATTTCTTTGTGAACGATTGGTCTTCGAATCTGCTTCCGCAACTTCTTCAACTTCCTTATCCCACCTTTACTCCCTCGACTCCATCTCGACATCGAGACGGCTGATGCCGTCGTGGACGAGAATCCGCACTACGGCAGAGCGCGAGCGTCCAAAAGCTTGCGCGAGTTGGTCGAGCTTCTCTACATCGTCTTCATAAAAGCCGATGGCGAGAGGACGAATGGAAGGTGATTCTTGATTCTTGGCGAGCTTGTTCTTCAGGGACATGTGGCCTCCTATGGCTGACGTGGTGATGGGAGCGATCCAAGGCCGCCCCTTCACCCATAGAAGGTCGATAAAAAGAATAATGAGGGCGTTATCGCCCGGGCGCTCACTTCTCCACGCCGTCGAAGTGCAGTGGCCCCCCGAGAGGGCGCTGCGGCTCTCCGTCTGGGCTGGAGGCTCGTTCCACATCGAACTCGCGACCGAGCATCCTTTGTCTGTTAAGCAACCCCGACCGTGGAGACTCTACGTCAAGTCGCCGATTTCTAAATGCGCTAGGCGCAGGCATGAATATGCCAGAAGTCGACATTTATCCTAAGACTAGATGGACTAAGTGAGCCTTTCATTTGACAAAGTGCAAAACATTACATATAATAAGCGTCGACATAACGGATGCAAAGTGCATCCAACAATCACAACACTTATGACAAAGGACATGTTATGTCGATTGCAGTTATTAGGCGGAATAAAAACAGTACCTTCGGCACCTCCCTTGTGGTGAGGGCATGTATTGAGGCAATGTCAGCGTCAGGCATCATTGAGCCGATCTCTCGGCGCGATGTCCTGAACACACACCGGGGACGTGCTCTGCACCGACATGTACACAACTACATCTCGTTGTACGCGGATGGTGATCCCATTTCTCACGATGAGGCGATGAGGTTTCTGAACGACGCAGCAAGCGGAAAGATCCCTGTTGGATCAGATCTGTTGTCTGGCTCCAACGACGCCTAAACCTACGATCCTCACCAAAGACCCTCTACCATTGGTAGAGACCTTTGGTGAGGATCGCGAGTTTTGGTTTCAGCACGAGCTCACTCGGGAGTGAACGCGCGCCCGAAGACGCAAATATCCAAAGCCGAACAAAGAACTTCGGCAACACAGAGGAGGTACATATAGAAAGAGCGCCCAGAGGGGCGGCCCATTGGAACCGCGTCGTACGCCCACGACGCATTCATGACTCCAGCACGGAGGTACCAAATGGGCAGCCAACCGAAGAGCAAGACGCAAGCCGTCCACTCTGGGAATCAGACGGAAATGCAAAGTACCGCTGGTTCAAACGACGCTTCGCCAACCTCGCGTCCAACGCCGTGGTCGGACTACGAAATGTACACAGCGGGTGGTTCTCTGCACATTGTGCCGAAGGAACATCCGTCTCCTCCTACACCGCCCGCGAAGCGATCCAGCCGATCAAGAGGATCTCCTTACCTGACGACCGAGGAAGCGGCCTCGTATCTCCGATACGCAGGTCCGTCTGCGATACGAAATCACATTCAGTCAGGAGCACTCGTACCTGATGGTCGGCGCGGTCCAAATGGGGCCTATCTATTTTGCGTCGCGACACTCGATGAGTTTGCCCGAAGTTGTGCAATCCAATCGAGTTGTGACAATAATGAAGCGTCGACCTCTGGTTCGGGTGACCGCTGCATTAGCAGCAAAGGAGCATCCAATGAGCCGAGGAAAGAAGACAGAGGAACCGGGTATCTATCGTCGAGACGACGGCAGGTATCACGTGAGAACAACAGCGAAATGTCCTCGAACAGGAAGAGTGAAGCCGAAGACGGCGACGCTTCCCGAGGGGAAATCCATGAGCGACGCGATCGCGGTGCGCGACGCGTTGAAGGAGGAAATCGAGAATCCGCCAATCGAAAGTCCGTTGGACGGAGTGCGTACCGTCGCAGATTACGCCGAGCACTGGTGGACGCAGAAGGCACCGACGCTGACTCCTAACACCAAGCGCACTTACGAACTGGCGCTCGGCGAGTACGTGTTGCCCTTCCTCGGTGAGATCTACATCGAGCGTTTGACGCGCTCCGATGTCGTCCAGTGGGTCGGCGAGCTTGATAAGCTCAAGAAGCCCGATGGGAAACCGTATGCACGTTCAACGCGGCGTGGCTGGTGGAGGGTCGGGAAGCAGCTTCTTCTCGACCTCAAGGCCGAGTTTGGGTTGCTCCACAATCCCGTCGAGCGCGTGCGGCCTCCGAAAGTCGGAGGCGGTAAGAGTCGGACGCGACGCACGCTCACTGCCGAACAACTTCGCGAGTACGTGGAGACGTTCGAGAGCCTCATCCCCAGCCGCTACCCTGAGGTGCTTGTCCTTGCGACAACCGGAATGCGAGCGGGAGAACTCTATGGCCTTGTTTGGTCGGATATCAACTACGAGGCGGGCGTCATCGAGATCAACCGCGCCAGCGCGGAGGGCGAGTTATTGGCGAAGACCAAGACCGGCGGTGTTCGAACGGTCCCAATGGCACCGAAGGTAGCCAAGGTGCTCAAGGACCATCACAAACAGCTAATGGCTGATGCTCACCCCGGACTTCAAGACAACCTAGTGTTTCCTTCGGATGTCGGGACGTGCAGGTCATCGGCGTCACTCTTCAAGCCGATGGGAAAGATCTCGTCGCGGCTGGGACTCGACTTTAGGGTCACACCTCAAGTGCTCCGGCGATCGTTCAACACGATCAACGTCACAGGTGGTGCCGACCAAATCGTTCTGAGATCCGTCATGGGCCATAACTCGCCCGAGATGACCGAGTTGTACGCGGGCGTCGAGATGACGGAGAAGCGTCAGGCGCTGAAGGACACGATGGGCTTTTTCTTCGACGACTGACGGAGCTTATTGCGCCTACTTGGTAGTTCACTTGGTAGTAGCAGCAGACCACTTGGTAGTTCGTGCCAAATTGCAGGACCAAGAAACGCCAAAACCCCTGATTTCTCAGGGGTTAAGGGCAAAGCGGGCGACGAGATTCGAACTCGCGACAACCAGCTTGGGAAGCTGGGACTCTACCACTGAGCTACGCCCGCGTAGTCAGTCTGGGGGTGCAACGCGCCACTACCTTACTCTGTTCCCCTTCGGGGTCAAGGTGTTTCAGGCGCCCATTTCGGTGAGCTTGCGCTCGGCGGCCTCGCGGAGGTCGTGGGCGAGGGTGGGCTGTTGGAGCAGGTTTTGGAGGCGTTGGGTGGCGGTGGCGGTGTCGCCTTTTTCCATCTCGCACACGGCGATCTGGTAGCGGGCGGCGTCGGCGGCCTGGGGGTCGTCGAGGGCCTGCTTGAGCTCGTCGATGGCCTCGTCGTACAGGCCCATCTCGCGGTAGGCGGTGCCGAGCTCGATGGAGGTGTTGTGGATGGCCGCCTGGTCGAGGTCGAGGCTGGGGGTCTCCTCTTGCTCGAGGCCGGGGTGGAATTTCTGCGACAGGCTGCGCCCGCCGAAGGGGTTGGGCTCGGGCTCGATGCCGCGGCGGGCCTTGTCGATCTGCACGGCGCGTTGGGCGAGGCCGGAGTGGGTGGGGTTCTCCTCGCGTACGCGGTCGAGGACCTCCTGGGCCTCGCTGACCAGGCCTTGCTGCAGGAAGAAGTCGACCTCGGCGAGCTCGCCCAGGGGGTCGTCGCCGCCCAGGTTGATGGACTCCTCGTCGCCGGCGTTGAACTCGCCGAACAGGTCGTCGAACATCGAGTCGGCCTCCTCTTCGGTCAGGTCGAAGCCGAAGCCGTCGGGCTCGTCGGCCGGGGCGTGGTCCTGCAGGGCGACCATCTGCTCGTCGCTCAGCTCGGCCAGCCCGCTGATGTCGACGTCCATGTCCACGACCTCGGCGTCGGCGAACGCCGACTCGTCGAAGCCCAGCTCGAGGTCCTCGTCGGTGATGGGCTCAGCGTCGGTCTCCTCGATGAGCTGGACCTCGTCGGGGTCGAGCTCGAATCTCGCTCATCTCGACCACCGAGTTCTCGATCTCCTGGAAGCCGACCTGCAGCTCGTCGGGGTCGATCTCCTCGGGCTCCTCGTCGACGAATTCGATGTCGCCCATGTCCAGGTCGAGCATCTCGTCGCTCATCTCGGCGCCGGCGGCCGGCTGGGGGCCGTCGAGGCCGAGGTCGTCGAGCTCGATCATCGAGATCTCGTCGAGGGTGTGGGCGTTTTGCTCGACGTCGCCGGCCAGCCCGAATTGCTGGGCGGCGGCGTTGACCCGGCCGATGTCGCCGGTCAGCTCGAGGGCCTCGGCGATGAATTTCTGGGCGCGCGCCGGGGTGGTGCGGGTGATGCGGGCCATCTCCAGCAGCTCGTCGACCGCGCCCTCGGCGTTGTGGCGGGCGAGCTGCAGCTTTTTCATCTGCTCGCGCGCCTGCAGGCTGTCGGGGTGCTTGGCGATGACCGCCACGATGGTCTCGTAGGCCTTGTCGTGCAGGCCGTACTTGATGAAGACGTCGGTCTCTTTGAGGGCGTCGCGGACCTGGTCCTCGGTGGTCTGCGGGCCGCTGTGCTCGATGGTCGGCTCGACCGCCTCGATGACCTCGATGGCCTCGGACAGGTCGACCAGGCCGGCGTCGTCGGCGTCGTGGGGGGCAACGTGCGCCTGGGGGGCGCGGCTCTCCGGGGTGGGCGCCTGCTGGACGGCCGCGGGCTCGTGGACCTCGACGACCTCCAACTCCTCGTCCTCGTCGTCGTCGAGGAATTCGATGCCGTCGAGCTCGTCGAGGTCGCCCGTCTCGATGGTCTGGGGCTCGGCGGGGGTGTGGTTGCGCTGCTTGATCGGGCCGGTGTTGCTGCTCGAGGCGGTCATCGCCCCGGAGTCGTCCAGCCGGCGAAGCGCGGCCATGTGCCCGGTGGCGCGCGAGTCGCCAGGGGCCAATTGCAGGATGCGCTCGTAGATGCGCACGGCGGCGTCCTCGCGCTGCTGCTGGCGGTACAACTGGGCGAGCTCGTGCATCACGAGCACGGCCTTGTCGTTGCGCTCCAGGCGCTCGAAGGCCTCCACCAGCCGCTCGAGGATGTCGATGTCCTGGGGGCGCTTTTTGAAGCAGACCTGCAGGTGCTTCAGGGCGTGCTTGTTGTCGCCGCGGCCCAGGTAGATGTCGATGACCCGGCGGCGAAGCGCGATGGCCTCGTCGCGCAAAAAGATGATGCGCTCGGCGACCTGGACGTATTCGTCGAGGCGCCCCTCGTCGTCGAGCTTGTTGGCGGCAAATTCGAACAGTTCGAGGGCCTGCTCCTGCAGGTCGTCCTTGGCGTAGCGCTCGGCGAGCTGGATGCGCATGCCCACGTCCTCGGGGTCGAGGGCGATCATGCGCTCGAGCAACTCGCGCTGGCTGGCGGCGTCGCCGACGGACTTGAACAGCTTTTGGGCGTGGTGGTACGAGCGCACCGCGTCTTTGAGCCGGCCCAGCCGGTGGTAGGCGTCGCCCAGGTCGCGGTGCAGCCCGGGGTTGTCCGGCGCCAGGCGCAGCGCCTGCTTGTACACGGCGACGGCCTTCTCGTAGATGCCGTCCTGGGCATAGTGGGTCGCCACCGCACCGTAGGCGTCCAACGCCTCGTCGTTCCGATCGAGCTTGGAGTATAGATCGGCGATCTTGAGCATGCTGCGGGCGTCGCTGGGATCGTCATCGACCAGCCTCTCATACTGGCTGATCGCCTTTTCCCAGTTGCCCTTGCGTACCTGCTTGCGCGCAGCCGCCAGAACTTTGTTGCGGTTGATTCCCACGAAGTGGACCTAGAAGGAAATGCCCGTGTTCACTCGAGCTACACGAATGAGAGCCGCAAGGGGCCGTGCCGCCGACGCGTGCCGTATCGAGCCTCGATTGTTGGAGAACCGATCTTAAAAGCGCCTGCATACGGCGTCAAGTTTACGGGCCCGGGGCCCCTGCGACTGCCGTGTCGTGTCAAAGCTCCGCGATTTTATTTGTTGGCCCGCTCGACAAATTCGCCGGTGCGGGTGTCGACGCGCACCACCTCGCCCTGCTCCAGATACAGCGGCACGGTGATCGTCGCGCCGGTCTCCAAGGTGGCCGGCTTGGTGCCGCCCTGGGCGGTGTTGCCTTTGACCCCGGGGTCGGTCTTGGTGACCTTGAGCTCGACAAAGGTGGGCGCCTCCACGCTGATCGCCTTGCCGTTGTGGAACAAGATCTCCAGGGTCATATTGTCCTTCAAAAAGTCGAGCACCGACTCCATGGCATCTTCGGAGACCCGGATCTGCTCGTAGGTCTCCTCGTCCATGAACACGAAGTGGTTGGTCTCGTCCTTGTACAGGTACTGCATCTCGCGCGCTTCCAGGTTGGGGGTGTCGACGGTGTCCCCCGAGCGGAAGTTCTCCTGGAAGACCCGACCGGTCTCCAGGCTCTTGAGGCGAGTCTTGACGAAGGCGACGCCCTTGCCGGGCTTGACGTGGTTGGCCTCGACGATCACGAAGGGCTCGCCGTCGATCTCGATCTTGAGGTTTTTGCGGAATTGGGTGGTGTCGATCGTCATCGAATGTGTCTCCAATATGGGTCGTTGATGGGGACCAGCGGCCCTGCCGTGGCCGGCGTATGCTGGTGCTCGCTCGACCAGGGGTCCAGCAAGCAACGAACGAATAAATCCTGAGTCGAATTTCTCGGGGCCAGCCAGCGCGGCCGGCCTCGCGGGAATGAGAACCCGAAGGGGGGTCAGAGCATCTCACGCTCGACGTACGGCGCGATCAGGCGCAGCATGGTCTGGCCGCGGTTGACGTCGGCGTCGGCGTCGAGCGCCAAGATCAGCAAATACTCGCTGGCGACCACGCGCGCCAGGGCGGTGACATCGCCCAGCGTGATGCTCACCTCGTTGACCTCTCCGACCTCGTAGATCTGCAGGCGGCGAAATTTGTCCAGCAGGTTGCTCAGTTCGACGGCGACCGCGTTCATGTGCGGCATCTCCTCACCCCCGAAGACGCTGTCGATGGGGATGCCATCGAAGCCGATCAACATGCAGCCGAGGGTTCCATCGACGTTTTTGACGACCCTCGTCAACTTCTGCTTGAACATGCGTCCTCCATGCGGAGTTCCCGCGCGGACGGGAACATCTAGCCGAGCAAACACTTACACGTTTTTCGTACAAATACAGCGCTCGGTCAAGTTGCAACGACGGCTTAGCGCCTGCGGCGCGGGCTTGGCGCCGGGCGCAAAGCGCCACGGCTACAGCACGCTCTTGATGCGGATCTTGCCCACGCGCATGCGGTTGTCGCCGTCGTTGGCGGGCTTGGGTGTGACGTGCATGCGCTTGTCGCCGCGGTAAAAGCCCAGCCACACCCGGTAGACGCCGGGGGTGGTGTACGAGTCGATGTGCAGCGAGTACTCGTCTTTGACGATGTCGCCCGGCAGCCAGTAATTGGTCGGGAAGTCGCCGTGGACGGGCTCGTGATCGCCGTGCAGACGGCTTCCCGGGTGGTCGATGTGCAAGAAGATCTTCTCCTGGCCGGGGATGCGCTTTTTGACCCGGAAGTAGAAGGTCATCTTGGCGTTTTCGCCCCACGAATACGTCGGGATGGAGCCGTCGGTGGGGATGCGGTCGAGCTTCCAGCCGACCAGCTCGATGCTGTCGTCGAAGCTGGCGTAGACCACGTGCTGGTTCTCGGCGAATTTCTCGGGGATCGGCGACTTGAAGTTCGCCGGATCTTTGACGATCGCCTTGGCGATGAAGTTTTGCTGCTCCTCGCCGTCGCCGAGCTTGTTGCTGGCCAGCAAGAGCTTGCTCGAGCTGGCGTCGACGATCGGCAGGTTCTTGTGGAAGCGGCGGCGCACCTCGTAGTTGATCGACGCCAGGCGCTTGCGCGGGATGACCACGAAGTAGCGCTCGGCGTCGTTGAATTTGTTGATGAACGCGTCCGAGCGCGAGATCGTGGGCACGTCGCCCAGGTACACCGAGGCGTCGCCCACGGGCACGTCGTAGCGGTACAGCTTCTCGCCGGGCTTGGCCACGCGGGTGTAGGCCTCGAAGACGCCGCGGTCGGACAGGTGCGCCGACTGCTCGGGGGTGAATTTGAACAGGACGATCCCGGCCGTGGCCACGCCCAGCAGCGCCACCAGCGCGCTCCACGTGGAGGTGCGCTCGACCAGGCGCGCCAGCGCCGGCAGCACGCCCTTTTCGGCCCGGTAGGCCTCCTTCTCGCGCGCCCGGCGGTGCAGCGGCGACTCGTCGTCGGCCTCGTCGGCCGGCGCGCTCTCCCCGGCCTTGCGCCGCGCGCGCCACTGGCGAAAACGCGACGGCCACTGGCGCATGCTGCGAAGCGTCAGCCCCGCCCACGACACCAGCCCGAAGAAAAACACCGCCAACAGAAGCGACCAGCCGTATTTGATCGCCTTGAGCAGGCCGCCAAACGAGAACATCTTGGGAAGCCCGAGATCCTCCTGCATCGCCAGGTACGGCTCCATGAGCCGGTCCGGGAAGTGATGCAGGTTCTTGCCCACCATCAGCGTCAGCGCGATGGCCACCACGCCCATGGCGTAGGCGAGCACGGTGTTGAACCGCGCCTCTTTGAAGAAGTCGGCGTCGGCGAGCATCAGGCCCACGCCCGCCAGAAGCGGCAAGTAAGCGGGATACGAGAAGTGGTGGAAGCTCGACGCGATCGCCAGGACCACCGCCGCCACAAACGCCCACACCAACAGCAGGCGCTGCAGCGAGAGCTGCGGCGACATCAACTCCGAGATGGGCTCGCCATCGTTGTCCTGCAGGCGCGCCGCGCGGGCCAGATACCCCACGCCCAGCGGCACCAGGGCCACCCAGGGGACCAGCGCGAAGCCGACCTCGCGCACCCACATCGCAAAATGGACGTGGTGCATCACCGGGCTGTTGCCGGTCAGGTGGTTGTCGAGCAAAAAGCTAAAGACCGGCATCTTGCCGGCGATATGTCCGTCGACGCGCACGATGGGGTTGGCCGCGCCGTAGGCGTGACAGACCACCGCCACGACCACCACGACCATCGCCGCGGCCAGCGCGCCCGGCCCGCTCAGCAGGCGGCGGCTCGCCCGGGTCTTGCGGGCGAGCAGCAGGCCGGCGAGCAGCACCAGAAGCGGCACCAGCACGGCGATCCACTGCTTGACGTAGGGCAAAAAGTAGGCGTCGCCGGCCGCGCCTTTGCTGCGCTCGAGGCCCCACAGCAGCACGCCGCCGGCGCCCAGAAGCGCGGCCACGCACAGCCCGATGTCGACGCGGTCGACCATCGAGGCCACGCCCGACGGGTTTTGCCGCGCGCGGTCGACCTGCTCGAAGGGAAGCTGGGTGAGCGCAAAGCCCACGATGACCGCCAGCGGGCTGAGCAGGCCGAAGAAGCGGTGCTCCAGAAACGACAGGCTCAGCGCCACGCCCAGCAGCGCGCCCCACAGCCAGCGCTTTTTGGGCGCGTCGGCCTGGGTCAGTTGGAAGAAGGCCATGATCGACAGGGAGCTGAGCACCACGAAGAGCATCTCGCTGCTCAGGGTGTGGGCGCCCAAAAAGATCGCCGGCGTCGTCACCAGGGCCACCGCCGACAGCAGCGCCGGCCAGGTGTCGAAGTAGCTCTTGATCCAGATAAACGTCAGCAACACCAGCAAGAAGACGGCCACGGCGATGGGTACGCGCGTCGACCCCTCCAGCGCGCCCACCTCGAAGTGGCCGTTGGCGCTGGGGGTCTTCATCGACCAGCCCACCAGCCAGGTCTGCAGCAGCGGCTGGGCCACCGGCTTGCCGTCCAGGGTGGGCGTCGCCCAGTTGGGCGGGTTGTGCGTGGCGTTGGCCGCGGCCTTGTGGGCATGGTCGGCCTTGTTGGCCTGCGCGGCGCGATCACCGAGGTCGCGCTGGAAGTACTCGCGGGTGGCCTTGATCTCGTTGGCCTCCCACGGCTCCCAGATGCCCAACGAGGAGATCTTGCCGAAGATGACCGTCGCCGCCACCAACACCAACAACGCCACCGCCAGCCGGGTGCCGGTCTTCGAGGACCACCACGCGTACCAGCCCTGGCGCTCGTCGGCCTCGGTCGTGTTATTCGAATCGTTCACGGGGATCCCGCTCTCTGGTGTCCGAAACTTAAATCGCCCGCCTGCGACATGCGGTAACAGCATGGGCGGTCGGGCGATTCCGCCCACGGGGATATCACAAGGCGAAGGCGGGTTCAATTTGGCAATCGCCAAAGGAGGCCGCCTGCTCGATAGAAGATCTTTTTTGAATAAGCCTAAGCCCGTGGCGTCTGAACTCACGTAAAAGATGAAATTGGGCGCCGGATGCGCCACAATGCAACAAAATAGATTCTGGGACTGTCTCAGGAGGACCACCATGAAGCGCTTTGCCTGGATGATCATCGCCGCCGGTTTGATGGCGGTGGGGCTGGGATCGGGGTGTTTGGTCACCAACGGCAACAGCTCGCACGCCGACTGCTGCTACGAATACCAGCGCTGCGAGACGTATTGCGACCCTTTTGGAAATTGCAGCAAGGACTGCTGGTACGAGAATAGCTGCCCGGATAGCTGCGCGACGAGCACTGGCGGCAGCGAGCCGAGCTATTGCTACAGCGACGTCGACTGCCCGGACGGTCAGGTGTGCGTGAACAATACCTGTCACCAGGCGGACACCACCCAGCGGGGCAACGCCGGGCTGTGCCAGGCCTGCGAGACCAACGCCGACTGCGCCGATCCCAACGCGCTGTGTGTGCGCCTCGGCGAGCAGGGCACGGTGGGTGAGACGGTGTGCACGACCCCGTGCGGCAGCGGCTGCCCCAACGGCTTCGAATGCGTGAGCATCGACGGCTCGGCGCAGTGCCTGCCGGCGGTCAACGACCAGAACGTACGCACCTGCGCCAGCGCGCCCTCCCTGGAGTGCGTGACCGCGCGGGACTGCCAGGTCGGCGAGAGCTGCGTCAACAACCACTGCCAGGCGCCGACCACCGAGGAATGCGCCGCCGACAACGACTGCAGCCCCGGCGAGGCCTGCCAGAACGGCACCTGCGTGGCCGACAACCAGCCCGAGTGCACCACCCGCAGCGACTGCGCCAGCGGCGAGGTCTGCGTCAGCGGCCAGTGCCAGCAGGGCACCCAGAGCTGCGTGTTCAACAGCGAGTGCTCCGGCGACGGGCTGTGCGTCGACGGCACCTGCTACGCGTCGTGCTCGGCGGACTCCGACTGCGGCAACTACGAGCACTGCCGCCAGGGCGTGTGCCGACGCACCGAATGCCGCGGCACCTCCGACTGCGCCGGCGACGAGATCTGCGTCGACGCCGCCTGTAAGCCGGCCTGCGATCCCAGCGCCAGCACGGACACCTGCGCGGCGGGCTACGTCTGCACCCAAAACGGCTTCTGCGACCGCGACCCCAACGTCGAGTGCCGCTCCAACGCGGAGTGCTCGCGCGACGAGATCTGCGACGGCGGCACCTGCAAGGTCCCCTGCGAGTGCAACCAGGACTGCCCCACCGGCCAGGTCTGCGACCTGGACAACGGCACCTGCAAGGACCCCGGCGCCAACGCCCCCACCACCTGTGAGACGACCTGCGACTGCCCCAGCGGTCAGCAGTGCAGCAACGGGGCGTGCGTGAACGGCTGAGCCTCAGCCGCCGCGCCCCTCAGCCCCCACCGACGATGTGGAATGCCGCCCAGCTCGCTGGGCGCATTCCTTTCTTGGCCATCGCGATCTGGCCCAGGCGCAGTGCCTGGGCCGGCGTCATTCCGCGCGACAGCGCCCTGTAAAACGCCTTCATCAACCGGGACGTATCCGCGTCGGCGACGCTCCACGTGCTGGCGACGACGTTGTGGCTGCCGGTGTACAAAATGGCCCCGGCCAGCCCGAAGGCGCCCTGCCCCAGCGTATGCCAGCCGCGCCCGGTGGTGCAGCCGCTCAACACGACCAGCCGGGCGGCGGTCTTGCGGTTGAGCAGCTCGCCGAGGGTGACGATGCCGTCGTCGGGCTGGTCGGGCGCGCGGCTGAGCAAGAGCGCCGGCTGGTCGAAGTCGACGCGGTCGGTGGCGTTGACGTGCAGCGAGGTGGCGTCGCTGACCCCGTGGGTGGCCACGTGGATGACGCCGTAGCGGGTGAGGTCGGCGCGTCTGAGCCGGCTTTCGGCGGCCTTCTTGCCGGTGAGCGTGTCCACATCGAGGTGGTCGGCGCGAAGCCTGCGGGCGACCGCGCGAAGCTCGGCGCGCGCGCCCGGAAGCGCCGGGAACATCTCGTCGAGCGAGAACATCCCCGTCTCCGGCAGGTCGCGCGACAGCGCCAGCAGGTCCAGCGCCGGGCGCTTCAGGTCGGGCGCGCCCACCACCAGCGCCCTGCTGGACGCGGGCGCCGGCCCTCGGCGCATCAGCCGGGCGAGCACCGCCGACGACGGGGTGTAGGAGACCACGCGGTCGAAGACCAGATAATGCGGCCGCTTCTGGTGCTCGGGCCGGGCGAGGGTCTCGAAGGGTAGCGCGTACAGCTTGTCGTCGGGGGCGACGATCAGGCGCCGGTCGTCCTTGACGAGGTCCTCGATGGGGCCGACCAGCTCGACGAACAGCCGCTCGGCGAGCTTGCGATGGCGCCGGCGCTCGGCGCGCGTGTCGGTATGGCCGAGGGTGGCGATGAATTGGTCGACCAGGGGCGCGATCGTCTCGCGCCCGGCCAGCCGGCGCATCTCGATGCCGGCGTCGGTCAACACCCACACATAGCTTCGGTGCGCGGCGATCAGATAGTCGAGCACGGCGGTCTTGGGCCCGAGCTTGCCGGTCACCGCGCCCGGAAGCTCGCCAAATTGAGTGGGCGTGGGGTCGATGTGGCGCGCCGCCTTCGTCCAGCGTGACAGGCGCTTCAACGCCTCGTCGGCGGTGCGCTGCACGGTTCTGGGCACGCGGCGCGACGGGCGCATCGCGGTGCTCGTGGCGAGCTCGGGGGCGATGCTGCCGTCGAGCAGGTCGAGCAGGCCGCGCGCCTTGAGCGCGTTCGCCAGGCGCAGCCCGTGGCGATAGTCGCTCTGGGCGCGGTGGGCGGTGTCCAGGCCCACGTAGGTGTCCACCAGCGCCATATAAACCGGGCGTTTGTCGGCGAAAAACCGCTGGCGAAGCCCCGGCGTCGGCAGGCTCGCCCGCATGCGCTCGATGGCGCCGACCGCCGCGCGCAGGTAGCGCTGCCCGTCGGCGCGCAGGCCGCGCTCGACGAGCAATTGGCCGCCCTGATAGGCGAGCTTCCAGCTCGGACCGGTCCACGACGACAGGTTTTTGTGCGCCTTCAACGAGCGCACGAGCACCGTCGGCGGGCGGATCGCCGAGTCGGCTGAGCGTCGGATCTCGGCGATGAGCGCGGCCAGGCGAAGCCGCCCGGTGGGCGTGTCCATCATGGCATCGAGCAAAGGCGCGCTCAGCGCGTCGATCTTGGGAAGGCTGCCGAGTTTGCGCCGCGTGGGCAGGGCGGCGAGCTCGGCGGCCAGCCGCGTTTGGGCGGCGCCCATGGTCCGGGCGAGGCGCGCGAACAGCGCCAGATCGCGGCGCAGGGCGCCCACGCGCTCGGCCCGGCGATCGCGGCCCATGGCGTCCTGCAGCCGGGCGAGCGCGCGGCCGAGGTCGCCCTCGTCGAGGGCCAGGCGCGCCTGGGCGCGCAGCACCGGCCCGATGGCCGCGCGGCGCTCGAAGCTGTCGTACTCCCAGCGGGCGATGTCGAGCAGCGCGCGGCGCTTGAGCGTAATGCCAGCGCGCGTGCGCGGCTCGCGCAGCACCCGGTGCTCGATGGCGAGCGCGTACAAAAACGGGAGATCGCCGGCGTAGCGATCGCGAAGCCCGCCGTGCATGGGCATCTGCGAATCCAACCACAATTGATGGGCGCGCCCGGCGAGGTCGGCAGCGCCGTCGTCGCCGCCGACCTCGCCGAGTTGGGCGTCGGCGATGGCTTCAACGAGCATCATCGCGATCTGGCGGCGAAGCTCGCCGGCGGCCGCGAATTGCCAGCGCGCCGATCGGGCTGCGCGCGCGGCCAGCTTCCAATCACGGGTACGAAGCCCGCACCACGCGCCCAACCACGGCTGCGAGGCGGGCGCCTTGCGGTACGGCGCGCAGTCGGCGGCCGCGCCGGCCGCGTCGATCTTGGCGCGCTCGGCCAGCGGGGAGGGCGTGGACGACGGCGGCGGCGCCGTCGCCGACACCTTCGGCGCGGCCACGGGCGCGCTCGACGCGCAACTGGCCGCCATCAGGCCGGCCAGGGCCAGCGCGAGCAGGGTATACGTCGTCTTGTATTCACTAAGCATCTAATCGCCAATTCGGGCCGCGGTGCTCCCGCACCGCCGCGGGCGCCTCTGGCCCCGCCTTGCGTGTTCCTGCGTCTACATGAGCAGCACAGGTACCAACCAGAACACGTTCGGCGCCGCAGAGCGAGCGCCGGCGCCGCGGGAGCGTCGCGCCCCAAGCCATCGCGTCTGCTCGACCATCCTCGAACAAATTCTACCAAACTCCGCCCCCGGTCCGTAACAAATATCCGACGGCGACATATCCACGATATACGACATGGGAGGAGACAAATGAGTCATTGGAAGCGCAAGCAAACGCTCGTGTTGGGCCTGTTGTTGGCTGCGGCGATGGCCACGGCGGCCTGCGGGAGCGAAACGGGGCACGGCGGCAAAGACCACGGGAGCTTCATCGACTCGCGGCCGGCGCAGATCGACGTCGACCCGCATACGCTGGCCTTCCAACAGGTCGCCATCGGCGCCCAATCCACCCGGCAGATCGACATCAGCAACCTGGGCACGAGCAAGCTGCGCATCTTCAGCATGAGCCTCAAGGAGTTCGGCCCGCGCGACGGCAATCAGTACGACGAGCGGCAGGAGTTCAAAGAGGCCGACGGCTGGTCCGACAACACCGTGACCGTCGCCCCCCACGGCCACACCTCCATCAGCGTGACCTACCTGCCCCAGAATCAGACCCACGACGAGGGGGTGATCACCCTCGAGACCAACGATCCGGCCAACCCCACCGTCAAGATCCCGGTCGCCACCCAACGGCTCGCCCCGGAGATCTCGGCGCGCTCGCCGGTGACGTTTCAGGGCGTGCCGGGCCGCGACCAGCAGGCCGCCGACTGGCCAGGGGATTTCGTCATCGAAAACGTGCAGAACACCGGCTCGGCGCCGCTCGAGATCAGCAATGTGTACGTGTCGGACACCAGCAACGATATCTTCTCGATCTCGTTCCCGCCGGACGCGCAAAGCCCGCCGTCGCAGGACGGCGATACCTGGCCGACGACGCTCGCGCCCAACGAGAGCTTCCCGGTACGCGTGTGGTTCCGCCCGATCGACAACCTGCCGCAGACCAACGAGCTGGTCTTCGAGAGCAACGATCCCAGCCAACCGCAGTACGTCGTCGACCTGCAGGGCAACAGCGGCGCGCCGTGCATCGCGGTCAGCCCCAGCGACTCGGTCGACTTCGGCCAGGGCTCGCTGGGCCAGGTCTCCCAGAAGACGGTCACCGTCGAAAACTGCAGCCGCAGCGAGCAGCTCGAGGTCAGCGACATCGCGATCTCCGACGACGGTGACGGCGTGTTCGCCATCCAGAACGCAAGCCTTCCCACGGGGCTTCCGGACAGCCCGGCGACCATCGATCCGGGCGAGCAGGCGACCTTTGTGGTCACCTTCGAGCCGACGGCCGAGCAGCAGTACGACGGTCAGTTGACCATCGAGAGCAACGACCCGGGTACGCGCCAACTGCAGATCCCGATCGTCGGGAGCGGCTCGAGCAACCAATGCCCCACGGCGGTGGCCACGGCGCACCTGCAGGGTAGCACTCGCCCGCAGACGACCCTCCAGACGACCCCGTTGAGCACGGTCATGTTCGACGGATCGGGCAGCTCCGATCCCGACGGCTCCATCCAGCGCTACGAGTGGACCGTGCTGTCGCGGCCGCAGGGGTCGACGCAGCTCTTGTTGCCGAACAGCCAGTCGCCGAACCCGAGGCTATTTTTGGACCTGGCCGGCACCTACGAGATCGAGCTGAAGGTCTACGACGACCAGGGCGCGGCGAGCTGCGGCGGGCCGGCGATCATCACGATCTCGGTGATCCCCGACGACGACGTGCACGTGCAGTTGGTGTGGGATACGCCCAGCGACCCCGACCAGACCGACGCCGACGGGACCGACCTCGATCTGCACTATATGCACCCCAACGCGACCGCCTGGAACACCGCGCCGTGGGATATCTACTGGCGCAACCCCCGCGCCGATTGGGGCGTGCAGGGCGACAGCTCCGACGACCCATCGCTGGACATCGACGACACCGACGGCGCCGGCCCGGAGAACGTCAACCAGAGCAACCTGGAGAACCTGCAATACCAGGTGGGCGTGTACTACTACGCGGACAACGGCAAGGGGGCGAGCTACGCCACCGTGCGCATCTACATCCGCGGCCAACTCGCCAGGCAATTCGAGAATAAATACATGGCCGGCACCGGGAGCTTCTGGAAGGTCGCGGCGATCCAATGGCCCAGCGGCAATATCATCCCAGTCGATCGCATGTCCCAGGGGTTCCCGACGAGTCCGTAAAAAAAAATCTACCAAACGCCCCATCCCACTCGTAAGACCTTGCTGACGGCCCGAGACGACAACGCGATCGGCGCGAAAAAAAGCCGCGAAAGATGTGTGAAAATGTGCTCAAACCCGCGCAAGTTGACTCAGAAGGCCTTGATATTTATAGTTCGCAATCTCTTAGGATGGGATATGGGCGTGTCTTCTGCAGGTAACAATGCGGGAAGCGCTTAAAGAGCTCGAAGGGGCAAAATGAGAAATCGGAGAACACAAATGGGTCAGTGGGAGCGCAAGGGAAAGGTCTTGTTGGGCCTGCTGTTGGCGGTGGTGTTGGCCACGCCGGCATGCGGGAGCGACGCTACCAACGGCGGCAAGGGCGGTGGCGGAAACATCACCGGCACCGACGCCGCAGAGATCTCGGTCGATCCGGACACCCTGGCCTTCCAGCAGGTCAATATCGGTGAGTCGGTCACCAAGAGCATCGATATCAGCAACTTCGGTAAGGGCACGCTGCGCATCTTCAGCATGGACCTGAAGGAGTACGGTCCGAACGATGGCAGCCAGTACGACGACCAGCGCGAGTTCAAGAAGGCCGACGGCTGGTCGGACGGCACCGTGGAGGTCAAGCCCAACGACTTCACGACCATCAGCGTGACCTACGCGCCGAAGGATCAGACCCACGACGAGGGTGTGATCACCCTCAAGACCAACGATCCGGCCAACCCCACGGTCAACATCCCGGTGACCACCCAGAAGCTCGCCCCGGAGATCTCGGCGCGCTCGCCGGTGACCTTCCAGCGCGTGCCGCCGCAGAGCGACCCGAACTGGCAGGGTGAGTTCGTCATCGAGAACGTGCAGAATACCGGCTCGGCGCCGCTGAATATCAGCAACGTGTACGTGTCGGACACCACCAACAACATCTTCTCGATCTCGTTCCCGCCGAACGCGCAGAGCGCGCCGGAGGACGACACCGACACCTGGCCGACGACGCTGGCGCCCAACGACAGCTTCCCGGTGCGCGTGTGGTTCCGCCCGACCAACAACCTGCCGCAGACCAACGAGTTGGTCTTCGAGAGCAACGACCCCAACCACCCGCAGTACGTCGTCGACCTGCAGGGCAACAGCGGTGCGCCGTGCATCGCCGTCAGCCCCAGCGATTCGGTCGACTTCGGCCAGGGCTCGCTGGGTCAGGTCTCCCAGAAGACGGTCACCATCGAGAACTGCAGCCGCAGCGAGCAGCTCAAGGTCAGCGACATCGCCATCACCGACGACGGTGGCGGGGTGTTCGCCATCCAGGACGGAAGCCTTCCCACGGGTCTGCCGGACAGCCCGGCGACGATCGACCCGGGCGAGCAGGCCAACTTCGTGGTCACCTTCGAGCCGTCGGCCGAGCAGCAGTACAACGGTCAGTTGACCATCAAGAGCAACGACGGCGCCACCCCGTCGGTCCAGCTTCCCATCGTCGGGCGCGGCTCGAATAACCAGTGCCCCACGGCGGTGGCCACGGCGCACCTGCAGGGCAGCACTCGCCCGCAGACGACCATCCAGACGATCCCGCTGAACACGGTCATGTTCGACGGCTCGGGTAGCTCCGACCCCGACGGCTCGGTGCAGCGCTACGAGTGGACGATCCTGTCGCAGCCCAACGGCTCGACTCAGCGCCTGCTGCCGAACAACAGCTCGGCGAACCCGAGGCTGTTTTTGGACCTGGCAGGCACCTACAAGATCGAGCTGAAGGTCTACGACGATCAGGGCGCGGCGAGCTGCGGCGAGCCGGCGATCATCACCATCGCGGCGATTCCCGACCACGACGTCCACGTGCAGTTGGTGTGGGATACGCCCAGCGACGCCGACCAGACCGACACCTTCGGTACCGACCTCGACCTGCACTATATGCACCCGAACGCTCCCGCCTGGAACACCGCGCCGTGGGATATCTTCTGGCGCAACCCCGGTGCCGACTGGGGCGTGCAGGGCGACAGCTCCGACGACCCGTCGCTGGACATCGACGACACCGACGGCGCCGGCCCGGAGAACGTCAACCAGAGCAATCTGGAGAACCTGCAGTATCAGGTGGGCGTCTACTACTACAGCGACAACAACTTGGGCGCGAGCTACGCCACCGTGCGAATATATATTCGCGGCCAGCTCGCCATCCAGATCGAGAACAAGTACATGCCCCGCACAGGCAGCTTCTGGAAGGTGGCGGCGATTCAATGGCCCAGCGCCAACATCGTCACGCTCGACCGCATGTACGACGGGTTCCCGAGTGGCCCCTAGTGGGCTGAGAGGGGGAATCGAGCGATGTAGCTAGTCGCTGACACGTACACGAAAGGGCGCCTTCGGGCGCCCTTTCGTGGTTCTTGGCGCGCTTTGCGCGCGGGGCTTGCCGTCTGGGCGATACCCTACTACAAGCCAGAGATGCACGCGTTCGCTGCGAGCGGGACCAAAAACCAAAAACCGATCGCCAGGCGAAGGCTCACCAGACGGCGTAATAACCCCAACAACGCGAGGCATCTACAAATGACCCAACCAACCAACGAAGTGATGATTCGATTGCGCGTGGGCATGGAGCAGGCCCACTATGCGGGCGACCTTGTCGACGGCGCGTGGGCGCTCAAACTCTTTGGCGACGTCGCCACCGAATTGCTGATTCGCCATGACGGTGACGAGGGCTTGTTTCGCGCCTACGACGACGTGGAGTTTTTGGCGCCGATCAAGGCTGGCGACTATATCGAGGCCGTCGGGCACATCACCGACACGGGCAATACCAGCCGCAAGATGGTGTTCGAGGCGCGCAAGGTCATCCAACTGACCAACAACCCCGACCAGCCCTCGCAGGCCGAGGTGCTCGACGAGCCCATCGTTGTGTGTCGGGCGAGTGGGACGTGTGTGGTGCCCGCTGCGTTGCAGCGGAAGTGATCGAGTGATCGAGTGATCGAGTGAACTGCTTAACGGCAACAGCGGAGCCGACTATGACGCAACCTCTGATCATCACCGCCGCGGTCGACGGGGCGGAGACCATGCGCGAGGATAATCCCAATGTGCCGTATACTCCCGAGGAGATCGCGGCCGAGGCGGTGCGGTGTCGCGAGGCGGGGGCGAGCATGGTGCATGTGCACGGGCGCGAGGAAGACGGCACGCCGACGCAGGCGCGCGAGGTCTTCGGCCAGATCTTGGACACGATCCGCCAGCACAGCGACATCCTGGTGCAGTTTTCGACCGGCGGGGCGGTGTGGATGTCGGTCGACGAGCGCATCGAGGCGCTGGACCTGCGCCCGGACATGGCCACGCTGACCACCGGCACGGTCAATTTCGGCGAGGACGTGTTCATGAACTCGCTGCCGATGATCCGCCAGATCGCCGAGCGGCTGCGCGCGTTCGACATCAAACCGGAGATCGAGATCTTCGACACCGGCATGGTGGACACGGCGCTTCGGCTGGTCAAAGAGGAGCTCGTCGACGCGCCGCTGCACTTCGACTTCGTGCTGGGCGTGCCCGGCGGCATGGGCGGCCGCCCCGAAAACCTCGACTTTCTGGTCGACATGATCCCCGAGGGCAGTACCTGGTCGGTCGCCGGCATCGGCCGCCACGAGCTGTCCCTGGCGTATAAGGCCGTCGACATGGGCGGCCACGTGCGCGTGGGCCTCGAGGACAACATCTTCCTCGAGAAGGGCGTGCTCGCCGAGGGAAGCTGGCAGCTCGTCGAGAAGGTCGTCGACTACGCACGCGAGCAGGGCCGCGACCTGGCGACGCCGGACGTCGCGCGGGAGATTTTGGGGCTATAATGCTCCCGAGACTGCTCATCATCACCAACGCTGCGCAGGCCGGCGACCTCGACGCCGCCGTCGAGCAATGCCTGCGCGCCGGGGCGCGCCTGATCCAACTGCGCGAAAAGCAGCTCCCCGGCGACGAGCTGCGCGCGCTGGCCGCGCGCCTGGTCCCTCTGGCCCACCAATTCGACGCCACGCTCATCATCAACACCCACGCCGACCTCGCCCGGGACACGGGCGCCGACGGCGTTCACCGGCCCGCTGAGGGCCCGACGGTCGGCGAGATTCGCGGCGTCGTAGGCCGACCGTGCATCGTGGGCGTGTCCTGCCACTCGTTGGCCGAGGTGCAGGTGGCCGAGGCGCAGGGCGCCGACTACGTCACGCTCAGCCCCATCTTCGAGTCCGCCTCCAAGCCGGGCTACGGCCCGGCGCTGGGGCTCGACGAGCTCGCCAGGGTCTGCGAGGCGGTCGACGTGCCGGTGTTCGCGCTCGCGGGCGTCACGCCCGAGCGGGCGCGGGCGTGCGTGGACGCCGGGGCGTACGGGGTGGCGGTGATGGGCGGGGTGATGGGGGCCCAGGATGTCGGCGAGGCCGTACGGGCGTTCTACTCCCCACTCCACTGCACTACGCCGTCGGTCGGCGAGGACGCTCGCGCGTAGAACCGGCGCGGGATCCTGCCGGCGGTGTAGGCCGCGCGGCCGGCCTCGACGGCCTTTTTGAACGCCTCGGCCATGACCACGGGCTTCTTGGCCCCGGAGATGGCCGTGTTCAAGAGCACGCCGTCGCAGCCCAGCTCCATGGCCAGGGCGGCGTCCGACGCGGTGCCCACGCCGGCGTCGACGAACATGGGCACGTCGAGCTGGTCGCGGATGATCTGGAAATTGTAGGGGTTTCGAATGCCCATGCCGCTGCCAATCGGCGAGCCCAGGGGCATGACCGCGGCGCAGCCGGCGTCCTGCAGCTTCTTGCACAGGATGGGGTCGTCGTTGCTGTAGGCCATGACCACAAAGCCCTGCTCGACCAACTGACGGGCGGCCTTCAAGAGTTCCTCGCCGTCGGGCAAGAGCGTCTCGTCGTCGCCGATGACCTCGAGCTTGATGAGGTCGGTCTCCAGCGCCTCGCGAGCGAGTTGGGCGGTGAGCACGGCGTCGCGGGCGGTGAAGCAGCCGGCGGTGTTGGGCAAGATCTGGAACTCCCCGCTCAGCAGGTCGAGCACGCCCGACTGCTGGGAGGCGGCCAGGTCGATGCGCCGGATGGCCACGGTGACCATCTGGGCGCCGCTGGCGCGCACCGAGTCGAGCATCACCTGGTAGTTGGGATAGCGCGCCGTGCCCACGATGAGCCGGCTGTCGAATGCGTAGGGCCCGATGTGCAGCTTGTCGTCGTTGTCAGCCATTGTCATCCACCCTGTGTCGCCCGAATGATCTCGACGGCGTCGCCGTCCGCCACCGCCTGCTCGCCCCACTGGCTGCGGGGCACCACCGCGTTGTTGACCGCCACGGCCACGCCCTTTTTTGGGGTGATGTCCAGGCGGTCGAGCAGCTCGGCGACGGTAAGTTGGTCGGCGTCGAGAGAGCGGGGTTCGCCGTTGATGTTGAGGTTCATGGTGTCTGCTTCCAAATTGCGACCGTTGTTGCAGGCTTCATAACACATGGGCACGCGCCGGTCAGGTGCAAGATGCAACGGTGGAGCGACGCACGAACTATTTCTCGACAACGCCCCGTTTTAGCGACACCCTGTCGGTGACGAACCACCCCGCCTGACAACGCAATATGAGCGACACCGCCACAACCAAAGACAAGCCCGCCGAGGGCGCCAAGGCGCGCAGCGTGGGCAGCCGCATGGGCATCGCGGCGCTGATTTTGTCGGCGAGCATCTTCCTGAGCCGCATCCTGGGCTTTTTGCGCGAGGCGGTCATCGCCTACACCCACGGGGCGAGCTACGCGACCGACGCGTACTACGCGGCGTTCACCCTGCCCGATTTGATGAGCTATTTTCTGGCCGGAGGGACGCTGTCGATCACGTTCATCCCGCTGTTTTCGGGCTACATCTCGCGCGGCAAGGAGGAGGACGGCTGGCGGATGTTCTCGACCATCGCCACGACGATGGGCGCGTTTTTGGTGGTGTTCGTGCTGATCTTGGAGTGGCTGGCGCCCCACCTCATCCCGCTGATCAACCCGGGCTTTGTCGACGAGCCGCGCCAGCTCGCCCTGGCGATTACGATGACGCGCATCGTGGTCCCGGCGCAGATGGCGTTTTATCTGGGCGGGCTCATCCAGGCGACGCTGTTCGTGCGCGAGGTGTTCTGGCCCTCGGCGCTCGCCCCGCTCATCTACAACGTGTGCATCATCCTGGGCGGCGTGCTCCTCGAGCCGTGGCTGGGCATCCAGGGCTTTGCCGTGGGCGTGGTGGTGGGGGCGATGCTCGGGCCGCTGTTGGTGCCGCTGTGGGCGGCCCGAAAGAACGTCAAATTCCGGTTTCACTTCGCCCCCAATGACGCCGACTTCAAGACCTTCGTGCTGTTGTCTTTGCCGCTGATGGTGGGCGTGAGCCTGGTGACCGTCGACGAGTGGGTGCTCAAATACTTCGGCTCGATGTCCCACGACGGGGCGATTAGCTGGCTGAACAACTCGCGCAAGATGATGCTGGTGCTCTTCGCCATCATCGGCCAGGCCGCCGGCCAGGCGGCGCTGCCGTATTTGAGCCGGCTGTATCACGAGGGCAAAGAGTCGGAGATGGGCCAGATGCTCGCGCGCAGCTTACAGCGGGTGGGCTTTCTGGCCCTGGTGGCCGCCGCCGGGCTGGTGGTCACGGCGCGCCCGCTCATCTGGCTGGTGTTCCACCGCGGCGAATTCACCGCCGCCGACGCCGACCAGACGGCCAACCTGCTGGTGTTCTTCGCGCTGGGGCTGGTGGCCTGGGCGGCACAGTCGCTGGCCGTGCGCGGGTTTTATGCGCGCAAGAATACGCTGACGCCGATGCTCATCGGCACGGTGGTGGTGGCGGTGTCGCTGCCCATCTACTGGGGGCTGTACCACGTCATGGGCGTGGCCGGCCTGGCGGCGGCGACCTCCATCGGCATCACCCTCAACGCCGTGGCCACGGTGCTGGTCTATCGCTTTCGCACCGGCACGCTGCCGCTGGACACGGTGGGCGCGGGCCTGGGGCGCGGGGCGATCTTCGCCGTGGCCTGCGGCGCCGCCGCCTGGGGGGTGCGCGTGTGGCTCGAGCCCTACCTGCACATCGCCCGGCCGCTGGAAAATATCGGCCTCCTCGCGGCCATGGGCGTGGCGTTTTTCGGCGTCGGCGCTCTGCTGGCCGCCGTGATGCGCCCGCCGGAGGTCGAGGTGGTCACCGCCCGGCTCAAGCGGCGATTTTTCAAAAAAGATTAGCCCCAAAGCGTTGAAATTGTCGGGGGGTTGCTTATTCATCGGTAGTGGATCACGGATCGGCAAGCAATAGCGCCGGTTTGCGGCCGTTTTTTCGGTATTTTGAGGCTTGACAGGGGATCTCCGGCTACTTAGACTCCCGCAAGTTCCAAAAAAGCAGCACCACGGCCTTCTAACGCCACGGCGGTCCGTGGACAGGTCTCTCCGCACCCCCCAATGGTGCAGTAGGAGGGCGAATGTGTGGCGTGTTGTAAACCCGAACCTTTTTGCACAGAGGAAGGACCATGACGAAAGCCGAACTGATCGACGCCGTCAACCAGCGCGCTGCCGACGAGGGCATCGAGCTGACCAAGAAGGACACTCGTGCGCTGGTGGACATCGTCTTCGAGACGGTCTCGAGCTCCATCGAGGACGAGCAGCGCTTCTCCTACCCGAACTTCGGCACCTTCAACGTCAAGCACCGCAAGGCGCGTGAAGGCCGCAACCCGCGCACCGGCAAGCCGATCAAGATCCCCGCGTCCAACACCGTGGGCTTCAAGCCGGCTCCGGCGTTGAAAGACCAAATTAACTAAGTTGGTCTTTCAGTGATCGAGTGATCGAGTGATCGAGATCAACGGCTCGACCTCCCACGCGAAACTCGACCGCCACGAAAGAAGGCCCGCCAGGTACCCCCTGGCGGGCCTTTCCGCGTCTCCACTGCCTTTCACTCGATCACTCGACCGTCACGCTCTTCGCCAAGTTGCGCGGCTGGTCCACATCCGTGCCCTTGAAGTCGGCCACGTGGTAGGCCAGAAGCTGCATGACCACCACCGACAAGATGGGCTGGATAAACTCGGGCACCTCGGGGATCTCGAGGACGACGTCGGCGTATTCGCGCACGCCGTTGTCGCCCTCGGTGGCCAGGGCGATGAGGCGGCCCTGGCGGGCCTTGACCTCCTCGAGGTTGCTAAACACCTTCTCGTAGACCCGGTTTTTGGGCACCAGGATGACCACGGGCAGGTGCTCGTCGATCAGGGCGATGGGCCCGTGCTTCATCTCGCCGGCGGCGTAACCCTCGGCGTGGATGTAGCTGATTTCCTTGAGCTTGAGCGCCCCCTCGCAGGCGATGGGGTACAGGTTGCCCCGGCCCAGATACAGGCACGAGTTGACGTCCGAGTAGTTGTAGGCGATGTGCTTGTAGATGGCCTTCTCGTGCAGCATCTTGGACATCGTCTGGGGCACGTCGCGAAGCGCCTGCAAGATTCTGGCGGCCCCGGTCGGCGTCGAGGATGTCGCGGCGCCGGCCCAGCCACACTGCCAGCAGCGTGGTCACCACGAGCTGGGTGGTAAACGCCTTGGTGCTGGCCACACCGATCTCGGGGCCGGCCTGGGTGTAGACCACCCCGTCGGCCTCGCGGGCGATGGTCGACTCGATGACGTTGCACACCGCCAGGCTCTTGGCCCCCAGCTCCATCGCCTGACGCATCGCCGCCAGGGTGTCGGCGGTCTCGCCGGACTGGCTGATGGGGATGCACAGGGTGTGCTCGTCGATGATGGGGTTGCGGTAGCGAAACTCGCTGGCCAGATCGACCTCCACGGGCACCCGGGCGAACTCCTCGATGGTGTATTTGGCGACCTGGGCGGCGTAGAAGCTGGTGCCGCAGGCGACGAATACGATTTTATTGAGCTCGGCCAGCCAGTCCTCATCGAAGCCCATCTCGCCGAAGTCGACGTCGCCGCGGTCGACGCTGACCCGGCCGCGCAGCGTGTCGGTGATGCGCGCAGGCTGCTCGTGGATCTCCTTGAGCATGAAGTGCTTATAGCCCTGCTTCTCCGCCGAGATCGGGTCCCAATTGATGCGCTTGGACTCGCGCTCGACGGGCTCGCCGGCGGCGTCGAACACCTCCAGGCCGCCCCGCGACAAGATGGCGGTGTCGCCGTCCTCCAGGTAGATGAAGTCGCGGGTATACGGCAGCACCGCGGGCACGTCGCTGGCGGCGAAGACCTGGTCGCCCTCCCGGCCGATGACCATCGGCGAGGCGTTGCGGGCCACGACCAGCTCCTCGGGATTGTCGGTGGTCATGACGATGAGCGCATAGGAGCCGTCGACGACGCGAAGCGCGCGGGTCACCGCGGCGTGCAGCGTCTGCGAGCCCGTCTCCAGGGCGTGGTCGATGAGGTGGGCGATGACCTCGGTGTCGGTCTCGCTTTTGAACTCACGGCCTTGCTTGGCCAGCTCGCGCTTGAGCTCGGCGTAGTTTTCGATGATGCCGTTGTGGGCGACGATGACCCGCCCGGCCTGATGGGGGTGGGCGTTGCGCTCGCTGGGCCGACCGTGGGTCGCCCACCGGGTATGCCCCAGCCCGATGCTTCCGTCGAACGGGTCCTCGCGAAACGCCGAGAACAGCGACGTCAGCTTGCCCTCGGTGCGCCGCGTCTTGACTTCCCCGGAGTCGGTCGCGATGGCGATGCCCGCCGAATCGTATCCCCGATATTCCAGTCGCTGCAGCCCCGACAGCAAGATGTCGCTGCATTGACGGTCCCCGACATAACCTACAATTCCACACATACGCTCCCTCGCATCACCTACAGAAGACGATCACGGACGCCCCCAAGTGGAACCGCGCGCAAACCATGCGGCGCGGTGCGTCCTGCGATTCGTGGTTGTCCCCAAGCCAACGTTCCTTTCGTTATCGTGCGACAAGTACAACGTAATCACTTTCGGGAGGGCCGAAAATAAGACGCCGGGAGCACAAGTAGACTCAGCGCCTGCGCGTCGACAACGACCTGGACTGCGTTGCCGCTCCTCGACGATGCACTACGGCATCGCCTCGTCGCGTCGCCTTGTCCAGCCCGTCGTCGAACTTTGCAGCCATCTGGGTCGACTCCTGCTCACGGCGTCAATAGCCAGGGGAGGAAGAAGTTGGGCGCCTGCAAAACAGACGCCCTCATGCCACCTATTTACCCGAAGATGTTGCCATAATCCACGCCGGACTGCCAGAGCGGCCCGGGCAGCGTCCGGCTCAGGGTGTGGTGCCCCTGATGGAGGCGCCCACCGCCTCGAAGGTCGCGCCCAGGCTGAGCGCATCGTTGCCGGGGTCGCTGTTGAGATCGAGGTCGGCAGACTGGGTCATGACCGCCGCCACGGTGGTGCACCCGCTCTTGGAGGCCAGGGTCTTGCACATATCCGAGGCGGAGGGGTCGCTGTCGCAGGCCTGCTTTTCGGAGGCGGCGGGACTGCAGGTGTAGCTGTCCGGCGATTGCTCGGTGAACAGCGGATCGGAGCTGATGCACGAGCATCCCTGGGCGACGGTGTTCAGCGCCGAGAACATCTCGTCGAGAGTGATCACGCCGGACAATTGCCCGTTGGACAACGCCACTCGCCCGTTGGAGGTCAAATCGGCGCTGCTGTCGACGTCGGCCTGCAGGCTCAACTGCTGCACCCCGATCTCGACCAGGTCGGCGCCCACCGGCAACACCAGCGGCGCGTTGCCCCCGGTCACGCTCAGCCGCCCGTTGGTCACGCTGGCGACGTCGAAGTCCGACAGCGGGTGGCCCTGGGCGTCCAGGGTCGTCGAGTCGATGAGGAAGTTGCCGGTGCCGGCGAGGTTGTCGGTGAAGTCGGGGGACTCGTCCTGGCCGAAGACCAGGTCGAGCTGCAGGGCGCCGTCGTTGGCGGGATCGTCCCAGTAGGCGTACTCCAACAGGTAGATGAGCATGCCGTGTTGGATCTCGGCGGCGATGATGTCGTTGAACGGCACGCCCATCATCGATTGCATGCTCGCGGCGAGGTCGCCCACGGCGCTGTCGAGGGTGCCGTCGCCGTCGAGATCGGCGCAGCATTCGCCGCTCTTCTTGACCACGAATTGGGAGATGAACGAGGCCGGCCCGTACAGCCCCTGGTCGGCCACCGGACAGCCGGCGTCGGGATCGGCCGGGAAGGTGCACCCGGAGTGGCCGGCGTCGGCCAGCCCGCTGTCCACGCCCACGTCGGCGGTGTCCGTGCCCGCGTCGCTGACGTCGGAGGCGTCCATGGCCGCGCCACCGTCGGGCGCCACACCGGTGTCCTCGGGCGCCGTATCCGCAGCGGCGTCGGCCGGCGCATCCTCACCCGCGTCGGCTTGCGGGGAGACGTCGGACGCATCCGGCGTCAGGCCGGCGTCGGTCTTGTGCTTGCCGCCTGCCTGGTCATTCGAGCAGCCGGCGAGCGCAGCCGTCACGAGAAAGATAGCGATCAGTGCCGCGAGCTTGGGCGTGGTACGCATCGAAACAAACCCCATTAAAAGCTGTCGAGTCTTGGGCCAATTGCGTGCCCAGCATACCGACCTTGCCCCCGCTTCGCAAAGTTGTTCGTGGCATTGAGGCGCTGCTTGCTGGCCGCCGAGCCCTCGCCAGTGCAGCCGCGCGGCCTCGGCCCGGGGTTTTGAGGTCAACAACCACATTGGGCCGTGCGCGCAATGGCCGATGTGGACGAATTGTGACGAACGCGACCGTGCCGAGTTCAGGACATCAACGCCAAATCCCGGGCCAAGGCACCGGGGCTGGACGGGCGCCGCAAACAACGCGGCGTGCTCCGCGGGCAGCAAGCAGCCGCTCCGCTGGGCGTCCCGCAGTAATGTGTGGGATCATGAGACGGCGCGGCGCGGAATGCCGATTCGGCCTGGTACGCCCTTCGCGCGTCTTGCCCTGCAAAACGAGGCCGCTCGCCGCCTCGAGCGCCCCTGTGGGCTTGCCCCACGGGACGCCAAGATCGCCGCCTACGCGGGGGCGCTACTCTGCCGTCAGCGCCCCTGTGGGCTTGCCCCACAGGACGCCAAGATCGCCGGCTACGCGGGGTCGCTACTCTGCCTTCAGCGCCCCTGTGGGCTTGCCCCACAGGACGCCAAGATCGTCGGCTAAGCGGGGGTGCTACTCTGCCTTCAGCGCCCCTGCGGGCTTGCCCCACAGGACGCCAAGATCGCCGGCTAAGCGGGGGCGGCACCTGCCATCTGTGGAAGCCTCGCGCGCGTTGCCAAAACGCGCGCACCGCCCCAACTGCCCCACCACCTGGGCTCCTCGAGCCCTCCCCCATGAAACCAACCAAGACGCACCTCGGCCGTGCCCTGGGTCGCCCGTCTTCTTTCTCGCCGATATTCGGCGGGGGTGTGCGGGCATCGGACCGGGCCGATGGCGTTGTTTCGAGTCGGACGGTTGCGCTTCCGTGGGGGCGCCTCTTCGTTGGACGCGACGCTGGGTGAGACGCCGCGTCCTATCGGGTGCCCCTCTTTATGGTTTTCGGCAGAAAGGGGTGAATCGTTGCGTCTTTTTTTCGGGATCTGCCTCTGAGCGCCGCCTGGGAGGGATTTTGGATGGCGAGTTGTATTTGGGGACTGCCCTCTTAGCTGACGATCTGATTCACCCGCGGGATGAACCCGCGGGGGTCTTGCGCGCCAACACGCCGCCTCTTAGCTGACGATCTGATTCACCCGCGGGATGAACCCGCGGGGGTCTTGCGCGCCAACACGCCGCCTCTTAGCTGACGATCTGATTCACCCGCGGGATGAACCCGCGGGGGTCTTGCGCGCCAAAACCCGCCGCCCTTAGCTGACGATCTGATTCACCCGCGGGATGAACCCGCGGGGGTCTTGCGCGCCAACACGCCGCCCTTAGCTGACGATCTGATTCACCCGCGGGATGAACCCGCGGTGGTCTTGCGCGCCAAAACCCGCCGCCTTTTTGATGACGAGCGGACTCACCCGATTGCAGAACCGCGTGCGTGGCATTGACATCGCCACCGATGTCTTAAATTGTTCCAGAAACTCACTGTGGCCCCGCCGAGGTATCCCATGGCTCAGAATTACGACCTGCACCTGATCTCGTTCGACCTATGCCCCTACGTCGAGCGCAGCCGAATCGTGCTGGCTGAAAAGGACATCCAGTACCGACAGACGTTTGTCGAATTGAAGAATAAGCCGGAGTGGTTCCTGGAGATCTCGCCGCGCGGCAAGGTGCCCGTGCTGGTCGTCGACGACCAGCCGGTCTTCGAGTCCAACGTCATCAACGAGCTCATCGAGGAACTGTTCCCCGAGCCGCGCATGCTGCCCGAGGACCCCGTCGAGCGTGCCCAGGCGCGTGCCTGGATCGTGTTCAACAACGACGTGCTCATGTCGGCGGCGGCCACGCTGTGGTTCAACAAAAATGCCTCCGACATCGCCCAGGCCAAGGACAAGCTGCACGACGCGTTCGATCGCCTGGAGCGCCGCCTCGACGAGCGCGAGCACGGCCCGTTTTTCCTGGGCAAGGACTTCAGCCTCGTGGACGCGGTCTACGCCCCGATGTTCAACCGCTGGGAGGCCACCGAAAAGATGGGCTTCGACGACCTGCTCGACGATTTCCCCACCGTGCGCTCGTACCGCGACGCCCTGCTCGCCCACCCCAGCGTGCAGCAAGGCCGCGCGGAGCACCTGACCGAGAAGATGCTCGAGTATAAGAAGTGACCACCTACTACCACGCCGAATATATCCTCGACGGCCTCGACTGGGCCGACGACGCCTACCTCGCCGTCGAAGACGGCCGCATCGTGGGCATTCAGCGCGCCGACGCGGACACCGGCGACGCCGAGGTCGTCGAGCTGGGCAACGTGGCCGTGGTGCCCGGGCTCGTCAACGCTCACAGCCACGCCTTCCAGCGGGGCATCCGCGGCAAGACCGAGTACCTGGTCGAGGGCCGCGAGGACGAGGACTTCTGGACATGGCGCGACGAGATGTATCGCGCCGCGCTGGGCTACGACGCCGACGAGGTCGAGCGGGTCTCGAAGCTGGCCTTTTTGGAGATGGCGCTTGGCGGCATCACCACCGTCGGCGAGTTCCACTACCTGCACCACCAGCCCGACGGGACGCCGTACGCCGACCCCAACGAGCTCGCCCACCGGGTCATCCGCGCGGCGCGCGAGGTAGGCATTCGCATCGCGCTGTTGCGCGTGGGCTACCAGCGCGCCGGCCACGACCGGCCGGCCGAAGACGCCCAGCGGCGCTTCGTCGAGCCGGACGTGGACACCTACCTCGAGCGCGCCCAGGCCCTCGGCGAGGCGTGGACGGACGACCCGGCGGTCACCGTCGGGCTCGCCCCGCACAGCATCCGGGCGGTGTGCGGCGAGTGGCTGATCGAGGCGGCGGGTTTTGCCGCCGAGCACGACACCGCGCTGCATATCCACGCCTGCGAGCAGCGCCGCGAGATCGCCGAGAGCCTGCAGGAGTACGGAAAGCCGCCGGTGGCGGTGTTCGACGAGCTAGGCATGCTCGACGAGCGCCTCACCCTGGTGCACGGCACGCACCTGAGCGACGAGGAGTTCGAGCTCCTGGCGGCCTCCCAGCCGACCGTGTGCGCCTGCCCGACCACCGAGCGCAACCTCGGCGACGGCTTTCTGCCCGCGCTCGAGCTTGTGCGCCGCGGCGTGCCCATCTGCCTGGGCAGCGACAGCCATGCCAATATCGACTTGTGGGAAGAGATGCGCCTGGTGGAGTACCACGAGCGGCTTCGCTACGAGCGGCGAAACGTGCTCGCCGCTGCCGGCTCACGCCGGCTGCGCACCGCCGACGCACTGTGGCCCATGGGCGCCCAAAACGGCGCCCGCGCGCTGCGCCTGGCGGTGGGACGTCTGCAGGCGGGAACCTACGCCGACTTCGTCACCCTCGACCTCGATCACATCACCCTGATGGGGTCGACGCCGCAGAGCCTGCTCACCAACATCACCCTGTCGATGACGCCCGGCGCGGTCACAGATGTGTTCGTGGGCGGCCGCCAGATCGTCGCCGACGGCCACGCGGTCACTTCTTTTCGCGAAAGAAAAGTTTGATGCGCGAGCCCTTGCGCACCCGGATGATCTTGCGCTCGGAGTCCTTGCCGCCCTCGAAGCGCACCTGCACCTCGTGGCGGCCGGGCTCGACCTTGACGGTGCCCGGCGTGCGCTCGCCGCTGCCGCTCTTGTCGATGAGGATCTCGCCTTTGGGCTTGGAGTAGACGGTCACCCGCCCCTCGGACTTCTGATCGTCGTCGTGGCGCTCGGGCTGGTGCAGATGGGTCAGGTGCGGCCGGTTGACCGTCGGTGGGCCCCCGCCCCCGCCCTGAAAGCCGGTCAGATCGACCATCAACAGCCGCGTCTCATGCGGCTTGAGGTACAGGCGATAGGTCTTGGTCTTGCCGTCGTAGGTCACCTCCACCTTATAGGGCCCGCCGGCGGGCAGGACCATGCCCTTGGGCTCACCTTCGGGCGGATACTCCGGGTACTTCAACCCGTTGACCTTGACGTCGGCCTTCTCGAAGTTGGTCACGACCTGCAACACGGCCGACTTGTAGGTCGTGCGCTTCTTGCGGGCGTGCTCGTGCCGCGACTGACCGCTGGCCGACGCGGGCATATACGCCACGCCCAGCACGACGGCGAGCGCGGTGATGACGGAAAATATGGTGGTTCGCATGCGCATCATGGCTCTCTACATAGCATTGCGGGGGTCCAGGGGTCCAGGGGTCCAGGGGTCCAGGAACTGCGAACTGCGAACTGCGAACTGCTTTTTCACCGCAAAGGCGCGAAGACGCAAAGGATACCTCAAAATATGCCTTCTTTGCGCCTCTGCGTCTTTGCGGTTAATTCGCTGTTCGTTGTTTGCCTTGGCTTCCGGAACTGCGAACTGCTCTTTCACCACAGAGGGCACAGAGGGCACAGAGGGCACAGAGGACTTCACTATTTTGCCTTCGCCTCTGTGTCCTCTGTGACCTCTGTGGTTAATTCGCCGTTCGTTGTTTGCCTTGGCTTCCGGAACTGCGAACTGCTCTTTCACCACAGAGGGCACAGAGGGCACAGAGGACTGCACAATTTTTCTTTCGTCTCTGTGTCCTCTGTGACCTCTGTGGTTAATTCGCCGTTCGTTGTTCGCCTTGGTTCCCGAAACTGCGAACTGCTTTTTCACCGCAAAGGCGCGAAGACGCAAAGGATACCTCAAAATATGCCTTCTTTGCGCCTCTGCGTCTTTGCGGTTAATTCGCTGTTCGTTGTTTGCCTTGGCTTCCGGAACTGCGAACTGCTCTTTCACCACAGAGGGCACAGAGGGCACAGAGGACTGCACAATTTTTCTTTCGTCTCTGTGTCCTCTGTGACCTCTGTGGTTAATTATGGTTTTTGAACTCCCCCAGGGCGTTGCTGGAGTAGTGAACGTCGCCGGGCGGCGGTTCATTCAAAGAAGTCCAGGACCTTGCGCTCCTGGGAGGCGCCCCGGGCGCGTCCGTGGGCCCATTCGCGCAGCGCTTTGATCTCGTCTTCGTAGGTGCGGTACAGCGGGATGGTCTCTCTGGCGGCGAACTCCAGGTCGGCGACCTCGATCTCGCGCTCGTCGGCGAAGGCGATGTACATGGCGCTGATGACGACCTGCTCGATCTCGGCGCCGGAGAAGTACTCGGTGCGCGCGGCCAGGTCGACGAGGACGTCGTCGTCGAAGTGGCGGCCGCGGCGATTGAGGTGGATCTGCAGAGATCTCCTGGCGCTCGTGGACGTCGGGCAGGTCGACGAAGAAGATCTCGTCGAAGCGGCCCTTGCGCAGCATCTCCGGGGGCAGCGCGGCGACGTCGTTGGCGGTGGCCACCAAGAAGACCGGCGCGGTCTTCTCCTGCTGCCAGGTCAACAGCGAGCCCAGCACGCGTTGGCTGCGCCCGTCGGAATCACCGCCGAAGCCCTTCTCGATCTCGTCCATCCACAGCACGCACGGGGCGATGGCCTCGGAGGTGCGAATGGCCTGGCGAAGCGCGTCTTCAGGGGAGCGCTTGCCGTCGAAGATGACGCCCAGGTCCAGGCGCAACAGCGGCAGGCCCCAGTGGCGGGCGACGGCCTTGGCCGTCAGGCTTTTGCCGCAGCCCTGCACCCCGATGAGCAGCAGCCCCTTGGGCGCGGGCAGCCCGTAGGTCTTGGCGTCCTCGCTAAACGCGCGCTTGCGCTCGGCGAGCCAGCGCTTGAGCGAGTCCAGCCCGCCCACGTCGCCCAGCCCCTGGTCGAGCGGGAAGAACTCCAGGATCTCGCTGGCGCCGATGAGGCGCTGCTTCTCGCGCAAAATCGACTGCTCGAGGTCGAAGGGCTGGTTGCGCTCGAGGGCCTCCTCGAATTGTTGGCGCACCCGGTGAAACGCGCGAAACGCCTCGCGTGAGGTCAGCCCCATCGCCCCGCTGACCAGGGCGACGCGATCGACGTAGGGAAATTGTTGGGCGGGAAAGACGATGTCGCACTCGCGCTGGATGACCTCGCGGCCGGGCAGCGGCAGGGCGATGTGGGCGAGGTCCTTTTTCAGCTCGCGCGGCTCGATGGAGTGGGGGCCGAGCAAGACGATGGTCTTGTGGGCGGCGGCGCAGTGGCCCTCCATCTCGCGCAACCGGCGGCGCACCTGGGCGTCGTCGAGCATCTCGTGGACGTCCAACAGCACGAAGATCGCCGGGCTGACCTCGGAGGCGATGGCCTCCAGGGCGTCGTCGATGGCGCCCGAGGAGGGCTCGCCGTCGAAGCCGGTCAGCGCGCTCCAGGTGAGCACCGGGCGCTCGTCGGCCTGGGCGAGCTGGCGCACGATGGACAGCGCCCGGTCTTCCTCGAAGGTTTGCAGGTGAATAAGCGCGTAGGGAGCGCGCAGAAGCGAGCGAAGCTCGCGCAAAAACTGGGCGTGGGAACTCATGGAGGAGCGATCGAGTTAGTGAGTGATCGAGTGATCCAGTGAACGACGACTGCGTAACTGCGTACAGGCGGCGCTGGGCACCTCTACTCGATCACTCAATCACTCGATCACTGCCTAGCGGTTATAATACTTGACCACGCGGTAGTCGTCACCCACCAACACGTCCTTGGTCTCCTCCTGCCAGCGCTTGTCGAGCTCGCCGTATTTGGACAGGTGGTCGCCGTCGGACTTGTCGGCCTCCAAGATGATCTTGGCCGACACCCCGCGCCCCTTGGGCTGCACGGTGATGATGCCGATGCCGCGCTCCTCGCAGGTCTCGCGCATGATCCCGTTGTACTGCTCGTCGCCGTCGCGATACTCGTCGAGCGGCAGCGCGATCCACACGGCGTTGGCCTCCACGCGGCTCAGGCTGTGGATGCCCCGATTGACGTCGAATAGGCAGTTGTCGAAGTTGGTCTCCAGGCGGATGGAGTGCAACGAGCGGCGGTCGCCGCCGATGTACACAAGGTCGATATTTCCCTTGCCGCCCTCGGTTTCCTCATCCTTGATGACCTCGAACATGCCGTGATCTCGGCCGACCTCCCGGTCAAACATTCGTTCGATCGGCTCGACCATTTCTTCGCGGTCAAAGGAATAACTGGTGGTCATAGTATGGTCCTCCTGGACGAGAGCAGCACCGGCCTGACGGGCCAGGCGGCCGGTGACAAGAAGCGAGAAATCATCGTCGGACGCGGTGGCTCACGACGTGGCGCCGTGACCGGCGCGCGACGGCCTCCGCCGGGCGCATATCGCGTGTCGGTATAGTCTAAGCACCGCATCCGGTGGGTCCAGTAGGGTGGCAGATGCGCCGGTGAAATGCAAACGGGGTAGCTGTGGACGGGCGCGCGGGCGTTCCGCGCGCCCGTCCACGACCGTCACCTCAGCCGCAGACCTCGTCGATGAGGCGGTTGCAGTTGTTGTCGATCTGGTCGCAGATCTCGGTGGCCCCGGGGTTGACGTCGGGGTTGGTATCGTCGCAGTCGCCCTGGCAGGTGGTATAGCCGTCGCCGTCCTGGTCGAAGCCCTCGTCAATCTGGCCGTCGCAGTTGTTGTCGACGCCGTCGCACACCTCCGAGGAGGGCACGCACGTGGGACAGCCCTCGTCGATCTGGCCGTCGCAGTTGTTGTCGATGCCGTCACAGATCTCGGTCGACGGGGTGCAGGAGGTGCAGTTCTCGTCGATCTGGCCGTCGCAGTTGTTGTCGATGCCGTCGCAGACCTCCGGCGAGGGCACGCAGCCGCAGCCCTCGTCGATCTGGCCGTCACAATCGTTGTCCACCCCGTCACACACCTCCACGGAGCAGTCGCCGCAGCCCTCGTCGACCTGACCGTCACAGTCGTTGTCCACCCCGTCGCACACCTCCAGCGACGGCGTGCAGTCGGCGGTGCAGCCCTCGTCGATCTCGCCGTTGCAGTTGTTGTCGATGCCGTCGCACTCCTCGGCGCACTGCGAGCAGATGTCCTGGGTGCAGGTGCCGGCGAATTGGCCGCCGCATTCGCTGCAGCCGTTGTCGTAGCAGGTGTAGTCGGTCTGGCAGGCCGACCCGTCGAGCATGGACACGCCGTTGCAGCAGCCCCAGCAGTCGCAGCCGGGCGCCGGATCGCATAGGTTGTCGTTGCCCTTGCCGGAGTCGCCGTCCCAGAAGCACTCGGTGGCGCAGGCGGCGTTGCTGTCGATGCAGGAGTTGTCGCCCGCCAGGCAGGTGGGATGGTTGCCGGACTGATCGGCGGATTCGCTGGCGTCGCACGGGCTCATGCACCCGGGGTCGTCCTGGTCGATCTTGCCGTCACCGTCATTGTCGATGCCGTCGTTGCACTCCGTGTTGCACATATCGGGGGAGCTGGCGAAGTTCGTGCAATCCGCCCACAACTGCTGGCGCGACGACGGCGCCGGGGCGTTGAGCCCCTCGCAGGCGTCGCCCACGCCGTTGTTGTCGGCGTCGGCCTGGTCGTGGTTGGCCACCGTCGGGCAGTTGTCGCACAGGTTGCCGACACCGTCGCCGTCGCCGTCGTTCTGGTTGGGGTTGGGCACCTGGGGACAGTTGTCGTTGGGGTCGAGCAGGCCGTCGCCGTCGCTGTCGACCGCCGGGCCGGAGTCCGCCCCGCCGCCGTCGGTGCTGGCGCCCCCGTCGGTCGTGGTGCTCGAGCCGCCGTCGGTGGTGGTGGTGCCGCCGTCGGTGGCCGTCGCGCCGCCGTCGCTGGCGTTGCTGATGGCATCACCGCCGCCGTCGCTCGCGGCGTCGCCGTGCTGACCGCCCCCGGTGTTGCTCCCGGACGCGGTCTTATCCTCGGTGCACCCTGCCAGAGCCATTGCACACACCATGGCCACAACGCACAACATTAACCAACCCGTCCGCCTTTGATTTTTCATTTGGTTCCCCAAGAAAAGATTCAATGCATCCCCAAAAACGCGAAAATGGCGCGTCCCTTCCCATTTCTTTGGGGCAGAACGGCCATTATGAGCCAAACGACATATTGTCAGGCAAAGTTGCTAGAGTTCAGAATAGCGGATCAACGAAGCCGACACAACAACCCGCGGTTCCGCGGGTGTGATCGGCGTTGATCGGTAGACCTCATGTTTATGCAGCTCGACGGCGTTCATTTTCCCATGCCCAGAAATCGTCCCACCAGCCGTTGGCGCGCAGAGTTCGCAAAGCGCACATTGGATTGAGATTCTGTTCTTTCCAGCACGCGCCGGGCTTTTTTAGTCGGCCCTGCGGCACGGTCTTATGCGCGCTCTCGACTTCGCCAGAGCCGATCGGCCAGTCCTTGTCTTCGTAGGCCTGGTAGTCGACGCAGTTGTAGAAGCGTCTCAGGTGCTTGATGAGTCGACCCAACCGCTCGTAGGCGCTCGCCTCTTGCGAATCATCTGCGAGCTCGGCGACCACCTCTTCCATCTGAGTGTGACGGTCCTGGTTCTGGGCAAGTACTTGGTCGACGTGCCCCTTATGAATCGTATCCATGACCGCGTCGACCCAGGTATCGATGGGTATGTCGAGTGCGTCCACGTCGCTCAGCAGTTGGGCGCACTCGTGCACATGACTCTTTAGGTGCGGGCGATCGAGAATGAATTGGAGGTGGGGAAACCACATCTCCAGCGCCTCCTTGAGGCCGATGCCGCCATCGCCGGGCGCGATAACCTGCGTTTCAAAGCCTAACCCGTGCTCGCAGGCGGCTGCAAAGAGTTGTTGGGCAAGCTCCTCCCAGCTTCCTCGTCTGCACACGTAGGTTGGCTCGACCTGACCTGGTCGACGTGCCAGCCCCGTACGCACTTCCTTCCACTGCTCGAGCCTGACGATCTTGTCGTCCTCGACCTCCTCAAGACGAGCCAACTGCTCCTCATCCTCGCACTTTTTGCGCGCCTCTTTGGCCGTCATCAGCTCTCCGCAGCGAATGTGGCATCCATCCGCCTCCACGAGCATCTCCTGGGCGGGCTTCCGCGTGGCAGTTGGCTGCTGATAGGCCTTCTGGCTCTGAGCGAATCGCTGTTCGATGTAGGCCTGTGCCGCCTCGGCGACGTCCATCGTCCGGCTCCTGACGGTGGTCCGGCCCATATGCCAGCCGTAATGCTCGAAGAAGCGGTCGGTGCTCTTCTGATAGGAGTTTTCGGCTCCAAAGTCGCTCACCGCCCGGTCGACCGCGTCGCTGTAGCGCTCGCCCTCGACGCCCAGATGCTCGCGCATCGGACGGGTCGACTCGCCGGTTTCTGCGTTGCGCAAGTATGCAGACTCGAGCTGGATGGGCCCATAGATCGTCTTGAAGGTCACTGTCGGCCGGCGCTCGACCGTCATTCCTTTTCGCTTGGCTTCTTCGATGAGCACCGCGCCGATGATGGTGAATAGCCGAATCATCATTCGCCCTCCGACCTCAAAGAGCACCTGCCTGACCTTGGCGTCGAGTTGTCGGCCTTCCTCGATCAGGTCGTCGAGGTCTTCGAGCATCGCGTCGACCAAAATTTCGCTGGCATTCTCGATAGCCTTCCCATACTTTTTTTCGTCCATGGCAATGTCCTCGGGTTTTGAGCACTTCGGTGACTCACGACAATTAGCACCGAGGATGTTGCCATTTTTCTTGCGCAAGAAAACCCTGCCGTTGCCCGCGCGGGGCGACGTGTGCCCGTGAACGTGAACGTGCACGTGGCCGTGAACCGCAGTTTCACCTGCTTGGCTTCCGCCGGAAACGACACCGCTCCGAGCGCTCGACACTGCTCGACTCGCAGACCTACGCCCCATCGACCATTTTTGCAGTCAAACAGCCGTTCACGTGCACGTGCACGGCCACGTTCACGGGCATCATCGACCTCGATTGCCGCTTGGGCTCACAGCGAGTCCACCAACGGACGATGATCACACCCCGGTTCCGCGGCCTCCAGGAGTACGCACGAGCAACGTCTTCCTCTCCGCCTGCAGGCGGAGCCAAGGGAAGGAGAGGACCGAGGAGAGGCCTTCCCTTTCCGCGAAGCGTAGCGAAGTGGAGAGGGACCGAGGGAGAGAACGTTGTTGCGAAGTTTCAAAAGCGCCTCCTCGTGAATCCTCCCCACGCGGCAAACCCGCCTGGGGAGGAAGATGTTGGTGGTCGGGCGTCATAGTCGTCGCGCGAACCGGAGCCTCTGTAAAGATATTGTATATCGATGCTAACCCGGCTAGTGTGGCTTGCGTATGCTCAGATTTTTGGAGGTAAGGTCAGCATGAAGATTTGGAAGTTGGTAGGACTTGTATTGGTGGCGGCTGCTTTTGCCATGAACTGTGGTGGCGGAGACAACTCCACCTTCGTGTCGTCGAGCCATAAGCATAAGGACGCCGGCAGCGACACGGCCACCGCGGACGTGGCGGCCAGCGACGCCGGCACCGACGTGGCGGTCGATACTGCGCCGGACGTCAGCCTCAACTGCGGCGACGGCCAGGTGGGCGCCGGCGAAGCCTGCGACGACGGCAACACCGAGTCGGGCGACGGCTGCAGCAGCGCCTGCCAGTTGGAGACCTGCTCGCAGGGCGGCGTGCCCAGCGCGGTGTGGCCGGATGCGGACGGCGACGGCTATGGCGCCGCCGACCAGCCCCCGGCCTACAAATGCGACGGAGCCACCGACGGGTTCGCCGACAGCCACGATGATTGCGACGACACCGACCCGGCGACCCACCCCGACGCCACCGAGGTCGCCGGCGACGGCATCGACCAGAACTGTGACGGCCACGAGCTGTGCTACGTCGACAGCGACCAGGACGGCTACCGCACCCAGTCGACCATCGTATCGGCCAGCGGCGTCGGCTGCACCGGCCCCGGCGAGGCCCTCGCCTCGCTGGACGACGGCGACTGTGACGACTCCGACAAGGACATCCATCCCGGCGCCACCGAGACGCCCGCCGACGGCGTCGACCAGGACTGCGACGGCCAGGAGCTTTGCTACGTCGACGCCGACGGCGACGGCTACCTGCCCGACGGCACGCCCACCCAGTTGTCCTCGGACCTGACCTGTTCGTCGAGCGGGCTGGCCGCCTCCGGGCACCGCGAGACGGATTGCGACGACACCAATTGCGCCGTCCACCCGGGCGCCACCGAGATTCCCGGCGACGGCGTCGACGAGAATTGCGACGGCCAGGAGCTGTGCTACATCGACGCCGACAACGACGGCTACCGCAACGGCAACAATACCGTGGAGTCGTCCAACATCGCCTGCGACGGCCAGGGCCAGGCGACCGCCTCGACGCCCAGCAACGACTGCAACGACGGCAACAGCGCCATCAACCCGTCGTTCCGCGACATCCCCGACGACGGCATCGACAATAACTGCGACGGCAAATTCGCCTGCTACGCCGACGCCGACAATGACGGCTACCGCCCCAACGCCACGGCCACCGTGGACTCGGCCAACAGCAATTGCACCGACCCCGGCGAGGCCACCGCGAGCGATCCCACCGGCGACTGCATGGACAGCAACCCCCGGGTCCATCCCGGCCAGACCTCGTTCTTCGGCACGGATCGCGGCGACGGCAGCTACGACTACAACTGCGATCGCACGTCCGAGAAGCGCTGGACGAAGGCGCTCATATGCAATTCGAGCCTCTACCCGACCTGTTCGCGGGGGACGGGCGCATGGAACGGCAACGCCGTCCCGGCCTGTGGGGCGATCTCCACTTGGACGGTATCGTGCGGCCTCTTTCCCGGCGGGTGCATTGCCACTGGAGTAACCACGAAAAGGCAGGAATGTCGCTAACGGCGATGTAGGGATGTGCTACAAAGAAATGCCGGCGAGCTTCAGGCGGTCGACAACGACCACTGGAGCTCGTCGCGCAGGGTGTCGACTTCCTGGTTGAGCACCCGCTGGTCGGCGGCGCCCAGGACTACACCGTGCATGCCGATGAAGGTCAGGTCGATCTCGTAGGTGCCCTCGTCGCCGGCGAGCTTTCGGAACTGCACGTCCAGCTCGACGGGCTCCTGCTGGATGGTCGAGCGGCCCATGCAGTACAAAAACAGGTAGACGAATAGGGGGAGCACCAGCACGAAGAGGGGCACCAGGGCCAAAATGAAGGTCACGCTGCCGCGCTCGAAGCGCATGCGCTCGCCGCCGACGGCCACCGCCTGGTAGCCAAAGGAGGTAAACAGGCGCTCGACGTGCTCGCGAAGCGCGGCCTCGGATTTGACCCCGTAGACCTTGAGCTGGCGCATGAAGATCGTCTGGGAGGGGTCGGTAAAGGCGTCGTCGGCCGACTCGATGCGCAGAGGCAGGTTGTTGTCGGCCTTGACCAGTTGGCCCTCGACGACGACGTCGTCGGCGTCGGTCACCGAGGCCTGACGGTCGAGCACGGCCACCGAGCCGCGCCGCGCCAGGCCGGTGACGGTGCCGTCTTCGCTGCCGTAGCGCTCCTCGATATGGGCGCGAAGCGCCGCCGGCAGGTGGCTTCGCTGGGGGGCGCGCACCACCAGGGCCTGGCTTTGCCGGGGAGGGTTGGACGGGCGCTCCGGGCGCGAACGCGCGCCGTACGATGGCGCCGACCGGCCGAGCGCGCCGTCGGTGGGCTCAGAGGAGACCACCGGCCCGGGACGACCGCCCACCGCCCCGTCGGGCTCACCCTCGGCGGTCACGAACCCGTCGCGGGGCAATTGCTGGGGCGTCTGCGGCTCGGGCCGGACGATAGCGCCGTCGCGCTCGCTGCTGACATCGGCCGGCGCGGGCAGGTCGTCGACGCGCCCACCGGCGGACGCCTCGGCCTCATTGAACGCCCGGATGGCCTCCTCGTCGAATTCGTCCTTCCACAGCGGGCGCGGCAGCGCCGAGCTCTTGTCAACGCCGGGAATGAAGTACTCCAGGCGGCCGTCGTCGGTGACGTCCATCTCCAGCAGCCCCGCGTGGGTGGCGCGCTCCAGATACGAGGAGACGGTCTCGTGCGGAAGCCCGAGCGCATACGCCAAAAACGACGGCTTGAGGCGCTCCAGCCCGTCTTCGTAGGCGAGCTTCAGGATGTTCCACTCGAATTCCTCGTAAGTCATTGCGATCACACGCGCGGCGAAAAGTAGCCCGTCACAGACTGAAACGTATTACACCTACCCGTGCATTCCGGGCACAGGTGTGGCTAGTAAAAGTGTAGATCCGTCGGTATGTGGAATCAATGGGTTAGGCAGGGGTCCGGGGGTTCGGGGGTCCAGGGGTCCGGGGGTTCGGGGGTCCGGGGGGTTCGGGGGTCCAGCAGCCTGGACTCTTGGACTCCTGGACTCCTGGACCCCTGCCCCCCCTGAATCACACCGGCTCGGGCTCTTCGTCGTTGGTGCTGGCCTCGGCCTTGAGCTTGTCGAGCACGCTGGCGTCCTCCAAGGTGGTGGTGTCACCGGTCTCACGGCCGGCGGCGATGTCGGCCAGCAGCCGGCGCATGATCTTGCCGCTGCGCGTCTTGGGAAGCGCGGGCGTAAAGCGGATCTCGGCGGGCCGGGCGATGGCGCCGATCTCCTCGACGACATGCTGCTTGAGGTCGTCGCTCAAGCCCGGGCTGGGCTCGTCGTTCTCCAGGGTCACGAACGCCACTACCGCCTGGCCCTTGAGCTCGTCGGGGCGGGCGACCACGGCGGCCTCGGCCACCGTGGGGTGGCTGACCAGCGCGCTCTCGATCTCCATGGTGCCCAGACGGTGGCCGCTGACGTTGATGACGTCGTCGATGCGACCCATGATCCAGATATTGCCGTCGGCGTCTTTGCGCGCGCCGTCGCCGGCGAAGTAGATGTCGCCAAAACGGCCGAAGTAGCCCTGCTTGTAGCGCTCGTCGTTGCCGTAGACCGTGCGCAGCATCGACGGCCACGGGCGCTTGATGACCAAGAAGCCGCCCTCGTTGGCGCCCACGGAGTTGCCGTCCTTGTCGACGACGTCGGCGGCGATGCCGGGAAGCGCCTGGGTGGCGCTTCCGGGCACGGTGGTGGTGGCCCCGGGCATCGGCGAGATCATGTGGCCGCCGGTCTCGGTCTGCCACCAGGTGTCCACGATCGGGCACTCGTCGTCGCCGATCTTGTCGCGGTACCACATCCACGCCTCCGGGTTGATGGGCTCGCCGACGGTGCCCAAAAGGCGCAGGCTGGACAGATCGTGGTTATCGATCCACTTATCGCCCCATTTCATGAACGCGCGAATGGCGGTGGGGGCAGTGTAGAAGATGTTGACCCCGTGGCGCTCGACGATGTCCCAGAAGCGGTCGGGCTCGGGGTAGTTAGGCGCGCCCTCGTACATCAGGCTGGTGGCGCCCTCCTGCAGCGGGCCGTAGACGATGTAGCTATGCCCGGTGATCCAGCCGATGTCGGCGGTGCACCAGTAGACGTCGTCGTCTTTGAGGTCGAACACCCACCGCGAGGTCAGCTTGGTCCACAGCGCGTAGCCCGCCGAGGCGTGGACCACGCCCTTGGGTTTTCCGGTGGTGCCGCTGGTATACAGGATGAACAGAGGGTGCTCGCTGTCGAAGGACTTCGCCTCGTGTTTGGTGGACTGGTCACAGACCAGGTCGTCCCACCAGTGGTCGCGGCCCTCTTTCCAGTGCACCTTATTCTCGGTGCGCTTGACGACCACGACATTCTCGACGCTGTCGCAGCCCTTCTCCAGGGCCTCGTCGACGGCGTCTTTGAGGCGGATGATCTCGCCGCGGCGCCAGCCGCCGTCGGCGGTGATGATCAGGCTGCAGTCGGCGTCCTCGACGCGCTCTTTGATGGCCTGGGCGCTGAACCCGCCAAAGATGACGCTGTGGGGCGCGCCGATGCGCGCACACGCCAGCACGGCGATGGCCAGCTCGGGCACCATGGGCATGTACAGCGCGACGCGGTCGCCGGCGTTGACGCCCAGATCTTCGAGGGCGTTGGCGAACCGGCACACCTCGGCGTGAAGCTGCTGGTAGGTCAGGGTGACCTGGTCGCCGGGCTCGCCCTCCCAGATGATCGCCGCCTTGTTGCGCCGCCAGGTGTTCAGGTGGCGGTCCAAACACTGCGCGGCCACGTTGAGCTTGCCGCCGGTGAACCACTTGGCAAACGGCGGCTCCCACTCGAGCACCGTGTCGAAGTCCTCGTCCCAGTCGAGCTCTTCGCGGGCGAGGTCGCCCCAGAAGGCGTCCGGATCCTCGTCGAATCTCTTGCGCAGCTCGGCGAGCTTGTCGGCGTCGACGTTGGCCTGGGCGGCGAAGTCCGCCGGCGGCTCGAATTTGCGCTCTTCCTGAAGGATGCTCTCGATTTTCTCTTCGTTCACGTTGGACTCCGTCTGGTTTTGGTTGGCACCATTGAACGCCACGAACCGTGCGCACGGCTCGCGAGGTGTCGAACTTGGTGAAGATAGGGAACAGCTTCCAGAGGTTGTAGGAAATCTGGGGGGAATGTGCAACTGGGGGCCGCCTGAGGCCGACGGGCCTACGGCAACTCCGGGGGCAACCACATCCGGGCGGTGTCGCCCAGGGGAAGCTCGCGGGTGGTGCGCTTGAAGGGCATCACCTGCCTGCCAGAGATGATCGCCGCCGACGGCGCCGGGTGCAGCGCGCCGGTGCTGGGGTCGGCCAGCCCGCGGCGCGCGCGCATGATGCTCGCGATGCCGCCCAGCCGATCGGCGACCTCGATCATGGACTCGGGGCGTTGGTCGGGCGACTTGCGCAGCATGTCGGCGACCAGCCACTCGAGCTCGTCGGGAAACGCGCGCTCGGGGGCCGCCTGATGCAGCGCCGGGGCGGTCTCGCGCACCTGGCGAGTGAGTACCTCGTAGGGGTTGGCCCCCATAAACGGCGGCTGGCCGCTGAGCATGTGAAAGATCACCGCGCCCAACGAGTACACGTCGGTGCGCGCGTCCAGGCGGTGGCCGCGCGCCTGCTCGGGGCTGGCGTACAGCGGGGTGCCCACAAAGCCGGTGGTCTCGGACAGATGGTCGAGCGCGCGGGCGATGCCGAAGTCGATGAGGTGGACGAACTCCTCGCCGCGGTGGAGCTGCTCGATGATGATATTGTCGGGCTTGAGGTCGCGGTGGGCGATGCCCTGAGCGTGGACCTCGGCCAGCGCCCCGGCGGCCTGGCGGGCGAGCCTGACGGCGCGCTCGGCGTCGACAAAGCCGTGGCGCTCGATCTCTTGGCCCAGGGTCACCCCGTGGACGAACTCGGTGACCACGCCCACGTGGTTGTCGACCATCTCGACGATGTCGAATACCTTGAGCACGTGGGGGCTGTTGATGTGGGCGAGGATCTCGATCTCGCGCTCCAGGCGCTTGCGCGACGTGCCCTCACTGTGGCCCCGGGGCTCGCGGTTGAGGTCGATGATCTTGATGGCCACCGGCTCGTCGGTGGTGATATTGGTCGCCAGATAGACCACCGACGAGCCACCGCGTCCGACGAATCGGCGGATCAGATAGCGCTGGTGAATCAGGCGGCCCAGCCAGGGGTCGGGCAGCACGTCGACCGACGGCCAGCCGGCCGCCGGGCGTGCCGCCCCGCAGACGTCGCACCGGGCAGATTGCTCGTCGAGCGCGGTGTGGCACGAGCCACAGCAATGGCTGAGCGCGCGCACAAACCGCCAATCCCCCGTCTGTGGCCTTCGTTCAAACATTCGCCCCCTCCCGCGGAGATCTCGGCGCTGCGACCCTCGCCATGTCGCCTTCGAGCGACAATTCCGCCCCAAAGCGCAGCAAGGGACGTGCCAGCGGGGAAATGTGGCGGAGTACTGGCTGGTTCGACGCGTGGCATGGGTCGCGCGGGCCTCCCGCGGGTGAAAGCCTTGCGTATGGCCCGATTTGGTGCCTAAATTTGCGCGGACCATTCTGGATTCCTCTACCACGGGGCGGCCGCGCTGCCCCGATCATCCCGCTCTTCGGAGCACGGAACGAAGTCATGCTCATCGACCGCACCTTTCGGCCCAACAACGGCGACGGCTGGCGCCTCGACGTCACCTGCTATCGCGACCCCGACCACTTCGACGAGACCAAAAAGCCGGTGGTGATGATCCCCGGCTACGGGATGAATACGTTCATCTTGAATTTCCATCCCACCGGCAAGTCCATGGTCGCCTACCTATGCGCCAGCGGCTTCGAGGTGTGGACGGCGAACCTGCGCGGCCAGGGCGACTCCGAGAAGGTCGGGGGCACCCTCAAATACGGGTTTCGCGAGTTGGGGCTGGTCGACTTCCCGGCGGTGCTCGATCTGGTGCACTCGCAGAGCGAGGCCGACGCCGACGAGGTCCACGCCATCGGCTGCAGCCTGGGCGCCACGGTCATCTACGCCTACCTGGCCCACCACCAGAGCGGCCACGGCCTGGCCTCGCTGATGTCCATCGGCGGGCCGCTGCGCTGGGAGAAGGTCCACCCGCTGGTCAAGGTCGCCTTCAAGTCCCCGGCGTTCGCCGCGCTGGTGCCCATCAAGGGCACCCGCACGCTCGCCCGCGCGCTTCTGCCCGTGGTCACCCGGATGCCCTGGCTGCTGTCGATCTACATGAACGCCAGCCAGATTGATTTGAGCGAGGCCGACGAGCTGGTCAAGACGGTCGACGACCCCAACCCCTACCTCAACGTCCAGATCGCCAAGTGGATCAACCACCGCGACCTGGTCGTCGGCGGGGTCAACGTCACCGACGCCCTGGCCCACATCGAGGCGCTGCCGATCTTGTGCCTGCTGGCCAACAAAGACGGCATCGTGCCCGCCGAGTCGGCCAAGAGCGTGTGCAACATCGCCAACGCCAGCAGCATCGAGGTGCTCGAGGTCGGCGGCGACGGCGACGACTGGTACGCCCACGCCGACCTCTTCGTCAGCGAGCACGCCCAGGAGACCGTCTTCGAGCCCATGAGCCGGTGGCTCAATTCGGTCGATTGAACGACGGCAAAAGGCAAACAACGAACTGCGAACGGCGTATTGACCGCAAAGGCGCAGAGACGCAAAGACGTTTAAATACTCGAGAAGATCTTTCCTTTGCGACTTCGCGCCTTTGCGGTGAAAAATGCAGTTCGCAGTTGCAGTTCACTCAACCACTCGACCACTCCCAAATGCCCGAACTTCCCGAAGTCGAAATCGCCCGCCGAAACCTCGAGACGTGGTGGACGGGAAAAGCCGCCGCCGAGGTGGTCATCTGCGACGAGAAGCTGCTCGACGAGACCGACGCCGAGGCGCTCGTCGCGGCCTTGAAGCAGCCGCTCGACCATATGGAGCGCCGCGGCAAATATAACGTGGCGCGCATGGCCGACGGTTCGACGCTGCTCATCCACTTTCGCATGACCGGCAAGATCGTGCGCGCCGACTCGCCCGACATCGACTACGCGCGGCTGGCGTGGAAGCTTGCGGACACGTGGCTGGTGTTCAAAGACCAGCGCCGCCTGGGCCACGTGCGCCTGCTCGCGCCCGGCGAGTTCGAGGAGTACGAGCCCGTCCAGAAGATGGGGCCGGATGCGCTCGAGCTCACCGGCGAGGTGCTCTGCGAGCGCTTGCCCGAGCGGCGCATGCTCAAAACGGCCTTGATGGACCAGGAGATCGTCTCCGGGCTGGGCAATATCGCGGCCATCGAGGTGATGTGGCGCCAAAAGATCGCCCCGCGCGCCAAATGCGGCGACCTCAGCGAGGCCGAGTGCCGCAAGCTCGCCGAGACCATCGTCGACTTCCTGGAGGAGATCATCGAGCGCGAGCAGAGCGACGAGGTGGTCTACGTCGAGGAGGATGGCTCGCAGAATCCGTTCGACGTCTACGGGCGCGAGGGCGAGCCCTGCCCGCGCTGCGGCACGAGCATCGAGCGCAAGAAGATCGGCGGGCGGTCGAGCTATTATTGCCCGAACTGCCAGGCGTAGCAGGCCGACCCTACTTCTTGCTGAACTTCTTCAAGTTGTCTTTGAAGTTCGAGATCAGGTTGGCGTCGCCGGCCTCTTCGGCCAGCGGCAGCCCCTTGTGAAGCGCCTTTTGGGCGGCGTCTTTGTCGCCAAGCTTCAGCTCCACGCGCGCCAGCCCGCTGTAGGCCCAGGCCTTCGAGGAGGGGTCGTTTTTGGCGTCCTTGATGAGCGCGCGCAGCGCCTTTTTGGACGCCTTCCACTTGCTCTGGCCGAGCAAAAACTGGGCGAGCTGGATGCGTAGCTGCACGCGGGTGGCGCGCAGCTCGGCGGTGTTGGCCTTCTGGGCGATGGCCAGGCCTTTTTTGAAGGCGGCCAGCGCGTCGTCGGCGTGGTCGTGCAGCTTGGTGTAGACGACGCCGCGGCGCAGCATGGCGTCGGCGGCCAGGTTATGCCGCGGCGGGGTGAGCGACTCGGCGAGGTCGGCGGCCTTGGCGAAATCGTCCAGGCCGTTGCCCGCCCAGCCGTCGCGCCCGGCGGTGATCCCGATGGCATAGTGGGTCGAGGCGAGCATCGACGCGTCGGGATGGGCCTGGCGCTCGAGTTCTTTGAGCGCGCGCTTGCACAGCGCGTAGGAGCCGTTGGCGCGCAGGCTCATCTGCACCTGGCACAGGTTGGCCCGATACACGGCGATTTCAGGGGTGTCGGCGGTGCCGGGCACGCCGGTATGCTCCAGGGTCTGGATGACCTCGGAGTATTTGGCGCTGGCCTTATTGAGCTCGCCGTTCGCATGGTACAGGCTGGCCAGGTTGGCGTTGCCGCGGGCGGCCAGCTCGGGGACGTCGAGCTTGGCGAATTCGGTGGCCGCGGTCTGGCAGTGGCTGACGACGTTGTTGACCTTGCCGGTGTCGGCGCCAAACTCGCACAGCGCCAGGTGACCCCGAGCGATGAGGCTGGGGCTGCCGGTCTGCTCGGCGACGGCCAGCGCGCGCTCGTACATGCGGGCGGCCTTGCCAACCTCGCCGCGGGTGCGCGCGTCCTCGGCGGTGAGCACCAGCGCGTCGACCAGGGCCGGCCGGTTGTTCATGGCCTTGAATTTGGCCACCAAGCCGGTCAGGTATTTGCGCGCCTCGGTGTGGCGCTTCTGGTCCTGCAGAATCCCGGCGATGCGCAGGCGATTGCGCAACTGCGCGGGCACGTTGTGGGCCTTGACGAACTCCTGTTGAGCCTTGTGCAGAAGCGCCAAGGCGCGCTTGATGCGCCCGGTCTTGGCGTATAGCTCGGCGGTCTTGGCCAGCGCCGCCCCTACCGACAGCGGCGTACCCGCCGCCTGCAGCCGGGCGATGGCCTTGCGGTAATCGGAGTCCGGGCCCACCGGCCGGCCGCGAAGCTGGCGCACCAGGCGGTGGTTGATCTGGCATAGCGACGAGAACACCTCGTCCTTTTGCTCGCGGGCCATCTTGATGCAGATGCGCAGGGTGTGCTCGGCGCTGCGCAGCTTGCCGCGGCTGGCCTCGATATGACCCTTGGTCAGCAGCAACTGGCCGATGGCGGCGTTCATCTTCAGCTTGCGCGCCCGCTCCAGGGCGTCGTCGACGCGCTTGGAGGCGTGCAGATAATCGCCCTGCTCCCACAGCAAGCTGCTCCACTCCAGGGAGGCGCGCGCCTTGACGTGGCTGTGGTTGGGCGCCTTGTCGAACGCCTCTTTGTAGCTCTTTTCGGCCTGGACCCAATCGCCATGCTGGTACTGGTGCTCGGCCTTGGCGAGCAGGTCGACGGCATCGCTGGAGGCCGCGGCCTTCGCGGTCGTCTTCTGCTGGGCGCTCGCCGAGGCGCCCACGCAGAGCATAAGCGCCGCGCACGCCCCCGCTGCTAGTCGTTTTCCTACAGTCATTGCGCACATCCTCGGTCGGACCATTCGTTGACACAGACACAGTAGTGGAGGAATTCCGTACTATCAAACGTGCGCGCCGCGCCCGACACTCCAAATGAACCGCCCCGTCACAGTGCCTGGAAGCGCTCGCCGTCGGTCTCGGCGAGGTCGCGCTCGACCAGATGCACCAGGTGGGCCAGCAGGCTGCGCGCCGCCAGCGGCCAGACGTGTTGGGGCACGTCGTCGTAGACCTCGGGCACCAGGTCCAGCGGGGTGACGTGCTGGTCCGCGCGGCGAAGCGCCTCCAGGACGGCCTGCTCGCGCTCCCGGCGGTGCGCGATGTAGTAGCCAAGCACCTTGTCGGGGTCGGTGATCGCCCAGCCGTGGGCGGGAAAGAGCGTGCGCGCGTCGAGGTCGAGGATGCGCTGCAGGCTGTCGAGGTATCGGCCGACGTGGCCGTCGGGCGGGTCGATGACGATGGTGCCCTTGGAGGCGACCAGGTCCCCGGCGATGACGCTGTCGGTCTTGGGATGCTGCAGGCAAAGATGCCCGGGGGCGTGCCCCGGCGTATGCAGGCAGGTCAGCGTGTCGGCGCCGAGGTCGATCTCGTCGCCGTCGGCGAGCTCGCGGGCGATCTCGACGCCGTCGACGCGAAGCGCCGTCTGACGGTGCGCCCACGCCGGCACCCCGTAGCGCTCGCAGACCGCGGCGACCCCGCCCACGTGGTCGCGGTGGTGGTGGGTGAGCACCACGGCCTTCGGGCGCGTTCCCTGCGCGATGAGCGCGTCGAGGCCGGCAAAGAGCAGGTCGAGCTCGTCGGCGTCGTCGGTGCCGGGGTCGACGATCACGACCTCGTCGCCGCCCACCACATAGCAGTTGGTGTGGGTCGCCGGCGGCAAGGTGAGCGTGCGAAGTGGCAGAATCCGGATCCCGCCGACAATCTCCATGGGCGCGTCGCGATCGACGCGCTCGCCGAGCCGCCCGAGCGCGCCGGCGCGCTCGTCGGCCGGCGTATGCGCCAGAATGTCGAGGATGGCCACCAGCGGCGTGGTCATGCGCGCGCGGCCGGTGCGCCAGCGCTCGAGGGCGTCTTCGGGGCGAACCCACTCGGCGAGGTCAATCTCGTGGGGGTCGACGCGCTCGGCCAGGCGCTCGACGTCGAGCGCGGCGCATTCCTCCGCGCTCAAATGCCGCCAGAAGAACTCCGTGTAGTAGTCGCCGTCGAGCCAGCTCGGCGTGCGCCAGCCGCCCAGATGCACCAGGTGGCGCGCGTCCAGCTCCAGGCCCGACTCCTCGCCAAGCTCGCGCAGCGCGGCGGCGTAAAACGAGCGGTCCAGCCCGCAGGGCTTGTCGTCGGGAAGCTCCAACGTGTTCCCCACGTCGCTCGCCTCGACCTTGCCGACGAAGTAGCTAAAGAAGCCGCCCAGAAAACCCGCGGAGCTGGGCCGGCGGGCCCAGAAGACTTCGAAAGTGTCGCCCTCGCCGCGGGTGAGGACGACGCCGGCGGATTGGATTGGGTTGGAAGGATTCATGTACTTTGGGACTTGTCGGTTTTTGCGAGGGTTCCCCGGGCTGAAGCCCTGTTTATTGATCACATTTTGCTGAAGCGCCTCGCCCCGTGAACGTGCACGTGCTCGTGAACGTGAACCGCAGTTTAGCTGCAATGAGATCGTTTGCTGCTTCGCGCTGCGAGTTGTGCGATTGCGCTGGTTCGCACGGTTTCGAGATCATCGGTGTCCCTGCTCGTCAAACAGCGGTTCACGTGCACGTGCGCGTTCACGTTCACGTCACAAACCGACCTCCTGAGCCGATTTGTGATCAATACATAGGCTGAAGCCGCGGGGGCTAATCACTCATCATCGCCACTGCCAAGCGCGCCGCCCCCAACACCCCGGCGTCGTCGCCGAGATCGGGGAAGCGGATCTCCAGGTCGTCGCGGGCGGCCTCGAGCACCAGCGGGGGCACCTTGGTGAGCACGCGGCCGCGAAACTCCTCGAGGTTGAGCAGCACGCCGCCGCCGAGCAGGAGCACGGCGGGGTTGAGCAGCGTGCAGGCGTTGGCCAGAGTCAAAGCCAGGTAGTCGGTGGCCGTCTCCCACAGCTCGTCGAAGTCGGCGTGGCCGTCGGCGGCGAGCTTGTCGGCCTCCATCAAGTCGGCAGTGAGATCTTCGCTGGGGCGAAGCACGTTGTCGAGGCCGTCGCGCTCGGCAATCTCAGCGGCCATCGTCTCCAGATGCACCCCGCCGGTGTACGCCTCCACACAGCCGCGCTCGCCGCAACCGCACAGCCGGCCGCCGGGGACCACCTTGGTGTGGCCAATCTCGCCGGCCTTGCCGCCGGTGCCCGTGATCAATTGCCCATCGGCCAGGATCGCCCCGCCCACGCCGGTGCCCACGTACACGGCGAGCACGTGGTCGACGTCGCGCACCGCGCCCTCGGAGTACTCGCCCCACAGCAGCGCGCTCAGGTCGTTGACGATGAGGGTGTGATGGAAGCCGAAGTCGGCCTCCAGCCGGTCGTGGATGAGATCGGCGAAGCGAATATCGCGCCAGCCCAGGTTGGGCGCGTTGATGACCAGTTGGCCGGTGGCGTCGAGCTGGCCGGCGATGCCCACGCCCACGCTCTCCAGCGCGCCGGGGTCGACGCCGGCTCGTTCGCCGGCCTCGTGCAGCATGGCGTGCATGGTGTCGGCGACCTGGGCGGGCTGGCTGCCGCCGCGCACCGAGTGACGCACCTCGGCGAGCACGTTCCACGCGTCGTCGAAGAGGCTGAGGCGGGCGTTGGTGCCGCCGATGTCGAAGCCGGCGTAAGTCATGGGGGAAGTGATCGAGTGATTGAGTGATCGAGTGATCGAGTGAACTACGACTGCTTAACTGCGTGAGTGCGTGAGTGAGTGGGACGAGCGAGTGGAATATGTGAACGCGCGGGGGGAGTGCAACCGCGTGGGCGTTTCTCGATCACTGGATCACTCGATCACTCGATCACTCTCCTCACAGCTCGTAGCGCAATCCTGTCATCAGCAAAAACTGCCAGTTATAGGCGACCTGGTAGTTGCCGGGGTTGGACATGGACTTGAAATTCTCGAAGCGGTCGCGGGTGCTCGAGCCGACGAAGGGATCCCAGGTGGCGCGAAACTCCAGCGGGACGATGAACTTGGGCCTGGCCTGGTAGTCGAAGCCCAGGGCGATGGTCGTGCCCAGGTGGGTGGTGGGGGTGGTCTGCAGGGGCTCGGCCTTGGCGGTGGTGTGCTTCATCTGCACGGTGGCGCCGCTGGCCATGCCGAACATGGGCTCGAGGCCCACGCCCAGCCGAAAGCCGCTGCCGTCGTTGCCGCTTTTGAGGTGCACCATCACCGGGATGCGCAGCATGGTGCTGGTCAGGGTGACGGTGCGCTCCTCGCCGCTGGTCGCTTTCTCGTAGCCCGAGGTGGAGTGGTGGCTGAACATCAGCCCGGCCTCCACCTCGAGCATGGCCCCGTGAGTACGCAATAGCGGGTAATACGCGCTGACCCCGCCCACAAACCCCATGCCGTCGAAGGCCGACCCGCTCAACAACGTGGGCTGACCGAGCGGGTCGGTGGGCTTGGACAACACGCTCCAATTGCCCCCGATCTTGGCGGCGACGGCCAACTTCGAGGTTGAAAAATCGTCGGCGTGGGCCGTCGAGGCCGTCAGCATGGTGGCGAACATCGCCGCCAGCGCGACCGGGAGGCACCAGGCGATCGTTTTGGTTCTCGACTTACTCATCGGGATTCCCGCTATTGCGTTAGCGCAGCGCTCAGACGCGCTTGACTTCGGCGCTCTCGATGACGACGTCGCTGACGGGCCGATCCTGGGCGCCAGTCTTCACCTTACCGATTTTGCGGACCACGTCCATGCCGCCGACGACCTTGCCGAACACCGCGTGGCGGTTGTCCAGGTGGGGCGTGGCGCCCAGGGTGATGAAGAACTGGCTGCCGTTGGTGTTGGGACCGGCGTTGGCCATCGACAAGGTGCCCGCGCCCTCGTGGCGAAGCTCCGGGTGGAACTCGTCTTTGAAGCGGTAGCCGGGGCCGCCGCGGCCGGTGCCGGTGGGGTCGCCGCCCTGAATCATGAACCCGTCGATGATGCGGTGGAAGATGATGCCGTCGTAATACGGCTCCTCTTTCCACTCGCCGGTGCCCGGGTCGCGCCAGCTGCGCTGGCCGGTGGCCAGGCCCACGAAGTTCGCCACCGTCTTGGGCGCGCGCTCCTCGAACATCAAAATGTCGATGTCGCCGTGGTTGGTGTGCAAGATGGTGTGCAGCTCACCGTCGCCGGCCACGTAGTCGGACGGGACTTCGTTAAATTCTTTGAGTTCGCTCATGTTTTTGAGTCCTTTGGACTGGTTGATGGGTCTCGAAACGAAAGTTCTGGGTGAATGCGCGCACAGCTTGGCGTGCAGGATCGCATTCGTCAATGCTCCCGGGCGAGGCCCTGCAAGAACCAAAAACCAAAAACACCCAGAATATCCGCCAGGTCTCAGAGCACGAAATCGTAGTCGTACATCACCCCGGTGAACACCGCGAAGTGAGTCATGTACTCGCCGTTATAGATGAACTTGTAGCTGCCGTCGCTCTGCTGCTTGGGGGTGACGCGGGCGTCGAAGCTGCTGTCCCAGCCCAGGTTGTAGCCAGCGCGGATCTCGACGGGGATGCGCAGGTAGCCCACCTTGATCTCGATGCCAGTGGTGAGCTGGAGCAGCGTGTAGTTGGAGGTGGTGATGTCGTTGTACTTGCGGAACATCTGGGGGTACTGCTCGATGCCGGTGACGCGGGGATCGCCGGGCTCGGAGCGGTAGCCCTCCGAGCTGGACTGCTGCATGACGAATTCGAAGCCCAGGCCCAAAAACGGCTTGATCGTTTTGGTGTTGGCGGTGGCCTTGAGCAGGATGGGAATGTGCAGCGCCGTGGTCTCCTGGTCGCGGTAGACGCGGCCGGCGTCGATGCCGTTGACCTTCTTATCCTCCCAACCGGTGGCGTTGTCGGTCATGTAGTAAAAGCCGGTCTCCAGGCCGAGCACATGCCACACGCGCGCCTCCATGGACAGCCCGAAGCCGGCGCCCACGCCCCCGGAGGGATAAAAGCCGGTGTCGTGGTTGCCGCGGCCGTATTTGAGCTGCTGCGAGTACGTCAGCTTGGGCACCCCGCTCGACGCCGTGCCCGTGGGGCCGGCCTTCAGGCCGACCGCGAAGTCCATGGGCGTCTGGGCGCTCGCCGCGGGCACGAGGGCGAGGCTGGTGGCGAAAAAACAGGCGGTCAGCAGCAGGTTACGGCATTTCATGGCATCTCCACCGGGACAACATCACGTCAGAAGGTGGGGTTTGATACCTGAAATACCATCGCTCTTGCAACAAGGGGCCGCCTACACACCACCGACGCCTCCCCGTTATCTCCGGCGCCAAATTCGGCCCAGCCCGCCCAGGGCGAGCAACATCATCAGAAACGCCACGCTCGACTCTTTGGCCCCGCTGGAACTCGCGCAGCCGCCGCCGGCGCTGCCGCGCGGGTGCAGGGCCTGCTCGTTCTTGGGAGTTTGGTCCTTGTTGTCCTCCGTCTTCTTGGACCCGCCGCCATCGCCGCCATGGGGCGGGTTGGTGGTCGAGCCGTCGGCGTTTACAAATACGTTGCCGATGGGCGTGGAGTAGTTGGCCACGGGTTGAGCGAGGCCGGGGACCTTGTCGTCGGAGACGTATTTGGCCAGCGCCAGCTTGGCGGTGGGTTTGTCGAAGGCCAAGTTGTTGGCCGCCCGGGAGGACGCCTGGCCCTGGCCGTTGGGCCCGCCCCACACGCCGCGTCTGGGGCTGGCGCAGTCGACGTCGCCCTTCCAGTGGTGCAGCATGATGTAGCGGCCCTGGAAGTTGTTGGTGCCACTGGGCTGCGCCCCTTTCTGGGCGATGACGCCGTCGGCGCCCTGGGGCACGCCGCGGCCGCCGACGATGGGCGGCGCCGCCTTAAACACCAGGTCTTTGCCCAGCGTGTCCTTGGTGTAGCGGGCGTGCAGGCGGGTGACCACCCACCCGTAGGCCGAACGCCGGGGCATGACCGGCATCGGACGCGCGCCGCCGCGGCGGGTCTGGCCGGGCACGCCCGGCGCGGGCGCGTTGGACGGGCGGGGATTGATCACGTCGCCGCCCAGCGTGACGATATCCGACGGCGACAGCGGCGGACCCGGGCAGGGATCGCACGTCGAGGTCATCCAGCTATATTCGGTGACCACCGCCTTGGGGTGCTCCTTCAAGACCGTGTTGAACAGCTCGTTATAAAACCCGCCGAAGCTCTGTTTGACGTCGTCGTTGACCACGATGTTGGTGGGGATGGTCACGTTGGGATAGTCGGCGACCTCGTAGCGCTGGCCCTTGGCGAGCACGAAGACGATGAGGTCCTGGGCGCCCTTGGAGTTGATCAGCCCCAGCCGCACCGGCAGCACGAAGTCGTCGGTGTCGTAGTAAAAGCGCAGCGGCGACAGCTTGGCCTCGCCGTCGGCGTCGAACTTGACCTTGTTGACGTCGACCTTGGCCACGAAGAAATACTGGCCGTTCTCGATATACGGCTTGAAGTACGGCGCCGCCCCCTTGGGGATATTGTATTTGTGCTGGTGCAGCCAATCCTCCAGCGCCGTCGACTCCGTCGAGCTCAGCACCACGATATCGTATTCGCCGACCTTGAAGCGCGCGTGCACGGTGACTTTGCCCTTCTTTGTGGGCCGGGCCGCCCCGGTCGGGGCCGCCTGCGGTGCCATCATCACCCTGTCCTCGTACATATGCCTCCGCGGCGGCCGGTAGCACGGGTCGCGCTCCCAATATTCGACCAGCCGCGGGGCGGTGAGCTTGTCGAGGCGCTGAAACACCCCGCCGGGCAGCGTCTTGACCTGCTGTTTGTCGAGCACCACCGGCACCGGCACCACGATGGCGAAGTCCTCGGGCGGGCCCTGGTAGTTGTTCTGCATGGCCAGCACGGTGCGCTTTCCCTGGCGCATCAGGCTGACCATGGTGGCGTCGTTGTACAGGTTGCCCTGGGCGCCGGAGACGTAAAACCCGCAGAACGCCGAGGCGTCGTGGGGGGCGGCGAGGGTCAGAAAGAGCGCGGCCAGGACGGCCGCCATGGTTGCATAAGCCCGGTGAGACAGATCCATGTGCATTCTCCAAGGACAGAGTCGACCAGTTGTGTCTGGTCGATACGAACGGATTGGGGATGCTCTGGATCTAACATTCTTGGGGGGAAAGTGCGATCGAGGAATGACGTTGGTTGCTGTTCAGCGCGCCGCGCGCCAGCGTCGCCACAGCGCCCAGCTCGCCAAAATGATGACCGGAATGCTCACGAATTGGCTGGTCGACAGCCCCAGGATGGTGCCGCGCTGGTCGGCGCGGATGAACTCCACCAGAAAGCGCGCCACCGGATACAGGATGGCGGTGGTCAGGAAGACCTGGCCGTGGAAGCGCTTGTTGGGGCGCACCCAAAAATAGGCGATCAGAAAGATGCACAGCGCGTAGCCGCTGGAGATGAGCTGGGTGGGATAGACCGGCAGGCTCGAGTGGATGCCGGCGTGCCACTGGGCGTTGAGCGCGGCGTATTGGGTCTCGAATTGGTGCTGGTAGGCCAGCGACCCCTGCGGGAAGCGCACGCCCAGAAAGTCGATATGGCAGACCTTGCCGAAGCAGCAACCCGCCGCCAGACACCCCAGCCGGCCCATGAACAGCCCGAAGGGGATGCCGTAGCCGCCCATGTCCAGGATCTTCCAGACGTCCCAGCCGTTCTTCTTGATGATGTACCAGCCAGCGGCGACGGTGCCGATGAGCGCGCCGTAGATGGTCAGGCCCCCGGCCCAGAACTTCATCCAGCGAAACGGGTCGCGCTGCGGATAGCACAGCCCGTCGGTGACGTGGCACACCGCCCCGATGTCGAAGCCCTTGTGCTGCTCGGCCAGGCATTGGGCGTTGGAGACGCACGCATGCCCGGTGGACAGCGCGCGGCCGTCGAGCTTGAACGGGTCGGTGATCAGGTGGACGTAGTCCCAGAAGAAGCCGTCGGCGAACACGTGCATGATGCGCGCGCCGAGCACGCCCACGATGAGCATCCAGATGGCAAAATCGACGAATTTTTGCCGCTCGATGCCGTAGTCCAGCGCCTCCTGATAGGCCAGCGTCGCCGCCCCCAAAAAGCCCAGCATGATGGCGACGAAATAGGTGGGGATGGTGAAGCGAAGCGCGCCGGTCAGGCCGATCCAGGAGCTGTCGAAGAGGGTGGGGAACATGCGCGCAACTATGCCTCTTGAATCGTCTCGGGTTCTTGGGGTTCTTCGTCGGAGTCGGGCGCGCGGAAGGCGTCGCGGATGAGCTCGATGGCCATCAGGGCGACGCCCACGCAGATGAGCGAGTCGGCGACGTTGAACGTCGGCCAGCGGTACTGGTCGGTGTACTTCCACACGATGAAGTCGACGACGTAGCTGTACCGGAAGCGGTCGATGAAGTTGCCCAGCGCGCCGGCGGCGATGAGGCTAAGCCCCCACACCAAAAGCTGCTGGCGCCATTTCACGCTGCGCAAAATGTACAGGATCATCGACACGGCGATGAGGCTGACCAGGATGAAGAACGGCACCCGCCAGGCGGAGTCGCCGTCGGCGAACAGCCCGAAGGCCGCCCCCGGGTTCTGGGTGTACTGAAAATCCCAGTACCGGGGGATGACCACCACCTTGCGGTTGGTCACCTCGATCTTCTGGCCGGCCTCCAGCTTGGTGTCGGGCTTGAGCGGGGTGCCGTCCTCGGTGCGCGTGTAATAGCGCGCGATCTTATCGATCTCGTCGGGGCGGTTGCTCGAGAACTTCGCCGTCAAAAATTGCTCGACGGTGTCGCCCTTGTCGGCCGCGTCGACCGTCAGCACGATGGGGTGGTCGACATAGCCGGGCCGCTCGGTGGCCAGATGCGCCGAGGCGTAGTCCTTGGCCCACTGGTCGAGCAGCACTCCGACGAGCACCACCACGAGAAAAACGACGTATTTTTTGTAACTGGGCTTCATAGTCAGTCCAACTCGGCGAGCACTGACTGGCAGCGATCGCAGACCTCCTGGTCACTTCCAGGCTCGATCCAGTAATTCCAGCAGCGCGGGCATTTCTCTCCGTCGGCGGGCACGACCTCGACGCCGACCACCTTGTCGTCGGCCACCTCGCCGTCGACCACGTCGGCCTTGCTCACGATGAACAACGCGTCGAGTTGGTCGGCGTAATCCCGCAGCAGCTCGAGGGTGGCGCCCTTGGCCGTCACGGTGACGTGAGCCTCCTGGCTGCTGCCGATCTGGCCGGGCTTTTTCTGTTTGCGGGGCACCCGCTTTTCCTCCAGGGCCCGCTGGACCTCCTGGCGCACCTCCAACAGCTTCTCCCACTGCAGGGCGAGGTCGTCGTTGGTCCACTCGGCGGGCACCTCGGGGAAGTCGGCCAGGTAGACCGACTCGGGATCATCTTCGCGGTGGGCCAGATGTTGCCAGACCTCCTCGGAGGTAAAGCTCAAGATGGGCGCGATGGCGCGCACCAGGGTGTGCAACACGTTCCAGTAGGCGGTCTGACCGGCCAGGCGCGCCTGGCTGTCGGGCGCCTCGCAGTACAGGCGGTCTTTGGTCACGTCCATGTAGATATTGGACAGGTCCACCGTCATGAACTGCAGAAGCGTGTGGTAGATCGTGTGGAATTGGTAGCCCTCATAGGCCTCCTCGATGCGCTCGACGACCTCGGCGGTGCGGTGCAGCACCCACTGGTCGATCTCGTGCAGATCTTGGTAAGCCACGGCCTGCGACGGATCGAAGTCACCCAGGTTGCCCAGCATGAACCGGAAGGTGTTGCGGATCTTGCGGTAGGCGTCGGCGACGCGCTTCAAGATCTCGTCGCTCAGGGTGATGTCGCCCTTGTAGTCCACCGCGGCTACCCACAGGCGCAAGATCTCGGCGCCGTACTCCTCGAGCATCTTCTGGGGCGGCTCGAAGTTTTTCGACGATTTGGAGTATTTGTGGCCCTCCTCGTCGGTGACGAAGCCGTGGGTCAAGCAGGTCTTGTACGGCGAGTGCCCGCGGGTGCCCACGCAGCACAGCAGGCTGGACTGGAACCAGCCGCGGTGCTGGTCGCTGCCCTCCAAATACAAGTCGGCGACGTCGCCCCAGCCGAGCGCGTTGTCGAGCACGGCCGACCAGGACACCCCCGAGTCGAACCACACGTCGAGGATGTCCTCTTCCTTGTAGAAGTCGGTGCCCCCGCACTCCGGACAGGCCGTGCCCTCGGGGACCAACTCGCTGGGGTCGCGCTCGAACCACACGTCGGCGCCGTGCTCCTCGACCAGGTCGGCGACGTGGTCGGCGAGCTCGCGCGTGGCGATGGCGGCGTCGCACTCCTGACAATACATCACCGTGATGGGCACGCCCCAGGAGCGCTGGCGGCTGATGCACCAATCCGGCCGGCCCTCGACCATGCCCTCGATGCGGTCTTTGCCCCAGGCGGGCACCCAGTCGACCTTCTGGATCTCCTCGAGCGCCGCCTCGCGCAGGCGCAAGCCGTCGGGGTTGCCGGCGGTCTCCGGCTCCATGGCGATGAACCACTGGGTGGTCGCCCGGAAGATGACCGGCTTGTTGGTGCGCCAGCCATACGGGTAGCGCGGGATGGTCAGCCGGTCGCCGGGCTTGTTCAACAGCCGGCCGATATGGGCCAGGTGCTGGGCGATATATTTGTTGGAGCTAAAGACGTGGGCGCCCTCGAGATTCATGGGGCCGTCGTCGGTCTGGATCTCCAGGTCGATTCTGAATTTGCCCTCCTGGTCGACCGGGCAGATGACGTCCAGGCCGAACTCCTGGCCCAGCACAAAGTCCTCCTGGCCGTGGCCGGGGGCGGTGTGCACGCAGCCCGTACCCTGGTCGAGGGTGACGTAGTCGGCCGGCAGGAGCACCGAGTCGCGCTCGAGCCAGGGATGGCGCGCGGCCAGGCCCTTGCCCTCGCCGAGCTCGCCGACGAGCTTGCGGCCGGTGAAGTTCGCCAAGATCTCGACATCGTCCTGGGCGATGTCGCAGTCGGCGAGCACCGAGTCGCGAAGCCCCTCGGCCAGCACGTAGACCTCGTCGCCGTGGCGCACGAGCTGGTAGTTCAAGTCGGGGTTGAGGGCCACGGCCAGGTTCGCCGGAAGCGTCCACGGGGTGGTCGTCCAGATGACCACGTACACGTCGTTGTCCCCGGCCTTTTCGGCCAGCTCGTCGGGGAGCTGGGCGAAGGGGAACTTCACGTAGACGTGCTCGGTGCGAAACTCCCCGTACTCCACCTCGGCCTCGGCCAGCGCCGTCTGCGCCGCCCAATCCCAGTGGACCGGCTTGAGGCCCCGGTAGACGATGCCCTTTTCGAAGAAGCGGCCGAGCTCGCGCACGGTCGTCGCCTCGTAGTCGTACGACATCGTGCGGTAGGGGGCCTGCCAGTCGCCGAAGACCATCATGCGCTGGAATTCTTCGGCCTGGATAGTGACCCATTTGTCGGCGTACTCCCGGCAGGCGCGCCGGATGTCCACCTTGGTCATGTCGCGCTTCTTCTCACCGAGGTTCTGGTCGACCTTATGCTCGATGGGCAGCCCGTGGCAGTCCCAGCCGGGCACGTACTCGCACAGATACCCCTTGAGGTTGCGGTACTTGACCACGAAGTCCTTGAGGGTCTTGTTGAGGATGTGGCCGTGGTGGATGTTGCCGTTGGCGTAGGGCGGGCCGTCGTGCATGACGAACCGCTGGGCGCCCTCGTCCTTCCGCCGCGCAATCATCTTCCCGTAAATGTCGTCGTGCTCCCACCGCATAATCTGGTCCTGCTCGCGGTCGGAGAGGTTGGCGCGCATCGGGAAGTCGGTCGACGGAAGATTGAGGGTGGCTTTGTAGTCCTTGCCCACGGTAGTCCTCACGGATTTGAAGTGATCGAGTGATCGGGTGATCGAGCGATCGAGAAACAACTTAAACAGCACGCACGCCCTGCCACAGCCGTGCATTCGAAATAGGACCGTCTACCGTAGGATGGGGTCTGAGTCCAGTGGCATGCTGTTGGGCAAGCCCTACCACATGCCGTCGCCGCTGGGGCCGCCGCCCGAGCCGGGGCCAAATTTGTCGTCGCCAGCTCCCGGCCGGCCGAACGGGTCCGACGAGGCGGGCTCATCGGGCTGGGGCTTGGGCTCGGCAGACGGCTGGTACATCGGCCGGTCGAACGAGGGGCGATGCCCCTGGGCTTTGCGTCGGGCCAACTCCTGCTCGACGACTTTGTTCATATCCCCATAGCCGGTGTCGACGATGTCGGCCTGCTCGGGCTCGTACTCGCGCTCGCCGAGCAGGACCTCGACGAACTCGGCGATGGCCTCGAGCACCAGCTCGGTCGCCGGACCGGCGTCTCCCGCGCGGGTGACGTGGAGCTTGCCGCGATGGAGCTTGACCTGCTGGTAGCGCATCAGCAAGCTCGCCAGGGCGTCGGCGACGCCGGGACGGTCGAAAAAGGCCCGCGCCTCGTCGACGCTTCTGGCCTTGATGACCGCGGCGTCGTCCAGGCGGGGATGACCGACGACGATATCCTGCAGGCCCAGGAATTTGCCGATCTTGGCGAGGTCCGCCTCCGGGACGACCACCAGCCCGTCGGGCAGGCGCGCGGGCAACTCGACCACCACCTCCACAAAGGGCCGGGCGTGGCGGCCGTTGCCCTTATTAAACTCCTCGATGCGCACCTTCATGCCCTTGTAGCGCCCGCCGAGCACGCCGCTGCCGATGGCGTTGGCCTCCACCGCCAGCCCCAGGCGCCGGGCGAGCTCTTCGCGCCGGTCTCCCTGCTGGCGCCGCGCGATATAGGCCGCGATTAGAATGCCGACGCCGATGACGATGTAGACAAGGGAACTCATAGGGCTGCCTGGATGGGGAAAACCGCGAACTCTCCCAAGTGTGACATATTGTAAGTTCAGCGTGAACGGAAGGTTTCTCACACTCTAATACAGGTTGGTAGACGCGCATTCGCGCACCCTTTCTGTGAGGAGACAGACATGCAATTTCGACGACGCATCGCGTGCGTTCTTGGCGGCCTGGCCGTCGCCGCGGCCCTGACGGCCTGTGGCGGCAACGACTCCGGGCTGACCTGCGGGCCGGGAACCCAGGCCCAAAGCGGCAAGTGTACGCTGACCGAGGATGGCTGCTCAGCCGGCACCGTGCTCGCCGAGGACGGCACCTGCGTGCCCGAGGGCAGCGTCTGCGCCGCCGGGACGACCTTCGACGCCGAGCTTGGCCAGTGTGTGGTCAACACCGACATCACCTGCGGCGACGGCACCGTCGCCCAGGATGGCGCCTGTGTGCCCGAGGTCACCTGCGGCGACGGCACCGTCGCCCAGGATGGATTCTGCGTCCCCGAGGTCACCTGTGGCAGTGGCACCGTCGCCCAGGACGGCCATTGCGTGCCCGAGGTCACCTGCGGGCCGGGCACCGAGGCGCAGGACGGCAAATGCGTGGTCAGCGAGCCGACCACCTGCGGCACCCACACCCAGCGCGACGCCAACAGCGGCGAGTGCGTGGTCACCGACCAGGTCTGCGCCGACGGCACCGCCTACGATTCGGCCAGCGACACCTGCGTGGCCACCGACGCGGTGTGCGCTCGGGGAACGAGCTGGGACGACACCACCGGGATGTGCATGCCCGACGCCCAGTGCCAGCCCGACGACGTGCTCGTGGGCGGCTACTGCATGTCGCCGGCCGAGCAGCTCGCCCAAAACGCCGACTACACCGAGGCGCAGCCGCACACCGCTCAGCCCACCCAGATCACGCTCAAGCCGGTGGGTCAGCAATTCGTGTTCGCCGGCTCCATCGCCACCCCCGACGACTACGACGGCGGCTTTATCTTCTCCATCGATCAGGACGTCGACCTGTACACCTTCGACGCCAACGCCGGCGACCTGCTCCAGATCAACGTGCAGCCCAGCGTGGGCTGGACGGCGGCCTTCAAGGTCGAGAACGCCGACGGTAGCTGGGTGCGCTACAGCCCGTTTACCACCGGCGCCGCTCGCCAGATCATGGTGCCGGCCACCGGCAGCTACGTGTTGACCGTGCTGCCGCTGGTGGCGGTCACCGACAAGGACACCATCGCCCCGGTCGGCGGCCCCGACTGGACGTACGTGGGCACCATCGAGCAGCTCGCCGCGCCCACACCCCAATCCGTCGCCCTGCTGAGCACGTCGCCGGGCAATAGCATCAACGGCAACCTGACCGGGCTCGCCGACAACTACTACGACGTCACCGACCTGCCCGCGGGCTCGCTGGTCCAAATGTCGCCGATCGCCATCGACGACCATATGGACGTCAAGCTGGTGGTCTGGGGCGACGCCGCCGACGCCGACCACATCTACACGCTGCCCGACCGCGGCCCCTTCCTGGTCCAGATCCCCAACGCCAGCCAGTTGCATATGCTGGTCGACTGGTCGCAGATGCGCGGCAGCGAAGACCACTACGGGCTGAGCCGGCCGACGGTGCTCAACTCCACCGACCTGGGCAAGCTCGGCGCCGACCAGAGCGCCACGTCCACGGCGACCCTGGTCAAGAAGGGCGACGCGCTGTACGCCACCGTCCAGATCGCGCCCGGCCAGGTCATCGAGGTCTCCCAGGACAACGCCTCGTCGGCCAGCGCGGCCCTCGAGCTCGACCAACTCGACCACGGCAAGGTGGCCGGCGATGACGCCGTCGCCGCGATCAGCGACACCGCTGGCGCCGACCACGCGCTGTACTATTACGCCGTCGACGGCGGCACGTTCGCCGTGCGCGTCTCCTCGCCCAACGGCACCGAGCTGACCGACGAGACCGTCACGGTGCGCTCGTTCAGCCCCGACGATATGGGCGGCCTCGCCATCCCCGGCACCGCCCAGCACACCGGCCAGCCGCTGTCGGCCGGCTACGCCGACTATGGGCTGTTCTCCGTGCCGCAGCCCGCCTATCTGTGGGTCAACGTGCCCAGCAACGCTCGCGTGGTCCTCTACGACATGGACGGCAACGAGGTCGCCTCCGGGACCACCGACTTCCATACCGTGCTTCCCTACGGCGACTACATGTTCGCCATCGTCGCCAACGCCGACCTGAGCAGTGACGCGTTCACCATCGACGTCGACCAGGAGCCGGTCGCCGAGACCGAGCCCAACGACACCACCGCCACGGCCACGTCCGCCATGCTGGGCAGCCTGTACGAAGGCGCCGTCGACGCCAGCGACACCGACGTGTACACCTTCAACATGTTCAGCGACATGATGCCCGGGCAGGCCCTGGTGGTCGACGCACGCGACACCACCGCCGGCCCGGCGAGCTACGACTGCAAGTTGGTCGACAGCACCGGCGCCGAGGTCGCGTCGCGAACGGGCGCCTCCGAGGGCTGTGTGCTGGTCGTCGACGGGCTGACCTCCGGCGATTATTACGTCGAGATCTCCGCCCCGTCGGCCGTCGCCTCCCAGACCTACACGGTCAAGACGAGCATGGGCCCCGGCGTCGTCGAGGCCGAGCCCAACGACACCGCCGCCACCGCCCAGTCGGCGTCGTACACCGACCTGACCGGCGCCGCGTGGATGTATGGCGAGGCCACCGACACCAGCGACGTCGACTTCTACGAGTTCACCACCTCGAGTGACCTCACCGACACGCTGACGATCAAGTCCGCCATGCTCAGCCATCACCCCGGCCAGCCCACGCTGGCGCTGCTCGACAACAGCGGCGCGGTCATCGCCCAAGGGACCATCGGCGCCGGCGACCTGCAGGTCCAGCCCGCCGACATGCCAGCGGGCACCTACCGCGTCGAGGTGACCTGGCCGAGCCCCGCCCCCGGCGAGGAGGCACAGTATAAGTTCAAGTTCGAACTGCCCGCCTCCGGCGGCGGCCACCCCGGGCCTGGCCCGGGTCCGGGTCCCGGCCCGGTCATGCCCTAACCCCCTTCCTTCCCGACGGCCGAGCGCGACGCGCTCGGCCGTCGGCTTTTGCGAATCGCCCACGTGCTTGCTTCTCGACGTCCCGCGATCGGCGACGTGGTCGGTTCTCGACGTCGCGCGGTGGTCGAGGCATGGTTGCCTGAACTAGGGTCGACTTCCCGGCTGCAATTGCGCGCGCAAATCCGGATAACACTGGTAGTAGGCCTGCGGGCCGCCGTCGCATCGAACCACCTCGTGACCCCAGTCGACGGCCGTCCACGCCAGCGCTGCCAGCGCGACGGCCACGCCGATCCACACGAGCTTGTCGATCACGCCTTTGGTCTGCTCGCGAAGCTGCGAGCGGGCCACCAACGCGAGGATCGCGCCGCTGAACAGACCGCCCAGGTGGGCGGCGTTGTCCATGGGTAGGCTGTTCAGAAAGCCAATGCCCAGGCTAAACGCCACCCACGGGAGCATCCCCGTGGTCAGGGCGCGGGAGACGCGCTTGGGAAGCTCGTTGCGGTATTTGAGCCCGAAGACGAGCAGCACGCCCACCAGCCCGTAGATCGCCCCGGAGGCGCCGCCAGAGGGAGCGGTGATGAAGTAGAAACTGGCCACCGACCCGATGGTGCCCGTGACCACATACAGCAGCAGCGTTCGCCGCCACCCGTAGAAGCGCTCCACCAGCGGGCCGATCACGTACAGCCCGTAGGCGTTGAACCCGATGTGCATGATGTCCAGGTGAACGAATTGGTTGCTGATCAGCCGCCACCACTGCCCGGCGGCCACCAGCGCGTTGACCTTCATGCCGGTGTACAGCGCGACCTGCTCGCCGTTCATATACGGGGTCTTTAGGCCCATGAAGCCAGTGCCCCAGATCTTGGCGACCAGCCAGATGCCCACGTTGACGACGATGAGCACCCAGGTCAGACGCACGGGCTGTTCGAGCACGCCCTGAAAGCGCGTCTCGCGCGCCACGGCATCTTTGTATTCGTCCGCGGTCACGTGGGGGTGGGCGGAATGGGCCGACGATGGGTGTTCTTGACTCATGACTGCTCCGGCGGCGCCGCGCGCACGATGACCGGGCGGCCCCGGCCGACGTCGCGCCGCCGCGTATGCAACAACTCGTTCAAATAACGCCGGGCGTGCTCGACGCCCTCGACCAGCGGCTCACCGCCGGCCAGCGTGGCCGCCAGGGCGCTGGACAACTGGCAGCCGGTGCCGCGCACGTCGGCGTCGACCGCGGCGAGCTCGGCCAGCGGGTGCAGCTGCGCGGGCGTGGCGAGCACGTCGGCGATGCCACATTCGCCGCGATCGCGCAAATGGCCGGCCTTGAGTAGCACCGCGGCGCACCCCAGGTCGAGCAGGTCGACGCCGGCCTGTTCGAAGTCTGTGCGGGTTTCGATCACGCGGTCGAGCAGCACCTGCGCCTCGCCGACGTTGGGCGTGAGCACGTCCACCCGCGGGATGAGCCGCTCGCGCATCGCTTCAACCGTACCCGTGTGGGTCAGCTCGTGGTGCGAGCTGCTGGCCATGACCGGGTCGAAGACGACCGGGCACGACAGCGGCTCGATGGCCCGGGCGATCTCCACAACAAGCTCGGGCGTCGGAACCATCCCGATCTTGACGCCCGCCGGCGTGACGTCCTCCAACAACACGTCCAATTGATCGGCGAGCAGCGCCGCGCTCGCCGCCTCGAAGCGGCGCACGCCGGTGGTGTTCTGGCACACCAGCGCCGTGATCACCGACAGGCCGTGGAAGCCAAAGTCGCGAAACACCTGCAAGTCGACCTGAATACCCGCGCCCCCGCTGGGATCAGTACCGGCGATTGTCAGTAGGCTGTCCATCGCCCTCACCTTAAGGCTTGGCGCCGCGTCTCGCCAGCCATGTCGAACGTGCGACCTGATTCTTGCAGCCGCCCGCCCGGTCAAGTAAACCTATCGGCTGGCAGCAATTGCAGCGGACGGAGGCAGTAGTGTCCAGGCGCCATCAAATCTATCTCATCCCCGGCTTTTTCGGCTTCGCCGCCCTGGGCGGCATCTCGTATTTTCGCCAGGTTCGCGAGACGCTCACCGACGTGTTCGTGCGCCGCGGCGAGGAGGTCGAGATCTTCGGCGTCAAGACCTTCCCGACCGCGTCGCTTCGCCACCGGGCGCGCAAGCTCATCATGACCGTGGCCGACAACGGCGGCTTCGACGACGATGTGTGCCTGCACTTCATCGGCCACTCGACCGGGGCGCTGGACGCGCGCCTGGCGGCCAGCCCCGACGCCCATCTCGACCTCGACGAGTACCGCGAGGCGCTCTACGACAACCTGCAGACGGTGGTCAGCATCTCGGGGGCGCATTACGGCACGCCGGTGGCCAACTTCTTCAGCACACTGTACGGCAAAAACCTGCTGTATCTGGTCACCCTGCTCATCATCGTGGGGCTGTGGCGCCGGCCGGTGACCGTGCTCGGCGGGCTGTTGGGCATGCTGACCAAGGTCAACGACCTGCTCGGCCTCGACGAGACGCTCATCCAGCAGATCACCAACCAATTGCTCAGGGACTTCAATCCGTCGGTCGAAGCCGAGGTGCGCCAATTCTTGCGCTCCATCCTCGAGGACCAGGGCTCGATGATCCAGCTCACCCCCGAGGGCATGGACCTGTTCAACACCACCACCTTGGACCACCCGGACGTGCGCTACGTCTCGTATGCCACGGCGGCGCCGCCGCCCACTCAGGTGATCAAAAAGATCCGGCTTCGCCACGCGCTCACCCCGCTCAACAAGATCTTGTACGGCCTGTTGTGGACGCTGGCCTCGCGCGCCCACTCCGGCTATCCGTACCACCCGCCCGTCGAAAGCGAGGACATGATCACCCACCGCGCGCTGCCCTTCATCATCACGGAGTCGACCAGCGACGGCGTGGTGCCCACGCTCAGCCAGATCTGGGGCGAATTTCGCGGCGTGGTGCGCGCCGACCACCTCGACGTCATCGGCCACTACCTGCGCGGCCCCTTCGACGTGCGCGACGGCGCCGACTGGTTCGGCTCGGGCGCGGCCTTCGACCGCGAGAGCTTCGAGTGGTTGTGGGAGGATATCGCCAACGTGATGTTGGAAACGGGCAATTAGAGTTTGAGCAGGCGCGCTCCGCGCCGCAAGATCCCGTTGTCGACGCCCAGGGCCTTGAAGGTCTCCAGGTTTCGCTGCAACGGATTGTCGATCTCGCTGAGCTCGCGCACCTTCTGCCAGCCGAGCTTGGTCACGAACAGCCACGGGGACACGGGGATGGGAAAATCGCTGCCCAACGCGACGCGCTCGCGGGCGATCTCGTCGTCGAGCACCGTGCTGATGTAGGGAAAGCGCGCCATGGAGGCCATCGCCGAGATGTCGCCGAAGAGGTTGGGGAACTCACGCAGCATCGCCTGCCAGGTGCCGATATCCTCGTGGATATGGGCGACGCCGGAGCTGGCGCAGTGGGCGGCGATGACGGTCACCCCCTCGCTCAGCGCGGCGTGCAGCCGCTCGGGGCGCCCGAAGCTCTGGTCGATGACCGGGATGGTGTGCTCGAAAGAGGAGTGAATCAGAAGCGGTATGCCCAGCTCGACCATGCGCTGCCAGAACGGCTGGTAGTCGGGAAGCCCCGGGTCGAAGCCCTGGCTATTGGGCAGCATCTTGATCGCCACCGCCCCGTGGGCGACCACCCGCTCGAGCTCGTCGATGGCGTCTTTGCGCTGCGGGTTGACCGAGCAGATCGGCAAAAGCTTTGGCGACGCCTCGCAGACCTTCAGACAATAGTCGTTGTCGACGTAGACCTGGGTCTGCTCGCGGTCGAACTCGCCGTCATCGTCGTACACGCCGTCCAGCGCGAGCACACCCACGCCGTCCAGGTCGCTGTCGCGCGCCCAGCCGATCAGCTTGTCGCGGTAGGCGTCGTCGATCTTGTCGCGGTCGACCCCCTTGAGGCCCAACGCGCGGCTCAAGATCTGGTAGACGATCCCGCGCGACATCTTGTCGCTGACGTAACAGCCGTTATCCTCTCTCAAGGCGACCAGATGTACGTGAATGTCGATAATCATGGTGGCAGGGGTCCAGGGGTCCAGGGGTCCAGGGGTCCAGGGGGTCCAGGGGGTCCAGGTGTCCAGGGCTCGTCGAAGCGCTCCGTGTCAATCCTAACATCTTTGACTTTCGGCCGTCTGGCACGTACTTCACCATAACCGACACCGCCTCAACTAAGAAACCCCTGGCCCCCTACATCCCTAGACCCCTACACCCCTGCCTATGCTGCTCGAACACTCCAAGATCTATCTGGACGCCGCCGGCCGGCACACCGACGCCTTGCTGGTGCGCGATGGGCGCATCGCCGCGGTCGGACAAGCCGCCCGTGACCGGAAGACGAGCGCCGACGAGGTTGTCGAGCCCGACGGCGAGTGCCTATTTCCGGCGCTGGCCGACGCGCACTGCCACCTGTGGGGCCTGGGACTTCGCGCCGGGGCGGTCGACCTGGCGGGGGTGGGCTCGACCGCCGAACTCTACGCAAGGCTTCGCGCGCAGAACGCCGCCGACTCGCCAAGCGGCTGGGCGCTGGGTTACGGGTGGGACGAGCACGGCTGGCCGTCGGGCGACGGCTTTAGGCTGGGCGATCTCGACCGGCATTTCCCGACTACGCCGGTCTGCCTGCACCGCGTCGACCGCCACGCGGTCGTGGTCAACTCCGAGGCGCTTCGCCGCGCCGGACTCGACACCTCCTACGACCCGCGGGGCGACGGGCGGGCGGTGCGCGACGCGAGTGGCGCGCTGACCGGCGTGCTCGTCGACGAGGCGATGACGCCCATCCTCGAGGCCATCCCCGAGGTCACCGTCGAGGAGGACCGCCAGGTCTTCTTGCAGACCGCGCGCACCTTTCGCAAACACGGCATTGCCTCGGCGCATATGGCGCGCACCGAGGTCAACCGCCTGGACATGCTGCGCGAGATGGCCGGCGCCGGCGAGCTGCCGCTTCGGGTCTACGCCATCGTCGACGGCGCCGACAAAGCCCTCGAGCAGGTCCTCGACGTCGGTCCCACCCACGACCCTCAGGGGTGGCTGTCGATCGCGGCGATCAAATTCTTCGCCGACGGCGCGCTAGGCTCGCAGGGCGCGCACCTGCTCGATGCCTACCCCGACGGCACCCACGGGCTGGTCATGCACGAGCCCACCGAGCTGACCCGCGACGTGGCCGCGCTCATGGAAGACGGCTGGCAGGTCGCCATCCACGCCATCGGCGACGCCGCCGCCCGCCATGTCATCGACGCCTACGCCGCGGTGCCCGAACGCATCCGCTACCAGCTTCGCCCGCGCCTCGAGCACGCCCAGATGCTCACCGCCCGCGACTGCGAGCGCCTGGGCGACTTGTCGGCCATCGCCAGCATCCAGCCCATCCACCTGCGAAGCGACGCCGCCTGGGCGCCGGAGGTGCTCACCGACGCCCAGCTCGACCGGCTGTACCCGTGGCCCCTGCTCGTTCAAAACGCCACCCTGGCCGCCGGCAGCGACTATCCCATCGAAGATCCCAACCCCTGGCACGGTATTGCCACCGCCCTCACTCGCCAGACGGCGCGCGCAAATGCGTTTATGCCCGACAAGGCGCTGACCCGCGAGCAGATCTTGGAGGCCTACACCGCCGGCGCGGCGTTCGCCGGCCACTGGGAAAACGTGCTCGGCCGCCTCGACGAGGGCTTCGCCGCCGACATCATCGCGCTCGGGCGCGACCCCTTCGAGGCGAGCCCTGAGGAGATTTGGGAGATGGAGGTGTTGCAGATGTGGGTTGGTGGCTCTTGAGGATTCGCCACGCCATCTATTTGCGGCGCTGGACCACGCGCGAACGGCGATTGAAGGGCGGACGATCCGCCACGTTTGCGCGAGATTCACGCTCGGGCAATAGCCACGTGGCCTATCTGCTGGGCGCTCTCTTCGCTCAAACGCCGCGTACCGTCCGCCCTTCAATATTAATTCGACTCCAATAGCGGACGCCCCAGATCCGCTGCGCCGAAAGCAGCTCGATAAAGGCCTCGACCAGCTCGCCGAGGAGGGCACCATCCAGGTCTTCCGCCAGCCCCACCTGGGTAACCAGATCATCGTGGGCGCCGTCGGTATCCTGCCGTTCGAGGTGCTCACCCACCGCCTGCAGCACGAGTACAACGTCCAGGTTCGGCTGCGCTCGCTGGGCTTCAAATACGCCCGCTGGGTCGACGGCGAGTTCGACATCGACAAGTTCGAGCGCCAGAACTACACGATGGTCCTGGAGGACAAAGACGGCCTGCCCATCGTGCTGTTTCGAAATGACTGGGCGCTCAACTTCGTCAAGGGCAACCACCCCGATTTGAAGCTTCTGCCCAACCCTCCGGGAACTCCCGGCCTGGAGGAATTGCACGGCAAGGGCTGGGATTTCTAAACCTAAACCTAAACCTCAACGTAAACCTAAACGTAAACGGCCTTTTCAGCCGACCGCAAAAACAGCTCGTTTAGGTTCAGGTTTACGTTTAGGTTTAGGTTTTTTCTTGTGCCACGACCACTTCCCAGCGCCCCCTCCAAACCCCTCGCCTACGCCCTGCTGCTCGTCTCGATGCTGCTGTGGGGCTCGGCGTTCTCGGGCATCCGCTACTCTGCAGGGCGCACTCTAGCGTTGCGCGCATGGCCATTGCCGCTGACTACTCCCCGTCCCGCACCGCCTTCAGGTCCGCCTTGCAGGCGTCGTCGAAGTTCAGCCCGCCGCCATTGCCGCTCAGACGCTCTTTGAGCACGTCCATCAGCTTGGTGCCCTCGTAGGCCCAATACATCACGCATTGGTCGTTGTTGCAGTGGTGGCCGTGCTCGATGTCCTGGTGGTTGGATTGCTTGGGCGCGCCGTTGTCGACCAATCCAAGAACGTGGCCGACCTCGTGGGTCCAAATGGACTGCTCGGCGTATTTGCACAGTTGGTCACCGGTCAACACGCCCTGGCAGTGGTCCTGGATGGTCTTCTTGAAGATGGCGATATTCTCGTTGCCCCAGGCCAGCCCCAGTACCTGTGATTGATCGGTATCCTGGTCGGAATGGCCGTCGACGAACATCACGTGCATCTTGATGGTATTGTCGCCCACGTCCAGCGTATTGGACTGCGCGGCGAGCTTGTCGAGCTCGTCGAGGGTCCAGGCGTGGTCTGCGCCGCGCGAGACGATGGTTCCGTCGTGCACGGCCTCGACGCCGGCGGGCTTGTCGACCAGGGGCTTGATCTTGCCGATCATGCCCTGCTCGGCCGCGCTCATCGGCGCGTAGCCGTCGACCGAATCGACCTCGAAGACCAGACGGGTAAATTGGTCGCCCCGCAGATAGCTCTGGACGCGCGTGGGGCCGGTGCCGCCGAGATCGCCCGTCTTCGCAGCCCCATTGCTGTCGCCGCAGGCCGGGATGAGAAACGTGAGAAAAACGCCAATCGCAAGCCACTTCACTGAATTACGCATAACCTCTAAGCGCCTTAAAAAGTTAGGTTATCCCCCAAGCGAAAATCAGTATGGAAAAGACCCAAAGGCGTTGCAAATCAAAGAAGTGAAAAGGGGGAGAGGCGACGGCCTGCGTGCCGTCGTCAGCGCGCCAACAACATCTCGATCCGTTCGCGCACCGCGTCGAATTTGCGCACCAGATCCAGGGTCATCTGCGCATGTCCATGCGCATAGCCGTTGCCGATGAGCAGGTCGACGTCCTTGCCGACGCCCTCGCAGCCGAGCGCGGCTTTGGCGAAGCTGGTGGCCATATTGAAGAAGTAGACCTTGCCGCGGTCTCTGCAGGGAAGGATCGCCGCCATCTCGGTGTCGGCGACGTTGCAGGTGTTGATGACCACGTCGAAGAGCTCGCCGTCGATCATGTCGGTGACCAGATCGAGCACCTCGGCGGGCTTCTTGGCGTTGCCGCAGCGGAAATCGTCGACGATGCCGGCCTGTTTCATGGCCACGAGGTTGTCATCGCGAAGGTCGAAGCCAAAGACGTTGCCGCTTGCGCCGTCTTCGGACGATGCAAGCGCGTCGCGCGCGGCCGCCGCGCAGATCATACCCGATTTTCCCATGCCCAAAATGAGCACGCGCTTGGCGCCCTCGACCAGGCGTTTGGTCTGCGCCGGCGCGCCGCATACGTCCAAAGACGACAGCGCCAGGCGCTCGGCCATGTCCTCGGGCATGCGCACCAGCGGCGAGCTCGGCCACAGGTAGGCCGTGCCGGTGACGTCGACCTGGTCGGCGTCCAAGTACACCTTGTCGATGCTCTCCAGGTGAAGCGGCGTCAGCGTCAGGCTTACGAGCGTGGCGATCTTGTCGCCCACGGCGACCTCCACCGGCCCCTCGTAGTTCGGGCCGATCGCGCGCACCTCGCCCAAAAGCATGCCCCCGCTGCCGGTCACGGGGTTCTGCATCTTGCCACGCTCATCCACGATCCCACGAATGCGCTCGCCGACGGCCGCCTCATCACGGCCCACCTCGCCGATGATCTGGTGGAAGCTCGCCGAATCCACGTTCAGCGTATGCACGTCGATGACGATCTCGTTGTCCCAGGCCGGCCCCTCATTATCCAGGCGCTTCGCCGCCTGCGGCAGCGCGCCCTTGGGCTCGACGACCCGGTGCAATCCGTACAAATGTCCACCACCACGAAAATCCATAACTTCCATCCCTGCTAAAAGCTCCTCACCCCACGGGGGAGGTGCCGAGCGTCGTTCGCGAGGCGGAGGGGGTCCCCAATCACCCACCCAGCCTCATCAAAGCCCCATCTTCTCCATCACCATCTGCAAATCGCTCCACGCCTTGCCCTTTTGCTGCGGGCTGCGCAGCAAGTACGCCGGGTGATACGTCGGCATCACCGGAATCCCCTCCCAGTCGTGCCACCGCCCGCGAAGCGCGCCCATCGACTTGTCCTCGCCGGTCAAAAACTGCCCGGCGAACCGGCCAAGCGTGACGATGACGTCGGGGTCGATGGCCTCGAGCTGCTTGCGCAAAAACGGCGAGCACTCCCGGATCTCGTCGGGGTGCGGGTCACGGTTGTTGGGCGGGCGGCACTTGATGACGTTGCAGATATAGACGTTGTTGCGCTTTAGCCCCATCGCCTCGATCATCTTGTCGAGCAGATTGCCGGCCTTGCCCACAAACGGCTCGCCCTGCCGGTCCTCGTTGTAGCCCGGCGCTTCGCCGACGAAGACCAGCTTGGCCTCCGGGTCGCCCACCCCGAACGCGATATTGGTGCGGTGCTCGCACAGCCCGCAGCGGCGGCAGTCGCCCATGTAGTCGCGCAGAAAATCGAGCTTCTCCTTCTTGCTCATCTCAGAGGCGTCTTTCTCGGGCTTGGCCGCCTGGGGTGTGGGACGCGTCTTGCTGAGCTGGCCGGGGTTATAATCCGCCGGCGGCATCATGTCGTCGGCCTCGGGATAGAAGGCCTCATCGTAGTCGGGCGGGCCGTCGTTCACGGCAACCTCGGGCTTGGGTTCGGGCTTGGACTCGGGTTTGGACTCGGGTGTGGGCTCGGGCGCTTGGCCCGCGGCAAAGCGCTTGGTCGGCCGGCTGCCAAAGCTCTTCCACGGCGTCGACGGCGCGGATGTCTCGGGCGGGGCGGCCTCTTTTTGCTTGGTCGAGCCGAACGGCGGCGCTGCGGGCGTTGTCGGCTCGGGCTGGGTAGCGACGGGCCGCGCGGCCTCGGAGCGCGTGGCCTCGGAGCGCGTGGCCTCCCGGCCCGCCGCGGCCGCCTCCGGCGCCGCCTTGCGTGTTGTCGTTGTCGTCGGCGCCGCAAAGCTCCGCTTGACCCGCTCCAACTGCGCCTTCTCCCGCGCCTTCTTCTTCGCCTCGAACGCCGCGCGCTCATCGGCCGGCGCGGGCACGCTGCCGACCGCCCCGCTGGCCTTCTGCCAGCGCAAATGATTCTTCAGGTCGCGCACCACCCGATACAGCTCAGCTCGTCTGCTCATGACTCCTCCCGGGTGGCCCCGTGCATGCCGACTAGTTCGACGGCCTCGCGCCAGATATCCGCGGCGAGGTCCTCCTTGGACGCGGGACCGTACTCGGTGACGCGCTCCTCGGAGATCACGGCGATCTGCGACTCCTCGGCGCCAAACGCCGACTTCGCCCCGCCGATCTGATTGGCGACCATCATGTGAGCGCCCTTGCGCTCGCGCTTTTTCTTGCCGCGCTCGATGACGTCGTGGCTCTCGGCCGCAAAGCCGATGATGAACGGGCCGTCCTCGACCGCGCCGTATTTTTCGCCCAGTTCCGCCAGGATATCGGGGTTTCGCTCCAACTCCAGCGCGTCGGCCATCTGACCCTTCTCGACCTTGGTCTGCGAGGCCTGCCGCGGCCGAAAATCGGCCACCGCGGCGACCATGCACACGAAGTCGGCGCTGTCGGCGCGGGCCATCACCGCCTCGTGCATCTGCAAGGCGCTGGTCACCGCCACCCGCTCGACGCCCGACGGCGCCTCCAGCGCGGTCGGCCCGCTGACCAACACGACCTTCGCGCCCAAAATCCACGCCGCCCGCGCCAGCGCATAGCCCATGCGTCCGCTGGACGGATTGGAGATAAACCGCGCCGGATCGATCTGCTCGCGCGTCGGCCCGGCGCTGACGACCACCGTCTTGCCCGCCAGCGGCTTGGGCGCGACCACCCGGTCGACCATATCCAAGATCACCGGCGGGTCGGGCAGCCGTCCGGGACCCACCTCCTTGCAGGCGAGCTCGCCGGAGTCGGGCTCGATGACCCGATAGCCGGCGTCTGCGCGCAAAATCTCCAGATTGCGCTGCACCAGCGGGTGGTACCACATCTGGGTGTTCATCGACGGCGCGACCACCACCGGGGCGCGCGTCGCCAGCAGCACCGTGGTCAGCAAATCATCGGCCAACCCGCCCGCCATGCGCCCGATCACGTCGGCCGTCGCCGGCGCCACCAGCACCACATCGGCCCAGCGCGCCAGGTCGATGTGGCCGATCTCCGACTCGTAGGTCGCGTCGAAGATCTCGGTGCCCACCGGATGCTCGGTCAAGATCTGCAGCGTCAGCGGGCGCACGAACTCCTGGGCGCCCGCGGTCATCACCGCGCGCACCTCGTCGCCGCGCTTCTTGAACGCGCGCACCAACTCGCACGCCTTGTAGGCGGCGATCCCTCCGGTGATTCCGATGAGGATGTTCATGGGGTGTGCGCGTTTCGAGTGGTTGTCGTTAGGTGTCGCGTGTCGGCTCAATCAAATTAGCACGGCCCAATGCGCTTGCTGACCTCAAAATCCCGGGCCAAGGCCGCGGGGCTGCACCGGCGCGGGCTCCGCGGGCAGCAAGCAGCCGCTCCGCATCACATGGTCAGAAATATGATCGATGTTTGGGGTGCCAGGTCAGTCGACCAACTCCAAATACTCCAACAACGCCCACAGCATTCTACCAGTCGCGCCCCAGATAACATGCCCTTCGTAGTCGAAAAAGTGAATCGGGTAGGTCTCGCCGCGAAACTCGCGGTTCTCTACGCGGTGATTCGCCGGGTCGGCCAGAGCGCTCAGCGGGGCGCGGAACAGCAGGTGGATCTCGTCGGGGTTGCTCACCAGATCGGCGTCGTGATCGTACTCGCCCACAAAGGCGGTGACCTGGAAGCCGGTGATGGTGGGCATGCGCGTCAGCGCGCCGTACACGTGGACCGAGGAGGGTTCGAGGGCGATCTCCTCGTAGGTCTCGCGCAGCGCCGTCTCCACCAGGGAGTCGTCCTCGGGCTCGCGGCGCCCGCCGGGAAAGCTGACCTCCCCGGAGTGGTTGCGCAGCTCGTGGGAGCGCTGGGTGAACAGCACGTACAGCTCGCCGTCGTGCTCCGACAGCGGCACGAGCACCGCCGAGGCCGACAGGTCGCGGTGAGCGAAGTCGCGCGCCCGCTTCCACGTGCTGCGCGGCGTATTGCTCAATCGCTCCAGCCGGCGGCGCACGTCCCTGGGGTTGTAGAGATCGACTGCCATTGCGCCGTCACCGTCCGATGATCGCCTTGAACACGCGCCGTCCGTCCTCCTCACGATCGAACTCCACGTCGACGATGTCCAGCGACAACTTGCGAATCCGCCCGCGCGGCAGGCGCACATGGGCGAACTCGCCGTCCTCGACCTTCATGACCCGGCAGCGGCCCAGCTTGGGGTGCTCGAGGATGTCGCCAGCTTCCATCAGCGGCTCCTCCATGTCGACGCTGGCATAGATGTCCTCGGCGCTGGGTTTTTCGCCGGTCGCGCGCGACGCGCTGGGGGCGGCGGCCTCGCCGGGGGCGTTGCTCTCCTCGACGGCGTCTTTCCAGGACATGCCCTTGCCGGCGATGGGCGTTCGCTGCGGCTCGGCGGGCGCGGCGCGCTCGGGCACCGGCTCCGGCGAGCGCGGCGCCGCGGGCTTCTCGACGGCGGGCTCGGGCTTGGCCTCGGTGCGCCGGATGGTTCGGATATTGAGCCGGCCGGTGTCGGCGTCCAGGCGGCGCTCGATGGCCAGGTCCTCGAAGACCTCGAGGACGAATTCGCACGAGATTGCCCGCCCCGAGCGAAGCTGGCCGGAGACGAATTGCGCCCCCGCCGGACCCATCACGCTCATCAGCCCCTCGAGGCGAAGCACCACCGCATCGCCCAGCCGCGACACGTTGCCGCTCAGGGAGATGAGGTCGAAGGTGCCCTCGCCGGCAAACGCGGTCTGGTAGTCGCCTTGCTCGGGGTCGAACCGGGCGATCTCGACCTCGCTGAGCGCGCCGATGGCTTCGATGCGCCCGGCGCGTACGTCGTGCTCCTCACAGAGATTGCTGATGACCTCGACGAGCTCTTCGCCGTCTTCAATCCGCCCCACCAGGCGGCGTGTACGTGTTGTTTCCTGAAATATCACAGTCGGTTTCGGGTCCTTAGAAATGAAAGTCAGTGCGGCAGTCCTGAATGGAGACCAGGTGGTGGGCAAACTTGCACACACCGGCGCGCCAATTCAACCAGCATTTCAGTCGGAGATGCCGTGCTCTTTGAGCTTGCGCCACAGCGTCGTGCGGCTGATGCCCAACAGGTCGGCAGCCTCGCCGCGGTTGCCGCCGGTCTCGCGCAGCGCGTCGAGCAGGCGCTGGCGCTCGAGATCTTCCTCGGTCATCGGGGCCTCGTCGCGCACCGGCGGTGGCTCGCCGCGCAGCTCGGGGGTGAGCTCGTCGAGGGTCAGCGTGGGGCCCTCGCCGATGGCGAAGGCGTACTCCAGGACGTTGCGAAGCTCGCGCACGTTGCCCGGCCAGTCGTAGACCGTCAGCGCCTCCATGGCGTGCCGGTCGACCCCCTCGACCTGGCGAAACCCGCGCTTGTTGAACTCCTCGATGAAATGCCAGGTCAACGCCTCCACATCGCCGCTGCGCTCGCGCAAGGGCGGCAAAAACAGCGGCACCACCCGGATGCGGTACATCAGGTCCTCGCGAAATTCCCCCTTGTTGACCGCGTCGCGAAGCGATCGGTGGGTCGCCGAGATGATGCGCACGTCCACCGTCAACGACTCCGTGCCGCCCAGCGGCACGAAGCGCTGCTCCTGGAGCACGCGCAACAGCCGCGCCTGCAAGTCCAGGGGCATCTCGGCGATCTCGTCGAGGAAGATCGTGCCGTGGTCGGCCAGCTTGAACAGACCGTCGCGCGATTGGTACGCCCCGGTAAACGCGCCTTTGACGTGGCCGAACAGCTCCGAGGCCAACAGCTCATGGGTCAGCGTCGCGCAGTTGAGCGCCTTGAACGGCCCGCTATGGCGCGGGCTCAGGGCGTGCAGCGCGCTGGCCACCAGCTCCTTGCCGGTGCCGGTCTCGCCGCGCACCAGCACCGAGGCGTCGGTGCGCGCGACCTTGCGCACCAGCTCGAAGAACTCGCGCATCTGGGGGGCCACGGTGATCATGCCGTGGAACTCGGTGGGCGTGATCTCGGGGTGGGTCAGTATGTCGGAACTCATCCCTACTCCTCACGGACGTCGGTCGGCATACTTTCGTCGGATCGGTCGGCGGGCGCCACCGACCCATTCTTCGGGTGGGCTTCGTAGCGGTGGGCCTTGTCCCAGCGCGTCAAGATGTCCTGGACCGCCCGGTCGGGCGTGGGCGCGAAGCGCTCCTCGCCGAGCTCGCCGCGCAGCCCCGAGCGGCGCAGCGTGTCGCGCACCTGCCCCTTGGCGCCGGCGATATGCAACTCCACCCCGCGCTCCTCGAGGGCGTCGATCACGTCGGTGAGCATGCCCGCCGAGGTCGTGTCCAGGTCGTTGACCCCGGTGGCGTCGATGATCAGCGCCTTGAACCCGTCGCCGTTGGGCTTGTGATCTTCGAGCAGCTTGGTCTTGATATGCTCGGCGTTGGCAAACGACAGGGAGGCGTCGACGCGCAGGATGTAGATCCCCTTGATGGGCTCGGCCTCGGGGTTGCGCTCCAGGCTGCGAAACTCGGTGGTGCCCGGGATATGGCCCAGCTCGGGCACGTTCGGCAGGCTGATGCGATACAGGATGGAGATCACCGACGCGCCGATGCCGATGAGAATCCCCTCCTGAATGCCCAGGACCATCACACAGATGAAGGTGACCAGCGCGATGAACCCATCGCGCTTCTTGGTCTTGACCAGGTAGCGCAGCTCCTCGACGTCGATCAACCCGATGGCCGCCACCATGATGATCGCCCCCAGCACCGGGATCGGCAGGTAGTAGAACACCGGCGTGAGCAAGAGCAGCGTCAGGCCGATGACGCCGGCGGCGATGACGTTGCTCAACGCCGTCTTGGCCCCGGCGCTCTCGTTGACCGCGCTTCGCGAGAAGCTGCCCGAGACGGGCAGGCCCTGGAAGAGACTTCCCATGGTGTTGGCCGCGCCGATGGCCACCAACTCGCGGTTGGCGTCGACGCTGTAGCCGTTTCGGCTGGCGAACACTCGCCCCAGCGACATGATCACGGTGCACTGCTCGAAGGCGATCGTCGCTGCCGTGGGCACCAGGTGGTGCACGTTTTTCAAGGTGATCGGCGGGATCTTGAAGGAGGGCAGCCCCTGGGGAATTTTGCCCACCACGGCCAGCCCATCGGCGTGCAAGTTGAAGAAGTAGGCCGCGCCGATGCCCAGGAGCACGACCACCAACTGCGACGGCGCCGACGGATTCCAGCGCCGAAACCCCAGCAGCACCAACAGGGACACTGCCCCGACGATCAACGCCGGGAGCTGAGTCTGCGACAGGTGGGTGACCGTCTCGCGCAACAGCACGTACACGTTGGTCGTATGCGGCAGGTCGAAGCCCAGCAGGGCCCCAAACTGGCTGGCGGCGATAATCAGCGTCGCCGCCGTCACGAAGCCGACGATGACCGGTCGGGACAAAAAGTTGACCACGAAGCCCAGGCGGAACACGCCCATCGAGATCTGGACGATCCCCACCATCAGCGGCACCAGGGCGGCCAGCGCGATGTACTGGGCGCTGTTGGGCTCGGCGAGCCTGCTCACCCCGGCCGCCATGATCAGCAGGCTGATCGCCACCGGGCCGGTGGCCACATGGCGCGAGGTGGTCAACAGCGGAAAGATGATGAGCGGGATGAGCGAGGCGTACAGCCCGTAGATCGCCGGCACGCCCGCCAACAACGCGTAGGCCATACCCTGCGGGATGAGCATGATCCCCACGGTCAACCCGGCGACCAGGTCGCCGCGCAACTTGTCGGTGTCGTACTCCGGCAGCCATCGCAGGGCTGGCACGATCTGGGCGAGGCGTTCCACGAAAACCAGTCATTGGACGTCGCACGCCGTCGATGGGGCGGCGCACGGCCACGGGCCGGCGCGCGTCGCGTCCTTTAAGGGGAAAGTTTCGTCAGCTCCATATAAAGCATCGAGACGCTCTGGTCGAGCGACGGGCCCCACGTCGGCCAAGCCTCGGCGAGCCGCTCGATATGCTCCTGCAGATGCTGCAATTGTTGCTCATAGCCTTCAAGTCGCTTTTGTAATTGTTGCCAGCGATCTTGGCTATACTCGGTGCGCCGATGCGACTGGGCCGCGCGCATCTGGCGCAGCTCGGCTCGGCGCGCGGCCAATAGGCTTCGACTGGCCTGGACGATCGCCGGCACCCGGCTCAACCGTTGGCGCAGTCGCCCGCGAAGCTGGCGCAGCTCGTCGAGCGTGCGCAGCTTGGCCAGCGCCTGCGCGCGACGCTCGGGCACCTGCTCCTGAAGTTCAACCGCCAACCGGTGCCCAAATTCCGGCTGACAGCTCAAGTTCAAGCCGGCCTCGGCGTCGCCGTCCGACGCGTCCACATGTAACTGACTTGAATCCCACGGTTTGTTCAGACAACTGACGGCCACCTGTTTGTACAAATCCAGCGGAAACGGCGGCTGGTACAGCGTCGCGTCGGCGTGGGCAAACTCCTGGCGCAGCGTCTCCACCCGGCCGAGGTCCCGGGTCATCACCCCGATGATGCGCTCGAGGCGCTGGCTGCGCTGCTCGATCTCGGTGTGCTGCTCGCTCAGATCCGGCAGCGCCGGGCCGTGGGTGGCAAAGCAGCCCGTCGATGCCCAGCAAAGCCCCACAAGGCACAGCAGTGTAAAGGCTCTTTTGGGCATCGACGTGACCGGCTCACCCATTCTTGACGACGTCTTTGGGGATGCTGGGAAGCTCCTCGAGGTTGGGCATCATGATGATCTCGATGCGCCGGTTGAGCGCCCGGCCGTCCTTGGTGTCATTGCTGGCCACCGGGTCATACTCACCGTAGCCCGCCGCGGCCAGCTTGGTGGGATCGACGCCGGCGTCCTGCAGAAACTCGACCACGTTGACCGCCCGCGCGGTGGACAACTGCCAGTTGGCCTCGGCCTTGCCGACGTTGTCGGTGTGCCCGGCGACCAGAAAGTCGCGCTTCTTGATCTGCTGGAGCACGCCCGCCAGCTCTTTGAGAGCAGCCTGGCCGTCCTTTTTGATGCGCGTGCTGCCCGAGTCGAACAGAATATTGTTGGCCAGCTCGATGACCATCTTGCCGTCGCGAATCTTGACCTTGAGCTTGCCCGACTGGACCATGCTGGCGAATTTGTTGGCGATCTCGCGGAAACGCTTCAGCCGCGCCTCGGCCTTGGCGCGCGCCTTGCGAAGCTCGGCCAATTCGGACTTGGTGGCCTTGAGGCGATCCTCGAGGGTGCCGTGCTCCGACTCGTACATCTGCAGGGTACCCTTGGACTCGTCGAGCTTGGCCTGCAGGCCCTTTTTCTCCTTTTGCAGGTCGGCGATCTTATTGTTGAGCGTCTTGATCTGGTCCTGGAGCTTTTGCTCCTCCTCTTTTTTGGCCTGCTGGGTCTTGGCCAACTCCATCTTGGTGTTCTCGAGGTCCTTGACCGTCGCTCGATATTTTTCCTTGGGCACACCACAGCCGACCATGAATAGGATCGGCAGCCCCACAGCCAGCAATTTGGCGAACGCGTGACGACTCATCGACTTCCTCCGCAAATGGACATCTTGTAGTACGTAGAAATGCTCTCGGATCATGTATAGCATCGAGGCGCACGCCATTGCCACCCCCTCCCCTGGGTGCGGTTCCCTGATCGGGGATCTGAGGATCGCGGCAACGCGCCGGGCGTTTCGATGTCTGATTGAGGCACCGCTCGAGTCCACGCTTCAAGCCAGGGCGCCTCGCCGCCTCCCGCGCCCCTGTGGGCTCGCCCCACAGGTCGCAAAGATCGTCAGCTACGGGGCGCCTCGCCTCCTCCCGCGCCCCTGTGGGCTCGCCCCACAGGTCGCAAAGATCGTCAGCTACGGGGCGCCTCGCCGCCTCCCGCGCCCCTGTGGGCTCGCCCCACAGGTCGCAAAGATCGACGGCTAGCGGAGCGGCACCCGCGGTCTGCGAAAGGCCCGCGCGCGCGTTGCCAAAGCGCGCGCACTGCCCCAACTGCCCCACCACCTGGGCTCCTCGAGCCCTCCCCCATGAAACCAACCAAGACGTACCTCGGCCGTGCCCTGGGTCGCCCGTCTTTCTCGCCGATGTGCGGCGGGGTGTGCGGGCATCGGACCGGGCCGATGGCGTTGTTTCGCTGCGACGGTTGCGCTTCCGTGGGGAGCCACTTTCTTGTTGGACGCGACGCTGGGTGAGACGCCGGGTCCTATCGGTGCCCCTCACTATGGTTTTCGGCAAAACGGTCGAATCGTTGCGTCCTTTCTTGATCGATCGGCCGTTGAGCGGCGTCTGGGGCGGATTTTGGATGGCGAGTTGTGTTTGGGCAGCCGCTCTCGTAGCTGACGATCTGATTCACCAGCGGCGCGAGGCCGCTGGGGTCTGTGGGTGCAATCCCGGATTTGCTAGCTGACGATCTGATTCACCAGCGGCGCGAGGCCGCTGGGGTCTGTGGGTGCAATCCCGGATTTGCTAGCTGACGATCTGATTCACCAGCGGCGCGAGGCCGCTGGGGTCTGTGGGTGCAATCCCGGATTTGCTAGCTGACGATCTGATTCACCAGCGGCGCGAGGCCGCTGGGGTCTGTGGGTGCAATCCCGGATTTGCTAGCTGACGATCTGATTCACCAGCGGCGCGAGGCCGCTGGGGGTCTCCCCGCCTCCAGAGCCACGTGCCTCCACGCCTCGAAGCCCCCGATTACGGAACCACGCCCCCCCTCCCCTCACGGCAACCGGCGCACATAATCGTGCGCCGGCCGCTGGGCCGCCAACAGCTCGGGGCATCCGTAGAGCTCGCAGACCATCTGGTCGAGCTCGCGCTCCAAGGCCGGCATCCGGCGCACGAACTCGCGCGCACACACTTCGTCGGCCGGCTCGCCCAGGCTGCGCGGGCTCTCGGCGACCAGCGCCGCCACCTGTTGCACGCCGCGCACCAGCTCGCGCGCCCGCTCGGCGAGCACGGCTTCGAGCTCGTCGGACCACTCGGGCACGGGCAGGTGGCGCAGATCGCGCACCTGGTAGTGCAGGCTGGGGTTCATGGCGTTGAGCAGCGCGCGCACCGGCGTGGAGTTGAGCACGGCCAACAGCGCAAACAGCTGCTGCGAGTCGCCGTGGGGAAAAATGGCTGGCCCGGCCATGTCGAAGACGCACCCCGGCGGCATCCAGCGCGCGTTGAACGTGCTGCCGCCGAAGTCGGTGTAGCAGATGCCTTCTTCAAACCACCACCGCTCGGCGAGCAGGTTCGAGGTGCGGTTATCCGCATAGAACGAGCGCGCCTCGTCGGACCAGTCGACCACGTGTTGCCAATTGCCCCACCAGGGCGCGTAGCGCCCGCCCTTGCTGTAAAACACCCATCGGCCGTCGACCGAGCCCGCCGCGCCGGCGATCTCGAGCGCCCGACGAAGTTCGCCGGGGTCGACGTCGCGCCAATGCTTGACGTAGCGCCGGTTCTTGCCGGTCTTATTCTGGCTTCCGGGGATGTCGGCGATGTCGCCCAGCGTGCGGGTCGTCGCGAAGTGGCGGCGAAGCCGCCCGGGCAGCCAGTGGGCGAGCACACGGCCCGGCAGCGCGTCGAACGCGCGGGCGGGCTCGCGGCGTGAGACCTCGTCGGGGCGCTCCCGGAAGGCGCGGCGCTTGGCGTCGGCGTTGGGAAACTGTCGTAAGTCGATGAACCGCGTCAAACCATCCCGAGCCCGCACGTGTTTCGCCTGCACGAACGCCACCACGCTGGCCTTCTCGCCGTTCAAATTGACAAACGCATGCGCCCCCAGGTGCATGAACTCGACGAGCTCCGCCTCGTCCAACAGCCACGCCCTGGCCTTTCGAAACCGGCTCAAAAACCACACCGTCTGCTGGGCGAGCACGCCCACCACGTCGCGCGACAGCGCATGGCAGCGGCGGATGAACGCGGTGTACAGGTCGGCGTGAAATGGCCGAAAATGCTCGCGAATGCGCTCCTTGAGCGCCTCTGGCATCGAGCGTGCGCCCATATACGGCGGGTTGGTGAGCACGACATCGTACGTGCCCAGCTCGTCGAAAAGGCCATCGGCGACGCGCAGATTGGCCGCGATCGCGGCCTCGGCATGCGGCGAGCGCCGGCCCAGCCGACGCGCCGCCTCCAACGAGAGCGCGCGCCGTGCGGCTTCGAGCGCCCGCGGGTCGAGATCCACGCCGTAAAGCCTCGTGGCGGCGTCCTCGACGCTCGCGCCGCGTGCGACCAGAGCATCGAGCGCGGCCAACAGCATCTGCCCGCCGCCCACGGCCGGGTCGCACACGGTGGGCGCGTCGACCCGCGTGACCTCGAGACACGCGGTCGCCAGAAAGTCGGCGATCCACCGCGGCGTGTACAACTGTGTGGTCACCGTCTGCGAGGCGTGCTTCGCCTCCTCACGGTCGTGCGCCCGGTTGCTCGCGTCGCGCTCCGGCTCGCCAAAGTGCTGGTGAAACCAGCCCAGGGTGTGCGCCTCGTCCCACAGCGCCACGCGCTCGACCTCGTCGACGAGCGCCTCGGCGCGCGCCAGCTCCTCGTCACCAACTCCCACCCAATCGTCGACCGCGACGCCGATACGCCGCGCCTGTCGGCGCGAAATCGCGTCCACCAGCGCCCGATACCCCTCATCGGGCAAATCAGCGAGCTGCGCTCGCCAGCGGTTCACGTAGGGGAGTAGGTGACTTTCGCCGAGTTCCATGGTTGCGTACTGCTCATCCGCGAGAATTACCATAATTGAAATTATAATAATCTCGATTATAAAAACTTCAGATAACGTCGCCCGCGCATGCCATCAAGTCACGATTTCATCGGGCGCCAGCGCGAAATTGCGTCGCTGCGCAAGGAGTTGGACCGCGAGCGTCCCTCTCTCATCGTTGTCTACGGACGGCGTCGCGTGGGCAAGTCAACTCTGCTGGCGCACGCGACTGACGACGCCAGCACCATCTTCTATCAGGCGACGCAGGTCGTTGGCTCGTTGAATCTGGAGCTGCTCAAGCGCGAGATTCAGCGCCATCTCGGAACAAACGATCCCATCCTCGACGGCATCACCCATTGGGAGGCGCTGCTAAGCTACGTCGTCGAGCTGGCCCGTAAACAACCTGGATTGACGCTGACCCGGATTTTCGACGAGGCGTTGCTGACGTCAGTGCAACGCGCGGACGCGAGAAGGCGCGCGCCTGTGGCGGCTTCGCCGCCTAGACAAATAGCTGGGCGAGCTCGATCGCTAAAGCTGGGAGGCTGTCGAGCACGAGCGTCGCGTCGTGTGGAGGCCGACGCACCACGGTGTATTCGCCGTCGACGGGCTCCTCGTAGATCTCGACGGCTTCGTTTTCGAGGTCGACCAGCCACACCACGGGCACATCGAAGGCGGCATAGAGGGGGACTTTGACGTCGCGATCATAGCGCGCGGACGTATCCGCCACCTCCACCAGAAGCAACACGTCGTCAGCCTGGGGCATCGCCGACGCATACGCGTCTTGCCGAGGCTGCAACAAAGCGATGTCCGGCTCGGGCTCGGAGTCGTCGCCCAGTCTCACGGGGTTTTGCACGCTGATGGTGACCTCGTCGACGACCTGAGCGTAAAACAGACGGGTCAAATGGTTGACATGACCCACATGCCGAGCGCCGATCGGTGCCATCTCGTAGATCTCCCCGTCGATGAGTTCGACCCGAGCGTCCTCGCCGAAGACTCCCAACTCGCCGAGCCGATGATACTCATCGACCGAGAATCGATGCTTTCTCGGCTCGGCTGGTGGCATGGTGGTCATGGTCTACTCGGTGATGGAACGACTCATTCACGCACCTCCCCAATCTACGTGGACCAAGACACGGGGTCAACGAGTTGCCCCGCCGCTCCTCCGCTCCTCCGCTCCTCCGCTCGAAACTCGATCACTCGATCACTCTTTATACGGAGAGTCCGCACGCATCGCCTCGATCTGAAACTCGACATCGCGCCGCTCCTGCTCGATGAAGTCGCCCACCGCCCGGGCCAGAACGGGGGTCGCGCAGCCAGTGGGCGCTGTAGGTGGGTGTGGGCTGGAAGCCGCGGTCGTATTTATGCTCGCCCTGCGCGCCCGGCTCGAATTTCTGCAGGCCGTGCTCGATACACCACTCCACCGGGCGGTACAGGCAGACCTCGAAGTGGGTGAAGTCGATCTCCTCTTTGCAGCCCCAGTAGCGCCCGTACAGCCCGTCGTCCTTGTACAGGTTGAACGCCCCGCCGAATTCGCGCCCGTCGTGCTTCGCGACGACCATATGCAGCCGCTCGCCCAGGGCCTCGCCGATGCGCAAAAAGAAGTCGCGGTTTAAGTATTGGCGGCCCCAGTAGAACTTCTCGATGGTGTCCTTGTAGTAGCGAAACATGCGGGCGAGGTGCGCCTCGGTGATGGCGTCGCCGGTCAACACCTCGGTGGTCACGCCGGCCTCGGCGAGCTTGCGGCGCTCGCGGCGAATATTGGCGCGCTTCTTGGAGCGAAAGCGCGCCAGAAAGTCGTCGAAGTCGCCGTAGGAGTCGCCCTGGCCGAGATTCGCTGCCGTTGTACCAGTGGTATTGCATGCCCTTTCGGATGGGCAGGCCCAGGTCTTCGAAGAGTGCGACCTCGTCGGGGTCGACGAAGTTGAAGTGTACCGACGACAAGCCGACGTCCTCGGCGAATTTAAGCGCCGCCTCGACGAGGGCGCGCTTGACCGCGACGGCGTCGTCGAGCCCGTCGGCGACCAGCACGCGCCGGCCCTCGATGGGCGTGAGCGGCACGGCGACGACCGCTTTGGGATAGTAGTCTAGCCCGGCGCGGTGGGCGGCATCCGCCCAGCTCCAGTCGAAGACGAACTCGCCGGCCGAATGGGTCTTCAAATACAGCGGGAGCGCGCCCACGAGCTTGCCCTCGCGCCGCGCCGCCAAGATCTGGGGGTGCCAGCCGGTGCCCTCGCCCACGCAGCCGGTCTCCTCGAGCGTCGCCAAGAATCCGTGCTCCAAAAATGGACTCGCCTCGCCGACCAGGGCGTCCCAATCGGTCGCAGCGATGTCACGGATGGCGTCGTGGAACTCGAGTTCGAGGGTGGTCATGGTTTTCTTGCGGCAAAAGGCGCGAAATTCTGACGGATGAGATGCGCGAGGTGACAAAGATGTCACGACTTCCAGCCTAACAAACACGCGGGCTGGGGCCCAATCATCCCTTGGAGGCATTTATAGGGCGTTTACACGTGGGTGGCATGCCGTTTGCTATTCCTTTGTGGCGTGTGACGAGCGGTGACCCTTCACGGTTTGGCTGATAGCTCCATCGGGCTCATGACCAAACCGTGACCGGGGGTAAGATTGGCGCCTTTTGCCAATCGCACCCTCGGGGCGCCGTGTGTAACCAAGACAAGTGGCCGTCATGAAAACCCTACGCATTGCACTCACGACCGCACTGGCAGCCGCGCTCTTCGCGAGCGCCTGCGGCTCGGACTCCAACAGCGGATTCAGCGGCGGCGCGCCTACCGACAGCGTCGGCAACAACGGTAGCGGCCCCGGCGGCTTCGCAGACGCCGGGGCGTCGGTCGACGCCGGCAGCGACGCGTTCGTGCCCGAGCAGGAAGAATTCCTGGTGCGCAACGTCGCCACCACGGCCTCGTACGTCTTCGTGCCCAACAGCTCTCCGGACAGCAGCACGGTCGCCAAGATCGACGGGCGCGACTTCAGCATCCGGCCCATCCCGGTCGGCCAGCAGCCCACGCAGGTGCGGGCGGCCACCGTCGACGGCATGGGCGACGTCGCCTATGTGCTGTGCGAGGGCTCGTCGACCGTGGCGATCATTCGCGCCGACGAGCAGGCCGACCGACCCGAAAAGCTCGTCCACCTGTTGCCGGTGCCCGACGAGGTCAACGCCCTGGCCCTGAGCCCGGACGGGCGCCACCTCATCGCCTATATCGACCCCACCAAGCCGCTTCACAACAACACCAGCGTGGCCTCGCTGCAGACCGCGGCGCTGATCCGGCTGGGTGACACCCGCGCCCACGACAAGGTCTTCGAGCTGTCGGTGACCCGGCTCATCGACGAGATCGACTTCACCGATGACGGCTCGCAGGCGTTCATCGTGGGCCGCGAGGGCATCGACCGGCTGCGGCTGGCCGACGTCGACGCGGACACCTTCGTGCCGCCGCTTCCCCTGGAGCTGTCCGATACGGATTTTCCGCCCAAAGATATGGAGGTCGAGGTCAGCCCCGACGGCTCCTTCTTGGTCGTGCGAAGCAGCGCCTTTTCGGGCGTGGCGCTCTACCAGCCGCCGTCGGGCGCCGGCGCGCAGCCGACGCTTCGCTTCGTGCAGTTGGCGTCCATCCCCACCGACATCGACTTGATTACCGAGCAAGACGGCTCGCCGGGCGTGCTGGCGACCCTTCGCGACAGCGGTCAGATGGCCATCATCGACGTGCAGGCGACGCTCAGCGCCGCCGAAGGCGCCGAGCCCGCTCCCGAGGTCGTCTCGGTGACCGATACCCAGCCGGGGCTGGCGCAACTGACGCCGGCGGGCGACCAGGTGCTCCTGTACACGTCGCTGGTGACCACGCCCAACCTGGGCGTGCTCGACCTCGGCGCGCGCACCGTGCGCACCTACCCGCTTCGCAACCAGATCCGCAGCGTGGCCATCTCCGACGACAGCAAAACGGCGGTCATCGTCCACCGCAAACAGGACGGTCCGCCGCCGTCGAACGCCGACCCGCTGACCTTCTTCCAGCACAATCACGGCCTGACCATCTTCGACATCGCCACCGGCTACCGCCGCCCGGTCGTGCTGCAGGGCGAGCCCGCCGACCTGGTCATGACCCACAACTCCGAGGGCACGCCGCTGGTCTATGTGATGCAGCAGTCGAGCGACCCTGACTTTCGCGGCGTCACGCGCATCGACCTGAACAGCTACCGCACCGACTTCTTCAAGCTCGCCCGCCAGCCCGAGCAGATCGGCGTGGTCGCCGGCGAGGTCTTCGTCAGCCAAAACGCCGACGAGGGGCGCATCACCTTTTTCGACATCGACTCCGGCGCCCAGCGCACGGTGAGTGGGTATGAATTGAACGCGGGGATTCAGTAATGAAGCTCAAATACCTTGTCGCCATCACGGTCGTCCTGGCCGCCTGCTCCGGCCAGAGCCCCGACAACGCCGCCACCAACAACGGCGGCGACTACGGCCGCGGCACCAACAACGCCGGCGGCGGCGCCGGTAGCAGCGACGCCGGCGACTACGTGCCCGACCAGGAAGAGGACTTCAGCTTCTCGGCGCCGGCGGTCGTCGGCGAGCACGTCTATGTGGCCAACGAGACGCTCAACTCGGTGGCGGTTATCGACAGCCGCAACCTGTCCATCTCCACCCGGCAGGTCGGCTTTCGGCCCACCCAGATCGCCGGCCCCGACGCCCAGCGCGCCCAGCCCGGCGCCGACGCCAACGTGATGGTCCTCGACGAGGGCTCCCACGCGGTGAGCATCCTGGCGACCGACAGCACCAAGGTCACCACCGTCGAGGTCATGGCCCACGCCAACCGCCTGGCCATGGAGCCGACCGGGACGACCTCGGTGGCCTGGTATGACCCGGCCTCGGCCAAGGCCAGCGACCCCGCCGGCGACCTGTCGTCGGTGTCGGTGGTCCAAGACGGTAAAGTCTACGCCATCTCGGTGGGCTTCCACGTGCGCTCGGTCTTCTTCGACGACGCCGGCACGCGCGCCCTGGTGCTCACCGACGACGGCATCAGCGTCATCGACCTGACCAGTCTGTCCGGTGACGCCATCGCGCCGCCCACTCCGGTGGTGCCTGTTCAGTATCAGACGAGCCAGCCCGAAGACCTGGAGGTGCTCGTCTCCCACGACGGCAAATGGGCGGTCACCCGCAGCGCGACCTTCGAGGGCGTGGTCCTGTTGGACATCGACAGCGGCGAACATCACTTCTTGCCGCTTCCGGAGATCCCCAGCGACATCGACCTCATCGACGACGGCCACCTCGAGGTGCTCATCATGCTTCGCGGCCACGCCCAGGCGGTGCGCGCGACCATCCCCGACGGGCTGATCGCCGCCGCCGACGCGATGACGCCGGCCGAACAGGCCCTCTCGGGCACCCTCGACGCCGGCTTGGACGCTGGCGGCGACGCCGGAACGGACGCGGGCGCGGATACCGGCGCCAGCTTGGACGCCGGAACAGACGCGGGCGCGGACGCCAGCAGCGGGCTCGACGCCGGCTTGGACGCCGCCGACGCCAGCGCCAGCTCGCCGGACGCCGCCCAAACCAACACGTTCGCGTTTCCCACCGGCATCGACGGCTTCCACGTCGCCGACGTCGTGGTGCCCGGCATGGGCGCGGCCAGCGTCGCCCAGGACGGCCAGACCGCCCTGCTCTTTACGACGCTCGGCGGCGAAAAACGCGCCGTCCTCTACGACCTCGCCGACGATACCCAGCGCACGCTGGCCTTCGAGAAGGGCGTTCGCGGCGCGCTCTCCGATCGCAGCGGGCACACCTTCCTGGTGTTTCACACCAAGGAGGACGGCCCCATTCCGCCCGACGCCACCCCCGCCGACCCGGAGTATATCGCCCGAAGCTGGGGCGTGTCGGTGCTCGATGTCGCCTCGGCGGCCACCCGCCTGGTGTTGACCGACCATGAGCCCGGCCAGGCGACCCTGTGGTCGCCCGATGAGGGCGACCACAGGGTCTACCTGATCTTCAAGGCGCCCGCGCCCACCGGGGGCCAACGGCCGGCCGACATCGAGCCGTCGTACCGCGACGTGTTGACCATCAACCTGCGAAGCTTTCGTTCCGATAGCTTTCGCGTGCCCAGCCTCCCGGAGGGGCTCGGGCCCATCCCCAGCGCCGGGCGCATCTACATCAGCCAGCGCCATCCGCAGGGGCGCATGACCTTCGTCGACGCCGACACCGGCGCTCGCCAGACGATTACTGGATACCAGCTAAACGCGGGGATTGAGTGATGTTGTTACCAAAGATGCCCAAACTCCTGACGCTGCTGCTGCTGGCCGGCCTGCTGGCCGGACTGGTGACAGGTTGTGGCGATGATCACCACCACGCGGCGGCGTGGAGTCAGCCGCTGCGCATCAGCCAACCGCTCCAGGCCAACGGCGACTTGCTGTACGTCAACAAGAGCTTCGAGCAGGTCATGCGGCTTCGCCCGGGGCGCAGCGGCGACCAGATCTCGCTGAAGGTCGACCGCGCGCCCACCGGCGCCGACCCCGGGGCGACCGCGTTGTCGGCGGACCACTCCCAGCTCTACGTGGTCGACGAGCAGCACGCCACGCAGGGCGCGAGCTTGAGCGTCTTTGACGTGACCGGCGACAAGCTCACCTCCAAGACCGTGGGGCTGGACAGCACCTACGACCGGCTGTCGGTCGACCCGGCCGGCGAGTTTTTGCTGCTCAGCTTCACCGGCGACAGCGGCGACTTCATCGCGCGCAACTTGAACGAGCTGGGCATCGTCGACCTGCGCGACGGCATCGGCGCCGACGAGAAGGCCAGCTTCGAGACGCTGGCTAGCCGGCCGCGCGACATCGTCTTCGCGCCCAAATTCCAGCTCGGCGGCGCCGACCAGCGCCTGGCGGCGGCGCTCTCGCCCAGCGAGGTCACCATCATCGACCTGCTCGCCCAGGACCCGGCCAACCGGCTGCGCGAGGTGCCGCTGACCATCAGCCAGGCCGACCAGGTGCGCACGCCCACTCAGGCGATCTTCGACGTCACCCCCGACGAGACCATGCCCGACACCGTCAGCCTGTACCTGCTGACCGACAGCGGCCAGGACATCACCCACGTGTCCATCCAGCCGAGCGTGCGTCAGGACACCAATAAGAAGTTCGACATCAGCATCAACCAGCTCGCCGCCGGCCAGAATCCCGGGCGCATGCAGCTGCTGCACCTGGGTGACCAGGGCGCGCGGATCCTCGCGCTCGACCGCTACCAGCCGCGCTTTACCCTGGTCGACGTGCAGTCCGGAGAGAGTTCGACCTTCGACCTGCCGATGACCGCGCCCGCCGAGGATATGCTCACCTACCAGACCACCGTCGACGGCCAGCCGGAGACGCGCGTGCTCGCCTGGTCGACGCGCTCGCCGCTGGTGGCGGTGATCCGGCCCGAGAGCATCGCCATCAGCGACGAGACGCCCACCCTGGGCCGAAGCGTCCAGGCCATCCGCCTCAAAGCCGCGCCCAGCAGCGTCGAGCTCGACGCCGCCGGCGCCGGTGAGCGCGCCATCGTCCACCACAGCGGGCTGAGCGCGGGCTTTACGGTGCTCGACCTGCATACCAACCGCGCCGTGCCCATCCAGGGCGCCTCGCTGGGGGATATCTACTTCGGCCAGACCTACGCCTACGGCGTGTTTCGCGGCCAGCCCTACGTGGGGATCTTCGACCTGGAGACCGGCCACCCGACGGCCTTCGAGCTGCCCGAAGAAGGCGAGCATATCTACCTGGACAGCGCCGACGAGCTGCTCGTCGTCCAGCACGCCGACCCCACCGGAAGCTTTACGCTGCTCAACGCCACCGACCCCACGCCCAAGCACGCGCGGGTGTTCGACGACGTGTTCCTCCAAGATCTTTTCGGACAGGAGCTGCCATGAGACGTCCCCACGGCTTTTCCAAAGCTGCCGCCGTCGGCTGCCTGCTGGCCGCGCTGTGCATCTCGACGGGCGCCAGCGCCCAGCAACCCCCGGCCCCCGCGCCGGTGCAGTGGTCGCAGCGCGGCGAGCTGCACGTCGAACTCCGCCTGCCCTCGTACCTGACCAGCGACCCCAGCTTCGACGCGCTGAGCGACGACGAACAATACACCGGCGGCCTGCTGGCGGTGGGCTACGACCTGGACAAGTGGACGCGCGTGCCCGGGCTGCGCGGCTACCTCGCCTACGCTGGCGGCGGGCTGAGCCCGTCGCGCTTCGACGGCCAGATGCAGCTTGACTGGAACCGCGCGCTGTTCATGGCCATGGCCGACTGGGGCCCCCAACTTTGGGGCTTCGTGCGCCCGTCGGTGCGCCTGGGCGCCGGCTACGCCCTGCAATCGCTCGACGTGACCACCACCGGCGCGACCAAGTCGGACTACGCCCACGACCTGGCCGGCCTGGGCTCGCTGGGCCTGGAGGTGTCCACCCCCCACCCGCTGTGGGGCTCGATGCGCCTGGGCCTGACCGGCGAGTTCGGCTACCTCGCCCAGACCACCGCCACCTTCGACGAACTCGGCGGCTCCAGCGGCGGCTGGAACCGCCAGGAGGCCGCGCTGGGAGATCTCAACGCCAACGGCTGGTTCTGGGATGTGGGCGTGGGGTTGAGCTTCGCTTTATAGGCACCGGCCCAGGAAGAACCTGTGATTCACGGGTCCGATCTCCGCTTGGGGACGGGATCGTGCGTGCCCATGGGAACGTCCAGCGTGCACGAGCGAATGCGGTGAATGGAGAGGGAAAGGCCGCGCCAAAATCCAAATCTCTTTACGGCAATCACCGAATATTCGGAGCACGTCGGTATATACCGGCATTCCTCCCGCCCCTCTTCGAGCGGGCGAAATACCGGTTGATAAAAATCCTCGACACCATGCACGTACAGCGATGCGATGATCTGATTGTCGGGACTACGAAGCGTGTCCAACAACCCCAGCGACACCACGAGTAGCAGGGCAATCAGATAGGGTTCCGGACGCTTTAGGCGTTGTTGCAGTGAGGACATTGCGCACTTGCTTGCAGTCGCTTATTTCCGCAGTGTCCGCATTGAATGACGTTACCCTGGGGCCTCGAAAAGAGGAAAATAACCAACCCAATGGGGCCCAGGAAAAACACCAGAATCATCCACAGGACGGCGCTGTCCATTCCGCGAGCTTTTGCATCGCGTGCCACCCAAACCAAGATGGCAATGTTGATGACGAACAGAATGAGCGGAATCACGATGAATACGCCCCCCATTCCGGCGCAGGTTGCGCACGCCGCAGCTTGCTGGTCCTCCGGCGTCGGTTGATTGGCGCTCTGGGCGCTTGCAATCGCAGGGACCAGCGACACGGCGCTCGAAGCAGCGACGTAGTAAAGACTTTTGGCTCGTCCCGACAGTTTTGATTTCATGTTTTCCATTCGGTTGTTCTAAAAGTGGACACCAGCGATTCTCGAGCGTGTCGTCGCGATCGCACACTCTCCTGCGAGTCACGCAAAACGACACAGTGCGCGCACGGGAGAAGCTTACTCATCAAGTCGAGCGTCGAAAAAACTCGACGAACGCTGCCACCCAGGAAGTTGGCCTCAGTTGTAGTTTCTTAGTACACGATGCATCAAACTTCTGTCAATCATTTATCCGCTATTCGTTAGTTGCGAACGCACCGCAGCTCTTCGATCCGTGAAGCAACCACGCCGCGATCGGCGGACGTAAATCTTAACTGCGAAAATAGGCGGGGTCGCGCCCCCGTGGACGCCGTCGATTGCCTGCACCCTGGTCGATTCGCTGCGTGGGAGCCTCGACCACAGTTCAGAGGTCGGGGCCTCGACCACCGGCGTGGGAGCCGGCCTATTTTCGCATCTAAGATTAAAGGCTTCGAGGTTGGCGGTGGTGGGCGATTCGTGGCTTCGAGGTTGGCGGTGGTGGGCAAGTCGTGGCGCCGCGAAGCAACCACGCCGCGATCGGCGGACGTAAATCTTAACTGCGAAAATAGGCGGGGTCGCGCCCCCGTGGACGCCGTGGATAGCCTGCACCTTGGTCGATTCGCTGCGGCCTTTGCAGTTTTTTTACGCAACGAAATCGCGAAAACGCCGAAAACCATAATAGAGGAGGTGACGCTACACGCAGCCGCATGAAAAGGAGAAAATGATGCCACAATTTTGGCAAGTGTTCATTCATCTGGTCTGGGGAACGAAGAAGCGCAAGCATCTGCTTCGAAGGCCAATCGAGAAGGTCGTTCATCAGGCGATCAGAGACACCGCCCGAGAATTCGGGCTGGTTCCAATCATTGTCAATTCAGCTTGGAATCACACGCATTCGCTCTTTAGTTGGAGCCCGGGGTGCCTCATCGAGGACGCGGTGCGAGACTTCAAACACGCATCGTACGAGCAGGTCGAGGCCTTGCGAAAAGACCAAGTTCGCGTTCCGAAACTCGAGTGGCAAACAGGACATTCTGCTTTTTCGGTGAGCCGAGGCGAAGTAGACGACGTCAAGCAGTACATAGCCGACCAAAAGGACCGGCACCGCAACCAACAGACCGAATTCGAATTCGAGGGTTGGCTCGCAACCTACGAAGAAGAATCATGACCCCGCGAAGCAACCACGCCGCGATCGGCGGACGTAAATCTTAACTGCGAAAATAGGCGGGGTCGCGCCCCCGTGGACGCCGTCGATTGCCTGCACCCTGGTCGATTCGCTGCCTGGGAGCATCGACCACAGTTCAGAGGTCGGGGCCTCGACCACCGGCGTGGGAGCCGTCCTATTTTCGCATTTAAGACTAAAGGCGTCGAGATTGGCGGTGGTGGGCAAGTCGTGGCTTCGAGGTTGGCAAGTCGGAACGCCGCGGCTTGACACAATCCCAAAATCCACGAAAATTAGAGGTGCCGGGCTCTCCTTCGTGCCGCCGCTTTCTGATGCGGCAAAGGGAGTGTGGATAACCCGAATTAATGACCGGTGTCGTTGCGAGGCAATATCAGCCTTGCGAGCTGTGCAGTCGAGCCCTGCAGGCGATGCAACGCATCGTCGAAGCGCGAGACGTACAGCTCGAATGGCTGATGAGCCGCAGCAGACACCGGGCAGCCGATTCGGGTGGAGGTTGCGGTTACGGCCCGCCGCGCCACGTTCGATACGTTTGACTCAGGCCAAACGTTCGTTTTGTGGTGCGGCTCGAATGGCCAGATGAAACCCGTCGCCGTGCCCCACACAACCTCAATCCTCGCCGTACGACGGAGGACCCGACATGGCTACCGCCGAAGACATCAACAAGCTGACGCACCCCAAGTCCAAAGCCGAGCCGCCCAAAGAGCGCCGGGTCAAGCCGCCGGTGGACCCGTCGACGCTGACCCACCGCGATCTGCGCGACGGCCAGTGGTGGCGCGACATGCCCGCCTTTGCCGACGTCGACGAGGAGCAATTCCTCGACTACATCTGGCAGATGCGCAACTCCGCCTACGGCGAGGACAAGCTGGTCAGCCTCATCGAGGGCGTGGCCCCCGACGAGTTCGTCGCCGACGTCAAAAAGGGCTTCCACCTGGTGCCCATGGCCGTGCGGGTGACCCCCTATCTGCTCAGCCTCATCGACTGGGACAACCCCTGGGACGACCCCATCCGCCGCCAGTTCATCCCGCTGGCCAGCCAGCTCCTCGACGACCACCCCATGCTCACCCTGGACAGCCTGCACGAGCAGGAGGACGCGCCGGTGCCCGGGCTGACGCATCGCTACCGGGACAAGGCCCTGTTTTTGGTCATGGACACCTGCCCGGTGTACTGCCGGTTCTGCACGCGCAGTTATGCCATCGGCATCGACACGGACACCGTCGAGAAGGTGCGCCTCAAGGTCGACCCCAACCGCTGGGAGAAGGCCTTCGAGTATATCGAGTCGCGCCCGGAGCTCGAGGATATCGTCATCAGCGGCGGGGACACCTACAACCTGCCCTTCAAGCACGTCAAAGCCATCGGCGAGCGCCTGCTGCGCATGGACAATATCCGGCGCATTCGCTTCGCCACCAAGGGCCTGGCGGTCATGCCCATGAAGGTGCTCAGCGACGAGCGCTGGCTCGACGCCATCACCGAGGTGTTGATGCTCGGCCGCCAGTTGCACAAGGAGGTGTGCATCCACACCCACTTCAACACCCCCAACGAGATCTCGTCGATCTCCAAGCGGGCCATGAACGTGCTGTTCGAGCGCGGCATGACCGTGCGCAACCAGACGGTGTTGCAGCGCGGCGTCAACGACTCCGCCGAGACGATGACGCTGCTGACCAAGCGCTTGAGCGAGATCAACGTCCAGCCCTACTACGTCTACCAGCACGACATGGTCCAGGGCGTCGAGGACCTGCGCACCACCGTGCAGACCAATATCGACATCGAAAAGCAGGTGCGCGGGGTGACCGCCGGCTTCAACACCGCCACCCACGTGGTCGACGCCCCCGGCGGCGGCGGCAAGCGCGACGTGCACTCCTACGAGTATTACAACCGCGAGACCGGCGTGAGCGTGTACACCGCCCCGTCGGTCAAGCCCGGCGAGTTCTTCCTGTACTTCGACCCGCTGCGCGCCCTCTCCGAGGACATCCAGGCCGACTGGCAAGATCCGGCCAAACAGAAGCAAATGTGCGAGCAGGCCATCGAAGAGGCCAAGGCTCGCAAGGGCGCACGGTAAGTCTTGGCGCGCCACGGCGTGAATAACGAGGGTGATGCCCCGGTCTAATCAAACAGACCGGGGCTTTTTCTTTCATTTCGATCGCGAGATCGGTACAAAGAGGGTAGACGATCTGTCTTCCACAAATTGAGGTTGTTGCTATGCGAAAGTATTGCGTTTGGATGATCGCGTTGCTCACCGCCGGCTTCGTCATGACCGCTGCTCCCAATAACGCCGACGCGGCCCTGCGCCTGGGCGCCGATGGGTTGTGGATGCCGCTGGCGTTCCAGAACGTCAAAGACGGCAACGCCACCCTGGATAGCGACCATAAATTGGCCAGCTTCGGGGTGAGCGGCCACGGCCTGATGGGCTTCGACATCTTCGCCCTGGGCCTGAAGGTCAACTACTTCAACCAGGCCATCGCCTTTGCCAAGAGCGACTCGCGCTTCGAGGAGTTGGACATCAACCTGATGGGCCGCATCGGCATCCCCACCACCGACATCGCCCTCTTCGCCGAGGTCGGCCCGACGACTAGCCCCGGCTTCGACTACTTCGGCTACAACGCCGGCGCCGGAGTGAGCTACGACCTGCTCGGCCTGCCCCTTCTGGACCTCAACCTGGGCCTGATGGGCCAGTACGTCAACGTCAGCGACGTCAAGTTCTCCATCGACGGGGTGGACACCTCCACCAACCTCAACGAGGGCCGGGCGATGTTGTTTTTGGGCGTGGATTTCTCGATCTGAAATCGGCTCTCGGCCAATTCGACCGACCCCGCGGCGGCGCACACCGCCGCGGGGTCGTCGCGAATTGGCAACGCCTACGCCATTAGCACCCGCACGAAGCCCACCACCATCAACCCCTGCAGCAACATCGTGCCGTCGAGCAGGCCCACGTAGTACAGCTCCTGGTGGGACTCGTTGGAAAACCACAGCAGCACCGCCGTGAGCACCCCGTTGCTGAGCATGGGCACGGTCGGGCCCGCCCACGACAGGCCGTAGTGAAACGCCGACACGGCGCAAAACACGCCCATCAGCCCCACCGCCAGCCAGCGCGTGTTGCTCGGCCCCAGGGTCATCGGCAGGGTGTGCAGTCCCGCCTGGCGGTCGCGCTCGAGGTCACGCACGTCGAACGGAAGGGTGATGGCGAAGATGAAGATCACCCGCTCGATCAGCGCCAGGATCGCGTCGCGACCGAAGACGTCGACGCCGGCGTTGAGCGCCGGCAGCACCACCGTCACCGAGCCCCACACCAGGGCGATGAGAAAGATCTTGAGGCCGGGGATATCCTTGAGCCGCCAGGTGCGCCCGGCGCCGATCATCACCGGCAGCGAGTACGCCAGAGAGATCACCCCCAGCGGCACCAGCCCCCACAGCACATCCAACGGCACGAAAAATAGGCTGGCCGCCCCGCCCACCGCGGCCACGCCGACCAGCGGCCACAGCAGTTTTTTGCGTGCGCGGATCCAGCGGTGGCGCTCGGTGATCTCGACGGCGTCTTCGCGCGACAGCGACACCAGCCGGTCGAGGTTGTACACGAACAGCGTGGCGCAGAAGACCAGCGCCGCCAGCCCGTGGGAGCGGGGCGCGCCGCCCAGCAAGGCATAGGTCTCGTAGGTCAGCGCGACGGCGGCGAGCGCGATATATATGTTCGAGAAAATCAGGAGGCGCATCACGTGCTCAACGTAGGTCCGCGCCACTTTCGTGTCCACTGCCAACTGGGACCCGGCGGCGCGCGGCGGCCAAATGTCGCCTTTCTTTGCGCGCGGCGCCCATTTTGGCTACAACAGGGTACGTTTCAAGGAACGTCTACTGGTTTCTCTCAATGTGTGGATCGGCGTCATGTCCAGCCGTCTGAGAATCCTCATCGAAGTACTTCTCCTCGTCGTCGGCCTGTCCAGCCTGGCCGCGTGCAGCTTCGAGCCTGGCACGCGCACCCAATTGGCCGGTCAGGAATGCTTCTCCGACCACGAATGCGCCATGGGTCTGACGTGCGTGCAGCGACGCTGCCAGTACAAGGCCTTCGATCATGGCGACGCCGGGACCACCGACGCCACCACCGACGTGAGGCCGCCGACGGACGCCTCCGACGTCCCTCTGCCCCCGCCGCCCGACGGCGGCCCGCGCCCTGACGCCGACACGGTCTGCCAGCCGGGCGCGCGGCGCTGCTCGGCGTCGGGCGCCATCGAACAATGCGTGGACACCGGGCGGCGCTGGGTGCAGGTGCAGGCGTGCGCCGACGGCCTGGTGTGCGTCGGCGGACAATGCGTCAGCAACAACCACTGCCAGGACAACGACCACGACGGCTACGGGCCGGGGTGTGCGCGCGGCGACGACTGCAATGACGCCAACCCCGCCATCCACCCCGGGGCCACCGAGATCTGCAACACCCCGGTCGACGACAACTGCAACGGCCAGACCAACGAGCAATGCTCCCAGTGCTGCGCCGGCGGCTGTGGCGACGGCATGTTTTGCTCCAATTGCCAGTGCCTGCCCAACGACCCCAACCAGTGCAATTACCAGGACCAGCCGTGCAGTCACGAAGGGATGAACAACGGCTTTTACTGCACCGCCCTGGGTAATGCCGGCCAGATGCGCTGCCTGGGCCTGTGTCAGAGCGACGCCGACAACGCCAACTCCACCTGCCCCGATCCCGGCAGCATCTGCATGGACACCGGCAACGGCAACGGCCAGGGCTTTTGTCTGTCGGGTTGCACCCTCAGCCAGGGCTGCGGACTGGACGGATTTGGCTGCCTGCCCATCGACGGCCAGCAGCGCGAGGGCGCGTGCGTGCCCATCAACCCGACCCATCACATCGGCGACCGCTGCGACCCGCAGAAATTCATCGACTGCGAGGCCGGCGCGTTTTGCATCGACCTGCAAAATACCGGCGCCGGGCGCTGCGTGGAGGCCTGCCGCGCGTTCGCCCACGCCCGCGACATCGCCACCGACTGCAGCGTGGGCCACTGCGTGGCGCTGAGCGACACCTTCGGCATGTGCCGGCGCGACGGTGCCAACCTCCAGGAGGGTGGCCAGTGCTCGCGCCAGCAAACCTTCAGCGCCTGCGGCCAGGACGACGTCACCTGCTATCCCACCGGCGGCATGATGGGCTCGCAGTGCGTGCGCACCTGCCGGCTGGCCGAGGGCGACAACGACTGCAACCCCGGCCAAACCTGCTACCAATTCGACCAGAACCGCCAGGACCTGGGCGTGTGCGTCGACGCCCCCACCGCCGGGGGCGGCAGCGGCAGCGGCGGCGGCGGCATCGGTGGATGATCGGCTCGGGCCCGGCCGGCTCGCTCCGGCCTGCGATGCCCGAGCACAAAAAAAGCCCGGCTCGCCAAAGCGAGCCGGGCTTTTTTATTAAGGGCGTGGCGGGCTCAAGCAGAAAAGATATGCTCGAGCTCGTTGAGGATGTCTTGCTCGGTGGTACTCTTGGCGATCGCCAACTCCTGGACGAATAGGCGCCGAGCGGTGTCGAGCATCTTACGCTCGCCGAAACTCAGCGTCTTTTCGAATTTGAGCAGGTTGAGATCGCGCAAAACCTCGGCGATCTCGAAGGCGCTGCCAGTCTGAATCTTCTCGACGTAAGCCCGGTAGCGCCGGTTCCAGGTCTGAGTGTTCAGGTCGACATCGCGCTCGCGCAGGATGTCGTAGACCTCCTCGACCTCTTCGTCGTTGATGATGCTTCGCAGGCCGACATTTTCGACGTTGTCGACCGGAATCATGATCTTCTTGTCGGAGTCCAGCACCCGCAGCACGTAAAACGTCTGACTGGTGCCCATGATCTCCTTGGTATCGATCCCGACAACTTCCGCCACGCCCTGGGCAGGGTAAACGGCCTTGTCTCCAACCTTGAACTCCGTCGCCATGGATCTCCTTGAGATTTTGTCGTCTGAGCAGGGGAGAGCATTCTCCCCGATGATCGACGCCAATCAAACCAATCATTGATTTGACGCGCGAACGGGCGCGTGCCGCCGTGCGCCACGCACCCGTCCCGATTTCTCAGTCCTCAGTAGTCTATGGTGTTTCGACCGAAGTTACAAGCAACGCCGGCCAGGAAAAAATCGACTGACTGAGGCCAACACAGTAGGTGTCGACGTGGCCGCCACCGCCGACTGTGCAGGAGAAGCAACATGGCGGCGGGGCGTTTCATTCCACGCGGATAAACACGCGCTCAGACGCGAAAACGCCGGGCGAGGTCGAGCAACTTGGGCAGGGTGAAGCCCGAAATTTTGTGCTGGTAGTCGTCGTTTCCGCCGGGGAAACGCGCGGCGGTGATTTTTTCTACCAGAGCGTCCTTGGAACCGTATTGATCCTGGACGCGCTGATGGGACTCCCACAGGCGCAGAAGCTTGCGGTTGCTCATGGTGCGCACGCGGTGCTCGAAGTCAGCGGGATCTTCGCCCTCGGGCGCGGTGAGGAGGTCGAGGACCTTGCCGGCCAGCTCGTCTTTGGAACCGTGCTCGTCGCGCACGCGCTGCAGCGGACTCTTCTTTGCCATGATGTTCTCCTGTCGTTACTGTGGTGTCGCTTTGGGAGGCCCGAACACGTCGAGTCTGAGAATCAGGAGACGAGGCACGAGGCCTGTGCCCGGCTCCACTGAAGCAACCCCGCAGGTGCCTTGAACAGCTGTGATTTTCACAAAACGCCGCCCCGTGGGCGGCCGCGCACTTCTAGCAGAGCCCTCAGCCAATGGCAAGTGAAGTACATCGATCCCGCCGCCTCGCCCATCCTCTCCTCGCCATGGCCGCCTGTGCGCTGTTATTGACGGCGCCGGGCTGCGACAAGACCGAAGCGAGCGCGCCGCACCAGGCGGCCAAGCCCACCAAAGAAGCCAGCGGCGCCGATGCCGGCTCGGCGCGCGCCAACACGGCGTCGCCGCAGATCGTCTACGCCAAGGGTCCACCGCCCAAACCCACCGACGTGATCGCCCACGCCGGCCCCATCGAGGTAACGGTGGCCGACTTCGACAAGGCCATGCACAAGAGCCTCTTGGTGGCCCCGGCGGGGATGACCAAATTGCCCAAGGAGCGCCTGGCCATCCCGCAACTGCAGTTGGGCGTGACCCGCAACCTGATGGGCACCAAGATCATCGAGCGCGAGGCCAAGCGGCGCGGCCTGAAGGCCACCGACGCCGAGAAGTTCGCCGCGCTAAACGCCAATAAGCGCCTGGCGCGCTACGCCGACGCGCTCAAGGCCCACAAGCCCAACGCGGCGCTGACCAAGCGCGGCGTGAGCCTGGACGATCTCGACGCCGTCGCCACCGAGCTGGTGCTGCGAAACAAGCTTCGCGACGCCCTGCTCGCCAACGTCTCCGACGACACGCTGTGGAAGGCGTACGTCGAGCGCTACGACCGCGCCCAACTGCTGCTGGCGAGCGTGCTCAACACCCCGACGATGGACGAGATCTCCGACTTTATCGACCAGCACCACGACCGCATCGAGGCCTACTTCGAGTCGAATAAGAGGCACTACCGCATCCCCGAGATGGTCCACCTGATCACCCTGGCGCCCAAACCCGGCCACAAGGCCGATCCCAAGGTGCTCAAAAAGGCGGCGCATCGCCTGGCCAACAACGAGCTGGCCTCCAAGATCGGCGCCGACCTCGGCCTGGTGGCTGACGACAACGCGATGCTGGTGCGCGGGGAAAACCCCGTCGCCTTCCACTCCAAACCGGACAAGACCGGCTTCGAGACCAAGGGCCCGCGCGGCGCCTACGCCTGGAAGGTCGTCGACTTCCAGAAGTCCAAGCCCGCCAAGCTCGACGGCTCCACCGAGCGCGAGATCGCCGCCCGCCTGCTGCGCCAGCATACGGCGGTGCCGTCCAAGAAAAAGCGCATCGAGAAGGCCATCGCGCTGATGGAGAAGGTGCCCGCCTCGCCCCACGGCTCGGTGAGCGACAACGATCTGAAACGCCTTCGCCAGAAGCTCCAAACCCTGCGCCTGCAGATCGTCAAGACCAAGGTCTTCTCGCACAACGCGCGCGGGTTCATCCCCGGCGTCGGCCTGGCCGAGGAGGTCGCCAAGCAGGCCTTCGCGTCGGATATGTCCCACCCGGTCAGCCCCAAGCCCATCCTGTCGCGCGACAAGCTATGGGCGTTCCGGCTGCTGAAGCGCGAGCACGCCAGCCGAAAGAAGTTCGGCAAGGACAAAAAGGCGTTCAAAAAGGAGTTCGACGACGCCATGAAAGGCCGCGTCCTCGACCAATTCGTCGACTCCTACGAGGACGCCAAGGGGTCGAAGATGAACCTAAAGCCGCTGCAGATCAAATACGGCACGATGAAAAAGCGGCGGCGTTGAGTTCAGGGCTGCCACGGCCCGCCAAGCTTGGGCGTACCGCCATCCCACGGAAAAGTCGGGTAGAATACCTCGACCAAGGTGAGCCCGTGCGGCGGGGCGGTTATGCCGCCCAGGCCGCGCTCGCCGGTGGCGAGCATCTCGTCGATGACCGACGCCTCCAGGCGCCCGGCGCCCACGTAGACGAGCGTGCCCACGATGATGCGCACCATATACTTGAGGAAGGCAGTGCCCTGGACCTCGACGACCAGGCGCGGGCCGTCCTCGTCGATGTGCACGCGGGTCAGCTCGCGCTCGGTGGTCTCGGCGGAGCAGTCGGCGGCGCGAAACGCCTGGAAGTCGTGCATGCCCACCAGGCGCGAGGCCGCCAGGCGCATGGCGTCGACGTCCAGGCTCGTGGGCACTCGCCAGGCGCGCCCGCACTGCAGCGGGTGGGCGAAGCGGTGGTTCCACAGTTCGTAGCGGTAGATCTTGCCACGCGAGGAGTGACGCGCGTGAAACTCCTCGGGGGCAGGCTCGACGTAGACCACGCAGATATCGTCGTCGGTCAGCCCATTGAGCCCGCGCACGATATCCCACGAGTCGCGCTGGCGGTCGACGTCGTAGGCCAGATGAGCCACCTGCCCCAGCGCGTGCACTCCCGCGTCGGTGCGGCTGGCGCCCTGGAGTTTGACCTCCTCGGGCGCACAGTCGAGGATGCGCGCCGCCGCCACCGTCAGATCTCCCTCGACGGTGCGGTCGTCCGATTGAATCTGCCACCCGTGGTAGGCCGTCCCGTCGTAGGCCACGACCATGCGAAAACGTATCTTCATGGTTTGACTTGGCTCAATACTCGAAGGCGAGCCCGAACATCCACATATCGTCGTCGAGGACAAAGCTGGTGCTGCTGCCGAAATCGTCGGCCTTCAGGTGCTCCCACTCGGCGAACGCGTAGGTGTTGTTGATCCCCCAGGAGCGATCCAGCGCGGCGGCGTTTTGCGGCTCGATCCAGTCGAGCTGTAGGGCGAGCCCGCCGGTGAAGTGCCAGCCCCAGGTGCCGCCGTGGCCCTGGTCGCCCTGGTAGGAGGCTGTGTCCCCGCTGGGGGTGGTGACCCGCCACAGCACCCAATCGACGCCCAACTCGGCGGTCGGCACCAGCGGGATATGCCACCACTTCTGGAGCAGATCGAATCGGTAATAGGCCGACGCGGCCAGGGGAAAGACCTTGAAGTTGGTGCTCTCGTTGGCGGCGGCGGTGTTCTCGACCGAGGAGGGGGCGATGACGTTGCCGCCAAAGTTGGTGTAGCCCACCGTGCCGCTCAGCCCCAGCGCTCCGAACTTGTCGAAGAGGTGGACGCCCTGCTCGTACTCGAAGAGCACGCGGTTGCTGCCGCCGAAGATGTCGTGAAACGGCTGGCCGCTCAGGCCGGGTTCCTGGTCGATGGACGGATAATAGCCGCCCAGACGCAGCTCGACGATGCCCCAGGTGCTCGATTCGGCGTGGGCCATCGAGGAGACGGCGCTGGTCGCGCCGAAGGCGAGCACGGCGACCATCAGTGGGCCCAGCCGGCCGAGATCGCGCCGGCGCCGCCACATCAGCCCGCCCAGTCCCAGCAGCGCCAGCAACAGCCCCGAGGCCCCGATGGGCCCGCCCGCCGCCTGGTTGCAGCCGGTCTCGGCGCCGCCGTCGTCCTTGTAATGCTCCCAGAAATCGACGACCGGCAGGACCTGGAAGCCATCCGCCGCCCCCGTGATATCGGGGTAGACCGGCTCGCTCAGGTTGCCCACGCCGTCGCGGGAGACCACCGCGATCCACACGCGGCTGTCGGAGGTGAGGTTGTCCAGCCCGTCCAGCGTCGCCTGTCCGGAGAACGGCGACTCCTTGTCGTTGAGGTTGTCGCGCGTCAACGTATTCTTGTAGACGTCGCCGGCGTCGACGGCGTCTTTGAGCTGCTGCAGCGTCATCCCGGTGATGTCGTGGTCGGCGTAAAACACCGCCCACGGGGAGGCCGGATTGGTCAGCCGCGTGGCGTTGGCGTCGACACTGAGCACCATGTCGTCGAACGCGTCCTGCTCCCAATTGACGTACACCTTGCTCTCGGTGACCACCACGGAGGTCACCGCCGTAGGAGCCGGCGGCGGCGTCGTGTCCAGCTCGATGACCTCGTCGTAGATGCCGGTGGCGCCGTTTCCGGTCTGCGTGTCCTCGAAGAGCATGCGGAAGAAGTAGCGCTGATCGACCTCCTTTTGGCGGCAATCGTCGGCGTTGACGATCAGCTCCACGTTGCCGTTGGAGACGCTGGCGTTCGAGGCAGCTTCATTGACCAACTGATCGAATTGGATCTGCTGGGAGTAAGCGTAGGTGCTGTTGGTCGTGGGTGTAAACTGGGGCAGGTCGCCGCCCTCGACAGCCACACAGTCGTCTTGGCTGTCTGTGTCGCATTTGAAGTCCTGCACGTCGGCGTTGGCCGATACCACGAAGAAATACGCCCCCGGGCCGGTCTGGAAGAACGTGCTCCCGTTGGACGTGAGATTGAAGTTGAAGCTGACCACCGAGTTATTGTCGAAGAAATTGACGCACGTATCCCGGTTCATATAGGCGATCTGGCCGGCGAGCTGGTCGCCGTTCGCCCTGCTCACGTCGGTGTATTTACCGTCCGGGTTGATCTGGATGGCGCTGACGTAGGTACCACCGTCGGTCTTGGGGGTGATGGTCGAGGCCGCGGCCGCGGCCCCGAAGGCGGTCAACGACAGCGAGAAAGCCAGGCATCGGAACACACATTTCATCAAACGATAGCGAAGCATCATTTTCCTTGCATTAGCTGCCGGCGCGCCGGCGTACAATCTCTTCGGCGATCTGCACGGCGTTCAAGGCCGCACCCTTGCGCAAGTTGTCGGCGACGACCCAGAAATGCAGGGTCTGGTCGCGGTCGAGATCCTGGCGCACCCGGCCCACCCAGGTCGCGTCGGTATGCTCGGCCAGCCGCGCCAGCGGGTAGGCGTTGGTCGACGGGTCGTCGAGCACGCGCACCCCGGGCGCCTGCTGCCACAGCTCGCGCGCCTCCTCGGCGCTCAGCGGCGCGCCCAGGTCGACGGTGACCGCCTCGGAGTGGCTGCGCACCACCGGCACGCGCACACAGGTGGCGGCCACGGGCAGGTCGGCCAGGCTCATGATCTTGCGCGTCTCGTTGACCATCTTGAGCTCTTCGCGGGTAAAGCCCGAGTCGAAGAACACGTCGATATGCGGCAGCGCCTCGAAGGCCAGCGGGTGGGCGAATTTCTGGCCCGGCTTGTCCTCGCGCTCGCCGTCCAGATACGCCTCCACCGAGCTCATCAGCTCGTCGATGCCCTTCTGGCCGGCCCCGCTGGCCGACTGGTAGGTGCTCACGACCACCCGCTCGAGGCCCACGGCGTCGGCCAGGGGCTTGAGGGCCACGACCATTTGGATGGTCGAGCAGTTGGGGTTGGCGATGATGCCGGGGGCGTCGACGATGGCCTCGGGGTTGACCTCGGGGACCACCAGCGCCACCTGCGGGTCCATGCGAAACGCGCTGGTATTGTCGATGACGAGGGTGCCGGCGGCGGCCGCCCGTGGCGCGTGCTCCTTGCTTACGCTGGAGCCCGGGGAAAACAGCCCGAAGTCCACCCCCTCGAAGGAGGCCGTCTGCAGGTCTTCGACGACCACCTTATGGTCGCCAAAGGCCACCGAGGTGCCCGCCGAGCGCGACGACGCCATCGCCCGCAGGGTGCGCACCGGAAAGGCGCGCTGCTCGAGGGTGGAGAGCATCTCGCGGCCCACTGCGCCGGTGGCACCCACGACGGCGACGTCGAAGCCGCTCTCGCTGATTTTGGTTCCAGACATCACAAGCTCCTTCGAGGAGTGAGTGGTTCGCCCCCACTGACGTATCTTGGTTTGCCCGTTGGAATCAAGTTGAATGGCCCGGCAGGTTATTCCAGCGCCATCAGTCCCACCTCGTCGACCGGCCCCAGCCGCTCGAGCAATGGCGAGCGCAGCTCCACGCCGGCGTCGACGCGGCGGTAGTCGCAGAGGGTGGCCATGAACCTGGCCTCGCGCGACCGATTCTCCACGGCCACCAGCGCCCGTCCGTCGGCGGGGGCGTCGGCGGCGAGCTCGCCGACGAAGCTCTCGCGGCGCGTGCCCACCACCGGCGGGCAGCGCTCGGCTTCGACCGCAAAGGTGGGCCCGCCGTCGAACGGGTCGATGGAGTGATCCCACTTAAAGCCGATGCCCTCGAGCATCTTTCGCGCCGGGCGGGTCTGCTTGCCGACCACCCCGATGAGCCCGCGCACATGCTCGGGCAGCAGCGCCGTGTAGATGGGCGTGCTCGGAAACAGGCTTCGGATGAACTCGACGTTGTCCCGGCTGAGCAAGTCGGCGGTGCGGTAGTCCAGGCCGGTGAAGTTTCGGCCCAGACAATCCCACAGATCGCTGGTGCCGTCGGGGTTGAGCGGGGGCAACAGCTCGGCGACGATGCGGTCGCGGAACAGGTCGCGGTGCATGCCGATGAACAAAAAGCGCACGAAGCTCAGCAGCTTTCCCAGCTTGAGCGGGTGGCCGCGGTACTCCGGGTGCAAGATCAGCCCGCCGATCTCGGTGGGGCCGTCGTAGTTGAACGACAACTGCAGCACCTGGTGGATGAAGTGCTTGTCCAGCGTGGTGGCGTATTTCTGCTCCTCGCGCACGTTGAAATACACCGCCGGGCGCTCGTAGGTGCCGTGCTGGGCGATGATCAGACACGACCCCACCAGCCGCTCGTGCTCGACGTCCTCCATGACGAAGAGGTAGTCGCGAAATTTCGCCTCCCGGTACACGCCCCCGAAGCTGCCACGGCTGACGTCGATGAGCTTCTGCAGGCGCGCGGAATCATTGGGCAGGTTCAACGTGTTCAACCTACGAGCCAACGCCCGGATCTGCTCCAGGTCACTCGGTATGACTTCGCGCAACAAGAACATGGTGGGGTGGGGCAGGGGTTCAGGGGTCCGGGCTCGGGAGCGAATCGATTGTAGATTAACGGCGGCGTTTGTCACGCCGCACTCGGTTGATTATCTTAGTAGTGTCGAAAACAGCACTCACCGCCAAGACGAGAGCGAACCCATGAGCAGCTTTCTGAATGATACACTCGCCCGGTTGAGCCGCCAGGCCGCCCAGACACTCGGTCGCACGGCGGGGGCGTCGGTGGATACGATGCGCCGCAGCGCCGGCGTCGGCCACGACGGGCTGCGCCAGGCCTACGAGGCCGCGCGCCAGTCGCGCCAGGGCAAAGCGTTCATGGGCGTGGTCCAAGACGCCGTCATCGCCGGCCCCGTCAAAGAGGTCGCCTACATCTGCGGGCGCGCCGGCGTGGCCGGGGCCATCGTCGACGGCGCCGTCGGCGGCTTGAACGCCTTCAAATTCATGCGCGAGGGCAAGATCGACGGCACCCAGGCCGCCAAACACGTCGCCGCCGAGACCGGCTGCGGCTTCGTGACCTCCTCGAGCGGCACCGCCGGCACCATCGCCGTGTACATGATCACCGGGTCGATGGGCCCGGCGGCCATGGCCGCGGGCATGGGCGCCTCCATCGGCTCGCGCTGGGCCTACCGCAAGATCGTCGGCGACACGCTTCCGGTCGACGGCGACAAGGTCGAGCACGAAGAGGACGCCGTCAACGAGGAAGGCGGCCTCGAAGAGATCGGCCCGCGTCCGTCGGACGATTGATCACTCGATCACACTCGCAAACGCCTCCAACACGCCGTCGTCCCCGACAGCGCCCACGGTGGGAAATCTTCGACACAATTCGGCATCGCCGTCGGCCATTACGAAGGGATGGCCGACGCGCTCGAGCATGGGGATGTCGCTGTGGCTGTCGCCCACGCCGATGACGTCGGCCAGGTCGACGCCCAGGTAGTCGGCGGCAAACGCCGCGCCGGTGCCCTTGGACGCGCGCTCGTGGGTCACGCTGATAAATCCCAGGCCGGGTAGCGCCGGCGAGGTCGCCGTGGAGGTGTTCGAGTGCGGCGTGTCGACGTCGAGGGCGGCGTCGATGAGCTCGGGATCGATGATCCAGTGGGCGCGGATGACCTCTTCGGTGGCCACGACCTCGTCGAGGTCGCGCTCGACCGGAGAGATCTCGAGCACGTCGGCGTGGCGGGCGCACTCATCGGTGATGCGATCGACGTAGACGTCGCCTGGGGTGTAGAACTCGACGGTCACCTCCAGGCGCCGCGCGTGCGCGACGAGCCGGCGAAGCGCTGCCTTCCCCAGCGGGGTGGTGTCGAGCACATGGCCGGTGGCGGTGGTGATGAGCGCGCCGTTGTGGAAGATATGCGGCGCCTCGGCGTCCAGGCGCTCGGCGATGCGCAGCGCCACGCCGGCGTGGGTGCGCCCGGTGCACACCGCCAGGCGCACGCCCCGGGCACGCAGCTTTTCGGCGGCCCGCCAGATCGCCTCGGCGACCCCACCATCTTGGCCGATGATGGTGCCGTCGAGGTCCAGAAGAATCAGGGACATGAACTGCTCACTTCGTGGGTTGGACGGGCTGGGCCGGCTGGGTGGGCGCGGGCGCGGTCTTCTGCGGGCTCGGCGTCGCAGCGGTCGGCGCGGCCGGCTGGCTCTTGTCGCCCTCCAGAACACGCTCGAGGGCGTCGAAATTCTCTTCGTTCTTCTTGAGCAGATCCGCCCCCCACTTGAAGGGCAGCTTGCCCTCGTCGCGGTAGGAGAACAACACGCCGGTATCGCTGACCTCAGCGGCGATGGTGGCGGTCCACCGCCCACGGGGTACGGCGTCTTTCATCACCGCGACCGCCTTGCGGGCCCCGGCGATATCCTGGGCAGTCAACCCACGCGCCTTACGATCGGCGGCGGCCTGATCGATGACCTTGTCGACGCTGTGGACGAAGTCGCGGGCGGGTTTCCCCAGGTTCAACCGCAGCACGAACGCCGGTGAGGTCGCCGTCTCCTTCGAGGCGAGGAGCTTTCTGGTATCCTCGACCATATGCGAGCCAATGAACGCCGCCAGTCCGCGCGACGTCATCATCAAGCGTGGCTGAACGATGCCCGCATAGGCGTTGGGCGGCTGCGGAAACGCCACCGGTTTGCCGTCGGGCTTGACGTGCATCTTGGAGAGCACGGGCATAAAATTGCCCACCAGGAACATCAGCGCTTCGGCCTGATCTGTGCGGAGCATGGCCAGCGCCTGCGGGTACACAAAGGTCTTGCCGGACTTGGAGCCGTCGGACTGCCACCGCGCGGTCAGGCCATGCACCAACAGATTGAAGCCGGCGACCTGGCGCACCGCCGGTGGTACCTGCCCGACCATCGCCAACATCTTCGAGGCGTTCTGGTTGATATCCTGGAAGGTGTCGCACGCGAACGGCTTCGCCTGGATCGTGCGCGCCCGATTGGCCATAAAATCGAGCAACTTGCCCACGCTGAAGCCCAACCCGATCTGGAGCATCGACTGCTGAGCGTACGCGGTGCTGAAGCCAGGAGTGCCCGACACGGTCTGGGCGAATTGCCGGGCGAGCTCGGGGTCGAGGTCGACGCCGACGGCGAGGTCGGTCGCCTGATCGCTGTATTGGCGAAAGCCGCCCACCAACCGCGGCATCAGATGCGCCAGGCGCATGAAATCGCGTTTGCAGCCCGCCGATTCCTTGGACATAAAATCAGAGTGGTCGAGAATCGCTTTGGTTTCGCCCTTGGGCTGGGTCGTGCCCGTGGCATAGGAGATGAGCCGCTGCACGTCGAGGTAGCCGGCGCCAAAGCGCTTGAAGCCGTGGGCCTGGACAATACGCAGGAACTGATTGTCGTCGGCCAGGCTCTTCTTGGGCTTTTTGATCCCCACGAAATAAGGCAGGAACACCTGGAGGGTGCTCTTTTTGGGCGCCGCGATGATCGCTTCCTTGTCGGTGATCCGCAGCAGCACGTCGGCGTCTTTCCCCGGGGACTGGTAGCGCCGATAGTGCTTGCCTTGGCGCTCCAAGCGCGCTCCGGGCTGATGAGATGCCTGTTCGAACTTGTCGACGAACGTCGTAAATTTCTTGGGGTCGCTCAGCTCGAAGCGAAACACCGGCACGGTGCCCACCGCGTAGAACGCCACGCGTGGGCTGGCCGAGATTCCCAGCTTTTCGAGCCCATCCGCGCTGATCGCCCCGCCCATCTGGTCGAGCACGAACTTACCCAGCTTGAATTTGTCGGAATGGTCGGATTTTTCAGCTTTGCCCTGCTGGGCCTGCGCGGCCAGAGAAGAGGTCAGTTCCGAGTCGAATTCATCGGACCACCGGCGCACCGCGTCGGCCTTGGTCAGCGTGGACACCACCAACTTACGCGGGATGGGCTCGGTCCCGCCGATGAACAAGAAGGTATCGGCGGGGATCTCCTCGAAGTAGGCGGGCAGGCGCTTTGCCTCGGCGCCCTTCTTGCCCTTGGCGTGGGTGGTGGCGCAGGCGCTCAGCGCGCTCGACGCCAACAAGATCATCAGGGCGAGCAACAATCGTCGCAATTTCACGTACAACACTCCATTCTCGATATATTTGGCCAGCTTGGGCATTCTCGCGCCGGAAGTAGTCGCCGAACCGTGGATGGGCCCGGCGGCGTCAACAACCAAATCGTCCATACGCTGGGTAGGGCTGCCACTCAAACCGTAACCGGGGGTAAGCGGAACGGCTGGGCCCGAAGGGACCCGCCGTGAGCGCACCCTCGGGAGGGTCTCAAACCATGGGTGACAAATACACCTATCGTCAGCTTCGGGCAGATGGTCGCCCGCCAACCTATCCAGGTCAAGCGACTCAATCGCCCAACATCGCCCGGGTGGACTCCAAGTCGGCGAGGTCGGCGCCGTAGATCAGCGCGCGCTGGATGTTGACCAGGCGGCGGCTCTCGCGGGGGTCGAGGCCGCTGTAGATGTCCTGCTCGGGGATGATGTGCACGCCGTAGCGCCCGGCGATGAGGCGGGCGGCGGCGGCGACCGTGTCGGCCTCGACGCCGTAGATGCGCCCGAGCTCCTCGAAGCTCGCCGGCACCCGCCAGTGCAGCCGCTCGCTGACGGCCTGGATGGCCGCGGCCAGCGTGTAGGGGGTCAGGTGGACGTCGAAGCGGTCGTGGCGCGCCTTCGCCCACAGGGATTGGGCGGTGGACAGCAGCAGGAAGTTGCGCTCGTGCATCGCCAATTGCTCGACCAGAAGGTGCAGGCCGGCGGGCAGGTTCAGCGACATCAACCCCATGTCGGCGGCCGGCTCGGTCTGGTGGTCATCGCGCACCACGCCGATCTCGCTGCGCAGGCGATCGGTGATCGCGTGGACGCGCTTTTCGATGGCGCGCCGGTCGATGGTCCACAGGGCCATGAACCGACGGATGAGCCGGTCGACCTTGGGATCGTCGGCCCGATGGGCCCCGTCGATCGGGGGAAGGCCGTCGGCGAGCACGTCGATGAGCGCCTCCTGGACGTCGAGGGCGTCGAACCAGCGGCCCTCGCGCTCGTAGAACTCCGAGATCGACTCCAAGATCCACGGGTTGTCCGGGGCGCGGTCGAGCGCGCCCAAAAGCATCGACAGAGCCGTGTCGGCGAAGCCCAGCCGATGCAGGGCGACCGCGGCGACGCGCATGAACTCGGCCTCGTCGACCCGATCGCGGGCAAAATGCACCGCGCTCAGATAGTGCATCAGCGCGCGCCACCAACTGGCGCGCGCCGCCGCGCAGTGGCCCAGCGCGTACGCCAGGCCGGCGTCGGCGAGCTGGCGCGGGCCGTCGCGAAGCTCGGTGGCACGCACGAAGGCGGCGCTGGCCTCGTCGAGATCGCCGCTTCGGTAGGCAAGCACGCCCAGATTCTCGTAGCAGAACAGCTTGGTCTCGGTGTCCTGGGCGACGGCCAGCAGGCGATCGAGAGCGCGCATCGCTTCGACGAATTTGCCGTCGTCCAACAGCGTTTCGATGGTGCGCGCCAGCCACGCGTGGGCCTCGACGACATTATGGCTGTCTTTGGGACCGTGATTTGAACTGGTCATCGTTCGATTGGGGCCGATGTTCACTGCACTCATTATAACAAAACGCCCGGGCGTTGCATTTCGTGGGTTGTTCGAGCGGCGGAAATGTGACAAAACGCCTGCGACCTTCAGCAACTCGCATGGGATATTCTGACCAGCTATGCTGAGCCACCTCGTCATCCGCAATTTTGCCATCATCGAACACCTGGAGATCCCGTTGTATGCGGGGCAAACGGTGTTGACCGGGGAGACCGGCGCGGGCAAGTCGATCATCATCGACGCCCTCAACCTGCTTTTGGGCGGGCGAGCGTCGACCGACGTGATCCGATCGGACGAGGACGAGGCCGTCGTCGAGGCGATCTTCGCGCCCTCCGAGGATCGGCTGGCCGCGATCAACGCCCGCCTTCAGGCCGAGGGGATCGCCACCGGCAAGGAGCTGGTGGTGCGGCGCATCGTGAGCCGATCGGGGCGAAATAAGGTGTTCGTCAACGGCGGGCTGACCACGGTGGGCACGCTGGCCGAGATCACCGGCGGGCTGGTCGACATCAGCGGCCAACACGAGCACTACAGCCTGTTCGACGTCACCCAGCACGTGGGCATGCTCGACGGCTTCGCCGACGTCGGCGACCTGACGGCCGAGATGGCCCGGGCCTACGCCGAGGTCGCCGAGCTTCGGCGCAAGCTCGCCAGCATCCACCAGGGCGTCCAGGAACGGCTCAACCGCATCGATTTTCTGCGCTTCCAGCTCGAAGAGATCGATCAGGCCCAGCTTCAAGCCGGCGAGGACGAGGAGCTGCGCGCGGAGTTGCAGGCGCTCAAGCACGCCGAGAAGATCATCGAGGCCACCCGCCAGGCCTCCTACCTGTGCTACGAGGGCGACTCGGCGGCCGGCCCGCAGCTCGCCGAGGCGGTCGCCCAGCTCGAACGCGCCGCCCAGTGGGATCCCCAGCTTAGCGAGCTGGCCGCGCGCCTCGAACAAGCGCGCATCGGCGTGGAGGACGCCGCCCGCGAGCTCGCCGGCTACAACCGCGACATCGACAACGACCCCGCCCGCCTCGACGACATCGTCGAGCGCCTCGAGCTGATCAAGCGCCTGCAGCGCAAGCACGGCGGCGCCGACGTGGACATGGTCATCGCCAAGGCCGCCGACATGCGCGCCGAACTCCACGAGCTCGAGCACGCCGAGGAACGCGGCGGCGAGCTCGAAGAAGCGCTCGAACGTGCGCGCCGAGACGCCCTGGCGATCGCCCACAAGCTCAGCCAAAAGCGCCGCCAGGCGGCCAAGCGCCTCCAGGAGCAGATCGAGGCCGAGCTCGGCGAGCTCAATATGAAGCACACCCGCTTCGTGGTCAGCTTCGAGCCCGCCGATCTGCCCAAGAAGGGCGCGCTCGACGCCGCCGAGTTGAGCCTGAGCGCCAGCGGCTTCGACCGCGTCGAATTTCTGATCGCCCCCAACGCCGGCGAGGAGCCGCGCCCGCTGGCCAAGATCGCCAGCGGCGGCGAGCTGTCGCGCATCATGCTCGCCTTCAAGACCGTGCTCGTCGACCGCGACGCCGTCGAGACCTACGTCTTCGACGAGGTCGACACCGGCATTGGCGGGCAGACCGCCGACGTCGTCGGCGCCAAGATCAGCCGCACCGCCGAGGCCCACCAGGTCTTGTGCATCACCCACCTGCCCCAGATCGCCTCGCGCAGCGACCACCACTATCTGGTCGAGAAATTGCTCGTCGACGGGCGCACCCGCTCGCGCATCCGCCCGCTGGACGCCGAGGAGCGTGTCGAAGAGCTCGCGCGCATGCTCGGCGGCACCCGCGTGACCGCCAAAACGCGCGACGCCGCGCGCGACTTGCTGGGCACGACCTGACGACGGCCTACGCCTTTTTGACCAACGGCAGCTCCACATAAAACGTGGTGCCGGCGCCGTCGTCGCCTCGCTCGAAGTCAATCGTGCCGCTGAAGTTCTCCACGATCACCCGCGCCAACGCCAGCCCCAGACCGGTGCCGCCGTGCGCGCGGGTGGCGGTGGAGTCGCCCTGGACGAAGCGGTCGAAGATCTGCTCGCGCATCTCCTCGCGGATGCCCGGGCCCTCGTCGGTGATGGCGATGCGCGCGTGCTCGCCGTCGGTGAGCACGCACACCTTGATGGTCGCGCCCGGCGGTGAGAATTTGACCGCGTTGCTCAACAAAATGCTCAGCAACTGGACCAGGTAGCGCAGGTCGGCGTTGACCCACAACTTCTCACCGGCAGCTTCCAGATCCAGCGTGAACTCGTAGCGCTGGTGCAGAAAGTCGTTGGTTCGGATGGCCTGGCGCACCACGTCGCCCACCTCCAGGTCGAGCATCTCGAAGGAGGCGTGGCCGGTGGACAGCTCGCGGTAGTCGAGCAGTTGGTCGATGAGCCGGCGCAGCCGCACGGCATTTCGGTAGGCCACCGCGACCATCTGGGCGGTGTTGTCGTCGGTGGAGGACGCTCGCGTGGTCCCCAGCACCTCCAGCACGCCCAATATGGGCGTCAGCGGGGTGCGCAGCTCGTGGCTGACGATGGAGATGAACTCGTCCTTGATACGATCGGCGCGCTTGCGCTCGCTGATGTCCTGGGCGATGGCAACGAACACCGGTTGCGGCTCGGTATGCGACAACAGCAAGCGCACCTCCACCGGATAGGTGCTGCCGTTTTTGCGCACGTGAGTCGCCTCGAAGGTCACCAGACGCTGGGAACCCTCGAGCAGAGGGCGGACGCGACTTCGCAGAAACTCGAGCGACTGGTTGGTGATGTCGGCCGGCGTCATCTGCAAAAGCTCGGCGGCGCTGTACCCCAGGTTGAGCCGGGCGCCGCGGTTGACCTGCGAAAAGCGCATCGTACGCGGATCGACCATGTAGATCTCGTTGTACGAGTCGTCGAGGATGCGGCCCAATCGGCGGTTTTGAGAGTCGGCGCGGCGCCGCTCGCTGACGTCGCGGCCGAGCACCATCAGGGCCTTGCGCGAGCCGTCCTCGTTGAACAACGGGATCTTCATCGTCTCGAAGATGCGCGTCTGCAGGCCGTCGGCGGAGACGATGGATTCGTCCTGCACGCTCAGCTCGTGCCGTTCCCAGGCGATCTCGTCGGTGCGCGCGCAGGTCAGGTGGGCGTCGCGGTGGCGCTTGCTGGTCAGGGCCAGCTCCTCGTCGGTCTTGAACTGGTAGTCGTTGCCCTCGAGGTTGAACAAGTTGCGCGCGAAGTCGTTGGCGATGAGCCAGCGGCCCTGGCCGTCCTTGAGCACGATGATGTCGGGAAGCGCGCCCAGAAGATCGGGCACGACGTCGACGAAGGCGCTCACCGAATCCTGCTGGGCGTCGACGCGGCTGCGTCGAATCAGCTCGGCGGGGATCTCCTGCATGGTCGCCAGAAGCACCGGCGCGCCGGTGTCGTCGGTGCAGCGCTCGAAGCCGCGGTGCAAGACGTGGCGCACCTCGCCGTCGGCGCGCACGATGCGGTGCTCCAGGCGGAACTCGTGCTCGTCGAGACTCATCGCTCGGCGAATCGCGAACTCCACGCGGCGCCGGTCGTCGGGGTGAATCCTCTCGAAGATGGGCGCGCAATTGACGTGGTCGGCCGACGCCAGCGCCTCCTGGCCGACCAGCGCACATAGCGTCTTCGAGCACTTCACCGTTCCCGTCGTGGGGCTGACGTGCCAATAACCCACTGCCGCCGCCCGTTGGACCGCGCCGAGCAAGTCAAGCATTTGGGCCCCCTTTTGCGAGACCTCATCGAGATCGAGCGGGGCTTTGGCCATGGCCACTACTCCATATCAGGCCGATACCGATATTGCGTTGTGTCTGTAAGTGACTCCAGTTCACCACTGCCGTGTCTCATAGTCAACAGGCGGTGGGGCCAGGCCATTTCGAGAATTCCCCCAAAAGAAAAACCGCGGGCTGTGTGCCCGCGGTTTGTCTCGAAGCTATCCGATTGGCCCTCAGGGGCTCAAACTCAGTAGCGGTAGTAGTCCGGCTTGTACGGCCCCTGTTTGGGGACGCCGATATAAGCGGCCTGCTCGTCGCTGAGTTCGGTCAAGTTCGCGCCCAGCTTGGCGAGGTGCAGACGGGCGACCTCCTCGTCGAGCTCCTTGGGCAGGGTGATCACGTCGGTGCCGTACTCCTCGGAGTTGGCGAACAGCTCCATCTGGGCGAGCACCTGGTTGGTGAACGACGCGCTCATCACGAAGCTGGGGTGGCCGGTGGCGCAGCCCAGGTTGACCAGGCGCCCCTCGGCCAAAATGATGATCGAGTGGCCGTCGTCAAAGCGCCACTCGTGGACCTGCGGCTTGATCTCGATCTTTTCGACCTCGCCGGTCTCGCGCATCGCCTCCAGACCGGCCATGTCGATCTCGTTGTCGAAGTGGCCGATATTGCACACGATGGCGTTGTGCTTCATGCGCTTCATCTGCTCGGCGCTGATGACGTGCTTGTTGCCCGTGGCGGTCACGAAGATGTCGAAGCCGCGCTCGATGGCGTCGTCGACGGTGAGCACGTCCAGCCCGTGCATGGTGGCCTGCAAGGCGCAGATGGGGTCGATCTCGGTGCAGGCGACCTTGGCCTTCTGGCCGCGCAGCGACTCCACGCTGCCCTTGCCCACGTCGCCATAGCCGCACACCAGCGCGTGCTTGCCGGCGAGCATGACGTCGGTGGCGCGCATGATCGCGTCGACCAGCGAGTGGCGGCAGCCGTAGATATTGTCGAATTTGGACTTGGTCACCGAGTCGTTGACGTTGATCGCCGGGAACAGCAGCGTGCCGTCCTTTTTCATCTGGTAGAGGCGGTGCACCCCGGTGGTCGTCTCCTCGCTGACACCTTTGATGCCCGGAGCCATGTCGCTCCAGAAGGAATCGTTGGCCTCCTGGACCTCGCCGAGCAGCGCGCGGATGACCTGGACGTCCTTGGTGTCGGCGTCGTCGGGCGAGGGCACCTCGCCGGCGCGCTCGTATTCTTCACCCAGGTGGACCATCAGAGTGGCGTCGCCGCCGTCGTCCAAGATCAGGTTGGGGCCCTGGCCATCCGGCCAATTGAGCGCCTGGAAGGTGCACCACCAATACTCCTCGATGGACTCGCCTTTCCAGGCGTAGACCGCCGGCCCCTGGGGGTCGTCGGCGCTGCCGTTGGGCCCGACGGCGACCGCCGCGGCGGCGTGGTCCTGGGTCGAGAAGATATTGCACGACACCCAGCGCACCTCGGCGCCCAGGGCGACCAGCGTCTCGATGAGCACGGCCGTCTGGATGGTCATGTGCAGCGAGCCCATGATGCGCGCGCCTTTGAGCGGCTGGCTGTCGGCGTAGCGCTCACGCAACGCCATCAGCCCGGGCATCTCCACCTCGGCCAGTTCGATCTCTTTGCGCCCAAAGCGCACCACCTCGGCGCTGAGATCTTTGACCTTGTAATCGAGCTCGGAAAAGAGCGGCAGACCGGTGTTCAGAAAGCCCGGGGCCATATCGACGACGGAACTAGACATGATGCGTTCTCCTTGCAGCGTATTTTTAAGGGACCAACACTCCGTGCAACGAACCGGAATGGGGTCGAATTTCATCCTTCCGGGGTTTTGACAGCCCCGTTGTTAGCCGTTTCCACAGCACAGGTCAACGCCGCCAGATTGACCCTGCCCCCCGCGCCGTATAGCATACCAGCGGCACATCGGATGTGCTGGGGGTTGGCTTCGCTGTCATGATTCGTCCTCTTTGTCCTCCCGTCTGGCTTCGTCTGCGTCGATGAATTTGTACTGCCCCCAGTGCCGCGCGACCTACGACGACTCGGTGTCGGTCTGCCCCGAAGACGGCACCCGGCTGCGCGCCGACGAGTGCCCCGACGCCGGCGAGTTCGCCGCGCTGCTGGACAACAGCCTGTCCGCCGAGCAAGAGCGCGAGCTGCACGCCCACCTCGACCGCTGCCCGGCGTGCACCGAGCTGGTCATCGAGCTCGGCCTGCAGCATGCCGGCTCGGCCACCGAACCCCAGTGCATCGGGCGCTACCAGATCCGCCGCGAGATCGGCGCGGGCAATATGGGGGTGGTCTACGAATGCTACGACCCCGAGCTGGGGCGCACCGTGGCCGTCAAGGTGCTGCACGTCGACCACCACAGCGACGACCACTCCGAGCGCACCGCGCGCATGCGCCGCGAGGCGCGCCTGCTGGCCAGCCTGTCGCACCCCAACATCGTGGCCATCTATGACGTGGGCACCTGGCGCGGGCAGATCTTTTTGACCCTGGAGTACGTCGACGGCCACTCGCTCAGGCGGTGGCGCACCGAACACCAGGCCGACTGGCGCGAGATCGTCGAGATCTTCATGGACGCCGGCCGGGGAATCGCCGCGGCGCACGCCGCCCACATCATTCACCGGGACATCAAGCCCGACAATATCCTGATCAGCGAGCAGGGCCGCGTGCTGGTGGCCGATTTCGGGCTGGCGCGGGCCATGGACCGCCCGCACACCGGCCCGCAAGCCCAGGTCAGCTCGACCTGGGACAGCCTGACCCAGAGCAACACCATTGTGGGCACGCCCGCGTTCATGGCCCCCGAGCAGTACCGCGGCGACGAGGTCGACGAGCGCGCCGACATCTTTTCGTTCTGCGCGGCGCTGTATCGGGTGGTCTACCAGGCGACGCCCTTCGAGGGCCGCTCGGTCTCGCAGTTGGCCAGCAACGTATGCAGCGGCGCGGTCCTGCCGCCGCCGTCTGGCGACGCGCCCGCCGGGCTCTTCGAGATCCTGCGCGCCGGCCTCGCCGCCGACCCCGAGCGCCGCCCGGCGTCGATGGACGAGCTGCTGAGCTCGTTGGACGCGCTGCTCGAGCAGGAGCGCCGCCCGGCCAAGCCCCTGGTGCGCCGGCCCCTATACTGCCCGGCCTGCAACACGACCTACGAGGCCTCCGTGGAGGTCTGCCCCAACGACGGCACCCGGCTGTATCAGCTCGAGCCGGGCGACGATCCCCTGGTGGGGGTGGTGCTCGACGAGCGCTTTCGCGTCGACGAACTCATCGGCCAGGGCGGCATGGGCGCGGTGTACCGGGGCGCGCAGTTGTCGGTCGACCGCCAGGTGGCCATCAAGGTGCTGCGCGCCGAGTTCGTCGACCGCCAGGTCGCTCTGGAGCGCTTCTTTCGCGAGGCCAAGCTCATCAGCGCGATGACCCATCCCAATATCGTGCGCCTCATCGAATTCGGCCAGGATCGCGAGCGCGACCTGTTGTACCTGGTCATGGAGCTGGTCGAGGGCACCGATCTGTCGGCGCTGCTCGGCCGCGGGCGGCTCAAGGCCAACCTGGCGGTCGAAATCGCCTACCAGGTGTTGGGGGCGCTGACCGAGCCGCACGCCGCCCACATCATCCACCGCGACCTCAAGCCCGACAACCTGCTGCTGTCGGCGCGCTCCGACGGCACCCTGCAGGTCAAGGTGCTCGACTTCGGCATCGCCCGCGCCCTGCAGCGAAACACCCGGCTGACCCAGACGGGCATGATCTGCGGCACGCCGGCGTATATGGCCCCAGAGCAGTCGCGCGACAAGCCGGTGGACGCGCGCACCGATCTGTACGCCCTGGGGGTCATCCTCTACGAGATGCTCGCCGGCCAGCCGCCGTTTATGGGCCAGTCCAGCCTGCAGATCATGCTCAAGCATATCCAGGAAGACCCGCCCGCGCTGCGCGACGTGCTGCCGCCGGGGGCGCTGCCCGAAGCGCTCGAAGATCTGGTCTACGACCTGATGGCCAAAGATCCGGCCCGGCGCCCAGCCACGGCGCGCCAGGTGCGCGACCGCATCGACCATTTGCGCGCCGAGCTCGGCCTGGCGCCGGTGCGCCTCGACGAGGAGTTGCCGCCGCAAACCGGCGCCGGCGACGCCACCGTCGCGTTCGCCTCGTACATCTTGCCGGCGATGCCCATCAGCGACGAGCTCGAGCGCGGCAATACCCGCGGACTGGTCAAGGAGACCGACCTGTTCGTGCGCACCGTCGCCGAGGACGGCCCCACGTCGGTGGACAGCGCCGAGATGCTCGATGACCTCGGCGCCGATGAGGACGCGCCCGACACCGAGCACGACCGCGTGCCCCCGACCACCCCCATGCGCGCACCCGGTTTTGCTGACGCCGAGCAGCGCACCCGCGTGCGCGCCGGCGCCGCGGCGAGCCACGGCGATCCGCCGAGCGTGCGCACCGTGCTTCCGGGAGGACAAACCGAGGAGGTGGAGGCGTCGACGGAGTTTCCCGCCCAGGCGCGCCCGGCCACCCAGACCCGGCCCGGCGCCGGCGCCGGCGTGTCCACCCGCGCCCTCGTCGCCATCGCCCTGGGCACGGGCGTCGCCATCGTGGTGGTCGCCGGTCTGCTCTTTTTGGTCCTCGCCCACCAACGCCAGACCAAGACCAGCCCGGCGAGCCCGGCGCCCGCGCAGAGCACCTCGCATCCGGCGCATATCAACGCCAAGGCCACCATCGCCGTCGAGGCCCCGGCGGTGCCCGCCGCGGCCGCCGACACCCAGGCGGACCCGCCGAAAAACCCCGCCGCGGCCAATCCCGCCGAGCCGGCCTCGCTAAAACACGCTGGACACGCCCCGGCCAAATCGACGAGCATCGGGTCATCCGACGCCGCGTCCAAGCCGGCTGCACCGACACATCGGGCGGCCAAAAAATCGGCCCAGATATCGGCCAAAACATCGGCCAAGCCGCCCCGGCCCGACGCTAGCGCCGACGCCCATAAAGATAAACCTACCTCGCCTCCGCCCGCGCCGAATACGGCGACGTCGGCCAAAAAGCCGTCCCCCAAGGAGCCGGACCTGGGCGAGGAATTCCAAGATCTGATGAATGCCGAATAGCGCTGGAACACAGAAGCTGGTTTGCACGCTCGTCGCCCTGCTGTTGACGCTGGGCTCGACCGGTGTGGCCTTCGGCCAGGACGCCTCGAGCCAGGGGTACGCCAAGCTGCCGGCGTCGACCAAAAAAGAGCTCGCCAGCCTGATGAAGGCGGGCGCGGCGGCCTACGATCGCGGGGACTTCAACAAATCCCTGCGCTATTTCAAGGACGCCTACGACCTGTACCCGCACCCCAACCTGCTGTACCGGATCGCGCTGGCCCACGAGAAGTTGGGCGAAGACGAGGCGGCGCTGCGCTACTACCGCAAATTCATCGAGGAGAAGCCCGACACCAAAAAGCGCGGGCGCATCGAGGCGACCATCAAGGTGCTCGAGAAACGCCTGGCCGAAGAGGCCAGCCAGATCCGCATCAAGACCACCCCGTCGGTGGCCACCGTGTTCATCAACGACGAGATCAACGGCGTCGCCGGCACCACTCCGCTCGAGCTGCCCATCTCGCCGGGCAACTACAAGATCATCATCAAAAAAGAGGGCTACAAGACCATCGAGCAGCCCATCGACGTGCCCAAAGGCCAGACGCTGGTGCTCGACTACGCCATGCAGCCCGTCGCCAAGCCCAAGGACGCCGGCGGCGGCGGGCGCTTCCCCACCGGGCCGGTCCTGCTGGGCGGCTTCGGGGTGGTCTCGGGCATCGCCTCGTGGCTCGCCTATTCGGAGTACAGCGCCGATAACACCCAGATCGAAAAATGGGACGCCCTCAAACAGACCGGCGCCAGCCGCCCCGACGGGTACAACTCGACCTACAACTCCATGCAGTTCTACGAGACGGCCGCCTGGGTGGGCGGCGCGCTGGCCATCGGCAGCATCGCCGGGGCCGTGGTGTGGTGGCTCGGCGACGACACCTACGCCATGGGGCCGCGCCCGGACGACGGCACGGCCCTGGCCATTCGCCCCGCGGTCGGCCCGACGGGGGCGTCGGTGAAATTGCAACTGCGTTACTAAGCGATCGTATAAACAGCAACGGCGAACAGCGCAATCACCACAGAGTCGCCGAGACGCGAAGAGGGTAAGAAATGCTCGCCCTCTTTGCGCCTCTGCGCCCTTGCGGTCAACATGCCGCTCGCCGTTTTGTAGTTGCGCTGGATGCAGCGATCAGCCCAACGATTCCAACCAGTCGATCTGGACGTCGTCGCCGAGCTGGGCGAGCAGGAATTGCTTGAAATTCTCGCGGATCTGCACCTCGACCTGACGGATGCGCTCCTTGGAGACGCCCCAGTCGTCGCCCAGGCTGACCAGGCTCTTGGGATCTTCGGCGATCATGCGCTCGAACCAGATGGCGCGCTCGCGATCGTCGTCGATATTCTCGCCGAAGCCGTCGATGGCCGCCTGGATCTGAGTGCTCAGATCGTATTCGGCGCACGCCTCCTCGGGGTCGATGACGTCGGACTGCATCAGCTCGCCGACGGTGGTCTTCTCGTGGCCCGGCGCCTGGGCGTCCAGAAATACCGGGGGCGCGTCCAGTTGCGCGGCCACGCGCACGACCTCCTTGGGATCGACGTCGAGATACTCCGCGATGAGCTGCGGGGTGGGCTCGTGGCCCTTGCGGATGAGCTGGCGACGGGTCTTTTTGAGGTTGTAGAACAGCTTACGCCCGGCGCGCGAGCTGCCGATCTTGACCGGGTGCAGATGATTCATCAGGTAGTTGAGGATCATCGCCCGGATCCAATATTGGGCGTAGCTGGTGAATTTGACCCCGCGGTACGGGTCGTAGCGCTTGACCGCCTCGGCCAGGCCGACGTTGCCCTCCTGGATGAGGTCCAGCAGGTTGGTCCAGCGGCGCTGGTACTCGCGGGCCAGCTTCACGACCAGGCGCAGGTTGGTCAAGATGAGCATCTTGGCGGCGTTGAGATCGCCCTGCTCGACGTAGCGCTCGGCCAGTTCCTGCTGCTGCTCGGCCGGCAGCGGCTCGACGTAGTTGAGCCGGGCCAGATACACCGTCAGCGGATCGGTGGTGGCGGTCATCTCCGGCATCTTGCTGCCCTTCATCAGCGGCAGACTCAGATCACCGAAGATCTTTGAGACGTCATCGAGTCGCTCTTTGCCGATGTCGACCCCCTGGTCGCCATCGCCCATGAGCACCTCGATTTCAGACTCGCGGTTGGTTCGGATTCGTTCAGTAGACATGTCTTGTACGCCCCTCGTTCGAGAAGATGGGAAAAGCGCCACCCATCACCGCGGCCCACCGGAGGGTTTCGGCGACGATGACTGTGCGGAATCGGCTTTTCACTCAGCCCGGACAACGGCCCACAACTCGCGGGGAGTCGGGCACGGGTACAACGAGTGGGACTGCATTGAATTGCTCAATCATCACCATGGACACCTCGTCGGAGAAACTTCGCCAGCCGACATTGCCCAAAACAGCGCGTCGGGCGTTCTCATTCCTTGGGATGCATTCGCGGGGGGCAGGGTTTCGAAACAACAGGCGCGTGGAACCTTTCAAGGTGCGCACCGGGCGCTGCCCGTCAACCACGCCGGCCCTCCTCCCCCGTTCGTACAGGAGTCTAGCCAAGCTGCGTGGCTCGACTGAGGGTAGAGATCTGCGCCCAAAACACAACGATCGATTGCGCGCGGATCGCCGTTTCAATCACACAGGAAAGTTACAACCCACGACCTCCGCTCCAAGCCCCGCGCCGCAGGCGCCAAGCGCCGCGCCGCAGGCGCCAAGCCCCGCGCCGCAGGCGCCAAGCGTTCAGAAGAACAGGGAGACCGATCCGTTCGCAAAATATTGATCGGGGTTGTTCAGATCCATGCGGAACCCCGCGTCCAGCCCCGCGGTCTTCATGCGCACGCCCAGCCCCGCAGTGAGCATATTCTGGCCGGTGGCGGCCAAGCGCTGGTAGCCCAGGCGGATGGGCACCATCGCCCCGGCGAAATACTCCGCACCCACCGAAAAGATCGGGTGGGCCCCGTTGGGATCGGAGGTCAGGTCCACGCCGCCGTCGGCGGAGAGCAGAAATTGGCTGGGGTTGCCGAAGCTTGCCCCGCCCATGATGGTGGTGGGGGCGACCGTCGAGCACTGCTGGTCCTTGGAACACAGGTCCAGCAGGTTGCGCCCGGCGACGCCGAGTTGGACGCTGTCGCTGATGCGAAACAACGCCCCGGCGTCCAGGGTAAACCCGTTGATGAGCTCGAGACTCTTGCCGGTGTCGGGGTCTTTGGTCTTGACGATCATGTAGCGCCCGCCCACGCCCACCGAGATCCGCTCGGGGAGCACGGGGATGGCCAGCGACAGACGGATGTCGTGGCCGGTGACCCCGTCGGAGTCACCGCGGCCGAAGAAGTAGCTGTAGGCCAGCCCGGCGGCCACGTCGGGGTTGGTCTTGCTGTCGACGATGGACGCCGAGAGCACCGAGCCGGCGGGGTTGAGCTCGTAGGCGCCCTCGATCTGGTACATCATCTTGCTGGCGATGCCCCCGGGGTTGAAATACAGCCCGGAGGTGCCGCTGCCGACCCCGGTATAGGCCATGCCCATGCCCGTGGCGCGCACCCCGTGGGTGAACTCCTGGGCAAAGGCGGCTGGGGCAAAGAGGACAACTACAGCGAGAGCGAACATCGCTACCACTCGCTTCGCCATCGCGGCTACTCCTGATTCCGGGGGATGTTTGCGCGCGGCCGGAGGGGCCGCGCTCGTCGTACCGGGGCACCCTACCTCGCAAAGCGCGTCGGCGTAAAGTCCTGTAATGTGTCGCCAATCTCGCCGGCCATGATGGCGTCAGCCAGACAGGTGGCCGTGACCGGGGTGAGCAAGATGCCGTTGCGCCCGTGACCGGTGGCCAGCCACAGCCCGTCGACGCCGGTGGGGCCGATCACCGGCAGGTTGTCCAGGGAGACCGGGCGAAACCCGGTCCACATATCCAAAAGATGCTGGTCGTAGATACCCGGAAGGGTCTCCCAGGCGCCGCGCAACAGCTCGAAGACGCCCCCGGCGGTCAGCTCGGGGTCGAAGCCCATCTCCTCGCTGGTCGCGCCCACGATGAGCCGGCCGTCGGATTTGGGCACGAGGTACGCGTCCGGGGCGCGGATGACGTGTCGGCACAGCGCCGGATCGCCGAGATCGACGGCGAGCATCTGGCCGCGCACCGGGCGAACCCGGGGCAATACGTCGGCGGGGATACCCTCGAGCTGGCGCGTCCACGCCCCCGCCGCCACCACCAACGTGTCGCAGTCCACGCGCTCGCCGGCGTCGGTGACCACCGCCTGGACGCGCTCGTCGAGCTCGACGCGACCCACCGCGCAGCCCTCGCGAAGCCGGCCGCCGACGCGCCGAAACGCCTCGGCCAGCGCCCGGGTGAGCCGGCGCGGGTCGACCTGATGATCCGAGCGGATCAACAGCGCCGAGTGCAGCCCGGGGACCAGCCCGGGCTCGAGCTCGCGGGCCTGCTCGGCGTCGAGCTTCTCGACGGCCAGACCCAGCTCGCGGTGGTAGTCGTGGACGTGGTCGAGGGCCTCGGCGTCGTCGCGGTCGAGCGCGACCATCAACGTGCCGTCGGTGCGGTAGTCGACGTCGACGCCCGAGGCCTGCTCGAGCTCGGCGACGAAGTCGGGGTACATCGCCAGGCTGTGCTGGCCCAGGTGAAGCAGCGCCTCTTCCTCGAAGGTGACCTCGGCGGTGGGCGCGAGCATGCCGGCCGCCGCGTAGCTCGCCCCGCTGCCGGCGGTGTCGCGCTCGAAGATGGTCACGTCATAGCCGGCCTGCGCGAGCTTCCAACCCACGCCCAGGCCGGCGACGCCGGCGCCGATGATGGCGATGTCGGTGTGTGTCATGAGAGTCTTGGCGCCTTCGGCGCGGGCTTGGCGCCTGCGTCGCGGTGCTTGCAGCGGAGGCGCGGGGGCGCGCATTTCTCGGTTAAAACGGCATCGAATTCACGAACCAGGTTAGCAGGCCGGGCCAATGGTACGCCGCCTCGGTGTAGGCGAGGACGGCGCCGATGAGGATGGGCACGGCGAAGGGCACCATCGAGCGCGGGTCGGTCTCCATGTCTTCGCTGACCATCTTGGTCTGGTAGACCACCGCGCGAAACAGCCCGCGCATGAACCGAAAGATGCGCACGAGCATGTCCTTGAGGTAGCCGGTGGACAGCGCGCGCAGCAAACCGAGCGCCGAGCCGGCGAAGACCGCGTAGAACAGCACCGCCCCCAGCCCGCTCAGGCCCACAAACGCGCCCACGCCCATCAGCAGCTTGACGTCGCCGCCGCCCAGCCAGCCCAGGGCGGCCAGAAAGATCCCCACCACGAAGACCACCACCACCGCCAGCGCCCCGGAACCCAGCCCCCCCAGCCCGGCGATGATGGCGTGGCAGGCCAGGCCCACCAGCACCGACGAATAGCTGAGTTTGTTGGGGATGCGGCCCTTGCCGTCGTCGCTTTTCGCGGCGGTGACTCCGTCCCAGATGGCGGCGGTCAGCAGGTAGACTCCGAGGGGGATGAAGATGACCAGTTGAGCCCACAGCTCGTTTTGGACGAACGGTTCCATGGAGTGGGTTATATAACGGCAGGGGTCCAGGGTCTAGGGGTCCAGGGTCTAGGGGTCCAGGGGTCTAGAGGCGTGGCGCCTGCGGCGCGGGGCTTGGGGCTTGGCGCCTGCGGCGCGCGGGGCTTGGAGCGGAGGCGCGGAGCAGCGGATGAGTGGCGCCCTTCTTTGGAGCGACGGCCTCCGCGGCGTCGGGGGGCTTGGCGCACAAAAGCCGGGCGACGCCCGCAATGGGGCACCGTCCGGCCTTTGTTTTTCGTTCGGGTGGCGCTGCAACCGCCATCGGCAGCTCATCCCCCGATTCGTCACCCTGCGTGAGGGCTGGCGAACGACTCGGGTTAGAACGTCACCTGGGTCGACACCGCGTTGTTCGCCGAGCTGAACTTCTCGCTGGCAGTCTTACCGAAGATCTGCACGATCGCGATGACAAAGCAAGCGATCAGAATGAGCAGGATGATGTACTCGGTGGCGGTGGCGCCGTCTTCGTCGTTGTGAAACGCGATCATCAGATTCTTGATAGCTTCCATGGTCCTACCTCCTTCCGGGGTGATTTTCGACCCATCGAGCACTCGCTATCGAGTGCCTCGCCAAGTCAGTTTGCGCTGTCTGCACCTTACCAGCCGCCCACTCAGGCGACAATTTCATTACACTCACATCAAGTAGCAACTTTCGATCCAAGTCCACAAAAAATTTCGACAACGGCCGCTGCGGGGGTCTCCGGCCCGATCCGGGGGAGAGCCGCGTGGCCGAGGTCGACACCGTGTGACAAGCTGTCACAGGGGTGTGGACTCACGACCCCGACAACTACACCGCCGGGTGTCCCAGCCACCACACCATGAAGTCGCGGTAGGCTTTGACATACACCGCCGTGCCCAGAAGGGCCACCGTCGAGCCGAAGCTGATCAGCGTAAAGACGATGATGTACTCGGTCATCGCCACCCCCGCGTCATCGCGGTGGAAGCTGCCGAGCGCCTGAACGAGGGCCTGGCGCGCCCGCTGCAGTGTGTGGTTGTCGTTCATGATCGTGCCCGTGTCGAGAAGGCCGCCGGCATCTGCCTGGGCCGATTCGGCGAGTGTGGAATGGATCATAGTCAAGACCAAGATAACGTAGGTGTGTCGTGCGATCAACAGCGGCCGTCATCAAAAGGCGCCGCCGGGTGGCAATTCCACTCACCAGACGTGCAAGGTTCGCGCCGTGTGGCGGAATAAGCGGGCGGATTTACGCTTTGGTTGGACGCGGCCCAACGTGCTGTAAGCGCCGGGGCCTACGGCGCATTTGACACCGGTTGCGCCCGCGACTAAAGCAGACGCCCCGGCCAGCCGACCTTTCCGCCCGACAAGTCACATGAGCAAAGACCAGACCGTACTTTCTGCCGAGGAGACGCCGCAGGCGCAGTTCGACAGCCACTACCCCATCGACGAGCTCGCCGAGGCGCTGAACGGTGGGCGGCGCCACCTGCAAGTGCTGGGCGCCGGAGGCTCGCTCAAGGCCTGCCTGCTGGCGGACCTGAGCCGGCGCATCGATCGCCCGCTGGTGGTGCTCACGCCCACGCCCGCCGACGCACGCACGTTAGCAGCGGATCTACAGATCTTTTCGTCGGGCATGGTCGAGGAGGACTCGGCCTTCATCGATGGCGTCGCTCACTATCCCGAATTCGACGTCGGGCCGTTCCACAACGCCTCGCCGGATCGCAAGCTGATGATGCGCCGGCTGTCCGCTCTGCACATGCTCATGGGCGAGCGCGCCCCGCGCTACACCATCGCCCCGGTGCAGGCGGCGCTGCGAAAGACCATCCCCGTCGAGGCGCTGCGCCGGTGCACCCGTCGCTTCGAGCTCGGCGACGAGATGGCCAACGACGATCTGCGCGTCTACCTGGCCGACTGCGGCTACACCGAGGTGCCCGTGGTCGAAGATCCGGGCACCTATGCCATCCGCGGCGACATCGTCGACGTGTACGTGCCCGGCGAGGCCCACCCGCTGCGCATCGAGCGCTGGGGCGACGAGATCAGCGAGATCCGCACGTTCAACGCCGAGACCCAGCGCACCGTCGAGGAGCGCCTCGACTGCGAGCTATTCCCGGTGCGCCAGGAGATCTTGGACGACGAGAGCGTCGAGCGCGCCCGGCTTCGGCTGCGCGAGCTGGGCGACGACTTGCAGTATCCCAGCCGGGACATCCGCGAGATCTTGGCCGACCTGCAGGCGGGGCTGCACTTTATCGGCATCGACGCGCTGTTGCCGGCGCTGCACGAGACCACCAGCGACCTGTTCGACTACGTGCCCGAGGAGGCCGTGGTGGTGCTGGTCGACCCGGACACCCTGCTCGACGAGGCCCGCCGGCTGGTCGACAACCGCCGCGAGGAGTACGCGCGTGCCCTGGAGACCGGCGAGCTGGTCTTCCCCCTGGAGCAGTACTACCGGGAGGCGCCGTCGATGGTCGACTGGGTGCGCGAGCGCCCCAGCCGCCTGGAGTTTCGCCGCATCGCCCTGCAGCCGGCCGCCGGCGAGCTCGCCTTCGAACTGCCCGCCGACGACGACACCTTCGAGTTTCGCGCCCGCCCCAACACCGACGTCGTGCGGCTGCGCAAGGAGAAGCGCGGCGCCGAGCAGACCGTCAAGCTGCTCGTCGAGCATATCCAGCGCTGGAAGCAGCGCTACGGGCGCATCTGCTTTGCCTGCCGCACCCCCGGCCAGGTCGACCGGCTGGTCTCCCTGCTCAAGAGCTACGGCGAGGACGCCCTCGACCTGGAGCCGCCCATCGACGTCACCGAGCCGGTGCCGCCGCCGGCCGGGCTCATCGAGGTCTACAAGGGCGACATCTCCGGGGGCTTTCGCTCCGAGCACCTGGGCTTATGTCTGATCTCCGGCGAGGAGGTCTTCGGCCAACGCGTGGCCACCTACTCGCAAAAGTCGGTCACCGAGCACGCCGAGATCACCCACTTTCGCGACCTCACCCCCGGCGACCACGTCGTGCACGTGGACTTCGGCATCGGCCAATACCACGGGCTGATCCACCTGGACGTCGGGGGCATCGGCAACGATTTTCTGCACATCGAGTACGCCGACGGCGACAAGCTGTACATCCCGGTCCACCGGCTGGGCCGGGTGCAGAAATACATCGGCCGCGCGCTGGACAATATCCGGCTGGACAAGCTCGGCGGCACGAGCTGGGATCGCACCAAGGAGCGGGTCAAAGAGCAGATCAAGGCCATCGCCGGCGACCTGCTCAAGCTGTACGCCCAGCGCGAGATGGCCAAGGGCCACAGCTTTAGCCCCCCGGACGACTATTTCCGTGAATTCGAGGCCGAGTTTCCCTTCGAGGAGACCCCCGACCAGGCCCGGGCCATCCAGGAGACGATCTCCGACATGGTCTCCAAGCGCCCCATGGACCGGCTCATCTGCGGCGACGTGGGCTTCGGCAAGACCGAGGTGGCCATCAGGGCGGCCATGAAAGCGGCCATGGACGGCAAGCAGGTGGCCGTGCTCGTGCCCACGACCATCCTGTGCGAGCAGCACCGCATCTCGTTTCGGCGCCGTTGCGAGAAGTTCGGCGCCCGCGTCGAGGCCTTGAGCCGGTTTCGCAGCTCCAAAGAGGCCAAAAAGATCGTCGAGGACACCCAGGCCGGCAAGGTCGACATCCTCATCGGCACCCACCGGATCTTGTCGCAGGACATCAAGTTCCGAAACCTGGGCCTGCTCATCGTCGACGAGGAGCAGCGCTTCGGGGTGACCCACAAAGAGAAGATCAAGAAGCTTCGCACCAATATCGACGTGCTCACCCTGACGGCGACGCCGATCCCGCGCACCCTGCAGATGAGCTTGCTCGGCATCCGCGACCTGACCATCATCGCCACGCCCCCGCACAACCGCCTGGCGGTGCGCACCCACGTGGCCAAGCGAAGCGACAGCATCATTCGCGAGGGCGTCATGCGCGAGATCTCGCGCGGCGGGCAGGTCTTCTTCGTGCACAACCGCGTCAAGACCATCAACGAGATGGCCGCCCATATCGGCGAGATCGTCCCCGAGGCGCGCATCGCCGTGGGCCACGGGCAGATGAGCGAGACCAAGCTCGAAGAGGTCATGCTGTCGTATATCGAGGGTGAGACCAACGTGCTGGTGTGCTCGGCGATCATCGAGAGCGGGCTGGACATCCCCAACGCCAACACCATCGTGGTCAACCGCGCCGACCTGTTCGGGTTGAGCCAGCTCTATCAGTTGCGCGGCCGGGTGGGCCGCGGCGCCGAGCGCGCCTACGCCTACCTGCTCATCCCGCCCAAACGGGTGCTGCCCAAGGAGGCCCAGGCCCGCCTGGAGGTCATCCAGACGCATACCGAGCTGGGAAGCGGCTTCCAGGTGGCTACCTACGACCTGGAGATCCGCGGGGCCGGCAGCTTGCTTGGCGACGACCAATCCGGCCACGTCCAGGCGGTGGGCCTGGACCTGTACACCGAGCTTTTGGAAGAGACCATCAACGACCTGCGCGGCGTGGAGGGCGGCGAGGACATCGAGCCGGAGGTCAACCTGCCGGTGGAGGCGTTCATCCCGTCGGATTATATCGACGCCACCTCGCTGCGGCTGATGTTCTACAAGCGCTTCTCGCTGGCCCGAAGCCGCGACGAGCTCTTCGACATCTACGAGGAGCTGGCCGACCGCTTCGGCCAGCCGCCCGAGCCGGTCCGAAACCTGCGCGACGTCATCGCCGTCAAGACCGCCTGCCGCGAGCTGCGCGCCCGCCGGCTGGACTGCGGCCCCAGCGCCATCAGCGTCGAGCTCGACGAGACCACCACGCTCGCCCCCGAGAAGGTCATCGAGCTCGTCCACCAGACCCACGGCCGGCTGCGCATCACCGAGGAGATGAAGCTCATCTACTCGCTCAAGCCCGACGAGTCCGCCCGCCCCCTGGAGACCACCCGCGGGTTTGTCGAGAAGCTGTTGACCTATCGCGCGTAAGTTCGGCGCAAATGCCTTGGAGCGGCGCCGTCCCTGGCGTCGACGGGGCCGGGGCGCCGCCGGGTCGGTCTCATACGGCAAACCATGTCAGTCCGAGGTCTTTGCGTAGATCGCGGTGTCCAGCGAGGCGCAGTCCTCGACCGTATGCCACTGATTGGCCGCGCCGTCGGGGCCGTTGGTCACGGGAACATAGGGGCTGGTGTCGGATTCGACGTAATCTTGCCCGCCGTTGTCGGAAGGATAGGCAAACTCGAAGTGGTAGGTGCCGACCGAGTCCGGCGGCACGCACGCCTGGGCGCTCCACACGCCGGTGTCCAGCGTCAGCTCGACGCCGTCGGGCGTGTCGAGCGGCGCGATGGTGCCGCGCAGGTGGCCCCAGGTCGCCGTGACATCCGGATGCGGGTCGTTGATGGCGAAGGTGATCGGGCAGCAGTCGGCGCCTTGCCCGGCGTCGGTTTCGCCCTGGCCGGCGTTTTGCGGTGAGTCCGCGTCGGCCACACCGATGTCTGGGAAGGGATGCCCCGCGTCGTTATCGGGCGCTCCCATCGAGGGCAGGTTTCGCTCGGGGTTGTCCGGAGGGGTGACCGCTTTGCCCGAGTAGATGTTGCCGTTATCGTCTCCCCCACAAGCCGACGCCAGAGCGGCGCACGACAAAAGGGCAGCGGCAACCAGAGTAATGACAGCGCGTGGGTGGTTCATCGGATCGCCCCGTGCGTGTAGCCGGCGGAGTTGGTGGTGTGGCTGCCGGGTGGCGTTTGCGATGCTCCCGGGTCGGGCATGGCGGGCGCGTCGGCCGTTTGCGTCGGCGCCCCCGGCTTATGATTCATCGCCTCGATGGCGTCGACGGTGACCTTGTCGAGCTTCTTGGCGTCGACGTGCTCGGCCAGCGTCATGTACAGCCCGCTGTTGTGTTTGAGTTCGTAGGGGATGAGCTTCAAAAACGCCGCCTCGATGCCCAGGTCGTCTTGGACGTGGTTTTGGGTCATGCGGTCCTTGGCGCGGGCCAGCAGACGAATAATCGCCTTGCGGGTGATCGGGCCGGGGATGGTCTCCAGGTCTTTGACGGCCTGGCGCAGCACCGCCGGCGACGGATCTTGGCGGGCGTCGTAGGTCTGCAGCTCGATGGTCTTGTACAGGGCCCGCTTGACGTTCCAGTTGGTCTCCTTCTGCAGCCAGCTCGCCTCGAAGTCGCCGGTCTTGTGCGGCGGCATACGCCGCACCACGATGGCGGCGTATTCGCGGGTGCGGGCGTCGGGATCGTCGGAAATATGGGCCACCAATCGAAGCAGCGCCGGGTCGCCGACGTTGGCCAGCGCGCCGAAGATGGGCCGCTTGTCCAGCGGCAGCTTGACCGTGGGCAGCGTCTGCTTGATGCGCTCCACGGCGATGTCCCGCAGCTGCGGATCTCCGGGATGAAGCCCGGCAATCGCGCCTAGCGCCAGCATGGACTGGCGGGCCATGACGCGAACGGCGCGTGATTTTCCGCTCTCGATAAGCGAGGCGCGCTCGCTCATATAATGCGCCGTATCGGGGCCGACGTCGTCGCGGTCGACCAACGACAGCATCGCCCGGGCACGCTCGAAGACGGGCGCGTGGGTGTCGCGCATGATGCCGTCCAGCGCGTCTTTGGCCTGTGTGGTCGGCGTATTGCCCATGGCGATATAGACGCCCATGGTCGCGTCGGCGGGGATCTGGCGGCGCTTGAGCTTCTTGACGATGGTCTCGGTCTTCTCCGGGTGCGCCTCCAGATAGTCGCGAAGCGGCGGCCAGGTATCCTGAATGCCGGTCTTTTTGTCCTGCACGCGCGCCACGTAGGAATCGACCGCTTTCTTGAAGGTCTGCTTTCGCGCCCGGGCCACGGCCGCCAAATGCTGGCGCGTGGGCGGCTGGCGCTCCGGCAGCGGCAGCGCCGAGGGAAGCAGGTCGGCCCACACGTAGTGATCGTCGCCGGTTGGCAGGTCGGCCAGATGGTCGTGGGGCGCGTCGACCCGGCTGGCCACCAACGTGCGGTGGGTGGTGGACTGCTTGCCGGCCACGCGCTCGTCGAGCGCGAGAGAGTCGAACCAGGGCCCGTCGCCCGGCACCACGGTCAGCAGGCTGTCGTTGACATGGCGGGTCGCGCCGGGACCTTTGTGCCAGGGCGTATAGTGCACGATACGCCGATAGACGCGCGTGGTCGCGCCCTGCGTGGTCGATGCCAGGCGCGCCCGATACGTGCCCAGGTTATTGCGGCTCTCGAACGCCTCGTTTCGCTTGCCCGGCCAGCGCCACTGCAGCTCGTAGAGCACGGCCTGTTGAACGCGGGCATAGGGAAGACGCGCATTCTCCGAATAGGCATAGCCCGCGATGTCGCATTTATCGGTCACGCGCAGCAAAAACGGCGTCTCCAGCCTGTCGTCCTTCTGGACGGCGCTATTTTCGATGCTGCGAAATTTGCCCAACAGCAGCGTCTGGGCGTCGGCGGTGTCGCCCAGCGCCTTCAAATCCAGCGTCGCGCGGGTGGACTGCGAGACGTGCGTGGACTTCGCGCCCGCCGCCGCGAAGCCCAGGGCCGACATGTCGATGGTGGATCGATCGGTCAGCTCGAGGCGATACGAGACCAGGTCTCCTTTGTGGAACGCGCACCCGGGGTCGCGAGGCGACGTGTCGGCCGCCAGCGGCGACGATGTCGGCGCAGACGCCGTCTTCGCCCGGTGCGTGGGCGCCTTCGCGGGCGCCTGATGAGAATGGACCGCCAGATATCCGACGCTCGCACACGCGGCGCCGCCGGCAAGTCCCGCCAGCCATTTGAGTACAACGCTTTTCATCAAAAATCCTCCATGACTGGCATATTCACGTCCAAGAGCTTGCCGGTACTCACCTTGATCCCGTCGTAGGCCGCGATCGTCCAATTGACCGACGCCCACAGGAACTTCACGCTAGCGTTGACCGCTCCCTGGAAGATGTAGAGAGACCAGGGAATGGAGATCTCGGTGTTGCCTCGGCGGCCGAACGCCGAGCTATCTCCGTCGTGGTACAGCCAATGGTACGTGTTGCTGAAGACGGCAGCGATGCTCATGGCCACCACGTTGAAGCTGGCTCCCAGGCAAAACCCGATGCTGTCGTCGGGGGTGCAACCCGTCACCCCGAATCCGGCGGCGATGCCCAGGTTCACGGCCATATCCCACTTGAAGAAGGTCTCTTTGGCGGCGGGCTCGAAGGCACATACGTAGGGCTTTTGCGCGCCGACGTCCGCCGTCTTCAGCGTGCCCCCGGAACTCATGTAGACCGCCGCCTGCGCCGGATAACGCGTCGTCAGGTCGGTGGTCGGCGATCCGTACAACTGCTGTGGGTTGATCGTGGGCTCGTCTTCTCCGGTAGCCTTAGCGAAGACCGCCGAGTTGGACACCCAGCGAAATTGCGTCTTGCTGTCCGGGGTGCACAGCGAGCTGTTGAAGTTGGTGTCGCATTGAACGCTCGGGCTGCGGTAGGCCAGTTGGGCCCCCAGCCACATGTCGCTGTCGGGTTGGCCGCTCAACACCTGGTTCGCCTCGTCTCGAGAGCTCAACTCGGCCAGACGTCCGCCTTTGACGGCACAGTCGTGCTTGGCGTCGGCGAAGGTCGCGGGCGTGTCGATCTTTTCCAGGCATCGCGCCGTGGAGTCCAGGCAGGGATAAGCATCGTCGCCGGGATCGAAGTAGAAATTGGCGACGAATTGGACCGAGACGCCCACGGTGACCGAGAAGGTGACCAGCACGGGCACCGGCCCCAACTGCCAGCGTAATTTGAGTCCCAAGCCCACCCCCAGGCCCATGGCCCCGCCGTAGCGACCCTCCTCCCAATCCAGCCCCAGCCTATTGCCCTGAGCGGCCGCCTGCAGCGCGGTGCGCAGGCCGTCCCAATCGGGCTCGAGCGTGATATTCAGGGGAGCGATGTCGCCGCCGTGAGGCCAGTGCAAATTACTGGAGACCGGATCGCTGGGGTCGATCAACTGCATGCCGAACAACTCACCCTTGAGGTCGGCCGAGACGCTGTCGCCCTGCTTATGCCGCGAGGCCGTGGTGATGTCGTAGGTGGAGTGGCCGCCGGGCCCGCCGGTACGGTTCTGGCCGTCGCGAGTCTGCGCGCAGTCGGTCTTGGTCGCGTCATTGCAGGTCACCTGGCTGTCGTTGTCGTTGGTGCCCGACATCTTGTCATCGCCCGTCTTATTCTGGGCGGGCATGCCGTCATAGGAATGCTTCGAGACCGGCTCGGTGGGCGTGACAAAACGATCCAGGTGAACGATCAGGGGCACCTTGGAGCGCCGACAGCCACGCCAGGTCCAGCCGTATTGGCGCAGATGACCCGGGTAGTCGTAGGGGCGAGCGTCGGTCTCCTCCTTGGATTCCAGATACACCGAGTAATTGGGCCTGTGGGGATGTTTGAGAAGCCCCCAGTAGGCTTCGTCCATCGCAGTATTGACGAAGCCGTGGCTGCGGATCCCCGACAGGGCGTAGTGCCACTGGTCGGCGTGGTTGCGCGGGGTGGGGTTATCGGATTCGATACAATAGAAGAGCTCGTAGGCCTGGGTGTCGTTGGCCATATAAGCAGGCGATTGGGGGTCGCTGAACAGCTTCTTGACGCGGTTGGTGATCGCGATCTGGACCGTATCCGTCTTGCCGCCCGGGATCGGATCTTTCAGGGGGAGTTCTCCCAGCTTGTTGAGAGCCTCCAACTGGTGGCTGTGATAAGAGTCTTCCTTGGGATAGACATAGATCACGGCGCGCAGGTTTTTGGGTCCCCAATTGTCCGCGTCTTCGTTGGTACGCCAGCCGGCCCCCTCGGTCTTATGCTTGGGAAAAGGGTTGAACGGGTTGCCCTCGTCGTAATTGACCGCATACCAACTGATATCGATGGGCAACGAGGGGTTATAGCTGGCGTGGGTTCGAATGGTGAGTTCGCGACGCGGCTTGATGTCGGTGGTTCCCACTTCGACGCGCCGCGGGAACCCGTCATTGACGAAGTTGACATCCTTGCTCCAACCCAAATCGCGTTGGTGATAATAGCCCCTCAAATCATAACTATCCGACTGGGCGTCGTAGAAGAACGACGGCGGGTTGGGAGTGCACTCGGGCGCATCTTTGGCCAACTGCTCGGGCGTCAACCCCGCCGCGTTCTTATGCCACACGGAGCGCCCCTCCATATCGTAGGAGATGCGCATGGTGGATTTGGCGTACGTGTAGTTCTGCTTGAATTTGCTCAAGGAGACGCCGGCGCGAACGGCACCGTCTTTGAGTGAGCCGAGGTTGATGCGAGTGTCGGTTCCGTCCTTCTTGATGGTGTCGAAGCAGTCGTTGGACAGCGTCTTGGTGACATCCATGCGATAGACGGCGGTGTTGGGTTTCCAATTGCCGTCGAGATCTTTGCCCAGGTCATGGGGATCGTCACGGTGGACGTCCACCTTGAACGGGGTGCAGCGGTAGGCGTAGACCGCTTTGGTCTTGTCGTCGAGGTTGACATATTTGTCCTCGACCCAGACCGCGAAGGTGGACACCTCCGGTACCAGGTTGTTCTCGAACCCAAACAGCATCGAGAACTTATACGGCATATTGGGGTAGATATACGGATAGCTCGGCTCGTGGCCGCCGAACATGGTGTCCAGGTTGTGCTGGGTCTGGGTCTTATACTTGGGCGTCGGGCCCTTTTCGATGGCGGCCACCACCGAGGTTTCCAACTTGGTGGGGTCGGGCACGCACTGCATATTCTCGTCGCGGCGCGTGCGTCCATGGCACTGGCGCGGGATGCAGACCGTGCTTTCCTGGGCGGCCGGCGGGGCGTCGGTGGGCTGTTCGCAGTGCAGCGTGAGCTGGCCGGAGTTGTCGGCGTCGCTATTGGTCACGCTATATTCGTTCTGGGTGCCGTTGCTGTCGACGTCGCCCGTGCCGCAGACGTAGGTCAGGGTATAGGACCCCGAACACGACGCCGTGTAGTCGCAGGATTGCTTTCCGCTACAGGCGTCGCGCAGCTTTCCGACCTCCGCGGCGTCGGCGTTACCGTCGCAGGTGGCGCTGACGATATCGATGGCCCGACGAGGCTGCACATCGACCTGGGCGTTGTCGCCGGCGCGGCGGTCGTATTCCTCGGTATTATGGTCGATCTCGTGGGCGGCGAAATGCCAGCCCACCTCACCATCCGGGCAAGGGATGCTCTGGTCCAGCCCCGCCTTGTGATGCTGGCTGGAGTCGGAGGTGTTGCCTGTGCCCTGTTCCCCGCAGCTTGCGGCCATTAAGCCGGCCGCGAGACCTAGGATCAGGAGTGGGAACCGCAGGTTCGTCTGTATCATGTTTAGCACTCGCACAGCGTTATATACCGAGTATCGGGCAACGACTCTTACCAAGGAGCTGGCGCTCAGGGCGCGGCACAGCGCAGGATCACACACCCATCGCCGCCGATGAGGGTCGTATTCGAGCTCGGCGCGCCCGTTCCCGCGGCCGGGTCCCCGTTGTTGAGCCCCTGGCAAAGGGTATAGTCGGGCGCCGAGGTATTGGCGGGCTGGCCGTCAAACCCGTCGGAGGTGATCAATTGAGAAGGCACGGTCCCGTAAGTTCCGCCGGTGTCGACGTCGCCGCCCTCCTCGCCGGCGCCTCCGCCTCCAGAGCCCATATCGAAGGCGTCGACCCCGTTGGAGTCGAGAGAACCGCCGCCGGCGCCGGCCTGGACGTCGGCCATGCCGTACGCCCCGGCGGCGTCGCCTCCGCCGCCGGCGGGCACCACGAAGGACAGCGAGGCGGAGCCGGATTGCTGCACGCTGGTCAGCCCGCCGCCTCCGCCACCCTCACTGCCGGGAGAGGAGCCGTCACCCTGTCCGCCCGAGGCCGCGGTGCCGAACCTGGAGCCGATGCCCGGGGTGCCGGGGGGAACTTGGCCGGCCTGGGCGCCGCCCTGGCCAACCCAGATGTCGAAGGTGTCACCGGCGCGCACCGGCAGCGTGCCGGAGAGGTAGCCGCCCGCACCGCCCAGGGAGGACCCCATCATCTGACCGTAGGCCGGCCCGCCACCGGCACCCCAGGCCTCCACATAGACCTGCGAGCAGCTCGCCGGCACGGTGAAGGTGGCCGACTGCTGGACCCCGTCGGTGGTGGGTTGATCGGCGACCAGCTTGGCGGCGCCGCAGGAGCCGCTGTTGCCGGCACAATTGCCCGAGGAGGCGCCGCAAAAGCAATCCCCGCTGGAGCAGTCGCTATCGGTGGTGCAGGCGTTGCTGCCCGCGCACGCCGAGCAGTGGGTGCCACCACAGTCCACGCCGGTCTCATCCTGATCTTGGACGCCGTCGCTGCAGCTCGCGGTACAGGTGCCGCCGCTGCAGACATTGGTGGCGCAATCGCTATCGGCCGCGCAGCTCTTGCCGCCAGCGCAGCTACTGCACGTCGACCCGCCGCAGTCCACGTCGGTCTCTGTGCCGTTTTGTAGGCCGTCGGTGCACGAGGTCGTGGCGCAGATGTGGGTCGTGGCGTTGCAGTAGTTGGTCGTACAGTCGCTATTATCGGCGCAGGTCTTGCCGGCGGCGCAAGGGCTGCAGGTCGATCCGCCGCAATCCACGTCGGTCTCGTCGCCGCCCTTGATGTTGTCGGTGCACGAGGACGTATGGCACAGGTGAGTGGAGGAGTCACAATAATTGCTGACGCAGTCGCTACTGACGGCGCATTTCTTGCCCGCGACGCAGGCGTCGCAGGCCAATCCGCCACAGTCCACGTCGGTCTCGTGGGCGTTCTGGGTATTGTCGTGGCAATGCGCAATGCATTTGCCCGGGAAGTTGTCGCCGACGTTGCGACTGCAATAGTCGCTGGTGCATTCCGAGTCGTACCAACACGGCGCGCCGGCGGCACACGTCGCCGCGCAAACGCCGCCGCAGTCCACGTCCTCCTCCGACTGGTTCTTCACGCCGTCGCTGCACGTCGGTGCCGCGCAAACGCCGTTGGTACAGACTTGACTCTTGCAATCGAGGTCCCCGGTGCATGTTTTGCCCGTGTGGCAGGGGTAGCAATAGGGGCCGCCGCAATCGACGTCCGTCTCGCGGTTATCCTTCTGGTGGTTGTAGCAAAGCCGGGGGTCGACACATGTCGACTGCCCGGCAGCGCTCTCACACTCGAGGTAGCCCGCGCAATTCAACACGCTCTGACACGTTTTGCCGACTCCACATAAAGCGTCGGGTAGACCGCCACCGCAATCCACGTCGGACTCGTCGAGGTTCTTCACGCCGTCACTGTAGGTGCCGTTGCTTGCCCAGTCACAGCGGAAGGTGGCATGTTGGAACAAGCGACCCAATTCCGGGCCCCGGCAAAAGATCTTATCCGATTCGCCGGTGTCGGGGTTGGTATAGCTGCCTGAGGGCTCCTCCTGGAGGTCGATGTCCATGACGTCGACGCGCTCGGTGATCCAAGCGAGCACGCCGTGCTGTTCGGTGGCGGTGTCCTTGCCGCTGATACCGATGGCCGTAGGGTCGTGATGATTAATCTCGACCCGAATCGTCATGGGATCACTGGCCGGCAGCGCGGGAAGCCCGTCGGCGTAGATCAATGTGAACGAGAGCGGGCGGCCGCCGGACTCGCCGCATTTGACATCGATGGTGCCTCTGGGGTCGGTGTCGTCGGCCCCGTCGACACCCGTGACATGGTCGCCGAACATGGCCGTGGTGAAACAGCCGTAGACCCCGCGCTCGAGCTTGAATTTGTAGGCCTTGCCCAGATCGAAGACCGCTTGCCAGCCGGGCTCGCTGCCCGTGGACATGCTCGCGGTCAATTGCTTCGACTTCTCGACGCCGTCCAAATAATAATACAGGTAGGCACTTCCGTTATCGGGCAGTTGGTCGAAGCGGGCGACGACCTGTTGTTTGATGCGGCAACGCCCGTCAATGCAGGTCGCGGTGTCGCAATCGCTGTCGGTCGTGCACGTCGGGGTGGTCGCATTGTCCTGGGTGGCGACGCAGGCCGCGCAGAAATCACCGCCGCAATCCACGTCGGTCTCCGTGCCGTTCTTGACGCCGTCCGAGCACTGCTCGGAGACGCAGACCTTGTCCGAGCCCACCGTGGCGCAGCTACCGCCGGCGCAGTCGGTGTCGGCGGAGCATGTCTTTCCCTCGTCGCAGTGGTTGCACTGGCCGCCGCAGTCCACGTCGGTCTCGGTGCCGTCTTTGGTGCCGTTGGCGCAACTGCCGCCGCTGAGCTCGTCGGTATTCTGGGCGGTGACGTCGCCACTGTCCGGGTCGACCTCGGCCGAGGAGTCCTCGCCGTTGGACTTGTAGGTCACCGTCTGGGTCTTCGTCTCCGAGTTGGCCCCATCGCGGCTCTTGACTTGGACAGTGACCTTCTTGCCCTCGGGAAGCCCCTCGACCTTGACCTTGGCCTTGCCGTCATCGGTCCGGGTGACGTGAACCTTCACGCCCGTGGTATCGCCTCCCCCGTCCACCGTGACGGTCACCGAATCATAGGAGCCGGTGCCGTCGCTATGGGTCGTGGTAATCGCGACGCCATCGGAGGAATTGGACTGATAGTCCACGCTGCCGTCGTCGCCGAAGGTCACCTCATCGCCGGTGGAATCGCCCGAGGGAGTGACCTTCGAGCTATATTTGGGACCGGATGCCGACACGAATTTGTCGTGCTGACTGGTGCTGACATCGCTGGACGCCTGCACGGCCAGGGCCTTGACGCCGGCGTCCATCGATTCCTGGTTGATGACCTGCATGGTGCCGCCGCAACGCGTGCAGCTGGAGAACGCCGGCACCACCTTGCCGTGGCCGGACTCGACGACCTCGCCGTCGACGATCCCGGTCTGCTTTCCGTCGGCGCCCTTCTCCACCATGGTCATGCCCGCATAGGCGATGGTCTTGACCTTGGAATCGGCCGCGAACGGACACGACAGGGTGCCCACGCGCTCGTCGATCGGCGAGAAGTACAGCTTGTTGTGATTGTGCGCGTCGCCCTTCCACACGATCGTGTTGCCGTCGAGGGTCGGCACCTCGTAGCTCCAGGTGTTGGCGACCGGGTCGATCGTCAGGCGCTGCTCTTTCTCGGGGAAGTTGCTGTCGTAGACGCGCAACTTATAGGTCGTGCCCTCGCCCTTATAGTACCCGATGGGCACCAGGGCGTGGCCGCGCGCAAAGCCGGTGTCGGTCTTCTGAGCGATGGCCAGGCGGTAGGTCTTGTCGCGATCGGGGCTGAGCGCCTTGGCCAGAAACGGGATCACGTGGGCGGCGTCGTAGCGCACGTCGTGCGCCGTGGCGCTCGGTAGCGCTTGAGTGGCCGACCAGTAGGCGATCTCCTCCTGCAACTTGGGGTTGCCGAAGATTTTTAGTTGCGAGACCGTCTTGGCCCCGAAATCATTGGGGTCGAGTTGGCCGGTGGAGAACATCAGCGCCGCCACTGCCATCCCCTCGCTGCGCCCCTGCTCCAGCGTCACGTTGGTGGTCTGCATCCAGTTTTCGGCGACCGGATTCAGCGTGCACGGCAGCTTCCCGTCCACACAGGCCACGTCGGTGCCGCACATGCGCGCCACCAGGCCGGGCGTCAGCTGCGCCTGCGAGTCGCCGCCGTAGTTGGGAAAGGCAAACGCGTCTTTGAGGAAGTTGAACCCCGAATCGACCTGGGCCGGCGGGGGAGACTGTATCTGCGGAGAGCAAGACAAAGCCGCCATCGAGACAGCCACCAGCGCGACGCCGCGCGCAAATCGAAGGTACATCTGAGCCTCGAGACGGAAAATTGTGTTCCCGATTCATTTAAAAAGCTTTTGACTGTTTTTTATTAAATTAACTTTAGAGTCGCGTCAAGAAGAAACAATCTCTTATTTGTTATTTTTTGCGACCTGCGACTTGCGAAGATGCACGACGCAGGACTCACAAGTGCAATCACGGAGATCTTTTCGGAAACTTCGGGCGCTTCGACAGGTTCGGGCCGCGGGTCTGTGACCCGCCGCGGACGCCTCAGGCCCCGCTTCGCGCGTTCCCGCGCGGCTCAAGCCGCGACACGTTCGAGGCCCCGGTGGGAGCCCGGCGGTCGAGACGACCGCGCCCCGGGCCGATTTCGCGAAAACTCTTTTGTGATTGCACTTCGGCTGGTGCCCTCGCTTTTGGAGCCGCGCCCCTGCCGAGGGCTTACCTCCAGACGCGATTGGTGCTACGACGGTGTTGTTGGAATCAACCGCGGCCCTGCCGGTGTTGGTTCAACGGCCAAGTTGGTACTTCCAACCCGGACAGCGATGACGTACGCCTCTCACAAATGGCTCGTGGCTGCAGCGCTCCTGCTGAGCTGCGCCGGCTGTGCGCCCAACAAGCCCTCGGAGACGCGCCCGCACGGGCAGCGCAGCGAGGGAAATGACGCGCCGTCCAACGCTTCAAGCATCGCCACCGAGCCGGTGGCCCTGGTCGACGGTGAGACGATCACTCTGGGCGAGTTCAACCGGCGGCTGAGCGCGCTGCCGGATTTTGCGCGGGCGCGCTATGCGACCGTCGAGCAGAAACAGTCGTACCTGACCAGCGTGGCGCAATTCGAGATGATGGCCGATCAGGCCGAAAAGAAAGGCCTGGGCGATCGCGCCCCGATACTCTACGCCATGAAACAGGCGCTGGCCGACCGCCTCGTCGACGCCGTCGGGCGCAAGAAGGTGTCCATGGACGACATCGACCAGGCGGCGATCGCGCGCTATTACCGCGAGCATGCCCACGCGTATCACCAGCCGGCGCGCCGGCGGGTGGCGCTCATCGAGGTGGACTCGCGCGAGCAGGCCGCCAAGATGCGCCGGCGGGTGCTCGCCGAGATGGACGGCTCCAAGCTGGGGCCGGTCAACGCCTTTCGGGGCGCGGCGGCCACCTACTCGATCGACCGGAAGGTCGGCGGCAAGGGCGGCGACATCGGCTTCGTCGACCAGCCCGGCGCCGAGACCAAGCGCCCGGCGATCGCCCTGGGCGGTGTTCGCGTTGGACGATCCCGGCCAGGTCACCCCCGTCTTCGCCCTCGACGGGCACTGGGCGTTGGCTACCTTTTTCGAGGAACGCAAGGCCAAGGTGGTGTCGTTGGAAAAGGCGTCGAGCGACATACGCAAAAAGATCTACGAGCAGCGCCGCGCCAAGGCCGAGCGCGACGTGCGCGCCCGGCTTCGGGCGAAGGCCAAGATCGACAAGAACGCCACGATCCTGGCCCAGGCCACCAAGCCGGCGCCCGCGCCGGTGCGCCTGCTCAGCGACGTGCCCTTACACGCCCAGCCGGCGTTCGGGGCGAAAGGATCGGCCCAGGCCCACAACGCGGCCCGGGCCAGGGATAAGGCGCCGACGCCGTAGTCATTTACAAACCCTTTGTTCCGCCATTACGGGGCAACTGATATCATGAATCTATCCAAGCGCACGTTACTCATCACCCTTTGCCTGCTGACCACCGGTCTGTTGACGGTGGCGGCGCCGATGGCGGCAAACGCCGAGGTCATCGACCGCATCGTCGCGCGGATCAACGACCAGATCGTGACCTATTGGGACGTCAAGCAGGCGGCGACGCCGTATATGCTCGAAAACGGGATGGACCCGTCGGCGCTCGACAACCCCAAGCAGCGCCACGCGATCTACAAGAAGGTGCTCGACGACCTGGTCGACCGCAAATTGCTGCTCCAGGAGGCCAAGAAGCTCGACCTGAGCGTCTCCGACCAGCAGGTCGACCAGTGGCTGGCCTACACCCGCCAGCAGCAGAAGATGAGCGAGGCGCAGTTCCGCCAGATGATCCAACACTACGGCATGACCTACGCGTCGTACCGCGAGATGATCCGCCAGAACCTGCTCAAATTGCGCCTGGTCAAGGTCAAGGTGGGCAGCCAGGTCAAGGTCACCGACGACGAGGTCGATCAGGCCTACCGCGACCGCTACGGCGACAGCGCCGGCAAGACCAAGCATATCGAGGTCAGCCACATCTTGATTCGCCCCGAGAACAACTCCCCGCAGGCCATCGCCAAGGCGCGCGCCAAGGCCGAAGAGGCGCTCGCCAAGGTCAAAAACGGCGCCGACTTCGCCACGGTCGCCAAGCAATACAGCCAGGGCCCGTCGGCCGACCAGGGCGGCTACCTGGGCACCTTCGAGCGCGGCGACCTCGACCCGGACTTCGAGAAGGCCGCCTTCCAGCTCAAGGAAGGCCAGATCTCGCCGGTGGTGCGCACCAAATTCGGCTTTCACGTCATCAAGGTCAGCAAGGTGACCTACAGCACCGACTCCAACGTCGAGGAGCGCAAGCAGAAGCTGCGCGCCGAGCTGCAGCAAAAGGCCGTCGAGCGCCAATTGCAGGCACACCTGCAAAACCTGCGGTCACATTCCTTCGTCGAGGTTAACTTCTAGGAGAGTGATCGATCACGCGATCACTCAATTACTCGATCACTGCCAAGCCATGAAAATCGGCATCACAATCGGTGACCCGTCGGGGATCGGGCCGGAGGTCATCCTCAAGGCGCTGCAGACGCCGCTCGCCGAGGACGTCGAGCCGGTGGTCTTCGGCAGTCGACAGGTGCTCGAGCGCACCGACCGGCTGCTGGTCAAGGCCGTGACGGGCTATCGGCCTGCCATTGGACGCTTCGACACCATGCAGGATGCGTCGGACGACGTCGCGCCGGGCGCGATCGGCATCGTCGACGTGCTGCCCAACCTGGACACCTCCAACATCCCATTTGGCGAGCGCGACGCGCGGTCGGCCCAACTGCAGTTGGCCGCCTTCCACAGCGTGGTCACGGCCACGCAGGAGGGCCACGTCGACGCCATCGTCACCGCGCCGTGGACCAAAGAGCTGTTCCGCACCATCGAGATGCCCCCGGTGGGCCATACCGAGATCTTGGCGGAGGCGTTCGACGCCCCCGAGCACGTGATGATGCTGGCAGGCCCGCGGCTTCGCGTGGCGCTGGTGACCACGCACGTGTCCATCGCCCAGGTCAGCAATCACCTGAGCGCCGAGCGCCTCGAGCAGGTCATCCGCACCACCGCCGCCGACCTTCGCCGGCTATTCGGCGTCGACCAGCCCGATCTGGCCGTGTGCGGGCTCAACCCCCACGCCGGCGAGCGCGGGGTGATGGGCACCGAGGAAGACGAGATCATCCGCCCAGTGGTCAACCGCCTGGCCAACGAGCTGGCCGACGAGGTCGAGCTGAGCGGCCCGTATTCGGCGGACACGCTATTTGCGCGCTATCGCGGCGACCGTCAGCCGTTCGACGCGGTGGTGTGCATGTACCACGACCAGGGGCTCATCCCGCTCAAGCTGATGCATTTTGGCGAGTCCGCCAACATCACCCTGGGACTGCCGGTGGTGCGCACCTCGGTCGACCACGGCACCGCCTACGACATCGCCGGGTGGGGCGTGGCCGACGCCGGCTCGATGCGCTACGCCATCGAGCAGGCGGTGGAGATGGCCAGGAAGATGTCGCTCCAATGAGGCCGGTATGGTTGATGTTGAGAAAAATGGCCAAATCTGGACCGTAGTACTCGACCGGAAGGAACGCCGAAACGCGGTCGATCGCGACACCGCCGAGGCGCTGGCACAGGCGTTTCGCGCCTTCGAGGCCGACGACGAGGCGCGCGTGGCCGTGCTGCACGGTGAGCACGGCACGTTTTGCGCGGGCGCCGACCTCAAGGCGTTCGCCGAGGGCCATCCCAACCGGCTCGACGCCGACGGTGACGGGCCGATGGGGCCGTCGCGCATGGCGTTGGACAAGCCGGTCATCGCCTCCATCGAGGGCCACGCCGTGGCCGGCGGGCTCGAGCTCGCCCTGTGGTGCGACCTGCGGGTGGCCGCCGAGGACGCCGTTGTGGGCGTGTTCTGCCGGCGCTGGGGCGTCCCGCTCATCGACGGAGGCACGGTGCGCCTGCCCCGTTTGATCGGGCTGAGCCGGGCGCTGGACATGATCCTGACCGGCCGGCCGGTGTCCGCCGACGAGGCGCTGCAGATGGGCCTGGTCAACCGGGTGGTCCCCTCCGGCACCGCTCGCGAGCAGGCCGAGGCGCTCGCCCGGCGCATCGCCGACTTCCCGCAGACCTGCCTTCGAAACGACCGACGCTCGGCTTACGAGCAGTTCGGGCTTACCTTGCAAGAGGCGCTGGCCAACGAATTCGCACGCGGCATGGACTCCGTCGCCGCGGGGGCGGCCGACGGGGCCAAACAATTCGCCGCGGGCGCGGGCAGGCATGGAAGCTTCGATTTGGACGAAGAGTAGGTCTTGAAGATGAGCAACGCCCTCTATTTAGGTGAGTTAATATTTCAGGGCGGACGACCCGCGGCGTTTGCGCGCAGAGCGCGTATTTGGCAAAAGCCACGTGGCTGATCTGCACAACGCGCGTCTCGCGCAAACGCGACGATTCGTCCGCCCTTCAATAATAATTTCTCAAATAGCGGGCGCTGCGTCTCTGCAAGGCCTACGCCTTGTATGGCGCACGTTCTTCGAATTTTCGAACCGATTTAGCTGTTTGGTTCACCGACAATTCGAACACCATGAGCTTCGAGCGGTTTTCATGACTGACGAGTCCAACGACATTCAACTCAACTACGAGGTCGAGGAGCGCATCCTCAAGAGCCTCAAGAAGCGCGATGGGGTGGCCACGGCCGGGGATGTCAGCGCGGACACGGGCCTGGGCTACGACCAGACCGAGATCGCGCTGCAGCATATGCTCAGCCAGTATAAGAGCCACCTGGACGTCGACGACGACGGCAACCTGCGCTACCGCTTCGACCCGTCGTTCGTGCGCCGCGGCCACGAGCCCGGCCGCGCCTGGCACAACTTCAAGCGCGGGGCGTGGAAGGCGTTCATGGCCTTCTTCAAGGTGTGGACGATGGTCATGCTCGTCGGCTACACCGTGCTGTTCGTGCTGTTGCTGATCGCGGTGGGCATCGCCGGGCTGACGGCGAGCATGCAGGGCAATAACCGGCGCGGCGGCGGCCGGGTCTCGGTGCTGCCCTTCTTGCTGGTGGCGCGCTTTCTGGAGTGGATGTTCTGGTGGAATATCCTCACCAGCTCCCAGCCGGGTTACGGGCGCGGCTACGGCCGCCAGCGCGGCGGGCTATTTGGCGGCATGGGCGCACGCGAGCGCAAAAAACCCACCAAGCCGTTCTACCAGAAGATCTTCGACTATCTGTTCGGCCCGGAGCTCCCCAAGACCGACCCGCTGGGCCCGGAGAAGGCCTTCGCCCAATTCGTGCGCAGCCGCCACGGTCGGGTCACCGCCGCCGAATGGGCCTCGCGCACCGGCCAGAGCCTCCAAGAGGCCGAAAACGCGCTGACCGCCAGCATCGTGCGGTTCAACGGCGACGTCGACGTCAGCGATGACGGCGTGCTCGTCTACCGCTTCGACGAACTCGTGGTCACCGCCGAGAAGGGCGAGCACTACCAGGACGTCTCGCCGATCTGGCGCCGCGAGGCCAAGGTGGGGCCGTTTACCGGCAACCCCAGCTCGACCAATACCTGGATCACCCTGCTCAACCTGTTCAACCTGGGCATGTCGGCGTTCATCGTCTTCGCCGTCATCGGCGTGCCCCTGGGGGTGACCATCGGGCTGGGCTGGGTGCCGCTGGTGTTCAGCTCGATGTTCTTTTTGGTGCCCTTGCTGCGCAAAATCTCGCATAATCGGCGCAAGGAGCGCGCCCAGCGCGAAAACGAGCGCCGCCAGGCGTTGTCCATCGTCTTCGAGTCCTCCCGCGACGGCGAGAGCCGCCCGGTGCCCGACAGCTCGATCCCCGACAAATTTCAGGATAAGTTCCTGCTGGGGTACGATGGCGACATCGCGGTGACCGACGAGGGCCTGACGACCTATCTATTTCCGCGGGTCGCCTCCGAGCTCAAAGCCGGCGACGAAGCGCGCGAGTCGGCGGCCAACGAGGTGGTCTTCGGCAAGACGGTGTTCTCGTCGGACGAGGAAGAAAAGAGCCTCGACGAGGCCGAAATGGAGGACTTCGACCGGCGCCTGGCCCGCGAGCTGGGCGGCGAGGTCTTCGAGATGCACGTCGAACAGCCGGCTGGCGCCGAGGTCAGCAGCGGCTGAGCGCTGTTGAATGATGCTAGTGTTGTATTTCGCCTACCCGGGATGTGCGGATGTCCGACGAACCGCTAGAGACTGACAGCCCCGCCGAGACCAAACGCAAACACTTTTCGATGCTGCGCGAGTTCGCGCTCGCCGACATGATCACGTTGGGCAACGCCAGCTGTGGCACGGCGTCGATCTTCTTGGCGTTGAACTACGCCGCCGAGTCCGAGCCGGCCTACCTGTGGGTGGCGTTTGCGCTGCTTCCGGTGGCGCTGGTGATGGACTTTTTGGACGGCTACGTCGCCCGCTGGCGCAAGCGCAAGTCCATGCTGGGCGCCGATCTGGACTCCCTGTCGGACATCGTCTCGTTCGGCGTGGCCCCGGCGGTGTTGGCGTGGGCGCTGGGGATGCGCGGCGGGCTGGATATGGCGGTGCTGATCTTCTTCGTCGCCTGCGGCATCAGCCGCCTCGCGCGCTACAACGCCACCGCCGGTTTGCTGACCGACGAGACCAGCGGCAAGGTCAAATATTACGAGGGCACACCGATCCCGACCAGCATCGTGCTGGTAGTGGTGCTGGTGATCGCCTACACGCAGGGAGCGGTTGGCACCCAGTTTTGGTTGGGAGACGTACAGATCCTGGGGATGGGATGGCACCCGCTGTCGACGATGTACTTCTTGAGCGGGTGCGCGATGATCAGCGGGACGCTGAGAATCCCCAAGCCTTAAAGCAGGCTTATTCGTCGCCGCCGACGGCGCCGACGAGCTTGTTGACGAAGTAGAGCATGCTGCCGAAAAAGGTGATAAACACCGCCAGCAGCCCTGCCTCCACGCCGTACAGCTTGGCCAGCTCGGCGACCTCGACGTCACCCGCGGCCAATTTGGCGAGCATGATCACGGTCAGCACGGCGTACGCCACTGCCACGGTCAGGAAAAAAACCCAGGGGGCCTGGTGGACCGGGCCCTCGTGCTCTTCGTGTGATTCGTGTTTTTCGGACATCGCTTCCAAACCTCATATGCTTCGTACAGGCGAGCCGAGCCCGCCGCTTCGACGCCGCTATTCTGCGGAAGTCTCGGGGAGTTGTAAACCCCGAAATGCCGATTGGCAAGTCTCTTGGAGGAGGCAAACGCCCGGGGAGCAGGTTCGCTCAGCGATTGGGCCTCGGATCTTTTTCGCAGTTAGCGCCCCCGCGTGGCTTGTCCCGCGGGACGCCTAGATCGGAGGCTAGCCAGAATCGGCTTTTCTCCCTCCCTCCGCGCGAGGCGCGCGCAGCGCGCCGAGTCGGTTGTTGGGCCCTCGGCCCGACATCGCAGAAGCTCGGAGTCACGGAGTCACGGAGGCACGGAGGCTCGGAGGCACGCGAGTCCATGAAGCCACGAAAGAGCACATGGAGCGGCACTGAGACCACGGAGGAGGTGCGCACGGTATTGCTGAGGCGGTGGCAACGTAGATAAGCGACCGCATTTTTCGGTGCCCCCAAGGCTGCTCCATGTGCTCGCTCCGTGTTTCCATGGATTCGGGGTCTTGGCGTCTCCATGCCTCCACGCCTCCACGCAGGTTCGCTCTGCGATTGGGCCACAGATCTTTTTCGCGGTTAGCGCCCCCGCGTGGCTTGTCCCGCGGGACGCCTGGATCGGATGCTAGCCAGAATCGGCTTTTTTCCCTCCCTACCTTTGTGCCGAAGAGCTTCGCCGCGCCTTGAGCACCTTGTTTCCCTACGTTCAGCTCCAGGAGTCGACCGACGGCAAGCTTCGCGGGCTGATCCGCGTCCACCGCGCCACGCTCATCTCGTCGGAGGCGGCGCTGGTCATCGACCAGTGGCCCATCAAAGGTCACACCAACGAGTGGACGACCATCGAGCTGACGCTGGGCGCGCTGCTTTCGGCCTACGGGCGCACAAGCCTTATCGAGCGGGTGACCGTCGATGCCGGAAACGCCACGCCCGAGGCCGCAGCACTGCTGGCCAGGCAAGAGGTCGACTACTTCATGGCCATCAAACAGGCGCAGGGTAAGCTGCATCAGCGCGCGCTCGCCGCAATGGGCACAGCTTGGCGGCAGCAAGGCTTGCTTTCGCAGCCAGCACGACGAGCGTGGCCAGACCATCTGCTACAGCGTGTGGCGCCGCACGGTGATGCACGCGGTGGCCATCAACATCCTGGCGATCTTGAGGTCGCTGAGCCGCTACACCCATGGCGATAGATGGCTCAAACCGACATGGAAAATGGTCATCGAGCACACACTCTTGGTGCTGTGCGAGCCCCTGCTGGATATGGAGGCGTTTGACGCCTTCGACGACTGAGCCCGCAGTCGACGCCGTCACTCTTTCGAAAAGGCGTCCCGCCGCAGCGCACGCGCTACGGCAAGCCAGACCTGGAAGGATCTGGCACCGAAAAAGGCGCCCGCCACCGTGGGGGAAAGGGGGTGATACGCTCGATCGCGCGCCGCCAACCGCTCAAAGCTACCAGATTGGCCGTGTAGCTACTGCGGCGGCGATCATAGAATCGAACCTGGCCCGGGAAGGCGTCGGGGCGTCACGCCAGGTAGAGATACCCGCTCTGGATGTGGCCGCGGTCGCCGGTGTGAAGCCACCGCTGCGCGTCGACCGAGCGGGGCCCGTCGTCGTCCCAATAGCCGTCGAATAGGACCTGGCTGCGCACCAAGATCTCGCCGGCTTCGCCGCGCTTGGCGTCGGCGATCTTGCAGGCGTAGCCCTGAACGGGCCGTCCCACCGATCCGCGCCGGCGCGCGCCGGGGCGCTCGACATGGCTGATGCCGATCTCCGGCAGCCCATACAAGCCCAACAGCGTCAGGTTGGTGCGATCGATGACGTCGGTGACGTCGTCGCTCAAGCCGCCGCCGACCAGGTAGACCGACTGGAGTCGGCCGCCGAACTCGCGCGACAGCGGGTCGAAGAAGAGTCGGCGGGCGGCTTCCTTGCCCATCCGGCCGAGCATGCTGGCCAGGCCGCCGTTGGCCGCGGCGCCGCCGTCGGCCTGCAGCGCCTCGTCGGCCATGTCATTGCGCAGCCGCAGCGCGCGGCGCTCCAAAAACGGCGGGCCGCACACCAGCCGGGTGGGATGCAGGTTGTGCAGGTTGGCGGCGACCTCCTCGACCGAGGCGGCGGTGGCCACGCGCCGGCCCTGCAACAGCGTCGCCGCGCTGATCAGCCAGGCCGGAGAATGGCCGTACTCCAGCGCCGACAATACGCAGGCGTCGTCTTCGAGTTGGAGATCGTCGCCCAACAGCTCGAGCATGTGGGCGACCTTGTCCCCGGAGAAAAACGCCCCGTGGGGGTCGTCGCCCAGGGTGGGGTCGAACAGAATGAGGCTGGGCTGGTCGCGGCCAACCCCGTAGATGACCTCGGCGAGCTTGTCGATCCAGCCGCGCACGGCCAGCGATCGACCCTGCTGGTCGAGATCGTCGATGACCCGAAAGTTCGACCGGGTGGGCCACTCCGCGTCGGCCTCGAAGGCGATCCAATGGATGCCCGGCGGAAGGTTGCCCTTCTTACCGCGCAGAAACTCGTACTCCTCGGCGTTCCGCACCGCGATCCACTGCGAGCCGGTGCGCGCCAGCGCGCGCAGCGTGTGCACGCGCGGGCGCCCCGGCGGCACCACCACCAGGCAGCCGCCCACCAACCACGTCGCAAACGCCAGATCGATCCAGTCGCGCCCGCCCGCCGGCAGCATCGCCATGCGCGCACCGGGCTCGAAGCCGGCGTCCAACAGCGCGATCGCCAGGCGCTGGACGCGCCGCGTCCACTCCCAGTAGGTCAGCTCGACGACCTTGCCGCGCTCGTCGACCTCACACAGCGCCGTGCGCTCCTTGAAGTCCTGGAACTTGCGCCAAAAATGCGTGGGAAAATTATGCATGGCGTGGTGTCGTGATGTTGGGGTGTCCTACGAAAAGTGTAGGCGCGCCGTCTAAGATCACAACATCAGGATGATGGGCGGGGATTCCCCCATCACACCCCGATCGGATGCCACGCCGTCTTGAACTCCACGAACGGCAGGATGCGGTACGGGCTCTGCTGGTCGCCGCTCAGCCACGCCTTGGCGTCGGGATCGTCGTAGAATTTGACCCGCTTGACGGTCTCGGCGGCCTCCAGGGCGATTTCGCGTTTTTGGTCGGCCGTGGGACCGTAGAAGACCAGGCCGTCGACATCCTTGTGGCCGGCGGCGTGGCCGCGAAGCTCGTCGCGCTTGCCCGTCAGGATGTTGAGCACGCCGCCGGGAAGGTCGCTGTTGTTGAGCACCTCGGCAAAATCCATGGCGATGGTGGGCGCGTCGTTGTCGACGATGAGCACCACGGTATTGCCTGAGACGAGCAGCGGCGCGACCGCCGAGATCAGCCCCAGAAGGGGCGCGTTTTTCGGCGAGAACGCCGCGATGACCCCGGTGGGCTCGGGGACGGTGAAGTTGAAGTGGTTGGAGCTGACCGGGTTGGTCGAGCCGAACACCTGCTGGAATTTGTCCGACCAACCTGCGTACCACACCAGGCGGTCGATGGCGGCGTCGACCTCGGCAGCGGCGTCTTTGTCGCTGTAGCCGGCGATGTCGCTCAGGCCAAACTCGAAGTCGCGCCGGCGCGTCTCCATCATCTCGGCCATGCGGTACAAGATTTGGGCGCGGTTGAACGCGCTGCGGCCAAACCAGCCGTCGAGGGCCTCGCGCGCGGCGACGACCGACATACGAAAATCCTTCCTCGAGGCATGGCAGATATTGGCCACGAAGCCTCCTTGATGATCTTTGACGGTCAGGTAACGCCCGCTCTCGGTGCGGGGGTATTTGCCGTTGATGTATAGCTTGTAGGTTTTGAGAACGGACAGGCGTTGTTTTTTTGATTTTGCCATTGTTTTTCTCGATCTCCTTGCTTTCCGTGGCCCCCTCCGACGGCTCGCTTCGCTTCGCCGCCACCTCCCCGCTGGCGGGGAGGGGTGGCAATTCGGTAGTGGGTTTCGGCTCGCCACCCTTCCCCGCAGGCGGGGAAGTGCCGAGCGCAGTCCGCGAGGCGAAGGGGGCTGCGGCAACCCATTGGTCCAATTATGCGAGCTTCAAATACGGAAGCAGCCCGTGGCGTCCGCCCTCGCGGCCGAACCCGCTCTCTTTGTAGCCGCCGAAGGGGCTGGCCGGGTCGAATTTGTTATAGGTATTGCCCCACACCACGCCCGACTTGAGCGCCCCGGCGATCTTGAACAGCTTGCTGCCCTTATCCGACCAGATGCCGTTGGCCAGCCCGTAGAAGGTGTTGTTGGCCTTGTGCACCGCCTCTTCGGGGGTGCGGAAGGTCAGCACCGACAGCACCGGCCCGAAGATCTCCTCCTGGGCGATGCGGTGCGACGGGGTGACGTCGGTGAAGATGGTCGGCTGCAAAAAATAGCCCGTGTCGGGCACGTCGCAGTTAGGCTGGTGCATCTGGGCGCCCTCTTCCAAGCCCGCGCCGATGAGCTCCTGGATGCGGTTGAGCTGCTCGAGCGAGTTGATGGCGCCGATGTCGGTGTTCTTGTCCAGCGGGTCGCCCACCCGAAGCGTGGCCATGCGCCGCTTGAGCTTCTCGATGACCTCGTCGTGGATATTCTCCTGGACGAGCAGCCGCGAGCCGGCGCAGCAGACGTGGCCCTGGTTGAAGAAGATACCGTTGACGATGCCCTCGACGGCCTGGTCGATGGGGGCGTCGTCGAAGATGATGTTGGCGCCCTTGCCGCCCAGCTCGAGGGTCAGCTTCTTGTCGGTGCCGGCCAACTGGCGCTGGATGAGCTTTCCGACCGCCGTCGAGCCGGTAAACGCGATCTTGTCGACGTCGTCGTGATTGACGATGGCCGCGCCGGTGGCGCCGGCGCCGTTGACGAAGTTGACCACGCCCGGGGGCAGGTCGGCCTCCTGGATGATCTTGGCCAGGAGCATCGCCGTCAGCGGCGTGGTCTCGGCGGGCTTGATGACAATGGTGTTGCCCGTGGCCAGCGCCGGGGCGATCTTCCAGGCCGCCATCAGCAGCGGGAAGTTCCACGGGATGATCTGGCCGGCCACGCCCACCGGCGAGGGCGTCGCTCCCGGGAAGGCGTACTCGAGCTTGTCGGCCCAGCCGGCGTAGTGGAAGAAATGCGCCGCCGCCAGAGGCACGTCCACGTCGCGCGACTCCCGGATGGGCTTGCCGCCGTCCATGGACTCGACCACGGCCAGCTCGCGCGACTTCTCCTGCATCATGCGCGCGATGCGGTAGATATATTTGGCGCGCTCGGCGGGGTCGGTCTTCTTCCAATACTTGTCGTAGGCCTTGCGCGCGGCCTGGACGGCCTGGTCGACGGTCTCCTCGCTGGCGGCGGCGATCTCGGCCAGCGGCTCCTCGGTCGCCGGGTTGATCGTCGGGAAGAACTCGCCGTCCTCGGGCACGACGAACTCGCCGTCGATGAAGTGGCCGTAGCGCTCGTCGAGCTCGACGAAGTCGGTGCCCTGCGGCGCCGGGGCGTAATCCCACAGGTCGCCGAAGAGCAGATCTTTGACGTCGGTCGGTTTGTTCATGGCGTATATCTCTTAGCTGATGCTCAGGTAGCGACTGGAGTGGTAGCGCCCGCTTTGCTGCTTCTCGAGTTGCATGAGCAGGTCGTTCAGCAGCGACGAGGCGCCGAAGCGGAACCATTCGTTGCTCAGCCAGGCGTCGCCCAGGGTCTCTTTGACCATGGCCAAATAGCGCAGCGCCAGCTTGGCGTCGCGGATGCCCCCGGCGGGCTTCATGCCCACCATCTGACCGGTCTTCAGGAAGTGGTCGCGGATGGTCTGAAGCATGACCAGGGTCACCGGCATCGTCGCCGCCGGCTTGACCTTACCGGTCGAGGTCTTGATGAAATGCGCACCGGCGTCGATGGCGATCTGGCTGGCCAGGCGCACGTTGTCGTAGGTCTGCAGCTCGCCGGTCTCCAAGATGACCTTGAGGTGGGCCTCGCCGCAGGCCTCCTTGACCGCGCAGATCTCGTCGTAGACCCGCGCGTATTCGCCGGCCAGAAACGCCCCGCGGTTGATGACCATGTCGATCTCGTCGGCGCCGGCCTCCACCGCCTCCAGCGTGTCGTCGAGGCGCTCTTTGAGCGAGGCCTGCCCGCTGGGAAAGTAGGTCGCGACCGAGGCGACGTTGATGTCGGTGCCGGCGAGCTCTTCGACGGCCACCGGCACCATGCTCGGGTACACGCATACCGCGCCCACGGTGGGCGTCTCCAACGTCTGGCTGGGCCGGCGCGCCTTGCGGCACAGCATGCGCACCTTGCCGGGGGTGTCCATGCCGGCGAGCGTGGTCAGATCGACCATGGAGATGGCCAGGTTGAGCCCGGCGACCTTGGCCTGCTTCTTGATGCTGCGCGTCTTGAAACGCGCGGCGCGCTCCTCGATGCCGACCTGGTCGACGGCGGGCACGCGCGGTGTCTGATAAGTGTCTGGCATAATTGACGTCGGGGTGACAGGTTCGCGTTGTCCGTTGACAGCGGCAGGGTAGTGCAGGTTTGGTAGTGTGGCAAGCTACGAGCGTTCACCGATGCAGGCTGGCGGCCTGCGCTCCAGCGCCGCAGGCGCCAAGCTCCCATGACCACCAAACTGCACATCCTCCGCGATTGCCAGACCCCGACGCCTCGCTCGACGATGGTGTTTGTGCACGGCTTCATGGGCGACGCCCACGACTGGCAGCCCATTCGGGCGCAGATGGCCGCGCAACACGACTGCATCTTCGTCGACCTTCCCGGACACGGTGAGTCGGCGCTCGGGCCAGGCAACGGCCCGTGGGATGTGCGCGCGATGGCCAAAAGCGTCGTGGGGCTGCTCGACGAATTGGAGCTCGAGCGCGTCGATCTGGTGGGCTATTCGATGGGCGGGCGCATCGCGTTGCATCTCGCGCTCGACGATCCGGAGCGCGTGCGTCGATTGGTGCTCGAGTCGGCCTCGCCGGGCATCGAGGACGCCGCCGAGCGCGCCGCGCGCGCCCAGCTCGACACCGAGCGCGCCCGGCGCATGCGCGACGACCCCGCCGGGTTCATCGACGACTGGTACGCCCTGCCGCTATTCGCGAGCTTTCGCGACCACCCCGACTTCCACGACATCGTCGCGCGACGCAAACAAGGCCGGCCCGACGACCTCGCCCGCGTCATCGAAGAGATGAGCCCCGGCCGACAGCCCTCGCTGTGGACGCGTCTGGCCGAGTTGCAGATGCCCTGTCTGATGCTGGCCGGCCAACGCGATCCCAAATACGTGACCATCGTCGAGCGCGCCGCCGCCCTGTGCCTCGCCAGCCGGATCATCGCGCCGTCGGCTGGTCACAACGTCCACCTCGAGCAACCCCACTGGTTCGCGAAGCAGGTGAGCGCCTTCCTGCTCGGCCCATAAAAGTACTTTTTCGCTTTGACGGCATCTGCCGGCTGTCTAAATTCAGAACCACACGCATTCTTATCAACGCAACGGGGAAACACGTCTTGAACCCCGACGACAACTGCGCCGGTGGTGGCCAACGCCGCCCAGGCCGATGCCGACAACGACGGCGCCGTGGGCTACGCATGGCTCGATTCCTCGCCGTGCTCACCCACGGCTACCAGATCCTCTTACGCCCACAGGGGGCTTGCCAGCCGCGATCCCTGCGCCAACCATGAACGCGCTGGTATCGACACACTTCACGCCGTCGCTCGCGAATTGGCCAAACGCGGTCACTTCGCGTATTCCGCAGCGAACTCACTCAGCTCTCGAGCCGCGTCTTCGATACGTCGCGACGGCATGCTCAGTCCCATTGAAGTGTGCTCAAGCTTCCAGAGATGCTGATAAAATCCTTCATAGTTGACTCCCCTGGCAACTAGCTCCGCGATCTTCGGCACGTAGGATCGATACTCATCGGTTGCGTCTCCACCAAAATGGCGTACGCCTATCGGATCCCACATGGCCAATATCGTGGCTACTCTCTGCTCCAAGCTAGTTGTCATGAAGTTTCCATTTCCCACTGTCGGTGGTCGACGTCCACGCTCAGCGCTAGCTAGAACTATGGAGTGCCGTGGACAGGTCTAAGTGGCCTATGTCGAACCGGGCCTTTGAACTTGACGCTGCCGCAGCTGCACGCGCCTTTCTCACCCGAACTCATATGATGGGTCAGCCCGTCGAGCGACGTTCCCATCGTGGCGATTGAACACCGGCCATGCCCACCGACGCCCCAAACACGCCGGCACCGGCCGCGACCGCCGGCACACCGACCTCGGCGCCAAGTCCGCCGGTAGCCAGAGTGAGCGTACCTCCGCCGCCCATCATGCCGATGCCACCGACAATGCCAATGGCATCGCCGAGCATGCCAATCGAGCTGCCAACGATAGCGCTAAGGTGATAGGCCACCGCGTGGTTGTCGGGTGGATCTCCTGTTTGTGCAATTCCAAGGGCGCCGCCCAAAGCGCCGGCAGTTGCCCATCGCAGAGTTCCCAGCATCTCCCGCAACATGCGCTTCAGCCCGTTGGTCATGGGGCTGTTCGGATTGCCAGGCTCACCGTTCGGCGTAAATCCCTTCTTGTCCAAACCCCACGGGTCCCAGCTATTGATGGGGTCGAAGCTGACGTAGGCGTAGGGGTTGAAGCTGTCGACATAACCCAAGGGATCGCGCGAGATGAACTGGGCCAGCCGCGGCGAGTACCAGCGGTTTCGCATGTACACCAGCCCGGTAACCGGGCTGCGCAGTTACCTTCTACTTCGGGGCGGGACTTGCCCCTGGTGGTCTCTCACCACCGGGCTGTGTACGCTCACAGGCGTACGACCGCAGGCAGCCTGCCTGCATCGGGCGACGCCGAACGCGCCCCCACGACTCGCCCGGGCTGCCAAAGCTACGCGATATCAACCACCTGCTAGCTTGGCGACCACGTCAGCGATCGTGCGCATATCGAAGTATTGAGCCTCTCCGGCATTCGGTCCGCTGCCGCGCAAGTCCATCGAGATGCCCGCCAGATGCGGAAACTTGCCGACGACTTCCAAGACGTTTCTTGCGTCGAAGTCCAGCCCCAGGAGTACAGGAAACTCTTGTGTCACCGCGAGAAGATCGGCCAACGCGACTTCCTCAACGCTTCGCGTCTTCTGGAGTTCGCGCCAACCATTTTCCAGGGTCGCAAACACCTTCACATCGAAGGAATCGGTGGGAGTGCACTGTAATTGGCGCAATTGCGATGGCAACCAACTCGGATCATCATCATAGTCGACCGTGATGCCGCTAAAGTGGACGCGCGTACCGCGTTCTCTGAGCCAATACCGAAGCTGATCACTCGGCGCGACGTTGCTCCAAAATGCGACGACTAAGGCTCCCGTCTCGTCTATCCAGCGTCGGACATCGTCGTCACGGTAGTGCATGAACTCCGCGAGCAGCGCCACGCCGCCGACACGCCTCCACAGATCGAGTGCGTCGTCGAGCGAAACTGCTGCCCGAACGCTATGAACTGCAAGATCGCTGACCCGCAGGCCAATCCATGACACTCCCAATTGCTCCAGTCGATCGACTTGGGAGGCGGATCGCGCTCCTGCTACTTTCACCAATAGTTCTCGTATCATTGTATCTCGACAAAAGTGGCTTTTTCGCCAGCGCTGGGCACATATGTGCTCGGATCGATCACCTTGATAATTCCCTTTGTGGAAGTAGAAATCTTGTAATACGCCCCCACATGGCGTCCCCCTCCCGGGTGCACCTGCACCATTTGAACGTCGCTGTGGCCTTCAATCCGTATTATTTGAGCGCGCTTACTACCCTTGGTGCTTTGCTCCACATACGCTTGAACACCATCTTCGTTATTGAAGGCCTCTGCGATTTCATCAGCCGACTTGCCCCAGATGCTCTTTGGTTCATCAAGGATATCCGCAGGCGTGAAACACGGACCATTATGCACCCACGCCCCCACATCGCCCACAAAGTAGGTGTGGAAGCCGGCCACCACCAGGTTGTAAACGGTGTAGCTGCCGACTGCCCAGGTAGCGCCGCCGACGCGCAGCCAACCGCCGCGTGAGCTAAACACCTCGTCGCCCGGGCGCAGGTCTTCGGCGTGGACCCAGCGGCCGCCGCGCACGCGGAACGGGTGGTTACCGGTGACCCCGAAGGTGTTGCTTTGCCCGGAGTCGTCAACCAGCGTTAGGTGCAGTACCCGTTTGTCGTGGTGGACGATGGTGTCGGTGATCGTCTTCCAGCCACCGGTGCCAATCTTCGGGTCGCGCGACCAAACCTTCTGGCCAATTTTGAGGCTTTCGATGGGGCGCAGTCCCTGCTTGGTCTTGACTAACGTTCCAGCGACGAAGCAACCGCCCTCGTTGAGCAGTGTTTGTGACTCGACGTCGGCATCAAGTAATCCAAGACTTTCGGCCAAATAGAAGCTACCTCCAATCACTGCTAAAGCAGAAAGGACGTTGGCACCTTGTCGCTGACCATCATTGGTCATGGGGAAAGGCGCACTAGGCACGGGTAAACGATCGCCGCTGGGTTTCCGCAACAGAGGCGGGTCAATTATATCGTAAGTAAGGTTGAGGGATGCCTTGGCAAGACCCACGGCCATGGGCGCGGCTTTCTTCGCTACCTTGTCAGCATTGCGATAATAATGTTTGTTACGAGTCCTTCCCTTTTTTTCCTCGGGCGAGCATTTGTTCAGCAACCCGCACATTATCATCATTTGCGTGCCGTAGGCTGCCTCTCTTATGCCGACTCGCGTGGCACGTTGCGCGGTAAAGCTCGATGCGGACAGCCCCCACGGGTCCCAGCTATTGATGGGGTCGAAGCTGACGTAGGCGTAGGGGTTGAAGCTGTCGACATAACCCAAGGGATCGCGCGAGATGAACTGGGCCAGCCGCGGCGAGTACCAGCGGTTTCGCAAGTACACCAGCCCGGTAACCGGGCTGCGCAGGGCGCTGACGAATCCAAACGCCAGACCCGACGGATTGGAACAGACCTGCGAGGTGCCCTGCTCGACGCAGGACTGCTGTTCCGAGGCGTTCAGTAATGTCAGGCGACCGTGCGGGTCGTAGTTGGCTAATTGTTCGATCGCCTTGAGCTTCGCGCTCCAGGTCGCCACGACGCTGTTTCGGTGGTCGACGATGGGAATATACAAATCATCATAAAAGCCGAAATCGTCATGCCGATGGTATTGGACCAGGGAGTCGGAGTGTCCCCGCCACAACGCCTCAAATAGTAAGTCACCAGAATCGTTGAAGTCGTCGGTTAGTTGATCGCCATCATAGCCAAATGAAACGCCGCTGCCATCTTGCTGGAACTCGGCGGCCAAGCGCCCGCCTTCGTCGTAGGCGAAGGCCTCGAGAAGGGCGCCCTGCGAATCGTAGGTGGCGACCAACCGGCCGTAGGGCCCGTACACGAAGTGATAGTCCAGCCCGTCGACGACATTGCCGGCGTAGTCATGCCTGAGTGCGAAAGTGGTGTTGTCGACCTGAACCTCGGAGAGCGTGTGTGCGGCACCACGGCCCTGAGGGGCGGCCCACTTGGTCGGAGTCGGGCAGGAACCACCCATGCAGTCAACGCTCAACAGGCCCCCGACCTTATCCTCGCGTTTATAAGCCCATCCCACGGCGTCGTTGCCTTGACCAACACTATCCGCCACATGGAAGGCCTTGGTGTTGTAGTCGGGCCACATCGTCGTGTAATCGACCCCATATCCACTGGGGGCATCATCCTCCCATGCACCGTCGAGGGCGCCTCGAAAGTCGTACGTATATCCGCGCCACCATTCCTTGTGCTCGCTGGCCGGCATAACTTGCCCCGACGAGTCGAGAGCTGGATGACCAAAACGCCAACCGAGGCTGATGATCTGGCCCATCACATCGCGCACGGCGTCGATGTGCAGCAAGGGGTCGGAACAATTTTGACCGCTCCATGTGCCACCGCAGTACTCGTCCGCCCACGAGGGATCCAGAGGTTGGCCGCTGGAATCGAGATCGAGGGCGGTATACTCCCATTGTCTGGGCCGTGCGAAATCATCCAAAACGACTTGGCGTCGGATCGGGTCGCCATGGTTCCAGCTTGTGCTGCGATCGGCTTCGACATTGCCGGTCCAGTCGAAATGGGCGTCGACTGGATATTCACCCGATAGCGTGCCGTCCATCCAACTGAGTCGTCCGGCCCCGTCCACATGTTCTTCGACGATCGTGTCGTCCGGAGCGTGGGGCTGGACCATCGCTCGCATCCAACGATATTGGGAATCGAGCTTATAGTACGACAGGGTATCGTGTTCGGGCTGTGTGCCAACCTGAATACCCTCCGCGGTGGTTCGACCCAGCGTATCGTAGTCGAAGTAGGTCCTGACTACGACCTCGTCGGGGTCGAGACGAGGATCGAGATCGACCAGCGCTGGGTTGTAATTGGTCGCGCTGGTCAAGCGTCCGAGGGCGTCGAAGTGGCGCTCGACGAGCGGCGCGTCCGGGTCATTGGGCGCATTCTCCCAGATTTCGCCGGTGGGATCGCCTGTGTCGGGATCATACTCGAAACGAATGATGTCCTGCCCGCGGGCTGTCGATGAGGCACGTGCCAATCGGTGAACTCGCCCCAGGTCGTCGTACTCCCGGTAGACCAGATACGGGCTACCCAAGCCGGCATCGGTGCTCTGGGGTTCGCCGAAGTCCGTAAACGTATATTGGGTCGCGCGGCCGGAGGGATCGACGACATCGATAACATGGCCTCGTGCATCGAAGGCGCGCAGGGTCGTGTCCGTTCCCACTTTCGTCTGTTGGGAGGTCTCCAAGGCCCAACCGGCGAGGTTCCGCTGCGGGAACGAACGCTCGATTTCTTGAGGATTGATATAAGAGTCGACGTAACCCGCGGCATTTCGCTTCCATGTCTCTTCACGCGAAAGGGCGCTGTCATGCCCGTAGGTCGTACGGTGGACAGGCAGCATGTCGACGTCGAGATCGGTGACCGCCGACGTGGTGAGATAGTTTCCATCAGGCGTTTTTCTGATGTTCGACGACGTGCGAACACGGCCCTCGGGATCGAAGGTATTGACCGTCATGTTGCCAGCGCCGTCCTTCGTCCACACCACATTTCCCGCCGCGTCAAACGCCATCCAGCGAGCGTCTTCGCCGAGTCGATGGGACCCAATGAGGCGCCCGTCGTCGGCACGGAAGTAATTGGTGGCATAGGTATATCCCGACGAGGCACTTTGGCTGTCTTCGACGATCTTCTCGGTGAGCTCGCCGTGCATGTTGTGGAACGTTCGGACCACATAGTTGGCGTCCGACTGCGTCGTGATGGAGCGATTGCCCCACAGGTCGTAGTCATAGAGCCACAATTGGTCGCGTTGATCGGTATGGCTGACGAGCTTTCCGAACGGGCCGTAGCCATAATATTGGGCGATGACGTCTGCCCCCGTATCCACCGCCGAAAGCGTTCCAACATACTGCGCGTCTCGCCGACCCAAATTGTCGTAGTGATAACTTCGTTCTCGTGAAGGTGTGCCACTAGCACCAGTCTGCACCTCACCAGTGACCAATCCTCGCTCATCTCGATAATAGGTGGTGATCAGCCCCTCGGGGTCCGACTCCTGAAATACGCGGCCCTCGCCGGTGTAGCTGCGTACCCACAGGCGATAAGAGGGTGAATACGGCGGCTCCTGAGGATTAGGGTCGGACACATGTCCGATTGACACGGTCGAAGACATCGGCTCGACGCAGCCACCGGGCTCGAGCGCCTCACAATGCACCAGGACATTGCCCGCATCATCGTAGCGAGTGGCGCTCTGAGAGACGATCTCGGTAGCGTTGGTGGTTTCTTGAGCCGTGCGCCATCCGTCGATGGAATAATCATAGGTCGTGATGTTGCCGTTTGGCTCCTCCATCTCGGTGACGCGCCCATCCACGTCTCGCTCGAAGCGAGTGCGCAGTCCATCGTGCCAGACGTAGTGCGGCTGACCGGTCGTAAAATAGCTGAATGTGATCGTACGCTGCGGATCCGATCGTACGCTATTGATCTGGTCGACCACTTTGGCGGGTAATCCCAGCCCATCGAGATTGCAGGAGTCGTCGCCCACAAAGAGGTAGGGTCCCCGGGTGGAGTCACACACCGAACCGATTCCAGAGTATACCGGCGCCGGCACCCCGGATAAGTAGTCCTGCAGATATCGCTCGCTGTCGATTCGTGCCAACAGCCCGGTGTTCTCTTGGCTGATCGTCGCCGTATCCGGCGGAGTGGAGGTGCCGTAATCCGCCGCCTGCGCCGTTCCATCACCGGGGGCAGCGTAATAATAAAACTTGGTGGTCAGGCCCGATGGGCGCTCGACGTAGTTGAGCTGGCCATCGGGCGTATACCCCAGAAGTGTCGTTCGCTCGGTGGAGGGATCGCGCGGGTCGCTGACGCTGACGGACGACGGAAATTCCAGCGACTCGTCGAAGTTGTAGCCGTACTCCGCGTGGAAATGCGGAGCGTCGAAGTCTTGGGCGCCGACGCGTCGAACCGAGACGTCGACACTGCCTACCTGGTTGGTGAGGGGATCGTAGGACATCTCCTTGCGAATCGCGTCGATTTGTCGTTGATCGGAGCCGTCGGCGTTCGTCCGCACCGTGGAGGTGTCGCCGTAGTGGGTGGACACCAGCAGATTGTTGCGCCGCCGCCAATAGTATTTGTCGGCCTCGATCGCGTCACCCGCCAGCGGCACGTCTTCGTCGTAGGCGTACGTCGAATAATTCGAGGACACGGCGGTGCCAGTGACAGGTTGCCTGGTCTCGATCAGGTTTCCGTCGGCATTGTAGAGATGCTCGGTAAAGATATACTCCCGCGGAACGCTGGCGACGTGCTTTGCCTCGACGAGCGTACGCCCCTGGTAGTTGAGTCCGTACCAGGTCCAGTTACCGTCCCGATCCGTCGCCTTCGCCCACTCACAGATACGCAAGGCGTTACGCGCCACGCGCTCACGGCCGGCCTGCTCCACGTAGCGTTCGTAGTCGATTTCCGGACTGTAGTTGACCGGCGGCTGGTATCCGGGATCCATCCACTCGTGTTCCTCGCACCGGGGCTTGAATTGCGGATATGACGGTGGAGGATTGGTGCTTATCGGGATCATGTAATGGAAGGCCTGGCGCGCATCCTCGAGCATGGTCTCGTAATTGTCCGGCGGGTCAGCCAGACGCGAGACGCATTGTACCGTGCGTGCCAACTCGTAGCAGGAATCCGAATCGTCGGTGGCAGCTTCCTGGGGCAACCACGAATCGCACTCCCAATAATCATATTGCGGGTGGGGCTGCTGAACCTGACGTTTGCGCACCTGCAGCAGGTTGGCGTTGCTGGTGGGATCGGCCACCTGTACCTGGGCGAGTTGCTCACAGGTCATCCGGCTGCGCTGCAGTTCGATCTTCTTGCCGGCAATTTTGCCGTCGGCGCCATATTTGTCTTCCGGGACATCGTAGTATGGCAGCAATGGACGGTATCCCGGCAGGACCTGCTCGAGGCCGGCTGGACGTCCCATCCAACATTTTATCTCATCCGAATAAGATGTGCCCGGCGCACAATCGTCCCCGTAATTGTGGTCGACGTTCTGCCAATCCGCAGAGAACACGTTCCTTGCATAATTAGCTGCCTGAATCCTGTTCGCGTAATCCGGGTCGTCGCTCAGCGGTTCGAGTCCATATCGCTCCGTGATCACTCCAGGCAACACGTCGGTACGGTCGCCGGGCGTTTGAGTATTACCCGGGTCTAGCGGCCCCGGGCTCACATACTCGAATTTGAACTCAGGATATCCAGACGCCCATCCATCACCTGTGGAGAGGGTCTGCGAACCTCCGTAGCGCTGATTCAAGACATGGTCGAAGTCGTCGTCGTCTGGATTGAACCGGTATGCGGACTCCGATTCCACCACCGCATTTCGATGGACGCGCACGATATCGTCGTCAATCGTCGAGTAATACTGCTCCAGCTCGGAGTCCGCCTTTGCACACGGATCGCCCGTCCGGTCGACATCAGAGCCTGCTGCCAACGCGCAGTCCGAGGAGGCGTCTCCCGGAATGATGGCTTCGCACGCCACCATTCTGCGAAAATACGTGAAATACGATTCCAGGAAATCATCCGCATACTTGTTGATGTCGCCCCCAAGGGTCTCCGTCGGATCATTGCGATCATCGGGTTCGAAGGGCACATTGCTCGTGTTCCACAGATAGTCGTAGGTGTAGGTCTGCCGCCCCCCGAGCACACTCGAAGACTCGCGCTGGGCCTGGGTGAGGAAGGTTTCGTTGAGGTAGGTCGGGTATACGGTGTCGCGGCCGTACTGGAAAGAGACCGTCGCGCCCCCGATACCTTCGACGCTTTGCAGAAGGCCAAAACTGGGATTGGAGCCCGTTCCATCGAGGGGGCTGTTGTCGTAGCGAAACAGCAAGCTCCGCCCCAGCGAATCCGTCACCTGCTTGGGGCGGTAGCGCAGCTTGCCGGTCGGGCTGTGAGCCAACTGCCCTTCGTCGGCCAACGCCTTGGTATACTCCTGGGCGAGATCGAGCCATTCCCCGTATGAAAGGCCCTCCGGCAGATTGTAGGGAGGTTCGTGTGCGAGCGGCTGCGTCGACCCGTCCACCGGCGGAAGTGCCAGCGGGTTGTCCACGAGTGACTGTCGCTGTTCGCGATAGTTAAACCTCTCGCCTCCATCGCCGAAGACATGTGCGAGTGCTGCACACAAGCGGCGGTCTACCTCGATTCCTCCATTATCGGTATCCCCGGTAAAGTAGACCTCGTCCGACTTCGTACAGTAGCGCTTGTAGACGGTGTACAGCGGGGTCGGCTCGTAGGTTATCGTAAACTTCAGGTCGTCGGGGCCGCGGTCGGCAATCAGGTAGCCGCTGTCACTAAACTCCAGCTCCTCACCATTGACGCGCTCCAAGAGCCACCGGTGCTCTCCCACTTCGCACTCGTCAGACTGACCGCGCAGATCAGCACGGCATACGGGGATGATCATGGAGGTGCTGCCCGCCTGGGGCTTGTAGATCTGGTCGTCGAAGTCGAAGGCGAAGAGTTCAACACCGCCGTGGCCGTCGTGCAGCAGAATACATGTAGCCAGGGGATGCCATTTCACGCAGTAGCTGGCTGCCCACTCCGGTGCCGTGCCCGGCTTCAGAAACTCCAGCCAGACTTCGTAATTATGCGTCCAGTTGCTACCGAGCACTCCACGGGATTCCGAGCTCGAGTCGTAGGAGCGATGAAACGCCAGCGGGCGTCGGGCGCCGGGAAATGACAGATCCGTTTGGTTCAGACGCAGGCTGCCGTCCCCCAGAACAACCGGATCTCCCTTCTTTTCTACATCTGAGTCATCATCGTTACTGGCACCGTTCTTCTCCCCGATCGGGTCGGACTTGTGCTGGGTGGCATGAAGCGCGTCGGTCTTGCCATCGTCGGGCTGAGATCTGTGGCTTTCATCGGCTCTGGGCGGAGTATCGTCCGCCTTTGGGTTCGACTTGGGTTGCTTGTCGTCGGTCGTGGATTGATGTTGATCTTCCGACGGGATTGATACGTTCGTTAATACGGTCGTTCCGTCTGGACGATTGGATTGAACGGCCTCAAAGCATCCATCTATATCACAATCGGCCTCGGAACCGTCATTTGATTTGTAAATATCGAAGCCATTTTGCTCATCAGGATATTCGAAAGTGTAGTTCGTATCCTTAGGCTTCTTATATTTTGGATGCGGCTTGCCATTTACCAACAAACGAGGGTCGGCGATGGAGCTTTGAGTAAAATAGCTGCACGTGCCGTCGCCCGTGCAGTCTTCGCAGATATTGGTCGTGCCCGTGCCAATGCAGGCGCAAAATTCGCCACAGCAGGAGATGCCGGACACGTTGGAGGGATCTTGGGTGGGTCCCCCCGGGATGGAGTACAGCCCCTGGCTGCCGCAGCCCACGAACTCCATCCAGGAGCGACTGGCGTCGAAATTGCTACTATCGCACGCCGCAGGAAGCGACCCATCGACCCCCGGGGTTATAACCTTACACAGCTCCGGCACGGGACTCGCACACGCCGGCGGCGCGACGCCATCGGGAGTCACGGGCGTATCCGCGGCTCTCAAGGCTGACGAGGGTCCGTTGGTGTCGCAGCCCATGGCCTGAGCGAGCCACTTCGAGCCCGCATTGGGGTCCGCGCCACCGCACGCCGCCGGCATGGTATTTCCCTGGGGCATGGCCGCGAGACACCAGGCGGGTACGGGTTCACCGCGGTTGCCACAAGTATGCGACGGGCCCGAGCCGTAATCGGTCGAATTCAGGCATGTGGCCATGTCCGGCGTCATTTGCTGGCACATGTCACATTGGTCGTGAATCGAGCGAAAGTTGAGGCTGAACAACTGCATCGACGACGAGGCATCCTTGTGCCAGTTCAGAAGATCGTCGGGACTCCCCGATTCGAAATCGGCGGCATGGTCGCTAACCGTCGAGAGGTCTGCGAAGTATTGCTGCATCGCAAGCGACGGCGGTCTACAGTCGTAGACGCCCCCGCCCGGACATTTTGGCGGAGTGGGGTTGGGATCCGGCTCGGGCGGGTCACCGCTGATGCCCCAGCACTGGCAACAAATGCGCCCGTTGGGGATGGAAGCGGCCTCGCCCGCGATCATTGACGGCGCATCGCCAATCCACGAAGCAACGCCTCGCAACTTTCCGGCAACGATCAGGAAATTCTCGAATTCGACGCCCTCCATGTCCGGAGAGAATCGCGGGTCGAGCGGTACGATGAACAGGCTGGCCTCGAACCCCACCGTGCCGCCCACAAACTTGGTCGTCACCCCCCGAGTCGTGTCCTGGGCCAACACCTCGCGAAGCTTTTTGCGGTTCTCCTCATCGAAGACGGTCACGGTAAAATCCGCGTTGTCCGCATCGTTGAGCGCCACCCGAAACGCCTCATACGGAATTACCACCGGCTTCTGATCGAGTGGAACGAGTTTCGTCCCCTCATTTTGAAGCGATCCCTCGGGTAGCCCCGGATACGGGGCGCCTTCCCCGCTGTACGGATAAGGGTAATACATGGCTGCGTCAGCGGTGCGTGGCCACCAAAGAAACAGCACGACGACAAGAGCGCTCAGCCAAACGCCCGAAGAAATTCGCGATATCCGATCCATACTACCACCCCCCAACATGTCGTCTGAGAGTAACCAGCCACTCCAATGCAAGTATCAGCATGGTATACACACAGGAAGACGTTCCACAAGGAAAAGATGATAGCTATTTGTCCTTTTTTGTTTGTACATGCAAATTCGTATGCACCGCTTCGGCTGACAAAAGCGCTAAGCAAACACCTCGTAAAACGGCCTATTTAGTTGATGACACGCTAGTAACGCACGGATGCCACAGACGAACGAGGTCGTCTTCACGAAGTCATTAAGCGTCAATTGTCACTCACGAGAAAGGTCAGCCGAACTGGTCGGCATATACATTTGGCCGTGGTGATTCGCTGCGCTATTGAGTCCGGGGCGTCGGTGATGTAAGAAAGCGCCCGGCGTTCTCTCGGCCCCGGCCCACCCCATGACCAAGCGAACAAAGCACAAAGCGCCCGACAAGATCGTCGGCTGGCGCGAGTGGTTGGCGATCCCGGATCTGGGGATCGACGCCATCAAGGCCAAGGTCGACACGGGCGCGCGCAGCTCGGCGCTGCACGCGTTCAATATCGAGCGCTTCGAGCAAGATGGGTCGGAGTGGGTGCGCTTTGCGGTGCATCCGATGCAGCGAAACAACCGCAAGACCGTGTACTGCGAGGCGCCCATCCACGACGAGCGCACGGTGCGCAGCTCGGGGGGCCACGAGACCGATCGCATCGTCATCCGCACGCGGATCGAGCTGCTCGGCGAGCGCTTTGCGATCGACCTGACGCTGACGAACCGCGACGCCATGGGCTTCCGCATGCTGCTGGGCCGCGAGGCGACCCGCAGGCGCTTTTTGGTCGACCCGGGCCGCTCCTACTTGGGCGGTCGCCCGTCGTCATCGGCCTCACCGTAGAAAACCATTAGGTCTGACCACAGAGGTCACAGAGACCACAGAGGAAAACTTATCCGTAGTCCTCTGTGGCCTCTGTGGCCTCTGTGGTGAATTCAAATTCCTGAACTGCTAGTCCCCTAAACCCCTGCCGTACCCATGAAAATCGCCGTTCTGTCTCGGAAATCCTCGCTGTACTCCACCCGTCGACTGCGCCAGGCCTGCGTCGAGCGCGGCCATGATGTGACCGTGGTCGATTATTTGCGCTGCTATATGGACATTACCTCCAAGAAGCCGGTCCTGCGCTTCGGGGAGAGCAACCTCACCGAGTTCGACGCCATCATCCCGCGAGTGGGAGCGTCGCATACGTTTTACGGCACTGCGGTAGTGCGCCAATTCGAGATGATGGGGGTGTTTTCGACCAACAGCGCCCGCGGGATCACCCAGTCGCGCGACAAGCTGCAGTCGCTGCAGCACCTGGCGCGCGAGGGCGTGGGCATGCCGGTGACGGCGTTCGCCCACTCCATCAAAGACGTCGACGGCATCATCCGCGCGGTCGGCGGCGCGCCGCTGGTCATCAAAATGCTCGAGGGGACGCAGGGCATCGGCGTGGTGCTCGCCGAGACCCACAAGGCCGCCCAGTCGGTCATCGAGGCGTTTATGGGTCTGGACGCGAACTTTTTGGTCCAGGAGTTCATCCACGAGGCCAACGGGGCCGATATCCGCGCGTTCGTCGTCGGCAATCAGGTCGTCGCCGCCATGCAGCGTCAGGCGCCCGAAGGGGAGTTTCGCTCGAATATTCACCGCGGCGGCACCGCCACGGCCATCGAGCTGAGCGAGGAGGAGCGCGACACCGCGGTGAGCTCGGCGCATATCCTGGGGCTGAACGTCGCCGGCGTGGACATGATGCGCTCGGAGCGCGGCCCGCTGGTCCTGGAGGTCAACTCTTCGCCGGGGCTGGAAGGAATCGAGAAATCGAATAAGATCGACGTGGCCGATAAGATCGTGGAGTTTATCGAGGGGCAGGTTGGCCGGTAGTTGCTGGGAGTGAGACCATGAGCAAATCAACCAACGACGCCGTGCGCGTGGGCGATGTGACCATCGGGGCGGGCTTGAGCCGGCGGGCCGATCTGCCCGTCGCCCAGCTCCCCACTCAGAACCAGGTGTCCATCCCCGTCCAGGTGGTCAACGGCGTCGAGCCCGGCCCGCGGTTGTGGGTGGACGCTGCCATCCACGGCGACGAGATCAACGGCGTGGAGATCGTGCGCGAGTTGCTCGCCAATCTCGACCCCCAGAAGCTTCGCGGCACGGTGTTCGCGGTGCCCATCGTCAACGTGTTTGGCTTCGTCTACGAGTCGCGCTACATGCCTGACCGCCGCGACCTCAACCGCAGCTTCCCGGGCAGCGCGCGCGGCTCGCTGGCGGCGCGGCTGGCGCACCTCTTCGTCACCGAGATCGTCGAGCAGTGCACCCACGGCATCGACCTGCACACCGGCAGTAATGAGCGCATCAACCTGCCGCACGTGCGCGCCGACCTCAACGACGAGGAGACGCGCCGCTGCGCCGAGGCCTTCGCCGCCCCCGTCATGATGCACTCCCAGGGGCCCAGCGGCTCGCTTCGCCGGGCGGTGCGCAAGCTCGGCAAGCCCATCCTGGTCTTCGAGGGCGGCGAGCCGCGCCGATTCAACGCCGACTCGGTGGACGTGGGCCTGGAGGGAATCCTAAGGGTGATGGACAGCCTGGGCATGCGCGAGCATACCCCCGCCGAGCTGCCCTACGAGCCGCGCGAGGCCGACCGCAAACAGTGGGTGCGCGCCAAGCGCGCGGGCATCCTGCGACTGCAAAAGGTCACCGGCGACTTCGTCACCAAGGGCGAGTGCCTGGGCACGATCGGCGACGCTTTCGAGGCCTATAGCGGCCAGGTGCGCGCGCCGTTCGACGGGCTGATCATCAGCCATGTGAACAACCCGTTGGTCCACCAGGGGGATGCGATCGTGCACCTGACCGGACTGAAGTGAGGCTTGGCGCGCTTGGCGCGCGGGCCTGGCGCCTGCGGCGCGGGCTTGGCGCGCTTTGCGCGCGGGCGTGGCGCCTGCATTGGCCTATCAGAAGCGTCCGCCGAGGGAGACGACGCCGCCGCCCTTGGCGGGGGTGATCTGTAGATGGGCGCTGAAGTCGTCGTCGGCGGGTTGGTCCCAGTCGCGCGTCAGATAGGTGGCGGTGCCCAGACCGGCGACCGCGCCGACCATGCTGGTGATGGAGATGCCCGCGTCGCTGTTGACGTCCGGGTTGATCATCACGTAGGCGCCCACCCCCAGCAAGAAACCCAGGATTCCGCCGGAGTCGATCACGAAGGTGCGTCCGCGGCTCATGGGGTAGCGTTGGGAGAGCAGTGCCCCTCCGACGATGCCCAGGTCGGCGCCCAGCAGCACCGTCCAGGCCACGGCGTCGTCGCCGGCGTCGAAGTTGCTGGCGGCGTGGCCCATGAAGGTCAGAAACCCCAGCCACAACCCGCCGGAGTTGGCCATGGAGACCTCGCCGGAGGTGGGGTGGGCGAGCTGCCAGATGAACGCGCCCAGCCCGAGGCCGACGAGTTGCGAGGCGGCGAAAACGCCGGCCGATTCGCGGTGGTCGGTGTTGAACGTGGTGTTGGCCACCGCCCCGTTGAACAGGCCCCAGGCTGTGCCCGAATCGAGCAGCAACGTGTGGCCGGGGGTGATCCCATCTTTGGTGGGCACCAACGATAACGTCAGGCCCAGCGCGCCTCCCAGCGTCAGCGAGGCGACCACCGCCTGCGCGTCGGTGCAGTCGAGCATGACGCAAGTCTCGGCGCCCAGCACGATCCCGTGCGCCGTCTGGAAAAACGCCAGTTCGGCGCGGGCCAGGCCGGTTTTTTGCTCCTCGGGCCCCAACTCGTTGCCGTGGGGGCTGGCGACCTGGCGGCGCAAGGCCAACCGCGCATCGGCCGACATCGCGGTGGCGGGATGATCGGGATATTCGTCGGCGAGGCGATCGAGCACGGCCAACGCCTGTTTTTTGCGCCCACGCGCGAGGTCCTCGAGCGCCTCGCGAAGCAGTTGCCAGCCCGCCGGATTGGCGCTGGTCTCGGCAGTCGGCTTCGAGGGCGCGGGTTGCGACTCGTGCTGCAACTCGTCGACCTTGGGCGGCGGCGGCGGCGTGGCCTCAACATCCCCCTGTTGAGCCATGGCCGGCGAGGCCAAGACCACACAGATCACCCCGGCCAGCAGCGATAACCAGACACGCAACGACAGTTTCATACAGCTTACCTCATGACACTCATCACCGTGTCGTTTGGTGTATCACGGACCCACCAACCACGAAAAGACGACAAGGCGATTCTCCGCTCCAAAGCGCGCTCAATCGCGATCGAGCGCCTCCCACAGCGCCCACGATGCCTCCACCACGCCGGGAATGGCGCGAAGCTCGGGATCGTCGACCGACTCCGGAAGCGCCGCGCCGTCGACGAGTTGCAGGGGGCTGCCGATCTTGGGCAGCAGACACCGCGCGCTCAGGATAGCGTGGGAGCGCTCGGCGGTGATCTTGGCCTCGGGCTCCTCGGGGTTTTGCCAGGCGGCGTCGGCCAGCAGGTGGGCGAAGGCCTGGCGCGCCATCAGCGGCGCCAGGCGCCCGGCCATCACCGCCAATTGGGCGGCGTGGGCGGCGCCGGTGACGACCAGCGCGATGAGGTCGGGGGCGAAGTCGGCGCGCTCTTGCGCGGTGGCCACCGCCGCGGCCACGAGCTTGTGGGTCTCGGAGCCGGCCGAGAGGGCACGCTGGAGGGTTACCGTGGAGATCTCGGGGTTCTCGCCGAGCGCGGCGAGCTTGGCGGCGACCTGCGCGGGGTCGGCCTGCGCGGGGTGTTTGAGGGCTTCGACCAGCGCCTGGTCGGCGGTCAGCGCGGCGAGGTCGACCCCCGCGTCGCGCTGGCGCTCGGCCTCGGCGAGCCAGCGCGGAAAGCGCTGGCGAAGCCGGGCCACGAATAGCGGGGCGGGCCGCGTCGACAGGTAATTGCGAAGCAGGCGCGTCGCCGCGGCGTCGTCGTCCTGGCGAGCGACGTAGTCGGCGACCATCTCGTATTTTCGCCGCTCGGCGTCCAGCCGCTTGCGCGCCCGCTCGACGAAGTTGGTCAGCGGCCCGAAGGCGCGCGTTCCCAGCAACGGCAGCACCGCCGAAAACGCCTCCACCAGCGCCTTTTCCAGGTCTTCGGGCAACCGCTCGGCGCTCGAGATGTCGGCGACCACCGGGTGTTCGGCCACGTACAACACGACCTCGACGTCGGGCCAGGTCTGTCCCATGGGATCGGGGGTGAGCACCTCGATGAGCGCCGCGCGCGCCTCGTCGGTCAATTGGCCGGCGTCGAGCGCCTCGTCGACGCGGCGTTTGAGCTCGGAGATCTGAGTGGGAGACATGTCGCAATTCCTCGAAAAAGGCCACAAAGCGGCGCCACTGTGAAACAGCGCGAAGCCCACGTCAACGGCCGTCTGGGGCCGATTCTTGCACTTTTCACGCAACGATCGGGGCAGTTTTGCCGAAAACCATAATGGAGGGTACGTCGTCCCTGTCGCGAAAAACCAACAACCGTTCGAGGAACGACCCATGACATACAGACCAGCCATTCACCTCATTCACCCCCAGGGCCCGCCCGCGGGTCTGACCGACGCCGACTACGCCGCCTGGCAAGATGGCGTGCGCGCGGTGATGGACGAGCTTCGCCGCGCCGGGCGGCGCGTGGTGATGCGCGGCCGCGATTCCACGGTCGCCACGCTGCTCGACGCGCTGCAGCGAGGCGACGACGCCACCGCCGCCGGCCTCGTCGAACATATGTACGAATTTGCGGCGTTTCACCTGCCCGGGCCGTCGGGGCGCACGCTCGCCCAGTGTGCGGTGCAGGCCGCCGGCAGGCTCGACGCCGGCGTGCGCGCCTGTCTGCCGGCGCTGGCCGACTCGCACTGGGATTTATTCGAGATCGCCGGGCAGACCGAGGCCGGCGCGATCGAGCTGCGCCGGCTGCACGACGACGCGCGCGTCGAGCTCCACGCGATGGAGCGCCGCCAACCGCTGGTCCAGGGAAGCGTGGCCGCGCTTCGCCTCTTCGACGCCGGCGGGTTTACCGCCGCCCCGGTCGCGCTGGTGCCCGCCCAGGATACGCTGGCCAGCTTGGTCAGCCTGCTGGAGGTCGAGTATGCCAACGCGCCCGACTCCTGGGCGGCCTATATGCGCCGGCGGGGAAGCGCCGTGCTCCTGGCGACCATCATCCAACAACACCGCCAGCAGGTGATGGCGGGCCGCCCGATGCCCGAACCGGCCGTGTCGCTGGCGGAGTCGGCGCTGTCGGCCGAGCATTGGCTGCGGCTGGACGCGGCGTTCGCGCTGCTCGAAGCCGCGCTCGGCGCCAGCGCGGGCGGCGCGGGCTCACTGGTGGTCGGCCTCCCCGACGGCTGCGCGCTGGGCGTGGACGTGGGCGGCGGGTCGACCAGCGTGACGCTATTTGGCTCGCTCGACGAGCTACGCGGCTGGCAATCCCGCGGCGAGGCCCGCCGCTTCGTGCGCGCCTGGCGCGCCGGGGCCGACGAGCTCTTCGCCGAGGACGTCGAGTTGTTGGACAACCTGGGGCTCGACCCGCGCGCCGACGGCGCGGCCGTGGCCGTGCGCCTGGAAGACGGCGCGTGGGAGGACATGCGCACCGAAGACATCGACCGCGTGGAAAAGGCGTGCCGCTGGGCGGCGCTGCAGATCAGCGCCGAGGCGCAGGCGGCGTGAACCGTCCATTCGTTCAGGCTATGCACGCCGTCCACGCCGGTGGTCGAGGTTCGCCGCCTGAGCCGTGGTCGATAGGTCGACTCACTGAGCATACGCGCAGCGAAAGCCCACGTCGGTGCGCCGGTCGGTGGGGTCGAGCTCCAGGCGGCCGGTCACGCGCAGGTCGAACGGCTGGCTGGTCCACGAGCCGCCGCGGGCTGTGGCCGACGCTTTGTCGCCGGACTCGACCCACTCGGCGACGTTGCCGGCCATGTCATAGGCGCCGTAGGGGCTCTTGCCCTTGGGGTAGCTCGCCGGCGGGGCGGTCCACTCGTAGCCGTCGAGCTTGCCCACGATGGGGTTTTGGGCGATGTCGAGCTCACCCCAGTTGGCGATATTGCTCGACCAGGAGTTGCCCCAGGGAAAGAGCTTTCCCTTGGTGCCGCGGGCGGCCTTCTCCCACTGGTCGGGCGTGGGCAAGCGGCCGCCGGCGAATTTGCAATACGCGCGGGCCTGCTCGAGGCTTACGCAGGTGACGGGTTTGTCCGACTCGCGCAGCGCCTTGGGCACGCGCAACGAGATCTGCAGGCCCTGATAGGTCCACACAGCGCAGTGCTTGTAGTCGATGGCCTCGCAATCGCCCTGGTCGACACACGACTGGTAGGCGGCGACGCTCACCTCGGTGGCGTCGATCTGGAAGGCGGGCAGGTCGATGGACTTTTGCGGGTACTCGCCTTTGAGCAGCTTGTCCTGTTTGCAGTCGGTGCCGGGGTCGTCGTCGACGCGGTGGCACATCTGCAGGATGAACGAGCGCACCTCGTCGTCCAGCCCGCGCAAAAACGGGCCGGCGGCGACCTCGACGCGCGCGGGCACGTCGCCGGCCGCAGCCGTGGCCTCGTCGCCGCTGGTGGCATGAGTGGCCAGAAAATAGGTGGCGAGCACGGCCACCGCCGTCAGGCTCATCCAGATGGTCATGTAGATAATCATGCGCCCGCTCTTGTCGGGCGCCGGGCCGCGGGCGATGCTCGTCGTGGTGGTGTCCGCCCGGGCATACTCCCCCGACGCGCTGGCCGACGAGGCGTCGGTCTGCTCGTCGAGGTCGACGGCGTGCAGCCCCTCGACGAAGGTGCGCGAGCTCTCGGCGTCGTCGTCGCCGCCCCGATCGGCCTGGGCGCGAGCGCCGGGCGTCGGCGACGCGCTCGCGGAGCTGCCCTGGGCGTCGCGCCGACGAGCGCGGGCAACCATGTCGGCGGTGACCGCGCCGTGACCTTCCTTGACGGTATCGCTGCGCCGGATACGATACCCGCAATTCTCGCAAAAGGGGGCCTGGGACGACTGCGTCGTCTGGCACTCCGGACAGATGACCTGACTGTCGTTGCTCACGACGTTACCGCTTGCACCAAGAGGATCAACATTCTACTACTATGCGGGACTCGACGGACATCGACAACCAAGACCACGAATCGGGCACGATGACAAGACTCCCCAATTTCCGTAGGGACTGAAATGAGAAAAGTACTGACGAGCTTGATTATTGTGTCTCTCGCCCTGCTGGCTGGCGCCGGATGCAAACCTAAGAAGAAGGCCGCCGACCACAAAGCCAACAGCGCGACGACCCAGAAGGCTGCCGACAAGAAGGCCGACGAGAAGAAGGCCGACGAGAAAAAAGCCGACGCCAAGAAGGCCGACGAGGCCAAACAGGACGAGGCCGGCCAATGGGTCGAGAGCACGACCTACGGGCTGAAGTTCCGCGTGCCCAAAGACTGGAAGGTCGTCAAAGACGAGCAGGGCGTCTCGGCCACCGATCCCGACGGCACCACCACCGTACTTTTGGCGGGCTCGAAGTCCCAGGAATTGGCCAAGTCCATGCTCAACGACCTGCGCGCCGACCTGAAGTTCAAAGACATCAAGCTCGAGAAGACCGGCCCGTCGACCATCAACGGTATGCCCGTCTTCCGCGGCACCGGCACCGGCGTGCTCAAGAAGAAGGATATGGACCAGGAGATCCAATTCCTGGGCTACACCATCAAGCGCCCCAACGATCAGACGGCCACGCTGTTCATCTTCAGCGAAGCGGAGATGTACGAAGCCAAGAAGGACGAGATCAACGGCATCGCCCAGACGCTCGTAGAAACCTCTTCGTGAAGTGGGAGTGATCGAGTGATCGAGTTCTTGCTCGGAGGCTCGGAGGCTCGGAGGTTGCCCACTCGATCACTTGTTGCCGTTATGCAGTTGCCGTAACGCAGTTGTAGTTACGCAGTTACGCCGTCGTAGTTCACTCGATCACTCGATCACTCAATTCCTCGATCACTCCAGAGATATGGCTGAAACAGAGACGATTCAACAGTTGAAGGCGGACATGAAAGCCGCCATGAAAGCCCGCGAGAAGGACAAGCTGCAGACCATCCGCACCCTTCTGGCCAGCCTCAAAAATGCGCGCATCGACAAGGGCGACGACCTCGACGAGGACGACGTCGTCAGCGTGCTGTCCACCGAGGCCAAGAAGCGCCGCGAGGCCGCCGAAGCCTACGCCGAGGGCGGCCGCCAGGAGCTCGCCGACAAGGAAGAGGCCGAGCTCGAGGTCATCAAGGGCTACCTGCCCCCGGAGATGACCGACGAAGAGGCCGAGGCCCTGGTCGACGAGGCCATCGCCAAGACCGGCGCGTCCTCCAAAGCCGACATGGGCAAGGTCATGGGCTACGTCATGCCCAAGGTCAAAGGCCGCTACGACGGCTCGAAGGTCAAGGATATCGTGCTGGGTAAGCTGTAAGTGCCAGGGGTCCAGGCCCCCCTGCCGTTCCTAAATCCCTGGACCCCTAAACCCCTGCCGTTCCTGAACCCCTAAACCCCCCGGCCCCCTAAACCCCTGCCTCAATGGTGCCTGTCGCCACCCGCCCCCGGCACCCGAAAGCTCACCTCCCCCAACAGATCGAACACCTCGGGGGTACACTTCAGGCCGCTGTCGGGAAAGAAGATGGCGTTGTCCTCGAATTGCCCCAGAAACAGGATGGGATCGGCCGAGCGGTTGTAGCCGAGTTGCACGAGGGTCTGCTCGGGGATGAACTCCTCGCGCGACAGGTAGATGGGCTCCTGGAGCACGTAGAACCCCTCGTCTTTGAGCGCCTCGAGGGTGGGCACGTAATCCGGCTCGCGGATCAGGTAGCCCTTCTCGTGGAAGACCCAGCGGTTGTACTTGTTCTCGGCGGGCAGAAGCAGCAGGGGCGGGCCCTGCTGGGAGTGGTTGTGGAAGTACACGAGCATACCCGCGCGAACCCATTGCTCCTTGCCCGGCAGCGGCTCGGTGGTGCGAAAGAGTCCACAGGGTGGAAGGTTGTCCTGCATGGAATTCTCGGTCACAGGTCGTTGATGGCTGGGGTCGTCGGGATCGGTGGTCATCCGCCGGTGCGCTTGCGCATCAGCCCCTTGGCGGCGCGCGACACCTGATGGGGCACGTTGCGGCTGCGGCTGAGATCGCGCAGGTCGTTGACGCGCATGTGGTTGAGAAACTTCAGCGAATCCTTCAGCGGCGTCTTGGGGTTATTGACCAGGCTTTTCATCACGTCGTACTTCTGGGTCCAATCGCGGTTGTTGGCGATGTACTCGATGACGTTGTCCGGCAGAGACTTGTTGGAGGCGAATTTAGCCACGTCTCCGGCTTTGACCCGAGGGCTTTTGATGGCCGCCAGGTGGACCAATTTGTTCTGGTCGCGCACCAAGATCTTGATCGCCTCGCGGCTGCCGACAGTGGCCAGGCGGATCTTTTGAGCGATGGACATGTCGTTGAGCTCGGCATACAGGTTGCCGCGTCGTCGGCTGTCCTCCTCGTCCTCCTCGTCGTCGCTGTCGTCGCCGGCCAGCTCGTTTTTGAGGCGCTCGCGCTCCGAGCGCGTCAGACTCTCGGCGGCCTCCTCGAGCTTGCGCCGCTTCTCCTCATCCTGCTCGGCGCGCTGGGACTCCTCCTTGAGCAGCGCCGAGAAGGTGGCGTCGTCGGCGCCCTGGCCGCCGTCAAAGATATTCTGGCCGCTTTTGAGCGCGTCGCTCAGCCCGGGAAGCCCCTTGAGCTCGACGCCGTTGCGCTGGGCCAATTCCACCAGGTTGTCGATGGTCGCCGAGCTGACCGACGGGTTTTTGTACAACCCCTCGATGATCTCCGGGGTGCGCAGCACGCGCACCTGGTTGGTGGCGATGACGTCGGCCAATTGGGCGTCGGCGTGCTCGCACAGGCGCACGATGGTGTGGTCGTTGGTGGCCTGGTTGCGCACCAGCAGCGCGCCGATGTCGCCGTCGGCGGCGTGGACCTCGCCGACCCAGTCGAGCAGGCCGGCGTGGTCGGCCTTTTGAATCACCGGGCCGAGCACGTTGGCGGGCATGTCCGCCAGCGCCGAGCGGGCGGCCTTGCCGATCTTGGCGTCGCCGTCAAAATGCAGTTGGTACAGAATCTTGACCATCTGCTCGGGCGGGGCGGGCAACATGCCGCGCGCCGCCATCATCTTGAGCTTGGCCGGGGCGTCCGGTTGGACGTGTTTCTGAAGCTTCTGCGGAATCGCGCTCAGATCGAGCGGCTGGCGGTCGAAGTCAGCCATTACGTCGGTCTCCCATCGTCAGTCACAAGTCGTCAGTCCCAACATCACCGATCTCGCCTGGACGACCATCTCACACATCACCACCCGTCCGGGGTGCGATGGTAGGCACGGCGCGTCCAATCGCCAACAAGCCCAGCGCCAGCATGACGGCCCAGAGCCCCGCGGGATGGGCGCCGCGACCCGTCGAGCAGCCGCCGCCGGCGCTGTTACCGCCGCCGGAGGCACCCGCGTCGCTCAGGGCGGCGTCGCCGCCGGCATCGCCGTCGCCGCCAGTATCGCCGCTCGCGCTGATATCCAGGCGAAACTCGTGCAGCTTGCCGGCGTCGGTGTCGACGGCCAACAGGTCGAGCCCACCGTCGGCCCCGTTGAGGATCGCCATCGGCGTATACGCCGTCACCCCCTCCAGGGGCGCGACGCCCAGAGCCTGACCGGTGGCCACGTCGACCACACGCAAGACGAGCTGCTGATTAGCATTGTACAGAACTAGCGCGTAATTCATACCCACCCACATCCCCATGGGCGCGCCGAGCTGGGTGGGCTGGTCGGTGCCGGGCAGGCTGACGCTGGCTTCGTAGCTCGACGACCACACCTGCTGGGCCTGGTCGTCGACCACGGTCACGTTGGTGGGCGCGTCCGGCTGGTCCGACGGCGTCCACAACAAATAGACGTGGTCGTCGGGTCCGTAGACCATCTGGCGCACGTAGCGCGTGCTCCAGTCCTCGCCCATCGGCTTGAAGGCGTCGATGGAGCTTCGCCCGTTGTAGCTAAAGAAATACGCCCCCTTCGAGCCCGCCGAGTAGATGTACAGCAAAAAATAGCCGTCGGAGGTGCGGGTGACCGTCTGGGCCAAAAACCCCGCGCTTCCGGTCTGCCCGAAGGTCAGCCCGCTGACCATCAGCCGGCCGGTGTCGGCGGCGATGACGTGGGCCTGGGTCAGTTGCTGGCCGCCGCCGACGTTGAGGTTGCCGTTGGTAAACGCCAACAGCTTGTCGAAGCGCTTGCTGTAGGCCATCTGCGGGTGAGGCTCGACGTATTGGCCCAAAAACTCGCCGGTGCCCCCGTCGGCCTCGCTGCGCGCGTCGACCAGGTCCTGGTCGTCCACCACCCACATCTCGGTGCCGTCGGCGCCCAGACGCGCCGTAAACCCGGAGACGTCGCCCGCCTGGGCGTCGGCCTTGGCCCCGCGCACGAAAAAGCCCCCATCGGGATGGGCGATCACGCCCACGCACGCCGTGGGACCGTCTTTGTAGCGATAATCGTAGGCGGTCGCCCCGGCGTCGCCGGCGAGCACCACCGTGCACGCGGCCTGGTCGCCCTGGCCGGTGGTCTCGAAGATGAGGGTCGTGCCGTCGCGCGTCGAGCGCACCTGCGCCTGCCCCGGGTCGAACCCCTGGGGCAGGTCGTAGCTTCGCACCTCGCTGGCATCGAGCGAGACGTCGGCGTGGGCGACAGCCGGCGTGAGCACGGCCAACATGGTGGTGCAAGCTATCAGGTGTCGCATCGTCAACTCATTTAGACATCGAAGCGGAACTTATTCGGCCGCGTCCTGCGCATAATGCGCCACCCACCCATCTTTGGAGGTGAACACGCGGATGCACTTGATCTGCTTGTCCTCGCACAGCGTAAACCAATGCCAGGTGCCCGCCGGTACCACCAGCAAATCGCCGGGGTGGACCTCGACGTCGAACACCTTGTCGTCTTCCTGGGAGTGGATGGTGAACACGCCGCGCCCGTCGACCACGAAGCGCACCTCGTCCTCGGTGTGCTCGTGCTCCTTGTCGAATTTGGCCAACAACTCGTCGAGGTTGGGCGTCTCCGGCGACAGCGAGATGACGTCGGCCGTCTGGTAGCCGGCGCGCTCTTTGAGGGCGTCGACCTCGTCGGCGAACACCGCCAGGATGCGCTCCTGCTCGGTGTCGGCCTCGACCTTTTGAGCCTCCTCGGCGTGCAGCTTGTCGATATTCCACACCTCGTAGTCCAGGCCGTAGCCGTTGACGAAGTCCTTGATCTGAGCGGGGTCGTCGAGGACCGTGTCGGTGCCGCGAACGCGAATTTGAGCCATGGCGTCTCCTCCGGAGAGAGATCGAGTGATTGAGTGATCGAGTGATCGAGTGAACTACGACTGCGTAACTGCTTAACTGCGACTGCGTAACTGCTTAACTGCGACTGCGTAACTGCTTAACTGCAACTGCGTAACTGCTTAACTGCAACTGCGTGACTGCGGCTGCGAGTGCGTATGTGATTGATGCAGATGCATCAGTGTAGATGCATAGCGGGAACAGCGAAAAGGCGCAATCCATTCGTGCCCCCACACAAACCCACTGCAGTCACGCCCCCACACACAACCCCGTAGCAGTCACGCAGTTGCCGTTACGCAGTTGCCTTTCACTCGATCACTCGATCACTGTCTCACAGCTGGAAGATCAAGTACTTGAGGATCTTGTCCATATCCTGATTGAGCGAGGTCTGACGCTCGTTGTGGAACGCCGTGAAGATGATCGTGCCGTCGCCGGGCGTCTTGAACGACATCAGCAAGACCGCGTCCGGCTGGGTGTTGCCGGGGGTGTCGCAGCCGCTAAACCCGCTGCCGAAGGGCTGCTGACACAATTGGGCGTCGCCAGAGAGGTGAATGGTCGCTCCCGCGCCCACGCCGTCGGCGATGATCCAGTTGTTGTTGATGATCGGGGGGTTGGCGGAGGGGTCGTGGGGGAAGTCGATGGTCGCCTGGTTGTGACCCAGCGCCGCCTGCAGGCCGGGCGAGACCACATCGGCGGTGATCGTTTGGGGGGCGTAGCCCATGCGCGCGTCGTTGACGTTGGTGTCGTCGCCGTGGAAGTCGACCGCGTCGGGATACATATGCTCGAGGAAGGGGTGCTCCCAGTCGGCCAGATACAGGCTATTGCCCGCCTCCACGAACGACTTGAGGTTAGCCACGATGGTGGGCACATCATTGGGCGCCGTCTGCTGGAGCACGTTCCACAGCTCGCCGCAGTTGATGAAGATGATGTCGTATTGCTTCATCGCGTTCAGGTCCATCAGGAAGCCGTACGAGCTGGGCGGCTGGGGGTTGAAGATGCTTCCGCCCACCTGGTCGTCACCCTTGGTGTCGTACTGCAACTGCAGGTCGTCGAGGATGCCCCCGACGTCGTCATAAGCGCCGTCGATGACGGCAATCTTGACGCTGCCGCCGTCCAGGCAGACCTTGGCGGCGGCGGTGGTCAGATCGAGGGTCTGGCCGGCCTGCACGACGATGGTCTGGCGCCGGTTGAACGAGCCGGTCGAGATGGTCAGGGTTTGCTGGCCGGAGGGGACGTTGTCGAACTCGTACTCGCCCGACGAGTCCGTCTGGGCCGTGTCCGAGTAGGGATTACCGTCGCAGTCGAAGCCCTCGATGGTGACCGTCGCCCCGCTCAACACCTCGCCGGAGGGCGCGCACGCCTTGCCGAGCACCGTGCCCGGGCCACACGCGCCGCCGCCGGTGCCGTTGTTGGTCCCGCCGGTGCCCACATCGGACGTGCCGCCACCGCCGCCGGTGCCCCCGTCGGAGCCGAAGCCAGCGTCGGCGCCGGTGCCATTGTTCAGCCCGCCGCCAGTGCCGTTATTCGTCCCGCCGGTGCCGTTATTGAGCCCGCCGCCGGTGCCGTTATTCGTCCCACCGCCGGTGCCGTTATTCGTCCCACCGCCAGTGCCGTTATTCGTCCCGCTGCGCACCTCACACATCCCGCTGAGCGGGTTGAAAGACTCTCCGCTGGGGCACTGCTGTGTCTGACCGCCCTGCCCGGTCGTCGAGGAATCGTCGCTACACGCGGCGAGCGCCGCGGCCATCAGCAGGACCAACAGCGCGTTGAGCCAGATTTTCTTGGAGATCTTCATCGTCGGTTCCTCACGCCCACGAGGCGCACCAGGTTGTGTGCAGGCTTCATACAACGTGCCCTTTTTGCCTACAGTGGCGGAAAAATAGCAGATTTGCGACGAAAGGTACAACAGGGGTCCGGGGGTCTGGGGGTCCAGGGGTCCGGGGCGCGGGTGCGCGGATGCGCGGATGCGCGGATGCGCGGATGGCCCCAGCGGCCTCGCGCCGCTGGTGAATCAGATGGCAGGTGCCACCTCGTTATACGGCTACCCGCGCGAAGGGCATACGAGGCCGAATCGGCTTTCCGCGCCCCGTGACCGTGGCCGTGGCCGTGACCGGCAGTTGGACAGCAAGGCGCTCGATCGATGGACCTATCCCCAATTGAGCTGTGCGGAGGCGTACCCCTGGACCCCTGGACCCCCTGCCTCTCTCGACCCCTGGACCCCTCGACCCCTGGACCCCTGCCTCCCCGCCCTGTACACTCCCGACCGTCGAGTCGAAATCGAGAATTCAGAGGGTATGACATGAAGTGGTCCCGTCGTTTAGTCGTCTGCGCGCTCGCCTGTGGTATGTCCACGGCGTGTGGAGGTTCGAGCAAAGAGAAGAAGGCCGAAAAAGGTCCTTGCGCCGACATCGAATGCGCCGCGGGCACGGTGTGCAACCCGGACATCGGGGCCTGCGAGGTCGACGCCGAGGAGGTGTGCGGGGAAGGTACGCAGTGGACGCCGGGCCATCAGGCGTTTCGCGACGCGTCGGCCGACTGGCACCTCGATCAGTTGCACGCCAACGGCCAGCGCATCTCGGTGACCGATATCGACGGCGACGGCTGGGCGGATTTGTCGGTGCGCCGCGCCGGCTCCAAGCATGACGACTTCTCCGACGGCGGCACGCGCGCCTCCTGGCTGCTGCACAACACCGGCCAGGGCAGCTTCGAGGACGTCACCAAGGCCTCGGGCCTGGTCAAGTCACGGGTCAGCGGCAATGACGATATCGGCCGGCCCATCGACATCATCATCTGGGGCGACGTCGACAACGACGGCGACCTCGACGCCTACACCGCCTTCGACAAACAGCAGGCAAACGGGGTCGTGGAGGACTCCGCCGAGATCATGCTCAACAACGGGGATGGCACGTTTAGCTTCGGCCCGCTGAACTCAGAGGCGCGCCACGCCAACAAGCCGGACTCGCCGGGCGGCGCGGCCTTCGTCGACGTCAACCGCGACGGCATTTTGGACCTGTGGATCGCCCAATTCGCCATCAACAACGTGCCCGCCCAGGATCGCCTGCTCATCGGCGAGGGCGGCGGCCTCTTCCACGACGCCACCGCCGAGTACGGGCTGACGACGGCGCCGTGGAACAACCTGCAAACGCTCAACGACGCCGAGGCGCACTCCTTGGCGTGGTCGGCGGCGGCCTGCGACCTCAACGGCGACGGCACTCCCGAGCTGCTGGCGGCCTCCTACGGTCGCGCGCCCAACCACCTGTTCGTGGGCCAACGCGCCGACGACGGCACGGTCACCTACACCAACGATTCCAAGGCGTCGGGCTACGCCTACGACGACCGCATGGACTGGACCGACAACGAGTCGGCGCGCTGCTACTGCAAGCTGCACCCCGACGCCGAGGACTGCGACGGCGTGCCCGCCCCCCGGGTCGTGTGCAACAGCGACTCCGACGTGCTGCGCTGGGACCACGCCCACGACCGCGAGCCGTACCGGCTGGGCGGCAACAGCGGCACGACGGTATGCGCCGACGTCGACAACGACGGCTGGCCCGACCTGCTCACCAGCGAGATCGTCCACTGGGACGTGGGCTCGTCGAGCGATCCCAGCGAGCTGTTGTACAACCAGAAAGACCCGGCGGTGCGCTTCAAGCGCCCCGGAAACGACGCCACCGGCCTGACGCGCACCCACGAGTCGCAGTCGTGGAACGACGGGGACATCACCGCGGCGGTATTCGACTTCGACAACGACGGGCGCAAAGACGTGCTCATCAACTCCACCGACTACCCGGGCACCCGGGCGCACCTGTGGCACCAAAAGCCCGACGGCACCTTCGAGGTCGTGCCCATCGACCAGGGCATCGACCACACCAGCAGCCACGGGGTGGGCGTGGCCGATTTCGACCACGACGGCGACCTCGACCTGGTGCTGGGCCACTCCCGGTTTCGCTGCTCGAGCGGCAACCACTGCTACCCGCCCGACAAGGCCTATGCGCGCCTGTACGAGAACACCGTCGGCCAGGACGGCAACTGGCTGCAGGTCGACCTACAGGGCAAAGACGGCACCACCAACCACTTCGCGGTGGGCGCGCGGGTGACCGTCAAGACCGACGCCATGACCCAGATCTCCGATGTCGACGGCGGCCACGGCCACTACGGCATCGAGGACGAGATGACGCGCCATTTCGGGCTGGGCAGCGCCTGCCGCGCCACGGTCACGGTGAGATGGCCGGATGAAAACCTCGACGAAGAAACGTTCGTATTGCCGGCGGGACATCGTTATCATTGGAAGCAGGGCGAGGTCCCCACGGTGGAGGACAATTGAACCAGATGGACGATACGCACTCATGACAGACGGCTTTTTCACACCCGACGTCGACGAACTGGCCAAAGCGGGCCTGGTCGAGGAGTCGGCCGCGCTCGACGAAGCCTCGGTGGCCGACGACGTCTCCGAGCTCAGCGAGGACTTCAAGCAGCGCTGGCACGCCATCTTGCAGATGCCTCCGGGGGAGGTGCTCGAGCGGGTGGCCTCGGAGTTCGAGGATCGCCCGGAGCATGGCCGCGAGATCTTGTCGCTGCTGCTGGCCCAGGAGCTGGGCTACCGGCGGCTGTTTCGCCGCGCCCACAGCCTGCACCACAAGCCGCTGTGGGACGTGCTGGCGCGGCCGACCTTCGCCGAGCTGGGCGGCCCGGCGCGCATCGCCCTGGAGCGCATCGCCTGGTCGACGCGCGAGGGACGCCCGGCCTTCCACCCGATGGCGGCGCTGGCGACGATCGCGCTGTGGCGCCACGGCGACATCGACCAACAGGCGCAGGCCGCCGAGCTGCTGGCGAGCTTCGCGCTGCCCGACGAGCCCGACTGGCTGTACGAGCTGGTCAACACCTTCGCCGACATCGAGGAGCGCGAAGACCCGCAGACCCTGGCCGATCGCCGGCTCATCGACCTGGCGAGGCTGCAGCTCGACGCGCATTTTTGGGACCCGGCGGCGCTGATCTGCGGGCTGCACCTGGTCAGCGAGTACGCCCCGAGCTGGGCGGGCTCGCCGATGGCCCACCTGGTGCGCGCCTGCGACCGCGCCGCCGACCAGCACCCCCGCGAGGCGCGTGCCTGGCTGGAGATTTTGGCCGACGCGGCCATGGGCGGCTATCTGACCTACGCGTGGCTCGAAAAGCCCATGCGCGCGGTCGTGCGCCTGAGCATCGACGACCCCGAGCGCGAGGCCGAGCTGCGCTCCTGGCACGACCAACGCCCCTACGACGCCGACCACGAGCGGCTGCGCGAGCTTTACGAGGCGCAACTGGCCGCCTACGCCAGCAAGGACGAGGACACCCGCGCCGAGGCGCGCCGTGCCCTGCTCGACGAGGTCGACCACACCGTCGCCTACCATCCCACCCGCGCCCAGCGCCTGCTGGAGTTGATGGTCATGCGCGAGCACCCGCGCCGGGTGGCCACGCTGCCGGCCCGGCTCAACTACGCGCTCGAGCAGCTCACTCGAAAGCCCCGGCTCTCCGAGACCGACGCCTGGCTGGTGCGCCTGTACGTGGCCAACTACAATATCGAGCCGCACGCGGTGCGCCTGGTGCGCCGGGTCGCCGACCGCATCGACTGGGATGACCCGCAGACCCCGCCGGGCACCGACGCGCTGGATATGTACCTGGTGGTCAGCGACTACGAGCGCGCCTTCGAGCACCTGACCTGCAAATTCGACGGCGTCACCCTGGAGCACGCCGACAAATACGCCGCCGCGCGGGTCAAATTCTTCGTCGAAAAACGCCTCGACCCCAACAGCCTCACTCGGGTGGTGCGCACGCTGTTCACCCCGCTGGAGTGGCTGGGCGCGGGGTTGACCAACCTGGACTTCATCACTCGCGCGGTCGAACGCGCCCTGGATGTCTTCGACGAGCGCGTGCGCCGGGTGGACATGACCGAGCGGGTGCTCGAGGAGTACCGCGAGGCCGGCGTCGAGCTCGACGCCTTTGACGACATCGCCCGGCTCAATATGAGCCAGGTCGACGAGCTGTTGCAGAACCGGCGCACCATGCGCCTGTTGTTGAGCGCGGTGGCCGGCGGGTTGTCCGGCGGGCTCGCCCCGTTTAGCTGGGCGGCGCTGTCGCTGGCCGACGCGCCCGTGCTTCTGGGGCTGACGGCCGATATCTGCAGCCGGTTTTGCTGGTATTATGGCTTCGACCCGCGCGAAAATCCCGAGCTGCCCATGGAGATCATGGCCGTGGCCCTGGGCGGCTCGCGCGCGGCGGCCATCGAGCCGATGCTGCTTCGCCAGAACCTGCGCGAATACGCCGTGCGCAAGTCTTTGATGGTCGGCGCGGTCGCCCACGGCAGCGTCACCCAACTGGCCGGGCGCACGCTGGGCAAATTCGTCCAGGACCAGGTCGGCAAAGAGGCCAGCAAGAAGGTCACCGATCTGGCCAAGCGCGCCGTGACCAAAAACCTGCAGCGGCGCGCCGCCGAATCGGTGCCCTCCAAGACGCTTCCCATCGTGGGAGCGGTGTTGGGCGCTTCACTCAACGTCGCGCTGATCTATGATGTGTGCGAGGCCGCCCAGGCCGTGCTCACCGACCGGTTTTTGGAGCGCAAATACCCCGACTGGATCCGCAAATTCGACCTGGAAGCACATGCCGCACCCGATTTTTCGCTGGATTGACTGCACCGACCGCACCCGGCCGCGCAACTTACGCCGGCCCGACGACGTCAAGCTGCGCATGGCGCAGATCACCGACCTGCACGTGCCCGGCGAGGTCGAGTTGATGAGCCGGCTGCGCGACCTGATGGGTAACCACGGCTCGGTGTGGGATTTCGCCCACGAGATCGGCGCGGTCAGCAACGAGATCGGCCACCGCTACCGAAAGAAGCGCAAGCTGTACACCAACCTCATCAAAAAGGCGCTCTTAGGCGTGCGCCAGCTCGACGTCGACCACCTGCTGTTGACCGGGGATTTGTCCCACTGCAGCCTGCCCACCGAGTTTTTGGAGGTGCGCGGCGCCCTGGAGGCCACCGGCTGGTGGGGAGAGGACGAGATCACCGTCATCCCCGGCAACCACGACCGGTTCAACCTGTACGAAAACCGGCCCAAAGAGCCCATGGAGGCGTTCTTCGACGTGGTCACGCCCCGAAAACCACGCCTCAAAACGCTGCCCGGCGGCGTGGCCCTGCTGGAGGTGGACACCAACCGCGACCGCGTCCACGACCGCCATCCCACCGAGAAGTGGCTGCCCAATACCGTCGGCAAGATCTACGAGGAAGTGCCCGACTGGTTCGCTCACAACCGCCACGACATCGAGGGCATGCGCGTGCTCGCCCTCTTGCACCACCACATCACCGACGACTGGTACCCCGAGCGCGTCTCCAGCCTCAGCGGCATGATGATGGCCGCCGACGGCGTCGACCCGCTGGTCGAGGCCCTGGAGTTGGTCGACGACGAAGCGCTCATCCTGCACGGCCACAAACACGACGTCATGCCCGTCGAATACCACTACGACGGCCACCCGGTGAGCTGCCCGGGCGGGTTCGCCGAGGCGCTGACGCTCAACCTGATCGACGTCGATGTGAACGACGAAATCGTGATCACGCAGGTGGCGTTGCGCACGTAGAGCCTACTGCGGAATTCGGCCCCGCTCCTGCGCCGCATCGAGCAGCGGCGTGAGCGCCTTCCCCATCGCCTCGAACGCCTCGTAGACCCCGTCGCCGGCGGTGGCCACCGACTCGACGACCTCTACCCAAGACGGAAGCATCAGCGCGCGGCGCACGTCCTGGGCGCCGACGGCGTCGTCGACGTCGGTCTTGTTGACCTGCAACACAAGCCGAAGGGGACCGTCTTCGCCGAAGAGCTGGTCGACGAGCGCGCTGGTCGCGCCGGCCTCGACCTCGAAGCGTGCGGCGAGGCGAGCGACCAGGTCGCGAAGCGACTGCTCGTTGGCCGCCTGGCGGCTGCGCGCCGCGTCGGCCACGAACACCACCCCGCTGATGCCGTCGAGGACCTTGTCGAGCGCCAGATTGCCCTCCAGGGGCTGCTCGGGCGTCTTGCACTGGTAGTGCACCGGGTAGCCCGAGAACTCACCGATCTCGCCGGGAGGATGGCAAAAATAGGTCGTAAAACGGGTGTCGGGCTCGTCGACCTCGACGGGGTCGGCGTTTCGACGCATGCCCAACTGGGCGCGCGAGGCGCGCTCGGGCTCCTCGCCGTCGGTGCGCTGGCGCATCTGGGCGGCCAGGGCGTGGATCGAGGCCGTCTTGCCGCTGTCGGTGGGTCCCCACCAGGCGAGCTTGACGTTGACGCGTTTTTGGCTCCAGACGAAGAACATGGGGGTCCAGGGGTCCAGGGGTCCAGGGGTCTAGGGGTCTTGGCGCCTGCGGCGCGGGGCTTGGCGCGGAGCAGCGGAGGCTTGCGATTCTCTGCTCGCTGAATGTGGTTACGATCAGAAGAGGGTGAAAGCAATATCGGTTTTCGGGGACCGCGGAGGATTCGCATGAAGGAGAGCACGTTTTTGGGAACGTACACGGGGATCATGCTCGCCAGTGTGCCGGCGTGGGCATGTGCGTTGATGTGCAGCACGAGCTTTGGCACGTGGACGTTCGTTCACTACGACACCGCCTTCGGGGCGATCTTCTGGATTCCGGCGGCGCTGTTGACCTTCATCGCGCTGTGGGTGCTTCGCGACAACTGCGAGTGCAAACCCGCGCTGCTGGCGGCCTCGGCGGGGATCGTGCCGTTTTCCATTCTGGGCACGCTCTTTTTGCTAGAGGTCATCCAGCCGGTGCTCGACTCGCTGTTCCACGGCTCCGGGCAGGTGATCCTGGCGGCGTTTTGCAGCCTGCTGCTGCTGGTCCAGGGCATCTACGTGGCCGCGGCCTACGTGGTCGCCGGCGGCTTCCAGCACGACGAAGATTACGCCATGTCGTGAGCACGTTCACGGAGATCTTTCGGTGCTTGGGCCTCCAGGCGCACGGCATTTTCCACATACAGCGACTGGCTGGGAAAGGCGAACCCGCTGCCGGCGTCCTCGACGATGGCCATGATGTCGAGCAGCAGCGCCTGCTGGATCTCCATGAACTCGTTGTAGGCCGTGGTCAGCGCCCAGCACTGCACGAGCACGTCTAGCGAACTCGCGCCGAAGCCCTCGAAGAAGACGATATAGGTGTCGTCCTCGATGCGCTCGTCGTCGGCCAGGCGCTCCTTGATGGTGGTGATGATCTGGTCGATCTGCGCGCTGGTCGTCCCGTAGGTCAGCCCGAGCTCGGTGCGAAACCGCCGCTTGCTCATCGCCGAGCAATTCTCCACCGCGCTGGTGGCGATGTCGGCGTTGGGCACGGTGATGAGCGTGTCCGTAAACGTGCGGATCTTGGTCGAGCGCAGCCCCACCTCCTCGACGACGCCCTCGCCGACGTTGGTGCGCACCCAATCGCCCATCTTGAAGGGCCGGTCGGTAAAGATCATCACCGAACCGAACCAGTTGGCCAGGGTGGGCTTGGCCGCCAGCGCAAACGCCAGCCCGCCGATGCCCAGCCCGGCGATCAGGCTGGTGACGTCGTAGCCCCACTGCTGGACGATGGTGATGCCCACCATGATGACCAGCACCACTCGCAGCACCCGCCGGATCAGCGGCACGAGCAGGTCGTCCATCTCCGATTCGGTCGTCTTGGCAAAGCGGGTCATCGCGTAGGCGGCCACGTCGATGACCTTGTAGACCACCCACGCCACCAGCACCGTGCCCACCGTCTTGAGGATGAGCACGGTCACCGTCATCACCGACTTGGGCGGCTGGACGAGCACCAGCGCGACGTAGATCGCCACCAGGTTGACCACCCAGCCCAGCGGGCGGCGCACCGCCTCCAAGAAACGCTCGTCGATGTCGGTCTCGGTGCGCCTGGACAGCGCCCGTACCGGCGCCAGGAGCTTATCGAGCAGGAATCCGCGCAGCGAAAAGCCCAGCAGCAGCATCAACAGCGCCAGCCCCAGGCGCCACACCGGGATGTGGAACAGGTCGAATTTGAGCATCCCCTCGACGAAGCTCTGCCACTGGGGCAACGGCCCCTGATGCGTGGGCGCAGCCTTGGCCGCACCATCGGCCGCCCACGCCGCCGCGGGCATCGCCATCACCAGCATCGCCGCCGCCCAGGCCATCCAGCACTTCGTGTGGTTTTTCAATCGGTTCCAGTCACTCGTGCACATGCCTTCCTCCCGCAGAAAATGGACGTTGCTGACCACCTGCGTTATAGCTGATCTGCCGGCAAACTCAATGCCCGGGGTGCGACCGTGCGCATTCGATCGGGCAATACGTAACCGACCCCGCGTCAAATCGGCGAACGCCCCCCGCCCACGCAATGCCCCCAAACCGCCGACACGAACCGACCGTCGACATCCCGGCAAACCACCGACCACCACCTCGGCGTGCACGGCCTTGGCCTGCACGCCTCGACATGGCTGTTCTTTACGAGCCTCGGGCCTTGGCCCGTGGATAGCGCCGACGTGGCAACCACGCCCGACTGTACTAAATACGGTCAACCAGCGATAAATCCCGGAGCAGGCTGCCAGCCTGCATCGGGCGACAAGCCCGGGGCCGATTGAGCCCCCGCCGCGGAGCTCAAGGATGCGCCGCCTTTGGTCCAGCGTCGTGACCGTTGCACCATTCGCGCTGCCCCTGCTACTTTGGCGCCGCCATCAATGAACGCGCCAAAACAACGGGGCACCTTTGAGCACTTCCCGCGAGAATACTCCGCTCATCCACCCACGCGTCGTACGCAAGTACCTGCGCAGCATGGCTGTGCCCGACGATCTCGACCGGCGAATCGACGAGGTTGATAGGGTCGCCCGCGAGCTTCGGCTCGGGCGCCTCGATGAGGTCAAAGAGACGAGTTTCCACGCCGAGTTTGCCGGCAAGATCTTCGCCGACGCGCTCGACTATCAGCGCCGCACCGACGGCGAGGCTGGCACATGGGAGCTGGACTGGGAGGCGACCATCCCGGGCACCGGCCAGGAGGCCGACCTTGGCCTGGGACTTTTCGATTACTCGCATCCAGATCGCATCATCGTGCCGGTCGAACTCAAGGGTGCGAAGCAGTCGTTGGACCGTCGTGGCTCGCGGCGTCGCACACCCGTCGAGCAGGCGCGCGACTACGCGGCGGAGACACCCGGTGCCTCTTGGTACGTCGTGTCCAACTACCGCGAGATTCGGCTGTATCACCTAGCGCACGTCTCTCAGCGCTTCGAGCGCTTCGATGTCGAGCGCCTCACCGAACGCGACGAGTTCTTGCGCTTCTATTTGCTGCTGGGTCGCGACAGCCTCTTGCCCGCCAGACCCGGCGACAAATCCCATCTCGACCTGATGCTCGAGGAGTCGGTCGACGTCGAGCGCGAGCTGACCGACGAGCTGTACGACGACTACAGCACGGTGCGCTATCACGTCTTTCAGGCGCTGCGCGACGCGCATGCCGAGCGCGATCCTCGCGAGCTCCTTCGGCACACACAGAAGCTTCTCGACCGCATTTTATTCGTCGCGTTTGCCGAGGACCGCGACCTCCTTCCCAGGCATACGCTCAAGAACGCTTTTCAGCACGAAGATCCCTACAAGCCGCGGCCCAAGTGGGAGAACTTCAAGGCGATCTTCCGGGCCATCGACGAGGGCAACGATGCCCTAAAGGTACCCGCGTATAATGGCGGACTCTTCGCACCAGATCCCGCGTTGGAGACGCTCGATCTGTCCGACGAGGTCTGCGAGGAATTCGCCAAGATCAGCGAATACGACTTCGAGGGCGATGTCTCGGTGACCGTGCTCGGCCATATCTTCGAGCAGTCGATCACCGACCTCGAGGAGATGCGCGAAGAGATCGAGGACGACCAGCGCGGGCGCGTCTCCAAGCGTAAAAAAGAGGGTGTCTACTACACGCCCGACTACGTAACGCGCTTCATCGTCGAGGCCGCCATCGGCGCCGTCCTCGACGAACGTCGCCAGGCATGCTTCGAGCGCGTCTTCGCCTCGCCGGAGCTCAAGGGCCGACACGAGAAGACCAAGCGCATCGCCGCGCTCAAGGAGTGGCAAAAGGAGCTGCCGAGCATTCGAATTATCGACCCGGCCTGCGGCTCCGGGGCCTTTCTTATCGCCGCGTTCGATTACCTCTCCGAGCAATATGAAGAGGTCGCCACCGAACTCGCCGAACTCGAGGGCGGTCAGCCGTCGCTGCTCAACTGGAACGACACCATCCTGCGCAGCAACCTGTTCGGGGTCGACCTCAACCCGGAGTCGGTCGAGATCACGCGCCTGTCGCTATGGCTCAAAACGGTCAAACGCGGCGAGACGCTTACGGCGCTGGACGACAATATTCGGGTAGGGAATTCGGTGGTGGGCGATCCCGACATTGACCCACGCGCGTTCGATTGGTCCGGCCCCTTCGAAAAGGGAGACTTCGACGTCGTCATCGGCAACCCGCCCTACGTGCGCCACGAGTTGCTCGGCGAGGCGAAGAGCTACTTCAAGGATCACTACCAAGCATACGCGGGTACGGCGGACCTTTACGTCTATTTCTACGAGCTCGGCCTCCAGCTTCTAAAGCCCGACGGGCGGCTCTCCTACATAGTCACCAACAAGTGGCTGCGCTCGGGCTACGGCGAGGGTATTCGCCGACTTTTCGCCAACACAAGCGTTCTCGAACGCATCGTCGACTTCGGCCACGCTCCGATCTTCGAAGATGCGGACACCTTTCCGTGCATCATCGTCAGCCGAAAGGCGGCCTCCGAATCAGGAGAAAAGCCCGAGCCCGACGCGGAGGTCGAGGTGTGCGAGATGCCGCGGGACGAGCTAAAAACCAGCGACATCGCAACCTACTGTGAGAGGGAGAGTCATCGTGTGCCCTGGGCTCGCTTTAGTGCGAGGCCATGGAGCCTAGAACGCGTCGACGTGTTGAGACTCATGGAGCGACTTCGCGAGGTCGGCGTGCCCCTCGCTGAATACCTGAACGGCGCTAAGCCATACTCTGCGGTCAAGACTGGTTGTAATGCTGCCTACATTATCGACCAATCTACCCGTGACAACTTGGTTGCTGCAGACGCGTCTGCAGCGGAAGTAATCGAGCCCTATGCGCGCGGACACAATATCAAGAGGTGGAGTTTCCCGCTGCCCGACGAATTTTTGATTACAATTCCCTCAAGTGGAGATCATGTCTGGCCATGGTCTGATGCGGAAACGGAGGAGTCGGCGGAAAACATTTTTGAAGCAACATATCCGTCTGTGCTTGCTCACCTGAAGAGCTACGAGAAGCGGCTGCGCAAGCGCACGGATCAGGGGGAGTTTTGGTGGGAACTACGTTCCTGCAGCTATTATGATGTATTTGAGAAGCCAAACCTCATGTATCCGGACATTGCGTGGACCGCCGAATTCGCATTTGGGGAGTGCAACACATTTTGTGTAACTGGGTCGCATCCGCTGTCAGTTTTCTAGAAAGCGATGGCCCCACTCCTTCGGCAATCGATCATCGAAGTGGATATGGAGTTCGCAAAGGATTTGCCTCCAGTCGTTTCGCGCTCGTGCCTTGCCGTGCTCCTTTTGGTTGATGCGCATGGCGGCCAGCGTCAGCAGCCTCATGGCGCTGCCGATGTTGGGCATGGCGCCTCGGTTCTTGGTTACTTTACGTAGCTGGCGATGGACGTTCTCAATTGGATTGGTCGTATAGACCAGCTTCCTCAATGCCTTGCCGTAGGTCCACAGGTTGGCGAGCCTGGGAAGGTTGCGTCGCCATTGCTCGACGACGCCCGGGTATTGGCGGCCCCACTCATCGTCGAGAGCTTCGACGGCCATCTCAGCGGCTTCATAGGTCGGCGCTTGATAGATGGCGCGCAGACTCTTTGCCAGCTCCTTTCGGTCTTTGTAGCTGACCAGATTGAAGGTATTTCGCACCAGATGGACTACGCATGGCTGAAAGCGCGTCTTTGGAAAGACCGCCTCTACGGCTTGTTCGAGGCCTGTAAGCCCGTCGGCACACACGATAAGCACGTCTTTGACGCCACGGCCTTCGAGTTCCAAGAGCACCTGATGCCAGAAGCTCGCCGACTCGCTGGTGCCGTTTGTTTCCGGGGCGATGTACAATCCCAGGATCTCGAGATGTCCCGACTCGTTGTAGCCACAGACCTGGTAGGTTGCCGTGGGACAGACCCCATGGGTGTGGCGCACCTTGAGGTGCAGCGCGTCGATGAAGACGATTGGGTAGATGGGCTCCAGCGGCCGGTTTCGCCAGGCTTTGAGCTCGGGGTCGAGCTTCTCGACCACTCGGCTTACCAGCATCGGGCTTGCTCCAATGCCGTACAGCTCGCTGACATGATCTTCGATGTCCCTAGTGGTCATTCCCTTGGCGTACATCGAGACAATGCGCGCCTCGACATCATCAGTGATGCCCGAGCCCTTCGGCACGATCTGAGGCTCGAAGGTCGACTGACGGTCGCGGGGCACGTTGACTCTGCTCGCGCCGTGGCTGGTCTTGAGCGTCTTCGAATAGCTTCCGTTTCGGGTATTCTTTCTGCGCGTAGCTCCATCGTCTTCGCCATCGGTGCGCTCATGGCGCTCGTAGCCCAGGTGCTCGTCCATCTCAGCTTCGTAGGCCAGCTCGACAAACCGGCTGATCATCTGCTTGAGTGGAGCATCCGGCGTCAGGCTCTCCGACAGCGGTTTTCCAGCGGCTTGTTGTGCGAGCTCGTACAAGTAGTCCTCAAGAGGCTCAGGCAACGAGTTTTCGGTCTTTGGATGCTGGCTTTTCTTTTTGATTTTCGTCACTTCTGTACTCCAGGGTTAAATCGACGACGAAGTCGAACCCTCGAGTTACACAAAATATTTTACAGTCCCCGCATTTGTGGAAGGCACGCTCTTTCTTTCCAATAATGCGTTCCTCTTGCCGACAGATGACCGTTATCTGCTGGGCGTCCTGAACTCCCCGTTGTTGTGGAGCTACTACTGGCGAAATGCCCAGCACGCTAAGGACGAAGCATTACGACTCATCCGAAGTTTTCTCTCATCGGTCCCAATTCCCGAACCGACCGAGGGCCAACGGCGCTTGGTCGAGGCCAACGTAAACCACCTTATCGCGTTATCAACTAATGAACACGAATTACTCGCTCAAATGCTCGACTGGCTGACCTTCGAGCACGGCATCAAAAAGCACGGCAACAAGCTGTCGGACTTTCCGTCGCTGAACCGCGACGAGTTTGCCAAAGAGGTCGAGAAGCGCCGGCCCAAGTCCAAGGGCAAGCTATCGAGCAGTGAGTTGCGCGAGGTCTTCGGCGAGTTCGACGACCTGGCGCATCGCGTGCGGAAGTTGCGGGCGCAGAAGCTGCAGTTGGAGCATGCGGTCTCGGATGCGGTGATGGACGCCTACGAACTGACCGACGAGGAGCGCGAGTTGGTCTGGGATACGGCGCCGCCACGGATGCCGTTCGACCGGCCGATACGCTCGGTGTCGCACGCTGATGAGGTGGACGAGACGAACGCCACTGCTGCGATGGCTGCGATGGATGCCGAGTGAGGCACAGAAATCGAGCACGTTCCCGCATGGTCCCAGACAGTTGTCCTAACATTAGGTCCGCCCATGCCTCGTCGTTGACAAACACTGAACGCATGTCTAGCCTTAACTCCGTACACACTCGAGGAAACCTCAATGCCGACGGACGACAAGATCCTCCCGAAGGAGTACGAAGACCGTGAACAAGCCTTTGTGAAGCACACGGTCCTGGCGCAGTACCTGATGCGTCTGATGATGATTGTGGGACAAGACCGCGCTGGCACTATTGGCTTTGTCGACGGGTTTGCAGGGCCGTGGAAATCGAAGACCGATGATCTATCGGATACGTCTATCGGTATCTCGATTGAGAAGATGTTGGAGGCACGGAAGGGATACCTCGACCGAGGATGGAAATGTCCCAACTTCAAGGCTTTGTACATCGAGAAGGATCCCGAGCGGTCGACCAGGTTGCAGCAGCACATTGCCGAACAGCGAGGAAGCCTGCCTCAGGGAGTGGCGGTGGAAGCGTGGCAGGGCGACTTCATCGAGCGGCTCGACGAGGTACTAGAGTATTTCGACACTAGCGATTTTGTTTTTTTCTTCATCGATCCCACGGGCTGGAAGGACGTATCGATGTCGAAGCTACTTCCATTGCTGGAGCGGCCGAATTCGGAGATTCTGATCAATTTCATGTATGACTTCGTGAATCGCGCAGCGAGTCAGGAGGAATTCGAGGGTCACATGCGTCAGATGTTCGGCGACATTCGAGAACCGAATCTCGCCGACATTGACGACCCGGTCGAGCGCGAGGTCGCTGCAGTTCGCGCCTATCGTGATCATCTGAACAGTGCGCTGCCAGATCGCCTTCGTTTCCGTACAGCTTATGTGCGCATCAAGGACCCGCAGGCAGACCGGGCAAAGTACCATCTCATCTATCTGACTCGTCACAGCAAAGGTATCATTGTCTTCATGGAGGAGTCTGAGGCCGCTGAGCGCGAAATTCAACCCGCTGTGCGTGCCGAAGCCGCCGTACGACGTGAAGAAGAAAAGACAGGGCAGAGATCCCTGTTTGCTGTGCCTCAAAAGTCATCGAGAACTGAAGCAAGACCGGCTATGCATGACTTGCGGCAGGCATGGCTGAAGCGCATCGGTGTCGAGCCAAAACGGTTCACGCAGGAAGACGAGGCAGACCTTCTTGAAGAAACCGACTGCTTCCCGAAAGACCTACAAGAGTCGCTGCGCCAACTCATTACCGATGGCGTGGTGGAGAATCTCGACGCAAAGCGGTACCGCAAGAAGAACGTGGTGAATTTCCAAAAGCAAGAACGCTTGCAGCGCGTACGGCGCAAGGAGCAACGATGAGCGGCGACACGGGCATCGAATGGACAGACACGACGTGGAACCCGTCCAGTGGTTGCTCCAAAGTCTCGGAGGGCTGCAAGTTCTGCTATGCTGAGACGATGGCAAAACGTCTGAAGGCGATGGGAGTGAAGCGGTACGAAAACGAGTTTCAATTCACCGTGCAGTTCGACAAGATCGACGAACCCAAATCGTGGAGGAAACCGCGCCGTGTCTTCGTCAACTCGATGAGCGACCTGTTCCACGAAGATGCACAGAAGGGCTTTCTTCGCCGGGTTTTCCAAGTGATGATGGACACCCCTCGACATCGCTATCAGGTCCTGACGAAGCGGCCCAAAAGGATGCTGGAGATACTTTCGTCTTTTGCCGAAGAGGGATGGTATCGGCCGGTCAATCACATTTGGCTAGGTACCTCCGTCGAAAGCAATCGAGTCGTTAGCCGTGTTGATTCGCTCAGAGCGGTACCCGCTACCGTGCGCTTTCTGAGTTGCGAGCCCCTCATCGGCCCGATTCCCGACCTCGACTTGGCGGGTATTCACTGGGTGATCGTCGGCGGCGAGTCTGGTCGGCATCTCTGGAAACAGCGAACTCGACAGCGGCGTGCACTTGTTGATTACGATGACGGGGACTGGACGCCACGTGAAGATCGCGTGAATTGGGTGCGCGCAATCCGAGACGTGTGTATTGAGGAAGATGTTGCGTTCTTTTTCAAGCAATGGGGAGGCAACCGACCAAAGTCGGGGGGTCGCACGCTCGACGGGCGAACCTGGGATGAATTCCCGGATGCGGTTCCTGCGGCCCAAGTCGCGGCTGGTGAATAAGATTCGACGTCCTAAGGTCAAGCAACCGGCGTGCGAAACCATCGCCAGGCCAGCAACACAAGCCAGGTCAACCCGTACTCCAGGATCACCGCGACGAGGACCATGACGTGCGGCCAGGCGGCCTCGATCGGGTCTCCCACCCAGGTCACCATGCTGGCCCTGGCAGTGCTTCGCAGCCCGTCGGCGTCCATGGCGGCGCGGATGGCGGTCTTTTCTTCGTGTTCATGCTGACCGCCTGGGACGAACCAGGCACCGCTGCGCGTGGCTGCGGCCGTCCATTTGGCGTCGCATCGGCGCCGCACCCGGGCGGCGAAGGCGGCGATGCTCATGGTGTGGGTGTCGCCCAACTCCCCGCAGACCGCCCACACTCCCACCGGGCGTCGAGGTGTCCATTGTGCGCCCACCACAGGCGCGGCCGTGACGGCGTAGGTCCAACGCGTCGTGGAGGAGCCGGTGGCGTCAAAGGTGCGCATGGGACCGGCCAAGTCGGCGCGCACGTGCCCGGCGTCGAAGTAATAAAGGTCCGCCTTTGCAGCGGTTGGCGCGGCTTGGGGCTCGCCGAGTCGCGAGGTCTTGCCCCACAGGAGTCGCAACGTGTGGGAGCCCATTTGCGCGTTGACGAAGGAGGCGGGCACCACGCAGATGGCCGCGACGACCAGAAACGAGCGCTTTCTGGAGTACAAGAGCACCGCGAGCAGCACGGCGGCGGCGCACTCGGCGACGATCGATGCCAGCGAGGAAGCGGTCACGAAGCCCAGCGCCAGGCCCACGCCCATCAGCGTGTAGACCATCGCCCAGCCAATCACCAACGTGGCGAGAAACCCGGCGAAGCTGCGCCCACGCGGCACTTGGGCCACCTCGGTCGCCTGTTCGCCGTCCTTGGCGATGCTGCGATCTCTTCCCCACGTAAAGACCAGCGCCCCCAGCAGTGTGAGCGCCACACTTGCGGCGAGTAGCGTCCACGAGGGAAAATGCGGCAGGCCGCCGACAGTCAACCCGAACGCCAACGCCAATAGAATGAAACCAAGAATGATGACCATGATCTTGCTCTCGATGGTCGGCCGTTCGGATGGACCTCCGGCATACCTCGCTCGGGATTGTGGACACAGCATACACCATCTCCCGGCGGGATCCATTGCGCGCGAACGCGGGCGAACAGCCGGCACACCTTCGCGAGCTATGTCGCCGGAAAATGGACGTTTCTGACCACCTGCGCTATAGCTGAGCTGCCGGCAATGTCGGTGCAGTAACCTTCCCGCCAGGCAGGTACCCCCGTGGACGACATCCGAGAGCTCCAGAAGCATTACGTTCGCAAATCCCAGCAGGAGATTCGCTTCCTGGAGGGCCCCCGGACCCGCCGCTTCGAATTGGGGCGCCTGTTTCGCATCAGTTGGGAATTCTTGCAGGGCTTTCGCAAGCTGCACTTCGTGGGGCCGTGTGTGACGGTGTTCGGCTCGGCGCGCTTCGACGAGGACCACAAATATTACGCGCTGGCCCGCGCCGCCGGCGCCGAGCTGGCCAAGCGCGGCTTTACGGTGATGACCGGCGGCGGCCCCGGCATCATGGAGGCGGCCAACCGCGGGGCCAAGGACGTCGGGGGCAAGTCCATCGGCTGCGGCATCCAACTACCCCACGAGCAGGAGGGAAACCCCTACCTCGATGATTGGCTGGACTTTCGCTACTTCTTCGTGCGCAAGGTCATGCTGGTCAAATACTCGTACGCCTTCGTGATCATGCCCGGCGGGTTTGGCACGATGGACGAGATCTTCGAGACGCTCACCCTCATCCAGACCGGCAAGATCCACGACTTTCCGGTCGTCATCATGGGGAAAGAGTACTGGGAGCCCATGCTCGAGTTCATCGGCACGATGATGACCGAGGTGGGCACGATCTCGGCGGACGACCGCGAGCTGATCACGCTGACCGACGACATCGACGAGATGCTCGAGATCATCGACGAGCGCGCGATCCAGCAATTCGACCTGCACTACAAGCAGCCCCAAAAGTCCCGGCTGCTCGGCGAGGGGTGAGCCGAACGGCCACGACGGCCCGGAGGCCGTCGCTCCAAGGGATCGGCCACGCTTTTCGAGCGACCGTCCCTGGCGTCGACGCGCGCTATCGCTCTTACTTGGAGCGACGCCGTCCCTGGCGTCGATTATCGCTCGACCGAAAGGGGCAATACGACCCGAAACGTCGTGCCCTCGCCGGGAGTGGACTCCACGCCGATCTCGCCGCCGAGCATCTCGCAATAATGCTTGCTGATGGCCAGGCCCAGACCGGTGCCGCCGAAGTTGCGCGTGGTGGAGGCCTCGGCCTGCTGGAAGGCCTCGAAGATGCGCTCGAGCGCCTCCTGGTCCATCCCCACACCGTCGTCACAGACCTCGAAGCCGACCTTGTCGGCGTCGCAGCGCACCCGCAGGCGCACCTCGCCGTCCTGGGTGAACTTGCAGGCGTTGGCCAATAGGTTGAGCAAGATCTGGCGGATCTTGGTGACGTCCGAGCGCATCTGGGGCAGCTCGTCGTCGATGTCGACGACGAGTCTGTCGCCGTTTTTGCTGGCCAGCGGGCTTGCGGTGGACTCGATGGCCGCGACCATCTCGGCCAGGTCGAACTCGGTGATGTCCAGCTCGGTCTTGCCGGCCTCGATCTTGGACAGGTCGAGCACGTCGTTGATCAGCGACAGCAGGTGGCTGCCGGCGGTGCGGATGCGCTCGAGGTCGTCGATGTAAGTGTCGTCGCCATCGTCGGTCATCTCCTCGATGAGGAACTCCGAGTAGCCGATGACCGCGTTGAGCGGGGTGCGAAGCTCGTGGCTCATGCTCGCCAGGAAGCTGCTCTTGGCCTGGTTGGCCCGCACGGCCTCGTCGCGGGCCACCTGCAGGCGGGCGTTGGCCAGCTTGAGCTCCTCTTCGACATGTTTTCGGCGGGTAATGTCGCGGCAAAGCGCCAGGCAGACCTTCTCGTCGTCGACCATGAACGCGCCCACCCGCGTCTCCACCGGGTAGGTCGAGCCATCTTTGCGCTGGTGGACACCCTCGACGGTGAACACCTGGTCGACGGTCATATCCTCCCAGAAGGCGCCCGGCTTGATGTCGGTCTCGAAGTCGGCGACCTCCAGGTCGGCCAGCTCCGCGCGGGTGTAGCCGAGCATGTCGCAGGCGGCCTGGTTGAAGTCCAAGATCTGGCCGCGGGTGTCGTGCAGGATGAACCCGTCGACGGCGTGCGCGACGATCTTGTCGAAGCTCTTGTCCAGGATGAGCGTGTTCGGCCCCACGCCGCGCTCCAACGCGTGGGCGACGTCGCCCAAAAACTCGTGCCATACCTCGACCGAACCCGGCGGCTCATCCAGGCTCAACCCGTGCTCGCCCAACAGCGTGTCCACCACTCTCTCAAAAGAAGGCTCTTCATCCATTTCGCAGATCCTTGTCGCCGCTGTAGCCGTCCAATCCTTGGATGCGCGAGAATATACGCGCGTTTCACGATTTGGAAGGTCGGATGTCACATGCCGGGTTGGAGCGCTCGGCGAACGCTGGTGATACGCGACCGTGCTGCCCAGGCGCTATGGCCAGTTCGCGACGAGGTGGCTATACTGGAGACATAGCCCAAACGAACCTCGAGGAGCCCACCATGCGACGACTGGCGACCGCGATCATCCTGGCGAGCCTGCTCATCCCCGGCTCAGCTTTTGCGCAGCAATCTACGCATAAAGCACAGAAAAAGACCACCTACACTTTTGTCCCCGAGGATATCGGAGGCACGCGGGTCGTGCCCGACGACACCATTTACGGCTATCCGATTACGCACTCGCAGCCCCATCTGATCCACGTGCGCCCCAACTTCACCCCCGAACTCATCAAGTCGGTCGAAGAGCTATGATTCGTGCGGCCCACGACGGCGCGGAGGCCGTCGCTCCAAGACAAGGCTCACCTGTGCCATTGCTTTGGAGCGACGCCGTCCCTGGCGTCGAATTGGGCCGTCCGCGCTCGTCTACGCCGGCTGCGTCTTCACGTGGCGTTTCAGCGCATGGGCACCGCCGCGGAAGCTATGCGCCTCGAAGCCCATCTGGCGCATGCGCTCGGCTAAGAAGGCGCTCTTTAGGCCGACCTCGCACACCAGCAGGTAGGAGCCCTCTTTGGGCAGGAAGGCGACGTTTTCGATCGCCTTCTCGAAGGACATGTGCACCGAGTCGGGGTATTGCCAGGTGTTCTCGGCCACGTGGGTGCGCAAATCCAGCACGATGGCGCCGTCGGGCACCTGGCCGACCTCGACCTCGACGATCTCGTCGCCGCTTTTCATCTCGAAGACTTTGTGGATCTGGCGGTGCTCGACCAGCGTCTCGAGCAGGCTATGGCTGACCTTGGCTTCCTCGTGGTCCAGGCGCGTGGGCGTGGAGTTGGTGACCGGGCGGCCGCCTTCGAGGGCGCAGAACTCGGGCACCGTCGCCGAGATGTCGTAGGTGCCCACCACGCGCGCCAGCTCGGTGATGTCCTCTTTGTTCAGGCCGACCAGCGGGCGCAAAATGGGCGTGGGGATGGGCGTCTGGATGGCCGCCAGGTTGAGCAACGTCTGCGAGGAGACCTGCCCGGCGGACTCGCCGGTGATCATCGCCGGATAGCCCTCCTCCTGGCAGATCAGATGGGCGGCGCGCATCATCAAGCGCTTGAGCAGAAGCTGCCAGTAACTCCCGGGCACGTTCTCCTTCATCTCGGCGACCATCGAGCGAAAGTCGACCACGTGCAGCTTCGGCGAGTACCCGTTGGACCACCGCTCGCATAGCCGCTTGGTCACGTCGCGCACGCCGCGCTCGTGGGCGGGGCCGCCCAGGTTGAAGAACAAGAAGTCCAGGTCCATGCCGCGCTTTTGCATCATGTGACCGGCCACCGCCGAGTCGAAGCCGCCGCTCATCAGACACAGGGCTTTGCCCTCGGTGCCCATGGGAAGGCCGCCGGGGCCGTCGATCTCGTCGTCGAGGAAGAAGACCGCGCCCTCGCGGATCTCCAGCCCCACGACCACCTCGGGGTCGTCCAGATTTACGCCCGCGCTGGCCTCGAAGAGCCGCGCGCCCAGCTCGCGGTTGATCTCACCGGACTCGAACGGGATGTTGCCGCGGTTTCCCACCCGCCGCGCGCGCACTCCGAAGGCCTTGCCGCGCACGCGCTCGGTGTACAGCTCCTCGCCAAGGTCGAGGATGTCCTCCTTGGTCTCCCAGGGATAGCCCGTCGCCGGGATGACCCCCTGGATGCCGTAGACCCGGGCGAGCACCTCGCCGGCACGCTCGTCGTCGGTGTCGACGTCGATGCGCGCCCAGTGGCGCCGGACATGGGCGTCGATCCCGTTTCGCTGCAGCGCCGTCTGGATATTGTGCGCCAGTCGGTCCTGAAACCGCCTACGCACCTGCGGCGACTTGATGCAAATCTCGCCGGACAGGCGCATGATGTTGGTTTTGTTGGGCTTTCTTATGTCTTCCACGACTCTCTCCACGACCTGACAGTCCAACTGCACGAATGCGAACGCCGCTGGCAACGCGGGCATTTCATGAATGAGGCGAGGCGTGGTGTCAAGGTCGAGGCTCTCCCCGGACTGAAGTCCGGGGCTATTTGGGGAACGGCATAGGGATTTGTGGGTCGTTCTTTGGCAGCGTGGTCGGTTTCCGCGGCGAGCCTCAATCTCCCATGCCCCCGCCTTTGAATCGGCCGGCTCAGTGCACACCTTTGGGGCAGCGAGCAACCCCATCAAAGGCATACGTCATGCTGAGTGATTCGTTCGATTTGGGAAGTCTGTTTGGCATCCGCATCAAGCTCAACTGGAGCGTGCTGGTGATCTTCGGGTTGATCGTGGTCAACCTGGCCGTGGGGGTCTATCCCTCATGGCATCCCCAGTGGAGCCCGGTGCTCAACTGGACGGTGGCGCTGGCGGCGGCGGTGGTGTTTTTCGTGTCGCTTTTGGCCCACGAACTCGCCCACTCGCTGACCGCGCAGAGCTACGGGATCCCGGTGCGCAGCATCACGCTGTTTTTGTTCGGCGGGGTCTCCGACATCCAGGAGGAGCCGCATACGCCCGGGCGCGAGCTGATCATCGCGGTGGTGGGCCCGCTGATGAGCCTGGCGCTGGGCATCGTCTTTTTGTGGGTGTTCAAGCTGATCACCCCGCTGACCAACGAGGACGTCAACCAGCAGGTCGCCCTGCTCGCCCGGCTGGGCCCGGTGTCCTCGGTGTTGGCGTGGGTGGGCCCGATCAACATCTTGCTGGCGGTCTTCAACATGATCCCGGCGCTGCCCCTCGACGGCGGGCGGGTGTTTCGCGCGCTGCTGTGGAAGGTCACCGGCGACGTCAAGAAGGCCACCCGCTGGTCGGCCATGGTCGCCCGCGTCATCTCGTGGGCGTTTATCGCCGTGGGCCTGGCGATGATCTTCGGCATCTCGGTGCCCTTCTTTGGCACGGGGTTCGTCGGGGGCATCTGGCTGGCGGTCATCGGCTGGTTTCTGGGCCAATCGGCGTCGGCCTCCTATACCCAGATCTTGCTCGACGAGGCCCTCGAGGGCGTCCAGGTCAGCCGCCTGGTCCACGAGCGCGCCCGCTTCGTGCCCCCCGATCTGAGCGTCGACGAGCTCATCGACGACTACTTCATGGGCAGCCAACGCAGCAGCTTCCCGGTGGTCGACGCCGGCCGGTTCGTGGGCATGGTGCGCTTTGGCGACGTGCACAAGCTCGACCAGGACACCTGGCCGACGACCCCGGTCTCCGAGATCGCCCTGCCGGCCGAGGACATCGTCACCGCCGAGCTGCACGAGGAGGTGAGCAGCGTGCTCAAGAATATGCTGCGCCACGGCGTCGACCAGGTCCCCGTGCTCTTCGAAGGCCAATTTCGCGGCATGTTGTTCCGCCACGACATCTTCAAGTGGATCCAGATGCACTCGGACCTGTCGCTGCCGGGCACCGGCGTGGGCGCTTCTTGACGCGGGCGGGAAGATTCGACCACAGAGGTCACAGAGGGCACAGAGGACGGCAAAAGAAATCACCGGCCTTTATCTCTTTCCTCCGGGTCATGTGTAGTGAATCCTACGGGAATGTCGGTGACGCCCCAAACGTCATTAGTGGGTTGAGAACACTCCGCGTTCGTTCTAAAAGGGGAATGTCGAGTTAACCTTCCCTCAATTTAGTCGGGTGGCAAGATGGCAGGACATAGTAAATGGGCCAATATCAAGCATAAGAAGGCCCGCGAAGACGCCAAGCGTGGCAAGATCTTCAGCAAATTGGTCAAAAAGATCACCTCGGCGGCGCGCCGTGGCGGCGGTGATCCGGACACCAACAACGAGCTTCGCCTGTTCATCGACAAGGCGAAAGACGCCAACATGCCCAAGGAGAATATCGAGCGGGCCATCAAAAAAGGCACCGGCGAGCTCGAGGGCGTGTCCTACGACGAGTTCAACTACGAGGGGTACGGCCCCGGGGGCGTGGCCATCTTTTTGACTGGCGCGACCGACAACCGCAACCGCACGGTCGCCGAGATCCGCCACATGTTCGGCGAGCATAACGGCAACCTGGGCGAGGACGGCTGCGTCAACTGGATGTTCAAGGACCGCGGGCTGTTGAGCGTGTCCTCCGAGGAGGTCGACGACCCCGACGAGCTCATGGAGATCGCCCTGGAGAACGGGGCGGTGGACTTCGAGCAGGAAGACGGCGTCATCACCATCCAGACCGAGGTGGTCGATTTTATGCAGATGCGCAACGCGCTGGTGGCGGCGGGCTACGACAACTTCATGACCGACGAGATCACCAAGCTCGCCGAGAACCACATCGCCCCGGATCTGAAGACGGCCCAGACCAACCTCAACCTCATCGAGGCCCTCGAGGACCACGATGACATCGAGAACGTCTACCACAACCTCGAGCTGTCCGATGAGGTCGCCGAGGCGATGGCCGCCGAGTAAGTCGCAGTTAGGGACGTCTGTGAAGTTTTGGAAGCAACACCTGGCGGACCTGTCGGGTTCGTCAGTCGCCAGCGCGGCGGCCACCGCCGTCGATGGCATCATCTATTCGATCTTGCTGTGGACGGCGGTCGCCCACGACCTCATTTCGGTGGGCATGGCCGCCGGCCTCGGCGCCCTGTTTGGCGGCGGGGTCCACTTCGTGCTCAGCCGCTTCTGGGTCTACCAGCGCTTCGACGCCCCCCTGAAGCGCTCCACGCCCACCTACTTCGCCATGAGCTGGATCGCCGCGGCCATCCACGGCGTGCTCACCGGCTTTCTGGTGCATTACCTGGGCAAGTCCGGCGGCTGGGCCATCTCCAAAGGGGTGGTGTGGCTGTTTTGGACCTATCCGATGTGCCGGTATGTGGTGTTTGGCGGGTTGGGGGCCAGGACGGACTCCCTGCCAAGCTGACCACCGGGCGACCTACCACCACCACGCAAAGAGCCACACCAACGGCACCGCCCACAGCCCGGCCACGATGTCGTCGGCGATGACCGCCAGGCCGCCCTGGCCGAGGTTGTCGATGCGCCGCGCCGGCGGCGGTTTGGTGACGTCGAGGATGCGAAAGAGCACGAATCCCACCACCGCGATCGCCCAACTCAGCTCGGAAAACCACACCAGCGCCACCCACACGCCGATGACCTCGTCGATGACGATGTGGTTGCTGTCGTGCTCGCCGAGCGCGCGCCCGCAGGCGTCGGCGGCGGGGATGGAGGCGACGGTGACCGCGGTCAGCGCGGCCAAGCGCCACAACAGCGGCCAACCGGACATCCACACAATCAACGGCGTGAACACGGCGGCGGCGTAGGTGCCCGGGCCCCCGGGTAGAAAACCGATGCCGGCGACCGTGGCGATGAAGGTCGCCACCGGCTGGCGCTCCCAGGCATACTCGGGCCCGTGGGGCCTCAGCCTGACGGGATCGTCGTCGTGGGGTTCATTCGGCGTTACCATCGGTGCCCTCCAGATGTTGGCCTCCGACCAGCCAGAATTGCGCGAGCATGTTGATCGTCAGGATGACGCCCAGGCCGATCACGGCGATCTCGCCCAGCGAGCGCAGCCCGTTGTGGTGGGCCAACAGCATCGAACCAAAGCCGATCATCGTGGTGATGAACGCCGCGGCGATCGCCAGCGCCGTGGCCACATGCACGGCGGTCTCGCCGGGCTCGTCGCGCAGGTGCATCAACACATGAAAGGTAGCGTCGATGCCCAGACCCAGCCAGATGGGCATGATGACGATATTCAAAAAGTTCAGCTCCACCCCGAACCACGCCGCCCAGCCCAGGGCGGCGAAAAACGCCGCCGCCAATACGCCCATCTGAATGGCGATCTCGCGGCGCCGCCGGAAGGCGGCAAACGAGCACAACAACAGCCCGGCGATGGTGATCGCCAACATCCACACGGCGTCGCGCTCGACCAGGCGCACGATGTCGTGCAACAGCATCGCCTCGCTGATGGCGTCGTAGCGGCCAGGGGCGTCGATGCCGGGAAGATCGCGCAGCACGCCGACGAATTGGTCGAGCTTGTCGAAGTCGGCCAGGTCGATGGCCGGAAACACCAGCACCACCCCGCCGTTGGCGCGCAGGCTGGGCTTGGCGTCGCCGTCGCCCTTGCGCAAAAACGGCTCGCGCAGCGCCACCGGCAGGTCCTGGGGGCCCAGGGGGCCGGCGGCGAGGACGGTCTTGATCTCGTCGAGGTAGCTCGTCAGCTTTTTGCTGCGCGACCGCTTGGGCACGTCCTCCAATTGGTCGCGAAGCCTGGCCAACAGCTTGCGCTTGGCGGCCTGATGTTTGGGGAGCAGCGACTGCAGATCGAGCGCCTTGTCGATGGTAAAGCCGCCGGGCGCTTGCTTTTTGCGCCGCTCGATCTCGTTGACCACCGCGGCGCTCTGCGCGGCGTTGTCGGTCAGCACCACCGTGGGGGTCTGTGACTGGCCGAGCATCTTGTTGACCATGGCGTCGAGGTGCCAGGCGCGCGAGTCGCGCATCTCCAGGGGGCGCAGGCTGCGCACGAAGTGCACCCGCCCGAGCCCGGACAAGCCCACCACCACGATGGCGACAAAGCCCACCGCGCATACGCGGCGCACGCGCCGCCAAACGTCCGGCCCCGCCGACGCCGCGCGCGCACCCTGCGCCAGCCGCCGCGTCCATCGCTGCGAGACGGGCTCGGCGAGCTCGCCCAGGTAGCGCGAGGCCAACAGCAACAAGCAGGTCATCCACAGCGTGTAGGCGAGCAGGATGACGGCGATGCCGCCCAGGGCGATGACCCCGAACTCGAAAAACGCCCGGAAGTCCGAGATCATCAGGCTTCCCAGGGCGATGGCCGTGGTCATGCCGGCATAAAGGTTAGCGCGACCGCTGGACTGGAAGGTCTGTGTCAGCGCTTCTTCGAGGGACATGCGCCCGCGAAGCTCGTGAAAGCGCACGTACAGGTGGATGCCGTAATCCACGCCCATGCCCAGGAGCACCGCCCCCAAAAAGCCGGTCAGGATGTTGAGGCTGCCGAAGGCGATCTCCGCCCAGGCCAGCGCCCAGATCGTGCCCGAGATCAGCGGCACGATCACGATGAGCATCGCCCAGACGCTGCGCAAGAAGAACAGCAAGAAGAGCACCAGCAGCGTCACGGCTACCAGCGTGGCCAGGCTCAGATCCGACTGCAGGCGCTGCTGCAATTCGATGCGCTTTTGATAGCGCCCGGTCAGCCCGACGGCGATCTTGGGAGCGCCGTCGGCGCCGCCAAGCTCCGCCGCCAGCGTGTCGTGGACGACCTTGGAGACCCGCGCCGACAACTTCTGGGCGCGGGCGAGGTCGCTGGCCGGAAACGACGGGTAGACGAAGATGGCCAGGCGCTTTCCGTCGTCGCTGACGTAGTAGGGCGACTTGTCGAAGCGCTTGTATTTGTCGACCAGATCGGAGAAGTCGACCGCCGGCGGCTTGCCGTCGTCGAGGGCGACAAACAGCGGGTTGGCGCGCTTTTTCTCCCAACGGATGCGCTTTTCGAGGCGCTTGTCGGCCTTTTTCAGGTCGTCGAGATGGGCATACAGCAGGCGGTTGGTGCGAAAGAACTTCAGGGGCCGCTTCGACTCCACGCGGCGCACGTCGTCGACCTGGCCGAGCCTGGGGGCGAGCCGGTCGGCGATCTTCTCGAGACGCTGGGCCTGGGAGGTCTTGGCGCCGTCGGCCTCCAGCACCACGGTCAGCCGGCCGATCTGGCCGCCGTAATTCTTCTCGAGTTGGCGAAGTCCCTCAACGCTGGGGGCGCCCTCCGGAAGCAACCTCTGCAGGTTGGAGTCCAGGCTCAAGTTCGAGGCGAGCGCACCGGCGCCGACAGTGACCACGACGAGCGTGGCCAGCACCGCCCAGATCCGGCGTTGGCAAAACTCAATCAATCCATTCATTCGTACATTCCCACCCGCACCCTGGAAGGCAATCTAGGGGTTGGGATCCGATGCGGACGGCGCCTCGGCGGGGTCGCGCTTGGCCAAGGCGATCATGGTCACACGGGCGCGGCGAACGGCGGTGCCGAAGGTCAGCACGGCGACCGCGGCCACGCAGACCGTCACCAGCACCAGGCGCTGGTCGTCGCCCCAATCAAACAGCGCCGGCAGCAGCGCCGCGGAAAAGAGCGTAAACACCATCACCAGCATGCGTTCGGGCCGCTGCATCAGGCCGATCTTGAGGTCGACCCCCAGCGACTCGCCGCGCGCACGGGCGTAGCTGACCAGAAAGGAGGCGATGAACGCGGCCACGCTGGCCACCAGCAGCCACCCGTTGCGCCCATAATAGGCCAGGCCACCAAAAATCAGGCCTTCGGAGAGGCGATCACAAAACGAATCAAAGAACGCACCGGCGACGCTCTGGCGGCCCGACGAGCGGGCGAGTAAGCCATCGAGCATATCGCAGGTGATGGCCGCGACGAACACCCAGGTGCCCAACATGAAACGGCCCTGGGCGATAAAGATGCCGCTGGCCGCCGCGATGAGCACCGACATGGCGGTGATGTGGTTGGGAGTCACGCCCAGCTTGTCGAGCAGGGTCGTCAGCGGAGTCGTCAACCAGTAATAATAACGAATAAACACCGACGGCAGCAGCGCCGAGCCTCGCTCGCGGCTCGCCGCGCCCGTAGGCGCCGGCGAGCGCACGAGGAAGATGGCGAACGCGGCCAGCATCAGCGCCGCGATCGCCACGCCGGGCCAAAGCACCGGCGGTATGGCAGCAAACACAACGTGGCCCATCGCAGTCAACTCCTCTACACGAGCAGGAGGCGTTACCTACTCGCCGGCCAACGCGGTCGCGGGATCGGCGTCGAGCTGCGCGGCGAACTCGCGATGCATCGCGTGAAGCGTGTCGAAGAGAAGATCGCGCTGCTCGAACAAATCGTGCACCGGCATCTGGCCGTCGCTGGGCTGGGGGCTCTTGAAGTAGAACGACAGCCAATCCTGCAGCCCGCTCATGCCCGCGCGGTGGGCGAGGTCGCCCAGCAGCGCCAGATCCAGCGCCACCGGGGCGGCCAGGATGGAGTCACGGCACAAGAAGTTGATCTTGAGCTGCATCGGGTAGTCCATCCACCCGAAGATGTCGATATTGTCCCAGCCTTCCTTGTTGTCCCCACGCGGCGGGTAGTAGTCGATGCGCACCTTGTGGGTCATCTCCCCGTAGATCTCCGGGTAGGCCTCTTTGTCCAGGATGGACTCGAGCACCGACAGCTTGGACTGCTCCTTGGTCTTGAAGGAGCCGGGATCGTCGAGCACCGCGCCGTCGCGGTTGCCCAGGATGTTGGTGGAGTACCAGCCGCTCACGCCGATCATGCGCGCGGCCATGCCCGGGGCGAGGATGGTCTTGACCAGGGTCTGGCCGGTCTTGAAGTCCTTGCCGGCGATGGGCACGCCGTTTTGCTCGGCCAGCTCCACCAGGGCGGGAACCTCCACGGCGGTGTTGGGCGCGCCGTTGAGGAAGGGCACGCCGGCCTTGATGTGGGCGTAGGCGTAGATCATCGACGGGCTGATGGCCTCGTGATCGTCGCGAAGCCCCTGTTCGAAGGCCTCCACGCTGGTGTGCACCGGCCCGATGCCCACGTGGACCTCGGTGGAGGCGCACCACACGCACACGGCCCGCTCACAGTCGTTGTCGGCCATGAACGTGTTGATGTCGTCGATGAGCGCCTCGGCCAGCTCCATCTTGTTGGCGCCTTCCTTGACGTTGGGACCGTCGAGGTTGCGCACCCACTGCTGGTCGAACACCGCCTTCATCGGCGAGATCGCCTCGAGCTCCTCACGAATGGGCTCGAGGTGGCGCTGCTCGAGCACGCCGGCGTTGACGGCGGACTCGTAGCAATTCTCCTCGAAGATATCCCAGCCGCCGAAGACCACGTCGTCGAGGCGCGCCAGGGGCAGCGCCTCGCCCAGGCGCAGCGAATCGGGCTGGTCGTCGACACGCGCCAGTTGGGTCAGGCTTCCCACCGGCCGGGCCAGGCCGCGGCGCGCCGACAATACGCCGGCGATCAGGGTCGTACCCACCGCGCCCAGACCAGGCAAGAGCACGGCTAATTTACCGGCGGGGGCATCTAAAACGGTGGCATTCTCGAGCGTCTTATTCAAAACAACCTCTTCAGGATCAATCCTGCAACTGACGGTGGGATGCGTTCACGCCACCGTCTGGTCCAAAAAAATTTCTGTGGGCAACGTTGATCTCCGGAGTCGATCCGTCAACACGCGGCCCGCAAAAAAGCTATACAATCTCCTCGGCCGACTCCGACTTGGGCTCGGACTTGCGCCCGAACTTGCTGGTGATGCGGTCGAGGAGCAGATACGCCGCCGGGACCACCACCAGCGTGAGCAGTGTGGAGGTGATCAGGCCGCCGATAACGGCCACGGCCATGGGTGCGCGCTGCTCGCCGCCGACCGACAGGGCCAGGGCCACGGGCAGCATGCCGAAGATCATCGCGGCGGTGGTCATCAAGATCGGGCGCAGTCGCACCGTTCCCGCGCGCACCAGCGCCTCGAAGACCTCCATCTCGTGCTCCTCGCGCAACACGTTGGTGTAGTCGACCAGGAGCACCGCGTTTTTGGTGACCAGGCCCATCAACATGATGAAGCCGATCATCGTAAAGATATTCAGGGTCATCCCCGACAGGGCCAGCGCCCCCAGCGCGCCCACCAGCGACAGCGGCAGGGACAACATGATCGTCAGCGGGTGCAAAAAGCTTTCGAACTGCGCCGACAAGATCAGGAAGATGAGGATGATCGCCAGCAGCATGGCTTCGCCCATATAGCCGACGGTCTTGCTCATATTTTCGGCGCGTCCGCCCAACGCCGTGGTCACCCCCGGGGGCGTCAACGTGTGGGCGAGCTTGTCGACCTCCTTGATGGCCGGTCCCAGAGCTTTGCCCTGCAAGTTGGCGATGACGGTGACCTGTCGACGCCGGTTGTACCGCTCGATCTGGGTGGGGCCGGTGCCGGTCTTGACCTGCACGATATTGGACAGGGGCACCAGTTGGCCGGTCGCCGAGCGCACCGACAAGTCGAGGATCTTCGACGGGTCGTTGCGGTAGCTCTTGAGCATGCGCACACGAGCGTCATAGCGGTCGCCGTCGGTGGACACCTCGCTGACCTTCTGGCCGGCGTACAGCGTACGGATGGCCATGCCGATGGAGGCGACGGGCACGTGCAGGTCGGCGGCGCGATCGCGGTTGATGACCAGGCGCACCTCCGGCTTGCCGCCGCGCGAGGTCTTGTCGACGTCGACGAAGCCGGGGCGCTTTTTCAACGCCGCGACCAACTTGTCGGCGGTGTCGTTGAGCTTTTTGTAGTCGTCGCCCAACAGCAAATACTGCAGGTCTCCCTGGCGTTGGCCACCGGCGGGCTGGACGCCGGCGATGGGCTCGACGGCGATCTTGGCGCGCTTGTATTTGGCCAAAAGCGTGCGCACGTACTCCATGGCGTCGTCCTCCGAGAAGGAGCGCTCGTTGGACGGCACCATCTCGACGTGCACGTTGGCCTTGTTGACCTCCTCCTGGGCGCCGCCACCGATGGTCGCAAAGGTCAGCTCCACCCCGGGCATTTTGCGGATGTCCTTGGTGATGCGGTCGGCGTAATCCATGGTGTCTTCCAGGCGCGTGCCCGTGGGAAGCTCGACGTAGACCTGGAATTCGCCGCGGTCCTCGGCGGGCAGGAATTCGAAGGGGATGACCTTGAACAGACTCATCGCCGCCACGAATGACAACGCCGCGATCAGCAGGGTGATGATGGGATGGTTCAGCGCCGCGCGCACCACCGCCTCGTAGACATCATCGGTCAAGCGCAGCGCCCGCTCGACCAGCCGGCTCAGCGGGTTGCGCTCGCCGTGGTGTAGCCTGAGCAGGCGCGCCGACAACATCGGCGTGAGCGTAAAGGCGACGAAGAGCGACACGGCCACGGCGAAGGCGACCGTCATACCGAATTGGTAGAAGAACCGACCGATGATGCCCTTCATGGTCGCCACTGGCACGAACACCGCGATGATCGACGCGGTGATGGCCATGACGGCCAGGCCGATCTCGTTGGTCGCGTCCAACGCCGCCTTCATGGGCGGTTTGCCCATCTCCAGGTGGCGGTGGATGTTCTCGATGACCACGATGGCATCGTCGATGAGCAGGCCGATGGACAGCGTCAGGGCCAACATCGTCATGATGTTGAAGGTAAAGCCCATCGCGTGGATGAAGGCGATGGTGGCGATGACCGAGGTCGGAAGCGCCAGCGCCGAGATCAGCGTCGCTCGCCAGTCGCGCAAGAAGACCATGATGATGATGATCGCCAGGATGGCGCCAAAGATCAGGTCGAATTGCACGTCGTCGATGGAATGCTTGATGAACACGGAGTTGTCCACCGGCATGGCCACTTTGACGCCCTTGGGCAGGTTCTTCTTCATCTTCGCCAACTCGTCGCGCACCCGCTTGGCCACGGCGACGGTGTTCGAGCCGGACTGCTTCTGGATGGTCAGCGAGACAGCGGACTTGCCGTTCAGAGACGCGTGCGAGCGCACCTCGGCGTGCCCGTCGATGACCTGGGCGACGTCGCCCACCCGAATGGAGCGCCCGCCGGCGTCGGTGATGATGATGTTGGACAGCGCCTTGGCGTCGTGGACCTCGCCCTCGGTCTTGAGGGTGTACTCGAACGCGCCGTGATCGAGGTGGCCGCCGGGCACGTCGAGATTCTGGGCGCCGATGGCCTGGGCGACGTCGCTGATGGCCAGCCCGTAGCTCTCCAGGGCGACGGGATCGACATAGATCTCGAATTCGCGCTCTTCGCCACCGACGATCTGGATATTGCCCACGCCCTCCAGGGTTTGCAGGCGCTGCTTGATGGTGTCATCGGCCAATTTGGTCAGCGCGCGGGCGTCCAGGGGCCCGGAGACCACCAGCGAAATGATGGGGGCGGCGCCGATGTCGAATTTTTGGACCACCGGCTGCTCGACGTCGTCGGGCAACTGGCCGAGCACCGCCGAGACCTTGTCGCGCACGTCCTGGACGGCTTTGTCGGCATCGCGGGAGAGCTCGAAACGCACGATGACGATGCCCACGTTCTCCGAGCTGGTCGAACGCAGCTCGTCGATGCCGTTGACCGAGTTGATCGACTCCTCCAGGGGGTCGATCACCTTGGACTCGACCGATTCGGGGTCGGCTCCCGGATACACCGTGGTCACGGTGACCACGGGGAATTCGACGTTGGGGAATTGATCGACGCCGACCTTGGAGTAGGAGTCCAGGCCGAAGACGATCAACACGAGCATCATCACCGCCGTAAAGACGGGACGTTTGACGCTGATGTCGGCGAGCTTCATTGCTTCTCTCCGTCATTGGCGGCGGCTTGAGGGGCGTGCGCCTGCGAGGCGAGGGTGACCTGGGCGTACATCCCCGGGCGCACCTCCAACTTGGGGTTGTCGACCTCGGCGAGCACGTCGAAGGAGCGCGAACGGCTCTTGATCGTGGGGTTGATGCGGTCGACGCTCAACTCCAAGTCCTTGTTGAGCGAGGGCACGTGCACCTCGAGTTTGTCTCCTTTGTGCACGCTGTCGGCGTACTCCTCGGGGACGTGGACGCGCAGGTACAACTTTTGGACCTCCACCAGGTGGATGAGCGGCTGGGGGCCGGGGGCGGCGAAGTCGCCCTCGGCGACCGACACCTTGGTGATCACCCCGGCGTAGGGCGCGCGGATGATAGCGTCCTTCAGGGCATTTCGAGCCATGCGCAGGCCGACTTTGGCCTGATCGACCTGGGCCTCGGTGGCCTGCATCTGGCCGGCGAGCTGGTCGAAGCGGCTGTCGGCGACGGCCTTCTGGTTGTGCAACCGCTCGATGCGCTTGTACTGGGTCTTGATCGTGCTCAACTGCGCCTGGGCGGCGTTGAGGCCGGCCTGGGCCTGCTGGACGCGCAACCGGTAATCTTCGCCGTCGATGTTGATGAGGCGGTCGCCTTTGTCGACGACGTCGCCCTCCTCGACATACACGTCGCGGATAATCCCGCCGACCTTGGCGGCCACATTGGTCTGGCGCTGGGCCTCGAACGAGCCCGACAGCCGCCGCCGAGTCGGTGCGGCGTTATCCAGGGCTTCGGTGGCTTTCGGGCCACCGCTTTCGAGGGCCTTGGCCGGATCGTCGGCTTTGGCATCGGCCTTGTCCGCCCCTTTGTTGGCAGCGGGCTGGCTCTCGGGCAGGGCGACCTTGTTCTTGTCGGACTTGCAGCCCGCTGACGCCGCCAGCGCCAGCACGCACACCAGCCAAACAGCCGTTCGTCTCATCGCTCTCATTGTCCTTCTCCCGGAAGCAAACGGTCGGCCGACAGCGGCTGACCGATGGCATAGATCAACTCAGCGTTCTGAATCAGCGCCTGGTACAGCGCGGCGTTACGGTTGTTTTGGGCCTCGGTCAGCGCCGACTGCGCCGACAGCAGGTCCGTGGGGGTGGACTCGCCGGCCTGGTAGCGCGCCGTCTCCACGCGGAAGGCTTCCTTGGCCTGCTCCACCGATTGCTCGGCGACCTGGTAAGTCTCCAGCGCCGACTGAAGATCGTACCAGGCCTTCTTGACCTGCAGGCCGATCTGGCGGCGCGCCTGGGTGTACACGTAATCGAGCTTGACGCGTTGGGCCTGAGCCTCGTCGACCGCGTCGCTGCGCGCGCCCCACTTCCAGATATCCCAATCGAGGGCCAAGCCCACGAATAAGTTGTTGTTGCCCGACAGCCCCTGGCCTTCCTGGTGCTGATATTGGCCCAGGGCGACGAGTTGCGGGATGTAGTCGCCCTTCTGGATGTCGACGCCCTCGTCGGCCTGCTGCATGCGCAGTTTGAGCTGCTGAAGCTCGGGGCGCGTCTTGGTCGCCTGGTCGATGGCGTCGGCCAGGTCGCCCTGCAGGGTGGGCAGGTTGACGTTGGCCGGCCCCTGCACGCCCACCGGATTCTGGGGGTCTCGCCCGATGGCCACCGCCAGCGCCGAGCGCGCCAGCTTCAAGTTGGCCTTCGACTGGGAGACCTGCTGCTGGGCGGCGGCCAGAGCGACCTGAATGCGCAGCAAGTCGGCCTTCTGGGCCACGCCGGCCTGCACCAGCGCGTCGACGTTTTTGACCTGCGCGTTCAACTGGGCGACGGACTGCTGGTTGGTGTCCAGCGCCGAGCGCGCTTGCAGCACCCGGAAGTAAGACACCGCCGCCTGGCGCGCCTGATCGCGGGTGGCCTGATCGACCTGGGTGCGCGCGGCGTCCTCGCCGTAAATCGTGGCGTAGTAGGCGTGATAGATGGTGTACAGCGGCCCCAACGGCTCGGTGATCGTCAGCGAGACGCTCCAGGTGAACTGGCTGCGCACCGTGGTGGGCGGGGCGTTGAAGATCCCGGCGATGATCTTCTCGTAGGGCGTCTGCGGCGGGGGAAGCTGCACGGAGTTCCCGCCGCCTCCGCCGCCCATCGAGAAGGTGATCTTATCGTCCCACAACTGCGCGCCGGCGCTGGTCGACAGGATCGGAAAGAAGTGCGTATGCGCCTGCTTGCGCTGGGCCTCGGCGACCTTCAGATCCTGGCGAGCCTGCTCGATATTGGGATGCGTGCCGGTGGCCTCGTCGATCGCCTGGGTCAGCGTGACCTCCTGGGCGGCCTGCGGCACCGTCGGGGTGTTCGGCTCGGGCGCCGGGGGCGGCGGCTGGATCTTGGCCGGCTGCTGCTGTTGATCGGGCGGCTGCTGGGCGGGCTGTTGTTGCTGGGCCGGCTTTTGCTGGGCGGGCGCCGCCTGCGCGTGCGCCACCGCCGGCAGCGCCAGAGCCGCCGCCAGGGCTACTGCTCCGACAACCCCTCGCGCGCCTCGGACGTGGCCGCCCCGTACAAAAAGATCTCCAGCGCGGTTTCGATATGCGGCTTGAGCGGAAACGGGCCGAAGTGTGCCCAGTGGCCGGTCATCGCCTTCAGATGCCCGCCCAGCGCCATCGCGTAATCCCTGGGGTCGCGCGGCTGCAGCGTGCCCTCCTCGATGCCGCGCTTCATCAGCGTGACCACCGCGCAGTGCATCGCCGAGGCGTGCTCCAGCAGATCCTCGTCGATCTGGTTGATGGGCTCGCCCACCGGCGTGTTGGCAAAGCCGGCCAGAAACAGCTCCCGCTCGTCCTCGGCCAGCTTGGCCAGCCGATACAGCGTCCAGCGCAGCCGCTCGATGAACGGCAGATCCAACGGAGGCTCGCTCTGAAACACCTCCAGAGTGCGCTCGCCGACACGCTTCCACAGCGTGCGCAGGATGTCTTCCTTGTTCGAGAAGTGCTTGTACAGCGCCGAGGTCGAGTACCCTGCTTCCTGGGCGATATCCTCGACGGTCAGCCCCTTGCCCTTGCTGTTGAATACTCGGGCGGCCGCCTCGAGGATGACGTCCCTCGCCTCGTTTCGCCCGAGACGCTGACGGTTGCTCTGCGTCATTACTTCCTCGTTGGCCAAGATCTTCTGTGGATCCGTGTCCTCCAACGTTACCCATCTTCCAAACTCCATAGAAGTGGAAATCGTGCGTCGGCCCCGGCAAAAATTTCGTTCCGAGGCGGAGGGTACTATGGAGATGACAACCCGGCTTGTCAACACTTATTCGCCTTTAGTGAATGATATTTCACCAACCCGGATGTGTCCAGAGGCGTGGGCTCAGAGGGCCTAAAGGAGGGGGAGCTTGGTCCAGCGGAGGCGATTTTGGAAGCTGAATGGCATTGCTGTAACATTTTGTGAGGTTACAGGAGCGGCGACATACGCTTAGATGACAATCGCGGCCCCAGCGTTACAGCCGAGGGCCATAAACCAAGCTAACCGAGCCTGTCAAAGAGAGTGGATCATGCGACGAAGGACGGCACATTGGGCGCTGACGGTGCTCGTGGCAGCGGGCCTGACATTTGCGAGCGGCTGTAGCGACGACAACGCCAACAGTCAGGACGCCGCACACCATCGAAGCGACGCGGGCACCGGCGACGCGGCTCCTCACACGGATGCGGATGCGGCCTCGGATGGCGGCGCCGATGTCACCTCCGACGCCGGCCACGCCGACGCCGCTCCCAACGACGCGGGCCCGACCGACGCCCAGCTCGGAGACGGCGGGCTCGCCGACACGGGCGACGCGGACATGAGCGACGCCGATGCGGCCAGCACCGACGCCGCGGACACCTCGCCGCAGCCGAACGTCTGGCATGCGCCCAACTGCACCGAGATCACCGGCGCCGGGGGCGTCACGTTCACCACCGATGAGGGTGCCACCTTCACCCAGCCCCACCTGATCATCGGGGGCATCCGCTATACCAGCGGCCTGGTGGTGTTGAGCAACCCCGGTCATATGCTGGCGGTGACCAACCAGAAGCTGTACCGCTCCACCGACGCCGGGTGCACCTGGACGAAGATCGGCGAGCTGCTGTGGGAGGCCCCGCTGTACAACATCACTGCCGGCAGCGAAGACCGCGCGTATGTGTGGTCGTTCGGCGGCCACTACCTGTATCGGATCGATGGCACCACCATCACCCAGTTGACCCCGCCGACCTATCATACCAACGACCCCAACAACCCCAACCAGCCCATCGCGCTGCAGGGGTTGGGCACCGAGCCGGCCAAGCCGGGCACGGTGCGCCTCAGCTCCTCGGACGGCACGATCTACGAGAGCACCGACTCCGGCCAGACGTGGTCGACGGTGGGCGTGCCTCCCAACGGCACCGGAGCGCTGGGCTACCAGATGGCCTTCGATCCCGATGACTTCAATCACGCGGTGTTCGGCATGGCCAACGCCGGGGCGTTCGTGACCTTCGACGGCGGCCAGACCTGGCAGCAAGCCACCGGCCTGGGCACGGGTGCGCACGGCCGCGCCAACCTCTTCCGTGTGGTGATCGCGCCGAGCAATTCCCAGGTGGTCTGGGGCCTGGGCCTCGATCTCGACGAAAACCTCAACGGCAACACCAGCACCCAGGGGCGCTATATCTACCGCTCGACCGATGGCGGGGCGACCTTCACCAAGGAGCTCGGGCGAAGCAGCGACGTCACGCTGGTCAACGGCCAGGGCATGGCGCCGCATCCGACCGATGACAACGTGCTGTACTTTACCTTCCGCGGCTGCGCGGTGGGGCCGGGGGTCACGCTGTACCGCTACGACCACGCCACCGGCCAGACGACCTGGGAAAAGTCGCACCTGTACGACCGCTTCAGCGCGTTTGCCTTCAACCCCGCCGATCCCACCGTGATGTATATCGGCGGCGACAGCGAGCGCGACCCGCACTACTGCCCGACGCCCTGAGCCAGGGCTGCATCAGATCAAGAAAAGAAGAGGCCCCGATACGCTCCTTTCGGAGATGTATCGGGGCCTCTCGTTCACAGCCGCGACGTGATCTGTGGCTCCCGGCCGGCGCTTTCGCCATCCCGGGCGAAGTCGCCCACCGGGGGTCATTGCTCGTGAGTGTCTCGAAGTGACGACTATCCTGATCGACAGCTCGAAAGCCATCGATGAGACGAGCCATCTCTTCTGCGAGTGTCATCCACGTTGGCTCGTCGTGAGTGTGTACTCTCGACGAGTCTCGTAGATGAATCCTCTGGCTCGACGAGCGGCCTCCATCATGTCGCCGCGGGTGTTCAAGCCACGACGGCTCTCATCTGCCGGGGGTTTTCAAGCCGCGGCAGATGCTGTCTGGAGGCCCGATCGGTGCCAAATGACCAACCGGTCGTCGGCCCGTTGCGGTCTTTTACACCGCGACGGACCTTTGGCAATCAACATCCTCGTGCGAGGAGGTCTGCCGTTGCACGCTCACTGCGGTCTTCTCAGGCCACCGTGAGTCCTGGACGCGGCCGTCATCTTGGAACCGACGACCACGCCGCGACTACGAGATTGATAGTGTTCACGCGGGCCCCACCGTCAAGGATTCACTTATTTTCCAGCCACTTACGGAAACTGAGAAAATAGATCGGACAGGTCCTTTTGCTTGGCCGCATCCCCCAGGAAGGGGCGCACGCCGAAGATCTCCTGGACGGTGCGCAAGGTCGACCCGTGGGTGTAGTGCACCTGGTTGGCGTAGCCCTTTTTGGCAAACGGCGACAATACGATCATGCCGATGGGCCCGTCGCTGCCGGCGCCCTCGTCCCAGGTGATGAAGATCGCCCCGCCCCTTTTGTAGGCGTCGCTGGCCATCAGCTTGGGGACCATCTTGGAGAGCCATTGGTCGCCGTTGTGCACGCTGTCGTGGGTCTGACATCCCCAGGAGTCGTGCATGTCGTTGCACACGTTGGGGGTGATGAAGTTGTAGCGCGCCGGGCCCTTTTGCAGGTCGGCGTCGAGCTCGCTCATCGGGCGCACGTGCGCGATGCAGCGCTTGGCCCCGGGGCTGTTGGTGTCGGTGACGTCGTCAAAATACACCATCGGGTCGTGGCGGGGGGCGTAGTGCTTGTTCTGGGTCAGCGGGCAGTGCTCGCCGTCGTAGTCCTCCTGGTAGGACTTCCAGGAGATGCCCGCCTTCTCGAGCATGTTGACCAGGTGCTGGTGGGTGCTCTGGTGGTTGTATTGGGGGAGCGCATCGTCGGTCACCCCCAGGTTGCTGCCCGCCTCCAGCCAGATGTAGTTGGGCAGGCTGGGGTGCAGCCCCGGCGGATTGTAATACTGCTCGGCGTGGGCGCCCTTGTCGAGCAGCGAGTTGAGGTAGGGCGCCGAGGCGTTGCCCTTGATGTCGGCCCAGTTGTGGTTCTCCATCAGGATGACGAACACCGTCTGGATCTTGTGGTCGGCGGTGTCGAGGGTCTTGACGGCCACGGGCTTGGCCTCGGCGACAGGATTGGGCGCGGGCGTGGCGCCGGGGGCCGGCGCGGACGTGGCGGCGGAGGTCGCCTCGCCCTGGTTGCTGGAGTCGCAGCCGCCCGCCCACGCCACCACGAGCGCCAGGCCCAACGCAGCGCCCAGCGAGCCCGGGCGAGCGATCCGTGAACTTCGCAACTGTTCGAGGAGCTTCATACGGCCTTCCTGTCGGTATCGATGACTGCAGCGGGCATCGGCGCCATCGGTCGCGATGGCAGGTGCCCAAGCCCATACCACGCGGCCTCCTCGCCTCGCCAGACGCTTGTTCGTTGAAGAACAGCGTCTACGCTTAGAGATGAACAAACAGCAGTCTCGATACCGGATTCCATGAAAAGCAACGATGGCCGCGCGGCTATCTGGTGAGTGGACCTCTGCGCGAGCCGTCAGGGAGTGACATCGTGCGGCTCTGCCACCTCGCGTCGGTTGCCGTCTTGGGGGCGCTACTCGTTTTGGCAGTGCCCGTTTGGGCGCAAACGCCGCCCCAGCAGCACCTGCAGTTCAAGGAGTCCTGGCGCAAGGTCCAACCGTGGGAGTACGCGACGACGGGGGCGCTGTTGACCTTCGGGTTTACGGCGCGCTTCGCCCTGCCCCCGCCCGATCCCAACTGGCGAGGCACGTTCGACCTCGAGCAAGACATCCTCGACGCCATCGCCGTGCGCCAGGACCCGGCGCGCCAGAATATCGAGACCGTCTCGGACATCTTCTTTGGCGGGGCGATGGCCTACCGTTTTATGGACTCGCTGGTCATCCCGGGGCTGTTTTACCACAACCCCAAACTCGCCTGGCAGTTGTCCTGGATCGACCTGGAGAGCTTCTCGCTGGTGGCGGCGGTGGAGTGGGGCGCGCAACTGTTCGTGGGGCGGGTGCGCCCGGCGTCGAATAATTGCAGCGATCCCAGCCGCGAGGGCCACTATTGCAACCCCAACGGGGTGGACTACGCCCGAAGCTTCATCGCCGGCCACCCGGCCACGGTGATCACCGCCGCCGGGCTGACCTGCCTGCACCACGCCCATCTGCCGCTGTACGGCGGGGGCGCGGCCGACGACATCGCCTGCGGGGCGATGATCGGCGCCGCCGTGGTCGACGGCGTCGCCCGGGTGGTCGCCGAGGACCACTACCCCTCCGACCTGCTCTTCGGCACCGTGCTCGGCCTGACCGCCGGCTGGATTCTTGCCCAAGACGCTGCATTACGGCTGGGGCGACGACGATGACGACACTCAGCGGCCGGCGCAGCACGCCGCCAAGGGCGACCACGACGCGGCGTCGTCGTTGCAGGTGACGTTTGCGCCGTCGATGGGCAGTGACGGTGGGGGGTTGATGATGTTGGGGCGGTGGTAGCCGGTGGTCGGCCTGGCTGGGAGTGTCAAACAACACCTAATGGGGGACCCGTGAACCGCAAACTTGCACACCTGGTGGCCACCATCGCCGCCCTGACCTTTGTCGTCCCCGCCCCTGCCCTCGCCGCGCAGCCCGATCAGCCTGCGACCGGCGGTCCGACCGCGGTGAAGGCCCCGCCCAAGCCCGCACCCTCGCCAAAGGTCGAGTGGAACCCCGCCTGGGAGGGCATCCGTTGGTGGGAGTACCCCACGTCGGTGGCCCTGATGGGCTTTGGCTTCACCGCCCGCTTCGCCCTGCCCGACCCCGACCCCAACTGGCGCGGCGGGCTGGGCATCGAGCAGGATATCCTCGACGCCATCGCCGTGCGCGAAGATCCGGGGTGGTCGGACCTGCTGGTTGTGTCCAACGTGACCTTCTACGGGTCGATGGCGTATCGGGCCATCGACTCCATCGTGATCCCCGGGGTGCTCGACCACAACTGGGACGTGGCCTGGAAGATGTCGTGGATCGACTTCGAGTCCTTCTCGCTGGTGGCGGCGGTGGAGTGGGGCTCGCAGTTGTTCATCGGCCGGGTGCGCCCCACGGCCAATAACTGCTCCGATCCCACCCGCCAGGGCCATATCTGCGATCCCAACGACTCCGAATACGCCCGAAGCTTCATCGCCGGCCACCCGGCCACGGCGATCACCGCCGCCGGGCTGACCTGCCTGCACCACGAGCATATGCCGCTATACGGCGGGGGCGCGGCCGACGACATCGCCTGCGGGGTCATGATCGGCAACGCCGTCGCCGGCAGCGTCCTGCGCCTGATGATCGAGAACCACTACCCCTCGGACCTGCTCTTCGGCGTCGTGCTGGGCCTGACGGCGGGCTGGATCTTACCCAAGTCGCTGCACTACGGGTGGGGGTCTCACGACCAGGACGAAGCCCAGACGGCGAGCAACGCCGACGACGACGGGTCGAGCGTGCAGTTGACGGTGATGCCGTCGGCGGTCGATGGCGGCGGGGGATTGTTGATGCTGGGAAGGTGGTAGCGTCAGCTCACGCCCCCAGCCCCGGCAAAAACGGCGGCAGAGGCACATCGATCACCTCGCAGACCGCGCGCAGAAGCTCGGCCTCCTCGACGGTGACCTCCTCGTCGGCGAGCACGCAGTGGGCGGCGGCGCTGACTACCTGTTGCTTGATGGCGTTGGTCGCGTGGGACAGGCGCGTCAGCACGCCGTCGAGCTGCTCGAATGAGCAACTCGCCTTGCCCAACAACCCGGCGTTCTTGGCGACGCTGGCGTTCTTCAAACAGCGGATGCCCTCCCCAAAGGCGATCTCCACGCCCGAGAGCTGCTCGTCGCTGGCGTAGGCCAGGCACGACAACAGCAGGATGATGTCGTCGCGAAGCGGGGTCAGCGCGTAGTATTGGGCGACCCGCGAGCCTCCACCGGAGAAATTGTCGTCGAGGCGATGCTCGAGCAACTTCTTGAGGGAAAACTCGAAGAGGGTGACCTCGTCGTCGGCCTGAATGAGGGCGTCGAGGATGTCGGCGAATTTGCCGTACTGCCCCTGGGACATGCGCCGAAGGGCGGGCACCAAGATCTCGACCAGCGGCAGGCGAAACGCCGGGTCGAGGTTCTCGAGCAGGTACATAAACCGGCGCGTCTCCTCGGCGAGCCCGGAGGTCAACTCCTTTGCCAACAGCTCGAGTTGCTGGCGGCGCACCGCCGGGTCCTCGTCGATGAGCATCGCAAACACCACGCCGGCGGCCGAGTAGGTGTCGCGGGCGGCCTGGCGAATATCGTCGGGGATGGCCGCCAGCGCGCCGCGCGCGTAGTCGACGTGCTCCTGGGAGGTCTGGCCCATCGAGCCCACCACGGCGGAGGCGTTGGCCTTGATGCGCCGCCCGGAGCTGGGAGTCATGGGGGTGGGCGGCTGCGGCGAGCCGCCGTCGGCGGCCAGCCCGGACATCGCCTGGCGGGCGCGCGCGCCGCCGGCCGCGCCCGTCGGGATCTCCCACTGGGGCGCCTCGGTGGCCAGCTCACGCTGCTCGTTTTGGGTGAGCTCGACCTTGGGAAACGCCCCGCTGAAGCCGGGGTCGACGCGCCGGATGCGCTCTTTGAGCGGCGGGTGGGTGGCGAAGATGGACCGCAGCCACGAACTTTTATCGAGGGCGTCGCCGAAGAATAGGTGGCTGACCTGCTCGGCGTTTGGCGAGTGGATGCGCGAGCCCGCCGAGTAGCCGCCGATCTTGGCCAGCGCCCCGCCGATGCCCTTGGGATTGCGGGTAAATTGGACCGCCGAGGCATCGGCCAAAAACTCGCGCTGGCGGCTGATGGCGCTCTTGATGATCTGGCCGAAGAAGCGGCCGACGTAGCCGATGATAAACAGGGCCAGGCCCACCGCCGCCAACCAGATCGCCGCGCCGCCGGAGTCCCGGCTCGAGCGCGAGCGCCGGTTGGAGCCACTGAAGGCAAAGCGCATCAAGATGCGCCCGGTCAGCGCCAGCATCAGGATACCGTGCAGGATGCCGATCATGCGGATATTCATGCGCATGTCGCCGTTGAGGATGTGGCTGAACTCGTGGGCGATGACCCCTTGCAGCTCGTCGCGGTTGAGCAGCTTGAGACACCCCCGGCTGACGGCGATGGCGGCGTTGTTGGGGGTAAAACCGGCGGCAAAGGCGTTGATGCCGCGCTCGTTGTCGAGCACGTACAACAGCGGCACGGACACGCCACTGGCGATGGACATCTCCTCGACGATGTTGATGAGTTGCTGCTCGTGAAGGTCGGTGGTGCGGAAGTCGACAAACCGCCCGCCCAGCTCCTCGCACACCAGGCTGCCGCCGCCGCGGGCGAGCTGGCGGATCTTCAAAAACGTGCCCCCGCCGATCAGGCAGACGGTGGCCACGAAGGCGAAGAAAAACGCCTTCGGATCCCACCAGCCCACCGGGGGGTAGCCGGCGTCGTGGCCGACCTTGACCGACTTATACGCCCCCCACATGGCGTGGCCCTCCATGGCCAACAGGGCGACCGCGTAGACACACGCCACCGTCAACAGCACCGCCAGGCCGAACAAGACCACCAGGCGAAAGGTGTTCTTGCGGGCGACGTCCTGGTGCTCGAAAAAATTCTTCATCGCCTAGCCATACCTGCTCGAGCGCAACGAAGTCGACTCAACCGAAAGCCACCTGGGGGGCCTGGCGCTCTTCCTCGACCTCGATCTCGAACAGCGTGGCTTTCTGGAAGCCGAACATATTGGCGACCATGACCGCCGGGAAGCGCTCGCGGTCGATATTGTAGGAGGTCACCGAGTCGTTGAACGCCTGGCGGGCGAACGCGATGCGGTTTTCGGTCGAGCTCAACTCTTCCATCAGCCGGCTCATCTGCTCGTCGGCTTTGAGCTCCGGGTAGCGCTCCACGGTGACCATCATGCGCCCGAGGGCGCCGGTGAGCATGGACTCGGCGCCCATCAACGCCTCCATCGCCCCGGAGTCGCTGGGGTTCTGGGAGGCCTTCTGCTGGGCAGTCTGGGCCTGATTGCGCGCGGCGATGACCGCCTCGAGGGTCTCGCGCTCGTGGTCCATGTAGCCCTTGGCGGTCTCGACCAGGTTGGGAATCAGGTCATGGCGCCGCTTGAGCTGCACGTCGATCTGGGAAAAGGCATTTTCGTAGCGATTCCGCTTGGTCACCAACTTGTTGTAGGTGCCCACGAAGAAGAGCGCGGCCACTACCACCAGGGCCAAAAACGCGACGGCGATGATCCACATGAGTTCACCTCGGGAGTTCTATTCAAAAAGGTCGAGTCCGTCATTGTGCGTGCGACGCCGTCAGCATACCGGATCAGGGCCGTCACGGTCCAGAGGTCGCCGATGTCCGGGGAACGAGCGGCCGGAACGGGCGGGCCTGGTCGGCGCCGTCGAAGAAAAACGGGTACTCCACGTGCATCACGCCTTGTTCGCCGGTGGCAAAGGAGGCGTTGGCCAGGCCCCCGGTGATGCAATCCTGGAATCGGGGGTCGTGCAGCTTGACGACGGCCGGCAGGCTCACCTTGCGGAATTGGCCGCGCTGGCCGGTGGCCACCAGGTCGAAGGCGACCATGATGCGCCCGGTGGCGTCGGGCTGGCGCTTCTGGAGGCGCTCGAAGCAGTCCTCGACGATGCCGCGGGCGACGTCGATGCCGTTTCGACGCACCTTCAGGTCGTAGGGATACGGATGGGGGCGCGGGCGGTCGAACTCGTCGTCGATCGCCTGGCGCCCGGCGTCGGACATCGTGGCCATCCAGGAGCGGCGGCCGAGCACGCGCTGGTTGGTGGGGTCGGCCCACTGGGGCTGGGGGGCGTGGGCGGCGTCGAGGCCGGCGTCGGGGCTTGGCGCCTGCGGCGCGGGGTGTGACGCCTGTGGCGCGGGGTGTGGCGCCCGCGGCGCGGGGTGTGGCGCCTGCGGCGCGGGGCGTGGGGCTTGGCGCCTGCGGCGCGGGGCTTGAAGCGGAGGCGCGGAGGCGCGGAGGCGCGGAGGCGCGGAGGCGTCGGCGAAGGGGGCGAAGCTCTGAGAGGGCGCGGCGGCCTTGTCGTGGCGGCCCGACGCGGCCCACAGGGCCACCGCCAGAGCCACGACCAGCCCGAGCGCCACCGCTGCCCACAGCCGGCGGCTGCGGGAAGGGTCGGCATCGGGTTGTGGGGTCTCGTGAGTCACCGCTGGCTCCCGGCTCATTCGACCATATCAATACAAATAATTCCAATTCTTTGCGCAACGTTGCACATGAATTACACTATTGGGAAGCTGGGACACTGTGAGAGCTGCGCACTCGATGACTAGTGGTGACAAATCTAGCCCGCCGACACTCGAGCCCGGCGAGGTTTTGCTGGGGCGCTACGAGGTCGAGGCGCGCGTCGCCGAGGGGGGCATGGCGGCCGTCCATCGCACCCTCGATCGCGCCAGCGGCCAACACGTGGCCCTGAAGGTGCTGTACCCGTATTACAGCCAGAACCCGGTGGTGTGCACCCGCTTCCTCGACGAGGGGCGCATCCAGCGCTACCTGGACCACCCCAATATCATCGACGTCTACGACATCCTCGAGCAGCCCAAGCTGGCGATCATCATGGAGTATATCGTGGGCCCCACCCTCGATGAATACCTGAACGATCACGGGCCGCTCAACCCCCACGAATTGCTCAGCCTGATGCTGCCGGTGCTCTCGGCGGTGGGGTTTGCCCACCACAAAGGCGTCATTCACCGGGACATCAAACCGTCGAATATCCTGCTCAAGCCCACCCCCTCGGGCATGGTCCCCAAGATCATGGACTTCGGGGTGGCCAAGGTCGAGCGCGGCCGGGATCTGACGGCGGCGGGCACCACCGTGGGCACGCTGCATTATATGAGCCCCGAGCAGATCGTGGGCTCGAAGGATATCGACGGGCGCGCCGACATCTACAGCCTGGGGGTGACGATCTACAAGCTGTGCACCGGCGAGGTGCCGTTTAACGCCTCCACGGAGTTCGCGCTGATGATGGCCCAGGTCGAGGCGCGGCCGACCCCGCCGCGCACGCTGCGCCCGGAGCTCTCCGAGCGCCTCGAGGCGATCATCTTGCGGGCGCTGGCCAAGCAGCCCGCCCAGCGCTTCCAGACGGTCAAGGAGCTGACCTCGGCGCTGCTCGAACTGCGGGTCGACGAGCGCAACTACGACGAGACCGACACCGACACCGCCCCGCTGCCCGCCGGGCTGCTCGAATATGCCATGATGGCCGACGAGGTCGCCATCGACCGCACCGGCGAGATGGACATCGTCCAATTCGAAGACATGGTGCACACCGCCGACACCGAGAACGAGCGCGAGCCGCCGTCGATCTCCTACGACGCCACCATGCAGTTGGACGCCGCTCGGCTGCGCGCGCGCATCCAGCAAGACCGCGGCGCCGACGCCGCCAGCGACACCGGCACGACCACCCCGATGGAGCGGGTGAGCACGCGCCGGCTCAACGCCGTCGACTCCAAGGAGCGCACGGCCCCGTTCGACGCGCCGTCGCCCAGCGATCGCTCCCAGCAGATGCTGGCCGCGGATACCTCCTCGGATCGCAACAGCCTGTCGCAGGAGACCACCCACCCGTTTCGCAGCGACAGCGACGCCAGCAGCCAGGAATTTCCCGCCCGCCAGCCGCCGTCGGTCGACGTGGTCCTGGGCGAAAGGCAGGTGGATAGCCAGGATGTGACCGTGCGTCGTATCCCCGACAGCGCGCTCGAGCAGGCCGAAGACGTGGCCATGCGCGCGCGCGCCTCCAGCCAGCACTCCAAGACGAAGCGCTCGCGCGACGACGTCAAGGCCCAGATTGACCGCATGGCCGCCGAGCAACACAAGCCCAAGCTGACGCGCGCCCAGCTCGCCTTCGTGGCGCTGGGGATGCTGGTCATCCTGGGCTTGTGCGCGGCGATCGTGTGGGTGCTGCTGCACCGGTAAGTGCGCTACCAATCCTGGCGCAAAAAGGGATTGAGCTGCTTTTCACGCCCGATGCTCGTGGCCGGGCCGTGGCCCGACAGCACCCGGGTGTCGTCGGGCAGCTCTTTGACGCGCGCCAGGGAGGCGCGCATGGCGTCGGCGTCGCTGCCGGGAAGGTCGACCCGCCCGATGCTGCCGGCAAAGAGCACGTCTCCGCTGAGCATCACCGACTGGTCGGCGAAGTAAAACGCCACGCTGCCCGGGCTGTGGCCGGGCAACAGCAGCACCTCGGCGACCAACTCGCCGACCGCGATCGTCTGGCCGTCGGCCAGCGCCTCGTCGGGCGCCGGCAGCGGGTCGACCGGAATGCCGAACATCGCCCCCTGACGCGGGGCGTTGTCCCACAACACGCGATCATCGGGGTGCAAGTAGATCGGCGCGCCCGTCGCCTCCTTGATCTCGGGGATCGCCGCCACGTGATCGATATGGGCGTGGGTCTGCAAGATCTTGGTGATCTTCAGCTCGTGGTTGGCGCCCAGCTCGAGCAGCCCCTCGGCGTTGCCCCCGGCGTCGACGATGACGCCCTGGCGCGTGTGCGCACACCCCACCACGTACACGTTGGTCTGGATGGGCCCGACGACGATGGATTCGATGATGATGTCGGAGGGTTGGTCGCTGGTCATGGTGCGTCCTTGTGCGGGATCGGTGGTTTGTGGGCCCGTGAAGGTAGCTCTCGGCAAACGGCGCCTCGCGCAACCCTCACCTACAGAAGCCAAGCAAACGACGCTTGGCGCGCTACGCCTTACGGCTTCGCTCGAACGGCACAAACCACCCTTATGCGCCGAATCGACCAAGGCGCCGTCGTCCCGGCGCCGCGCCGCGCGCTGTTTGCGCGGCCTGTGTAGCGGAGGGTTGGCGCAACGCGCCTACCTTCCGGTCGCACGATTGTGCATACAATGGTTGGTTTGGTCAAAATCCCCATTGTTGATCCGCGCGCGACTCATTAACATGGCGCGCCCACCCCGCCGACCGCCACGGGTAGTACGCGATGAGCGATTTTTTCCATATCGTCGAAGTCGACCGCAGCACCGCCGCGCGCAAAGCCCAGCGCGAGGCCGATCGCGCCCAGCGCACGACCACCGTGCCCGACAACCGTCGCTACATCGCCGTATCCGGCAATATCGGGGCGGGCAAAAGCTCCATCGTCGACTTTTTAAGCCAGCGCTTCGACATCCAGCCCTTCTTCGAGCCCAACGAGGCCAACCCCTACCTCGAGGACTTCTACGAGGAGATGCAGCGCTGGAGCTTCCACAGCCAGGTGTACTTTCTGACGGCGAAGTTCAAGCTGCACAAGCAGCTCGACGCCTCGCCCCAAAACGTCATCCAGGACCGCACCATCTGGGAAGACGCCGAGATCTTCGCCGAGAACCTGTACCAGCAGGGGCATATGAGCGAGCGGGACTACCGCACCTATCGCAACCTGTACGAGTCCATCCAGGATGAGATCCGCCCCCCGGATGTGATGATCTATCTGCGCTGCCCGGTGCGCACCGTGCGCAAGCGAATCGCCATGCGCGGCCGGGAGATGGAGCAGAATATCCCCATCGAATACCTCAAGCGCCTGCACGGGCTGTACGAGCGCTGGATCGACGCCTACGATCTGTCGCCGCTGGTGATCCTGCCCACCGACAAGCTCGACTACGTGACCAACCTGGTCGACTGCCACGAGTTGGTCACGGCGATCGAACGGTATTTGTGAGCGTGGGGACTTGGTCGATTCGGCGCATGTTGGTGGTTTGCGTCGTTCGAGCGGAGCCGTAGGCGTAGCGCGCCAATCGTAGTTTGATTGGCCTCTATCAGTGGAGGGTTGCGCGAGGCGCCTTTTGCCGAGCGCTACCCTCACGGGCCCACAAGCCACCCATCCCCCACACCATCCCAACCTACATCCAAACCAACAACAACAGCCCCCCCAACGACGCCGCCAACAGCGGCCTCTCCATGGTGGGGTCGTCGGTGGCGCGGGCCAACCAGCCAAAGAACGGCACCGCGAACAACAGCGCCGCCACCGCCGCCGTCGGCGGCTCCTGCAAAAGGGGCCAGGCCAGGCACGGGAGCGCCACGAGCGGCCAGGCCCGGGGGACCTGTTTGACGAAGGCGACGGCCATCCACAAACCGGCGGCGAGCACGGCGAGCAGCAGAAAGTCGGGGGCGTGGTGGGCCAGCCCCTGCCAGGCGAAGCCGTGGCGCCACTCGCTTCCCGACTGCAGCGTGCGCAGGCTGACGCCGAAGCTGCCGGCAAAGTCCATGGCCACGACCACCAGCGCGCTGAAGGCGGCCGGTGGACCCAGCGTGGTCAGCCAGGGGCTGATCGCGTGCTGCTTGCCGGCCTGGTAGGTCTTCCAGCCCATCAGCGCGAGCCCCGGCCACACCAACATCGCCTCGGGTTTGAAGGTCATGGCGGCGATCAGCGCGATGATCGCCGGGATGTGGCGGCTGGCCGACAGCGCCGCCAGGGCGACGGCCACCAGGGCGATGGCGAAGGTCCAGTCGGCCGCCGGCAGCGTCCACACCATTGCCGGACACGCCGCCCACAGCCAGGTCGCCCGGTCGGCGGCCTGGGGCAGTTGGTCGCGGCGCACGAACCGGTACACGGCGATGGTGCCCGCCAGCAGCGCCAACTCGGCGAGCGCGGCCAGGGCCATCGGCCCGTAGCTGCCGAGCAGGCCGGCGGCGTGCACCAGCAGACTCCACCCGGGCGCGCCGCCGTGGAAGGCGGCCAGCGCGGGAAGCGGCGAGTGGCCCGAGGCCACCATCGCCATCCACAACAGAGCGCGGGTGACGAACCAGGCCAGCAGGGCCGTGCGATAACTGGGATGTATACGTGCGACGAGCGGATGCATGACAAGTGTCACGCTATCCGCTCTCGGCCAAAACGCAAATTTTTAGGAGTTTCAGGAGCTCTTGATCATCACCCGGTTGCGCCCGCCGTGCTTGGCGGCGTACAGCGCCTCGTCGGCCGCCCCGATGAGGTCCTCGGGGGCGCGCGCGGCCACGCCCGGCACCCCGGAGACGCCCACGCTGATGGTCACGGGGATGTGCTGGCCCTCGTAGACGAAGTCGGTCTGCTCGACCAGCTTGCGGATGCGGTTGCCCAGCCGGGCGCATTGCTCGATGGCGATGCCCCGGCAGATGATGGCGAATTCCTCGCCGCCGTAGCGCGCGAAGGTGTCCTCGTTGCGGATGGAATCCATGGCCAACTGGCTGAGCTTGGCCAGGATGCGGTCGCCGGCCAGGTGGCCGTAGGTGTCGTTGGTGTTCTTGAAGTGATCGACGTCCATCATCAACATGGACAGGTGCGTGCCGTGGCGCAGCGCATAGCTGAGCTCGGCGCGCAGGTGGTTCATCATGTACTTTTTGTTGTACGCCCCGGTCAGCCCGTCGCGCAGCGCGGCGTCGAACATCTGGCGCTGGAAATCCTCGTCGAGCTTATCGTGGTAGGTAAACTTGAGGATGGTGGTGGTGCCCAGGGTGATCTTGTCGCCGTCCTGCAACTGGTAGTCGTTGGTGACCTGGCGCCCGTTGATATAGGTGCCGTTGGCGCTCTGCAGATCTTCGACGAAGACATCCTCGCCGCGGCGCACGATGCGCGCGTGCTGGCGCGACACCCCCACGTCGTTGAGCTGCAGGTCGACCTGGGGCGAGCGCCCCATGGTGATGCTGTCCTGGTCGACCTTGTACATGCGCCCGACGTGCGGGCCGGAGATGACAATCAAGTAGGCCTGGTCGCGCTGATTGAGTCCCTGGCGCGCCTTCTGGAGCATCTCGGTGTTGACGATCATCGTCGTCTCCGACGGCTCCGAAAGATCCCCTCCTCCCATGGGGCCAGCGCCGGGCGGCATACCCTGTTTCTTTTGATCAGCCATGGATTCCTTGACTAGCTAGCAACCTCACGCCGGAGCTCGGACCCGTCCTATGCCTGCCAGGGTCTCTAGCCTACCCGAGTCGGTCGAGCGAAGCAACCTATAGACCATCGGCAATCGCGGGCCGATGTAGCGATTATTTGGACGCGGTATCGACGAATTTGTTCACCTTGGCGAATACGACCGGATCGTCGATATGGGCGCGAAGCGCCTGCAATTGGTCGCGGCCGGCCGCGCCGCCATAGCGCCCCAGCGCGACCACCGCGGTCAGGCGAAGCTGCAGGTCGTCGGCGCCGACGAACCGGGCCAGCTGCGCCACGCTCGCCGGGCCGCGGATGCGCGCGTAGCTCAACAGCGCGTGTTGGCGCAGCAAGGCGGCCACGCGCGGGTGGTGCTCAGCGAGCGCCCGCGGGGCGTCGACCACCCGGCGCACGAACGCGGTGGTGGCGGCGTCCGAATACAGCCCGAGCGCGTCCAAGGCGCGCAGCCGAAGCGTCGGGCGCAGGGCGGCGTCGCCGGCCAGGCGGCGCAGCTCGGCGGTGATGTGCGCCGGCGTGCCCAACGCGTCCAGTTGGGCGCGCGTCGGCCCGCCGTGGTACCCGCTCAACCAAAACACCACCTGGGAGCGAAGATGTTCCACGGCCGTATGCGCCGGCGAAGCGGCCTGCTGCGCGCGGCCCACCGACGGGCATACCACCGCCAACGAGGCGATGATCAGCGCGATGGCATTCTTAGAGCAGCTCGATCGCATGCGCGGTGGTTGGAAGTGGCGTTGCCGATGACCCAGGCAAATTACACCATTCGCGATCGATAGAAAACCCACCTTTCGGAGCCGGCGAGGCGCTCCCCGGAATGACTTCCGGGGCTATTGGTGGGAAAGGCGGAAGAATTTCAGCGGTGCACGATCGCGCCGTGGTCGATGTCCGCGGCAACCAAAGCCCTAGTCTTGGAAGAAGTCGACCAGCTCGTCGTGGTGCGCCTCGGCGTCGCGATAGCCCATGTCGAGCAATTGGCCGGTGTAGCCGCCGTCGAACAGCAGGTAGCTCAGCAGGTCGCTCTCCTGGTAGCCGCGGTCGGCGGCCGCCCGGCAGATCGAGCCCATCAGTCGCGAGCCCCAGAAGTCGCCGGGCACGCTGGCGGCGAAGGCGGCGGCCAGCTCCCCGAGATCTTCGCTGGGCCGCAGCAAAAGCGGCTCGACGATATGGTATTCCTGGCCGCGGTAGGCCTTGACCACCTGGTTGAGGGCCTCGGTAAACGAGGCGTCGCCGTACAGCTCCTCGCCGTGGCGCAAGATCCCGTTGATGCGCTCGAGCACCGCCATGTCGTAGTCCAGCGGGTCGAGCAGCAGCGCGTCGAATAGCTTGCCCAGCAACATGCCCATATCCGGGTAGCGCTCGAACATGGGGTCGGCGGGCTCGTCGAACGGTCCCGGCTTGGGCCACACGCCCCGGCTGCGCAGCGAGATCACCAACACCCGGTTGGCATCCAGGCGCAGCGCCGGCGCCAGGGGCGTATTTTGGCGCAGCCCGCCGTCACAAAACCAGTGGTGGCCGATCTGGACCGGGGGGAACAAAAACGGGATGGACGCGCTGGCGAGGACCTTCTCGGGGGTCAGCGGCCCGCCGATCGCCACCCGGCGCGGGTCGCGGGTCCACGGGGGCAGATCTTCATCGGCGGTCTGCACGAAGATCGTCGTCTGGCCGGTGGCGACATTGGTCGCCGACACGGTCACCGCCTCCAACAGCCCCTGGCGCAGGTTGTCGGCGATGCGCTCGAAGGGAAGCTCGCTGCGGATGAGCTGGTCGAAAAAATCGGTCTGCAGCACGCCGCCGTGGGCGATGGTGGCGCCGTCGTCGTCGGGCGCGCGGCCCGCCAGCGAGCGCACCATGCTCCAAAGGCTGGAAAAGGAGGGCTGGATGTCGCGGTCGAAGTCCAGGGTGCGCCACAGATACGACAGCCGCTGGACGCAAAACCCCGGGTCATCGAGGGTCGCCGCCACCCAGGTGGAGTTGATCGCCCCCACGCTGGTGCCGCAGATGACGTCGAAGCGCACCCGATGACCCAGGGTGTCGGGCAGCACCTCGAGGATGTAGCGAAGCACGCCCGCCTCGTAGGCGCCGCGGGCTCCTCCTCCGGAAAGAACGATGGCACGTTTGGGCGAAGTCATCGAGGTTGGACCCCTTGGGGGCAGACGATTACGGGTTGCCTACGACTTGCAACTTGTTGACCACGGAGCGCACCCCGTCGACCGAGCGCACGGCCACCTCGATGGCGTCGCGCATCAGGGGATCGTCGACGTGCCCCGCCAGGACCACGTGGCCCTGGTGGACGTGGATGTCGAGCGGGTCGACGGGCAGGTTCATCTGCTCGAGCTTGTCGGAGATGTCGACCTGGATGCGGCTGTCGGGCACCGACACCACGTCGCGCTCGTCGAACGCCCGCGCGCGCACCGCGTCCGGGGGGTCCATCACCGAGACCAGCCTCAGCGCCCCGATGGGGCCGACGTACCGGCTCGACCCGGCCGCGCGTATGGCGCGCCGATCGCGGTCCGGCCGGCGCATCCAGGCAAATAGAGCGGCGGCGCAGACCAGCGCGACCAACACGGCCAGCGCCATCCGGCGCCGGGCGGCGGCTTGTGCGTGCGGATTCCTCACAGTCCCGATCTCGTCGACGGAAGCGGTGCTCGTCACTGGTCACCCTCAACGGTACTCCAGCACCGACCACCGTGCAATCAATCGTCCCAGTGCTCAAACGCCGCCGCGGCGCCAAAAATGCCGGCCCCCCTCCACACAGGCTTTGCGCCGTCAGTATACGGGCTTTCCCAAATTGTTCGCATGTCGTAGAGTCGTTGAGGGAAATAAACGGCAAAAACAGGCGTCCGCAGGAACCTGCTTGTATGTTGAACCGCGTCCATCACGGCCACGATCCGCAATCTGGTCTTCTGGCGGTGGCCACCGGCTCCCAGACCGTGGCGGTCTGGAAGCTGGCCGCTGCATCGTCGTCTGACCCAGAGGGGCCCCCGACGGCGCGTGAGGCTCAGCTCACGGTGGCGACTCAGCGCAGCGCTCTGCGCGGGGTGGCGTTTGTGGCCCCGTCGGTGCTGCTGACCGTTCACGCCACCGGCGCGCTGGCCGCCTGGCGGCTGGGGGAGCTCGACGTCGACGCCGAGCTGTTGTGGGAGACGCGGCTCGATCTGGAGCCGTGCGCCTTCGCCACCCACGGCGCCCACCCCGACGACGACTTTCGCCTGGCCATCGGCGCCAAGAACGGCCAGGTCGTCCTCATCTGCCCCAACGGGGCCGACCAACCCGATCTCGTGACGGCCGAAAAGGCCCATCGAAACGACGTCACCGCGCTGTGCTTCTCGGCCGACGGCGGGTGGCTGGCCTCGGCGGGGCGCGACCGGCTCATCAAGCTGTGGCGCACCGACGACGCCGACCCCGCCGAGGCGCTTCGCCCGGCGCACACCCTCGAGGGCGCCAAGGCCTGGCCGCTGTGCGTGCAATTCTCCCACGACGGCCGCTCGCTGGCGTGTGGGTGCATGGACAACGGCGTGTACCTGTGGGACGTCGCGACCGAGGCCGACCCGAGGCTCGTCGCCTCGTCGTTCGAGTTCAACGGCTGGGTGGTGGACGTGGCCTGGACGCCCGACGATTCCTTCGTGGCCGCCGCCAGTTGGGACAACACCATCGGCCTCTTCGCCGCCGAGGATCTCAGCCTGCGCTACCTGTACGACTACCACCGCGACTACGTGTCGAGCCTGTATTTCCCGCCCGAGACCGCCCACCTGGTCTCCGGCAGCTACGACCATAAGCTGGGGCTGTGGAATTGGCAGGAGGCTCGCCTCGACAGCTATATCCACGCGCACTCGGACTGGGTGCTGGGGATCACCGCGCTGGGCGACGGGCGGTTCGTGACTCTGTCGGGCGACCGCACCGCGCGCATCTGGCGCGACCAAGATCTGGCGTGCGTGGACGTGCTCGGCGAGAGCGTCTCCGGCAGCTTCGAGTTGGGCGAGTCGAGCGGGATGGACGACTTTGTCGACGGGGCGCCCAAGGCGTCGCAGGCGGCCGCGGCCGGCGGCGTTCGCGTGGAGCACCCCGCCGACGCGGCCGGGGCCGTGCGCGAGATCGACAGCGCTCAGCGCTCGAAGAAAAAGCCGGCCATGGACATGCTCGAGGAGGGGATTGCGGAGCCGGAGCCGGTCGCGGTGCCGGAGCCGGTCGCGGTGCCGGAGCCGGTCGCGGTGCCGGAGCCGGAGCCGGAGCCGGTCGCGGGATCGGAGCCGGTCGCGGAATCGGAGCCGGAGCCGGAGCCGGTGCCGGTGCCGGTCGCGGAATCGGAGCCGGAGCCGGTGCCGGAGCCGGTCGCGGTGCCGGAGCCGGTCGCGGTGCCGGAGCCGGTCGCGGTGCCGGAGCCGGTCGCGGTGCCGGAACCGGAATCCGAGCCGGGATTCGGTGGGTCGGCGACCTCGGGAAATGAGATCGTCGAAGACGAACTCCTCGAGCTTGGAAGGACGCTTGCAGACGGCGGCCGGGAAATGGCGGCCGAGCTGGGCGATTTTTTCGAGAGTGTGCCCGATGATCTGGGGCTCGACGCGGTCTCGTCAATTGGCGAGCTCGGTGGAGTGACGAGCGGGACCAGCGAAGAGGAACCGGTCGATGAAGCGCCGGTCGATGAAGCGCCGGTCGATGAAGCGCCGGTCGATGAGCAGCCGGACGACGAGTCCGAGGTCAGCGCCGATGGCGACAACCTCGGTGAGGACTCGTCCCTGGGCGAAATGGCCGACGACGCCGACGACACCGACGACACCGACGGCGGTCATGGGTTCGGCCGGGGGCCGGACACGATGGTGCTCGACCAGAAAGAGGTCGACCGGAAGCTCGCCTCGGATTGGACGGAGGCGGAAGCGGTGGCGGAGCCGGAATCGGCGCCGGAACCGGTCGCGGAGCCGGAATCGGAGCCGGAGCCGGAGCCGGTCGCGGAGCCGGAACCGGTCGCGGAGCCGGAATCGGAGCCGGAGCCGGAGCCGGAATCGGAGCCGGAGCCGGAACCGGAGCCGGAATCGGAGCCGGAGCCGGAGCCGGAGCCGGAGCCGGAACCGGAACCGGAGCCGGAGCCGGTCGCGGAATCGGAGCCGGAATCGGAGCCGGAACCGGAACCGGAGCCGGACGAGGCACCCGGTAATTCGACCCTGAAGAACCGGCTCAAGGCGACGCTGAGCCGGCTCAAGAGGGACAAGCCGGACGAGGAGAAGGACGACGACGACTCGCCGAAGTCCGAGCCGGTCTACATCGGCTCGATTGGCCGGGAGACCACGACGTCGCGGGTCGATCTGGACATCGACAGTGAGGTGTTCGCGGCGTTTGACGACCTGAACGTCGACTCGGAGCCGGCGCCGTCCGAGCCGGAGCCAGACTCGGAGCCGGAGACGTCGGAGACGTCCGAGCCGTCCGAGCCGGAGCGGGCGCCGTCGGCGTTGAACTCCGAGCGCGAGCAAACCAGGCCGGCCGAGGAGCGGACGCCGAGTACCGAGCTGACGGGCGCGGCCGCGCCCGACTTTGGCGAGGACGATCTCGACGACGATCTCGGTGCCGCCGGATATCGGCAACGTCACCCAGTTGGGCATGCCCTCGGAGGTCGAGGAATTGCGCGCGAGCGCCGACGAGCCGGTGCGTCACTCCACCGCCGATCGCAGCGGCACGCTGACCGGGGCGCGCCCGCTTCGCGAGCAGGCGGCGTCCCAGAAGACCCCCACCGTCAAACCCGTCGGGGAGTTCGACCGCGCCTCGGGCACCGAGACCAGCCAGCGTCCGCTGAGCGAGGCCTTCGACAACGAGCCGGTGACCGGCCTGAAGATCGACGACGAGCCCTCGCCGGGCGGCCTGGAGCGCGGAGAGTCGACCGCGGCGCGCGAGGTCACCCTGGCCCAGGAGTTCCAGACCCCGATGCAGGACGAGACGGGGGAGGCGACCGCCCGGCTGGACAACGCGGCGCTGGCGGCGATGTCGGCCAGTTTCGGCGCGCCGAGCTCCGGTCGGCTCAGCCCGGGCAACTCCGATGCCTCCGATCTGCAGGTTCCCGACGTCCACGAGCCCGACGATCACCGCGCCGCTCCGCCCGAGGGGCCCGAGGTCGTCGAGATGGAGTTCACCGAGCTGTGGGAGCGCCGCGCGGCGGCCTCGGCGCCGGGCATGGGGATCATCAAACGGCCGCTGTCGCCGGATGCCAAGTTCCGCCAGGTCCAAGAGGTGCAGACGCCCCACCGCTGGACCTACGCGGTCGCCGTCTTTCCGCAGACCAAGCTTTTGGCCAGTTGCGGCGGCGATCGGACCGTGGCCATCTGGGGCTTTGACGGGACCATGAAGCACCAATTCGAGGTCGGCGGCGACGGGCTCAACGAGGTGATCTTTACCGGCGATGGGACCATCGTGTTGGCCGGGGGCGACGACAGCATCATCCACGCCTGGCTCCTCCCCCAAAAGACGTTGGGCAAGGCCGAGATCGTGCGCCACGCTCAACTGGTCGGCCACGATTCGTGGATCTCCAGCCTGGCGGTCTCCTCCAACGGCAAGGTGCTGCTCAGCGGCAGCTTCGACGGCACCGCGCGGGCCTGGCGGCTGCAGGATGGCGAGCTTGGGGCGGTGCTCGAGGGCCACCGCGGACCGGTCGGCGGGGTGGGCTATGGCGACAAGAGCCTGATGACCGTCGGCCACGACGGCACGCTGCGCGTGTGGAACGGCGTCGGCCTGCAAATCGATCAACTCGACGGCTTCGGCAAGCTGCTCAGCCTGGACTCCAGCAAGGCGGGCTACGCGTGGACCAGCGCCAGCGGCCAGGTGCTGGTCGCCGACGCCGCGGGCACGCGCGAGCTGCAGGCCCACGACGGTGAGGCCACGGCGGTGTCGATGCACAGCGACGGGGCGGTGGCCTCGGCGGGCAAAGACGGGCGCATCCACTTCTATGCCCCCGGTGAGGCCGAACCCTTCCAGAGCGTCGATCTGGGCACCCCCATCTGGGCGCTTCGGCGCTCCGACGACTACCTGGCCGTGGGGACCGACGACGGCCGCGTCTATCTGTACAAACGGGGCTGAGCGCTCGCCGTGCGAACGACAAAAGCCTGCGCGAAGCTCCCTGAGGGGCTTCGCGCAGGCTTTTTGGTGTTCCTCAACCTTCCCAGCGGAACGGGATCACTCGCCCGGCTCGGGCGTCAGGCGCAGGTACGGCCGGATCTCCTCGTAACCCTTGGGGAATTTGGCGTCGAGCTCTTCCTTGTCGGTGATCGACGGGGAGATGACCACACGCTCGCCGTGCTCCCAGTTGGCCGGGGTGGCCACGCTGTAGTTGTCGGTGAGCTGCAGCGAATCGATCACGCGCACAAGCTCGTTGAAATTGCGACCGGTGGCCGGCGGATAGGTCAGCGTCAGGCGCACTTTCTTGTCGGGATCGATGATGAACACCGAGCGAACCGTCGCCTTGGGATCGGCCTGCGGGTGGAGCATCCCGTACAGGTTGGCGACCGTGCGGTCCTCGTCGGCGATGATCGGATAGTTGACCTGGGTGTCCTGGGTCGCGTTGATGTCCTCGGTCCACTCGCGGTGGTCGCCCACCGAATCCACCGACAGCGCCAGGGGCTTGACGTTGCGCTTGGCCCACTGGTCTTTGAGCTTGGCGACAGTGCCCAGCTCGGTGGTGCACACGGGGGTAAAGTCTGCCGGGTGCGAGAACAAGATCACCCAGGAATCCCCTGCCCACTCGTAAAAGTCGATGTCGCCGGCGGTGGTCGTCGCCTGAAAATTCGGAGCCTTCTGTCCCAGTTGCAAAGCCATGATTGGCCTCCGTGATGGTGTGAAGTTGGACGGCAAAGCGCGGCGCGGCGCGCAGCGCTTCCAATGCCCAGCCTCAATACCACACAATTCCTACCGTGTTAATAGGATATTGCCCATCACCTGCGAAAAGTTGTCGACGGCCGGGTCCTGGCTGCCGTCAGGCCAGGCGAAAGGCGACGATGGCCAGGCCGTGGGTGTGGACGACGGCGGGGACCACCGTCAGGGGGCCCTCGCCCAGGCGTTGGGCGAGCACCGCCGGGGGATCGATCACCAGCGCGCGCAGCGCGATGCCCTCCTCGAGCATGATGTGGCCGATCGATAAGTCGTCGGGATGCTCGGCGATCTCAGCCGAGCACAACTGGCCTCGCCCGGACAGCCACATCGGGTGCAGGCGCACGGACTGGCATTCCGGGCAGCGCGATTGTGGGGGAAAATGCGCGTGCCGGCAGTGGGCACAGCGCGCTCCGACGAGCGCGTCGTCACGCAGCGCTCGCTCGTACAGGTCGGGAAGACACAGATGCGCCTCCTCGTCGAGCCGCGAAGCGCTGGCCGACGAGGCGCCAACCATAATTTGTTCCATTGTCGAGTGGTTCCGAGCAGGTGGGGTCGTTGAAAAAAACGCCAATTGTTAAAGTTATGGGGCCATACGGCGATGGCCGAAGCGACACGCCCGGGCTGGCGGTGGGCGCCGTCTTCGGCGCCCACCGCCAGCCCGGTCAAGGGAGCGTTTGGCAATCAGTTGGGCCGTCCCGCGCGCTCGACGTCGGTGGCGTGCAGCCCCTTGGGGCCGCGGTGCAACTCGAACTCCACGACCTCGTCGGCTTTGAGCGTCTTAAAGCCGTCCTCGAGGATGGAGCTGTAGTGCACGAAGATGTCCTCATCGACACCATCGACGCGAATGAAGCCATATCCTTTGGCGTTATTGAACCACTTGACCGAGCCCTGTTCTGTCGTCATAACAACTTTCTCCTTCCATGAGCTTACGATTACTGAACTCGCGATAGATTCGTACGCACACGAATCATTGACCTGCCTTGGAGACGACGCGCCACGCGTCGATCCCGTCGATATCGGCACCCACCGATATCCACCCCAATCTCCTCCGTGAGTTACTGCATCTTGGGAGGCGTGGTGGATACTGGGCGCTACCTCCACCACGTCTTCGAGCCTAAAGAGGGCCCCTGAGAGGGTCAACGAGGCCTGTCAAATTATTTTCTTGGGGAGAATTTCCACTGATCGTGGAGGATCGATTCATCGTCATACGACAAATCCATTTCCACTGTGACTTTCGGCGGTGGAAAACGCCGTTTAACGCCCGTAGCGCACGGGTGGGGCGATTTTATGCCCTTTTTTCACCGCTGCCCACACACAGAGCGCTCGGCGGCGATCGGCGATCAGCAAACGGCGATCGCCCTCGGCAGCCGAGACCTACAGCTCCTGCATGCGTGCGACCACGGCCTGTTGGGCCTGCGCGGCGTGGTCGAGCACCGCGGCGAGGTCCACCCCCACCAGCTCGCCGTGGCGCACCAGGTGGCGCCCGCTGGCAAAGACGTGGCGCACATTGCTGCGGTGGGCCGAATACACCAGCCGCGAGTACACGCTTCCGCCGGGCCCGCAGCCGGGATCGCCGTCGAGATCGACGACCACCAGGTCGGCGGACTTGCCCACCTCGATGCTGCCGACCTCGTCATCGATATGCAGCGCGCGCGCCCCGTCGATGGTCGCCAGCTCGAGCACCCGCCGCGCGGGCATCGCCTTGGGGCCGTGCACCGGCTTTTGGATCAACGCCGCCAGGCGCATCTCCACGAAGGCGTCCAGGTTGTTGTTGCACGGCGCGCCGTCGGCGCCCAGGGAGACCTGAACGCCGTACTCGTCGTAGCGCGGCATATGGGCGATGCCGCTGGCGAGCTTGAGGTTGCTCGACGGACAGTGGCTGATGGCGGTGCCCGTGTGGGCCAAGACCTCGCATTCGTGGTCGCTGACGTGCACGCCGTGGGCAAACACGCTCTTGGGCCGGGTCATGCCGATTTGCTCGAGGAACTCGATATTGCTCACCCCGTAGTGCTCGTGGGTGAACTCGTTTTCGAATGCGGTCTCCGAGGCGTGGGTGTGAATGAACAGGTCCAGGTCGTTGGCGGCCTCCACCACCGCCTGCAGAAGCTGGCGTGTGCACGACACGGCAAAGCGTGGGGCGAAGGCGTAGCGAATGCGGCCCTGGGCCGCCCCATCCCAACGCTCGGCCAATGCGAGGCTCTCACGCAGGCTGGCGTCGGTGTTCTCGAGCAAGGGCCCGGGGACCTGCTCGCCGTCGTCCATCATGCACTTGCCGATAAACGCGCGGATGCCCGAGGCGGCCACGGCCTCGCCGATGGCGTCGGTGTGGCGCACCGTGCCCATGTCCAGCAGGCAGGTCGTGCCCCCCAGGACGAGCTCGGCAAGCCCGAGATCGGCGCTGGCGCGCAACTCCTCGGGGGCGAGCGCGGCCTCGTAGGGCCAGATGCGCTTTCGCAACCAGTCGATGAGCACCATGTCGTCGGCCATGTTGCGCATCAGGGTCTGGCACAGGTGGATGTGGGTCTGCACGAAGCCCGGGATGAGCGCCTGGCCGCCCGCGTCGATGCTGTCCAGGCCGTCCGCCTGGGCGGGATCGACCCGGCCGATCTGGGCGATCTTGCCGTCGCGCACCAACACGTCGCCATCGATGACGTCGTAATCGGCGTTCATGGTCACAATGGTGGCGTTGCGCAGCACAAAGCTCGTCGAATCAGTCACGCTCGTCTCGCTTGTTCTCGGTCAAGGCTTCTCGTTTATCCAACGGAGGAAGCTAGCACGAGGGAGGAAGGAGGTTCAAGGATTGGAGTGCTCGCCACGTCTCACGCCCCAGGTTCGCTCAGCGATTGGGCCTCAGATCTTTTTCGCAGTTAGCGTCCCCCGCGTGGCTTGTCCCGCGGGACGCCTAGATCGGAGGCTAGCCAGAATGGGCTTTTCTCCCTCCCTACAAGGCGCGCGCAGCGCGCCGAGCCGACGGCCGGCTCCGGTCCCGGCTCCGGCTTCCGGTCACGGCTCCGGCTCCGGTCCCGGCTCCGGTCCCGGCTCCGGCTTCCGGTCACGGCTTCCGGTCACGGCTCCGGTCCCGGCTCCGGTCCCGGCTCCGGCTTCCGGCCACGGCTCCGGCTTCCGGCCACGGCTCCGGCTTCCGGTCGCTTCTAAAGCTGGGCGTTCTGGCGCTTTCGAGCAACGCGCGCTCGACGCGGGCTGTCGAGCATCGAAGCGAGCAGCTTCGCCCGGGCGTGCGCGCCGAGATCGGCCTTAGAGAGCGCGTCTCGGACAATGCCTTTGGGCTGGCCTTGCAGAAGCTGTGCGAACCCCTGCTGGACATGGAGGCGTTTGACGCCTTCGACGACTGAGCCCGCAGTCGACGCCGTCACTCTTTCGAAAAGGCGTCCCGCCGCAGCGCACGCGCTGCGGCAAGCCAGACCTGGAAGGATCTGGCACCGAAAAAGGCGCCCGCCACCGTGGGGGAAAGGGGGTGATACGCTCGTTCGCGCACCGCCAACCGCTCAAAGCTCCCAGATTGGCCGTGTAGCTACTGCGGCGGCGATCATTGGTCGAACCTGTCTCAAGCCCGATGCAGGGGCGTGGGCCCGTCCAGGCAGCGCTCGCCCCATTCAAAGTCGTGGGAGGGGATGATGACCTCGTCGGGGTGCGCGTCGTGGTACAGCCGCAGGGCGCGCAGCGTCTCCTCGGTCTGCTCGAGCGAGTAGGCGGCGCGTCTGGGGAAGGCGCCCAGGGCGCGGCGCTCGAGGACGTGCTCGACGCAGAAGGCGGCGTCGCCCACCAAAAATAGGCGCCGCCCGTCGTCGAAGCGCAGCCGGTAGCCCATGTGGCCGATGGAGTGGCCGGGCAGGCCGACGGCGCAGAACGAGCCGTCGCCGAAGACGTCGTGGCCGACGGGGTCCTCGCCGAGGGGCAAAGGATCGTCGATGAGCTCGACGCGGTTGCGCATCGCCCGGAAGTCGTCGGGCTGGTAGCTGGCGCGCAGGGGGCTGAACGGCGTCACGTCGACGGCCAACTCCCACTCGCTGCGGCTGACGTGGAAGTGGGCGTGGCCCAGCTCCTTCATGCCGCCGGTGTGGTCCCAGTGCAGGTGGGTCATCAGGATGTGGTGGACCTCGGAGGGGCGAAACCCCAATTGCTCGATGCGCGGCACCACCGACCAGTCGTCCTCGAAGTGCAGCCCCATGCCCCGAACGGCCGCGCCCAGAAGGGTGCCGGCGTTCGACGGGCCTTCGTGGCCGAAGGGGGCGTCGATGAGGATGGGGCCGTGCTCGGTGTGATAGGCGAGCGCGGCGAGCATGGGCATGCGTGGAAAGCTCATGGGAGCGCCGGCGACGACCGCCGGGCGGGGCACGCGGATCCACCCGCAGTGAAACAGCCACAACTGTTCGAGCATCGTGCGTCCTCGGCGCGGCGACTACACCCGCGCGATCAATTCACCATCATCCATCGTCAACGGCGCGTATACCAGATCGCCGGTGCGCTCGTCGGGGTTGCCGGTCAGGCGCACGCGCAGGTAGTCCTCGGTGACCCCGTAATTATTCTCCTCGACGACGATCTCGGCGGCCTGGCCCACCCGCGAGCGGTGGTAGGCCTGGCCTTTGGCCTGGGCGAGGTCGCGAAGCTGTTGGCTGCGCGCGGCTTTGACGTCGCCGTGGATCTGCTCGTCCATCTCGGCGGCGACCGTCCCGTCACGCTCCGAGTACGGAAACACGTGCAGGTAGGTAAAGGGCAGCTCCTCGACGAGCCGGCGCGTCTGGTCGAAGTCGGCGTCGGACTCGCCCGGAAAGCCCACGATGACGTCGGCTCCCAGGCCCAGGTACGGCAGGCGATCGGCGATCTCGAGGATGCGGTCGCGGTATTGCTCGCGGGTGTGCCAGCGGCGCATGCGCCGCAGCACGTTGTTGGAGCCGGCCTGCATGGGCACGTGCAGGTGGGGCACCAGCCGGCCGGCGCTGGTCGCCAGCAGCTCGAGCATCAAGTCGTCGATCTCGGTCGCCTCGATGCTGCCCAGCCGAAAACGCACCTCGGGGACCTCCTCGAGCAGCCGGGCGATGAGCCGCGACAGCGTATGCTGGTCGCGCCCGCCGTCGAGGTCGTGGCCGTAGTGGCCGATATGAATGCCCGTAAACACGATCTCGCGGTGGTAGTCGGCCAACTGCTTGGCCTCGGCGACGATGGCGTCCTCGGCGCGCGAGCGGCTGTTGCCGCGGGCGAGCTTGGTCGCACAAAACGAGCAGCGCCGGTTGCAGCCGTCCTGGATCTTCATCCACCCGCGGGTGCCGCGCTCGTTCTTCTCCAGGAGCACGCCCCCGATGGGCTCTTCGTCGCGCTCGAGCAGCGGCGCCTCCGGCGCGATCATCCCGGCGACGGCCACTGCGTCGTGGCCTTTGACCACGCCGGTGACCTCGTCCATGGCCGTATAGTCGCCGAAGCGAAGCGCCGCCGAGCACCCCGCCACGATGATCTGCAGGTCGGGGTTGTCGCGCTTGAGGCGCCGGATGGCCTTGCGCGCCCCGGCGTCGGCGTTGTTGGTCACCGTGCAGGTGTTGACCACGCAGGCGTCCGCCTCGCGGGGGTCATCGACCGCCGTCGCCCCCCGGGCCTCGAGCTCCTGGCGGAACTTCTCGGTGTCGTATTGGTTGGCCTTGCAGCCGTGGGTGACAAAATGAACTTTCATGTCGCGTTCTCAATTGACTACGGCGACTGCTCGGGGCCGAGCGGCTGGGCGGGCAGCGCAGGCTCGTCGGCAGGCTTCTGGTCCTTGGTCTGGCTGGTGGCGCCGCCGCGCGCGTTCTCGGCGGTGCGAATCCTGTAGCCCAGGCAGCTTCCCCCGACGAGCGTCAGCAGGAACAGAATGCCGATGACGATGATCAGGTTGCGCCGATACTCGGGCGACTCGGGGTCGACGTCTTCGCGGATCTGGACGGGTTTCATCGCGTGTTTCCTCTCGCATGCAGGAAAAATCCATGCCGGCTGGCGATCTTTGCGCCTCAACCGTGCAACACGCTAAACGCGTGTGACCTTCCACGAGGGGGCGCGGAAAGTCAAATGGGATTGGCTGGCAACCCGACTCCCCAAACGAACTTGCCCATTCCTCGCCCATTTTCTATGCAATGAGCGCGAGTTCACCAACCCCAGACCCAAACGAGGTACCTATGGGCACCAATCCCAAGCTAAACGTAGGCGACGCGGCTCCCGACTTCACGCTGGCGTCGGACAACGAGGGCGACGTCGCCCTGTCGGATCTGCGCGGCCAGAAGGTCGTCTTGTACTTCTATCCCAAGGACATGACCCCGGGCTGCACCACCCAGGCGTGCGATTTTCGCGACCACCAGGACACCTTCGTGGACAAGGGATACAAGGTGCTGGGCGTGTCCCCCGATCCCGTCGAGCGCCACGCGAAGTTTCGCGACAAGCACGACCTGAACTTCACGCTGTTGGCCGACCCCGACCACGCGGTCGCCGAGGCCTACGGGGTGTGGCGCGAGAAGAAGAATTACGGGCGCACCTACGAGGGCATCGTGCGCTCGACGTTCGTGATCGACGAGGACGGCAACATCGCCGACATCCAGGACAACGTGCGCGCCAAGGGCCACGTCGAGCGTCTGCTGCGCGACAGCGTGTGACGCGTAGAGCCGTTTCGCCCCAAAAAAGCCCCGTCGACCTTGGCTGGTCGACGGGGCTTTTGTGATCGGGCCAGCTAACCAGCTACCGCGTCAGTTGCGGTAGACGTAGGCGTCCTGGGTCGTCTCCATGCCGTCCTCGTCGCGCGCGATGATGGAGATGCGGTTCATCCCTTTGAACAGCGGGATGTTGGAGGCGATCTTGGCCTTATTGCCGTCGACCTTGGTGTAATCCATCTTGCGGGTGTGGATGTTGGTGCCGTCTTCGCGGTTGAACACGAAGATGTAGTAGTCCTTGATGGACGAGTCGTCCTCGACCAGCCCCTTGAGGGGCACCTGGTCTTTGGAGGTCATCATCGTGGCCGGGTCGAGCTCGACCTGCGGGGACTGGTACAGGGTGCGCCGGGACACGCCGCTGAGCTTGCCGGAGGCGTGGGCGTCGTAGTCGACCAGCCCTTTTTGGATCCACGCCTTGCGCGCGCCCAGGTCGACCTTGATCCAGTCGTTGAGCTTGGCGACCACCGGCAGGGTTGCGCCCTTGGTGGCCATGGCGGCGACGTCGGACTTGCTGGTCGCGCCCAGGTACAGCTTGGCGGGACCGTTTTTGACCTTGGCCAGTCCGCTGGCCTTGGTGACCTTGTCGGCGGCGGCGGCAAACGGCAGCTTGATCTTCTTGTGGACGAAGTCACGGAAGACGGTGTCGAAGACGTCGACCTCGACCTCGACGTGATCCTTGTCGGGGATAGCGTTGACCTTGAATTTGAAGTCGGCGCTCTTCTCGCCGCCCTTCTTGATGGAGTCGATGGTCGCGCGTCCGCTCTCCAGGTAGATGGACTTGCCCGCCAGGCTCTTCAGGTAGACCAGGGTCTTGTTGCTGTCGGCGGCGCCGACGTTTTTGACCAGGGTGTGGAAGGTGACCTCCTCACCCTTCTGGAGCACGCCGTCGCCGTTGGCGTCTTGCAGCTCATAGGCGAAGGCAAATTGCGGGCGGTCCAGCCCGACGATGCGCACCGGGCGGTCGACCTTCTGGCCGAAGGTATGCCGGGGGCCGCTGACCTGGAAGGCGACCTGGTCGAAGCGGTTGGGCGTCTCCTTGGGCATCTCCACGTCCACCGACCAGGTCTTGGTCTGGCCGGGCTTGACCTCACCGAAGAGGAATTCGCGGTCGTCGAGCACGGAGTTGTCGCTCTTGGAGATGGCCTTGATGCGGTGCAGGGTCTTGGTGCCCTTGTTGGTCAATTTGGCGGTGAAGGTGATCTTGTCGCCGGCCTTGACGGTGTCCTTGGAGGCCGACGTGCTCACCTGCAGGTCCACCTTGGCGTGGGCGGGGTTGTCCCCGTCGGTCCAGTCGACCTTGAGTTTGTCGAGCTTCTTCTGGATCTGCTTCATCTCGCGCTTGGCGATCTTGTCCAGCTCGGGCTGCAGTTGCTTGTACAGCGCGGGGGCCTTCCACTTGGAGCCGGCGCTGGCGAGCAGTTGCTGGGCGAATTTGATCTCGAAGTCCTCGTGGAACTCGTTGGGGTTCTGGAAGTCCTGGTCCTCGGGGTTGGCCGGCGCCTCGGTCAGGTAGCGCACGTAGCTGCGCTCGTCGCTGTTCTTGCGCACCGCCGAGTTGGACAGGTGGCTCTTGAGGTCGCGCTCGCGCAGCACGTTGTCCGACGGGAACATATCGACCTCGCCGTCGTCGACGCTCACCGGCACCAGGCGCAGGTCCGGGCTGATGCCCTTGTTCTGGATGGAGATGCCCCCGGGGGTCAGGTACTGGGCGATGGTCAGCTTGAGCGCGGAGTTGTCGTCGAACTCGTAGAGCACCTGCACCGAGCCCTTGCCGAAGGTGGTGTCGCCGACGATGAGCGCGCGCTTGTTATTCTGCAGCGCCCCGCTGACGATCTCGGAGGCCGACGCGCTGCCGGCGTTGACCAGCACCAGGATGGGGTAGTGCGGCTCGGTGCCGCTTTTGGTGGCCACCTTCTTGTCGCGCATGCGGTTGCCCACGCCCACCGTGCTCACGATGGTGCCGTGGTCCAAAAAGGTGTCGCTGACCTTGATGGCCTGGTCGAGCAGGCCGCCGGGGTTGTCGCGCAAATCCAGCACCAGCCCCTGCAGGCCGCCCATCTGTTTTTTGAGCTTCTTGAGGTGCTTGACCAGGTCCGGGTAGGTGTTGGCCTGGAAGTTTTTGATGCTGATATAGCCGATCTTGTCGGCCAGCGGGTGGCTGTCGACCGACTCGATGTTGATCACCGCGCGGGTGACCCTGAATTTATGCGGCTCGCTCCACGGGCTGCGCGACACCCAGAGGTCGACCTTGGTGCCGGGGTCGCCGCGCATCAGGTTGACCGCCTCTTGCAGGTCCATGTTGATGGTGGACTCGTCGCCGATGCGCACGATCTTGTCCTTGGCCTTGATGCCCTGCTTGGCCGCGGGGGTGCCCGGGATGGGGCTCATCACGGTCAACTGGCCGTCGCGGATGGAGATGACGATGCCCAGCCCGCCGAATTTGCCGCCGGTCTGGGTCTGCATCTCCTCGTAGTGGCGCGGCGGCAGCAGCGTGCTGTGGGGGTCGAGCGTGCTCAAAATGCCGTTGATGGCGGCGTACTCGATCTGGTGGGCGTCCAGGTCGGGGTTTTGGGGCAGGTGCTCCTCGACGAAGCGGAACATCTTCTGCAGCCGGAAGCTCATCTCCCACAGGCTCTCGATGGGCTTGACCTTGAAGGATTTGGACGCCCCGTTGACCTGGATCTTGATCGCCGTGGGGTGTTGCTTGCCGCCCACGAACGTGACCACCAGCTCGGTGATCTGGTTTTGGACCTCGTCGAGCGCGGCCACCAACATCTTGTTGGGGTCGACCCGGCTGGGGTCGTAGTAGTTGTCCTTGATGCGCAACAACACCCGGTTGAAGATCTTGAGCGCCGACAACTGGTAGTCGCCGTCCTTGCCCTCCGAGGCCGACACCGACGAGTTCTTCAGGTCGAACTGGACCCCCCGGTCGCTGAATTTGACGCTCAACACAAACGCGATCGTCAGTGCGAGGAAGGCGACTATGAAACGCCCGTGGCGCTTGAGCTTGCCCATCAGATTTTCCATGCTTGGTTTGTACGGTGTATGATCACATCAACAGTCAGCGAGCCGGCCGCATCATCAAGGCCTATCCTTGCGCAGGATGAGCCCCCGAGCAAGCCCTCCCCTTCGAAGGGCCTCGCTGCCGTGTCCGCAAGATGAACGAAATCACTTCTTTGATTCATTCCCCCCGTTTGCGTTTCTCCACATGACAACACGGCCTGTTCTGTTGCACAATAGCCGCCGACGTCGATTACCATTGACGCGGTATTATGCCAGGGAGTCGCCGAGATGTCTCGGATGCCCGAGGTCGGCGAGGTCGTCGATGACGTCTTTCGCATCGAATCCGAGCTCGACCATGGAAATTTCGGGGCGGTCTACCGAGTCCACGATGTACTCGAAGATCGCACACTGGCGCTCAAAGTGCTCAAGCCCGGGCCTCATGACGAGGACGAGCTGCGCCAGCGCTTCGAGCGCGAGGCCCGCCTGATCTACAGCCTGCGCCACCCGCATGTGCTGCGGGTGTACTATTATGGCGAGACCTCCTCGGGCCTTCCCTACATGGCCATGGAGTTCTTGGAGGGCACCGATCTCAAGACTCTGCTGCGTCATCATGGCGCCCTCAACGATCGCCTGGTCAAGCGTATCACCCTCGAAACTTTGTCTGCTCTTGAAGCTGCCCACGAACTGGGAATCGTCCACCGCGACCTCAAGCCCGCCAATATTTTTCTGGTCAATGACGGCGGCAAAGGCCACGTCAAAGTCCTGGATTTTGGCTTCGCCAAAGCCCTGGAGGACGACCGCAGCGAAGAGCTGACCGCCGCCAAGACCCTGGTGGGTACCCCTGCTTATATGTCCCCGGAGCTGGTGCACAAGAAAAATGTGGGCCCGCCCGCCGACATCTACGCCATGGGGCTGATCATGGCCGAGATGCTCACCGGCGACAAGGTCGTCCAGATCGAGTCGGTCTACGACACGATCTTGTTCCAGGCCTCCGACAAACCGCTCAAATTGCCCCCGCCGGTGCGCGAATCCATCTTTGCCGACATCATCGAGCGCGCCGTCGTCAAGGACGTCACCCAGCGCTACCAGACGCCCACCGACATGGTGCTCGACTTGGAGGCGCTGGATCTGGGCGGCGAGCGCGGCCCGTCGTCGACCGACAACGCCGCCGTGCCCAACGAATTTGGCAAGGCCGACGAAGAGGCGATGACCACCCCGCACTCGCTGGGGCTGCCGTCGATGCACGAGGTCGACCACGCCCTGGCCAACGACGGCGGCCAGCGGCTGGGCCCCGGGGCCGCCTCCATCGACCCGTTCGCCGATTTTCCGGCTTACGAGGAGTCCGGGCCGGTCGACACCGCCACCACCAACCAGCGCAACGCCTACGAGGTCGCCCCCGACGACGACACCCTGGCCACCACCAGCCGGCGCTCGGGCTGGGAGGTCGCCCCCATCGACCAGAGCTCACCGACCATCGAGCAGCCCTCGAATACCGGCTCGTTCGCCGAGCCGCTGGTCGACACCGGCTTCGGCGAGCCCACCATCGACGAGCACCCCACAACCGAGTTCAACCGCGACACCCACGCCCCGCCGTTCAACTTCGGCCCCGCCCACGACCAGCTCGACCTGGCCGGCGAGCGGCCGACCTCCTCGGCCGATCAGGCCAAAGGATCGAGCGTGCTCAAGGAAATCTTGCTGGGCCTGGTCATCGGCGGGGTGATCTTGGGGGTGTTTTTGTGGATGTTGCAGAAGTAGAGCAAGCTACCGCGTCACATTGTCGCTGCGATACAGCGTCTCGAAGGGATAGCGCGCCACCATCTGGCGCAGCTCGTCGTAGCCCACGCCCTCGAAGGTCTGCCGGACGACCTCGCCGTCGCGCTGGGCGGTGAAGGTCACCCGGGTGACCCGGCCGACCGTGTAGCCGGACTCGTTCTCGGGCACGGGTCGGGTCTCGTCGATCCAGCGCACCACCAGGCGTTCGACGCCGGCGGCGTCGAGCTCGTCGAGGAAGCTCTCGAGTTTGTCGATCTCCTCGCTCAAACCAGCTCCTGGTCAGTCCAGTAGGCAAATTCGCCGTTTTGAACCACGCCGCTGACGTGGCTGGTGCCGAAGTGATAGGGCACGTAATTCATCGACGGCACGCTCAGAAGCGTCAAATCGGCCGTCTGGCCCACGCGGATGCGGCCGATGTCGTCGCGCCGAAGCGCCTTGGCCGCCCCCACGGTCACCGCGCGCAGCGCCTCGCCGGGGGTCATCTTGTACAGGGTGCACGCCAGGGTGAGCATCATGCCCAGGTCCTGGGTCATGGCGCTGCCGGGGTTGAAGTCGGTGGCCACGGCGACCTCGCAGCCGGCGTCGAGCAGCTTGCGGGCGGGCGCCAGGTGGTCGGTGGTGCCCAAAAACAGGTTGACCGCGGGCATGAGCACGCCCACCACGCCGGCGGCGGCCATCTGGGCGATGGCCTCGTCGCCGGTATGCTCGAGGTGATCGGCGCTGGCTGCGCCGATCTCGGCGGCCAGGCCGGCCGCGCCCGCGTCGGTGATCTCGTCGGCGTGGATGCGCGCGATCAGCCCGTGCTCCTGGCCGGTCTGGAGGACGCGCCGTGCCTCGTCGACCGTAAACGCGCCCCGGTCGCAAAACACGTCGCAATATTGGGCGAGGTGGTGCTCGGCGACCTGTGGGATCATCTCCTCGCAGACCAGCTCGACGTACTCGCCGCGCCGGTCGGCGTACTCGCGCGGCACGGCGTGCGCCCCCAAAAAGCAGGGAACGAGCTCACAGGGCACCTCGCGCTCGCTGACCAACTTGATGGCCTTGAGCGCCTTGAGCTCGTCGCTGGGCGTCAGCCCATAGCCACTTTTGACCTCCAGGGTGGTCACGCCCACGCGCACCGAGTCGAAGACTCGCTCGAAGAGCAAATCGGCGAGCTGCTGGGTGCTCGCCTGGCGAAATTGGTCCACCGAGTTGAGGATGCCGCCGCCGGCCTCCAAGATCTCCACATACGGCCGCCCCGCGTTGCGCAGGACGAACTCGTCGGCGCGCTCGCCGGCAAAGACGGCGTGGGTGTGGCAGTCGATCCAGCCGGGGGTGACCAGCTCGGCGTCGATGGTCGGCGCCTGCTTGGCCGCCTCGGGTCGCTCGCCAAACGCGCCGAACCAGGCGATCTCGCCGTCCTCGACGAAGACCCCGGCGTCGTCGACGGCGCCGGTGATGGCCCGGTCGCGCGCGGCCAGGTCGCCCTGCGGGTCGTACGAGCGCAGCTCGTCGGCCTGATCGGGCATGGTCAGCAGTTGCGCAGCGTGGATGGTGAAGGTTTTTGGGTTCATGGTGCTATTCCTCGAGGTGCGGCACCCGCACCCCGTGCTCCTTGGCAAAGTCGATCGCCTTATCGTAGCCGGCGTCGGCGTGGCGGATGATCCCCATGCCGGGGTCGGTCGTCAGCACGCGCTCGAGGCGCTCGGCGGCGGCGTCGGTGCCGTCGGCGACGATGACCTGGCCGGCGTGCAGGCTGTAGCCCATGCCCACGCCGCCGCCGTGGTGGAAGCTGACCCAACTGGCGCCGCCCACGGCGTTGAGCATGGCGTTGAGGATCGGCCAATCGGCGATGGCGTCGCTGCCGTCCTTCATCCCCTCGGTCTCGCGGTTGGGGCTGGCGACGCTGCCGCAGTCGAGGTGGTCGCGGCCGATGACGATGGGCGCGGAGATCTCGCCATTTTTGACCAACTCGTTGAACTTCAGGCCGGCCTTGGCCCGCTCGCCATAACCCAACCAGCAGATGCGCGAGGGAAGTCCCTGGAAGTGCACCTTCTCCTGGGCCATGTCCAGCCAGCGCATCAGGTGCTCCTTTTCGGGGAACAGCTCGCGGATGGCCCGGTCGGTGCGGTAGATATCCTCGGGATCGCCCGACAGCGCCGCCCAGCGAAACGGGCCCTGGCCTTCACAGAACAAGGGCCGAATGTAGGCGGGCACGAAGCCCGGGAAGTCAAAGGCGCGCTCGAAGCCGTTGTCCAGGGCGACCTGGCGGATGTTGTTGCCGTAGTCGAAGACCACCGCGCCGGCGTCCTGGAAGGCGACCATGGTCTCGACGTGGCGAGTGATGCTGTCGTAGGCCTCCTCGAGGTAGGTCGACGGGTCGCTCTCGCGCAGCGAGGCGGCCTCGTCGAGGCTAAATCCCGCCGGGATATAGCCGTTCAACGGGTCGTGGGCGGCGGTCTGGTCGGTGACCACGTCGGGGACGATGCCGCGTTCGAAGATCTCGGGGAGCACCTCGGCGGCGTTTCCCACCAGACCCACGCTCAACGCCTCGCCGCTTTTCTTGGCGGCGAGCACCCACTCGAGGGCCTCGTCGAGGTCGTCGGTCATCTTGTCGCAATAGCCCTTGTCGATGCGCCGCTGGATGCGCTTGGGGTCGACCTCCACGCCCAAAAACGCCGCCCCGTTGAACGTCGCCGCCAGCGGCTGCGCGCCGCCCATGCCGCCCAGGCCGGCGGTGAGCACGAAGCGCCCGTGCAGGTCGCTGCCGAAATGCTTCTTGGCCGCGGCCGCGAACGTCTCGTAGGTGCCCTGCAAGATGCCCTGGGTGCCGATGTAGATCCAACTGCCGGCCGTCATCTGGCCGAACATGATCAGCCCCTTTTTGTCCAGCTCGTTGAAGTGCTCCCAGTTGGCCCACTTGCCCACCAGGTTGGAGTTGGCCAGGAGCACGCGCGGGGCGTTGACGTGGGTCTTGAACACCCCCACGGCCTTGCCCGACTGCACCAGCAGCGTCTCGTCGTCCTCCAGGCGCTCGAGCTCACGCACGATATGCTCGAAGCAATCCCAGTTGCGCGCCGCCTTGCCGGTGCCGCCGTAGACCACCAGATGCTCCGGGTCCTCGGCGACCTCGGGGTCGAGGTTGTTCATGAGCATGCGCAGCGCGGCTTCCTGAATCCAGCCCTTGCAGCGAAGCTCGGTGCCGTGGGGAGCTTTGATAGTGCGTGGTTTCGTCATGATCAGGTCTCGGATTTGTTGGTGGTTGGCTTTTGTGGCAAGCCCATCCATTTATTCATCCTGAAACGTATACTTCATATTCACGTTCACCGTGCCCGTGCCGCCGGTGGCCTTGGGGAAATCCCCGTGCTTCAAGACCTTTTTCGCGCAGCTCTCGACCTTCTTGTCGTGAATGCCCGAGTGCAGCATGTCGATGCGGGTGACCTTGCCCTTGTCGTTGACGTTGACGGTCAACAGGAGCTGGCCGGTGCCGGTGAACTGGTTGTGGCGCACGCGGCTGGCGTAGCACTTCGACAGCTTGTCCTGCAGGCCGTTGACGACCTTCTGGGCCTTGTCGGTGTCCTTGAAGTTGTTGGCGTATACGCTGTTGAGCTTGGCGAAGGGCTTGCGTTTATACTTGTGGGTGGACGCCGGGTACTTCTTGAACGTCTTGCCGTCGGCGGCGATGACGTAGATGGACTTCTTGGTCACGGCCACGGTCTCTTTTTTGCCGTCGCCGTCGAGGTCTTTGACGAGGCCGGCCTCGAGATCCCCGTCGAGCTTGACCTTGGCGACCGCCTTTTTGAGCGCGTCGTCGGTCGGCGCGGGGGTGGCCTCGTCGAGGTCGACGGCGCCCTCGGGGATCTCGGGGGCGTCGAGGTCTTTGGCGGTGACCTGACCGCTGGAGTCGACGCGCGCCCAGTGGCTGCTGCCGTGGAATTTGCACTCCAGGTCGGCCTTCAGGTCGCCGTTGTGGTCGCCGGCGCGGCAGTAGTCGATGCGCCGGCCCAGCGACAGCTCCCAGACGAATTGGCCGTCGTAGGTGTACACCTTCATCGACTTGCGGTTGTTGCAGAACACATCGAGCTTATCGTCGGCGACGAAGTCGGCCACGATGGTCTGGTCGCAGCCCTTCTCGAGCTGCCACCACGGGTCGCTGTTGGTATGCAGCACGAAGGTGGGCTTGCCGGCGCCGACGACCTCGTAGCTGCCGTCTTTGTCCAGGTCGACCAGGTAGACGTGCTTGGAGTTTTTGCCGTCGTTGTGCTCGTGCCAGGAATAGACTCGGTGCGGGCGCTTCTTGTTGGTGATGAAGATCAACCCGCTGTCGGTGGTCACCAGCACGGGCATCTCGCTGTCCGGCCAGTCGTAGACCTTGGCCTTGGAGCCTTTGGCCGAGGCGGTGCTGGCCAGGGCCATCGAGCTGAGAATCAACGAGCAGATCAGAGCCATTCGAGTGGAGTGTTTCATAGTTCGTACTCCCGGGGCGTGCAGCGCCGCAAAACGTGTGGAAACAACAGATTTGCTGGCTTATGGAGTAGCGAGTTGGCACGATTGCGTCAATGCGAGGACGCTCCCCGGACTGAAGTCCGAGGCTATTTGGGGAACAGCGTACGGATTTGAGGGTTGGCCCCACGATACGACTGATAAGACTGAGGCCTAACTTGCAATGAAACCGACCCCGGTGGTAATTCAGCCTACGATGGGCGCATGGCCCGCTCGCCGACCGTTGTCCGACCGGAAAACCCGCGGCAAGCGCTGGGATCCGAGCACTAGGACCCGATGATGAAAACACGTCTGACTGTTTTGACAACCCTGTTGCTGACCGCGTCGCTGGGCATTTTGGCGAGCTGTAGCAATAATTATCAGGGCCCGCTGCCCCGGCGAGACCAGCTCAACTACCCCATCGGGCTGACGTTTCACCCCAACGGCAAGTACCTGTACGTGGTCAACAGCAATTTCGACGCCCGCTACCGCCCCGATCTGGGAGGCACGGTCAGCGTCATCGACACCGACACGCTGAAGATTCTGCCGCAAAACACCCCCTATTTGCCCTCGTTTGGCGGGCATATCCAGCTCAACGACGACGCCACCATCGCCTACGCCACGGCGCGCAACAATAATGTGGTGGTGGCCTACGACGTCGCCGACGACGGCAGCGCCCTGTTCTGCGGCACCAACGACAGCGGCGAGCGCGTGTTTCGCCCGGGCGCCTGCGAGATCGGCAGCGACGACCCCAAGCTTCCCAGCGACCCGTTCGATCTGGCGGTGTTCAGCGTGCAGAGCGGCGACAAGAAGGTCGACGTGGTCAACCTGGCGCACCTGCGCGGCTCGCGGGTCTCGTCGGTGAGCCTGCAGCCCGGCGACGTGTCCAGCGTGACGGTGCGCACCGCGCCGCTGCTCAGCGGGGGCAACGCCATCGCCCAACGCCCGGGCACCCACGACCTGTACGTGGCCGGGCGCAACACCAACGGGGTGGCCATCTTCCAGCCCTATATCGACGACTCCGGCACCGTGCAGGCGATCATCCAGCGCGGCTCGTTCGCCATCAACCACGAGTCCCAGGCGGTGGACGCGCGCGGCCTGGCGTTCAACGACGCCGGCGATCGCCTGTACGTGATCAGCCAGCGGCCCAACGCCCTGCACGTGGTCAAGATCGTGCCCGACAACCCCGACACCGGCGAGGGCACGTCCTACCAGGTGACCTCGTCGATCCCCATGCCCGGCAAGCCCAGCGACATCGCCCTGCACACCACACCGCAGGGGCGCCACCTGGCCTATGTAACCAGCTACGCGGACCGCTCGGTGGAGGTGGTCGACCTGGACAGCGAGACGATTATCGACGAGATCTTGCTCGACGCCAGCCCCTACTCCATCGCCATCGAGCCGCCCACCTCCGGCTGCGCCAGCCCCACCGACCGCTGCCGGGCGTTCGTCACCCTCTTCGACGACGCCCGTCGCGGCACCTCCGACTGCAGCACCTCGGACAGCGGCTGCGGCTCGGTGGCGGTCATCGACATCAACCCGTTGCACCGAAACCCCGACGCTCCCGAGCTGTCGCGGTACGACACGGTCATTAGCAAGATTCAGTGAGCGAGACGGCCCATCCATGAAGCCACGCCTCAACGCACCATCCGACTTTCGTGCCCCTGTCCGCGCCTGCGTGCGGCCCCGCGCCCTCTTGCACCTGGTGGTCTGCGCGGCGCTGGTCGCCGGGGCGGCCGGCTGCACCTCGGGCACGCCCAGCCAGCCGGCGAGCCTGAAGACCCCGCGCGCGTTCACGGTGGCGCGCGGGCCGGTGTGCATGCAGAGCGTCTCGCCGTCGGCGGGGGTGGTGCGCGCCGACGTCTCGGCCTGCCCCGACGGCCAGCGCGGCGCCATCGGCCTGGTCGCCAACCAGACCGGCAACAGCATCTCGGTGGTGGATATGAGCCGCGACAACCAGGGCTCGTCTCCGGCGCACCCGCGCCTGGTCGATCTGGATCCGTCGATCCCCGGGGTGACCGGCATCGCGGTGGGCGACAGCCCGGTGGACGTGGCCGCGAGCAACGGCACGACCGCCTACGCCATCAACCAGGCCGATAGCACCGTGTCGGTCATCGACCTGTGGCACCTGCGAGCGCTGGCGCCGACCATCCAATTCGACAGCGCCCCGGTGGCGGTGGCGATGACGCCGGCGAGCGACAGCGACCCCGGCCAGGTGGCCGTCGCCCTGAGCAACCCGTCGCGGTTGTGGACTCACGAGGCCGTCGACTGCTCCTGCGCCGCCGATGTCGCCGCGGCCGACTGCACGCCCGCCCACGTGACCTGCGATCCCGTGCCCTCCCAGGCCACCGGCCACACGGTCTCGCTGCCGGGCACGGTCTCGCGCATGGTCGTGGGACCGGCCGGCGACCGCCTGTACGTGGTGTACCTGGACACCAGCTACGCCTCGGTCTTCGCCATGAGGGACTCGGCGCTGTCCGATTTTCCCGACGGCTGCCTCGACGGCGGAAACGCGCCCTGTGAGGTCGCGCGGGTGGGCCTGACCTTTGGCTGCTCGGACGGCGTGGACAACGACGGCGACGGCAAGATCGACCAGCAGGACCCGCAGTGCTACGGCCCCAAGGGCTCGGAGAGCCCCGACGGCATCGGGCGCGCCGCGCTGGGCGCCTGCTCCAACGGCCAGGACGACGACGGCGACGGCAAGATCGACCGCGCCGACCCCGACTGCCTGGTCAGCGGCGCCGACAGCGAGGAGCAGCCCATCGTCAGCGACGCGGTGCTCGCCTGCAACGACACGCTGGACAACGACAACGACGGCAAGATCGACTACCCCGCCGACGACGCCTGCTACGGGTCGGTCGGCCAGAGCGAGCAGGCGATCACGCCGGTGGGCTACACCGACGCGGCGATCGACCCCTTCGGCAAGTTTTTGTACGTCGACGACCGCGCCAACGACCAGATCTCTGGTCGTCGACGCCCAGCGCCTCGAGCTCATCGACGCGTACAACGCCGGCGGGCGCAACCGCACGCCCTTTGCCACCCAGCTCGGCATCACCGTACCGCCCTCGCCCACCGCCGTGGGCGCGCGGGTCACGCGCAACATCGTGTGGCGCGACCCCCGGCCGGACCGCTGCGACCCCAACGGGGTGTGTCACCACGCCATCGTGCGCTACAACTACGGCGCCTGGGTGGCCACCGACGGCGGCTACGGCTACAACGTCAGCGCCATGAGCACCTTCTGTGAGGTGACCGACGACTCGGCCAGCGGCATCATCTCCAACGACCAATTCTTCTACGGCTCGACGGCGCTGGCCAACTCCACCGAGCAGAGCTGTCTGACGGTGCCCGAGTTCCCCGTCAGCTACGATGCCGCCGCCTGCACCGCGCTCAACGATTGTTTGACCTGTCGGGCCACGGGCGCCACGGACTGCGACACCACGGTGTGCGCCAACTACGAGCAGGACCGCCAGGACTGCTTCGGCCAGCGCCTGGCCAGCGACAACAACGTGCGCGTGGCGTTCAACCCGACCATGGAGCTGGTCGACGCCGAGTCGCGCCAGAGCCGCATCGCCGGCCAGGGCACCTGCGAGACGCCCGACGCCTTCGTCAGTGCGCTGCGCGAGCAGGCCCAGGGGCCGGTCGACGTCAGTTGCACCTCGCCGCTTCTGCCCCAGCCGGTCGCCCCCAGCACCACCGAGGCCGACATCCAGGCGGGCACCTACGAGCGCGCCTCCTTGCTCGAGTCGAGCACGCTCGCCCTCATCGGCGGCGACGACCTCAGCGCCGCCCAACTGGCCGCGCTGGACCAAACGGTCGATCCCTTCGACGTCATCGCGCTCAGCGAGCTGAGCGCCGACGATCAGGCGATCGTCGGCGAGGCCTGGACGGTGACCTGGGAGGGGATCATTCCCAACACGATTCGCGACGACGGCGTGGTCTCCGAGACCGACGACGGCGTCTTCCAGGTCCCCGGCCTCGACCTGTGCTCGACGGGCGTGGAGGCCGGCGACCGGCTGACGATTCTATCCGAGCCCAGCGCCACGCCGCTTCCCGACAAATGCCAGGCGTTCGTCGCTCCCGGCGATCAGACGGACTTCCGCACCTACAATATCGACGAGGTGCGCCCCCACGAGCTGGTATTGTCGGTCATCTCCGGCGACAACGGCGGCAAGACCTACGCCGACCAACTACCCGCCCGCGACTGCTTCGACACCGGCGTGCGCTACCAGATCCGCGCCCACAATCAGTGGATCGTGGTGGGCGACCGCTCCGGGTTTTTGTCCAAGCAGACCAGCGTGCTGGGAACCTGCCAGCCCAAATACGGCGCCGACGCCCCCCGCTTCAACTCGCGCGTCAAGACCGGCGAGCTCTTCGAGGGCCCGTACCTGAGCTTCCTGCTGCGCGAGGGCGCCATCCCGCCGCAGCGCGACGCCGGCGGCGAGTACAGCTACCGGTTCACCGTCGAGCGCAACTTCCGCAGCGACAACTTCCGTACGACGACGCTGCTGCCCACCCAATTGTTGGTCGAGACCGGGCTGCCCGGCGGGCCGTGGGTGATCATCCCCGACCCGGCCAGCGACTTCATCTATATGCGTGACTTGAGCAAGCCCAGCGGTGAGGCGGCCTTCCTGCTGCAATGAGGCGGGCCGCAATGAGGCGGGCTACTTCTTGACGGGCAGGTCTTTTTTGTCCTTGACGACCTTGGGCCCGATGGGCCCATCGGGCGTCTTGACGCCGAGCTTGTCGAGGCTCTTGACCGCGCCCTTGGCGGCGATGCGCACCGCCGGGTTGGGGTCGCTGATGGACAGATCTTTGAGCTGCTTGCGCGCCTCCACGGCGCCGGTCTCGCCGAGGACGACCGCGGCCTTCTCGCGCACGTCCGGCGACTTGGCGCCCAGCGCCTTGACGGTGGCCTGGGTGGCGCGGTCGTCGCTGACCAGCGAGAACACGTCCAGGATATGCAGGCGGTCGGCGGCGGGCGTGTCGGAGCTTTCGAGCTTCTTGGCCAGGCTGTAGACGCGCTGTTCGTATTTGTAGAACGCCTTGCTGGCGTCGTCCTTGCGCCCGGCGCCGGCGTATAGCTTGCCGAGCTCGGTCCACGCGAACACATAATCCGGCTGGACTTTCAGAAGCTTTTTGTAGGCGGCGATGGCGCGGGTGGACTCGCCCTGGCGAGCGTAGGCGCGGGCGATGACCAGTTGGACCTCGGGGATGCCGTCGACCTTGTCGGCCAGCCCGTCGTACAGCGCGAGCGCTTTTTGGGAGCGGTCGGACTCGTTGTAGATCTGGGCGAGGGCGATGATCCCCGAGACCTGCGGGCCGGACAGCGGCCCGGTGTGCGACAGCTTCTCGAAGAGCACCTCCGCCTGATCGGTCTTGTCGGTCAAAAACGCCTTTTTGGCCCGCGCCAACAGCGAGCGCTGCGCATCGGTGCCCGGCCCCAGGCCTTTCTTCTTGGTCTTTTCTTTGCTCGCATCGGCCTGTTTCGCGGCCTTTGCGGCCTTCTCGGCGACCTTGGCCGACTTGTCGGCCTTGGCCGCCGACGCCGTCTTGGCAGGCCCCGACGCCGGCGCCTTCCCGCTCTTCTTACAACCCGGCGCCAGCAGGACCAAACAGGCCGCCGCCGGAGCAATCACGTAGCGGATCTTTCGCATGCAACGTTCTCCCAATTCCCACGCAGTTGCGCAGTCGTAGTTTACTCGATCACTCGATCGCTCAATGACTCGATCACTCCCCCTGCGGCAACCGCAGGTAGAACGTCGTGCCCACGCCCATCTCGGTGTCGTAGGTGATCGTGCCGCCGTGCTCGTCGATGATCTTTTTGACGATCGCCAGGCCCAGGCCGGTGCCGTGCTTCTTGCCGTGGGTGACGAACGAGTCGAATAGCGTATTTCGGATTTGCTCGGGGATGCCCCCGCCGGTGTCCCGGCAGGCGAAGACCAGTTGGTGGGTGTCGGCGTCCAGATCGGCGCTCATCTCGAAGACACCGCCGTCGGGCATGGCCTCGGCGGCGTTTCTGGCCAGGTTGACGATGGCGCGCTTCATCTTGCCGGCGTCGAAGCGAGCCTCGCCGTCGTAGTCCAGCCGCGTGCGAAAATCGATGTCGGTGTCGGACAGCTCGTGGTGCAACAGTTCGCCGACCTCGCCGAAGAACTCGGCCAGATCGACCTGCTCGAGTCGAGATCTCGGTGTCGCCGCGGGCGAAGGTGAGCAGCTCGCGGGTCATCTGGTTGAGGTGCTTGAACTGCTTTTTAATGCTGGTGGCGTACTCCTCGCGCTTGTCGCGGTCGTCGGCGCGGGCCATCAACTGGACGTTGCCGCTGATGACGGCGATGGGGTTTTTGAGGTCGTGGACCACGCCGGTGAGCATCTGGCCGATGGTGGCCAGCCGCTCGGCCTTCTCCTGCTCCTCGCGGTGGCGCCGGGAGGCGACCGCCCCGGCGATCTGGGCGGCGATCAGCGTCAAGATCTTGCGATCGGCCTCGGTAAACCCGCGGGGATCGCCGTCGTCCTCGTCCAGGCGACGCCGGTTGATCACCTCCAGGGCGCCGATGCACTGCTCGTCGTCGAAGAGCGGCACCGAGATGACATTTTGGACGGGCAGGCCGATCTCGTCGCTGGCGGCGTCGTCGACCTGTCCACATCCGTCCATGTTGCACAACAGGGCCTCGCCGGAGGCCATGACCTTGCCGGCGATGCCGTGATCGGAGGGCACCACGCTGGTCGAAAACTCCCAGTTGTGCTCGCCGTCGCAGGAGCGATCGACGAGCACGAACATGTGGTTTTGCCCCTCCTCGCGAAGCGTCAGCGCGGAGGCGCGCGCCGAGATCAGATCGAGGGTCTTCTGGGTGATCGTCTCGATGAGATCGTCGAGGTCGAGCGCGCGGCTCAACTCCCGCTCGACCTCGTAGAGCAGGTCGAGCTCGCGCACCCGCTTCTCCAGCTCGCGCTGGGTGCGGCGAAGCTCGATATTCTTGTCGACCACCGACAGGTACAGCTTGCTGTTCTCGATGGCCACCGCCGTCTGGCTGGCGATGGCGCTGAGCAGGTTTTCGTCCTGGACGCTGAAGTCGCCGCTGCGCCGGTTGAGCACCTGGACGACCCCGATGATGTGGCCCTCCTGGTTGCGCACCGGCTGGCACAGCATATTGCGGGTGGTAAAGCCGGTCTGGGCGTCGACCTCGGGGTTGAACCGCGGGTCGTTGTAGGCGTCGCGCACGTTGATGCTCTTGCCGGTGGTGGCCACCCACCCGGCCAGGCCCTGCCCGGCGCCCAGGCGGATCTCGGTGTCCACCCCGCCCTGGGCGATCTTCGACCATAATTCGCCGGTGGCGGCGTCGACCAGAAACAGCGTGGATCGCTCGGCCTCCATCAGCCGGGTGATCTTCTCCATGATCAGGTGGAGCAGCTCGTCGAGCTGAATGGTCTGGCCCAGGGCGCTGCCGATCTCCTGCATGCAGGCGAATTTGGCCTCCTGGCGGCGAAGCACGTAACCGATCTCTTCGAGCAATTGGGTGAGGTGCTCGGCGGACAGCTCGCGGATGGCGTCTTCGATACGCTGGTGGGGCTGGCTCAGCCAGGCAATAAGCGCCTCGCGGCTGTCTGCGCCGCTGGCGTTTGCCCGCGCAGGAGCCGGAGCGAAGTCGCGTTTTACGAGGTCCTCACTCATGGTTGGTGCTGTGGATAGAGGCAGCCAAAAGACCTGCCTCAAAGGTAGCACACTCTGGAGGACGGTAAAACGGCGGGCTTGGCGCGGATACGCGGATGGCGGAGCGCGGGCTGCTAGCCTGCATGGGGGGCGCGGCTAGCGGAGCGCAGGCTGCTAGCCTGCATGGGGGGGCGCGGCTAGCGGCGCTGAGGGTTCAGCGCCGCTGACGGGGCGATCAGGCGAGCACGTCTTTGAGACGCAGGCCTTGATCTTTGAGGAAGCTCAACAGCCCCTTTTTGGAGACGGTGCGCAGCGCGCGGGCCGACAGCTTGACGCGCACCCAGCGGTCCTCCTCGGGGACGTAGATGCGCTTCTTCTGCAGGTTGGGCTGCTGGCGCATTTTGGTGCGGTTGTTGGCGTGCGAGACCTTGTTGCCCACCAGCGGCTTCTTGTTGGTCAATTTGCATTTGCGCGACATGATCGCTCCGTTGTGGCTCTACAGACGTCTGATCGAACTCGAATGGGCGTTGTACCGGGTGCCGATGCCGGCCGTAGACGACACCGCAGGCCCTCGATGAACACACGAAGGCGCCGAGCCCTTCCCTGAGGCAGCGGACCTTGGCAGGTCGATGCGCCCTTGTCAAGACATTGGCGCGTTCGTGCCTCGAAGCACTCTTTTTTCGGTGCCTGGGCATCCTGCCCTCGCCAGCGAGCGCTGGAAGCACTCGCACCGAACGCCAGCGAGCTGGAAGCACTTTTTTTCGGTGCGTGGGCATCCTGCCCTCGCCAGCGAGCGCTGGAAGCACTCGCGCCGAACGATCGCCCTGCGGGGTGTTTGCCCCTGATGCGATCAAACGGCGTAACCTGCTGGCACGTCTCTAAAAAGGCCACGCCGGGGGTGCGGCCAAATCCGCCACGAGCATCTTGCATCGGCCATGGCCGTGCTGTAGATTGTCCAACGTCCAGAAACCACGCCATCGCCGAGACTTTCAGGCTCCGATTGGAGGCAAATCCGTGGACGAGGGAAAACTGGCCTCACAAGCTCTTTCAGGACCCAGCGAAGCACAGCAGGGTTCGGAGAGCGATGACGGCATCAAAATGAAGGGGCGGTTTCGCAGCCCCGTCGCCGGGGGCGTCGACCTGGCTGCAGGTTTGAACGAATCCGACGACGACGAGGCCATCTCGCGCATGGCCAAACGCTTTCGCGGCCCGGGGATGCAGGTCTCCGAGGTCTCCGAGGAGCCCAGCCTCGACAGCCAGGACTCCGATGACGAGCCCGATCTGAGCGAGGACGAGCTGCAAAACTTCCTGCTCGAGGCGCTCGACGGCGAAGAAGAAGCCAAAGAGGACTACGAGCTCGAAGAGCTCGACGCCGGCCAGACCGCCGAGTCCAACACGGTCGCGCCCAGCGCGGCGGCCACCGCCAGCATCGACGCCACCGATCGCATGGTCGAGCCGCCCCACCAGGCCCACCTGGGCCCGGCGGCGGAGTCGGCCGACGCCCAGGGCTCGGTGTGCCCGTCGTGCCACGCGGCCAACCCGCCGGGCATGCGCTTTTGCGTGCAGTGCGGCGGCAGCCTCAAGGGGGCGACGCCCAGCGCCGCCGGCGCGCGCAGCCCCGAGCCCCAGCGCGAGCCGCCGCCTCCCTCCGAGGCCGCCAAGCAGGAAAACCCGTGGGATATTCACCTGGTCTCCATCAACGAGGACGGCTCCGACGGGATCTCCATCCCCCTGGAGTTCCTGGAGACCACTCTGGGCCGCGACGGGGACACGCGTTTCCCCACCGACGCCTTCTTGAGCCCCAAACACGCCCGTCTGCATATCGAGAAGGGCGATCTGTACATCGAAGATCTGTACAGCCTCAACGGCACCTTCTTGAAGCTCAGCGACGAGGTGCGCCTGACCCAGGGCGACTCCTTCTTGATGGGCCGCCAGGTGCTTCGCTTCGAGCGCTTCGAGCAGTCGATCACCCCCAAGACCAAGTCCTCCGACGGCACCCGCTATATGGGCAGCCCGGCGCCGGGGGGCAACTATAAGATCTTGCAGATCGGCATCGGCAATATCGTCCAGAACGTGTATTGCCTGCCCGAATCGGGGGCGGTGCTCGGCCGGGAAAAAGGCGACATCATCTTTCCCCACGATAAATTCATGTCCAGCCGTCACGCCCAGATCTACTCGGGTGAAGACGGCCACTGCTACCTGGTGGACCTGAACTCGTCGAACGGCACGTGGATCAAGTTGTGGGAGAAGACCCAACTTCGCAACGGGGACTATATCTTCATGGGCCAGCAACTCTTTCGGGTGCACGTTGGCCAGAACTAAACCACTCCTACTCCGAAACCCGGAGTCTTGGCTCCGCCAGACCAGCGTCTGTCGATTTGTCCTCAATCCATGTAGCGCTGCTACCTGTCAATCGGCCAAATCAACATCCATCTGGTCTGACTTTGCCAATTTATCCGGTTTCCGAAATAGGAGTGCTTTAGACAGCACGGGCGGGGCCGGCTCTCGGGCCGGTTGACAACCACGGCTGGCTGTCATTAACTGCCGCCCCACCTGCGCGGCCCGCCGTGCGCGTAGGCTAGTGACATCATTGACGTTTAACCGAATGGTTAAAGTAAGTTTGCCACGAGAAGTAAGATGACCAAGTCGGAACTCATTGAAAAAATCGCCGAGCGTATCGACATCCCCAAGAAGCAGGCCTACGAGGTCGTCAACGCGATCTTCGACGCCATGAAGGAGGCGCTGCTCGAACACGATCGCATCGAGCTACGCGGCTTCGGCAGCTTCTCGATCCGCGAGTACGACTCCCGCATGGGCCGCAACCCGCGCACCGGCGAGAAGGTCCACGTCGACTCCAAAAAGTCGGTGCACTTCAAGGTCGGCAAAGAGCTGCGCGAGCGCGTCGACGTGCTCAACGAGTACAACTAAGCTGCTCCCCGGAATTCATTCCGGGGGTCACGTTGCAAGTCCGCCGGTATCCCCGGAATGAATTCCGGGGCTATTTTTGGAACTGCTTTTTGATTGCCGCGTTGCTCATTTCTCCGCTTTGCTTCCCGCGGACATCGAACACCGCGCGATCATGCAACGCTGAAATTCCTTCGCCTTTCCCACCAATAGCCCCGGAATTCATTCCGGGGTTTGCTATTCCACCCCCAAAAACTTGTGAATCTGCAGATTGAGCCGCACCGGAAGCCTCGCCTCGAGGATCCATTCGGCCAATTGGTGGGAGTCCAGCTCGCCGTGCACCGGAGAGAAATGCACGTCGTCGACGCGACCGAAGAGGTCGTGCTCGCGGCAGGTGGCCACGGCCCAGTCGAAGTCGTCGCGGTCGAGGATGACAATCTTGACCTCGTCGGTGGGCTTGAGCGCCTCGATATTTTCCCAGCGATTCTTGTCGACCTCGCCGCTGCCGGGCGCCTTCAGATCCATGATCACCCGCACGCGATCGTCGACCGGGGCGATGTCCAACGAGCCGCTGGTCTCGATGAGCACCTCGTGTCCGGCGTCGCATAGCCGGCTCATCAGGTCGTGCACCCCGGGCTGCAACAGCGGCTCGCCGCCGGTGATCTCCACCAGCTCACACCCGTAGGCGGTGACCTCGTCGACGATGGCGTCGAGGGTCTGCTTGTCGCCGCCGGTAAACGAGTACGGCGTATCACACCAGGAGCAGCGCAGGTTGCAGCGCGACAGGCGCACGAACACGCACGGTCGGCCCGCCCGCGAGGACTCGCCCTGGATGCTGTAGAAAATCTCGGTAATTCGCAGTTGGTCGCGTTGCATGGGTGTCTCTACGGATAGGTACGCTTGGGGAGGCTTCGCCAACCAAGAAAAAGAAACGCGCCCGCCGCGACATTCCGTCGGGGCGGGCGCTTCTCTTAGCGCAGGTAGGCCGCTCGGGGCAACATCAGGGAACGATGCACTGGCCGCCGCGGCAGACCTCGTTGAAGTTGCAGTCGCCGTCGGCGGTGCACTGGGTGCCCGACTGGCAGGTATTGTTGACGCACAGCGCGCCCGTGGGGCAGTCGGAGTTGATGCGGCAGCTCTGGATATTGGTCTGCTGGCAGAAGCCGTAGTTGCACTGGTAACCCGACGGGCAATCGGTGTCGTAGCTGCACTCCGGCGCCGGGATCGCGTAGCAGGCGCCCGCCCAGCAGTACTGGCCGTTGGGGCACTCGCTGTCGCTGGTGCACCCGCCGGGGTTCTGACAGGTGTTGTTGATGCACTGCGACGGGCTCGGGCAGTCGGTGTCCTGGCCGCAGTACGGGCCGAGCACGCAGCGGTTGGCCAGGCAGGTGAACGTATCCGCGCAGTCGGTGTCGCTCTGGCAACTGATCGGCTGGCAGTAGTTGAACTCGCAGCGCTGGTTGGCGCCGCAGTCGCTGTCCTGCTGGCAGTCGCCGGCGATCAGGCACACGTTGTTGCGGCACTCCGTGCCCGACGGGCAGTCGGCGTTGGACTGGCAGCCGCTGACCTGGCTGCACTGGTCGCCGATGCAGGTTTGGCCGGAGGGGCAATCGGCGTTCGACGAGCAGGTCGTGGGCGTCATGCACTGGCCGCTGAACAGGTCGCAGCGCTGGCCGCTGGCGCAGTCGCTGTCGTTGCGACATCCCGGCGGGGTCTTGCACTGGCCGCCCAGGCATTGCTGGGAGCCGGCGCAATCGCTGTTGCTGGTGCACTGGCCGCCGCCGGCCACGCACTGGCTGTTCTGGCAGACGCCGCCGTTGGGGCAGTCGGCGTCGGTGGTGCACACGCCGCACTGGTTATTCTGGCAGATGGTGCCGTCGGCGCACACGGTGCCGTTGCGGCACCCGCTCGCGCAGGTGCCGTTCTGGCAGAACTCGCCGGCGGCGCAGTCGGCGTCGGCCACGCAGCCGGGCTGGGGGACGCACTGACCGTTGGTGCAGGCCTCGTTGGGCGCGCAGTCGGCGTTGGTGGTGCAGCCCGGCTGGGCGACGCACTGGCCGTTCTGGCAGGCCTGGTTGGGGCCGCAATCAGTGTCGACCTGGCATTGGGCGGTCGGCTGGCAGGTCTGGTTGACGCAGGCCTCGCCGGCGGCGCAGTCGGCGTCGCTGGTGCACTGGGGCACCGTCTGGCACTGGTAGTTCAGGCAGCGCTGGTTGGGGCCGCAATCGGCGTTGACCTGGCATTGGCCGGGGCGGCGGATGCAGAAGCCGAACTCGCAGATGCGCCCGCTGGGGCAGTCGCTGTCGTTCTGACAATTCGGCGGCGGCACCGGCAGACACTGGCCGGCCACGCAGCTCATCGACCCGGCGCAGTCGGCGTCGGACTGACAGCCGTTGGGCTTCTGGCAGGTGTGGCTGATGCATTTGAGCGTGGGCAGCCGGCAGTCGCTGTCCTGGCGACACACCAGCGGGGGCACGCAGCGTTGCGCCATGCACTGCCAGGCCGGCGGGCAGTCGGCGGCGCTGGTGCACGACTGGGCGACGCAGTTGTTCAGGTCGCAGCGCTGTCCGGCGGGGCAGTCGCCGTCGACGTAGCACTCGGGGGCGGGCTGGCAGAAGAAGCTGTTGCACACCGCCCCCGCCGGGCAATCGGCGTCGGTGGTGCACTGGCGAGCGTCCACGCAGCGGTTGCTGATGCAGGTAAAGCCGTTCTGGCAGTCGCTGTCGGCGGTGCAGTCGATCGCCTGCTGGCAGGTGTGCGAGACCGGCTCGCATTGCTGACCGGTCGGGCAATCGGTGTCGCGGCTGCAGCCGCCCTGGGCGACGCAGAAGTTATTCTGGCAGACCTCCCCGGCGCGGCAGTCACTGTCGGCGCGGCAATCGCCGGTGAACACGCAGCGGTTGCTCACGCAGGATTCCTGGTTGGGGCAGTCGGCGTCGATGGTGCATTGCGACGGACGCGGCTGGCACTGCCCGTTGGAGCACTGGAAGTTGGGCGGGCAATCGGCGTCGACCTGGCAGGAGCTGGTGGGCTGACACTGGCCGTTCTGGCACACGCTGTTGGGCGGGCAGCGCACGTTGGCGCAGGAGTCGACGCGCTCGCAGCGGAAGTTGGAGTTGCACACCTCGTCGGGGCGGCAATCGGCGTCGGTGTGGCAGTCGCCCACGAAGAAGCACTGGCCGTTGAGGCAGCGCTCGGCCGCGCCGCAGTCCGAGTCGGCCTGGCATTGGCCGGCGGGCTTGCACTGGCCGCTGACGCATACCTCGTTGCTGGCGCAGTCGCTGTCGGTGGCGCAGCCCCCGCTGATGCACTGCCCGTTGATGCACTGCTCGCCGGCCGGGCAATCCTGGTCGGTCACGCAGTCGGGTTGGACGGGCGTGCACGTCTGGGTGTTGGGGTCGCATAGCTCCCCGTTGGGGCAATCGGCGTCGGTGGTACACTCCGGCGGCGGCTTGGGCACGCAGATGCCGTCGGCGCATTGCTCGTCGGCGTGGCAATCGGTGTCCGAGGTGCACCGGCGGTACTCGCACAGCCCGGCGTTGCAGGTGCCGCCCTGGCCGCAATCGGCGTCGGTCTGGCACTCGGCGGTCACGCATTTGTTGTTGCGGCACACGTCGCCGTCAGGGCAGTCGCCGTTGGCGAAGCACTCGGCCACGCACATCCCGCCGCGGCATACCGTGCTCGGCGGGCAGTCGCGGTTGATCCGGCAGCCCACCTGGCAGGTGCCGTTGTCACAGATCATGCCGTCGGCGCAGTCGTTGTCGCGCTGACACTCCGGCGGGGTGTCCACGCATTGGTGTTGGGCGTTGCAGAATTGGTTGGGGCCGCAATCGGCGTCGGTGGTGCAGCCGCCGGCGGGCACGCACTGACAGTTGTCGCACACCGAGCCGGTGGGGCAATCGCTGTCCGTGGAACACAGGCAGGCCGACTCACAGGTGTGGGTTTGGGTGTTGCAGAATTGGTCGGCGGGGCAGTCGACGTCGCTCTGGCAGCCCCCGGAGACGCACCGGCCGGCGTCGTCGCAGGTCTGACCGGCGTCGCACTGGCAGGGCGTGTCCACGCACTGGCCGCTGGCGGTGTCGCAGTATTGGTTGGCCCCGCAGTCGTCGTTGGACTGGCACGGCGCGCTGGCGTGGCACTCCCCGCTGACGCACACCTGCCCGGCCGGGCATTGGTCGTCGTTGGCGCACAACGTCGGCGGCACCACGCACACCCCGCCGCGGCACAGCTCGCCGGACCCACAGTCCATCGAGTCCGTGCAGGCGGTGGGCATCGAGCAGAAGTGGCCGATGCACTGGCCGCCCTCACCACAATCGCTATTGGTCTGGCAACGCGCGCCCAACCGCGAGCGCCCGCAGCCACTCATAAGCAGTAGCCCACACAGCGACAGCAGCAAGCCGAGGACAACGACAATTCGTCGAGACATGGGAGGTGGCCTCAATACGCCGGAAAATTTTTATATTTCAAACCGCCTACACCCTAGCACAAGGGGGTCAGTGCATCAAATTAGCCCACGTGGATAGACGGCCCAAATCTCGACGCAAACCTAAACCTAAACCTAAACCTAAACCTAAACCTAAACGTAAACCTAAACCTCAGTGCACTCACGGGGGTCCTCGAAAAGCGAACGATCTCCGCACGTGCACTTGTCTAAGCGACGCTATTTCGCGCGGGCTTCGTCGACCAGCTCCACCATCTTCGCGCGCAGCTTCGACGGGCGGGTCAGCGGGGGGTCGAAGGGGATGCGCACGAGCTGCTCGCCGCCGTCGGTGCTCTGTACCTGCAGGTCGAAGCCGTAGCGGTCCAGGGAGGCCATGCGGGCGTGGTGGGCGTCGTCGACGCCGCCCAGGGCACGGGCGTAGTCGACCAGGGCGTCGGCGTGGTCGTCGTTCATATGCTCGATGGCCCCGGCGGCGACGCCGGCCAGGGGATCGGGTTGGGCGCGGCGGTAGTCGGTGAGGGTGACCCAGCTCATGCGCCCGAAGCCGCCGATATAGCGCAGCCGGCGCACGCGCAGCCGCCAGAAGCCAAAGTCGGTGAAGTCGACGTAGCCGGCGGCGTGGGGGTGGCGATCGAGGTAGGCCTCGCGAAGCTCGCCGGGCTCGGCGATCGCCTCGATGTCCCCAAGAAGCGTCACCCGCTCCAGGGCCAGCGGGCGCGCGTCGGCCATCGCCGGCGACAGGAACAGCGAGGCGCGCGCGTCCTCGGTGAAGTTGGCGGTGTGGGCGGCGAGGTTGCTCAGCAAAAAGACGGGATCGCCCTCGTCGGTGCTCACGTATTCGGCCAGCGACCCGTAGGGGTAGCCGTCGTGGGCGTCGATGGTCGACAGCACCCCGCGGCTGGCCGTCGCCAACAGGGTGCGCGCGGACTCGGCGTGGGTCAGACGGCGGGGGGACTCGGGATGGGCCTGCTCGTGTTCGGACATACATTCCTCGCGGGTGGAGACCAATCGCTCCTCATCGTTGCAACTGCGAGACGAATATAATAGCGTGTCGCGGCGAATCACGGCGCCCCAGGCGCCACTGTGTTTGAGACCGCGTGGCAAAGGTCAGTATCATGAGCAAAGAAATCGTTCAGGGTATCTTCACCGGCTTGGTCGCCATCATCATCTGCGTGACCATCGGCAGTCTGGTCGCCCAGCATGTCGTCGCCTCCAACGAGGCCGAAGAGGGCGGCGCCGCTCAGCACCAGAAAGAGGCTCCGGCGGCCAAGACGCCGGCCAAAGCGGCCGAAAAGCCCGCCGCCGGCAAGAAGTAACTCCCGCCGCCTTGCCGCCGTCGAGCCCACGTGGGGTCGGACGCCCGCCGCGCTCGCCTAGCCGAGTGCGTCGTCGGTAACCAGGCCCCGTGTGAGCACCTGCATGGCGGTCTCCAACAATTTTTCCATATCCGGCGTGCTCCCGCCGATGGCCATCCCTGCCTGGATGCCGTCGATGATCGCCTTGAGCAGCATGGCCGTGGCTGTGGGGTCGACCTTGCGCAGTTGGCCCTCTTGCATGGCGTGCTCGAGCACCTCGGCCAGCCGCTCGATATAGCTCTGTTGGAGCTCCTGGAGCATGTCGCGGATCTCCTCGTCGCGGATGGCCATCTCGGCGATGATCGCGGTAAATCGCGGCGTGTCCGTCGAGGCGAGCTGTTGGACGAAATGCTCGCCCAGCCCGATCAGGATGCTGGTGATGTCGCGCTCGGTGTCGAGCACGCTGTCGATGAACTCCATGTCGCGGTTGTACTCGCGCTCGACCAGCGTGCGAAAGATGTCGCGCTTGGAGTCGAAATGAAAATAAATGCCGCCCTTGGACAGGCCGGATTCGTCGGCGATCTCGTCCATCTTGGTGGCAAAGTAGCCCTGGCGCATAAAGCAGGTACGCGCGGCGTCCAAAATTTGGGTAGCCCGCTCATCGGGGCTGCGGTGTTTGGTCATAGCCTTCCTGATCTGTGACAAAACCCGTGGATTTACTTTAGGCAGGGTTCCACGGTTGCGCCCAACTTGCAACCACGACGCTGGCCCGACAATGAGGGGCAAAACCGGCCGATCGGCCCACGTAATCGGTGGACCGCGGCTCGCGGCTTGTGCTAACATCGCCCCAGCAAAGACTCGCTTCCAAACGACTCGCATAGGCAACTCTGGTGGTCGACCATATCGGCGAAGGTACGAAGTTTGGGCGCTACGCCCTGCTAGATAAGATTGGCACCGGGGGGATGGCCGAGATCTACCGCGCGAAGACCTTTGGCGCGGCCGGGTTCGAGAAGGAATTTGCCATCAAGCTCATCCTTCCCACCCTGGTCGACGACAATGAATTCGTCGAGATGTTCATCAACGAGGCCAAGATTGCCGTCAGCCTGTACCACGCCAATATCGTGCAGGTCTTCGATCTGGGCGAGATCGACGGGCAGTACTACATCGCCATGGAGTACGTGCTCGGCAAGGATCTGCTGGAGGTGCTGGCGCGCTGCGCCGAGCGCAGCCTCAAGATCCCGCTCAACCTGGTGCTCTTCGTCACCATGGAGATGCTCAAGGGGCTGAACTTCGCCCACCGGGCCAAAGATCCCTTCGGCGACGATCTCAACATCATCCACCGCGACGTCAGCCCGTCCAATATCATGATCAGCTACGCCGGCGACGTCAAAGTCGGCGACTTCGGGGTGGCCAAGGCGGCCATCGAGCGCACCCTGACCGAGAGCGGCACGCTCAAGGGCAAGGTCGGCTATATGAGCCCCGAGCAGGTCATGGGCGAGGAGATCGACGCGCGCAGCGACGTCTTTGCCTCCGGGGTGGTGTTCTTCGAGGCGCTGAGCATGAGCCGGCTATTCGTGGGCAGCTCCGATCTCGAGGTCATGCTGCAGGTGCGCGACGCCGACATCGCCGACAGCCTCGACAAGGCCGAGCCGCTGCCGGCGGGGCTGCGCGAGATCGTCCAAAAGGCGCTGACCAAGCACCGCGAGGAGCGCTTCCAGACCAGCGGGGAGTTCTACCAGGCGCTGGTCGACTTCTGCTACCAGCACAGCATCAAGGTCACCGGCACGGACCTGTCCAACTTCATGCGCCGGCTGTTCGCCGACGAGATCGAAAAGGAGAAGTCCCGCCGCCGCGCCGAGCCTCGCCTGCAGCAGATCATGAACCAGAAGCCCCCAGCCCAAGGCCAAGCCGCCGCTGGAGAAGACGCCGGCCACCGCCGGCAAGCGCGCCCGGGACATGGCCGACAACGTGCCCATGAGCGAGGCCGAGGACCGCCCGGCCGACCACGACGACAAGTCCACCGTCGACAAAAACGAATGGCCCACCGGCGAAGGCGAGCCCCACCAGCGCTACCGCTACCGCGATTCCAGCGGGCTGATCTATGGCCCCATGGGCATGAATACCCTGGTGGGCCTGATCGCCGAGCAACAGGAGGTCTCGGGCGATCGCGTCTCCGTGGACGGCGGCGATTGGCGCGCGCTCGACGCCGTCGACGGGCTGCACGAGGCGCTCGACAAGGGCCTCGAACAGCTCGAGCAGGAGCACGCGGCCAAGGAGGCCGAGACCTTCGAGGAGGCGCGCGACTCGCTGGACATGGGCCCGCCCCCATCCAACGGGGACACCGTGCGCGCCCCGGCGCCGCCGCCCGAGCAGGTCGACCAGAAGGTCGGCGATCAGAGCAGCACGGTCCCCGAGGACAGCGACCTGGCGCGCGAGCTGGAGGCGGCGGTGTCCTCGCTCGAGCAGCTCAGCCGTGGCCTGGGCGAGTCCAGCCCCACCGCCGGCGACGACGCCCCCCCGCAGACCATCCCCTTCGAGATCTCCTCGGGGGTGTTCACCGACGGCGAGGGCATCGACGAGGCCTCGGTGGTCAACGAGATGCCCGCCGGGCAGGAGGCGCTGGCCGACGCCACCACCGCCGACGACGAGACCACCAACCAGGCCATCGCCGAGCTGCGCGAGCAATACGCCAGCTACGAGGGCGAGCTGGCACAGGTGCCCTTTGCCCGCATCCTCGCCCGCCTGCACCGCTCCAACGGCACCGGCCGGCTGCACGTGCAGGACGGCTCCATCGAGAAGTCGATCTTCATGCGCGAGGGCGAGCCCATCCTGGTGGACTCGAACAAAAAGGACGAGCTGCTGGGCGCCTTCTTGCTGCGCCGCAAACGCATCACCCAGGACCAGCTCGACGACGCCCTGGCCCGGCTCAGCGAATGGGGCGGGCGGCTGGGCGACGCCCTGGTGGCCATCGGCGCCATCGAGGCGCACGACATCTTCGAGCTGCTCAGCGAGCAGATGCGCGAGAAGCTGCTCGACGTGTTCACCTGGTCGTCGGGCACCTACGGCTACTACGAGAACCAGGAGCCCGACACCATGGGCTACCCCCTGGGCATCGACACCTACTCGACGATCGTGCAGGCCTGCCGCCAGGAGATCCCCGTCGATCTGATCAACCAGTTCTACCAGGGCCGGCGCAACGTGAGCATCTTCAAGATCAACCGCCCCGCCATCGACGTCGACCGCCTCAAGCTAAGCGCGCGCGAGCTGCGCGTGCTGACCCAACTCGACGCCGGCACCAACCTGCGCACCCTCATCGACAACTGCGAGGAGGACCGCAAGGAGCTGGCCCTGCGCACCATCTACCTGCTCCACCAGGTGGAAGTGCTCAAATTCGAGACCACCGACAAGGTCGAATTGCCCGGCGACTGACGCAGCTACGCCTTCACTTGGAGCGACGCCGTCCCTGGCGTCGCTCCAATGCTCTCGCGCAACTCCTCGCCGACTCGGGGTTTCGATTCGGCACGTAGTTGCTCTCCGTGCCCCCCCTCCGCCTCGCGCTAAACAGCGCGCGAGGCACCTCCCCGCGAGCGGGTGAGGGGTGGCAACGCGCAACTCTTTGGTGGTTCGAGCCGGCAACCACGCCCCGCCTCGCCACTCCTCCCCAGATCCTGGGGAGGTGGCGCGCGCGTCTTTCAGCGCGCGTCGGAGGGGGCCCCGCGAAGCTACTCGTTGCCAACTCGAGGCTTCGAATTGGCACATGGTTGCTTTCCGCGGCCTCGATTGCCCACCTCGCTGCAAACGAGCAGCCCCTCAATGCTTACGCCGTTCCAAACATAGCCCCGGACTTCGAGTCCGGGGACCGTGGACCGTTGAGGGGCACCCCGGGCTGAAGCCGCGGGGCTATTTGGGGAACTACGTAATGACCTGGGGGTCGTCGTATTGCAGCGCGTTTGCTTCTCGCTGCCGGAGCGCGCGCCCCGGCATTGCCGCACAAGCGTCGCGCCGATGGACGGGCCGCGGTGCTCAGCGCCGCCGGGGTCGCTCCGCGGCCCCGAACGTGTCGGACTGGGCGCGCGCCTCCCCAGGGCGCACGTGTCCCGAAGCACGGCCCGCTAGGTGCGCGACACCAAGGCGGCAAACGTGTTTCAACGCTCAGGCCGCCCCGCGGGACGGCCTGCCATCGCGGGTGACCCCGCGGCCGCGGGGATAGACCCGTTTCAATGCTCAGGCCGCCCGAAAAGGACGGCCTGCCGACATCACGACAAGATCGTCGGCACGAAGACCACAAGTTTCAACGGTCAGGCCGCCCCGAAGGACGGCCTGCCTCGAGAACTTCCTGGATCGTCGGGATCAACTTGCGTTTCAACGCTCAGGCCGCCCCGAAGGACGGCCTGCCGCGGTCCACGCGGGCCTCGGGCATCAGGGTGTTGTTTCAACGCTCAGGCCGCCCCGAAGGACGGCCTGCCGCCGCTCGGCCGGTCTGGCCACGTCTCCCACTTGGAGTTTCAACGCTCAGGCCGCCCCGAAGGACGGCCTGCCCCGTCTCGCCGAGGATATCGCCGCCCACTACCACGTTTCAACGCTCAGGCCGCCCCGAAGGACGGCCTGCCCGGTCGCGCTATCGGTGCCGCTTGCGCCCCTGGTAGTTTCAACGCTCAGGCCGCCCCGAAGGACGGCCTGCCGGGTATCTCAGGGCTTGATTTCGCGCTGGGAGCACGTTTCAACGCTCAGGCCGCCCCGAAGGACGGCCTGCCGGCGCGTCCTCTCATTCGAGGGCGACGACTACATGTTTCAACGCTCAGGCCGCCCCGAAGGACGGCCTGCCGTGAGGGTCCGCCGAGCTTGCCTTTGACGTTGTCGTTTCAACGCTCAGGCCGCCCCGAAGGACGGCCTGCCCCAGTTCGGTCGCGAGGGCGTCGGCATCTGACGCGTTTCAACGCTCAGGCCGCCCCGAAGGACGGCCTGCCATGCTGTGGGCGACCGAGAGCGGCTACGAGGTCGGTTTCAACGCTCAGGCCGCCCCGAAGGACGGCCTGCCGCTCGGCCTGGTGGACCCAGGTGCACATATAGTCATGTTTCAACGCTCAGGCCGCCCCGAAGGACGGCCTGCCGGGCATACGGTGGGTGGTGCCGACCACGGCCGAGCGGTTTCAACGCTCAGGCCGCCCCGAAGGACGGCCTGCCACGCTTTCAGGCGCTCGGGTTCGCGCCATACGAGCTGTTTCAACGCTCAGGCCGCCCCGAAGGACGGCCTGCCTATGAGCCGGTCGGGCCTCCCGCTCGAGCTCTACGTTTCAACGCTCAGGCCGCCCCGAAGGACGGCCTGCCGTGCCCGCCAATTCGACCTCATGACCTCGCTTTTGTTTCAACGCTCAGGCCGCCCCGAAGGACGGCCTGCCATTATTCGGAGGTCAAAGAGATCCTCGAGCTAGCGTTTCAACGCTCAGGCCGCCCCGAAGGACGGCCTGCCCATAAATAAGAGTCGCCTCTTCGCCGAATACATGTTTCAACGCTCAGGCCGCCCCGAAGGACGGCCTGCCTTTGGCAATACCAGAAGATTCGTAAGCGCGAGTTGTTTCAACGCTCAGGCCGCCCCGAAGGACGGCCTGCCTCACGCGCCCATAGATGTACTCTTCTCCAGCGCCGATGTTTCAACGCTCAGGCCGCCCCGAAGGACGGCCTGCCGAGCTCACCGCGACGCCCTGGCTGACCGATTTCGTTTCAACGCTCAGGCCGCCCCGAAGGACGGCCTGCCTGTCAGCTGGCGCCAAGGCCGGTGCGACCAAAAAGGTTTCAACGCTCAGGCCGCCCCGAAGGACGGCCTGCCGCGCACTGGCGCTGGCGGTCAAAGCTGTGGGCGAGTTTCAACGCTCAGGCCGCCCCGAAGGACGGCCTGCCACGATCGTGTTTGATGGCTACCGAGCCGAGGACGTTTCAACGCTCAGGCCGCCCCGAAGGACGGCCTGCCGGCCGTCGAGGACTACGGGCGCCGCGTGATGTCCGCGTTTCAATGCTCAGGCCGCCCCGAAGGACGGCCTGCCTTTGGCAATACCAGAAGATTCGTAAGCGCGAGTTGTTTCAACGCTCAGGCCGCCCCGAAGGACGGCCTGCCGCTCCAGGCCGTCAACGGCATCGTGGTCGACGCGTTTCAACGCTCAGGCCGCCCCGAAGGACGGCCTGCCGTCGCTTCGACGCTCACCGGGCGTCCCTACGACGTTTCAACGCTCAGGCCGCCCCGAAGGACGGCCTGCCCGTTCTCTTCGAGGTCGGCCCAGACTTCGTCGAGGTTTCAACGCTCAGGCCGCCCCGAAGGACGGCCTGCCGTTGGCTTTATCGACGCGGTCAACCGCGGACTCGCGTTTCAACGCTCAGGCCGCCCCGAAGGACGGCCTGCCTGCATGATGGCCGCCACGGTGTCCCCGCTCGAATTGTTTCAACGCTCAGGCCGCCCCGAAGGACGGCCTGCCCGTTTTGTTACTATATTGTTGGTAACAGCTTAACGTTTCAACGCTCAGGCCGCCCCGAAGGACGGCCTGCCGTCTGGCGTGCCGTTGATGCTCGCCGTCAGCTTTGTTTCAACGCTCAGGCCGCCCCGAAGGACGGCCTGCCCCTGCCCTCAGTCGTGTCGCACGTCTCCGCAATGCTGCGGTTTCAACGCTCAGGCCGCCCCGAAGGACGGCCTGCCTTTCGCGGCTCGAACGGCAGGATGAGGTGGCTTTGTTTCAACGCTCAGGCCGCCCCGAAGGACGGCCTGCCGCTCGACGCTATGTCGTGTCTCGACTGGGCGACATGTTTCAACGCTCAGGCCGCCCCGAAGGACGGCCTGCCTGCAGGGTTGGTGCGGGTCATCGGGCTATCCATTGTTTCAACGCTCAGGCCGCCCCGAAGGACGGCCTGCCTTGGGTTTCGGTACGTGACCAACGTCGCGTGGGTGTTTCAACGCTCAGGCCGCCCCGAAGGACGGCCTGCCGCGTCGTAAAACATGCTCATGGGGTCCGCTCCTAGTTTCAACGCTCAGGCCGCCCCGAAGGACGGCCTGCCTTTTGGCGAGCTCGGCGCCGGTCTGGCTTGCCGCGTTTCAACGCTCAGGCCGCCCCGAAGGACGGCCTGCCGTGCGATTCACCGAGGACACCGATTATGGCGAATGTTTCAACGCTCAGGCCGCCCCGAAGGACGGCCTGCCGGGTCTGTACGCAATGCCTGACAGCCATCAAGCAGGTTTCAACGCTCAGGCCGCCCCGAAGGACGGCCTGCCAGCAACGCGGCGAGAGCCAGGGAGCGAGCAAGTGTTTCAACGCTCAGGCCGCCCCGAAGGACGGCCTGCCGCGCTCATCGAGCGTGAGTATCATCCCCTGCAGCGTTTCAACGCTCAGGCCGCCCCGAAGGACGGCCTGCCGGTACCTTACTATGGCACGCACGCGGTGGGCTCGAGTTTCAACGCTCAGGCCGCCCCGAAGGACGGCCTGCCCTGAAGACCAGGCTACGCCGGCTGCGTAATCTGCAGTTTCAACGCTCAGGCCGCCCCGAAGGACGGCCTGCCGTCAAAAAAATCACAGTTCACGGATAGTTCGGGGTTTCAACGCTCAGGCCGCCCCGAAGGACGGCCTGCCCCCGGAGCCTCCAGAATCGCCACATCCGACAAGAGTTTCAACGCTCAGGCCGCCCCGAAGGACGGCCTGCCTGGCGCAGCTCGGCATCACCATCGTGCCGATGACCTCGTTTCAACGCTCAGGCCGCCCCGAAGGACGGCCTGCCACGAGCACGGGCGGAGGCGCTATAAGACGGTGGGGTTTCAACGCTCAGGCCGCCCCGAAGGACGGCCTGCCGTCTTGGTCAAAATCGCATGGGCATCACGAGGATGTTTCAACGCTCAGGCCGCCCCGAAGGACGGCCTGCCCCGAGCTAGGCCTGACGACGATGACGGCGCTGCAGTTTCAACGCTCAGGCCGCCCCGAAGGACGGCCTGCCCCCTTCCAGCGGCCCACGGCGCGCTGAAGCCAGTTGTTTCAACGCTCAGGCCGCCCCGAAGGACGGCCTGCCTACATTTTCCGACGGAGACCGCGCTCATGCAGCAGTTTCAACGCTCAGGCCGCCCCGAAGGACGGCCTGCCGGCACAGGTCGATCATCCCCTTGTAGCCGGGGATGTTTCAACGCTCAGGCCGCCCCGAAGGACGGCCTGCCACGCTCAGTCAGTTCGTCAGCAACTTTATCGATGTTTCAACGCTCAGGCCGCCCCGAAGGACGGCCTGCCAGGACAACGAGGACTTCGAGTGGCTGGTGCTCGAGTTTCAACGCTCAGGCCGCCCCGAAGGACGGCCTGCCTATTACCGAGGAGACCCGATGTCCGACCTGACAGTTTCAACGCTCAGGCCGCCCCGAAGGACGGCCTGCCGTGCCTTGGCGCAGCACGCCAACACCGCCGGCATGTTTCAACGCTCAGGCCGCCCCGAAGGACGGCCTGCCACCTGATGCGATCGATGGACGACGCGTACGGCCAGTTTCAACGCTCAGGCCGCCCCGAAGGACGGCCTGCCACGAGTTGGGGCTGGAGTGGAGCGACCACAAGTCGTTCCAACGCTCAGGCCGCCCCGAAGGACGGCCTGCCACACGTGGCTAGAGCGTCACGGCAGCCGCACCATGTTTCAACGCTCAGGCCGCCCCGAAGGACGGCCTGCCCCGATCGCGCGACAATCATTGGATGCACGTCACTGGTTTCAACGCTCAGGCCGCCCCGAAGGACGGCCTGCCCTCGCGGCGCCGTCATCGTCCGCGTTATCGAGCACGTTTCAACGCTCAGGCCGCCCCGAAGGACGGCCTGCCTCTGGGATCTCTCCGACGAGCTCGTGGCCAGCATGTTTCAACGCTCAGGCCGCCCCGAAGGACGGCCTGCCCTGCCCTGAGTGCGCGGAGACAACCTGCTACGAGTTTCAACGCTCAGGCCGCCCCGAAGGACGGCCTGCCCCGAGCAGTCCCGCCATATGGCTGGTATGGGAGGCGGTTTCAACGCTCAGGCCGCCCCGAAGGACGGCCTGCCGTACCTGTCCAGACTCGAGCGCGTCCAGTGGATTGTTTCAACGCTCAGGCCGCCCCGAAGGACGGCCTGCCGACAGCGTGCCAGCGATTGCTAGCAGATTGTAGATGTTTCAACGCTCAGGCCGCCCCGAAGGACGGCCTGCCGCCTCGGTGAGAGCGCCATCGAGGACCTCGCAGATATGTTTCAACGCTCAGGCCGCCCCGAAGGACGGCCTGCCCCCCCCACGCAGCAAACGACAAGCGCGACACGAGTTTCAACGCTCAGGCCGCCCCGAAGGACGGCCTGCCTCGCCAAATCGTCCGGGGCCTCTCAGGATCTGGTGTTTCAACGCTCAGGCCGCCCCGAAGGCCCCAGGTGTCAGGATAGTTGTCGCCTGTTCGATTGTTAATTCCGTGGAACGATCACGGGGCGACAGGAGATCCAGATCATGGGTAAACCATATTCAGCTGAGCGAAAAGAAAGAGCGGTCCGGCGCATGATTGACGACAAGGTCGGCGTGACCGAGTTGGCTCGGCAGACAGGCATCGGCAAGACGACGCTGTGGCGGTGGAAGACCGAGGCCCTCGAGGGCCCGTCGCGTTCTGCGAGCCCGTCGGCCCCCGACAGACGCTCGGCGAGCGAGAAGATGCGGCTTGTGCTTGGCGCCGAGGCGCTCGAGGGCAAGGAGCTTGGCACTTTCTTGCGTGCCGAAGGAGTGCACTCGAGCGACCTTCGACGCTGGAAGGAGCAGATGTGCGACGGCCTCGATGGACGCACAAAGGCAAAGAAGGAGGCGACCCAGAAGCTTCGCCAGGCCGAGCGACAAAAGCGCGAGCTCGAAAGCGAGCTTCGCCGAAAGGAGGCCGCGCTGGCTGAGACGGCCGCCTTGTTGGTGCTCTCAAAAAAGGCGCGCCGGTTGTGGGGGGACGAGGACGCTCCCACGACCGCAAAGAGCGACAGGTCGTCCTCGAAATGATTGATGAGGCAGTCTCACAAGGCGCCCGCCAGGCCCAGGCTTGCCGGACGCTGGGTATCAGCGAGCGCACCATCGAGCGTTGGCGAAAAGACCCCGAGGCCGAAGATGGACGCCAGGGGCCTGACAGCCGGTGCGCTCATGCACTCACAGACGAGGAGCGAGCACAGGTGGTCGACATCGCCACCAGCCCCGAGTTCTGCGATATGAGCCCCAGGCAGATCGTGTGCAGCCTGGCCGACCGCGGCGAGTACGTGGCCAGCGAGTCGACGTTTTACCGGATCTTGCGCGAAGAAAAGATGATGACCCATCGCCAGCCAAGCCGGCCGCCTCAGCCCAGGCCAAAGCCCGAGCAGGTGGCCACAGGCCCCGGGCAGGTGTGGGTGTGGGACATCACGTATCTGCCCACGCGTGTGCGCGGACGGTTTGTCTACCTGTACTGGATCATGGACCTGTTCAGCCGCAAGATCGTCGGCTTCAGCGTCGAGGAAAAGGAATCGATGGAGCTGTCGAGCCGCCTGATCGAGCAGACGATCCTCGACGAGGAGCTCGAGGCAAGCGGGCTATGCATCCCTGCCGACAACGGCGCTGCGATGAAGGGTTCGACGCTGCTGGCGACGCTGGAGCGCCTGGAGGTCGCCACCTCGTTTAGCCGCCCGGGCGTCTCCAACGACAACGCCCACTGCGAGTCGAGCTTTCGCACCCTCAAATACCGCCCCGGCTACCCCAAAAAGCCGCTCGAGGGCGTCCAGGAGTGGACCGAGTGGGTCGAGGCGTTTGTCAGCTGGTACAACACCGAGCACTATCACAGCGGGATTGGCTGGGTGACCCCACAGCAGCGCCACGCAGGCGAGGACATCGAGCTGCTCGAGAAGCGTCAGAAGCTTTACGAAGCCGCTCGCCAGAAAAATCCCGCGCGCTGGAGTGGTAAGCCGCGCGGGTGGTTACGACCCCAGGAGGTGCGCCTTGCGCCATTAGAATCACAAGAGACGTAGGTAAGTCAGACGCGACAACAATCTTGACACATACCGCAGGCCGCCCCGAAGGACGGCCTGCCTAAGCGTCAGGTCGGCCTGGTCGGTCGATAGCCAGTTTCAACGCTCAGGCCGCCCCGAAGGACGGCCTGCCCATGAGGGAGTCGCCGACAGACCACGTGTCTTCGCGTTTCAACGCTCAGGCCGCCCCGAAGGACGGCCTGCCAATTGCGTCTTGTCTCGCCCCTCAAGGTAGAACTGTTTCAACGCTCAGGCCGCCCCGAAGGACGGCCTGCCTCGAGAGCTTCTACGACAAGCACCCGACGCTGATGTTTCAACGCTCAGGCCGCCCCGAAGGACGGCCTGCCGATGGCGTTCCGGATGATGTAGCCCCACTCTTCGTTTCAACGCTCAGGCCGCCCCGAAGGACGGCCTGCCCCTCCTTCATGCCGTTGGCGAGCTCGGAGGAGGTGTTTCAACGCTCAGGCCGCCCCGAAGGACGGCCTGCCCTTGTGGGATATCCACGCCACCCATGGCGCCCGTTTCAACGCTCAGGCCGCCCCGAAGGACGGCCTGCCTTCGCGTCTACGGCAAGGGCGAGGGCGCATGGGCGTTTCAACGCTCAGGCCGCCCCGAAGGACGGCCTGCCCCGATCAGTTTGTCGCTGATGCCGACGCCCTTGCCGTTTCAACGCTCAGGCCGCCCCGAAGGACGGCCTGCCGTGACCTGGTGCAAGGCGGTCGACGGCGAGCCACAGTTTCAACGCTCAGGCCGCCCCGAAGGACGGCCTGCCGTTTTTACGACGACGAGATTATAGGCGGCGAGCCGTTTCAACGCTCAGGCCGCCCCGAAGGACGGCCTGCCGGTCTTGATGGACGATCCGCACATATCGTCTTTGTTTCAACGCTCAGGCCGCCCCGAAGGACGGCCTGCCTGTACGATCTGTGGGGCGGTCGAGCCGTTCGATGTTTCAACGCTCAGGCCGCCCCGAAGGACGGCCTGCCTTGCAGCCTTGCATGCTGGATACATGGAATGCCACGTTTCAACGCTCAGGCCGCCCCGAAGGACGGCCTGCGGTTCAAGGTCGACGAGAAGGACAGCACCTATATCGTTTCAACGCTCAGGCCGCCCCGAAGGACGGCCTGCGCCGCATGGTTTCAGGGTCGACATGTCCAAGGCGTTTCAACGCTCAGGCCGCCCCGAAGGACGGCCTGCTGGGCGCGCATCTCGACATTGGCACCGACGACGGTTTCAACGCTCAGGCCGCCCCGAAGGACGGCCTGCTGGCTGGCGGCCGCGGGCAGTTCACTGAGCGGGATGTTTCAACGCTCAGGCCGCCCCGAAGGACGGCCTGCTGCGTGACGTCGGCTGGCGTGACGCCGTGGACCTGTTTCAACGCTCAGGCCGCCCCGAAGGACGGCCTGCCATCCACGAGATTCAGACGTCCCCCAAGCATCAGGTTTCAACGCTCAGGCCGCCCCGAAGGACGGCCTGCGGTGCGTCGTCACATGGTCTTTCACGACGGCGAGTTTCAACGCTCAGGCCGCCCCGAAGGACGGCCTGCTGCTCTCCATCGATCAGAAGCGCACGCAGGAGCTGTTTCAACGCTCAGGCCGCCCCGAAGGACGGCCTGCGTGCCGTCGGGCTGGCAGGTGGTGCCGAGCGTGCAGGTTTCAACGCTCAGGCCGCCCCGAAGGACGGCCTGCCTCCTCGATCAGGTCCATATGCTCGGTCGTGCGGATGTTTCAACGCTCAGGCCGCCCCGAAGGACGGCCTGCCGGGCTCTCCGCATTCGAGGGCCGTCGACCAGCTCCGTTTCAACGCTCAGGCCGCCCCGAAGGACGGCCTGCCACTCGGAGAAGGTCGTCCGCTACGCCAAAGAGGTTTCAACGCTCAGGCCGCCCCGAAGGACGGCCTGCGCGTGGGCTGCCTCATCACCCGCGCGGCCGCCAAGTTTCAACGCTCAGGCCGCCCCGAAGGACGGCCTGCGTGGGCATGTCGTCGAGCTCCTCGCGGTAGTTGCGTTTCAACGCTCAGGCCGCCCCGAAGGACGGCCTGCGAGAGCAGTAGCCAAGCGCAATTTCGGCAATGTCGTTTCAACGCTCAGGCCGCCCCGAAGGACGGCCTGCCAAGCGAGCCAGCAAGCCCGAGAGACTTGATCTTGGTTTCAACGCTCAGGCCGCCCCGAAGGACGGCCTGCCGCCGACAGCGCCGAGACCATCGGGGACGCCGCAGTTTCAACGCTCAGGCCGCCCCGAAGGACGGCCTGCCGTTACCCAGTCTCAGCCAGATCGCACGCGGGTGTCCAGCACCGATACCGCGATCCCGGTGCACCCGGCATATTGTCCTCTGGGAGTTGCCAAAGATCCTGTCTGGTCTGGGCCCATTATGCACACCGATCTCGAAATCGCGAATACCCTATGATTCCTATGATCGCTTGGGGTTCGCGTCAGGAAAGCTCCAGTTAGAAAACAAGTGGAGCCTCGAAATCAATCCCGTGATCTAGCCCGTAGACCTCGACATTTTCGTCAGTTGGAGAGTTGATTCGATAGATGCGCAGCGAGTCGAGTTCAGGGTCCATGATGTCGAGAAGACGGCGGCGAAGTGCTTCCATTTGCGCAAGCGTAAGCTGACATTCAAAGACGGATTGTTGAACCCGATGGCCTCGACTCTCGCAGGTCTTCGCGACTCGCCGAAGCCTGCCAGGACCGTCTGGATCGGTTACGGAGACGTCATACGTAAAGACATAGAGCGTGGTATTCATCGGTATTCGAAGGGAGCGTAGTGATCGATATCTCCCCGCAGGTAGCGGGCGAGGATTCGTGCCTGAACGTGGGGCACAAGGCCAAACGGGATTCGGTCCGAAAACAAGGCGTGTGGGACCTGCCTCTGCTTTCGCTTTTGATAGGCGACGACTACCTGCTTGCGCGCGTCGTCGGTCAAGAGCCAGGCACCACCAGGCCGGACCCGAAAGTCCTCGGGTTTGACCTGGCGCCGGTTGATGAGCGTCGTAACCAGTCGATCCGCCAGCGGCGAGCGCAGCTCTTCCATCAAATCAAGGGCTAGACTGGGGCGGCCGGGGCGCACCTCATGCAGGAAGCCTATTTGCGGGTCGAGCCCGACTCCCTCGGCCGCGGCCCTGCAGTCGCTCAGGACGAGTGTGTACACAAACGACAGCATGGCGTTGACCCGGTCGCGGGGCGGACGGCGGTTGCGCCCATCGAAAGTGAAGGCGTCGCTCGCGGACAGCATTTGGCTAAATACGGAGAAATAGTGCTTGGTGCCCTGTCCCTCGTAGCCACGCGCCTCATCGTGGTCCCGTACAGCGTCCAACCGCCGATCGAGAGCATCGATCGAAGCACGTGCCTCTCGGAGCTGGTCAGCGGCGGAACCCTCTGCATCGCGTGCTCGCCGAAGAAGAGTGTTTCGGCAGTTTTTAAGCTTTCCACGGACAATGGTGCGCGCGATGTCAAGCGAACGTTCGGTATCCTCGTAGGTGCGAAATTGGGCGAGACGCAGCAATACGTTGCCACTAGTAGGTGGCCGCACAGCCCCGGCAAAGCTGCCTGAGCGGCTCAAGAAGACGATGGAAATGCCGTCTTCTGTGCACCGTTGGACCAGCGGAGGTGACACCAGCGTGCCGCCGGTCACAAAGATTGCGCCCAAGTGGTGGAGCGGCACGTCGATCTTGGTATCGCCGTCCACATCGAGTCGTACGTTGTCGTTTCGCAGCCGCAAATAACCGGTTTGATTGAGAATGTAGAGAGTGTTTAACAGCTGGTGGTGTTGCATGCGTGTGCCCCTCAGCGACTGGGATGGATTTCGGTGATTGGCTCGGCGTTGCGATCGACGACGAAAGGCAGACACGAGTCGCGAAGGGAACAGCGGTGACATCGCGCATCGGCGACCGGTGCCGGTAACTCCAAGTCGATCAGCATGGCCCGCACGGAGTCGACGCAGTCGCGCGTGGCATTTCGAAGAGCCTCGTCGAAGTCCACTTGTCTGCGCCGGCGCGAACCATGATGAAATATCGCACCTCGGGGCACGTCGACGCCGAACATCTCTTCGAGGCACAAAGCCTGCGCGCACACCTGGATGTCGTCGTGGATGGCTTTGTGACGACTGCCATGCTTGTATTCGACCGGAATGATGCTGATGATCTCACCTTGATCGTCGTGCAGGAACTCGACGGCATCGGCGCGGCCCACTAGACCAAGTGTTTCGCTCCAGATCGGGAGCGCACGCTCGACGGTCAGTCCCTTGCGCAGCTCCGACTCCGGATGGTCGACACGCTCATGCACCGCGCGACCGCGCAGCGTGTACAGGTTCTCGTCAAAGCTCTGCTCGAGATGAATCAAGCCGCACTGGCGCGGACAGTAGCTGTAGTGCTGCAACGCCGAGATGGCGACGGTTACCTCAGATGGGTCTACGTCGAGTGGCATGAAAGCCCCCTTTTCGTGCTGTACGGCCGGTTGAGAGTGGTTAGAGCATGACGCGCAAAGCGTGGTGCGTCAAACTCGAAGTTTCATATTGATCGTGACACGAATGACGAAACGACGAGGACACTTGCAACGTCTGTCCGGCAGTCATATGCTCCTCCCATTGCGTTAATGCCCGAAGTTGGGGGCACCTCCCAGGAGGAGTGTCATGTCTGATTTTCCACCATTGGAAGTGAAGGTCTGGGGCGATTTTGCGTGCTTTACGCGACCCGAAATGAAGGTCGAGCGCGTCTCCTACGACGTGATGACGCCTTCGGCGGCGCGCGGCATTCTCGAGGCCATCTTTTGGAAGCCGCAGTTCGACTGGCGAGTGCGCGAGATCGAGGTGCTCGAGCCGATTCGGCGTATGTCCATCTTGCGCAATGAGGTCAAGTCGAAGGCCGCGGCAAGTACGGTGAAGGGATGGGCAAACAGCGAGGGCCGCAACGCCTTCCTATCTAACGACGATCGCACCCAACGCCACTCCCTCGTACTGCGAGACGTCGCGTACATCATTCGCGCCGAGCAGGTTGTGAGACCAGGTGGGGGCCACCCCGCCAAATACCGCGATCAGTTCCGCCGAAGGGTCGACAGAGGTCAGTGCTTCTGGCGTCCGTATCTCGGCTGCCGAGAATTCTCAGCTCATTTCTCGAAGCCAGATGGCGACGAGACGAGCATCACCGGTCGGTTCGATCTCGGCCGAATGCTTTTCGATCTCATTTACGAGGAGAAGGGCAAGAAGGCCGGGCAAGGTGAACCGGTTTTCTTTCGAGCTGTCGTCGACGATGGGGTGATGCACGTCCCCAACGAACTTTATGACGAAATCGCGCGGGCGAAGGAGGCACGCTGATGCTGCTCCAGAGGCTCCACGAATTCCGGCAAAGGGATGACGTCGACGCCAAGATACCTCCAGCTTACCATAAGCGTCGCGACATCAATTGGATCTTGAAGCTCGATGCCGATGGGAACTTTCTCGGCTGGACATCGGCCGAGCGCAACGAACCCGTGCCTTACCGACGACGGTCTGGTCGCAAGCCGCCGCCGTACTTGTTGGTCGACAATTATCCTTACCTGCTCGGCGATACCCTGGATGAAAAGGACTTCAAGGCAAGCAAGGCTGAGGTTCGCTGGCAGATGTTCGTCGAATTGATCGAATCGCTCGTCGAAGCAACTCCTGAGGCTGAGCGTGCGCCGTTTGAGGCGGTGCTTCACTTCATCAGCTCGGACGAGCGCAATATTGCGTTGCAAAATGCCCCCGACGACATGACTCGAAGCGATCTGATCGCGATCGAGCTAGATGGCCGATTGGTCCACGAAGGTAAAGCCGCTCGCCGCTTCTGGATGGCAGCGCGCGATGAAGACGCCGTTTCGGACTCGCGAACCACCGCCGAGTGCATCATCTGTGGAGAGCGGAAGCCAATTCCCCGCACACAGCCCGTGGAACTGAACCTCGGACCAAACCGCGTCCAGTTAATCTCGGCAAACGAGAACGCGTTCGAATCCTTTGGACTGAAACAGTCGGCGATTTCGCCAGTCTGCCAGAGTTGCGCGCGTAGCTATGGCGAGGCCGCTCGTTACCTCATGGGCTCGTCGAGCAATCGCTACCGCGCCGGCGACATCACCTACATCTTTTGGACACGAGAGCCCTCCGACTGGGATGTGGCCAAGCTATTTTCGTCGCCCGACGAAAAGGACGTAGGCAAACTCCTGGAGGGCGTCTTCAAAGGCAAACAATCATCCGCAGATGAGAACGATTTTTATGCCTGCGCGATGACCGCCAACACGTCGCGGTTGGTTGTGCGCGACTACTTAGAGACCACAGTTGGTGATGTGAAGCGCAATCTCGCGCGCTGGTTTGCGGCGCAAAGCCTGGTTGATGCGTCGACTGGAGAGTTGGGCAACCCCTATGGCTTGTTCGCCTTGGCTGCCTCACTCGTACGCGATCCAAATAAGGACTTACCGCCCGCAACTGTACCGACACTGCTCGGATGCGCGCTCCACGGCCGACCGATGCCGCGTAACATCCTGGCGCAGGCACTCAATCGTGCCCGAGCCGACGCGGACAATCGCATCACCCGCCCCCGGGCCGTGTTGATCAAGATGGCGCTCAATGACCTGAAGCGATTTTCCAACGACCCCGACGCCGAGGAGATCGACGTGACCGATGAACTGAACGAAAATGAGAAGAACGAAGCCTACCTATGCGGACGTCTTCTCGCTCTGCTCGAGGAGGCGCAGCGTGCAGCCCTGGGCAACATCAACTCCACCATCGTCGATCGCTACTTCGGCACGGCATCGGCCGCGCCGGCGTCGGTCTTCGGACGGCTGATTCGTGGAAGCCAGGCGCACTTTCAAAAGCTGCGAAAGAAAAACCCGGGCGCACGCAAGAATATCGAAGATGGCGTCGAGGAGGTGATGAGTAAGCTCAACCGCTTCCCGAAGACGCTCACCATCGAAGACCAGGGACTGTTTGCAATGGGCTACTACCATCAACGCGCCGCCAGCCGCCAGCGGATGCACCAGGCAATGGAGGCTAAAAGAGCCGACGAAGCCGTCGCGGGCGCCGTTGCCGACGCTGCTACAGAAGCTGCCACTGAGTAATTGTTGAAACTCCCAGGAGGGAACTGATGACCTACACCGATCCCGAACGACGGCACGACTTCGTGCTTCTCTTTGATGTTACCGACGGCAATCCAAACGGCGATCCCGACGCAGGCAACCTGCCGCGCGTTGATCCGGAGACCATGCAGGGACTCGTCACCGACGTATGTCTGAAACGCAAGGTTCGCGATTGGGTTGCTGCCACGCGAGGTGACGAGTCGCGTTACAAAATCTATGTCGAGGAGGGCGCGGTCCTCAACGAGCAGCACAAACGTGCCTATGAGGCGCTCGATAAAATGGACGAGATCGAAAAGCCCAGTCGAAAGACGATGGACGACGCCAAGCAGTGGATGTGCGCCAACTTTTTTGACGTGCGCATGTTTGGCGCAGTGATGTCCACAGGCGTAAACTGCGGGCAGGTGCGCGGTCCAATCCAGCTCACGTTCGCGCGCTCCATCGACCAGGTTGTCCCGATGGACATCAGCATCACGCGCGTGGCGGTGACACGGGAAGGCGAAGACAAGCAGACCGAAATGGGCCGAAAGTCGATCATTCCTTACGGCTTGTATCGCGCGCACGGCTTCTTCACCCCGACGTTCGCCAAGGACACCGGCGTCGATGCGACGGATCTCGAAATGTTCTGGGACGCCATCAAGCGCATGTGGGATCTGGACCGGTCGGCCTCGCGCGGCATGCTAGCGTGTCGAGGCCTGCACGTGTTTAGCCATGAACATCGGCTGGGCAACGCCGCTGCGCATGAGCTGTTCGACCGTGTGACGGTCGAGCGTCGCGCCAACGTCGAGGCGGCGCGTTCGGTCAACGACTACGAGATCTCCATCGACCGCACTGAGTTGCCAGACCGGGTCGAGCTGCACTCACTCGTGGGATGAACGATGGCCTATGCGCACTCGCCGAACCAAAGCGGCGACTGGCATGATCTCGACGTCCATTTGAGTTCCGTCGCTGAGCTCGCGGCCAGCTTTGCCGCGCGTCTGGACGCCGTCGAAGCAGCGCGGTTGCTTGGTTGGGTCCACGACATCGGCAAGTTGCATCCGTCGTGGCAGGAATTCCTCCGACTCGCCGCCAAGGGCGAGGCCGCGCGTGGGCCCGATCACTCCAGCGTGGGAATGGTGTTACTTGCGGAAGAAACGCGCCACCACCTTCTGGCCCTGCTCTGTGCGTGTCACCACGGGGGGCTGCGCAATCCGGCGTCCCTAAAAACCCGTTTCCAAGAAAAAGGGGCAGACGCCCGTATCCGACAGGCGGTCGAGCTGGGATTGGAGCACCTGAGAGACCTCGATGTGTCGCTCGATCCGCCGATAATGCCCGAACGAATGCGGAAGCAATCCCCATCGTTGTCATTGGCTTGGCGGATGCTGCATTCGTGCCTGGTCGATGCGGATTGTTTGGACACCGAAGCGCATCGGGAGCCCGAGAAAGCCGACCTGCGCTCGGGTTACGACCGGCTCACGCAGTTGTCCTCGCGGCTCGAAGCGAACCAGCGCGCGCTGATGCAAGACGCGGTGGGCGAGATCAATGCTCAACGAGCCCAGATGTACACAGATGCCTTGGAAGCGAGCAAACGAGCACCAGGATTCTTCTCGCTGACGATGCCCACGGGGGCAGGTAAGACGCGCACGGGCATGGCGTTCGCGCTGCGCCACGCGCTCGAGCACGACCTAGACCGCGTCATCGTCGCCATTCCTTACACCAGTATTATCGAGCAAAATGTCGACGTGTACCGGGAGATGTTTGGCGAGCGCAACGTTCTCGAACACCACTCAGCACGCGTCTCCGCCGATGAGCGCGGTGAAACCGAGGCCGAGCTGTGGCAGCGGCTCGCCGCCGATAACTGGGACGCTCCGGTTGTCGTAACCACCAACGTTCAATTCTTCGAAAGCCTATTCGCGTCGCGTAATTCCGAGCTTCGCAAACTCCACAACATCGCGGGCAGCGTCGTTATCTTGGACGAGGTTCAGACGCTGCCCCCCAACCTGCTAGCTCCCACGCTCGACGCCTTACGCACGCTTGTCGAAGAGTTCGATTGTACGGTTGTCTTTAGCACGGCCACTCAGCCGGCATTTGGTCACGATGTATTGGGAGGTCGCTCTACGGTGCGACCGCTCGAAGACGTCCGTGAAATCGTCGCAAATGTTGGCTTGCACTTCGAGGCATTCCGTCGAGTCCATTATGAAGTTGGCAATGTAGGTAAACCCAAGCAATTGGGTGAACTTGCCGACGAGATCGCAGCGCTCGACCAGGTCTTGGTGATCATGAACACCATCCGCGACACTCGCGAGTTGGTCGACGAACTCGATGGTGTCCCAGACGTGTTGCATTTATCGACGCGTTTGATTGGTTGCCACAGACGCGAAGTACTCGACGAGGTGCGACGCAGGCTCAAGGCGGGCATTACGTGCCGACTGATCAGTACTCAGGTGGTGGAGGCTGGGGTCGACCTCGACTTCCCAGTGGTATATCGGGCTCTGGGGCCACTCGACTCCGTCGTACAGGCTGCCGGGCGCTGCAACCGTGAGGGCAAGCTCGGCGAAGGCATCGTGCATGTCTTTTCAGTGCCCGGCGACCGCATGCCACCTGGTGCGTACCGTTCCGGGGCTGATGTAACGCGGCAGATCCTCGCTAACGAGGGCGTCGAGGCGCTACACGACACCACGGTATTCACGCGGTACTTCCGCGATCTTTACGCCACTCAGAATCTCGATAAGGCTGTCTGCGAAACCGAGCAGAACCTCAACTTCGAGGACTCGTCAGCGAACTACCGGCTCATTCCCGACGACACTGTGTCGGTGCTCGTTCGAAGACGATCGGACGAGCGCGAGATCGACCAGATTCTCCAGGTCGGAGACCGTGTAACACGGTGGCATCTGCGAAAACTGCAGCCCTTCTTGGTATCTCTGCCACAATATGAGTTCGAAAAGGCTCTCGACGCGGGGTTCGTCGAGCCCGTGGACGACCTCCTGTACCGGTGGACCGGCAGATACGACCAGGTGCTTGGAGTCGTACGCACGTTTGCGCCAAGCGCCCTCGTTTGCGCATAACCTCTCGCGCAGCCAAGCCCTAGCTTGGAGCGACGGCCTCCGCGCCGTCGTGGGCCGCGACGCGGCCCACTTCGACGCCAGGGGCGGCGTCGCTCCCAAAGGCACTCTGCCTACATGCCCGCCCCGCTCTGGCGGGCGGCCTGGGCGATGATGGGGGCGCTTTTGGCGACGATGCGCGTCAGGATCTTGCTGACGGCCTGGGCGAGGCCGGCGGGGCTGCGCTGGGTCATGGGCTCGCGCTCGTCGAAGCTGCGGCTCCACAGCAGCGTGCCGGTGCGTGCGTCGCGCAGGTGCAGCTCCATGACCAGGTGGCCGACCCACTTCTTTTTGGAGACGTCGACCTCCTCGAGCGCGGAGATGTGGCCGGAGAGGATGACGTCGGCGTGGGCGAGCTCGCCGCCGAGCACCGAGCCGAACAGGCCGGTGGCCTGGTAGCCGCGGCGCAGCGCGTCGGTGACCAGCAGGCCGGGCGTGGATGCCCAGCGGTGGTAGTAGTAGTAGTTGAGTTGGTAGGGCGTCTGGCGGTAGACGATCTGGTCTTCGTCGTAGGCCGAGTCGGCGGTGAATTGCTCGACGCCCATCACCGGCTTCTCGCCGCTGGGGGCCTGCTCGGCCGGCGGGGTGACGTCGAGGCGATAGTGGTGGATCTCGGGCGCCGAGCTCGCGCAGCCCGCGCCCAGCCCGGCAACAGCCAGCGTGACCACCAACAATAGCGAGCAGCGCGCATAGTTTTTCAAAACATTCATGGAAGTTTGCGCTGTTTGGGTTTCTCGTTGAAGAACAGCCTCGAGGGCTTGGCGTTGAGCGAGCGCGCCAGCTCCTTGAAGCTCTCGGCGGCCTGGCGCAGGTTGTACAGCGTGGCCCGGATCTGGTCCTGGTTCTGATTGACCGTCTGGCTCAGGTTCTGCAAAAGCGTGGTCAGCGTGTCCAGGGCGACGGTGACCTTTTGCATGGCCGTGCCCGCGTTGAGCGAGCGCAGCTGCTCCTGGACCATCTGGTTGGTCTGGCGGAATTGGGCGACGGTCTCGGGGATCTTCGACTGCGCGAGCACCCCGTTGGCGTTGGTGGCCAGGCGGTTGATCTCGCCGAGCACCTGGTTGGTCTTGGTCGACGTCTCGTTGGCGTTTTTGAGCAGCGCGGCGATGGTCTGGCGGTTGTCCACCGCGATCTGGCGGGTGACCTCGAGGGTCTTGGTCAACTGGTCGGTGACCTCGGCGAGGTGCTCGGTGGTCTGCTTGGTGCTGCTGACGATGTCGTCGACGCGCTTCTGGTTCTTCTCGCGGGTCATGTACAGGATGTTGTTGAGCAGTTTTTCGACCTTGACGCCGATGTCGGTCGCCCGGCCGGTCAACTGCTCGAACATCGACTGGCCGGCCTGGATCTCGCTGCCCGCCGGCAGGCGCTTGGCCTTGGCCGTGCCCCCGCCCAGCTCGATGAACTTCAGGCCGGTGATCCCCTGCATATTGATGTAGGCCTTGGTGTCGGTCTTGATGGGCGTGCCCTTGTCGACCTCGATGCGCACCTCGACGATCTCGACGTTTTTGGGGTTGACCCGGATGCCGTCGACGGTGCCCACGCGCACGCCGCGAAGCTTGACCGGCGCGCCCGACTCCAGGCCGCTGACGCTCTGGCGAAATTCGATATAGTAGGGCAGGCGCTCCTGCCACAGCCCCAGGCCGGTGAGCACGGCGACCACGATGATCAGCAGCAGGGTCGTGGTGGTCAGGAAGACACCGAGTTTGACTTTTTGCGAACGTGTGGCCATGTCCTAAATCCTAGGCAGAATCGGCCGATTGCGAATGGGCGTCGTCGACGGCGTCGAGCACACTTGTGCCGCCGTCGCCGGTGTCCACGTATTCGGGGGGCACCCGGTGGAAGAAATTGTAGACGATCTCGTCGTCGCTTTGCGAAAGCTCGGCGACGGTGCCCACCGCGCGCACCTCGCCGTCGGCGAGCATGACCACGCGGTCGGCCAAGATCTTGATACTCTCCAGCTCGTGGGTGACCACCACCATGGTCGCCCCGAAGAGGCGCTGCATCTGGCGCAACAAGGCGTCCAAGCCGGCGGCCACGATGGGGTCGAGGCCGGCGGACGGCTCGTCGGCGAAGACAATCTCGGGGTCCATGATCGTCGCCCGAGCCAGGGCGACGCGCTTGCGCTGGCCGCCGCTGACGTCGGCCGGCAGCCGGTGCTCCAGGCCCTCCAGGCCCACCAGGGCGAGCTTCTGGCGCACCATCTCGCGGATGATCGGCTCGGCCAGGTTGGTGTGCTGGCGAAGCGGCAGCGAGATATTGTCATAGATGGTGCGCGAGCCGAATAGCGCCCCATACTGGTACAGCATGCCCGTGCGCCGCAGCACCCGGGCGCGCTGGTGGGGGGTCATCGCGTAGATGTCCTCGCCGAGCAGCCGAATCTCGCCGTCCAGCGGAGGCAGCAGGCCCACGATGGTCTTGAGCAGCGTGGACTTGCCCGAGCCCGATCCGCCCAAAAGCGCGGCGATCTCGCCGCGGTAGATCTCGATATTGACGTCCTCGAGGATCGCGGTGGTGCCGTAGCCGCACACCAGGTGGCGGCACTCGATGACCGGCTCGCGGGTGGTTGTGATTTCGTCCTGGCCCATATTTGGTCGGCTAGCCTCCCAGCAGCGTCGTCAGGGTCGTAAAGAGGCTGTCGGCGACGATGATCATGAAGATCGAGGCCACCACCGCCCGGGTGGTCGCCTTGCCCACCCCGCTGGCGCCGCCCTCGACGTGCACCCCGGAGAAGCACGAGATCGTGCCGATGATCCAGGCGAACGCCAGGCTCTTGGCCAGCCCGTTGAACACGTCGCCGATGGTCACCGACTGCAGGGTCTGGTTCATGTAGGCGTCCACCGACAGGTCCAGATACAGCGTGCCGATGAGGAAGCCGCCGAACACCCCGATGAGGTCGCTCATCAACGTCAGCGCCGGGCCGACCATGCTGATGGCGATCATGCGCGGCAAGATCAAATACTGGCTGGGGCTGATGCCCATGGTGCGCAGCGCGTCGATCTCCTCCTGGACCTTCATCGTCGCCAATTCGGCGGCGATCGCCGAGCCGCTGCGCCCGGCGAGCATGATGCCGGTCATCATCGGGCCGAACTCGCGCACCATCGAGATGACCACCAGGTTGGCCACGTAAATATTGGCGCCGAATTGGCGCAACTGGTAGGCCGACTGGAAGGCCATGATCAGGCCCAGCAACAGGCTCAGAAGCGCGATGATCGGAAAGGCGTCCACCCCGATGGTCACCGATTGTTCGGTCACCGAGTTGCGCGGGGGCAAGCGGCCGCGAAACACATCCAGGAAGGCAAAGACCGTGTCGGTCAGCGTGTCGTAATAGTCCTGAAACTGGCGCCCGGCGCTCAGGCCGGTCTCGCCGACGGACTCGAAGAAGCTGGGGATATGGGGTTGGGCGAGCTCGCCGGTAAACCGGGGCATGAGGCTGAGGGCGTCGTGCTGCTCCTCGGTCAGGTGCTCGACGCGCAGCGTCCGGTCGACCTCGCCGAGCCGATACGAGCCCAGCGACAGCACGGCGATGCCCGCCGAGTCGATCAGGCCGACCTCGGCGAAGTCGACGACGACCTGGTCGACGCCGGTCTCCTCGCGCAGCGCTTCGAGCTGCTCGTGTAGTGTCTCGGCGTGGTCGACGTCGAGATCTCCCCGCAGGTGTAGCCGCACTTTTCGGCCACCGTCGATGTCTTCGCGCGTTAATTCCATCAGGGCAAACGCCCCCGCTCCACTGGTGGGCCACCACGCCTACATCAACCAATACAATGCGCGGCGTCAACGACGATATTGTATGCAGGAGTTGGCCTAAAGCCAAAGCGCCATTCTGCTGGCCACCAATTGTAGGTCTGATGCCACGGTGTGGGGGCGTTTGGTAGTGGGTAGGGCGCAATTACATTTGCAGGCGTTGACGGGGCGCGCGCCGTCCTCCACACTGAGAGCCTCCCTTGGAGACTGCGGAGGTCGCGTGGTGCGGATGCGAAACCACACAGCATGCGCGAAGGCCTATCGGGTCTGACAACTGCGAGTTCATGACGCTACTCCTCACATACGTGCTCTTGGCACTGCTGGTGTCGTTTCTGTGCTCGATGCTCGAGGCCGTGCTGTTGAGCGTGACGCCGTCGTACGTGGCCGCCATGCAGCAGCAGGACGCCAAGGCCGGCGATCGCCTCGAGCGGCTCAAGCGCGACGTCGACCGACCGCTGGCGTCGATCCTGGCGCTCAACACCATCGCCAACACCATCGGGGCGGCCGGGGCGGGCGCCCAGGCCCAGGTGTTGTTCGGCGACACCGGCATCGCCATCTTCTCGGCGCTGCTGACGCTGTCCATTTTGGTGTTCTCGGAGATCATCCCCAAGAGCATCGGCGCGTCCTACTGGCGCACGCTGGCGCCGGCGGCCAGCCGGCTGCTGGGGCCGATGATGTTCGCGATGTACCCGTTCGTGATGCTGTCGCGGGGGCTGAGCCGGATCATCTCGCCGGGCAAGCGAGCCCACACCGTCAGCCGCGAGGAGCTGACCGCCCTGGCCGACCTGGGCACCCGCGAGGGGATCTTCGAGGAGGAGGAGTCGCGCATCCTGCGCAACCTGCTGCGCTTCAAGTCGCTGCGCGTCAAGGACATCATGACCCCGCGCACGGTGGTGCTCGCCGCCCCCCAGGACACCGCCGTCAAGGCGTTCTTCGACAAGCGCCCCAACCCGCGCTTCTCCAGGATCCCGGTGTACGGGGAGAACCGCGACGACATCACCGGCTACGTGCTCAAGCACGACCTGCTGCTGGAGCTGGCCAACGAGCGCGGCGACACCGAGCTCGCCGGGCTGCGCCGCGACATCCTGGTGGTGCCCGAATTGCTGTCGCTTCGCGAGCTGTTCGAGCGGCTCATCGAGACCCAGGAGCACCTGGCGCTGGTGGTCGACGAGTACGGCGGCATGGCCGGCATCGTGAGCATGGAGGACCTGGTCGAGACGCTGCTGGGCCTCGAGATCGTCGACGAGGTCGACCTCATCCAGGATATGCAGGTCCTCGCCCGCCAACAGTGGTACAACCGCGCCAAACGCCTGGGGCTGGTCCCCGAGGACGGCGACGCCAGCGACCTGGGCATCGAGACGCCCGGCGCGCCCGCTCCCGAGGACGACCGGCCCAAGCCGCCGGCGTCGGAGTAGAGGGCGCCCTGCAGATGTCGGGGCGCCAGCTATTGACGTAACTATTATTGCAGGGCGGGTGCCTCGCGGCGTTTGCGCGGGACGTGCGTCTTGCCGATCAGCCACGTCGCTTCTCGGTCGAGGACGCCCTGCAGATGTCGGGGCGCCAGCTATTGACGTAACTACTATTGCAGGGCGGGTGCCTCGCGGCGTTTGCGCGGGACGTGCGTCTTGCCGATCAGCCACGTCGCTTCTCGGTCGAGGACGCCCTGCAGATGTCGGGGCGCCAGCTATTGACGTAACTATTATTGCAGGGCGGGTGCCTCGCGGCGTTTGCGCGGGGCGTGCGTCTTGCCGATCAGCCACGTGGCTTTCCTGCGAGACGTGCTCTACGCGCATACGTTGCTGATCGTCCGCCCTTCAATATTAATTCCACCTCAATAGAGGGCGTACCGACGTCTGCAGGGCCATCTCTTCTGAATCCCCACCAACATTTGAGACGTCTCAACTCAGGCGAAGGCGAGCACCAACATCACTGCGCCCCACAAAAAGATGTTGACCAGAAACGGCACATCCTTGAGCAAAAGATCGGTGGGACTGTGGGGTGATTCTTTGTTGATTAACTGGTAAAACCGGGTGATCCCGAATACAGCAAACGGGACCGTAATAGGCAGCCACGGCGAGGTGAATGGCGTGTGTTGGCTGCGTAGAGGCTGATCGGGTAGCGCGGCGGTCAAAGTATAGATAGTATACACCGCGATGGTCAGTCCGGCGACGAAGAGCACGGCGAAGTCGAGGTGCTCGGCGCGGTAGCGCTCCAAGACCTTGCGCGACTTTTTGACCTCGCCGGACAAATACAGGCGCAGCTCGTGGTCGCGCTTTCCCAGGCCCAGATATAGGGCCAAAAAGAAGGTGCACACGATGAGCCACTCGGAGATGAATACGTTGATGGCGAACGCCCCGGCGAGCACGCGCAGCACGAAGCCCACGGCGATGATGGTCACGTCGACGAAGGCGACGTTTTTGAGCACCGTGGAGTAGGCCAGGTTCATCAGCAGGTAGCTGGTGATGACCACGCCCGTCCACGTACCCAGCGCGAAGGCCCCGGCAACCGTGCCGATGCCCAGCAGCCAGGCGGCGGCGTGGGCGACCGAGGCCGGCAGCTCCCCGGAGGGAATCGGCCGGTGGCGCTTGACCGGGTGGCGTCGGTCTTTTTCGATGTCGAAAAGGTCGTTGAACAGATAGACTGTGCCGGCCGCCATGGAAAATAAGAACGCGGCGGCCACCGCCAGCATCGCCTTGTGGGGCATCATGAACGACTTGGAGAAGAACAGCGGCGCGAGCACAAAGAAGTTTTTGACCCACTGGTGCGGCCGCAACGTCACGAAGATCCCGCGGGCCATGCGCCAGGCGCTGGTGCGGCCGGAGTCCGAGGATGTCGTTTCGCTTTGAGACATAGATTGATTCGCTATTTGTCGAGCTTGCCCGCGCCAAAGCTGGCGTTGTGGAGCAAGCTTACGTTGAAATCGTTAGCCTAGCAAACTTCAGCAGTACCACCATGTTCGAGTTCCACGACTTGACTACTCTGCAGATCGCCATCCTGGCGGCGTATTTCGCGATCCTATTCGTGCTGTCGTTTTACGGCTCGCACCGCTACGCGATCGTGCGCCTGTACAAGAAGTTCGCCAGCGGGCCCGATCCCGAGCCGCAGGCGCGCTTCGAGGGCACCGATCTGCCCGTGGTCACCGTGCAGCTGCCCCTGTACAACGAGCGCTACGTCGTCGAGCGGCTCATCCGGGCGGTGTGCGAGCTGGACTACCCCGCCGACAGGCTCGAGATCCAGGTGCTCGACGACTCCACCGACGACACCACCGACAAGGCGCGCCGGCTGGTCGCCCAGATGCGCGCGCAGGGCCACGACATCGTGCTCATCCACCGCGACGACCGCACCGGCTACAAGGCCGGCGCGCTCGAGGCCGGCCTCGAGCGCGCCCGTGGCGAATTCGTCGCCGTCTTCGACGCCGACTTCGTGCCCCGCCCCAGTTTCCTGCGTGAGACCATCGACCACTTCACCGACCCCGGCGTGGGCATGGTTCAGGCGCGCTGGGAGCATATCAACCGCGACTTCAGCCTGCTGACGCGCGCCCAGGCGATCTTGCTCGACGGGCACTTCGTGCTCGAGCACACCGCGCGTAACCGCAGCGGGCGCTTCTTCAACTTCAACGGCACCGCCGGCATCTGGCGCGTCGACGCCATCAGCGACGCCGGCGGCTGGCAGCACGACACCCTGACCGAAGACCTCGACCTGAGCTACCGCGCCCAGCTCAACGGCTGGCAGTTCGTCTTCTTGCGCGACGTCACCGCCCCCAGCGAGATCCCCGTGGAGATGAACGCCTTCCGCTCCCAGCAGCACCGCTGGGCCAAGGGCTCCATCCAGACGGCGATGAAGCTGTTGCCGCGCATCCTCAAAAGCGACCTGCCCTTCGAGATCAAATACGAGGCCTTCCACCACCTGACCTCGAATTTCGCCTACCTGCTCATGGTGCTCCTGGCGCTGCTCATGCCCCTGGCGACGATCATTCGCATCCACCAGGGCTGGTACGAGGCCCTGTTTTTGGACCTGCCCATCTTCATCGGGGCGACCTTCTCGGTGTGCTACTTCTACTGGGTCTCCCAGCGCGAGATCGGGCGCAACGCCTGGGAGATCTTGCGGCTGATCCCGGCGGTGTTGGGCCTGGGCATCGGTGTGTCGGTCAACAATGCCAAAGCTGTGATCGAAGCGCTGATTGGCCACCAATCTCCGTTCGTGCGCACCCCCAAATACGCCATCCAGGCCGTCGGGGAGTCCTGGAATACCAAGCTGTACATCAAAAAATCGGTGGTCCTGCCGATGATCGAATTCGCCCTGGGCGCCTGGTTTACCTACGGCATCGTCTTCGTCATCGTCAGCGAGCACCACAGCTTTTTCAGCGTGCCCTTTTTGCTGCTCTTCCAATTCGGCTTCTTCTACGTGGCCACCCTGAGCGTGTTCCAGAGCATACGACGCGCGCGCCGCACCATCGAATCCTGAGCGGGACCAACCGCGTGAAACGCCACGCCGACAACCTGGCCGTCGCGGCGCTGGTCGCCCTGGTCGCCCTGGCGAGCGTGCTGGGGCTGGGCCAGGCGAGCCTGGCCGACGCGACCGTGGTGGGGGTGTACGCCGCGTTGTTCGTGCCGTGGGCGGGACTATTGTGGCTAAGCGGCAAGCGAAAGCTCGACTGGCGCTGGCTGCTGGCGGCGGCGGTCGCGGTGCGCGTGGTCCTGCTTTTTGCCGACCCCCGGCTCTCCGACGACATCTTCCGCTACGTGTGGGACGGCCGCGTGGCCGCCAGCGGCGTCAACCCGTTTGTGTACGCGCCCGCCTCCGAGGTGCTCGCGCCGCTTCGCGACCCGCAAATCTGGGCGCGGGTCAACCACCCGGAGATCCCCACGATCTACCCGCCGGCGGCGCAGATGCTCTTCGGGCTCAACGCGTTGTTGGGCGGAGGAACGCGCCTGCTGCGCGTTCTGTTGCTGCTCGTCGAGGCCGGCGGCGTCGCCCTGGTGGGGTGGCTCGTCCGATCGAGGGCTGGAAGCCCCCGTACCGATGTTATGGCAAGCACCGATCGTGCGCGCTCCTCGGTGCGAGGGCTTCCAGCCCTCGACACGACCACGCTCCAGCGCGCCTTCATCACCTACGCGTTGTGCCCGCTGGTCTTCGTCGAGACTGCCTGGAGCGGCCACGTCGACGTGCTCGCCTGGGCGCCGCTGGTCGTCTCGCTGCTGCTTCTTGGCTGCGCCACCTCCCGGCGCGCGCTGCTCGCCGCCGGCGCGCTGTTCGGGGTGAGCATCGCCGCCAAATTCCTGGGGCTCATCGCCGCGCCGCTGATCTTGTTGGGCTACCGGCGCCGCCACGAGGCCACCTGGGCGGACGCCGCCCGGCGGCGCACGATCTTTTTGGCCACCGCCGCCGCCGTCGTCCTGCTGTGCTACCTGCCGTATATGGGCGCCGGAGCGCGCCTATTCAGCGGCTTTGGCACCTACGCCAGCAGTTGGGAGGCCAACGACGGCCCGTTTCGCGCCGCCAGCTACACCAGCGAGGCGTCGATGGAGGCCTGGGCGCCCCCAAAGCCCAGCCGCCGCTTCTATCACAGCCAAGACGGCAAGCTCATCGTGCACTTCTACGAGCACGACAAGGAGTTCGAAGCCCGCGGCTGGACGCGCATCTGGCGCGGCCGAACGCTGCCCAACACGAGCTTCGCCGCCGACCAGATCGCCCACACCGTCTCGAAGGGCGTGGCCGCCTTCATCCTCGGGCTGGCCATGCTGTGGGCGCTGATCGTACGCCGCGACCTGCTCGCCGGCACGCTGACCGTGCTACTGGCGCTGTTCTTCGTCGCCCCGGTCGTCCACCCCTGGTACGTCGCCTGGCTGATACCTCTGGCGGCGCTTCGGCGCTCGCGCGCGGCCCTGCTATTCGCGTTCGTGGTGCTCGCGGCGTATCTCGCGTGGGTGAGCGTGCGCGCCGGCGGCGCCTGGCAGGTGCCCGTGTGGGCGCTGGTGGTCGAGTTTGGCGTGGTGGGATTGGTGGCGTGGTGGGAGATGGGGCGCTTGGGTGATGGGGGGTGATATTTCACCACAGAGGTCACAGAGGGCACAGAGGACAGCTTTTTTCTGACTTTCTCTGTGCTCTCACGACCCGTGCCAGTACCAGGGGATGGGTGCTCACTGCACCGGATCCCCCGCCTTTCGATCCACCGCCCCCGAGTCCGAATTCGTCTGTTGAATCGTCGCCCGACGCCGCTCGCCGCGCGCGTCCAGCAAGTCGACCTTGGTCCCTGGAAGCAGCCCCAGCGCCGGACTTCCCGGCAGCGGCACCACCGTCGCGAACGGGCCGCCGTAATCCCCCAGCGGGCTGAGCATCGGGTCGAAGACGTCGGTGATGTCCATCGCGGTGAGCGACACATTCTCGATATGCCCCAAGACGTTGTAGCCGCCCGAGGTCGCCACGACGTCGGTGCCTGGGTCGGAGCGCACGATCAGATCGGCGGGACTGCCTCCGGTGTTGCCGCTGATGATACTGCCGGAGACCGTCAGGTGACCGCGCGGAGTGGCCGAGCTCGAGGGGTCTCCGACGATCCCGACCGCGCCCCCGCCACAATAGGGCCCCTTGCACTGGTTGGCGGTGACGGTGCATCGCTCCAACGTCAGGTCACCGCTGTTCAGCGCGATCGCCGAGCCGAAGGCGCCCCCGGACGAGCGGGCGATATTGCCCGAAAAAATGCTATCGCGGGCGATCAAGCTGGGTTCCGAGGTCTGGCCCTGCCCCTTGTACTGGAGGATGGCGCCGCCACCGGTGCCGCATCCAGCGCCACAGTCCGAGACGTTGCCCGAAAATAACGATCGCTCCACCAACACCTGGCCACTATTGCGAATGGCGGCGCCGTTGTCCGACGAGTTGTCGACAAAAGCGACGTCACGGGCCACGAGTTGGCTCCCGTCGGCGACGGTGATAGCGCTATCGGACTGGGTCAGCGTCAACCCGGACACATCCAATTTGCCGCCGCTTTGATCGTCGAAAATACTGCCGCTGCCCCCGGTCGTTACCGAGAGCACGTCGGCGCCGGGGCCCGAAATGACCACGGGCTTGTCGATGGCGATCGCACCGCTGGTCAGCGTCAGCGTATCGGGCAACGACGAATCAAACGTGATGACCTGGCCGTCGGACACCGCGCCGACCGCTTCACGAAGCGTGCCGGCGCCGCTGTCATCGGCGCTGGTCACGACCACGGCGGAATCGAAGACCCGGACGTCGAGCGAGGCGCTCGCCTCGTGCCCGGCGGCGTCGGTGACCGTCAAGGTCAGCATGGCCCCACCCGCGCCCGCGGACGGAGTCGCCGACAGCGTGCGCACCTCCCCCGTCCCGGAAATCTGCAGGGAGTTGGCGTCGGCAAAGAAGCCCGGATGATTGCTCTTTACCGTGACGCTGAGATCGCTCGCAGGCTCGACGGGGTCGGAGACTCGAAAGTCCAAGCTCGTCGTCTGGCCGACGATCAGCGCAGACGCGCGGTCGACAAAGCGGACCCGCGGCGGCGCGTCGATCTGCTGCCAGCCGACCGTCACCGTTGCCTGATCGCCGCTGGCCAAGTCGGCCGGCGAGCCGTCGACCTGGGCGTAATAGAAGATCCCGCCGGCCAGAGACACCGGGGCGCTCACGTAGTAGGTGCCCGGCATCAACCCGTCGAGCGTGGTCTCGTCGGTGACCTCCTTGGCATACCCGTCGGGCCCGGTGATCTCGACCAACGCACCGGTTGGCGGCTGACCGCTGAACGCGATCGACAGTGTGGCCGGCTCGACGACCGCGACGTCGGCCGTATCTGTCGACGAGGTCGCGTCGGACGCATCTGCCTGGACGTCGGTGTCCAGCCCGGCGTCGGCGTCGATGGCCGTGTCGGCGTCGATGACCGTGTCGGTTTCGGCGTCGGCGGTGGACGAGTCGTGCGTCTTGGAGGACGCCCCGTCGCCGCCGCATCCCGCCGCGAAGATGAAGGCGCAGCACACGAGGGCGAAGACGGTGCGGGATCGGCGGGGGTTCATTGGGCGCTCGACAGCACTTGGCGATGACAACAAACAGCGAATGGTGAGCGTATCGGGCAACCGGCACTTGCACAATGGACATAGCCCCGGAATTCATTCCGGGGAAAGAGCATACCGCGGCCCTTCGACCACCTCGGCCTCGCCCGCCTCCACCAGCGCCCGCACATGCGAGTCCACCAGGGCCATATGCACCCACCATCGGCTCGACGGCCGATAGGGCTCGCCATCGGGGGTCATCGCCAGCGAGAGTTCGTACAGGTCGACGGGGGCGTCGACGTCGGCCAGCGCCTCGGCGGTGCGGGCGGCGTACTCGTCGACGAAGCCGCGGGATCGCTCGAAGGCGACGTCCATATTGTCGCGTCGGTGCAGGCCGTGGCCGGGCAGCAGCAGCGAGGAGTCGAGGGCTTCCAGGCGCGCCAGGCTCGCCCGGTACAGGTCGAGGCGGTCGTCCATCGCCCGCGAGATGGGCGTGGGCACGGCGATGACGACGTCGCCGCTAAATAGCCAGCCGCGCTCGCGGTCGAAAAACGCACCGTGGTGGGGGTCGTGGCCGCGCGCGTCGACGAAGTCGAGCGACAGGTCGCCCACCGAGATGGTGTCGCCGAAGTCGACCAGCTCGACGCGCTCGAGCGCTTTCGTTCCGTAGCGGTCGCTCAACCGGCCGTGGTTGACCCGCTCGGCCAGAAGCCGCGAGCGGTGCGGCTCGGCGAAGGCCTCGCCAATCCACGGAAGCCAGTCGTGCATGTCGTCCTGGAAGGCGTGCCAGTCGGCCAGGTGCGGCTCGAGGCCGCGCCAGGCGACGTGCGGCGCCTGGCTATGCTCCTGCAGCAGCGCCGCGCCGCCCATATGGTCGATATGCGAGTGGGTGTACAGCCAGTAGTCGACGTCGGCGAGGCTGTCGGCCAGGCCCATCGTCCGCAGCGCGGTCTCCAGGCGCTCGATGGTCTCCGCCCAGCCCGGGTCGATGACCACCAGCTCACCGCCGCCGCGGTGCACGTAGGTGTTGACGATGAGATGATTGGCGGGGCTGGGGTGGCGCAGCCGAAGCCGCCACAGGTCCTCGGCAAGCTCCAACGCGCTCCCCCACTCGTCCTTCCACTTCTGTGCCACGTACTACCTGCAATGCATTTTCGAAACGAAGGCTCGGTCGATGGTTCGCGCCCAGCGTCGGAAGGTAAGCACTCGGCCAAGGCCTCGTGCAACCCTCCGCTACAAAGGCCAGGCAAACGACGCCTGGCGCGCTCCGCCTGCGGCTACGCTTGGGACTGCACTCGATTACTTCTTATCCGCCGGCGGCGACAGGAAAACGGTGCACGGCATGTGTTTGACCACGCCGCTGGCCACGCTTCCCAACAGGAAGTCGTCGAGCGCCGTGCGGCCGACCGTGCCCAGGACGATGACGTCGACGTCGTTGTCCTCGGCGTAGCCGACAATCTCGCGGGTGGGATACCCCGTGAGGACTTCGGTCGTCCAGTCCAGATGCTTCAGCCGGCCTTTGCGCTCGTCGATGAGCGCGTGGATGTCGGCGGCGGCGCGCTCCTGGATGGCGGTGATGTCGGCGTCGGTGAACTCTTCGGCGGCGGTGTAGCCAACCAGCCCGTCGGGCAGGGCGATGGGACCGGGCGGATAGACCACGTTGACGATATGCAGCGTGGCGCCGGTGACCTCGGCGACGTCGAGGGCCATCTCCAGGGCCTTTTCGCTGTGCTTGGAGAAGTCCACGCCCACCAGGATATCGGGGGCGCTGGTCCAATCGGGGCCGTGGGGGTGGGCGATGGCCAGACGACACGGCGGGCGGTGGGCCAGGCGGTCGACGGTCGAGCCCACGACCATGCGCGCCAGCGCGCCCTCGCCAGATTTGCCGATGCACAGCCAGTCGACGCCGAGCTCGTCGGCGATCTTGACCAGCCCCTTGTCCGAGCGCCCCTCGGCCAGCGCCACGGTGTACTCGATCTCCTCGCCGGGCGCGCCCAGATGCGCCTCGCCCAGGCGCTCCTGCAGGAAGTCGTCGACCTGGCCCTCCATGCGCCAGCGGTTGTCGGGGTCGTCGAGGATGGTGGCTCCCACCTGCGGGTACCAGGTGCCCTGGCCCTCGACGTAGCCGACGAAGATCTCGACGGACTCGCCCTCGTTTTTGTACGCCTGCGCCATCGCAAAGCCCTGGCGCAGGGCGACGACGGACTCGTCGGAAAAATCGGTCCCAATCAGAATCTTCATGTGTTCATCCCTGCGTTACGGCGGTTAGGTAGTGAAGCAACCGCCACAAGAATACGCACAGGAAACGGTGCGTCTAGGGGACGCGCGGGTCGCGTCCCCTAGACGCTCAAAACAACGTAAAGCAGTTATTCGCGCTGGTGCAACCGCTTGGCTGCTGCTGGGCTCCGTTGCTGTCGGTGGGGGTGCGCACCATCGGGGTCAGCTTGATGGCGCCGCGAAGCTCGAGATTCTGGCCGCTCTGGGTGGTGCCATCATGAAACGGATCGGTCGAGCTGGAGTCGGCCGGCCGCGTGGCCGTGAAGTTGCCGCACATCCAGAACCCGCGACGCCCGCCTTGGAAGGAGATGCCGTTTTCGTTGTAGGGGTCGTAGGTCAGACAATACCCGCTGTCGAAGCAGGCGTAGTCGGCTTTTTCGGCGGTGGTCAACGCGCGGGTGGGATCGGAGACGGCCGTCTGCGGCCCGCCCACGTGCAGCCGCCAGGAGCCGCCGGGGTTGCTCGCCGGGAAGTTGTTGTTGTTGGCGTCGACGCGCTGGGTGGTGATGTCGGCCGGGCAGGCGTACTGGCATTGGTCGCCGCCGTAGTTGACGTTGCAACTGCACATCAGCCGGCCGAAGTCGCCGGGGTTGCCGGCGGTCAAGAAGGCCGCCGGATCGGCGTTGCTCTCATAGCCCGGACACAGCTTGCTAAAGCCCTTGTTCTGGTCCAGCGACTTGGTGTCGCCGTCGATGGTATCCAGCGACTCGTTGACGCAGCCGCGGGTGTAGCCGCCGAAGTTGGTAAAGCGCGCGGCCACGAAGCCGACGTCGCCGTCGGCGGGCGCCCCGGCGGCGTTGGGGTCACTGCTGGTGTCGCCGGGGTGGTAGGTGCAGCCGAACTCGGGCACCAGGGGATTTCGCCCGCTGGTCTGCGAGCGGTTCTCGGCACACATGGTGTTGGTCGACGACGAGCAATCGGTGGCCTCGCAGGTGCTGAAGTCCCAGTAGGCCTGGGCGCCACCGGAGGCGCCGCTGAGCACGGTTCGGTCGATGGTGGCCTTGGAGAAGTCGGTGGACGTGCCCACGGCCATGCAGCGGAACTGGCTGTGGTGGTTCATGCCCAGCCAGGGCGTGTCGATGATGTCGCCGTTGGAGTCCTTGAGCGGCAACATGCCCGCCGCCTTCAGCGCGCACAGGTCGTGGTCGGTGATGCGGTCGTTGTTGGTGTCGTTGCCCGTGAGCAACATCGTCGGGTCGGGCAGCGGGCACGTGCCGCTGTCGACGTCCGAGCAGCTCCAGTAGGCGAAGTCGTAGCCGGTGCGGTTGCCGGAGGCGTCGAAGGTGTCGTCGCGGCGGCGCAAGCAGCTCTCGTCGTAGAAGCCGGGGCCGACCTCGTAGACCGGGGCGACGTCGTCGCAGCGCGAGCGCTCGGTGATGACGTATTGGCCCGGGTCGGTGGCGATGGACGCCGCCTCGTAGTGACCGGTGTGCAGCTCGACGAAATACGAGGTCGCCGCGAACAGAAAGTCACCGTTATCGGGGTTGGCGATGTTGAATTTGGTGGGATTGGTCACGTCGGCCAGCGACAGGGCCTGCTCCTCGGTGATGTCGTCGACGAGGTTGTCGTTGTAGTCGGCGCTCGAGCTCACGCACGCCTTGGTCATGGCGTTGACCTCGGCAGCCTTCAGCTTGCGGGTGCCGTCGTAGGGGTACAGGGTGTCGTCGTTGCCGATGGCCGCGTCGCTGTCGAGGTCGTCGGGCTCTTTGAGTACGACCTCCTCCAGGCCATTGGCCTGACAATCGGTGGGCAGCGACTCCTCCGGCGACCAGTCGAAGAGCTGCTTGCCCGACTGGGTCTTACAGATCGCCAGGTAGCGCCGCTGGCCGTACTCGTTGACCAGGCGCACGCGGTCGATGGTGCGCCGGTCGCAGCGGAAGTTGCCCAGCACGGTCAGATCGAGGGTGCCCGACGTCGAGATCAAATAGGAGTCATTGGCGGAGTCGTTGATCCAGCCGTCGGCGTCGGCGTCGCACTCGGCGGGGGCCCCGGACTGACCATAGGGATGGTAATAGCCCTGCTGGGTCTCACAGGTGCACTGGCCCGAGGAGTCGCGCACCGGCCAGATGCGGCTGCGCTCACCGGCGTTCTGCCCGCACACCAGCGAGGTGGGACACGCCGAGCAGGTGCCGGTGGCGTCGGCGGCTTCGCCGTCGGCACACGGTGTCTCGAAGCAGCGCGAGCGAGTGGCGACGGTCTGGTCGTATTGGTACTGGCAGTAGACCTGATCCTCGCAGGCGCAACTGCCGTCGACCAGCGTTCCGAACAGCTCGCCATTTCCGCAGCCGATCGAGCAGCTCACGCAACTGTCGCTCGACGGATCGTAGGCCTGACCCGAGGCGCAGCGGTCCATGCAGCTGGGGGTGGCGCCGTCTTCCGGATAATAACAAAATTGGCTGTCCGTGCAGATGGAGTTGCCGCAGCGTTTGACCTCGATGCAGCTATTCGACTCCGGGTCGTAGACGCGCCCGCTCAGGCAATCGCCGCAGGTGGCGCCCCCGCCGTTGACGCTCTCGCATTGCTGGTAGCGCGCCGCACAGGTATCGACCAGGGAGTTGGGGTCGCCGATGACACAATTGGCGGTGGTGTCGACCACGCACGTCCCCGAGCCGTCGTCGACGAAGCCAGGCTGGCAGTCGCCACATACGGCGTCGTCGGTTGTGCTCACCCCGGGGGTGCAGTCGCGGTGGTCGCCCAGGCAGTCGAGCGACTCGCAGGTGTCGACGCATTGCGCGCCGGCGGGGGTGTCGACGCATGCCTTGCCCTGATCTTCGCAGTCGATCTCGTCGCTGGTGGGCAGGCCGCTGGCGTCGTAGCAGGTCGTTCCGCTGCCCGCCGCGCAGGCGCTGCCGTTCCAATAGTAGCCGTCGACGCATTCGCCGCTGGTGCAGGTGGCGTCTTCGCCGTCGGCGTTCTCGTCGCATGTCTGGTTTTGGCAGTCGAGGTCCGCGCAGGTCAGCGGCGCGCGACACACGCTGTCGGTCCCGTCACAGATCAGCCCCTGGGCGCAGGTACGGGTGTCGTCGCAGGCGCAGGTCGCTGGACGGTTGGTGTCGCCGCACTCCTGACAGGTGTCCTGATCGCCGCAGTACAGGTCGTTTTGGCACTCGCCGTTTTGGTCGCAGCCGCACCCGGCGATGTCGCTCGAGCAGCTCTTGCATACGTCGTTGTCGTCGCAGTAGGCGGTGGCGTCGACGCAGGCGCCATCGGCGTCGCAGGGACAGTCCAGCGCGCCGGCGGTGCAGTCGTCGGGCACGCACGTTCCGCTGTCGCATTTGAGCCCGTCGTTGCAACTATTGGGGTCGGTGTCGTCACACGGGCAGTCCTGCTCGCCGGCCTGGCACTGCCGGCATAGTCCGTCGTCGCCGCAGACCACGTCGTCGGCCGTGCAGGTGTCGTTGGCCCGGCAGATACAGGCGAGATCGCCGCGCGCACAGTCGGTGCAGGTGCCCTGGACGCACTCGCCGTCGTCGCAGGTGTCGCCGGCGGCGCACGCGCAGCCGATCTTGCCGTCGGCGCAGGCCACACACACCCCGTCGCTGCAATACGGCGACGTCGCCCCCAGGTCGGGGTCGGCGGCGCACTCCTCGTCGGTCGCACAGGCCACGCACTTGCCCCCGGTGCACAGCTCGCCCTGGTTGTCGCCGTCACAATCAGCGCTGGTCGAACACTGGCGGGACCCCAGCTTGGCGGGCTTGTCGCTGCCGCAGCCCGTCTGCAGGCTCGCCGCGAGTAGGGCCACCACGAATAGTACCAGCAGTCCGGTCCAGCTCGTGGTGGGGCGGCGGGTCGGATGGATCAGATCGGTCATAGGTCTATCTCATGTCGAGGCGGGGGCGCCATTTAAGTGCATTCACCGAGATTCCTCGCGAAATAAGAGTTCGGGGCGCGGTGCTCTGCGCCGCCGGGGTCGCTCCGCGGCCCCGCACGTGTCGCGGCTTTAGCCGCGCCGGAACACGCAAGGCGGGGCCGGAGGCACCCGCGGCGGACCGGAGGCCGCGCGCCCCGCGGTCCTCGCGCTTTCCTGAAAGATCTTTGTGAATGCACATAAAGGCTCATCAGTGCTTCCGCTCAATACACCGTGAAGTCGGTGTAGTAGACGTACAGCGTGATATCGCTGAGCTTGTTGAGGTTCATGTCCATATTGGCCTGCTCGTCGCGCTGATTGATGACCAGCTCCCAGTCGTTGTTGACCATGGGTCGATCACGCATGCGCCAGTTCTGGTAGATGGCCTCGTTGACGTTTCGCGCCTTGGCCGAGTTGAAGAACGGGTTGATCACCGCGGTGCGATCGGGAAAGCGGTAGTAGTCGGTGTTGCCGTCGACGGTGAAGATGGTGCTGGTGCCCACCTGGCGCAGATACAGCCGGCCGACCTGGTCGCCCAGGTCGTTGCCCTGGATATTGGCCTCCACGTACATGACCTTGTGGTTGCGCGTCAGCGGCGACAGGGCGTCCATGCTGGTGGAGAAGGGCACCACGATGTAGCCGTCTTTGTTGAGCATGGACGGGTCCAGAAGCTTCTCGCGCATCCTGGCGGCGCGCTGGGTCTCACCCAATGGGTCGCCATTTTCGTCCATCGTGGGGATGTTGAGGATGTCGTCTTTGAGAGAGACGGTCATCACACGCAGGTCGGGATTGCCGTAGGTCTCCTGGAAGGCCACAAACGCGTTATGCAGCTCGTAGATGTAGTTCTCCAGGTTGTAGTCGCCGGCGGTGACCATGCGCGTCAGGAACAGCTCGTCGAGCTTCGCGTAGCTCTGAGAGGTGTAATATTGGTAGACCAGCGTGAGCCGGTAGGCCTCCTTGATGGCGTCGTCGAAGGAGCGCTCGGCGTTGATCACCGAGTCGTTGCGGTAGATGCGAATATTGGGGTCGTTTTTGGCCGCCTCCACGTTGATGGCCATCTGCAGGGACTCGGCCTGCTCGTCTTCGATGCGGCTCGCCTGTTGGCGCAGATGCTGGACCTGGCTCATGGTCAGGGCGAGCTTTTGCTCGGCCGACAAAAGCGAGATCTGCAGGTCGCGAAGCTGCAAGATCATGTCCAGGACCTGGGCGTTGCTGTTGATCTTGGCCAGATCGCACTGCTTGTTGGCCGTCCATTTGGCCGTATCGCGCTCGATGTTGTTTCGCTCCTGGCGCTTTGTGGCCATCTTGTCCTGAACGTCGGCCGCGATAAACTCTAGTGCGGTCGCCGCCCCGGTCATGATCACGGCGGCCGCCGCGCCGGTGGCGCATTCGGCGGGGGTGTTGCACTGACCCAATGGGACAATGGCGTCGATGTCGCCGTTGATGCGCTCGGCTCGCTGCAGGTCCTGGTCGAGGGAGGTCAACTCCTGGTCGAGCTCGAACTCCTTACCGGCGGCCTCGTATTGGTAGTCGGCGACGGTGGCGTCCCAGTTGCATTCGCTGGCGACCCGGGCTTTCTCGATGCGGATTTGCTGGCTGACATTTTGAAGTTGGACGACGGCCTGCTTGATGGCGAGCTGGTCGAGCTCCACCTGTGCCAGGGCGTCGTGAATGGTGCCGTTGCCGGCAAACCCACAGGGGTCGTCGAACACCTTGAGGCGCTCGTCGAGGTAGGCATAGCGGGTCACCGCCGGGTAGACGGTGCCGTCGCTGGCGGTGAACGTGCCGCAGATGTCGGCGAGCTGGTTCTCGTAGGTGCGCGAGATCGAGGTCAACTCCGCCTGGAAGCTGGCCTCGTCGGTGTCGAACGAGCGGTTCTGCGACAGCGCTTCTTGTTCGCGCACCCGGGCGACGTCGAGCTTGGCCAGGGCCACCTGATAGACCTTGTCGAAGGCGGTGTACGAGGTGTTCGTCGACGCATCCAGCGCCGGGAACGGGATGTAGTCGGGCGCGTAGCCAAAGTAGGTCTGGTCGTCGGAGATCGACTGGTAGACGTTGGCCAGATCGAGCAGCGCCATGCGATAGCGCCGCTGGGAATCCTCCAACTTGGACAGAAGCTGGGCGCGCTGCGAGCCCTGGACCTTGTCGTTGACCCGCAGGATCAAGTTCGACAGGCCCACCGACTCCAAATAGGTCTGGGTGTAGGCGCGGATGGCCACCCGCCGGGCGAGCTTGGGCTTGTTGAAGCTCTGGTAGCGCTTGACGATCTCGCTCCAGGCCCGCGAGCGCTGGGTGGAGGCGCGGATGAGCCGGTCGAAGTAGTAGTTGACCGTGTCCGCGCTCATGAAGTTGCGCGCTTCGGAGGCCGGCCCCGCCGCCAGGGCGTCGGCGATGATCGGGCTGAGCTTGTAGAACCGGTCGAGCACCATCGAGTAGTACTGGACGGCCTGGTGCAGCTTGTACATCTCGTAGCCGGCGATACCCGACAGGCGCAGCCCGTCGCTGGAGTTCTCGAACAGGTCGCCCTCGAAGCCGGCCACCGACCCTCCGGCCAAGTCGAAGCGCGACTCGAACGCCGAGGTATAGGCGTCGTCGCCGAGCATGATCAACAGCTCGGCGTACAGTCGCTCGAAGCCGTCGACCACCTTGGGCGTCGACAGGGGCACACCGTTGGCGTCGGTGGTCTCCGTGCGCACCGCGTAGTTCTCCTTGAGGTAGTCGAATAGCGTGGTGTTGCTGGGATCGCTGTTGGGATCGGAGTAGAAGTCGCGGTAGATCGCCGATAGACAATCCACCCGCTCGCGCAGCTTCTCGATGGCCCCGGCGTCGTAGCAATACGGAGTGGTCGACGAATACGGCACGCACTGCGAGGGCACGAACCCAAGGTTGGAACCCTCGCGGTTTTGGAAGCGGGTTTTGTAGCGAAAGGCGTTGGCGATCTCGGAGCGGATGGCGGTGTAGTGGGCGCCCTGGCTGCCGGGCTTGAAGAAGATCTTGTTCGCGCGCCTATCCAGTAGATCGTCGTCGCAGCTCAGCCCGGTCTCGCATCGCCAGGCCAGGTCGACATGGTCGACGACCGCCCCGCTGGTCTTCCAATTCTGCAGGGTGACGTCGCAGTTGCCCGACTGCTGGCAGGCGTGATTGACGATGGCGTCGTGTTCGGAGGCGGGCGCGCTGAAGTAGACCACGTCGCTGGTGTCCGGGCACTTCACGCGGTTGTCACGGTAGCGCGGGCCGCAGTCACTGACGTCGGTGCCCCGCGCGCAGCTCGACGCCGTGGCGTTGGGCCCGCCGTCCTCGCAGGCGTTGTTGGCGCTGGACGAACAACTGTCGTCGTTGGCGTACGCGCCCGCCCCCCAGCAGGCGGTGTTGTCGGCGCCCCCGTCGAATAGCCCGGTCTCCACGCATAGGTAATGCACCTCGGTGCCCGAGCCCGTGCACCCGTTCACGTCGCCGGCAGGCTCGGTGTACTGGGTGACCTGGGTGCCCGTCGAGCCGTCGATGAGCGCGTCGACCACGCCGTCCAGGTCGGTGTCGGGGTCGCTCAAGGTCTTGCTGGGCCCGAGCAGGTCGCTGAGCTCGTCGAGGATATCCTGGGAGCACTGGGCGCCCTCGAGCGCCGGCGCGCTGTCCAGGTTGGTGGGCATGGTATTGCCGTCGAAGGCATTGGCCACGCCGTCGTTGTCGTCGTCGCCCGTGTCCAAATCGGCGTCCTGGCGGCGCAGCAACATGTAGCCGTAGGCACTCATGTCCTCACTTCCCAGAAACGACGGGTAGGTCTCACGAAACAGAATGAAGATCGTCGACTGGTCGATCATCGCCCCGTCGAGCATCTCGACGTGGCGGGGCACCACCTGACCGGTGGGGAAGGGATTGCCCCGGGCCAGGCTGCGGTTCTCCACGCGCTCATCGGAGGTGATTCCGCCCAGCGGTGAGCTATAATCGGGAAGTCGATAGTCCACGCACCAGTCGCGCCGGTACAGCCCGGTGCTGCTGTCCACGTAGGCGTCGTCGGTAAATCCGGGCACCTCCCAGGGCATGGTGCGCAGCTCGTAGCCCGTGGCGCATTGGCCCGAGGCCGGCGCCGGATAACGCCCGCCCACGGCCAGATCGATGCCGAAGCCGTCCTCGTCGCCGGGCTCGGTGCGGTTTCGCAAAAAGTGCACGCACTCCGAGAAGCCCGGCTCGCATTCAGCCGCCGAGGACGGATCGGAGCTAAACTCCATGTACACCGCGGGATTTCCGGCGTAGTGCAGCGTTTGATCACTGACGATCTTTCCCTCCATGCGGTCGGGATTGCCCTGCGGGTCGGGGATGTCCAGGTTCATCACGATGGGCATCGTCGTCGCCCCGGTGGGGATGGGGGTATTGCCCTGGTTTTGCACGTAGATCGTCGGCTCGGCCGCGCCCACCGATGGGTTGACGTACAGGTAGCAGGCCCCGCCGATGGCCGTGGCGCGGCAGTCCTGCTGGACCGACGGCCACTTCCAGCTCTCCTTTTGGGTGGCGGTGAGCACCGCCAGCATCTCGTCCCAGCCGTGCAGATGATGGTTGCGATACGCCCCCCAGCGCTGGATGAGCCCATTGGCCACGCTGACGTTGCCGTTGCTGGAATCGGCGACCAGATCGCGGTCGCGATCCAGCCAGCCGGTGCCCTGGGCGGTGGTGTCGATGCCGGCGTCCTCGAAGTTGGCGAAATAGACCATTTGGCCGGACCACTGCCCGCTGGGCCGCTCGATGTAGCTGACCGCGATGGAGTTGCTGCCCGCCGAGCTCTCCACCCGGATGTGGCCCTGCCAGCGCACCGCGTTGACCGAGGTGCTGGGAATCGCCACCTTGATGACCGGGCAGGAGTCGTCCTGGGCGCAGTTGGGGGCGGCGCGCACGTCCCGGCTGACGTCCTGGGAGACGGCCCCGTCCTCACCGACGTCGAGCCACCACAGCGGACATTGAGACCCGGTGCAGCTTCCGTCCGACGGCAACGTGACCGTCTCGGTATCCCCGTTGTCTTTGGTCAGCTCGTGGTCGTATTTGGTGACCGTGAAGGTCACGTATTGGTCGGTGTCGTTGAGCAGGGTGACCTCGGCGGAGGTCTTGGTATTGGACAGGCGCAAGACGTCGTCGCTGAGGCTAACCGAGCCCTGGGTATGGGACTGCTGCGGAGCATTGGAGCCCGAGGATTGCGCCATGCAAAAGCCCTGGTCGCTGTCCTGGGTCTGGCAGACGGTGTTGGGCGTGGTGCACGGGGCGTCGAACGAGCACGACTCGCGGCAGACTTTCTTGTAGCAGGTCAGCCCATCCCCGCAGTCCGAGTCGCTGTCGCACTGCGAGTAGCAATAGCCCTTGACGCAATATTGGAAGTCCGGACAGTCGGCGTCGGCCATGCACTGGTCGCGCACCCCGTTCGGGTCGGTGCACGAGCCGTCGGTGCATACCTTGCCGTTGAAGCAGCCCTCCATGAGCCCCTCCGAGGAGCACTCCACGACGGTGCCGTCGTCCTTGATCAGGTTCGACTGGCAAGGCGTATAGCAGGTGGGGTTGTCGGGAGCGGTGCGGTTTTGGACGGTCTCGTCGCCGGCGCAATAGCCATTGACGCAGCTCAGGCCGGGGTCGCATTTGTCGGCGTCGACGTCGGTGTCCTTGCACTGGCAGCGGTGGGTGCCCAACTCGCACCACACGCAGTTGGGCGTGGCCACGGTCAGGTCGCAGCGGGCGTTGCGATTGCAGGTGTTGTCCTCTTTGCAGGGCCCGCCGACGCGCCCGGTGTTGTCCACGCACACATTGGTGCTCGGGTCGCATTGGAGCCCCACGTCGCAGCCGCCGGCGAGGCACTCGCAGCCGGCCTGGCCGGGGATGCAACTATCCAGCTTGCACAGACCATCGACACAGGTGGCCTCGCCGTCGCAATCCGAGCCTCCCACGCAGGCACAGCCGGGCTGGCCGGCCGGGCATGCCGACAGGTCGCACACCCCGGAGATGCACTCGAGTTGGTCGCCGTTGGCCGTCTTGCCGCAGGTGCCATTGAGGCAGGCGCAGCCGGCCAGGCCCGCCGGACATTGGGGGTCCTGACAGGTGCCGTCGGTGCACACAAGCCCGCTATTGCACGAATCCCACGGGTCGCACGAACATCCCACGTTGCCGGGGGTGCACCCGCTGACCGCCGAGCAGATCTGCACCGTCGAGTCGCATTGCAGTCCGCTCTGGCAGCTAAAGCTCGCCGAGCAGGCGCAACCGTCGGCGCCGATCTGACAGTCGACCGCCTGGCAGGTGTTGCGCACGCAGGACAGGCCCGAACCGCAGGTGCGGTCGAGCTTGCACCCACAATCCTGGCTTCCCAACTCGCATCCCTTGACCTCACAGCGCTCCACGCCGCTGTCCGACGAGCACTGTAGGCCGTCGCCGCACGTGCCGTTGTCGCAGGCGCAGCCGACCTCGCCGGGCGTGCACGCCGGCAACTGGCAGACGCCCGAGACGCAGGCGAGCTGCTGGCCGTCGGCGTTTTTGTCACAGCTCACGCCGTCGCGGCAGGAGCAGCCGTCGCTACCCAGGGTGCACGACGAGGTCTGCTTGTCGGTGTTGCCGCCCCCGGAGCAGGAGCTTGCCAGGGCCAGCGACAGGGCAAGGGCGAGCCAGAGCCATTTATGTGCAGTGTGCATCGTGGGTTCTTGGGTGGGTGTGGTTGTGTGCATTCGGTATGGGTTTCAGGCCCTCCCGAGGGTGCGCTCACGGCCGGCCCCGTGGGGGCCCGGCCGCTACGCTTACCCCCGGTCACGGTCTGGCTGACTGCTCCATCGGGCGTATGACCAGACCGTGACCGGGGGTAAGCCCACTCGAGGCGCCGCCAGGCGCGCTCGAGAAGGCGCACCCTCGGAAGGGTCACCGCTCGTCAAGTTCTCGTCGACAGACATGCCGTTCTGCTCCCAGCAAGGGGTGGCACTCAATTCAAAGAAACGCTCGCCCCGTCGATCAGCTTGCTGTCGGCGTCGTAGCATTTCGTCTGCGACACGCTCAGCGCGCTGGCGTCACCGGAGAGCTGCACCTGAACGCTGCCGCCAGCGAAGTCGGCATCGGTGGTGCGCGAGAACGCCAGGGCGACCTTGGGCGCCTGGCGGCGAAGCGCGCCGGTGACCCCGTCGCCGTAGGTGGCGCCGAGCACCTTGACGCCGGCGCCCTCTGCGAAGAGCACCTCGCAGCTGCGCGCGCCGTTGGCGGAGATGGTCAGGCCGGTTTGTGTGCCGCCGGGCGTGGTGCACACGTTATTGGAGCACTCCAGGCCGTCGTTGCAGCCACCGTTGTCGGTGCACGCGCAGGATGCCTCGCCGGGCGTGCACGACTGCTTTTTCTTCTGGGCGGTGTCACTACATGCCGTCAGCGTCAGCGCCGCCAGCAGGGCGGCGAGTAGGCTCGCGTGTCGTGTAGTCGTCTTCATGTCGGGTGCTCCGTCGCTCAGTCGCGTTGTTTGTAGTGAAGAGGCTCCCATCGACGGGAGTCTGAAGAGGCGTGCAGCAAGAAGTGTGCCCGAGGCGAAAACGTGCCCCGACGCACTTCTGGCGAGGTCTTCGCAGTTTCCGCATGCAAGATCTGCAGTACCGGTGAGCAACCTGCCGCACACATCCTCCACAGCCCCACCAGGGCGCCGCGTATGGCGCACACGAGGTGGCCCACATTTTGCTGGTCTGAAGATTCGAGGCCCTCGAACGAGGGGCGCTCGCCCCGGGAATGTCGAGTGCTGGTGAGTCCGACCGGAGATACCCAGATGAAGATCACACACATGCCGAAAGCGTTTCGGCATCTTGCTCCCATGGCGACCCTCGTCGCCCTATTCGTGGGCGCCTCGGCGCCAGCCGCTGCCCAGACGACCGGCGTCGACGACGACCGGGTCACCCTGCCCGACGGCGCCGGCTCGATGGGCGGGGTGGGTGACGACGTCCAGATCGACCCCAATATGGGCTCGATGAGCTGGAACGTGCCGCTCGAGCTTCCCTCCGGGCACCTGACGCCCAACTTCGGGCTGAGCTACTCGTCGGCGGCCGGCAACGGGCCGGTGGGCATCGGTTGGAGCATCCCGTTTCACACCATCGAGCGCATGACCAGCCGCGGCACGCCCCACTACACTGCCGACGACCTGTTCGTGGTCGACGGCGGCACCGAGCTGGTCCAGGTCGACGACTCCGACCCCAACGCCAGGGTCTATCGCGCCCGCTTCGAGAAGAGCTTCGTGCGCTACGTATGGCACGACGCCCCGCAGGGAAAAGGCGGCTGGTGGGAGGCGCAGGCGCCCGACGGCTCGCGCTCGTATTTCGGCGCCGACGCCGACGGCCATGCGGTCGACGCCGCCCAAAGCACCAAGTCAAACGGCGACGTCGCCCGCTATCATCTGGTCGCCGAGGTGGACACCTGGGGCCACAAGCTCGTCTACGACTACGACAGCTTCGACGGAAACCAGCCGGTGCCCGTGGCCATCAGCTATGCCTTCGTCAACGGCGACCCGCTCTACAAGGTGGAGATCGGCTGGGAGGAGCGCCCCGACGACATCAACGACGCCACCCGCGGCTATGAGGAGACGCTCAAATACCGCGTCTCCGACATCAAGGTGTGGGCCGACAGCGAGCTGGTGCGCGAGTACGTCTTGAACTACCAGCCCGCCGACGAGGTCGGTGCCATCAGCCGGCTGGCCAGCGTCGACCACTACGGAGTCGGCGGCAAGCAAAGCGGCGCGCTTTATCCCATCCGCTACAGCTTCGACTACAGCAAGGCGCTGGGCGGTGAGTGCACCTCCGAGGCGTGCGGCAAGCCCTACCTGGTCGACCTGGGAGCCCTTACGGGCGCCGGCGGCTTTGGCAGCGGGCAGTCGACCTTCGTGGACATCAACGCCGACGGCCTTCCCGACCTGCTGGACACCAGCGACGACGGAGCCCACCGGTTTCTGATCAACCAGATGACCTACGACGAGAACTCCGGCCAATTCACCCAGAGCTTCGCCGCGCCGACGACCTCGAGTTTGGCCGAGGCGACGGGGGCGAACTTCCGGCTGGGCACGCGCACCGACGTCCTCGACGTCAACGGCGACGGGCTGAGCGACCTCATCGACATGAACGGCGGCGACGCGCTGATCAACGCCGCCGGCACCGGCGACTGGGGAAGCTACGAGCAGGTCGCCGACACCTCCTCGCTCAGCGGCGTCAACCTGGACGACGCGCAATTTCTGGACATCAACCACGACGCCAAGATCGACATCCTCGACAGCGACTCCACCCAGACGACGCTGTACCTGAACAAGGGCGACCGCTTCGAGCAGGTGCCCGTCAACCAGGTCACCCAATTGGGCGTCTCCTTTGGCCCGACCGTCGAGCTAAGCGACCTCAACGGCGATGGCTTGAGCGACGTGGCGCGCTTCCAGACCTCCGGGCAGTTGGACTACCGGGTTAACTACGGCGACGGCACCTTCAGCGATTGGCGCCCGGCCAGCGGGCTGTCGCTCAGCCCCACCCAGCGGCCCCTGGCCGACCTCAAAGACCTCAACGGCGACGGCCTCGACGACGTGGTCATCGTCACCAGCGACGAGATTACCTACGCGCTCAACACCAACGGCCACAGCTTCGCCGCGCCCAAGACCCTGACCGCCCAGAAGCTGGGGGTCAGCTCACTTCCCGCGCGCAATTCCGACACCACCGTGCTCTACGCCGACATCAACGGCAACGGCAGCGACGACATCGTGTGGGTGCAGGCCGACGGCCACATGGACTACCTGGAGCTGTTTCCGGTGCGGCCCAACCTGCTTAGCCGCATCGACAACGGCATCGGCTTTGTGCAGAAGGTCACCTACGAGAGCGCCGCCCAGCAGATGGCCCGCGCGGCCGCCGCCGGAACGCCGTGGGACAAGGTGCTGTCGATGGCCACCCAACTGGTCGCCAAGACCGAGAGCTGGGTGACGCTGACCTACGACGAGGACACCGGCGAGGGCATCAAGGAGACGAAAACCTACAGCTATCGCGACGGCTTTTACGACGGCGTCGAGAAGCAGTACCGCGGCTTCGCCGAGGTCACCACGACGCTCGACAAGGGCACCGGCCAGGAGGGCGGTCAGACCAAGATGGTCTACGACACCGGGCGCGATGCGCCGTGGCGCGCGGGGCTCGAGCTCGAAACCGACGTCTCCAGCGGCGGCGATCCCATCAACGCGTCGACCATGACCTACGAGGACTGCCCGCTCGCTGGCATCGACAACGCCGCATTGGTCGCCGCCGGGCGCCACGCGGTCGACTTCCCGTGCATGACCGCCCAGGAGACCACCATCAAGGAACGGCGTCCCCAAAGCGAGTGGAAGACCACCCGCACCGAGAATACCTACGACGGCTTCGGTGACGTGACCATGGTTCACGACCTGGGCGTGGTCGATGCCGATGGCGACGAGTCGTGGGACAAGACCGAGTATATCGACCCCACCGCCGAGCATTGGTTTGTGGGGCTGTCCAAGATGCACCAGCACTGGGAGCGCGAAGGCGGCGACGTGCGCACCGAGACGCGCACCTACTACGACGGCGACGCCTTCGTGGGAAGCGACTCCGACGTCACCCACGGGTTTGTGAGTCGACGCACCGTCAAGGTCGACGACAACAAGGTCATCAACACCTATCGCGCACGTCCCGACGCCGACGGCAACGCCGTCGAGACCATCGATCCCGACGGCAGCGTCGACGACGCCGATTCCCACCGCAGGCAGTACACCTACGACGACAGCGGGCTTTTCGTCACCGGCACCGATCTAAAGGTCGGCAGCGGCGTGGTGCTTCGCCGCGAGTCCAACTACGACCGCAAATTCCAAAAGCCCACGCTGGTCAGCGAGTGGATGCTGGTGCTCGACGGCCAGGTCAAGTCCAACCGCGACGCCACCCAGATTCGCTACGACGATTTCGGCCGCATCATCGAGCGCTCGCAGCCCGGCGACGTCGACGGCAAGCCCACGACGACGTATCGCTGGGAGCTGGGCAATAGCACCGACCGGCCGTTTTCGACGGTGCACATCGCTCAGCGATCGAAAACCGGCGGCGAGCTCGACCGCGAGACGGTCATCTGCCGCGACGGGCTCGGGCGCAACTACCAGGTGCGCACCCGCCTGTCGTCCCACACCTACCAGGTCTCCGGCTACACCCGCTACAATCGCCACGGACAGCCGGTCGAGCGCTTCCAGCCCTACACCGCCGCCAGCGCCAAATGCGCCCAGGATGTGCCCGACGGCGTGCCCTCGGTGCGCATGTCCATGGACGCCACGGGGCGCATCATCGAGGGCAGCGAGCCCGGCGACACCCTCGACGACGCGCGTCGGCTCTATCAGACACACTACAACCCGCTGTCGGTGGAACATTGGGATCCCGACGACCTGGACAGCACCAGCCCCAACGCCGACACCCCGACGATCGACCACTTGGACGGGTTGGGACGGCTACAAAGCATCGAGCGGTTGGGCGAAGGTGGTGCGACTTATAAGCTGCACTACGACGCCACGGGCTCATTCGCCGGCTATACCGATCCCGGCGGAAACCTGCACACGCAGGTCGTCGACCTGGGCGGACGTACGGTGCGCATCGACGATCCCAACACCGGCACCACTCAGTTGAGCTACAACGCCGCCGGCCAGCTCGTCTCCAAGACCGACGCGCGCGGCGTGACCACCCGATATGCCTACGATGGTGCCAACCGCATCGTGGAGCGCTGGGACGACGCCGAACGCGACGCGACGCTGGTGCGCTACCACTACGACACCCTGCCCTCGGGCTGCGGCCAGGCCGAATGCACCAACCTCGCCGGCGAGCTCGCCGCCATCGACTACCCGTTGGGCCTGGGCTTCGGCCACGGCCAGGACCGTTTCGGCTACGACGTGCGCCGCCAGCCCATCCTGGAAGCGAGGCGTTTCGGCGACCAGATCGATCTGGTCAGCCGCTACGACTATGACAATCTTGGCGAGCAGATCTCGGCGACGATGCCCGACGGTTTTGCGCTCACCTACGGCTACGACGACGAGGGTCGACTGGCCAAAGTCCCCGGGTTCGTCGACACCTTCGGCTACGACGAGCGCGGAGACCTCACGCGCATCGACTACACCAACCACGCGACGACGACGCGCCACTATGACGCGCGCCGCCAGCTCGATCACCTGGTCCATGCGGATGCGCTGGGCGCGCCGTTCGCCGACCTGACCTACAAGCGCGACGCGCTGGGAGATATCGTCGCCATCACCGACGCATCCGCCAGGCCACTGCAGGGCGCTACGTTCGCCCATGACGCCTGGCATCGGGTAGTCCAGGCGAGCTTCGCCGGCGAGGCGCTCACCTACGGTTTCGACCTGCTCGACCGCATCACCGGCATCACCTCGACGAACGACCAAAGCCCCGCCCACCGACCGACGTTGACCTACGGCGACGCCGCGCCCTTGCAGCTCGCCAGCGCCGGGGCTACGGCCTACGGCTACGACGCTGCCGGAGCGATGATCAAGATGGGCTCGATGACCATCGAGCGCGACTACGCCCGGCGGCCGATCGCGTTTGAGCGCGGCGGCCAGGTCGAACATCACCTCTACGGCGCGGGCACCGAGCGCGTCGCTCAGATCGGCCCTGACGGGGTCGTCTTGCATGGCTACGGCGACTTCGAGGTGCGCGACGGCGTGGGGCTGAGCTACGTGCGACGTGGCCAGGCCCGCCTGGCGCGCCACCAGGGAACCGAGCTGATGGTCGCGATCTACGGCGACGAGGACGGCGACGGCGCCGTGACCGCCGCCGACGCCTACGTGCGCGCCCTGCGCGGCGACACCGGCGACACGATGGTGCAAAACGCGCGTCGCACCCTGGGCGCGGCCGCCGCGCGCATGCTCGCCGAGCACTCCGACGCCAGGGCATTTTTGCACAGCGACCACCTCGACTCGCTCATCGGAGCCACCGACGCCGGCGGCGAGGTGCGCGGCCGCCAGGCGTACTATCCCACCGGGGCGGTTCGCGCTCGGGAAGGCTTCGTCGACGCCGCGTACGGGTTTACCGCCCAGGAACACAACGACTTTACAGGTCTGATTCAGTTTCGCTGGCGCGACCTCGACCCGCACACCGGACGGTGGACGAGCTTCGACCCCGCCTTCTTGGGGGTGAGCGCCGCCAAGATGGGCGTGCTTGGAAGTTCGACGACCGGCTATGCCTACGTCGCCGGCGACTTCGCCGACAGCGTCGATCCCAGCGGGTTGTTTCCTCGGTGGCGGCACAGGAGGAGAAGGAACAACAAGCATGGCGGCGCGGGTGCCGGACACGGCGAGTTCCGGGCGTACTTCGCTCGTCAGAAGGCCGACAAGCTGTCGGCCGCGTCCAGCCTGGCAGATATCTCCAAAGACGTCGCGCGCCAGAACCGCCAGGACACCGCCGCCTACGCTCAGGCCAAACAACGTGTGAAGGCCGAAGTCGGAGTCGTGTTGGCCGCCAAGGTCAAGGAGCAGAAGAAGCTCCTCTCCCTGTACGAGCAAAAGGCGCAGGTTGAGGCCACGCTCAAAGGGATCATGCAGAGGAGGGCCGACCAAGGTCACCCGGTCAAGTCGAAAGACGACAAGAGTGTCGAGTATCCGGTCCGGGCGCTCGCGGGCATCGATCGCAATATTCGCAAACAAGAGGACAAACTTCACAAGGCCCGGCTCAAGTCGGTCGAGAAGCTCGGTGCCTACATCCGACTGCTCGATCCGCTGTGATGCACGAGGACTGCAGCCTTTGCCTGCTGATTCTGCAGTAAGGATGTGCAGGCACCTGCACTCCCCCCGCCAGCGCACCGCCAGGGCCACTTCCAATCACAAATTGGAAGTGGCCCGTTTTTTGCTCTGACAACACGTCGTACCGCGAGCGCCCGACCAAATGTGGCGGCGCCCACACCCGAATTCGAGCGCTGACAAGTCTGCAAGGAGATTCCCAGATGAAGATGCCACGTATGCCCCGAGCGTTGAGATATGTTGTCCAAACGGCGGCCGTCGCCGCCCTGGTCGCTGCTGCCGCGTCGCCGGCGCGGGCCCAGACGACCGGCGTCGACGACGACCGGGTCACCCTGCCCGACGGCGCCGGCTCGATGGGCGGGGTGGGCGACGACGTCCAGATCGACCCCAATATGGGCTCGATGAGCTGGAACGTGCCGCTCGAGCTTCCCTCCGGGCACCTGACGCCCAACTTCGGGCTGAGCTACTCGTCGGCGGCCGGCAACGGGCCGGTGGGCATCGGTTGGAGCATCCCGTTTCACACCATCGAGCGCATGACCAGCCGCGGCACGCCCCACTACACTGCCGACGACCTGTTCGTGGTCGACGGCGGCACCGAGCTGGTCCAGGTCGACGACTCCGACCCCAACGCCCGGGTCTACCGCGCCCGCTTCGAGAAGAGCTTCGTGCGCTACGTATGGCACGACGCCCCGCAGGGAAAAGGCGGCTGGTGGGAGGCGCAGGCGCCCGACGGCTCGCGCTCGTATTTCGGCGCCGACGCCGACGGCCAAATGGTCGACAGCGCCCGAAGCACCAAGCCCAACGGCGACGTCGCCCGCTATCATATGGTCGCCGAGGTCGACACCTGGGGCCACAAGCTCGTCTACGACTACGACAACTTCGACGGAAACCAGCCGGTGCCCGTGGCCATCAGCTATGCCTTCGTCAACGGCGACCCGCTCTACAAGGTGGAGATCGGCTGGGAGGAGCGCCCCGACGACATCAACGACGCCACCCGCGGCTATGAGGAGACGCTCAAATACCGCGTCTCCGACATCAAGGTGTGGGCCGACAGCGAGCTGGTGCGCGAGTACGTCTTGAACTACCAGCCCGCCGACGAGGTCGGTGCCATCAGCCGGCTGGCCAGCGTCGACCACTACGGAGTCGGCGGCAAGCAAAGCGGCGCGCTTTATCCCATCCGCTACAGCTTCGACTACAGCAAGGCGCTGGGCGGTGAGTGCACCTCCGAGGCGTGCGGCAAGCCCTACCTGGTCGACCTGGGAGCCCTTACGGGCGCCGGCGGCTTTGGCAGCGGGCAGTCGACCTTCGTGGACATCAACGCCGACGGGCTTCCCGACCTGCTGGACACCAGCGACGACGGAGCCCACCGGTTTCTGATCAACCAGATGACCTACGACGAGAACTCCGGCCAATTCACCCAGAGTTTTGCCGCGCCCACCAACTCGGCGCTGAGCGAGGCGACGGGTGCGAACTTCCGGCTGGGCACGCGCACCGACGTCCTCGACGTCAACGGCGACGGGCTGAGCGACCTCATCGACATGAACGGCGGCGACGCGCTGATCAACGCCGCCGGCACCGGCGACTGGGGAAGCTACGAGCAGGTCGCCGACACCTCCTCGCTCAGCGGCGTCAACCTGGACGACGCGCAATTTCTGGACATCAACCACGACGCCAAGATCGACATCCTCGACAGCGACTCCACCCAGACGACGCTGTACCTGAACGAGGGCGACCGCTTCGAGCAGGTGCCCGTCAACCAGGTCACCCAATTGGGCGTCTCCTTTGGCCCCACCGTCGAGCTAAGCGACCTCAACGGCGACGGCTTGAGCGACGTGGCTCGCTTCCAGACCAGCGGACAATTGGACTACCGGGTCAACTACGGCGACGGCACCTTCAGCGATTGGCGCCCGGCCAGCGGGCTGTCGCTCAGCCCCACCCAGCGCCCCCTGGCCGACCTCAAAGACCTCAACGGCGACGGCCTCGACGACGTGGTCATCGTCACCAGCGACGAGATTACCTACGCGCTCAACACCAACGGCCACAGCTTCGCCGCGCCCAAGACCCTGACCGCCCAGAAGCTGGGGGTCAGCTCGCTTCCCGCGCGCAATTCCGACACCACCGTGCTCTACGCCGACATCAACGGCAACGGCAGCGACGACATCGTGTGGGTGCAGGCCGACGGCCACATGGACTACCTGGAGCTGTTTCCGGTGCGCCCCAACCTGCTAAGCCGCATCGACAACGGCATCGGCTTTGTGCAGAAGGTCACCTACGAGAGCGCCGCCCAGCAGATGGCCCGGGCGGCCGCCGCCGGAACGCCGTGGGACAAGGTGCTGTCGATGGCCACCCAACTGGTCGCCAAGACCGAGAGCTGGGTGACGCTGACCTACGACGAGGACACCGGCGAGGGCATCAAGGAGACGAAAACCTACAGCTATCGCGACGGCTTTTACGACGGCCTCGAGAAGCAGTACCGCGGCTTCGCCGACGTGACCGTATCGCTGGAATCCGCCGAGGGGCAGGAGGGCGGTAAGACCGAGACCACCTTCGACACGGGCCGGCAGGAGCCGTGGCGCGCGGGGCTGACGCTCGAGCAGGATATCTTTAGCGGCGGCGATCCCATCAACTCGTCGACGATGACCTACGAGGACTGCCCGCTCGCTGGCATCGACAACGCCGCATTGGTCGCGGCCGGGCGCCACGCGGTCGACTTCCCGTGCATGACCGCCCAGGAGACCACCATCAAGGAACGGCGTCCCCAAAGCGAGTGGAAGACCACCCGCACCGAGAATACCTACGACGGCTATGGCAACATCACCATGGTCCACAACCTGGGCGTGGTCGATGCCGATGGCGACGAGTCGTGGGACAAGACCGAGTATATCGACCCCACCGCCGAGCATTGGTTTGTGGGGCTGTCCAAGATGCACCAGCACTGGGAGCGCGAAGGCGGCGACGTGCGCACCGAGACGCGCACCTACTACGACGGCGACGCCTTCGTGGGAAGCGACTCCGACGTCACCCACGGGTTTGTGAGCCGAAAGACCGTCAAGGTCGACGACAACAAGGTCATCAACACCTATCGCGCACGCCCCGACGCCGACGGCAACGCCGTCGAGACCATCGACGCCGACGGAAGCCCGGACGACCAGGACGCCCACAGGCGCGAGTATACCTACGACGACAGCGGGCTTTTCGTCACCGGCACCGATCTGAAGGTCGGCAGCGGCGTGGTGCTTCGCCGCGAGTCCAACTACGACCGCAAATTCCAAAAGCCCACGCTGGTCAGCGAGTGGATGCTCGTGCTCGACGGTCAGGTCAAGTCCAACCGCGACGCCACCCAGATTCGCTACGACGATTTCGGCCGCATCATCGAGCGCTCGCAGCCCGGCGACGTCGACGGCAAGCCCAGCACGACCTACGAGTGGAAGCTGGGCAACAGCACCGACACGCCGTTCACGGCGATCGTCATTCGCACACGCTCGCAGGCCGGCGGCGAGCTCGACGGCGAAGCCGTGGAGTGCCGCGACGGGCGAGGGCGCGCCTATCAGAAGCGCTACAAGCTGCAAGACGGGACCTACCAGGTCACCGGCTTCACCTCGTACAATAAGAACGGCGCGGTCGTCGCCTCCTACCAGCCCTGGGTCGACGCCAAGGCGACCTGCTCGTTGGCGCCGCCCGACGATGTGCTGGCCACGCGCTATACCTACGATGCCACCGGCCGCCGACTGGAGCTCTCCAAACCCGGCGAGGCCATCTACGGCGAGCGCTTGAAGGCGAAAACCGAGTATCGTCCCCTGGAGGTGCTCGCCTACGACGCCGAAGATCTCCACGCCGACGGCCCGTTTGCGGACACCCCCCAGATCACCTATTCCGACGGGCTGGGACGCGCCGTGCGCCTGGAGCGCAAAGGCGCCGGTGGCGCGACCTATCAACTGCACTATGACGAAACCGGCTCGTTTTCCGGCTACACCGATCCGTCGGGCGCCCAACACACCCAGGTGGTCGACCTGGCCGGGCGCACCGTGCAGGTCGACGACCCCAATACGGGGGCGATCGAATTGGGATGGGATGACGCCGACAACGTGATCTGGAAAAAGGACGCGCGCGGCAAGACGGTCAAGTACGCCTACGACGGCATCAACCGGCTCATCGAGCAGTGGGACGACGACAACCGCGACGCCACGCTCGCCACGCTGCATTACGACACCCTGCCCGATGGCTGCGACAAGACCGAGTGCACCAACCTCGCCGGCAAGCTCGCCGCCATCAACTACCCGCTGGCAGGTGGCTTCGGCCACGGCATGGACCGCTTTGGCTACGACGTGCGTCGCCGCGCGGTCTTGAGCGCGCGCACCTTCGGCGAGCAGGCCGACTTCGTGACCCATTTCGAGTACGACAATGTCAACCACCTGACCCGGCTGACCTACCCCGATGGCACCGAGATTACTCCGGAGTACGGCCTCGATGGACGTATCTTGGACATCCCCGGCTACGTCAAATCCGCCGCCTACACACCGCGCGCGGCGGTCGATAGCCTCGAATACGCCAACGGCACCAAGATCGACATCAGCCTCGACGAGCTGATGCGCCTGAAAGCCCAGATGCAGATGGATGCCTCCGGCAAGGTCTTCAGCGGGCTGACCTACGAGCGCGACCGCATGGGCAATATCACCAAGGTCGACGACCTGGCCGAGCTGGCCAACGGCGTTCCCTCCAGTGGGCGCACGCTGAGCTACGACGCCTGGTACCGCCTCACCGAGGCCAAGACGCAGGCAGACGGCGACATGCCCGAGACCGTGGGCTTCCAATTCGACAAGCTCGACCGCACGCTGGCCATCTCCAGCAGCCTGCCCTCGGGCGGACGCGCGTCGATGCCGCAGTTGACCTACGACGACAGCGCGCCTCAGCGCCTGAAGTCCGCCGGCGACACCGCCTTTAGCTACGACGCCGCCGGCGCCCTCATCGGCCGCGGTGACCTGCAGATCGAGCGCGACTATCTGCTGCGTCCGGTGCGCTTTGGGCGCGGCGGGCGCTCCGAGGAGCAGCTCTTTGGCGCCGGCAGTCAGCGCATCGGGCGCATCGGCCATGACAACGTGCTGCTGTACGGTGACAACTTCGAGCTGCGCGACGGCGTCGCCATCAGCTACGTGCGCCTGGGCAACCGCGTGGTCGCGCGCCACCAGAGTCTGGAGATGGGCCTGCAGGTCTACGGCGACCCCGATGGTGACGGTGAGCTGACCGCCGCCGATGCCTTCGCGATGCGCGACAACGACACCGGCCTGCAAACGCCCGCCCGCCTGCTGGGCGCGGTCGCCGCGCGCATGCTCGCCGCCGACTCCGACGCCAAGACCTTCCTATACTCCGACGAGCAAGGAAACATTATCGCCGCGACCGACGAGGCCGGTAAGGTGCGCGGACAGCGCGGCTTTTACCCCACGGGCCAAACCCGTTTCGAGCACGGCTTCGTGGACTTCTACGGCTATACCGGCAGGGAGTACAACGACTTTAGCGGGTTCATCGAGTTCCCCAACCGCGACCTCGACCCGCAGACCGGGCGCTGGACGAGCTTCGACCCGATGTTCGCGGTCACCGACGTCGAAAAGATGGCCCGCTTCGGCGAGGCCACCACTGGCTATGCCTTCGTCGCCGGAAACTTCGCCAACAGCACGGACCCCTCCGGGCTGAAGGGCAGGAAGAAGAAAGGTCACGGCCTGTTCCACCGAATCAAGGCCAAGTTTGGCGGCGGTGGAAACAACAACAACCACGAGCGAGACCGGTCCAATAGCGCCGAAGAGGACGTACGCCAGCCGGGCATGGACCTGTCTCACCTGGGTATCAACGCCAGCACGGGCAGCATGAACGCCGGGATTTCTGGATCCACGCGAGAGCGCAGCGGTGGTGTCGCCAAGGAAAGCGTCAATAACAACTCCGGTGACGGCAACGAGCTCGTCTACGGTCACGAGTCGGATAAGAGCGGCTCGATCGAACTCAAGGCGGACCACGACACCCTGGGAGGCTACGGCACGCCGGGAGGGCTGACTGAAAAACAACAGACAGAGGCAGCAAAGGCGGCCCTCGTCGACGAAATGATCATCAATGAGTTCAAGGCCACCTCGGCCATCGGATACGTCTTTGATAACACCAAGCCCGCCAAGGTGGAGCAGGGAACCGGCGATCTATTTGCCAAGGAGCGCAAGCAAGAGACCGAGCTGGAAGCAGCAGGCGACCTCGCCGGCGGCCGAGATCGTCAGAACTCGATGAGTGACGAAGAGATGGCCAATATCATGCAAGCAGTGATGGACGCATCGGCCTACACCGGCGCCTCCGTACCCGCCAACCGCGTCCGGGTCTTCTCGGTGCACTAAAGCCACACGGTGTGCGCTTTGACCAGCGGTGCAGGGCCGGGGCGGTTGCCCCGGCCCTTTTGTATTGAGCACAAATGGTTTCCGTGGCTTCCAAGGGTGCGCTCACGGCCGGGCCCAAAGGCCCGAGCCGCTGCGCTTACCCCCGGTCACCGTCTGGCTGGTAGCTTCGCTGGACGTAAGGGCGGTCTGGCAGCTGCCTTCGTCGGGCGCAGAACCAAACCGTGACCGGGGGTAAGCCCACTCGAGGCGCCCAAAGGCGCGCTCGAGGTGGCGCACCCTCGGAAGGGTCATCGCTCGTCAAGTCTGCGTCGAAAATTCCCCTGCAACACGGCCATCTCGCCCAAGACGTCGCCCGGCTCCATGTGCCGGACAAATCCGTCACGTCGATGGGACAGGAGATGCGGCCGTTCTGGTGATAAACTTCCCAGGCAAGGGAGAGAAGAAGATTATCAAGAAATTCGTCAAGGTGCTGGGTTAGATTTTGTTTAAACGAAAATCCCCGAAAGCAGCTCGTAAGTACCTGCGAGACTATGGCGCGGATAACGGTTGACGCCCATACCACCCACACCACACAATCGCTTCCCGAGTGCCATCAACAATCTTGATAAGAAGGTTTTTTAGGGAATTACAAGCGACGATGCCCTCTGCGGCGTACCTTCGCTGCCGATGTGGAGCATATACGGCATGGCTAGACTCACGCTCGCCCAACTGGAGCGCCATCTCTTCGGCGCCGCGGACATCCTTCGCGGCAAGATGGACGCCTCTGAAAGTGCGTGATTTTGGGGTGGGAAATGGCAACGAGCCAAGATTTCGCATGCTATGTGTGTGGGCCTTCGCTTGAGAACAAGTATTTGCTCCACTTGTTTCGGTACATGCAGCCGGTGTGGCGTGGAGCGAAGATCGAGAGGACGACGAGGCGAACGTGAACCGAGAAGAACTCGAGACACTCCGGGAGGGTTGGGAGTTTGAAGCCAAGCTTGCTGGAGGAGGCGTGCCTGGCTCGCTTTGGGAGACGTATAGCGCGATGGCGAATACATCGGGCGGCGTCATCCTGCTGGGGGCGAAGGAGCGCAAAGACGGAAGCCTCGAGTTTCGCGGGATCCCGGACGTCGAAAGGTTCGAGACCGAACTGTGGAATCTGCTTCAGAACTACCAAAAAGTGAGCGCCAATATCCTGCGGCGCGAAGACGTGGAGCAGCTCGAGATTCGATGACAAGTCGCTGATTCTTATGCACGTGCCAAAGGCGCCGCGCGCTCAGCGGCCGGTGTTCATCGACGGCTCGTGGGAAAATGGGACCTACGTTCGCATCCACGAGGGCGACCGAAAGGTGCGCGAGTCCGTCGCGCGACGAATGCTCGCCGATGCGGTTGACGAGCGTGACGGGCAAATCCTCGAGGATTTTACGCTCGACGATCTCAGCGAGAACTCCGTTCGGCGTTACCGCGAGTTCTTCGCGGCGAGGCGTCGCGAGCATGCGTATCTGGAGAAGGATAACGAGGGCTTCCTCCTCGCGACGGGAGCCGCAAAGAAGCCTCTGGGGTGGCGACGGCGTCGTGCGGCCGACCCTGGCGGGACTGCTGATGCTGGGTGAAGAACTCGCTATCCGAGATCTGCTACCCCAGTGGCATTTGAGCTACAAAGAGCTTCCCGACGACCCGCAGGACAATAGGCGTTGGCTAGACCGCGTGCACCCCGATGGCTCGTGGAACGCGAATGTCTTCGAGTTCTATTTGCGGGTCATCCGCAAGCTTCATGAGGATCTCAAGGTCCCGTTCCAGATCGAACAGGGCCAGTATCGCAAGGACGAAACCCCGGTTCACATCGCTGTGCGCGAGGCTCTCGTGAACACGCTTGTGCACGCGGACTACCGCGGCACGACGGGAGTGCGCATCATAAAGCGCCGCTCCGGTTTCGAATTCATCAACCCGGGCCTATTGCTGATATCGGTCGAGCAGTTCTGGCGCGGCGGCATCAGTGAGCCGCGCAATCCGGTGCTCCACCGGCTATTCGGGTTGCCGCAGTTGGGCGAACGCGAAGGCTCAGGCGGCCCGACTATGCGCAAAGTTTGGGGAGAGCAACACTGGCGAGCACCGCGGGTGTGGGAGGACGTCGAGCACAACGAGACTCATCTCGAGTTGCGCCAGGAGAGCCTTTTTCCCGAGTGGGCGGTCGATCAACTCGTGAAGCGATGGGGAAAGCGCTTCACAGGTCAGGATGAGTTGGGTCGTATCATTCTCGCTACCGCGGAGGTCGAGGGGACGGTCAACCACTCCACGATTGCATCCCTGACCGATCAGCATTCTCGAGATATCACATTAAAGCTCCAAGAGTTGGTGCGCCGCGGGCTGTTGGAGTCGGAGGGCGCACGTCGAGGGACCACATACTCGCCTGGAGCGCCCGAGCGCCTTCCGCTGCTGGATGAGTCACAAAGTGAGGACTCCCAGCAAAGCTCCCCACAAAGCTCCCCACAAAGCTCCCCACAAAGCTCCCCACAAAGCTCCAACCAAATCGGCCATGCCTCGCCGGTTGTCCCAAAAGTGGCCAGTAGCAAATGGGCGCCGGCCAAGGATGTGCGACGGGCGATCATGGAAATCTGTCATGATGACTACAAGACCGTGAATGAAATCGCCGACGCACTGAATAGAAAGGCGTCGACAATCCAACAAAACTATGTTTCGAAGATGGTTGCGGAGGGAGCCTTAAAGCCGCGCTTCCCCTCGCCAAATCATCCCGCGCAAGCCTACCGAGTTCCAAACGGAGGCGGAGCAAAGTGAGCGACAAGCCCGAGTGGAAGCACGTCGAATCGCCGTTCATCGACCAGTTGCAGTCGATGAAGTGGAAGTTTACGACCGGCAACGAGGTGGCGCACCCTCGGAAGGGTCATCGCTCATCATATCTACGTCGAAAATTCCCCTGCAACACGGCCATCTCGCCCAAGACGTCGCCCGGCCCCATGTGTCGGATGAACTCGCCGTCGATGCGGTTCTGATTAATTACTCGTGGCGCCTCATAGCCGTACGGTCTTGCGCAAGTTGGCGGCGCTGACGCAGTTGCGGCCGCGGCGCTTCGAGGTATACAGGGCGGCGTCGGCCTGTTCGACGACCAGCTCCGGGGTCGAGGTCGCCGTGGGCAGCATCGTGGCCACGCCGGCGCTGATCGTGACCGTGTCACCCAGCGGCGAATCCGGATGGGGAAGCCCGGCCTCGCGCACGGCGTCGACGATGGCGTGGGCCAGGTCTTCGGCGTCGACGGCGTCGATCCCCTCGAGGATGCAGGCAAACTCTTCGCCGCCATATCGGCTGCAGATGCCGTGCGGGCGGATGCGCGCGGCGATCGTGTTGGCCACCAGGCGAAGCACGCGGTCACCTTCCTGGTGGCCCGCGCCGTCGTTGAGCCGCTTGAAGTGGTCGATGTCGACGATGATCACCGACAACGCCGTCTCGCGGGCCGCGCAGCGATTCCAGCGCCGGCGCAGCTCCTCGTCGAAGCGGCGCCGGTTGGACACCCCCGTCAATCCGTCGGTCAGCGACAGGGCGGCCAGGGCGTCGGCGTGGCGCTTGAGCTGGATCTGATTGCGAACCCGCGCACGTACGATGAGCGGGCGCAGGGGCTTGGCCAGATAATCGAGCCCGCCGACTTCGAATCCGCGGGCCTCGTCGTCGGTCTCGGCCAGCGCGCTCACAAAGATGACCGGCAGCCCGCGCGTCGACGGGTCGTTGCGCAATTGCTCGCAGACCTCATAGCCGTCGATGCCCGGCATGGACACGTCCAGCAAAATGAGATCGGGGCTGTGGAGGCGGGCGAGTTCGAGGGCCTGAGCGCCCGTGGTGGCGGCGAGGAGACGGTATTCGTCTTTCAAGATTTCGCGCAAAATCTCAAGGTTGGAGGGCACATCGTCGACCAGCAGCAACGTCGGGGGAGCGTCGTCGCCCAGGGCGGCGACCTCGGCGAGCACGGCGTCGATGTCGACGGGCTGGTCCGACGTTTGCGGCTCGACCTGGGCCAACGCGTCCTCGAGTTCGTCGAGTTCGTCGTCGAGGACGCCCAGGCCGGCCCCGCTGCGAATCGAACTCTCCAGCGCGGCCGCGGCCGCGCAGATCCGGTTGGCCGACAGGTTGGCCGCCGCGCCTTTGAGCGCGTGGGCCAGCGCGCGGGCCTCGTCGCTACGCCCGGCCTGCAACACGGCGCGCAACTCCTCGGCGCTGGCGCGATAGCGGTGGGCGAAGTCGACGGCGAGCTTCGCCAGCAACCCGCGGTTGCCGTTGACCCGGCGCAACGCCTGGTCGACGTCGAAGGCGGCGCGCAAGTCGAGGTCGTCGCCGTCGGCGCGCGCCGGCCGCGAGGCGATCGACGACACCGGGGTGATCGGCCGCCACTGCTGGGCGACGGCGACCCGCTTGACGTTGTAGCCCGGGCTTCCCACCCACAGGCGCAACGAAGCGACCAGAGCGTCGATGCTGATGGGCTTGGTCAGGTGGTCGTTCATGCCCGCGTGCAGCGAGCGCCTGCGGTCGCCATCGAGCGCGTGAGCCGTCATCGCGATGATCGGAAGGTCGGCATAGCCCAGTTGACGGATCTCCCGGGTCGCCTGGTAGCCGTCCATCTCGGGCATGTTGACGTCCATGAGCACGGCGTCGAATTCCCTGTCTTCGATGGCCGCAATCGCCTCGCGAGCTCCCGGGGCGAGCACCACCTCGGCGCCCACCTCGCGCAGCATCTCCTCGGCGAGCACGCGGTTCATCTCGACGTCGTCGACCACCAGCACCGTCGCGCCCTCGAGCGCGGTCTCCAGGGACTCCGAGGCGTTGCGCGAGCCCAGGTCGAATCGTCGACCCAGCGACATGGTCACCGCGTCGAGCAGGGTCGACGGGGTCACCGGTTTGAGCAGCATGCGGCTGCCCTCGGGAGCGCCCAGGCCGGCGCTGCGCTGGCCCTCGCTGGTCAACAGGATGAATTGGGGATGGACGTCTCGTTCGGCATAACACTTGGCCAAACGCTCGGTAAAAGGAACCTCGGCGCCGCGCTCCAAGCTGCCGTCGGCGATGACCAGGTCCGGTCGAAATTGCGTCGCCTCGGCGGCCAAATTGCAGGCCGCGTCGGGGTCGGAGGCCGCACGAACGTCGAAGCCGAAGGTCGACAGGATGCGCATCAACAGGCGCCGTTCGTCTCCGCGCGCTTCCACCACCAGGATGCGAGGCGTGTCCCCGACCACCCGGCGCTCACCAATTTGCAGGGGCAGCTCGAAGGAGAACACGCTGCCCACACCCACCTGGCTGGAGGCGTGCATCTGACCGCCCATCAGCGCCACCAGGCGTCGGCAGATGCTCAAGCCCAGCCCGGTCCCCCCATAGCGGCGCTGGATGGTGTGGTCGGCCTGAGCAAACGGCTCGAATAATTGATGTAGCGCAGCCGCGTCGATGCCCACCCCGGTGTCACGCACCGAAAATTGGGCCACGTTGGGCTCGCCGGGCTTGCAGGTCAGCTCCACGGAGATCTCGCCGGTGGAGGTGAACTTGATGGCGTTTCCAATCAGGTTGGACAGCACCTGCTGGATGCGCATCGGGTCGCCGCGCACCTCGCGCGGCAGGTCCTCGTCGATGCTCACGCACAGCGCCAGGCCTTTGCGGGCGATGGCGGAGCTGAAAATCTCGGCGGTCTCCCGCACCAGCGAGGCCAGGTCGTAGTTCTCGCGCACGATCTCGAGGCGGCCGGCCTCGATCTTCGAGAAGTCCAGGATGTCGTTGATCAGGCCGATGAGGTTGCGTGAGGCGGCCTTGATTCGCTGCAAATACACCGTGGCAGCGTCGGACTCGTTCGACTTTCGCAACGCCAGGTTGGTAAACCCGACGATCGCGTTCATGGGGGTTCGAAACTCGTGGCTGACGGTGGCCAAAAATTTGCTCTTGGCCTCGCTGGCCCGCTCGGCGCGCTCCTGGGCCTCGAGCAGGCGCCGCTCGTTGCGACGCGCGGCGTCGCTGTATTGCACCGACAGGATGATGACCACCGCACCGGTGCCCAGAAGGTTGATGGTGTTGACCAAGGTCTTGACGGTCTCGGGGATGGCGACGTGTTCGGGCCGCAGATACTGGCCAAACAAAAACAGCCAGACCAGCGTCGCCACACTGGTGATCGCCAAGACCCAGGGCACGCGACGGCTGCGAAAACTTCCCAGGAAGGCGTAGCCGGGTACGAGCAATAGAAAGAACTCGAAGCCGTAGCCCCATCCCAAAAAGTAGTCCGCCAGCCCCTGGTGCACGATGACCTCGACGGTGCTGGCGACGATGGCCACGGCGGTGCGCTGGGTCTTGACCACGAAGGCGACGCAGGCGAGGAACAGCCCGATGCTGGCGATGTTGTACACGACCATCGGGGTGACGTCGTAATACGCAAAGAAGGCCAGAAAACCGACGTGTAACAGCGCAGCGACGCTGCAGGCCAGCGTGATCGCCGACGAGCTGATATGACCCAACGAGGTCGAAGGGTCGGCGCTCGAACGCCGCCCCCTGGGACCCAGAGCGCTCGGTTCGGGTGGCAGGCTGCTAGAAACCGTCATCAGGTGGGCTCACTTGAATGGGTGTGCGCGTTCATTGAGACCTGCAAATGCCAATATCGTCGTTATTCGCCAGCGACCGGCATTCGAAACCTGCCGGACAAGCAGTCGGTGGCGAGAGGTTCGAGCCGACCCTACACACTTGCTGACACTTCGATCCCGCGTCTCCCAGCGTGACGCAGATCAAGCCGACGCCGCACGGATTGGACGACTGGTCGCACGCCTCGCCGACGTGGGCGTCGCCGGCCGGCGCGCATCGCTGCTTCGAGCCGATCCATTGGCACGACGCCCCGGCCTCGCGGCAGTCTTGGCACAACAGGCTACAGCTCGAATCCGAGACCAACGCTTCACGCTCGACTCGACATGCCCCCGCGTCGGGTCCGGCGTCGGCCTCGGGGACATCGGGCGAGGTGTCCGGCGCGGCGTCGCGCGCCGGGTCCGCGTCGACGTCGCCGGCGTCGGCCAGGCCTGCGTCGACACCGCGCGTCGGGCTCGAGCAGGCGGATCGTCCGTCGGCCAGCAACAGGCATTTGTGGCCGGCCAGGCAATCGTCGTCGCTCGAGCACATATAGGTGCCCTGGTCGATGGAAAGCTGGGTGTTGCAGGCATCGAGTAAAAGGACGGCCAGCGCGCTCGAGGCCACGAGCAGAACTCGGACACGCCAGGTGTGCCCGGCGATCTTGGTCAGCGTCATTCCGGCAAGGGTCATCGGTGATCCGGACATTAGAACCGCCCGCTATATGCCAAGCCCACGCCGTCGTCGCCGACGGCGAGCGTCACGGCGGGCTGCTCGTTGGCGCCGTCGGTGACCAGCAAATAAGCCCCCACCCCGACGGCGAGGCCGCCGGTGATCAACGTCGAGAGGCTGATGGTGTCGATGGTGTTGGCGCGTTGTTGGGTTTGGTAGGCCTCGACCTCGGTCTTCTGAATCAATCCGTCTTCGACCGGAGCGTCCACGACCTCGCTGCGCAGCGATTCGGCCCACAAATGAGCGCCGACGCCGCCTGCAACCAGCGCGGTGCCGGCGATCAGCGAGGTCCATCCCCAGGTGGAATGACCGTTGTCGACATCGAGCACCGGCGCGGGCTGCCGGCGCTTGGCCTGCACAGCCTGGCGCCTCCGCGCATCGACCACCGCGCGGTCGACGGCGGCGACCGCCGAGGCCAGCGATTCTGTGTCGACCGGATGTTCGAGGTGGCCTTTGTCGGCGCCACAGGACTTGTCGAGTTCGCCGAGATACTCGCGGGCCTTGGACTCGACGACTTTGGGTGACGGCGCTTTGACCGCCGGGGCCACCAGGGCCTTATCGAGCGCCTCGCGCGCCTTAGCGCATCGGTGGGCGAGCTGGTAAGCGCGGCCCAGGTTCAAGTAGGTGATGTTGAGCTCGCCGATGGCGTTGGACTCCTCGAGCCTGGAGATGGCGACCAGCAGGTCGCCGGCGAAGAGCGCGCGCACTGCCGTGTCGTTGAGCGAGACCTGCTCGGGGCTGGGCTCGACGAACTTCTGGACCTGCTTGGCACCCGGTTGCCCCCACGCCGCCGGCATACCGACCGATCCAATCAGAGCGACGAGCGCCCACTGCACCCCGAGCCGTTGAAGTCCTCGTGTTCGTGCTTTGCCCATCCACCGAACCTGCATGATTGCGTCACGGATCAAGTTTCCGTGCCACACCCGATGCACGCAGCGTGCCACTCGCCGCACCCCACGTAGGCGCCACCGCGGAGGGGGTCGCGCGCCCCCCGGGCGGCCTCGCATGCAAAAACTGCAGCATCGATCGCCGAAATATGCAGCTTCGGTCAGTTGGTCGACGCCGCGATCTTGTCCACATAAACCGCTCCCGCCCCATAGGCGGAGTCATCCGACTGATCCCCGTTGACGCCGTCGGCGTTGCTCGACTCGTGATAGGCGCTGACCGCCAGCAACTTGTCGGTGAGGGCGACCTCCCAGCCGAAATAGTCGGCGTTGTCGGTGTTGGAGGATTTGACGTAGGCCAGTTGGCTCCACGAGCCCGCCGAGCGCGCGAATAAATAAATCGCGCCTGCCTGGCCGATGCTGTTGTCGAGCTGGTCGCCGTCAACGCCGATGGCATCGCTTCGCTCGCCGATCGCGCCGACCGCGAGCCTATCGCCGTGCAGCGCCACCGAGGTTCCGAACCGGTCAAAGGCGTCCGTATTGGAGGCTTTTATGTAGGCCTCCTGCGCCCATCCCCGTGCGGAGCGGTGGAAAAGGTAGACCGCGCCGGCAAAAGGCGCGTTCGTGTCCGTTTGGTCGCCGTCCACCCCCACCGCGGCGCTGAACTCATTGGCGGCGCCGACCGCGAGGGTGTCGCCGTCGAGGGCGACCGCGCCGCCGAATTCGTCGCCGATGGTGGTATTGGACGCCTTCAAATACGCCTGCTGGGTCCAAGTGGTGCCCGAGCGGGTAAACACGTAGGCCGCGCCGCTTCGCTCGGCGTTGTCGTTCGATTGGTCCGCGCCGACACCTCGCCCACCGCTCGCCTCCCTGGGGGCACCGACGACGAGGGTGTCGGCGTTCAACGCCAACGCGTCGCCGAAATAGTCTCCGGCGCCGGTATTGGATGCCTTGAGATACGCCTGCTGGGTCCAGGTGTGCGCGGACCTGACGAATACATAGACCGCCCCGCTGTCAGGGGCGTCGTCGTTGGATTGGTCGCCGTTGATTCCGGTCGCGTCGCTGTCCTCGCGAGCGCCGACCGCGAGCGTGTCGCCGTCGAGGGCGAGGTCGATGCCGAAGTAATCATTTTCTCCGGGATTGGACGCCTTGATATACGCGGTTTGGGACCACGTGGAACCCGACCTCTCGAAGACGTAGACCGCGCCGGCGTTTCTCAGCGAATTGTCGGTTTGGTCGCCGTCGACTCCCGCGGCCGCGCTCGCCTCACCATGGGCGCTGACCACCAGGGTATCGCCGTCGAGCCCCACCGCCCGACCGAAGAGGTCGACCTTGTCGGCGTTGGACGCCTTGATATAGGCCTGCTGGGTCCACGTCGACCCCGACCTGACGAACACATAGACCGCCCCGCTGGAAATCGCGTTGTTGTTGTCCTGCGCGCCGCCGATGCCCACGGCATCGCTGCTCTCTTGATAGGCGCTGACGACCAGGGTGTCTCCGTCGAGCGCGATCGACTGCCCGAAATCGTCGCCCGCGTCGGTGTTCGACGCTTTGACATAGGCTTCGGCGAATTCGTCACACGCAACGTCGAATACGGCGTCGCAGGCATCGTCGTCACACGAGGTGTCGGGGCCCGAGGGGTCGTCGCCGGCCTTATTATTCCGGCCCGCGGCACAGGCCTCGCAACCGTGCGCGACGACGTGCTCGTTGGCCGCACATCGTTGCACGCTCGAGGACGTATCCCGACCCGCGGCGTCGACGTCGGCTCGAACGTCTACGCTCGCGTCTACATCGACGTCGCTGCCCGTGTCGACGCTCGCGTCTGCATCGACGTTGATGCGTGCATCGACGACGTCGAGTGCATCGGAGTCGCTGGAGACATCGCCCGAGTCGGGCACGCTCACCCCGGCGTCATCGGCGCTCGCTCCTCGCCTGGACGAGGCGGCGTCGTCGCTGCACGCGCAGACGAAGCAAACGCTCGCAAGCATTGCGATGACGATGATGGCTCGGAGATTCATGCGACACATCAACAGTTGCATTTCGAGACTCCTGGCGGCGGGGTCAAGTGGCGTCCGTAAGTGAATCCAATTGAGTACAATCACGGAGATTCCTCGCGAAATAAGAGTTCGTGGCGCGGTGCTCTGCGCCGCCGGGGTCGCTCCGCGGCCCCTCACGTGTCGCGGCTTTAGCCGCGCCATAACACGCTAGGCGGGGCCGGGAGGCACCCGCGGCGGACCGGAGGCCGCGCGCCCCGCGGTCCTCGCGCTTTCCTGAAGAATCTTTGTGAATGCATTCACGGGTAATATTCGTAGGCGCCCATATCGACGTAGGTGGGCGTTCCCACGCCCGTATCGACGGTGGAGGCGTCGTAGCGGCCATGCCCGTCGAAATCGGTCGTGGGGGCGGCGTCGCCGTCGGCGCTGTCAATGGCGGCCGACGTCGACTCGAGGTGACAATCGAGCTCCGTGCTCGCCGGGCTCTGGCCCCAGTTGATGACGATGCGTCCCGGGTGCAGGATGTCGGTGCGCGCCGGGCTGAACGTGACGGTATTGGCCGACACCGAGGTGACGGTTCGCATCACGCCGTCGGCCTCCAACTCGATGACATCGCCGACGGCAAACTCGGTCCCGTCGTGCACCTCGACCGTGTCGTTGGTCGCGGGGTTAGCCGTGGAGTAGCTCACGAGCGTGGGCTCGTTGACGAAGTCGGCGCCGCCGGTCGGGTTGGTCGGGTCGGTCGCGCCGGAGAGCGTGTACGTGACGCCCACGTTGGCGGTGTAAACGGCGAACCAGTCGGGACTGCTGGACCCGACGTTGCCCCAAAAGATGCTGTTCGTGACATCGGAGCCGCTGCCCGACTCCTGGTAGAACGCCGCCGAGCGGGAGGTGTTGGTCTCGACGTTGTAGGCAAACGTCGAGTTGGCCACCTCGACCAGCGAGTCCCGGGCATGGATGGCCGCGCCGTTCTTGGCGATATTGAACGCGAAGACGTCGTTTCTAAAGGTGTGCGGCGAGGTGGGCGAGTCGTTGATGAGCACGCCGGATTGTGCCGGCGAGCGGTTGCCATAAAATTCGGTATTCTCGAAGGTCGTGCCGGCCACGCCGCTGCCATAGATGGTGGCGATGCTGCCACCATATGCCGTCGAGATGCCGGAGTTGTTGAGAAATTCGCAATTCGTGAAGCTCGCCACCGAATCGACCGAGGTGTACGCCCCGCCGCCATAGCGGCCCACGTTATTCTCGAAGACGGTGTTCTCGACGGTCAGATGGGCGTTGTTCTGGGCCCGCAGCGCGCCGCCGCCGCGGGTGTTGCGCGAATTGGCGAAGTTGTCGCGGAACACGGAGTTGCGAATGGTGACCGTGGCGCCGTTGGCGAGCATGCCGCCTCCGTAGCCGGCGCGGCCTTCGGCGACGACGTCGTGGTCGATCACGGCGTTCGTCACCGTGCTGTCTGCCCCAATGCCTGCCCCGCCGCCATTGACGTAGTCGGCCCCGATGATGGTAAATCCGTCGAGCGTGCTGTCGGCGGCGAGTTGGACGGCCCGATGGACCGTGTTGGTATGAGTCGCGTCGTCGAACGCGTCGAGCGTGGTGGGATGGGTCGTCCAATCGCGCTGAGAGCGGTCGTCCTCGGCGCCCGAAAAGCCGCCATAGACGCCCACGTTGCTCTGCAGGTCGACGCGGTCATTGGCGCTGGTCTGGTAGACGTAATAGGTGCCCTGGGCGACCCAGACGTCGCAGGAGGAAACCGAGGGATCGTTATCCACCGCCGACTTGGCGGCATCGATACCCGACTGCACGTCGGTGAATGCATTGCCCCAGGACAGACCGTCGGCGCTGCCGGTGGCGTCGACGTCGACATAGCGCACGCACATCGAGCAGGTGCTTCCCCACAGTCCCGGCGAACAGGTGTCGCAGGTGGCGCCGTCGAAGCCGTCGTCGCAGGTGCATACCGCCGCGCCGGTGGTGTTGTCGCAGGTGCCGTGGCCGTTGCAGTCATTGCCCGCGCACGGGTCGACGACGCAGGTGCCGGCGTTGGCGGGATCGTCGTAGTACCCGCTGTCACAAACCGCGCAGTCGTCGCCCGTGTAGCCCGTCTCGCACCCGCAGACGACTTCTCCGGAGGCATCGTCGCACACGCCGTGCCCCGAGCAGCTCGTCTGCGAACAGGCGGGCCGACACACGCCATCTTGATCGTTGTCTTGCTCGCCGGGGGAACAGACGTTGGCGTCGACACCGACGTCGGCGTTGGTGTCGCCGGTATCGGCGCCGGTGCTGACGTCTGCGTCGGCGCCAGCATCGGCCTCGACATCGGTGCTAGTGTCGGCATTGGCGTCGGCGCCAGTGTCGCCGTCGGCGTCGGCGCCAGCATCAGCCTCGGCGTCGGCGCCAGCATCAGCCTCGGCGCCAGCATCGGCTTCGCCGCCGGTATCGGCCCGCACACCGGAGTCGCTGGAGGTATCGCCGGCGTCGTCACCGATCTTCGAGTTGGGTGAGCCACCTTCCGATCGCTGCTCGGTACACCCTGAAAGACAACTGAGCACCAGCATGGTGGTGGCGAGGACTGACCAGACTTTGGGGAAGCGATACATGCGCACCTCGGAATCGGCGACTTTGTGGACGTAATATTTGGACATAGAGCCACATTGCACGCAGCGTGCCACCCGAGGTGAAGCCGCCCGATGTGTTCAGCGCCGAGTCACGGGAGGTAGGTCGCGCGGAGAACTGCAGATCTTGCAGCGTGCCCGAGCAGATCGTGCAGTTTGGCCAAGAAGAAGGAGGCGCCGCCGCGACTACTCGCGGCGGCGCCGGTGGGACGTGAGGCAAGGATTACCGCCGTTGTCGCACCTCTTGGTGTAGTTTGCCGTACGCCTCGTACAACGCGTCGAGCTTCTTCTCAGTGCGTTCGTAGTGGGCGTCGAGCTGCTTCAGCCTGTCGGACATTGCTCGCGCCATGCCAAGGTTCAACATCACATCGAAGGCATCGAACGTCGTGTTCCCGCGAAGCCCTTTGTCATCGTGGCGCACCGGCTTGGAGGATTTCGCGTCCGTCACCGCCGTGCCGTCGACGATGCGGTCGTACTCTTCTTGGACGAACTCCCTCGTCTCTCTATTTTCGCGTGACTCCCTGTGGAGCACCAAGAGCTTGTCACCCATCCTGCTCAGCCGCTCTTTCTTTTCTTGCACGGTCTCTACCTTGGGCTCGGAACTCTTGGCAGCGTTGGACGCAGCGTCGCGGTTGTTGCCACGCCGGCGCCCGAACCTCTTGAAAGGATTCTTGAACCTAAAGCGCGGGCCTCTGCGACCTTGATGCCGGTTTCTTCTGCGGAATAGGCCGGTGGGGTCGACGCTGCTCGCGAAGTTGTTGGCCACGTAGGCGTAGCCGGTGGTCGCCTCGCCCAGCTTGTCCATCGACGACGCAGAGACCTTCTCGAAGCTCGGATCGAAGCTCGTCCAGCGCGAGGTCAGCGGGTCGAGGTCGCGGAATTGGAATTCGATGAGTCCGGTAAACGGATTGTACTCCTGGGTGCTAAACCCGTAGGCGGCGTCCACAAAGCCCTCCTGGTGGCGAATCATCCCGCTGGGATAGTAGGCGCGGCGCCCACGTACCTCGCCGCCCTCGTCGGTGGCGGCGATCAACGAGCCCAGGTGGTTGGAGTGCAAAAAGGCCATCTCGTCGGAGGAGTCGGCGAGCATGCGCGCGGCCACCGCCCCCAGCATCCGCTGAGTGGAGACCACGTCGGCGTCGTCGCCCTGGCCGGCGAGCGCGTGGCTGTAGGCGTCGGCGGCGGTCAGCGCGCCGTCGCCGTCGTCATCGCCGTACAGCTCGACCATCAGGTCGGTGCTCTGGCGGCGAGCCAGGCGCTGCTGGCCCAGGCGCACATATTGGAGGGAGACTCCGTCGCGCACCTCGAAGTTGTCGAATCCGTAGAGCACCAGCCCGTCGGGGCCGAGTTGGGCCACGCGCGTGGCGCCCACGCCCCACAGGTGCGTTTGCACTTTGCCGGACTTCTCGAAGCGCACCGGCCTCTCCTGGAAGTCGCGTTCGATCTGAAGATCGCCGCGCTCGGTGAGGCCGCCGGCGGCATCGTAGGCGTAGGTGAGCGCGCCGGCGCGCTGGAGTTGTTGCTGGGCGGTATCGCTGTAGCTCAGCTCGGACAGGTTCGCCTTGCTGCCGGTCAGCGAGGACTTGGTCGACACCACGCGGTCGAGATTGTCGAAGGCATAGTCGAGCGTCTCGTCGCCCAGGCGCGCCTGGGTCACCCGGTACCACGGGTCGTATTTGAAGCTGGCGTCGTGCAGCCCGTCTTCCTGGACCGCCAAGATGTCGCCGACGCGGTCGTGGGAAAACCGAAGCTCGTCGATCGGTTTGCCGGCGCCGTCGACGATGTTCAAGCCCGCCAGCCGGCGAAGCTCGTCATACTCCAGCGTGGTGCGCGCGTGGTTGGCATCGTCGATTTCGCTCAGGTCGCCGCGATCGTCGTAGTCCAGCTTCGAGATGACACCGGGCACGGCGACGAGCCGGTCGCGATCGTCGTAGTCGTAGTCGACTTGATGGCCGTCGGGAAAGGTGCGCGAGACGACGTTGCCGGCGTTGTCGTAGGTGCGGTGGACGCCGAGGTCGATGAGCGCGCCAAATCGGCGCGAAGCGAACGTCTGGCGGCGGCGCACGTCGTAGCCGAAGCGGTCTTGGCCCTCGCCAAGTCCTGCGCCCAGAGGATAGGTGACCGTCGGCCAATTTGCCGGCCAGGTTGGTGCATTCGGTGGCGTCGCAGCCTTCCGGCAGCGTGTCATAGTGGTAGCGGATCTCGGTGCTCGCCCGGTCATCATCGTCCCAGTAGCCGAGCAGCCGGTTGGCGCCGTCGTACGCGTAACGGGTCGTCTTTGCCCGCCCATTCTTGCGCCAGGCGAGGTTGCCAGCGGCGTCATAGCCCATCTCGATGGTGCCGGTATTGGGGTCGTCGATCAGCGTGGTGCGCCCCGCCAGGTCGACCATCTGCTTGTGCTCGTTGCCCGCCGGGTCGGTGTAGCCGGCAAATGAGCCGGTCTCGTCGTAGTGGAGTCGATAGGTCGCCGATTGTGCGCCGGTGCGCTCCAGCGCGACCATCCGCCCCAACCCGTCCATATGTCGAATGGTGGGCGTATTGGCGTCCGCGCCGTCGGCGTTCAAATCCTCGGGGTCCCACAATTCGGTGGCCAGCGGCAGGTAGTGCGTCTCGGAGACCAGCCGCTGCCCGTAGGTCTGCTCGCCGGGTCGATCGACCTTCAGGCGCCGGCCCATGGCGTCATAGGTGTACCGGGTGGACTCGACGCCGTGCGGCGGCTGAGCCGAGCAGGTGGCGTCGGTGGCCACGTAAGGCTGGAACTCCTCGATGACCTCGCCGCGTTTGTTGTAGCTCGAAAAACCGTTGACCTGATAGGCCTGGGCCCCCAGGCGTACGCGGGTCTGATAGCGGCGTCCACGTCCGTCGAGGCAGAGGACGAGGTCGCGGTCGACTTCACCGCCGACCTTCGAGCGAGACTTCACCTCCAGCGCGGTGAACGGGGTGTCGGAGCTGCCGCCCAGATTCCAGGTGTACATGGTGGAGGGCTTGCCCTCGGGATCTCCGGGCTCGGCGCGCTCGATGACACGTCCGAAGTCGTCGTAGCGTAGCTGGGTGGCGTCGGGGTTCGTCTCGACCTGGCCATCCTCGACGAGCATCCACTGGGAGACCAGCAGCGGCTCTTGCCACTTTCTGTCGTAGTTGCTCTCGCGGCGAAGCACGATGTTTTTGCCGTCGGCGTTGGCGCCGACCATCACGTCGGTGCCCAACACGAAGAGACCGGAGTCGTCGTAGGTGTAGTTTCGTCGGTGGCTGGACTCGTCGGACAATGAGCCGTTGGGGTCGATCGTCTCGACGGCGTTTCCGTGCTCGTCGGGGCGGGCGCGCACGACCTCGAGCACCTCGCCCTCGGCGGCCTTGACGGTCTTTCGCGACACGAAGCCCTTGGTGATGGTGGTGTCGCTCCCCACGAACGGCTCGCCATCGTAGTAGGTGCGCGTCTCGGTCTTGACCTGCGCGTCGGCGCGGTCCCACTGCTGCTCGAGCACGGGGTAGCCCACGAACCAATGGGCGGGTGTCGGGTCGATATATTTGGTGGCGTTCCACTGCTCGTCGCCGTCCTCGTCGACCACGCCGTGGTTGTAGGTCAGCGTCACGTTGCCGTAGCCGTCGTAGTCGTAGTCGGTGCGCGTGGTCTTCCATTCACTCTGCGGGCGGCGCTCCTCGTAGGTCGTCTCGGAGATCGTCGCACACGGGAAGTTCACCTCGTGACGGCCCGCCTGGGTGAGCGCGGCGTTGTCGATACCGGCGAGCGGGCAGCTCTCGTAGACCGTGGCCGACGATTGGATGGGATCGCCGCCGCCAAAGACCTCCTCTTCGAGCTGCAGGCCGTTTCGCCAGGGGTGCTCGCGCCCGGTGTCGAAGGTCATCACCGTCTTGCCGCCCTCCTGGCCCTGCGCCTTCTCCAGGGTCTTGGTGACCTGGTCGAAGCCGCGGTACTGCTTCTCCACCCCGTCGTAAAACCCGTCTCGGTAGCTGTATTTCACCGTCTCTTTGAGACCTTGGCCGCTGGCCTCGTCGTAGGTCAGCGTCACCCAACTCTCGGTCTTGGAGACCATCTGCATCGGGATCGACAGCCACTTGGTCCACGGCTTTTGGTCGGCCTTGGCCCGCGCCATCTGTTGGGCGGCGCTCTCATAGGTGATCTGTTGGACGAAGCCGATGCCGTTGTCGATGCGGCTTAGCAGGTTGGGACGCACCGGAAACAGCTCCAGGTAGTCGACCTGCCCGTCGGCCTGAATCCAGACCACGTCGTCGCTTCCGTTTCCATTGATGTCGGCGTACAGCACCGTGGTCTGTGGGCCGCGCGCCGGCAGCGAGCCGACCCCGAGCTTTTGGGCGTCGAGCGTCTGCATCTGGGAGAAGCTCGCGCCGTTGACGTTGAGCGCGTAGTCAATCTCGTCGGCCGAGACGATCACGATGTCGTCGAGGCCGTCGCCGTTGAGATCTTTGAGGTCGGCGGCCTGTCGCTTGGTGCCCGTCAGGCTCACCCCGCTCATCGAGCGCCACCCGCTGAAGGTGCCGTCTCCGAAGTTCAGCCGGTAGTCGAACTGGCCGTCGCTCTGGAAGTCGACCACGTCGCTCAAGCCGTCGCCGTTCATGTCGGCGAGCTCGACGGTCGGCCCGAAGGAGACCCCCAGTGGGGTGACCGTGCCGTTGGCCGCCTGCTCGAAGCGGTCGCCGCGGTTGAAATACAGCGTCGTCTGGGTCTCGTCGCTGTCGAGCAGGTCGATCTTGGCGTCGCCGTCGATGTCCAAAAACTGCGCGCCGCTCAGGTTGACGCCGCTGAGCGCGGACATGTCGGCGACGGTGCCGAAGCTTCCCCAGTCGTCGGTGCCCGCCTTGTTGAGCAGCGCCTCGCCCGAGGTCATGTCCAGCAGGTCACCCAGCCCGTCGCCGTTGACGTCGAGCACCTTGACCTTCTGGCCCAGCCGGAAGTTCGATCCCGTCGCCTGCGCCAGGCTCGACGCCGCCGGGGCGGCGAAGCTCTGCGAGAAGCTGTCGGTGTTGGGGTCGTAGGTGTACTGGTTGAGCAAGAATTGGTGCTCGCCGTCGGCCGACGTGTCCAGAAGATCGGGGAGTCCATCGGAGTTGATGTCGATGAACGTGGTCATGCCGCTGTCGAAGCCGGCGGCCGCCGGGATGCTACCCAGGTCGACCAGGTAGGGCTTTCCGCAGGCGGCGTCGGTACACGTCGAGCCCAGCGCGCGGCTGTAGTCGAAGCTGTAGCGGATGGGGTACTTCTCGCCGCCGGCCTCGCCTCCCAGCCCATAGTGGTCGACGCCGGCCAGCCGGCTGATCGAACCCAGCGTCTCCACGTTGTGGTAGCTGAGCACGTACTCACGGACGAGGTCGCCGTCGCCGCGCACGCGGATGCGCCCCAGCCGCTTGGTCAACACCTCCTCGAAGCCCCAGCTCGCCTGGCTGACGTGGTCGGGACGGTCCTGCCAGCCGAACTCGATGGTGTACAGCGGATTATCACCCACATAGCCATAGTGGATGGCGGTGGGCAGCGGCTGGTTGCTGTCGAAGCTCGAATACTCGTAGCGAATGCGGTGGCCCCAGGGGTCCTGGCGGCCCACCAGGTGGTAGCGAGCCACCCGCCCGCCATCGGCCGACAGCGCCCCGGGCACCACGGTTCCGTCGAAGTCGGCGCCGTAATACGAGCGCGAGCCATCGGGCGCCTGCATCTCCCACCAGCCGGCCTTGCCGTCGGGGGCGCCGTGCCAGGTGTAGCGTGCGAAGCCGCCCTCGAAGCGGGCGCGGTAAACGCGCGCGTTTTGGTCGGAATCGTCGACCAGCACCAACTCCTGGCTGCCGTCGACCGTAAAGAGGTCGTCGGGCGTGTAGCGGGGCGTGCCCCGGCTGGTCATGCGCTGGATGGTGGGCATGGGGATATTCCAGCCGATGCCCACCGACCCGCTTCCCGCCGCCGACGAGTAGCTCAGGCTAAGCTGGGGGGTGATATGCCCCTGCGGCAGCTCGATGGGCACGCTCCAGCTCATGCTCCCCATATTGGCGTTGACCTGGACGTCGTCACCCACCCCGCCCAGCGAGCCAGGCCCGTCGGGCAGGGCGACCCGGTCGTCGTCGACGCCGGTCTGCGCCATGCCATCGATGGGAACCAGCACGCCGAGAAGAACCAATAGGGCACAAAATCGCCACGTCGAGGGGAAACGGGACAGGGGTCGCAGGTATCTCATGAGCCTTCTCGAGAGGGTTGGCAGGTAGCTGATGTCACGACAGGCGGTGAGCCTCAGCAAGACTCGGGCCAACCCTTTCGACCCTCTCCCGCCACGCTCGTGATCGAAGTTGTGCAGGCTCTCGCACATCAACCTCGGCAGATTCTGCACATTCTGCACTCTGGCGCGGTCCGGGGGTGCACGCAGCGCGCGCGGCGCGGCGATCGCGCGCGGGCATGCTTTTTGCTTAAGCAGGGAGGGTCTTCTCAAACAAAGCCGCTTGGAGCGAAGGACATCTCATGGGACGAACGTTGGTAAAACGCATTCAAACACTCTCCCGGCGCACCATCTTGGTGCTCCTGATCATGGCCCTCGGGGCGGTGGTGGGCACGGTGGGGATCGCGCTGGCCGTCGACAACAACAACTCCACCAGCGACATCCTCTCCAATATGGTGGTGCCCTACGACGGCTACTTGATGCTCGACTCGGCGCCGATGTCGGGCACCCGCTCGCTGCGCTTCGAGCTATATGGCGCTCCCTCGGGCGGCTCGGCGGTGTGGGCCGAAGAGCAGAGCGTGACGTTTTATAACGGCCGGTTTTCGGTGGGCCTGGGCGCAGGCACCCAGGACACCTCGGTCAACGGCGGCACCTCGCTGGCGAGCATCGTGCGCGACGGCGACCAGCTCTATCTGGCCATCGAAGTCGAGGACACCAGCTCGACGTGCACGCCCACCGGCACGGCGACCAAGTGCTGGGTGGCGCTCAGCGGCCGCCAGGCCATCGAAGCGGTTCCCTACGCTGCCTGGAGCGCGAGCAGCGCCGACTTCAACGTCGGCGGCGACCTGAGCGTCGACGGCGACGCCACCGTCTCCGGCACCGCCCACCTGAGCAACGTCAACGTCACCGGCAGCGCCTCCTTGGCCGACCTCGACGTCACCGGCGCGGCCACGGTGGGATCGACCCTCGACGTCGACGGCAACCAAATTCGGTTGGGCTCGTCCAACAATCAGGCGCTGGGCGTCGGCGGCTCGACGGGCAACAACCTGCTCATCGATCCCGCCGCTGCCTACGACTACGTGATGATCGGCGACGACACCGGCAACCACCAGGGCCTCACCGTCACCGGTTACCTGGGCGTGGGCGTCGCCAAAGCCGATCGCCAGGCCTCGCTCGACGTCAAGGAGTCCGGCAACGGTCTCGTCACCTTCAAGGCGGGTGAATTCACCCTCGACTCCGAGGACGACGCCGGCCTCATCAACCTGGTCGCCGGCGCCAAGCTCGCCAGCTCCAACGACTACGAGTATCTGGACACCCGCGGCGCCAGCCGGATCCTGCTCGGCGACGCCTCGATGGGCTTCTATGTGGGCGACAAGGGGGCCAACGGCGGCCAGAACACCGGCGACACGGTCACGTTCAATGAGGCGATGTCCATCGACAGCTCGTCGAACGTCTCCATGTCCGGCGATCTCTCCGTGTCGGGAAATGTCTCCGTCTCTGGAAATGTCACCCACGCCACGAGCTGTCCGGGCAGCCCCGTGGTCGACATCACCAGTCAGGGCACGCGGATGTGCGTGTACCGATACACCAGTGGCGGCGGTCCCAATTGGGTGGATACCTCCGAGGCTTGTTGGACCAACTATGGCGCGCAGATGTGCACCTACAACCAGTTGCAAGTCGCTGCCAGCAAGGGCGGTTTGTCGGTGGGGTCGAATTGGTGGCTGCGCGATCGCACCAACGACGACACGGCGGTGCTCACCAATAGCACCAACTCCTCGAATTTCGACGGCACTCACGATACCAACTTCGGTTTCAACGGCGGGTACTGCTGCATCATGCTGTACGGGCGCTGATGGCGCCGGCAGCGCTTGCATTCAGGTATTGTGATGGGGCGCGTCGTCGTGGGGCTCGCGCGGAAGCGTCAGCTCGAAGACCGCGCCGCCGCCGGGGCGATTGGCGGCGCTGAGCGTGCCGCCATGGGCCTGGACGATCGAGCGACAAATGGCCAGCCCCAGCCCGGTGCCGTGGGTGCGCGTGGTGACAAACGGCGCGAAGATGTCGACCCCGTCGGGCAGGCCCTTGCCCCGGTCCAAGATGCGTATCTCCAGCATCGCTTTTCTTGCCTGCAGCTCGACGACGACCTGGGCGCGACGCGCATCCTGCGCGCTCGCCTCCAGCGCGTTTCGCACGATATTCTCGAGCGCGCGGCCCAACGACGTGGGATCGAGCGGCCACGCGTCGGGTAGCTCGCTCGAGGCGCGCACCTCCACCTGCCGCTCACCGATACGCTCGACGATCTCGTCGACCAGCGCGCGGGGGTCGACCGACGACTTTTGGATCGATCGGCTGTTGGAAAATTCGACGAGTTCGTCGCTCAAACTCTGCAGGCGGCTGAGCTCGTCGACGACCAACCGTGTCTTCTCGTGGAGGTGGTGGCGGTCGCGCAGCTTTTGCTCGAGAAACTTCGCGTCCGCCTTGGCGTCGGCCAGCGGCCTGCGAAGCGCCGGAGCAATGACGCTGGTCAATTCGCCGAGCACCGCCAGCACCTGGCGTCGTTGGGCGTGGCGTTCGTGCTGTTCGTGCTCGCCCAACAGCCACCACAGCACGGCACCGCCCAGCAGTGAGACCAGCGCGGCCATCAAGCCCAGCAGCGTCGCCCAGCTCGCGTGCGCCTCGAGCCGTTCCGACGCGATGGGAACGACCTCGAGCTCCCACAGCGGCCAAATCCGCTCCGGCGTCGAGTGGCGCACCCACCAGTCGATGGTTTGATTGGGTCGGCGAACATACAGGCGGTCTTCTCCCACCCGAATCTGGTCGATGGGCCGCTGGGCTAGGCGCCGGCGCGAAGAGATCCGATTTCCCGCCGAGATCGGCTGTTCGGCGGGTGTCGGTTGCACGCTGATATAGCGCAACCCACGCTCCCAATTGTGCGCGATGACTTGCTCGAGTTGGGACTTGGCGTTGTTGTGGCCTGGTGGTTGGCCGCCATGGGCCGGCCCAAACTCTCGCCTGAGATCATCGAGCACCTGGCCAAAGATCTGCTCGGCCGCTCCGGTATCTACCAGCGGCACGACGCGCTCGATGGTGGTGGCCGACATCAGCGCGAAGCCCGCCTGGGCGAGGGCGATGAACAGGCTGACGACCCCCACCAGGAGGCGAAGTTGCGTGCGATGGCGCATGTCAGCTCTCGAGATCGCTCCCTGGTGTGTGCGTTAGCCGAGCTCGTAGCGCTTGAGCTTGTCGTAAAGGGTTCGAACCGCGATCCCCAGCATCTCGGCGGTCTCGCGCCGGTTGCCGTCACAGGCCGCCAAGGCGAGCTCGATGGCCTGGCGCTCGGCGTCAGCCAGGGACAATACCGTCGGCGTCTGCTGCGCGTGCAGCGGCTCGACGTCGGCCTCGCTGCGATGATGGATGCCCTCGGCCACCAGGTCGGCGGCGGCGAAGTCCTCCAGCGTCAGCTCGTCTTCGCCGGCCATCAGCGCAGCCCGCTCGATGGTGTTGCGCAATTCGCGCACGTTACCGTGCCAAGGTCGGTCGCTCAGCGCCTCGCGCGCCGATTGCGACACCGTCAGGTCCGGGCGACCAAAACGCTGGCCCACCTGGTGGGCGAGGAACTGCGCCAGCGGCGCGATGTCTTCGCGCCTGTGGCGCAACGGGGGGATGCGAATGGGGAAGACCGCCAGCCGGTGGTACAGATCGGCGCGAAAGCTGCCCTCGTCGACCATCGCACGCAGGTCGCGGTTGGTCGCCGCGACCCAGCGCACGTCCACCTCGACCATCGACGAGGCGCCGACGCGCTGGAACCTCTGCTGCTCGATGACACGCAGCAACTTCGCCTGCAGCTCGAAGCGCATCTCGCCAATCTCGTCGAGAAAGACCGTGCCCCCGTCGGCCTGCTCGATGAGGCCCGTGCGCCGCTCGCTGGCGCCGGTAAAGGCGCCCTTTTCATGGCCGAAAAGCTCGCTCTCGAGCAGAGAGTCGGCGATCGCCGCACAGTTGATGGGCATGAACGCCTGATTTCTGCGCGAACTCAACTGGTGAATGCGACGCGCCACGACTTCCTTGCCCACCCCGGACTCGCCGAGCAACAACACCGAGGTGGGCGCGTCAGCGACTCGCGCCACCGCGCGCAGCACGGGCTGCATATGCTTGGCTCCCCAGCTCAACTGGATTCCCTTCGATGCTGAGCTGGCCACCCGATCGAGGGACACCGGATCCATCTCCTTGTTGAGCAGCTTGTAGCGCTCCGCGCCCCGCTCGACCAGCGCACGCAGCGCCTTTAAGCTTCCCACCGGTTTCTGCAAGTAGTCGAGCGCGCCGAGCTTCATCGCCTCGACCGCCGTGGAGATGGCCCCAAACGCCGTCAGCATGATCACCTGCGGGGGCGGATCGAGCCGGCGCAACTCCCGCAGCAGGTCCATGCCTCCCAGATGAGGCATCTTCAGATCGGTGAGCACCACCTGAAATTGTTCTTCGGTGCACCGCTCGAGCGCCTGGCGCCCGTCACTGGCCAGGTCGACCTGGTGTCCATCGAGTTCGAGAGCTTCGCCGATGAAGCTTCGAACGTTTTGCTCGTCGTCGACTACCAAAACACGAGCCATTTGTCGTTCCGGTCTACTTGCAGAGGTGCCAGTGGAAGCGCGCCGATTAAGGCATGGATTTTACGCACTTTTGAACGCGGGTTCAAGGGTCAACGCCACCATACGCCGCCTCGCCGGCGCTCTGGTCGGGCTCCTGTTGGGGCAAGCTGATGTCGAAGATCGCGCCGCCCTCGGCGCCGCTGACAGCCTGAATGCTGCCGCGATGGGCGGCGATGATTTGGCGAGCAATCGCCAGGTCGAGCCCGTTCTCCCCGCGCTGGGTCGTGATGAATGGCGAAAAATAATCGACGTCCTCGGGCACGGTTGGCCCGTGGTCGCGCACCTGAATCCGCAAGCGCTCTTGGTCGCTGCAGACGTCCACGACGACTTCGCCGCCGCGAGCCTCGGGTGGTGAGCAGCGCAGCGCGTCGCGCACCAGGTATCCGAGCGCGCGCTTGAGCGACGCCGGGTCGAAGGTCCACTGCGGCGGCACCGATTCATCGATCCGCGCGACCACGCGGGGGTCGTGTACGATGCGGCACACATCGTCGATGAGCACACGAACCGAGCCTTGGCTCAACTGGATGCGCCCGCTGTTGACGAATTCGAGCATCTGGTTGGTCAGGGTCTCCAGGTGGGTCAATTGGTCGACGACCTGGGCGGATTTGGGCTGAAGTTCGGGGTCCTGATCGAGGAACTCGTCGAGTAACTGCGCCTGGCCCTTGGCTGCGGTCAGCGGATTTCGCAACTCGTGAGCCATCACGGAGGTCATCTCCCCCAACGCCGCCATCACATGCATCTGTTGGACTGCGCTCTCTTGATGAATGCGCCGTCCGATCAGCCACCAAATCGCCGCGCCTCCCGCCATCGTCAACAACGCGCCGACGATCCAAAACGCCAGCCCGTAGCGTCCTTCACGCACGGCGTCGGCGACGACTCGCGGCTCCAACTCCATCTCGAAGACGTGACGGCGCCGATGCGGTTCGTCGAGCGTCTGTGGGGGGCATCGCACGTACATGCGATCCCTGGGGCCGATGTCGACCCAGTTGATCAACTCTTGACTGCGAAACCCGTGGGGTGTGGTGCGTTTACCGACTTCCACGTTGATCTTACCGTGAGCCGATAGATAGTGAATGTAGCGCAGTCCTGCCGGGCGCTGCTGGCGCAAGACGGTCTCCAAGACCTCGCGGGCGGCCCGGGCATTGGGAGCGTTCATCAGCCTGGGTCGACGCACGCGCGCGAACATCTTTTGGGCGGCCCCGGATTTGATCACCGGCAAGGCGCGGCGCACGTTCACATACAGAGACACCCCGAGGACCATCTGAATCAACGCCGCTGCCAGCAGCACGATCAGCGCCGCCTGGCGCAGGCGTGGCAAGCTCGGGTTGAGATGCGCAGTTTTCTCGCGGTTCACGACTTCCTCCGTGACGGCACTGGCGTGCGAAACTCTACGCTCTCCTCCGATCACGCGCCATTGCCAACTTCGCGCATGGGCAACGCCGCCCCCATTGGCTCGATCGGGGCCGCAATTTGACACGCGAAATCGCGCCGCTAGACTGGGGGGCCGTGGCAACCACGCACACAGACGACTAACCCACTGATATTGCACGCACTTCGCGCTTCGCATGAGGCGTTCGCGCTGGTCGAGACGTATATGGGCCTGATTCCGGAACCGGTCATCGAGGAAGTCCTCGCCCGGGCGGACATACTGCACACGGTTCAGAACTACGTGAGCCTCAAGAAGTCGGGGGCGAACTTTAAGGGGCTGTGCCCGTTTCACGACGAGAACACCCCCAGCTTTTACGTGCATCCGGGCAAGGGCATCTTCAAATGCTTCGGCTGCGGGGTGGGCGGCAACGTCATCAGCTTCTTGATGGAGATCGAGGGGTTGAGCTTCCCGGAGGCGGTGCGCCAGTTGGCCGAGCGCAACGGGGTGGAGATCCCCGCCGAGGACCCCAAGGCCGCCGAGCGCGCGCGCAAGCGGCGCAAGGGCAAGAAGTTATACTTTGAAATCATGGAGATGGCGCGCAGCTTCTTCGAGCACAATCTGTGGGGCGAGGCCGGCGCGGCCGCGCGCCACTACCTGGCCGAGCGCGAGATTGACGAGGCCACCGCCAAGACCTTCGGGCTGGGCTATGCCCCCAACGGCTGGCAGCACCTGCTCGACCATCTGGAGCGCCAGGGGGTCAGCGGCAAGATCGCCGAGCGCGCCGGGCTGGCGCTGGCGCGCAACAACTCCTCGGGCCACTACGACCGGTTTCGCCACCGGGTGGTCTTCCCGGTGGTCGACATCTGGGATCATACGCTGGCCTTTGGCGGGCGCACGATCGCGGCCAACGACGACTCGCCCAAATATATCAACTCGCCGGAGACCAAATTTTACACCAAAGGCGCCCAGCTCTACGGGCTGCACGCCGCCAAGCAGGCCATCCAGAAGGCCGGCTACGCCCTGTTGGTGGAGGGCAACTTCGACGTCATCTGCCTGCACGCCAAGGGCTTCGAGACCGCCGTCGCCCCCATGGGCACGGCGCTGACGGAGGAACAAGCTCGCCTCCTGGAGCGTTACTGCGAGCGGGTCGTGATCGCGTTTGACGGCGACAGCGCCGGCGAACAGGCCACCGTGCGGTGTTTGAGGGCGTTTTCGGCCACCAAATTGGAGGCGCTCGTAATACGATTTGACGAACTCGAAGATCCTGATACGTTTGTCCGCCGCCACGGAGCCTCGGCGCTGTCCGAAAAGATCGAGAACGCCCAACCACTTGTGGCGTGGGCGCTCGATCGCGTGCTGTCGCCCGCCGAGGGTGACAACGTCGAGCGCAAGCTGGCCGCCCTCGAGGAGGCCGGCGAGGTGCTGCGTCATGTGGGCAATCAGGTGGCCTGGCAACACTACGCCCAGGAAGTCAGCCGGCGACTGGGCGTGGCGCCGGAGTTGTTGAAGGATTATATCCGCCGCCCCGACCAGTTAGGTCAGCAGGCGCGTCAGGCCCTCGTCGAGGCCCACCGCCCGCTGGAGTTGGACGCCGCCGAGTACGGCGTGCTCATGGTGTTGCTCAATCACCCGGAGTGGTTGGACAAATTCTTAGACGACGAACTCGACAATTTACTGTCGACGCGCGAGCTCGCCGATTTCCTCGAGGTGATGCACCAGCATTGCCAGCACCACCCCGAGCTCAACGCGCCGGTGCTACTCGAAAAGATCGACCATCCGGCCTTTCGGCGCTCGGTCGCCCAGGCCCTGGCAGACGACAGTTACAACCCCGACAACGCCCTGCGCTTTTATCAGGACTGTATCCGCAGCCTCAAAAAGGAGTGGGCCAATCGGACGCTCGACGAGCTGACCCGTCAACTCGACGGGGTAGATTTTTATAAGGAACGTAACAAATTCGAGGAATTGACCCGACAAAAACAACAGATTGCCCAGTTCAAAGCTTCGCTGGACTGGGATCGATCATGATGAATGAGGCCCCTGGAGACGCAAGCGCGGTGCTGGATGAGCCCACGCACCGCCCTCGCCGCCAGGAATAAGGCTCCCAAGCCAAAAGTTTGACGGCTGGCCATCCATTCAGGCAGAAGAAGCTGCTGTAGGATGCCTGCGCGCACCGAGGCATCCCCGGCGCCAAGTTTCGCCGTCAGTCCGTGGCTCGCCAACAAAGTCAGAAGGAGTACACCTTGATGCAGAAAGCCCGAGCAGAAGTCCGAACGACCAGCCTGGAGGTTCGGAAGCTCATCGCCATGGGTAAGGAGAAGGGCTACTTGACCTACAAAGAGGTCAACAACTCCCTGCCGCCCGGGGTGTTGTCGAGTGAGCAGATCGACGACATGCTGATGCTCTTCGAGGAGCTGGATATCCAGGTCGTCGAAAAACCCAGCCAGTACGAGCCTCCCAAAGAGGATCCGAACGCCGGCAAGAAGCTGCGCGCCGAGACCCGCGGGTCGGACAAGAAGAAAAAAGGCGGCGACTTCGTCAAGGGCAACGACCCGGTGCGCATGTACCTGCGCAAGATGGGCGAGGTGCCGCTGCTGACCCGCGAGGGCGAGGTCGCCATCGCCAAGCGCATCGAGGAGGGCGAAAAGACCATCCTGACGGTGGTGCTGAGCACCTCGGTGGGCGTGCGCGAGATGATCCTCCTTGGCGAGCGCGTGCGCAAGGGCAAGGTCAAGCTGACCGACGTGCTCCAGGCGCCCAACCCCGAGGATCTGCCCAAAGACGAGGACGGCAACGTCATCGAGCTGACCGTCGACGAGCGCCGCAAGTGGTTCTGCGACCAGATCGACAAGGTCAAGTTCCGCTATCAGGAAAACCGGCGCCTGGGCGAAAAGCTCATCACCCGCGCCGGGCTGGAGGACGCCGAGCGCCGGCGCATCCGCGAGCAGATCAAGGCCAACCGCCGCGAGATGTTCCAGGTGATGAAGGGCGTGCGCCTGACCAAGAAGCACACCGACAAGATCGTCGCCAAGTTCAAGAGCCTCATCCACCGCACCGACCGCGCCGAGGAAGATCTCGAGAAGCTCGAGCGCCTCTACCGCGTCAAGTTCGACGAGATCAAAGAGTGCTCCCGGCTGTACCGCAAGGACTATGGCGAGGAGGGCGACGCCCTGCGCCAGAGCCTGGGGCTTTCGCGGGTGCGCATGAACGCCATCTGGAAGGAGATGCGCTCCATCCAGCGGCGCGTGCGCAGCGTCGAGATCGAAGCCGGCCAGTCCATCGACACCCTGCGCATCACCCACCAGGCGGTGCTGGCGGGCGAGAAGATCGCCGAGCGCGCCAAGAGCGAGCTGGTCAAGGCCAACCTTCGGCTGGTGGTCTCCATCGCCAAAAAGTACACCAACCGCGGCCTGCAATTCCTGGATCTCATCCAGGAGGGCAACATCGGCCTGATGAAGGCGGTCGATAAATTCGAGTACCAGCGCGGCTACAAATTCTCGACCTACGCCACCTGGTGGATCCGCCAGGCGATCACCCGGGCTATCGCCGACCAGGCGCGCACCATCCGCATCCCGGTGCATATGATCGAGACGATCAACAAGCTCAGCCGCACCGAGCGCTATCTCATCCAGGAGCTGGGCCGCCCGCCCCGCCCCGAGGAGATCGCCGAGAAGATGGACATGCCCGTCGAGAAGGTGCGCAAAGTCCTCAAGATCGCCAAAGAGCCGATCTCTTTGGAGACGCCCATCGGCGAGGAGCAGGACAGCTCGCTGGGTGATTTCATCGCCGACGAGGAGGCTATCAACCCCTCGGAGGCCGTCGAGGACAGCAACCTCGCCGACCAGACTCGCAAGGTTCTGTCGACGTTGACCCCCCGCGAGGAGAAGGTCTTGCGCATGCGCTTTGGCATCGGCGGCAAGTCCGACCACACCCTCGAGGAGGTCGGCCAGGACTTCAACGTCACCCGCGAGCGTATCCGCCAGATCGAGGCCAAGGCCCTCAAGAAGCTGCGCCACCCCTCGCGGGCCAAGCAGCTCGAGAGCTTCATCGACACCTGAGCGCACACGCACACCACCGGGCTCGACCAAACGGGCGCCCTCTTCCAAGGGCGCCCGTTTTCTTGGAATGCCCGTTGGCGCTCCTACGTTCATGGGACGCGCATATGGGCGCCGTAATATGGATGACACTTGCGAAAGCGGCGACCTTTCGCTAATTACACAGGTCGCCGTGTGCGGGCGCTCAAAATATGGGCGGCCGGCAGTGTTGATTGCGGGCCTATAGCTCAGCGGTTAGAGCCACCGGTTCATAACCGGTCGGTCCCAGGTTCGAATCCTGGTGGGCCCATCGTGCTGCGATCCCCACCGGGATTATTTATCGGCGTCGCTTTCGGGCATTGTTCAGTGAACATGGAGCACGACGTGCACATTGTCGCAATACCCAAACAGGGATTAATTATCCGAAGCGATCGCGCCGAGTGCGCGCACGACGACGAAGCCAACAGCAAGATCACGAATGCAAGGCGCCTCGGCCAAGCCGGTTGGGCGCCTTTGCATTTCGCACTGAGATTCCGAGAGGTGATCCATTGAAGGAGCAGCTAGCGCTACTTCGAGAACTGCAGCGGATTGATCTCCAGCTCGACGAGCTCGAGGGTCAAAAGGACGAGATCCAAGAAAAACTCGAGGAGAATCGGGGATTCCTGGACAAACTCATCGAGGACCTCGAGAACCAAAAAGAAGAGCTCGAGGAGGTGCGGACCCTGCGCCGCCAGAAAAAAGACGACGTTGAAGAGACCCGCGGACAACTGGCCGCTCGCCAGGACAAGCTCAAGCAGGTCAGCTCCCAAAAGGAGTTCAGCGCCGTCGAAACCGAGATCGACATCCTCAAAAAGAAGCTCGAGCAGCTCGAGGAAGAGGCTCTTCACCTCGACGAGGTGATCGAGTCGACCGAGCAGTCCATCGAGGAGAAAGAGGAGAAGATCGTCCAGCTTCGCGAGGGTATCGCCTCCGAGGTGGCCGACGCCGAGCAGCAGCTCGCCGATCTCGACGAGCGCATCGAGGCTCGCCTCGACCGCCAGAAAGAGGCGCGCGGCGAGGTCTCCAAGCGGGTACTGCACAAATACGATTTCATTCGCAGCCGCCGTCCCGGCCTGGCCGTCGTGCCCGCCAAAGACGGCCACTGCGAGGGCTGCTTCATGGCGGTACCGCCCCAGCAGTTCATCGAGATCCAACGCGGTGAGACCCTGGAGATCTGCCCGAGCTGCCAGCGCATCCTGTATTTCTGGGAGGACGCGCTCGACGACGAAGATCAGGCCGCCGAAGGCGAGACGGTGGAAGCGGGCTGACCATCTTCGGTTCTCCGAGGTGGTCGCCGGCGTGCGCCAGGTGCGCGCGCGGGAGGAAAGTCCGGACATCACAGGGCACGGTGGTCGGTAACGCCGACCGGGGGCAACCCCAGGGATAGTGCAACAGAAAAGAAACCGCCGCGCCGCTCTTCGGTGCGGTAAGGGTGCAATGGTGAGGTAAGAGCTCACCGGGGCGATGGTGACATCGCCCGTCCGTGTAAACCCCACCCGATGCAAGGCGAACAGGAGTCGAGGACTTCGGTCCTCCGGGGTAGCCCGCCCCGCCGACTCCAGGTAGCCGCTCGAGCCGCGGAGCAATCCACGGCCTAGATGAATGACCACCCTCGTCTTCGACGAGACAAGATCCGGCTTACCAGGAGGACCTTTCAAAAGGGCCCGGCCGCCGTTTGGCGGCCGGGCTTTTTTGAGTGATCGAGTGAACTGCAACGGCGTCAGGGTGTGCGTTTGGGCAGTTTGGCGATCTTGTGGTGGAGGCGCTTGTCTTTCGCCAGCACCTTCTGGATCTGGCCGACGGCGCTGGCGACGTTGTCGCCCTTCTTCAGCTTGACCGGGTAGAGCAGGTCGAAGGTCGTGTCGGCGATGGCGTCCATGTTGAGGTAGGTCGACGTGGGGATCTTGGTAAAATCGACCTTCTGTTGCTGCAGCAAGCGCGTGAGCGCCTCGGTGCCGCTGTAGATATTGGTGGCGATCGGCGAGACCACGCTTCTGCGAAGGCGAGTGTCGTCGGCGGTGGCCTCGGCCATCAGCTTCGAGCTGGGATCGACCCCGTCGGGGAGCTTCATGCACCACTGCCCTTTGACGTCGGTGACCGCCTGGCGCAACACCTTACCGGTCTTCTTGCCGCCCGGCCCCACCTCGTAGAGCTGCACGGTCGCGTGGGGCACCGTGCGCTCGTTGACCAGCGGTGCGGCCTCCGCCGACGCCACCAACCAGTCGGGAAACGGCGAGCGCGCCTGCTGTTGGAGCGACGGCCTCCGCGGCGCCGAACGCATCGCCAACTTGCCGAACGGGGCGAGCACCCGGCCGCGAAGGATGCGCGGGTTGTACTTCTGCGCGGCCTCCTTGGCGGTGGCGCCCGCGCAGGCGCCGGGTTTGGTGCTTTTGATTTGGTCGCCAGCGCTGGAGTGATTGGCGTCGCAGGCGCTCGTGAAACAGGCGGTCGCGAGGGCGACGAGAATAATGCGTGGCGTAAGCCTTCGGGCGGGTTCCCACATGATAGGCCTCGTTTGAGCAACCGGAAGGTCGACCCGACTAGCGCCTCCCTGACTACCACCTTCGTCCGACGCTGCAAAGGTCAAGAAAAGACCCCGGCTCCGTCGAGGAGCCGGGGTCATCAAACAACCCAACAATTAGCTGCTTATCAGCTACCCATTAGCGACTCAGGTTAGTTACGGGCTTGTGCTGGTGGTGAACGACGCCGACACGGTCGTCTTCTTGTCGTAGTCGCCGCTGGCCATTGGTGTACCGCAGGTGCTCAGGTCGCTCGGCAGGTACTGATCGATGCTCGTAGTGCCGGTGGCGACCGTGGAGGCCTGTACGCTGACGCTCGCCGTGGCACAGTAGTCCGCATCGCCCGGGCTGTAGGTGCACGTGTCGGACGTGTCCGTGGTGGTGCCACTGTCGGTGCAACTACTCAAATCGGACCAATCGTATTGGTAGTAGCCGGTGCCTCCGGACAGGCTCGCCGTATAGGTCACCGTGTCGTCGTTGCTCGTGCAGACGTCGCTGGGAGCGTCGGCCTTGGCCGTCAACGCCAGCGGCGCGAGCGGAATGGCGTAGGCGGTAGCGGTGCCCGTACAGCTCGTTCCCGTGGTGTCCTTGCCGTCGGTCACGGTGACCGTGCCCTTGTAGACGTTGTTGGTGTCGGCGATGTCGACCGACACGGTTCCCGACTTGTCCGTCGAGCTCGTCGGGGTCGGCTTGCCAGAGCCACCGCTCGAATTCGAGAACGACCAGGAGTAGGTATAGGATCCCGAGCCGCCCGAGGCGGAAACATCGAACTTGAACGTCTTGTCACACGCCGGAGTGAGAGTCGCCGTGGCACTTATAGGCTGGAGGATTTGGACATCGGTATCCTCGACGGTCGCACCACACACCGACTGGCTGCCAGCCGTTCCGCTGACGGTGCAGTATGCGGCATCGTCGGGGACCTTGTTGGAGGGATCGACGGTACCGGAGCACTCACCGTTGGGTGAGAGATCGATGGGATCGCCGGTTTTGACGTCGCCCGAGGTGTAGCACTGCGCGCTCAGATCACAGGTGGCGCCACTTGTGCTCGATCCACCCAGCGAGAAGGAGACGTCGTAGCTGAAGCCGCCGTCGCAGCTATTGTCGAGGTCGACCGTCGCCGACGGGTTAAACGCGACGCTGACCGGGCCGACGATGTCTTTGAGCGAGCCGCCACCAGAGCCCGACGACACGCTGATCCAGCTCATCGAAACAGGCGCGCAGCTCTGCGGAAGCTCGGCCATGGGCACCGCGGCCTCCCAGAAGACATAGGCCGGAATCGATGTGGACGTCCCCCCACTGACATTCTCGTAGCCCCAGCTATCCGGGTTTGCGGGCGTGGTGTTGAGTGCCACCACCCCGTCGCTGCTCGGGCCCGACCAGTAGCCGAAGTTTTGATAATCAATGGCATCGCGGGCCAGCACACCGCTCACGCAGTGATCGCCGTTGCCGTCGGCCGGAATGCCCGACGCGCTGTAGATGTCGACCGTCAGCGGACTGGTGCTGTTGCCGGACTGGAAGAAGCTATGCACCAGGGTATCGCCGTTGCAGATAGTGTACGTCACGTAGGTCTCGCCCGTGTGACAGCTATCGCCGTTGAGGGTCTCGGTCGGGTCGGTCTGGGTGATCAGCCCGAAGATGTCGGTGTTGCCGTTGGGGCTGGAGCGCTGGGCGTTGAAGTAGGCGTAGTCGAGGTTGTTGGCCACGCCCACATAGTTGAAGTCGTCTTTGGGCGGCGAGCTGTGCGTGGCGATGCACGACTCACTGCCGTTTCGAACAAAGGCATTATCGTTGGCGCCGTAGTCGATGACCCGGTGGTCGGCGAGACTGCCAGAGAGGTTTTCCCAGTCCCACCAGGTGATGCCTGTCACCGGCTCGTTGGTCGAGTAATCGATGCACTCGCCGGATGTCTTGTTGTAGGTCGAATCAGCAGGGCAAGGGTAGTGAATCGAGCAGGAGTCGTCTCCCGGGATGAAGAAATAGGGCGCCGTGCAGTCGCCTTGGTGACCGCTGCCGGCGATCAAGTTGGCGTCCGCGCCCGACAAGAACGTGCCGGTGCCGCTAAGCGCGCGGTTGAAGTCCTCGATCTCCAGGTAGTTGTCGGCGCCGATATAGGAATCGAGCGAGTCTGTCTGGGCAGCGCTGGCCGTCCTGGTCGCGGCGCCCGGTTGGTCGGCTTTGGCCGTGCCGTCGCTCGGCGCCTCGTCGTGGGCCGTGGGTCCACCTGACGAAGACGATGGTCCCGCCTGTCCCCCACAGGCGGCCGTCCCCAGGCTCAGGCTACCACATGCGATCACCATCAACGCGCTGCGCTTGTACCCCTTCACCAAATTCGAAAAGTTCAGCATGGGTTCCTCATGGTGCATGCAAAAAGGTCTCCTGAGCTGCGCGCAGGCACACCGCGCCCCCAACCTTCGTACTCCCCCTGGTTGTGATGGGCGTGGGTCGAAAAGCCCCGCGCAGACTCAGGTCCGGGCATGCTATCTCCCCCGCATACCCGGATGCTTATCGAACACACTGCCAGTGGTGCTCGGCTCGGTGCGACGACTCGCGTAGATCCACAGTCGCACGACGCCGAGCTAGCTCATCTCATCACGAACCTCCCGTACGTGTCTCATCCACGGGGCCTCGCAGGCGCACGACGGCGCGAGCGCGAAACTTTCCCCCGTTCGCTGTAGTTTGACTGCCACGGCTCCCGGCGAACACCGGGTAATGATGTGCTCGTGCCGATCCCTGACGGGCAAAAGGCGGGCGTGCCCGACGATCGGCATGCGAAAGACAATGCGGCTTGCGTCCTACAATGTAGGATATCCACCCACGTAGTGATGGCAAGACCTACATTGTAGCACAGCAAGGCAACCGCTGCGTGTCAGCCGCGGAGCATCTGGCGGGCCTCGTCGGGGGTGGCCGGCTCGCGGCCGACCTCGCGGGCGACGTCGACCATGGCCTCGATCAAGCGGCCGTTGCCGTGCTCGGCGACCTTGTCGCCGTTGGGCAGGTAGAAGGTGTCCTCGACGCCGGTGCGCAAATGCCCGCCGAGTTCGGCGGTCTTGCGGTAAATGTCCCAGACCTCCTCGCGGCCGATGACGATGGACTGCCAGTGGGCGTTGTCCGGCAGCAGATCGACCAGGATGGGCAGAAGGTCGGTGCGCGCGGGCATGCCGCTGGCCACGCCCTGGACCAGCGAGACGGTGTAGGGCCGGTCGAGCATGCCGGTTTTCTCGTACATCGAGATCGAGCGCACAATCCCGGTGTCGAAACACTCGCATTCGGGGATGATGTCCAGCTCGCGCATCTTGTCCATGAAGCGCTTGACCTTCTCGACGGGGTTGTCGAAGAGCATCGGCGGCCAGGCCCAGTCGCCGTTGCTGCGCACCTTCAGGTAGTTGAGCGAGCCCGAGTTCATCGCCGCCATCTCCGGCTTGACCCGCTCGAGCACGCCCACCGGCCCGCTGATATCGTTGCCGATGACGCCGGTCGTCGAGTTGATGATCATCTCCGGCGCCGCCTCCTTGATGGCGTCGACGCAGGCCTCGGCCAGATCCGGGTCCCACGAGGGCATGCGCCCCATCGCCTGCTCGCGAAAGTGGATATGCACCACCGCCGCGCCGGCGTCGTAGGCTTCCTTGGCGCTCTGGGCCATATCCTCGGGCGAGTACGGCACCGGGTGGGTCTTGGGGTTGGTCAGCACGCCGTTCAGCGCGCAGGTGACGATGACTTTGTCGCTCATTGCAAGATCCTCTGGAAAGTTAGTGTTCACTCACTTACATCCCAAGATATAGCAACGAACGGGCGGGGGTTCAAGGCTGCGAACCAAGCAGGCGGGCGATTCGGTGCGCGGGCATCTTGCCCTCGCCTACGAGCGCTGGAAGCACTCGCACCGTAGGCGTTGTCGCGAGGTTATTACTCGGCGACGCCCTCGGAGATGGGCGCGCGTTTGGGCCGCTCGAATTCCAGCTCGCCGTGGGCGAGGCGGTTCATCAACTCGAGAGCCGAGCGCGCCAGGATGCGCGTGCCGATGGTGATGGCGCGCTCGTCGATGTCGAATTTGGCGGAGTGCAGAAAGTGGCGCGCCCGCGGGCCGGGGCCGGCGGTGCCCAGCCGGAACATCGCGCCGGGGATATGCTGCAGGTAATAGGCGAAGTCCTCGCCGCCCATCGAGGGCAGCGGGATCTCGTAGATGCCCTCGTCGCCCAGAAATTGGCGAGCGACCTCGGCGACGACACCGATGACGGTGGGGTCGTTGACCACCGACGGGGCGCCGTGCTCGACCTCGACCTCGAAGCTGGCGCCGTGGCTCATGCAGATGCCGCCGGTGATCTTTTCGAGCAGCGGCTCGAGCCGGTCGCGGCTCTCGCGGGTCAGCGTGCGCAGCGTGCCCTCCAGGGTCGCCACCTCGGGGATGACGTTGGGGCTGTCGCCGGCGTGCATCGACCCGATGGTCAGCACGACCGGGTCGCGCGAGTCGAAGTATTGGCCGGGCATCTGGTACAGGGCGTTGGCCAATTGGGTGGCCACCCGCACCGGGTCGGTGCAGTGATGGGGCCGCGCGCCGTGGCCGCTCTTGCCGATGACGCGGATCTCGAAGCGGTCGAAGGCCGCGGTCAGGTGGCCCTGGCGGATGCCCACGCGACCGACCTCCAGCTCGGGATCGCAGTGCAGGCCCACGATGGCGTCGACGCCCTCGACGGCGCCAAAGGAGACCATCTCGGGAGCCCCGCTCGGGGTCACCTCCTCGGCGTGCTGGTACAGCAGGCGCAGCCGACCGTTGAGGTGCTGGCGAAGCTCGTGGATGACGATGCCGGCGCCGGTGGCCGCGGTCATGTGGACGTCGTGGCCGCAGGCGTGCATCACGCCCTGACTGTTGGACGCGTAGGGCACGTCGTTGAGCTCGGTGATCGGCAGCGCGTCGATGTCGGTGCGGATGGCGACCGTGGGGTCGCTGGCGGGGTCGAAGTCGTCGGGGACCAGGTCGGCCACAAAGCCGGTGCCCTCGTCGCGCACGCGCACCTCGAAGCCAATGTCCTCGAGGGTGGCGGCGAGCATGGCCGTGGTCTCGTACTCCTTGTGGCTCAGCTCCGGATGGGCGTGCAGCTCTCGTCGAAGTGAGACCAGCTCGGAGCTGCGCTCATTGATGATGGTGTCGACCTTCGAAAAGAACTCGTTGGGGGACTGCATCGCGGGACCCGGTGGAAGCAAAGACAACAGCGAATAGAGGGAGCGCTTACGCCTCGGTGACAGCCTCGTCAGCCGGCTCGTCTGCAGGATGTTGCTGCTGTTGCAGACATTTTAACAAGGTAAACATAAAGCCCTGGATGTCTTCGAGGAAGACATAGGCGTTGTACAGGTGCAGCTCGATATGCTGGCCGCCGGCGTGCACGTCGAGCACGCCGTTCATGGTGGTGGCGTTGAGCTGCTCGAAGCCCAGCGACTCGGCGTCGAGCAGCGACCAGTCGACGCTCCACGCCTTGCCGCGCCGCCCGATGATCAGCTTGTGGTCGGAGACGCCCACAAAGCGCGTCTGGGAGAAGGCGTACCAGTAGGCGGCGTAGATGGCCAAGCCCAGCCCGAGGGTGCCCAGCACGGTAAAGGCGACCCGCCACAGCAGGGTCGCCAGGGAGGTCTGAAACCACACGCCCCCGGCGCCGGCCAACAGCAGGGCCCCCAGCCCCATGATCAGCGAATAGCCGATGCGGTTGAGCTGGTAGTGAAAGACCTGCACGTCACCGGCGTCGAGCGCTTGGTGGAGATCGTCGCCATCGAGCAGTTGTACGTTGGCCATGGGCCTCGATCACTCTCCTAGACATCCAAGTTGCGAACGTCGAGCGCGTTGGTCTCGATGAACTCGCGGCGCGGCTCGACGTGGTCGCCCATCAGCACGGTGAACATCTCGTCGGCCTCGACGGCGTCCTCGATGCGCACCTGCAGGAATGTGCGTGTGTCCGGGTTCATGGTCGTGTCCCAGAGCTGCTCGGGGTTCATCTCGCCCAGGCCCTTGTAGCGCTGGACGGACTGGCCTTTGCGGCCCTCGTCGAGCACGGCTGCGAGCACGGAGTCGATGCTTTTGTAGGTCTCCTCGCTGCGCCCGTCGACGGTGATGGCCTCGCCCAGGGTGCGGAATTGCTGCCACAAGGCGATCAACTGCTCGTACTCCGGGCTGGTCACCATCTCGCGGTCGACGCGCGTGGTCACCAGCGCCCCGGAGACCCGGGTGTGCCAGGTGGCCTGGTAGACGTCGTCGTACTCACGGCTCTCGGTGACCTGCGGGGCCAGCCAACGCGCGTTTTTATGCTCGGCGGCGAGCCGATCGCGCACCAGCTCCATCTTGGCGCGAAGCCCGTCGGCGTCGGTCAGGTCGTCGGCGGTGACCGCCGCGCTGACCAGCTCGTCGATGACACGCTGGTCGTTTCGCCGGCTGACGCGGTCGCGCAGTTGGCGGTAGCTCAGCAGGGATTCGACGAACTCGCCGAGCTCCTCGCCGGCGATCTCCTCGCCGGCGCTGCCGCGCAGGGTCACGCTGGACTTGACCCGCTCGATGAGGAAGTCGTTGAGCGCCTTCTCGTCTTTGAGGTAGGTCACCGAGCGGCCGCGCTTGACGCCGTATAGGGGCGGCTGAGCGATGAACAGGTGGCCGCGCTCGATGAGCTCGGGCATCTGCCGGTAGAAGAACGTCAGCAGCAGCGTGCGGATGTGGGCGCCGTCGACGTCGGCGTCGGTCATCAGCACGATCTTGTGGTAGCGCAGCTTGTCCATGTCGAAGTGCTCGTCGCCGATGCCGCAGCCGAACGCCGAGATCATGGCGGCGATCTCGTTGTTGGACAGCATCTTGTCGAAGCGGGCCTTCTCGACGTTGAGGATCTTACCGCGCAGCGGCAAGATCGCCTGGAAGCGCCGCTCGCGGCCCTGCTTGGCGGACCCGCCTGCGGAATCACCCTCGACGATGTAGATTTCGCACTCCTTGGGGTCGCGCGACTGGCAGTCGGCGAGCTTGCCGGGCAGCGAGCCCACCGAGTTCATCGCCGACTTGCGCGCGATCTCGCGGGCCTTGCGGGCGGCCTCGCGCGCCCGGCTGGCCGCCAGGGCCTTGTTGGCGACGATTTTGGCCGCGCCCGGGTTCTCGTTGAGGAAATAGCCCAGGTACTCGTTGACCACCGACTCGACCATGCCCTTGATCTCGTTGGAGACCAGCTTCTCTTTGGTCTGGCTGGAGAATTTGGGGTCGGGCATCTTGACCGACAGCACCGCCGTGAGCCCCTCGCGGATGTCGTCGCCGTTGAGGGTGTCCTTGATGAGGTCGTTGGAGACCGCGTAGGCGTTGACCGTGCGGGTGAGCGCGGCGCGAAGCCCGGACAGGTGGCTGCCGCCGTCTTTGTTGCGGATATTGTTGGTGTAGCAGAACACCGTCGTGTTGTACGAGTCGTTCCACTGCATGCTGACCTCGACCTGCACCCCCTCCTCCTCGATGACCGAGCGGATGTGGATCGGCTCGGGGTGCAGGGGCTGCTTATTTTTATTGAGGTCTTTGACGAACGAGTTGATCCCGCCCTCGAAGCTGAAGTCGTGGCGTTTGCCCTCGCGCTCGTCGATGATGGTGATGTTGACCCCGGCGTTCAGGTAGGCCTGCTCGCGCAGCCGCTGCGACAGGGTGTCGTAGCTGAACGTGGTGCCGTCGAAGATGGTCGCGTCGGGCTTGAACGTCAGCTTCGTGCCCGTGGTCTTGGCCTTGCCGATGGACTTGACCGGCTCGATGGGCACGCCGCGCTTGTACTCCTGGAACCACACCTGACCGTCGCGCTTGACCTCGAGCTTGAGCCACTCGCTGAGCGCGTTGACCACCGAGACGCCCACCCCGTGCAGGCCGCCGGAGACCTTGTAGGAGTTCTGGTCGAATTTGCCGCCGGCGTGCAGCACGGTCATGATGACCTCGGCGGCGGACTTGCCGGTCTTTTTGTGGATGTCCACCGGCATGCCGCGCCCGTTGTCCTCGATGGTCACGATGTCATCGGCGCGGATGGTGATGGTCACCGTGTCGCAATAGCCCGCCAGGGCCTCGTCGATGGAGTTGTCGACCACCTCGAAGACCATGTGGTGCAGCCCCGAGCCGTCGTCGGTGTCGCCGATATACATGCCTGGGCGCTTGCGCACCGCCTCCAGGCCCTCCAGGACCTGGATATTGTCGGCGGTGTACGCGCTGCTCTCGGCGACGGCCTGTTTGAGCTCGTCGTCGAGCTGCAATTTGGAGTCGCCAGCTGCGGTGTCCTGGGGCGATACGATAGGTTGTTCCTGAGTCATCAACTTTCCCTGATCAGAAACCGTAAAATGCGCGGGCGCCCCTTCGGGGCGACCGGGCTTAGAAAGGTTGGGATCGCGACGGTGGCGCGACAAAATCCAAGGTCGCGAAAACCTACCACGGAACGCGATCGGTGTCACGTATGGGAAGGGGATTCAGGCGGTGATCACCGGGTTTTCCAGCCGGCCGATGCCGTCGATCTCGACGCTGACCAGGTTCCCCGCTTCCAGCGGGCCCACGCCCGCCGGAGTGCCCGTCAAGATGACGTCGCCGGGACATAGGGTCATGATGTGGCTGATGAAGGCGACGACCCGGTCGATGGAAAAGATAAAATCATCGAGCCGCGAGCGCTGGCGCTGCTGGCCGTCGACTCGACACACCAAGGTGTGGTCGGCGGGGGTGAAGCTATCGGCGCTCGCTATGGCCGGGCCCAACGGGCAAAACGTGTCAAAACCCTTCCCTCGCGTGTACCGCTTCTCGCGCCTCTGAATGTCGCGCGCGGTCACGTCGTTTGCGCACATATAACCGACGATAACCCCCGAAGATTCCTCAATTTCAAGGCTTTTGGCGCGTCGGCCAATCAGCACGGCGAGCTCGCCCTCGTGGTGGACGAGCTGGGACTGGGCGGGCAGCTCGATGGGTTGGTCGGGGCCGATGACCGCGGTGGGCGGCTTCATGAAGACCAGCGGCTCGTCGGGCACCGCCTTATTCATCTCGGCGGCGTGCTGACGGTAATTGAGCCCGACGCACACCACTTTGGAGGGGGTCGCCGGGGCGAGCAGGCGCAGCTCGCCCTGGGCGCCCAGGGCCTCGCCCACGGCCAGCTTATGCCCGCCGTGGACCACGTCGACGAACTCCTCGAAGGGAGTCTCGAGGCGATAAAACCGGCCGTCGCGCACGATGGCGTACGCGGGGCGGCCGGTCTCCGGTTCTTCAACTCGGTAGATGAGCATGAATTGGTTTACTCTTTGGCAGCCGCTTCGCCCTTCTTGCCTTTCTCGCCTTTCTTACCTTTCTTCTTGGCGTATTTGGCCTGCAGCTTGGCGTTTTCCGCCTCGATGCGCTTCTTCTCGGCCTTGCGACGCTCGATGTAGCTCTTGAGGCCGTTGAAGTCCATCGACAGCGTGTATTTGTAGTTGCACAGGTCGCGGAAGGTCTTGCCGTGGGGCGGCGCCTCGGGCGCCTTGCCGTCTTTCCACTCGCAGGTCCACATGCGCCGCTGCAGCGCGGTCACGTAGGCGGGGAACTCGCCCTGCTCCTTGGGGATGGACAGCTCGATTTTGTGGCCGCGATCGGGCGGCGTATCCACGTTGATGTCGCGCTCCTCGAGTTTGCCGGTCTTCTCGTTTTTGACGTAGACCTTCTTGAAGGTCACCGGGGTGACCAGATCTTTGCCGTGTTTGTCGAGCAGCGGGTGGTTGTCGAAGATGACCTTGGCGCCGGCGGGCATGGTGTTGATGGTGACCTCGCCGTTGTACTCGCCCTCGGTGTCGGAGGTGTCCATGCGCTTTTCGAACTCGAGCTGGTTCTGCCCGCTGATCGGCATCAGGGTCACCGACAGCATCTTCTGGAAGCTGTACGGCCCGGAGGTGCCGCCCTCCCACATGCCCTTGGTCAGGTCGACCGACTTGGGATTGAAGCCCGGGGCGCTGACCTCGATGGTGTGCTTCTTTTTGATCTTGAGGTTCTGGAAGATCGCCCCGGAGGTGCTCAGGCGCAGCTCGCGCCAGGCGCCCGAGGAGGTCTGGCCGTATTCGACCTGACCGTCGAGCTTGACCAACGCGTAGATGGGCGTGCCGGTCACGTTGAGCGTGCCGTACTTCTCCATCGCGGCTTCCTGCTTCTCTTTCCAGGCCTTTTCTTTGGCCTTGGCCTCGGCGATACGCCGCTCGCGAAGCTCCCCGTGGAACAACGCGTTGAGGTCGCTGCCCATATCGGTGAACTTGATGACCACGAAGCCCAGGGCGGCGATGAGCACCACCACGATACCCGTGAGCACGATGATCATCGTGCTGGGGCCCTTTTTGTAGCTTCCCAGATCGTCTTCGCCCAGGTAGTCGCCGCCCACGTCGAGGTCGTCGACGTCGTCGCTCGACGCGGCGCCGGGGTTGAACACCCCGCCCACGCTGCCCAGATCGGCCTTGGGCGCCTTCGGGGCGGGCGCAGCAGCGGGCTCGTCGGCCGGCTCGTCGGCCGACGCCGTAGCCTTCTCCTCGGCGAGCTTGGCCTTGAGGCGCTCCTTTTTGGAGGGCTTGTCGTCGGAGCTGGTCTTCTTCTTGCGCTTCTTGCCCGAGGTGGGCACATCGAAGATGCCCCCCAGCCCCGCCATGGCGTCGTCGCCCGATTCCTCAGGCACCTTTTCGTCTTCGACGCCCATATCAGCAGCCATGCTGTCGACGATCTCGTCAGCAGACGGCGAGCCTTTTCCCTTCTCGTCGGCCATCTAGAACTCCTGCAGTCTCTTTGAAAGCACGGGGAACCTGTCCCCAGGGTGCGGGCGTCGAGAACTTTTCATATTTTCTGCCCGTGTTACAGCGGGCGAGAGTAGACGCTAGGCCGATTTTCTGTCAACCCACAGCCGGTTGGGCCGATCACGCCCCCCAGGTTCGCTCAGCGATTGGGCCTCAGATCTTTTTCGCAGTTAGCGCCCCCGCGTGGCTTGTCCCGCGGGACGCCTAGATCGGAGGCTAGCCAGAATCGGCTTCTCCCCCTCCCTACAAGGCGCGCGCAGCGCGCCGAGCCGACGGCCGGCTCCGGCATCCGGCCACAGCATCCGGCCACGGCTCCGGCATCCGGTCCCGGCCACGGCATCCGGCCACGGCTCCGGCATCCGGTCCCGGCTCCGGCTTCCGGCCACGGCTCCGGCTTCCGGTCCCGGCTCCGGCTTCCGGTCCCGGCTCCGGCTTCCGGCCACGGCTCCGGCTTCCGGTCCCGGCTCCGGCTTCCGGTCCCGGCTCCGGCTTCCGGTCCCGGCTCCGGCTCCGGTCCCGGCTCCGGCTCCGGTCCCGGCTCCGGCTCCGGTCCCGGCTCCGGCATCCGGCCACGGCATCCGGCCACGGCTCCGGCATCCGGTCCCGGCTCCGGCTTCGGCTTCCGGCCACGGCTCCGGCATCCGGCCGTGTAGCTACTGCGGCGGCGATCATTGATCGAACCTGTCAAGCGCCCCCGTGATCGTAGTCGTGATCGTGGTCGTGATCGTGATCGACCGTCGCTCGCCGACGAGCGCAAGATGCCCACGCACCGAAAAAGCTCGCTCAATCGTCGAGGCCGGCGAGCTTTTCGAGGCGCCGAAGGGTGCGCTTGTATTCGTCGTTCTGCGGATCGAGTTGGATGGCCCCGTGCAGCGCCTGAAAGGCGCGCGGGAAGTCGCCGCGAAACCGGGCGTGCAGCAAGGCGAGCTCGTGGTAGAACACGGCGACCGACGGGGAGACGTCCAGGGCTTTGCGCAGCACTCCAATGGCGCCGATGTAGTTGTGGCGCGCCTTGAAATAGCGCACCTGGGCGAGCACGCGGGCGACCTCGTGGTGGGTATAGCTGATCTCGGAGGCCTCGCTGAGCCCGTCGTCACTCCAGGGAAACCGGGTGGTGTCGTCGACCAGCGCGCCGGCGCCCTGCTCGTGCGCCCCGCGCGCCTCGGTGGGCAGCTCGGTCGCCGCCGGGGCGTCGGCCTCGTACAGGGAGCTGGACTCCGACAGGGAACTCAAGTCGGCGGCTTCGACCTCCAGACAGCCCTTCTCGACCAGCGACTGCACCGCCTGCTCGACGTCGAAGGGCAGCCCGGAGCTGAGCACGCGGATGCGCGCCAGGGTCATCGGCTGGTTGATGCGCGTCAGCAAGAACACCTCCGCCGCGCTCATCTGCTCGTCGATGGTGGGCACGCGGATGGGATGAATGATGTCGTCTTTGGACAGCCCCAACCCCAGGCGCAGGCGGCGCAAAAAGCGCGTCAGCCGCTCGCGATCGGCCGGCTCGATGGCCACCCCGAAGCCGCGTGGGCCCGGATGGGAGGCGTCGCACGGCTCCTGGGCGACGACGGTGGCGCGCACGTCCACCGAGCTGTGCATGGGCTCGAAGACGAGGCGCAGATCGATGCCGCCGTTGGGCACCAGGTGGTCGTCGCAGGGAAGAAACAGCCCGCCGACGACCAGGTTGCGCCGGTACTCGCGCACCAGCCGCTCGGCGGTGCGAAAGCGCGCGGTCACCTGCGGGCGCATCTCGACGGCGTCGTCGCCCTCGTCGAGCACGATGACCATGGACTCGCCGGCGTTCGGCCGCGACACCGACACCTGGGTGGTGTCCTCGACCTCGGTGTCCCCGGCGAAATACAGGTCGAAGGGATCGGCCTGGGGAATCCAGGACACCGAGCTGGCCGCGACCAGCGCGCGCGCAAACGCGGCGACATTCGGCCAGCGCTGCTCGAAGGGCACGGCCAACGCCTTGAGCACGACCGTGTCCAGGGTGGCGGGCACCTCGGGGCACAACTCGCTGGGGGGCGTGGGCGGGTGGGCGGCGCGCGCCGCCGGCGTGGCGTCGTCCCAACACAGGGTCTTCCAGGGCGTGCGCCCGGTGAGCATCTGATAGACGATGGTCGCCAGCGAGAATTGGTCGGCGCGGTGATCGACGTCGGTCTGGACGGCCTGCTCGGGCGCCATGTACGCGGGCGTGCCGTAGAGTTTGGCGGTCTCGGCGGCGGCCAATACGATGCTGGAGATGCCGAAGTCGAGCAATTTGCACGTCTCGCTGCCGTTGGCGCGCTCGAGCAGCATCATATTGCCCGGCTTGAAGTCGCGATGGACGATGCCCAGATCGTGGGCCGCCGAAAGCGCCCCGGCGGCCTGCAGGGCGATGTGCAGGCTGCGCTGCAGCCCCAGCGGCTCGCCCACCAGCACCTCGTCGAGGGTGCGCCCCTCCAGGTACTCCATGACGAAGTAATAGCCGTAGTCGTCACATTTGCCGAAGTCGGTGACGAAGACGATATTTTCGTGGCTGATGAGGCTGGTGGACTTGGCCTCTTCGCGAAACCGCACCACCCAGGACGGGTCGGCGGCCACCCGCGGGTGCAATAGCTTTACGGCGAAGGTCTGGCCGAGCAACACGTGTTCGACGCTGAACACCCACCCGTAGCTCCCCTCGCCGATCTGTTCGATGACGCGGTAGCGCCCGTCGATCTCGGCGCCGGCGCTCGGGAGATTAAAAACGTATTGCTGCGTGGGACTCGCCAAACTTACGCTCGTTGCACCAAACAAACATTCACCGCCTGGGAGTATAGACCACTCACCGCGGACTTGAAATAGGTGTTCCGCCCCGCGTCAAGCCGGCCGACCTCCCACATCGTCACCTCCCAACTTCAAACAAACTTTGCGGTGGTGTATAGCGACAAAGAAGCTAACTCGCGGACCCCAACGCCGATCCCCACACCGCGGCAGCGCGCGCCCACGATGATTGACAAGCTCGACAAATCGCTGCTGATCGAATTGGTCCGCCTGCAAGGAGAGCTCGGCGAGATCGGCCACACCAACGCCGAGGAGGCCTTCGCACACCTGCATCGGCGGTTGGGACAGGTCTTGCACTCCGATCACTCCTTTTTGTTGATCCACCTGGTCGACTCGCCGGGCTCGGTCGAGGAGCCCGAGCTAATCTCGTCGCGAGCGCGCACGGCGCTCATCGAAGCCTACGGCACCGACGCCGAGCAGCGCACGCGCATCGGCGCGGATTGGGCAGCGAGCACGCCCAACGTGCTCGACGATCCCCTGGTGCTGCGCACCTCCCGGGGCATCGGAACGCACCGCACGCTCACCCCCAGAGAGGAGGTCGACGAGCACACCTGGCGCCGCTCGGCGGTGCGCAGTCTGATGGACGAGACCGGCATGGCCTCTCGTCTGCTGACGACCTATCCCCTCGATGGCAGCGTCGAGTTCACCTTCGGCTTCGATCGCCCCGACGGCGAGGGCAGCTTCGACGAGGAGCATCGTCACCTGCTGCACGCGATCTTCGCCCACCTGAGCCCGCTGATGCGCAGCTTCTGCCAGCGCCGCGGCTTCCTCCCCGACCAGACTGCGCTCACCCCCCGCGAGCGCGACGTCCTCGAACACTTGCTCGGTCCCTGGTCGGAAAAGGAGATCGCCGACATCCTGGGGCTGAGCACGAGTTGGCTGCACGAAGTCGTCATCACGATCTACCGCAAGTTCAACGTGCGCAGCCGCGCCGAGCTGATGAGCAAGTGGCTCTAAGTCACTGAAACACCTACACTTCTCACCCCACACCCGCCCCACCCCACCGATTAGAGGGATTGTTAAAAAAGGGGAAAGTCTCGATACGCTCGACGATGAAACAGCTGCGCCTGCGCGGCCCGCGCCGGCGCTTTCCCTCGAGCGAGACGAAGAACATGAAGTCTGGATGTACCAGTGTGTCCTCGCGAGTCGCCCGTGGCGGCCGGCTTGCCCTGGTGGCCCTGGCGGCCACCGCCGCCCTCGTGGGATGCGGGGGCGACTCCGCCCCCAACGTTACCGCCCCGGCGGCGCCAACCGCTCAACAGATCACGCCGCTGGACATCGCCTCGACGACCGGATGTGCGCTGGACGCCGACTGCGCCCAGGGGCGCTTTTGCTTCCAGGGCCAGTGTGTCTTCGCGTGCGATGACACCCACGCCTGCGCCGACGGCACGACTTGCAGCCCGCGCGGACAGTGCATCTCACAGGCTGCAATGGGGGGCAGCGCCCAGGACCAGGACGCCGGGGTCGATGCCTCGGCTCATGCAGCGTCGGGGACCACCGACGACAACCTGCCGCCGGACCTGCGCGTGACCAACACGCCCCAGACGGTCTACCACCTGAGCGAGGGCCAAGACGCGATCACCGTCACCCTGAAGCTCAACCAGCCGGCGCCGGCCCGGGGCCTGAAGTACCGCCTCGAGCGCGGCTACGTCGCCGACGACGACCCCGAGCGCGACCATGTGTTGTTCACCAACGGCGGCAGCGCCCAGGTCGACATCCACATCGGGGCCGGCCAGGCCGCCGCCCAAGACCCCAATCAGCGCCAGATCGAGCACATCACCCTGTACACCGCGCTGGGCGACTACCAATTGGCGATCGTGCCGCACTATTCGGTCGCGGGCAGCTACACCGGCACGGCGACGTTGAAGACCTTCGGCTCCACCGGGCTGCCCATCGAATTCCAGGTGGTCACCCAACCCGACGGCGCCAGCCTCGCCGAGGCCGACCACGCCTGGTTGGTGTTGCCGGTGGGCCAGCAATTTCTGTTCAGCCCCATCGCCTCAACCGATGGCGGCCCCGACTACGTCGCTCGCGAGCTGGTCTACGACGACTTCGTCAAACAGTGGGTGGCCAAGTTCTCCTTTGACTTCGACCTGAGCCAGGACGGCATCGTCACCGCTCAACCGGGGCAGGTGCGCCGGGCGATGCGCTTCCAGATCGAGCCCGGCCCGAGCCAAACCGGAGGCGGCCAAACGCTGGTGGGACAATTCTCGGATACCTGGACCGGGTTGTACGACGGGCGCAGCACCAACGGCGTGCGCCAGATCGAGGATGTCCAATTCCAGGGCGACCTGGTCATGAGCCGGTACACCGCCGCTCCGTCCTACCAGGACATCAGCGTCGACCCCTACCCCGACGCCGATCCCAAGCTGCACGACGCCCCGCCGGTCGACGCCTGCGACGACGCGATGTTCGCCGTCGACGGCGCCCAGCTCGACGGCGCCACCTACACGTGTGCGAGCATCACCGCGGCGGCCGACTTTACGAGCGCCAACGCCGCCGACCAGGCGAGCTGCGCCATCGCCGTCGCCCGCGACGCGCTGTCCGGCGAGACCACCGGCCAGCAGATCCGCGACTACCTGGACGGCAACAGCACCAACGCCTCCGGCCAGAGCTTCGCCGAGTTCATGGCCGACTGCGCCGCGGGCACCAACGGCACCTGCCGGCCCACCCCCGAGGTGCTGTGCGCGCGTCAACTGACCGCCCACGCCTACCGCAACCAGCAGACCGACGCCGCCGTGGCCAGCACCCTGGTCGACCAATACGGCCAGGTCACCCGGGAGGCCTTCTTGGGCCAGGAGTTGGGCGCCTTCGGCACCGACTCGAAGCTGCGCCTAAAGTGGTTGCAGACCACTGACTACCCGGCGGTGGTCGTCTCCGAGGTCAAGGCCCTCAACCAACAACTGCTCGACGACTGGAAGTCCAAGGTCCTCGACGTGCACCTGGGCGTGCTGCGCGGCCAATTCGACCCCAGTGGACTGGCGGTGCTCAGCCAACAAGCCGAAGGCGCCGCCGCCGCCGACTCCCGCGAGCAACTGCTGACCAATATGACCCAGAGCTGGCGGGGATCGATGAACGCGCTGACCCTGGCGGCGACGCGCTGGAACAAGCTGCTGCAGGCCGACGACAAGCGCGCCGCCAAGGCCAAAATGGTGTCCACGCGGCTATTCGACCTGTATTTGGCCGCGGGCATGCTGCGCAACCTCAACTTGGCCGCAGGCACCGGGTATCTGAGCGACCAACTCGCCGACGGCTTCGCCGAGCTGCAGCGCGAGCTGGGCAAGCTCAGCCTGCCCTTCGACAAGCTCATCTATGCGCGCGACGCCGAGGTGGTCGTCAACACCTCGGTCGACCCCCTGTCGGGCAACGACACCCTGCTCAGCCAACGCGAGGCGGCCGCCAAGGCCGAGATCGCGAACGCCCAGGACGCGGTGACCACCGTGGTCGACCAGGCCCAGGCCGAGGCCCTCAGCGAGACCGAGCTTCGCGACCGCATGAACAACCAGATCAACGACCTGCGCGACACCCTGGTGCAGATGTGCGGGCTGCCCGACGGCTGCGACGCCAACACCGTGCGCACCGATCCCACCTGCCACGTGCGGGTGGCCGCCGGCCGATGTGGCTTCAGCCTGGACAAGCAGACCGACAAGATCACCGGGTTTGACACCGGCCAGGAGAGCGTCTCCAAGGCCGGCCGCGCCCTGCTCGACATCACCGAGGCCGCCCAGAACGTCGGCATCGCCAACGCCGAGCTGCGCGCCCTGGTGCGCCGCGCCGCCCTGGAGAAAAGGGAGCTGGACGTCTTCGCCGCCCAGATCCAGCAGTGGAACCAAAAGCGCCTCGACGGGGTCCACGCGCTGGCGAGCAATATCGCCAAGCGCAAGAGTATCCGAGACCAGGCGGTCAACGACATCCTCGACGACATCGCCGCGCGCGTCGACGCGCGCGCCGCGTCCATCGAATCGACCCGGGAGACCTTCGCCAAGTGGGACCAGATCCGCCGCGGAGACGTCACCGTCGAGATGGGGCTGCTGATCTCGGCGAACTCCGCCCACGCCGTCGCCGAGGGGCTGCGCAACACCGCCGAGTCCACCCAGGACTTCACCGAGGCCTTTGAAAACGGGCTCCCCCAGGGGGCCGACGACGCCGCCGCGCCCGCCAGACTGGCCCTGGCGCTGGGCTCGGCCGGCGCGGTGGCGGGCATGCGCACGGCGGCCACCGGCTTCGACACCGCCGCCACCGCCCTGGAGACCGCCCGTGAGTCCTACGAACTCTCCCAGGACGCCGAGATGGCCAGCCTGCAGGACCAAAACGACCTGGGGTCGGCGATCACCGACCAGGAACTGGCCGACCTCAAAGACGACATGACCAAGACGCAGACCAAGTCCCAGGCCGAGATCGCCCGGCTCAAAGAGATCGTCGAGCTCGCCCAGGCCTATCAGACCGCCGAGTTGACCCACGCCAAGGACATCGACACCTTCCGCCAGCGCCGCCTGGATTTGCGCCAGAAGCTCACCGGCATCGCCGGGTTGGACCTGCGCGTCCAGCAGGCTCGCCTGCAGTATCGCCAGGCGGTGGCCGTCTACCTGGGGATCGTCCAGCGCGCCAAGCTGCAAAACGCCAAGCTGCAGGACCTGCTGCGCCAGCGCGACCACGTCAACCAACTGGTGGGCTCGCCGGCGGTGATCTTCGGGCGGGCCAACCGGCTCGACCAGGCCGAGGTGCGCCTGAACCGGGCCAAGGACAAGCTCATGGATTGGCTGGTGGCGCTGGAGTACTACGCGGTGCGCCCGTTCATGGACCAGCGCCTGTCCATCCTGCTGGCGCGCAACACCTACCAGCTCGACAAGATCGCCCAGGACCTCGACCGCCTCCAACAGAGCTGCGGCGGGCCGACCAACCAGGTCAGCTCGGATCTGTCGCTGCGCGACGACCTGCTGGACCTGTCCCAGCCCAGCGCCGACGCGGTCAGCGGCCAGCCGCTGACCCCCAGCCAGCGGCTGCGCGCCGTGCTCCAACGCGGCTACGTCCCCGTGGACAAGCGCGTGCGCTACAGCACCGACGACACCATCGGCAGCCTGATGTCGCGCGACCCCGACATCCTGTCGGCGACCTTCTTCATCGACCTGAGCGACTTCGCCAACCTGGAGCTGACCTGCAACGCCAAGATCCGCACGCTGGGCGTCGAATTGGTCGGCGATTTGGGCGAGGCCCGCCCCACGGTGAGCATCCTGTACGACGGCACCAGCGAGCTGCGCTCGTGCCAGCCGGGCATCGACGACCTGGTCGCCCAATACGGCCCCGACACCACCAACTACGGCAAGATCACCCACCTGCGCACCGTGGGCCGGTCAATGTCCCCCGTGGCCGGGATCAACTCGTTTGGCGACGACAACACCAACAGCCAGACGCTGGGGGGCCTGCCGCTGGCGTCGCAGTACACGATCCTGATCAACAAGAAGGCCGGGGAGAACTCCCAGCTCGACTGGAGCAAGCTCGAGGACATCAAGCTGCGGCTGACCTACGACTACCAGGACATCTTCCCGGCCGGTCAGTGTGAGTGAGGCAGCGCGTCATCATGCAACCAAATAAACCAGCACATCGAAATATCCTCATGAGACACCTCTGGGCCTCCATTATCGCCCTGTCGCTGATCGCTTCGGCCGCCGCATGTAGCGGAGATAACCCCTCCGCTCATCAAACGATGACCGACGCCGCCACGGGCGACACCGGCCCCCACGACACCGGCCCCCACGACGTCTCGCTGGACACCACTCTCAGCGACGCCGACGCCGCCACGACCGACGCCGGTAACGCCGATGCGAACGACGCCGCCGCCTCGCACGGGCGCACGCTCGCCGATTATCGGCGCTGCCAGACCAACCTGGACTGTCCGGTGGGCCTGGGCGTGTGCGTCAAAGAGGTCTCCCTGAACCGCCCGGACGCCAACGGCGACCACGCCGTGCCCATCGGGCAGATCTTCCCCAGACTGGGCGCCGACGAGGGCATCTGCACGCTGGTGTGCACCACCAATCCGGAGGCCTGTGCGGCGCTGTCGGTCAACGGCACCACCGCCGACGACCAGCCGCATACCTGCCAATTGGTCACCACCGGTCAGGCGCCGTATCCGGCGGCGCCGCCGGCGTTTCCCTTCGACGACCAGCTCGACCCCACCGCCATGGCCGAAGGCCAGCCGTTCGGGGCGATCTGCCGGCCGCCGTTCGGTCTGGACGACGCCGTCTCCGACGCGTTTTGCCAGTCGTGTCGCGGCCCGGACAGTTGCGGCGACAATACCTCGTTGTGCTTCAATTCGATGACCGGATCGGCCGCCCAGGACGGCGAAGATGGGCTGTGTCTGACCCCCTGCGGGGCCGGAGACGCCTGCCCGATGGGCTTTGTGTGCGACGCCGACGATGGCAACGGGCAGTCGTATTGCCGGCCGAGGCTGGACACCTGCTCGGCGTGTCGCGACGTCGACCAGGACGGCTTCGGCACCGGGCTGTGCGGGCCGAGCGACTCGCCGGTGACCGGCGACGACTGCGACGACCGCAACCCCGACGCCTACTACGACCCCGATCACATGGACCACGCCTTCCCGCGGACCTGCGGCGAGCAGGACTTCAACTGCAACGGCATCAGCGACGCCGTCGAGGAAGTCGGCGCCCAGCACTACCCCGAAGACCACTGCGCCGGGTGCTTCGACACCTGCAGCGGAGACCTGCCCAACGGCCAGAAGTTCTGCCAGCAGGGAGCCACCCCGGACCAGGGCGTTTGCGTGGCCCAGTGCCCCCGAGACGCCGACGGTAAGCTGCTGTTCGCCGACTGCGACGGCGACATCTCCAACGGCTGCGAGGTCGCCGCCGACGATCCCAGCCGCCAATATTACCGCGACGCCGACGGCGACGGCTTTGGCGACCCGAACGACGTCCAGTTCGACTGCGGCAACACCGGTGCGCCCAGCGGCTACGTCGCCAACGACGAGGACTGCAACGACACCTCGGCGGCCGCTCACGGCGGGCCCAACCCGCCCGCGGAGGTATGTGACGGGCTGGACAACGACTGCAACGGCAGCGTCGACGACGGGCCCATGCCCACCATCGGCGACGCCTGCGCCGACTCCGGGCTGGTGGGGGCGTGCAAGCCCGGCCACCAGGCCTGCGAGAACGGCGCCGTTGTCTGCGCGCCGGACGTCCACCCTGGCGACCAGGCCGAGACCTGCGCTACACCCAACGTCGATGACGACTGTGACGGCCAGACCAACGACGTGGCCAACCCCTACCTGTACTACCCGGACAACGACGGCGACGGGCACGGCGCCGGGACGGCGTTACCAACCTGCGCACCCACGGCCCCCGCAGGCTACGCCGCCAGCTCGGACGATTGCGACGACGCCAACGCCGATGCCTACCCCCCCGCAGTCGCCTCCGACCACCCGGAGCTATGCAGCACGCCCTTCGACGACAACTGCAACGGGCAGATCAACGAGGACGGCGCCGTGGGCTCGCAGACTTGGTACGACGACGCCGACGGCGACGGGCACGGCAACCCCACCACGGCCACCGCCGCCCCCAAGTGCGCGCCTCCCGCGACCTTCCAGCACGGGGTCACGGTGGGCGACGATTGCAACGACAGCGACGCCTCCGTGGTCAAATACACGTTTTACAGGGACGCTGATGGCGACACCTACGGAAACCGCAACGACACTGCGTTGGCCTGCACGGCCCCGTCGGGCTACGTGGCCAACGCGGACGACTGCAACGACAACAGCTCGCATCAAGCCCCCGGGCTGACCGAGGTGTGCAACGGCATCGACGACAACTGCAACCAGACCAACGACGAGTCCTGCCCGGACGGCACGGTCCTGTGGCAGGGCACCGAATACCCGGCCTCGGCGGCCAATATGGGCAATCTGTCCTGGGGGGCATCGCTCACGGAGGCCGGGGGCGCCTACGACGCCATCTGCCCTGCCGGCACGGTGTGGAGTGCGGCGAAAGTGAACTACACAGCCGGCAGCTCGCCGGTGGTCTGGATCGAGCCGGGCTGCCAGAAGTTCCACGTCAACCCGGACTTCGCCAACCAGCCCAACGCCTGGACCCAACTGAACTACTACCTCGACAAAGCCTCGGTGAATGGCTGGACGTACGTGCACAACGGCACCGCCACCTTTATCGGCGGCCACAACTCCGCGATGGGCAATACCACCAGTACCTTCGAGTGCCCGGCCGACTCGGCGATCTACAAGGTCGAGATCAAATACGGCACGGTCGTCAGCCGCGTGAAATTCTACTGCCGAAGCTACAGCGTCGGCGCCGGGCCGGCGTACGACCTCACCAACGGGTATACCGACACCTTCACCGGCGCTTATGGCGGCACCGGCACGCCCAACGTCGACTCCCAGCAATGCCAGCCCGGCCAGGTCGCCGTGGGCATGCACCCCATCTCCAACCGGGTCAACGGCATTTGGAGCATCGTGCAAATGCGGCTGTTTTGCGCCGACGTGCAGACCGAGAAGATCACCGCTCCCTGAGCGCCCCCAGCAAGGCGCCCGCCGCACTACTTCGGTCGTCATGCGACCGAAAGTAGGCGCGGCGGGCGCCACTTCCCTCTTAAAATTCGTAAGATACGTCCAATCGCTGGATCCCCCTCGCCTGCCTATGCTATGAGTCGCGCACATCGTGCCGCTGGGGGGCTGTTCGATGCTCAAAATCGTTTCAACAAGTGGACGTGTTGTATGAAGTGGAATGATGCAGTCTCGAAGGTCTGCCTCGCTGCGGCTATAGCAGCGGTGCTCGTTCAATCATCGCCGGCGTTGGCCGGGGTCGACGACTCTAAGGACGTCACCGAGTTCGTCACCGCCGACCAGGTCAAAAAGAAGGGCGACAAGAAGGACTCCTTCGACGGCACGCTGGCCACGGCCGCCAGCGTCAGCCTGACCTCCAACAAGAACGTCGTCGGCGAGCTCGACGGGTTCTCGACCCTGATCGGGCTGGGGGTGACCGGCGGGCTGCACTACATCAACGGGCCGCATCTGTGGCAGAATACACTGACGGTCAACGAGGCCTGGGCGCGCACCCCGTCGCTGGATCAATTCGTCAAGAATAACGACGACTTCGACTTCGAGAGCCTGTACAGCTACTTCTTGCTCAAGTGGTTCGGCCCGTTTGCGCGGTTCAACCTGCAGACGTCGGTCTTCGACACCAATATCGTGACCGCCGAGGCCAAAGATTACGTCATCGCCCATACCGACGGGACCACCGAAAACCTCAACGGTGTCAACCAGGTGGCGCTGTCGAGCTCGCTGCAGCCGACCACGCTCAACGAGTCGTTGGGCCTGTTTGCCGAGCCCACGCGCAGCACGGCGCTGGTGTGGAAGATTCGCATCGGCGCTGGCGCCCGCGAGACCCTGGCCGACGGGGTGCTGGCGGTCAACGACGACAAGAGCACCGACGCCATCGAGCTGACCGAGTTGGCCGACGTCTACCAGGGCGGACTGGAGGCGTTTACCGGCGTGGAGGGCAAGTTGGGCGACGGCAAATTCACCTATCGCGCCGGCGCCAGCGCCCTGCTGCCGTTTTTGAACAACGACCCCAAAGATCGCAGCGCCATCAAGTTGTTGCGCTGGGGGGTCCACGCCGGCCTGGAGGCGGCGGTGGTCGACTGGATGAGCGTCAACTACACCCTCGACGTGCTCAAAGACCCCCAGCTTCTGGACACAGCCCAGGTCCAAAACAGCCTGCTGCTGACCTTCAAATACACGCTGATCAAGCCAGAGAAGGCCCCCGAGCCCACCCCGGCCCAGAAGGCCGCCAAGCTGCGCAAGCAGGCCGCCGAGGCCGACGCCAAGGCCGCCAAGCTGCGCAAGCAGGCCAGCGGCATTGAGAAAAAGATCGCCGACCAGGCTCAAAAGACGTCCGAGACGACCCCCAAAAGTGAGTAGGAGCACATCATGAAGGAGACCTTGCAACAGTGGGGCCTGAGCGCCGCCACCCTCACCATGATCATCCATTGGGGAGTGCGCGTCGTCGGGGTGCTGCTCCTGCTCTTTGCCGCCGTGATCTTCGCCGGCTGGCTCAAGCGCATGCTCATCGCCCGGCTGGAGGCGCGCACCGACAAGACCCTGGCGCGCTTCGTCGGCGGGGTGGTGCGCTGGATGGTGCTGATCATGGCCGTGGTGGGCTGTCTGGGCATGTTCGGCATCGAGACCACCAGCTTCGCCGCCCTCATCGGCGGTGCCGGGGTGACCATCGGCCTGGCCTTCCAGGGCACCCTGTCGAATGTGGCCGCCGGGGCCATGCTGCTGATCTTTCGGCCCTACCGGGTCGAGGATGTCGTCAAGGTCGGCGGCGTCACCGGCAAGGTCGACGAGATCGGCCTGTTCACGACCACGCTGGACACTGCCGACAAGCGGCGCATCATCGTGCCCAACGGCAAGATCTTTGGCGAGACCATCGAGAATATCACGTTCAACCCCGAGCGCCGCGTTGACGTCAACGTGGGCGTGGGCTACGACGCCGACATCGACGAGACGCGCAAGGTGCTCATCGACGCCTGCCAGGGCATCGAACATATCACCGGCGAGGTGACCGCCTACCTGCAGGAATTGGGCGGCTCGTCGGTCGACTGGCAGGTGCGCGTGGTCTGCCCCACCGAGCACTACTGGACGGTGCGCGAGGAGGTCACCCGCTCGGTCAAGATCGCCCTGGACGCCGCGGAGATCGACATTCCCTACCCGCACGTCGTCGTCAAGGGACAAGCCGCCGCCCAGCCGGCCAACGCCAGTTGAGCTCACCCACGATCGCGGAGACGCATATGACGACCCATGCCCCCGACGCCGACCCCAGCGCCGCCTTGCTCGAGACCTGGCTGCGCATCGACTCCACCTCCGGCCACGAGGCCGCCTTTCTGGCCGCGCTGGAGGCGTATTTCGACGATATGGGCTTTGACTGCACCCGCCAGCCGGTCAAGGGGGCGCGCTGGAACCTGCTGGTGACCCGCGGCGAAGCTCCCCGGCTGCTGTACGCCACTCACGTCGACACGGTGCCGCCGTTTTTCGGCCCCCGGCGCGACGGCGACACCATCTACGGGCGCGGGGCCTGCGACACCAAGGGCGGCATCGTGGCCATGGCCCTGGCCGGCCAGCGACTGCTGGAGGCGGGCCGGGAGGACTTCGGCTACCTCTTCGTGGTCGGCGAGGAGGTCGACCACATCGGCGCCAAGGTCGCCGCGCACCTGGACGTCGCCCCCGAGCAGATCGTGCTGTGCGAGCCGACCAAAAACCGCATCGTCGCCGCCCAAAAGGGCATGCTCAAGTTGCGGTTGACCAGCGAAGGGGTCGCCGGCCATTCGGCCTTCCCCGGCCGCGGCGTCTCCGCCATCGAGCGCCTGCTCGACGCCATCGAACGGCTGCGCCACGAGGCGTGGCCGACCGACAAGCTGCTCGGCCCCACCACCCTCAACGTGGGCACCATCGAGGGGGGCGTGGCCGCCAACGTCTTCGCCCCGTCGGCCACCGCCGAGGTGCTGTTTCGCACCGTCAGCGACACCGAGGCGCTGCGCGAGCGCGTCGACACGCTCATCAGCCCCGACGCCGAGATCGCCGAAGCGGTCTACAACGACCCGGTCTTCTTCGAGCCCCCCGACGGCTTCGACACCTGCACGGTGCCGTTCAACACCGACGCCACCTACCTGAGCGAGCTCGGCCCCATCTGGCTGGTCGGCCCCGGCGACATCGAGCAGGCCCACTCCGACCACGAGCATATCACGTTGGAGAGCCTTCGGGACGGCATGGAGTTGTATGAGCGTTTGGGTCGACGCGTGCTCGAGTGATCGATCCCTCGATCACTCTCAAAAAAAGCCCGACGCCTGCCCGATAAGGCAGGCGTCGGGCTTGTTTGATAGCAGGTACCCGGGTGGGACCCCACGTATCAACCTCGACAAAGCGTCAGCATGGATAGCGGGTGACGGTCCAGCCCTTGATCTGGCTGGACTGCAGGTCGGTGTGGTCGATGCCCCACACGGGGGTGAGCATCAACGCGCGGTCTTCCTCGCGCTCCTGGATGTCGATGAACAAGCGCGCTTTGGCCTTGTTGTCGAACACCGGCCGGGACTCGCTGCGCTCGGGGTTGAGCGCGCGCAGCCGCGGCAGCACGGCCTGCAGGGCTGGATGTGGGCTTCGCATCTTGGTTGGCTCACTCTGTGGTTCTCGCTTCATGACTCCGTCCCCTCCACGCTCAATATTAAGACTGGGTTGTCGCAAATCGACGGGCATTCGTGCGGGTCATCCCTGAAGGTGATCACAGCGCGCACCGTGTCCAGCCAACGCTCCTCCGCTCCACTCGATCCCTCGGTCCCTCGATCCCTGGATCACTCTCCCTTCACCGTGATCGTGCGCGTGGTGTTGTTGTAGCCGCCGTTTTCGATGAGCTTGCCGTTCATGTCCACCAGCTTGAGGGTGATCTTGTGCTGGCCGGGCTGCAGGGGGTCGAGAATCACCGGCTTCCACTCGGTCAGTGTGGTCTCCTTGCCGTCGACGCCGTAGATGACCTTGGCGTCCTTGCCGAGGGTGGCGTTGGAGACGTAAAAATCCAGCAGCAGATCCTTGCCCGCCTGCATGCTGTAGGTGCCCTTGGGCCGGCTGTAGGTCACAAACGGCTTGGTGGGGTCGAAGCCAAAATCCTTGGTCTTTTGTTGGACGTGGAAGATGCGCGTTTTGAACACGTCGCCCTTTTTGAGCGACAGGTGGTAGTGACGCGCCGGGAAGACGCGCAGCGTGTGGGTGCCCGGCGCCAGGTTCTTCAACACCAGCGGTTTGTCGGCGTCGTAGTGGGCGATATAGGGGTTGTTGTCGACGATGACGTGGATGTGCTGGCCGATCTCTTTGCCCATGCGGTAATTTTTGACCTTGAAGCGCGCCTCCACCTTGTCGCCCGAGCTGAGCACCTCGTCTTCTTTGGGGCTGACGATCTCCAGGGAGACGTCGGGCACCTTCTCGTCGACCAGCATCTGATTCATCGTCGCCGGGATCGACGAGGTGTGCGACGGCTGGGCCTTCTCGGCTCCCGGCTGGGGCGCCTTCTCGGGAGGCGTCTCCTGGGCGGGCTTGGCGACCGCCTTTTCTGTGGGGGCGGGTTGTTGTTTTTTCTCACAGCCCACGGCCACCAGGGCCAGAGCCACGACGAGTACACCTGCGAGGCGAAAACGCGTCATCATACATTCCTCATCAGTGGAGGGGTTGAATCCAGCCGGGAGGCGTACAGCTTTAACGGTCCCGATTCCTATCCGTACGAGAGTGCGTTCAATCTAAGTCATTGAACGACGGTTTCAACCGCCGTCGCGGGGAAAAGGTGCCACTGTCGAAAACACGCGCGGAATATCCGTCGGCATTTGACTATCTTTACGACGAGGCAGACGATGCTCACCCAGTGCCCGCCGAGCCCGAAACGGCCAGGCGGCTGTGGAACCTTTGGTCTGCTTCTGCTACACCGATACCGACATGGGTCGGTAGCCGGCCTTGCTCTCTTCTGACACCCACGTAACTGGTCATGTTTTCCAGTATCGGGTTTTCCGAAATTCTACTCGTCCTGGCGATCACCCTGGTGGTGATCGGCCCGGAGAAATTGCCCGACGTGGCCCGCAAGCTGGGCAAGGGGCTGCGCGAGGTGCGCCGGGCGACCAACATGTTTCGCGACATGTTGTTGCTCGACGAAACCCCGGACTATCGGCGCCAGGAGTTGGCCAGCGAGCGCGTCAGCGCCCAGCGGGCCCTCGACGAGCCGCCCCCCAGCGTCGCCGGCACCCTCGCCCACGACGGGCCTGCCCGTCCGCCGGTGCGTCCGGTGCTGCTGAGCGTGGCCCGGCGGGCCACCCATACGACCGACGTCGCCCTGAGCGCGGGCGCGCCGAGCGACGCCTGCACCTTCGAAGAGCTGACTGCCCCGCGGGGATGATTCCATGAGCGCGGAACCCACAGCCGAACAGGCCCCGGAACACCCGGTCGATCCCCTCGACGAAGCTCGCATGAGCATCATCGAGCACCTGGCCGAGCTGCGCATCCGGCTCATCTACTCGATCATCGGCATCTTCATCGGCATCGCCGTGTGCTGGATCTGGGTCGACCAACTATTCGTCTACCTGCTGCTGCCCCTCAAGGAGGCCGTGCCCGACGGCCACCTCAACCTCGCCCAGATCCACCACAAAGATCTGGCCGAGCCGTTCTTCGCCATGCTCAAGATCGCGGTGGTCGGCGGGATCTTCGCCTCCTCGCCGGTCTCGCTGTACAACCTGTGGAAGTTCATCGCCCCGGGGCTGTACTCGCGCGAAAAGAAGATCGCCGCGCCATTCGTGGTCATGGCCACCCTATTTTTCTTTGGGGGGGCGGCGTTTTGCTTCTATTTGGTGCTGCCCTTCGGCTACCGCTACCTGATCAACTTCGGCCTGGGGGTGACCTCCAGCCCCGAGCTGATGCTCAGCGAGTACCTGAGCCTGACGACCAAGATGCTGCTGGTCTTCGGGGCGGTCTTCGAGCTGCCCATCGTCACCGCTTTCCTCGCGGGCATGGGCGTCGTCGACCACCACAGTCTGCTCAAGCACTGGCGCGCGGCCATCATCGTCGCCTTCATCGTCGGCGCCGTGCTCACCCCGCCCGACCCCATGACCCAATGCCTGCTCGCCGTACCTTTGTGCCTGCTGTACGGCATCAGCGTGGGCGTAGCCTTCTTCTTCTCCAAAAGGAAGCAAGAGCGCGACGAAGAGATGATGAAAGAGCTCGAAGAGCTCTGATCACCGGTCCTGTCCATCACACCGAAAAAAATCTACCATTCTCGCCAGCTCGTTCGTAGATGACCCACGAGAGGATGCTGCGGGTCTAACGGCCCGCCGTCGAACGGTTTCTGGATGGCGTTGCTCGACAGCTCAGAGAGTCTCGAGGCGTTTCGCCGCGGCGATCGCGCCGCGCTCGAGGCGGTGTATCGCCACTATGTGGGCGAGGTCGAGCGGTTGTTGCGCGGCGGCTTCACCTTCACCAGCCAGGGCGACACGATCCGCTTTCGCGGGCTGCGTGCGCCGTTTCGGCTGCAGGAGGCTATCCAGGAGAGTTTCATCAAGGCCTTTCGAGAATCGGCGCGCGCCGCCTACGACGGCTCGCGCCCCTTTGGGCCGTACCTGATGACGATCGCTCGCAACCTGATCATCGACGACTACCGACGCCGCAAGTTGGAGGCCGAGCTGTTCGTGCATCTGGGAGACGTGGGCTTCGACGGCGAGGCCGAGGCGGACACGCTCGGCCGGCTGAGCGGCGAGGCCGACAAGCCCTCGCCGGAGGCCCATGCCTGGCGCCGCCAGCTCGCCGAGGCACTGTCGGCGTTCATCGCCGACCTCGACGACGTCGACGGGCGCATCCTCAGAGAGCACCTGCTGGGCAGTCAGACCCAGCAGGGCATCGCCGATGATCTGGGCATCAGCCGCAACGACGTACGCAAGCATATCCGCTTGCTGCGCGAGCGGCTGCTTCGCCACCTCAAGAGCGAGGGCATCATCGGCAACCTGGAGGTGGCGGAGGTGTTTCAGGCCGTCACCACGCTCATCGTCTTTGGAGTTGTTCTATGAACGACGACCACAACATGGAGCTGTCCCACGAGCAGGTCAGCCAGGCGCTACAGGTGCTCTTTGTCGACCAGGATCGGCAGCGCGCCTTCGCGCAGGTCTCGGCGCGCCAGGTCCACCGGCACCTGGCGGGGTGCCGGGCGTGCCAGCGCCAATATGACGCGCTGGCACTCGCGGACCGAGTATTGGTTGGGGACGGCGCGCAGGAGGATCCCGCCGAGCTGCCGCGGGCGGGCTTCGAGACGAGCTTCGGCGACGCCGCGTTTTTGGGCGCGCTCGACGAGATGCTCACCGAGGAACAACAGGGTGCCGCTGTCGTCGACCTCTCCGGGCGCCGCGGCCCGTTGAGCCCAACGGCGCGCTGGTTGTCGGCGGCGGCGGCCGTCTTGCTGGTCGGCGCGGGCAGTTGGTTTGCCTGGCAGCATCTTCACGGCGCGGGCCAGCACACCTCCATCGTCGACAACAATCCCGGCGAGTTTCAGGCGCGCTCGGCGGCCTCGGCGGCCGCTCACGGCCCGTTCGCCCAGCCGAAGCTGGAGGTCTTCTGCGCCCGCAAAAGCGCCGAGGGCGTCGAGCTTCAGGGCGCCAAAGACGCCCCCTTCGGGCTGCTTCGCTGCCCGCAAGACGCCGAGCTCAAGCTCGCCTACGCCAACCCTTCGCCCAGGCTTCGGTACGCGGCCTTTTTTGGCGTCGACCAGCACGGTAGTATTTACTGGTACGGGCCCACCCCGGCAGAGACCGGCGCGGTCGAGGTCGCGCATACCTCCGAGCTTCGCCCCTTCGGCGAGTCCATCCGGCTGGCGGTCAACCACCGGCCGGGCAAGGTGCGCGTATTCGGGCTGTTCAGCGTCGAGCCCATCGACTTCGCCCGGCTCCGACACATGATCGACGGCCTCGACGCCCACACGCTCTTTGGCGACGGGCTTCCCGGCGATCTACTGATGCGCGGCGCGTCCACCAGCAGCACCTTCGAAGTCACCCACGGAGGCAACCGATGAGCCAGCTCCGACACATCCCCGCCGCCTTCCTGTTGGTGCTTCTCGTGGTGTCCGTCTCGGCCAACGCCTGGGCGGCCGGCCCCGGCAAGACACGCGCCGAGAGGACGCGCTCCTACGCGCTCATCGTGGCCAATAACGACAGCGTCGACGCCGACGTCGCCCCGCTGCGCTTCGCCGACGACGACGGCGCGCGCTACTACGAGCTGTTCAGCAGCCTGACCAACGGCGCGCAGCTTCTGACCACGCTGGACGCCGACAGCCAGAAGGTCTTTCCCAAGGTGGTGCCGCACACCACCTCGCCGACGCGTGCTCATCTCGAAAAGGCGGTGCGCCGGCTGGCCAAGACGGTGCGCCACAACCGCCACCAGGGCATCACCAGCGAGGTGTACCTGGTCTTTACCGGCCACGGCAACGTCGACGAGGACGGGCAGGGCTACTTGAGCCTGCGCGACGGCAAGCTCACCCGCACCGAGCTATTTCGCGACGTTGTGCGCGGCATCCACGCCGACTACACCCACGTGATCATCGACGCCTGCTCGTCGTATTTCATGGTCGAGTCGCGCGGCGGCCCCGACCACGACGCCGCCTGGAAGGACGACCGCTCCGGGCATACCCTGGACACCCAGCTCGACGCCTACCTGGCCAAGCGCGACTCCGACTTCCGCCGCGGCAGCACCGTGGGCGTGATCGTGTCCACCTCCGGCACCGCCGAGGTCCACGAGTGGAGCCGGTTTCGCGCCGGCGTGTTCAGCCACCAGCTTCGAAGCGCCCTTTTGGGCGCCGCCGACGTCGACCACGACGGCGAGATCACCTACGCCGAGGTCGAGGCCTACCTGGTGGCGGCCAACGCCGGGGTGGCCAACCCCCGGGCGCGCATCAACGTGTACGCCGACCCGCCCGAGCAAAACCGCTCGCGCCCGCTGTTGGCCCTGTCGGACTACAAAGACGCCACCATCCTGGAGATCCCGCGCAAGGTCGGCGGGCGGTTTTACGTCGAGGACGCCCGCGGGCTGCGCTACGCCGACTTCAACGTCGCCCCCACGATGGCCACCCGCCTGGTGCTGCTGCACGATCCGGTCGACGGGCGCCACTACTTTTTGAACACCGGCGACAAGCAGGCCCCCGTGCCCCTGGATGCGCCCACGGTGCGCTCCACCCAGCTCGCCTTCGCCGAGCAGGCCGGTCAGGCGCGCGGCTCGGTCGACGAAGCGTTTCGCACCGGGCTATTCTCGGTGGCGTACGGCGGCGGCTTTTACCGCGGGTTCGTGGCCGGACGCGACAAATACGACGCCGCCCTCGAGCGGCGCGCCGGCGACGGCGACGGCGCCTGGCGCTTCCAGCCCGGCGCCGGCTACGCGCTGAGCAGCGCCGTGCAGGACGCCGGCGGCCTGCAGCATCACCTGCGTGTGAGCGGGGAGTTTCGCCACGCCTCCGGCTGGGGCGTGGGCCCGTTCGCCGACTACGGCTACTCCGTGCAGAGCAGCATCGCCGGCGAGCCCGCCCACCGTATCGCCGTGGGCGTGGAGGCCTCCCGGCGCCTCGCGCTGGGCGCCGGCAGCTACCTCGAGCCGCGCGTTCGCACCGGCTACCAATTCATCTACGTACCCGCCAGCGCCAGCGAAGCCGACGGCAGCGACCCGCTCGGGCTTCGCGCCGAGGCCGCGCTGGCCTTCGGCTGGCGCGCCAGCGACGCCTGGCAGCTCGAACTCGAGCCCGGCGTGTCCATGGACGTCATCACCCAGACCTCGCTCGGCGGCGTGCAGGAGAAGCTGTACTGGCAGCCATACGTGGGGTTGGGCGTGGCGTTTTGAACCTAAACCTAAACCCGAACCTAAACCTAAACCTAAACGAGCTGTTTTTCCGCGCTCGAAGGCCGTTTAGGTTTACGTTTAGGTTTAGGTTTACGTTTAGGTCTGTGTGAGTGGCGTTTACGCCCGACCCCTCCCAGAAGCCCGTCTGAGGCCGATTTTCAAGAAAGTACGCAACGATTCTCCGTTTTTGCCGAAAACCATTATGAGGGGCACGAAGAAGGCTCCTCACTTCGACAAAGACAATCGTTTCGAACGATACATGGAGAATCACAATGCGTATTCAACTGCTGATTATCGCCCTGACCACCTTCGCCTTCAGCGCCATCGGCTGCAGCCAGCCCAAGCCGGTGCACGCCGAGTACAAGCCGGCCGCGTGTGACTGCCCGGAGCAGGCCGCCACCGACACTCCGCCGGCGGCGACCAGCGACGGCCTGGCCAGCGACGCGGCCACGCCGGCGCCGTCGGGCGCGCTGGCGTCCAACGACCTGGCCGTCCAGCCGGCCGAAAAGACCGCCGATGACGCCCCGCCGGCGGCGCTGAAGCCGCCGCAGGAGCTGGCCGCACCGGCGGCCAACGGGGACGCGCCTCCCAAGAAGTCCGACAAGAAGAAAGCCAAGTCCGACGCTCCACCGAGCGGCAAGGTCAACCTGAACACCGCCTCGGTCGACCAGCTCATGAAGCTGCCGGGCGTGGGGCCGGCCCTGGCCGCGCGCATCGTGCAGTACCGGCAGAAGCGCCGGTTCAAAAAGCCCGCCCATCTGCTGCGTGTGAAGGGGATCGGCAAGGCGAAGTTCGCCAAGCTCGCCGGGTTCGTGTGTGTACGGGGGCCGACGACCTTTGAGGAGTAGAGGTGTGGGCGTCGAGTGCGCCCCGGAGAGGTGACCCTCCCGAGGGTGCGCTCGCGGCCGGGCCCATGGGCCCGAGCCGCTACGCTTACCCCCGGTCACCGTCTGGCTGGTAGCTCAAGTGAACGCAAAGGCGGTTTGGCAGGTGCCTTCGTTGGGCATAGAACCAAACCGTGACCGGGGGTAAGCCCACTCGAGGCGCCATAAGGCGCGCTCGAGGTGGCGCACCCTCGGAAGGGTCAACGCTCGTCACCCTCCACTATTCGCCCGCCGCTCCCGCCAGCCCTCCACCCACGTATAGATCACCGGGATGACCACCAACGAGATCGCCCCCGACACGAACAGCCCGCCGATGACCGCGCGCGCCAGCGGCGCCTGGGTCTTGCCGCCCTCGCCCCAGCCCAGGGCCACGGGCACCAGGGCCAACACGGTGGTGCCGGTGGTCATCACGATGGGGCGCAGCCGGCGGCGCACGCTGACCTTGACCGCTTCGAGCACCTTCATGCCCTGCTCGTTTCGCAGCAGGTTGACGTAGTCGACCAGCACGATGGCGTTGTTGACCACGATGCCCACCAGCACGATGCAGCCCAGAAACGACTGCATGTTGAAGGTGGTGTTGGTCGCCCACAACATGGTGAGCACGCCGATGGCGGCAAACGGGATCGAGAACATGATGTACAGCGGGTGCAAGAAGCTTCTCGAATTGGGCGGCCATGACCATGTAGACCAGCACCACCGCCAGGCCCAGGCCGATGAGCAGGCTCGAGAAGGTCTTGTGCTGCTCCTCGGATTCGCCTTTGACGAGCACGGAGAAGCCCTTGGGCACGTTCATCTTGCGGATCTGGGCGCGCAAATCGCGCGTGATCGAGCCCAGGTCGCGCTTGCCGGTCATAAAGCCGCTCAGGGTGATGATGCGCCGCTGGTCCTCACGGTCGATGGACAGGGGGCTGGCGGTGCGGCGCACGGTGACGACCTCGCGCATGGGCACGGTGCCGTGGCCGGGCAGCACGATGGGGCTGTCGAGCACGGCGTCGATGCCGTCGCGGTCCTTCTTGTCCAGGCGCACGACCACGTCGTACTCGTCGCCGTAGGCGCGAAACACCGTGGCGCGGGTGCCCTGCACGTAGGTCTGGATCTGGCTGGCCACCAGGGTGGGCTTGACCCCCAGGGCGGCCAATTTCTTGCGATCGGGCAAGATCTGCAGCTCCTTGCCGCCGGGCTGGCGGCTGGCGCGCGCCGAGGCGATCCCCTTGGTGTGCACCATCATCTTTTTGACCTTCTTGGCCAGCGCGTCGCCGGTGTTCAGATCGTAGCCGCGGATCTGGACCTCCAGGCGGTCGCCGCCGCCGCGCAGCACCCGCAAGATCCACAGCCCGTTGCCCTGGCGCACGCGCACGTCCGCCCCGGGCGTCAGCCCGGTGATCTTGGGTCGGATGGCGTTGGCGACGTCCTCGCTGGAGCGGGTGCGTTTGCCCGGTTTGACCAGCTTGACCTCGATGCTCGCGCTCTCCTCGCCGCTATGCGACCAGAAGCCGGGCGTGCCGATGACCGTGCGCATGGTCTCCATCTCGGGGATGAGATCGGGCAGGCGCTGCTCGATCTTGCGCACGGCCCGCTCGGTGACCTCGATGCGCGTGCCCACGGGCATATTCAGGTGGATGTCCACCTCGCTCTGGTCCTCCTCGGGCATCAGCTCGGTGCCGATATACGGGACAAGCGACAGCGACAGTCCCAGCAGCACCGCCGCGCCGATGAGCGTGGTCTTGGGGTGTTCGAGCGCCCAGTCGGCCAGGTTGGCGTAGGTCGTCTCCATGGCGATGATGAACCGGCCGATGAGGTCGTCCTTCGAGTCCATCTTGTTGGAGTCGACGTGTAAGAACTTCGCCGAGAGCATGGGCACCAGCGTCAGCGCCACCGCCAACGCGCAGATCAGCGCAAAGCCGACCACGAACGCCATCTGGCCGAAGAAGATGGAGGCAAACCCGGTCAAAAAGATCACCGGCACGAACACCACCAAGGTGGTCGTCGTCGACGCCACGATCGCCCCGGCGACCTCCCGGGAGCCCTCCACGGCGGCGTACTCGGCCTCCTCGCCCTCCTCGAGCTTGCGGAAGATATTCTCCAGGATGACGATGGCGTTATCGACCAACATGCCGATGCCCAAGGCCACCCCGCCGAAGCTGATCAGGTTGAGGGTGATGCCGAAGTAGTACATCAGCGTGAACATGCCGATGACCGAGATGGGAATGGCCGTGGCGATGATCGCCGTCGAGCGAAAGTCGCGCAGAAAGAAGATGAGCACGAAGATCGCCAGAACCGCGCCGATGAGCACGCTCTCCTGGACGTTGGAGATGGAATTTTTGATGTACTGGGAGGTGTCCTCCAACACCGTCAGGTGGGCCTTGCCGGCGTAGTCGCGGTTGATGCCGTCGAGGGCAGCGACCACGCGCTTGGCCACCTCCACGGTATTCGACCCCGACTGCTTGGAGACGCTCAGCCGGATGCCGGGCTCGCCGTTGATGCGCACGATATTGCTGGGATCTTCGTAGGTGTCGACCACCCGGGCGACGTCTTTGAGGAAGATGGGGTGGCGCGAGCCGTCGGCGGCGGTGCGCACGTCGACCACCACGTTCTCGAAGTCCTCGGGCTTCTGGGCCTCGCCCACCGAGCGCAGCAGGATATTGTCGTCGAATTGCTCGACGACGCCGGCGGGCACGTTCTGGTTCTGCTCGCGCAGCGCCTGCACGATGGTTCCGGGGGCCAGATCGAGGGCCTTGAGCCGCTCGGAGTTCAGCAGCACGCGGATCTGGCGCTTGAGCCCACCGCGCACGTCCACCCGGGCGACGCCCTCGAGACGCTCGAGGCGCGGGCCCAGCTCACGCTCGGCGAGCTGGCGCAGCGCCGGCTTGCTGAGCTGGCCGGACAGGCCCAGATACAGGATGGGAAAGCTGCCCAGGTTGAACTTGTAGACCACCGGGTTGTCGGCGTCCTCGGGAAGCCGCGACTTGGCACGCTCGACCGCCGCGCGCACGTCGTTCAGGGCGGTGTCCAGGTTGGTGCCCCATACAAAGCGCAGGGCCACGCGGCTTCTGCCCTCGGCGGACATGCTGTCGATGCGGTCGACCCCCTCGATGGTGCTCACCGCCTGCTCCATGGGGCGAGTGACCAGCGTCTCCATCTCCTCGGGGCCCGCGCCCTCGTAGGTGGTCACCACCGAGATGCTCGGAAAGTCGATCTTGGGCAACAGGTCGACCTGCAGGCGGGTAAACGACACCAACCCCAAAATGATCAGGGCCACGAAGACCATGGTGGTCAACACGGGCCGATGGACAGCTGCCTTGGGTAAGTTCATGGGGTGGGCTTGGGCTTGGGCTTACTGAAGATCTTGTGGTTCTTGGTGCACGATTGGCTCCTCCGCGCTCGATCACTCGATCACTTCGCGAGCGTAGCGAGACTCTTGGCCTTCGAGCCGACCTCGAGCTTCTCAAAGCCGCGAATGACGACCTTTTCGCCGCCGTCGAGCCCGGCGAGGACCTCGACGCGGTCGCGGCCTTTCAAGCCCAGCGTCAGCGGCGCCTTCTTGGCCTCGCCGTCGTCAGTGAGGATCCACACGAACGGCTCGCCGCCGCGCTCCTCCTGCAGGGCTTGTTTGGGCACCGTGACCGCCTGGTCACGCTGGCCCAACTGCACCTGCACCTGGGCGTACATGCCCGGGCGAATCCGGTCGACGAGCTTTTTCTGCTCGTCGGTGGGCGCGAGGACGACGTCGGCGCGCAGGGTGCGCGTCCCGGGGTCGATCGCCGGGGCCACCCGGGCGACCTTGCCGTCGAAGGACACCCCGCCCAGCGCGCCCACGCGCACGGTCACCGGTTTGCCCACGCCCACGCTGCCGCTGTCCTGCTCGGGCACGTTGACCTTCAGAAAGATCTGGGCGTCGCTGACCAGTCGGAACACCGGCTGGCTGGGGCCCACATAGCTTCCCAGGTCGGCCTGGCGCGCGGCGATCTTGGCGTCGAACGGTGCGCGCACCTCGGTGTTGCGCAGGTTCTCGCGTGCGGTCTGCAGCCGCGCCTTCGCCTGCTCCAGGCTCGCCTGGGCGACGGCGACCTTCTGGCGCGCCTGGCGAAGCTGGGCGTCGAGGTTTTCGACCTCGCGCTGGCTGATGAGCTGCTTTTTGAGCAGCGGCTTTTTGGCCTTGTAGTCCGCCTCCAGGTTGGCGGCGGCGACCTTCGCCTGACCCAGGCTCGCCTGGGCCATCTCCACGGCGGCCTGCGCCTCGCGCACCTTCTGGCGGTAGGTCGTCTGGCCGATCTTGGCGAGCACGTGACCCTTGGCGAGGCGATCGCCGATGTCGTAGTCCATCTTGACGATGCGCCCGGGCACCTCGAAGGCGACCTCCGCCTGGCGCTCGGCGGCGAACTCTCCGGCGTAGTCGCCGCGCACCGAAAACGGCCCCTTGGTGGCCTCGGCCGTCTCGACGAGCACCGCCGAGTCGACCTTGAAGGCCGCCCCGCGATGATGCGCCGACGACGCCTTGGCCTTCTCCTTCCCGGTGCACCCGGCGAGGGCGGCGAGGAGGAGAACGGCGGCGAGGGCTGTGAGTTTGATTTTCATTTGGGTTCTCGTTTCGTCGTTTTTGCTTTCCGCCACCTCAGTCCTCCCCCACCAACCCCACCAAGTACTGATAATTGGCCCTGGCATTGCGCGCCTCGAAGGTGCGTTGGTTCAGCGAGATCTGCGCATCATACAGCCGCTGGGCGGCATCGGCGACGTCGACGCTGGTGTTGAGGCCGTGCTCGAAGCGCTGGCTGGCCGACTCGTAGGCCTGCTTGGCGGACTCGACCTGCTGGCGGGCGACGCTGACGGCGGCCACGGCGGTCTTCCAGTCGCGAAGCGCCCGGCGCACGCCCACCTCGGCGTCGCGCAGGTCGCGCTGGTAGCTCAATTTCTGCTCGTCGACCTGCGCCTGGAGCTGGTCGAGCTGGGCGAAGCGCGCCCCGCCGTCGTACAGCAGCCACGTCGCCGACAGGGTCAGCGACCAGGTAAAGCCGTCGGGGTTCGAAAACGCGCTCTTCGGCCCGCTGCGCGCATCCGCGCTGAGCTCGACCATGGGAAAAAAGCTCCACCACACCGAGGTCTTGCTCGACTCGACGGCGTCGATCTGCTGCTGGACGGCCTGGAAATCCGCCCGCTTCTGCAGGTGAGTCGGCGGCGCCTGGGCGGGCGGTGTGGCCAACGTGGTGTCGGCGACCTTCGCCTGCAGTTCGACGCGCGGGTCGAGGGCGAGGATCGAGCCCAGCGCATCGTCGGCGTCGCCACGCGCGGCCTGCGCGCCCAACAGGTCCTGCTTGGCCTCCAGGTACTGCGTCTTGGCGCGCTCGACGTCGAGCTTGACCGCCAGCTTGGCGTCGAGCATCGCCTGGGCGCGGTCGAGCTGGGCCTTGCGCAGCTCGACGGTGCGCTCGGAGATGGACACGCGGTCCTGGGCGGCCGCCAGCAGGTAAAACGACTGCGTCGCCTCGAATAAGAGCGTGCGCCGCTGCCATTTGGACAGCGCCTCGGTGGCGTCCAGCAGGTGGCCGGCGCGCGACAGCAGCGGGTATTGGGTGCCGTCGAAGATCACCACCGACGCGCTGCCCGACGCGTTCCAATCGTATTGGGGGCGCACCTGGCGGCCGCCGAAGCTGATCTCCTGGCCGTTGCGCGTGCCGCTGGCGCGCAGCGCCACGCTGGGCAAAAGCGCCGCCAGCGCCTGGCGCCGGGCCGCCCGCGCCTGCTCGATGCGCGCCTCGGTGATCTTCCATTCCTCGTTTTGGGCGGCCGTTTGCGCCAAAACATCGTCGAGCGTGACCACCCGGCGCTCGATCGGGGCCCCACCCGGATCGACCTGCGCCGGCGGCTGCGCCCACACTGGCGCCGCATTCAGGAGAACTGCCGCGCCCAACGCAGCAGGTAATATGACCCGGTACATCTTCATTGAAAGCCACTTCGGAAAGGCCCCGGCCACATGCCCGGGTACAGCTAGCTCGGCGCACGCTATCTCGTATCCCCAACATCGCGCAAGCCGTTGCCGTTACGCAGTTGCGGTTACGCAGTTCACTCGATCACTCGATCACTCGATCACTCATCAATCGCAACTCACCCTGGTTCGTGCTATGGTTCGCACGTTTTTAGGGATGCACAACACCATCATTTCGTAACTTGTCTATTCGGATGCGTGCCGTGAAATACCAACCGATCCTCGCCGCTGCCGTATTCCTGCTGGGTTCGACGGCCTCGATGTCCGCTCACGCTGCGCCGCCGGCTGCGTCGGCCTCGTCGAATAGGAGCGCCGCTTTGCGCCAATTCGTCGCCCAGGCAGCGCGGCTGCGCCACCGGCCGACAAACGTGCCCAATTTTACGCCGGCCTCTCAGCCGATGATCCCCATGGCCGACCACTCCACGGTGCCGTCGGACGTGCTGGTGTGGAAACAGGATTGGAAATACGTCCACCCCAACGACCAGACGATCTTCGGCTTTTCGCTGGACACCGCCGGCGACGTCGACGGCGACGGCTACGGCGACTTCATCGTCGGCGGCCCCGCCAAGGGCGGCTCGGCGTTCGTCTTCCACGGCACCGCCAACGGCCCCGAGGACGCGCCCACCTGGATTCAGGGCAAGATCGACGGGCAGGATAAGGGCGAATATGGCTACTCGCTGGGCACCGCCGGCGACGTCAACGGCGACGGCTACGACGACGTGGTCGTGGGCGCGCCCGGCTACCGGCTGCCCGACGACCCGCAGACCGGCGGGGGCAACGACCAGCAAGATCCGCCCCAGCGCGGCGCCTTTTATATCTACCACGGCAGCTCCAACGGGCTGTCGGACACGCCCTCGCGCGAATATATCGGCCAGGAACAGGCCGCCCAGTTGGGCTTCTCGGTGGCCTCGGCGGGCGACTTCAACCACGACGGCTACGACGACGTGGTCGTCGGCCTGCCCGGCTCCGGGGGCAATTTCGGCTTGGTGCGCATCTACACCGGCGGGCCCAACGGGCTGAGCCAGGCGCCCACCTGGGAGATCTCGCCGCCGGATCACGCCGCGCAATTTGGCTACTCGGTGGCCTCGGCCGGCGACGTCAACGGCGACGGCTTCAGCGACATCATCGTGGGCTCGCCGGCCTACTCTCACGGCGAGCAGCTCGAAGGGGCGGTGTTTCTGTACCTGGGCCACGCCGGCGGGCCGGCCGACCAGCCCGACTGGATGGCCGAGTCCAACAGCGAGACTGCCTGGCTGGGCTTTTGCATCTCCGGCGCCGGCGACATCAACGGCGACGGCTACTCCGACATCGTGGTGGGCGCGGCCAACTACACCGACGACCAGGAGTCCGAGGGGGCGGTGTTCGTGTACATGAGCAACGGCACGGTCTTCGGCGACACCGCCGACTGGAAGGTCGAGGGCAACCGCAAAAAGGCCCAGTTGGGCTTCGACGTCTCCGGCGGCGGCGACGTCAACGGCGACGGCTACGACGACGTGCTCATCGCCGACGCCCACTTCGGGCTGGTCTCCTACGGCGGCGAGCTGTACCTGGGCAGCGAAAACGGCCTGGCCAAAGACTACGCCTGGCAGGCCATCGCCGAGGGCAACTCCACCATCGGCATCACCGCCCACCTCATCGGCGACGTCAACGGCGACGGGTTTACGGACATGCTTCTGGGCGCGCCGGACACCTTCTCGGTGTACGGCTACCTGGGCGCGGGCTGCTTCGACGCCGACTGGGACGGCTACACCGCCCACAACGACGTGACCTGCCCGCAGGGCAATGACTGCCACGACATCCACGACATGAACAACCCCGCCTACCCCGGCGCCCCGGAGATCTGCGACGGGCTGGACAACAACTGCGACGGCACCTTCGACGAGGGCTGCGACGACGACGGCGACGGCTACTGCGACGCCGACATCGACGCCTGGATGCCCGACGGGCCGCCGCCGGTGTGCCCCAACGGCGCCGGCGACTGCGACGACACCGACCCCGACCACAACCCCGGCAGCCCCGAGCTGTGCAACTTCAAGGATGACGACTGCAACGGCCAGATCGACGAGGAGCCCAAGGTCTGCGGCGACGCCCAGATCTGCGTGCAGGGCGGCTGCTTCGACCCCTGCCAGTCCGACGCCGACTGCTCCGACGGCAAAAAGTGCTACGACGGGCGCTGCGCGGCCGACCCCTGCGAGAATATCCAATGCCCGGACAGCCGCGAGGAGTGCGTCAAGGGCACCTGCCAGGTCACCTGCACCATCGAGGCTCAGTGCCGCTGGGACGACAAGCAATGCATCGACGGGCGCTGCGCCAAGAATCCCTGCGACGGCGTGGTCTGCCCCACCTCCGAGGTCTGCTCCGACGGTGACTGCGTGCCTCCCGGCCAGTCCGGCGCCGACGCCGGAGGCGATGCCGGCGACGCCGACGCCGGCCACACCGGCCACACCAACAGCAACAGCGGCAGCAGCGGCGGCTGCTCGACCACGCCCGACGGCGTGCCCACCGAAGGCGGGCTGTTGGTGGCGATGATGCTCGGTGGCTTGGCTTGGGTGCGCCGCAGGGATTGAGGGCGCTGCAACTGCTTGTGTGGAAGAGGCGATTGCCCAAACCCTGTCTCATCGGCTAGACTGGGCGTAGCTCTCACCCACACTGGGGCGGAATGATGACCTATTGGAAGCGACGCGCCACCCTCACCGCGCTCTTGTTTTTCGCCGGTGCGCCTGTTCTCGCAGGCGGCTGCTCCGATAATACCAACAGCCGCTGGGATATCGGCCAGGACATCGGCGTCCCGGACGCCGGTCTGGACGCGATCGACGGCGCGGACGCCGCCAACGGCCACAACCCCACCGGCGACGCCGGTCCGGGCGCGCCCGATCCCCAGTCGCTCGACATCCTGTGGGTGATCGACAATCCGGGTCGATGTGCCAGGAGCAGAAGGCCCTGCGCGTCAACTTCCAGCGCTTCGCCCAGCACCTCACCGAGCAGGGCATCGACTTTCAGATGGGCGTGACCACCACCCAGATGAACGACGAGTTCCCCCTCGATCCGGTCGCCCATTCGGGCCAGCTCCAATCCACGCCCCAACCGGTTCCCTCGGACGTGATGGGCTGCTGGGGTGATCCTGGTGACCCCGACGACCCCATGGACGGCTTCGCGCCCATCCGCGACAAGATCGCCACGGCGATCGGTTGCGCCAAAGACCCCTCCAAGTGGCAAGACCTCCTGCAGGTCACCGACGACGAGATCCAATGCCACTTGAACCACCACTGCGGCAACATGGAGAACCTATTTCCCCAGCCCGATGGCGGCCAGTCGCCTTACCGCGAGCTCCCCAAGGTCATCCGCTCGACGGACTACTCCGCCGACAATAAGGTCGACCTCGAGCGCATCGCCAAGGATTTTGCCTGCATGAGCTTCGTGGGCACACGCGGCTACTTCTTCGAAAAGGGCCTGGGCGCGGCGGTCAAAGCAGTGTCCCCGCAGCTGACCGGCGGCTCGGTGGAGGCGCCCACCGACGAGAGCGCGCCCAACCACGGGCTGTTTCGCCGGGACTCGCGCACCGCGCTCATCTTCGTGAGCGACGAGAACGACTGCACCCACGACGGGTCGCTCGACGAGAAAACGGTTTGCGGCGACGACGTGTGCGCGTTTGCCAACAACCCCAACTTTCCCAACAGTCCGCTCATCGATCCCAGCGAACTGGCCGACGAATTCTTGACCAACCTGTCGGCGACGAAAGGCCGCGAGGTTTCGCCCAACGAGATCACCGTCGCCTCCATCGTCGGTGCCTGGAAGCGCTACGGCGAGACGTCGAGCTACCCCGCCGGCCAGGCGCCGATGAGTTTCGACATGTGCAATTCCACCCAGCAGCCTCTGGACGACGACCTCCACAAACAACCCGCCTGCCAGAGCGCGGAGTTCGGGACGGCCTTTTCGGGCGATCGCTACGACCGGTTCATGCGCAATTTCCCGGTGACCTACCCGCCGGTGCCCGACGCCCCCGACCAGCATATCCCCGGAATTGCCTGCCACCGCGACCAGATCCCGGCCACGCTGTCGGCCATCGGCGAGACCGCGGCGCGCTCGGGGCATCTGGACGAACCGCCGCCGTTTTAGGCGCACGGCAATGGATCGGTGGGGGGCATCTTGCCCTCGTCGGCGAGCGCTGCAAGCCGCTCTTTCGGTGCGGGGGCATCTTGCCCTCGTCGGCGAGCGCTGCAAGCCGCTCTTTCGGTGCGGGGGCATCTTGCCCTCGGTGCCGACGCCGGCCTCGGAAGGTAGCACTCGGCAAACGGCGCCTCGTCGCAACCCTCCGCTACAAAGGCCAAGCGAACAACGCTTGGCGCGCTCCGCCGACGGCTTCGCTTGAAAGGCACATCGCCTCTCACCCCAACAGCCCTGCCAACTCCTGGGCCTCCGTGGTCGGCTGCTGACACGCCCCCTCGAAGCAAATGTACGCCGTAGCCTGGCCGTCGCGCGCGTCGCGCGCCTCGGCCAGCGGGGCGAGCTTCGCCCACTCCTCCAGATCGGCTCTGCCGAGGTCGGCGAGCACGCGCACCGCGTTGGGCACGTAGGTCTGTCGCATCACGTCGAGCATGGCGCCGGGGTCGGCGCCCTCGGGCACGACCACGACCACCTCGGCGGGGCCCTCGGCGTGGAAGTCGAGCGCCTGGAGCATCTCGCAGGTGCCGGTGGGCATGTTGGACATGCGCTCGTAGAAGGCGCGCAGGCCCTGCTCGGCGCGGTCGCGAAGCTCGGGGCGGCCGCGTAGCTCGGACAGGCGCAGCAGATCCATCAGGGCGATGGAGTTGCCCGACGGCGTCGCCCCGTCGTAGCTCTCCTTCTGGCGAACGATCAGGTCTTTGTGGTGCTCGCCGGTGTAGAAGAAGCCGCCGGCTTCATCGGCGAATAGCTCGATCATGCGGTCGACCAGCCGCTCGGCCTGCTCGAGGCGCTCGGGCGCGCCGGTGGCCTCGAAGAGGTCGATGAGCGCGGCGGCGACGTAGGCAAAATCGTCGAGGTAGCCCGGGAAGCGCGCCCGGCCGTCCTTGAAGGTGCGCATGAGCTGGAAGTCGGCGTCGAGCGCGCCGTCGACCATCTCGGCGAGGACGAAATCGGCGGCGTCTTCGGCCGCGCGCACATAGCGCGGCTCGTCGAAGGCGAAGCCGGCCTTGGCCATCGCCCCGATCATCATGCCGTTCCACGCCGCCAAGATCTTGGTGTCCTTGCCCGGATGGGTGCGCTGCTCGCGCGCCTCGAAGAGGCGCTGGCGAAGCGCCGCGATGTCGGCGGGGATGGGCTCGAAGGCCGCCTCCCAGCCATGTTTGTCCAGGTGGCCGAGCCGGTTGGGCGCGGACTGGCCGTGCTCGAAATTGCCCCCGGGGGTCACGCCCCAATACGCGGCGGCCCGAGCGGCGTCGTCCGCGCCGAGCGCCTGCTCGAGCTCGGCGGGCGACCACACGAAGAACTTGCCCTCCTCGCCGTCGCTGTCGGCGTCCTGCGTCGAGTAGAACGGCCGCCCGGCGTCGGCGGCCTCACCGACCATCTCGCGCAGCACGTAGTCGAGCGTCTCGGTGGCGATGCGCCGGTAAAACGGGCGCCCGGTGGCCTGCCAGGCCTCCACATAGGCCTCGGTCAACAGGGCGTTGTCGTAGAGCATCTTCTCGAAGTGGGGGATGAGCCACTTCTCGTCGACCGAGTAGCGGTGAAAGCCGCCGCCGATCTGGTCGTACATGCCCCCCGAGGCCATATGCGCCAGGGTCTGCTCGACCATCTCGAGCGCCTGGTCGCGCCGGTCCTCCTCGGCGTTGAGGTCGCCCCACACGTGCAGCAAGAGGCGAAGCTGCTGGCTGGGCGGGAATTTGGGCGCCTGGCCAAACCCGGCGTGGTCGACGTCGAAGGTCTGGGCGAGTCGCTCGTAGGCCTTGTCGATGGGCGCGCGGGTCACCGCCGGTGCCGCCGGGCCGTTTTGCTCCAACTCGGCGAGCTTGGCACGGATGCGCCCGCCGACCTGGGTGATGGTGTCGCGGTCGTCTCGCCAGGCGTCGATGACCTGGTCGAGCACGCTTCGAAATCCCGGCCGACCCCAGCGATCCTCCGGCGGGAAGTAGGTCCCCGCGTAAAACGGCACGAGCTCGGCGTTGAGCCACACGCTCATCGGCCAGCCGCCCTGGCCGGTCATCACCTGCACCGCGTTCATGTAGATATTGTCCAGGTCCGGGCGCTCCTCGCGGTCGACCTTGATGGACACGAAGTGCTCGTTGAGCACCCGGGCGATATCCTCGTTCTCGAAGCTCTCGCGCTCCATGACGTGGCACCAATGACAGGCCGAGTAGCCGATGGACAAAAAGATCGGCTTATCCTCCCGGCGCGCCTTCTCGAGCGCCTCGTCGCCCCACGGATGCCAGTCCACCGGGTTGTGGGCGTGCTGCAACAGATACGGGCTGGTCTCGTCGATCAGGCGATTGGTATGGGCGTGTTCGGTGGTCATGGCGTCGTCGGGGCAGGAGTCGCGAAGCGTGTGATGCGTGGTGCCACAAAACGGACGGTTTGTTCAAGTTAGGCACGTGGGTGGGGTTCATACAGAAAGCTGCGTGGTTGGCTTTTGAGGACCCCCCTCTACCTCGCGCCAAACCCGAGGCCCCGGCTCCAACGCATGTGTGACCGTCTGGCCAAGCCTGCCGTTGGAAAAGCCGTTGAAGTTTAGGTTTACGTTTACGTTTACGTTTGGAGCCGTTGCCAGATGGTGGGCCTTGAACCTAAACCTAAACCTAAACCTAAACCTAAACCTAAACCTAAACCTAAACGGCCTTCGCACTGCACAAGCAGCGCCAGGCAATGGGAATCCCCGAAAATCAACCAATTCAAAAAAACACCCAAAACGTCCGATCAACCCAAGACGACAGAATACACTAAACCCACAAGCCCAAGCCTACACACCGTGGTTCGCCCGCCCCGCCACATCTGCCCGCCAAATTTGTATACGCCACCAATCCACGCTACACTTCAGGTAGCTGAAATGCCCAACAATCGAACCAATGAATGCGAGGATGCCTCCATGGGGCCGAAATTCTCCAAATTGCTGGCGATCTGTCTGCTTCCCCTGATGCTGGCGGCCGCGTGCGGCGGCAGCGACACGCCCACCCCGGCCAAATTGGGCGCCAAATGCGACAAATCGGCCAAGACGCCCTGCAAGTCAGATTATGTATGCACTGACGACGGCTCGGGCACCAACCGCTGCCTGAGCGCGGCCGGCGGGAGCTGCGATCCCACCGCCGACAACGCCCATTGCGTGCCCGAGGCCCAATGCTACGCCAACCAGGACAGCACCGATGGCACCAAAGGCACCTGCCTGGTCACCGAGGGCAATGAATGCGACGCGGCCGAGCCGCAATGCGCCCCTGACCTGACCTGTGCGGAGGTTCAGGACGGCTCGCACGCCTGCTACGCGCCGGTGGTCGTCAGCGGCAGCGTGACCGACTCGACCAACGGGCAGGCCATCGCCGGGGCGGACGTCATCGGGCTCAACGAGCAGAAGGTGGCGGTGACCGACGTGGCCGTCAGCGACGACCAGGGCAACTACACCCTGGCGCTGCCGGTGGTGCGAAACACCGACGGCTCGCCCATCGACAGCTCGTTTACGCTGCGCGCCGACGCCGCCGACTACCAGACCTTCCCCAGCGGGATTCGCACGGCGCTTCCCATCAATACGTCGACCGCCGAGAAGACCGACCAGGGCTATGTGATCTCGGGGACGCCCACCGACATCGTGCTCATCCCGCTGCCGGCCGACCAGCAGGGCAATCCCAGCATTTCGGGCACGGTGCAGGCCGATGACGCCGCCGGCGTGCTCGTCGTCGCCGAGGGCGCGGACCAGGCCTACAGCGCGGTGAGCGACCGGCAGGGCCACTACACCATCTTCAACGTGCCCGCCGGCGACTACACCGTGCGCGGCTACGCCGCCGGGCTGCAGCTCGAGCCCGCCCAGGCCACCGTGGCCGCCGACCCGCTCGAGGGCGTCGACCTGACCACCTCGGACAAGCCCCTGGCCACCGTCAGCGGCTCGGTCAACATCGTCAACGCCCCCGGCGGCGCGATGACCAGCGTGGTGCTGGTGGTGGCGTCGACCTTCGACGAGACCTTCGTGCGCGGCGAGGTTCCCCCGGGGCTGCGCGCTCCCAAGACCGGCGACCCCAACGTGACCGGCTCCTTCAGCATCGAGGGCGTGCCCGCGGGCGATTACGTGGTGCTCGCCGCCTTCGAGAACGACCAGTTGGTGCGCGACCCCGACCAGAACATCGCCGGCACCGGCTTCGTCCACGTCACCGTCGACCCGTCGGCCGGCGACACCAACGTACAACTGTCCGACTCCTTCAAGGTCACCGAGGCGCTCGATGTCGTCGGCCCGGGCACCGACAAACCCGAAAAGGTCAGCTCCGCGCCCACCCTGGAGTGGCAGGATGACAGCAGCGAGGACTACTACACCATCGAGGTCTACAACGCCTACGGCGACATGGTGTGGAATAACGACGGCCAGCACATCCCCAAGGTCAACGGCGGCAACACCGTGAGCATCCCCTACGGCGGGCCCACCGAGCCGGGCATGTACTACCAATTCCGCGCCACCTCCTGGCGCGCCCCCGGCGGCCACAACGACTCACCGATCTCGATGACCGAAGACCTGCGCGGAGTGTTCTACTTCGAGTGACGCCATCCGCTCGCTTGCGAGGCGGCGCTCCCCCTGCCAAAATGGTGGCCACACACTGGCCATCCCCAAGGGGGAGCGCATGCCCAACTTCGCCCGCTGCAGACATCGACTTCTTTCCGTCCTTGCCGGTCTCCTCGTACTCGGCGCCGTTGCCTGCTCGAGCGACAATTCGACGAGCCAGTGGCGACTAGGCGACCACATCCCGGGGACTGACGCCGGCGGTGCGTCCGACACCCCGGGCACCGCATCGGGCGGTGGGGGAGAGATCGCTCGAGACGCGGCGTTCTCAGATAGCCCGAGCCCGTTCACTGACGCCGCCAACTCGACCGACGCCGGCGTGTGCGGCATTTTCGGCCCGTGCGGCAGGGGCCATCAGAACGACGTCTCCGGGATGCTCGAAAATCAGGAATGCTGGGGCACCCAGGGCCAGTGGGTGTGCAACTGTGCCATCTCCCCCGATCGGAGCGCGTTGCGCGATCACAGCACCGACCGGAGATGTCTGGACCACGTCGACTCGACGGCACAGCAGTGCCGGCAAGCGCTCGCGGAGGTGTGCAACAACGACGTGTGCCGCCTCAACTGGAACGGCATGCATACGCGCTGTGATCCCACCGATGACGGCCGCTGGCGCTGCCGCTGCGACGAGGGCCAGGATGCCGTCGTGGTCGACGCCGAAAGCTGCACTGCCGCGCTGGCCACCTGCATGCCCGAATGCTCCAGCGACGCCGGCACCTGCCGCGGCACCGGCGAGTTGGGCCAGTACGAGTGTCGTTGCGATGGGGTCAACGCCTGGCGTCCCACCACCGGCTACGAATGCGACTGGGCGTTGCACAAAGCCTGCGAGACCGACGAGGGGTGTAGCGCCAACGGCGACCGATGCATCCCCGACAAGACGACGGGTAAATACGTCTGCACCTGCACGTCGTATTACGATACGACCCGCAACGTTCAATCCAACGACTGCGACGGAGCCATCGAGCACGCCTGCAGTCCTCGCAGACAAACATGCGACGGGTGGAGCGGCTATTGTGACGAAACAGCAGCGGGCTATGAATGCCACTGTCAGGACGGGAGCACGACGACTCTGGACCGTGATGCGGTGTTTGCCGCGCCCGAGCACGACGGCTCGGTCTGTACGACTGCCGTCGAGATGGCCTGCGGTCCCAGCGTACAACCCGGAACCGACAAATGTGAGGCGAGCACCCCTCAGACCTTTACGCAGTGTGAACGACCCGAGGACGCCGACCCCGACACCCCCTATCGATGTAGTTGCAGCTATCGATGCGCGGACGGCTCTAGCATCGGAAATGACGGCAGCTCGAGCGCGTCGACCTGCCAAGATGCACTCGCTGACTTCGCATGCCCTTCGGGGTGCTGAGAGCTAGGCCTAGCCCTCGAAGTCGACCTCGACGCCGGTGCCGGGCGTGGCGACGACCTCGCCCGGGCCGTCGTCGTCGCGCCGGTAGGCGATGTGGCCGTTGACCAGGGTGAGTACCGGCCAGCCGGTCAGCTGGCGGCCGGCCCAGGGGGTCCAGCCGCATTTGGTGAATTGGTCCTCGTCGCGCGCCTCGCGGGTCATCTCGGGGTCGATGAGCACGAGGTCGGCCCAGTTTCCGGGCTCGATGCGGCTACGCTCGACCACGCCGTAGACCTCGGCGGGGGCATGGCAGACCCACTCGAGGACGTCGTCGTAGCTGCATAGGCCCTGGTGGGCGGCGTCGAGCATCAGGGGCAGCATGGTCTCGACGCCGGGCACGCCGCTGGGGGCCTCGCGGTAGGGCCGGTCCTTCTCCTCGGTGGTGTGTGGGGCGTGGTCGGTGGCGATCATCTGGATGGAGCCCTCGTCGAGCGCGCGCCACATCGCCTCGCGGTGCATCTCGGAGCGTAGCGGCGGGTTCATGCGCACCCGCGTGCCCCAGGTGTCGTAGGCGTCGGTGTTCAAAAACAGGTGGTGGGGGCAGACCTCGCAGGTGATGCGCGTCTTCAAGCCGTGCTCGCGGGCCTCGGCACGGGCGCGGTCGATCTCGGCGAGTTCGTCGACGGTGGACAGGTGCAGCACGTGCAGGTCGCGGCCGTGGTCGAGGGCCAGCCGGCAGGCCAGGCGCACGGCCTCAGCGGCCGACTCGGGGTCGCGAATCTCGGAGTGTACCGCCGGGTCGTCGCGGTCGGCGAAGAGCTGGGCGCGCTCGCGCAGCCGAAGCTCGCTCTCGGCGTGCACGCAGATCTTGCCAAACCAGGCGGCGAAGACCTCGTCGAGGTCCTCCTCGCGGTAGACCAGCAGGTCGCCGGTGCTACACCCCATGAAGATCTTTAAGCCCGGCACGCCCTGGACCTTGCCGAGCTCGTGGTGGTTGTTCGTGCTCGCCCCGAAGAACAGACCGAAGTTGCACAGGCTCTTCTCAGCCGCCAGATGCCGCTTGTCGCGCAGCCGCTCCACGGTGGTCGTCGGCGGGCTTGTGTTGGGCATCTCGAAGACGGTGGTCACCCCGCCGGCGACCGCCGCCGACGAGCCGGTATGCCAATCCTCTTTGTAGGTCGGCCCGGGCTCGCGAAAATGCACGTGCCCGTCGATCGCCCCCGGCCACAGCCAGCGCCCGTCGGCGTCGATGGTGGCGTCGGCCTTGCCGTCGACCACGCCGACCTCGGCGATGCGGCCGTGCTCGACCCGGCAGTGGCCCTCCACGCGCCCCTCGGGCGTGAAAATGACGGCGTTTCGAATGATCACGGAGCCGTGGTTGATGGGCTGGGTCATGGTAGGGCCTCGCGGGTTGTAAGAGTTGATTCGTGGCACACGGTGCACGTTCAACGCAATTATACGAACGCAGGTGGGTGTGCAAATGCAACCCCCAACCCCTCAACCTCACGCCTCTTGGACGGCGGCCTCGGCATAGTGATCGCGCGGCTTGGGCCGGCCCAGGTAAAAGCCCTGCCCGTAGGGGAACCCAAGATCGCGCAGCAGCTCGCAGTCCTCGGGCCCCTCGATGCCCTCGGCGATGAGCTCGGCGCCGCAGCGCTCGCCCAGGTCGAGCAGGTACTTGGCCAGCGCCTGCTTCTGCGCGCTCTTGGCGATGCCGCGTGTCAGGGTGATGTCCATCTTGATGTAGTCCGGCTCCAGGTCGGTCAGAAGCCGCAGGTTGGTGGTGCCGGTGCCCATGTCGTCGAGGGCGAATTTGAAGCCGCGCGCGCGCAGCCGACGGATGCTCGGCAGGATGCGCTGGGCTTGCTCGTGGCTGATATTCTCGGTGACCTCGAAGACCAGTTGCTCGGGGCTGAGCCCGTCGTCGATCCACGCGTCGATGAGCAGCTCCAGGTCCTCCATCGGGTGGTAGAAGGTCGGCGGCAGGCAGTTGATGAACAGCTTGCGGGTGGTCGCCAGACCGGGGCGGCGGCGCACCGACAGCGCCCGGCAGGTCTGGTCGAGCTCGCCGTCGAGCTCGGCGCGGGCCGCGGCCACGAATAGATGCACCCCCAGGCGCTCGGAGTCGGTCTCGTTGGCCCGGCTCAGCGCCTCGAACCCCATGATCTCGGTGTCCTGCAGGCGCACGATGGGTTGGTAGAGCGTGTTGATCTTGCGGTGGGCGATCATCTGACCGACCACCCGGTGGCGGCGGCGCTGCAGCTCCAAATAGCTCGCCTGGGCGTCGGAGCGCGCCTGGCGGATCGCCCGGTAGATCTCGCGGCGCGGGTCCACCGAGCTGTTGCGGATGATCAGCGCGCTGCCGGCGGCGATCTTCTCGAACGCCTCGTGCAGCGACAGTTGGGCGTCGTGGGAGGGCTCGAAGACCCCGCGTTTGACCCGCGCGATGACCTCCTCGAAGTCGATACCCGAGCCCGTGTCCTCGCGCGGCCGACTCAAAAAGACCAGCACGGCCTCGCCGCCCACCGCGTCGAAGCAGGCTTCGTCCTCGGCGCGGATACTTGTGCCGCGCATACGCTCCACATTGGAGGCCAGCCGCGCCATCATCGCGTCGAAGGCCGACGCGCCGTGCTGGCGCTCCCAGGCCGCCAGGTTGCTGGCGTCGAAGAGCACCAGACCGACCAACGCCCGCTCCTCGACCTTCTGGGCGAGCGTATCGATCACCGCTGGTAAGGTGGGCAGTTTGACCGCCATCAGCCCCTCGGCCTCCTCATCGCGCACGGCTTCAGAAAGCTCCTCCAACTCTTTTTGGTCGACCGCTTCGAATGGGTCTTCTTCCAACATCTACTTCCCCGTGGCAGTGCCGAAGATCGAGCATTTCGGAACCGCGGACGTCTACACTCGTCACCAAGTCAAAGGGTACCGAAGGCAAACCAACAGTGTCAATTCTTCTGGGTTTCCGCTGTGCAAAAATGCTGTAAACGAAAGCCTAAAACCGTGCGCCAACCGCGGCGCCGACGAGCGCGCGTCCGTCGCTCGCCAGCTTCGGTGCGGGCGCTTCCATCGCTCGCCAGCTTCGGTGCGGGCGCTTCCATCGCTCGCCAGCTTCGGTGCGGGCGCTTCCATCGCTCGCCTTCGAGGGCAAGATGCCCACGCTCCGAAAAAGGATTCCCCGTCAGCGTGGCAGGATTCGCGACTCGACCAGGTCTTCGACCACCGTGGTGTGGTCCTGTTTGTCCGGGTCGGCGAGCGTGCGGCGCACCACCCCGCGACCGTGGGCGAAGAAGCGGGTCTGCTGGCGGTCGCGATAGAAGTGGTCTAGCCCCGCCAGCGGGCCGGTGCCGTGGATGGCCACCGTGTTGACGTAGGTGCCGGCGGGCACCTCCACGTCGGTCCAGTCGCCGCCGACCTTGAAGACGGCGTCCTTGTCGCCGGGTTGGCCGCCCTCGCCCCAGCCCTCGTGCAGGTGCAGGGGAAAGCGGAAGATGGGCGTCTCGCGGTCCAGATAGCTGAGCAGCCAGCTCAGATCCTCGATGTGCACCCGGCACATATGCGAGCAGCGATAGATCCGCCGGGGCAGCACCAGCCAGTACTCGTTGAAGGTGGACAGCTTCTCGTCGTTGTACGAGCGGCGAAGGGTCACCAGCCGCCAGCTGCGGTAGCGGTCGACCGAGGTCACCTCCAGCAGTGTCTCGGTGGCCGGCAGCGCCGTCGCCGCGTCCAGCGCGGCGACGGCGTCGGCGGCCATGGCCGGGCGGCTGGCCGCCTTGGCGGCTTTGTCGGGGTCGTCGGGGGTGCCGGCGAATTTGCGCCGGTAGCGCCAGAAGTTGCCCACCGCCAGGGGATAGGGGTATTCGCGGGTCTCCAAAAGCTCGGGTTTGAGCTGCAGGCCGGCGCGCAGATACACCTGCAGTTGCGGGCTCATATGCACCGGCGAGCCCAGCGCCAGCGTGGGCTGGCCGGGGCTCTGGCGGGGATGGACGAGGCGCAACACCTTGGGGATGCGCAGCTCGAAGTAGACCTTGGTGCCCTTGAGGTGCAGGCGCAGAACGTTACCCCAATATTGGGCGACTTCTTCGCCCTCGCCGGCCACCGGACCGGCGACGGTGCGCCCGTCGCCCAACTCCAGGCCGTCGAATTCGAGCAGCGCTCCCAGGCCGCCCTGGACGACCTCGGAGGGGTGCTCGGTGCCAAATCCGCGCCACACCGCGCGGCTTTTGCCCTGGATGTCGTCGACGAATTGACGAGCGTCGTCCAGCTCGATGCGCACCATCCCGGCATAGTCCGCCGGGGCGACAAAGAGGGTATCCCACAGTTGATCGTCGCGATCGACCAGCGCCTTGAAGATCGCCTTGCCCAACTGGTCGGCGTCGGCGAAGCGGCGCCGGGGCGCCGGCCGGTCGTCCAGGCGCCCCCACCGGCCGGCGGCGTGTGAGCCGTCCAGAAGCTGGCGCATCAGCCGGTGCTCGCGCACCGCCGCGGCGGCCGGCGACAGGTCGGGGCGTTCGGTGTAGATCAGCGGTTGCAGCGGGCGCACGCTGTGGTGAGCCCGGGGCGCCGGGCCGTCGTTGGTGTCGCTACACGCCGACACGGCGGTCGCGACTGCGACGATGAGCAAAGTGCGCCAGAAGGGATGCGTCATGAATACGTGGGACGGGCGCGAACGCCCGCCCTCGGGTGCAGGCGGGTCATTTCTGTTTGGCGTAGCTGGGCAGCACGCCGCCGGGATAGTCGAACTCGCCGCCGTTGTCGGTCACCGAGGTCTCCTCGGCGTTCCACTGGTCGACAAACGGGTTGACCGGGCGGCCGAACAACACGAAGAAGTGCTGCTCGCTGGCCGGGAAGGTCGAGTCGAGCTCCAGAAAGCCGCCCTCGTTTTTGACGTAGCCGGGCACGCTGTCGTCGACGTTCTGGAAGATCAGATCCTGGACCGGCGTGCGGATGCGCACGTTTTGTCCACAGATATAATCGGGCTCGCCGTTCTTGCCGGCTTTGGGGTTCTTATACGGCTGCTCCTCGAAGGAGTAGTAGGAGTCGGCCTGGCCGGGCTCGACCGGAAAGCCGCTGTACTGAATGGGATCGAAGCATTTGAGCGCGGCCTCGACGTTCCAGGTCACCTGATCGGGGGACAGCGCCGGGGTCCCGTCGTCGAGCGTGCCGTTGGGATCCGGGCAGGAGAGTTGGTCGCCGCTGCCGCTGCCACCAGTGCTACCAGTGCCACCAGTGCCGCCGGTTCCACCGGTGCCGCCGGCGCCCGCGCCCTGTTCCTGTTTGACCTCGACGGCGGCCGACAGGCACGCCATGAAATCCTCGGTGGTGCGCTGGGCGAGCACCTGGCCGTTGATCCCCAGTCCCTCGGAGCGCGGCTTCTGGGTGCGCGGATCTTTGCGACGGATGCCCCACACCAGCGTATAGCCGCTGTCCTGGGCGGCCACCGGGAAGAACCAGGGGTCGTTCTTGATCTCCTGGTGCACCTCGGGGCGCTGGTACTCGCTGGGCACCTTGGTCGGCCCGCAGCGGGTGGTCACCACCTTCTCCTGGCTCTCGTCGTACATCGGCTTGGGAGAGACGTTCCACTCGGTCTGGAAGGAGTAGGACAGCAGATCCTGGGTCATGTAGGCGTTGGCCACCGACAGGGAGTTGCCGAAGGTCAGCACGCAGTCCGGGTCGGGCGTGCGCGTATGCCGATACAGGGTCGCGTCCGCGGCGTTCTCCCCGGAGCGACGGCTGATCACCAGCGTCGCCGTCTCCTGAGGATACAGCGCGAAGAGCTGCTTGTTGAAGTCGATCGCGGTGGGCGCCCCGTCGATAACCAGGGTGAACTGGTCGGAGTTGGTGTTGCGATCGACCTCGACGGCCGACTCGGTGCGCGCGGCAAATTTAAGCCCGGAGACCAGCTTGCCGTTGGGGCCATACAGCGTCAGCGCACTGCTGCCCGGGTAGGCATTGGTGATGTACAAATACACCGTCTCGCCGTTACCGCCGGTGCCGTGGCCGCATCCGACCAACGTCAGGCTCAGGCAGCATGCTGCCACGACAAAGATGGAAACGGCCATGCGTTTCACTGCGATCATCCTACACCCTTGGAAACAATCCCGGATCACATGAATTCACTACCGGAAAGGTACTCCATCGGCGCTCGCAGTGTCAAATAAGCGGGCCGGTCAATATCGGGGGCGTACAGGTTCGCTCAGCGATTGGGCCTCAGATCTTTTTCGCAGTTAGCGCCCCCGCGTGGCTTGTCCCGCGGGACGCCTAGATCGGAGGCTAGCCAGAATCGGCTTTTCTCCCTCCCTCCGCGCGAGGCGCGCGCAGCGCGCCGAGTCGGTTGTTGGGCCCTCGGCCCTACATCGCAGAAGCTCGGAGTCACGGAGTCACGGAGGCTCGGAGGCTCGGAGGCTCGGAGGCTCGGAGGCTCGGAGGCTCGGAGGCACGCGAGTCCATGAAGCCACGAAAAAGCACATGGAGCGGCACTGAGACCACGGAGGAGGTGCGCACGGTATTGCTGAGGCGGTGGCAGCGTAGATAAGCGACCGCATTCTTCGGTGCCCCCAAGGCTGCTCCATGTGCTCGCTCCGTGTTTCCATGGATTCGGGGTCTTGGCGTCTCCATGCCTCCACGCCTCCACGCAGGTTCGCTCTGCGATTGGGCCTCAGATTCTTTTTCGCAGTTAGCGCCCCCGCGTGGCTTGTCCCGCGGGACGCCTAGATCGGAGGCTAGCCAGAATCGGCTTCTCCCCCTCCCTACAAGGCGCGCGCAGCGCGCCGAGCCAACGGCCGGCTCCGGCATCCGGCATCCGGCCACGGCTCCGGCTTCCGGCCACGGCTCCGGCTTCCGGCCACGGCTCCGGCATCCGGTCCCGGCTCCGGCATCCGGTCCCGGCTCCGGCATCCGGCCACGGCTCCGGCATCCGGTCATCCACCCGCTGGCGACGCTTCTAAAGCTGGGCGTTCTGGCGCTTTCGAGCAACGCGCGCTCGACGCGGGCTGTCGAGCATCGAAGCGAGCAGCTTCGCCCGGAGGTCGCATCGAGCGGGTGGCCGCTTCGGATGAGAAGACCTCGGTGGGAAACCGCTACTTTGTCAGCTCCGAAGACGCTGATGAGCTTAGCGCCCAGGAAGCGCTCGAGCTCGCCAGGGCTCACTGGCGCTGTGCGAACCCCTGCTGGACATGGAGGCGTTTGACGCCTTCGACGACTGAGCCCGCAGTCGACGCCGTCACTCTTTCGAAAAGGCGTCCCGCCGCAGCGCACGCGCTGCGGCAAGCCAGACCTGGAAGGATCTGGCACCGAAAAAGGCACCCGCCACCGTGGGGGAAAGGGGGTGATACGCTCGTTCGCGCGCCGCCAACCGCTCAAAGCTCCCAGATTGGCCGTGTAGCTACTGCGGCGGCGATCATTGATCGAACCTGCGGGGGCGTACAGACGGACGGTGGGCCAAAAAATAGCTCAGCCCGGAGCGTCGGTGGACGGCTCCGGGCTGAGCGAGCGGGGTGGACGGGACTCGAACCCGCGACCTCTGGCGTGACAGGCCAGCATTCTAACCAGCTGAACTACCACCCCGTGGGAATCAGTGAGACATCGAGTGATCGAGCCAAGACAAAAACGATGTCGTTGCCATCTACTCGATCACTCGATGTCTCGAGTACTTGTCAAAGAGCGGGGTGGACGGGACTCGAACCCGCGACCTCTGGCGTGACAGGCCAGCATTCTAACCAGCTGAACTACCACCCCGTGTACTCATGTTGCCGCGCGGAAGGCGGCATGGGCGCACCTGGGATTGAACCAGGGACCTACTGCTTGTAAGGCAGCCGCTCTCCCGCTGAGCTATGCGCCCGTTCGGAAGTTCGCTGACTCCCGTTCAAAGCGGAAACGGAACATAGGGGAGGCCCATTCCGGCGTCAAGTTGTTTTTGACCCAATTGTCACCCGTGTCAGTGAATCGGCGGATCATCCATCTGAACGGCGGCCGCGGGGGTGGCCTGCTCGAGCTCGTCGTCGACGCTGGCGCGGCGATGCCCGGGCATCTCGGCGGCGTCGAGCAGGATGTCGGGCGGCAGCAGCGGCTGCTCGAGGCGGCGCAAGAACGCCTCCGGCTGCTCGAGCGCCAGCGCGTGGCCCAGCACCTGGTCGATATGCTTGACGGGCACGATCTCGAGGGCGTCGCGCACCTTGTCGGGCAGCTCGTCGATGTCCTTGGCGTTGTGGCTGGGGATGAGCACCTTGCGGATGCCGGCGCGGTGGGCCGCCAGAAGCTTCTCCTTGAGCCCGCCCACCGGCAGCACGCGCCCGCGCAGGGTGATCTCGCCGGTCATGGCCACGTCGTGGCGCACCGGGATCTGGGTCAGCGCGCTGACCAGGCTGGTGGCCATGGTGATGCCCGCCGACGGGCCGTCTTTGGGCAGCGCCCCTTCCGGGAAGTGCACGTGCAGGTCGACCTTCTTGTGGAAGTCCGGGTTCAGCCCCAGGTTGATCGCCCGGGTGCGCACGTAGCTGATCGCCGCCTTGGCCGACTCCTGCATGACGTCGCCGAGCTTGCCGGTGATCAAGATCTTGCCGCTGCCGGCCATCATGGTCACCTCGGCGTGCAGCATCACCCCGCCGAATTGGGTCCAGGCCATGCCGTTGGTCAGGCCGACGTGGTCCTCGCCCTCCAACTGCTGGTGCTGATGGCGCTTGGGTCCCAGGTAGTCGGCGACGTCGTCGGCGTCGACCACGTAGGTCTCCTCGGCGCCGCCGTCGACCACCTTGCGGGCGATCTTGCGGCAGATCGAGCCCAGCTCGCGCTCCAGGTTACGCACCCCCGCCTCGCGGGTGTAGTGCTGGACGACGCGCCCGATGGCCTCGTCGGTCAGGGTGACGTCGACCCCCTCGATGCCGTTGTTCTTTATCTGCTTGGGGATCAGGTAGCGCCGGGCGATCTGCAGCTTCTCCTGGTCGGTGTAGCCGGGGATCTGAATGATCTCCATGCGGTCGCGCAGCGGCGCGGGGATCTTGTGCAGATCGTTGGCCGTGCAGATGAACATGACCTTGGACAGGTCGTAGTCCAGATCCAGGTAGTGGTCGTTGAACGTCGCGTTTTGCTCGGGGTCGAGCACCTCCAGAAGCGCCGCGGAGGGGTCGCCGCGAAAGTCGGTCGACATCTTGTCGACCTCGTCGAGCAGAAACACCGGGTTGGAGCTCTCGGCTTTTTTGAGCGATTGGATGAGCTTGCCGGGCATCGAGCCGATGTAGGTGCGCCGGTGGCCGCGAATCTCGGCCTCGTCGCGCACCCCGCCCAGGCTCAGACGCACGAAGTTGCGGTTGGTCGCCCGCGCGATCGACCGGCCCAGCGAGGTCTTGCCGACCCCCGGCGGGCCCACGAAGCACAGGATCGGCCCCTTGGGCTCGTCGACCAGGGCCTGCACGGCCAGGTGCTCCAGGATGCGGTCTTTGGGCTTGTCCAACCCGAAGTGGTCGGCGTCGAGGGTCTTTTCGGCCTCGACGACGTCGAGTCGGTCCTCGGTCATCTCGGCCCACGGAAGCGCCAGCACCCAGTCGATATAATTGCGCACGACCGTGGCCTCGGCGCTCATCGGGCTCATCATCTTGAGCTTGCGCATCTCCTGGTCGAGGCGCTCGCGGGCCTCCTCGGGCAGTTGCTTGTCGGCGATGCGCGCCTCGAGCTCCTCGAGCTCGTTTTTGAACTGATTTTTCTTGGCCCCACCCGGTTTCTTGGCGTCGTTGTCCTTGCCCTTGCCGTAGAATTCGCGCTGGGTGCGCTCCATCTGCTTTTTGACCCGCGAGCGGATGTCGCGCTCGACCTGCTGGATCTCGATCTCCGACTGCATCAGCTCGTAGAGCTTCTCGAGGCGATCGCCGGGGTCGAAGGCCTCCAAGATCTGCTGCTTGTCGGCCAATTTCAGCGACAACTGGGCGACGATGGTGTCGGCGAGCTTGGCCGGATCGGTGATCTTGGCCACCTGGCTGAGCATCTCCGGGGGCACGCGCTTGTTGAGCTTGACGTATTTTTCGAAGGTCGCCCTCACCATCTCGACGAGCGCGTCGATGTCCTTGTCGCTGTCCTCGGGGGTCTCCAACAGCACCGCGTCGACCTCGAAGAACTTGTCGTTCTTGACGTAGTGGTCGATGCGCACCCGCTGTTTGCCCTCCACGAGCACCTTGACGGTGCCGTCGGGCAGCCGCAAAAGCTGGACGATCTTGCCCAGCGTTCCCACCTGATAGATGTCGTCCGGGGTGGGGTTGTTCGTCTTGGACTTGATCTGGGCGGCCAGCGCGATCTCTTTGCCCCCATTCATGGCCTCTTCGAGCGCATTGATGCTCTTCTCGCGCCCCACGAACAGGGGAACGACCATGCTGGGAAAGACAATGATGTCGCGAAGGGGAAGGAGAGGGAGGCGTCGGGCCGGGGTGTCGTCCGGCCCTTGCGAATCTTGGGAAAACGGCATTCTTTCCTCGATCCGTCGACACGGCCGGCGCGTCGGTGGCCGGCGTGCACTAGTTCTGGATGGTTACGGCGAATTGAGGGACGCACGCGACGCCCCTACTCCAGTGATAGCCCGTATGGGCCAAACTGGCAAAGAAATAACGACAGGGGTCCAGGAGTCTAGGGGTTTAGGGGTCCAGGGGATGAGCTGATTAGCGGATTCGCTGATGTCCGGCCGGAGGCCGTTCCTCGACCCCTGAACCCCCGGCGACTGGACCCCTGCCTTACGCGCTCTCGGCCTTGGTCTCCTCGAATTGGATGGGGGCCTCGTCGGCCTCTTCGACCATCGCCTCGGTGATGGTCACGTCCTTGAGGTCGTTGCGCCCGGGCACCTCGTACATCAGCTCGAGCATGACCCGCTCGAGGATCGTGCGCAGGCCGCGGGCCCCGGTCTTATGGCTCAGCGCCTTGCGTGACACCGCCTGCAGCGCGGCATCTTCGAAGTCCAGGGTGACCCCGTCGATGCGAAATAGTTTGCGGTATTGCTTGACCAGAGCGTTTTTGGGCTGGGTCAAAATCTGGACCAGCGCGTCCTCGTCGAGCTCGTCGAGGGTGGCGATGACCGGCAGCCGGCCGACGAATTCGGGGATGAGCCCGTACTTCATCAGGTCCTCGGGCTGCAACTCGGCGAGCAGCTCGGTGGCGCTCATCTCCTTGTTGTTGTCGCTGACGTCGGCGCCAAAGCCCATTTTGCGCTTGCCCACCCGCTGGGTGATGATCTCCTCGAGGCCGCTGAACGCCCCGCCGCAGATGAACAGGATATTGGTGGTGTCGATCTGCAGGAAGTCCTGCTGGGGGTGTTTGCGCCCGCCCTTGGGCGGGATGGAGGCGACGGTGCCCTCGATGATCTTCAACAGCGCCTGCTGGACGCCCTCGCCGCTGACGTCTTTGGTGATCGAGGGGTTTTCGCCTTTGCGGGCGATCTTGTCGATCTCATCGATGTAGATGATCCCGCGGCTGGCCCGCTCGACGTCGTTGTCGGCGGCCTGCAGCAGGTTGACGATGATATTTTCGACGTCCTCGCCCACGTAGCCCGCCTCGGTCAGGCTGGTGGCGTCGGCGATGGTAAAGGGCACATCCAGGATGCGCGCCAGCGTCTGGGCCAGCAGCGTCTTGCCACAGCCGGTGGGGCCGATGAGCAGGATGTTGGACTTTTGCAGCTCCACCTCGTCGGCCTCGACGTGGCTTTCGATGCGCTTGTAGTGGTTGTGCACCGCCACCGAGAGGATCTTTTTGGCGCGCTCCTGGCCGATGACATAGTCGTCGAGGGTCGCCTTGATCTCCATGGGCTTGGGCACGTTGGCCAGCCCGCTGGCCCGATCCTCGCGATCCATCTCCTCGTCGATGATGTGGCCGCACAGGCCGATGCACTCGTCACAGATGTACACCGTCGGCCCAGCGATGAGCTTTTGGACCTCGCGCTGGCTCTTGCCACAAAACGAGCAGCACAGGTTGGAGTGGCTGCTGTCGTTTCCCTTCTTCGTCATCTCGTGTGTCCTTCCTCGACGTTTCCTTGCGCGTCGTCCGCCACCGGCGAGTCGCTCGAGAAGGCGTCATGGCCGCAACGCCCTGATCTCAAAAATAGCATATCTGCGGAGTGGGCAAAAATTGCCCGCCTCAACCGCGCCGCCTTACCCGTCCGACTGGCCCGGGCGGCGATCGATGACTCGATCGACCAGCCCGTATTCTTTGGCCTCCACGGCGCTCATAAAGTAGTCGCGTTCGGTATCCTCTTCGATGCGCTCCTTGGTCTGGCCGGTGTGGCATACCAACACATCGGTCAACGTCTCGCGCAACTTCATAATTTCGCGCGCTTGGATGTCGATGTCGGTCGCCTGGCCGCTCAGCCCACCCATCAGCGGCTGGTGGATGAGCAGGCGGGCGTTGGGAAGCGCCAGGCGCTTGCCCTCGGTGCCGGCGGCCAGCAGCACCGCCCCCATCGAGGCCGCCTGGCCCAGGCAGATCGTGCTGACGTCGGGGTTGACGTACTGCATGGTGTCGTAGATTGCCAGGCCAGCGGTCACGCTGCCGCCCGGGGAGTTGATATACAGCGAGATCTCTTTGTCGGGGTCCTCGCTCTCCAGGTACAACAGCTGCGCGATGATGGTGTTGGCTACGTGGTCGTTGACCGGCGTGCCCAGGAAGATGATCCGATCCTTGAGCAAGCGGCTGAAGATGTCCCACCCACGCTCGCCGCGGTGGGTCTGTTCGATGACGCGAGGAATGAAAGCCATGGGGTATTTCGGGTCCAGTGGTCAGGGGTCCAGTGGTCAGAGGTCCAGTCGTCCAGGATTCGTCGGGTGTAACGGTTGGAGGCGCTGCGCTCTTCCACGACGACCGGCGTCGGCCAATCGCCCGGCCACCAGGGCCGTGGGGATTGCACAAAACAAAACTCCTGTCGGGCAGCATCTTCCTACAGGAGTGCTATCCAACAGGAGCGGTTTTGACAAGGGTGGCCAGCGTCGATGGGCTACTTCGACGTAAACGCGGTGACGCGGGTGCGGTTGTGGATGCGGTCCGGGCGCAGGGTCAGCGTCAGGTGGCGGTTGCCGCGCACGAAGCGGAACACCCGGCCGGCCTCCGGGGGCATGTCGATCATGCCGTAGACCTTTTGCATCAAATGATTGGCGTCGTGCAGCTCCCAGCCCTGCTTGGTCAGCGTCTTGGTGTAGTCGGCGGCGACGCGATCGACGGACTGGTTCGACCAGATCTCGTGGCTGCTGTCGGCGGACTCGGCGCCGCTGCCCACGAAGCTGTAGGCGCGCTTGCACGTCGAGCACAGCGGGATAGGGCTGTTGTCCTGGTCGGGCAGCCCGTACGCCGAGGGCAGCATCTTGGTCATGTCGAAGTCGCCGTCGCTCCAGGCGGCGGTGACCATGGTCTGGCCGGACTTCTTGTCGCGGAAAGCCTCGATGGAGCGGTAGCCGTGGATGCGCTCGGCAAACTCGCGGGCGCTGGCGCGCACGTTGCCGCGGTCGAGCTTGCGGATGCCCTCGCAGGCCATCATCGTGGGCTGCTCTTTGATGGCGGCGACATAGGCCTCGATGTCGGCGCGGGCGTGCTTGAGCTTCCACTGCCAGTCGGAGCATTCCTTGGCGCCGCCTCCACCGCACGAGGAGCGCTTGCCGATGGCCTTGGCGAGCTTTTTGATGTGCTTGGGCGCCTGGGCCTCTTTGGTGCCGCGCTTTTGGGCCAAGATCTTGGGGTCGCCGTTGCAGCTCTTGTAGGCCTGGGCGAAGCGGTCGGCGGCGGACTCGACGCGGTGGACGATCTTCTCGAGGTGCTCGTCGGCGGCGTCGGGATCGTCGTTGTCGGTCTCCTTGTCGAAGAGCATGCCGTTCATCGACATATACTGGTCGGTGACCTTGACCGGCAGAATCTCGCCGTTGATGGCCGCGTCGGCGCGCTCCTTGAGGCGCTTTCGCAGCCCCGGCGACTCCTTCAGATGCGACAGGGCGTCGGTCGACTGCATCCACATGCGCGAGTTGACGCCGTGGTCGACGAAGGCCTGCTGGTACTCGGCCAGCAGCCGCTCGGGCGACTTGCGGCTCAAGCGGGTGGAGAAATAGACGTTGTTGCCGTTGAGGTCGTAGGCGCGCGGGGCCTCGTGGCCCAGATCTTGGAGCGCGGCGGCGAAGCGCTGGGTGGGCGTGGGCGCCACCGGCGTCATCCAGGTGATGTCGGCCTGGGAGGGCTTGACCTGCAGGCCTCCCTTGTTGGCCGGCGCCGGAGCGAGCACCAAAAAGGCCGCCCCGATGGCCACGACCACGCCGACCGTCAGCGCCAGACGAAGTAAATTTTTGAACACCGTGGGCCAGTGCATCTCGCCCTCCGCATCAGAAACAATTGCTCAAATAGCCCATGTCCGTGTTCAGCGAGAGGACATTGCTCAGGCAGGGATCTTTTTCCGCCAACAGCCGCGAGAAGCCGGGCACGAACAGCGGGTCGTGCCACCTGGAGTTGCTCACCGGGGAGTTGGCCACGTCGTAGGCGGCCTTAAACGTCACCGTGCGACCGACCAGGTCGACCTGATCCTGGTTGCTGCCCGCCGAGGTACCATAGCGCAGCCCGAGGGCGGGCACCTGGTTGGGGCCGATGAACGACAGCGGGATAACTGGCGTGTAAATCGCCAGCGCCCCCGGCGCCGAGGTGATCGGGTTCCAGCGCGAATCGTCGAGCATGTCGCGCGGATATTTGCGCAGGTTGCGCCCGGGCACCTGCCCGCTGGGTGATTGGCCCATGAACCGAAGCACCATGGTGGAGCGCTGGGACTCGCCCTTGGTGGCCCCGAAGGCCAGGCCAAAGTTGTTCATCGTGCCGTACATGTCGCCGTGCTCGCTGGGAAAATTCGAGATCGTGCCCAGTGCGTCCACCGCCGCCAAGGTGGGAATGCCCTCCTTGGGGTCGGGGATGAGGCTGGTGTTGTTGGCCGAGGCCATGGCGTGTTCCCACATATCCTTATTGGCCCGGATCTTGACGCGCACCGCCTTGTGCTCGACGTAGGTCAGGTGCTGCATGCCGGCGAAGATGATGATGAACACCGGCAGGGTCAACAACAGCTCGGTCAGCGCCGTGCCGCGCTCGTCGCGCGCAAAGGCACTCCACCAGCGGCCGATCGACCAGCAGCGCTCGGCTAGGTCACGCTCACTTGGGAATGCCATCGAGCACCTCCTTGCCTTGAATCTTGCCGTCCATGCCCTTGGATGCCTTCTTCATAAAGATCATGTCCCGGGTCAGATTCAGGGGGTTGACGCCAAATTGCCACGATTCGCGATAGGGCAGCCGGCTGGCCTCCTTCCACATCTTGGAGGGCTCGACGGGCAGATCTTCGCCTTTGAGCACCACCGGGCGCAGCTTGCCAATCCAGCTGGGGTGGAACATCCACATGCCGTTGGGATTGTCGAAGCTGGGCAGGTTGGGCAGGTTGCTGGGCGGATAATAAATCTCGCCGCGCGCCATCGCCCACAGCCCCGAGTAGGGCATGCCCATGGTCATCGTCTGGTAATCCTTGGGGATGACCGCGTTGTAGTTCTTGCGCAGGTTGCCCGTATAGTCGGGGTTGTAGCGGTAGGCCCAGATGATGTTGGACTTCTTCATATAGTCTTCGCCGGAGTTACCCGTCGCGGTCAGGTGATAGGGGATGGCCGGCTTGACGTCGCGGAAGATGCCGATGTTGATCATCGCCAGACAGCCCTCGTAGGAGTACAGCTGGCGCACCCGCTCGCGGGGGCCCTGCGAGGCGATGAACGGCCGGCTGACGCTGCGCTCCTTGAGCACCTTGAAGTCGACGCTCCACTCCGTGAGCGTGCCCAGACTGCTGGGGTTGAACAGCCAGGTCGGCGCCAGGCAGCTCTCCATGGCCGCAAACAGCCCGTTGTCCTTCTTGAGCGGCAACTTGCCGTAGTCCGAGTTGTCCGGCAACGGGTACGAGGTCACGATATTGGCCCCGTTTCGCACCCCGCGCACGATCCCCTCGGCCAGCCCCCAATAGGAGGCATAGTCGACCATCTGCTTTTGGTATTTATCCAGCGCGCTCAAATAGTCGGAGATGTCGTCGCCGACAAACCGGCCGATCATGAAAAAGGCGTAGTCGATGCCCTCGAAGATGGGCACCAACGACATCCAGTTGCCGATGCAGTTGAAGCAGGCGCCCCAGCAGCCGCACCAGAACCCGCAGCAGCAGCGATCGCACTGATCGTTGAGCCACTTCATGTAGTGGGGGTACTGCGAGAAATACATGTTGCGAATGCCCACGATGGTGCGCTTGCCCACATTGGCAAAGGCGATCATGTTCATCGCCCGCGCCTTGACCGCCGCGTCGCTGTAGCCGGCGGTGTCGGCGGCGGTCTGCGCGTCGATCTTGTCGCGCGACAGGTAGCCGGCGTCGAACACGATCAGGCTGACCATGAACAAAAAGACGCAGCCCGCAAAGCACAGCATCACGATCGCCCCGCCCTCATCGCGATGCATGCGCAGCGTGGCCTGGCGCAATCTTTCGAGGATGTTGTGTGCCATGGTTATGCGTCTCTCACATGCTCGGCTGTTTTCTAAACGTCATCGCCCGTTTGATCGGCATATAATGCGCCGTGCGCATGGCGATGGTGTCGGTCTTGCCGAAGATATAGGCGAACCAGGGAAAGAGCAGCGTGTAACGGTACGTGAACCGCGCGCCGACCTTATTGCCATCATTGATGATGGTGAAGTTCTCGAGGTTCATCCACGCCGAGGTGCATTTACGCCCGGCGCGCTGGGCGAACGAGTCGGTGTCGAACGCGCGGATAAACGTCAGGTTGTCGGCCGTCGCTTGCAGGTCCTGGTGATGGAAAAAATTCCAGTTTTGGCCCGTCTGGTTCCAATATTGGTGACCGGTGACCGGCGCGAGGTTGAAGCTGGCCGCGATCCCCGTGCGGATGCGCCGAAACGGCGGGCCGCTGCCGGGGGCGTGGTTGCGCCCGACCAGAAACTCCGAGGAGGCCGTCGGCGCCAGCGTCAGCGCCGCGGCGATGCGCGCGCGAAACTTCACGTCGGCGTCGGTCACCCCGGCACGCCCGGAGGCGACCTCCGGCTGCCAGATCCAGGCGGTGCGCGCGGCCTGGTAGATCGCCAGATCGGAGATGATGCTGGCCACGTTGATCATCGCCAACTGGGCGATGCCCGAGGTCAGCAACAAAAACGGCACCAGTGCGATGAGCGTCTCGAGCATCACCGCCCCGCGCGCCTTGAACACCGTCACCGGCTTGTTCTTGCGCTCGCGGGTGGCCACGTGCCACAGCGCCACCATCGACGCCCAGATCCCCGCCGACAAGCCCATGTGCAGCAACAGCGGCGACCAGTCGGGGTCGTAGCCCTGATGGATCGAGGCCAAAAAGATCCCAATCGAACTGCGATCGGCCACCATAAAGCCGAGCACGGCGGCGATGACCAGCGTCGCCGTCACGTGCATCCAGACCTTCAGGATCAGTATTTTCCAGTCGGTGCGCGCCTGTTCCATCGGGAAATCTTCCTCAATTGTCACTCGTCGCATTCATGTTACTGATAGACGTCACTATATACAAAGCACATGTCGGGCCAAGCCTGGCGATCACCGCCCACGCCCTGCTGCGCGGCGATCGTGGTGTGACAGCCTGTCACGATCCTGGGGGCTACTGTACTCAACATCGCTCCGGCGTCAGTGGTGGATCTTGGCGCCCTGCTTCTTCTTTCGGACGTCCTGGCGCGCCTTGGCCGCCTTGGCTTCGCCGTCGAGGCGCTTCTGGATCTTGTCCAGCCGCCCCATGGCGTCTTCGCCCTTGTCGCCCAGCTCCAGCGACGACGGCGCGTTGGGCATATCCTGCAGCGCCGCGGCCGTCTTGGGGTTGGCGGCGATCTTGTTGAACTTCTCCTGCACGTTTTTCAGCGAGCCGAACGAGGTCTTCATCATCTCCTGGGGCGACATCGCCGTGGCGCGCATCCGCTCCATGATCTTGCGCTTGTCCGCCTGGGTGTACGAATCCAGGGTGGGCGCACCCGCTTTGCCCATCATGCTGTTGACCAGCATCTCGTAGCTGTCATTGCGATCGTTGGCCCGGGCGTTGCCCTGGGCGATCTGGCCGGCCAGCGCCGAGCTCTCTTCCTTGCTCAACCCGTGTAGCTGGGCCAATTCGGCCCGATGCTCGTCGACCAGCGTTTTCTGCGTCTGGCAGATGGCGTCTCCCTTCAACGAGCCTTTCTTGGCGACGGTGTCCATCAGCGCCGAGCACACGTCGCCCAGGCCGGACTCGAGCTTGCGATCGTCGGCCGTCAGGCACTGGCTATTCTTGTCCAACAGCCACTTCAGCACGGTGTCGACCTTCGACCCCTTCCCGGCATTGTGGGAGACGCAGGCGAGCTGGACGCTGACCATCTGCATCTTCGAGCAGCTCAGGTCCACCTTTTTGGCGAGCATGGCGTGGTCGTGCACCACGGTCGAGGTCTTGTACGCCAGGGCCAGCACCAGCCCGGCGATCCCGCCTCGCACCAATTGGTCGGCGTCGATATGGTCGGCGAGGTCGTCGCAGCTGCCGGCGATCGTCGCCAGGGAATTGACGCAGCAGATGCGCTTGTCCGGCGAGTCCGACTGCAGCGCGCAGGCCATCAGCCGCGCTTGCCGCGCGCCCAGGTCGGCGGGCAACTTGGCGAGCTGCTCGGAGTACACGCACATATCGCCGGTGGGCGGCCCCTTCTTGGCCATCAACCGGCGATGCCAGCGGCGCATCAAGCTGGCGGCGACCGTCTCGCGCTGCGCGCTCTTGGGGGCGGAGTGCAGACAGGCGTTGGCCAATTGCGGCCGAGTCTCGAGCTCGTCGGAGATCTTGTCGGGATCTTTGTCCACGGCGAGCATCCGCCGGCAGGCCGCCTGAGCGACGGCCGGCGACGGGTCGTCGAGCGCGGCCGCCAGGTTGACCAGCCGGCGCGGCGCCTGCACGGCGCGAACGCGCGCCTGCGGAAGCTTCCACAACCCCGGCACCCCCACGCTGACGATGCCGCCCACCATCACCGCCACTGCGTACAGCAAGAAACGCGACGGCGCACTGCGCGCCTCCGGATGGAGGAGCAGTGCGCCGGCAATGCTCAGCGGAAAGGCCGCGGCCGCCCCGATGATCATCGGGGTGAGCGGATCTAACCAGTTGTTCCCGGTGTACAGCGCGAGAACGACAACCCCTCCGAGCGCGATCAGCCCCGAAGAGACATATGGCCGAGGATTGGCTGCCATCGATTCCGCAGAAGAGTGCAAATTATGAGGAAGTTTTGTTTCCTATCATGCACTCCTAGAGTATCGAAAGCTGCCTTTTAAAGCAATCCAATCCCCTTAACATTTCTATTCTTCTTCGTCCTCGTCGGCCTCGTCCTCGTCGGAGGGCTCGACCTCCTCGAATTCGGCCTTGTCGATCAGGAAGCGCTTGGTCTTCTCGAGCAGCGCCATCATATTGGCCTGGCGCAACTGCTCCTGATCTTGGAGCAAGTAGGACATGAACTGCTGGGGCGGCATGCCGCTGTGCTGGGCGCGGTGCTGGATGTAGGAGAGGAGGTCTTCCTCTTCGAGCTCGAGGCCCTCTTTCTCGGCGATCGCCATGAGCAAAAAGTCGGCGCGCACGCGATCTTCGACGTCTTGTTTGAGCGCTTCGCCGCCGGTGAACTCGTCGATGTCGATGCCCAACGCCTCCGGGCTCATGCCCTGCTGGGCGAATTGCTGGAGCATCTGGTAGCGCTGGTTGCGCTCGTGCTTGACCTGCTCGTCGACAAATTGCGGGGGCAGCTCGAACTGGTTTTGCTCGACCAATTTATCCAGGAGCTGGTCTTCGACCTCGTGCATCGCCTGGTGCTCGAGCTCTTCTTCGAGCTCCTCGCGCACGTTCGCGCGCAGCTCGAGCAGCGTCTCGGCCTCGCCGGTGTCCTTGGCGAACTCGTCGTCGAGCTCGGGCAGCACCTGCCTTTTGACCGAGGTGACCGTGACCTCGAGTTCGAAGGTCTCGCCGCGAAGCTCCTCGACCGGGAAGCCCTCGTCGGGGGTGACCTCGACGGTGAAGGTGCTGTCGAAGTCCTTGCCGATCAGGCCCTCTTCGAGGCCGGCGATGGACTGGCCCTGGCCGATCTCGATCTGGGCGTTCTCCCCTTCGATCCCCTGCAGCGCCTCGCTCTCCTCGGCGTCCACGGCGTGGTAATCGAAGGTGACCACGTCGCCCTCCTCGATGGTGGTGCGGAAGGCGATGGGCTCGAGGGTGGCGTATTGGTGGCGCATGGACTCGAGGCGCTCGTCGATGTCCTCGCCGCTCACCTCGGCGGCCTCGCGCTCGAGCTGCAGGCCCAGGTAGCCGATGGGGTCGATCTCGGGGCGCAGCTCGAAGTCCACGCTGAACTGCAGGCCGCCCTCATCCTCCGGGGTGGAGTCGACGCTGGGCTGGCCGACGTGGATGACGGGCTGCTCGCTGTCCGAGAGAATCTCGTTGACCTTGGAGCGCACAAGATCTTCGATGACGTCCTGCTGGACGCTGGCCCCGTAGCGCTTCTTCATCACGCCCAGGGGCACCTTGCCCTTGCGGAAGCCACGGACCTTGACGCTCTTGGACAGCTCTTTGAGAGCGGCGTTGACCCGCTGGTTATACTCCTCGGCGGGCACCGTCACCTGAGCGGTGCGGGTCAGATTTCCTGTCTCTTCCACCTCGTAAGGCATGGAATCTCCTCGTGTGTGTTATGCGGATCGTGTGAGTTTGAGAGATGATGCGAGAGGGGGGACTCGAACCCCCACGGAAGTTACTCCACTGGAACCTAAATCCAGCGCGTCTACCAATTCCGCCACCCTCGCGGAGTTGCCCCCGGCGTTGCCAGCTCCTTCGAACACCCGCGTCGCCGCGCTATAAGAAAGCCGAGTCGATGAATATCAACTCGGCACGGACAGCGTGGCTGGCAGGTATGGGGCGATCCTAAGTCGCTTCCGCTGCAAAGCAGCACGCCCGGTAGGAGTCGAACCTACGACCTACGGATTCGAAGTCCGGCGCTCTATCCAGCTGAGCTACGGGCGCTCATTTCGGTTCTTGCTCGAGTGGTGCGTCGAAAGCGGGCACGAAGTGTGTCGCGCCCGCTCTCAAACCCAGGGTGGATGACGGGAATTGAACCCGCGACCTCAGGTACCACAAACCTGCGCTCTAACCAACTGAGCTACATCCACCATAAGAACACTACCGTCATTCTGGAAAAAGACGGCAGGGCGGGGAACATAATCGGCGCCCTGCGCAGAGTCAAGGGTTTTCACCACCGACTTTCGAGCAGGATGGCGGGTGACGTGCGCGCCCCGCCTCCCTCGCGTCGCATCCACCAATATAACCACGTGACAAGCCACGTTATTCGGCGGCCGCGCCCATGGTCGCCGACGACTACGGCTGGCAGGCGTCGCCCACGCCGTCGGCGTCGGTGTCGGCCTGGGCGGGATTGGGCGTATCCGGGCAATTGTCCGCGGCGTTGGCGACGCCGTCGCCGTCTCGATCGGCGTCGCATGCGTCGCCCTGCCCGTCGCCGTCGAGGTCGCTCTGGGTGGGGTTGGGCGTAGTTGGGCAATTGTCGCACGCATCCCCCACACCATCACCGTCCCCGCGATCCTTCTGGGCCGGATTGCTGACGTCCGGGCAGTTGTCCTGCAGGTTGTTCCAATTGTCGCCGTCGCGGTTGTCATCGCAGACATCGCCCTGCCCATCACCATCGAGATCAGCCTGCTCGACGTTGGGGATGCGTGGGCAATTGTCCTGCGCGTCGGGCACGCCATCGGCGTCGTCGTCGGCATCGCACACGTCGCCCTGGCCGTCGCCATCGAGGTCGGCCTGGTCGGCGTTGGCGCTGTACGGGCAGTTGTCGCTGGCGTCGGGAAGGCCGTCGCCGTCGACGTCGGCATCACAGGCGTCGCCCTGGCCGTCGCCGTCGAGATCGGCCTGGTCGGCGTTGGGCGTATCCGGGCAATTGTCGAGGGGGTCGGCCACCCGATCGCCGTCGCGATCGGGCGGCGGCGCGACGTCCGGGGCGACGTCCGCCGGACCGGCGTCGGCCACGTCACCGGCCTCGAGCGCATCGCGCGGCACGGCCGCGTCCCCTCCGGCGGCGTCCGCGGCCGAGACGTCCCCGCCATCCGAGGTGTCGGGGACGGCCGCGTCCAGACCGGCATCGGCCAGCGACACCGACTGCGATGCGGCGCAGACCTTGTCGCCGAAGAACACCCCGCCGCTGCTCACACAGCGCTCGCCGGCAGCACAATCGGCGTTCGACTCACAGGCCCGTCCCGACGAGTCACCGCAGCCGGCGAACACGAGCAGCGCCAGCGCGCCCACCAGCAGCATGACACGGCCCGGCGCGCGTTCGCTCCATCCCTTGCGCATTCGATTCCCCATCGCCCAGGAGTTCATCTTCACCACCTCACCGTCGCACCGATGGTGGCTTGCTGCGCCCCCAACTGCACCTCGGGGTGCACGTCGACGTCCAGCCAGCGGGCGACCTCGTCGTCATAGGCCCACAACGCCACGCCGGCGCCGGCGAGCACGGCACCGGAGATATACAGCGTGGCGGTGCGCGTCTGAGCGCCCTGAGCCTCCCGGATCAGCCGGCGCGACCACGCCAGATCGCCCTGTGCGCTCGCCTGGGCGAGGTCCTGTTGGCGGCCAGTGGCGGTGGCGTCGGAGATGATCCCTGCGGTCAGCAGCGCCGCCCCGGCGCCCATCGCCCCATAGGCGCCATAGGTCAGCCAGGTGGGCGCGTGGCCGGCGTCGGCCACCGGCGCCGGGGCCTGCCTGGTCAGCGCGGCGTCGGTCTCGAGCAACTTGCCCGGCTCGATGTTCACGCTCATCTGCAAGTCGCGGTAGCCCGGCGCGCTCGCCAATATCTTGTGGGAACCCGGCGTCAGGTCGACTGTCGCGCCGCATTGGACGGCGCGCTCGTCGACGCGAAGCCGGGCGCCGGCCGGCTGGCAGTGCACCACCAGTGTGCCGTGGCTGACGCACTGCCGGTTGGCCTGCAGCGCCCGCTCGATGCGTTGGCGAAGCGCATCGTCAGTGCGCGCGTCGTCGCGGGCGGCCTGGAAGTCGTCGCGCGCGCCGGCGCAGTCGCCGATGCGCTCGCGCAGCCGACCGGTGACGTACATCAGCTTGGGGTGGTCGGCCAGCGCGCGGGCCTTCTGAAATTCGGCCAGGGCCTGGCGGTACTCCTTGTCCGCGCGAAGCTTCGCCCCGCGAGCCACGTGGTCGCGAAACGCCGCCACCCGCCCCGTCGCCTGGTCGGCCTCGTGCGGCCCGGCGAGCGCGGGGGCGCCCCACGCCATCATCGCCAGCACGGCGGCCAACCATGCCCGCGCCGTCGGCCGTCGCGTCGATGCTTCCGCCCGTGCATGTCCGTTGTGCCTTCGTCTCATCGGTCTACTCATCCAGGTATTGGTCCATGACCTGCTCGATCCGCTGGTTCGAAATGACCTTCGCGCCCGTCCGCTTGTGGGCCTTCGAGGGCTTGCGTGGCGTCCGATGACGAGACGAACGCCGGGCCCGCGGCTTGTGGTGATGCTCTCGACGACGCTCCTGCAACAGCTCCACGACGACCGGCGAGGACGTGCGCGTCAGCTCGACCTCCCTGGGCTCGTAGCCCTCGAGCACCAGGCGCACCTTCTGGGGGAGCTTGTCGGGGGAGACGCGCCAGTCGAGCGGGGTCTGGCCGATGCGTCGGCCGTCGATCTCGATGTCGGCGCCGCCGGGGTCGGTGTCCAACATGAAGCGATAGGTGGGCGGCTGGGCCGGCGGCGCGGCGGTGTCGCTCGGCGTCGACGCGACCGGCCGAGCCACCGCCGGGCGCGATGGCGCCGGCGCGGCGGACGCACCCGGCGCGTCGAGCTGCGGCGGCGCGCCGGGGTCGGTCGCGACCAGCGCCAACAGGCCGAGCGCCGCCACCACGCCCAGGGCGGCGACCGGCGCCAGCCGGCGCGCACGGCTCGACCCGCCGGCCGACCCCGACTCGTCGGCGCACACCTCCGCCTGGAGTTCCTGGCAAAGATCTCGGCGAAACACGTCCGAGCCCACCGCGCACTGGACCCGCGACGGCGTGCCCGGCGCCTGCGGCAGGTCCAGCCCGGAGTCGTGGCCGGTCTCGCCCACCGCGACGGGCTTGTCCAGCGGCACGATCGTATCGCTGCGGGCGCGCCTCTGGGCGTCTTCATCTTCATCGTCGACCAACTGCATGGCGTTGCTCAGATGAGGCAGCGCCCGGTAGTTGGGCGCGCGCACCACCAGATCCGAGGGCACCTGCGCGTAGATGCGGCACACCGCGTCGAACATCTGCTCGGCGTCCTGGTAGCGCGCCTCCGGGACCTTGGCGGTGGCCTTGCGAATGACCCGGGCCAGCGGGGTGCGCTCGATCTCGGGGGGGATCTCCGGGTGGAGCTTCAGGTGCATCATCATCGTCTGCACCGGCGCCTGGCCTCGAAAGACCTGCCGGCCGGTGAGCATCTCCAGCAGAATCAACCCCACGGCGTACACGTCGGCGGGCTTGCCGGGCGGCTCCTGCATCAAATACTCCGGGGCGACGTACGACGGCGTGCCGCAGATCGCGCCCGATCCGGTCAGATCGACCGCGTCGCCCAGCGACTTGGCGATGCCGAAGTCGAGCACCTTGACCAGGTCGCCGCCGCGGCGGCCCTTGGCGATGAACACGTTGCTGGGCTTGAGGTCGCGGTGGATGAAATCGTGGGAATGCGCCTCGGCCAGCCCGTCGAGCATCTGACGGGTGATGTCGAGCGCCCGCCCCGCCGCCAGCGGCCCCTCCTGGGTGATCACCCGCTTCAGATCGGTGCCCTCCAACAGCTCCATGGCCACGTACACCAGCCCCTCTTCGGACTCGCCGAAGTCGTATAGCCGGATGGTGTTGGGGTGGTTGAGCTGCTTGGCCAGGCGCACCTCGCGGGCAAAGCGCTCCACCACGGTGGGCTGGCTGGCGGCGATATGCGGGTGGAGCAGCTTGATGGCCACCGGTCGCTGCATGGTCACCTGCTCGGCGCGCAAAATCACCCCCATGCCGCCGCTGGCGATGACAGAGTGCACCCGGTAGCGCCCATCGAGCAATTCCCCCGCTTCCGGCACGTTGAACCGGCCGATGCGTTGTTGTTCGTCGTTCCCCATGATGCGCCACGACTGCAGTTTGCGTCCCCTCAGACTGCTGCCGTTACTGCATCTTCAATGGAGGATGGTCGGTGACTACCCCGGGTGATCACCGAACTGCCGATGCCCCTTGGCCTCGAGGTGGGTGAGCGTGCATCACAAAAAGAAACACTGAGCGAGGCGAGGCAAGAATCAGGCAGAAAAAATTACTATTGCGCGCGGCGCCCCTACCAGTGCACCGTCGCCGACACCGAGGCGCCGTCGGGGCCGGCGTTCACCGCGGCCTGGACGGTGGAGCCGTCGTCCTTGGTGGTCTCCACCTGGTAGATCCACAGGGCCACCCCGCCGGCGGCAAAGATCGCCCCCAGCCCGTACAGGATGCCGGTGCGCGTATGCGCCGAATCGGCCTCGGCCGACAGCTCATTGGTGCGGGCCACGTTGCCGTTGCGGGAGGCGCGGGCCATCTCGTCCTGCAGGGACGTGGTGGACAGGTCCGACCAGATGCCGCCGAGCAATAGGGCGCCGCCGACGCCGAGGGCGCCGTATTTGCCGTAGTTGACCGCGGTCTTTTGCCAGGGGGTGCCGAGCACGAATTCCCGGCTGACCTGCCCGCCGGGGGTCACCGTGACCGTGGCCGTCTGGGGCGTGCGATCGGCGGCCTCGGCGCGCAGGCTGTGCTCGCCGGCGCCGACCTCGAGCTTGGCGGGGCAGGCGGCGGGCTTGTCGTCGACGAAGAGCTTGGCGCCGGCGGGCTGACAGCGCACCGCCAGCGTGCCGCGGTCGGCGCATTGTGCGTTGGCCTGCAGCGCCTGGTTCAACTTCTGTTGCAGGGCGTCGCCGCCGCGCCCGTCGGCGATCCCCGCCTGGTATTGAGCGCGCGCCGTCGCGCAATCGCCGATCTGCTCGTAGATGCGCCCCACGGCGTAGGCCAGCTTGGGGTGGTCGGCGATCTTGCGCGCCGCCTGAAATTCGGTCAGCGCGGCGCGAAGCTGGCCTTTCTTCTTGAGCTGGACCGCTTTTTTGACGTGGGCGGCGAACTCCTGAAGCTTGGCCTGCTGCGGGCCGGCCTGCTGGGAGCCGGGCTGCTGGGCGTGAGCGAGCCGGGGGCTCGCCGCCAGCGCCAGCGCCACGGCCAACGCCGTGCAGGTGTGTCGACACCGGGGATCGATAAAGCGGGGGGCCATGTCGCGCTCACTCCACGAGGAATTTGTCGAGCACCTGCTCGACCTTCTTGTCGGAAATCTTGCCTTTCTTCTTCTTGGCCGAGACGGATGCGCCGGAATGGGCGTGCTTCTTGGTGTGATGCCGCCGGTGGCCCGACTCGTGGGTGGGCGCGTCGTGAGCCGGCTTGTCGACGTTCTTGTCCAATTCTTCGACGAGGATCGGCGAGCTTTGCTCGGTCAACTGTGCCGTCTTGGCCTGGAAGCCGTCGAGCGAAAAAGACAGCGTCTGGGGCAACTCTTGGGCGCGCACGTGGTAGACCAGCGGGGTCTTGCCCAGCTCACGCTCGCCGACGCGCACCGTCGCCCCGCTGGGGTCGGTGTCGACGTCGAAGCGAATCTTGGCGGCGGCGGTGTCCTGTGGCGCGGTGTCGCCCTGGGCCGCGTCGGCGGCCGCGAGCGCCTCTTGGCCGCCGGCGCTTGGCTTCGACGGCGGCTCGCCGGGGTCGGAGGCCACCTCGGCGGGCGTCTTCTGGGAGGCCTTCGCCGAGGCGACGTCCTGGCGCGCGCCGACGTCGCCGGGATCCGACAACATCAGGCCGACCAGCGCGACCAGCGCCACGGCGGCCACCGCTGCGCCGATCATCCACAGGCGCCGGCGATCGGCGCCGGCCGCGAAGAACTCGTCGGCGAAGTCGTCCGACGCCGGCTCGGCGGCGTCGAGCGTCTCCTCGTCGCGCGCCACCTGCGAGGAGGCTTCGAGCCGCGGCGGCACCGGGGGCGCGGCCGCCGGCTTGGGCGGCCGGGGGATCGGCGGCGGCCCGAGCTTCTTCAACCCTGAGGACGCCTCCAGCGAGATCGACGCCGGCGTATGCTCGGCGGCCGGAATCGACGCATTGGAGTCCTCATCCAGCGAGGCGTCAGCGCTCGCGTAGTCGTCCAGGCGCAGCCCACTGGGAAGCTCGTCGGCGATCGCCTCGAGGGCCTGGAGCATCTCGTCGGCGTCGACGTAGCGCTCGGCGGGCTCCTTGCAGGTCGACTTGCGGATGATGTCGGCCAGCGGCGTCGCCTCGATGGCCGCGGGGATGTCCGGGTCGAGCTGCATGTGCATCATCATCGTCTGCACCGCCGACTCCCCTTTGAACACGCGCCGGCCGATGAGCATCTCGAGCAGCATCAACCCCACGGCGTACAGGTCGGAGGCCTTCTGCAGGGGCTCGTTGCGCAGATACTCCGGCGAGACGTAGCCGGGCGTGCCGCAGATCGCCCCCGAGCCGGTCAGGTCGATGTCACTGCCGGCCAGGGACTTGGCGATGCCGAAATCCAGCAGCTTGACCAGGTCGTCGCCGCGGCGATCCTCGGTGATGAACACGTTGCTCGGCTTGAGGTCGCGGTGGATGAAGTCGCGCGCGTGCGCCTCGGCCAGCCCGTCCAAGATCTGCACGGTGATGTCGACGGTGCGCCCCACCGACAGCGCCCCCTCCTGCTCGAGCAGGCGCTTGAGATCGGCCCCTTCGAGGTACTCCATGGCCACATACACCAGGCCCTCTGCGGACTCGCCGAAGTCGTAGAGCCGGATGGTGTTGGGGTGGTTGAGCAGCTTGGCCAGGGCGACCTCTTGCTCGAAGCGCCCCACGATCTTGGGGTTGGCGGCGGCGACGTGCGGATGCAACAGCTTGATGGCCACGGCGCGCTTCATCGGCAACTGCTCGGCGCGCAGGATCACCCCCATCCCGCCGGTCGCGATCACCGATTGGATACGGTAGCGGCCGTCGAGCATATCCCCGATATCCGGCATCTTGAGCCGGTCGAGTCTTGCCTGTTCGTCCGTCGTCATGGCTCGCCTATGCAGGCTGCAAAAACGTCCAAAATAACCTGTACGCCGACCTACTGGCAGGCGTCCCCGACGCCGTTGCCGTCGGAGTCGAGTTGATTCGCGTTTGGCGTCCTCGGGCAATTATCGCACGCATTGCCCACGCCATCAAAATCGTCGTCCTTCTGCGGCGGATTGCGCACCTGCGGGCAATTGTCCACCGAGTTATTGCGGTGATCGCCGTCGAGATCGGTGTCGCACACATCGCCGATGCCATCGGCGTCCATGTCGGCCTGATCGGCGTTGGGCGCCGTCGGGCAATTGTCGGCGGCGTCGCTGATAGTGTCGCCGTCGTCGTCGTCATCGCACGCATCGCCGGCGCCGTCGCCGTCGAGGTCGGCCTGGTCGGCGTTGGCGACGTCCGGGCAATTGTCGGTGGCGTTGTCGACGCCATCCCCGTCGCGATCGTCGTCGCAGACGTCGCCCATGCCGTCCCCGTCGCGATCGCTCTGATCAGCATTGGCGGCCTGCGCACAATTGTCGCACACGTCGCCGACGCCGTCGGCGTCGGCATCCGCTTGGTCGCCGTTGGCCGCCAACGGGCAATTGTCCGCGCTGTTCCCGATGCCGTCGCCGTCGCTGTCGGCCAAAGCCGCGTCGACGGACACGTCGGCGACGTCGGCTCCGACGTCCGGCGGCCCGGCGTCCGACGGCCCGGCGTCCGACGACGCGGCGTCACCGTCGGTGGCGTCGCTCGACGCATCGCCCGCCGTCGAGGGCTGGGCGATGACGCAAATGCTGTCGCCGAACAACACGCCCCCGGTCGACGCACATCGGTATCCCTGGGCGCAGTCGGCCGACGTCGAACACACCTTGCCCTCGGAGCCGCTGCAGCCAACCAGCACCCCCACCAAAACCAGTACGTACAACCCCGAAAACTTACGCCAGCCCAGCCACTGCGCTGACACATGGCTCGTGATCATCTCACGTCCCTGAAAATTACCCACTAAGGTTGCTGATCATAGCGTAACTCCCCGCCATGCGCCAACACAAGCCCCGACATCGGGTGGCAGGGCGCGGCCCCAGGTTCGCTCAGCGATTGGGCCTCAGATCTTTTTCGCAGTTAGCGCCCCCGCGTGGCTTGTCCCGCGGGACGCCTAAATCGGAGGCTAGCCAGAATCGGCTTTTTTCCCTCCCTCCGTGCGAGGCGCGCGCAGCGCGCCGAGCTCCGACTTCCGGTCCCGGCTCCGACTTCCGGTCCCGGCTCCGACTTCCGGTCCCGGCTCCGACTTCCGGTCCCGGCTCCGACTTCCGGTCCCGGCTCCGACTTCCGGTCCCGGCTCCGACTTCCGGTCCCGGCTCCGACTTCCGGTCCCGGCTCCGACTTCCGGTCCCGGCTCCGGCATCCGGCCACGGCTCCGGCGTCCGGCCACGGCTCCGTGCGCCTAGCCGCGGACGCGGCAAACATATGCCTGAAGATCGTCGAAGAGATAGAGGCGATCGCCCGTGCCGAAGGCGCTGCAGCCAGCCAGCGAATGACCATCCGGCGCCACCACCTTGAACTCCCCGAGCACCTTGGTGTGTCCGTGGGGATCCAGGCGAACGGACGTGGCGTGGCCCCGCCGACCGTAGAGCAACGCACGCTCGTCGGCGACCGCCAGCGCGCTGCTGTCGCTTCTGCCCCAGCGCCACACCTGACTCTCGCCGTCGTGCAGGCGCACGATCGGAAAGTCCTGGTAAAAATAAAACCACACGTCGTCGTCATCGGCGACGTTCATGGCGTAGACATCGTCGATGACATACCGCCCGTCGGCGCGACCCGGCCACTCATATTGAACTTCGCCCGAGGAGTCGAACGCCACCAGGCCGCTCCGGCCCATGGGCGTCGGGCCGGGCCCACCCCACCCGTAGTTTCCGTAGACGCCTTCGTCGAAATAGCTCACCCAGATGGTCCCGTTGGGGGTGACGCGTACGTCGGTGATCCCATCACCGAGCGTCAGCCGCGCGAGCCGATGACCGCTCCAGTCGTAAATGGCGGCGTTTTTTTCGGGCCCGTAGTCATGCCACCGGCACCGACCGCTGACGAGCATAAAACCACCGGAGACCGGCTGGACATGATGGGCGACGAGGCGCACATCGTCGACGGACGCGTGGCGCATCTCGCCATCAGCGTACGCCACCACCTCGTAGCTGGTGGGCCTGTCGAAGCGTGACTTGGCGAACGATGGATCCGGGCAGCGTCTCGACTCGTCGGTCCTCGCCGCGGCGGCGATGACGGTGCCGTCACAGCCCACACCGTAGGTCGTTTGTCGCTCGTCGGTGTCGAGTGTTTCGCGGAAATCCACCACAGGATCAGCGATCAGACGTCGTCTCTTCATTGCCATTCCCCCATCCGTGTCAGCTCGCCCACCACTTCTCGCGCAGTTTCAAGAATCCGCATACCCCGCCGAAAAACACCACCGTGAACCCGCCGAGCACCCCGAAGTCGACCGCCAGCCAGGTTTCGTCGGCGCCGATGAAGCGGTCGAGGGGGTTGGGCGGCGGGGGCGGGGCGGGTACGCCCGGCAAAGGGGGCTTGGGCATCTCGTCGGCGCCGATCTCGTAGGCGTCGTTGAGGTTCTCGGCGTGCAGCAGGCCCTCGAAGCCCCAGCGGGTGATCGTGGCCTCGCTGGCGGCGCGGGTGGGCGGGTTCATCTTGTCGATGGGCATGATCGCGCCGCCCAAGATGACCTGCGGGATGAGCAGGATCGGCACCAGGGCGATCGCCGCCTCGTTGGTGCGCACCAGCGCCGAGAGCATCAGCCCCATGCCCAGGCCCGCCAGCGAGCACAGCCACAAAATGCCCAGCTGGAAGAAGGGATTGCCCCAGAAATCGAGCACGAAGTAGGTGATCGACAACAGCATCAGGCACTGCAAAAAGCACAGCGCCCCCAGCACGGTGAATTTGCTGGCGGCGTAGGCCAAGATCGACAGGTTGACCATGCGCTCGCGCCGGTAGATCGCCTGCTCGGCGACGATCTCGCGCGCGGCGTTCGAGCAGCCAAACCACACCGCGGCGACCACCAGCAAGAACAGCGCGAACGGGGTGAATTGCAGCCGGTTCATCACCCCGCCGCTCTGGCTGACGAAGACCAGATCCAGCAGCACCGCCACGATCGGCGCCTGGACCAGCAGGATGGCCGTGCCCACCCGGTCCTTGAGCTTGATGTCCAGGTAGCGCCGCGACAGCGTCAGCCACTGGCGGATGCTAAAGCGCGGCGGGCGGCGCTCGCTCGAGCCCGTCAGGCGCACCCCCTTGCGGTTTTTGCGCCGCTCGGTGACGAACTCTTCGTGGTAGCGGCTCTGGCGGTAGCGGGCCGCAAACGTCTCCATGGGCTCGCCGCTTCGCCGAGCCTGCATCAGCGGGCGCATGCACGAGCCCGGGTCGGCCAAGATCTCCTCGGCCTCGGGGGTGTTCGGCTTGACCTCGGGGTTGAAGTAAAACACCGAGTCCGGATAGGCCGGCCCATAGTAGACCTGCTCGCCGGCGGCCAGATACAGCGCGTTGTCCAGCATGCGGTAGACGTGCTGGGAGGGCTGGTGGATGGTCAGCAAGATGGTGCGCCCCCCGTCGGCCAGCTTGCGCAACAGCCGCATCACGTTGGAGGCGTCCTCGCTGGCCAGCCCGCTGGTGGGCTCGTCCAGGCATAGAAGACTGGGCTCGGTCAGAAGCTCCAGGGCCAGGTTGACCCGCTTTCGCTGCCCGCCGGAGATGCCCTTGCGCTCCGGCGAGCCGATGCGCACGTGGCGAGTGTCCTCGATCTCGAGGTCGGCCAGGACCTTGTCGATGCGCTGGTTGATCTCCTCGTCGCTGGTATCCGGCGGCAGCCTCAGCTTGGCGGTGTAGTACAGCGCCTCGAAGACGGTCAGCTCGTGGTGGATGATGTCTTCCTGGGGCACGTAGCCGATGGCGCCGCGATAGCGATCGTAGTGCGTGGTCAGGTCGTCGCCATTGACCAGGGTGCGCCCGTAGTTGGGGCGAAGATAGCCGATGAGCGCCATCAGAAGCGTGGTCTTTCCGGCCCCCGACGGCCCCAACAGCCCCACGAATTCAGTGGGATAGACCGTAAACGACACCCCGTCGAGGATGCGTTTTTTGTGCTCGCCGGCGTCGACCTCCACGCGCAGGTTTTCGGCCTGCAGCAAGATATCGCCGCGGTAGCTCTTCTGGATGGTCCCGCGGGCCAGGTCCAGGCGGATGGCGTACGAGCCGAAGCTGATGGTCTGGCCGGGCTCGAGGGCCACCCGCTCGACGCGCTTGCCGTCGACGAAGGTGCCGTTGGCGCTGCCCAGGTCCTCCAAAAAGACGCCCTCATCGCCGCGCACGATGCGCGCGTGGTGGCGCGAGACCTGCGGGGCGTCCAACACGACGTCGTTTTCGGGGCCGCGGCCGATGGTGACCACCGGCTGGTCCATCGGCAGGCCCACCTGCCCGGCGTGGACCGACTCGCGGTCGGTGTCGATGAACTCGCGCACCCGGCTGACCGGGAAGCGATAGCTCCCCAAGAACAGCACGTCGTCGTCGGTGGCGAAGGCCTCGTCGACGCGGGTGAACCGGTCGTTGACGTAGGTGCCGTTGGCGCTTCCCAGGTCCTCGATCTTCCAGCCCGAATGGGTGGGCGTCAGTTTGCAGTGGCGCCGCGAGATCTGGGGGGCGTCGAGCACGATGTCGCAGTCGGCCTCCCGGCCGATGGTGATGGGCGTTGCCTGCGCGGGGCCGACCGTGACCGCCTGCAACGCCTGGGTCGCCTGCAGCCCGTCGTCGGCCTCGAGGCGGGCGGCGAGCTTGGCGTCGAAGACGAATTGGTAGCTTCCCAGCCCCACGCGATCGCCGGGGCGAAGCCGGGCGCGCCCGATCTGCTGGCCGTTGACGCTGGTGCCGTTGGTCGAGTTCAGGTCCTCGATGACGTAGCGGCCCTGGTGGCGCCCGATGCGCGCGTGGTGGCCGGAGACCTGCGGGCGCGGGATGACCAGGTCGTTGTCGTCGTCGTAGCCGATGCGCAACAGCGGCACGCCGTCGGGTAGCGCGGCGACCTCGGCCATCTTCTGGGCGGCGAGGGCCGCGTGGGTGCTGAACTTGAACTCGCGGGTGGTGTCCGAGCCGGCCTCGACCGCGGCCATGGCCTCGGTTTGGTGGCGCCTCTGGGCGGCCTTTGTCGGCTGGGTGGTCTTGGCCGCGCCGTCGGCCTCGGCGACGTCAGCCTCGGCGACCTCGGCCTCACTGTCGGCCATGCCCAGCATCTGCGCCGAGATCGCCCGGCGCATCTGCGTCGACGCCAGCGTGCTCCGGCGCGCCTCTGGCCGAGTCGTCTCCTTGTCCTGCTCGGCCAGCGCCGGCAGCGTCAGCCCACAGCTCTGGCAGACGACCTCGTCGGCGGGGTTGGTCGCATCGCAATTTGGGCAGACGTTGGTCGACATCGCGTCGCAAGCCTCGGGCTCAGTCACTGCCTTCACAAATACCCGACGTGGCGGGCTGGCGACAAGCGCGCCCTGCGGGTCGGCACGCAGGCACAAAAAACACAAATGTTTACGTTGAGTAACAATTCAAATCATGATATAAATAAAACGCAAATTTTGCGTATATCACATCATCAATTCCCCCGGGCCGGGAAGGGAACGCAGTTATGACGACAGTGCAGTATGATGGGGGCATCTATGAGCTCCGTGAACACGAGTCGGTCCTGGACGCGCTGATGCGCGGCGGGGCGGACATCACCTTCTCTTGCCGCAAAGGGTCGTGCCAGACCTGCCTGTTACGCGCGGTCGAGGGGAACCCCGGAGCCAGCGCCCAGCGCGGCGTGCGCCCGGAGCTCGCCCAGACCGCCCACTTCATGCCGTGTGTGTGTCATCCCGCCGAGGATATGGTCGTCGAGCGACCGGATTACTCGGCGATGTTCATGAACGCCATCCTCTCCGAGAAGACCGCCCTGTCGCCCACGGTCACCCGGCTGCGCATCGAGCCGGAGCGCAACCTGGGCTGGACGCCCGGCCAATATATCAACATCCGTCGGCCCGACGGGCTGGTCCGAAGCTACTCCATCGCCAGCATCGAGGAGGTCGATTACTTCCTGGAGGTGCACGTGCGCCGGGTCGACGACGGCGAGATGAGCCGGTGGATCCACGACGAGCTCGAGCCCGGGGCCTTCTTCGATCTGCAGGGCCCGCTTGGAAACTGCACCTACGACGCGGCCTTCGCCGAGCGCCCCCTGATCATGGTGGCCACGGGCACGGGCATCGCCCCGCTGTACGGGGTGGTGCGCGACGCGCTTCGACGCGGCCACCAGGCGCCCATCTGGCTGTACCACGGCGAGCGCGACGCCCGGGAGTTGTACCTCGACGATGAACTCCAGGCGCTGGCCGACGCCCACGACAACTTCCACTACGTGCCCTGCGTCTCCGGCGACGAGGTGCCCGAGGGGATGTTCGCCGGGCGGGTGACCGACCGGGTCTTCAAGCTCGACCACCCCGACGCCGCCGGCCATGTGGTCTACCTATGCGGCAACCCCGAGATGGTCTACGACGCGCGCTACCACGCGGTGGGAGCCGGCGTCGCCCGCGCCGACATCCTGGCCGACCCCTTCGAGTCCGACTACCCGTACATGCCCGACGACGACGCCAAGCTCGAGGCCGTCGCCCCCGACCCCGAGTTGTGGCAGGCGCTCGAGCAGGGCCCCGGGCTTCGCCAGATCTTGGAGGATTTCTACACCCGCGCCTACGCCGACCCGCGGCTGAGCCCGTTCTTCCACAACGTCACCAAGCGCCGGGCGATCTCCAAGCAGTACGCGTTTTTGGCGGAGGTCTTCTCCGGCGAGGACAACTACTTCGGGCTCAACCCGTTCAACGCCCACCACTGGATGATCATCTCCGACGACCTATTCGACTACCGCGAGGACATCTTCGAGGGGTGTGTGCGCCGCTACGGCCTCGCCGAGCACCTGGTGCGCCGATGGATGGCCTTCCAGGAGCTGTTCCGCCGCGAGATCGTCAAATCCGTGCAGCGCGGAATCTTCTACGACGGCGTCGAGCACAAAAAGGAGGGCTACAGCGTCGAGACCATCATCGTGGCCACCCTATGCGACGGCTGCGGCGGCGAGGTCCCCGTGGGCGCCACCGCCCGCATGCACAAGCGCACCGGCGAGCTGTTCTGCGAGAATTGCGGCGCGCGGCGCGTGGTCACGCCGACCTAAAGCACTCCTAGTTCGGAAACCGGATAAATTGGCAAAGTCAGACCAGATGGATGTTGATTTGGCCGATTGACAGGTAGCAGCGCTACATGGATTGAGGACAAATCGACAGACGCTGGTCTGGCGAAGCCAAGACTCCGGGTTTCGGAGTAGGAGTGGTTTAGGCGGGTTCGACAGCCTCGGGCGTCGCGACCGTGCCGACCACGCGACGCACCTGCCGGCGCACCTCGTCGAGCAGTGCGTCCTGGTCGCGCCCGCCTTTGGCGACGATCTCGGAGGCGCCGGCGTGGAGCACGGCGCGGTCTTCCTCGGTGAGCTCTTTGGCGGTGACCACGACGACGGGCACGTCGCGGTAGGCGTCGTCCTGGCGCAGCCGGTGCATGAATTCGAAGCCGTCCATCTCGGGCATCATCAGGTCCAACAACACCAGCACGGGGTCGCACTGGGCGAGTTTGTCCAGGCCGACGCGCCCGTTTTCGGCTTCGACCACCGACCAGCCCTCTCCGGCGAGCACGCGCCCGATCAAATGGCGGGTGGGCTCGTCGTCCTCGACGACCAGAATGTCGCCGTGCGGCTGGGGGCCGGCGTCGCCGCGGTAGGCGGCCAAAATCTCGAGCAGTTGGCCGCGGTCGACGGGCTTGACCAGGAAGTGGTCGGCGCCCAGCGCGTAACCGCGGCTGCTCTCGGCGACCATCGTGAGCATGACCACCGGGATGGTGGCCAGCGCGGCGTCTTCCTTGAGCCGGGCGAGCAGCGTCCAGCCGTCCATCGCCGGCATCATCACGTCCAGGGTGATGGCGGTGGGGCGAAGCTGGGTGGCCAGCAGCAGCCCCTCCGAGCCGCTGGCGGCGGTGGCCACCTGGAACCCCTCGCGCTCGAGCATGCGGCGCAACAAGTCGCGCATGGTGGGATCGTCGTCGATCACCAGCACGGTGTCGCGCTCGGGGTTTAGCGACGCGGCGGCCGCGCCGCGCGTGCGTTCGGCCGCGCCGCCCGTGTCGTCGACGTCACCGGCCTCGGAGGCGGCCGGTTGCAGCTCGGGGCCCAACCGCGCGGCCAGGCGCACCGTAAACGTGCTGCCCTCGCCGGCGGTGGACTCCACCGAGATTTCCCCGCCGAGCATGACGCAGAAGTGGCTGGTGATCGTCAACCCCAGTCCGGTGCCGCCGAATTCGCGGGTGGTCGACGAATCGGCCTGCACGAACGCCTCGAAGATCTTGTCGAGCTGCTCGGGGCTCATGCCCACGCCGGTGTCTTCGACGTCGAAGACGACCTCGTCGGCCGCCCGGTCGAGCCGGGCGCGCAGCGCCACGGTGCCGCCACGGGTGAACTTGCAGGCGTTGCTCAGCAGGTTGAACAAGATCTGGCGCACCTTGGTCATATCCGAGCGCATCGTGACCAGCCCGTCGTCGACGTCGACCTGCAGGGTGTTGTCGTTTTTCTCGGCGACCGGACGCAGCGTGGCGGCGATGTCGTCGAGCAGCGCGGGCACCTCGAAACTCTCCACGTGGGTGGTCATCCGGCCGGCCTCGATCTTGGACAGGTCCAGAATATCGTTGATGATCGCCAACAGGTGCTTGCCGGCCGTGCGGATGCGCGTCAGGTCGGGCAGAAATTCGCTGACGACATCGGCGTCGGCCTCCATGAACTCGATCTCCTCGATGATCATCTCGGAGTAGCCGATGACGGCGTTCAGGGGAGTGCGCAATTCGTGGCTCATATTGGCCAAAAAGGCGCTCTTGGCCCGGCTGGCCTCGACAGCCTCGTCGCGGGCGCGGCGGAGCTCGTCCTGGGCGAGCTTTCGCTCGGTGATGTCGCGCAGCACCAGCACCACGCCGGCGTTGTCGGCGGCGCTCAGCGAGCCGAAGGCGACCTCGGTGGGGAAGGTTTCGCCATCGCCGCGATGGCCTTCGTATTCGCGGGCGTCGCCGAAGACGGCGTCGGAGGCGTCCATCTGGGCGGCGTCCAACCCGGCGACCAGCTCGCGAATGTCGCGCCCGCGCAACTGCGCGGCCTGCTGGCCGAAGATGCGCGCGGCCGCCGGGTTGGCGCTGCCCACCCGCCCGTCGATGTCGACCGTCAGGATGCCGTCCGGCGCCGTCTCCAGCACCGCCCGGGTCTCGGCCTCCTTGCGGCGAACCTCGCCGATGAGCCAATTCTGCAGGCCGTCCTTGAGCAGAAACGCCACCATCACCGACGAGCCCAGCCCGATGACCTCGAGAATGCGCAGCAGGTGCATGAAGTGCGCCGAGAGTTGCGACGCGAACGGATAGCCCATCACGTCGGCGGCGCCGATGCCGATCCAACTGGCCAGCACCACCACCAACCAGCCCAGCGCCGGACGGGTCCCCTGAAACAGCATTGCAAAGATGGGCACCAGCACCAGCCAGCTCAGCGGCGGGGCGTTGAGGCCGCCCAGGATAAACGACAGCCACATCAACAGTCCGTACAGCGGCACCAAGATCAAGTAGCCCGAGGCCGCCAGATTGGCCGTGGCGCGCAGCGCGAACGGAAAGCTGGCGACGACCACCGTGCAGGCCACCACGCCCAGCGCGCCGTCGGCCGAGCCGCCCATCCAATACAGCACGCTGGTCGTCGGCCCCCAGATGAGCAAGAAGAAGACCGTCAGCAGCGCGATGCGGGCACGCTTGCGCTCGATGCCGGACAACTCGTCCGCCAAGAAAAACTCGATCAGCTTGGTCATGATCCACCCCGTTGGGCGGCCCCAACCCTGGGCTCCTCCCCATGAACTACCGGACAGGAGGGTGAGGCATACAGCGGACGTCAGTGCGATGCGACACGCGTGGGTATAGGCAGATATTAAAATATCGTCAAGATGATCGCCCAACATCCCCCGCACGGACGGCACTGCCGATCTTTGACAATCTGCAGCCCCCAAAGCTATAAGATGGTAACGTCACTACCGTCCCGCTCTTGGAGCAGTGCATGGCACAGTTGAAAGTCGGTATCGTGGGTGCAGGGAGCATCGCAGAACTGCACGCCAAGGGATATGAGAACGATCCGCGCGCCGAGATCTACGCCGTCTGTGACCGCGACGAAGACCGCGCCATCAGCAAGTCGCTGGCCTGGGGCGCCAAGGCCTACTACACCGACTACGCCGAGATGCTCCAAAACGAGCAGATCGACGCCATCGAGATCCTCACGCCCCACCACCTGCACGCCTCGCAGGCCGTCGACGCGCTGCACGCCGGCAAGCACGTGTGCGTGGAGCGCCCCATCGGGCTGACCCACGAGGAGGCCACCCAGGTGGTGCGCGCGGCCAAAGAGTCGGGACGCATCCTGCAGGTCTACGAGCCCTGCCTGTTCTACAAGCCCCTTCTGGACGCGCGTAACCTCATCGACGCCGGCGAGATCGGCCGGCCCACCAACATCCGGGTGTCGGCCAACATCGGCCGGGCGACCAGCGGGATCTGGGACTTCCAAAACGCCAGCGCGGACATGTGGCGCTTCGACCCGCAGTTGTCCGGCGGCTCGCCGATGCTCTTCGACGTGGGCTACCAGACCTTTTGCATCTCGCTGTTTTTGATCGGCACGGTCGATAAAGTGGAGGTGTGGCGAGGCGAGACGGAGGTCTCCGACCACCTCGAGTTGGACGCGCCCACGGTGGCGATGTGGAAGCATTTCCAGCAGGACTGCTACGGCACGCTGCACCTGAACTATGCGCCCGAGCGCAAGCTGCGCACCGACTACCACCCGCTGGAGCTCAATATCACCGTCGGCGGCACCCGCGGCGACGTGCATATCATCCGCAGCAGCGATCCCACGCAGTTGGAGTCGCCGGTCGAGCTTCGCCGCGACAGCCGCAAGGTGTTCTACGGCCAGAAGTCCACGGCCTTCGAGGACAGCTTCGTGCGCGCCACGCGCAACTTCGTGGGGGCGTGCCTGGGCGAAGACGACCCGCTTCTGGGCGGCGAAGAGGCCCAGCAGCTTCTGATGCTCACCCGGGCGTACCACGAGGCGTCGCGTCGGGGCCGAGCCGTCAACCTGCAGCACGGCTGACCCGCGTCGAACCACCAACCGAGAACAAATGAAGCCATCATCGACCGCCTCCAACCGCGTGCGCGTCCTCCGAACGCCGGGACGCTACGCCGTGCTGTTGAACGCGCGCGCCAAGGGTTGGACAGGCAAGCTGCACCACGACATCCAGCGCTTCGTGTCGTCGCAGGACCTGTTCTTGACCGACGACTTCCGCCAGGCCGAGCGCACCGTCGACAAGCTGTTGTCGGCCAACTACGACGCCATCTTCACCGGCGGGGGTGACGGCACCATCTGCTATTTGATCTCGGCCATCGAGCAGCGCATCCGCGACGGCCGGGTCGCCCGCGAAGACGCCCCGCCGGTGGGGGTGCTGCGCATGGGCACCGGAAATGCCATCGCCACCTTCGTGGGCGCCGGGCCGGTGACCGACGACCTGCGCGCGCTTCGCGCCGGCGCGCCGCTGATCGTCCACGAGGTGGACATGCTGCGCGGCCCCGAGGGGCTGTATCCCTTCGCCGGGGTGGGCTGGGACGCCGAGGTCCTCAACGACTATGAGTGGTTCAAAGACCTGGTGCGCGACACCGCCGTGGAGAATTATGCCACCGGCTTGGGCGGCTACTGGGCGTCGTTGATGATGCGCACCATCCCCAAGGCGATGCGCCAGGAGCCGGTCCACGTCATCGTGACCAACACCGCCGACAAGGCCATCCGCCTCGACCAGGCGGGCAACGTCATCAAGGAATACGCCGACGGCGAGGTGCTCTTCGAAGGCGACATCCACGTCTGCGCCGCGGCGACCATTCCGTATTGGGGCTTCAAGCTGCGCATTTTCCCTCAGGCCACCCGCCAGCCCGGCTTCGCCCAACTGCGCTGCTTCAACGGCTCGGTGCCCTGGGTGCTCAGCCACCTGCCGCGCTTCTGGAAGGGCGAGTTTCGCGCCCAGGACATCGAGGATTTCCTCATCCAGAAGGTGCGCCTGGACGTACGCGGCCGCTCCATGCCCTACCAGGTCGCCGGCGACGGCGCCGGCTACGAGCGCAGCATCGAATGGGCGGTCAACGCCCACCCCGTGCGCCTGGCCGTTCCGATGAAGTGATAGCGATCACTCAAGATCAGTGTGACTTGAGCTCGGGGACCATGCGATCCATCTCGTCTTGCAGCTCGCGCAGCGCCTCGTCGGCCCCGTCGAGCTGCTGGAGCCGGCCCATCTCGGAGAGGCGGTCGGCGGCGTCGACCACCGGGCGCGCCCCGAAGATCGCCGCCGAGCCTTTCAGGGTATGGGCCGCGCGGCGCAAGGTGGTGTGATCGGCGCGCGCCACCCCCTGCTCGATCTCGTCCATCATCTGCGGCCACTGCTCTAAGAAGATGTCGACGAGCTCGTCGAGGGTCTCCTGGCTCCCCGCCACGCGCTCGAGCGCCTCATCCCAGTCAACGATGGCTTCGTCATGCGGATGCGTCGACGTCCTCATGGTGAATCCTCCTGGTGTGAATCATTGGGCTGCCCGGAGCGGCCGGAGACGCGCTCGAGGGCGTGGTACAGTGTGTCTGCTTTGACCGGTTTGGCCACATAATCGTCCATGCCCGCCTGCAGGCAGCGCTCGCGATCGCCCTTCATGGCGTGGGCGGTCATGGCGATGATGGGCGTGCGCGTGCCGGTGCCCTCCTCGCGGCGCCGGATCTCGCGGGTGGCCTCGAAGCCATCCATCTCGGGCATGCGCACGTCCATCAAGATCACGTCGAATTTGCCCGGCGCGAACGCCTGCACGGCCTTGCGCCCGTCGCCGGCGAGTTCCAGATGATGGCCCTGACTCTCGAGCACCCGCTCGATGAGCCGCTGGTTGACGGGATCGTCCTCGGCGACCAGCACCTGAAGGGGCGTGTCGGTGACGTTGCGCGCCCGGCCGAACTCCTCTGGGGCGCCGTGGCCGTGGTGGCCGATCCCCAGCGCCTCGGTCAGCGCCGACCACAATTCGAGCTGCTTGACCGGTTTGGCCAGGTTGCGCACCACCCCCAGCTCGCCGTACTGCTCGGAGGACAGGGGCACCAATCCCGCCGACGACATCAAAATGATGGGCACCGATTCCAATTCGGCATGTTCGGCGATCGCCTCGGCGACCTGCTTGCCATTCATATGGGGCATGATCTGATCGAGCAAGACCACATCGTACGGCTCGCGGGCCCGGGCGGCATCGCGCAGCCGGCTCAGCCCCTGGGCGCCGCCGGGAGCCAGGGTCACCTCCAGCCCCCAGTGCTCGAGCACCTCGCGCAGCATGCGCCGGTTCATGCGCGTGTCGTCGATGACCAGCACGCGCTTGCCCTCGACCTCGGGGGTGGGGATCTTTTCGGCCTCGGGGGCGTCCTCGGCGCCGAACACCGCCGTGAAGTGAAACGTGCTCCCCGTGCCCAACTGGCTCTCCACCCAGATCTCGCCTTCCATGGCGTTGACCAGCCGGGAGGCGATGGTCAGGCCCAGGCCGGTGCCGCGCTTGACGTCGTTGACCGCCGCGCCCTGCTGGAAGGCCTCGAAGATGCGCTCCTGCTCCTCGTCGCTGATCCCCACGCCGGTGTCGGAGACGGCAAAATGCAGGCAGATCTGGTCGTCGCGGCGCCACTCGGTGTTGACCTCCACGCGCACCTCGCCGTCGTCGGTGAACTTGATGGCGTTGCCGACCAGGTTCTCGACGATCTGACGCAGCCGCAGCCGGTCTCCCTTGAGGTACACACACGGCAGCTCGACGGGGATGCGGTAGCCGATCTCGACGCCTTTCTCGAAGGCGCGCACCGCCTGGGTTTGCAGCACCTCGGCCAATAGATCGCACAGCCGAAACCGCGTCTGCTCAAGGGTGAGCTCGCCGGCCTCCATCTTGGACAGATCCAGGATGTCGTTGAGCAGGCGAAGCAGGGAGTTGGCCGACTGGTCAATCAGGGCGACGTATTCGCGCTGCATGCCGTCGAGATCGGTGTCCAACAGCAGTTCGGTAAACCCGACGATGCCGTTCATGGGGGTGCGAATATCGTGGCTCATATTGGCCAAGAACTCGCTTTTGGCGCGGTTGGCGTCCTCGGCGCGGTCCTTGGCGCGGCGAAGCTGCTCGCGCGACTGGGCGAGCTCGAAGACCGAACTTCTGAGCTCCTCCTCGTGGCGCTTGCGCTCGGTGATATCCTCGGAGATGCCCAGCAGGTAGGCGGGCTCGCCGTCAGGGCCCAAGATGGGCATCTTCTTGGTGTGCAAGATGCGCTCTTCACCCCGGATGTCGGTGATGGTCTCTTCAGGAATGTCGATCATGCGCCGCTCGCTCAGCGCCTGGCGGTCCTTCTCGCGAAAGAAGTCGGCTTGTTCCTCGGGGAAGAAGTCGTAGTCGCTCTGGCCGATCATCTCCACACGCCGGTAGCCCATCAAGTCCTCGCCGGCGCGGTTGAGCCGCTCGTAGCGAAGCTCCTGGGCGTCCTTGACGAAGACCATCAGGGGAATGTTCTCGATGATGTCGTCGAGGAATTTCTCGGAGTGGGCCAGCGCGACGGTGCGATTCTCAAGTTGGGTATGGGCTTCCTTGAGCTGGGTGGTGGCCTTGTCGACCTCCTCCTGAATGCGCTCGGCGCGGGTCACCGCCGAGGCCACCAGCGCAAACAGCAGCGCGGTGGCCAGGATGCCGCCGCCCAGGGCCACCGCCGGGGCGAGGGTGCGCTGGCCCTCCATGTAGGCGTGGGTAGGCGCGAAATCCAAGAACCAGCGCTGGCCGGGCACCTCCACGCGTACCCGTTGGTGCATGGCGCGGGAGATGCCGGGCGCAAACAGATTCGGCGCGGGCTGGGCGGTGGACGACGCCTGCGGCTGTTGGGCGTGCCCCCACTGATACGAGTACAGCGTACGCGCGCCGAAGGCGCCCACCGGATCGAGCAGGCGCAGATTGATGGGCTCGGGCTGCAGCTCGCGCAGCGCGTCCTTGATGATCTCGTTGAGGTTGTAGATCACCACGACCACGCCGCGCAGGTTCTCGCGCCGCCCCGGCACCGTCTGCGAGGAGGCCTCCATACTATAAATCGGGTACAGGCCGGCGACGTAGGACGCTCCCTCGGGCAGCCCGGGCATCTTCAGCAGCCCGGAGACGATGGGTGAGCCCTCGTCGCGCGCCCGGGTGATCGCCTGGCGCAGCGCCGGCACCGACATCATGTCCACGCCGACCAGCGCGCCCGACGACTTCTCGCGCATCTCGGCATAATACACCGGAAAGTAGGCCTGCTGGCCGCTGGGGGCGGTCTGGGGGTTGCCCTTCTTGTCGAAGGAGCGCAGCTCGTAGCCCGGCGAGACCTGGGCCTTGCCCTGGGCCTCGTGGGCGGCGCGTTGAGCCGCGGGTACGCGGGGCACCCACAACATCGCCTGCACCCCGCGCCGCTCGACCAAAAAGGGGCTGGTGAACTCGTCGAAGTCGTTGTGGGACACGTTGGGGATGGCGGTATACAGCGCGCTCATGGCGCTGAGCACGCCCAGTTGCTCGTCGAGCTCGAATTGGATGACCTGGGCCTGCTGGATGGCGTCGTTGCGAAAGGCCGAGCGGATCAACTGCTCGTCGCGCGCCCGCAGCCACTGCCAGGCGATCACCGAGGCGCTCAGCCCCACCAGGGCTACGAGCACCGGGATGAGCCAACGCCGACCAAAGCTACGCAAACGCGGGAAGTCATTGCGATTTTCCGTGCGCCCCGCCGAAATTGTCTCCTCGGCACCAGCAGCCATCACACCTCCTTTACGGCGCCGCCGCGCTCACTCGATCGTCCCGGCCACCCCGGGAGCGACATCACCTCGATGCGGGGTCAGGGGAACAACCCTCGGGCCAGCTTGGCCTCGACGACCCGCTCGATGCTCTGGAGCATGGCAGCGGTGCGCAGGTCGACCTGCTCGTCGCGGGCGCGCTTCAGCGTGCGATGCAGGGCAGCGCTCAGGATCTCGCGCAACCGCTGGTTGACCTGCTCGAGGCTCCACATATAGTTCTGCGTGCCCTGGACCCACTCGAAATACGACACCGTCACCCCGCCCGCATTGGCTAACAAGTCGGGCACCACGAAGATGCCACGCTCCTGCAGAATCTCGTCGGCGTCGGTGGTGGTGGGTCCGTTGGCCCCCTCGGCGAGCAGGCGACACTGCAATCGGGGGGCGTTCTCGGCGGTGATCTGGTTTTGCACCGCCGCCGGCACGAGCACGTCGCACTCGAGCTCGAGAAGCTCCTTATTGGTGACCGCGTCGCCCTCGGGGTAGCCCTCGAGCTTGTGATGCTGGCCGACCCACTGGCGCAGGTCGTGGCACGACAGCCCGGAAGGATTGTAGAGGCCGGTGGAGCGGTCGCTGACACCGATGACGCGCACCCCCAGGTCGTTCAAGAAACGGGCAGCATGGCTGCCCACATTGCCAAAGCCCTGCACCACCGCCGTGGCCCCGTCGAGCTCGAGGCCAATCTGCTCGGCGGCCTCCTCGACCACGTAGACCAGCCCGCGGCCGGTGGCCTCCTTGCGCCCCCGCGAGCCGCCCAGCACCACCGGCTTGCCGGTGACCACCGTGGGCACCGCGTAACCCTTTTGCTCGCTGTAGGTGTCCATCATCCAGGCCATGACCTGCTCGTCGGTGCCCATGTCCGGGGCGGGGATGTCGCGGTCGGGGCCGATGATCTCGCGAGATCTCGGAGGTGTAGCGTCGCGTCAGCCGCTGCAGCTCGGGGACGCTCAGGCTGGTGGGATCGATGCGCACCCCGCCCTTGGCGCCGCCGAAGGGAAGCTGCATCAGCGCGCACTTCCAGGTCATCCAGATGGCCAGCGCGGAGACCTCCCCCAGGTTGATGTCCTCGTGGTAGCGCACCCCGCCCTTGGTCGGCCCCATGGTGAGCACGTGCTGGACGCGGTAGCCGAAGACGGTCTCGACCTGGTTGTACTCGTCGCGGCGAAACGGGAAGCTGACCAGCTCGGAGCGCTGCGGAAACAACAGCCGCTGGCGCAGGTTGTCGTCGATGTCGGTCAGTTGGGCGGCCTTCAGGAACTGCTGGTGGGCCAGGCGCAGCATCGGCGAGTGCCACTCGCTGCTGCGCGCCCGGGTGCGCTCGAGCACGTAGCGCACCGCTCGAATCCAGCCGCGCCGCGGTCATCTTGTCCTTGAGCAGATAATCGTGGGCGCCGGCGTCGACGGCCTTGACGGCCACGTCCATATCGTCGACGCCGGTGAGCACCACCACGGGCACGTCCGGGCTGTTTCCGAGCACCCGCGCCAGCGTGTCCAGCCCCTGACTCTCGGGCAGCACCAGGTCGAGCAAGAATCAGGTCGATGCCCCCCTTCTTCAGCCGCTCCAGGGCGGGCTGCAGACTCGCAAACGTCTCCAGCTCGTACGGAATGCGCCCTCCGGCGGCGATGAGCCGCTCGATGAGCCGGCTGTGCAGCGGGTTGTCTTCGACCAGCATGATGTGAGTCGGATCTCCACGCATACTTCCCCCGGGGAATCAGGTGCGGCGGGCGGCCGTGGCGAGGACACACGGACACACGCAGAAATTAGGCACGGGGGACGTCTCTTGTATGAGGGGCTCTGCGTGACCGCACTTCGTAATGGGTTGCGAGATGCGGCTTTCAGGTAGTAGCGTGGCCACCGACACCCCCGAAGTCCCCGAGACGTTCATGAACGAATTGAGAATCCGCACCATCTGCCAGGCGCACCGCCTGCCGGTCGCCCGGCTGGATGTCCACGGTGACGTGCTGGTGATCGTGCCAGAGTCCCTCGACCATCTCCCCTCCTCGAGCACGTTGGCCTCGCTCGTCGAGACCATTCGCCCCCTGTCCGACTGTCGCTACGTGACGCTCGGCATCGGCGAGACGGGCGAGGACACGGAGGCGCCCCAATGAACCCCGAGCTTTCCGAAGATCTACAGCGCAAGGTCGACGCCATCCTGGCCGAGATGGGCGCCATGGAAAAGATCGTCGTCGCCTTCAGCGGCGGGGTCGACTCGGCCGTGGTCGCCGCCCTCGCCTACCGGGCGCTGGGCGACGGGGCCACGGCGGTGACCGCGGTCAGCGAGACACTGGCCGGCCGGGAGTTGGAGGAGGCCAAAGCCATCGCCGCCGAGCTGGGCATCGACCACCAGTTGGTCGAGTTCAGCGAGCTCGACGACCCGCGGTTTCGCGCCAACACCCCGTCGCGCTGCTTCTTCTGCCAGTCGATGCGCTTCGACCAACTCGGCGCCATCGCCGCCCGGCTCGACTGCGAGGTCCTCGCCTCGGGCACCAACTACTCCGACCTCGGCGACCACCGCCCGGGCCTGCAGGCCATGGCCGCCCGGCGCGTCTACCAGCCCCTGCTCGACCACCAGATCGACAAAGACGGTGTGCGCCAGATCGCGCGCTGGCTGGGCTTGTCGGTGTGGGACAAGCCCGCCAAGGCGTGTCTGAGCTCGCGCATCCCCCACGGCCTCGAGGTCACCACGCAGCGGCTGCGGCGCATCGAACGCGCCGAAGAGACCATGCACGCCCTCGGCTTTCGCCAGTTCCGCGTGCGCGATCACGACGGGCTCGCCCGCGTGGAGGTCGCCCCCGATGAGATGAGTCGACTGTGGGAGCCGTCGAGGCTGCGCGAGCTGGCCGGCCAATTGAAAGAAGCCGGCTTCGACCAGGTCACGATCGATATGGCGGGCTATCGATCGGGCAGTTTGAATCCCGAAAAGGACGCAATATGACCACCAAGATCCACCAACTACTCGAAGCCTTCAAGAACGGCGACGTCGACGAAGACGAGGTCATCCAGCGGCTGGTGCGCCAGCCCTTCGAAGAGCATATGCTCGGCCGCTTCGACCACCACCGTGAGGCGCGCACGGGCATCCCCGAGGCGATCTTCGCCGAGGGCAAAGACCCCCGGGCGGTCCACGACATCTTCGCCACCTATCTGGAGCGCGGCGAGCAGCTCATCGCCACGCGCGCCGACGCCGCCATCGTCGACGCGCTCGACGATCTGATGGACGAGCTGCACTACTTTCCGGAGGCGCGCATCGTCAGCACCCAGATGCCCGAGCCCGACGCCGCGCGCCACACCGTCATGGTGATCTCGGCGGGCGCCCTCGACGGGCCCGTCGCCCAGGAAACCGCCGTGACCTGCCGGCTGCTCAAAAACCCCGTCGACACCGTCTTCGACGTGGGCGTGGCCGGGCTGACCCGCTTTGCCACCGAGCTCAGCCGCTTCGACAAGGCCGGCATCATCATCGTGTGCGCGGGCATGGACGGCGCGCTTCCCAGCGTGGTCGGCGGCCTGGCCATCCAGCCGGTCATCGCCGTGCCCACCAGCGTGGGCTACGGGGCGAGCTTCGGCGGGGTCGCCCCGCTTCTGACCATGCTCAACGCCTGCTCGCCGGGCACGGCGGTGATGAATATCGACAACGGGTTCGGCGCGGCCGTGCTGGCGACCAAGATGAACCAGTTGGCGAATCGTTGATTCGTCTGCTCTGCCCCCCGGAATGAATTCCGGGGCCATTGTGGGAAAGGCTTAAAGATTTCCGCGCTGCTCATTTGGGCTTCCTCGACGTCCGCGCGGCTACCACGCCGCACACCAGCAGCGCTGCAATTCCTACGCTGTTCCCCAAATCGCCCCGGAATTGATTCCGGGGTTCTTGGAGCGGCGTCGTTTTTGGCCTAGCCCTGCACGAACCATCCCTCGTACTCGCCGGCGTATTGGGCGGCCTGCTTGAACATCCAGCGCACCAGCTCGTCCATGGTCTCCACGCTGACGCGGTCGGCGCGTGAGACGGTCAGCCCGTACTCGACCTCGCCTTCGGCGGTGTCGAGCTGGACGTCTTGTTCGGGGTAGTGCAGCTCGAAGTCCTTGTCGACGACGGACTCGGCGAAGGCATTGCGATCGTCGGGCGAGGTAAACCACACGATGTGGTCGACGGGCCGGGGCCGGTCGCTGCTCTGGCCCAACTCGGCCAGCTCGCGCACCTGGCGACGGTTGCGGATCAGGTGGCGCTCGATCTGGGAGGGCAGCAAGAACTCCCGGTAGATCGACCAGCGCGGGTCGTGCTGGGCGCGCGCCTCGACCTTGAGCCGGGGGAATTGCTCGGCGACCGCCTCGGCGAGGCGCTCGGCGCAGGGCTCGGCGGAGTAGACAAACCACTCGGCCGACGCCAGAGTGACGATCGAGCCGACCATCACGGCGCTGCGCTTGTCATCATCGAGGGGCGCAAATAATCGGTTCTCGATGCTGTAGCCCTGCTTGGCCGGAAAGATGTCCACGGGCGCGTCTTCTTCGTCGGTGCGCTCGGAGACACGCAGGGAGTTGACCCACGGCAGCCGCTCGTTGGGCGCATCGTGCTCGAGCTGCAAGTCGACCCCGATGATGGTCTCGGCGGCGCCGACCCGACGCGGAAATGTCTCGATCTTGGAGCTGTATTGTCGGGGCATGATGTGTCACAACCTCTTAGCATGCTAGTGCATGACGGCGGCCGGCCGCCTACTTGCAAGCATAAACCCGAATACCTACTTCCTAAACCCCGAACCTGCTTCGGCTCGCAATCGTCAACAATTATGCGACATATTCACATTGACATGCTCGGCGGGATCGCCGGCGATATGTTTCTGGCGGCCTCGTTGGACGCCGGCCTGGTCGACGTCAACGCCCTGCAGGCGGCCCTGAGCTCGCTGGGCGTGGGCGACATCCGCCTGGTCACCGAGCGGGTGCGCCGCGGGGCCATCTCCGGCACCCACGTGCGCTTCGAGGGCTGGGATCCCGACCAGGAGCGCGACCACCGCCACCTGTCGACCATCCTGGAGATGCTCGACAACAGCGGGCTCGACGAGCCGGTGCGCGAGCAGGCCAAGCAGATGTTTCGCACGCTGGGCGAGTCCGAGTCCAAGGTCCACGACATCCCCCTGGAGACGGTGCACTTCCACGAATGCGGGGCGCTGGACTCCATCTTCGACTTCGTCTCCGCCGCCTTCATCATCGAGACGACCCACGCGAGCTGGTCGGCCGGCCCGGTGCCCACCGGAAGCGGCACCGTGCAGACTGACCACGGCACCGTGCCCGTGCCCGTGCCCGCGACCGCCGATATCCTGGCCGGCTTCGAGCTGGTGGCGCGGCCGGTGCAGGCCGAGCTGGTCACCCCCACCGGGGCGACGATCTTGAAGACGCTGCGCCAGCTCAACCCCGGGTTCGACCGCCCGCGGGCCACGGTGCGCTCGGTGGGCTACGGCGCGGGCACCCGCGAGTTGGACGCGCTGTCCAACGTGGTGCGCTTTTTGGTCCTGGAGACCGACGAGCAACAACACCCCCAGCCCACCCGCGTCGAGGACGCGCAGACGCGCGACATCGTCAGCCGGCTTAGCTGCGATATCGACGACATGAACCCCGAGCTCTTCGCCAGCGTCGAAGAGCGGCTGTTCGAGGCCGGCGCGCTCGACGTGGTGCGCGAGGCGGTGCTCATGAAGAAGGGTCGCCAGGCCACTCGCCTCTCCGTGCTGTGCCGCCAGCAGGAGGCCGATGTTTTGGCCGACGTCCTCTTTGCCGAGACGACCACCTTCGGGCTGCGCCTCGAGCAGGTCGAACGCCTCAAGCTCGCCCGCGAGCTCGTCGAGGTGCAACTCGCCAACGGCGCGGTGCGCGTCAAAGTCGGCTACCGCCACGGACGGGCCATCAAGGCCGCCCCGGAGTACGCCGACTGTGAACGCCTGGCCGACGAGACCGGCCGCCCGGTGCGCGAGGTCTATGACGAGGCCGTGGCCGCCGCCAGGGGGCTGGTCGGCGACGACGCCCAGCAGAGCTGAGCGCCAGTTACAAGCACAAAAAACAAAAGTTACTCATAGCACACGCACATACATCGTCGTACACATCAAAGAAATCCCATAACCAGTTGTAGAGACTAACAAAATTGCTATACTGCCCCATCTGATGAGCCCGTTCCAAGGGGTCGGTGCATCCCAGCACTGTGGAGCTGCGTTCATCGATCGACATACCGAACATTTCGGGCTGCTGAGGCACGTATGGCCACCAACTGGAAAGAGCAGCAACAGCGCGTGCGCCGCGCTGATCGCCTGCCGACTCACTTCTGTGGGGAGTGTACCGCGCTGCGGGACGCCGCCGACGCCACGTGCCTGGACTGCGGCCGCCAGCGCCCCGGCTACGGCTGGGCGCCGCTGGACGAGTCGCTCGATCCCTTCCTGGGGCGGGTGCTGTGCGAGCGCTACCTGATCAGCAAGATCGAGGGGTGGGGCAGCTCGTCGACGATCTACCGCGCGGAGTCGCTGGCGGCCTCGCGTTTTCTGCTCAACAAGCGCTTCGCCATCAAGATGGTCAAGCTGCACCACGCCGGCCAGGACGTCGGCGAGGAGCTGCGCGCGCGCATCGAGCGGGAGGTGCGCGCGGTGGGGATGCTTCGCAATCCCCATATCGTGCGGGTCTACGAGATGGTCCAGCTCGACCGCAACTTCATCGCCCTGGTCATGGACCATATCGAGGGCGACACCGTCGAGCAGTGCATCGGCGCCGACGGGCCTCTGGAGGTCGAGCGCGCCTGCGCGCTGGTGCGCCAGGTGGCCAACGGCCTGTACGAGGCGCACGAGGTGGGCATGATCCACCGCGACATCAAGCCGGCCAACCTGATGATCGAGCGGCTGCCCGACGGGCGCGACTTTGCCTACGTGCTCGACTTCGGGGTGGTGCGCCTGGAGGGCGAGTCCGAGCTGACCCACGGATTTTTGGGCACGCCGTTGTTCGCCAGCCCGGAGCAGGCCACCGGCAAGGTGCTGGACGCGCGCAGCGACATCTACAGCCTGGGGGCGACCTTCTTTTATATGCTCACCGGGCGGGCGCCCTTCGAGAGCGCGCACACGCTGGACGTGCTGCGCGCTCACGTCAAACAGCCGGCGCCGCGACTGGCCGACGTCGCCGGCCGCGCCTTCCCCCAGCCGGTCGAGCGCCTGGTCGCCCGCATGCTCGCCAAGACGCCCGAAGAGCGGCCGTCGAACTTGCTGGAGGTGATCGCCGCGCTTCGCGAGCTCGACGGCGACGCCCCGCGCGTGCCCGAGCCCACGCCCGGCGAGTCCGCCGACCTGACCAACGGCCTGGCCGTCGAGGATACCGCGGCGGGCGCCAAGCGAACCGTGGTCGCCGACGCCGGCGGCGATACGCCGCGCGGCGGTGCCACGGCCGCCTTCCAGCAGCGCCCCAAGACGGCCACGGGGCTGCGTCACGCGCCGGCGGCCCTGCCCGAACATGTGGAGGTCGTCGAGGCAGAGTTGGACTCCGCCGAGTTCGCCCGCGACCGGCGTGACAGCGCGGAGGTGTCGGCGTTTCGCCAGACCAACCCGCGCGGCTTCCAGCGCCCGGCCACCAACCCGAAAGGCGTGGACTCGCCGCGGGCAATCCCCGTGCGCAAGACGGTCCAATTCGTGCCTGCCACGCCCGCGGCACGGCCCCGGCGGCCCACGCCCAGCGGCGCCCAGCCGGGCTACGCCTTCGCGCGCATCGTGCGCGCCAGCGGGGCGAGTACCGACGACCTCATCGCCTTTGTCGACGCCCAAAACGAGGTGTGGGCGCTGGGCCAACAACGCCTCGAGCCGCTGTGTACCCCGTTGGAGCGCGTGTGCTCGCTGCGCGCCACCCGCGCGGGTGTCTACGTCGGCCTGACCGACGGCACGATCAACCGCGTGCTCGCCGAGCAGGGCGAGCTGCGCACGCTCTTTCGCGACCGTCAACAGCGCGCCATCGTCGCGCTGGCGGCCACCCACTCCGGCGACACCCTGCTGGCGGCCACCGCCGACGGCGCGCTGTTTTTGGGCCGCCCGGCGCGCGAGCGCGAGCGCTGGATGTCGATGAGCGCCAGCCGGGGCCTGGTCAACGTGGCGCTGACGCCCATGGGCGAGGTCTTCGCGGCAGTGTCCGTCGACAACTTCGTGCGCGTGGCCACCACCAAGGCTCCCGGCACGGCCATCGCCAAATTCGGCGTCGACGCCGGCGTCGAGGCCATGGCCTTCTCCAACGACGGCCAGCTTCTGGCCATGCTGCTTCGCGATGGCCGCCTGCCGGTCTACCACATCGACTACGGCCGCAAGATCTCCGAGCTCGCCCCCGACTGTCCCCGCCCGCAGAGCCTGTACTTCTCCCGCCAGAACATCCTGTACGGTGTGTGCGCCCACGACGGCCGCGTCGGCCGCTGGAACCTGACCACGGGTCGTCCGGCCTGATCTCGAATAATCAGCCCGCGCCGCTTGTACTTATGTGGACGCACGATTATGAAGGGCGCGTTCACCTTGTTTAACCCACGAGATGTAGCCGTGAGTAGCACACCCACTCCCAAACAACTCGAGCGCGAGGTCACTCGGCGACGCACCTTCGCCATCATCTCGCACCCCGACGCCGGCAAGACCACCTTGACCGAGAAGCTGCTGCTTTACGGCGGGGCGATCCACCTGGCGGGCAGCGTCAAGTCGCGCCGGGCGGCCAAGCACGCCGTCAGCGATTGGATGGAGATGGAGCAGGAGCGCGGCATCTCCATCACCTCCAGCGTGCTGCAATTTCCCTACGGCGAGCACTCCATCAACCTGCTGGATACGCCGGGCCACGCCGACTTCTCCGAGGACACCTACCGCACGCTGGCCGCCGCCGACAGCGCGGTCATGCTCATCGACTGCGCCAAGGGCGTCGAGCCGCAGACCGAGAAGCTGTTCAAGGTCTGCAGCATGCGCAAGCTGCCCATCTTTACCTTCGTCAACAAGATGGACCGCTACGGGCGCGCCCCGCTCGAGCTCATGGAGGAGATCGAAAACCTGCTGGGCATCGGCGTGGTGCCCATCAACTGGCCCATCGGCATGGGCAAGGAATTCAAGGGCGTCTACGACCGCCAGAGCGAAAAGGTGCTCGTATTCGACTCCGAGGGCACCCACGGCGAGGCCATCGTCGAGACCAAAAGGCTCGACCTCGACGACCCCAAGCTGGCGACCATCGTCGGCCCCAAGCGCTACGAGAAGCTGCTCGAGGAGATCGAGCTGCTGGAGATCGCCGGCGAGGAATTCGACCTCGACAAGGTGCGAAATGGCGAGCAGTCGCCGATGTTCTTTGGCAGCGCGATGACCAACTTCGGGGTCCAGCCCTTCCTGGAGGCGTTCATCGACATGGCCCCGTCGCCCGCCGACGTCAAAAACCCGCCGGTCGAGCCCACGCGGCCCGATTTTTCGGGGTTCGTCTTCAAGATCCAGGCGAATATGAACCCCAACCACCGCGACCGCATCGCGTTCGTGCGCATCACCTCCGGGCGCTACGAGCGCGACATGCACGCCCGGCTGCTGCGCGAGGACCGCGAGCTCAAGCTCGCCTACCCGCAGTCGTTCATGGCCGACGACCGCGCGCTGGTCGGCGAGGCCTACGCCGGCGACATTTTGGGCCTGTATGACCCCGGCTACTTCAAGATCGGCGACGCCATTGCCAACGGCGACCCCGTCGAGCCCCAGGACATCCCGCGCTTTAGCCCGGAGCACTTCTCGGTCGTCGAACTCAAAGATCCGCTGCGCCGAAAGCAGCTCGACAAAGGCCTCGACCAGCTCGCTGAGGAGGGCACCATCCAGGTCTTCCGCCAGCCCCACCTGGGTAACCAGACCATCGTCGGCGCCGTCGGTATCCTGCAGTTCGAGGTGCTCACCCACCGCCTGCAGCACGAGTACAACGTCCAGGTTCGGCTGCGCTCGTTGGGCTTCAAATACGCCCGCTGGGTCGACGGCGAGTTCGACATCGACAAGTTCGAGCGCCAGGACTACACGATGGTCCTGGAGGACAAAGACGGCCTGCCCATCGTGCTGTTTCGAAATGACTGGGCGCTCAACTTCGTCAAGGGCAACCACCCCGATTTGAAGCTTCTGCCCAACCCTCCGGGAACTCCCGGCCTGGAGGAGCTGCACGGAAAGGGGTGGGATTTCTAAACCTAAACCTAAACCTCAACGTAAACCTCAACGTAAACGGCCTTTTCAGCCGACCGCAAAAACAGCTCGTTTAGGTTCAGGTTTACGTTTAGGTTTAGGTTTTTTTCTTATGCCACGACCACTTCCCAGCGCCCCCTCCAAACCCCTCGCCTACGCCCTGCTGCTCGTGTCGATGCTGCTGTGGGGCTCGGCATTCTCGGGCATCCGCTTTGTGCTGCGGGTGCTCGACCCGTTCACGCTCACCGCCATGCGCATGGTCTTCGGTAGCGCCACGCTGCTGGCGGTGGGCGCCGCGATGGGCACGCCGCTGCCGAAGCGCCAGGACCTGCCCGAGATCGCCGGTGCGGGCCTGCTGGGCTTTACGATCTACCACATGGCCCTGAACTACGGCCTGCAGTCGATCACGGCCGGCCAGGGCTCGTTCATCATCTCCACCATCCCCATCTGGACGTCGCTGCTGGCCGCGCAATTTTTGGGCGAGCGCATCACCGGGCGCACCTGGATCGGCATGCTTTTGGGGCTGTCGGGCGTGGCCTATATGAGCCTGGAGCCCGGCAAGATGAGCGTGTCCAGCGGAAGCTTGTTCGTGCTCATCTCGGCGGTGAGCGCCGGCGGAAATATCATCCTGCAAAAGCGCCTGCTCGAGCGCTACCGCGCGCTGGACGCCACCGTCTACGCCACCAGCGCCGGCACGCTGCCGCTTCTGCTGGTCGTGCCCTTTGGCTGGCACGCGCTCACCCACATGGGGATGACCGCCTGGCTCGTCACGATCTACCTGGGCGTCGTGCCCATCGCTCTGGGCTACCTGCTCAACACCATGGCGCTCTCAGCGCTCGACGCCAACCGGGCGTCGCAGATGCTGCTTCTGGTGCCGATCATCGCCTCGCTTGTGGCGTGGGCGACGCTCGGCGAGCAGCCAGGCACGAAGCTGTTGATCGGCGGGCCGTTGATCTTGGTAGGGGTGTTGTTGGGGAATTGGCGCAAGCGCGGCGCTCGCGCGAATCGTGCAATGCCTAAAGATGCGTGATGTGCCAACTCGTGGGCGTCCGAAGGTAGGCGCTTCGCGCCAACCCTCGGCTACAAAGGCCGCGCAAAAAGCGCGCGGCGCGGCGCCAAACCACGGCGCCTCGAACATCTTTCCAAGCCTCGAACATCTTTCCAAGCGTAGCCGCAGGCGAAGCGCGCCAAGCGTTTTCCCGCTTGGCCTCTGTAGCGGAGGGTTGGCATGAGGCCTTGGCCGAATGCCACCTTCCGACACGTGGGCGAAGCGCGCCAAGCGTTTTCCCGCTTGGCCTCTGTAGCGGAGGGTTGGCATGAGGCCTTGGCCGAATGCCACCTTCCGACACGTGGGAGAGTCGGCACCTTCCGACACGTGGGTTGAGTCGACACCCTACGCCATCAAATCCCGCCGCTCAAAACGACGCCACCCGCAACCGACGCCGATGGGCGTCGAAGGTGCCATCGGCCTGCATCGCGGTCACGTACACGACGTGGTGGTCACCGGTCTCCAACACGCGCAGCACCTTTCCAAGGGACTTCACATGCTCCGCGGTCGCCGTGGCCGCGTGCGGCACGACGTACACTCGCTGTGTGCATACTTGGTCGCACTCGCGGCTCGGATAGCACACGTCCGCGCATCGCTCCCGGTCGACCGGTCCGTTGGCGATGAGAGACACTCCGTCGGGCGTGTCCCATAGACGCGAGCCGTCAATAGTTCGCACCAAGTTGTGGGCACGGGCCTTTTCGAAGTCCCAGCGGGTCAGCTCACCAACGCCCACCTCGTTGGGATTGGCCACATAAAGCAGCGATTGCGCGTCCGCGGGAACGTACGGCGGGTTCGCGGTGGACACCTGGCAGGTCACATCACCGTGCTCGTTCCAGGTCGAGAGCCGACTGAAACGCAGCATCCTCCTGTCGCGCCGGGCCACGCGTTGTGTCTCCACCGCAAAGCCGTTGTGCGACGAGTCACTGAGCAACTTCGCAGATGACACGCCCGCGCTCCACGTCCACAAGCTGTAGCTCCCGTCCCAGCCACCCTCGGCCGGCTCGGATAGCCAGAAGAAGACGTCGGCCGGGAGCCTCCTGCACCCACTCTGCTTCCGTACCTAGCGTCAGGTCCTGACGGTCCGCCATGCGCCAAACGTGCAGCTCGCCCGGCTCGTGTGCGTCTTGCGACACCTCGAAGTACACGTAGCCGCCCTCGGCCATGAAGTGCTCCCCGAAGATGCGGCCGCCGCCTTCGTAGATGGTCTGGAGCTGACCGCTCTGGGCATCCCACAGGAGCAGGCGGTCGTAACCATCTTGGGGCTCTCCGACCGGAAACAGCAGGTGGCCTTCATCATCGCGGAAGTCATCTTCGAAACCGAAGTTCGAGGCAGGACCCGACGCCGAAGACCCGAGCCGGTGCTCCTCGCCGGTGCGCAGAATCCCACGCGTACCAATCGTGTTCGTCGTCCGCAAATTCACGCTGCGCACTGGTGGTGCGCCACCCGACGATCTTTCCGTATTTCGTGAAGTCCAAAGACCAAACGGCCCCGTCAGCGAGCACGCTGCCGTAGGTAGAGGACTCGGGCCACACGCGGATCTGCGAGGCGTGTCCCGGCGGGTTGATCATGTAGGCGAACCCGTCGGCGGCGACCCGTCGGCGGCGAGCTTTCTCCAGATGACGTCGACCTCACCGTCGGCGTCCGTGCCCAATTCGTGCGACTGACCCAAAGCGACGTCGTAGACGTACACGTCCATCGAATCGGCGTCGTCGGTGGCGGCCCCGTAGACGAAGTAGTCCTCATCGGGCGACATGCCATAAAACGCGAAACCCCGCCCCGTGGCCACGGAGGGCGCCTCATCGGAGCTACAGGCCGCGAGCGATGCCAACAACAGCGCCGCGACAAATCCGTACATCACTCTGGTTCGCCGCGACACTGCAGCCCCTCTGGTTTGGCGTAGCTTTTGGTTTGGCGTAGAACCCCTCCGCCTCGCGCAGGACTACGCGCGAGGCACCTCCCCTTGAAAGGGGAGACTCAGTAGCCCCGACAACCACTTGTGGTGGATGTGGCTAATGAAACTCCCCCGCCGAGGGGGTGGTGGAGTTGGCCTAGAGTACAACCGGGAGCCGAGGCTCCGTGTTATGCGGCCAAGGGCAAGATGCCCTTGCTCCGAAAAAAATGCCTCAAATCCCACCAATCTCATCAAACTTGATCTGACAGCCCGGCGCCACCTTGAAGGGATCGTCGCCCTCGCAATGGGTCATGATCTCCGCCCCCTCGTCGCCCACCACCAGGGTGTGCTCGAACTGCGCCGACAGGCTTCGGTCGCGGGTGATGGCGGTCCAATCGTCGTCGAGGACTTTGACCGGGTAGTCGCCCAGGTTGATCATCGGCTCGATGGTAAAGGCCATGCCCCGGCGGATGCGCATGCCGGTGTTGTGCTTGCCGAAGTGAGGCACCTCGGGAGCGCCGTGAAACGTGCGCCCGACGCCGTGGCCGATGAAGTCGCGCACCACCGAGAAGCCCTGGGCCTCGGCGTGCTCCTGGATGGCGGCGCCGATGTCGCCGATGCGCGCGCCGGGGCGCACCTCTTGGATGCCGCGCATCAGACATTGGGCGGTCACCTCCACGAGCTTGCGGGCCTCCTCGGAGACCTCGCCGACGAAGAACGTCGCGCAGGTATCCCCGTGGAAGCCGCCCACGATGGGGGTGACGTCGACCGAGATGATGTCGCCGTCGGCCAGGATTTGCTCCTCGTTGGGGATGCCGTGGCAAACGACCTCGTTGATGCTGGTGCAGATGCTTCGCGGAAATCCTTTGTAGCCCAGCGGAGCGTGGGTGGCGCCGCGCTCTTTGGCCCAGGCGTCGGCCTCGTCGTTGAGGTCCTGGGTGGAGATGCCCGGCTCGACCATCTTCCCGAGATGGCACAACAGCTCGGCGGCGACGCGCCCGGCGTCGCGCATCTTCTGGATTTCGTCCTCGGAGAGGATCGTCAGTCGGCGGCGGCGTTTTCTCATGGTGGGGCAGGGGTCTGGGGGTCCAGGGGTCGAGGAATCCGGGGTCCCACGGACCCCGAAGTTGGATATAACACCGCTGTCGCTCAATACAAGCCCTGAAGCTCGGGCTTGAGCTCCCGGCTCATCAAATCGGAGACCGCCTCGCGGGTGGATTTATCCTCGTAGAGCACCTTGTAGACCTGCTCGCAGATGGGCATCTCCACGCCCAGCTCGCCGGCCAGGCTGTGCACGCTCTTGGAGGTCTTGACGCCCTCGGCGACCATATTCATCTCGCCCAAGATCTCCTCGAGCGAGTAGCCCTGGCCGAGCTTGAAGCCCACCGAGCGGTTGCGGCTCAAGCCCCCGGTGCAGGTGAGCACCAGGTCGCCCATGCCCGCCAGGCCCGACAGCGTCAGCGGGTTGGCGCCGATGCTCACCGCCAGCCGGCTCATCTCGTGCAGCCCGCGGGTGATCATGCCGGCCATCGAATTCAGCCCTAACTCCATGCCGGCCACGGCGCCGGCGGCGATGGCAATGACGTTTTTGACGGCCCCGCCGATCTCCACCCCGATGACGTCGGTGCTGGTATAGGCGCGAAACACATCGTTGCTGAACACCCGCTGGACGCGCTGGGCGAGCTTGTGATTGTAAGAGGCCACGGTCACCGCCGTGGGCTTCTTGGCAGCGACTTCTTTGGCAAAACTCGGCCCCGACAAGTACACCAAATACGGATGGCAGTACTCGGGCAAGACATCCTCGAGGATGTCGCTGACCAGCATCTGGGTTTCGTTTTCGATGCCCTTGGTGGCGCTGACAATGGCGGTCGCCGGCGGGATGATGTCGGCGACCCGGCTGATCACCGAGCGCAGCACGTGGCTGGGCACCACCGACACGATCATATCACTGTCGCTGACCACCGACTCCAGATCGCAGGTCGCCACCAGGTTGTCGGGCAACTCGAAGCCCGGCAAATACTCGGTATTCTCGTGCTTCTTGTTGATGATCGCCGGCAACGGCTTTTCATGCACCCACACCAGCACGTCGTGGCCGTTTTCGGCCAGTAGTTTCGCCAGGGCCGTGCCCCACGATCCGCCTCCGATGACGCCGATATTCATGTAAACCTCAGTGATCGAGTTATTGAGTGATCGAGTGATCGAGTAAACTACAACTGCATAGCTACAACTGCGTCCGCCCGCCCTGACCGTGACCGTGACCGTGATCGCGTGATCGTGATCGTGATCGTGATCGTGACCGGCCGTTCCCCGCGCCTCAGCGCAAGAACTCGATCACTCCCTCACTCGATCACTCCCCTCACCGGCTGCGCCGCCGGAGCATGCGCAACGTCTCCGCGGGATGTCCAAACACCTCGTGCAGCCGGCGGTTGGCGTCGCGCATCTCCTGGACGAGGTCGTCGGCGATGGCGTCGACCAACACGAACGCCGCCGGGCGGCGCGCCTCGAAGAGGTCGGCAAATGCCTCGCGGGTCAGGCGCAGCACCTGGCTTCGCTCCAGCGGGGTGCCCGCGCTGCCGTGCGGCCACGGGTAGACCAGGGACGACAGCGTCATCAGCGAGCCCGGCTCGGTGATCTGGTCGCGGCGTTGGCCGTCGGGCTGGACGCGGTAGCTGATCTCGACGCGCCCGGCCAACAGAATATAGGCCGCGTCTTTGACATCACCAGGCGCCCATAACGCCTGGCCGGGCATGACCGTCAGGTGTTCGCCGGCGTCGACGAGCTCGGCGAGGTCGGCGCGCTCCAGCCCGGACAAGAGCCCCTGCTCGGCGAGGATGTCGACATCTTGGGTTGCGTCTGCCATGGACAATCCTAAAGCGGGGGAGCCGGCTAGGCCTTTTTGAAGCGGCCGAGCATCTCGTGGACCTGGGATTCGAAATTGTCGAGGTATTGCGCGGGGTCCTCGAAGACCTCCTCGACGCGCGCGTCGGTCTGGCGGCGGCGCTCGCCGAGGATGCGCGCCAGGCGCAAGATGATCTTGTAGGCCGCCGGCCGGTGCGCGGCGCGCAGCTCGTCGAAGGAGTCGCGGCCCAGCTTAAAGATGGACGCGTCGCTGATCACCTCGACGGTGGCCGAGCGCGGCGCCCCGGCGATAAGCGACATCTCGCCGACGACCGTGCCCGAGCCCAGCATCGCCAGGATGACGTCCTCGCCGGCGGGCGTGGTCGCGCGCACCTGCAGCTCGCCGGATTCCACGATATACAGCGCGTCGGCCTCGTCGCCCTGGCGAAATAGCTCCTCGCCGGCGGGCACCGTCAACGGCTGACAGGCGCCCACCACCTCGCGCACCTCCTCGGGGGCGAGCTTCTCGAAGAGCTCGATGGAGTGGAACACCGACTCGGCATCGCCGGTGACCTCGGCGGCGGAGGTCGACCCGCCCAGGCCGCCCTCGCCGTCGGGGATGCTCGGGCGCATCGTGACCGTCTCGCTCAGAATCGGCCGCCCCTTCCTCCATCGACTCGTCGATCGACTCGTCGGGCGAGCCGCTGCCATCGTGATTACTCATTCGCCTTGTCCGGGTTCGCGTGGTTGACAAGTCGAGTGTACAGTCGGCGGGTTGCACGTGCAACGCTGACACGGGAGTCAAAAATCGTCGATCTTGTCGACCAACTCCGGCCGGTCGATGAATGGATTGCGCGAGTGCTGGAAGTTGTAGACCGCCTGGTTGCGCACCCGCTCGGGCCCGTCGACCGGGTCCTGGGTATTCCACTGGCGCAGCACCTGCTCCTCGAAGTCGGGGATATGCTTGTTGTACATCACCGCGAAGTAGAACAGCGCGCGGGCGACGTTGCCCTTGTGGACGTCGCGCGGCTCGAAGCGCACCGCGCCGGTGGCGTCCTCGCCGAGCTGCGAGCCCCCCTGCGACCAGGACACATTGCCGGTGACGATGCCGAAGTAGTTATTCGAGCGGCGCTGGTTGGCCTCGGCGGTCGCCGGGAACAGGTGGTGCAGGTCGGACTTGGCCGGCTCGACCTGGGCGCCCTGGCTCTGCGGCCAGGTATGCTCGGCGTTGAACCCCTGCTGGTAGGCGTCGTCGGCGTTGCTGGTGGTGATGGTCACCCCGGTGTACACGCCGGTGACCTTGCCGCCGTGGTTGTCCACGGTGCTGAACATATAGTCGCGCGCCTGGCTGTACGAGTAGGTGATGTGGCCCTGGTGGTCGGCGCGAAGGGCGTCTTCCAGCGCGCCGTTGGTCAGCCCGGCGTAGGGGTCGTTGCCGGCCTGGGGGTCGCAGGCGTCGCCCAGCCCGTCGCCGTCACTGTCGAGCTGGTCGGGGTTGGGCTCGCTGACGCAGTTGTCCAGCGAGTCGTTGACCCCGTCGTTATCGGCGTCGCTGGCGTCGGCGCACGGCCCGCTCTTGCACTCCAGGGTGAACTGGAAGTGGCCGTCGACATCCGAGAAATTCTGCAACGCCAGCTTGAAGTGGCCGCCGTTGTAAAACTCCCAGCCCGCGTCGAGCTGGCTCTCGTTGTAGGGGATATGAGCGTCGGTATCTCCCTGCGGGTTGCCCCACACCAGGGCGTCGGTCTGGCTGTCCGAAAAGATCGACACCGACGGGTTCCACGACGGATCACCCACGATGCGCAGCCAGATGGTCACCCGGTCGTTCTGGTTGGCCAACAGGTTGAGGTCGATCTCACCCTGGGCGGGGATGATCCCCTCGAACTCGGCGCCGGCGGTAGTGATCTCGTCGGGGAGGTTTTGGGACCCGACGTCCGACGCCGCGTCCGCCCCCGCATCGGCGCCCGACGACACGGTGTCAGACACCGTGTCGGCCCCGGCATCAGCGGTGATCCTCGCATCCGTCCCCCCGCTGTCGTTCTGGGTGACGCCGCCCCCACCGGTGTCGGTCTTGCCGTTGGTGGCGTCTGCAGAACAGGCGGCGAGGACGAGAGAAGTGGCGAGGGCGACGAGGTACGAACGATGCGTCATGGGGCGGCTTGGCTAAAATTGTCGGCGTTTGTCGTGGAAAGACTTCGTAGCCGCACACAATAATGCAATCCGATGGAAAATGCGAATTGCATTGTGCGCTTACGCCGCCCCGAACCCGCGCGCGAGTCCCACGTCGTCGCGCTCGCCTCCATCGCGGGGGAGAATATCAGCGCCGGCGTCGACCGCCGCCGACGTTCGCAATCTGGGAAAACGCGCCAGGTCTCGACTTGCGAACCGTTAGAGCCGCCTACTCCTAATCTCTGTTCGGAGCGCCTAACGGAAAAAAGTGTCGGTACGGGCGTGCCTCGTCGACGACTCGCGCCACCGAAGCGCGGGACAACAGTCGAGCTCTGTAGGTGGCGAGAGCGTCGTGGCGATCCGAGATCGGATGAACCCAGTCTGCGTAGAAGAGTGCCGGCGCAGCGGCACAATCTGCGATCGTGAAGCGACCGCAAGCCGCCCAATCCTTCCCCTCCAAGCGAGGCTCCAGCCAATCGTAGCAGCGCTCCAGCGCTGCACGAGCCTCTGAGACGCCACGCTCGTCGCTCTCCGCCTTGTCACGTAGCGCGTCGCCGACAATGCGCTGCATCGGTGCATGGACATAATCGTCGAACACATCGGCCATCATGCGAGCCTCCAACGCTTCGCGAGGATCGCTCGGAACCATTGACAATTCATTTCCATGAAACAGGTCGAGGTATTCAATCACCACGCTGCTTTGCGTTAGTTGGTTGTCTCCGTCAACCAGTGCCGGAAATTGTCCCGTGGGAGAGAGTTCGGCAATCCGCGCCTGATTCTCCGGGTGTTCGGCATCGACCATTTTGAACTCGAAGCTCACCTCGCGCTCATACAGCGCAATCAACGGTTTCCATACGAACGAGGCAAAGGGGTGCCCATAAAGTGCAAGCGTCATCGTGCTTCTCCTCTAAAATGCCAGGTTGGGTTGCATCAAACACTTAAGCATCCACTTAAGCTTATACGGCGAGCCCACCACAATCAAGCAGACACTTAAGTATTTTCACGCGATAATTTCGCACCCCACCCCCACAGCTAAACGGCCTCCCCTTATGTTTCCAACGTCATTGTCTCTCGTTTCCGACTTGGAGCACTGCTTCGATCATGTCGAAATGGAAGTTGGTACCGTGGCGGCGGTCCGCAGTACCGTCGCTTCCATTCAGAAATACGATCTGTTCAGTGTAGGAAACGCGGGTTCCGTCCACTATGGGCTCGAGCTGCAGGCTCGACAGGGTGACGGAATGGAAACGCCCCGAGTGAAAGAGGTCGTAGGCGTAAACGAGGCGCTCGGCAGGCTCGATCACATGGAAGCGAGCCTGGAAAAGTGTCACTAGACCACTTTCATTGAAGCGCCCCTCGAGCACCTCCGCGCCTCCCACCCGAAAATCCATCGACCGTCGAAGCAGGGTCCATCGCTCCTCCGGTCCGGTAAACCACTGCGCCTTGAGGTCCGGATCGGACCACGCGCGAAACACACGCTCGGGGGGAGCGGCCCATTCGCGCTCCAAATTGAACGTGCCGTGGCACAGAGGCATATCCGTCATGATTCATCTCCTGGAACCGTCGGGGTCGAGGGCCCCGGGGGATCGTTGATATCGTCGCCTTCGAGCAACGCGCCCAGGCGATCAAACCGGCTTTCCCAGAGCTGGCGGCGCTCGTTCAGCCACTGCTCGACGCGCTTGACCGCGTCCCGAGAGAGCCGGCATTCGCGAGTGCGCCCGCGTTTCTCCGTAATAACGAGTCCGCCCTCCACGAGCACCTGGATGTGCTGGTGGATCGCGGCAAGCGACATGTCGAATGGCTCGGCCAGCTCGCTAACCGAGGCCGGACTTCGCGAAAGTTGATCGACAATCCCCCGACGCGTTGCGTTCGCTAACGCGTGAAATGCCAGGTCGAGTTGCTCTGATTCTTCCAGCACGGGCATAATTTCACAAAGTTGAGCTCGAAAGTAAAGCAATCACTTAAGTGAATTCATCGTAAGTTTTCGATATCAGCCGCAACGTCTCAGAGCTTCAATCGAGTGCGAAGCTCGTCCTCCAACGGGTTGTAATAATCCGGCGCCCGCTCGTACACGCCGTCGAGGCCCTTGCCGCCGTCCTTGGGCCGAAAAACGTCGGCAAAGGTGCCGGCGGCGAGCGTCTCGAACAGCCCCTCGTCGCGCACGTTCTCCAACAGCTCGGTCGCCTCGGCGAGCACGGTCTGGGCGCGGGTCTGGATGATGCCGCCCTCCTTGTACTGGACCTCGTCACCCAGGGCGCGGGCGTTGTTCATGACGTACTGGGCGTTTTCCAACGCCAGGTAGCGATCGCCCATATGCGGGGTGTGCATCGCCTCGGTCATCATGCCCAGAAGCTGGATGCCCTGTTTGGACCAGGCGCCGATGAGGTTGAACAACGCGTCCTGGATGTGACCGCGAAAGACGTTGCCGGTCATATACTTGGTGGGTGGCATATACTTGAGCGGCGCGTCCGGGAAGATCTCGCGGGCCATCTCGGCCTGGGCGAGCTCGAGCAAAAAGCCGTTTTCGATGGCCGGGTTCATCTCGAAGGCGTGGCCCAGCCCCATCTGCTCGGCGGGCAGGCCGCTGCGCAGGGCGAATTGCTCGTTGATGAACTGGCTGGCCAGGACCGTATGGGCGGCGTCGACGGCGTCGGCGGTGGTCAGATAGTTGTCCTCGCCGGTGTTGATGACCACCCCGGCGTAGGCGTTGATCATACGGCTGAAGTATTGGTCGACGAAGGTGCGCTGGGGGTTGATGTCGCGAAACAAGATCCCGTACAGCGCGTCGTTGAGCATGACGTCGAGGCGCTCGAGGGCGCCCATGGCGGCGATCTCGGGCATGCACAGCCCGCTGCAGTAGTTGCACAGCCGGATGTAGCGGCCCAACTCCTCGCCGACCTCGTCGAGGCCCTCGCGCATGATCCGGAAATTCGCCTGGGTGGCGTAGGTGCCGCCGAAGCCCTCGGTGGTGGGCCCGTAGGGCACGTAATCGAGCAGGCTCTGGCCGGTCGAGCGGATCACCGCGATGATGTCGGCGCCCTGGCGCGCGGCGGTGCGCGCCTGGACGACGTCCTCGTAGATATTACCGGTGGCGACGATGACGTAGTGCAGCGGCTGGGGGCGCTCTTCGGAGCGCTGCAGGCGCCGGTCACGCTCGGCGACGGTGGCTGCGATGTGATCGGCGGCATCCGCGGCCAGCTCCTGGCCGACCTCGCGCACCCGGGCCTCGTCGAATTGGGGCAACTCGGCCAGGCGCAGATCCCCCGAGGCCACAGCCTCGGCGATGGTCTGTGGCTCCCGGTTGGTCTGCAACATCGCCCGCGCCACCAGGCGCGTGACCCCCTCTCCGACCAGCCCGGCCTCGGCGGCCGCGTCCACCACCACGTTGGCCAGCGGGATATCGTCGGCGTCCACCCCGTCGATCCCCATCAAGCGCAGCACCGTGCGCTCGACCGCCACGGTCGTGCGCGCCCGGATGAACGCGTCCATCTCATCGGCGATCTGCGCGGCCGCCTGGCGCCCCCGCGCGATCATCTCGGCATCGAGACCCAGCTTCGACATCAGTCCTACTCCTGCACCAATCCCACATGATCGTCACCGTGCTCTCTGTGACATTGAAGCGCATCGGTTGGCAAGTCGGAAGGTTCGTCCCATACCGCGACCAAACGGGTGTCAGACACCGCCCCAAATGGAGTGTCAGACACCGTAAGGGGCAGCTAGCATGCGGGTTTTCGAACAATGCCGGTCGTGCGAAACATCCGCGGGAGAAGAATTTGATCGGATTTGGAAACAGAACGCACGCCAAAAACGGAGGTGGCGGCCGACTAAGGTATGTACACCTGTGCGTTGGGTGATTCGGCGAAGGGACAGGCGCTGGAAAGGCACACCAGTGCGCTCAAACGCTGCCCGGACGGGAGTGTTCGGAGTTTCTTGGCGTGTTGTGTTACGGCCCGGCGGGTATCGCGCTTAGGCGAGGTCTTCCTCGCGCGGCTCGGGCGCGCCGACGCACTCGCGGTGGCCCGGCGGGATGGTGCCGTTGGGAAATTCGAGGTCGGTCTTGCCGTCCCTCCACTTGTCGGCGGCCTGTTTGTAGAGGTCGCGGACCTCCCAATACGTCGTTGTGTACTCCTCGCGAAGCTTCGGGTCGGTCGTGTGGCACAGCGGACACGGAGAGCTTTCGGAGTCTTTCGGGCGGTCGTACCAGTTCTGCTCGAGGATTTTATCGACGCCCACGCACCCGCTTTTGCGGTGCTCGGCCAGGTGCTCGGCGTGGTCGCGAAGCTCCTCTAAGACCTTTTGGTTGTACGCCTCGTCGCTCAAATCCTTCCACATGGGCAGCTTGGCCATCTCGAGCTCGTAGTCGACCATGGCGCGGCGCTCGGCCTCGGCGTGGTCGATGTCTTTTCGGCGAAGCCGCCAGTACTCTTTTTTGTTGACGCGCTGTCCCACAAGCGGCGTTGCCGACTCGTGGAGGTCCCAGGAGGACAGCCCCGGCCAGAACTTGGGATGGGCGACCAGGTTGGACTCGCAGGGGTTACACACCGTGTAGCGAAGTTTGTTCAACAGCTCGTCGTCGTCGAGGATCGGCGAGCACTTGTAGCGGCTCTCGAAGAACGAGCCCGAGCGGCCCCAGTGGGCGTTTAGTTGCTTGGCGAGCTCGGTGTCGAGGAGCTGCATGAACTTCTGAATCTGACAGGAGTGCGAGCCGACCATCAGGTGGAAGTGGTTGGACATGAACACAAACGCGTAGATATCGACGTCGAACTTGTCGGCGGCGTAGGCGAGCACGTTGGCGATGATGGTGTTGACGTCCTTGCCGGGGCGAAAGAAGTAGCGCTGCTGCAGGCAGCGGATGGTGATGAAATAAATGATACCGGGTTCGAAATGACGCAGTCGATTTCCCATTGGGGTGGCTCCATAGGTTCGAGGTGATCGTTAATCCTCTCATTATGGTTTTCGGCAAAAAGGGGCGAATCGTTGCGTGATCGGGCAAAGTTTTTTTGCGAAGGGGGCCATTGGCGGAGGAGTGCGATCGCGCGCTGAGGCGCATAGATGCTGGGTTGTGACGGTGTCTGACACCGTTTTTTGGGGCGGCGGGGTGGGGGGTGTTGTCTGCGGGATGCTGTTTGGTGATGGAGTCTGATTCCGCGGTGGATGCGGACACCGCAGTAGATACGTTTTTTTCAATATGGTAGGTTGGCAAGCACATACAACCTCTTTTGGGGCGGAACCGGCTGTCATACACCCGGTGGTGCGTCCGCGGTAGAGGTCAACTTGGTCCGACTCACTCACACTCATGGCGCTGAGCCGCTCGAAGCGACCTCGGAAGGAGACACGATGAACATGCCCCACCCATCAAACCACAATCCATACGCCGCCCCGGAGTCGATCGTCGACGAGGACCGCTCGTTCCAACCGGATCCGTGGGCGACGCGCCCGTTGGCCACCCGGATGAGCCGGCTGGGCGCGGCGTTCGTCGACGGCCTCGCGCTCCTCGCGGCGATGCTGCCGTTTATCGTGGTCGCCGGCATCGGCGGGGCGGCCAGAGCGCCCAAGCAGGCCCTGGCGGGCGTGGGTGGGCTGGCGCTGGTGGTATGCCTGTTGGCCCTGGGCGGCTACAATCTGTACCGGCTGCACACCCACGGTCAGACCATCGGCAAGCAGTTGCTGGGCATCCAGATCGTGCGAAGCGACCTGCAAACCCAGGCGTCGCTGGGGCGCATCATCGGGCTGCGCGTCGTGCCGCTGTGGCTGGTGGGCATGATCCCGTTTCTGGGACCGCTGCTCCAGTTGGCCGACCCGCTGTTCATCTTCAGCGACTCCCAGCAGTGCCTCCACGACCTGATCGCCGACACCAACGTGGTTGCCGGCAGCGAGCCGCTTTCGGCCTCGAGCAACGCCGGCTGGTAATGACGCGACTGGACACCATCCATACCATCGAGACGCCCGAGGGCGTCGAGTTCGAGGTGCACCTGGCCGGCCCGCTGCCGCGTATCCTGGCGGCGGGGGTCGACCTGTGCATTCGGGTGGTGGTCTACGCCATCATGGCGATCCCGCTGGCGATCCTGGGCAAGATCGGCATGGGTCTGCTCTTCCTGGCGATGTTCGTTGTCGAATGGGGCTATCCGATCTACTTCGAGATGTACAAAAACGGCACCACCCCCGGCAAAAAGATGTTCGGCTTGCAGGCGCTCAACGCCGACGGCACCCCCATTAGTTGGAAGGGCTCGATCTTGCGCAACCTGTTGCGCACCGCCGATTTTTTGCCGGTGGGCTACACCCTGGGCATCGTCGCCATGGCCGTCACCGGGCGCTTCCAGCGCCTGGGGGACCTCGCCGGGGGCACGGTGGTGTGCTACCGGCGCACCGACGACGCCCGCCTGGGCGGCGATCTGCCCGACGTCCAACCGGTGGCCACCAGCGAGCCGCTGTCCATCGAGGAGCAGCGCGCCATCGTGCAGTACGCCGAGCGCAGCGCCCAGTGGAACTACACCCGCAAGGCCGAGCTCGCCCGCCTGCTCGACGACCTCACCCACACCCAAAGCGGCACCGCCGCCATCAGCTTCCTGCAGGGGCTGGCCAACTGGATCATGAGGGGGCGATGAGCCAGGCAAGCTTCGTCAAAAAGAACGCGCCCCTGTGGCACGAGTTCGAGCACATGCTCGACGACCTCGACAAGGACTACCCCAGCTTTCCGGTCGACGACTTTCCGCGCCTGTACCGCACGCTGTGCCAGCACCTGTCCATCGCGCGCCACCGCGGCTACAGCGCCGCGCTGCTCGCCCGGCTCAACCCCCTGGTCGAGCGCGGCCACGCCGCCCTGTACGGCTCGCGCACCGGCCGCTGGCAGCCGATGTTGCGCTACATCCGCGCCGGCTTCGCCCGCGACGTGCGCGCCAACTGGCGCTACCTGCTCATCTCGCTGTTCCTCTTTCTGGCCCCGGCCGTCGGGCTGTTCGTCTGGCTGCATTACGAGCCGCAGTGGGCCTACCACGTGCTCGGCGACCGCATGGTCACCCAGATGGAGAAGATGTACTCCTCGGCCGACGCCATGAAGAAGGCGCGCCAGGCCGACTCCAACTTCATGATGTTCGGCTACTACATCTACCACAATATCGGCATCGCCCTGCGCACCTTCGGCTCCGGGGCGGTCGCCGGCGTCGGGGCGATGGTCGCGGTGTTCTACAACGGCCTGATCTTGGGCGCCGTCGCCGGCCACCTGAGCAACGTCGGCGAGGCCCATAACCTGTGGCCCTACGTCATCGGCCACAGCGCCTTCGAGCTCACCGCCATCGTCCTGGCCGGCATGACCGGGCTCAAGCTCGGGTTCTCGCCCATCTGGCCGGGCCGAAAGAGCCGCCTGCAATCCCTGCAGGACACCGCCCGCGACAGCCTCGGGCTGGTCGCCGGCTTTTTCACCATGCTGGTGATCGCCGCGTTCATCGAGGGCTTCTGGTCAGCCACCGCCACCGAGCCCACCGTCAAATACGTCGTCGGCGCGGGGCTGTGGACCGTGGTCATCGGCTACTTCCTCTTGGCCGGCCGGGGGGGCGATGGATCTCGATAAGATCGCCGCGCGCCTTCGCCCGCGCACCCCCTACGAGGCCACCGATCTGGGCTTTGTACTGGCGCGTCACTTCTGGAAGCCGCTGCTTCTGGGGTGGTTGGCCTGCGTATTGCCCATCGTGGTGGGCGCGGCGGTAATAGCCGCCCTCACCCCGCTGTTCTGGCTGCCGCTGTTGGTCATCTGGTGGCTCAAACCGATGTACGACCGCGTACCGCTGTTCGTCCTGAGCCGGGCGTTCTTCGGCGAAGTCCCCACCACCCGCCAGACCGTCGGCTACGTCATGGGCACCTGGCGAAGCGGGCGGGTCCTCGCCGACATCACCTGGCGGCGCTTCAACCCCTACCGCGGCCCGGCGATGCCGGTGCGCGAGCTCGAGCGCCTGGGCGGCGCCGAGGCCTCCGAGCGTCTCAAGACGCTGCTTCGCCGCGGCCTGCAGGTCCCCTCGGGCTGGCTCGTCCTGGTGTGCATGGCCGTCGAGTGGCTCCTGGTGGGCGCAGCCATCGCCTTGATGTTCATGGTCACCCCGGACGCCCTGGGCCTCGACCTGGGCAGCAAGTTCCACCACTTGTTCACCAGCGGCAATATGCCGGGCTTCGAGCTGGTCATGCTCGGCGTGTACGTCCTCGCCATGAGCGCCGTCGAGCTCGCCTACGTGGCCGCGAGCTTCGGGCTGTACATCAACCGCCGGGTCCTCCTGGAGGGTTGGGACATCGAGATCGTCTTCAAGCGCCTGGCCAGCCGGCTGCGCGAGCGAGCGTCGGCTGCCCTTCGCGGCGCCGCCATCGTCGCGCTGGTCGGCCTGACGACCCTGGCCGCCACCACGCGTCCCGCCGCCGCCCAGCAACCCGCGGCCCAGACCGCCGGACAGTCCGCCTCGCCGGTCGCCAGCGCCAGCCCCGCCCCCGGCCCCAAGACGCGCAAGGTCGAGCCCTCCAAGCCCGCCCTCGACCCGCAACAGGATATCGCCCACATCCTGAAGGCCCCGGAGTTCGGCCACACCAAAAAGGTCGAGCACTGGACGCTTCGCGAAGACCTCTTCGGCAAAAAGAAGAAGAAAAAGGCCGACATGAGCTGGCTGGAGAACGTCATCGCCAGCGTCGCCCCCGTCCTGCAGTACATCATGTGGGCGATCGCCGCGCTGCTGCTCATCGCCGTGCTCTACTACATCATCCGAAAGGTGCGCATACCCGAAGGCGGCGCCGAAAGCGAGGTCGAGGTCGCCGCCCGCACCGACTACGACACCCCCGAGGAGACACCCCGGGTGACGCTTCCGGCCGACATCGTCGACGCCGCCATCGCCGCCTGGCGCCAGGGCGATCGGCCCCAGAGCCTGAGCCTGTTGTACCGGGGCACCATCCGCGGGCTGGCCAGCGGCTACCGCATCGAGATCGACGACAGCATGACCGCCCGTGAATGCGCCGGCAAGGTCCGCGAGGCCGGCGGCCCCGCCGACTACGTCGCCGAACTCGCCCGCGCGTGGACGGCCACGGTCTACGCCGATCGTCCCGTCAGCGACGAGCGCGCCCAACAGCTCTTCGGCGACTGGAAGCGCCACTTTCGCCCCGACACCGGCCCGTCCGCCCCGGGAGGTGTGCGGTGAGCAGGCGCCAAAAGATCGCGCTCGCGCTCGCCGCGTTCGGCCTCGTCATCGCCGGCGTCGTGGGCCTGTTCTTCATCTGCTTCCACAAGGTCACCTCGGAGGTGCGCGAGCCGCCCTCCGGCGAGGCCCGCAAGAACCCGTATTTGGCCAGCGAACGACTGCTCGAAGACCTGGGCTACACCGTCGACACGGTCGCACGGGCCAAGCGGCCCCCCTACGAGCGCCAGATTGTCATCCTGGCCGACCCCAACCGGGACTTCTCCCCCGAGCAGGTCGACCAATGGGCGCGCTGGGTACGCGTGGGCGGCCACCTGATCGTACCCGCCCCGCTCGACCCCGACGCCGACGAAAAGCAGGCCGCCCTGCTGGGCCGGCTGGGCTTTACGCACCGCCAGGCATCCCAAAGCTCCGACACGAAGACCTCCGCGCCTCCGCAGACCTCCGCGCCTCCGCAGGCCTCCGCGCCTCCGCAGGCCTCCGCGCCTCCGCGCCCCCAGGCGCCACGCCCCAAGCCCCGCGCCACCGGCGCCACGCCCGCGCACACCTACGCCATCGACCCCGCCCCCGACGACACCCTGGCGTGGACCGCCTCTGACGCCGACTGGGTCGCCCGCGACCAGAACGACCACGTCTTCGCCCTCAGCCGCCCCGTGCACAGCGGCCGCGTCTCGGTGCTGCACAACACCTACGTGCTGCAAAACGACGCCATCGGCGACGGCACCCACGCCACGCTCTTGCGTGATCTGGTCGCGCTGACGCCCGGCGACGCCCCGTCGGTGCAGATCGTCAAGTTCAACCAGCGCCAGTCATGGACGGCCTACGTGCTTCGGTTTACCTGGCCGTTTTTCGTGGTGCTCCTGGTCGTGTTGGTGTTGGCCATTCAGGCCGGACGCAAGCGCTTCGGCCCGCTGCTCGCCCCACCGAGCACTCGGCGCCGCAGCCGCCTGGAGCATATCGAGGCGACGGGGCGCTTTTTGTGGAAGCACGACGCCACCGCCACCTTGCTCGAGTCCGTCCAGCAGGCGCTCGTCGGCGAGCTCGAGCGGCGCCACCCCGGCCTGGAGCAGGCGGTGGGAAGCGAGCGCGAACAGATCATCGCCCAGGAGTTGGGCACCTCCACCGAGGAGGTCCACCGGCTGTTTCGTCCAGCCTCGGGCAACCGCAACGTCGACCAGTTCATCGTCCAAATTCGCACCCTGGAACGCTACAGGAGAGACCTGTGACCACATCGCCTCCCCCCACGACGGCCCCGCCGATCGACATGGGCCAGATCACCCAGATTTTGCAGCGGCTGCGCGCCGAGATCCGCAAGGCCGTCGTCGGCCAGGACGAGGTGCTCGACCAGGTATTATGCGCCTTTTTGGCCAGCGGCCACGTCCTCGTCGAGGGGGTGCCCGGGCTGGGCAAGACCCTGATGGTGCTGTCTCTGGCGCGCACCTTCGGCGGCACGTTCAGCCGCGTGCAATTCACCCCCGATTTGATGCCCTCGGACGTCACCGGCCACGCCATCTTCCACGCCACCAGCGGTGATTTTCGGGTGCGCAAGGGCCCGGTCTTCGCCAACCTGCTGTTGGCCGACGAGATCAACCGCGCCCCCGCCAAGACCCAGGCGGCGCTGCTCGAGGTCATGCAGGAGCGCCAGGTCAGCATCGAGGGACAGTCCTACCAGCTCGAGCCACCGTTTATGACGCTGGCCACCCAGAACCCCATCGAGCAGGACGGCACCTACCCGCTGCCGGAGGCCCAGCTCGACCGGTTTTTGTTCAAGATCGAGATCGACTACCCCGCCGAGCACCACGAATTCGACATCGTCGAGGAGGTCACCCGCGGGCGGGTGGGCGACTCGTTCAAGCTCGACCAGATCGAGCAGGTCATGACCCTCGAGCAGGCCCGCAAGCTCCAACAGATCTGCGCCCAGGTGCGCGTCGACCGGCGCATCATCGAGTACGGGGTGCGCCTGGTGCGCGCCACTCGCCAGTGGCCGGGCATGCGCGCCGGCGCCGGGCCGCGCGGGGCGATCTCGCTGATCCGCGCCGCCCGCGCCTTTGCCCTGCTCGACGGGCGCGACCACGTCATCCCCGACGACCTCAAGGAGATGGCCCTGCCCAGCCTGCGCCACCGCGTGCTGCTGAGCCCGGAGGTCGAGATCGACGGCATCCCCGCCGACGACCTGCTGCGCGACATCCTGCGCAAGGTGGAGGTACCGCGCACGTGATTGCGACCTCACGGCTCTACTGGTGCCTGGGCGGCCTGGCCGTCTGGGGTCTGGTGGCGGGGATCTTCTCGTTGGCCCTGCCGCTGTGGCTGGGCGGCTGCGCCGCGCTGGCGGCGGCGGTGCTCGTCGAGTGGTGGTGGCTTCGCCGCGTCGAGCCGCCGCGCCTGACGCGCGAGGTCCCCGACTCGCTGGCCGTGGGGGTGTGGACCGACGTCACCCTGGTGGTGCGCTCGTTCCAGCGCCAGACACTGCGCCTGGAGCTGTTCGACAAACCGCCGGCGACCTGCGAGATGCAGGGCATGCCGGCGACGCTTCGCCTGCCCTACGACAAGCGCGCCCGGCTGACCTACCGCCTCAAGGCCAACGAGCGCGGCGCCCGCCACTTCAGCGCCCCCGACCTGCGCATCCACGGGCCGCTGGGGCTGGTGATGCGCCAGATCGAGCATGGCCCCACCGGGGCGTTTCGGGTGCTGCCCAACTTCAAAGCCGTCAGCCGCTACGCGCTGATGGCCACCGCCGATCGCATCGGCGAGTTGGGCATCCGCAAGCTTCGCCGCCGCGGGGCGGGCATGGAGTTTTCGCACCTTCGCGACTACCGCCAGGGCGATTTGAGCCGCCAGATCGACTGGAAAGCCACCGCCCGGCGCAACAAGCTCATCTCGCGCGAATACGAGGACGAACGCAACCAGCATATCGTGTTTCTGCTGGACTGCGGCCGGCGCATGCGCGCTCGCGACGGCAAGCTGTCGCACTTCGACCACTGCCTCAACGCCACCCTGCTGCTCAGCCACGTCTCGCTTCGCCAGGGCGACTCGGTGGCCCTGATGGCCTTCGGCGGCCACAAGCTGTGGGTGCCGCGCCAAAAAGGCCCCGGCGGGATGAACGCCGTGCTCGAGAAGGTCTACGACCTGGAGACCACCACCGCCCCCAGCGACTACAGCGAGGCCGCCCGCCGACTCACCGCCGTCCAGCGCCGCCGGGCGCTGGTGGTCGTGCTCACCAACCTGTACGACCAGGACAACGACGAGCTCATCGAAGCCGTCTCGCTTCTTCGCCAGCGCCACGTGGTGCTGGTGGCCAGCCTGCGCGAGGCGGCCACCGAGCAGGCCATCAGCCGGCCGGTCGTCGACCTGGACGACGCCCTGTGCGTCGCCGCCGGCCACGAATACCTGCGCCACCGCGACAAAACCCACCGCCAACTGATCAGCCGCGGGGTGATGATGCTCGACGTCCAGCCCCAGCAGCTCTCCGTCCAACTGGTCAATCGCTACCTCGAGATCAAGCGCGCGGGCCTTCTGTAGGGCGCTCTTTTTTGCGACCAAATCGATCGACCGACGCGCTTTGCGCGCGCGGCGAAGCTTGCTAATCTGTCGCAATAATGCGTACCTCTCTCTTCGTATCCGCGACGCTCGTCGTCGGCTCACTCGCAGTCAGCTTGCTCTCGCCGAACGCCTATGCCGACGACGGCCTCTCGCTGCGCGTGGGCATATATCAAAACGAGCCCAAGATCTTCCGGGACAAGCAGGGAAACCCCCAGGGATTATTCGTCGACCTCCTCGACGCCGTCGCCGCCGACCAGGGGTGGTCGCTGACCTACGTCGATTGTCGTTGGCCCACCTGCCTGAAGATGCTTCGCGCCGGCCAGATCGACGTGATGCCGGACATGGCGATCTCGGCGCGGCGCGCCAAACACTTCGACTTCTCGAACGAGGCCGTCACCGACAGCTTCTCGCGCATCTACGCACCCGACAGCGCCGACATCGACACCCTCGACGACCTGCGCGGGCGGCGCATCGCCGTGCTCGACGGATCGAGCCAACAGGCCGAGTTGCAACGGCGCAATCAGCGCCTCGGTGATGCCCTGCGGCTCGTCGCCGCCGATTCCTTCGACCAGGCCTTCCGGATGGTCGAGCAGGGACACGCCGACGCGGTCATCGCCAACAACTTCTTCGGCGACCGGCGTGCCTCGACGTTTGACCTGAAGCGAACGCCCGTGGTCCTTCAGCCGGCCAGGCTATACTTCGCGGCCCATCGAGGCACGCCGCCCGAGGTCCTGCAAAGCATCGACGAGCACCTGTCGGCCTGGCAGAAGCAATCCCCTTCGCCGTATTACGACGCGTTGCGCCGCTGGACCGCCCCGCCCGACAAGCCACGCACGCCCGGATGGCTGAAGTACGTCCTGATGGCCGCGGTGGGCGTGCTCGTGCTCGCCGGTTTGATCATCGTCGTCTTGCGGCGCGAGGTCGCCAAACGCACCCGCCACCTGCACCAGAAGAACGAGGAGTTGCGCCAAAACCAGCGCCACCTCAGCCTGATGGTCGACCACGGCCCCGACATCGTCGCCCACGTGGACACTTCCGGGCAGCTCGTCTTCGTCAACCGACGCATTGAAGACATCGCCGGGTGGAGCCCCGAGGACGTCGTCAACACCCCCTTCGCCGAGCTGTTCGAGGAGGTGGACGACGCCGACGGGGCCGCCTGCCTAAGAGGCGAGGTCCAGCAATCGCCGGTCTTTCGCGCCAAGCTGCGCCACCAAAACGGACACGCCGTCCCGGTGGAGGTGCGCGCCGGGACCATTCGCAACGAGCAGGGCGACGTGTGGCTTTGTCAGATGACCCTGCGCGATTTGAGTCGACAGATGCGCGCGCTTCGCGCGCTCGAGCGCACCCAGCGCATGGAAACCGTGGGCACGCTCGCCGGGGGCATCGCCCACGACTTCAACAATCTGCTGGCCGTCATCAGCTCCTGCGCCCAGCTCGCGCTCTCCCAGGTCGACGACGACAGTGCCATCACCCAAGACCTGCAGGATATCCTGGAGGCCACCCACGCCGCCTCACGGGTGACCGGGCAGCTCCTGTCGTTCAGCAAGCGCCGCGCGGGCCAGCGCCAACCGACGAGCGTCTCGGAGACCATCCGCAAGCTTTCAGAGGTGCTCGAGCGCTTCGTCGACGAGCGTATCGACCTGCAGATCGAGCTGAGCGACGGCACCGACGAGGTGCTCGCCGACCCCAGCCAGCTCGAGCAGATCGTGCTCAACCTGACGGTCAACGCCCGCGACGCCATCGCCGACCAGGGACATATTCGCATCACCACGCGGGTCGACGACGTCGACGATGAGGTCGTCCTCGAGGTCTCGGACACCGGCTGCGGCATGGACCAGGAGACCCTCGAACACGCCTTCGAGCCCTTTTTCACCACCAAGGAAGACCACGGGGGCACCGGCCTGGGCATGGCGACCATCTACGGCGCCGTGCTGCAGGCCGACGGTCACATCGACATCACCAGCGCCCCCGGCGAAGGCACCTGCGTGACCATTCGCCTTCCCCGCCGAGCGGCGGACGCCCACACCCCCGCGGTCGCCCCGACCGACCCGTGAACGTGCTTACGCGGCCTTCGTGGTGGTCAGCCCGCGAATGGACGCCTCCATGCCGCCCTCCTCGCGGTTTTGCAGCGTGAGCGTCCACCCGTGCAGCTCGCAGACGCGCCGGGCGATGGACAGCCCGAAGCCCTGCCCGCCGGGGCGGCGCGTGCGCGCCTCGTCGACGCGAAAGTCGCGGTCGGTCAGGTGTTCGACCATCTCGGCGGGCACGCCCGGCCCGTCGTCGATGACCCGCAGATCGAAGGCCCCGTCGACCGGCTCGAGCACCACGCTGACGTGGCCGCCGGCGGAGTTGTACTGGATGGCGTTCTGGACGAGGTTGCTCAGCGCCTGCTCGACCAGCGTGGAGTCGCAGTCGAACTCGATGGCCTCCGGGGGCACCGCCCAGTTGAGCTCGACGCCCTTCTGCTCGGCCAACGGCTGGTGGCGCGCGGCCACCCGCTCGACGATCTCCCCCATATTGCACCGATGGATGGTCAGCTCTTCGCCGCGGCGATCCAATCGGGCGGCCGCCCCCATATTGGAGATGAGCGCGGCGATATAATGGGCCTCCTCCATCGCCGAGGCCGCCAACGCCGCGGCGTCCTCGTCGTCTTCGAGCTGGCGCTGCAGCTTGCGGATGCGATGCTGGACCACCGTCAGCGGGATGGCCAGATCGTGGGTGGTGTTGGCGATATACTCGGTCAGCGCGCGGTCGCGCGCCTCCAGCTCGTCGACCGTCTCGCGCACCCGGTCGCCGGCGGCGTTGAACGCGCGCGCAAGCTCGCCAATCTCGTCGTTGGCGTCGGTCTCCGCGTCGACCTGGTAGTCCGGCCCGCCAGCCTCTTCGATGGCCTGGGTCAGCCGCCGGATGCGCCGCACCATCGGCCCGGCGGCGACCAGCGCCGTGAGCACCAGCACGATGAAGGCGACCACCGCCTGCAGCGCCACGTCGGCCATGAAATGGCGCGGCCCGCGCCCCGGCCGCTTGGGCCAGTACACCGCCACCACCGAGCACGGCGTGTTCGGCCAGGGCGTGCGAATGGCGGTCACCCCGCCAAAGCGCGGGTTGCGCCAAAAATCCTCGCTGGCGGTGTCGTCGCCGCTTCGCAGCGCGCCGATCACATCCGACGGAAGCGGCGGCGCGTGGCGGTTGGCCGAACGAAAATCGGCCCCGTAACCAAAGATCATAAACCCGTGGCGCACGCGCAGGTGAAACTTTTCGGGCCGCTCCAAGCAACGCCCGCCCCCGCGCGCCTCCATGCGCGCCGAGATCCGGCTGGCCACCCGCTCCTGGAAGGCGCGCCGCTCCCCGTACACCCGAAACACGGTGAACAACACCATCACGGGCACCACGATCGCCGCCAGGGTCAACGCCAATTTCGGTCTAAGTTTCATGCCTCGCTTCGCTTCGCTGAGTGATCGAGCTTGTAGCCGATGCCCCACACCGTGGCGACAAGCTTGCCGGCCTCGCCGAGCTTCTTGCGAATGCGCGAGATGTGGACGTCGAGGGTGCGCTCGGTGCCTTCGCTCTCCTCGGGCAGGGCGCGCTCGACCAATTGGCGCCGGGTGATCGCCATGCCCGGCCGGCGCGCCAGCGCGGCGAGGATGTCGAACTCCGCGGGGGTCAGGTCGACCGGTTGGCCGTCGACGGCGACCGTGTGCGCCTCGAAGTCGATGGCCAGCGGGCCGAACTCCCGATCGGCCTGGCGCCGCATCACCGGCCGGCGAAGCCGGGCGCGGATGCGCGCCAACAGCTCCTCGGGCCAAAACGGCTTGGTCATATAGTCGTCGCCGCCCAGCTCGAAGCCGCGAAGCTTGTCGTGGGTCTCCTGGCGCGCCGTCAAAATGATCACCGGCACGTCCGATTGAGTGCGGTATTTTTTGAGCACGTCGAAGCCGTGTTTGCCCGGCAACATCAGGTCGAGCACCACCAGATCGTAGTCCTCGATGGCCTCGAAATACGCCTCCGAGCCATCCTTGATCCAGGTAACCTCGAAGCCCTCCTCGTCGAGCGACTCGAATAATTCGTCGCCCAGCGCGAAATCATCTTCGACCAATAAAATGCGATCAGTCATGGGCCTGGGGGGGCTGTGGGTTGTCGGGGGGAGCCGCGGTGAGCAATTTCATAGGAGGCGTTTCCTCCGAATCGACGATGGACTACAATGTAGTGAGAAAAGCGACCGTTTCTCGCAAGGGGACCTGGGCATGTTTTATATTTTAGCAGCAGTGATTCTTCTGATCTGGGTCGCTCTCATTGCCATGATGGTCCGCGCGGTCATGAGCACGCCCTCGTGCCCGGAATGCGGCGGCACCAGCATCCAATCGGTCGACATCCGCACCTCCACCATCGTCATCGACGGCGCCAAAGTGCCCGCCGCCTGGATGTATCGGCGTTGCCGCGACTGCGGCGCGCGGCTCAAATGGGACGTCGGCCAGGACAAATGGGTCGAGCTCGAACCCGGCGAATGGGACGACGTGGTGCGCAACGCCGAGGAAGTCCCCTGATCCGAACAACGCGCCTACCTCTCCGGTTCATCCTTTCGGCGCGGATAATGCCCGTTCGACAACACGAAAGTATCGAAGCGCGGCGAGCATGACGTCGACGCCGCGCCCGCCTTCGCGTCGGCCTTCGGCGAGGCGTGCGACGCCTTCTCGAGCGCACAACTCGCCTGCAGCGCCCGCTCGACGAACGCCACCGGCAACGCCGTATGCGGGCGCACCATCAGCGTCGTCGCCTCTGGATAGCGCCGGTGAACCTTAGCCAGCGTCGCGTATAGCCACGCCCACGGATACGCCTTCGGATCGCCCAGATGCTGGTCGTCGACGCGCGCCGATTCCAACACGTCACCGACCCGGCTGGGCCCGTATTTGGAGACCACCTGCACCTCGATCCGATGCGGCCGCAGGTGGACGACGACGTGGGTCAGCGCCGGCAGCTTCTCGGCTTGCTTGGCCCGAGCGTCGCAATACCGGCCCTGCCGGAGGCCTAATCCGAGGCCGCCAAACGTCCCGATCAACTGCGAATTGCCCGAAGCGCCCAGTGTACCCATCGCGACGTTGCCGTAGCCCGTGCCCAACCCGCCCAGCCCACCGACGCCAGCGGCCTGCCCGCTGCCCATTAGCCCGCCGAGGGCGCCGAGCTGACTCGTGGCCGACGATGCTTGCGTCGATGTCTCCTTGGCCCGTTGGGCGGGCGCCACAATCGGGGCGCGCTCGTCGATGGGCAACATCCGTTGGTTCAAAAAATCCATGCTCAGGCGAAGATGCATCATCTGCCCGCCGCCAACCTCCAGCGTCAGCCACTTCACTCCGGCTTCGCTCAGGGTGTACGCCACCGCCAACAGCGTGTCCGAGGCCACCGCCGGATCGATGTCGACGCGCACCTGCCGCGCCCCCAGCGGCTTGCCGTCGACCAGCCGCCGACGCCGCGCCACGGTCATCTCATCGGCCACCGCCTCGCCGATCGCCTTGACGTAAAACGAGTTCGACGAGCGAAATTGGTCGCGCGCGATCAGCCCGTGCTTCAACGCCACGACCTTCTTGCCGCCGACGGCCACCCCGTCCGCCGAGATCTTAAGCTGGGCGTCCACCGCCGCCGGCGGCGTGGGCTGGTCGGCCGAGTCGGGCGTCCCACCCGGTGTCGCCCACACGCTGTCCGCGGCCGGCGCGGGCGGCACCGGCGCGCTCGCCGACGCACGAGGCGCCCCATCACGCACGGGCGCCCCGGTCTGGCAGCCCGCCAGCAACGCCACCACGCATCCACCCACGATGTTCCACCAACACCTCATCCGCTCCTCCGCTCCACGCCCCGCGCCGCAGGCGCCACGCCGCGCCGCAGGCGCCACAAATTAGCTTCAGAAACTCTTAAGATCCACCGCGTACATTACACATGAAGCCACGGAGAAGCGACTCCTCCGGCCTCATGTGATACGCTGACATCATTCTCTCTCGACCCGAGAAGGAGCAAACATCATGAAGTTCAAAAAAATCCTGATCGCTGGACTGGTTACTTGTTCGATGGCTGCCGGCTCGTTCGCCCTGGGCGCCAGCGCCTTCGCCTGCGGCGGCAAGCACGGCCACAAGCACGGCCGCTGGTCGCAGATGACCGACGAGCAGCGCCTCGAGGCGATGGACAAACACCTCGACAAGCGCATGGCCCGCCTGGACAAAAAGCTCAACCTGAGCGCTGCCCAGCACAAGCAGGTGCGCCAGATCTTCGAGTCCACGCGCACTCAAATGATGGACATCCGCCAGCGCCACAAGGGTGATCGCCAGGGCGCCCGCAAGGAGGCGCGCCAGGTCTTCCAGCAGAGCAAGGCGAAGATCAAAAAGGTGCTCACTCCCGAGCAGCAGCAAAAGTTCAAACAGCTTCGCCAGAAGCGCCGCCAGCACCACGCCCGCCGGCGCATGCACCACATGTTCCGCCGCCTGGACAAGGCGCTCGACCTGAACGCCCAGCAGGAAAAACAGGTCAAGCAGATCATCAAAGAGACCCACCAGCAGGTGCGCCAGGCGTTCAAAGATAACACCGACCGCAAGGCGCGCCGTCAGGCCATCCGCGCGGCCTTCAAAAACGGCGGCGACAAGATCGAGGCCGTCCTCAACGCCGACCAGAAGGCCAAATTCCAGAAGATGCGCGAGCGCATGAAGAAGCGCTTCGGCCATCGCCATCACCGCCGCGGCCCCGGCGAGCAGATGTGAGCCAATGTCCCCGGGCTTCGGCCCGGGGCTTTTTCTCCGCATAGAGCACCATGACGACCAAAACCTCCGACGACCACCACGGCCGCGACGAGCTCATCGCCGCGGCCTCCCAACTCTTCGCCGACCGCGGCTACACGGGCACGACGACCACCGCCATCGCCCGGCGCGCCGGCGTCTCCCAACCCCTGCTGTACCACCACTTCGGCTCCAAAAAGGGCCTGTGGCGCGCGGTCATCGACACGCTGTTCGGCCAGCTCAAAGACGAGCTCGATCGCGTCACCCACGAGCTCGCCAAGATGCCCCGCCCCCAGCGGCTCGCCGAGCTGCTGCGCGCCTTCGTGCGCTTCAGCGGGCACCACCCCGAGCTCGCCAGGCTCATCCGCACCGAAAGCGGCGGCGGCGGCGACGCCTTCGACGACTTATACGGCCGCTGGCTCGAAGACCTGGTCAGCTTCTTCAACGGCGAACTCACCGCCGCCCACGACGACGATACGCTGCGCCCGATCGACCCCACCTGCCTGTATTTCATCATCGTGGGCGCGGCCACCGAGCCGTTCGTCCAGCCCGAGATCGCCCGGCGCAACTTCGGCCTCGATCCCACCGACGACGGCTTCATCGACCGCTACGCCGACGCCATGGTCGACGCGCTGTTGCGCGGCGTGCTCGCTGGCTAGAACACCACTCCTTCGGCATCTTGGCCTCGTTCGCCTTTCCTTCGGTGCGTGGGCATCTTGGCCTCGTTCGCCTTTCCTTCGGTGCGTGGGCATCTTGGCCTCGTTCGCCTTTCCTTCGGTGCGTGGGCATCTTGGCCTCGTTCGCCTTTCCTTCGGTGCGTGGGCATCTTGGCCTCGTTCGCCTTTCCTTCGGTGCGTGGGCATCTTGCCCTCGTTAGCCGAAGACGTCCGCCACGTAACGCCCATCGGCCTCCAGGGCCTCCAGCCAGGCCTTGGCGTCGGCGTCGGTGCAGCCGGTTCGCTCCTGGTGGATGCGCGCGAGCGTATCGCGCACGGCGGGAGCCATGCGCTGGCCGTCGCCGCAGACGTAGACGTGGGCGCCGTTGTCGAGCAACGCGCCGACGCGATCGCGCTCGGCCCACAGGCGGTGTTGGACGAAGGTGATGTCGCCGTCGGGTTTTTTGAAAAAAGCCGGGTGGACCTCGACGAGGCCGGCCTCTTCGAAGGCGGCGAGTTCGTCGCGATACAGGAAGTCGACCTCGGGGTGGTCGCAGCCGAAGAAGAGCGCGGCCGCGCCGAGGTCGTCGCCGGCTTCTTGGCGAGCGGCGCGCTCCTGCAAAAAGCCTCGGAAGGGGGCGAGCGTGCGGCTGTCGGCGGGCGGGTGAAAGTCGGGCCCGGAGGGGCGCACGGTGACCTCGACGTGCTCGCCGGGGCGACGGCGGGCGAGGAAGTTCGAGCAGGTGCCGCGGTAGCGGCCGTGGCCCGACCAGGCGGGGGCGTTGACGACGGCGACGGTGAGCGCGCAGCGCGTGTCGTCGACCGAGGGCGACGAGGAGATGGAGTATTGGCGCGGGCGCATCGGCGGCAGCATCTCCAAAAACTCGGCAAAGCCGAGGGTGCATGAAGCGGTCTGCTCGAGGAGGTCGAGCAGGCTGACATTCGTGTCGAGCACCTCGGCGCGGTAGCGCTCGGGGTCGTTGGCCAGGGCCTGTAGGCGCTGCTTTTCGGGCGGGCACGGGGTGAGCTCCGCCAGACGGCCGAGGTCGCGGCGGGTGGCCGGTTGGCCGAGCTCGACGTAGCGGCCCAGGAGCTCGGCGACGGCGATGGGTCGGCCGGTCGGCAGCGCGCTGGTCTCGGCGCGGGCGCTCGACAGGCGGATGAGTTCGTCGAGTTCGAAGCCGAAACGCTCGGCAGCGCGCGCGACGCGCTCGGGGTCGTTCTCGGGGAGCACCGCCAGGTAGTCGCCGACCTCGTAGCTCAGCCCGTCGGGCAGCTCCAGCTCGACGTGGCGCTTCGAGCGCCCCAGCGGCGAGGACATGTCGACGAGCTCGCGGTTTTCGAGCACCGTCGCCAGGCGGGTGCCGTGGGCGTCGACCAGCGGGTCGGCGGCGGCGTCGAGGCGCTCGATCTCGTAGAGCGGCCCGTCGTCGACCGCCTCGACGGTGACGTCGAATTCGTCTTCGAGCGTCGGCCACACCGGCTCGTACCAGGCGTCGAAGTCCCCGAAGAAGTCGCCACGCGCGTCGGCCTCGCCGCGCTCCATGAGGCGCTCGGCGCCGGCGCGGCTCAAGGCCTCGTCGACCCGGCGCGGCACCGCCTGGTAGGTCGCCGACCAGTCGCGGTTTCCGCAGCCAAAGACCGCGTAGCGCACGCCGTCGAGCGCGCCGGGCTCGAGTCCGTCCAGCCACTCACAGAACACACGGGCGTTGTCCGGCGGCTCGCCGTTGTACGAGGCGGTGACCACGGTCAGCGCGCCGCCGGTGGGAAGGTCGCCGACGTGGTCGTCCATGGCGGCGAGCTCGGCGTCCCAGCCGCGCGCCTGGGCGTCGCCGGCGATGCGCCGGGCGAAGGCTTCGGCGGAGCCGGAGTTGGAGCCGTAGAGGACGAGCAGGGGCGTGCCGTGCGCGGCAGCGCTTGGCGCCTGCAGCGCGGGGCTTGGGGCTTGGCGCCTGCGGCGCGGGGCTTGGAGCGGAGCATCGGAGGAGCGCAGGCTTGGCGCGGAGGAGCGGGGGTGGGCCTGGATGTGGAGGGCGGCGGGCTTGAGGGTGAGCGTTTCCTTGATGTCGAGCTGGTAGTCGTCGACGTCGACGAGATCAAAGCGGCGAAGCATCATCGCGAGGACGAGCTTGGCCTCCTGCATGGCGAACGGGCGGCCAATGCAGGCGCGTTGGCCGCGGCCGAACGGCTTCCAGGCGTTGGCCGGGATCTGGTCGATGTGCTCGGGGGCGAAGCGCTCGGGATCGAAGCGCTCTGGATCGTTCCACACCGTCGGGTCGCGGTGGAGCATGGGGAGCAGCACGAACAGCTCCTCGCCGGCTTCGACGCCGTAGCGCCCGCCAATGGTGGTGTCTTCCTTGGGGTACAGCGCGTAGGCCGGCGCCGTGGGCCACAGCCGCAACGATTCGCGAAGCACCTGGTCGATGTAGCCCAGCTCGCGCAGGTGCTCGAAGCGCGGCGCGTCGGCGCCGAGCACGCGGTCGGCTTCCTCCTGGGCGCGGGCGAGCACCTCGGGGTGCTGAAGGAGTTGGTAGATCGTAAACGAGAGCAGGCCGCTGGTCTTCCCGCGCTCGCCTACGGCGCCACCACGCCTAAGCCTTGTTAAACCCGACAAAATTCACTACAAACATCGCCGTACTCTTTCACCATGACGCAGCGAGGGTCGACCCGGGTGCGCACCACGATGAGCGCGCTGTAGGTCCGCAACATGCAACAGTTTCTCCAGATCGCGCTCGCCTTTCCCACGGTCGTCTTTACGGCCGTACTCTTGGTATTGGGGCTGTATTGGTTGTTGGTGATCCTGGGGGCGCTGGACCTGGACACCTTCGACATGAGCGCCCACGTCAATATGCACGGCCACGTCGACGCCCATGTGCACCTGGACGCCGACGTCGACCCCGACGGCATGTTGCCGGGCCCGGACCTCATCGAGGCGGTGATGAGCGCGTTAGGGATGGGCACCGTGCCGCTGACGGTCATCCTGAGCTTTCTGACGCTGACCGCCTGGATGGTCTCGTTCGCCGCCGTCTACTACCTGGCGCCGATGATCGGCGGGCTGACCTCGCTGTACGCCGCGTTGTTCGGCGTGGGCAGCTTCGTGGCCGCGCTGCCGGTGACGATGCTGATCATGCAGCCGTTCATCCAGTTGTTCGACACCAAGGGTGAGAAGCACGGCGGCGAGTCGCTCATCGGCTCGGTCTGCCGGGTGACCACCAGCCGGGTCGACGCCAAATTCGGCCAGGCCGACGTCGACGACGGCGGCGCCGGGCTTCTGCTGCCGGTACGCTGTGAGGCCCAAAACAACGGGCTGAGCCGCGGCTCCAAGGCGCTGATCATCGACTACGACGACGAGCAGCACGCCTACATCGTCGAGCCCTACGACGTGCTCGTGGGCGACGACAAAAAGCAGCACGACGGCGATGCCGAGGCCATCCTCGACCAGAAGATCACCGCGGCCGCCGAGGAACAAGAGGCCAACGAACAGCAACCCGAATCCGCGACTTCCACCCACAAATGACGCAGGTGACCACTCATGCATGACTTCAACGCCATGAATTACGCGTGGCTCTTCTATCTCGTCGGCGGTGCCGTCATCCTCGGCGGCATCATCGCCATGTTCATGAAGTTTTACGTCAAGGTCGACCAGGGCCAGGCCCTCATCGTCAACACGATGAAGGACATCAAGGTCACCTTTACCGGCGCCGTGGTGCTGCCCATCGTGCACCGCGCCGAGATCATGGACATCTCGCTGAAGACCGTCGAGATCGATCGACGCGGCAAGGAAGGGCTGATCTGCGCGGACAATATCCGCGCCGACATCAAGGTCACCTTCTTCGTGCGCATCAACAAAACGCGCGAGGACGTGCTGCGCGTCGCCCAGTCGGTGGGCTGCAAGCGCGCCAGCGACCAGGACAAGATCGAGGAGCTGTTCGTCTCCAAATTCTCCGAGGCGTTGAAGACCGTCGGTAAGCAGCTCGAATTCGAGGCGCTGTACAAAGAGCGGGTGCACTTCCGCGAGAAGATCATCGAGATCATCGGCCAGGACTTGAACGGCTACGCCCTGGAAGACGCCGCCATCGACTTCCTCGAGCAGACCCCCGTCGAGAGCCTCGACCCCCAGAATATCCTGGACTCGCAGGGCATCCGGAAGATCACCGAGCTGACCTCGGAGCAGAAGTTTCGGACCAACGAGTTCGCCAACAAGTCCAAAAAGGACATCGGCAAAAACGACCTCGAGACCAAGATGACCATCTTGGAGTACGAGCGCCAGCAGGCCGAGGCCGAGGCCAAGCAGCACCGCGAGATCGCCGTCGTCCAGGCGCGCGAGCAGGCCGAGGCCCAGGAGCTGACCTCCAAGGAGCAGGCCCGCGCCCAGGTGGCCACGCTCAAGGCCCAGCAGGAGATCGAGGTCCAGAAGATCAACAAGCAGCGCGAGCAGGAGGTCGCCCAGAAAAACCGCGAGCGCGTCATCGCCGTGGAGACCGAAAACGTCGAAAAAGAGCGCCAACTCCAGGTCATCGCCCGCGAGCGCGAGACCCAATTGCAGCGCATCTCCAAGGACAAAGAGGTCGAGGTCGAGAAGAAGAATATCGCCGAGATCGTGCGCGACCGCGTCTCGGTGGACAAGACCGTGGCCGAAGAGGAAGAGCGCATCAAAGACGTGCGCCGCATCGCCGAGGCCGAGCGCGAGAAGAAGGCCGCCGTCGTCGCCGCCGAGGGCGAGGCCGAGCAGGCCCTGGTCAAGGACATCAAGAAGGCCGAGGCCGCCGAACAGGCCGCCCAGCACAAGGCCAAGCAGAAGGTCATCGAGGCCGACGCCGACCTCGACGCCGCCGAGCGCACCGTCAAGGCCAAGAAGTTGGTCGCCGAGGGTGTCACCGCCGAGGAGGCCGCCCCGGGCTTGGCGCAGGTCCGCGTCAAAGAAGCCGACGCCCAGGCCAACGAGAAGCAGGGCCTGGTGGAGGCGCGCATCACCAAAGAGAAGATGATGTCGCAGGCCGCGGGCAAAGAAGAGCAGGGCATGGTCGAGATTCGCCTGACCCAGCAACGCGCCGAGGCCATCGAAAAAGAGGGCATGGCTCAGGCCAAGATCATCCGCGAGAAGGCGGTCGCCGAGGCCGCCGGCGAGCAGGAAAAAGGCCTGGCGCAGGTGCGCATCAAGGAGGCCAGCGCCGACGCCATCCGCAAAGAGGGCACCGCCCACGCCGACGTGCGCGCCCAGCAGGGCGAAGCCGAGGCCAAGGCCATCCTCGACCGACTGGCCGCCGAGGCCAAGGGCCTGACCGAGAAGGCCAAGGCCATGAAAAACTTCGACGAGGAGGGCTTCAACTTCGAGAAGTTCCAGATGCAGCTCGACCTCGAGCGCGACCTCACCCTCGAGAAGCTCGCCAAGGGCATCGACATCGCCAAGGCCCGCTCCGCCGTGCTCAGCGAGGCCCTCAAGGCCGCCAATATCAGCATCGTGGGCGGCGACACCTCGGTGTTGGACAACTTCACCAAGTCCATCACCGCCGGCAAGATGCTCGAGGGGTTCATGGACACCAGCCCCACCGCGCGCAGCCTGCTCGACAAGGTCATGGGCAAGGCCGCCAAGGCCGCCAAGGCCGACGGCGCGGCCAAACCCAACGGTGAGGTCGAAGAGGCGATCACTGATATGACGCCGGGTGAGTGATGTCCCAAGACGCCAAACAACCCGCGGTCTCCGCCTCCAACTACGACATCATCCGCAAGCGCCTCGAAGACCAGGCGCGCGAGCTCGGCGAGCGCACCGACGCGCTCAACGACAAGCGCGCCCAGATGTTCGGGGGCGTGGAGATGACCGTGGTCGGCCAGGAGCGCGTGCGCACCGAGCATAACTGCGTGCCGCGCGACATCGTCAACGTCGGCGGGCGCATGCTCTTTGGCTACAACGTCAAGTTGGGGCTGAAGGCCAAGACCGACGTCGACGACGTCTTCAGCCTGCACGCCTTCCAGAAGGACGACGACGGCTTCAAGCTCGAGCCTCTGGCGCAGGACACCAAGGATAACTTCCTCGGCGAAGAGAAGTTCGTCCGCGATTTCGACGAGCTGTACACCTACTACAAGGACGCGCGCTTAAGCCAACTCATCAAGCTGGACACCCGGCTTTTGGCGGTCTTCCAGATCGGCACGACCCTCGAAGACCGCCGTGTGCTTCGCTGGGGGCTCGACGCGGTCGACAACATCCAATATATCGACAACGCCGGGGACCGGGACTTGACCCCACCCGAGCCCCACGACTTCCAGTGGCGCACGGTCACCCGCGAGGACCACCACAAGGGCAAACACCCCCACGTCAGCATCCTCGACGAGGTCTTCGTCGAGACGGTCGGCGGCGACCTGACCATCAAGATCGAGGACAACACCGACGACGGCAAAGGCATCTACAACGAGCCCGTCGACGACCTGCACCAGTCGCTGGGCGACGGCGAATTTCTCTTCGCCAAGATCGGCAACCTCATCGTCCTCAAGATCTTGCCCTACCGCGAAGAAAAGTGGCGCTACTTCGTGTTCAACACCCTCACGAAACAAGTCGAGCGCATCGACGCCATCGGCCAATCGTGCATCCAACTGCCCGACGAGCAGGGCATCGTCTTTCCCGGCGGCTTCGTGCTGTCCAACGGGCAGTCCAAAAACTTCGACGCCAACGTCGAGGGCATGCGCGTCCACCAGGTCGTCCGCTCGGCCAACGGCGAGGACGTGCTGTACGTGTTTTACCGCCCGCAGGACGGCAGCTACCTGCTCTTGGCGTACAACGTCATCCGCAAGGACGTCCAAAACCCGATCAACTGCCACGGCTACTCGCTGTTCGACGACGGCACGATGATCGTGTTTCGTTTCCAAGGTGACGAGCCCACCCGCGTCCACCCGATGCAGATCTGGCAGACGCCCTTTGTCAGCGACGAGCACGCCGCCAACCAGCCCCAGGACGACTCGCTGTTGTCCAATATCGGCAACGCCGAGTTGGTGCGCGGCATCTCCGACGCCTTCAGCCTATGCTCGATGATCGACGATCTCGAGCCGTCCATGGCGGTCTACGAGGCGCTGATCACCAGCGCTCAGCGCCTGCTCGACGCCTACTTCTGGCTGGACAAGGACGAGGTCGGCGACCTCGCCGCAGTCGTCGGCGACATCATCGACACCGCTGGCCTGGTGGTCGACGAGTTTCAGAAGGTCACCGCCCTCAAAAAGAAGGCCAAAGAGGCGCTCGCCGACGCCGAGCAAAAGCAGCGCTCGCTGTTTACCGACGTGCGTTACAACGACTGGAAGCGCATCGAGCGCTTCGTCGAGGGGCTGGACAAATTGCGCCAGCAGCGCGGCCGGATCATCACCTTGAAGGAGACGCGCTACATCGACGTCGACCGCCTCGACGAGCTCGAGGCCGAGGTCACCGAGCGCTACGACGACTTGAGCAAGGCCACCGTGGAGTTCCTGCTCGACGACCAGGCCTTAAAGACCTACCAAGACGGCCTCGACGAGCTCGAAAGCAAGGTCGACAACCTCGAGAATACCAAGCAGGCCGCCGAGCTCGACGACAAGCTCGACACCATCAACAAGGGCCTGAATTTACTCACCGAAGTCGTCAGCGGCCTGCAGGTCGACGATCCCACCAAGCGCACGAAAATACTGGAGAATATCGGCGAGGTCTTGAGCCGCCAAAACCGCGACCGCGCCAAGCTCGAGCGCAATCAAAAGCAGCTCGCCGAACAAGAAGGCAAGGCCGAGTTTGCCGTGCAATTCCAGCTCTTTACCCAGAGCGTGACCAGCGCGTTGGGCATGTGCGACACACCCAAGGCCTGCGACGAGCAGTTGACGCGCATGATGGTCCAGCTCGAGGAGTTGGAGAGTCGGTTTAGCTCGTTCGACGGCTTTTTGACCAAGCTCGCCGAGAAGCGCGACGAGGTCTACGAGGTCTTCGAGTCGCGCAAACGCGCGCTGTTGGACGAGCGCCAGCGCCAGGCCAACAACATCGCCCGCAGCGCCGACCGCATCCTGTCGGGCGTGGTGCGCCGGGCGTCCAATATGGACTCGGTCGAAGACCTCAACGCCTACTTCGCCTCCGACGCCATGGTCATGAAGGTGCGCGACCTGGCCACAAAGCTTCGCGAGCTCGAAGAGGACGTGCGCGCCGACGACATCATCACCCAGCTCAAGGCGTCCAAAGACAAGGCCATCCGCCAGCTTCGCGACAAACTCGACCTCTTCGAAGGCGGCGACAACGTCATCAAGTTCGGCCAGCATCGCTTCAGCGTAAATACGCAGGCCGCCGAGCTGACCATGGTGCCCGACGGCGACACCATGGCGCTGCACATCACCGGTACCGAATTCCTGGAGTCCATCGACGACCCCGACTTCGCCAAAACGCGCCCGTTTTGGAACCAGCCGCTGGTCTCCGAGACCGACCAGGTCTACCGCGGCGAGTATCTGGCCGCGGCCATCGTCTTCGACGCCGAAAACGCCGCGAATGGCCTGACGGTCGCCGAGCTGCAGAAGCGGCGCAAAGACCCCGCCGAACTCAAAAAGCTCATCCGCGGGTATATGGACGAGCGCTTCGACGAGGGCTACGAGCGCGGCGTGCACGATGAGGACACGGCCAAGATCTTGGACGCGTTCATGAGCATGTACGCCACCGCCGGCCTGCTTCGGTTCACCCCGGCGGCGCGGGCGCTGGCGACGATGTTCTGGGCGTTTGGCGACCAGCCCGAGCGACGCAAGAATTGGGCGCGCCGGGGCGTGAGCATGGGGCGTCTGCGCGAGATCTTCGGCCACGGCGAGCCGCTGAGGGCGTTGGGCGAGGAGTTGGCGGGAGAAATCGCGGACTTCATTGCAGCCACATCCTTCGGTGCCAGGGCTTCTAGCCCTGGTTTTAGTGAGGGAGTCATCGCCGAAGCCGGCCGCTACCTCGCCGAGGAGCTCGTCGACCAAACGCCCCGTTTCGTCGAATCCAGCGAGGCCACCGCCCTGCGCGACGCCTTCTTTAGCTACCTCGACCAGAAGCACTCCCGCCTCGACTTCACCGAGGACCTCGCCCAGATCGAAGACAACCTCGAGGCGAGCTGGCAGCTCGTCGTCGCCTGGCTCGCCGGCTTCGCCCAGAGCCAGCTCGACGAGGACGTCAGCCACCTCATCCCCGAGGTAGCCGCGCTCGTTCTCACTGGCGACCATATCGAGCGTCAGACCGCCGAGGCGCGCACCACCGCCGAGGTGAGTGACCTGTTGGGCGACCATCCGCGCATCCAAAACGGCGCGCTGAAGCTTCGCCTCGACGAGTTTTTGACCCGGCTTCGCCGCTACACCGACGAGCACGTGCCCGCCTACCGCGAGTACAAGCGCCTGAGCCGCGCGTTGCTCGACCGCGAGCGCCAGCGGCTGCGCGTCGACGACCTCGACCCACAGGTGTTCAGCGGTTTTGTGCGCAACCAGCTCATCGACGAGGTCTACCTGCCGCTCATCGGCGACAACCTCGCCAAGCAGATGGGCACCGTCGGCGAGGACAGCCGAAGCGACCGCAGCGGCTTGTTGCTTTTGATCTCGCCGCCCGGCTACGGCAAGACGACCCTGATGGAGTATATCGCCGACCGCCTCGGCCTGATGTTCATGAAGATCAACGCGCCGTCGTTGGGCCACGACGTCGTCTCGTTGGACCCCGCGGAGGCGCCCAACGCCACCGCCCGCCAGGAGGTCGAAAAGATCAACCTGGCGCTCGAGATGGGCAATAACGTCATGCTCTACCTCGACGACATCCAGCATACCCACCCGGAGTTTTTGCAAAAATTCATCTCGCTATGCGACGCCACCCGCCGCATCGAGGGCGTGTGGAACGGCAAGACCAAGTCCTACGACCTGCGCGGCAAGCGCTTCTCGGTGGTCATGGCCGGCAACCCCTACACCGAAAGTGGCGAGCGCTTCCAGATCCCCGACATGCTCGCCAACCGGGCGGATACGTACAACCTGGGCGACATCCTGAGCGGCAAGCAGGGCGCCTTCGAGATGAGCTACATCGAAAACGCGCTGACCTCCAACAAGGTCACCGCCCCGCTGGTCACCCGCGAGCGAAGCGACATCGGCCGGTTCATGAAGATGGCCGGCGGCAAGCAGATCCCGCTGACCGAATTCGACTACGCCTACTCCTCGGTGGAGGCCGGCGAGATCGTCAACGTGCTGCAGAAGCTGATGGACATTCGCGACGTCGTCTTGAAGGTCAACCAGCAATACATCGAGTCGGCGGGCAAAAAAGACGAGTACCGCACCGAGCCGCCCTTCCAGTTGCAGGGAAGCTACCGCAACATGAACCGCATGGCCGAGAAGGTCGCCTCGGCGATGAACGACGCCGAGGTCCAGGAGGTCATCGACAACCACTACAACCAGGAGTCCCAGACGCTGACCACCGGCTCCGAGCAAAACTTGCTCAAGCTCGCCGAGCTTCGCGGCAAGCTCACCGACGAGCAAAAACAGCGCTGGGCCGAGATCAAGCGCGAGTACACCCGCCGCAAGATGATGGGCGGCGACGACGATCCCATCTCGCGCGTCGCCGGCCCGCTGGCCACGCTCGTCCAGCGCCTCGAAGACGTGCACAGCACGCTGGAAGCCGACAACGTCTCCACCCACCTCGGCGACATCCGCGGCGTACTTGAAAAGGCTTTGCAATCGGCCGAAAAGGCCGCGAAGCAGCGCCCCCACGTGGAACTGCAACAAATCCCGGCAAACCAGCAGTCGCAGGCCGCCCAACAGGCCTCCCCCGCCGCCGTCGAAGCCCTCTCCGAGGCGCTTTTGTCCCTGCAGCAGGCCAAACTCGAGGTCCAGGTCGTCGGCGACATGCCCACCAAACTAGGCGAAATCTTGGAGAGCCAGCTCGGGCTTATCGAGAGCGCGATCTTGCCGCTGGCCAAATTCGTCTACCGCGAGGCCGAAGACGACCAAAAGCGCGACGAGCAGCTCGTCGAGGTCATGCGCAAGCTCGACGCCCTGGGTCGCCAGGCGGTGCCGGAAGGCGAGTAACTTCTTTAACGTTTGGCGACTAACTCGCAGGAGCGCACACGGTATTCCTACTCGAAAGTTGGCGGGGTACTCGGCAGCTTCTTCGCGGCATGAAGCACCGCTACGACGGAAATATGGTGTTCGTCGACGCGATAGATGATTCGGTAGGGAGCCTTGATCACCTCGCGAATGGAGGGATCGGCATATTCGGGCACATGGCGGCCCGACTGCGGGAAAGTTTCGAGCCGTGCCGCTGATTCGATGATTTCCTCGACGACCCGCTGCGCGGCTTCAGGTGCGTTTCCTCTCACATAGTCGTAAATATCTTGGAGATCATTGAGAGAATCGGTGCTCCAACGCAGCTTCACGTGTCGCCCAATCCGAGCCGTGCCCGAACTTCGTCTGTGGTCAGGGTGTGTCCTTTCTTCGATGCTCTCCAGCCCCTGTTCAATCTTGCGACGCACGTAGATCTTGTACTCGAGTTCCTCCCACGTCGCGTCGTCGGGCAACTCTTCGACCAGCTTACGTGCTTGTTCTTTGATTCCGGGCGTTGGCATCGCACCTCCTGTTGCTGGATACCGACTTCTCCACTGTGCATTCTAACAACCAGCCTGAATTGTTCCAACCGGTACGGGGTAACGACGGCCGTAGGGCGCGGCGAGGCCGCGGGGGTGGTCGCGCTGGCAAGGATTTCATGCCCCAAACGCCTCAGCGACCAGCTCGTAGGAGCGCACGCGGTCGTCATGGCTGTGGATGAAGCTCGTGATCATCAGCTCATCAGCGCCGGTGCGCTCGGCGAACGCGCTCAGCTCGGCATGGACCGTCTCCGGGCTGCCGATGAACTGCTGGCGGCGGTTCTTCTCGACGACCGCGCGCTCCATCGGAGAGTACGGATAGTCGGCGGCCTGCTGGGGCGTGGGCAGCGGCGCGAACTCGCCGCGCTGCAAGCGCACTCGGCTCAGGTCGAGCGTCTTGGCCAAAAAGTCGGCCTCCTCGTCGGTCTCGGCGCAGACCACCGACACCGCCAGGATGACGTGCGGCACGGGAAACGCCTCGGACGGTTGAAAATTCTCGCGATACGCCTGCAGGGCCGGCTCGGCGGGCGCCGGGCTAAAGTGGCTCGCAAAGCCGTAGCCCAGCCCCAACTGGCCGGCGAATTTCGCGCTGGCGCCGCTCGAGCCGAGCATCCAGATCGGCGGGAGTTTGACGCCGTTGGGCATCACCCGCACCCCGTCGAGCGGGTGGCCTTCGGGGAAATCCCCGCGCGACAGGCGAATCAAATCCTGGAGCTCTCGGGCGAAGAGCGACGGGTCCGACGGCCGAAGCGCCCTCACCGTCTTCTGGTCGGTGCCGGGCGCGCGCCCGATCCCCAGGTCGATGCGCCCGGGATGCAGCGCCTCGAGCGTATGGAAATTCTCGGCGACCTTGAGCGGCGCGTGGTTCGGCAGCATGACGCCGCCCGAGCCTACCCGAATGCGCTCGGTCGCCTGGGCGACGTGCCCGATGAGGATCTCCGGCGACGAGCTCGCCACACTGGGCATGCCGTGATGCTCGGCAAACCAGTGGCGCTCATAGCCGAGTTCCTCGCCGAGCCTGGCGAGCGCGAGGCTATCTTGCAGGGCCTGAGGAGCAGTCGAACCCTCGCCAATTGCGGCGAGGTCGAGGATCGAAAGCGGGATGGATGTCATTGGGGTCAGTCGGTGTTCGGGAGGGTCAACAGCGTCGGTCAGCGTTGGGATGCACGAGCCGGCCTCGAGGTTCCAGAATCGTAAGCGCTCGATTGGACGCAAAGCGCCGACATGGCGTAAGCTTTTAACCATGAAAAAGCTACTGACCGCCATCGTGCTCGCCACAGCATTCATCGCCGGATGCGACTCCAACGTCACCTCGACGCCCGCCGTCGACACGGGACATCACGCCGACACCTCGGCGAGCGACGCCAGCGACGCGGCGGCCCAACACGACGCAGACCAGCACGACGCAGACCAGCACGACGCAGACCAGCACGACGCGGCCCTGGCCCCGCCGTGGGACCCGAGCACGCCGCTAGGCGGCGACCGCCCGGCCACGGTGATGCTGCCCGACGACTACACCACCGCGCACCGGTGGCCGCTGATCGTGCTGCTGCACGGCTACGGGGCGTCGGCGACCATCCAAAACGCCTACTTTCACCTCAGCCAGCGCCGCACCGATCGCGGCTTCATCCTCGTGCTGCCCAACGGCACCGTGGACGCCTCCGGCAAGCGCTTCTGGAACGCGACCGACGCGTGCTGCAACTTCAACGGCAGCTCGGTCGACGACGTGACGTACCTGACCGACCTGGTCGCCGAGGCCAAGCAGCGCCTGGCCGTCGACCCCGACCGGGTCTACTTCATGGGTCACTCCAACGGCGGGTTCATGAGCTACCGCATGGCCTGCGAGCTGGGCTCGAAGATCGCCGCCATCGCCAGCCTGGCCGGCGCCGCGTTCAACGATCCCCAGAACTGCGCCGACGACGGCAAGGTCAGCGTCCTCGAGATCCACGGCGACAGCGACCAGACCGTCGCCTACGACGGCGGCACCTTCTTCGGCCACGACTACCCCGGCGCCCAGCAGAGCACCCAACGCTGGGCCACCCGCGACGGCTGCGACGCCCAGCCCCACGACGGCCAGCCCATCGATCTGGTCAGCAACCTCAGCGGCGCGGAGACCGACGTCACCCAGTGGACGGGGTGCGACGCTGGCACCGACGTCGCGCTGTGGACCATGCACGGCGCCGGCCACATCCCCAACATCAACCCCGACTTCATCGACCACGTGCTCGACTTTTTGCTGGCACACAAACGCTGAAGCCGTTGCCGTATGCAGTTACGCAGTCGTAGTTCACTCGATCACTCGATCACTCAATTACTCGATCACTCGAGCATCGTCGGCGCAGCCTCACCGCCGACACCCAATGCGCTTGGTCGCTACGACCACGTCGTCGTAGTAGATGGTCTGCTCGTCGGAGACCGTCAGCCCCTTACCCTCCAGGGCCTGGCGTTTGCGCGCGCTGGAGGCGCGCTCGTAGTAGGCGTCCAAGATCACCCGCTTGAAGCCGACGTCCGGGGAGGTGCGGAAGTTGAAGCCCTCGAAGGGCTGGGGATCGGTGCACGCGCTGTAGTTGCAGCCGCCGGTGTGGAAGCTGTCGCGCAGCCAGGTGCCGTCGGGGTAGCCCGGCCGGTAGTCGCCCACCAGCTTGTCGTCGATCCAGTAGGTCAGCTCGCCGTCGTTCTGGCCGGGGGTGTTGGCCTTGGCGCGCATCTCGATGCATACCCACTTGTCGCGCGGGTAGGGCTACTGGTTGGGCGGGCGAAAGACGTTGCCGTAGTAGTAGGTCGTGCCCTGGTCGCCCGCGCAGCCCGGGGTGGCGCTGCCGTCGTTGCACCGCCCGGAGCGCATGTCGTGCCAGTAGACGTAGAAGTCGAAGACGTTGTCGTTGTTGATGTCGAAGTCGAACCAAAAACCCTGGTCGCCCGGCGGCACCGTGTTGGCCAGCCCGCTGGAGTTTTAGTCGTCGGTGCCCGCCGAGACGCGCACCCAGTGGTGGGGATTGGGGGCGATGTTGGGGAAGCGCGCATAGAACCGCCAGTACACCTCGTCGACCTGGTCGAACGAGACGCGCGCGTTTGACGAGATGTACTGGTCGTTTTGCAGGTCCTGGGTGGTCACCGTCGACTTCAGGTAGCCGCTTCCCGAGTGGGCGATGCTCGCATCCGTCTGCATCGTCAGATATTGGGTGTCCGCCTGTGGGGCGTCCCACCGGCCCCAGCCCTGCTCGAAGTCGTCGAAGAAGATCACCGCCGGGTCGTCGGCGATGCCGTCGTCTCCGGGATAGCGCTCGCTGAGCGTGGTCGCGCCTTCGGATGCGTCTGCCTGCGCGTCGTCGCCCGAATCGGCCGCACCGCTGTCCGGCGTGTCGCCCGGTGCAGCGTCCGTCTGCTCGTGGCCAATATCTGCCGTAGAGGTATCCGGCGAGGCGGCGGCATCGGCGCCCTGGTCGCCGCCTGACGACGAACCGCCGCTACTGCACCCGAGGGGCGCCAGCACCACCACCACAGCCAACACGCCCAACCGCCACGACCACGCACGCTCACCCATCACCATGCTCACCGGGATCTTCGAGAACCGAAACAGATTGTTTGTTCACCCAGGGATCATAGCGCAAAAGCGACGACAAGCCGACATCCCTGCTGCATGCCGTCTCCGCCGTCTCCGAGCAGTCACAAATGAAACGGTTGCGCGAGCGCACTTGTCGCTTTACGGTAACGGTCGTTCGTCTCACAACCCACCATCTGGAGCAAAGCCCCATGTTGTACGCAGAAGATACCACCGGCGCTGTCATCGCGGGATTCAAGATCTTCACCGACGGCCAACTCACTGGCGCTCAGGCGCGCGAAATCGAGACGACTCTCGAGCAGCTCGACGAGACCTATGACCACGGCATCCGCCTTATCGTGCCGGGAGATACCTCCTACTTGGAGAGCGACCCCGACTCGAATATCCCCGCGGACTACATCGCCCTGGGACTTACGGTGGTCAGCGACAGGACCTACCAGCCCCGGGAGGTCTCTGTGGAGGCAGTCGAAGCGGCGCTGCAGGGTGTGCGCGACCTGCCCGCGGACTTCTGGGAAGCGCTGGCGCAGAAGGTGCCCGCGCTCGCCGACTTTACCGCCGGCGAGCCCAAGACGTACCTGACGAGCTTCGGCCCGCTGGCTCAGGCGTGCCTGGTCGCCGGCGTCTTGGTGCCTCGCGAGCAGAGCGCCACGGCCACTTACGACTTCTTCAACGTCCAGGATATGTACCAGCAGTCGTCGAGCGACGGGGTCGACGGCGTTCTGGTCAACGCCGTACAGTTTTCGAGCGTGTCGACCACCGACCTGAGCGAGGAGGCCGTCGCCGGGTACCTCGCCAAGGCCGACCAGCTCGACGAACCCAAGCTGTACATGACCGTGCGCTACGACTGACAGCGCCACGTTGGCGGTCTACCCGAGCGTGTCGACCAGCCCGGCGCTCGGTCATCATCGGTGCGTGCGCTTCCAGCGCTCGCTTTCGAGGGCAAGATGCCCGCACCGAAAGAAGGTGAGGGCTGCTCACGCCCGCGGTCGATGGCTCGCGCCGCGCTCGAAGGTGCCGACGACCTCGGCGCGTTCGATTGCGTGGCCGCGCGCGGCGTCCAGCAGGTCGGTGATCGAGCAGCCCTGCTCCAGGTCGAGCTCGGGCACGTTGAGGGCGATGACGCGGAAGAAGTAGCGGTGGGGGCCGTGGCCCTCGGGCGGGCGGGGGCCGTTGTAGCCAACCTCACCGAAGTCGTTGGTCGCCTGCAGAAAGTCGTACCGATGGGCCTCGTCGGCGATTCCCTCGGTCAGCTCGGTCATGTCGGCGGGAATGTTGAACACGCCCCAGTGGCGAAACAGCCCGCCGGGGGCGTCGGGGTCCTCGCAGATCACCGCGAAGCTGCGGGTGCCCTCGGGCACGTCGAACCACATCAGCGGCGGCGAGACGTTGGCACCCTCGCTGGTGTAGCGCACGGGCATGGGCGAATGGTCGGCGAACGCATCGCTCTGGAGTTGCATAGCTGTGCTCCTCGTTCCGAGTTGCCATCCTCCGAACCAAAGCTAGACACGGGCCCAGACCAAGGAATCGTCACTGCGGCAAGCAGCCAGTGGAACCGCTTGCCGGCTGGACAACACGAGGCGCGACGACAGCCGCCCTCGCCGTGGGCGTAAGAGGAATCGAGCGCGGGGTTCGGTCACCCCTCAGAACCCGCAATTGATGTCGCGCGTGGAGCACGTTTGGTGGCGGTGGCGGTGGCGGAGCGGGCGCTCGCGGCGCTGGCGGTGCAACCTCATGACGTCGAGATCTTCGAGGACGCGTCGCAGCGTGGTTTGCCGCGGGGAGTCGGCGTCGAGTTTGGCGTCCGCCCGGCGCAGCTGCACGTGCAGCTTGCCGACCTGGGCGGCCAGCGGCAGCATCAGGGCCTGCTCGGGGCGAACGCTCAGCATCAAACCGGCGGTGGTGGTCGGGGCCTGGCCGGGCTTGGGCGGACGGGCGGGGACCACGGCCAGCACGCGGCGCAGCAAAAGCAGGTCGACCTCCGCCGGTGACTTACCGTCGCCCAACTCGGCGCTGAGCTTGCCGTCGGCGTTGTCGATGGCACCGCCCAACTCGGCGACGAGTTCCGCCGGGGAGAAGGTGGCGGTGACGTCGACCGTGTCGCTGCGATGGATGGCGTGCAGCGGAAGTCTCGCGGGCACGAATACGGCCCGCATACCGCGCGGGACGCGCTTGGCCAGAACGGGGGCGTCGATAGTGGGCTGGTGGGTCTGGTCGTCTTGCCGCCCACGGCGTGGCGCAGCGAGGCGGGCCAGCTCTTCGAGCGCTGACTTCAGCGTCCTTCGCCGGCCGGGGGAGTACTCGATGTCCGTGGCGTTGCGCACCAGCAGGTCGAGCCGGGCCGACTGGGCGGCAAGGTCCAGGGTTTGCTGCTCGCCGGGGACCACGTACAGCCCCAACGTGACATCGTCGGGCGCTGCGGCGTCGTGGGAAATCGCGGCGATTTCCAGGTGCTGCAGCAACAGTATCGCGACGTGCCCACGGGAATGGGCGGCGGGATCGTTGACGCCGAAAGTGCCCATCACGTCGACTCGGTCGCCCGGGGCAAGCAGCCGGCCGAACGCCCCCTGTCCGTGCAGGGTCACAAACGCCAACCGATAGCCTGACGGGATACGCGCGGCGGCCGTCTTGGGGCGCACCTCGGGCGTCTGGTTGGGCTTTGGCGGCTTCGGGAGGCGGGACGCGGGCCCGGTGTGACGGGTGGTGACGCCGAGCGGGCCGCGCCCGCGGCGGTCGAGCGAGCGCAGCACCACGAAAAAGGCGCCGCAGCTCAACACGGCGAGCAGACCCGTCAGAAAAACTAAGCGGCGGTTGTGTCGCATCGGTCGGCTCGCGGTTGGTCGGGTGGCTTGGAGCAATATACCAAACCGGGAGGTGGATTTCGACGTGGCTCGCCCACCAGCCCACCAATCGAGGTATTGCGAACGCGCCACCGTCGCCCTACAGTAGCCCCACTTATCACATCAACGCGAAGGCATAGGAGGCGAGGATGCTTTACGAAGAAACGACGACGGGCGCGGTCGTGGCCGGCCATAAGATCAGCACGGGCGGCGAGCTCACCGGCGCGCAGGCCCAAGAGATCGAAAGCGCGGTGGACGCGCTCAACGAGAAGTACGGCCAAAACATTCGGCTATTCGTGCCCGGCGACTCGGCCACCGACAACGCCATGAACCCGGACTCGGAGCTGTACGCCTACGACGTCATCTTCGGGGTGGCCGCCTTGCTCGCCGATCCGTGGGACTGCCCGGCGCCCGTCGCCCCCGAGCGGGTGGAGAGCTCGATGAAGATGGTGCGCGAGACCCCCGACGAATACTGGGAGGAATTGGCCCAAAAGGTGCCCATCATGGCCGACTTCACCCCCGACGACCCCAAGACCTATCTGACGAGCTTCGGCCCCCTTCCCTACGCGTGCCTGGCCGCCGGCGTGCCCGTCTCCAAGGACGAGCGCGACAACACCACCTACGACTTCTTCAGCGTCCAGGATATGTACCAGGAGTGGCAGGACCAGGGCGTCGACGGGGTGCGCATCCAATGCGTCGAGTTCACCAGCGTCTACGAGGTCGACCTGAGCGCCGACGCCATCGACGAGTGGCTGGCCAAGGCCGACCAGCTCGACGACCCCAAGATCTACATGACCGTGCGCTACGACTGAGGCGCCCCGGACCGTTGTCGCGAAGGTTCTCTCAGCCCAGCGCGTCGACCAACGCCTGGGCGTCGGTGATGGTGGCCTGCGTGGGGAAGACCTTGTCGACGAGCACCCGATGGACCTCTTCGTCACGGTCGGCGCAGCAATCCTCGACGACCACGATCCGGTAGTCGGCGTCGGCCGCGTGGCGAAGCGTCGACAAGACCACCCCGCTGGTAGCGATGCCGGCGAGCACAAGCGTCTGGATATTGTTGGCCCGCAGGATCATATCGAGGTCGGTGCCGAAAAACGCGCCCACCCGGTGTTTGGTGACCACCGGCTCGTCGGCTGCGGGCGCGACCGCCTCGTGCACCTTCGTCGCCTCGCTGCCGACATCGAAGCGCCCGCTCTGGCGAATGCCCGCAAACCTGGCGTTGTTGGGGCTAATTTCCGGAAAGCCCTCGCGAAAACCGACCACCACGTAGATGACGCGCATGCCCGCCGCACGCGCCGCGTCGATGACCCCGGCGGTGCGCTCCACGAGGCCCTCGGGGGCGTAACCCTGCACGATGACGTTTTGATAGTCCATGACCAGCAACGCGCTGGTTTGAGGATCGAGCGACGCAATGTCCTGCATAACGGCTCCTGCGTGTTGGGGAGTTGGGAAGTCGGTGAAAGCGTAGTCCCATTTCGGCGCCCAGGAAAGCCTGCCCGGCCACAAGAACCGACCGCTCCGAAGAATGACCCACATCCGCCACGAGAGCCTCAACCCCCGGACTCAAGTCCGGGGCTATTTGGGGGTCGACGTATTGGCAATTGGCTGCTCTCCGTGGCCTCGAAAACCCACCTCGTTCCAAAGAAGCAGCCCCCCAATCCTTACGCAGTTCCAACAATAGCCCCGGACTTCAGTCCGGGGTTGAACGATGGCCCAGCCCGCCTCGTCCGCTTGAGTCAGCCTCGCCGTCTGGCTACTATCGTCGGCACGTGCCACCACATGACTGGAGCCGACCCATGATGTACCGCGTGTCCGCCGTACTTCTCGCCCTCGCCGCAGTTCTGTTTGTGACCGGCTGCGGGTCCAACCAATGTGACTTCCACGAGCGCTGCTCGGGCAACGTGCGCCAGGTGTGCGGCGACGGGCCGGACCAGATGGTGGGGCGCGAGGTCCACGAGTTTCCCTGCGCCGATCCCAACCCGGTGTGCGTCGAGATCAACGACGGCAGCTCCACCGCCGCCCAGTGCGTGCAGGCCGCCGACAGCACCTGCGAGGCGTCGACCTTCGCGCAGAGCTGCCAGGACCAGACGGCCATTCGCTGCCAGAACGGCTATACGGTCGCCGAGGACTGCAGCTCCGACGGGCCCGACTGCGCCATGGTCGACGGCAACGCGCGCTGCCTGATGTCCCCGGCGACCCCGTGCACGGCCGATTTTCAGGAGCATTGCGACGGCGACGTGCGGGTGTATTGCCGCAACCCCAGCGACGGCTACGTCACGCGCGAGGACTGCACGGCGCAGTCCCGGGTGTGCCGCACCCAAACCTCCGGCAGCACCGGCAGCACCTATTGCATGAGCACGGCCAAGCTCTGAGCGCGCCCGCCTTCGGGCCGCCGTTGACATCGCCCCGGCGCGTATTAGGTTGCTCCCGCCGGATACCACACCAACCGCGCACAAATGGGAGCACAGATGAAGACACGCATGCTGGGAAATGACGGCCTCGAGGTCTCCGCCATCGGCCTGGGCTGCATGGGGATGAGCGACTTTTACGGCACCGCCGATGAGGAGCGCTCCATCGAGACCATCCACCGGGCCCTGGACCTGGGGATCAACTTTTTGGACACCGCCGACATGTACGGGCCGTTTACCAATGAGAAGCTCGTGGGCAAGGCCATCGCCGACCGGCGCGACAAGGTCGTGCTGGCGACCAAATTCGGCATCCAGCGAAGCGAAGACGGCACGAGTCGACGCATCAACGGCCGCCCGGACTATGTGCACCATGCCTGCGACGCCTCGCTGGAGCGCCTGGATGTCGACCACATCGACCTGTACTACCTGCACCGCGTCGACCCGGACGTGCCCATCGAGGAGACCGTCGGGGCGATGGCCGAGCTGGTCGAGGCCGGCAAGGTGCGCCACCTGGGCATCTCCGAGGCCAGCCCGGACACCCTTCGGCGCGCCCACGACACCCACGAGCTGACCGCCCTGCAGACCGAATACTCCGTGTGGAGCCGGTTTGCCGAGGACGAGATCTTGGTCACCGTGCGCGAGCTGGGCATCGGGTTCGTCGCCTACTCGCCGCTGGGCCGCGGCTTTCTGACCGGGCGCTTCTCGCGCCCCGAGGATATCCCCGAGGGCGACTGGCGGCGCAACAATCCCCGCTTTCAGGGCGACAACTTCTACAAAAACCTCGAGCTCGTCGAGCATATGCGCGCGCTTGCCGCCAAAAAGGACGTCACCGCCGCCCAGCTCGCCATCGCCTGGGTGCTCCACCAGGGCGACGACATCGTGCCCATCCCCGGCACCACCAGCCCCGACCACCTGCAGGACAACGTCGACGCCGCCAGCGTCGAGCTCAGCGACGCGGAGCTCGCCGAGATCGACGAGATGTTGCCGCCCGGAGCGGCCGCGGGCACGCGGTATCCGGAGGCGGGGATGGGGACGGTGGGCCGGTGAGGAGGCTGCTTCTTTGGAACCAGGTGGGTTTTCGAGGCCACGGAGAGCAGCCAATTGCCAACACGCCGACCCTCAAATTCCAAAGCCGTTCCCCAAATAGCCCCGGACTTGAGTCCGGGGGTTGAGGCTCTCGTGGCAAATGTGCCCCGCCTTGCGTGTTTGCGCGCGCCCTGCAGGGTTTGCGACGCCATCTATTGAGGGCGCTGGACTGCGCGCGGCAGGGGTGAAATTAATTTCGCTTGTGGCAGATCTCCCGGCTGCTAGCCTCTTCTCAGTAAGCTGATGAATTGGTTGCTGGGGAGAACCTATGCCACGCACAATTGACGCAATTATTCTGGCTGTCTCGACAGCCCTCATCCTGGCCTCTTGCTCGTCGGACGGGGGATCGACCGATGGCAGCGCCGACAGCGAGACCCATTGGGAGTCCGCGCTGAATGTCTGCCAGTCCGACGGCGACTGCGCGAGCGGGCTGTCGTGTCTGTGCGGGGTGTGCACGAAGGTGTGCGCGCCGTCGTCGAATGACTGCAGCGCCCTCGGCCAGTCGGCGAGCTGCGTGGCGCCCTCCGGAGGGCTGCCGTCGAGATGCTCGTCGGCGATTCCCAGCGCCGCCGGTGGACTCTGCCTTGCGCCGTGCCGGAACGACGGCGAGTGTGCGCAACAGGGGCGCGATCTTACCTGCGCCGGCGCCGGCTACTGCGTGTCCAACGTGGACACGAGCGCGACCGACGCCGGCACCCATCGCGACGCGTCCACAACGCCCGACGCCGGCCTCGACGCCAGCGCCGACACCACCGACCCCAACTGCCACATCGATTGCTTCGGCGGCCTCGCCTGCGAAAACGGGGTGGTCTATCAAATCGACTATGGCGCGATGCCCTGCAGCGTGGGCGATGTGTGTACGCGCCATCAGGTGGGCACGTGCTCCAACGGTTGCGCAGCCCCGGGCATCGACGGGATTATCGACGCGGGTAGTGGGTGGGATCAGATCTGCAATTCGCCGTAGAGGTCCGCGATGCGCGCCCTGCAGAGACTGTGACGCCGTCTATTGAGGGCGCTGGACTGCGCGCGGACGGCTCTTGCAGGGCGGACGATCCGCCACGTTTGCGCGAGACGCATGTTTGGGCAATAGCCACGTGGCTTTTCTGCGGGGCAGACTCTTCGCTCATGCGTTGCGAATCGTCCGCCCTGCAATGCTAGTTTCACGCCAATAGCCGGCGCCCCAACATCGGTGCGATGTGCTCCCAGCGCTCGCAAGCGAGGGCAAGATGCCCCCGCACCGAACAAGGAGCCCAGCGCTCAGCTACCCCTGCAAGGCGCGCATCGTTGGTGCTTCTAACTCAGATCTGCAATTCGCCGTAGAGGTCCCCGATGAACGTCAAATTGCTCATCGACATGCTCATCCAGCAGACCACGGTGTTGGTCGCCCAGTTGGCGACCACGGCGGGGATCCGCGCGCCGCTGGCGCACGTGGCCAACCAGGTATTTTTGGATCTGAGCAACGAGTTGGAGGCGCAGGGCGTGTCGCGCAAGGTCGCCGCCGACATGTTCGGCCTGGCGCTTCGCTCCTACCAGCTCAAGATCCAGCGCCTCTCCGAGAGCCTGACCGACCGCGACCGCTCGCTGTGGGAGGCCATGCTCGCCCATGTCCGCGACCAGCAGGTGGTGCGCCGCGCCGACGTGCTCGCCAGGTTTGCGCACGACGACGAGGCCAGCATCAAGGGTATTTTGCGCGACCTGGTGGAGTCGGGGCTGGTCTTCCAGGCCGGCCGCGGCGCGCAGACGAGCTACCGGGCGGCCAGCGACGAGGAGATTCGAGCAGATCGTCGCCGGTCAGAACGCCGACTCGCTGGCGATGCTTCTGTGGATCGCCATCTACCGCGGCGGCGCGCTCACGCTCGACCAGATGGTCGCCATGACCGGCGCCGCGCGCGCCGAGGTGGGCGACGCCCTCGACCAGCTCCTCGAGGAGGGGCGCGTCATCGAGGAGGAGCGCGACGCCGAACTCGTCTACCGCTGCGAGACCTGCCTCATCCCCATGGACCAGACCGCCGGCTGGGAGGCGGCGATCTTCGATCACTACAACGCGCTGGTCACCGCCCTATGCGTCAAGCTGCGCCAGCTTCGCCTGGCGACGCTTCCCTCCGATGTCGTCGGCGGCAGCACCTACTCCTTCGACGTCCCCGAGGGCCATCCCCACGCCGACGAGGTGCTGGCGCTTCTGCGCGAGACCCGCGAGCGGGTGTCGGCGCTACGCCAGAAGGTCACCGCTTATAACGACGAGCACGGGCGAGGCGAGGAAGCTGGGCGCAAGGTGACGTTTTATTTTGGGCAGTCGGTGGTGGAGCCGGATGAGGGTTGAGGGCCTGGAGCGCAGGCTGCCAGCCTGCCTTGGGCTTGGCGCGGAGGCGTGCGCCCTGCAGGGGTTGTGGCGCCCCGACCTCTGCAAGGCGCACCGCGTGGCTACTGCCCCACCGTCGGCACGCCGTCGGCCACCGCCGTGCCGAAAAACTGCGCGATGTCGGCCTTCGCCTGGTCGTTTCGGAAGGCCACGAAGTGGCCGTCGTAGCCGTCGGGGGTGTATTGACGGCCGAAGGCGGTGTAGTCCTTTCCGCCGGTGGTCATGTTGGCGCTGACGGGCAGTGACACCGATTTGGGGCTGCCGATGTCGAACTCGAACGGGTCGACGTAGGGGATGCGCATGGCCTTGACCATGATCTCCAGGGAGTGCGGCGGGGTGTAGGTGTCGCCCTTGCCGTACAGGTGGAAGACGTTGGTGGGGTGGGTCTGTCCGTCGATCTGCTTGGCGACGATGAACTGGGCGTAATTGAGCGGGTCGACCGGATCGAAGAAGCCCTGCAGCAGGCTGACGACGGGCTCGTCGATGCCCACCTTGGGGTCCTGCAGGGCGACCATCAGGCCGGCCTTGGCGTTGATCGGGCTGGTCTTGGCCAAAAGCGCGCGGCGGAGCTCGGCGCCCGAGCCGCTCAACACGGCCCCGGCGATGCTGTCGTTGTAGGGAAGCGCGATCGGGCCGGTGGTGCCGCCCTGGGAGTGGCCCATGAAGTAGATCTTGGTGGGGTCGAGCTTGATCTCTTCGCCGGTTGGCGACTGGGCGGCGGGCAGGTCGAAGCTCTTGGCCCAGGCGACGATGGCGTGGATGTCGGCGGCGCCCTGCAGGAAGTTGCCGCGGGCGGCCAGAGGGTTGGCGTAGTTGTATACCAGCCCCTCGGGGTCGTCCTGGCTGTCGCCGCGGCGCGTCCCGTGGAGCACCTGATCCCAGCCAACGACGACCATGCCCACCTGGGTGCCGCCGACGTCGATCTTGCTGACCATCGGCGAGACCTCGCCGACGTGGCTTCGGAAGCTTCCGCCGGTGCCGTGAGCGTAGATGAGCACCGGCCAGCCGTCCTGGGGCATGGTCGTCTTGGGCACGGTGATGGCGGTGCAGACCTTTTCGTCGCGCACCTTCTTGGGTGCATCTCCGTCCATGGCGATGTCGCCGCCGCCGTCGAGGTAGGGCGGCTGGCCCTCCTGGAAGATCGGCAGCGACAGCTTGCCCTGGATCTCGGCGAAGTCGGGGTTGGCGCCAAAGCAGCCGCGGATATGCGCGTCACCGCTCAACCCGTCGTCGCACGGCGAGGTCACCCCGTCGTCGCACAACGTCGCGTCGCTGAGCGTGGGCGCACTCTGGGCGGCCGCGTCGGCGAGCTTCTGGGCGGTGGCCAGGGGGTTGCCGGTGGTGAACACGGCGGCGTCGAGCACGTCGTCGGGGTTGATGCCCTGGTCGCTCAGCCAATCGCGCAGCGGCTGGTAGGCGTCCCAGGAGGTCTCGTCGAAGTCCGCCGGCCGGTTGGGCGAGATGATCTTGTCGAAGTCGCTGTCACGGGTGACGTCGCCGCCGTCGGTGTCCTTGACGCCCTTCATCATCACCACCGCATAGGTCGTGTCGGGGGTGAGCGGCCGGCCGGTCTCCGGGCGCACCGTCAGCCAGTTCTGGCACATATACCGCTGCTTGCCGGTGCTGTAGCGCCAGCTCATGCCCCGGTGGCGGTTGTAGCCCGGCGAGTTGGCGTCGATGTTGACGAACTCCAGGGTGGGGCTGTCGCCCGAGCCCTTCAGCGTGTCGAAGTCGATATTGGCGCTGAAGCGGAAGTACACCGTCTGGCTCAGCCCGAAGCGGTCTTGCTTGGTCGAGATCGCGTCCAGGTAGCGCTGGACGATGTCGTAGCCCAACACGCCCGGCCCCGGCGTGGGGTGGCCGCTCATATCCGGGTGGCCGTCTTTGATGCGGATGTCGTTGGGAAACGGCAGCCGATAGAACTCGTGGTCATCGCCGCCAGGCAGCTCGAAGAAGGCCCGGGCGCCGGAGTCGTCGTTGGGCGCGCACTGCACGCCGGTAAACGGCTGGGGCGGCGTCATGGGGTTGGTGCTGCACACGCTGGTGCTGGGGTCGTCGGGCTTGGGAAGGCAGTTGAGCCCGGCGGCGCAGTCGGTCGACGCCGAGCAAGTCACGCCCACCCCGGCGTCGCCGGTGGCCTGACAGCTCCCCGAGAAGCCGCGCGCCACGCACAGAAGCCCGCGCTTGCAATCGCCGCTGTCCCCGCAGGTCTGGTTGACGTCGGCGCCGCCAGCCGATGTGCACACCCGGGTGGTGCCGTCGCAATACAGCCCGTCGAGGCAATTGCCCGTAAACGTGCACGGCTCGCCTTCGGCCGCGGTCGCCTCCGGCTGGCAGGTGCCGTCCTGACAGCTCAACGCCTCGCGGCACATCGTCGTGCCGCCGCAGGCCTCCCCGTAGCCGACCAATTGCTGGCGGTTGGGCGCCGCCACGCCGGCATCGCTCGAGCCGCAACCGGCGACGAAGCTCAAACACACACCCAAAAGCAGCCACTTGCCGTACTTCATCACACAGACCTCGTTTGTCGCACGAACATCAATGGGTTCACTGTGGCGAAAAATGCCGGTCCTGGCAAATAAGTTCGGCGACGGTGCCCGTCGACCGGCACGACGTGCTCGTAGTCGTAGTCGTGATCGTGCTCGTAGTCGTAGTCGTAGTCGTAGTCGTGATCGTGATCGGTTGTTCGACCAAACGGCCGACCACGATCACGATCACGAACGACGCGGCGCGCCCACTTGATGTAGCCCTTGTTGGCAACTTGCCGCGTCCCCACATTTCAGGGCGTACGCCGTCAATCATGTACGACCGTGGGAGGACGCCATGCATCCCGGCTTGCGCGCGCTGTTGGTCATGTCGCTGCTCGTGCCCGTCGCCACGACGGGTTGCCAGCACCGCAAGAAACCCATCGAGGAGGCCAAGACCCACAAGGGGAAACACCTCTCGGAGGCTGCGCGCGAGGCGTGGGACATCCACGTGGACATCGGCGAGGGCATCGACCCCCAGAAAAAGCAGATCACCCTGGGCGTGCTCACCGACAAGCGCGGGCCAGCCAAGCGCATCGGCCAGCGGCTGACGCTGGGGCCGACGATCGTGGCGCGCATGACCAAACAAGGAAAGCTGCTGCCGCGCGGCTGGAAGCTGCACCTGAAGGTCGAGGGCATGGACTACGACCCGGTCAAGGCGGATAAGAAGTACGAGGAGATGCACGACGACGTGCTGTTCTTCGCCAATATTCTGGGCTCGTCGGTCATCATGCACCTGCTGCCGAAGCTTCGCCGGGACAAGATCTTGGCGTTTCCGGGCTCGCAACTGTCCGATCTGGTCGAACACCCGTACACGCCCCGGATCGGCCCGTCGTACAAGCTCGAGGCCGAGCGCGGCTTCGACTGGGCGATCCGCCACGCCCACAAGCAGAAGCGGCCGTTCAAGCCGGCGATCGTGTGGCAATTCGACGACTACGGCAACGACGCCAAGGAGGGCTGGAAGCAATCGGCCACGCTATACGGCGTCGACGACGTCGCCGAGCCCCACGCCATGGCCGGCCAACTCACCGCCGACGACATCGTCGACAAGCTGGAGAAGGCCGACGCCACCTACGTGATGCTGGCCGTGCTGCCGGAGACCACCGCCGCCATCATGCAAGAGGCCGCCAACCGCGACTACCACCCCATCTGGCTGGGCAACACCCCGAGCTGGGACGACGTGTTCTTTCGCCGGCAGGGCACGCTGCGCGAGACCGGGCTGTACCCGGATAGCGACGTCGCCCCCACCGAGGTGATCAACGAGCTGTTCAACAACTACTACTGGGTGACCGGCTTTCCCTACTGGGGCGAGGACGTGCCCGGCATGAAGAAGTTCGAGCAGGCCTTTCACGCCTACCTAACCAAGCGGGTCCACCGCGATTTCTATGTCCTGCTCGGCTATATCCAGGGGTTGTTGGAGGCCAAGATCATCTCGCAGGCCATCGAGCAGCAGGGCGCGCTGACCCGCGACGCGATCATGGAGTCGCTGCACAATATCAGGGGGTGGGACGCCGGCGGGATGCTGCCGGCCAAGGTGGACCTGTCCCAGACGCCGTACGTCTCCTGGGCGAAGGTGCGCGTGCTCAAGCCGTTGTACAAGCAGCAGACGTGGAAGGTGGTGGGCGACTGGGCCGAGCCCGCGGTGTTCAAGGCGAGGACGTCGGCGGGCTACAAGCCCGAGCATTTCAAACCATAGGAGCACCCCGAGCGGCCGCCCTCGCACCGATGATGACGACGAGCGCTGGAAACACTCGCACCGGAGAATGCGAGTCCGGGATAGTTACAAGAACCTGCGGCTGCCGGCCACGCCGTCGCTGGCGAGGTCCTCGGCAAATTGGTACTCCGGGTCGAGCAGCCCGTTGATGCGGTCCATGACCACGTCGACGTAGCCCTGGAATTTGTCGCGGTGCTTCTTTTCGGCCTCGGCGGTGAACGGCTCGAAGTGCTCGTCGATGTGGTAGTCGCTCATCTCCTCGTAGGTCAGCGGTTCGCCGATGCGGTAGACGATGTGGCCGGGGCGGCCCACCGGGGAGTTGCCCGGGTAAACATGGTCGGAGCCGTTGCAGCCGACGGGCACCACTGTCTTTTTCATGTGCAGCGCCATCTGCGACAGCCCGATGCGCCCGCGCGACAGGCGAATCGAGCGGGTGCCCTGGGGGAAGACCAGCAGGTCGAGGCCCTTGTCGAACGCCTCCTGGTTGAGCGCGACGAAGCGGCGCATCATCGCGCCGAACAGCCCGTTGATGTAGTCGGTGTAGTGCTCGCGGCCCGGGAAGAACTGGCGGCCGAGCACGTTGCGGGGCCGCTCCAAGACGGGCGCGGGCACCAACTCGGCGGGGTCGACCATGTCCTCGGGGGCGTCTTTGACGCCGGCGGCGACGTCGACCGCCGTGCGCAGCACGCGGTACTCCTCGCCGGTGGGTGGCCGCTCGCACACCGCCTTGAAGTCGCGCGCGATCAGGTAGCCGCGCGAGACGGTGGGGATGTTGTTGGTCATCTCCATGAACTTGCCCAACCACTCATTCTCGTAATACTTGCCCTTGACCCAGGTGGACGTAAACCGGTCGAATTGGCGCCACAGCTTGTACTGGAACGGCCAGTAATTGTAGCGATCGGTGTGGTTCATCGCGTAGATGACCGGCTCGTCGGGCACCTTGTCGAAGCCGACGATGTCGATCTTGACGCGCGGCGGCAGGTCGAAGTTGGGCATCAGCAGCGCCCCGGCGACGGCGATCTGGCCGTAGGGGACTGCGGAGAGACGAATGCGTTCGAGGCGGTTGAGATCGAGCATGGGTCTTTGGCGCCTGCGGCGCAGGGTTTGAGTCTTGGCGCCTGGCGGCGCGGGTCTTGGAGCGGAGGCTCGGAGCTTGAGTCTTACGCAAAACCAAGAACCAATTACCAAGAACAAAAGCGAGTGTCGACCAAGCTGCATCACGCCATATTGCGCACGAGCAGGCAAGGATCACTGTGTTGGATTTGATCGCGTATTATACTCCCGAGATCGTCAGCGTCCTGGCGACGCTGTCGGCGGTGCTGACCACGGTGCATATCGTGCTGCACAAGCAGGAGACCCGCTCGGCGATCGGCTGGATCGGATTGAGCTGGCTGGTGCCCCTCGTGGGCAGCGCGCTGTACTTGCTGCTGGGGGTCAACCGCATCCAGCGCCGCGCGGAGTCGCTGCGCGCCGACCTGCAGCGCTACGAGGTCAGCCGCGACCAGCCCGGCCGCGGCGTCCAGGTCGTCGGCGGCGAGGGCATCGAGGAGCACCTGCCCGCCACGGCGGCCCACCTGGGCCCGCTGGTGAGGGTCGTCGACCGGGTGGTCCACCGCTCGCTGGTCGCCGGCAACGCCATCGAGCCGCTGTTCAACGGCGAGGAGGCCTACCCGGCGATGCTCGAGGCCATCGAGGCCGCCCAGGTGTCGATCTCGCTGGCGACCTACATCTTCGACAACGACAAGTGGGGTCGAAAATTCGCCGACGCGCTCGCCGACGCCGTCGAGCGCGGCGTCGAGGTGCGCGTGCTCATCGACGCGGCCGGGCTGCGCTACTCGTTTCCGTCGATCTTGCACCGCCTCAAGCGCGGCAAGGTGCGCGTGGCGCGCTTCTTGCCGTCGATCTGGCCGCCGCATCTGATGAGCGCCAACCTGCGCAACCACCGCAAGATCATGGTGGTCGACGGCACCCTCGGCTTTACCGGGGGAATGAATATCCGCACCGCCCACGTCATCGCCGAGGACAGCAAGATGCCCACGCGCGACCTGCAATTTCGGGTGCGCGGGCCGGTAGTCGCCCAACTGCAGGAAGTGTTCGTCGACGACTGGACCTTCGCCACCAAGGAGAAGCTTCGCGGCGAGGCCTGGTTCCCCGAGCTCGAACGCGCCGGCGACCTGTACGCGCGCAGCATCGTGGACGCGCCCGACGAGAACGTCGAGAAGCTGCCGTGGACGCTGCTGGGGGCGATCTCGTGCGCCCAGACCAGCATCCGCATCGTCACGCCGTATTTTTTGCCCGACGAGTCCATCGTGGACGCGCTCAACGTCGCCGCCATGCGCGGGGTGAGCGTGGACATCATCATGCCCCAGAAGAACAACCTGCCCTACGTGCAGTGGGCGAGCTTCGGCCAGCTACGCCCGCTTCTGGTCCACGGGTGCAACGTGTGGCTGACCCCGCCGCCCTTCGAGCACAGCAAGCTGGCGGTCGTCGACCGGTTCTGGACGCTGTTCGGCTCGTCGAATTGGGACCCGCGCAGCCATCGGCTCAACTTCGAGTTCGACGTCGAGTGCTACGACGCCGACTTCGCCGGCCGCCTCGACGACTGGGCCGCCCACAAGCTCGACGACGCCCACCGCATCACCCTGGAGGAGTACGACGGGCGGGGCACGGCGCGCAAATTGCGCGACGGGACGTTTCGATTGTTTGCGCCGTATTTGTAAAAAGCGTCTTCTCATCCAACGCACGCCCTGCAGAACGCGACGCCGGCTGCTTCTCCAGGGACTGTGGTTAGCTTTCGTGGTGAAAGTGCGACCCAACCCAAGGAGCCCACGCCATGGAACTACACGACATTCGCGAGATGGCCGCCCACGAACTCAAGCGCATGTACAGCGCCCACCAGCAGTTGGTCGAGTACTTGCCGCGCATGCGCCAGATGGCCAGCCTGCCGTTTTTGGCAGAGTGCTTCCAGGACGAGATGGACGACGCCGACGGCCAGTCGGAGCGCTTCCCGCACCTGTTCAACCAGCTGGGGATCGACCCCGGCTCCATCGACGACGCCACCATGCGCGGCATCCTCGCCGAGCTCGACGACCTCGAGGTCGACAAGTCCTCGCCGCCGGTCGTCGACGCCAAGCTCATCGACGTGGGCAGAAAGGCCAACCTGTACCTGGAGGCGAGCTACGGCACGCTGAGCGACATCGCCGAGCAGATGCGGCTGCGCCGCTTCGGCGAGCTGCTGCACGACCGGCTGCACGAGACCGACCGCGCCGCCGAGAAGCTGCTCAACGCGGTGCCCGACGTGGTGTACGTGTAGGGACGTCGCGGCGATTGGATGTGCGCGCATCTTGCCAGCGGCCCGGCGTGTTGCTAATAATGCGTCGACTTTAGGCATCATCCCCGCCGGGCTCCATGTTCTCGTTTCGTCATACAGCGCATTCGCATTTGACCAAGGCGGTCGCCGTCTTGGTGTCCCTGCTGCTGTTTCAGGCGTTGGGCGCGGCCATCGTGCACGTGACGTTGGTCCAGCACGTCTGGTGCGAGAACCACCACGTCTTCGAACACGCCGACACCACCGACGCCGGCGTCCACGACGACGGCCGGGCGCACGTGGTCGACATGCAGAAGCATCCGCCCACGCGCAAGGATGGTTCCTCGGGCAAGACCTGCCACTTTCTGACCTGGCTGCACGGCCCGACGGTGACGATGCCGCGGGTGCATATCAGCCTGCTCAATCTTCCGCCTCCGGCGGAACCCGACGCCGCTCGCCCCCTGAGCGCGTGTGATGACGACCTCTCCCCCATCGCGATCTTGCGATTGTCTCCGGGTCACTCTCCTCCCGTGACCCTGGCCTGAGTACGTCTTGACAGCTTGTTTTTAGTTAGGACGCCTCGGCGGCCGTGTGCCCGTACAATTTGAGGGAAAGACGACGGCGCGAAGACCGTCGCTCCAATTCCGGCAGCAATGCCATTGGAGCGACGCCGGCCCTGGTGTCGACTCCCTACCCTCACCTACCGGCACTGCGCGCCCCGACGGCCCAGTAAAGCGCCGCATCGCGGCCCCTTGGATTTATGAAAAAACGCAGTGTGATCACGCTCGCCCTCACGGGTGTGCTGTGCCTTGTTTCGCAGACGCAATCCTTCGCCCAACAACCCCAACCGGCCGACCAGAAGGCCGATCAGAAAACCGAACCCCAGAAACCCTCCGACGTCGACGTCAGCAACGAGCTCGAGCAGCTCGAGGCGGAAGTCGGCGCAAAGAGCGGCGACAAGAGCGCCCCGTCGACCGCCAGCCAGGTCGCCCAGAGCGTGGGGGCAGCGGTGCAGTCGATGAACCCGGATATCTCGTTCATTTTGGACCTGGCGGCGGCCTATTTCTCGGACACGCCCGCCCCGCTGGGGGGACCCAACCCCAGCGTCAACGGGTTCAACCTGCAGGGGTTGGAGATGGCGGTGTACGCCGACGTCGACCCCTACTTCCGGTTCGCCAGCGCCATCGTGCTGCACCAGGATGGCGTGGAGGTCGAGGAGGCATTCGGCTCGACGCTGGCGCTTCCCTACCAGCTCGGCGTGCGCTTCGGGCAATACAAGACCTTTTTCGGCCGACAAAACGCCAGCCATCTGCATACCTGGGCCTTCGTGGACGAGCCGCTGGTCAACGCCAAGCTGCTGGGCCCGGAGAGCATGCGCGGGCTCGGCGCCGAGGTGAGCCAATTGGTGTTGTGGATGCCGGGGACGTTCCGCTGGTTCGCCTCCTACCAGAACATCACCGGCAGGGGCAGCTCGCCGGCGTTCGTGCCCGACGGAGGGGTCCAAAACTGGGGCGATCTGGTCGCCTCCGGGCGCATCGAGGACTTCTTCGACCTGTCCGAGAACTGGGACTTGCTGCTGGGGGCGAGCTACGCCAACGGCCCCGATCAGTGGGGCACGGGCGTGGTCAACCCGGACACCGGCGAGCTGACGACGCACGTCGGCTCCGGCGACCGCTCCCAGATCGTCGGCATCGACACGTTTTTGAAGTGGCGCTCGCTGTCCAGCGGCGGGCGCAGCCAGCTCGGCTGGCAGACCGAGGCGATGCTTCGGCGTCGCCAGGTACCCGGCGGCACTCTGGAAGACTACGGGCTGTATAGCTGGCTCGAGTTTAGCCCCAATCGCTACTGGAGCACGGCGGTGCGCTACGACTACGTGTCGGGCATCGACCCCAGCACCGACGGCGGCGCGCTGTTCGGCAACGCCAACCAGGCTGGCCTCATCGATCCCCTCCACCCGCAGTGGACCAAAGCCCGCCAGCGCGGCTCGGTCGACGTGAGCTGGTTCCCCAGCCATTTCTCGAAGCTAAGACTGCAATACAACCTCGACTACATGCCCTGGCGCACGGGTTCGGCGGACAAGATCGTCCATACGGTCATGCTGCAAGCCGAGCTCGTCACCGGCGCCCACGGCGCCCACGCCTATTGAACCCATGAATGAATCAACGTCACTCGATCGCACGGATAAGACCATGCAACGATTTAAGAAATTAGCGCTGAGCCTCATCGCCCTGACCACGTTTCTCATCCCCCAGGTGGCCTCGGCCAAGGTCAAGGTCGTGGCCACCCTGGGCGACCTGGCGGCCACGGCCCGCGCCGTCGGCGGCAAGGACGCCGACGTGGTCCTTCTGGCCAGTCCCCACCAGGACCCGCACTTTGTCAAAGCCAAGCCCAGCTTCATCCGCAAGGTCGCCGAGGCCGACCTGCTGGTGCTCGACGGCATGCAACTCGAGATCGGCTGGCTTCCGACGCTGACGCGCAATTCTCACAACGGAAAGATCCAACGCGGGGAGGACGGCTACTTCGACGCCTCCGAATACGTCCATCGCATGGAGGTGCCCAAGACCAAGATCAGCCGCGCCCAGGGCGACATCCACGCGATGGGAAACCCGCATTACACCTACGACCCTCGCCAGATGGCCCGCGTGGGCCTGGCGCTCGGCCAGCGCCTCGCCAAGATCGATCCCTCCCACGCCGCCGCCTACAAAAAGCGCGCCCATGACTTCGCCAAACAGGAGCTGCAGACCGCCAAGTTCTGGAAGCAGAAGTTTAGCGAACTGCCCGCCAAGTGCCGCAAGGTGGTGGTGTACCACGAGGCCTGGATCTACGTGACCGACTGGCTGGGACTGAACATGGTCATGCCCGTCGAGCCCAAGCCGGGCGTTCCGCCCAACCCCAGGCACGTGGCCAAGCTGTTCCAGACCATGAAGGAAGAGCACGTGCCCGTGATCATCCAGATGGAATATTACCCCGACAGCAATACCGACATGCTCGCCAAGCGCACCGGCGCCTACCAGATGCACGTGCAGGGCCAGGCGCGCCCCATCGAGACCTACCAGGCCCGCATCAACAAGATGGTCGGCGAGCTGTACGGCGCGATCAAATCGAGGTGTCAGTGATGGGAATCTTGACGATGAACCAATTGGAGGTGGGCTACGACATGACCCTGTTGGGCCCACTGGATCTGGAGATCGACGAGGGCGTCTTCTTGCTCATCGAGGGGCCCAACGGCATCGGCAAGTCGACGCTTCTCAAGACGCTCATCGGGCTTAGAAGCCCCCGGCGAGGCGCGTACGACTGGAAGGTGCCCCCCGGAAAGCTTCGCTTCGTGCCCCAGACGCGCACGCTGGACGTGTTGCTGCCGGCGACGGTCACCGATGTGCTGGAGACCGGCTTCCAGCGCGGCCGCGGCTGGCAGGCGCTTCGAAGCTCGCACTCCACCGAGGAGATCGAGCGAGCGCTCGATCTGGTGGGCATGGGCGGCTACCACTCGCACCTCTTCCGCGAGATGTCCGAGGGCCAAAAGCAGTTGGTGCTCTTGGCTCGAGCGCTCCTGGGCGACCCGGCGGTCATCCTGCTCGACGAGCCGTCGGCGTCGATGGACCCCGAGCGCGAGCAGATGGCCGTCGACATTTTGACCCGCGAGCGCGACGAACACGGGCGCACGATCTTCATGATCGCCCACGGCAGCCAGGCCTCCCAGGAGGCCGCCGACTGCGTGCTGCGCATCGACCGCGACCGGCGCGTCACCTTGGAAAACTAACTCAGGAATTCACCACAGAGGTCACAGAGGCCACAGAGGAAACGACTATTAAAGCTGTCCTCAGTGCCCTCTGTGCCCTCTGTGGTGAAATAGGACCTACGGAATCACCTATGTGGGACGCATTGATTGTCAACTGGGAGCTGTACCGAGATCCCATACTGTGCGCGGTCGCCGCCGGCGCGGTGCTGGGCATGCTGGGCGTGTACGTGGTGGCGAGGCGCATCGTATTTGTCAGCGCCGCGCTCAGCCAGGTCTCCGCGCTGGGCATTGTCCTCGGCTTTTTTCTGAGCGCCACCTTCGCCCTGACCGGCGTGGTCGCCGGCATCTTGCCGGTGGGCCTGGCGCTGGTGCTTGCCCTGGTGGTCGTGTTCGCGCTGACGTGGATGGGCGACCGGCCCAGCCTGGGGCGCGACGCCATCCTGGGCGTGGCGTTTATCGTGCCCACCGCGCTGGTGCTGGTGGTCGGCCCCATGATCCCCCAGGAGCTGCACGTCGTCGAGCAGTTGTTGCATGGCTCGGCGGTCATGGTGCGCCAGTCGGATCTATACGCGGTGACCATCGTGGGCGCCGTGGTGGTGCTCATCCAAGTGGTGGCCTTGCGCGGGTTTATCTTCGCCAGCCTCGATCCCCTGGTCGCTCGCACCCAGGGCGTGCCCGTGCGCACGCTCGACCTGGTGTTGTTTAGCTCCATCGCCATCATGACCGGCCTGGTCACCCGCGCGCTGGGGGCGCTTCCGACCTTCGGGCTGACGGTGCTGCCGGCCATTGGCGTGCTCGGCCTGAAGATCGGGCTGCGCAACGTGTTCATCCTGGCCGCCATCATCGGCGCGGTCTCCGGCGGCGGCGGGTATCTGGTCGCCTATATGATGGACTGGTCGGTGGGCGCATCGCAGACACTGGTGGCCACCGGATTTGCCATCGGCATCCGCCTGGCGATCATGGCGGGCCGGCAGATGCGGTAGCCACGGGGAACTGCAAAAGCGAACTGCTTTTTTCACCGCAAAGGCGCAGAGGCGCAAAGTAAGACAGACATTTTATTTTCCCCCCTTTGCGTCTTCGCGCCTTTGCGGTCAATACGCTGTTCGCTGTACGACAACTGCGAACTGCTTTTTTCACCGCAAAGGCGCAGAGGCGCAAAGAACTGCCCCTATTTTGTTTTTTCTTTGCGTCTTCGCGCCTTTGCGGTGAATACGCTGTTCGCCTTTCGCTGTTTAGAGCAAGGCGAGGCCCACGAAAAATGAAAAGCCGTTCGCCGCGACAGACATCACCGTCGCGAGCGTCCAGCGCGTGGGCAGGCCCTTGGCGTACACGACCGCCTCGATGAGGGTCACGCCGGTCTCGATGAGCGCCGCGCGTGGCCAGAACGGCCACATATTCTGGGTGTGGATCGCCAGGTACCAGGCGAAGGGGTGGGTGATCAGGGAAGCGGCGACGCTGACCGCGGCGGTGCGCCACATCTTGTCGCGCAGCCCGGCGAACCAGGCGATGGCGAGGGCGACGGGGACTTCCAAAGCCAGCGTCAGCGCCAGCGCTTCCCACTGAGTCATCGGTTCTTACTCGCGACGACGACGTGCAACGACGAGCAGGACGCCGCCCAGAAACAAGGGCGCCAGCGAGTTCATCGGCACGGCGTCGGAGGTGACGCTGCAGCCGCCGTCGTCGGAGCTCGACGAGCCGCCGCCACCGCCGGTGCTGGTGTCGCCGCCCATGCTGGCGTCGCCGCCCGTGCTGGCGTCACCGCCCATATTGCCGCTGGCATCGGGCAAGCTGGAGGCGTCGGAGCTTCCGGCGTCGTTGACGCCGACATCGTCGCCACCATTGCTGGCGGCCACACATACGAGACCGGTGTCGCTATCCGGAAGACAGGTGCCGCTGTCCCCGGTGGCCGTGGTGCACGCATCCCCTTCACTCATCTGAGAGCAATCTTCGATGACATCGGCGCTCGCCGTCGCCGAAAACGCAAAGACAAACGCCAGGACAACCGCACTACTCATCCATTTCATAGTCACTCTCACTCGCTCCATGGAACCAATCGAGTCTGGAAGCATATCAGAGCTCGGGAAGCGTTCGCAAATAACTGATCAGAAGCCGCGCGGTCTGGGTCCGATAGCGATAGGCCATGTGGGTGTCCGGGGGCGTCGTCGAGGCGCTGGGGATCGAAGAGCTGCTCGAGGCTTCGCACGGAGCCGTCGTGCAAGAAGTACCCGTAATCGCCCACGCCCGCCAACGACGGCACGCGGTAGCGCCCGGTGGTGCGCGCCGGCGACTGCGCCGCGACCGGGTCGGTGCCCACCAGCCGATAGTCGACCGGCGGGCCCACCGTGCCGTCGGCGTGGTGGCATCGGCTGCATTGCTCGGCGAAGATCTGACGGCCGGCGTCGACATTGGCCCCACCCGAGTTCGTCCGCTCGACGGGCAAATTCCACAGGTAGTAGGCCATGGCGAAGGCGAGCTGGCGCGGCGGGCGGTTGGTCTGGTCTTGGGAGATGATCAGAAGCGTGTCGATGCGCTCGGCCAGGGCCAGCAAGCTATTTTTGACGGTGGCATCCCAGTGAAGGTGCGACTGGAAGCGCACCGCCCGCAGATCCGGAATCGCGGTGGGGTTATCGGTGTGGTCACGGCTGGGATCCGTCTGGCCGGGGCGCCAATGGGCCAGCCCCGAGGCGTCCAACCCGTCGAGCCGGTACAGCTCGGGCACGTTCAGCCGGCTGTTCGAGCGCCCCGCGACCACCGGCCCACCCCGCTCGCGCACCGACGAGTGGCACGTCGAGCACGTCCAAGAGGCCATCTCGTCGCCGTCGGCCAGCCGCTGGGCCACCAGCCCGCCGACGCGCCCGGCATCGTCGATCCAAAAACCGCTCTGGGTCGCCTCGTCGGCGCTTGTCACCACCGGCGCCAGGCGCATGTCCACGCGCATCGGGTAGGTCTCGAAGCCGCGCTTGCCCAGCGCCATCAGCGCGTCGTGCGTCCACGCGGCCTGCCACCGTCCGTCGGACTCGTCGGACGTCGCCGCGCGCCGGCCGCGCCCGTCGAACGTGCCAAAATCGGCCATCGTCACCACATGCACCGCCGGGCGGCGCACCGGCAGCGCCTCCCAGCCGCCCTCGGCGGTGGCGTAATTGGCCAGCCGCGTCTGACTGTACAGGTTGTCGGGGTTCTCCAGGCTCGCCTCGAGCACCTGGCGGCGAAGCGCGCGGGATTCGACCCACCGCCGGCCCTGGGCGATGGGGTCGTCGTGGCCGGGGGCGGGCTGCGCGCCGCAGGCGGCGAGGAGCGCGCCGAGCAGGCAAATGATGGGGGCGAGCGACTTCATGGGTGGAGGATACGGGGAGTTGGGGTCGGGAAGCAATGTGGTTGGTTGTTGGGCTCCCAAGGGTGAGCAGCCCCTTCGTGTTTGCGGCGCTTCTGGTTGGTGTCGGCAAGGGACGTGGTTGGTTGTTGGGGACCCCCCTCTACCTCGCGCTAAACTTCGCGCTCGGTAGCTCCCCCAAGGGTGAGCAGCCCCTTCGTGTTTGCGGCGCTTCTGGTTCGCGTCGGGAAGCAACCGCGTAGCATACACGAAGAAGCTTCTTCCCCCGGGGGAAGTGCCGAGCGCGCAGTCGCAGCGCGAGGCGATGGGGGTCCCCAACAACCAACCACCCACACCATCGCCCAACACAAAACCACACTCAAAAACCGCCTCCTACACCCACCCAACGCCGATCTCACAAATCCGCACGCAACGAATGGGCTCATTCTGCCGAAAACCAGAGTAGCGCAGTCAAACAACACTGTTACGCAGGAAAGCCAAATGCGATGCGAACGTGAACTTTTCTATCGAGCGAAGCAACTTCGGCACAATCCCACCCCGGAAGAGCGCACCTTGTGGTCGCGCCTTCGGCGAAAGCAGCTCGGCTATAAGTTTCGCCGCCAGCACGTTCTATCGCCCTACATCGTCGATTTCTATTGCCGCGAAAAGCGGCTCGTGGTGGAGGTCGACGGTGGTAGACACGACGGCGTCGACGGCGTTGAATACGATGAAGAACGCGACGAGTATCTCGAGCAGAATCACGGGGTCGTCGAGGTGTTGCGTTTTGACAATCTGGAGGTGACGACGGACTTGGCGACGGTGATCGAGACCATTGAGGAGGCGTTGGAGCGGGCGTAGGTCTTGGTTTTCGTTGGCATGGGACGTGGTTGGTTGTTGGGGCCCCCCCTCAACCTCGCGCTAAACTGCGCGCTCGGTAGCTCCCCCAAGGGTGAGCAGCCCCTTCGTGTTTGCGGCGCTTCTGGTTCGCGTCGGGAAGCAACCGCGTAGCAAACACGAAGAAGCTTCTTCCCCCGGGGGAAGTGCCGAGCGCGCAGTCGCAGCGCGAGGCGATGGGGGTCCCCAACAACCAACCACGCCGCACAAAATACCCCCTTGACTCCCCCCACCAATTCTGTTCACTTAACCAAGTCGCAGCCGAATCGCGACGAAGAAAAACCAAGCAGGCAGACCTATGAAGCTCATTCAACCGACATACGGCACCACCGGCCTCCCGCTGGGCATCGGCGACTTCGTCGATGGCCGTGAGGTTGTCGTGTGCGGCTTTGAGCCCACCAGTCCGCCTGCAGGAGTCATTGTGACGTAGAGTTCACGCACATACTCCACCGCCGTCAAAGGCCGCAGGCAGACTCCCCGAGTTGCCGGCGGCTTTTTTGATTTCTTGGCCGGTATTTTTGAACGATTGACCTGCGTCAGGGATGACGCATGAGGACGTCATGTGTAGCGAGAAGAAGGACCCCCATCACAACACAACGCCAGCCGACGCCTCCACAGCGGGGAGCGTCCGAGAGATCGCGCGGGTCAGTTGGCCCATCGTCATCGGCATGCTGTCGTATACGGCGATGGACGTCTCCGACACGTTATTCGTGGGCTGGGTGGGCAAGAACGAGCTGGCGGCGGTGGGGCTGGCGACCACGGCGATCTTTTTGTTCAGTGCGCTGTTCATGGGCGCGCTGCACGGCACGAAGGTGGTCAGCTCCCAGGCCACCGGCGCCGGGCGCCATGACGAGGCCAAGATGGCCGGCTGGTTGGGGACCTTCATGGCGCTGCCCATGGGGCTGTTGGTGCTGGCCACGGCGCTGTTCAGCGCGTCGATCTTTCGCGTGATGGGCGGCCCGCCGGCGGTGCAGGCGCTGGCCTGCGACTACTTCGGCATCCGCGCGGTGGGCACGGTATTCGCCTACGTCACCGTCGCCATCTGCGACTATTTCCAGGGCACCGGCAATACCCACACGCCCATGAAGATCAACCTGGTCGCCAACGCCGCCAACGTGGGGCTCGACCTGGTGTTGATCTTCGGGCTGGGCCCGATCCCGGCGATGGGCGTCGAGGGCGCTGCGCTGGCGACGATCATCGCTCAGGCCCTGGGCATGCTCATCGCCGTGGTGCTGTTCGTGGGCCGGGCGGGCGTGGTGCGAAAGCCGCAGTGGAAGCTCGCCAAGAAGCTGCTGCGCCTGGGCCTGCCCATGGGGGTGCGCGCCGCGCTGGGCGTGGGGGCGTTCGCCGCCTTCACCGCTCTGCTGGCGCGTATGGGCGCCGAGCAGTTGGCCGCCCACCAGATCGCCTTGAAGATCATCAGCATCAGCTTCTTGCCCGGCTACGGCCTGTCCGAGACGGCCACCATCCTGACCGGCCAGTACGTGGGCGCGCGCCGCTTCGAGGCGGCCCACCGCGCGTTTCGCTCGGCGCTCATCGTCGCCGTCGGCGTCATGGGAAGCTGCGCAGTGGTGTTCTTTGCCTTCGGCGGCGAGCTGGTGCGCGTGTTCAACACCGACCCGGAGGTCGTCCGCGTGGGCACCCGCCTTCTGGTCGTCGCTGCCTTCTTCCAGGTGTTCGACGCCGTGGCCATGGTCGCCACCGGCGCGCTCAACGGCACCGGCGACACCAAGTTCACCATGTGGATCGGCGTCGCCTGCTCGTGGTTCGTACTGGTGCCGGCCAGCTACTTCTTCGGCGTCGCACTGCACGGCGGGGCCGTGGGCGCCTGGCTGGGGATGACCTGCGAGATCGTCGTGGTCGCGGCGATCATGCTGGTGCGTTTTACGCGCAGTCGCTGGCAGGACGTGGCCGGGGATCGTTGCCCATAAAATACGACCTCAAAGTTTTGGTGTAATTTTGCAATAACACTGAAATCCGCCTCGTTGATGGGGCCGCAGACAGAGTTCTATCTGCCTGCGGCCCTTTCGTTTTTTGCATCCAATCCATCTGCACTAGCACCAGCGCTCGAGGCGAATTTATGAGTATCGAGAACCACGAGCACCGGAAGAATTGTACCCATTTGCCTGCGTCGGATGGCGGCATCCGCCACGTCGCCAAGATGAGCTGGCCGATCATCGTCGGCATGCTCTCGTTTACGGTGATGGGGGTGGCCGACACCCTCTTCGTCGGCTGGATCGGCAAGGCCGAGTTGGCGGCGGTGGGCCTGGCGACCACGGCGATCTTATTGTTCAACGCCCTGTTCATGGGCACGCTGCACGGCAATAAGGTGCTGGCCTCGCAGGCCACCGGCCGGGGCCGACCGGACGACGCCAAGACGGCCGGCTGGCTGGGCGCGCTGTTGGCGCTTCCGTTCGGGCTGATCGTGGCGGCGTCGGCGCTCTTTCGCGGCCACATCTTCGCCGTGATGGGCGGCCCGCACCCGGTTCAGGTGCTCGCCGGGCAATACTTCTGGGTATGCGCGGTGGGGTCGGTGTTCTGGTACGTGGCGATGGCCTTTTGCAACTACTTCCAGGGCGTGGGCGACACGCGCACGTCCATGAAAGTCAACCTGCTGGCCAACGCGCTCAATATCGTGCTCGACCCGCTGTTCATCTTCGGCTTCGGGCCCATCCCCGCCATGGGCGTGGCCGGCGCGGCGCTGGCCACGGTCATCGCCCAGGCCCTCGGCATGGTCTACGTCACCGTGCTGTTCGTGGGCCGCGCAGGCGTGCTGAAGCTCATGGACTGGGGCATGCTCGACCGGCTGGTCCGCCTTGGATTTCCCACCGGGGTGCGCAACGCCCTGGGGGTGGGCGCGTTTACCGCCTTTACGGCGCTGCTGGCGCGCATGGGCGAAGACCAATTGGCCGCCCACCAGATCGCCATGAAGATCGTCAGCATCAGCTTCTTGCCCGGCCAGGGCCTCTCGGAGACGGTGACCATCCTGATGGGCCAATACTTCGGGGCGCGCCGCTTCGAGGAAGCCGAGCGCGCGTTCAAGTCGACGCTGTGGCTGGCCGTCGGGCTGATGGGGGGCTGCGGGCTGATCTTCTTCGCCTTCGGCAAGCAGTTGGTCGAGCTGTTCAACACCGACGCGTCGGTGGTCTATCTGGGAAGCCGCCTGCTGCTCGTCGCCGCGTTCTACCAGGTATTCGACGCCATCGGCAAAGTCGCCACCGGCTCGCTCAACGGCACCGGCGACACCCAATTCACCATGTGGATCGGGGTGGCCTGCTCCTGGCTGGTGCTGGTGCCGACGAGCTACTACTTCGGCATCGTGCGCCACGGCGGCGCCGTGGGCGCCTGGATGGGCCTGACCGCCGAGTTGGTGGTGGTGGCGGCGGTCACGATGATCCGGTTCGCGCGCGGGAGTTGGCAGAAAAGGGAGTTGGCGGTGTAGCGCGTGATCCCCGGATTGAAATCCGGGGCTATTTGAGGGAAAGGCGGAATTATTTCCGCGCTGCTTGATCGAGGCTCAACGCGGCAACCCCCGGATTGAAATCCGGGGATCACAGACTACACCTCGAAAAACACCCCCGGCCTGCCCACGCGGGGCATGACCTGATCGATGGCCGCCGCGGCGTTCAACAGCGCCTTCTCCTGCCAGGGCGCCGCGTAGATCATCAGCCCCACGGGAAGCCCCTGCGCGTCCGTACCGCAGGGGATGCTCACCGCCGGGTAGCCGGTGACATTGCCCAGAAAGGTGTAGCGCGACACGTAGGCGTTGATGCGCGAGTTGACCTCGCCAGTTTCCAGCGCGGCGAGGGAGATCTCGGGGGCGACCATGCCGGCGGTGGGGGTGACGAAGAAGTCGTAGTCGTCGAAGACGCGCGCGAATTCGCGGCGCACCAGGGTGCGCACGCGCTGGGCGTGCAGATACTCCTTGGCCGTGATGCGCTCGCCGATGGCCAGCAGCAACCGCGTGTCCCAGTTGTACTCGTGACGATGCTCGGCGAGCCAGTCGCGCTGGGTGCCGGCGGCCTCGGCGGCCATGGTTACGTAGCCAACGCGCTGGGCCTGCTCGATATGCGGGATGTCGCGCTTGTCGACGTGGGCGCCGGCGTTACGAAGCGTCTCCAGCGCCTTCGAGAAGGCGCGCTCGACCGGGGCGAGGGCGTCGCTTCCCATCTGGGGCGTCCAGGCGATGCGCAGATCGTCGAGGTCGGGCGGCGCGAGCGCGCCCACCGTCTCGGGCTCGGGCGGCGCGTGGGTCTCCTCGTCGTCGGGGTGGGCCCCGGCGGTCAGGTCATAGAATAGCGCCAGGTCGTCGACGCTCACCCCCAGCGGGCCCACGTGGTCGAGCGACCACGCCAGAAGCGCCCCGCCGGCGGTGGGAATGCGCCCGTAGGTCGGCTTGAGCCCATAGATGCCGCAAAACGCCGCCGGGATGCGCACCGAGCCGCCGGCGTCGCTGCCCACCGCCACCGGCACGATGCCCGCGGCCACCGCCGCCGCCGAACCGCTCGACGAGCCGCCGGGCGCGCGGCTCACATCGTGCGGGTTGCGCGCGGTGATATGCCCGGGGTTGATGCCGGTGCCGCCAAAGCCGATCTCGTGCAGCGCCGTCTTGCCAAAGATGATCGCGCCCGCCTCGCGCAGCCGCTCGACGATGGCGGCGTCGCTGCGCGCGTCGGTCTTACCGCGAAAGGTCGTGCCCGCCGAGGTCGGGAACCCCTCGACGTCGAACTCGTCTTTGACCGCAACGGGCACCCCGTCGAGCAGGCTTCTGGGCGCGCCCTTGGCGATGCGCTCGCTCGCCGCGGCCGCCTGCTTGCGCACGTCGGCCTCGTCCAAGATCACGAAGGCATCGAGCGGCTGCGACTGCTGCTGGGACAGGCGCGCGGCGGCGATCGCCGCCTCCACGACGTCCTCGGGCGTGCGCTTTCCCTCGCGGTATTGCCGGGCGTAGTCCCGGGCGGTCATGCGTACGTCTTCAGCCATTTTCAGTCTCCAATTTTTGTCTCACCACAGCGGGCACAGAGAACACAGAGGACTGCGAAAGGCAAAACGGCATTGTTCGCCGCAAAGACGCAGCAGCGCAAAGAACGCAAAGAAGACATAATCATTTTCCTCTGTGGCCTCTGTGTCCTCTGTGGTGAATCGGCCTTTACGACTTGTCGACGCGCGGCATCGTCGGCGACAGCGGCGGGTCGCCCAGCTCGCGCAGGTCGAGGTCGAATAGCTCGTCGAGGCCCATCTCTTTGAGCAGGCGCATCTTGACGCCGTGGCCGACGACGGGCGTCTCGGCGGCGCGTACGAGCGCCTTGAGCGGCGTGCCGGCGAGTTTGATCTCTTTTTCGTCTGCCATGCGTATCGCTCCGTCAATCGTCGGGAAGGTCGAGGCCCAGCGCACGCGCGACGACGCGGGCGTCGCGGGGGACGTCGTGAGTATCGACCGAAATGGGCCGGTAGTCCATGACGCTGCGCAGCGCCGCCTGCACGTCGATGTCGGGATCGTCGAGCAGCGCCTGGAGGCGAGTGGGGTCGGTCAGCCCGGCGATGCGTAGCTTCGTGGCGGCGTCGAGGGCGGCGACCGCGGGGAAGTGCGTGGCGGCGACGACGCGCTGGCCGCCGGCGGCCAGTTGTTCGATGACCCGACAGGCAATCTGGGCGCCCTCGTCGGGGTGGGTGCCGCGGCCGAGCTCGTCGAGCAGCCACAGCCGCGCCGGCGCGCCGGCTGCCGGCCACTGTTCGACCAGCCGGCGCACTTCGCGGCCAAACGACGACAGCCCCTGGGCGGCGTCGCCGGCCTGGGGCTCCTCGCTTCCCACGTAGACGATGGCGTCGACCGGGGCGAACTCGCACACTGCCGCCGGGGCCGGAAGCGCGTGCTGGGCGCACCACTGGCAGATGCCGATGAGGCGCAGCAGCACTGATTTTCCGCCCATATTGGGCCCGGTCACCACCACCGGCGGACCGCCGACCTCGACGTCGACCGGCTGAACGTCCTCATCGCGCTCGTCGAGCGCGCGGCGAACGCCGGGCTCGCGGCCCTGCTCGATGCGGATGCCGCGCTGGTCGCGCCATTGGGGCCAGCAGCCGTCGAGGGAGCGCCGAAGCCGCACCTTGGCCAGCCGAAGGTCCAGGACCGCCAGAGTGTCGGCGAGCTTCTCCAACCAGTCGAGTTGCGCGGCGAGTTGCTCGCTGAGGCGGGCGCGCAGGTCGCGCTCGACGGCCTCGACCTGCGCCTCGAGGTCACCGATCTCGGCGCCCAGGGCGGCCAATTCGTCGCCAGCCAGCGTATAGCCGCGCGCCGATCGGTGCAGGCGCGGGTCGCGCAAGAGGCGCTCGTCGCTGGCGGTGTCGGGGGGCCGGAAGGTGCCGTGGATATCGAAGGTGCCGCCGTAGTCGGCCGTGACCGCCGCCTCCACGTCGCCACGAAGCGCGCGCTCGCGCTTTTTCTTCTGGCGCAGCGCGATGCGCAGCTCGTCGAGCTCGTCGCTGAGCTCGGAGGCCAGGTGAAAGCGCGGCGTGGCGCGCTGCTGGGGGTGGATCGCCTCCATCAGCGCGCGAATCTGCTCGGGTTGGCTCTCGGGCACGCCCCAGGCGTCGATGAGGTCGAGGGCGGACTCGACGGCTTCGCCGGCGTAGTACAAAAAGCGCTTGGCGGTGAACAGTTCGGCCTCGTCGAGGACCTCGTCGGCGCGAAGCTTTCGGCCGATGCGCTGCAGGCGGGGAAGCTCGGCGAGCGCCTGACGCACGTTGCGCGCGGCGGTGGGCTCGGCCTCGCACCACCGCTCAGTGGCGACCAGCCGCGCCATCTCCTCGCCCCACGCCGCCGCGTCCGAGGCCAAGTATAATTGTAGCGTGGAGGCCCGATCGGCGCCCACCTTGCTGTCGGGTCGCAGACCGTCGAGGTAGCGCTGCACGCCGAGGACGGCGCGGGTGGAAGCGTCGATGAAGTCTGCCATGGCGGTGGGGGTCTATTTTTTGTCGAGGCCGGTCTTCTCCCGCATGCACTGCATATAACCGGAGCGGTTGCTCTTCAGGCTGCCGCCGTCGTCGCCCTCGCCCTTGGCCACGCGCTTGACGTTGGCGTACAGGCAATCGCGATGGTTCTCACCGATGAGCTTGCGGCACTGCTTCTGGTCCTGCAACTGCAGGAAGCACTGGCGCTCGAAGCCCTCCGCGAACTCCTTGGAGACGCTCGGCGAAATCGGCGCGGCGGCGAAGACGGTCAGGTAATACCAAAAGGCTGTCCCCGCCACGATCACCATCATGGTGACGAAGAAGGGAAGCTTGGTGTTGCGAGATTTTTGGTCGTCGGTACCGCTCATGTGTCACTCGTACATCGGAAGACCGATCGGTGACAAGAATAGGCTCGGGGGCGGCGCAAAATTCCTTGGGTCTTCTTTGAACGAGGCGCTTCGGCCACAAGAACCTCATTCCCCGGACTGAAGTCCGAGGCTATTTTTGGAAAAACCTATGTATTTCAGGGTCGTTCATTTGCGCACTGGCGGGTTTTTGGGGCCTCGGATGCCCACCACGCCGCATGACGTCGACCCTGAAATTCTTACGTCGTTCCCGAAATAGCCCCGGACTTGAGTCCGGGGGTGGAATTCGCCTGGCCAAGAGCCCGGCCAATCAGCGTCCCGGCGTAGGCTCGGCCTGGGTGAGGGAGTCGCCGTGGCGCACCAGGGCGGTGTTCTGGCCGCCCTCTTTGCCGTAGGAGACGGCGTCGATCTTGTTGCCGTCGTGGTCGGCCAGCGTGACGGCGTCGCCGCCGTTGTTCAGGAACAGGCCTTCTTTGGCCACGAAGACGGCAGCGTCGCCCAGGCCGGTGAAGCTGGCGGCGTCGCCGCCGCCGAAGACCACGGCGTGGCCGCCGGCGGGCACGGTGGCGCCGGCCGGGAAGGTGAAGCGCACGCTGACGTTGTCGCTCAAGGACCAGCCGCTCAGGTCGACGTCGGTCTGGGAGGTGTTGTGCAGCTCGACGAACTCGTCTTGGCGAGCGTCGCGCACGCCGTCGCCGTTGGCGTCGCCGGCGGCGTCGGGGGCCGGGTCGGCCAGAAGCTCGGAGATCTGCACGCCGGTCTGCGCGTCGCCGTTGCCACCGTCGGTGGTGGGCTGGTCACACGACAGGCTCGCGGGCACGCATACCTTCTTGGACAGCCAGGAGCCGGTGCGGGTGTCGCGGCAGGTGTAGCCGTCGGGGCAGCCGTCGTCGTCGGTGCACTCGTAGGTGCACACGTTGGTGCCCTGTAGGTTGGCGCAGGTGTTGCCGGCGCCGCCGCAGTCGGCGTCCGAGGAGCACTCCATGCACAGCGCCTCTTTGTTGGCGAAGGGCTGGGCGTGGGGGTCGTTGTCGATGCCGTGCACGCCGTACATCGTCTGGAACCAGTAGCTGTTGTTGTCCAGCCCGCTCAACAGCTCGCTGTACTTGGTGGCCTTGACCTTGCCGCTCTTGCCGCCGATGAGCGCGGTCAGGATGTCGCGCGCCGAGGCGTCGGTGCCGGCGTTGGAGAAGCTGGTGGTGGTGATGATGTCCAGCGACTGGCGGTCCGCCTTGTTGGGGTTCTCCCAGAAGGCCTGGCCCAGCGCGTAGGTGTCGCAGCCCTCGGCGACCACGATCTGGTACTTGTCCTTGGGCATGTCCAGGGTGGGGATCTCCGAGTCGTCCAGGTCGCCCTCGTAGGTCTTGTTCCAGTTGGCCAGCGCGAAGCCGTAGAACGGGCCGGAGTGGCCGCTGTACAGGGTGACCTCGTTTTGCTCGAGGCTCTTGCGCATGGCGTCTTCGAGCACGCGGCCCCCGGAGTTGGTGTCCGGATCGGTCTCGGTGCCCGGCTGGCCCCACCACAGGGTGACCGCCACTTTGACCTCGCCTTTAGGCGTCGAGATCGTGCGCGTCAGCGGCTGGCGGGTCTTGGCGTAGTCCTCCCACTTGTCCACCGGGGATTTGAAGCCCTGCTGGACCAGCCACTGGTAGATCGACTTGGAGTGCTTCAGGTGGAAGTCGTCGTGGTAATCCCACCCGAAGAACAGCCCCACGTTGACCGTGCCGTCGGCGTACAGCCGGTTGTAGTCGATCCAGGCGTCGCTGGAGCGCTTCTCCGGGGAGATGCGCAGCTTGATCCACTCGTAGCGCGACTCGTCGACGTTGTCCGGAGAGAACTCCGACCAGGGGCTGCTGCGGTACCACTCGTAGTTGGTCGTCAGTTGGGTCATCTGGCTGTTGGAGACCTTGCCCACCGCCAGCTTGAACGTCCAACTGCCGTCGTCGTTGGGGGTGGCGTCGGCCTTCTGGGCCAGCGAATCGACCAGGTCGAGCTTGCCGCCGACCTCCTGGACGAAGTCGAAGCTGTAGGTCAAACCGTCGACCTTCTGGATGTTGAGGTCCTCGTAGGAGCCGTTTTTGGTCAGCGCCTTGAACCCGCCGTAGTCGTGGTTGCCCTGCTCTTTTTCCTTGTCGACCAGGTACTGGTTCAAAAACCAGCCGATGACCACCTGCTTATAGGGGATGAGCTCGCGCACGCGCTGCAGCCTGGCGTCCTCGCCCTGGTCGGCGAATTGCGACCCCAGCGTGATCGTCGACTGCCCTTTGACGTAATACTCCTGGGCGGTCTCACTGCGGAAGTCGTCGGCCTTCTCCCCGGGGCCGAGCACCGAGGGGATCTGGTCCTTAGTGCCGGTATTGCCAGCGTCACCGCTGCAGGCGGTGGTCGCGGTCATCGCCAGCGAGCCTACCAGTGCCAATGCGAGCCATTTTTTCATCAGTCGTCTCCAGCTATGTCGAAAATCGAGGGCGTCTTTATTGATCGATTTGGGTTGTCGAGGCAACCCCCGGATTGAAATCCGGGGCTATTTTGGGAACTTCGTTTGGATTTCTGGGTTGCTCCGTTGCACCCGTGTGGGTTGGTGGAGCAGCGCTGAAGTTCTTATGTTGTTCCACAAATAGCCCCGCGGCTTCAGCCCGGGGTCGTGCATATCCAGCAATAGTTACAATTTTTGTGCCAGCCGACGATCCTGCCCAGAGCACCGCCCAGACGACTTGGCGCGCGGCGATCGGGGACTACTCTCCCCAACGGGGTGGCAACTCGAGTCGCCGGCACGTGCGTGGCCGACCTGCGAGGCGACCGCCACGCGCAAACGCCGCGATTTGTCCGCCCTGAAACGGCCGTGGCTGATCGGCGAGACGACCGCCACGCGCAAACGCTGCGATTTGTCCGCCCTGAAATAGTAAATCCATAAATAGAGGGCGTTTCGCGCCCTGCAAGGCCACACGCCTTCAACAAGCACACCTAAGAGCCCAGCGCCTTGAGCTTGACGAACACGAGCAGGCCCTCCTTGTTCGAGGCGTCGCCGAAGACCGCGTCGGGCAGCGCGATGCTGCCGTCGGCCTCGGTGCGGGCGATGAAGGTGGCAAAGCCCTCTTCGTCCATCTCCACGAACTGCCCCGGCGCATACTCGGAGGTGGTGTCATGGGAGTTCGTGTCCTCGTCGGGCTCGCTGACCCGGGGAAGCGGGCGGGTGCCCACGGCCTGGAATTTCTCGGTGGGCGGGCCGCTGACGGCCTCCAATTTAAGGGTCTTGGGGTCGTCGTTGGGGGCGCTGACCACCTCGGCCGAGTCGGCGCGCTCGCGCGGCCGGGGCCGCTCGATGGTCGACTCCATCCGCTCGAGCAGCTCGGCGGGAATGTCGAAGGCGCTGGTGGTCTCCTCGTGGGCCTGGGCCTCGGAGGTGGTGCGCACGTCGTCGGCCCGGGCGGCGGCCTGCAGGCGGCGAAGCTCGAGGACCTGGGTGGTCTCGGCATCGACCTGGCTCATCGGCCCAGTGGGCGCCTCCGCGGGTTGGACCGACAGGATATCCGAGGCCGACAACTCGACCGTGTGTTCCTCGGGTTGCTGATCGTCGCGCGGGGAGCTGTCGCCGGATTCGGCGCCCGCCGAGGGTTGGGATCGGTGGTCGGACATGGGAGGACCTGGCTGCGGCAGTGCAACGGTGTCACGAGTTGTTCGCTACGCAGTCAGTGTGACGGATCTAGACGGCTGCGGCAAGCCCGACGGCCACGACAACGCAAGCCACGCCTTGTGTGGATCGACGTTCCGATTTATAGATGCACCAACACCTTCTCAAGCTGTTCGCGAGGTCAATAAGCGATGCCTCAACCACCGCTGTTTCGGTACAACGCCGACCGTTCCCATATCGTCTCCGAAGTCTGTCGTCGCAGCTACGCCACCATCCTGTCGGAGACGCGCAAAAGCGACGATGACGGGCTGGAGTATATCCTCAACGACGCCGCCTTTCAGGAAGTCGAACGCCTGCAAACCGAGCAGGGCCCCGAGGAGGAGGTCCGCCCGATCTCGTGGTGGCGCGACATCTCGCGGCGCCTCGGCGAGATGAGCGAGTCGGAGAAGCGCGACATCCTGCGCGAGCTGACGCGCACCTACGCCGACGACATCGCCGGCAAATTCGACCCGCGCGTCTACAAGATGGCCACCGGCGCGCTGCCGTTGGGGCTGGGGATGCTGTTCAAGGCCCAGGATCTGCGCGACGTGCCCATCGGTGCGCTGCATTTACGCAAGGCTTACAAGCACTTGCGCGATCTCGGAGAGCGCATCGTGGTCGAGGGGCACACCGACACGCTGCGCCACCTGGCGCGCCGGGGCACACTGGTGGTGGTGCCCACGCATAGCTCCAATATGGACTCCATCTTGATGGGCTGGACGCTGTACCAGTCGGGGCTGCCGCCGGTGACCTACGGGGCGGGAAAGAACCTGTTCACCAACCCGCTGACCAGCTTTTTCATGCACAACCTGGGCGCCTATAAGGTCGACCGGCGCATCAAGCACCAGTTGTATAAGGACCTGCTCAAGACCTACTCGCAGGTGCTCCTGGAGCGCGGCTACCACAGCCTGTTTTTCCCGGGGGGCACCCGCTCGCGCTCCAACCAGGTCGAGCAGCACCTCAAGCTGGGCCTGTTGGGCACGGCCATCAGCGCCTACACCAACAACCTGCTCAACCACGGCCAGGAAAAGCCCATCTACATCTGCCCGGTGACCATCAACTACAACCTGGTGCTCGAGGGCGAGAGCCTCATCCAAGACCACCTGCGCCGAGAGGGCGGGCGGCGCTACTTTTTGGAGAACGACGAGTTCAACCAGCTCAACAAGGTCGTTCGCTTCGCGCTCAACACCATGCGCATGTCCTCGACCACGGTCATCCGCTACGGGCGGCCGATGGACCCGTTCGGCAACCTGGTGGAGAAGGATGGCAACAGCTACGACCGGCGCGGACGCCTGGTCGACACCACCAGCTACGTGCGCAAGGCGCTCAGCGGCGACGTCACCCACGACGTCTCGCGCGACCGCCAGTACACCCGCCACACCGGCGAGCGCATCGGCGAGGCGTTTTTGAGCAATACGGTGCTCATGCCCGCCCACGTGGTCGCCTTCGTGCTCTTCGAGATCTTGGAGCGCAAATTCCCCCGCTGGGACGTCTACAAGTTGTTGCGCCTGGCCACCGGCGAGGTCCTCCCCTGGTACCGAGTCAACAACGTGCTGCGCGAATTTCTGGTGGAGTTGGAGACCCACGAGTCGCTGCATACCTTTCGGCTATCCCAATTCTTCCGCGACCACGACGCCGACGAGATCTTGGAGGAGGGCATCAGCTACCTGCGCACCTACCACATCCCCAAGCTGGTCGACCGGCTGATGAACGGGGTGGCGCTCAACAAGCTCGACCTGCTGTACTACTACGGCAACCGGGTGCGCTCGTACGAGCTGGATATGGATGCGGTGTTTGCGCGGGCGCGGTGAAGAGTAGCGACGAGAAGCAACCAAGCTCCGCTCGTCGCACGAATCAAGATTTCAGGCATCGAAGTCAGCGACTGATTGCCCCAATTGCAGATAACCCAGCAAGGAACAAACAATGGATGTTGGATTGGTAGGCCGCGGGCCGCGCTTCGAGGCGCTGGCGCACCTGTTGAGCAATCACGACGTGATGTACTGGTCGGGTGACGGGACCGACGGCGACGTCGATCTGCCGGAGCATGTGCGCCGGGTGGAGGTCGCCGAGTTGGGTCGGGCGCCGTTGATCTTTTTGTGCCTGCCCATCCACCGCCTGCGCCCGGCGGGGCGCGCGCTGGGCAGCGTGCTCAGCGGGCGCCACGTGCTCGTGCACACCACGCGCAACCTCGAGCTGGGCACGCTCAACGCCCCGTCGACCATCCTCGGCGAGGAGACCCCCACGCAGCGCTTTGGCTTTCTGACCGGCCCGTTCGACACCGAGGACGTGCTCGCCGGACGTCCGGGGTCGGGGGTATGCGCCTCGGAGTTTCCCGAGGTCCACGACCTGACCCACGACGCGCTCGACGAAACCACGTTTCGCATGTACCGCACCGAAGATCTGCAAGGGGCGGAGGTCGCCGCGGCCTACACGCGCATCATCGCGCTGGTGGCGGGGATTTCGCGCCAGCTCGAGCTCGGCCACAGCCTCGACGCCACGCTCTTTTCGCGGGGACTGGCGGAGACGGCGCGCTTTGTCATCTACCGGGGCGGCTACGAGAAGACGACCTTCGGCATGGCCGGCTGCGGCAACCTGCACCTGGATATCTCCCCGCAGGGAAATATCGACGTCGAGATCGGCGCCGAGTTCATGCGCCGCGAGGGCGTCAATCCCGAGCAGTTGCGCGCCGAATTCGGCGGGCCCGCCGATGGCCTATTCAACCTCATCGAGTCCCTGGTCCCCGTATGCGAGGGCTCGGGCGTCGAGCTGCCCATCCTCCAGCACGCCATCCGCCTCATCGAGGGCGACCTGACCGCCCACCAGGTGGTCGAGGCCTTGTTGGGCCTGCCGGTCTTCCACGAGTAACGATGGGGATTGTCGGCGAGCGCTGGAAGCACTCGCACCGAACGTCGGCGAGCGCTGCCAGCACTCCCACCGATTCGACCGCCGTCCAAAAAACTTTCCAAAAAAATACGCAACAACTCCAACATCGACTCGTCTTGCATCAATGACGGCGCAGCGATGCCCAAGAGGCCTGCGTCGTCATGTCATGAAAGATGCGCGGCGCACCCGTATGCGCCCAAAGACGAACTAATTTCGAAGAGGAGTTGCAAGCTATGTCAGATGAACACGTAGAGTACAGCGAAGAGAGCTGGTTCGATCGTATCAAGGAGTCCATCAAGGGTGTGGTCGTCGGCCTTTTGCTGATCGTCATCGCCGTGCCCATGCTCATCTGGAACGAGGGCCGAGCGGTCAAGCGCGCCGAGGACCTCGAGGTCGGCCAGGGCGCGGTCGTGTCGGTGGACGCCGACAAGGTCGCCGCCGCCAACGACGGCAAGCTCGTCCACCTGTCCGGCAAGGCCATCGGGGACGCCCCGCTGACCGACAAGACCTTCGGCGTGACCACGCCCGCGCTCAAGCTCGAGCGCCACGTGGAGATGTACCAGTGGGTGGAGACCAAAAAGAAGAAGTCCAAGAAGAAAGCCGGCGGCAAGAAGGTCACCAAGACCACCTACTCCTATGCCACGAAGTGGACCGACAAGGCGATCAACTCCAACAAATTCAAGGTGCGCAAGCGCCACACCAACCCCGTCAAGATGCCCTACGAGGACAAGACCTACAAAGCCAAGGTCAGCGTGGGCGCCTTTACGCTGTCGCCCTCGGCGGTCGGCAAGATCGGCGGCGCCAAGACGCTCAAGCTCGACGACAAGAACACCGCCACGCTGCACAAGATGTACAGCCACCTGGCCATCTCCGACGGCCACGCCTACCTGAGCGGCGATCCCACCAAGCCCGTCGTGGGCGACGTGCGTATCAGCTACGAGATCGTTCCCTCCCAGGTGATCACCGTGGTCGCCGCCCAGGAAGGCCACACGCTGGTGCCCTACAAGAGCAAGAAGCTCAACGACAGCATCGAGCTGGTGTCCACCGGCAAGCTGAGCGCCAAGAAGATGTTCGCCCAGGCCGCCGCCGCCAACGCCACGATGACCTGGATCCTGCGGTTTTTGGGCTTTTTGATGAACTTCGCCGGCCTGGTGATGCTGTTCAAGCCCCTGTCGGTCGTCGCCGACGTGCTGCCGCTGGCCGGCGACATCGTCGAGGCGGGCAGCAAGCTCATCGCCGGGCTGGGCTCGGCCGGCCTGTCGACGGTGTCCATCGCCATCGGCTGGCTGTTCTACCGCCCGCTCATCGGTATTCCCTTCCTGCTGCTGGGCATCGGCCTCATCGTCGCCGTGGTGATGAAGCTGCGTAACTCGCGCGCCCAGCGCACTCAACCCGCCATGTAATAACCTCGGACTGAAGTCCGAAGCGACTCGAGGAACGGCGTGGAGATTCGTCGTTCCTCGAGTCGCTCTGTGGCCCGAAGAGAGCGTCAGCGCCGGTTGAGCGGCGAGTCGAAGCGGCCCTTCACCTCCAGCGTGGTTCCCTTGCGAGGGCCACCCCCTTCGACCACGATGTGAAACCGGCCGGCGATACGCGCGGTCGACACACGGGTGAGCACGAGATCCCAGCGCCTGATCCGATCTTTGCCGCGAGGGTCTTCGCAGTTGCGGTCGGTGAGCGAGAGATGTTGCCACTCGATGGGCAGGGGTTTGAAGAGCGCGGCGCGCGGCTCGGCGGTCGACAGGCTCATGACCACGCCCTTGTGGTGCTCGTGGCAGTGGATGTCGACCGCAGACTTCGACGAAAAGTCCAAAAAGCTCAGTTGGACGCCGCCAAACGTCCACGGCAGGGCGAAGACGGCGCGGTCGTTGCCGACGGTATAATAGGCCATGGCGTCGAAGGTGCGCGTGTGGGTCTCGCCCCCGACGCTCCAGGTGATCGTGCCCGCGTCGTGGCTACAGCGGTGGGTCTTGTCGCAGATCTGACGGCTGGTGAGCGACACGGGCGCGACGGCGGTGGGCGCCGCTGTCTGGGGCTCAGCGCGCGCGGGTTTGGCCACGCGCGCGGCGTGCGCGACCGGGGCATGCGTCGCCTTGGGCTTGCGGCTGCTCGACGGCCGGGAGCGAGGCGGCTTGGCCTCGCGAGCGGCGTGGGCGGACGAATCGACCGCCGCCGACACGAGCCCCTGGGCGATGGCCAACGACGGCAGCAGGGGCGCCGGGGGCTCGATGGCGACCGGCGGCGATGGTGTGGGCGCCCCGGGCGCCGACTTCGCCGGGCCGCGCGTCGTCCGGGAGGCGGGGGCGCGCGCCGACCACAGCGCCCAGCCCACCAGGGCCACGACGACCAGCACCAACGAGGCGACCAGCCACCGTCGGTCGGCGGCGTCAAACTGCTCAGGTTCTTGCGCTCCCGCGGGCGCCTCGTCGAGCACCGCCTGGAGCGCGGCCTCGAGCGCCTGCATCGAGGCCGGCCGCACCTCGGGGTCGGGATCGAGCCCGGCGCGAATGACCTCGAAGAGCGCCGCGGGCGCCTCGCCGACCGGCGGCGCCAACACCTCGCCGCGGCAGATATTGCCGGCCAGGTCGAAGATCGTGCGCCCGGCAAAGGGCGGCTTGCGATACACCGCCCGGTACAGCGACGCGCAAAACGCAAACACGTCGGTGCGCTCGTCGACCTCGGCCCCCTGGTATTGCTCGGGCGCCATGAACGCCGGGGTGCCCAGCACGGCGTGGCTGTCGGTCAGGGTGTTCCAGGTCTTGGCGCGGCGCTCGCCGGGCGGCCGCGTCTCGTCCAGCCCCGGCCGCATGGCGCGCGCCAGCCCGAGGTCGGTCACGAAGACACGCCCCTTGCCGCTGATCAGGATATTGTCGGGCTTGATGTCCCGGTGGATCACCCCGGCGGCGTGGGCGGCGGCGATGCCTTTGCCGGCCTCCAAAAAGATCTCGACGACCCGTCGCCAATCGGCGTCGTGGCCGTCGAGCCACTGGGCCAGCGACTCGCCGTCGACAAACTCCAGGGTCAAGAAGACCTGCCCCTGCCAGGTGCCCACGTCGTAGATGCTGACGATATTGGGGTGGGAGAGGCTGGCCAGCAGGCGCGCCTCGCGCTTCATGCGCTCGACCCGGCCGGCATCGCTCGCCCGATCGGGGTGCAGCAGCTTGATGGCCACGGCGCGGTCGAGCTCGGGGTCGTAGCCCTCGTAGACCACGCCCATGCCGCCGGCGCCGATCTCGCGGCGAATCTGGTAGCGTCCGATCGCCTCGGGCAGGTCGACCTCGTCGCGCTGCTGTCCCAGCGCGATCACCAGCGCCGTGCAATCCGGGCAATCATCGAGGTGCTCGTGCAGTTCCTGAAGCTGGACCTCCGGCAGGCTCCCGTCGAGGAACGCCGCGAAGACCTCCGAATCCGGACACTGACTCATGGCTCCGGCTCACGCTCGTTGTCGACGGGCTTTCGCAGCAGGCGGCTGAGGCTGACGTCCAACTGGGAGTTGATCAGGCGCATGATGCTGTCGACCTCGGCGCTCTCGACGGTCAGGCTCTGCTCGAGCAGCTCCAGGGTGCGCCGTGACAGGCGGTCGTGAATGGCGGAAAGGCGCCGCGAGATCGTCGAGCCATGCACCCCGTACAGCTCGCCGAGTTGGTGGACGCCGAGCTCGCCGACGACGCGCTGGCGCAACAGGTTGCGCTGGTCGCTGGTCAGCGACTCGAAGGCCTGCTGAAACGCGTCTTTGAACTCGGCGCGGTAGGTCTCCTTGAGCAAGCGAAGCTCGTGATCGGCCCCGTCGGTGGGAAGCTCGGCGAGCAGTTTGTCGTCGAAATTGGTGGCGTCGTAGGTGGTCTGCGAGCCGGTGCGCTGCAGGTCGATGAAGTAGCGCGTGGCGGTCACCCGAAGCCAACTCGCCAACGCCCCGCGTCCCGCGTAGCGGTGGAGCCGGGGCGCCTGCTTGACCCCGCCGACCAGGAGTTGCTCGTGTAGGCTCTGCACCAGATCTTCGGGCGGATGTTCGCTGTTGGGAAACCGGCGCGCGATGCTGAGCAACAAGCTGGAGTATTGCTCGTCGAAGCGCTCGACCGCCGCCCCATCACCACGCACGCAGGCACAGGCCAGGTACACGTCGGCAATCTCGAGCTCGGCCAGCCACTCGGTGGCCGACGCCCGGCGCTCCTTGCGCGCGTAGATGCTGCCCAGGTGGTGGGCAAAATCGCCGGGGTCGATGTCGACGTGCTCGACGGCGTCGTGCGCGCGCTGCCACGCCTCGTTCAACCGGGGTTCGAGTCCGGGTAGGTCCGGATCGAATGCTCCCCGCGCCGCCTCGACGGCCTCGCAAAATCGTTCGCCCAGTTCGGCTCGTTCGCGTACCATGATACCTTCCACAACAGGCCCGCCGATATGGCTCGAGTATGCCTTCGTTTGACATATTCTTCCACTGCGGTCAAATGCTCGCCCGCAGCACCGAGCACCCCGGCGCCGACCCGCGCGATTCACATCGGCCGGGGATGTGCTTATTTTGGCCTAGGCTTGAAGACCATGGGAGCCGACGTGATCGATATCGACAACACGCTTCTGATCGCCACCCGTAACCACGACAAAACCCGCGAATTCCAGAGCCTGCTGGGCCACTTCGTCAACCCCCTGTGGGAAGTGCTGGACATCGCCAACTGGCCGCGGCCAATCCCCCAGGTCGTCGAGGACAAAGACACCTTTTGGGGAAACGCGGTCAAGAAGGCCTACGAGGTCTCGCGGGCCACCGGCAGCGTGACCATCTCGGACGACTCCGGCCTGGAGGTCGACGCGTTGGGCGGTCGGCCCGGGGTTTATAGCGCGCGCTACTCCGGGGAGAACGCCACCGACGAGTCCAACAACCACAAGCTCGTGGGCGAGCTGGAGGGCGTGCCCGCCAAGAAGCGCACCGCGCGCTATGTCTGCGTGGCCGCACTGACCATTCCCGAAAACGAGGCCGGCCGCGCCCTGCTGTCGCGCACCGGCATGCACTACGAGGATATCGGCGAGGCCGCCCCCGAGGAGGAGGCCAAGATGGTGCGCGTCGACGACCGCATCATCGTTTGGTTTCGCGGCACCGTCGAAGGTCGTATCATTGATGAGCCGCGCGGCACCGAGGGCTTTGGGTACGACCCGTACTTTTTGGTACCCCAATGGGGCAAGACGATGGCCGAGGTCAACTTGAAGACCAAGAATACCATCAGCCATCGGGCGGAGGCGCTGCGCAAAATGGCCAATTTTTTTAAAGGAAACCCCTGACCTATACCGATGCTCGACACCGGCACATCCCCCGCAGTTGATTCGAAGGCCGACGAGCCCATGCCCGGTCTGGGCACCTTTGCAGGCGTCTTCCGCCCGACGGTGCTGACCATCCTCGGGCTGATGATGTACCTGCGCGAAGGTTGGCTCGTCGGCGAGGCCGGCCTGGCCGGCGCGGCGTTGGTGATCGTGACGACCTTTTTGATCACCGGCACCACCGCGCTGTCGCTGTCGACGATCACCACCAATATCCGGCTGGGCGCCGGCGGGGCGTTCGCCATCATCAGCCAATCGCTGGGCCTGGAGGCCGGCGGCGCCATCGGCATCCCCCTGTACCTGGCCCAGGCGCTGTCCGGGGCGCTGTATATCTACGGCTTCGCCGAGACCTGGGAGACGATCTTTCCCAGCCACCCCATGTGGGTGGTCATCCTATGCGTGTTCGCGGCGGCCTATCTGATCGCGTTCATCTCGACCAAGCTCGCCTTCCGGCTGCAGGGATTGGTCATGATCGCGGTGCTCGCCAGCCTGGGCTCGATCGCGCTGGGGCTGACCCAGGTGGCCCATCCGACCTACCACAACCCGCAATTGTGGGGCGAGTTTCACTCCGGGGGCTTCTGGACTCTGTTCGCCATCTTCTTTCCGGCGGGCACCGGCATCATGGTGGGGGCGAGCATGTCGGGGTCGCTGCAAAAGCCGCGGCGAAGCATCCCGCGGGGCACGCTGGCCGCGGTAGGGGTGGCGCTGTTCGTCTACCTGTTCATGGCGGTGTGGTATAGCGTGCTGGTCGACCCCCACACCCTGCGCGTCGACAACCTCGTGGTCATCGAGAAGTCGTGGATCGGCGAGCTGGTCATCGCCGGCATCCTGGCGTCGACGTTTACGGCCACGCTCAGCTCGTTTGTCGCCGCGCCCAACGTGTTGCAGGCGCTGGGCAAATACGGGGTGCTTCCCAAGGGCGAGATTCTGGCGAAGACCTCCGCGCGCGGCGAGCCCCGAAACGCCTCGCTGGTCACCGGTGTGCTGGTGCTGGCGGCGCTGTCGCTGGGCAGCTTGAACCGCGTCGCCGGGCTGATCACGATGTTCTTCTTGCTGACCTACTTCACCATCAACGTGGTCGTGCTCATCGAGCAGCGCCTGGGGATGGTCTCGTTTCGCCCGCTGTTTCGCGTGCCGCTGCTCGTGCCCGTCATCGGCACGGTGGCCTGCGCCATCGCCGTGTTCGTCATCAGCCCGACCTTCGGGCTGGCCGCGCTGACCTTCGTGGTGGCGGTGTACGCCTACCTGGTCAAAAAGCAGCTCGAGCAGCCCTGGGAGACGGTGCGAAGCGGCGTGTTCGTGGCCCTGGCCGACTGGGCGGCCAAGCGCATCGTGGGCTCGCAGGAGGCCAACGAGCGCAGCTGGAAGCCCAACCTGCTCATCCCGGTGGAATCGCGCGCCCAGCTCGAGGGCAATTTTCGCTTCCTACGCGCGTTGACCAAGCCCAAGGGCTCGCTGCAGATCGTGGGCATCGAATCCATCCCCGACGTGCCCGCCGTCGAGGAGACGCCCGACGAGGACGAGGGCGCCGACGACGCCGCCGCGGACGTGACCAAGTCCACCCTGGTGGGCGCGCCCAACACCGCCATGATGCGCACCCTCGACGCGCGCTTCCACGGGTTGAACAACATCACCGCCGAATTCCAAGAGGAGGGTCTGTTTGCCACCTCCGTGATGGTGGAGGCCGACTCGCTGACCAAGGGCGTGGAGACCAGCGCCTCGGTCATGCGGGGCAACTTCTTTCGGCCCAACGTGCTCTTCGGCGTGGTCCATCACTACGACCAACCGACCACCCAGGCGCTGGTGGACATCGCCGAGCGCAACGACATGGGGGTGGCCTACCTGTATCGCCACCCGGAGGCGGGGCTGGGCCACGAGCGCACCATCAACGTGTGGATCCGCGACCAGAGCCCCGACTGGCACCTGGGCCTGCGCCTGGCCAACCTGGACCTGTCGCTGTTGATGGCCTACCAGATCTGCCGCAGTTGGAACGGCCAGATGCGCTTTTTGACGGTATGCGAAGACCCCGACAACGTCGACGAGGCCCAGGCCTACCTCACCCAGCTCATCGAAGAGGCGCGCCTGACCCGCTACGGCCAGACCTGGGTGCGCGCCGGCGACTTCATGGACCAGCTCAGGCACGCCCCACGCGCCGACCTCAACATCTTCGGGCTGGCGCGCGAGGTCGACGTGGAGTTTTTGCGCCAATTGGTGCGCGAGACGCAGCATTCCTGCCTATTTGTTCGCGATTCTGGTCACGAGAGTGCGTTGGCATGACCGATATCGAAGCCAAGCTAGAAGAGCTCACCGGCCAGCGCCCCACCGCCGTGGAGGCGCTTCGCGGCGGCTGCATCGGCACGGTGCGCCTGGCGCGCATGCCCTCGGGCGACGACCTCGTGGTCAAGGTGGGCGACGCCGCCGCCAAGCTGTCCGTCGAGGGCGAGATGCTGCGCTACCTGGCCGCGCACAGCGCGCTGCCGGTGCCCGCGGTGCTGCACAGCGCCGACGATCTGTTGGTCATGGAGTTCATCGACTCCAGCGGCCACCAGTCGCGCCGCGCCCACGAACACGCCGCCGAGCTTCTGGCCGAGCTGCACACCCACACCGCCGACGGCTACGGCTTCGCGCGCGACACCCTCATCGGCAGCCTCGACCAGCCCAACCCGTGGACCGACTCCTGGATCGACTTTTTTGGCGAGCACCGGCTGATGTATTTGGCCAGACGCTGCGTCGACAAAGGCCAGATGCCCGGCTCGCTTCGCGACAAGGTCGAGCGGCTGGCCACCAAGCTCGACCGCTACATCGGCCAGCCCAACCCGCCCGCGCTTATCCACGGCGACGTGTGGGGCGGCAACGTGCTGTTTGACGGTGACCGCATCGCCGGCTTCGTCGACCCGGCCATCTACTACGCCGACCCCGAGATCGAGCTCGCCTTCACCACGCTCTTTAGCACCTTCGACCAGGCGTTCTACGACCGCTACGACGAACTCAACGGCATCGGCGAGGGCTTCTGGGAGGTGCGCCGCGACCTGTACAACGTCTACCCGCTGCTGGTGCACGTGTGGCATTTCGGCGGCAGCTACGTCAGTCAGGTGCGCGCGGTGGTGGGGCGATTTGTGTAGCTCTAGCTCAAGCGTGGGCTATGGACGCGTGAAGGTGGGCGCTTCGCGCGACCATTTTTTGGGTCGAAACGGCGCATACGGGTTGTTTGTCGACGCGTGAAGGTAGGCGCTTCGCGCCGGGACTACACGGCGCCTTGGTCGATCAGGCGCATGCGGCTGGTTTGAGTCGTTTAAGCGCAGCCGAAGGCGTAGCGCGCCAAGCGTAGTGTGCTTGGCTTCTATAGGTGGAGGGTTGCGCGAGGCGCCTTTCGCCGAGCCGCTACCCTCACGGGTCCTCAAACCGCCCGCCCCCGCCTCCTTCGACCACACGGATCCTCAAACCGTCCGCCCGCGCCTCCTTCGACACCACACAACCAACCCAACCACCACCAACCACCACCCGCCCCGCGGGCGGCGCCCGCCGGTCGACCGGCACCCGCACGCGCTCGCCTCGCTCGTCACGCTCGAGGTCCGCGCGGGCCCGCCGGCATCGCCCGACGTCCCGACATCGCCGCCGTGGGCGGCGTCGGGCACCGTTCCGATATCGCCCGGTGAGCCCACGTCCGTGGCCACGCCCGTGTCGACCGGCGAGCCCGTATCCGCCGGCGGGCCGGCGTCCGGGCGCAGCGTGCCGACGTCGGAGGCGGGTGTGCCCGCGGGCATGCAGTTGTCGAAGCTTCCCAGCTTCAGCGCGTGGACCAGCATGGCGCTGAACTCCACGCGGGTGATGATGTCGTCGGGGCAGTATTGAACGGGGTTCTGCGAGCAGCCCTTGACCACGCAGGACGCGTGCAAGAACTCGGCGTCGTTGCGATACCAGGCGTTGGCGGGCACGTCGGTGAACGCCGGCGAGGTCGGCGGCCCTGGCGACACGCCCATGGCGTTGACGATCATCACCGCGGCCGTCGAGCGCTGCAGCCAGTCGTCGGGGCAAAACTTCTTGGGCTGCTGGGAGCATCCGTTGACGTAGCCGTGGGCGTACAGCGCCTCGATCTCGGCGTAGCCCGGGGAGTTGGCGGTGACGTCGGTGAAGGTGGGCTGGGCCGGGTGCACCGGGGTGAGCCCCAGCGCGCGGGCGACCAGGATGGCCGCGTGGCGCCGGTCGAGGTCACAATTCGGGCAGAACATGCGCGGCGAGGCCTGGCAGCCGCTGGTCACGCCCTCGGCGTACATGGTCTCGGCGATGTCGTAATACCAGCTATTGTCGGGCACGTCGCCGAAGGTTCCGTTGGCGCCGCTGGCCGGCTGGGGTGAGCAGCAGTGGGCGTAGTCGGTGCCGCCGCCGGCGAGGATGCCCAGGTGGTTGCTCACCACCCGCTCGCTGCCGTCGCTGGGGTGGTTGACCACCCCGCCCTCGGCGGCGATGTACAGGGTCGTCGAGCCGCCACCGTCGAGGTTGATCGCCCGCTCGGCGCCCAGGCTGGCCATGACTTCGCCCATCTGCTTGGTGGTCATGCCGCGGCTGACGCCCGACCAGCGCCCGTCGACCACCGCCAGGATGAGCTTCTTGCCGGTGGCGTCCAGGCCCACCGCCGTGCGCGGCTCGTGGTAGCACCAATGCGACTGACAGGCGTTATTGACCACCTGGCCGTTGTCGACGATGAGCGGGTAGCCGGAGATGATATTTTGCATCCAATCTTCCGGGTCCGACAACACGTCCGACGGGATGCTCAACTCGACGCGGTTGTCCGCGCCGAAGGCGATAAACCCGGCCGTCGAGTTGTCGGCGCTGTCGGTCCAGCGCTCGCCGTCGCCCATGATCAAGCCCACGGGCGCGAAGCTGCCGAAGCTGTAAAAGCCGCCGTTGATGGCGATCTGGGCGCCGTATTGCTGCGCGAAGCTGCTGGTGCGCATGCCGCGGTCGGCGGGCTTGGTCGCCGTGGTGGTCACGCCGGTGGCGCATAGGTCGATGACGACGGCGTGGATGCGGTTGGGGTCGCTATTGTCGCGCACCAGGTAGCGCACGCCCGGATACGGCGTCGACCAATTGTCGGCGGCGCGCGCCGGGGTCGCAAACAAGGTGGTGAGGGCGAGGAGGCTGCCAACGGACAGAACTTTCCGAATCACTCGAGAACCTTAACCAGGTCAAAGACGTCTCAATTTTCCAACAGTCGCAGCTTCTTGCAGGCCACGTCGTGGCCACCGTCGCAGCCCTTCTTGAAGTATTTGCGCGCGATCTGCGGGTTTTGGGCGACGCCGTCGCCGGTGGCGTATAGCGAGCCGAGGTAGCTGCAGCCCTCCGGATCGCCCTGCATGCACGCCTTATGATACTCGTCGGCGGCCTTGTGGGGGTCGGCGCTCACGCCGATGCCTTCCTGGAAGAGGTAGCCCACCTGGGTGCAGCCGCGCGGCTGTCCCAGGTTGCACGCCTTTTGGTACAGGGCGCGGGCCCGCTCGAGGTCGCGCGTCACGCCCTGGCCCTCGCGGTAGATCGTGCCCAGGCTGACGCACGCGCTGGGCTCGTCGGCGTCGCAGGCGTCGCGAAACAGAAGGTAGGCGCGCACCTGCGACTCCAGATTGCCGCGATCTTGGGAGAGTTGATGGCCGACGTTGAAGCACGCGTCCTGGAAGCCCTTGCGGCAGGCCCGGCGAAACAACGCCAACGCCTTTTTGGGGTCGCGCCCTACGCCCTGGCCGGTCTGGTAGGCCCCGGCGAGGTTGTAGCAGCCCTTGGCGTCGCCCTGGTCACATGCCTTCTGGTAGAGCTCGACGGCGCGCTTCAGATTGCGCCCGAGCGTCTTTCCGTCCTCGTGGAGCACGCCCAGGCTATTGCAACTGCGCGCGTAGCCGCTCGAGCAGGCCACCTGGTAGAGCATGGCGGCGCGCACCTTGTCCCGGGGCGCCGCGTCGCCCTGCTCGTAGCGCAGCGCGATGTCGAAGCAGGCCTCGGCGTGGCCGCCCGAGCAGGCGCGCTCGTACAGCTCGAGCGAGCGCTGGCGGTCCTTGGCCACGCCCTTTCCCTGCTCGTACAGGTTGGCCAGGTGGGTGCAGCCCACCGCGTAATCGGCGTCGCAGGCCCGGCGATACAGCGCGACGGCGCGCTTTAAGTCCTTCGCGACGCCGTCGCCTTTCTGGTACAGCGCGCCCAGAAATGTGCACGCCTCCGGCTGGCCGGCGCCCTTGCCGTCGCATGCCTTTCGATAGGCCTTGGCGGCGCGCGCGGGGTCGTGGGCGACCATGAATCCCTTCTCGAAGCGCACCCCCAACATCACGCACGAGAGCGGAAACCCGCTCTGGCAGCCGTCCTCGAGCACGCCGATGAGGTCGGCCTGGCCGCCCTGGGTGCGCACGTCGAGCTTGTAGCGATCGTCCAGCGCCGCGCAGGCTTGCTCCTTGCCGCCCTCGCAGGCGCGCAAATAGCTGGCCTTGGCGGCGTCCTTCTTGCCCTGCTCGTCGAGCAGGTCGCCCAGGCGCCGACAGCCGTCGGGCTCGCCGAGATTGCAGGCTCGGGTGTACTCGTCGACCGCCTGCACGTCGCCGCGGCCTTGCACGAGGTTGCGCTCGTACATCAGCCCCAACCCCACGCACCCCAGCGCCGCGCCCTGCGCGCAGGCGTCGTCGTAATCCTCCCAGGCGCGGTACAGGCTCTTATCCACGCCGCGGCCGAGCACGAACATCGAGCCCAACATCGCGCAGGCCACCGGGTGCTTGTCCGCACACCCCCGGGCAAAATACTCCGCCGCCTGCTTCGGATCTTTGTGCATCCCGAAGCCGTGCATCAGCGCGTCGCCGATGAGCGTACACGCCATCGCGTCGTGCTGCTCGCAGGCATCGACCAAACGACTCAGGTCGAGCTTGGTGTCGATACGCGTCTTCCACGACGCCGCCTTGGGCAACTGCCTGGCGAGCGCGCGCGCCGCGCCCTCGTCGCCCGAGACCACCGTCCTGGGCGCCGTCGACGCGCAGCCGGCCGCCAGCAGCGCGCTCACGGCCAAAAGATATACGAGGATGCGGCTTCGCATGGGGTCCATATGCAAGTTGCCGAGGAACGTCGCCGGTTCATTCTACCATAGATGTTAGACACGGCGAGGCGGGGATCGTTCCGTGCGCATATGAGCCGAGGCTTGCCGCGCGACGCCTTGCAGAATCGTGACGCCTTCTGGAGGTAGACCTCGGCGAACGACGCCTCGGTCAACCACCAGCTACAGAAGCCAAGCAAACAGCGTTTGGCCTTTGTAGCGGAGGGTTGCACGAGACGTCGTCCGTCGAGTGCTACCTTCCGTTGGCTCCCGGCCGCGCTACAAAACCAAAACGCCTCGCCGAAGAATCGGCGAGGCGTTTTGGTCGAAAGGAGGAGTCATGCCATGAATTCCCGCATCGTGTTGACCCGATGGGGAAGGTGCCTGTTTTCGCGACAGGCAAGGATATAACTGGGCCGATTGGGATTTCATTCCGGCGGGGTGAAATTTTTCGAGATCTTGATGGTGCGCCTGAAAAATTCACAGCTTCAGGCGCAGCGCGCCGTGGTGGTTGGTCCACAGGGCGGGCAGGCGGCCTGGGGCTTCTCCGTCGATGTCGAGCATGGCGACGGCGCCGTCGGTGGCGCGGGCGCTGACGCGGCTGGCACGGCGCCTAAAAATCTTCTTATTTTGCAGGTGCTTGCCCTGGTAGATATCGAAGGTCAGCCCGAGGATTTCGCGCCGCTTGAGGTCGCCCATGAGCACGACCTGGAATTGGCCGTCGTCGAGCTCGGCGCCGGGGGCGATCCACATGCCGCCGCCGAAGAACTCGCCGTTGGCGACCACGATATTGTTCATCTTGCCGTCGATCTCGACGGTGTCGTCGAGGCGCAGTTCGACCTCGACGTTTTTGTAGCGGGCGAACGCCCGGGCGGTCGCCAGCATGAAGCTGGACTTGCCCCCGAGGCCCTTCCAACTGGAGTTGACCACCCGGTCGACGGCGCCGGAGAAGCCGGCGCTGGCGATGTTGATGAAGTAGCGCGTGGCGATATTGCCGTCGTCGTCGATGAAGCCGACCTCGCCGAGGTCGACCTCGCGCACGTGCTGGCCGCTGAGATGCTCGACGGACTCGCTGTGGCCGCCCATCAGGCCGATGGTGCGCCGAAAGTCCCCGCCGGTCCCCAGCGGCAGCACGCCGAGCACGGCGTTGTCGTTGATCGGCTGGGGGGCGCCGTCGCGCTGGCGGGTCATCCACCCGTGGTCGTCGATGGTGTACAGCGCGTCGATGTCGGGCTTGTCATAAAAGCCGTTGACCACCTCGTTGAGCGTGCCGTCACCGCCCACCGCCACGATCATCTCCCATCCCGATCGCAGCGCCTCGCGCGCCAGCAGCGTGGCGTGGCCGGGCCCCTCGGTAAACGCGTAGTCGATCTCGGGGATGCGCGCGCGCAGCAGGCGCTCGATGAGGCCCCACTCCTCCTCGACGGCGCCCGCGCCGGCCTTGGGGTTGGCGATCACAAACGTTCTGTAGTTCAAGGGCATACGTTACCGCCACAGTGTATACAATTAGTCATCTCGCGGGCCATTCGGCTTCAAGAACACTTCAACTTATCGACGTGTCCCCACGCAACCCATGCCCCAAGTCAGGCGACTCGTCGTCAAGTCGGCAGCTCACAGCTCGAACGCTCGACAAACAACATCCAACACATCCAGGGCGACGTCGTCGCCGCCGGCGCGGCGAAACGACTTGGTGCACGTGGCCGACCCACACACGATCGTCTCGCCGCCCTCGCGCTGCATCTGCTCGATGCGATCGGCGGCGCAGCGCTCGCTGGCCTCGGGGGCGACCAGGTGATAGTGCGACGGCCCGCCGCAGCACGGGGCGTCGGCGCGGTTGGTCGAAAACTCGTCCAGGGGCTTGCCGCACAGCCCGCCCAGCAATTTGCGCGTCTGCTCGTACAGCTCGAGGTGGCGGCCGACGAAGCAGGAGTCGTGCAGCATCATCGCCTCGTCGGACAGGTCCACGCGCGGCTCGAGCATGTCGACGCGGTCGGCCAAAAATTCGATGATGTGCACGACCTCCAGCGGGCTCTTATCGCCGAAGCTGGAGTCCTCGCGAAATAGCGTGACCATCGCCGCGCAGTCGGTGACCACCATGTCGACGTCGGAGAGCATCGTCTCCAGTTGGGTGCGGTACTCCTCGTAGGCCGGCCGGTTGCCGGTCGACAACAGCGGAAATCCGCAGCAGGCAAAGCCCTCATCCTCGCGACGGGTGTACAGGCGCACCTTGGTGCCGTGAAACATCTCCAGGAGCAGCCCGGCGCGCACGATCGTCTCCGGCTCGTGGTAGCGCACCTCGCAGTCGGGCATGTACACCACCGAGGCCTCGTCGTCGAAGACCTCCTCGACGCTAAACCCGTGGATATCGGGGATCTTCGGCGGCGCGCCTTGCGGACAATTGTGGCGCAGGAAGTTGGCGTCCAGCCCCTCGAGTTCCTCGGGCAAATAGCCCAGCTCGCGCATCCACCCGCGCGCCGCCCACATCGCCTGGGGCACGTCGTTGTCGTGCAGACACCACGTCTGGCAGCGCTTGCAGCCCATGCAGTGGTAGAAGGTCTCGGCGACCTCCTGGCTGGGCTCGACGGCGCCGTCCTTGACCAGCTCGAACAGCCGCATCATCCCCCAGGGCGTGACCGTCTCGCGGCCCTCGGCCTCGGCCGCGGGGCACGAAAACCGGCATAGCTTCGGGCAGTACGTGCAGTAGGCGGTCGCCCGGTCGATTGGATCTCCAAAATCGCGTTTCACTTGACTCTTGGGGCTTGGGAACTGCGAACTGCGTTTCTCACCGCTAAGGCGCTAAGGCGCTAAGAACTTCTTTTCTCAATTCTTTTCCTTCGCGTCTTTGCGTCTTTGCGGTTAATTCGCCGTTCGCTTTTTGCTGTTCTGCGGTTCATGGGCCGATGGCCAGTTGGCGGTCGTGGTCGAGGCGGTCCTTGAGAACCTGGGTCCACTCGGGCCAGGTCAGTCGGGGGCCGCCGACGATGGGGCGTACGGCCAGGGCGTTGTCCCAGGCCTTCGGCGCGCGGGCGTCTTCTAAGGGCTCGTCGAGCTCGACGAAGGCGGTGGCGGCGTGGGCCGACCAGTCCAAGATCTCGACCTCGCGGGCGGCGTCGAGGGCGTCGATGGCCTCGCCGAGGTGCGCGAGGCTGTAGGTCAGCGCGACGGTGCGCTCGGCGCCCGCGCGTGTGCGCTGGCCGGGCATGTCCTCTTCGAGCGCGCGGCGCAGCGCGCGGGCCTCTTCGTCGCCGGCGACCTCGAGCTCGTCGCCCCACTGGGCCTGCAGCCGGTAGACCATCGCGTCCAACAGACGCGTGGGCGCGTGGACGACCGCCTGGAAGCGTCCCTGCGAGCGCTTCCAATAACACCACGTCGGGTGCATGCCCCGCTCGGCGAGGGTGCGCATCTGCTCGACCGCCGCGGTGGCGGTGGGCGCGGACCATTCGATGAGGCGGGCCGGAAACGGCTTTTGGATGCTCAGCGTCACGTCCAAGATCGCGCCGAGCAGCCCCTCGCCGCCGATGAACAGGTGGCGAAGGTCGGGGCCGCTGGCCTTGCGCGGCGCCTCCAGATACCGGTAGTCGCCCAGCGTCGGCGACACCGCCGACAGGGCCACGCAGCCCTCGCGCAGGTCGCCGCTCTGGCGGTGGGCCGGGCCGGCGTGGTTACGGGCGAGCAGCCCGCCGATGGACGAGGCGTCTGGGTAGGGCCGGTAGGCCTGCAACGAGTAGCCCTCCTCGCGAAGCTTCTCGCGAAGGTCGCCCCAGCGAATGCCCGCCTCCACGCGCACCAGGTTGCTCTGGCGGTCGATCTTCAGAATATGCCGACAGTTATCGGTGCGCACCGCCGCATACCCGTGCTCGCCGATCGCCCGCTCGCGCAGGTGCTGACCGCCCCCGAAGATCACCCGGGGCGGCCCGTCGCTGCCGGCCACGATCAGCCGCTCGAGCTCGGCGACGTCCTCCGGCCAATGCTCCTCGACCGGCTCGGGCAGGTGGCGCGCGCTATAAAAGGTGGTCTTGGTCATTGAATTTCTCAATTTACCACAGAGGTCACAGAGGCCACAGAGGACTGCTTTTTTGGCTTTCCCTCTGTGCTCTCTGTGTCCTCTGTGGTGATTTCATCGCCGTTCCTTGAACCTCTCGATTTACCACAGAGGTCACTGAGGCCTGCTTTTATTTTGACTCTCCCTCTGTGCTCTCTGTGTCCTCTGTGGTGATTTCATCGCCGTTCCTTGAACCTCTCGATTTACCACAGAGGTCACTGAGGCCTGCTTTTATTTTGACTCTCCCTCTGTGCTCTCTGTGTCCTCTGTGGTGATTTCATCGCCGTTCCTTGAACCTCTCGATTTACCACAGAGGTCACTGAGGCCTGCTTTTATTTTGACTCTCCCTCTGTGCTCTCTGTGTCCTCTGTGGTGATTTCATCGCCGTTCAAAGATACACCTTACCGGGATTCATGATGCCGTCGGGGTCGAACGCCGCCTTCAAAGCGTCGAACGCCACCCGGCCGCCCTCGTGGTCGTGGTGGGTCCACGGGGCCTTGGCCTGGCCCACGCCGTGGTGGTGGGCGACGCTGGCGCCGACGCCGGCCACGGCGTCCAGGCCGGCCTTCCAGGTGCGATCGTAGCGCTCGAGCGTCTCCTCGAGGGTGGCCCCGAAGCCGGTAAACGTAAAGTAGATGGAGCTGCCGTAGGGGTAGACGTGGCTGAAATGCGCCAGCACCAGCACGTGCGGGCTGAGGGCCTCGCGCACGGCATGGTACAGGTTGAGCACATTCGACCAGCTCGTGGACACCTCCATGGTGTCGACGAAGGCGCCGGTGTCGAACATCGGCGACTGCTTGTAGGAGACGTTGTAGCGGTTCTCCAGCCAGTGCAGCCCGGGCCCGGGGCCCTGGTCGAGCCCGTAGCGTCCCAGCAGGTCGAAGGCGTATTGGGCCTCGTCCTCGACCAGGGGGCTGGAGCCCTCGAAGCCGACCACCAGCAGGCATTCCGACGGCAGCGCGTTGGCCAGCGTGTTCAAAGTCAGTGGCCGGCCGAGCACCTGGCCGAGGACCGCGTGGGTGGCCTTGCGCACCTGCTCGCGCACCCGCGAGCTGACCGCGTCGGGCACCGAGTCGACGGCGAGCTTGCGAAGCTGGCGCAGCAGCCCCGGCGGCACGTCGCTCTTGTCGGCGTCGCCGTCGCCGCTTTTGTGCAAAAAGGTATCCAGCGCGTCGTATAGCCGCACCAGCGCCGGGCGCACGCCCGCCTGCATCATGTCCCGGATGGCCGACAGCGCCGTCTGCACGTTGGGAAATTGAAAGCCGCGGAAGAACCGGTGGGTGGGCCTGGGGGCCATGTTGAAGGTGGCCTCGGTGATCACGCCCAGCGTGCCCTCGCTTCCCACGAAGAGCTGGGTGAGATCGGGGCCCGCCCCGGGCACCTGCCGACGCGGGCGCTCGGCGGCCGGGTCGGCGGCGGTGTCGAGGACGTCGCCGGTGCCGGTGACCACCCGAAGCGAGGCCACCATATCCTCGATCTTGCCGTAGAGGCTGGAGAATTGGCCGGCGCCGCGCGCGGCCACCCAGCCGCCCACGCTCGAGCAATAGATCGACGAGGGAAAGTGGCCCAGGGTAAAGCCGCGCCGCTCGAGCTCCTGCTCGAAGGGCATGCCGATGGCGCCGGCCTGCACCTTGACGGTCAGGTCGTCGGCGCGGGTGGCGATGATGCGGTTCATGCGCTTGACGTCGACGACCACCCGACCGTGATCGGCGAGCACGCCGCCGCACACCCCGCTGCCGGCGCCGAAGGGCACCAGCGGCGTGCCCGTGTCGCGCGCCCAGCGCACCAGCGAGACCACCTCGTTGTCGTTGGCCGGCTGGACGATGGCGTCGGGGCAGTGATGGTCGAGGTCGCGCCCGCGGGTGCGGATGATGCCGCGCGGCCAGCAGTCGACCTGGTAGGCCAGGCAATCGGGCTGGCTCGTGAGCACGTGCTGCTCACCGACGATCTCGGCCAGATCGCTCACCATGGAGGCGGGCAGCTCGGATGCGCTCGGTTTGGCAGCAGTGGTCATCTGGTCCACCTCGACTCGTCATTCATTCTCATCGTACAGCCGCGGAAGCACCCATCGGTCGAGCACGTCTTGGAGCAGGCCTTCGAGGCCACGCACGAACGCCTCTAGACGTTCGAGATTAATCTCATGGGCGCCGTCTTCAAGGCCCCACTCGACCAGACGGCCGATGACCTCGTTCATGCGCTGCTCGACGGCGCGCGCAAAGCGCATCACGGTGCCGCGCGCCTCGCCGTCGTCGAGCACGTCGCCGACCAGGGTGTCGACGTTGTCGAGGCCGAAAAAGAAGGCGGTCGCGTCGGGAAACGTCTCCACCAGCTCGTCGAACCGGTCGCGAAGCTCGGCGAGGGCGTCGTCGTCGACGAGGCGGACATCACCGTCGGTGGCGAGCTTTCGCGCCTGCCACAACACCTTGGCGGCGGTCAGCGCCAGGCCCTTCAGCGCGCTCACCAGCGGCATCCACGAGGCGATCCAGGCGGCCACGCCCTCGCGCTCGCCGACCATCGAACGCAGCAGCTCGACGACGCGGCCAAAGCTCGTAGCGAGGTGCGGCCCGGCGTTAGCCGGGGGCTGCTCTTGTTCTTCGTCCGACACCGTCGACCTCGAACGCTGACTGGTCAGTCACGTAGGCGCATGATGGGCTTGGTGAGGGGCATTTTTCAAGGAAAAAGTTCGCGCCCTCCGGGCTAAACCAGGCCCGGAGGTCATTCTGGAGGTCTCAGTTGCCCGAGTTGGGCTGGCCGGGGGTGGCGATGATGAAATCGCGGTAGTCGGGGGCGACGTTGTCGCCGCCTTGCTGGGCGGTGCACGGCTTCCACGAGCTCTTCTTGGTGCCGTCGGGCACACTGCCGTCAGCGCCAATCTTACGCTCCATGGAGAAGTCGTGGACGATGGGATTGCCCTGGCCGTCCTGCCCCATGACCTTGCGCCCGCCATAAAACGGCGGCGTGCCGTTGCCGGCGCGGTCGATGATCTCGCCGGTGGCGTCGCGCAGGTCGAGCTGCAACTGGGCGTTTTTGAGGTTGAGCCGCGGGAAGCGCGGGTCGTTGGCCATATTGAGCACGAAGTCGGGGTTGAGGAACGCCTCGTGGCCGCTCTGCGGGTCGCCCTCGCTGTAGGGCACCAGGTTGTGGTCCAGCACCAGGAAGTACTCGTGGGGCTTGATCACCGTGCCCGGGGTAAAGCCGACCTTGAAGTCGTAGCCGTTGGTCACCGTCCACATGCCCAGGTTGATGGTCTTGTCGGTGGTGTTGTACAGCTCCAGGAATTCGTCGTCGGTCTGGTCGTTGCGCGGGTCTCCTCTGTGGTCGGTGGGATCGGGTTGGCCGTTCCAGCCGTCCCAGTGGACCTCGCTGAACACCACGTCGCCGGGGCCGATGTCTTTGGAGCACGCCGGGCGCTCGGTGCCGTCGGGGCCGCCGTTCATGTAGTAGCACATGCCGCCGTCGATGCTGCGGGAGGTGTCGTAGATCTCTTTCCAGGCGCGCATGTAGCGCTCGACGACGCGGTGGCCGCGCAGCACCATGAGCACCTCGTCGTTGGAGATGGTCGCCGACGACGACCAGTTGAAGCTGCCGGTGAGCACGCGCTCGTCGGGGGTGCCGTAGTCGAGGATCATCGTCTTGGTGTGCAGGCGCCCGCCGCCGGCCTGGTAGTCACCGGGGGTATAGGAGTGCTCGTTGCCCTCCAGGCGAAGCGGCACGCCAAAGGCCTGCATGCGGTAGCCCTCGTGGTACTGGCCGTTGCCGTGCAACTGGCTGCGGTCGAGGATGCCGATGACCTTATTGGGCCAGTCGATCGCCGGCTGGCTCTCCCAGTCGGCGTCGAGCTTGCCGGCGTCCACCAGTTGCTTGTTCTTGCGCTTGAACTCCCGGCTCTTGTTGATGAACTCGCTGCCGACCTCGTCTTTGGTGAACGCGAAGATCTGGAAGAAGGCGTTGGTATGCGCCTTGGCGATCTCGCTGAGCATCACCCCCATGGTGTCTTCCTGGGGCGAGAAGTACACCTCGATATTGGTGTCGCCGACCTGGTATTTGTTGCCGTTGTCGATGCGCTTCTTGGCGCTCGAGAACCGGCCGTGGAACATCTGGTTGAACTCGTCCTCGAAGTCGTGGGCCACCGGCAGCGAGTCGATGTACACCCAGTTGTTGTTGTTGCGCCCGAAGCCGGTGGTGGTGATGTTGCCCGTGCCCACCCACACGAACCGGTGGTCGATGACGAAGAATTTGTTGTGCATGATGTGGAATTCGTTGCCCACCTGCACGGGGATGTGGCGGGCGAGCAACTGCTCGTAGCCGGTGGCGTGGCGCAGCAAGTGGCCGGCGTCGCCGGCGACGTGGACCTCCACGCCGCGATCATAGGCGCGAATCAGCGCGTCGATGACGTTCTGCTTGCTGAAGCCGTAGATGCACACGTGCACGCTGGTCTTGGCCTCGTCGATCTGCTCGACCAAGAACTCGCTGGGCAGCCGGTTGCGGTCGTTGCCATCGCGGGTACCGGGCGAGTCGAAGAACGGCTGGATGCGCGGCTGCAGCGAGGAGCGCGGGTCGGGCGGGCCGTCGTAGTTACAGCCAGCCACGGCCACCAGCGCCACCACCAATCCCAGAGCTACTATTTTCCAATTCGGTCGTTTCATCGTCTCGTCGCTGCTGCGTGGTGCTCGGGTGCCGAGCGCGTCGTGTCGTGTGCTCATTGGGCGGCGTTCCACATCTTCAGCCAGTGCTGGGTGTACTGATCGACGGTGCCGTCCTTGTGGGTGGTGGAGCCGGACTCCTGGAGCATCCACAGGTTGCCGTCGACGAATAGGTCGGCCGGGTAGACGAAGACCTTGTCGGCGTTGGCATCGAAGTGCGTCTCGAACGGGCGGGCGCGGATGAGCGGGTGGCTCAACTTGATCACCCGGCGCGGGCGCTTGACGCCGTTGCGGTCGGGCTTCTGGTCGATGACGATGAACGTGGGCAGGTGGTCGTAGCCCGCTGGCGCATGGCGCGCGCCCAGAGCGTCCAGCCGGTCCTTGGACGAGCCGGTGGCCTGGGTGTCGGAGTTGACCATGATGCGCACGTCGAAGCCGTTGTTTTTCTTGTACTCCAGCGCGTCCAACAGGTTGGGGTTGACCAGGTCGTCGGTCATCACCCACACCGAGGCGTGGGCCTTGTAGACCTCGTCGATGACGGTCTTGATCAGGCGCTCCTGGGGGTTGAACCACACCTTCATCTCGCCCTGGTCGCTGTAGTAGCGCACGTTGTAGTCGTTCGACGACTTCAGCGGGCCGTTGTACACGTCCAGGGTGGTGGCGAAGACGCCGCCGTACATCTGCTGGAATTCGTGGCCGAAGTCCTCGGCGAGCAGCTCGCTGTCGATGCGCCAGCCCAGCCAGTCGCGCTTGGTGCCGTCGAGCGCGGGGAAGTTCCACACCCGGTGGTGGTCGATGATGGCGAAGTTGTGGCTCATCAGGTTGTAGTTGCCCGGGCGCACCATCTGCCCCTGCTCACCGCTCTGGCCCGACGAGCAGATCTCGTACTGCGCGGCGTCGTTGACCTGGCAATTGGCCAACACCGACGGAAGCGACGGGTCGGGCAGGTAGCTCAGGGCGGCGTCGCCGTAGACCGGCTTGACGTCGTGGTCCTCGAGCATCTTCAGGCCGGCTTCGGCCTTATCGGCCGAGGTCCACGAATCCCAGTCGCTGATCACGCGCACGTCGACGCCGTTGTTCTTGGCGTCGATCAGCGCCTGGGCGACGTCGGTGTCCGTCAGGTGGGACACGGCGATGTCGATGCTGTCCTGGGCGCCCTTCAAGTCGGCGACGAGCTCGGCCTTGCGCGTCTTCGCGGTGTCGCTGCCCCCGGTGTAGTAGGTGGCGTGGTTGAACGCCTCGGACAGCGGCGGCGCGTCGTGGTTGCAGCCGGTGTCGAAGGCCGCCAGCACCAAAAGCGCTGCCAGCACGATTATGCAGTGGTGTGCGTGTTTCATATGCATCACTGGAAGTTGCCGCTGGTGGTGTTGCCCGAGTAGTCGGCGCTGTTGGCCTCGCCGGGACTCGCCAGGGTTTTTTTGCGGTAGCCCTCGGCGATGGTGTTGAAGCCCACCGTATCCGAATAGGCATGCCAGTTGCGCGAGCTGTCGCCGTCGTTGCCGAAGATGAGCTGGGCGCGCTCCATCGAGCGCACCGTCACCGTGTCCCACCCGCCGGCGAAGGCCTCCTCGTCGGGCGAGCCCACCGCCTCCATCAAGCGATGGTCGTAGTCGCGCAGCTCGATGAACACCTTGTTGGGCCCGAGCTCGAGGTTGTCGATGAACACGTCGGCGACGTTTTTGAAGGCGCCGTCGCGCTTGCGCGCGATGACGAAATAGTCGTTGGGCTTGATCGGCTTGGTGGTGTCGGGGATGCGATAGCTCTGCTGAGAGTCGCCCTCGACGATCAGGCGCCACCCGGAGATGTTGATCGGGCGCGGATGCTTGTTTTGCATCTCGATGAACACGTCGTCGGCGTCGCGGGTGCCGTCGTCTTTGACGCTGCCCGCGTAGTCGATCTCCGTGATCTGCAGACTACCACGCTCGCCGCTCGACGGCGCGCCGTTCTGCTTCCAACGATACAGAGGCGTCTCGTCGATGTCCGACGCCGACGGCCCATTGCACCCGACGCTAGCGGTCAACACCGCCACGCCCAGCGCCATATAGAGTTGCTTCTTCATACCAGTCCTACCAATCAGGTAGTTGCCGTTCACGCAGTTGCCGTCACGCAGTTACGCAGTTGTAGTTCACTCAATCACTCAATCACTCGATCACTCGATCAGAATGCGACCGTCGCACCCGCCGAGGCCACCCAGAAGTTCTCCAACTGGCTGGAGTCGCCATTCGGCGCACCCAGCGCCGTACCGGCGGTGCGGTCGATGCGGATATTGTAGAAGTCGCCCGGCAAAAACAGTCCGCCGATGGCGTAGAAGCTCAGCGCGTCGTTGGCGTTGAGCGTCAGCGTGGCGTCCCACTCGGTGCCCAGAGTCTTGCCGAGGCGCGCCTCGGCCTTCAGGTCCGACAGGGTGTAGCCGTACTCGATGTCCTGGGCGGCCTGCTCGGCGCGCGAAACGTCGAAGTTGGTCGAGCCGGTGTCCTTGAAGTACCAGCCGTCCAGATCCAGCCGGGCGAGCTCGCCGAGCAAAAAGCCCAGGCCGCCGTGCAGCATCATCGTGCCCGAGCGCCGGCTGATGTCCTGGGGGTTGTCGTAGATGCCGGTAAACCCGCTGACGTAGGCCGACGGGTGCCAGCCGGCGTAGCGGTTCATGTTGATGCCGCCAATCTGGCTGCCCTTCATGGACACGAAGCCGTGGCTGTACGGCAGGCCCTGCTCGGTGGTGTATTTGGGACCGTCGGCGCGGAAGAAGCGCGCCCGCGCCTCCAGGCCCCAACCGCCCAGGTCGGTGTGCAGGTGGGCGCCGGCGCCGAAGGCGTTGCCGTCGGCGTTGACGTCGTACAGCCCCAGGCGGCGCGCCTTGCGGTCGATGCCGCCCGAGCGCGCATACTCGCCCATCACGCCCCACTGGGTGGTGGGACCGTCCCAGTGGTAGTTGATGCGCGCGCCGGCCAACCACGTGTAGTCGTTGTCGGCGAAGTTGCCCAACACGCCCTGCTCGCTGATGTCGGCGCCGGTGGTCGGCGAGTTCTGCACCTGGGAGGCGCGCGCCGCCCCGATGGTCGAGCCGAAGCCGAAGACGCGCGCGTCCAGCCCGTCGGTCAACAGGTCGGTCAGCTCGTAGACGCCACCGTAGCGGTACACGTTGGTGTCGCCGCGGAAGTTGTTGGTCGTCTGCTTGTTGGCGCTGATATACTCGAGGAAGTTGACGTTTCGGGGACGCCCGGCGTCACCGAAGATGTCGAACATCAGGCGCACCCGACCGATGGCGCCGAAGTCGGCGTCGAGGGTCGCGCCGTCGACGATATCCTTGAAGAAGTAGTCGTCGATGGCCCCGCCGATGGAGTAATCCTGGCGTCCCAGCCGCGTCGACAACTTCAGCGCGTCGCTGTCCACCGCCTGCCAGTTCACCGACAGATCGTAGATGTAGGCGAAGCTGCCAAAGGAGGTCAGCGTACCGATCTGGTCGTTGCCCCAAAGACCCGCCAGCGAGGCGCCGAAGCTGAACGTCGTGTCGTCGCGCAGCTTGTAGGACAACCCGCCCGCCAGGCTGGTGTAGCCGAAGTTCTGGCGGTCATCGGTCTGCAAGATGTCCTGGTTGGTGTCCTCGTTCAGAGGCAACATATCCAGGTTGTTGTAGGCGTGCAGCTCGTTGGTCACCCGGAAGTTCAGCGACAGAGGGGTCTCCTCCTCGGTCTTTTTCTCCTCGGGGGACTTGGGCACCTTCTGCGTCTTGTTGATCGAGGTGGTATCGTCGGGGCCGTACTCCTGAGCGAAGGCGGCCTGCGGGATCACCACCGCGCCGGCGAGCGCGGCTACTGCAAACAGCTTGAACTTCATCTTATCGGTCCAGAGTCATTGAGCGATCATTGATCGAGTTATTGAGTGATCGAGTGATCGAGTAATTGAGTGAACTACAACTGCGTAACTACAACTGCCTAACTGCGGGGGCTACTGCGAGCCGTCGTCGAGCCATTTGATCTGGCCGACGCTGCCGACGAGGATCTCGGGGGTACCGTAGGACACCACCACCGGGCCGGTCACCTGGATGCGCATGCCCTTGTCCAGGGTCAAGCCGCGCAGGCCCAGCTGGCGGTCCAGCGAGACCGACCAGGTCTTGGAGCCATCGTCGCTCTTCAGATCCATCTGGTTGAAGTTGGCGTTGGTGGGCTCGGTGACGATCGTGCCGGTCACCCGACGTACTTTGCCATTATCGGTGGAGTCAAATTCTCGGTCGGTGACCGACTTCCAGTAGATGTCGTGCTGGGTGTCCGGGTCGTCGACCTGTTCGTCGTCGTGGACCAACACGGCGACGGTGTCGAAGGCTTTGACCAGCGCGCGCACCCGCAGCTTGACGCGATTGCCGTAGGTGAAGTCGGCGACGCGCGAATCCTTCAAGATCAAGATCCCGCCGGTCTTGTCCTGGATGAAATAGGAACCGTAAAACCGCTGACTCTCACCGCACAACGAGACCTTTTGCAGGTAGTGCGGCTGCAAGGTGACCACGCCCTCGATATAGGTGGGCAACTGGTCGATCTTGTTGATCGCGTTGGTGTAACTGCTGGGATCGCAGTCGGCGGGGAACCCGGAGGTGTCTCCCATGGGGTAGGGATCGTCGGGCGAAAAGCCGTACCACACGTAGGCGCTGGAATCGACGAGCGCCGTCAGATCGGCGATGGACATATCGCCGGGCTTGTACGCGTCGGGATCGCAGATCTTGCCGTCTTGCTGGCAGAATTTGATCGGCTCTTCGACCTGAACCGTGGTCGGCTGCTGATAGGTCTTGGTGACATCGAGGGGACCGCCGGCGTCGGCGCATCCGGAGAGACCAAAGCCGGCAGCGATCGCGCCGAGGAGAGCTGCGGCGCGGAGGCTGCGCCGAAGTGAGAACTGCTGAGTGTGCATCGTACGTGCTCGACTGTCGGATATACTAAAACACCGGCCCCATGGTGCCGGGGCCGGTGCTTTTACTCAAGCGCCGACAGACCGGATTCGGGGCGAGCCGCCCGACCGGCGGCTCGTCCTCAGCTCCGGTCTAGTTGCTCGGCGGGGCATAATACCAGCCGAAGTTGACCGTATCGAGCTGGGGCGCGGGGGTGTCCCCGCTGGGATTTTGGGGTCCCGGGAACGAGCTGAGCGGCCCCAGGAAGGTCACGCAGCTTCCCACCTGCACGAAGCTCGACGCGGTGCGGAAGGTGATGGTCTTACCGTCGCCGTGGGTCAGCGTATAGCACTCGGAGCTGCCGCCACAGGCGCCGATGTCTTCGGTCAACTCGCCACCGATGCGCACCAATTGACCGTAGTAGTCCATGGTGACGTCCTGACCGGTCAGGTCGGTGAACGGCACGTCGTTGCCGGAGCTGTCCACGCTGAAGTCGGTCACCGCCGACACCTGGGTCTGGCCGCCGAAGTTGGTGACCTTGGTGACCGTGAAGCTGACCTTGTCGCCCACCTTGACCGGGGTGCTGGGATCGGTGGAGGCGTCGAAGATGCCGTGGGTGACCAGAGTGGCGTTGGCGTCCTGCAGGAACAACCAGCCGTTGGCCTCGTCGACATCGGGGGTCTGGCTGCTGTCGAAGCCGGTGCCGATGACCAGCGCGCCGCTGACCTGCAGCGGGGTGTCCAGGGTCACCGTGCCCTCGTCGACGTTGGCGGTGTCCTGATTGTCGACCGTGGCGGGGGTCTTGTCGACCACCGCCTGCAGCCCCGCGTCGGTCAGCGTCACCGAAGAGGCGTCGACCAGGTTGCCGCCGTTATGCGGCTTGGGCGTCGTGCCGCCGGTGTAGGTCTGGCCGCTGTAGTTGGTGTTCTCGACGCAGGTGCCGCCACCGCCGGTGTCGTTACCCGTGCCCGTATCTTGATTGCCGGTGCCGGTGTCTTGGCCCATGCCGGCGTCGGTGCCGGTGCCGTTGTTACCGCCGGTGCCGGTGTCTTGATCCATCCCGGTATCGGTGCCGGTGCCGTTGTTGGTGCCGGTGCCGTTGTTGGTGGAGGTGCCGTTGTTGGCGCTGGGATCGTTGCTGCTGCCGCAGCCCATCATCGGCGCGGCCGCCAGCGCGACGCAACTCGCCAGCAGAATCAACCAGTTCTTTGCCTTCATCGTATACGTCCTTCGTCGAGAAAAATGCCTACCCAAAGAGACATAGGCTTACTACCACTTCACCCCTTGTCGTTCAACTCGGAGACGAGAGTTTTCACGCTGGGCGGCGTTTTGTTGCGGGAACGATACAGGGGGTCGACCACCAACGGGTCAGCGCGCGCGCCCCTCTTGCGCTTTGGGGGGAACCGGCTACACTCGTCGCGACTGCCGACCGAGCCCGACCAAACGCCATCGAATAGGGGACTTCAGGATCGCAGATCTCCCCGGCGAGGTCGATGAATCGGGTTATTTTGAACATTCCGTCGCTCGACGCGTCCAATGCCGGTGAACGATTCGCCTCGGCCCTCCGCAGCCACAAGACGGAGTTGCGCGGGGCGTCATGACTGTGCAACTGTCGCTGTACTCGAGACCAGATGAGGACCGAGCGTACGCCACCAGTCGCTCGAGTTGAGCGGCGTGCCGCCAGCGCCGTGACCAAAGACTTTGGAGACCTGACCCATGAAAGCCTTGACCACCTCGACCCGCCTCGTGCTTTTGGCCATCGTCGCCATGCTCGCCGTGCCGCTGGGCTGCGCCAAGCCGCAGTATGTGCGCGACACCGAGAAGCCGGACATCGACGAATACACGATGAGCCTGCGCTTCGACCGCAAAGATCTCGACCGGCTGTACAAGGACAATATCGACAAGCTGCTCAGCTCGCGCATCAGCAAGCAGTGGGAGCGCCAGGCGGCCACCGGCAAAGCCCCGGTGGTGGCGGTGTTCCCGATGCGCAACGAGACCAGCGAGCATATCGGCAGCCAGCTCGACGCGCTGCTGTCCAAATTCGAGACCGACCTGGTCAACAAGTCGGCCGCCGACGTGCTCAGCCACCAGGACCAGCCCGATCTCATCGCCGAGATCAAGCGCCAGCAGTCCGACGCCTACGATCCCCAGCGCCTGGCCGGCTACGGCAAGCAGCTCGGCGCGCAGTACTTCGTGACCGGCAAGGTCTACGACACCGCCGAGCGCGTCGAGGACGAGCGCCGCGAGCAGTACTACATGTTCGTGCAGGTCATCGACGTGGAGACCGGCGCCATCAAGTTTCAGAACGAGTCCAAAATCACCAAGGGCTTGATGAAATGACAGGTGTTAGGGGTCTGGGGGTTCAGGGGTCCAGGCGCGGAAGCGCGGAAGCGCGGAGGCGCGGAGGCGCGGAGGCGCTGACCTCGCAGGTTCCTGAACCCCTGAAGCCCTGAACTCCTGGACTCCTGGCCCCCTGGACTCCTGGACCCCCGGTCCCCCATGTACAGACGCTACCTCCAAATCGCGTTGTTGGCCCTGACCGCCCTGGTGTGGACGAGCGGTTGTGCCACCTACTCGGACTCGGTACGCGAGGCCCATCGAGCCGTGGCGTTGGGGCATCCGGAGCGTGCCGTCACCATCCTCAACAAGCGCATGGAGACGCGCAACTCCAACCGGCTGCCCAAGTCGTTCGACGACAACAACGTGCTGCTGTTGCTCGAGCGGGCCACGGTGTTGCAGTCGCTGGGCAAATACAAGCTCGCCGCGCGCGACATGATGGCGGCCGACGACCATATGGAATGGTTGAGCATCGCCGACGCCGACACCGCCGACATCGCCAAGTATATGTACAGCGGCTCGTCGGAGGACTACGTCGCCCCGGCGTACGAGCGGCTGTTGTTGAACACGCTCAACATCATCAACTTTTTGGCCATGCGCGACGTCCAGGGGGCCAAGGTCGAGGCGCGCCGCTTCACGATCATGGAGCAGTACTTCCTGGACAACGAGGAGCCGGCGATCCTGGCGGGCATCCTGTCGTTGGGCAACTACCTGGGCGGGGCGGCCTTCGAGCACTCCCGCGACTACCAGGAGGCGGCGCGCTACTACACGCGCGCCTGGTATTACGGGATCCGCAACCCGCGCTTTCGCCAGCGCCTGGTCGACCTGCTGTACCTAACCGGCTACAAGCCGCGGGAATTGGAATCGGAGACCGGCCAGAAGGTGCTCACCAACATCATGGACGACGTGGCCACCCACGCGCCCACCACCTTCAAGGAGTACCGCAAGAACTACCTCAACGGCGATACGATCATCGTGGTGCAGACGGGGCTGGTGCCCTGGCGGCAGGCCGTACACGTGCCCATCGCCCAGGCGATGACCTATGCCAACGGGTCGCATTACCACAGCATGTCGGGCGATCAGCAACAGCAGCTGACCATGATGGTCGCCAACGGGGTCATCGAGTCGGTCAACTTCCCGATGCTGACCACCAAAGAGATCCCGCCGGACAAGCCCGTGGAGGTCGACGTCGACGGCGACGGACACGAGGTGGGCGCCGATATCGACGTCGCCGCTCAGGTGTCGACGGCGTACGCCCACATCCTGCCGTCGCTGATGGTCGCGGCGATCACCCGCTTGATCACGCGCGTGGCCGCCGGGGAGGTCACCGAGACGGCCGTCAACGCCAGCAGCGGCAAGAGCGGGCTGGGCTTTTTGGCCAAGCTCGCCGTCGAGGGTGCCATGAACGCCGCCGACAAGCCGGACACGCGCAGTTGGATGACCCTGCCCGGACATATCCGGCTAGTGCGCATGCAGTTGGGCGGTGACGTCCATCCCATCACGGTGGTGGTGGGCAGTGACTCGGACAAACGCAACGTGATGATCCGAGAAGATTCTTTGAACATAGTGAATTTTTCGCGGGTGCGCTGAGTCCAAAGCCACGACACCGCTTGGATGAACACCTGGATAAGGAAGGACCATGAACGTTCCGAATAAATCCCGACGAAACGCCCATCGCCTGGCGAGTTCGCTCGCCGCCCTGCTGGTCGCCGCCGTGGTCATGATGGCCGCCTCCAGCGCGTTCGCCCTCGACCGCTACGCCAGTCGGCAAGGCCCGTTCTTCGGCCTGGGGCTGGGCGGCGGCGTGGGCGCCGTGGACATGAAGCAGGGCAAGGGTTCCTCGGGCTTCGAGGACGGCCGCCTGCCCGGGCTGAATATGAGCGCCATCGTCGGCGGTGGGGTCAACGACAACATCGTGCTGGGCGCGCAGGCCGACCTGTGGCTGCGCACCGTCCAGAAGGGCTCCCAGGAGCTGTCCAACCAGCACTGGAACTTTCTGGCGCTGGGCGACTTCTACCTGATCAAGGGGCTGTACCTGGAAGGTGGCGCCGGGCTGGCCTATGCGGCGTTCGACGCCCAGCAGGGCACCAACGACCCGATCACCTATCGGGAGATGGGCTTCGCCGCCCGCGTCGGCGCCGGCTTCGAGTACTTCATCAACGGCACCTACGCCGTGGGCATCAACGCCAACTACACCCGCCACTTCTACAGCAGCGCGCAATTCGACACCGCCACCGCAGGGATCAGCTTTCGCTGGTACTGATCGGGCTAAATTGAGGTTTTTTGGGCCGAATTGGGCCGCAGCCTGTCGTAGGCTGCGGCCTTTTCTGTCCACCACAGGTGAAAATCCGGGCGCTCAGAAAAATTTTTTCAGCCTCAGCGCATCAAACGAATTGGCCAAAAAAGTTTGAAAACCTGCCTCTGACACGCTAGAATCAAGGGTGATCGAGGCACGGGCCGCACACGCGTTTTTGCGACAGTGTAATTTTCTTTCCAATATCAGTAAAAATTTGAATTTGGAACGTAACTAGCCCGTTGTTATAATCGACAGGGCCCAAGGACTGGGCATTTCGAACTTCCGAACCATTACACACGGGTCAGCGACCCACAGACCAGGGAAGTCCGATGCTGCCGGATTACATCATCTACGACGAACTCAAGAAAGAACGCGAGAAGCGCGAGCAGCTCCGCGAGCGGCCGCGCCTGGAGATTCCGTGCCCGATGCCCTACCTGCCCGACCTCGAAGAGGAGAAATCGGACCGGGAGGACGAGGGAGAACGCGGCGTCGCCATCCTGCAGTTCTGAGTTGAGTCCTTAACTCTCTCTCGCACCCCGCGGAGCTTTCTGCTTGCCTCCGCGACACAACGAAGTACCTCTGCTTGCGCCGAGGCCCGGACTTCCCCCGTCCGGGCCTCGGTTTTTTCTCGAGGTGGCCGTCGCTCCAACGGTGGCACCTCGGATTACGCTTTGGAGCGACGCCGTCCCTGGCGTCGACAAGGCCGGTGCGCCGACAGCGGTGGCATGTCGGGTTATCGGTGGAGGAGCCACCAGATGAGCACGAACGGCAGCGCCGCCACTCCCAACAACACCAGCACGACCCCGAAGCCGGCGAGGTAGCGAAGCGCCGTCGAACTCGTGCGCTTGGCGGGGAGCTCGGCCGGCAGCCGCGGGGTGCCGCCGGTGCGGGTGGCGCCGTAGTGGTCGAGCAAAAGGTCGACGTTCTTGCGGTTGGCCTTGAAGATGGCGTCGAAGACGTCGCCCACCCCGGGCACGTAGCCGCCGATGAGGTCGACGACGAGGTTGTAGACCATCCTGGCGAGCTTGCGCCGGGGGATGTCCATGCCCAGCGCCTCCCAGAAGATGTACACGCCCACTACCCAGGTGACCCAGTCGCCGCCGCCGGGGATGATGCCCAAGATGGGGTCGAGGCCGATGCGGTAGCGCACCAGGGGCAGCTCGAATTGGTCGTCCATCAGCCGGGCGAGCCGGTCGAGGCGACCCAAAGAGGTCTCCAGAGCCGCGCGCTCGTCGTCGGAGCGCCGGGCCAGATCGGTGGCAGCGGCGTCGGGGACTGGTGTGGGCCGGGGGGCTTTGCTCATTGGGAGACGTTGGCGAGGGCTGGGTTCAACACCGGGCCGGCGTCGCTGGTGGGCCCGAGGTCGGGGAAGACATCGTATCGGGAAGGATTGTTGCTTTGGTGTGACACCAGGTCGCACGAAGTCTGGCGAAGTACGGTGGGAAAAGTACTACTTCAAACTTCGGCAGGGCACCGGCAGGCGAAGCGCCTCCGGCTGATAGCTTGACAAGCCTTTCACGTGGGGTCCCACTTTGATGAAAGGAGATATAGATAAGGCGCAAACGATTCTTCCCCAACCTCGGACCCACCAACCGCGTCGGTTGATAGGGGGCTCGGCTCATGTGACGCGCTGCGTCATAGACGACTCCTGGGCCAAAAAGGGTACGGCTGTTAAGCCCCGGCGATGACGACCAACAAATCCATTAGATGTGGCAGTGAAAGTCTCTAACCACAATGTAGGACAATCTACTACAATCGTCAAAGTCCCGAGCCACTTCATCGGTCGAGGCCCGCCAGATAATGCAGTCGACGGATGGCGAGTTCCAGTTGTAGCCGGTCTTGGGCGAGTGTCGTTCGGGCTATTGTGAGCCGGTCTTGAGCGTCAATCAAGTCCAGTTGGCTGGTCACCCCGTTGTCGTAGCCGATCTGGGCCTGCTGCAGGCCTTGCTCGGAGAGCTGGACCTGCAGTTGCGAGGAGTCCAACTGGGACTTGCGCGACTGGTAGTCCGCCCACGCCTGGTCCAGATCGGTGTAGATGCCGTCGAGGGTCTGCTGGAGGCGAAGCTTGGAGGCGATCAGTTGGGCCTGGCGCTCGTCGAGCAGGCCCTCGCGGTTGCCCCCGTCCCACAGTGTCCACTGGGCGCCGAAGACGAGCTGCCACTGGGGAGGCTGCTGGTTGAAGTCGCTGTCGGCGGCGTCGGAGTAATTGAAGTTCACTGACAGCGTGGGCAGGTACTGAAAATACACCTCGTTGATGAATAGGTCGGCGATCTTCTGGTTGATCTGGTCGACCTGCACCGAGTAGCGCTGTTGCTTGGCGGTCTGTTTGAGCTGCTCGAGCGTCTGGGGCGGCGGCAGCGGGGCGGGCTCGCGCACGTCGAAGTTGGCCGGGGTCTGCAGCAGATTGGCCAGCGCCTGGCGCGCCTTGACGAAGGCCAGCCGGGCGCGCTCGACCTGTTTTTGGCCGGCGACCACACGGATATGAGCGCGGTTGAGGTCGAATTTGGTGGCCACGCCGGCGTCGTAGCGGCGCTGGGTGGCACGCATCACCGTCTGGGAGCTCTGCAGTTGTTGTTGGGTGATCTTGATGAGCTCGCGGCCCAGCAAGAGCTGGTAGTACAACTGCACGGCGCTGAAATCGACGTCGTCGGTGGCCGAGCCGAGCTGAGCCTTGGCACGGTCGAGCTGGCCGTAGGCGATCTCGATGCCCGGATAGGCGCGCCCGCTCAGCGGCAGGGTCGCGCCCACCTGCCAATTCCAGTTATTCTTGGGCTGAACGATGAACTGCGTGGCCGGCTGGCCGGGGATCGGCGAGGGAAACTCGGCGCCGATGGCGCTCTGGTTGATGATGTAGTTGCCGCTCGCGCTGATCCGGGGAAGCACGTACGAGTACGCTTGGCGGATTTGGCCTTTGGCGCTGTCCACCTGAGTCTGGGCCAGTCGAACGCCCAGGTTTTGCTTGCGGGCGAGCTGGCGAGCCTGGTCGAGCTCGAGGGTGCGCTCGGCCTGAACCAGCGCGGTCTTCTGCTGGTTTTCGGGGCGCAGGGCTTCCTGGGAGGGCGTGGGTGCGGCCTGTTGGTCGCCTTGTTGTTCGCTCTGTGGGGCGGGGGCCTGAGCGTCGGCCGGCTGTTGCTGGGCGTGGGCGACGGGCGCAATGGCGATGATCGCCAACAGCACCGCCGCCGCCGAGCCCAGGCGCAGCGCCTCCAACCCTCGATCGTTCGACTCGCAATAATCATCAATCATGACAATGGCGTTGCTTGCGGGGACGCCCAACGGGCGAATGGATGCCGACGCCGGTCATGATGATCCCAAAGGGCTCGCCCGGCAAGCGCCGCTGAGAGCCCCACGACTTATTCGAATTCGTGGGTCAGGATCGGCGGCGATAGCTCGGCGGTGCAGCCATTGGGGGATTTGGTCCCGCTGACCCGGATCTCGTAGGTGTGCATGGGCCCACCACAGCGGAAGTCGGCGCGGGCCCGAATGCGGTAGGTATGGTCGTCGATCGGCTCGGCGTCGTAGGAAAAATACGTCGGGCCGCTGGGCGGCGCGAGCCCGGCCGTCGTCCACGCTTTGACGGCGGCCGGCAGCGCCGTGGTCTTTGTACCACCGCAATTCTTGGCGGGATCACTCAGCGCGGGCAGCTTGGGCGGGAAGGTGCAGCTCGTCTCGTATTGGGACTGGACCTCACGGCTTAGCTGCTTCACCGTCGCGGTCGCCTCGGTGGCTTTGGATGCCTTGACGTATTTGACGAACGCGGGAATGGCGATGGCGGCCAGGACCCCCAGGATCATGATGGCGACGAAGCCCCCGCCGACGACGATCAGTACAATCAGAAGAGCCTTCGACTTCTTTTTTGGCTGCTGCGGCATCCGTCCCCTCGCGCTTATCGGTAGTGGATGCCGCGAGAGTACCGGCATCGCGCAGCGCTGTAAAACCGAAGTTTCGTTCGCGCGCAGCGGCCACCGTTGGAGCGACGGCCTCCGTGCCGGCGTCGGCCCAGAGACGGCGTCCCTCGAAAGCTTGTATCCGGCTAAAACCCGTAGCCCACCATCACATTCGCCAGATGCTGCAGGTCCGTCGTCGTCGCCGACTGGCCGCCGAGATCGGACAGCTTGGGATGCGGAAACGTCACCCGGTAGTAGTGAAAATCGTAGCCCAACGACACCTCGAACGGCTTAAAGGCGATGACGTCGAGGCGGGCGCTGCCGTCGAGCCCGAGGCCAACGTCGGCCTTGCCCATGGTGTCGCCGGATAGATCGGCGCTGACGATGGGAAGCGCCGCGGCCTGGAGGTTCAGCGCGGCGAGCTCGCCGAATTTGTACGTCAACCCGGCGCCGCCGCGCAGGCTCAGGTAGCTGTTGCCGGTGTAGGCCTGGTTTTGCTGGATGGTGATCTTGGAGGTCTCCGCCCCCACGAAGCCCTTGACGACGAGGTCGCGGCCGATGCCCTTGATGTAGTTGAGGTCGACGCTGGCGTTCGTATAGGAGCTGGGAAGCTCGACGGGCTGGCCGGCGTCGTTTGAGAACACGGTGGTAAACGGGGCGTACGCGCCGAAGATGGACGCGCCGATCGCGGTGGTGTCGCCGTCCATCAGCGCGAAGATGGCGTCGATCTGGGCGCCGAAGCCCACGTACGGGCTGGAGTGGTTGAGGTTATACGCCGCCTGGGTGTCCAGGGTGAGCTTGCGCCGGCCGAAGACCATGCCCACATGCGGCGTGATGCCGGTGTGCAGGTTGGCGTGGTTGCGGCGGTGCTCGGCGATAACGCGCGCCTTGATGGAACCCGGTTGGCCATCCTCGTCGGCGTGCTCGTCGACCAGCCCCACGCTCGCCTTCTGGGCCTTCTTGGCCTTCTGCTCTTGGCGGTATTTGCGCACCGCCGGCACCAGCACGCGAAACACCTGCTTGAGCGCGTCGACGCTCTCGTCGCGGGAGGGGACGTTGCCGTCGATATGCTTGCGGATGTCACCCAGCTCTTTTCCGTCCGGGCCGATCGCCACGAGTTGGACGGTGTGGCCGCCGCCGAAGACGTCGAGCACGACCACCGACTCGGCGCCGGCGGCTTTGAGCATCTTGGCGAAGGTGGCGGCGTATTGGGGGCGCCGATCGCCGTCGCGCAGCGTGTCCAGCGTCACCCCGTTGTCGTCGCCGGCCGACAAAAAGTCGCCCGGCGCGACCATCTCCAGATCATTGCTCGCCTCGAGCACCTGATCGAGCGCGTCGTACACCCCGGTGCCGTCCATGGGATCGCTGTTGACGAAGACCATGCGCAGCGGCGCCTCCTGGGCCTGGGCCGCCGGCCCACGCGCCACAAGAACGCCCAGCAACACCAATACCGCGCTCAGCGCGCGCCACACCCAACGATCCAATCCAATTCGACGCAATAACATAAGAGCTTGCAAGTCCGCATGAGGTCGATGATTTACGCGTCAATTCTTGCCACGCCCCGCGCGACGGGGCAAGTCAACCCCGCGTAAAAGAAGTGTTGCTGTTGACCGAATCGAGCCCCACACGTTAAACGAATATTTGCGTCGAACAGGTGCTGTCGCTTCCCATCGCCCCCCGCGGTAACCATGCCCGATCTCAGCCACGAATCCCCGCGCTACATCGTCATCGAGGGCCCCATCGGCGTGGGAAAGACCACGCTGGTCAACCTGTTCGCCGAGCGCTACGCGGCGCATACCGTGCTGGAGATCTTCGAGGAAAACCCCTTCCTGGCCAAATTCTACGAAGATCGCGACGCCCACGCCTTCCAGACGGAGATGTTCTTCCTGCTCAGCCGCTACCGGCAGCAGGAGCAATTCGCCCAGCGCGATCTGTTCTCCCGGCTGTCGGTGAGCGACTACCTCTTCGTCAAATGCCGGCTCTTCGCCAGCCTGACGCTCTCCGATCACGAGCTGGCGCTGTACGACCGCATGTACAAGATTCTGACCGAGCAGGTGCCCACCCCCGACGTGGTCATCCACCTGCACGCCCCCCTGGAAGTGCTGCACGAGCGCATCAAAAAGCGCGGGCGCGACTACGAGAAGAATATGGACTCGGACTACCTCGAGCGGCTGCGCCACCTGTACCACAACTTCTTCGCCCACTACGACGAAGCCCCCCTGGTCGAAGTCGACACCTCCGACGTCAACTTCGCCGAGGACCCCGCTGCCGTCGACGCGCTGATGGAGCGCGTCCAACGCGCCTACCAGGCGAGCATCGCCCCGCCCAAAGCCATCGAGTTTTGAGCCGCCCAAAAAAAGCGGCGAGCTGCGCGCACTATTGCCCAACGCTGCGACGCCCGCACATGCCAAACACGTCCCACGGAAGCTCCTCGCGATCGTGATAACACGTGTAGTACTGCGGACAATCGGCCTCCTCCTCGCATGTCTGATAGAGGAAGCACGCGCCACCGAGGTCACTGACGAATTCGTCGGGCTCGCAGCTCGCAACTCCGTAAAATTCGAAGCTGTAACAAAACCCGGCGAAGGGATTGCGCGGATGGAGCGCACACGCCGGAGAGCTGTCGCGGGTGCAATCGGCTGAAACCACGCAATTGGCGCGCACGCACTTGTCACCGCGGCAGTAGGCAGCGTCTGCGTCGCATCCCCAACCGCACGGAGACGCGTCCTTCGACTCACAATGTGGCGGCGGTGCGACATGCCCGACCGCTGGATCGGCGACCGTCACGCACACATCCTCGCCGCCGCAGTCCACGTTCGAGCGACAGCGTCGAACACACGCACCGCTTTCGGCGTCGCATAGGCCGGACGCACACTCGGGGTTGTTTTCGCAGGCTTCGCCTGTCGGCACCGCACCGGGCACCACGCACACCAGGCTAAAGCCCTTAGTCGTCGCTCCATCGGTACAAACTGTGCCATTCGGGCAATCGGCCTGTCGAAAACAATGCGGCGCCGGCACGCAGGTGCCCGAATCGGGCGAGCATACCTCCTGGGGTCCGCAGTCGCGATGCCGGGAACAAGTGCGCCCGCATTCCGCCGGATCATCGCACACGCAGCGGCCGTAGCCCTCTGTGTCCCCGTCCGGTCTCTCGCAGGTATAGCCGTCATCGCACGGATCGATCACGCTGCACTTGTAGTTCGCCCGAAAGCACACCCCGTCGTTATCGCGACACGCGTCCCCAGGCTGCGCACATTGGCACTCACCGACGCTCCAACGTGGTGCCCCACGATAGCCCTCATCGGGTCCGCTGCACGAGTAGCTCATCAAGAGAAAAATCGCAGCGATAATAAATCCGACATCTGTGTATCGAGCCATCCAGACTACTCACCATCTTCGAAGTGGTAGTGTTCCTGGGAAGCAGAGCTAAACTTTTGAATAAATTCAGGAGATCGCTGATCATCCCTCGAAGGAGTGAAGTAGCCTTGCTTCACGGCCCAATCGTATACCGGAATATCAACTGGATAACACGTAAGCGTGCCGGTTAGCTTGTTCTGTCGAATCCAGTCCTCCGCGTTTGGCCTTTCAGAAAAAACCGCACTGGGAAACGCTGCCCGGGCACCATTGAATACCCAAATATACCGTGATGATATTTCTGCCACACTTCACTCCTTGCTCCTTTCGAGCCTGATCGGAAATCTTGCCGAAGTTTCTTAAATATAAAAATTCGTCTTGACAAATCTGGATCATAGAATCATAGAATCGTAGAATTCGACTTCACCTGTCAAACTCGCGGTTGCATCCAAGAACCCGTTGCCGGTGTTCAGCCACAGAGCTATGCGGGTCGAAGAAAACGAGCTGGCGCTGTACGATCGCATGTACAAGATTCTGACCGAGCAGGTGCCCACCCCCGACGTGGTCATCCACCTGCACGCCCCCCTGGAGGTGCTGCACGAGCGCATCAAAAAGCGCGGGCGCGACTACGAGCAGAATATGGACTCGGAGTACCTCGAGCGGCTTCGCCACCTGTACCACAACTTCTTCGCCCACTACGACGAGGCCCCGCTGGTCGAAGTCGACACCTCCGACGTCAACTTCGCCGAGGACCCCGCTGCCGTCGACGCGCTGATGGAGCGCGTCCAACGCGCCCACCAGGCGAGCATCGCCCCGCCCAAAGCCATCGAGTTTTGAGCCCGGACGTCGAGTCAGCGGAGCGGCAGCTCGCTGCCCGCGGAGCACGCCGCGTTGCTTGCGGCGCCCGTGCAGCCCCGGTGCCTTGGCCCTGTGTAGTGATCACAAATGGTTTCCGTGGCTTCCGAGGGTGCGCTCGCGGCCGGGCCTTTGGGCCCGAGCCGCTACGCTTACCCCCGGTCACTGTCTGGCTGGTAGCTCTGCTGGACGCAAGGGCGGTTTGGCAGCTGCCTTCGTCGGGCGCAGAACCAAACCGTGACCGGGGGTAAGCCCACTCGAGGCGCCGAAAGGCGCGCTCGAGGTGGCGCACCCTCGGAAGGGTCATCGCTCGTCATATGTACGTCGAAAGTTTCCCTGCCTTGCAAACCCAGATTCAAATTTGTGATCAATAGCCAGGCCAAGGCCGCAGGGCTGCACCGGCGAGGGCTCCGCATCGCCTTGCCCCGCTCAGCAAGGCGCCCCGCCCGCGCTCACTGTTTCCATTCGATGCTGTCGCCCCGGCGGCGAAGCGCCGCCAGCGGCTTGCCGGTGGCGGGGTCGACGAAGACGACGCTGGAGTCGACGCAGACGGCGAGTTGGTGGGCGTCGGGGGACAGGGTCAGCCCGCAGATGCGGGCGTCGTCGGGCAGGCTGACCTTCCACTTGTAGGCGCCGTCGGCGAAGCTGCGAAGCCCGAGGCTGTGGGCGTCGGCGACGGCGAAGGCGTCGCTGAGCTGCGGCGAGGCGGCGACGACGTCGCCGTGCTCCTTCATGCTCCAGGGCACAAAGCTCGCCCGGGCGAGGCTGACCACGCGCAGCGCACCGCTCTTGGTGGTGGCGGCGAGGTGGCTGCCGGCGAAGCCCAGCGAGCGGGCGGCGGCGGGCAGGCGCACGACGGCGTCGATCTTGGAGGGTGCGTCGGGCCGCCAGCGCAGCACCTTGCCGGCGTTGGTGGCCATGATGAGCTCGTTTTGCTGGGTGACCACGATGTGGTCGCTAAGCGGCGAGAGGTTCGCGGTGAAGTCGGGCTGCTGGCGAGCCATATACCGTTTGAAGTCCTTGGACTCGACCTTGTCGAGATCCGCCTCCGACTGGCCCCACACGTGCAGCTTGCCGTCGGGTTCGACGGCGAACAGCCCGGCGCCGTCGGCGAAGAATCCGCCGGTCTCCAGATCGGCGATCTTGCTCAGTCGCATGACCGTGCGGTGGTCGCGCAGCCGCACGATCAGCGGCGGCTTCGAGCCGATGAAGGCGAGCTTGGCGCCCGGCGAGATCGCCACCACCGGTGCGGCCTCACCGACGGCGGTGTCCACCTTGGCCTGTTTTCCCTCGGCGCGCACGCTCGCCCACTTGCCGTCGGCGAAGCCGATGCGAAGGCTGCCGTCTTGGCCCCAGCTCAGGCTCTCGATGGCCGGGGTGCCCATCTGGGGGGCGAAGTCGGGGAGCGCGGCCGGTTGGGCCTTAGCCTGCGTCTTCGCGTGGGTGCCGGCGGCGTCGTCGCGACGCGCCGAGGTCGAGGTGCTGCATCCTGCCAGCGCGAGTGCGGCCAGCGCGGCGATCCATTTCACGGCATGACTCCCTGCCATTCGACGTAGCGTGTATCAGTGAAAAAGCCCATCAAGGTCAGCGCCAGCCCCTGGTCGCCCTTGCCCTGCCAGAGTCCCACGCCGCAATACCAGCTCGGCCGGGGGTCGTCGGCCGGGCAGTCGCCGCGCTTTTGCGCCCAGGCGAGCGCATAGTTCGGGGGCGTGCCCTTCTTGCCGTTCCACACGGCCAGGGCGTTGGCGGACTCGGTGTTGTCGGCGGCCTTCTTGCCAGCGGCTTTTTGGCGGAAGGCGAGCCCGCAGGACTTGCGCCAGCGCAGCAACAGATTTTTGTCGGTCAGCCGCGCGGCCATATCGGCCGTCTGGGCGAGCTCGACCGCGGCGGTGCGCGCAATCTTGTCGTCGGGGGTGTTGACGATGCGGCACAGCACGAACGTCGCCCCCAGGCGGAGGGCGGCGTCGTAGTCGTCGATATGGTCGGTTTTGTCGACTCGCCAGCCCTTCGGCTGGCCGCGTTGGGCCAGGTCGCCCACCCCGTGGATGAGCACGGGCATATCCTTGGCCAGCGCCTGTGGGTCGCGCGCTTGGAAGTGCTTCTCGACCATGTCGAGCATGTCGCGGCCCTGCTTTGGCGAGATCTGGTACAAGATCTTCACGCAGGCGTCCCGCGCGCCGTAGTCGGCGTTGAGCCCGCACAGGCGCAGCCAACTGTAGAACGCCGGCTGGTCGGGGCGGTTTCGGTTTTTGCGAAAGTCGTCGAGCACCGACGTCACGATGGGCGCGGGCATCTCGAAGCGCTGCATCTGCTTCCAGACCTCGCTCATCTCGGAGAACAGGTCGAGCTCCGGCGAGATCTTCTTGGCGAAGAACGCCCGCATCAAACACGTCCACGGGGCGTGCTCGGCGCGCCGGTCGACCGCCTTCAACAGCTCGACGGCCACGTCCCCGGACAGCGTGCCATCGGCCAATTTGGGCCGCAACTCCTTGCAGGCGGCCTCGGCCGCCTTGCGCGGGCCGTGGCGAAAGACGGCCACGGCGTTTTGGCCGCTCAGATCGAGCTGGTCGAAGTGGCCGTGGTGGTATTTGGCCTTCTTGACGATCGTCTCCTGCCTGGCCACGACCGGGTCGGCGGGTCTTTTGGGCGCCGGCGCCGGGCGGCGGTCGCGAAAGAAGAAGAACAGCCCGATGCACAACAGCATGCACACCGCCCAGGCGATGACGATGGTGATGTTGAGCTCGGTCAGATCTTCGCGCTCGTCGGGGCCGGGAATGTGAAGCTTGTCACTCATTTCTTAGCGCGCATGGAGACCTGTTGGTGATTGCAGCCTATGGGCATTTTGAGGCACTTGCGATGGCCGCGGTGTTTTTGGTTCTTGGTTCTTGGTTTTTGGTCACTGCCAAAACAACGTTTTTTGCCCAGTTCACCTGCAATGCCGCCCGGATGCCGTAGCCCCTTCATCTGACCACTGTACGGCGCACGGCAAAAACCAACAACCAATTACCAACAACACCACGTGAACCAACCACGGCTCGAAACGGCGCGGGCGCCACGAAAATCAAGAGATTCGCACAACGGAGCGCCTTACAGCGACAACTTGATGAGCACGATGACGACCACCAGCCCCAGCGTCGCCAGGGCGATGATCGCCCAGATGGGGCTGGTGGTGGCGTTGGGCTCGGCCTCGGCCTGCACGCTGACGTTGCGCTTGAAGCGCTCCTCCGGATAGTCCAACGGCGGAAACGTATAGCTGAGGGTGTCGGTATCCTCGTCGTAGTGCAACTGGATATGCCCCTCGGCGCCGAAGTCGTTGAGGATGCTCTGGATCTTGGCGCTGGGCAGGTCCAAACGGCTGGTAAAATAGGCCAGCTCGATGGTGTGGCTCTTGGCGCCGGCGGCGACCCGGAGCACCTGGTGCTGCTCGCGCATCTTGCGCTCCCAATCCTCGTCGGTCTTCAGCGCGTTGATCGTGCGCATCAAGCCCGGAGTGTCCTCCAGATGCTCGCCGGCCTCCAGGTCGAGCTCGCGCAGGCTGTAGACGTCGGGATCGGCGAATTCGAAGTAGGACAGCGAGTCGCGCTGGATCCGATGCACCCCGCCGTCGCCGTCTTCCAGGCTCTCGAGGATGCGCGCCACGCTCTGGACGTCGAGCGGCATGTAGGTGGCCACCCGGAGCACGTGGGTGACGTGCTCGTCGTTTCGCCGCGCCAGAATCGCCGCGACTTCCGAGACCAGACGCACGCACTCCGGCCCCAGCTTGAATCTATTGGTGTCGACCATCGCCTCAACTACCTCATGAATAGGCCCGATCGGCGCGCAGCGGCACACGCACGGTACCAGAGGCATGCTACTGCATACGCGGGAGTTATCAAGGCGCTCCTTTTGGCCTCCGCAAAGATGATGTACTGTATTCTTAGCCGAACAGGCTAATCCGAACACGCAACGTCGCCGCAGGCGCCAAGAGGCGCGCTTGCTTTCCAATGCAGGCTGGCAGCCTGCGCTCCAGACCCCGACTGCCCATGCGAATTCTCCTCGCCGAGGACAGCTCGTTATTTGCGACTGTCTTGAGCGAAATGATCGAAGCCGAACCCGACATGGACATCGTCGGGTTGGCACGTAACGGCGAACAGGCCGTGGAATTGTGCACCGAGCTTCGGCCCGACCTGATCTTGATGGACATCCACATGCCCAAGATGGACGGGCTGACGGCCACCGGCTACATCATGGCCAGTTGTCCGACGCCGATTTTGGTGGTCACCGCCAACCCGTATCGCGGCGGGGTGGATCTGTCGTTCAAGGCGCTGTCGGCCGGGGCGCTCGACCTGGTGGGCAAGCCCGACGAGCTGCCCATGCGCGAGGCCGAGCGCCTGGAGTTGTTGCGCAAGATGCGCCTGCTGGCGGAGGTGCCGGTGGTGCGCCACGTGCGCGAGTCGCTCAGCGGGGCCAAACGCCCGGTGGCCGCGCGCCCGGACAAGTCGAGCTCGTCGGCCAAGATCGGCCAGCTCGCCGGCGAGGCCACCCCGGTGGTGGGCATCGCCGCGTCGACCGGCGGCCCCAAGGCGCTCGCCCAGCTTCTGGGGGAACTGCCCGCCGATTTCGCCGCCCCCATCCTGCTCGTCCAGCATATCACGCGCGGGTTTTCGGCCCACCTGACCCGCTGGCTCGACGCCAACTCGCCGCTGCACGTCGTCGAGGCCAAGCACGGCCAGCCCATCCGCTCGGGGCATGTGTACGTCGCCCCCACGGAGATGCAGATGGAGCTGACCTCGGGGCGGTTTTTGAAGGTCTACGACGGCCCCGCCGTCGCCGGCCACCGCCCCAGCGGCGACGTGCTGCTGCGCAGCCTGGCGCGCCACGTCGCTCCCCGGGCCATCGGCGTGGTGTTGAGCGGCATGGGCCAGGACGGCTCCTTCGGCATGGCCGCGCTGTACCGCAGCGGCAGCGTCACCCTGGTGCAGGACGAGGCCAGCTCGGTGGTCTACAGCATGCCACGCTCGGCCATCGAGCGCGGGGTGGTCAGCGAGGTCGTCGATCTCGGCCACATGGCCCAGCGCCTCGGCGAGGTCGTCGCTCAACTGGCCGACGAGGAGGACGCATGAACGCCGGTCGAGGAAAGACCCAAGGCAACGCCACTCCCGTGGGCCAGGCGTGTACGCTGCTGTCGACGTGGACCGGCCTGGAGCTTCGCGGCACCGCCCCCAGGCGGGTCGCCGAGTTCTTGAATTCGCGCGCCGCCCAGCTCGGCTATACCTCCAAGGACGACTACGTCGCCTTCCTGCAGACCCAGCAGCCCACCGACGACGAGCCCCAGCAGTTGACCAACCTGGTCACCAACGGGCTGACCTGCTTTTGGCGCGACGAGCCCCAGCTGCACGCTTTGCAGACGCTGTTCGAGGAGCTCGCCGACGAGCGCGGCACCGAGCGGCCCATCCAGGTGTGGTGCGCGGGGTGTTCGACCGGCGAGGAGGCCTACACCGTGGCGATGATCGCCCGGGAGCACGGGGTGACGGTGGACGTGCTCGGCTCGGACATCAACACCGAGTCGCTGCGCCACGCCCGCCAGGGGGTCTATGGCGAGTGGAGCCTGCGGCGCACCGACGACGAGCGCCGCCAGCGCCACTTCCTGCCCACCGACGACGGGCGCTTTCGCATCGGCGCCGACGTGCGCCGCCAGGTGCGCTTTGCCTACCACAACATCCTGACCCCGGCGCCCGCTCCGCTGGAGGGCGACAAATGGGACGTGGTGCTGTGCCGCAACGTGCTCATCTACTTCTCCGACGACGCCATGCGCACGGTGCTTCGCCACTTCTCGGACGCCATCGACACCGACGGCTACCTGCTGCTGGGCTCCAGCGAGCAACTGCACACCGGCAACCTCGCCGAATCGCTGGTGCCGTTTCGGGCGGCGAGACAGGGCGGCGGCTTTGTCTATCGGCTGCGCGACACGCCCCCGGGGCGCACCGTCGTCTTCCCGCCGCGCGAGCCGCCATCCCAGCCCGAGCTCACGCCGCCGACACTGGACCTCAACTTTACGCCGACCCTCGAGGAGGAGACCTCCGACGTCACCGGCGATCTGTCCACCAACGAGGCCGCCAACAACCTGCTGAGCACGGCCATGGAGCATATGGACGAGGGGCTGACCGAGGCGGCGCTGGCCTGCTGCGAGGCGACCGCCTCCTACGACCCGTTCGTGCCCGAGAATTACTGCCTGATGGGCTATCTTCTGGCCCAGGAGGGCGCGTTCTCCCAGGCGTTGGAGACCTACCGCAAGGTGCTGTTTTTGGACCCGTTCAACTGGGTCGCCGCCATCGAGAGCGCCCGGCTACACATGCGCCAACGCGACGCCATCCGCGCGCGCCGCTCGCTGCGCCAGGCCCACGAGGGGCTCGCCTCCGGGCGGCGCCTGTCGCGCGGCATGCGCCAGTTGCTGGGCGCGATGGACCGGGCGATCACCGAGCGCGAGCCCGCCGAGGCGTTCTGCGAGCAGTACCTGGAGCGGCTGCGCGGCGCGAAGTTCCTGGACTAATCGAGGGGGAGCCCGCTGGGCACCGCGTCGGGCACGGCGTCCATGCAGTCGTCGGCGTGGGTGCTGCTCAGCGCCTTCATAAACGCGATCACATCGGCGACCTCGGCGTCGCTGAGTTGGGGCGGGTCGGCGAGCTTCTCGTCGAGGGTTTGTACGATGCGCGCCTGTTCCTCGGGCGAGTTGTGCATCTGCTCGCGCAGCTTGGGGTCGAGGTGGCTGGGGTCGTAGTCGCGCAGGCTCTGGGCCGGGTGCAGGTGATGGCGCACCGCCGCCTCCAGTGTCGCGTAGGCGCCGTCGTGCATATACGGCGCGGTGAACTCGACGTTGCGCAGCGTGGGCGTGCGGAAGGCGAAATCGTAGCTGGGGTCGTTGCTCACCCGCCCATAGCCCAGGTCGTAGGGCTCGTCGGGGCTCTTGCCGGGTCCGAATTGGGGCACGGCGAGGTTGTGGGCCTTCTGGTCGGTGAACAGCGCGCCGCTGTGGCACTCGGCGCAGCCGGCCTTGCCGTAAAACAGCACCGCCCCGCGCTTTTGGGCGGCGTCCAGCGCGTCGGTATGCCCGGCGAGGTAGCGGTCCCAGGGCGTCTCGTTGGGGCTGAACGCCTCGATCTCGAAGGCGGCGATGGCGTTGGCGGCGTCCTCGAAGCCCAGCTCGTCCTGGGGCACGTCCGGGTAGGCCTCGGCGAACATCTGGCGGTAGGCGTCGATGGCCAGAAGACGGGTCATCAGCGCGTCCCAGATGCGGTTGAGCAGGCTGTCGACGATGGGGCCGAGCTCGTTGGGCTGGCCGTCGACGCCGGTGTCCCAGCGCTCGCCGCGCATCTCGTCGCGGCCGGTGACCGGAAACATCGCCTGGGCAGCGAGCACGCTGTCCAGCCCGTCGGGCAATCGCGAGCCCGCCGGGGTCAGCAGGGCGCCGTCGTCGCTGATGCGCACGCGCATATCCCAAAATTGGGTCGTCCAGGCGCTCACCCCGCGGTTGAACACCTCCGGCGAGTTGCGCGCGGTGAACAGCCGGCCCCGGCCCAGGTGGCGCTTGTGGCCGTCGATGACGGCGCCGGTCCCGGCGCTCAACGGCTTGTCGTCCCCGGTCATATGACGCGGGTGGTGACACGACGCACAGGACGTGTCGCGGTTGCCGCTCAAGATCTTGTCGAAATACAGCGCCCGGCCCAGGCGTACTTTGGCGGGATTTTGCGCCGGCGCCGGGGCCAGCGGCTCGAGCTGCTGCTTTTGGATGATCTGGGCGAGCGCCTCGTCGGGGGTCAACGGCGCCGATGGCCCCGCGGCCTGCCCGCAGCCACAGACGAACACCGTCAGGAGCGCGCACACTGTGCTAGTATATCGCAAGCGCATGATTTTCCTGTTCATCTGCGACGAGACTCAATATACATGCCCCGAGCGTTGCTCGCTTTCTTCCAACATCAAGGCATTACCCCATGGCACGCAGCGATAACCTAGTCTGGATGGACCTGGAGATGTCCGGGCTCGATCCCGAACGCGACGTCATCCTCGAGATCGCCACCATCGTGACCGGTCCCGACCTGGACATCATCGACGAAGGCCCCAGCCTGGTCATCCACCAGCCCGACGAGATCTTGGAATCGATGGACGAGTGGAACACCACCCATCACGGCGCCAGCGGGCTGACCGAGCGGGTGCGCCAGTCCCCGCTGAGCTGCGCCGAGGCCGAGACGCAAACCCTGGAGTTTTTGCACCTGCACACCGTCGAGGGCAAAGCGCCGCTGTGCGGCAACACCATCGGCCAGGACCGTCGCTTCCTGTACAAGTACATGCCCCGGCTCAGCTCGTGGCTGCACTATCGCAACGTCGACGTCTCCTCGATCAAAGAGCTGGTCTGCCGGTGGTATCCCGAGGAGATGCAGGCCCCGGTCAAGCGCTCCAACCACCGCGCGCTCGACGATATCCGCGGCTCCATCGAGGAGCTGCGCTGGTACCGCGACTATATCTTCGTCGGCCAGTTTTAGAGGCCAAACGAATCCACGTGGTCCATCTGCACCGCCTCGAAGTGGGCCGGCGTCTGGTTGGGATTGGTCTGGCGCGGCGCGTACAGCACGACGTTGCCCGCCGCATCCCTGGTCACCTCGCCGGCCAGCGCCGGCTTATCGGGCGAGCCCGGATCGTAGAACCAGAAGGTCTTGCCGTCGTCGTAGGTGATCGTGGAGGCGTCGCCGCCGACGTACTCGACGTAGGCTCCGTTGAAAAATCCGTAGCCGAGGTAGCCGCCCAGGACGCGCAGCGCCAGGCGATACGAGTTGCCATGGCCGTCGTCGTAGGTGTCCTGGGACTGCCAGCTTCCGGAGATGTCGTCGACGCTGACTTCGGGCGTGGCGACCTGCTCGAAGCGCAGCACGTACGGCGAGCCGTCGGGCCCCTGGGGAATGACCAACTCCAGGCCCTTGATGTTGTCGCCGTCGAGATCGGCGTCCAGGATGAACTCGGTGGGCTGGTTGGGGCTGCCGTCGGCCTTGGTCAGTTGGGTCAGGCGCACCCGGTTCGACCCCATCTTCTCCCACTGGCCGGTCACCGCGCCGTCAAAGCCAACGGTGACGCTCATGTCGGTGTGAAACTCCAGGGGCAACACCACGCCGGTGACCACGGGATCGACGGTGAGGGCGGACACACCATACCACGGCGCCGAGGACAGTCCCTCGGCGGTAAACGGCGTGGCTGCGCTCGAGCCGGTGTCCGAAGTCGACGCATCGGGGAGCACGCTCGTGTCACTGGAGCCAGCGTCGTCCGAGCCACCGTCGGCGATGGTGCCCGCGTCGGCGTCGCTCGTCGAGCCCGAGTCGGCCCCACCGCCCACGTTCCAATCATTCGAGCCGCTGCCCGGATTCTCGGAGGTACACGCCGACAGACTCGCCACCACCATCATCACACACGCCAACAGTACGGCGCGAGACCATCGTTTCATCGGGATGCTCCTCGTTTTCGCGTCTCTAAGTGATTTCGCAACGGCTGTATTCTGACGGAAAAGCGCCCCCATATCAATGGGATTGGCCGGAGCGCGCGGCCTCGGGTCCGCCGCGGGTGGCTGCATCCTCGTCGTGCCCCTCGCCCGCCGGCGCCGGGGTGTGCTTCGCCGGCGGGGCGATGTCGAGATCGAAGTCCGTCACGCCGGTGTCCCCGTCGACGCCCGTGGTCACGACCACCGAGCGAAACGGGGCCAGCCAGGCGACGGCGTCCTTGTGACCGGCCTCCTCGAGGATGTCGGCCAGGCTGGCGGCGTCGAGGTAGACGCCGGCGGCGTCCTTCTTGTCGAACAGGCGCGTGATGCCCAGCTTGTCGAGCTTCTCGCCCATGGGACCGGCGCCGCGCTCGTAGTCGACGGCGTGCTCGAAGGCGACGGCGCTGTCGACGTAGATGACGTGCTCGTCGCTGACGATGAGCGCCCACTTCAGCTCCCCGTTTTCCATCCACGCATACTGCAAGGTGTGGCCGACGGCCTGGCGGGTGAGCTTGCGCTTGCTGACGGTGGTCAGCGCGTCGAGCACCTGCACCAGCGGCTCGCGCTCCTTGATCGGCAACAGCACCGCCTCGCGGGTGGCCTTCAGCTCGAGGACCTGAAGAAACCAGGGCAGATCGGCCTTCTCCAGCGCCTTGCGGTCGAGCCCGTAGGCGACCACCACCGCGTGGCCGCGCAGGTTTTCGAGCACGTCGCGTCGGGCGTTGATGCTCAGCTTGTCGTTGAGGTCTTTCCAGAATTTGTCCAGCTCGGTGCGCTGCGACGCGGGCAGCGTACTCTCGAAGAGGGCGTAGAGTTGCTTGGGATCGACCGACAGGCGTGCCACCCCGATGACCCCGGGCTCGATGAGCCCGCCCAGCGGCGGCAGATCTCCCTGGGCGCGTCCCAGGCTGGTGATCATCGCCGGGGCGCGCGGGTTGCCGGGGGTGAGCACGCGCAGGTGCACCGATTTGTCCAGCGAGACCGAGTTGAGCGCAAAGCCCACCGGGCCGACCTGGGCGAGCAGGCGGCGCCACAGCACCTCGGCGTGGCCCTTGGCCTGCTTGTCGGCGAGCCACGCGGCCGGGCGAATCACGCCGGCGACCTCAGCCGCTTTGGTGAGATCGGCGAGGAGCTTGTGGTGCAAATCGCGCGCGACGAAGCGCGACAATGAGCTGCTGGGGAGCCACGACTGGGGGAGCCCGTCGAGGTCGGTGCTCTGGGCGCGCACGGCCAGCAGCGCCGTATGATCGTCATGGGCGACATACACCGGGTGGTCGCCCCCGCCGCCGAAGGCGCTGACGTCCATCGAGCCAAAGTCGATGTCCGGGGCCTCGAGTTTGTGGGCCTGCTCGAAGTTCTGCAGCACCTTGGCGAGGCGATCGCCGGCGGCGAGGTGAGCCCCGATGCACCAATAGCCGCGATCGTAGAACAACACCGCGTTGGCCCTGGGATCGAAGCCCGCGCGCTTCAAGGCGTCGGCGTCGAAGGGATCGATCGGGCTCGTCTTTGTCCACGCCTCGTGCAGCGCCCCGACGCCGGGCAGCGGGAGGCGCTGGGCGCCAAAATCGAGTACGTCGGTCAGCGTGGACAGCGCGCGCGCAAACACGACGGTGCGCGCCGTCGACGGCACGAACGCCGCCAGATGCGACCCCTGGGCCCACGTGACCGCGTGCTGCGGGGCCTGAGGGGTGCGCATTTGGTTGGTGGAGTTGCAGGAAGCCTTGCCACAGCCGCCCAGCGAGAGCATGATCATCATGGCCGTCACAGCAGCATAGCGACCCAGAGGACGTGTCGTGGAGGGGGACATCATTCTAAAAAATTGCTCGCTTTGTTTGGAATGAGTGGCACTCACAGTATATTATGATTCAAGCGATAGCGCGTTTTGCTCGTCTGCTCTCCTTAGAGTCGCCCAGACGAGCTCGACCGACAAGCCGCAGCGCGCATTCTAACGAGTTCGACCGATGAGCAGCACGCTAATCGAGCTTCCACCGGAACTCTCCGAGGACGACGCCTCCGAAGTGGAGTACGTCGCCGCGGAGAGCGTGGAGGAGTTTGCGCACAAGACGCACATCTCCGACAAGGAGGTGCTCGACCGCGTCCTGCTGCCCGGCCACACCTTCGGACCGTACCGCATCCTGGGGTTCATCGCCGCCGGCGGCATGGGCGAAATTTACGCCGCCGAGCGCCGCCACAACGAGGGGGCGCGCCGCCGCCCGGTTGCTCTCAAAGTCATCAGCCCCGAGCATGTGCACGATTGGCGCATCGTCGAGCGATTCAAGCGCGAGGCGAGCATATCGAAGTCCATTCGATCGACCAACGTCATCCGGGTCTACGAGTACGGCGAGACCGAAGGGGGCAAGACCTTCTTGTCCATGGAGCTGCTCTCCGGCGAGGAGCTCTTCGAGCGGCTCTGCCGCGTGCGCACGCTGCCGATCGACGAGCTGGTCGACATCGCCCTGCAGGTCCTGCGCGGCCTGTCCGACATCCACCGCGCCGGGTTTATCCACCGGGACATGAAGCCCGAAAACGTGTTTTTGGCCAAGCTTCGCGACGGCTCCGAGGTGGCCAAAATCCTGGACTTCGGCATCGCCAAGCGCCGCGAGGAGCGCTCCGACCCGCTGCTGAGCGTCGCCGGCCAGATCTACGGCACCCCCGAGTATCTGGCCCCCGAGCAGGCGATCAACCCCGACGTCGACCCCCGCGCTGATATCTACAGCGTCGGGGTGATGCTGTACGAGGCGGCCTCGGGCAGTCTTCCCTTCCAGGGCGACACCTCCTATTCGGTGATCGCCGCCCATCAGAACGAGCCGGTGCCCCCGCTGCCGTCGTCGATCGACCCGGAGTTCGCCGAGATCGTGTACACGGCGCTGGCCAAAAACCCCGCCGACCGCTTCCAGACGGCCGACGAGATGGCGCAGATCTTGGAGCGATGGAGCGAACAGACCAGTTGGGTCGAGGAACTTCCGGGCGTCTCCGATCTGGACTTCGACGATGTCTTCGATAGCCAAGATCTCGACCCCATGCCGCATAAGACCGAGGTCGACTCGGCGCCCCCGGTCAGCGAGCGGGCGACCACCCAACATTACGCCAAGCCGTCGGGCCAGCGGAGCGCGAATAGGCGCGCGCGCGACGACCAAATGATCGGGTTAAACGAGCTGTCCGACCCCCAATTTTACCTGGGCGACGACGCCGCGGACGCCCCCTTCGAGAAGGTCAGCGTCTCCAAGGCGCGCGAGCGTCAACGAGCACGCCAGGCCCAGGCCCAGCGACCGCCGGAGGAGACCGCCGAGGTCACCCGCCCCGACGAGCAGGAGATCAAACGCGCGTTGGCCGAGGCCAAGCGGCGAGAGTACGCCGCCAAGAGCCGGCCCGAGCGCGCCGACGAGCCCACCATGACCATGTCGCGCGCCGCGCTGGGCGAGCAGGAGGCCTCGGGGGGCTCGCGGGTCGCCCAGATTGTCACCTGGGTGGCCGTGGCGATCATCCTGGCGGCGCTCGCCTGGACCTTTCTCAAGCCGTCCACTACACCAAAGACGGCGACATCGCCGGCCCCTGCGGCGACGGCGCCCGCCCAAAAGCCAAAGTAACGCCGACCGTCTCTCGAGCCTTTCATGAGTAGCCAGAACGACCCCTCCCGCCTCGAACAACTCCAGATCTACGCCGACAAGTTCAACGACAGCGCCACACTGGGGCTATTCGGCGTCAAGGTCGACTTTCCCGACGGCGAGCGCGTGCGCGCGGTCATCGACGACGTGCAGCCCGGCCACCGCGGCGGGCTGGGCACCGACGCCATCAACGGCGGCGTACTCGCCGCCCTCTTCGACCTGGTCATCGGCATGTGCGGCGCACTGGTCGACCCCACCCGCCGCTCGGCGACCATTCAATTGTCCATGAATTTCGAGCAGCCCGTCACCGGCGAGCGCATCGTCGCCGAGGCGTGGATCAACCGCCACGGGCGCACCAACCTATTCGCCTCGGCGGTCATCCGCGACGAGGCCGGCAAGGAGTGCGCCCACGGCCAGGGCGTGGTGCGTCTGAGCCGCATGAAGTGGCAAAACGACGGCAGCCCGGCGGTGAACTGAGCCGCGCTGCTCGGCGTTTTACGGCACCGTGATGGTGCCGGTGGCCGTGCCCGTATTGCCGTAGGCGTCGGTGACGTCGACCTCGACGTCGTAGGTGCCCGACGACAGCCCATCGGCCACCGCCGAGTAGCGCGTCACCGGCACGCCATCGCGCCCGTCGACGGTCTCGGGGTTGGTCTGCACGTCCACGTCGGCCTCGGTGAGCGTGGCCACCTCGGTCGACCCCTGCTTGACGTGCACGGTGACGCCGGTGGCGTGGACATCTTCGCCGACCATCAGCGGCGCCGATTGGCCCAGCGGCACCTTCGGGTGGCGCATGCGGAAGTCGCCGGCGAGCTTGCCGGGATCGTCGAGCGTCGGCTCGTAGCTGAGCGGCTGGCCGGCCGGATAGCCCAGCGTGCCGGAGATGGTCGGCCCGGCGCTGGCGGCGGGGTCGGTGCTCACCGACACCTCCAGGGCGTCGTTGGCGGTCACCTCGAAGGTGTCGCTCGTCAGCTCGTAGGCCTGGCGCTGCTTGCTGTCGTCGAGGTAATGCCCCTGGACGTGGAAGCGGTATTGGCCGGCCGGGAAGTCCTTGATCTCCTCCCAGCGCACCACCCACTGCCAGTCGTCGCCGGCCTTGCGCATCCGCGTCATCATCACCGGCTCGCGGTTGTCATACGGGCGCATGCTCTTGGTCTGGATCGCCTCGAAATTGGCGCCGTTTTTCTTCTCCAGGGCCACCTTCGGCGCCTGGGGCATCTCCGCGCCGGGATCACCACCGACCCAGGCAAATTCGATGGGCGTAAACCGCGCGGCCGTCGCCGGCGGCTGTTGGACGACGTCACCGACCTTGCTGGCGTCGCTGACGTCGATGGGAAAGGGGTCTTCGTCGACACGGCTAAACTGCGTGGGCAGCGTCGCCGGCAGCGTCGAATCGACCGGCGCGCCCTCGAGCATGCCCACCGTCTCCATGGCCCGGTCGACCAAGAAGGCGCCGAACTTCCACCCCCACACGCTCAGGCTGGCCTCGTAGCCGCCCTGCAGATAGCTGAACGCGTAATCCGGATAGTCGTCGGGCGCCTTGGGCGTGGAGATCCCCGGGAACACGGGCTTTTCGCCGCGCAGGTTGGTCGGCGTCAGGTAAAATTGGTGGTCCTGAGCGTAGCCCATCACCCACGCCTTCAACGGATCGATGCCGTATTGGTCGCGCGCGTGGCGCAGCACCTGCCAGCCCATCTCCATGGTGGACTCGCCGGGCAGCGTCACGATGGTCAGCCCGTCGATGTCCAAGGCGGTCATCTGGCTGCGCGCGAATAGCGTCACCGGCCGGTGGTAATTTAGGAAGTGAATGGGCACGCAGGTCTGGATGGGCGGATCGGCGTGGGTGGACGGGTCGCTGTCGCTGTAGTTCTCCATGCACTGCAGCCCTCCGAAGTCGAATTCGTCGTGCGGCGAGCCCTTGCCCAGCGTCTTGGTCGTCCACTCGCCCTCGCCGTAGCCCACGTATTCGTAGGTGATCGGGAAGCGATGGGTGACCGCGTCGAGCTCGACGTCGGTGTCGGTCTGCATATCCTCGATGGTCTGCATCGCCCGCTGGGCCAACTCGTGGCCGACCACCTGGAAGCGCTCGGTGGAGTGGTGGCCCCAATGGTCGCCGCGCGGCGACATCGACCCGCCGTTTTCGTTGAAATACATCACCGGCACGAACCGGCCGTACTTCTGGGCCAGCGCCTTCTCCAGGCCGCGCTCGGCGCCGCCGGGGATGTCGGGGGTGAAGTAGTCCTTCTCGTGCACCGTGCCGTGGGTGCCGTAGCTGATCGCGACGGCGCGCGGATTGCCGTCGGCGTCGTCGATGCGGAAGATCAACAGGCGGTTGTCGTCGAAGGGCGGCGTCTCGTCCCAGCGATCCGAGGAGATATAGTCGTCGGTGTCGAACGCCTCGATGATATGCCAGCCAAAGCGCGCCGGGGACAGATCGTCGAGCGCCTGCTTGGCGGCGCTGAACGCCGAGGTCACCGTCCAGTCGAAGACCTGCTGGCTGAACTCGTCGGTGCCGAAGCTGCCCAGCGGCACGGCCGCGTCCGGCGGCAGGTGCCAGTAGCGCGTGGGCCCGCTGTGGGTGTGGGTGCCGGTGATCACCAGGCTGTCGCGCCAGTCCTTGCCGGTCAGCTCTTGGAGCTTGCGCGCGAGCGCCTCGTGCAGCGCCATCGACGGGAAAATGATGGGCATGCGCAGAAACATGATCTGGCGCTCGCCGTTGTCGAGCACGAACGCGCGGGCGTACAGCCCCTGCATCTCGCCGTCGGTCGACCTCAGCGACTTGACGTAGCGCCCGTCGTTGGTGGCCGCGCGCGCCCCGTAGCCTCCCTGGGACAGCCCAATCGGAAAGGTCATCAACACGTTGGACACCCCCGCTTTGAGGGGCGCGCGGGCGTCGCCACCGGGATTCTCGTGGGTGATCTGCCCGGTAAACGCGATGCAATGGCCGTTGTCGGAGCACTCGTAGCCGTCACCGCAATCCTCGTCGCTCAGACACGACACCTGGCAGTGGTGGTCCTCGCACACCGCGCGGCGCCCCAGCCCGGGCTCGATCGCCTCGAAGGCGGCCACGCAGGTCGTCCACGCGGACGCGTTGCCGCACGCCGGCTCGGGCATGCACTGCGAGTCGTGGCACATCATGCCGTCGGGGCAGTCCCGCTGATACGTGCAACTGGCGGGGCCGGCGTCGGCGTCCGCGCCGACATCACCGCCGCCGTCGATCCCGGCGTCCCCTCCCGCGTCGAGCAACGGCTTGCCGTTGTTGCTCGACGAGTTGGAATCGGAACAGGCGCCCAGAAGGGCAAAACAGGCCATGACCAAGATGCAATAGCGCCGCACGGGGACTCCTCGACGGGGACGGGTGTCGTTGAACGTGGCGGGATTCTAGCGAGGTGGGGGCCGATGGGCAACCGTGCGGCGGCTTGGCGCGCGGGGCGCGCGGGGCGTGGGGCGGGCCAACCCATTCAGCTGTGAATATCTGTGATGCTTTCAGAACCGATGTCATTCACACAACGAACCTCTATTGTTGGTTTCACAGTCAACGAGGCCCTTGAGACCCGATGGAGGACAAAATGAAACGCACTCGACTGACCCTGATCGTTAGCTTCCTGGTGACCCTTTGCGCCAATATGGCCACCGCCGCTTCGGCGTTGGCGGCCACGCCTGAACAAGTTGCGGCTGCGCCGCAGCTCGCCGACGGGCACGCCGGTGAGCGCAAGCTGCGCTTCGACGTCGAGATCGACCCCATGGCCTACGCCATGGACGGCTACTCGATGCACCTGGGTGGCAGCACCGAACATTGGCGCATGGAGGTGGGCCTGTTCGGCATGCACCTGCCCGAGTGGGTGCACGGCAACAAGGGCTTTTCGGCCTCGTTCACCGGCTACAGCGTCGCGCTGCAGACCTTTCCCTTCGCCAAGCGCACCGGCCCGTTCGTGGGCATCGGCGGCGGGATGATCCGCCCGCTCATCGAGCTCGACGACACCAACATGGCCAAGCGCCTGCGCGAGTTCAGCGTCGGCACGCAGGTGGGCTGGCGCATCGACGTCGTCGACGGCTTCTACGTCTCGCCGTGGGTGGGACTGGACTACAGCTTCGACGTCCACGACGTGAAGCTGGGCGGCAAGACCTACAAGAATAGCCCGTGGACTATCTTTCCTACCGTCCACCTCGGCTACCGATTTTGAACTTAGATTCTCATTGCAGCCGCGGCTGGCCGCGCCGGCGAGCCGTGGCACCCACGCCCTTACGAGCTTAGTTTCTTTCGAAGAGACGGGAGATTAGACATGACACTCGACAATAACGACACGAGAATCGCCGCGGTCATCGGATGCACGGGAAGCTTCGGAGGCGCGGTCACCCGCGAGTTGCTCCGGCGAGGCTGGAACGTGCGTGCCCTGGCGCGCAACGTCGCCAAGGCCCGCGCGCAGTATGTGGGCGAGCCCAGGATCGAGTTTGTGCGCGGTGACGCCCTCGACGCCGAGGACGTGCGCATCCTGGTCGAGGGGGTCGACGTGCTGGTGGACTCGTTCAACGTGCCCTACCAGCACTGGGATCCGGCGACGCTCGACTCGGCGAGCATCGTCGCGCAGGCGGCCATCGACCACGACTTATTGGTGGCCTTCCCCGGCAACGTCTACGGGCTGGGCCCGGACTTCAGCCGGCCGCTCGACGAGAGCGCCCCCCACGTGCCGCCCTCCAAGAAGGGCAAGCTGCGCAACCGCATCGAGGCCACCTTCGAGGAGGCCAGCCAGCACGGGGCGCGCTTTGTGATCGTGCGCTGTGGCGACTTCTTCGGCCCGAATATGCCCGCGGAGAGCTCCTGGCTGTGGTATATGACCGAGAAGGCCCTCGACGGCGGCCCCATCGTGTATCCCGGCGACCTGCAGACGCCCCACCAGTGGGCGTACTTGCCCGACGTGGGCCGCGTGACCGTCGATCTCATCGAGCGCGCCGATCAATTCCAACCCTTCGAGGTGTTCCACTTCGGCGGGCATATGCTCGAGCCGTGCGTGTTGGTCGACGCCGTGCGCCGCGCGTTGGGCGACACCGAGCGCAAGCTCAAAAAATTTCCGTGGTGGGCGGTCAACCTGGGCCGGCCGTTCAGCGCGATGATGCGCGAGCTTCACGAGATGCGCTACCTGTGGGACGAGCCGCTGCAGATGGACGACGCCAAACTTCGGCGCGCGCTCGGTGAGGTGCCCCATACGCCGCTGGACGCGGCCGTGCGGGCGACGATCGCGGGGCTGCAGGACCGACGCGGCGCGGCGCCGCAGGCGCCCAGCCGCGCGACGCCTACCGCGTCTCCCCGATGAAGTAGCCGATGGCCGCCCGCCCCAGCGCGTAGGTCGCCGTCGAGGCGATCCCCGCGGCGATGACCGAGCCGGCCAGCGGGATGAAGCGCACGGCGGTGCGGGCCATGCTGCGAAACGCAAACCCCAGCCCGACGTTGGCGCCCATGGCGACGACGAACTCCCAGGTGCTGCCCAGGGTGAGCTCGCGCCCGCCGATATGGGCGACCACCGCGATCATCGCCATCTGCAGGCCGGTGATGGGCACGATGTCGGCGACGGGGATGGGGATGGTGGCCACGGCGCCGGCGATCCCGCTGGCGGCGCGCACCACCGACTGGGCGACCTCGCGCTTGACCTCGCGCACCCAGGTCAGGTGGGCCAGGCGCACGCGCACCTCCATGGGGGCGCGGCGCACCAGCGACTCGACCAGGATGGACTCCTCGTCGCGCATGACCACGTCGAACGACTCGTTGGGGATGGCCGAGGCGACCAGCTCCCGGCGCAGCTCGTGTTCGGCGTGGCCGGGGTCGAAGTCGCCCTGGGCGGGCTCGACGATGGCGGCCACCGTCGCCGGGATGTCGCCCCAGGCCGTGCGACACCGCGCGACGGCTGCCTCCAGCGCGTCGACCAGCCCGGTCGCCCCCGGGCGCCACAACAGCAGCATCAGGTCGGGCTTCTCGCGGCGAATGGCGTCATTGGAGGCGGGCTCGCCGGGCTCCTGGCGCAGATCGAGCAGGCGCAAGGTGCCATGGGCGCCGTCGTAGCCGTACCACCGGCCCTGCCCGAGTTGCTCCTTGACGGTGACGGACTCCCCCAGCAGGGACTTGACCACGCCGGCCATCGCCACGTCGGCCGGCGCGACCACCGCGATGCGCGGCGAGCGCTGCTCGCCGAGCAGCCGGCGCACCAACTCGATGTCCTCGCCGAGCTCGCTGCGCTCCTCCTCGGAGAGATTCGACAGGGCTTTGATGGACAGCACCCGGTCGATGAGCCCGGAGACGCTGAAGCGATGGTGGGTATATTCGTGGGCCATTGAGTACTCCTTTGACCGATGAGACGTCGGCGTCGTTACGTGTCCACGACGCGGGCCGACCAGGGGATGCGGCTTTTGAGCTCACTGCTGCGGCTGCGCGACAAGGGCACGCCGACGTCGTCGTCGCGCGACAAGATCAGCCGGTAGGTGCCCGCGCCCCACGGCGCGATGCTCTCGATGGCGTCCAGCCGCACGATGTAGCTGCGATGGCAGCGAAAAAACGCCTCTTCGCATAGATTCTCTTCCAAAAACTTCAAGCTGAAGTCGGTGATGAACCGCTCCTCGCCGGTGGCGGCGACGACGATGCCCTCGTCGGCCTCGAAGTACAGAATATCCTCGACGGGCACCACCCGGTACACCCCGTGATCTTCGACGGAGATGCGCTGCAGCGAGCGGCCGCGATCGGCGAGCTCGGCGGCCTCGGCGGGCGGCGCCAGCCGGGTGCGGGCGCGCTCCAGGGCCTTTTGCAGCCGCTCCAGGCGCACCGGTTTGAGCAGGTAGTCGACGGCGTCGACCCCGAAGGCGTCGACGGCGTAGTCGTCATAGGCGGTCACGAAGATCACCATCGGGCGCTGCTCGGCGGGCTGCTCGTGGAGCAGCTCGGCCAGACGCATCCCGTCGATGCCCGGCATATTGATGTCCAGGAAGACCAGGTCGACCGGCGGGCCGTCGCTGAGCAGGGCGCGCGCCTTCTGCGCCGAGGGCGCCTGGGCGGCGACCTGCACGCCCGGGCATTGCTCGAGCAACCAGATCAGCTCCTCACGGGCGGGCTTTTCGTCGTCAACGATGAGTGCCTTCACGTGATCACCTTCTTGAGTTTCTCGCGGGCTTGCTCGCGCAGTCCCATCGGTTGGGCGCGCCGAACCACATCGACGGGCACCCGGAACTGCGCGCACGCCCCGAGCCTGTCCGAGCGCTCGGTCAACGTCAACTCTGCCTCGCCGTGGTAGAAGCGGTCGAGGCGCTCGCGCACGTTCTGCAGGCCCACGCCGCCGCGGCGCCGGCTGGTCTCGACGCGCCCGGCGCGCTTGGCCACCGCCGCCGGCCCCGGCCCGTCGTCCAACACGCGCACCACCAGCCAGTCTCCGTCTCGTTGAACCTCCACGCGCACATCGACCTTCCCGTCGCGCGCACCGTGGCGGATGGCATTTTCGACCAGCGGCTGCAAGATCAGCGGCGGCACGACCACCCAGTCGCGCATCTCCTCGTCACCGGCGGTGATCTCGAAGCACAGCCCCTCGCCGAAGCGGGCGCGCTCCAGGTCGACGTAGCGCTCGATCTGCTCGAGCTCGGCGCCCAGGGTCGTCTGCTCGTCGTGTTGGGCGAGCGTGTAGCGCAGGAATTCGGACAAATCCAGGGTCAGCTCGCGCGCCTTGGTGGCGTCGGTGCGGATCAGATAGGCCAGGGTGTTGAGCAGGTTGAACAAAAAGTGCGGGCGCACCTGGTATTGCAGCGCCTCGAGCTTGGCCGAGCGCACCAGATCGCGCGAGGTCTGGGCCTCGCGCCGGGCCAGGTCGAGCTCGCGCACCAGGCTCAACAGCCCCATGAACACGGACACGCCGATGACGTTGGCGGCGATCTTGGCGGCGTGCAACGACAGGTTGCTGGCCAGCGCGATCGCGCGGTTGAAGTCCAGCGCCGCCATCACCGCTCCCAGCCCGATGAGGTGGACCACCTGGATGACCACCGCCCCCACCACCACCGAGATCACGCCCGTGCCGATCTTGCGGCTCCACAGCCCGGCCAGCCCCCCGTCGATGACGCTGGCGGCGAAGACGTACGGCGAGACCGGGTCGTGCAGCCACACCGCATAGACCAGGCCGGCCAGCGCCCCCACGGTCACGCCCACCTTGCGCCCGCCCAGATAACCGGCCACGATGATGCCCACCGCGCGCAGGTTGAAGCGCATCCCGCCGATCTCGAAGCCCAAAAATACGCCCCACACCGCCAGCCCGCCGAGCACGGCCATCAAGAAGAGCCTGCGGCGCACCGACGCCTGCGAGCCGGTCTCGCCCAGCCACACCTCCGCCGGGCGCATCAGCAACAGGACCAGCGACGCCGACACCAGGACGCTGACCTTCTCGAGCAGGTTGAGTATGAGTTCGAAGAATTCCACGGGCCTACTATACCACGACCGCTTCGGTATCGAGAATGGGAGCCGATCCAACCCGGCGCGGTTCCCTGATCGGGGATCTGGGGATCGCGGCAACGAGCCGGGCGTTTCGATGTCTGCTCGAGGCACGCCTCGAGTCCACGCTTCAAACCAGGGCGGCTCGCCGCCTCCTGCGCCCCTGTGGGCTCGCCCCACAGGACGCAAAGATCGGCAAGCTACGCGGGGCGCATCGCCGCCTCCTGCGCCCCTGTGGGCTCGCCCCACAGGACGCAAAGATCGGCAAGCTACGCGGGGCGCATCGCCGCCTCCTGCGCCCCTGTGGGCTCGCCCCACAGGACGCAAAGATCGGCAAGCTACGCGGGGCGCATCGCCGCCTCCTGCGCCCCTGTGGGCTCGCCCCACAGGACGCAAAGATCGTCGGCTAGCGGGCCAGCACCCGCGATCTGAGAAAAGCCCACGCGCGTTGCCAAAGCACGCGCATTGCCCCAACTGCCCCACCACCTGGGCTCCTCGAGCCCTCCCCCATGAAACCAACCAAGACGCACCTCGGCCGTGCCCTGGGTCGCCCGTCCTTCTCGCCGATGTGCGGCGGGGTGTGCGGGCATCGGACCGGGCCGATGGCGTTGTTTCGCTGCGACGGTTGCGCTTCCGTGGGGGCCACCTTGTTCGACGACGCGACGCTGGGTGAGACGCCACGTCCTGTTCGATGCCCCTCTCTATGGTTTTCGGCAGAGAGGGGCGATTCGTTGCGTCCTTTCTTGGCCGTTCGACCATAGAGCGGCGTCTGGGACGGATTTTGGGTGGCGAGTTGTGTTTGGGTAGCCGCTTTCGTAGCTGACGATCTGTTTCACCAGCGGCGCGAGGCCGCTGGGGTCTTGCGGGGCAACCCCGCCGCCCTTAGCTGACGATCTGTTTCACCAGCGGCGCGAGGCCGCTGGGGTCTGTGGGTGCAATCCCGGATTTGCTAGCTGACGATCTTTTTCACCAGCGGCGCGAGGCCGCTGGGGTCTCCCTGCCTCCAGAGCCACGTGCCTCCACGCCTCGAAGCCCCCGATTACAGAAGCACGCCCGATCCAACCCGGCGCCCAAGAAAAACGAAAGGCAGCGCCGAAGCGCTGCCTTTCGAGTTGGTTTGCCGCATGTGCCGGTGTTGAGAATGGCTGTCGAAACCCTGGATTTACCAGGTGGTGGACAGTAAGTAGCGGGCGTCAGCCTTCGCTCTTGGGACTCAAGAGGCATGACTTCTTCCTACCAGAGACCGTCCCCTTATATATGCGTACGGGGTTCCTCACGTGCCTATCTCGCACGAACACCGCAGCGAAACCAAACTTGAGTATTATCGTAAGCCGCGAGGCCCACGCTTGCAAGCGCGCATCCTCGCTGACTGCGCGGGTATAACGGCCGGCGGGGGGTGGCATTCCCAGCAATTGCCAGCACGTTCGCCTACTGTGCCGACGTCGGCTCGAGCGTGATCGTCTTGCTCACGTGCGTGCATTTTTCGGGGCAGCTCGATCCCGTGGGCTCGCTGGGCTTGTCCAGCGCCACGTCGCCGACGAGGCGCAGCGGGGGATCGTCCTTGGAGCTCAAATCGACGGTGATGCTGTCGGGCGGGGTGGCGTTGAGGGTGAGCGCGCCGTTGGCGCAATCGTAGCCGGTGCCCTGGCCGGGGCAGTTGACGTCGAAGGTGGTGTCGGCGACGTCGACCGTGCCCGAAAAGCCGGTGATCGCGTTGCCGTCGGCGTCCTGAAGGTGCAGCGTGATCGAATCCAGGCAGGCGATCGTGGGGCAGGGATTCTCCGAGGAGCCGCACCCGGTCAGCGTGACCAGCAGGGCGGCGGTGGCGGCGATCGGCAGCAGTTTCTGGATCATGGCAAATCGCTATTTTCCGACACAGAATTCGGCGAAGATCTTGTTCAAGATGTCATCGGTGGACACGTGGCCGACGATGTCGCCCAGCGCGTCCAGGGCCTCGCGCAGGTCCAGGGCGACGAATTCGTGCTCCATACCCGCCTCGACGGCGCCTTTGGCGCGCCGAAGCGACTCCAGGGCGCGGCGGACGCATTCGAGATGGCGCGCGCGGCTCAAAAGCACGCCCTCGCCGCTGGTCAGCTCCTCGGCGATGGCGGTGAGCGTGGTCACGAGTTCGTCGAAGCCGCGCGTCGAGTCGGCGCCAAAGGAGGTGGGCACGACGTGCTCGAAGCGGTCGAGCAGGGCTTCGTCGTCGTCGCTGAGCTCGCAGGCCAGGTCGACCTTATTGCGCACGACGACGGCCGTGGCCCGGCGCTCGAGGGTGTCTTCGAGGTCGCGGCGCTGGTCGCCGGGCATCGGCTCGCTGTGATCGACCAGCCAGATGACCAGGTCGGCCTTATTCTGAAGCTCGCGGCTTCGCTCGATGCCGATGGCCTCGACCTCGTCGTCGGTCGCGCGCAGGCCCGCCGTGTCGACCACGCGCAGGGCGACGCCCTCGAGGTGGATCTCCTCTTCGAGGAAGTCGCGGGTGGTGCCGGCGACGGCCGTGACGATGGCGCGCTCGCTGCCGTGCAGGGCGTTGAACAGGGTGGACTTGCCGGCGTTGGGCGGTCCCAGGATGACCACGCGCACGCCCTCGCGCTGGCGGCGGCCCTGGTCGAAGCGGCGCTCCAGGCCCTCGAGTTCGGCGATGGTTGCGTCGACGCGGGCGAGCACCTCGTCGTGCTCGATCTGGTAGACGTGCTCCTCGTGGGCGAAGTCGATGGCCGACTCCACCAGGATGAGCGCCTCGGTGACCCGCTCGCGGTGCGCGCGAATGGCCTCGCCGAGGCTTCCCTGCAAATGCTCCATGGCGAGCTTGTGCGCCGAGACGCTGGTCGCCTCGACCAGATCAGCGACGGCCTCGGCCTGGGTCAGGTCGATGCGCTCATTGAGGAACGCACGCTCGGTGAACTCGCCGGGCCCGGCCATGCGCGCGCCCGTGGCCAGCGCGGCGTCGAGCACCCTTCTCAAGATGATGGGGCCGCCGTGGCATTGGAACTCCACGACGTCCTCGCCGGTGTAGGTGTGCGGGGCGGCCATGAGCACGCACAGCGACTCGTCGACCAGCTCACCGTGCTCGTCGTGGATGCGCGACAGGCGCAGTTTGTGGGTGGGGTAGTCGGCGGGCCAATCGGGCACCAGCGCCGCGAGGATCGAGCGCGCCGCGGCGCCGCTGACCCGCACGATGCCCACCCCGCCGCGCCCCGCCGGAGTGGCGATCGCGGCGATGGTGTTGGTGTCCTTCATCGTCGAAAGCTCGTCAGGAAGGCCTGATCGAGAGCTTGCGGAAGATCCCCTGGCCCTCGCTCTCGGTCTTGACCGATTTGTCGTCCTCGAGCGCCTTATGCACGATGGCACGCTCGTAGCTGTTCAGCCCGGCCACGGTGACCTGCTTGCCCAACTTGACGGCCACGTCGCGCAGCTCGGCGGCGACGTTGTCCAGCCGGTCGGTGCGCTGGTCGCGCCAGCCGCGCACGTCCAGCGTGACCGGGCGCTTCTCGCCGCAGCGCGACAGCGCCGCGCTCAACAGCGTCTGGATGGATTCGATGGACTTGGGCGCGGACGTGCCAATGCCCAGCAGGTACTCGGCGTCCTCGCCGGAGGCGTCGAAGTACAGGTGGTCGTCTTCCAGGCGCGCCTCGATGTCGATGTCGAAGTTCATGCGCTCGAAGACCCCCGCCAACCACTGCGTGCCGTAGGCCAGCGGGTCGACGGTCTCCTGGGCCGGAGCCTCGGTCTCTTCAGTTTCTTCCACAGCTGGCTTCTCTTCGCTCATAATCTCATCACTCGGTCACAAATTAACGCAGTTGCCGTCACGCAGTCACGCAGTTGCCATTCACTCGATCACTCGACCACGCAATCACTCGATCACTCTCACTCACGCTTTCGCCGGCTCGGGCTCATCCGTCGAGTACTTCTTGCGGATGTAGTACTGCTGGCCGACGCCGATGACCAGGCTCAGCGCGTAGTACAACACCAGCCCGGAGGGCAAAAACAGCATGAACGCGGTGAACATGATCGGCATGACCTTCATCATGATCGCCGCCTGACTATTGGTCGTGTCCACCGTGCTCATCTTCTGCTGCAGCAGCATGGCCACACCCATCAAGATCGGCAGCACGTAATACGGGTCCGGGGCGGCCAGGTTGGTATACCACAGCGCGAAGTGAGCGTGATACAGCTCCACGGAGTTGTAGATGGTCACGTACAGACCGTACAAAAACGGCATCTGCAGGAGCATCGGCAGACAGCCGCCGGCGGGGCTGACGTTGTGCTCCTTGAAGATCGCCATGGTCTCTTCGGTCTGGCGCTGGCGGTCGTCGGGGTACTTCTCCTTGACCTCGTTGAGCATGGGCTGGACCTTCTTCATGCGCTCCATGCTGCCGTAGGCCTTCATGTTGACCGGCCACAGCAGCCCGCGAATGATGAACGTCAGCAAGATGATCGCCAGGCCCCAGTTACCCACGAAGTCGTACAGGTGCACCAGGCCCCAGCGCATCGGACGGGCGACGAAGGCGAACATGCCGTAGTTGACGCTGGCGTCGAGCTTGTGGCCCACCTGGTGGAGCACGTCGACGTCTTTGGGACCCAGATACAACTGGTGGTTGACCGTGGTGGTCTCGCCGGGGGCCAGCGAAAAGCCGTTCTCCACCACGCGGGTGCGCAGGTAGTGGTCGTTGACCACCTTGAGCTCGCAGCGCTGGGCGGGCTTGTCGGGGATGTCCGCCAACATGAAGTAGCGGGTGTCCACCGCGCCCCACAGCGTGTCGCCGGCGTCGTAGCGCTGGGGCGAATCGACCACCGACTTGAAGTTCTCCCGCTCGGTGTCTTCGGTGTTCTTGCACACCCCTTCGAGGCGGTTGGGCCGGAAATTGAGGAAGCTCTTCTTCTTCTCCGGGTTCTTCCACGCGTAGATGTCGGTGGCCATGGTGTCGACCAGACGCCCCTTGTTGAGGGTGTTGGTCACGGCCACGTTCATGTCGACGACGTAGGGAATCTTGGGGTCGATCGCGTAGGTCTTCAGGATGTTGAAGCGGCCGGCCGGGTCGTCGTAGCGATACACCAGCTTGGTGTAATTGCCGCCCTTCCCCTTGGTGCTGGCGCTCTCGTCGAGCTGGTAGACCGGAGCGTTGGGCATATCCACGCTCTGGTCGAGGAAGCGGGTGGCGAACGGATAATCGGGCGCGCCCTTGGGAAGGCCCACCAGATCGCCGCGCGCGGTGTACTGCTTGGGCGAGGTGATGTTGGCCGAGACCACGCTGGCGTCTTTGTTGGTCAGCTCGACGCTGATGTGATCGCCGACCAGCTTGTCCTGGCGCACCGGGATATGGCGCGCCGGCGGCGTGGGCTTGTTGGCCGGAGCGGTCTTCTGGGCGTGGGCCCCTTTCTGGGCGCCCTGCTTCTCGGCGGTCTTCGCCTGCTCGCCGGCCTTCTTGGTGGCGTTGGCGGCTTTTTGGCCGCTCTTGGCCGACTCGCCGGCTTGCTGGGTGACCTTCGCGTTGGTCGACGTCGCCTGCTTCTTCTGGGGTGGCGGCGCCAAAAAGAGCTGCCAGACCAGGAGGATGGCCAGGCTGAGGACCATCGCGATGATGAAGCGCTTGTTATCCATGATAAATCTACGGTTGGGTTACTGCCGTGGGAGCGCACGGCGCGTCCACCTCAAGGAACCGGGTCGTGGCCGCCGGGATGGAATGGGTGACATCGCAACAGCCGGCGCAGGCCGAGCCAACAGCCGCGCACGAATCCGTATTTGCGGATGGCGATGAGGGTGTATTGCGAACAGGTCGGCTGGAAGCGGCACGACGGGGGAGTCAACGGAGAGATGGCACGCTGGTAGAAACGAATCAGCCCGATGCCCCCGCGCGCCAGCCATCCCACCGCGCGCGTGTGCTGGTCGTCGACCGCCAGGTCGGTGCCAGTGGGCTCGTCCGACGGATCGGACGGCGTCGGGTTGTTGACGGGCGAATCCACGTTCGCACCCTCTTGGAGATCATTTGCGAGTCGCCGCGCTTTCGAGCAGGCCGACGAGCTCAACGCGCAACACGTCGAACTCGTCGCGCGCTCCCGACGCCTTGACGATGACCACAAAGTCAAAGCCGGCCGGCACAACGGCTTTGTTGCACCGAAACACTTCCCGCACGCGCCGCTTCCACCAGTTGCGCACCGTCGCCTTGCCCACCTTGCGGCTGGCGGTGACCCCCAGGCGCGACCAAGCGCGACCGTTGGGTCGACCGTAGACGATGAAGTGTCGACCGGCCCGGCGCATTCCCTGGCGTTGGGTCCTCAAGAACTCCGGGCGCTTGCGCAGCCGTTCGGCCTTGCGCAAGCGCCGATCGTCCTGAAAACGCCACGTGTCGTCCAAAGATGCCACCGGGGTCGGGCCCACAGATGTCCGAGAACCGCCGTGGGCCCGCCGAAGCGAGCCCACAGGGCCGAATTACTTGCGGCGAGCCCGCTTGTGGAACTTGGCCGGCGACAGGCGCTTGCGGCCTTTGTTGCGCCGACGCTTCAGCGTCTTGCGTCCACCCTTGGACTTCATGCGGGCACGGAACCCGTGGGTCTTGCGACGCTTGCGGCGACTGGGCTGATACGTTCTCTTGGTCATGACATTCCTCTCTATTCACTAACTTCGATGCGAGCACATCATCTGCGCTCGACCGACTTGGCAAAGACGCGATTGAAACAACGACCCCCGACCGCCTATTTCGCGGCCCCTCAGATCGTGGGGGCGAATCGGCGCGGGTCAAAAAGCGTGGCAACTAAACACAATGGGGGGTGCTACGTCAAGTCTAGCGCAGCAGCTTGTTCTCGAGGCGTTCGATGAGCGCGCACATCTTGTCGTCGCCGTCGTCGATCAGCCCGCCGATCTTCTTGCAGGCCGCCAACACCGTGGTGTGGTCCTTGCCGCCGAATTGCTCACCCAACTGGGGGTAGGAATTGTCGGTATGCTTTCGGGCCAGGTACATGGCGTACTGACGCGGCTTGCTGATCGCGCGGGTGCGCCGGCTGCCCTTGATGTCGCGCGGGGTGATGGCGAAGTCGGCGGCGACGATCTCGATGATGCGCTCGGTGTTGATCTCGCGGCCCTGATCGATGTTCATGCGATCGAGCATCTCGCGGGCCAACTCCAGGGTGATCGGCTGGCCCATCAGGCTGGCCTGGGCGCCCAGGCGAATCAGCGTGCCCTCGAGCTCGCGCACGTTGCTGCGGATGCTGCTGGCCAACAGGATGGCCACCTCTTTGTCCAGGGCGATGCCGTCGGCCTCGGCTTTCTTCTCCAGGATGGCGATGCGCGTCTCCATCTCCGGGGGCTGGATGTCGGCGCACAGCCCCCAGCTAAACCGGCTGCGCAGCCGCTCCTCGATGCCCGGCAGGTCTTTGGGCAGCTTGTCGGAGGTGATCACGATCTGTTTGCCGCTGTGGTACAGGGCGTTGAACGTGTGGAAAAACTCCTCCTGGGTGGAGTCCTTGCCGGCGATGAATTGGATGTCGTCGATGAGCAGCACGTCGCAGTTGTTGCGATATTGGGTGCGAAAGGCGTTCATCTCCTTTTGGCGCAGCGAGGTGATGAGCTGATTCATGAAGTCCTCGCTGGACAGGTTGACCACCCGGGCGCCGGGGTCGCGGCGTATGGCCTCGATGCCCACCGCGTGCAACAGGTGGGTCTTGCCCAGGCCCACCCCGCCGAAGATGAACAGCGGGTTGTAGGACTTGCCGGGGTTGTCGGCGACGGCCGAGCAGGCGGCGTGGACGAATTGGTTGGACGGGCCCACGACGAACTCGTCGAAGTCGTGGCGCGGGTTGAGCCCGGCGGCGGTCATCGCCTCCTCGGGATCGGGCCCGGGGCGGCTGGGCTCGTCGAGGCTCATCGCCCCCTGGGTCGGCGGACGCCTCGTGGCCGGCTCGACCACCCGGGCGGCCTGCTCCTGCAGGCGTCCCATGCGCGCGGCCATGGCCTCGTCGGGCACGTCCACCGATTGCACGCCGTCCTCGGCCGTCGAGCTCGCGTAGGCCGCGGCCACGTCCAGGGTCACCTGCACCGGCTCCGGGGTGACGTCGGCGAGCGCGTCCTCGATGAGATCGAGATAGTTCTCCTCGATCCACGCTTTCAAGAACTCATCGCCGACCTCCAGATACAAGGCCTGCCCGTCACGATGATGCAGCGTAATCTTTTGGAACCACGACTTAAAATTATGCGAGCTCACCCGTTCTTGGAGCTTGCTCAATGCGGCTTGCCAGATGTCCGTCATAGGTCAACGCCAAAGGGTCTAAAACAACAAGAAACAGCGAAAAACCGGGCCAATTAGATCTAGCCTCTCTGGATATTTTCATCAACCAAACTGGGTCTCCCACAAGGGGAAAAAAGTGTCGATTTTGGGGCCGGAAGCCTCGCCCAAAAGTGCTAAGTCCACAGGTGCGTTTGACTTTTGCGGGAGGAAAAAAACGCCCGACCGGTGACAGATGGGAGACGATCTGGAGGTGGCGCCGACGGCGATGAATTTCTGCTTGCATCGGCCCATTGGCAGGTCGGCCAACTGTGACGCGAGTCTGGGCAGGATCGCCGGCGATCGTCGGCGCAGAGATCGCCTGATCCGATCGTCGCCCCAGGCGATCACCTCAGGCGGAGCCGGCCTTGCCCATCATCAAGAAACGCGGTGGGGTCGACGCCGATCTTGGCCAGGGCGCGATCCCAGCAGTTCTGGGCGGCGCACTCGAAGATCAGCGAGTCGTCGAAGTCGGCCACCAGCCAGGAGCCCTCCTCGATCTCCGACTCCAACTGCCCGGCGCCCCAGCCGGCGTAGCCGAGCACGGGCATGAAGTAATTGTCGGTGGGGTGCAGGGCGAAGTCCTCGATGACCGCCCCGGAGGCCGACAGCGTCCACTGATCGCTGAACGCCAGGTTGGCCGGCTCGACCAGGGGATCGCTGGGCGGGTCGACATCGGCCGGCATCGACACCGACGGCGGCGCGTGGTTGTAGATCACCCACAACTGCTCGATGCGCACCGGCCCGCCAAAATAGACCGTGGTCTCGAAACGATCGGCCAGGATGGCGTCCTCGATCTCCTCGTTGACGCTGGCGATGAGGGTGCCAAAGTCGACGTCCACCGGCTTGTTGATGATGTAGCCCATCGCCCCGCGCTGGTCGTGATGCACCAGCAAGATCACCGCGCGCTCGAACGGGCTGCCATCCAGCCGCGGCGAGGCCACCAAAAAGCCCGGGGCCATCGAATGGTCGTTGTGTGTCGGGTCCGCCATGACGCGCCGCTCGCAGAAGGAGGAGGAAGTCTGGTCTTGAAGATGAGTGTAGTTAGTGTAATCACCGTCCGACGCCGGAACAGCGCGCCGAACTCTAAGGATAGCGAAATCCCCGAGGAAATGACATGAAACGCATGAGCTACGCAGAAATCGCCCAGAAACGCCAGGACGACGACCTGCGCATCATCGACGTGCGCGAGCAGGACGAATACGACGAGGTGCACGTCCACGACGTCGAGCTCTTTCCGCTGTCCGAGCTGCGCCGCGGCGAGATGCCCGAGCCCGACGAGCGCCAGGTGGCGATCATCTGCCGCTCGGGCGGGCGCAGCGCCATGGCCTGCCAGATGCTGGAGAACGCCGGCTGGCCGGAGTGCATCAACGTGGAAGGGGGAACGCTGGCGGCGATTGAGGCCGGCGAGGAGCATGTCGAGCGGGGCTAACCCCCTCGATCAATTGCCCTCCATCGACAATTTCGCCACCCCGTCGCCCAATCGAATCGGCCCGTCAGGCCGCTCGGTGGGGATGACCACGCCGGCCAGGTCGTAGTCGGTGGCCTGCTGGATCTCCACCTCGACGATGTCGCCCGGGGTGGGCATGTCGCCGCCGTAATCGAAGGACAGGTAGACCACGCCGTCGATGTCGGGGGCCTGCCCGTAGTGGCGGCCCTCCAGGACGGCCTCGTGCTGCTCGCTGACCCCGTCGACGATGACCTCGGTGGTGTAGCCGATCCACTCCTCGTTTTTCTCGAGGCTGATCTGGCGCTGCAGCTCCATGAGGGCGTCGCGCCGGGCGATCTTGACCTCTTCGGGGAGCTGATCGCCCATCTGGGCCGCCGGCGTGCCCTCCTCGGGGCTGTAGGTGAACACGCCCACCCGGTCGAAGCGCACCTCTTCGACCCAGTCGTACAGCTCCTGGAACTCGGCGTCGGTCTCGCCGGGGTAGCCGACGATGAAGGTGGTGCGCAACACCAGGTCGTCGACGGCGCGCAGCCGGTCGATGAGCTCCATCTGGCGGTCGCGCTGGATGTTGCGGCGCATGGACTTGAGGATGCGCTGGTTGACGTGCTGCAGCGGCATGTCCACATACGGCAGGATGCGGTTGTCCGCCTGCATGATGTCGAGCAGCTCGTCGGTGAAGTTCCACGGGTACATGTACAACAGGCGCACCCAATCGATGTCGGTGGCCTCGGCGTCGAGTTGGCGCAACAGGCGCACCAGATAGTCGCGGTTGTGTTTGGGGTCGAGGTCGATGCCGTAGCTCGTCATGTCCTGGGCGACCAGGATGACCTCTTTGACCCCGCTCTTGCCCAGCCGCTTGGCCTCGCTGACCACATCACTGATGGTGCGGCTATTCTGCGTGCCGCGGATCTTGGGAATGATGCAGTAGCTGCAGCTACGCGAGCAGCCCTCAGCGATCTTCAAATAGGCGGTGCCGCCGCGCACCGTGTTGGTGCGGGCAACCTCGTGGTCCATGATGAAGCTGCCCGGCTGGATGTAGGTCTTCTCGGCGAGATCGCCTTTGAGGGCGTCGTTGATGGCGGTAAACGTCTTGGTGCCCAGGATGGCGTCGACCTCGGGGATCTCCTGTTCGAGATCGCCCGAGTAGCGCTGCGACAGACACCCCGTGACCACCACCTTGTCCAGCAGGCCGACGTTTTTGCGCTCGACCATCTCCAAAATGGTGTTGATGGACTCCTCTTTGGCGTCGTCGATGAACCCGCAGGTGTTGACCACCACGATGTCCGCCTGGTCGGCGTCGGCGACCATGTCGAACTCGCCGTCGCCCTGGATGAGCCCGACCATCACCTCCGAGTCCACCCGGTTTTTGGGGCAGCCGAGCGAGATCATGTGGACTTTTTTTCGTGGTTGTTCGGTCATCGTAAGGCCTTACGAGCTATGAGCTACGGAGTTGGGACAAACGCACGCTTTCCTAGAAGAAATTGGTGGGAGAATCAATAGGCGGTGAACTTCCGGCCATGCCGACCACCTACACCACCCGCCCCCAAAACATGCGCGTATCGTATTCGATGACGACTTTGCCGCCCTCCTCGTAGCGCTCGAACAGGTCGCGAAGCGCCGCGATCATCTCCTCATAGCCCGACTCGCCGGGCTGCGGGATATACGACGACGACACCAACCGGCCGCGCAGGCCGTCGAAGCCGAGCACCTGCTGGTTGTCGAAGACCGCCTCGTGGAAGGCGTCGTGGCCGAAGAAGGGCGCGAGCTTCGCGCGCACCTCCACGTTCTGGTGATTGACCACGGTGTAGTCTGTACCAAATCGCACGATAAGCTGCTCGTATTCCTCCAGAAACGGCGTCCCCCGGGTGCGCCGCGAGTTCCAGATCAGCACCGCCTGGCCGTCGGCGGCGAGGATGCGCGCAAACTCGGCGCGTGCGGCTGCGAGGTCGAACCAATGGAAGGCCTGGACGGCGAAGGCCGCGCGAAAGTCGTGGTCCGGCAGCGTGGTGTGCTCGGCGGTGGCGTCGACGGTGAAACAGGTCGCGCCCTCGAGCGCGCAGAGCTGCGCGTCCAGGGCGTTGCGCATGGCGCGGTTGGGCTCGACGGCCCACACCTCGCAGCCGCGCGCGGCGAGCAGTTCGGTGAAGATGCCGGTGCCCGCGCCGACGTCGGCGACCTTGACGCCGGGGCCGACGAGCCCCTCGTCGGCCAGCCGGTCGAGCAACGCCGGCGGGTAGCTCGGCCGATATTTCACGTAGTTGGCGACGCGGTCGGAGAAGCGTTCGGTGGGGTCTGGCGTCTGTGTGGTCATTTTCGTTGTCCTCAGCTGCCAACCAACACCGTCGAGTGAATAGTCGGCACCGTCGATGTTGGGGCGTCCACGTTGGCAAGATCGCAGCGGGAACCATACTCCGTCGAATCTATCGATTTCTGCCCATTTTGTTAGTCCTCGCCTCGAGCGCGTGTGCGCCGGCAAGTATGGTGCGCGCCAAGACCGACGTCCATGGCGGCGAGCTCACGGCGTTGCTCGAGGTCGCCCACCGAATCGCGCCACAGCTCGAACAATGCCTGCCGCCACGTGCGCCCCTGCGGGCTTGTCCCACGGGACGCTAAGATCGCCAGCTACGCGCGGCGGCTCGCCACCTCCGGCGCCCCCGTGGGCTTGTCCCACGGGACGCCAAGATCGTCGGCTACGCGCGGCGGCTCGCCACCTCCGGCGCCCCCGTGGGCTCGCCCCACGGGACGCCAAGATCGTCGGCTACGCGCGGCGGCTCGCCACCTCCGGCGCCCCCGTGGGCTCGCCCCACGGGACGCCAAGATCGTCGGCTACGCGCGGCGGCTCGCCACCTCCGGCGCCCCCGTGGGCTTGTCCCACGGGACGCCAAGATCGTCGGCTATGCGCGGCGGCGCCTGCCGCCACGAGCGCCCCGCGCGCGTTGCCGGAACGCGCGCACCGCCCCCAACTGCCCCACCGTCTGGGCTCCGAGAGCCCTCCCCCATAAAACCAACCAAGACATGCCTCGGCCGTGCCCTGGGTCGCCCGTCTTTCTCGCCGATGTTCGGCGGGGTGTGCGGGCATCGGACCGGGCCGATGGCGTTGTTTCGAGTCGACGGTTGCGCTTCCGTGGAGGTCACCTCTTCGTCGAACGCGATGCTGGGTGAGACCCCGCGTCCTATCGGTGCCCCTCACTATGGTTTTCGGCAGAGAGGGTCGAATCGTTGCGTCTTTTTTTCGGGATCCGCCGCTGCGCGCCGCCTGGGACGGATCTTGGATGGCGGATTGTGTTTGGGTGGCTGCTCTCGCAGCTGACGATCTCATTCACCGGCGGGATGAACCCGCCGGGGTCTCGGAGGGGGACGCACCGCTTTAGCTGACGATCTCATTCACCGGCGGGATGAACCCGCCGGGGTCTCGGAGGACAGGCGCCGGCGGCCAAAATGAGGCTGTCGCAGAACCGTTGGTGTAAGGGGCTTCCAGCCGTGTTTCCGAGGGCTAGAAGCCCTCTCACCGATGGCAATTCCGGCCTTTTGCGACAGCCTCCAGATGACCCGCTACCAGCGGGCTCCACACGGTGACTGGCACCGTGTGAGCTCCTGGCGCCAAGGAACATGCGCATCGCTGATAGCCGCGGCGGCCTCCGGCCGCGCGTCGCGTGTTTCGCTGGCGGCGGCCACACGGCGATTTTTATGCGCCTACTCCGAATCCTGCTCGTCGAGCGTCGCTCGAAGAATCGGCACCATCGCCTGGTCTTTGGGGCGCTGGGACTTCTCCTTGAGCGCTAAGTACCGCCGCATCGACAAGACGCGAACCTCGTGTCCGTCGATGCCGAACAAGACTGAATCGGCCAAAAGATCGCCGTACTCTAGCCCTTCCTCGATACGGCCGAGGAGATCCAAAGGACCGGCCCGCGTCGTCATGAGCTGGTGACCTGGGCCTTCGAGCCGGTCGGCCGTCGCGCGCAGTACCCGGTCGCCGTGGCCACGATAATGACTATCGAGCTCGTCGAGCGCCGTCATCAGGCGCTCGACATTGGTCGGCGAACGCTCGTGGACCACGCAAATATCCAGCGTCATGATCGGAGCGCCCTGCAACACAGCCGACAGCGCGCCGACGATGATGAACTCGACGTCGTGCTTGCAAAGTACCCGCAGGATTTCGGTGAAATCACTCGGACTTTCGGCCATCGCGCACCCGTCTGACGGCGTTGGCGTGATCTTGGACGACGCGCAGGCGCTCCTCGGGCGTCAGCGAGAGCATCCAGCGGATGAGCGTGCGGTCGACGCCGTCGTCGGTCGGCGGCGTCTGTGTGGTTGGTGGCTTGTCGGTCGGCTGTTCCATGACGTTTTCAAAGTAGCGAGGTGGTGGAACGTCGACAAGGCGCGCGCTAGCTTCGGGGCGCGTCGCCTCCTGGACCCCTGGACCCCTCGACCCCTGCCTCTCAAGCCACGTTCACGCCCAACAGCCGGCTCTCCAACTCCCGCATTTTATCGCGGTAGTTGGCCGCGTCCTCGAAGCGCAAATCCGAGGCCGCCGCCTTCATCTTCTCGCGCAGCTCCTCGATCATCGACTCCAGGCGCTCCTTGGAGTGGATGTCCTCGACGTTGCCGAATTGGGTGGCCTCGTCGGCGGTCTCGGTGCCCGCCGAGATCTCGTCTTCGGCGCCGGGCACGTGCTGCTCGATGTCGGTGATCTTCTTGCGGATCGTCTGGGGCGTGATGTTGTGCTCTTCGTTGTAGGCGAGCTGGATCTCGCGGCGGCGGTTGGTCTCGTCGATGGCCTCGTCGATGCTGTCGGTGACCTTGTCGGCGTATAGGATGACCTTGCCGTTGACGTTGCGCGCGGCCCGCCCGATGGTCTGGATGAGGCTGCGGGTGCTGCGCAAGAAGCCCTCCTTGTCGGCGTCGAGGATGGCCACGAGGCTGACCTCGGGGATGTCCAGCCCCTCGCGCAGCAGGTTGATGCCCACGAGCACGTCGAACTCGCCTTTGCGCAAATCCCGAATGATATTCATGCGCTCGATGGTGTCGATGTCGCTGTGCAGGTAGCGCACCTTGACGCCCAGCTCGCGCAAATACTCGGTGAGATCTTCGGCCATGCGCTTGGTCAGCGTGGTCACTAGGACCCGCTCGTTGGCGTCGATGCGCTTTCGGACCTCGCCGTAGACGTCGTCGACCTGCTCGAGGGCCGGGCGAATCTCGACCTCGGGGTCGATCAAGCCCGTGGGGCGGATGATCTGCTCGGTGACCACGCCCTCGCATTTCTCCAGCTCGTAGTCACCGGGGGTGGCGGAGACGTAGATGATCTGGTTGATCTTATCCTCCCACTCCTCGAATTTCAGCGGCCGGTTGTCCAGGGCGCTGGGGAGCCGAAAGCCGTGCTCGATGAGCGTGGACTTGCGCGAGCGGTCGCCGCGAAACATCCCGCCGATCTGCGGGATGGTCACGTGGGACTCGTCGGCGACCAGCAGGAAATCGTTGGGGAAGTAGTCGATCAGACACGGCGGCGCCTGGCCGGGCCGGCGCCCGGACATATGCCGCGAGTAGTTCTCGATGCCGTTGCAAAACCCCATGGTCACCAGCATCTCGATGTCGAATTGGGTGCGCTGCTCGAGGCGCTGGGCCTCCAGGAGCTTGCCTTGGCTGATCATCTGCTCGAGGACTTCTTTGAGCTCCTCTTTGATCGCGTCGATGGCGCTCTTCTTGCGGTCGGGCGGGATGACATAGTGGCTGTTGGGGTAGATGGCCACCTTGTCGAGGCGCTCGAGGCGCTTGCCGCGAAACGGGTCGATCTTCCAGATGGCCTCAATCTCGTCGCCGAAAAACTCCACCCGGATGGCCTCGTCCTCCTCGTAGGCCGGAAAGATCTCGACCACGTCGCCGCGCACCCGAAACTTGCCGCGGAAGAAATCGTAGTCGTTGCGCTCGTATTGGATGTCGATGAGCTTGGCGAGCATGTCCTTTCGGCGCGCCTCCTGGCCCTCCTCGACGAAGAGCAGCATGCCGTAATACGCCTCGCTCGAACCCAGCCCGTAGATGCACGAGACCGACGCCACGATGATGACGTCATTGCGGTCGAAGAGGCTGCGCGTGGCCGAGTGGCGCATGCGGTCGATGGCGTCGTTGATCGACGAGTCCTTCTCGATGAAGGTGTCCGTCGACGGGATATACGCCTCCGGCTGGTAGTAGTCGTAGTAGGAGACGAAATACTCCACGGCGTTGTACGGAAACAACTCCTTGAATTCGTTGTACAACTGGGCAGCCAGCGTCTTGTTGGGCGCCATGACCAGGGTGGGCCGATTGACCTTCTCGATGACGTTGGCGATCGTGAAGGTCTTGCCCGTGCCCGTCGCCCCCAGCAACGTCTGATGCTTCAACCCCTCGTTGAGCCCGCCGGTCAACTCGGTGATGGCGTTGGGCTGATCGCCCTGGGGCGTGTATTCGGATACCAACTCGAATTCGTTCATGTGGATTCAGGGTCCAGGGGTCCAGGGGTCCAGGGGTCCAGAAACGGCAACTGAACAGACGTTTAGCCCACAGCACATCATAACGCAAATCGCGCGCTCGAAAAAAACCGCCGGCGGCGGCGCGCCATTCCGCGCCGGCTGAGCGGGAAGAACGCCCACGGCTTCGCCTGTTCCAGTTGTGTGATGAGACGATCGAGCAACTGTGTTATGGTTTCGTTAAGGCAGTAGCAAGTAGTGGGGAAATCAAGGTTAGTGGCTACGTTGGAGCACTATGCAACCTCAAGTCTCAGTCCCCGACCATCTGCGTCCAGCCTTACAAAAGGCCTACGAGATCGTCGACGCATACTTCGCTCACCCGCACTTCGAGCCCGAAAACGGGCGCATCGAGGTCGCCGGCGAGCGCTACGTATGGGTGCGCGCGGCGTCGCTGTCGGTCGAGTTTTTCGACGTCGTACGGGGGTTGTATCGCGACGAGGGGGACAAGAAGGCGTTTGCCATCGCCCATGGTCTCCTGTTCGACGTCGCCCACGCCCTGGGGCGCGCCGACGCGCGCGCCTTCCACCAGCGCTTCGGGCTGGCCGATCCTCTGGAGAAATTGTCGACCGGGCCGGCGCATTTCGCCCGTGCGGGCTGGGCGTCGGTGGAGTTTCTCGAAGAGAAGCTCGACGCCAGCGACGGGGACACCCTGCTCATCTACGACCACCACCACTCCTTCGAGGCCGACGCCTGGCTGGACGCACGCGGCGAGGCCGTCGACCTGCCGGTATGCACCATGAGCGCCGGCTATTCGTCGGGGTGGGTCTCCGAGAGCGTGGGCACCCACCTGGTCTCCTCGGAGATCTTATGCCGCGCGCGCGGCGACCACTGCTGCCGGTTCGTGATGGCCCCGCCGGACCGCATCGAGGAGCGCATCGAGAGCTACCTGCACCGCGAGCCCCAGGTCGCCGAGCGCATCAGCGAGTACCGCGTGCCGGGCTTCTTTTTGAGAAAGCGCATCGAGGACGAGCTGCGCGAGCGCGAGGCCCAGTACCGCGGCGTCTTCGAGGCCAGCACCGACGCGCTGTTGGTCGCCACCCCCGACGGCCGGATCATCGGGGCCAACCAGGCCGCCGAGCAGCTCTTCGACAAGCGACGCGACGAGCTCGACCGCCTCACCGTCGACGCGCTGTTGCCGCTGCGCTCGGACTTCGCCACCGTCGACAAGATCGTGGCGGCGGGAGACGTCTTTCACAGCGAGCTCAAGCTCGACAACGGCGACGGTGAGCCCTGCCACATCGAGGTGCGCGGCTCGTCCTACAAAGTCAACCAGCGCCATCACGTGCTGCTGAGCGTGCGCGACATCACCCGTCAAAAGCAGATGCAAGAGCAACTCTACCGCGCCGACCGTCTGGCCAGCCTGGGCACCATGGCCGCCGGCGTCGCCCACGAGATCAACAACCCCCTGTCGTTTATCATCAGCAACCTCGAGGTCATCCTGTGGGACCTCGACAACGACGACGAGCCCGACCTCAACGACGTGCGCGACGCCATCGGTCGGGCCAAACGCGGCGCCGAGCGCGTCGAGCGCACGGTGCGCGACCTGACCAATTTCAGCCACGGCGGCCTCGACGACAGCGTCGAGCCCGTCGACGTGCACCGCATGCTCGATCTGGCTGCCCAGATGGTCCAGAAGACCATCCAGCACAAGGGCGGCCAATTGCTCAAACATTATTCGACGACCCCGCCGGTGCTGGCCAACGAGGCGCGCCTCAACCAGGTCTTCGTCAACCTGCTGCTCAACGCCGCCCAGGCCCTGCCCGAGGGCGCCCACGAGACCAACCTGGTGGAGGTCGCCACGCGCACCGACGCCCAAAAGCGCGTCGTCGTCAGCGTACGCGACACCGGCGAGGGCATCCCACCCCAGATCCGCCATCGGATCTTCGATCCCTTCTTCACCACCAAGCCCGTCGACGAGGGCACGGGCATCGGCCTGGCGATCTGCCACGAGATCGTGCAGGCCATCGGCGGCGAGATCTCCTTCGAGACGACCGTCGGCGAGGGCACGACCTTCGAGGTTATTTTGCCTACGCAGGCGCAGTTCTCCGCGCCCGTGGGAGTGATCGAGTGATCGATCAGCGATTGGGCGTGCTCGCCGCGCCGAAGAAGCTGATGCCGTTGAATTTGTGCACCAGGGTCGCCTCTCCGGTTTGCTGGTTGATGCTGATGAGCTCGCCGTTCAGCGTCAGCCCATACAGCGTTCCCCATGCGGCGGTCAGCCCGAAGACATTCTTGAAGCCGATCTTGCCGATGGCCGTGCCGTGGCCGTCCTGGCGGGAGACCTGCACGAGGGTGTCCTCGGTCGAGTCCTGGCTCTTGGAGGTCATGAACAGCGTGTCGCGCTTGTTCACCACGCAGTCGCCGCTGGAGTAGAAGCTGCCGGTGCTGCCGATCAGGGTGGCGTGGCCGGTGTGGACGTCGACGGTGTAGACCTTGTCCTGGCTGGTGACGAAGGCGGTGCCCGTCGAGTCGATGGCCAGCCCGTTGGGGTCGCCCACGTCGATGCCGAAGTCGCCCTGGCGAATCCACCGGTTCGACCAGGTGTCGAAGTGGTACAGCCCGTCACGGGAGATGCCGAAAAGCGTGCCGTCGGGGTGGGTGTCGATGTCGAGCAGCTCGATGGACGAGCCGTCGAGGGCGACGAAGGAGCCGCTCAGCTTGGTGGCGGTCTTGGCGAAGGGGTCGATCTCGTACAGATCGTTGCCGGAGTGGGCGTAGAAGGCGCAGGTGACGTTGTCGTTGACCGTGCCCGAGCAGTTATTGTCGATATTGTCGCAAAATTCGGGGTTGTACGGCGAGCGCGACGGGTCGTTGTCGTCGCAATCGTAGCCGCCGCATGACTCGGCAAGCGCGCCGTCGTGGTCCTTGTCACAGGCGGGATCGACGGCGTCGGTCTCGACGTCGGCGGTCTGCACATCGGACGATTCAACGTCGGCGGTGTCCACGCCGGTATCGGCAGGTGTGGTGGGGACGTCGGAGGCGGCGTCGAGCGTGGCGTCACCGGTGTCGCTCGCGGACAGCCCGCCGCGCGGCGCGCACGTGTCGTTGACCTGGTCGTAGAGCTGGTTGTCGTTGCATTTGCTCGCCCCGGAGGCGCCGGTGGCGTCACTCGAGCAAGCGGTCGAGAGGGTCATGGCGAGCGCCGTCACGACAGCGATCGCCAGCCAGAAGAAACGTTTGGGTGCCATGCGCCAGTCCTACGAGTGGGTCGAACGTCCGACCCACTAATAGTGACACGGTCGCGGCAGTGCAAATGACATTCATGTAAATTCTACTCTACGCCAGCGTCAGACACAGGCCCAGGCCGGCCAGGGAGACCAGAAGGGCGACGACCACCAGGGTCAAGCGCGAGAAGCGGCCGGCCTTGGCGACGCGCAGGATCCCGCTGGGATGCCACCACGGCATGGCCGCCGCGCTGGAGGCCGCGCGGTCGTCGGGGCTCGCGGGAGGAGCGTCCTCGCCGGCGGCGTCGTCGGGGGCCGTGTCGCGCGGAAACGACACCCGCGGCATGATCTCCTCGTCGTTGCTCAGCGCCCGCAGCGGGTGGATGGTCTGCGACGCGCAGCCGCCCCCGTCGAGGCGGCCGGTCTCGTCGGAGCAGTCCGGGCGGTGGGCGAGGTCGGCCACGCCGCGGCGGCGCGACTCCAGCGACGCGTCGCGCTGCGCCCTGGCGCCGGGGACGGGAAAGGGCGGCGGAATTAGCGTCGGCGGCGCCTCCGCGGCTCCCGAGGAGACCGACGCCGGGGAGGTGTCGGGCTCGGTTTCGTCGCTGTCCTCCTCGTCACCGGCGCCCCCGCCGCGGTCGGAGCTTCGGCGCGCGCGCTTGCTGCGCATCATGCGCGCGAGCAGCTCCGGGGGCATGGTCTGGTCGTCGGGGTCGAGGTCGCGCGGGTCCAGGCGAAAATAGCTCGGCGTGGTCTCGGCGGCCTGCTCGATGGCCTCGTAGAACGCGTCGGCGTCCTGGTAGCGGTTGTTGGGATGTTTGCTGACCGCCTTGAACAGCACCTTGCCCAGCGACGTCCACGCCAGCTTGGCGGGCAGGCGCACGCTGGTGTGGATCTGGCGGTAGAGCACCTGGGCGAGGGTGTCGCCGCTGAACACCTGCCGGCCGGTGAGCATCTCGATCATGATCAGCGCCACCGCGTACACGTCGGTGGGCTTGCCCGACTGCTGCTGGACCAGCGTCTCGGGGGCGAGGTAGGCGGCGGTGCCGCAGATCTCCGCCTCGCGCTCGTCCTCGTCGTCCTGGGGCAAGGAGTCCAGGCTGGAGGCCAGCCCGTAGTCCAAGATCTTGACCTGTTGGCCGCCGCGGCGCCGCGGCAACAAAAAGATATTGCGCGGCTTCAAGTTGCGGTGCACGAAGTTGTGGTCGTGGGCCTCGCCCAGCCCGTCCAAGATCTGGCGGCCGATGTCCAACACCCAGCCCACCGGGTAAGGCGCGCCGCGCTCGATGATGATCTGCAGCGGCGCCCCCTCCAACAGCTCCATGACCAGGTACAGCGAGCCGCCGGCCTGGCCGAAGTCGAACAGCCGGCAATTATTGGGATGATTCAACGTCTGGGCCTGGTGGACCCGCTGGATCAAACGGCGCCGGATGGTTCGGTGGTTGGAGATCTCTGGGCGTAACAACTTGACCGCCACCTCGCGGCCCATGGTGATGTGCTGCGCGCGCATCACCGTGCCCAACGCTCCGTGACCGATGACCGATTCCAGGCGATAGCGTCCTCCAATCAGATCACCGACCCCGGGCATGTGATCGACATGCTCGCTCGGGTCGTGCGGGATCATGTGACAAACCGTGTGTAGACGTCCACTTCGAGGCGTGCCCTCGACGCGTGCAACCCCCGACTGTGGACCAGGTGTGGTGACCGCAGGCTCCCCAGAGCCTGCGAAGCTCCCCCGATGGGCCGGCCCGAAGTATCGGCCGGCTCAATTGGATAATCTAATCACGGTTTGGGCGGAAGGCAGCTTGGCGCCGCAGGCGCGAAGCCGCGCCGCAGGCGCCACGTCTATTTGAAGCGCCAGGTGGTGCCCTCGGGGCTGTCCATGATCTCGACGTCCATGGCGGCGAGCTCGTCGCGGATGGCGTCGGCGCGCTCCCAGTCCTTTTGGGCGCGCGCTTCTTTGCGCGCGGCGATCTTCTCGTCGATGTCGGCGGGGTCGATCTCGAGGGCGGCGGCCTTCAGGTCGCGGATCTCGCGCAGGGCCTCGCGGGGATCGCGCCCCAGCACGCCCAGCACGTGTCCGGCGTCGTGCATGCGCGCGCTGACGTTGTAGATCGTCCAGGCGACGTCGGCGCTGGGCTTTTTGTTGGACTGGGTCAGCTCGTTGCCGATCTTGGCAACCTCGCCGAGCACGGCGATGGCCCGGGGGGTGTTGAAGTCGTCGGCCAGGGCCTCGTCGAAGCGCTCGGCGAAGCCGTCGAGCACGTCCTCGGTGCCCGCCACGAAGCTGGCCTGAGGCGGCGAGTTGTCCACGCTGTAGCCCGCCCGCGCCAGAGCGGCGTCGATGCGGTCCATGGTGGTGTAGAAGTACTCGATGCGGTCGGTCGCCTCCTCGAGGTTTTCCAGCGAGTAGGTGATCGGCTTGCGGTAGTGGGTGGTGTGGAAGAAGTAGCGGATCGCCTCCGGATGGAAGCCGCCGAGCACGTCGCGCGTGGTCCAGAAGTTGCCCAACGATTTGGACATCTTGCGCTCGATCTTCTCGCCCTCTTCGGTGGTCTCGGCCACGTTGACCATGCCCACGTGCATCCAGTTGCGGGCGAACTCCTGGCCGGTGGCCCCTTCGGACTGGGCGATCTCGTTTTCGTGGTGCGGAAACACCAGGTCGCGCCCGCCGCCGTGGATGTCGAAGGTCGCCCCCAAATAATGGGTGCTCATCACCGAGCACTCGATATGCCAGCCCGGGCGCCCCTGGCCCCAGGGCGACTCCCAACTGGGCTCGCCGGGCTTGGACTCCTTCCACAGGGCGAAGTCGAAGGGGTGCTCTTTTTTGGAGCTGGCGTCGGCCTCGACGCGCCCGGAGCGGCCGGCCTCCATATCGTCGAGCTTGCGGTGGCTGAGCTTGCCGTAGCCGTCGAATTTCTGGATGCGGTAGTACACGTCGCCGTCGGCCTGGTAGGCGTAGCCGCGATCGACCAGCTTTTGGACCATGTCGATGATCTGGTCGATGTGGGTGGAGACCTTCGGCTCGGTGTCGGCGTGGGCCACGCCCAACGCGCCCATGTCGGCGTCGAGCTCCTCGATGAAATGCTGGGCGAGCTCGAGCGGATCTTGGCCGACCTGGTTGGCGCGCTCGATGATCTTGTCGTCGACGTCGGTGTGGTTGCGCACGTAGTTGACCTCATAGCCCAACGAGCGCAAAAACCGCTGGACGACGTCGAACACCACGAACACCCGCGCGTGACCGATGTGGGTCAGGTCGTAGACGGTCACCCCGCACACGTACATGCCAATCTTGCCGGGCTCGAGGGGCTCGAGCACGTGCTTCTCGCCGGTGAGGGTGTCGTGGACCTGGACCTTGCGGAGTTCGGTTGCGCTGCCAGCAGACATGGATCTCGCCTCGTCGTTGGGTTCGTACAGTCGACGCTGTCGTATCTAGCACCACCGGCGATGTGGCGCAAACGTTGTCGGGGTGGACTAGGAATACTTGCGACGGTGCTTCGTTTTGTTTAGAGAAGCCCGGAGACGGTGGAGCGCCAATCCCCCCACGTCGTAGTCCAGCTGGCGTTCGCATGGACTCAATGCGTCTCCGGGTTTCTCTTTTCGCCAAAAGCACCTGCCGTCCCATGTTTTCAGACCCGACCATCAATCTCGCGTTTTACAAATTCGTCGCCGTCGAGGACCCGCAGGGGCTGCGCGACGGGCTCGAGGAGCTGTGCCTGGCGCTGGAGCTGCGCGGCACGATTCTGGTGGCCGCCGAGGGCATCAACGGCATGCTGGCGGGCTCGGAGGAGGCGTGCGCGCGCTTCGAGAACGCGGTGAGTTATATCGACGCCATCGGCGAGCTTCGGTTCAAGCGCTCGCACTCACGCGAGGTGCCCTTCGCCAAATTGGTGGTCAAGGTCAAACCCGAGATCGTGACCATGCGTGTCGACGGGGTCGACGCCTGCCAAAGGACCGCCGAGCATCTGGCGCCGGAGACCTTTCGCGACTGGCTGCGCGGCGGCGAGGACATGGTCGTCATCGACACCCGCAACGACTATGAGTACCGCCTGGGCACCTTCAAGGGCGCCATCAATCCGCACACCGACGCCTTCCACGAATTTCCCGCCTTCGTCGGCGAGCACAAAGACGAGCTCGCCGAGCGCAAGGTGGTGATGTTTTGCACGGGCGGGATTCGCTGCGAGAAAGCCACGAGCTGGATGCTCGCCGAGGGCTTCGGCGAGGTCTACCAGCTCGACGGCGGCGTGCTGAACTACTTCGAGCGCGTCGCCGACGCCGACCGGGACTGGCAGGGCGAGCTATTCGTCTTCGACGAGCGCGTCGCCGTCGACACCGAGCTCTGCGAGACCGACTCGGTGCTGTGCAGCGAATGCGGCGCGCCCATCAAGGGCGGCGTCGAGCCGACCTGCGACTGCGCGCCAGCGTAGGCCCGCTCCATCAGGCCGCTCAATCCAGCAGCGTCATGTCGTACATGAAGTCCGACGGCCCGCTGACCTTGTAGTAGTACTGGCCCTGGGCGTCGGGCGTAAAATCGAGCTCGAGGCGATCGCCGTCGACCACCGCCGATTTGATCTTCCCGCCGGAATCATACACCGACAGATCGACATCGCTCGCCCGGGCGCCGCGCACGTTGGAGACCTCCACGAGCACGGTCTTTCCGGCGAAGCCGGTGCGCTGGTACCAGTCGGCCTGGCCGGCGCATTGTTTCAGGTCGCTGTAGTCGGTCGGGGTGACCAGCGCCGCGCTGGACTGGTCGTGGTTGTCCGCGCCCAGCGCGTCGCTGTCGCCGCAGGTCTTGGTGATGTCCAGATCGTAGACGTTGGGGGTGTCCTCGGTGAACACCAGCAGGTAGTAGATGCCCGACTCGGCGGCGGTGTGCACGATCTCCTCGTTGTCGTCGCTCGACAGCGCCTGGGCGACGCCGTAGTCGTCGACGGTCACGCTGTTGGACTGCGACGGGGCGTACAGGGCGGCGTCGAGATCGCCGTCGGCGTGGGTGAACAGGACGTCGGCCTGCAGCGTATCCCCGGCGAGCGCGTCGAAGGCGTAGATGTCGACGTCGTCGGCCGTGCAGATGGACAGCCCGCTCAGGTGCGCGGGGTTGTCGAAGATGAGCGTGCCCTGCCCGGCGGTGTCGTTGGGCTCGTATTGCTCGTCGCCGCACTGGCCGCCGCCCTGCTGACTACGGATGGCGGTCAACTGGTACGGGGTGTCGGCGCCGTCGACCTCGACATACCAGGTCTTCTGGCCGGTGGCCGGCGCGTCCAGGGGAATGTAGGCGATGCCGTAGCAATCCGACGTGGTCACCAGGTCACGCTGCTTCTGCGCGTCGTCGTAGACCTTGAAGCTGATGTCCTGGCCCAGCGAATACACCCCGTACACCTCCACGGTCTCCCCGGCGTCGACGGTGATCTTGTGGACGTCGGGGCTGCCGTCACAGGTGCGATACGCCCCCCAACTCTGGTCGGGGATGTCGTCGGCGCTGGCAAAATCGGCGCCGGCGGCGGTGTCGTCGACACAACTGGTGTCGTCGGGGGAGTAGGCGTTGAAGCTGTAGTAGAAGCCGTCCGGCGAGCATACAAAGGCGTCCTGAGCATCCTGCGGGGCGTCCTCGTCGTTGGCGCAGATGGCGTAGTAGACCGTCTTCGACTCCCCGGCCGACAGCAACAGGTTGGGGATGCCCGCGTGCAGCTTGGTGCCGTCGATCTTCATCTCCGCCGAGTCGAATTGCACGTCCTCGTTCATGGCGTCGCCGGTCGTCCAGAACAGGTAGGCCTTGTCGTATTTGGCGGCGGCGGCGTCCGAGAAATGGGCCACGATCTCGTAGTCGTCGAGGGTGCGCTGCGGGCCGAGGGGCGTGTGGGTGATCGGCTGGTCGGCGTCGCAGGTCTGCGCTTGACCCGGGTCGGTACCACCGCCGCCGCCGCCCGATCCCTGGAAGATGATGGTCACCTTCAGCGACACCGGATCGCTCTGACCGTCGTCGGCCACGAACGTCGCCGCATGCACCCGCTGGCTGCGCTGCTCGACGGTCGGGTTCCAGCTAAACGTGCCCGATTTGGGCCCGTCCTGCGCGAATTGTGCGCCGGCCGGCGCGGTATCGGCCGGCATCGACAGGGTGATCTGCTGGGAGTCGTCGTCGCGCACCTTGACGTCGAAGGTCAGCGGCTGGTCGCTGCTGGGGTCGTATAGCTTGCTCGACGCCGTCAGAAATTTGGGCGTGCCGTTGCCCGGCAAGATGGTCAAGTTGACCACCCGCTCGGTGCGCCCGCCTTGGGCGTCTTTGGCCACGAAGATCAGCCGCAGCGGGTCGCCCTCGGTCGCGTCGCTGGAGATGGGATCCCAGGAAAATAGCGCCGAATTCGCAAAGGTCTGGAAGGTGGCGCGCTCGGGCCGGTTGACCACCTCGAAGCTCACCCGTCCGCCCTCGGGATCTTTGGCGGTCGCCTGGATCTGGATGACGTCTTCGCCGACCACGTAGGTCTCCTCCGCCCCCACATCCAGCGTCAGCGTCGGCGGCTGGTTGGGCGGCGCGTCCGCCCCACAGGCAGTCGTCAGCGCGAGGAAGGTCAGCGGTAAAAGCAGGCAGAGTCGTCGGATATTCATGGACGGCGATCCATCGAAAATACGGGAATTCTGGAACGGTACAGGGGGCAATCTAGCAAAATTGGAGGTGGAGGGACAGGTTTTCGGCCGCCTACTCCACCAACACCACCAACGCGGTGGCGTTGTCGCGGCCGACCTGGGCGAGGGCCTGCTCGACCATGGCGTTGGCCAGCGCCTGGGGGGCGCGCCGGTGCAGGGCGACGAGCTGTTGGAAGCGCTCGGCGGCAATCTCGTCGTGGACGCCGTCGGAGGTCAGCGCGAAGAGATCGCCGCGTTGGACCTCGAAGCCGACCGTGTTGAGGTCGGCGTCGGCCTCCAACTTCTGGGCCGCGGGGCCGAAGCCGTCGACGCGCTCGGCCTCCAATTCGATGCCGGTGCTCAGAAACCGCGAGATGGTGCGCTGGCTCATCTCGGCCTGCGCGTCGGTCTCGGCGGCCTCGCCGAGGCTGTCCAGGATACTGGCCAGGGTGTGATCGCGGGTCAGTTGGATGACCCCGCCGTCGCGCACCAGCACGGCGCGCGAGTCGCCCACGTGGCCGATACCGGCGCGATCGCCGCCGATGATCATGCAGGTAAAGGTCGTGCCGCCGCGGTTGTGGGCGGCGTCGAATTCGCCCTCCAGCACCAGGCGCTGGCTGGTGACCTTGGCGATGGCGCGGGCGAACGCGGCCGGCCGGGTGGACAGGGCGGTGGCGCCGTAATGGGCCAGCGCCCGGCCAAAGGCCAGGCAGGCCGACTCCACGGCCAGCTTGCTGGCGCGCTCGCCGTCGCGGATGCCGCCGATGCCGTCGGCCACGCAGAAAAAGCCGATGCTGCGCTTGTCCGAGCCGGCGACCGACTGCATGACCAGATGGCCGCAGGAGTCCTGGTTATTGCGCCGAAAGATGTAGTTGCCCACCGTCGAGCGGGTGCCCACCCGAAACGACAGCGGCTCGGCGAGCTCCAAGGCGAGCTGGTCGAGGGCGCGGGCCAAATCATCCATATCCAGCAGGGCGAGCTCGCCGTAGGGCGACACGCATACGGCGACGACCTGGGTGAGCCCCGGCTGCAGCAGGCCCAGCTCGGCCATGGCGCTTCGCTCCTGGAGCAGAGCCGCCATCTGGTGGCCGCCGGGGTAGTCCTCGTCCATGAAATTTTCGTAGGCGAGCTCGCCGATGAGCCGCCCGTCGCGCCACACGCCCTCGGCGCTGAGCCGGGAGACTGGCTGGATGCGCGGGGCCTGCGCCAGACATAGGCGGGCTCGGGCCTCGTCGATGTAGAGATCGGCGCGGCGCACGCCGCGAAGCTCGAAGCCGGCCTGGTGCACCCGGTCGATGGTGTCCACCAGGTGGCGTAGCGCCGCGACCGCGCGGCGGCCGTCGAGCTGGCGCCACCGCCCGTCGTCGAAGGGCTGGGCGGCGTCAGGCGGGGTGTCCAGCAAGGCCTGAACGTCTGCAGGCGTCTGGGTCATTCGCCATCCTCCGGCTTGGCGGCGTCGGCCTCGTCGAGGATGGGCGAGGAGCCCTCCTGCCAGTCGACCACCGCCGGCGGCTCGATGGCCTTGCGCGCCGGGCGCGCGCCGGGGGCGGGCTGGTGCAGATAAAATACCACCGAGCCCAGGGCGAGCTCGTCACCCAGCGACAGCGGCGTGACGTCGATGATGTCGATGCGATTGACGAAGGTTCGCCGCCGCGCGGCCAGCGGCTCGGCGTGCCACACGCCACCGATCGACTCCAGGCGCAGATGCTCGAAGGCGATGAATTTGCGCTCCTCCTCGTACAGCCCTGCCAGATCCCAATCCGGCTGGGCCCGCCCGTCCCACGCGCTGCCGGCGGGCACGGCGCCGGGCGGCGGAAAGCTTCGGCCCACGACCAGCGGGTGGGCCTCGTCGAGGGCGGCGCGTGGGCCGCAGGGGCCGCCGCGGCGGCACAAAAACAGCGCCGGTCCGCCGGCCTCATCGAGCAAACGGGCACGCGCCTCCTCCCACTCGCCCAACGCCAGACCGCTGGTCTCGAAGCGGTAGCGCACACACCCCAGGGTGACCACGTCCCCGTGGTCCAACGGATGGGGCTGGTTGGGCGCCTCCAATTCGTCCTCGCCGACAAGCGTGCGTGCGCCCGGCGACAGGGTGCGCAGCGTCCACACGCCGTCGTCGCTCAGCGTCAGGTGCAGATGCGGGGCCCCCAGCCGGTAGTTCTGGTGATCTTCGAGCTCGCGCAAGATGACGTCGACCGGCCCGTATTGCGGGTGGTAACGGCCCACCAGCACGTCCGGCCCGTGCAGCGTCTCCACGATGCCCGACTCCAGCGGCACCAGCCGGGCCAGTGGCGGCAGCGCGTGCTCCTGGCGCAGCGCGGGATCGCGCCGCTCCGCCCACCCGCGCAGAATATCCAGATCGATGTCACCAAATGCTTGCATCGTGCTCCCTTCGAGGGCTCACCGGTCGATATCCCGGTGGCGCACCGACACCTGCCAGCCGCGCGTGCGCAGGCGCTCGCCGATGGTCTCGGCCACCGCCACCGAGCGATGGTGCCCGCCGGTACACCCGATCCCGATGGTCAGGTAGCTCTTCCCCTCGCGCCGGTACATCGGCAGCATAAAGTCGGCCATCTCCTGGAACAGCGCCAGAAAACGGGTCGTCTCGGCGAAGCTGAACACGTAGTCGTGCACGTCGGCGTCGCGACCGGTGCGCTCGCGCAGCTCCTCGACGAAGTAGGGGTTGGGCAAAAAGCGCACGTCGAACACCAGGTCGCACTCCAGGGGCACGCCGTGCTTGAAGCCGAAGCTGAGCACGGTGACCTGCAGCGACAGGTCCTTGTCGCCGCTGTAGCGCGTCTGGATGAGCGACTTGAGGGTGTGCACGGTGTGGGCGGAGGTGTCGATGACCTCGTCGGCGCGGTGGCGCAGCTCGTCGAGGCGCTCGCGCTCCTGGCGGATCCCCTCGCGGATGGTCACCCCCTCGTCGCCCAGGGGGTGGCGCCGACGCGTCTCGCTGAACCGGCGCACGAGCACGTCGTCGTCGGCCTCCAGAAAGACGATGCGCATGGGCACGCCTTCGTCGCGCAGCCGCTCGATCATCTTGCCGGCGTCGCTCAAAAACTGGCGGCTGCGCGTGTCGATGACGAACGCCAGCGACTGCAGCGAGCCGCCCCCGGCGGCCAATTCGATGACCTTGGGCAACAGCGGCACCGGCAGGTTGTCGATGCAAAAGTAGCCCGCGTCTTCCAGGGCGTGGATGGCGGTGGATTTGCCCGACCCGCTCAGCCCCGTCAGCACGACCACCCGGGGGGTTGTCACGCTGTCGGTCAGCTCGACGACCGACGACTCCACGCCCAGAGAGGGCGCACGCGCCGGCTTGGCGCGCGGCTGTTCGAGTTGGGCTGTCGATTGATCGTCGCTCACGGTCCGACCGACGGTCACGAGGAGGAGAACGGCATACGAGCGGCGCGCCTAGTCGGCAACTTGCGCCACGGCGACGGTGATGTTGTCATTGCCACCGTTCTCGTTGGCCGCCTCGATGAGCTTCTCACAGCACATTTCGAGGTTGTCGCGGTGCTCCACCATGATGCGACAAATGGTCTCGTCGTTGATCATGCCGTTGAGCCCGTCCGAGCAAAGCATGTAGGTGTCACCGGGCTGGGGCTTCTCGGTGTTGACGTCGACCTGGACGGTCTCCTTCATGCCGAGGGCGCGCACGATGACGTTTTTGTGGGGAAAGTTCTCGATCTCTTCTTCGGTGAGATCTTTCATCTTGATGTAGTCGTTGAGCAGCGAGTGGTCTTCGGTGACCTGCTCGAGCTCCTCGCCGCGCAGCCGATAGATGCGACTGTCGCCGACGTGGCCGAAATAGGCGGTGTCGTGGTCGAAGAGCAGGGCCACGACGGTCGTGCCCATCCCGCGCTGAGCGGCGTTTTGAGCGGCCGTCTCGAAGATGCGCAGGTTGGCCAACTTGATGCCCGCCGTCAGCCGATTTTCCTCGTACACCTTGCCCTTTTCCATCTTGTAGGGCCAGGTGATCTCCTCGTCGGCCGAGGTCTCTTTGAAGAACTTGGCCAGGGTCTTGACCGCCATCTCGGAGGCGACCTCACCACTGGCATGGCCTCCCATCCCATCGGCGACCAAGTACAGACGTTCTTCGGGCAGCAAGCACAGATTATCTTCGTTGTGGGAACGTTTCATTCCCACGTCTGTCTTGCCGGCGTATCGGATTTTCAGAGCCAATGTGACACCCGGATGCTAATCTCTTCCCAGCATCAGGAGCTACCAGGACGCAAATGGAACTAAGCTTTCACTGACTTAGCATACGCCGAGCCAGTGCGCAAGATCGACGCGCATTCACGGTTGCTTTTCCGTGACCAGATTGTGGTGCAGATCCCAGCCGTAGACGCGGCCATCGACCTCGCAGTAGCCCACCAGTTGGTCGTTGGCGTCGAAGGTCACCGACAGGGGCTGCTCGATCATGCGGTCGTTGCGCATCAACTGAGCGCCGGTCACCACGTGGTACAGCGCCAATTTCTTGCCGGTGAAGACCACCGCCAGCAGGTAGCCATCGTGGGAGAAGGCCATCTGATCGGCGAGGTCGGCCGCCGAGAAGCGGTGGACCAGCGAGGAGGGCGAGGAGACGTCGAAGACGCCCACGCTGCCGTCGACACGGGCGACCGCGAAGGTCGATCGGTGCGGGTTCAGCGCCACGGCGCATACTCCGCAGCCCGACTGGATGCGCAGCGGCTGGATGGACTCGCCGTCCAGGTGCGCCAGGTACAGCGCGCCCGATTGGGTGCCGAAGACCAGCCAGCGATCGTCGCAGGCGATGGAGGTGATCGGCGAGGCCGACGCGTTCTGGTGGACGGTGCGGCTGCGGCCCTCGCCGATCTCCCAGTGCACCAGCGTGCCGTCGACGTGGCCGGTAAGCAGCGTCGAGCCGCGCACGCACAGCGCGCTCAGCTCCGGGCTGGCGGGCAACTGCACCTCGACCTGTTGCTCGACCCCCGGGGGGCCGACGCGCACCAGATGATGGATATCCGCCACCGCCAATTGCTGGTCGTCGACGCAGGCAAATCGCAAGCCGTCGGTGGTCTGACCGGCCAGGTGGGGAAGGGCGTACATCCCAGAGTCGCGTCTCATCGCCTCGGGGTCGGCAAACCCGTGGCCGTGCAGGGTCTGGCCGCCGGTATCCTCTCGAGGAATGGCCTCGACCGGGCCGGTGGGCGTGCGCCCGCGAAGGATCGCGGCTTTGGGCCCGGTGGAATCCCAATCGTCGGAGCGAAAGAAGTCGTTTTTCTTCGCGCCGGGCTTCGACGCCTCCGGGCGCGAGGCCTCGGTCAGCGACGCCTCGCTCTGCACGGTGCGGTGGGCGTCGCTGGCCTCGCCGGTCGTCCGCGGGGAGTTCGGCGCGGCGAGGTCCTGGGAGTCGCGCGGGTGGCGCTCGGTGTCGACCAGCTCGCGGGACAGCTCGTCGAGGGTGTGGATGACCCCCGCCAGGGTCTGGGGGCGGTCGCCGGGGTTTTTGGCGAGCATGCGCCGCACCAGCTCTTCGAGCTTGGCGGGAAACACCCGATCGGGGGCGACCTCGCTCAGCCGCGGCGGCTGGGTGGACACGTGGGCCCGCAGCACCTTGTAGACGTTGTCGTCGACGAACGGCGGGCGGCCGGTGAGCATGAAGAACAGCACCCCGCCCAGCCCGTAAATATCGGCGCGCCGGTCGAGCTCGCCGCCGACCGCCTGCTCGGGGCTGGCGTACAGCGGCGTGCCCAAAAATCCCTGGGTCACGCGCACGTCGCCCTCTCGCCACACGATGCCGAAGTCGAGGATATGCACGAAGTCGTCGCCGGCGGGGAGGCGCTCGATCATGATATTTTCGGGCTTGAGATCCCGGTGGATCATGCCCGCTTCGTGGGCCTCGTGGACCCCGTTGGCGATCTGGCGAAGGATATTGCAGGCGCGGGCAGCCGACAGCCCCCCCTGGGCGGTGACCACCGTCTCGAGGGTCTGGCCGTCAATGAGGTCCATCAACAGGGCGACGGCGCGATCGCCGATGGGCACCACGTCGTAAAACGAGACGATATGGGGATTGCGCAGATGGCCCAGCGCCCCGATCTCACGGCTGAGGCGTGCCTCGACGTGCTCGGCTTTGACGGTGGAGACCTTGCCGTCGATGGTGATGATCTTGACGGCGAATTGGCGCGAGATTGTCAGGGATTCGGCGCAGTAGACATCGCCGGAGGCCCCCGCGCCGATGCGACGGGTCAGCAGGTAGCGCCCGCCCAGCTCGCGGCCCAACCACGGGTCGGTGCTGCCTCCCAGATCCGGCCACCCCCTGGCGGGACGCGCAGCGCCGCATTCCAGGCATACCTCGTCGGCCTCATAGAGCACCGTGGTACACCTACTGCAGTGATGCTTGGGCCGCTGCTGGCGAAATTGCCGGCGCCGGCTCTCATGTGCGCTTCTCTCCCCCATATGGCGACCTGGCTCCCGTGTTGAAGGGCTCCCCAGTGGGTTCTTTACCGAGCGGTTCATAGTCTACAAGCCCTGCGGCCCACCTTCAAGCCTCCTCGCATCCCCCGTTTGGGGGAGCCCTGCAAGCACATCAGGGGGCGCGACTGCCGAGCGCGCGGTGCCGATCGGTGCGCGGACGGAAGATCGCCGCCTTGGGCCCGGTGGCGTCGTGTTCGTCTGACTCGAATAAACTATCCGCATTGCCCAGAGATTCCACCGCCGAGATCGCCTCGATGAAAAATTCGTCGGAGACCACGGGATCGGCGCCGGGCGCGTCGGGCTGGGCGTCGACCTCCTCGGCCACGCTTTCGATGACCCCCAGCCCCGGGGCGGTGCGCGCGACGGCGGCCTCACCGGCGGGCGGGCGCGAGGTCGGCACGGGCAAATAGGGGACACTGGGCGCGTCGAACTCGCCGTTGAGGATGGCGTCGAGCGTCTCGATGACCTCGGCCAGGTCCAGCGGGCGCGCCTCGCGACTCTTGGCGAGCATGCGATCGACCAGGCTGCGCACCGGGTAGGGAAAGCTGTGGCCGCCGCTGGCGGTGGTCAGCGACGGAGGGCTCTGGCGCACGTGCATGCGCAACACCTCCATGACGTTGTGGGAGTGAAACGGCGGGCGCCCGGTGAGCATCTCGAAGAAGATCGCCCCCAGCGAGTAGATGTCCGAGCGCCGGTCGACCCCCTCGCCCAGCGCCTGCTCGGGGCTGGCGTACAGCGGCGTGCCCACAAACCCCTGGGTGACCTCCAGGCCGTCGTCCATCCACACGATGCCGAAGTCGAGGATGCGCACGAACTCCTCGCCCGAGCACATGCGCTCGACCATGATATTGGCGGGCTTGAGATCGCGGTGGACCAACCCGGCCTGGTGGACGGCGTGGGTGCCGCTGGCCATCTGGCGCACGATGCGGCACGCCGCCCGCCAACCCAGCGAGCCGCACTCGTCGAGCAGGCGATCGAGGGTGTGACCCTTTACGTAGTTCATGACCACGCCCACACAGCTCTCCGACAGGTCCAACACCTCGTACAGCGGCACGGTGTGGGGATTGTTGAGCCGGCTGATGGCCTCGACCTCGCGGTTGACCCGCGCGCGCACCAAATCGGGATCTTTGGAGGAGGTGCACGCGTTGTAGTCGACGACCTTGATGGCAAAGCGCCGGGGCACGCGCAGCGACTCGGCCTCGTAGACCGACGCCGAGGCGCCCTTGCCCAGCCGGCGCGTCAGCAGGTAGCGCCCCTTCATGATCCGGCCCAGCCAGGGATCGCCGCTGTCGCACAGCCGCGACCAGCCCCGCGCCGGGCGCGGGCGGCGGCACTCCAGGCAATGCTCATCGTCGACGAAACACAACGACATGCACCGCCCGCAATAATGCTCGGGCAACAGCGCCTGCGCCGAGTTTCCCGCCGAATTGTTTCGATGACTATCCCCGCTCCCAGTGACTTCCAGCACGGACAGATCTGCGCCGGTCATTGAGTCCTCCATTCCCCGCGAACGCGCCCCTTCGGCTGGCGTGTTGCTGCGTTGTTGCGTTGCTTCCCCGATATGCGGGCATGCACAGGCGCACGGTTGCGTCCCCCGCACCGTTACGCCCAACTGTCCCGCCGTCTGCTAGCTTCAGAATCTTCTACTCTTCAAGCTAGCCACAATTGCCCGGGAATGAAGATCTTTCTGTGGGAATGACGCCGCTCAATAGGCCTGAGGGCCCGCGGCGACGGCCACCTCGACGCGATAGCCGGCCAGTTGGTCGAACCAGCGCTGGTCGTGCCAGGTGATCTTGATGCCGGCGTCGATGCTGTCACACGTGCCCAGAGTGTACTGGCTGCGATCGACCCCGGAGGGTGTGGTCGTAGCCGTAGCCGTGATCGTGATCGTGATCGTGATCGTAGCCGTGATCGTGATCGGCCGTTGACGTCCTCCTGACCTGCCCCAAACCGCCGATCACGATCACGATCACGATCACGACCAACACCACGATCACGGGAGCGAGGCAACGCTAGTTACCGCTACCGGTACCAGTGCCGGTGTTGGAGCCGTCTTGAGGCTGCAGCGTGTACACCAGGTCGACCTTGTAGCCGGCGAGCTTCTCGAAGTAGTGCGTTTCCTGCCACTGCAGGTCGATGGCCTGGGTCTCGGCGCCCGGGCAGGGCACGAATTTGTACGTCGAGGGCTTGATCACACACCCGTCGGGAGTCAGATCCGAGCCGACGCTCTCGGGGATGCAGTAGTCGTTGTTGAGCAGGTCGTCCATGGTGTGGTCTTTGCCCGGCGACATGCGCACCTGAATGCCGCTGTTGCAGTAGCCCGTGCCGCCACTGCCGTCGCCAAAGGGCGTGCACGTGGGCGTGCCCTCGCCGAAGTAGAACTGCGGGCACTCGTCGTCGCTGGTGCACGCGTAGGGCACGTCGAAGATGCACTGGGAGACCGACCCGGCGATCGTCTTGCCGATGGACTCCAGCGTATGAGGAATTTGGGTGGGCTGGCAGATCATGCCGGGAATATGCTCGCCTTCCTTGGGAATCTTGGGAAAGACGCGGTCACGGTCGAATTGGCGAAGGAAGCGGTCGTAGCGGTCGCCGCTGTAGGCCGTGCCGAACTCCGGCGAGCCGCAGGCGATATCCTTGGCGTTGTCGTGATTCATCGCCTTCCCACATTGGGCCTTGGGGGCGCCGTTCGTCCACGTCTCGATGGGAGGCGGCTGACTCGAGGGATAGTCGGAGGCGGCGCCGTAGCGCCTCCATGCGCCGGTGATGGTGGAGACGACGACCTCGCTCTTTTTGACCTCGCGCCCTTTGGACGCCGACAGGTTGTCCATGAATTGTTGGGCCAGGCCGTTGTCGCCCTTGATCGGAATCAGCGGGCTCTTGTCACCCAGAGCGGGGTTGTCGGCGAATTCGCACTCGGCGTCGGCACAGCTGGTCTGCTCTTCGAGGGTGCCGTCGTGGCTGCAGTCGTTCTCGTCGGACACGAAGATGAGCGCGAAGTTTGCGCTGTCGCGAAGCAGCGCGTGGTTGGGCAGGTCGGCGCCCTTGGTCACCTCCCCGGTATCGGGGTCCTTATAGTCGATGGGGTGCTCGCCGGTGCCGCCGGTCTTCTGCGGCGAGACCGCCAGCACGGCCGCCGACAGGCCCTTCTCGTAGTAGAACCCACGCGTACCCACCAGACTCATGCACGAAAAATCCGCCTTGAGCTTGTCGATATTGATCGTGCCGTCGGGGTTCTGGTAGCGCAGGTCGTCGGCGCTGAGCACCTTGGGGATGTCCCGGTATGGCGACGACCCGTCGCTGTTCTTGGGGAAGAGATCATAGGGGGTGCCCTCACAGGTTTTGTGGAGGAGACAGTCGATGTCGTCGTCGCTCACGCCCGCAAGCGATTGCCACTTCGCGGGGTCCTTGGTGCAGGCGATGGCCACATCCAGCGTATTGCGAAGGGGGGTAAAGCCGTCTTGCTGATCGTTGGGATCGCCCGGATCGCCCCAGCAGGCCGCGAAGCTAGAGGGCACCGGCTGAGGCGTCGATTGCAACTGGCCGGGAATCGCCACCGGCTCCGGGGAGAACAACTCCTTCATCTGCGTGGTGGTCACGCCGATATGAAAGTCGATGTTCTGGCTGGTGATCTTGTCGATGAACGCCTTGAAATTCTTGCGCAGCGCCGCCTGCTCCTCGCACATCGACCCGGAGTTGTCGATCACCCACAGGATGTCGACGGCGGCCGCCGAGTCCACCGAGCGGTCCTGGTGGACGGCGATCGAGCCGCTCGACGACGACAACGACACGGGATGGGCGTTGCATCCAACGCCGCACAGCGCGGCGCTCAAAACCAAGCATCCAGACAGCAATTTAAGACACGAACCACGACGGCAAATGCCCATGCGGGCCCCCCAGGGACTGGAGAAGATGATGTTTCGACTATTGTAGCGCCGTCACGCGAACTTGCAACGCCGTGGCGTCGCAACACCGCATAAACAAAGCCCCGACGGGCCGCATGGGCCGCTCGGGGCTTGGTCATCGTCGCTCGAGGCGTCGTTTAAAGCACTGTTACTTCGGAAACCGGAGAAATTGGCATAGCCAGGCCAGATGGATGTTGATTTGGCCGATTGACGCGTAGCAGCGCACCGTGGATTGAGGACAAATCAACAGACGTTGGTCTGGCGACGCCAAGACTCCGGGTTTCGGAGTAATAGTGCTTTAGTTGCCAGACCCGGTGCCGGTACCGGAGCTGGAGTTGGAGCTGTCCTGGGGCAGCAGCGTGTACACCAGGTCGACCTTGTAGCCGGCGAGTTTTTCGAAGTAGTGCGAATCCTGCCACTGCAGGTCGATCGCCTGGGTCTCGGCGCCCGGGCAGGGCACGAATTTGTACTCCGAGGGCTTGATCACACACCCGTCGGGGGTCAGATCCGAGCCGACGCTCTCGGGGATGCAGTAGTCGTTGTTGAGCAGGTCGTCCATGGTGTGGTCTTTGCCCGGCGACATGCGCACCTGAATGCCGCTGTTGCAGTAGCCCGTGCCGCCGCTGCCGTCGCCAAAGGGCGTGCATGTGGGCGTGCCCTCGCCGAAGTAGAATTGCGGGCACTCGTCGTCGCTGGTGCACGCGTAGGGCACGTCGAAGATGCACTGGGAGACCGACCCGGCGATGGTCTTGCCGATGGACGCCAGCGTTTTGTCAATATACCGGGGCTTGCAGATCAAGCCGGGGAGATGCTGACTGGGATCGGTCGGAATTTCGGGGAACACCCGGTCGTGATCGAACTGGCGAAGGAACCGGTCATAGCGGTCGCCCGTGTAGGCATCGCCGAAGTCGGGAGAGGCGCACGACGGCTTTTTAGCCATCGAGGCGGGCAATTGCTGGGGACATTCGTCATTGCCATTGGTCCACGCCGACAGAGGCGGCGGCTGGGCGCTCGGATAGCCATCTTCGGCGCCGTAACGCCTCCATTCTCCGGTGATGGCGGCGACGACGACCTCATTCTTCTCGATCTTGCGTCCCTTCGAGGCGGATAGGCTGTCCATGAATTGCTGGGCCAAGCCGTTGTCTCCCTTGATGGGAATCAGCGGGCTCTTATCACCCAGCGCCGGATCGTCGGCGAAATCGCACACCGAGTCACCACAGTACGTCTTCTCGTTGAGGGTGCCGTCGTGGCTGCAATCGTTCTCGTCGGACACGAAGATGACCGCGAAGTTTGCGCTATCGCGGAGCAGCCCGTGGTTGGGCAAGTCGGGTCCCTTGGTCACCTCACCGCTATCCGGATCCTTGTAGTCGACGGGGTGCTCGTCGGTGCCGCCGGTCTTTTGCGGCGAGACCGCCAGCACGGCCGCCGAAAGGCCCTTCTCGTAGTAGAACCCACGCGTACCCACCAGACTCATGCAGGCAAAGTCCGCCTTCAGCTTGTCGACATTGATGGTGCCGTCGGGGTTCTGGTAGCGCGGGTCGTCGGCGCTGAGCACTTTGGGGATGTCTCGATATGGCGACGAACCGTCACTATTTTGCGGAAACAGGCCCTCGTAGTCCCTGCCCCCATCACAGGCAGGATCCAAATGACAATAAAGGTCGTCGTCCGTCACGTCCGCCAACGACTGCCATTTCGACGGGTCCTTGGTGCAGCTGATCGCGGTGTCGAGCGCTTGGCGAATGTACTTGTAACCGTCGTGCTGGTCGTTGGGATCGCCCGCGTCGCCCCAACACGTTTGTTCGAACGTGGGCACGGGCTGGGGCGTGGACTGCAACTGTCCCGGAATCGCCACCGGCTCGTTGTTATACAACGCGTTCATATGCGTGGTGGTCACGCCGATATGAAAGTCGATATTCTGGCTGGTGATCTTGTCGATGAAATCCGTGAAGTGCGACCGAAGCGCCCCCTGCTCCTGACACATCGACCCGGAGTTGTCGATCACCCACAGGATGTCGACGGCGGCCGCCGAATCGACGGAGCGGTCCTGGTGGACGGCCAACGCGCCGCTGGCAGTCGAAAACGATACCGGGTGAGCGTTGCAGCCGGCCAACAGGCCGGCGGTGGACAATACCAGCGCGCCTGCCCCCAGCCAGCGACGCCAATTCTTCGAAGATTGCTTCATCCAAGGCCCCTTGGACACTATCCAGCGTTCGAGGTTCATATCAACGAGATCTTACACCGGTACGGTATAAGAAACGGCCGGGTGTGTCTACTTCGGAGGGCGAGGGCCCCAGACGCAAAAAGCCTCCCCCGGCGTGGTGCGCGAGGGAGGCCTTTTGTGCGTTCGATGCGGCGGCGGTTCAGCTCTTGTGCGTGGTGTACGGCAGCAGAGCGATCTGGCGAGAGCGCAGGATCGCCCGGCGCAGCTTGCGCTGGTTCTTGGCGCTGACGCCGGTGATGCGCGCCGGCAGCATTTTGCCGGTGGTGGTCAAGAAGAGCTTGAGCAGCTCCGGGTTCTTGTAGTCGATGCGCCACGACGGGTTCTCATCGAAGGGATCCGTCTTGCGGCGCCGGCGCCAATTGATGCGGCCGTACTTGCTGCGAGCCATGATTGTACCTTTAGGTTCTGGTCTACTTGATTTTCTCTTCGACGAACTCGACGTGCTTCTTGACGACCGGGTCGTACTTCTTCATGCGCAACTTGTCGGGGTTTTTGCGCTTGTTCTTGGTCGTCGTGTAGAAATAGCCGGTGCCGGCGGACGAGACGAGTCGGATTTTTTCACGCATATCTTCTCTCCTAACACCGCCGCGGAGGCGGTGAACCTGCTCGAAAATGGTGCCGAGCCCGCACCATACGCGACGCGAGCGCTATGAGGCGCAAGACCATAAGTGATCGCGTTCGCGGATGCAAGACTCTTTGATCAATCGGCCTTCTGGGCGGGAAAGCCCTGCTCTTTGAGGGCGTACAGCGCCTCGGCGAGCTGCTCGGACTTGGCGTCGAGCGGCTCGTCGGTCGAGATCACGGCGGTGCCGTTGTCCAGGCTGACGTCGATCTCGTCTTTGTCGACGCCCAGATTCTTGCTCAAAATGGTGCGCACGGAGTTCACACAGCCGTTGCAGCTCATGCCGGAGACGTACAATTTGGTTTGTTTCATGTTGGGTCTTGGGGCTTGGGTCGTGGCGCCTTCGGCGCGGGGCTTGGCGCCTCCGGCGCGGGGCTTGGGTCTTGGAAAGACTATCGGAACGATTATCGTGCAACGCCCAACTCGTCAACGCGTGGAGATCACCTCGCCTTCCACGATCCAGCGATCGCCGCGCAAACGGGCCTGCTGGACGGCGTCGCCGTCGCGGAAGGCCTGCACGTGGGCTTGCTCGGTGTCCACCAGAATCCAGTCGACGTGGCCGGTGCAGATCGAGCCGGTGTTGACGAACAGTCCGTGATCGGTGGCGATCAGCCGCAGGCGGTGGGAGTGGCCGCAGATGACCATGTCCCAGCCCTCGCGGGCGAGCAGCTCGGTGGCCCCGCGCAGGCTGCGGTCGGGGCCGGGCGCGGTGGGCGTGCGCGTGTACCACAGTCGGTCGAGCACCAACGGCACGCCGCCCATCATGGCGGAGGCGCCCTCCAGGCCGCCGCGGTGCAGCCAGCCGGCCACAAAGTTGGCCGTGGGGGCCAGCGCCGGCAGCTTTTTGAGGGGCATATCCCACTGATGGCCGTGGCAGGCGAGCACGCGCAGCCCGTCGGCCACCCAGGCGCGCTCCTCGGGCACGCCCGTGCGACACAGCACGCCGTCGTGATTGCCGAAGATCCACTCGTAGTCCTGCAGGCGGGCGAGCACGTCGGGAAAGTCGGCGCGCACCTGCTCGAGGTGCGCGCGCCAGTCGCCGGGAATGCGCGGACGGTCGAGATCGAAGAGATCCCCAGCCACCAGCGCGCGATCGGCGACGTCCTCGATGACGTCGCATAGCTCGACCAGCTGCGCCGGCGAGGCCGTGCAGCGGTTGGCGCTCCCGGGCGCCAGGTGCAGATCCGAAATGACAGCCAATCTCATAGGCGTCAGGGAAACGAGCGATAGAGCCGATCGATCTTGGTGATATGACCGCTGGGCCAAGCGATGTCGGCCGCGTGCCAGAACTCCTGGCTGGTCATGCGCTTGCGGTCCTGCTCGAAGGCCAACTGACCCCCGAGGTACAGGCGCACCGTAGCATAACTGGTGCCGTAATTGTGATCGGAGAAATAATACACCCCCACGTGGTAGGTCGCCCCGGATTCGGGGTTGTCCAGGTTGATATTCTCGGGGCCGGCCCCGTCGATGTCGTCGATGTCCAGGCTGGGATCGTCGGTGGCGTCGCCCTGCTGGCCCCAATCCGGCGCCATATTCTGCCAGAAGCAGTCCCACGGCGGCAGGTTCCAGTGAAAGTTGCCGTTGGGGTGCAGCAGGTGGATGTCGAGATCGGCGCCGTTGGCGTCGGTCTGGTCGGGGTCGTTGGGGGTGTGCCACACGAGCTGGATGTGGATGTCCTGGTCGGCGATGGCGTTCAGGGTCATGCGCGCCGGCTGACATGATTTGACCCCGAGCCCGTTCCACACGTTCAGCTCGACGACGTAGGTGCCGGCGAGCTGCATCCAGATGGTCGAGGTCGTCTGGTCGGTGTTGTCCAACTCGTTGGTGCTGTCGGTGGGGCGCTGGGCGATGCGCCACTGCACCCGGGCGATGCCGCTGCCTTCGGGGTCGCGACTCTGGGAGGCGTCGAGGTCGATATTGTCCAGGGGCACGGCGTTGAGCTGGCCCTGCGGGTCGGCGATGGCCTCGCCGCGGTCGGGGTTGTAGGCGCGAATGACCGCCTGCGGGCAATCGTAGGGGCGTCCCTGCCCCTTCAAGTTGACCACGCGATGGGGCTGGTTTTCGTCGTTGGACTCGATGAACACCGCGCCCTCGTACTGACCGGGGGCCTGGGGCATGAACCCGATGGGAATGCGCGCGCTCGCCCCCGGCCGCAAGGTGACCTGCTGGCGCTGCAGCCCACCGTCGATCAGCGAGAACTCCGAGGCGCCCTCCAGGTGGTCGACCGTAAAGGTGGTCTCGCTTCGCCGGGCACAGTTTTTGGCGATGATCACCTTCTGGCTCATCTGGTGCAGCTCGGCGGTGCCGAAGTCGAGCGCGTCCGCCGGGGTGAGCGTCAGGCAGGGAAAATCGGCGTTGGCGAAGAGCGCGACCTCGAAGACGGGCTCGTCGGGGTCGTTGCTCTCGATGCTCAACGTGCCCTGGGCCCGGTCGGTGGTGCGCGCGGTGTAGGTCAGCGTTGCCTGGATGGACTCGCCGGGGGCGAGCTCCTCGGGCGGGCGGCCATCGTAGCGCGGATAGCTCAGAAGGAAGGGCCCGTCGACCCGCCACCGGCCCAGCTTGAGCAGATCGTCGCCGGCGTTGGAGATCTCGACGCTCTTTTGCACCGTCTCACCGCGCAGCACGTCGCCGAAGACCACGCGCTCGGGTCCGTCGATGTCCGCCTGCCCGTCGTATTGCCAGTCGCCGTACTCGTGCGGCTGGAAGATGTCGACGGTCTTGGTCTGCTCGTCGGAGCAGGCGCCCAGCGCCATGGCCCCGGCGATCACCACGCACAGCAGCACCAACCCGCTCAGGCGCGGTCCCCTCGCACGAAGCATGTCCCGTAGAAGTCGCATTCAAATCCCCATGACGTTGTCACCGGTGTACGCTGAGATGCCCATCATAGCGCATCTTCGTTGGTTTGGCGATTTTGTCGCGCGTGCGGTGACGATGGCGCGGTTCGATGTCTCGATCAACGCGACAACCACCGAGCAATGATCGTGCCACGCCCGCCAGGCCGGTCTGCGGGCGGTCGCGAGCCGCGCGCGCCCCAAAAATTCGGACATCGATGCCACGGCCGTCAGATTTTTGAGGCCCCCCCATGCCTGCGCATCGCCCCCCCGGCTGCCTCGGCGGCCTCGGCGATCGACGGTGAACCCGGCTTTTTTGGTTGTTGGGGGCGTGTTATAGTCGATGTCGGCCCACGGCCTATCCAAGACGCCCGCGAACGATGACTTGCCGATGACCCGAGGACTGCTGATGCTGGCGCTGTGCGTCGGCCCGCTCGTCTGCCTGGAGGGCGGATGTACGGCAGTGCAGCGCATTCCCGATCGGCACAGCGGCCCGGCCTACCTTCGACTTGACGTCGAGCCGGACACGACCAAGATTTTCATCGATTCGCACTATCGTGGCATCGTCAAGGGTTGGGTGCAGCAAACCGTGCCCGTGCCATCGGGGAAGCGCCGAGTGGAGCTTCGCGCCGACGGCTATATTACCCGGCGGTTCGACGTCGCCCTGGCCGCCGGTGAGCAGGTGACCCTGCGGGTCAATATGGAGCGCTCGCTAGACGATTTGGACTGAGGCCTCATCGATGGACACCGCCAATTTTAGCCAGCAGTTGCACCGGCTGCCGACCCTGGTCAAGACGCTGGCCGAAGATCATACCCACAAGTTCAAGATCTCACCCGACGGTCACCTGTCGGTGCGCCGCGGGGCGCGGTGGACGTCGTCGAAGACGCCGCTGGATGTCGCCGGGGTGCGCGCGCTCGCCGAGGAGGTTGTCGCCCGCGGCGAGCAGGCGGTGTTGGGGCCGTGGTTTTTGCGCGTCCTGCCCGGTTTCAAGGGGCGGACCGTCTTCGGCGAGCGCCGCCTGGCGCTTCCCGACGGCCCCATTCCCCAGAAGGTCCACGAGGAGCTGTTGCACCTGGCCCGCCACGGAAGCACCGGTGTGATCGCCGGCGGCGTGGGCTCGCGCAAGGGCTCGCTGCTGTTGTGGTTGGCCTCGCAGTTGGGACGGCGCGAGCTGGTCATCGTCTCCGACGTGCCCCCGCGCGAGCTGCCCGCGCCCACGGCCACGCATGTCTTCCCGCCCACCAACGGCCGCCAGCGCCGCGACCTCGAGCGGCTTCTGCGCGCCCACGACTGCATCTTTTGGGACCATATCAGCCACGCCGACGACATGCTCACGTTGGTCAACACGCCCAATACGCATAACCGCTGGTTTTCGGTCGACGCGGACACGCCCGAGGCGCTGGCGCTGCGGCTGGGCACGTTGATCCGCCCGCTGGGCAACTTGCACCTGGATTGCGCCGTGTTCATCGACGTCGCCGCCGCCGGCGAGGCCGACATCGTCAGCCTGGCGCGCCACCGCGCCGACGGCTGGAGCGAGGTGCTGGGTAAGACCACGCCGGTGGCCGACATGCTGGCGTCGCTCGACGACCTCGTCACCCTCGCGCGCCCGCCGAAAACGCCCGACGAGCCTGCCCACGCCGAGCCCGTCCAGCCCAAACCCACACGCGCCCCCGAGGCGCAGCCGGCGGCGCCGGCCCAGGCGGCCTCGGAGCCGGACGTCGAGGCCGACGGGCAGCCCGATCTTCCGCCGGCGGCGTCACCGTCGCCCACCTCGGAGGCCGCGATCATCACCCCCAAGCGCGCTGGCAAGAGCGGGCCGCACCGCGCGGCGCGTCCGACGATCGCCCAGTCGCAGGACGATCCCACGGTGACCTCGGATATTCGTCCGCTGAGCGACAGCGATCTCGACGACGAGACCGCCGAGCGCAAGGCCCCGGACACCGACCAGGCAGCCGTCGAGCACGACGCCGCGGCGAAGATCCAGGGCATGAGCGTCGACGAGCTGCTAACCGGCGATGACATCGACGAAGAAGAGCTGCTTCGCCAATCCGGCGAGATCGACCTCAAGGCGTTCGTGCGGGCACGCAACGCCCGAAAGCGCCAACAACAGGCCAAGGCCGAGGCATCGCCGCCGGCTGCGCGCCCCGATTTCGACCAACCGCCGCCGTCGATCGGGCTCGAGCAGTCCTCCGACGACGCCGTGACCAATATCGCCGACGGCGCCAAGGTCGACGCCATGCTCGCCGAGATGGGCCTGGGGCCCGCCGCCGATGGCCCGCCTTCGTTTCCGGGCATCGATCCCGACGAGCTGACCCCGCCGGTGCGCGGCGAGACCACCGCGCTGACGGCGGTGGACATGGAGCGCATCCGTGAGAGCGCCCGCGACGACCTGGAATGGCTGCTCGACGAGGATGTCGTCGAGGACAACGAGACCCCGACCAATCACTCCCTCGCCTCGGAGGCCACCGACCAGGGAACCGAGCCGGCCACCCCCATCTGGGATCTCGACCCCGCCCCGACCAACGAGCTCAGCGCCGAGGACGTCCGGCGCGAACGCCGCGCCGTGCACGACTCCGAGGCGGAGTGACGCCGTTGACGCCGCTCAGTCGGCGATCGACAGCACCCTTACGCCCAGACGTCCGTCGACGTTGACCAGCTCACCGGCGCCGATGCGCTTGCCGTCGACCACCAGATCGACCCCGTCGTCGACCCGCCGCTCCAATTCGAGCACATAGCCCGACTGAATCTGGGCGAGCATCGACACCGGCAGGGGCATCTCGCCCAGGCGGATCTCCACGGCGACCTGCGCCTTGTCGAGCACGTCGGCGGCCGGTTCGTTGGACGGGGGTTGCTCGGAACTCTGCTGCGAATCCATCTCGCCTCCATGGGGTTGTCGCGCCACCGGGGTGGCGTCGGTGATTTCGATTTTCCACAATTGTTGGCCCTGCGGGCGCACCACACACGGCAAAATCGTCGAGGCGGCGGCGTCCAGGCCGAGCTCGCCGTGGCCGCGGGCCCCGTCGTCCAGGCCGTCCATGCGCAGGGCGTGGTCTGCCGGAAGCAGCACGTCTCCGACACCCAGCTCGTCGAGCTCGGGGGGCGTGAGCCCGACGCGCGCCACCGTCAGGGGCAGCCGAGCGCGCAGCGATCCCAACCGCGACAGCGACAGGCGGCGGCGCTGGCGCTGGCGCCGGGTGGACTCGGCCACGAACACCTCCATGCTGCGCACCATGTCGCCGGGCACGAATAGGCGCACCAATCCCGCGCTGGTCGGGGTGCTCACCGCATAGACCACCTCGGAGATCTCGCTCTGGCGGCGAAGCCGCTGGGCGGCCGTCTCCAGGTTGGGCGGCGACGACGGGACCGACAGCGGCGGCAAGCCGCGTTTGCACAACCAGTTGACCAATTGCATCAGCAGGAAGGTGACCAGCCCGAAGTCGCGCGCGCTCGGCGGCGCCAGGGTGCGCGCCTCGGGCGGCTCGTCTTCGAGCAGCTCCTCGAGCCAGCCGCCCACCAGGTTCATATCCACGGTGATCACCCCCAGATCGGGGTCGGGCGCCAACGTAAATGTGGTCGTCAGATGCTCGTCGAGGCGCGCGCAGAACTCGCTGCCCGCGTAGGTGCGAACGGCGTGGAAGAAGACGTCGTGCGGCAAGCCGGTGAGCCGCTCGGCCTCGTCGGCCAACTCGTCGAGCAGCCGCTGGCCGGGCACGGGCGCGGGCAGCAATCGCAGCAGCCGGTTGCCCACGGCCACCTCGTCGGCCGACAGCGCCTCGAGCGACTTCAGCGGGATGCGCCGCACGGCCTTTCGCCGGGTGACCGCGCGCTTCGACAGGCTCGATGGCGTGGCACCGGGGGTTTGGAATCGTTGCGCCATGGCAGTTGGGTCTCCGGGAAATCAGACAATGTCGATGCTGGAAAAGTCGACGCCGTGCTCGGCGGCCGACTGGCGAAAATGCTCGCGCTCGTGGCGCAGGTCGCGGGCGAACTCCTCGTTCTCCGGACGCATGCGTAGCTCGAAGCCGCCGCCGCGCTTGCGCAGCCGGATATGCACCTTGCCGCGGCCGGGGACCTCGACGTCGAGCAGCATGATCTGGCGGCCGGCGGCGTCTGTGCCGACCTGGGCCTTCTCGACGAGCTTGTCGGCGAGCTCGGCGACCTTGGCGCGAAGCTCGGCGCGGTCGGCCGGCGCGCTGGCGTCGGCCTTCTGGGCGCCGGCGGCCCGGGCGGCGTCGACCGGTGCGCGCGACGCGGCCGCGGCCGCCGACTCCACGCCCTTCCGGCGCATGTCGTCGCCGCGGACGCCCTCAGCCCCCGAGCGAGACGTCTTCGCCGGTTGACCGAGCTCGGGACGCGCGTCGCTTCGCTGGGCGTGCTCGCCGCGCACCCGGTGCTCGTGGCGCTGGTGGTGGCGATGCTCGACGAGCTTGTCGTGCTGCTCGCTCTCGGTGTGCAGCTCGCCGTGCAGCCGCGTGTCCTGCGCCTGCTGCTGGCCCAACTGCACCCGACCGTCGTGAGTGCGCGCGCCAAATTCGCCGCCGCGCCCGGCTTCGCCCAACGTCTTGTGCCCAGGCTCGCCGTGCGACCCGTGGGCGAGCGTCTTGCCGGCCATCTTCTTGGCAGCATGCTCGCCTTTTTCGCCGCCGCGCTTGCCGTCGAGCAGCTTTTTGAAATCCTTGGCGTCCTTGCCGTCGTCAGCGCGCGTCTTCTCGTCCTGCTCGCGGGCGCGATCGACATGGTCGGTTCTGTCGTTGTGGATCTTCACGATGCGTCAATCCTCTGCAACACAGGATGCGATGGTCTCGAAGCCCCTCATTATGGTTTTCGGCAAAAAGGGCCAAATCGTTGCGTGATCGGGCCAATTTTTTTCGCGGCCACCACGTCAAAATCCCAAGAAAAGCCAAAAGCGCCAGCGACTTAGCCGTCGCTGGCGCTTTTGGATTTTTTCGCGATTCTCTAATCGCCGAGTTCCCGATCCCCCGAGCACCTACGCCGTCGTAGTTACGCAGTTACGCCGTCGTAGTTCACTCGATCACTCGATCACTCGAGATCACTCGAGAGATCACCCAGCACGCTTCTCCTCGATGAGCTTGAGCGCCTTGTCGAGCGTCATCTCGTCGGGAGTCATGCCCTTGGGAAGCGAGACGTTGGTCTTACCCAGCTTGACGTAGGGACCGTAGCGGCCGTCGAGCACGTTGACTGGCTTGCCGCTCTCGGGATCCTCGCCGAGTTCCTTGAGCACGTTTCGACGCCGCCGGTTGTTCTTGGGCTTGCTGAAGATCTCCATCGCCTCCTCGAAGGTGATGGTGAAGACCTTGTCGAAGTTGTCGAGGTTGCGATAGTCGCGCTTGTGGCGCACGTACGGGCCGTAGCGGCCCACGCCCGCCTCGATGGGTTTGCCGTCGTCGGGATGCTCTCCGAGCACGCGCGGCAACTGCAGCCACATCAGCGCCTGGTCGAGCTCGACGTCGTCCAGCTCGTTATTCGGCGGGACCGACGCGGTCTTGGGCTTCTCGCCATTGCCGCGCTCGCCGAGCTGGACGTAGGGCCCATAGCGCCCGTTGTTCAAAAAGACGGGCATGCCGGTCTCGGGATCGTCGCCGAGTTTCTTGGGCCACTGCTCGCGCTCGGCGTACAGCTCCTCCAAGTTCTCCATGGTCAGGTCGGCGGGCGGAATCTCGTCGGGCACGTCGATCTTTTTGGTCTCGCCGTCCTCCTCCCACTCGGCGTAGGGGCCGAATTTCCCCACCCGCAGGATAGCGGGCAGATCGGAGAGGTGCACGATGCGCGCGTCCTTCTTGGCGATCTCCTCCTCGCCCTTCTGGATCTGGTCGTCGAAGGCGCCCTCGGCGCGGTAGAACGAGTGCAGGTAGTTGACCTTGCTGCCCTCGCCGCGGGCGATCTCGTCGAGGTCATCCTCCATGCGCGCGGTGAAGTCCAGGTCGACCAGCCCCGGGAAATACTCCTCGAGCAGCTCGACGACGGCAAAGGCGGTGTAGGTGGGCACCAGGGTCTTGCCGTCTTTGCGCGCGTAGCGCTCGTCGCGGGTGATCTTGCTCATGATGGTGGCGTAGGTCGACGGGCGGCCGACCCCGGCCTCCTCGAGCGCCTTGACCAGCGACGCCTCGGTGAAGCGCGCCGGCGGCTTGGTCTCGTGGCGGATGGGCTCGACGCCGGTGCAGTCGACGGCGTCGCCCTCGTTCATCTTGGGCAGGTGCTTTTCCTGCTCGGCCAGCGCGGCCTCGGGATCGTCGGTGCCCTCGAGGTAGGCGCTGATGAAGCCGGCGAAGTCGGTGCGCAGCCCGTTGGCCCGGAAGACGACCTGCTGGCCGTCGACCTCCACCAGCAGCTCGACGGCGGTGCTGGTCTTTTTGGCGTCGGCCATCTGACAGGCCAGCGTGCGCTTGTAGATCAGGTCGTACAGCTTGTACTCGCGCCCTTTCAGCCCGCTCTTTTTGGGCTCGACGAAGGTCTCGCCGGCCGGGCGGATGGCCTCGTGGGCCTCCTGGGCGCCCTTGGACTTCGAGCGGTAGATGCGCGGCTTGTCGGTCACGTAGTCGTCGCCGTATTGCTCGGCGGCGGCCTTGCGCGCGGCGCTGACGGCCTGGGTGGACAGGTTGACGCTGTCCGTCCTCATGTAGGTGATCCGCCCACTTTCATACAGACGCTGCGCGATGCTCATCGTCTGCGCGGCGCTCATGCCCAGCTTGCGGCTGGCCTCCTGTTGCAGCGTGGAGGTGATGAACGGCGCCTTGGGCGAGGTGGTGTACTGGCGCGTCTTGATCGACTGGACCTGCCAGGGACGCCCCTCGAGTTTGTCGAGCAGGTTCTGGGCGGCGTCTTCCTCGAGCAACAGGACGTCTTTGCCCTCGGCGATCTTGCCGGTGTCCTTGTCGAAGTCCTTGCCGCTGGCGATGCGGGTGCCGTCGATGGACACCAGATCGGCCTCGAACCCGTCGCCGTCCTTGTCCAGGGCGGCTTTCAGGTCCCAGTAGGTGCCGATGCGGAAGGCGCGGCGCTCGCGCTCGCGCTCGACCAGCAGGCGCACGGCCACCGACTGGACGCGTCCAGCCGACAGCCCGTATTTGATCTTTTTGGCGACCAAGAGCGACAAGGGATAGCCCACCAGGCGATCGAGGATGCGGCGGGCCTCCTGGGACTCGACGAGGTGCTCGTCGATGTCTCGGGTATGCTCCAGCGCATCGCGGATGGCCGCCTTGGTGATCTCGTGGAACACCATGCGGCGGGTGGGGACCTTGGGATTGAGAAGTTCTACCAGGTGCCAGCTAATGGCCTCTCCCTCGCGGTCTTCATCAGTGGCGAGGTACAGCTCGTCGGCGTTCTTGAGCTCCTTTTTGAGCTCGGAGACCGCCTTCTTGGAGCGCGTATCCTTGACCACGTAGACCGCGTCGAAGTCGTGCTCGATGTCCACACCGAGGTTGGACCACGACTCCTTGCGGTACTTCTTGGGCAGCTGGCTGGCGTTGTCGGGCAGGTCGCGGACATGGCCCAGCGACGCGCGGACTTTGAAGTCGCCCGATAGATATTTCTCAATCGTTTTCGCCTTGGCCGGCGACTCGACGATGACGAGTTTCGACATGCGTTAGTGCTCGCGAACTTGAGTCTTCTTGGGAACTTAGCGATAGCTCACCGTATGTGGGCGCCGAGGTGGACGGCCCCACCGGTGAGCGATTGGTATGGAGGATGTTGCCGGATTTGTCCAGCGCCGAACATGGGCTCGTCGCCCTAGTGGTCGTCGGAGTCGTCCGGCGGCGGCGGCTCTTTGCTCATCTCCTCGAAGGGATTCTCCCCCGATTGCATCATCTGATAAAACTTTTGCATTTGCTCTTCGATCTGCTCCGAGGACATCTTGGACAGGTCGATCCCCTCGAGCTCGGAGGGGTCGAGGCCGCCGACGTTGCGCAGCAGCCCCGGCGGGACGTTTTTGAGGATGTTGGGGGCATTTTTCATGGCCATCTCCAAAAACGGCTTGAAGCGCCCCTTCATCTTGCCGGACTCGTCGAAGACCTGCCCGAGCACGCTCATGGGGTCGAAGTTGCCAAAGGGGGTGGCCCCGGCGTTGGCCTCACCGCCGGCGCCGACGGTCTCCGAGTAGCGGTTGAGCATGTCGCGCATCGACGTCTGGAAGCCGGTGGCCTCGAGCACGCTGTAGCACGGGCCCAGCAAGAACATGGGCAGCTCGGCGGGCGCCTGGCGGGCGCGCTCGAAGTCCTCCTGCGCGACGCTGGTCTCGCCGCGCATATGCCGGGCGGCCCCGCGCACCATATAGGCGTCGGAGAGGCTGGGATCGAGCTCGACGGCGCGCTCGGCGGCCTTGAGCGCGAGGTTGCCCTTGCCGCTGGCCAACTGCACGTGGGCCAACTGCACGAAGGCGAAGGCCTCGTCGGGAAAATTGTTGGACGCGCGGATGGCGTCGGCGCGCGCCTGGCGATTGCGCCCGCCGAGCATGTGGATGTGGCTGCGCAACAGCAGCGCTTCCAGGGAGGCGTCGTCGTCGCTGACGGCCTCGTCGATGACCTCGCCGGCCTCTTCGCTGCGCCCCTGGACCATCATCAGCCGGGCGAGCTGCAGGGCGTAGTCGGGGTCGTCGTCGAGCTCGCGGGCCTGGGTGAGGTCGCGCTCGGCCTGCTCGAATTTGCCCGTGCGGGTGAACACGTCGGCGCGCAGCGCGTACAGCTCGGCGTCGGCGCCCTCGATATTGATGGCGTGGGTCAGGTCCGAGCGGGCGTGATCGAGCTCGTCGACGTCGACCAGCGCCAGCGCGCGCCCCATCAAGCTCGACACCAGATCGGGGTCGCGATCGAGGGCGCGATCGAAATAATCGCGCGCCGCCTCCGGGCGCTCCAGGCTGTAATTGGCCCAGCCGGCGGCGTCGAACGCCTCGGCGCGTCGCCACCCCGCCTGCAGGGCGGCCTCGGCGTCGGCGAGCGCGTCGTCGGACGCGCCCATATCCAGGTCGACGTCGGCGCGCAGCGCGCGCAACGCCGCGCGCAAAAGCTGGTAGTCGTCGGTCTCGGGCACGTTCGCGAGGATGGAGTCCAGGTTCGTGCGCGCCTGGCGCACCTGGCCATGGGAGCGCAACGGCTCGAGCTCGTCGTGGATCGCCTCCAGCTTTTGCTCTTGCTCTTTCGACAGTGCCATCGCGCTGGTAGCGGAGCCAGGCATGGGAACCTCACCTTATGATGAATATCAGGAGCGGAGCAAATCTCGGGCGCTACACGCCTCGCCCTCATTGTAGGTACGAGGCGTAGCACAACAAGCATGCACCACTACACATCTCATAACACTACAGAGCGCGCAAAGAGCACGCAGAATTCCGCCGGCTTTTGCGAGCCCGCCGAAGTCTGTGTGCTCTCTGCGTCGATGCAACGGACGGCATCCGTGGCGTCGTTTGCCGGAATGGTTCAGCCGTTGGTGGCCTTCTCGAACATCTGGCGCACGGCGCCCTCGCCGCGAAAGCCGATCTGGTGATCGGTGACGTCCTGGCCTTTGAGGGCCACCAGCATCGGGATGCTCTGCACCCGGAAGGCCTGCGCCAGCTCGGGCTGCTCGTCGACGTTGACCTTGCCGACTTTGACCTTGCCGTCGTACTCGGCGGCGAGCTTCTCCAAGATCGGGGTCAGCGACTTGCACGGCCCACACCAGGGCGCCCACAGGTCCACGATGACCGGCACGTCGCTCTCGGCGACCTCAGTGTCGAAATTATCGGCGGTGATCTCAGTAAGTGCCATGACTGTCTCCTTAAGGGATTACTTCGAAGTCAATTTCTCAATCCGTCCGACCTTGAGATGTACGCACGGTCAAAAAGTTTCAATTTGCCGGCCAGGTCTCGATGATCTCGCGCATGCGGCGCATGAACTTATCGGCGGTGGCTCCGTCGATGATGCGGTGGTCGAAGCTCAAACACCAGATCGCGGTGGGCCGCACCAGGATGGCGTCGGTCTTCTGGTCGACGACCACCCGCTTTTTGATGGCCCCGGTGCTCATGATCGCCGCCTGGGGCTGGTTGATGATCGGGATGCCGAACTCCGGGCCGAACACGCCGTGGTTGGACAGCGTGAACGTGCCCCCTTTGACCTCGTCGGGCTTGAGCTGCTTGTGGCGCGCCCGGTGGGCGATGTCGGTGACCTTGCGGGCGATGCCCAGCAGGCTGAGCTCGTCGACATTCTTGATCACCGGCACGATCAGGCTCTTCTCCAGCGCCACGGCCATGCCCACGTTGATGTCGCCGCGAAGCACCAGGCTCTCGTCGTCCATCGAGGCGTTGACCGTGGGGAACTCGCGCAGCGCCTCGGCGGCCGCTTTGACCAAAAAGGCGGTGTAGGTCAGCTTGACGCCGCGCTCGGCGAAGCTGTCTTTGAGGCGTTTGCGCGCGGCCACGACGTTGGAGAAGTCGACCTCGTGGACGGTGTGGGCGTGCGGGCTGATCGCCTTGGAGGCGACCATATGCTCGGCGATCATCTTGCGCTGGGGCGACAAGAACTCCACGCGGTCGCGCGCGCCGATCTCGATGTCCGGCCGATGGATCTCGCGGGTGGGCACGCTGGTGGTGCCGCCGCCTTGCCTGGCCGCCGGCGCCGCCGCCCGCTTGTGCTTGCCCTGGTCGATCCAGTCGAGGATGTCGTCTTTGGTCACTCGCCCGCTCAGCCCCGAGCCGGGGATGGGCGACAGGTCCTCGATGCCGTGCTCGGCGGCGATGCGGCGCACCAGCGGCGTCGAGCGGGTGCGGCGAAGCTCGGCGCGGCTGGGAAAGTCGCCGGCGTCGGCGGTGACCGTCGCCGCCGAGCCCCCGACGGCCGCGCGCCGGCTGGTCTTCTGCTCCTCGAGCGACACCACGTTGGACTCTTCGGCCACGGCCTCTTCGGCGGGCGCGGCGCTCTCGGCCACCGTGCCCTCCTCGGCCTCCGTGTCGACCACCGCCACCAGGGTGTTGATCTCGACGGTTTGGCCGGGCTCGACCAGCTTCTCGACGAGCACCCCGTCGACCGGGCTGGGCACCTCGGCGTCGACCTTGTCGGTGGTGATCTCGAATAGGGGCTCGTCGCGCTCGACTCGGTCTCCCACCTCTTTGAGCCAGGTGGTGACCGTACCCTCGGCTACCGACTCGCCCATCTGGGGCATGACGACTTCGGTTCGCATCGCGTTGTCCTCTTATTGGGTTTTATGTGCGGCGTTCGTGACTGGTTATCTGTATCACGAAAGGGCTGTGGTGCAAGGGGTGAGAACATTGAGCCACGTACGCCTCCAGGTTCGCTCAGCGATTGGGCCTCAGATCTTTTTCGCAGTTAGCGCCCCCGCGTGGCTTGTCCCGCGGGACGCCTAGATCGGAGGCTAGCCAGAATCGGCTTCTCCCCCTCCCTACAAGGCGCGCGCAGCGCGCCGAGCCGACGGCCGGCTCCGGCATCCGGCTCCGGCATCCGGCCACGGCTCCGGCATCCGGTCCCGGGTCCGGCATCCGGTCCCGGCTCCGGCATCCGGCCACGGCTGAGGGATCGACCTACCGAACGACTTTTCATATCCTGATCCCCAAGAAAGAGTGACGGCGTCCCTGCGGGCAAACGCGGACGCCGTCGATGCCAATGTCCCTCCAAACCGAGGATGATATGGCAGCAATGAAGATACGCAGAAAAGCAACCACACCCAAGGGGTTTTTGCGCCGGGTCAAAGACGCTGGCTTTGAGCGAGTTGGCGACAAGCGAAAGCAGGCCTGGGCAGTCGACGCCGTCACGCCTTTCGAAAAGGCGTCCCGCCGCAGCGCACGCGCTGCCGCAAGCCAGACCTGGAAGGATCTGGCACCGAAAAAGGCGCCCGCCACCGTGGGGGAAAGGGGGTGATACGCTCGTTCGCGCGCCGCCAACCGCTTAAAGCTCCCAGATTGGCCGTGTAGCTACTGCGGCGGCGATCATTGATCGAACCTGCGTACGCCTCGCCACCCCTCCCCGATTGGGCCGATTGGGGGAGGTGCCGAGTGCAGTTCGCGAGGCGGAGGGGGCCGAGGCTCGACCAGTCTCACCTTGCAGACGAGTTGGCATCCGTGCCCCCCTCCGACGGCTCGCTTCGCTTCGCCGCCACCTCCCCGACGCGGCCGACGCGGGGAGGGGTGGCAACGAGCAGCGTGGTTGCCTGATTTTCAAATATGAATCGGCTCACCCAACGTCGCATGCGCGGCCTCGCCGACCGCCTCGGACAAGGTCGGGTGCGGGTGGATCGTGTGCACCAGCTCGACCACGGTCGACTCCAGCTCCATGGCCACGGTGCCCTCGGTGATCAGCTCGGTGGCGTGCGGGCCGATGATGTGCAGGCCCAGAAGCTCGTCGTATTTGGCCTCGCTGACGATTTTGACGAAGCCCTCCGTCTGGCCGACGATGCTCGCCTTGCCGATGGCCGAGAAGGGGAATTTGCCGACCTTGACCTCGTAGCCGCGCTCCTTGGCCTTCTCCTCGGTCAGGCCCACCGAGGCGACCTCCGGCGAGCAGTACGTGCAGTTGGGGATGTGGTCGTAGTTGATGGGATGGGCGGGCTCGCCGGCCAGGTGGTCGACGGCCAAGATCCCCTCGTGGGAGGCCACGTGGGCGAGCCAGGGCGTGTTGACGATGTCGCCGATGGCGTACACCCAGTCCTCGGTGGTGTGCATATATTCGTCGACGGGCACGAAGCCTCGCCCGTCCAGCTCGATGTTGGTGGTGTCGATGCCGCAGTCGTCGGTGACCGCGCGCCGGCCGGTGGCCACGAGCAGGTGGGAGGCCTCGATCTTGGTGGAGTTGGTCTTGCCGCCCTTGTCGGTCTCGACGACCACCTCGACGCCTTGGTCGGTGCGCTTGACGTCGGTGACCTTCGAGGAGGTCATCACGTTCATGCCCTGCTTTTTGAAGCTCTTCTCGATCTCTTTGGAGACCTCGTGGTCCTCGATGGGCAGCAGGCGGTCGAGCATCTCGATGAGGGTGACCTGGGCGCCGTAGCGCAAAAACACGCTGGCGAACTCGCTGCCCACGGCGCCCGCGCCGATGACCACCAGGTGCTCGGGCATGTCGGTCATCTGCAGCAGGTCGTCGGAGTCGATGACGCGCTCGTGGTCCATCTCGATGAACGGCAGGTGCTGGCACACGCTGCCGGTCGCCAGGATGCAGTGCGTGGTCTCCAGAGTGGTGGTCGTGCCGTCGAAGCCCTCCACGCTGACCTTGTTTTTTCCGGCCAGGCGACCGTGGCCGAAGTGGACGTCGACGTTGTTCTTCTTCATCAGGTATTTGACGCCGCCGGCGTTCTTCTGGACGACGCGCGCCCGGAAGGCGTCCATCTTGTCCATGTCCACCGCGGGGTCGCTCAGCGCGACGCCGAAGTCCTCGGAGTGGCCGCATTTTTCCAGCAGGTCGGCCGTCTGCAGCATCGCCTTGGTGGGGATGCAGCCGCGCAGCAGGCAGGTGCCACCGAGGCGCTCGGTCTTCTCGCGCTCGACGATCGCCGTCTTCAGCCCCAACTGGCCGGCGCGAATCGCCGCCACGTATCCACCCGGACCGCTACCGATTACCACCACGTCGTACTTGCTCACGAGTCACTCCTACATTGCTATGATTGGGGCGTCAAAATCGCTGCGAAGCTGTCGGCTTCGGAACGTACTAGGGGTGGTGGGTTTGTCAAGGTGGGAAGGTGGGCGTAGGATTGGCCACCATGTGGATCTTCGGCTACGGCTCACTCATCTGGCGTCCCGACTTCGACTTCGTCGAGGCGCGCGACGGTTACGTGCAGGGATGGACGCGCAAATTCTGGCAGGGCTCGACCGACCACCGCGGCGTGCCCGGCGCGCCCGGGCGGGTGGTCACGCTGCTTCGCGAGGCCGACTCGCGGGTGTGGGGCAGGGCGTTTCGGCTCGCCGAAGCGCACCGAGATGAGATTCTGGCCCGCCTCGACCACCGCGAGAAAGGCGGCTACGAGCGCCACCGCGTCGACATGGTCGTCCCCGGCCAAGAGCCGGTGCGCGGGGCCTTGGTGTATTTGGCCACGCGCCAAAACCCCAACTGGCTGGGGCCGGCGCCGGCCGACGCCATCGCCCGCCAGATCGCCGGCTCCCACGGCCCCAGCGGGCCCAACACCGAATACCTGGTCGAGCTCGCCGCCAGCCTGCGCCAGATGGGCGCCGACGACGCCCACGTCTTCGCCGTCGAGCGCGCCCTGCGGGCGTTGGAGAAGATCTCGCGGTCGTCTCAATAACGCTCGTGCAGCTCGGTTCGCGAGCGCTGCAAGGCGGCGAATTGATTGGAGATACGCTCGCGCATCTCCGCGCTCCACTCGGCGTCCATAGCGTCCTGATACTGCTCGAGAAGCTCGTCCTCGACGACCTTGGTCTCGGCGATCATGGCGTCGAGATCGCTCTCCGAGACCGTCGACTCCAGCCGGCCCAGCCCGGCGTACATCTGGTGGAGTTCGATCTCGTCGATCTCCTCGGGCGCGCCCTCCAGGGTGGTGGCGTGGGCGTCGAGCTCCTCGGCGAAGTCGGTGTGCTGCTTCTGGTACTCGCGAAACAGGTCACTGTACTCGCCGGCCTCGACCTGCTCGGCCGCCGTGGCGAAGCTCTGGGCCGCGCTTTTGTGGTAGTCGGCCAGCCGGCGAAGCCTGTGCGATCGCTGTTGTCCGTGGGTCGTCATCGTCGTCCTCCCAGCAAGTGTCGAATCCGTGCGTTCGATCGAACGTCTGGGAGGGACGATAAGCGCGAGCGCGCCCCGTTCAATGGCTGGACCGCACCATCACTCGGCCGCCGCCAGCTCTTCGAGCATGCGCGGGGAGGTCTTGCCCTCGGCGATCAGGCGCAGCATCTCCTCGTCGAGCTCGTCGGCGAGCATCAGGCGCAGCATCTTGAAGTCCCCGCGCAGCGAGTACAGGGGGTTGCCGAAGGTCGCCGGGCGGTTCTTCTCGACCAGAAAATGGCCGATCCACGCCGGGCCGTAGCCCAGAAGTGGCGCCAGGGCGAGCAGCTTGGGCTTTTTCTTGAGCAGCGCGTACGCCGCCGTGGCCACCGCCGTGGAGGTACCGATGGCGTGAAGCAAGCGGTTGGTGGGGTCGCTATGCTCGCTGAGGTAGTAGGGCCAGAACTCATCGAAGCTGTCGAATTTTTCGTCGGACATGGGATCCTCGTAAGGTTGGCGCGCCTGGCGGCGCGTGGGCTTGGCGCGCTTTGCGCGCGGGGCTTGGCGCCTTTGGCGCGGGGCGTGAAGCGGAGGCGCGGAGGCGTGAAGCGGAGGCGCGGAGGAGGCGCTGAGCTCGGAAATCGTGACGCCACTGTAAATGCGGGCGCGCCCGGATGCAACGGGGCTCAGGCGATCTCGTCGGCGAGTTGGTCGAGGAAGCGCTCCATGAATTGGTGGCGCTGGGCGGCTAGGCGGCGCCCGGTGGGGGTGTAGAAGCGGTCCTGGAGCTTGAGAAGCTTCTTGTAGAAATGATCGACGGCGTACTCCAGATCGTCGAGCTCGCGCGCGTCGGCGAACGGGTCGGCCATGTGGACGATGGAGCGGCCGAGCTCGCCGCTGGTCTGGAAGACGCGGGCGATGCCGAAGGCGCCCAGCGCCTCCAGGCGATCGGCGTTGGTCAAGATCTCGGCCTCGGCGGACTCAGCGGCGATGCCCGCCGAGAAGCTGTGGGCCTGGATGGCGTGGGCGATGACCGCGCGGCGGGCCTCGTCGAAGGCGCCCAGCGCCTCGTAGTGCTCGCGAGCCTTGCGCGCCGAGTGGGTCGACGCCAGGTGGCGCTCGGGGTGGTCCTTGGGCAGATCGACCACGTCGTGCAGCAATGCCGCCGCCGCCAGGGCCTCCCAGTCGACCACGACGCCGCGCTCGGCCTCACCGCGCCGGATGCGTCGGGCGTTTCGGAGCACCCGCAGAAGGTGGCCGCGGTCATGGCTGCCGGCGAGGTCCATCTGCGCGTCGACGAACTCGACGGTCGGCGCCACCCACGGCCGATCGATGAGCGTGGTCACCGCTTCGAGAAACGATTGTTGGTCCATGATATGCTCAACCGCCAAAGAGATCACTGTCGCGTGGAGCCAATCCCATCAACAATTCCGTGCCGCACTTCTGGAACGTCGTGCGCACGTGCTCGGGATCGCTGGAGTCGAACATGCCGTTGGCGAATAGCGAAGACAAGCCCTGAACCAGCGCCCAGGCGGCGGTCGCCGGTCCCTCGCTGGGGCCCGCGTGGATCAAGCCGACCTGCTGACACTCCTCGATGAGCTCGACCAGGAGTCGATAGGCACCGGCGTGGGCGTCCGCCAACGCGGGGTAGCGGCCGCGGTCGCGCACCTGCGCGCAAAACATCACCCGGAACATCGGGGTGTGGTCGACCGCGAAACGCACGTAGGCCAACCCGGAGGCGAAGAAGCGCGAGGCCGCATCCGACTGCTCGGCGACGGCCTCGAGCATGCAGGAATGCAGCTTTTTGAACCCCTCTTCGGCCATGGCGGCGATGAGCGCGCCCTTGTCGTCGAAGTGGCGGTAGGGCGCCGAGTGGGTCACGCCCACCCGGCGGGCGAGCCCGCGAATGGACAGGCCAGCCATGCCTTCCTCGTCGACCATCTCGAGGGCGGCGTCGATCAACGCCGCTCGCAAATCGCCGTGATGATAGCAGGGCTTCTTATCGGTTTCGGAAGTATCGGACATCAACTGCCATGGACTGCGTGCGAGATGAAACCTCGCCGCTATTTTTGCTCGTATTTCGACTGCTGTAAACCTGCGTTCCAGAGTTGTCATCAAAGCGCTGTTGGCGCACCCGTACGGGGCTGTTACAGTCGCCACCAAACGCTAACCCCACCGGAGACACGCTTGTGGATTTTGGGATCGACAGCCAGTTGAGGCAAACGCTCGACACCGTCCGCGACTTCGTGCGCGAGGAGCTCGAGCCGCTCGAGGCCGACTTTGTCGGCCATTCGTTCAAAGATCTGCTGCCACGGCTTCAACAGAAGCGCCAACAGGTCAAAGATCTGGGGCTGTGGGCGCCGCACGTGCCCCAAGAATACGGCGGTATGGGCCTGTCGCTGCTGGAGTTCGGGATGGTCGCCGAGGAGCTGGGACGCTCGCCGGTGGGCCACTACGTGTTCAACTGCCAGGCGCCCGACGCCGGCAATATGGAGATCCTGATCGAGCACGCCACCGAGGAGCAACGCGCCGAGTACCTCGATCCGTTGGTGCGCGGCGATGTGCGGAGCTGCTTTTCGATGACCGAGCCCGACTTCGCCGGCGCCAACCCCACGATGATGGGCACGACGGCGGTCAAAGACGGCGACGACTACGTCATCAACGGCCACAAGTGGTTCACCTCGTCGGCCGACGGGGCCGCCTTCGCGGTGGTCATGGCGGTGACCAACCCCGAGGCCGACTCGCGGTATATGCGCGCCAGCCAGATCTTGGTGCCCACCGACACCCCTGGCTTCGAGTTGGTGCGTAATATTCCGGTGATGGGCGAGGCCGGCGACGACTACGCCAGCCACGCCGAGATCAAATACCACGACTGCCGGGTGCCCATCGACAACCGGCTGGGCCCGGAGGGCGCCGGGTTTCTGATCGCCCAGCAGCGGCTGGGGCCGGGGCGCATCCACCACTGCATGCGCTGGATCGGCATCTGCGAGCGCGCCTTCGAGCTGATGTGTGAGCGCGCGGCCACCCGCGAGCTGTATCCGGGTACGGTGCTGGGCGACAAGCAGATGATCCAGGCCAAGATCGCCGACAGCCGCGCCGAGATCGACGCCGCGCGCATGCTGGTGCTGCGCACGGCCTGGGAGATCGACAACCACGGCCAGAAGGCCGCGCGCATCCAGATCTCGGCGATCAAATTCTACGTGGCCAACGTCCTGCAAAAGGTGCTCGACCGCGCCATCCAGGTCCACGGGGGCCTGGGCGTGACCGACGACACGCCGCTGGCCTACTGGTTTCGCCACGAGCGCGCCGCGCGCATCTACGACGGTCCCGACGAGGTGCACAAATCACAGGTGGCCAAAAAGGAACTCGCCAAATATCGGGAGCAAAAATGAGCATCGACCAACCACGCGACGTCCGCCAGGGCGAGGAGCTCGACACCGACGCGCTCGGCCAGTGGCTCTCCCAAGAGGTTCCCGAGCTGAGCGGGGACATCACCGTCAAGCAATTTCCCTCGGGTCACTCCAACCTGACCTATATGCTGGACGTGGGCGGAAAAGAGGTGGTGCTTCGCCGCCCGCCGTTTGGTGCCGAGAAGATCGCCAAGGGCCACGACATGAGCCGGGAGTACACCGTGCTCAGCCACCTCGAGCCGGTCTTCGACAAGGTGCCCGCGCCCCTGGCCTACTGCGACGACGCCGAGGTCATCGGCGCGCCGTTCTACCTGATGGAGCGCGTCCAGGGCGTCATCTTGCGCGGGGCCAAGCCCGACGTCGACGGCCTCGACGAGGCGACCATGGGCCGGTTGAGCGAGGCGTTCGTGGACACCCTCGCCGAGGTGCACGCCATCGACCTGGAGGCGGCCGGCCTGGACGAGTTCGGCCGCCCCGAGGGCTACGTCGAGCGCCAGATCTCCGGCTGGATCGGCCGCTACCACCGCGCCCAGACCGACGACATCCCCTCCATGGAGCGCGCCGGCGAGTGGCTGGAGGCCAATATGCCCGCCGAGGTCGGCGCCGCGGTCATCCACAACGATTTCAAATACGACAACCTCGTGCTCGACCCCGACGAGCTGACCCACGTGCGCGCCATCCTCGACTGGGAGATGGCCACGGTCGGCGATCCGCTGATGGACCTGGGCACCAGCCTGGCCTATTGGGTCGAGGCCGACGACCCCGACGTGGTCAAGGGCCTGAGCTTCGGCCCCACCATGCTGCCCGGAAGCTTCACCCGCCGCGAGCTGGTCGACCGCTACGCCCAAAAGAGCGGCCAGCCGGTCGACGACATCGTGTTTTACTTCGTCTACGGATTGTACAAGGTCGCCGTCATCGGCCAACAGATCTACTACCGCTTCAAGTCCGGCGACACCGACGACCCCCGCTTCGGCATGCTCATCTACGCGGTGCGCGCGCTGGGCGACCTCGCCGTCAAGGCGATCGAGGAGGGGCGCATCGAGAAATTAGGGTGATGGGGGGATCGATTCTACGACGGATGTCGTGCGGGGTGATCCGTCGAGTCTACGACGGATGACGTGCGGGGTGGGCGGTTTGTAGGCCCGTGAAGGTAGCGCTCGGCAAAAGGCGCCTCGCGCAACCCTCCACCTATAGAGGCCAATCAAACTACGATTGGCGCGCTGCGCCTTCGGCTCCGCTTGAACGGCACGAACCACCGTGTGCGCCGTATTGATCAAGGCGCCGTTGTTCAGGCGCCACGCCGCGCGCTGTTGGCGCGGCCTCTTTGGGTGAGGGTTGGCGCGCAGCGCCTACCTTCACGTGTCTACAAACCACCCCCCCAAACTCTGACATCCATGTCCACCACCTGACACCAAAGTCAGAGTCCTCTTCCATCGATCGCCCCCCAAACGCTCTCGAGCGCCCTTTTCGCCAGCTCGGCATCCCCCTTGCAGACAGTCTCCTCGTGGCTCACATGACTGACTGAATGCGAGGGAGACCAAAATGCGAAACGGATGGGGCAAACGAGCACTGATCGGATGGATGGCGGCGGCGCTGCTCGCCGGCTGCGGCGGGTTGGGCGACATGTCGTCGGGGGACGCGATGTACGCGCCCAGCGGCAGCTACGCGAATACGGGAGCCCCCAACAACCCCGCCGACTACCAGCAGGGGGAGAACTACAAGCACTGGGAGGAGAACGACTTCATCGACACGAGCACGGAGAATACCTCCACGTTCTCCATCGACGTCGACAACGCCTCCTATACGCTGATGCGCCGCGACGTGCTCGACGGGGGGCTGCCCGTGGCCGACAGCGTGCGCCCGGAGGAGTATATCAACTTCTTCGACTACGATTACGCCCAGCCCCAGGGCGACGACCCGTTCTCCATCAATATGGAGATCGCGCCCAGTAAGTTTGGCGAGAACGACCAGAAGCTGTTGCGCATCGGGCTCAAGGGCAAGCATATCCCCCTCGACGCGCTCAAGCCGACCAACCTGGTCTTTCTGATCGACGTGTCCGGCTCGATGCAGAGCCCCAACAAGCTGCCGATGGTCAAGCAGTCGCTGTACACCCTGCTCGACCACCTTCGCCCCAGCGATACGGTGGGCATCGTGGTGTACGCCGGGGCCGACGGCATCGTGCTGCCCCCCACCGAGGTCCAAAACCGCCAGCGCCTCCACCAGGCCATCGAGCATTTGAGCGCCGGCGGCTCGACCAACGGCGAGGCCGGGATCGTGACCGCCTACAAGATGGCCGAGCAGGCCAAGATCGACGGCGGCAACAACCGCGTGATCATCCTGACCGACGGCGACTTCAACGTGGGCAAGACCGGCGACCAGTTGGTCCAACTGGTGCGCGACTACCGCGACAAGCACATCAGCCTGACCTGCGTGGGCTACGGGCGGGGCAACTACAACGACGCCACCATGGAGGCGTTGGCGCGCGACGGCAACGGCAACTACTTCTACGTCGACAACGAGCAGGAAGCCGACCGCATCTTCGGCTCGGCGCTGGCCTCGACGCTGGAGGTCATCGCCTCCGACGTCAAAATCCAGGTGGAGTTCGACCCCGACACCGTCTCGCGCTACCGGCTCATCGGCTACGAGAACCGGGTGATGGACAACCAGGACTTCGACAACGACGCCAAGGACGCCGGCGAGATCGGCCCCGACCACACGGTCACCGCGCTGTACGAGCTCGACCTGGCCGACGGCGCCGACACCTCGAGCAACTACCTGGCCACGGTGCGCCTGCGCTACAAGGCGCAGTACGGCGTGGACAGCAAGCTGCTCGAGCGCGGCATCAAGGCCTCGCAGATCGAGGGAAGCTTCGAGCAGGCCAGCCCGAGTTTCCGCTTCGCGGCGGCGGTGGCCGAATATGCCGAGATCTTGCGCGAGTCGAAGCACTCCGCGGGGGCGCGCTTCGACGACGTCGAGCAGATCGCGCGGCAGGCGGCGCCGGCGGGGGACGACCAGAAGCAGCAATTTGTGGATCTGGTCGACATCGCCAAAGGTCTGTGGGGCAACTGAGGCTTGGCCCGGTGCGAGTGCTTCCAGCTCTCGCCGTTGAAACTGCGAACTACATTTTTCACCGCAAAGGCGCGAAGGCGCTAAGCACTACTTCATTTTTGTTTCTCTTTGCGTCTCTGCGACTTTGCGGTGAAACACGCTGTTCGCCGTTCGCCGTTTTGGGGAATAGATAGATAGACGAGCGCTCGCCCACGCGGGCAAGATGCCCCCGCACCGAAGGCTGCGCGCCGATTAGTCGATAATTTTGGTTCGGATGACCGGCTGGGCGTCACCCTCCTCGACATACATCACGAAGTTCGACGGGCGCGGCGTCGCGCAGATCTCGACGTCGCGCTCGTCGTACTCTGGGCGGTCGGGGTCGAGGAACTTCTGGGCGGCCTCGGACGCCAGGATGCGCCGGCGCACCGCCTCGTCGGAGACGCTGGCGTCGTCGCCGCGGATGCGTGCACCGATGAACTCGGCGCAGGCGACGTCTTCGTCGCCGGTGGGGTGGGAGGCGACGATGTTGACGCGATGGACCTCGCCGGCGGCGGCGCGCCGCCGGAGATGCTCGGCGGTGGTGGCGGCGTTGGTGTAGCCGGTGACGAGCACCGGGCCGGCGCTTCGGGCGTGCAGCGTGGCGCGCACGCCGTTGGTGGTCGTCAGGATCATCCCGCGCCCGTCGAACGGGTACTGCGCGCATTCGTGGGGCGAATTGCCCAGGTCGAAGCCCTCGATTTTGAGGGCGTGGCGCTCGCCGGCGAGCACGAACTGGGGGTGCGCCCGGGCCAGCGCGAACGCCTCGGCGACCTCGCCGGCCAGCAGCACCTCGGCGGCGCCTCGCTCGAAGGCGACATGGGTGGTGGTAAACGCCCGGATCACGTCGATGACGATGGTGGCGTCGGCCCGGCGCAGCTCGGGCGTATGCCCCTGGAAGATCTCGACGGTGGGCGGCAATTGTTGCGATTTTGATTCTTGGTTCTTCATCGTCGGGTGATATGTTGTCGACCGATTAAACCCCTGGACCCCCGGATCCCTAGACCCCTAGACCCCTGGCCCCCTGGACCCCTGAACCCCCAGACCCCTAGCCCTATGAACTCCATCTGCATCTTTTGTGGTTCGAGCGTTGGAAACAACCCGATTTATGCCGAGACGGCCGCCCGGGTCGGCGCCCTGCTCGCCCGCGAGGGCATCACCATGGTCTATGGTGGTGGAGGTATCGGGCTGATGGGCGAGGCAGCGGACGCGGCGCTGGCCGCCGGCGGCGAGGTCATCGGGGTGATCCCGCACGGGCTCAACCTCAAGGAGCGCGCCCACGCCGGGGTGAGCCAGATGCACGTGGTCGACACGATGCACGAGCGCAAGGCCAAGATGCAGCAGTTGGCCGACGCCTTCATCGCGCTTCCCGGTGGCATGGGCACCCTCGAGGAGTTCGCCGAGATCTTCACCTGGGCCCAGCTCGGCATTCACCGTAAACCCTGTGGGTTGCTCAACATCGAGGGATACTTCGACCCGCTGATCGCCTACTTCGACCATGCCGTGGCCGAGGGTTTTTTGTGGAAGGAGCACCGCGAGATCGTGCTGGTGGGCGAGTCGGCCGACGAGTTGATGGCCGCCTTTCGCGCCTATGAGCCGCCGCCGTCGAAGCAATGGCTCGAGACCGACCAAACCTGAGCGCGCGCCAGCATTAAATCGCGTCGAGGATCTCGCGGATCTGATTGAGGCGAGCCGGCTTGACCAGGTGATGGTCGAAGCCCGCCTCGGCGGAGCGTTCGCGGTCGGAGGCCTGGCCATAGCCGGTCAGCGCGACCAGCACCGGCTTGTGATCCCGGCTGGATTGGCGCAGTTGACGCGCGACCTGGTAGCCGTCGATGCCAGGCAGGCCGATGTCGAGAAAGATGACGTCCGGATCGAAGCTGCCCGCTAACTCCAGACCGTCTTCCCCCTGGTTCGCCACCCGCACCTGACAGCCCTGTAACTCCAGCAAGGCCGACAGCGCATTGGCGATGTCGGCGTTGTCGTCGACAACCAGCACGCGCAGCGAGTTTTCTTCGTCAGCGGCACCTCGAGACATCTCGTCGGTCTCCTGTGAACTGATGAACGCCCAAAAACCGGGGGCAGCCTCGCGCCATCCCCACGGCCAAAGTAAGCACCGGAAGCTATCGAATACAGCGACTGTTCGACGCTTACGATCGATGATGTCCGCACAATAACCCACAAGTCACTGTCACAAACGAAAAATAAATGTAAACATGCGGGCACGTCACTCGAAATTGAACCATCGCATTGCCATGACGAAGAATTGGGGAAGCTTGGTAGATCGGGCCGCCGCGCAGATGTTCGTTGGCCGACGCCACGAGCAGGTTTGCCTGGAACAGTATCTGGATGATGATTACCGGCGACTGATGCACCTGCACGGCGCCGCGGGAATCGGAAAGAGCGCGCTGTTGAACGCCTTCGCCCAGCGGGCGCGATCGCAGGGTTGGCAGACGACCATGCTCGACGGGGCCGCCCTGGGTGAGAGCCGAGAGCGGGTCGAGCGCGCGCTGGGGGAGGTCGCCGCCGCGGACGACGGCGTCGGCCACCTGGTGGCCATCGACGACTTTGGACGCCTCGAGCCGCTGTTCGGCTGGCTGCGCAGGCATGTGCTGCCCGAACTTCCGGCGGCGGTGCGCTTGCTGACCGCCGCACGGCGACCACTTCCCAACGAGTGGCTGACCGCGCCCGGCTGGCAAGAACTGCTCGTATGCCTGGAGGTGGGCCCGCTCGACGAGGCCGACAGCCTGGCCCTGCTCGAAATGCGCGACGTCCCCTGCGACGAGCGCGGCGCTATCGTCGCGTTTGCGCACGGCCATCCCCTGGCGCTCACGGCCGCGGCCAACGCCGCCCGGCAGCACCCCGACCAGTCCTTTCAGCCCCAGTGGGCCCTCGACCGCCTGGGCGGGCTGCTTCGCCGGCTGCTCGAAGCGGCGCCCTCGGAGACCCACCGTCAAGCGCTCGAGCTGTCCAGCCTGGTGCGCCGGACCACCGAGCCGTTGTTGGCCAACGTCCTCGAGACCGATGACGCCGCCGAGATCTTGCGCTGGCTGGCGAAGTCGCCGTTCTTCGCCCACGACGACGACGGGCACTACCCGCGCGAGCTGCTTCGGCGCCTGCTCAGCGACGAATTGCGACGCTTCCAGCAGCGCCGCCGCCAGCGACTGTTGCGCAAGGCCATGCGCTACGTCTTCGAGGTCGCCGAGACCACCCGCGGGCAAGCTCACGAACAACTGATGGGCGATCTGGGGTATCTGCTGCGCGACGAGCTGCTGACCGAGTGGGCGCCCATCGAGGCGCAGCGCTACCACGTCGACACGCTGCGCGCCGAGGAATACCAGCGCTGCGTGGACACGGTGCGTCGCTTCGAGGGGGAGACCTCGGCGACGATTGCCGCCCACTGGCAGCAGCGCCATCCCCAGGGGCTGGTCGCCTTTCGCGACGCCGACGGCGAGCTGGCCGGGTTTTGCCAGTTCATCGATCTGGGCGCCGTCACCGCCGAGGACTGCCAGCTCGATCCCGCCGCGGCCATCGCCCGCGAGCGCGTCAGCGCCTCCCCGCCGCGCCCGGGGGAGTCGGCGCGGCTGTGTCGCTTCTGGATGGGCTGCGAGACCTACCAGAACTGGAGCGGCGTGCAGACGCGCATGTTCCAGCATATCTACCTCAAGATCGCCGCCAGCCCGGGCATGGCCCTGGGCATGATCGTGTACGCCCATCCCGACAAGTGGCTGGGCCGGCCGGATAACCGGTTGCGGTTGGTGGGAAAATTCGAGCTCGACGGCATCCCCTTCATGGTGCAGGGCCGCGACTGGCGCAAAGTGCGGCGTATGGACTGGCTGGACTCGATGGTCAAGTCGATGATGGGCCAGCCCCCCGTCGAGGCGCGACCCAGCCCGATGGTGCTGACGCGCCAGGAATTCGACGACGGGGTCAAGCGCGCCCTCAAGCACTTTCACCGCGGCGATCGCCTGGCGGACAACGTGCTCGTGGACACGCCGCTGGTGTTGGGACATTGCGACAGCGACCTGTCCTTCGAGGCGCGCGTCGACGTCTTGCGCGAGCTGCTGGAGACGACGTGTCGCTCGCTGGGCGATACCGGCGGCGACCGGCGCCACGTCGAGATCCTCGACGAGTCGTTCCTCAAGCCCCATTCCAAAAAGCAGCGCGTGCTCGCCCGCGATCTGGGCATGGCCTACAGCACCTATCGCTACCACCTGAGCCGGGCGATTATGCGCGTCGCCGACCAACTCTGGGCGATGGAACAGGCGATGATCGACGTGTAGGATGCTCGACAGCCAGAGACCACGTGCTCATTTCCCAGGGAGCCTCGATGTCCGACTATCGAAGTATTTTCCGCGACGACCTCCTCGCCCATAAGATCGCCATCGTCACCGGCGGCGGCAGCGGCATTGGCCGCTGCATCGCCCACGAAATGGCGCACCTGGGCGCCCACACCGTGTTGGTGGGGCGCACCCAGCAAAAGCTCGAGACGGTCGTCGCCGAGATTGAAGAAGACGGCGGCTCGGCGAGCTGGCAGGTCTGCGACATCCGCGAGGAAGAGCGCGTCAAGGAGGTCATCGGGGCCGTCGTCGCGGCCCACGGCCAGATCGACCTGTTGGTCAACAACGCCGGCGGCCAATTCGCCGCCCCGCTGGTGGCGATCTCCAAGAAGGGCTGGGACGCGGTGGTGGGCACCAACCTGACCGGCGGCTTTCTGATGGCCCGCGAGGCCTTCGACCAGTCCATGAAGGAGACCGGCGGCGCCATCGTCAACATCGTCGCCGATATGTGGCGGGGCATGCCCGGCATGGGCCACTCGGGTGCGGCGCGCGCCGGGATGCGCAACTTCACCAAGACCGCAGCGGTGGAGTGGGCCGGCGCCGGCGTGCGTGTCAACGCCGTCGCCCCCGGCTGGATCGCCTCGTCGGGCATGGACACCTACCCCGACTACATCAAGGCGACCATCCCCCAACTGCGCGAGCACGTGCCGCTGAAGCGCCTGGGCACCGAGGCCGAGGTCAGCGCGGCGGTGTGCTTTTTAGTGTCGCCGGCGGCCGCGTTCATCACCGGCCAGACCCTGGCCGTCGATGGCGGCGCCCCGCTGTACCCGGCCAACTTCCCCATCCCCGACCACGACACCTCCCGGGCGTTCGACGGGTTCCATCGATCGGAGATCCCGGAGTTTTTGAAGGAGTTTGTGCACGTCGATGAGGAGTGAGCCGTTTTTTAACCACTGAGGGCACAGAGTGCACAGAGGAACAGCGAATTATAGAGATTCGCGTGCGGTGATACATGACTTTCGTAGTCCTCTGTGTTCTCTCTGCCCTCTGTGGTGATTCGTCTTTAGCGGATCTCCACGCCCCGCAACATGCGATCGTGCACGTGCGTCAGCGCGTCGCCGCGCGTGCCGCACGCCGCTAACACCTGCCCATCCTTGAGGTAGTAGGCGACGAAGTCGCCTTCGTCGACGCTGCCGTCGAGGTCGATGTGGTCCCACTCGTGGGCGTAGCCCACGTACTTGACGGACACGTCGAATTGGCGCGTCCAGAAAAACGGCACCTCCGCGTAGTCTTTGGGCTCGCCGGCCATATTGAACCCGGCGATGCGCCCGTGCTGGTTGGCCAGCCGCCAGTGCTCGATGCGGATGAGCTCGCCGGTTTTGGGGTGGGGGAAGCGGGCAATGTCGCCGGCGGCGTACACCCCGTCGGCCAGCTTCATGGTCGCGTCGACGGTGACGCTGCCGTCGTCGTTGGTGCCGACGCCGTCGACGTAGTCGGTCGCCGGGCGCACGCCGACGCCGATGACCACCATGTCGCAGTCCAACCGGGTGCCGTCGCCCAACACGACGCTGCGCTTGTCGCCGTCGGCGTCGATGCGCTCGACGGAGGCGTCGAGGTAAAACTCCACGCCGTTGTCGCGGTGCAGGTTCAGGAAGTAGCGGCCCACCTCGGCGCCCAGGGACTTCTCGAAGGGCGTCTTGTCGATGGTGGCCACGCTCACGTCGACGTCGCGGTGGGTCAGCGAGGCGGCGACCTCCATGCCGATGAAGCTCGACCCGATGACCACGGCCCGATTGGCGGCGTCGGCCGCCTCGATGATGCGGTCGGCGTCGGCGATGGTTCGAAGCAAGAAGACCTTGTCGGCGTCGGCGCCGGGAATGTCCAGCCGGCGAGGCACCCCGCCGGTGGCCAGCAGAAGCTTGTCGAATTGGCGCGCCTCGCCGTCGTCGAACACCACCCGCCGCTCGCGCACGTCGACGCGCTCGACGCGCCGGCCGAAGACCAATGAGATGCCGTGCTCGGCGTAGAACTCCTGCGGGCGAAGCGGCAGCCAGTCGGCGTCGCCCTCGCCGGCCAGGTAGGCCTTGCTCAGGTTGGGCCGGTCGTAGGGCGCGTCGTCCTCGTAGGTCAGCATGGTGATCTTGCCGGTGTAGCCCGCGCGCCGAAGCGTCTCGGCGGCCATGCTCGCCGCCGCCCCGGCGCCCACGATGCCGAAGTCGCGCGTGTCCTTCCTGTCGAACTCGCAGAAGTCGGGCATACGCTGCTCGCTGGCGCCCTCGGGCACCGTGACCACGACGTCGTCGCCATCGACGCTCACCTCGAATTTGGTCAGACAATCGCGCCCCGGCGGCTCGAGATGCTCGCCGGTGGTCAAGTCGTATACCGCGTGGTGCCACGGGCAGATGATCGTCTTGCCGGAGAGCACCCCGTCGGCCAGCGGCGCGCCGTAGTGCACGCAGTGGGCACCCAGGGCGTGGTAGGCGCCGTCGATGCGCGCGAGCAACACGTCGGTGTCGCCGACGCTGACCTGGGTGGCCTGACCGTCCTGGAGGTCGTTGACGTGGGCGACGGTTTGCGTGGTGTCGGGCATGGTATGCCTTGGGGCTTGGCGCGCTTGGCGCGCGGGGCTTGAGTCTTGGCGCGCTTAACGCGCGGGGCTTGGCGCGCTTGGCGCGCGGGTCTTGAACTCCCACGAAGCTAAAACCACCTCCAGCCAAATCAAACGCTGCGCCCCTCGGCGTGAGTTTAGCGTTGAAAACGATTTTCAAAATCACCCTTGATTGCCGCTGCAAATCGCTGTACATCCTCTGCCGGACTTAATTGAAAACGATTTTCAAAATCGACACGGCTCCGGCAAAAATGAAGTATCGCCTCCCAGCATTCGCCATCATCGCGTTCGTCGCGCTGCTCATCGGTTCTGCTCCCACCCGTGCGTTCGCCGACGACGACGAGCACGACGACGTGGTCGAAAATGATAGCCCGTGGAAGCTCGATTCTCGAGGGCTACGGCGACCTGCACTTTGCGTGGATGGACTACGGGCCCGACGGGACCCGCCAGGGTGGCGCGCGCGACGACTCGCGGCTGACCTTCGACCAGACTCGCTTTACGCTCGAGCTCGAGGCCGAATTTCCCTACGACGTCGAGTTCGCCGGCGAGCTCGAGTTCGAGCACGGGGGCACCGGCGCGGCCACCGACCTGGAGTACGAGGAGGCCGGCGAGTTCGAGAACGAGGTCGAGCAGGGCGGCGAGGCCTTCGTCGAGGAGTTGTGGCTGGGCAAGGAGTTCGCCGACGGGGCCGTGCGGGTACGCGCCGGGCGGTTTTACGTGGCCGTGGGCCTGCTCTCCGAGCTGTACAAGCCCACCCAGTATCTGGCGGCCACCCGCCCGGAGTCCGAGCAGGTGGTCATCCCCGGCCTGTGGAATGAGATGGGCGCCGACGTGCGCGCCCGGCTGGGCATCCTCGAGCTGACCGGCCAGGTGGTCAACGGGCTGGACTCGACCGGGTTCAGCTCGCAGTTCTGGGTGGCCTCGGGCCACCAGGGCCGCTTCGAGGTCATGCGCGCCAGCGACCTCGCCGGGGTGATCCGCGCCGACCTGCGCCCCCTCCACGGATTGAAGTTCGGGCTCTCATCGTATTACGGCGGCACCACCCGCAACCGGCCCAAACCGGACATGGCCCTCAAATGTGCCGGCAGCGACGGCGCTGACCCGCGCGAAGTGGCCCCTTGCGGCTATGTGAGCGCGCCGCTCTTCCTGGTCGACGCCCACCTGAAGCTCGACCTCGAGCCGGTGCGCGCTCGGGCCATGGCGATGTGGGGGCATCTGGCCAACGCCGACCTCATCTCCCAGAAGAACCGCAACCTGTCCAACCAGCTCCACGTGCTTCGAAGCGACGTCGCCGAGCAGGCCGTCGCCAGTTGGGCGGAGGTGGGCGTGAACGTCGCGCGCGTCGTCGGGCTGGGCCCACAGCACCGCCTCGAGCCCCACGTGCGCGTCGAATACTACGACACCATGTTCGCCACGCGCGACTCGCTCTTCGACAACCCCCGTTTCGAAAAATACCTGCTCACCGGCGGGCTGGGCTACACGCTCGAGGACAGCGTGACGGCCAAGCTCGACTGGACCCATCGCTGGTTCGGCTCGTCCGACCTCAACAGCGAGAACCTCGTGCAATTCGCCCTTGGCTTTGTCTACTGACTCGACTGCGCTGACACTAATGGAGAAGACCCCATGAATCGACTCATCACACTGAACTTGCTGGGGATCATCGTGGCGATCGCCCTGCTGGCGGGCTGCGGTGATAGCGGCGGGCAGACCGTCGACAGCCGGGCCTTCGCCGACCAGAGCGTCGTCGTCGACTTCGCCGACCAGGTGATCATCCCCACCTATGACCTGCTCGACCAGCGCGCCCAGGATTTGAAGGCCGCCTCGGCGACGTTGGCCAACGAGCCCAGCCAGGCCAACCTGCAGGCTGCGCGCCAGGCGTGGGTGGCCATGCGCGTGCCCTGGGAGCAGAGCGAGGCGATGCTCTTCGGCCCGGTGGACGCCAACGGCTACGACCCGGCCCTGGACTCCTGGCCGGTCAACCGCACCGACCTCGACGCCGTGCTCGCCGGGGACCACACCCTCGATCAGGCATATGTCCGAAGCCTCGATCCCAGCCTCAAGGGGTTCCACACCGCCGAATACCTGCTCTTCGGCGCCAGCAACGACAAGAACCTGGACGCGTTCACCGACCGCGAGCTCGCCTACCTGAAAGCGACCACCGCCGAGATGGCGCGCATCGCCGGCCTGCTCGCGTCGAGCTGGACCGACGGCGCCCAGCCCTACCGCGATGTCTTCGCCACCGCCGGCGAGGCCGGCAACACCATCTATCCGTCGGTGACCGCCGCCGGCCAGCAGATCACCCAGGGCATCATCGACATCCTCGGCGAGGTCGCCAACAGCAAGATGGGCGGGCCCTACCAGTCGCGCGACACCACCCAGGTCGAGAGTCAGTTCAGCTACAATTCGTTGAACGACTTCGCCAACAACGTCACCAGCGCCAAAAACGCCTACCTGGGACAGATGAGCGCCGCGGGCACGTCCGGCAAGGGGCTGGCCGACTTCGTCGCCGCCCGCGATCCCCAGCTCGACCAGCGGGTGCGCGACGAGCTCGACGCCGCCATCGCCGCCATCGCCGCCGTGCCTCGCCCGTTCCGCGACGCCATCACCGACGACGCCGCGCGCCCCAAAGTCGAGGCGGCGATCGACGCGGTCACCAAGGTCGAGGAGACCTTCGAGGACGACGTCAAGCCGCTGGTGCTGGGACAATAACCGACCATTGGAGCGACGCCCCCTGGCGTCGAGACGAGCCATGACTAGATCGATTGCTACCTATTTGCTCGCGACCTTGGCCTGCGTCGGCGTCGGCTGTGGTGAGACCGCGACGCAGACCACCAACCACGCCCAGGCGCTCTCGGGCGGGGACACCACCGTCTTCGACACGACGAGCTTCGCCTATATGCTGCCGGCGCCGGGGCTGACCGACGCCCAGAAGGCCCAACATACCGACGGCGATGCTGCCTTCGCCGCCGAGTTTGTGACCCCGCCCGCGCAGGTCAACGCCGGGCTGGGCCCGCAGTTCAACAACAACGGGTGCAACTCCTGCCATATCCGCAACGGCCGGGGCATGCCCCGCGTGGGCGCCGACGGCCTGCGCTCCCAGCTTCTGGTGCGCGTGAGCCTGCCCGCCGACGCCGGCGAGCCCGATGTGCCCGGCGGGCCGGTGCCCGTCCCCGGCGTGGGACGCCAATTGCAGGACCACGCCGTATTCGGCGAGGAGCCCGAAGCCCACGTCGAGCTGACCTGGCAGGAGGTCGCCGGCCACTACGCCGACGGCACCGCGTACTCGCTTCGACGCCCGAACGTCGCCATCACGCTCGCCGACGGCGCGTCCCTGCCCGACAACGCGCTGACCTCCCTTCGCCAGCCGCCGCCGGTCTTCGGATTGGGCCTGCTCGAGGCCGTCCCCGACGCCGACATCGCCGCGCTGGCCGACCCCGACGACGCCGATGGCGACGGCATCTCCGGCAAGATCAACCACGTGTGGAGCGTGACCGCGCAGCAGGCCGTGGTGGGGCGTTTCGGGCATAAGGCCAACCAGCCCAGCCTCGTGCAGCAGAGCGCAGGCGCCTATTTTGGCGACATGGGCGTGACCAACCCGCTGATGCCCGACGCCGACGGCAGCACCGAGATCGACCAGGCCACGCTCGACGCCGCCGCGTTCTATGCGCAGACGTTGGGTGTGCCCGCGCGGCGCGACCTGGACGATCCCGCGGTCCAGCGCGGCCAGAAGATCTTCGCCCAGATCGGCTGCGCCGACTGCCACACGCCCACGTTGCACACCGGCGATAGTCCCGTGGCCGCGCTGGCCCACCAGACGATCCACCCGTACACCGACCTGCTCGTCCATGACATGGGCGACGGGCTGGCCGACGGCCGGCCGGACTTCCAGGCAAACGGCAACGAGTGGCGCACGGCACCGTTGTGGGGCGTGGGGCTGGCGCAGACGGTGCTGCCGGGCGTGGGCTACCTGCACGACGGCCGGGCGCGCACGCTGGCGGAGGCGATCTTGTGGCACGGTGGGGAGGCGAAGGCGGCGCGCGATGCGTTCAAGAACCGCCTCTCGGCAGCCAAGCGTTCGGATTTGTTGGCGTTTTTGCGCTCGTTGTAGGTCTGAGGGAGGTGGTTGGTTGTTGGGGACCCCCATCGCCTCGCGCTGTGACTGTGCGCGAGGCACTTCCCCGGGGGGAAGAAGCTTCTTCGTATTTGCTACGTGGTTGGTTTTCAACGTGAACCAGAAGCGGCGCAAACACGATGGGGCTGCTCACCCCTGGGGGAGCTACCGAGCGCGCTGTCTTGCGCGAGGTTGAGGGGGGTCCCCAACAACCAACCACGCTGCTTCTTCAGACCAAAACTTAGCCGAGCTTCTTCTTCATCACGTTGATCAACCCGCCTTCCAAGATCATGTCGACCTGCCTGTCCGACAGCGTGTGGGTGGCCGTAAATCGCGTGCCCTTGCTGACATTTTCGACCTCGATCTCGCACCCGTCTCCAAGCTGGTCGCGCACCTTGGAGATCTGCAGCTTGTCGCCCTGATCGAGCCCGTCGTAATCCGCGTCGCTTGTGAATTGGAGGGGGAGCACGCCGAAGTTGGCCAGGTTCTGCCAGTGGATGCGCGCGTAGGACTTGGCGATGACGAAGCGCAGCCCCAGGAAGCGCGGCGCCAGGGCAGCGTGCTCGCGGCTGGAGCCCTGGCCGTAATTGTGCCCGCCGATGACGCTGTGGCCGTCGGCGGCGTCGTCTTCGTCGCGGTAGTGCAGCGCCCGGTCGTGATACTCCGGGTCGACGACGTCGAAGGCGAAGCGGCTGATCGCCGGGATATTGCTGCGAAATGGCAGCACCTCGGCGCCGGCGCGCAAGATCTCGTCGGTGGAGATGTCGTCGCCGACCTTCAGGCCCACCGGCGCACAGAGCGTGTCGGGCAACGCCTCGAAGTTGGGGATCGTCGAGATATTGGGGCCCTTTTCGAGCTCGACTTTTTCGGCCTCGTCTTCGGGCAGCGGCGGGTCGAGCATCTCCTGGTCGATGATGATGTCGTCGGGTTCGCTCAACCGGGGATAGTCCATGTCGAGGTCGCGCGGGTCGGTGATCTCGCCGCGCAGCGCCGAGGCAACGGCGGTCTCCGGGCTGACCAGGTAGACCTGATCGTCCTCGGTGCCCGAGCGATGGGGGAAGTTTCTGGGCACGGTGCGCAGGCTGATCTTGTCCTTGGCGGGCGCCTGGCCCATGCCGATGCAGCCGTTGCAGCCGGCCTGGTGGATGCGCGCGCCCGACTGGATGAGGCTCAGCAGGTGACCGTCGCGGGCGAGGTTCTCCAAGATCTGGCGCGACGTGGGGTTGACGTCCAGCGAGACGGCGTCAGGGACGCGCTGGCCGCGGTCGAGGTGGGCCTGCACGACCTCGGCGACCAAGGCGAAGTCGCGCCAGCCGGGGTTGGCCGACGAACCCACGTAGGCCTGGTAGATGGGCCGGCCGGCGACCTCGCGCACGGGCACGACCTTGCCGGGGCTCGAGGGCAAGGCGCACAGCGGCTCGAGCTCGCTCAGGTCGATCGTGTCGTGGACGTCGTAGTCGGCGTCGGCGTCGGCGACGAGCTCGGTCCAATCGTCCTCTCGGCCCTGGCGGCGCAGGAAGTGACGCACCTCCTCGTCGGAGGGAAAGACCGTCGACGTCGCCCCCAACTCGGTGCCCATATTGGCGATGACGTGGCGGTCCATCGCCGACAGGCATTTCAAACCCGGCCCGTAGTACTCGATGACGCGGCCCTTGCCGCCGGAGACGCCGTGGCGGCGAAGCATCTCCAGGATGACGTCCTTGGCGCTGACCCAATCGGGCAGCTCGCCGTCGAGGCGCACGCCCCAGACCTCGGGCATCTTGATGCGCAGCGGCTGGCCGGCCATGGCCAGGGCGACCTCCAGGCCACCCGAGCCGATGGCGAGCATGCCGACCGCCCCGGCGGCCGGGGTGTGGCTGTCCGAGCCGGCCATGGTCTTGCCGGGCTTGCCGAAGCGCTCCTGGTGGACCGGATGGCTGACCCCGTTGCCCGGCCGGCTAAACCAGACGCCCCATTTCTTGCACGCGCTGCGCAAAAACAGGTGGTCGTCGGGGTTCTTGTTGTCTTCCTGGATGAGGTTGTGGTCGACGTATTGGACGGACAGCTCCGTTTTGACGCGGTCCAGCCCCATCGCCTCCAGCTCGAGCATGACCAGCGTGCCGGTGGCGTCCTGGGTGAGCGTCTGGTCGATCTTCAGCCCGATCTCCTCGCCGGGGGTCATCTGACCGTCGATCAGGTGCGATGAGATGAGTTTTTGCGCGACATTTTGGCCCATGATCTTGCTCCGCGAGAGTGCACTCTTCGGGAAGCTTCGATCGATTGGGAAGATGTCAATGTGGAGGACGCGCGGTGTGGGTTGTTCGCACGTGGTCTGGAGGTAGGCATTCGGCTACGCCTCATGCCAACCACCAGCTAGAGAGGCCTCGCGGAAAGCGCTCGGCGCGCTACGTCTGCGACTCCGCTTCAACGGCACGATTCGAGCGCTACTCGAGGCGCCAGAGCGCCGCGCCGCGCGTCGTTTGCGCGGCCTCTTTAGGTGCGGGTTGCACGAGGCGTCGTTCGCCGAGTGCTACCTTCACGGGTCGACAAACTATCACCGAACCACGTCGTCCATCATCGCCCATTCAACGCGTCGAGCACGATCTGGGTGGTCAGGACCTCGGGCAGAAGCTGGGGCTTGTGCGGGTGGTCGGGGTGGTAGACCAGGTACATGGGCACGCCGCCGCGGCCGAAGGCGGCGAGTTTTTTGCGGATGCGCTCGTCGGGGTTGGTCCAGTCGCCCTTGAGGGTGGCGACGTTGCCCTTGCGGAAGGCGTCCTCGACGGCGTCGGAGTACAGCACGGTGCGCTCGTTGACCTTGCAACTGATGCACCAGTCGGCGCCGAAGTCGACGAAGACGGTGCGGCCCTTGGCGAGCTGGCGTTGGACGGCGGCGTCGCTCCACGGCTTCCACTGGATCTCGCCGCCGGCGGCCTCGGCGCTGCTGTGTTGGTGCGCCGGCGCGAGCTCGAGCACACGCCAGCCCACGCCGGTGACTACGGCCGCGGCCAGAAGCGTCAGGCCCCACTTTTTGACGCCCTCGAAGCGGTATTGGATCTTGCCGAAGAACCAGGCTGCCAGGGCCAGCGCGCCCAAAAAGATGAGCGTCTGGACGATGCCGGCGACGCCGGTCATCTGACCCAGAATCCAGAACAGCCAGATGGCCGTGCCCAACAGCGCAAAGCCCAACACTTCCTTGAGCAGACTCATCCAGGCGCCGGGCTTGGGCAACACCTTCGCCCAGCCGGGCGACAGGGACAGCACCACGAACGGCGCGGCCAGCCCGAGGCCGAGGGTGGCGAAGATGGCGAAGATGGTGACGGCGTTGCTCGTCAGCGCGAAGCCCACCGCCGTGCCCAGAAACGGCGCCGAGCACGGCGTGGCCAGGATGACCGCGAGGACGCCCTCGCCGAAGCTTCGGCGCATGCCGGTGGCCTGGCGGGTCTTGTTGGCGAGCTCGTTGGGGGCCACGCTCAGCTCGAAGACCCCGAAGAGGTTGAGCGCAAACAGCACCACGATGGCGGCGAGCGCGACGATGAAGCCGGGCTCCTGGAATTGGAACCCCCAGCCCACGTGGGTGCCGGCGGCGCGAAGCCCCACCACCACCGCCGCCAGGGAGACCAGCGAGCCGACGATGCCGGCGGTGTAGGCCAACCCGTGCGACAGGATGCCCGCTTTGGTCTCGTGGACGACCTGGGCGAAGGAGCTGACCTTGATGGCGAGCACCGGAAAGACACACGGCATCAGGTTGAGGACCATGCCGCCCAAAAAGGCCAACAGCAGCGCCTTCCACAGGGACATGGACTCGCCGGCGGGTTTCTTGGCGGGCGTGTCATCGACCTGCTTGGCCGCGGCGGCGGCCTTGGCGTCGCTCTTTTTGGCCGCGCTGTCGGCCGCGGCCGGGGCGGCGCGCAGCAGCGGACTCTTCACGGCGGCTACCTGCGCCCCTTTGGGAGCGCGGGGAAACGGCTGGTCGACCAGCAGCGACTCCATGCTACCGCTGGCGCTCTCGAGGTGGATCACCCCCGAGAGACGCTCGTCTTGGCGCGGTTTTTGACCCGTCGCCTCACCGACGAGGTCGAGGATCTGGCCGCGGTCGACGCCGGGATAGGCACGCACGTCGACCACGTGGACCTTGGCCTGGGCGGTGCGATCGGGGATGAAGGCGTATTTCTTGACGTCATAGGCGACAGTGAAGCCGTCGCAGTCTTTCGCGAGCGACAACGCACAATAGTCGAGGGCGATGGCCGCGCGAAACTTGTCGCCGGGGCGTATCGACTTTTGCGAATAGACCGTCTTCACGCCCACGCCGAGCTGACGGGCGGTGCGCGGTACCTCGAGGGCGGCGGCGTCGAAGAGTTTTCGGATCTTGTCGGACGCCGGCTGTGTGCTCGCCGCGATGGGGATGGAGCGCGTCAGCGTGGCGTTGCCCGGAATGCAGCTCTTTTTGCAGGCCAGGTAGTCGACCTTGGCGCTCAGCGCGAGTTCGCCGTGCGCGTCGGGAGCGACGGTCGCGTCGGTGAAAAAGAGCACCTGATCGGCGTAGCCGAAGGTGTCGGTGGTCCCGCCGTTGTCCTTGAAGACGCTGGGCGCCGGCCACTGCAGCGCCCCGAAGGTGGCCTGCTTGCTGGCGAACGAGGTGTCGGTCGACAGGCCGGCCTCACCGGTGTTTCGCCAGTAGATATGCCAGCCGGGATCGAGGGTGTACAAAACCCCCACGCGCACCTTCTGGCCGGGCTTGACCCGGGCGGCTTCGACCAGAAGGCGCGTCTCCACGCGCGCCTGGTCGCCGTCCATCGCGCCCTGGGCGAAGGCGGTTTTGGGCACGTCGGGCGTGGTCGGCTCGGCGAACGCGGTCGCCGCGGTTAGGCTCAGCAGAACGCCAAGCAGAAGGCTGACAATGTGGCGTGGGTGGATCATGGCAGTACTTAAAGTGGTAATCCCCTCAGCCAAACAACCCAGCATACATCGGATCTTCCGGAAGCGCGGCTTTCTGCGCTGCGGACAGCTCGTCGATGCCCTTTTTGGCCAGGCTCAGCAAGGTCAACAGCTCGTCGTGCGAGTAGGTCGACTCCTCGCCGGTGCCCTGGATCTCGACGAATTGGCCGGCGCCGGTCATCACGATATTCATGTCGACGTCAGCCTTGCTGTCCTCCTCGTAGGGCAGATCGAGCAGGGTCTGGCCGTCGACCACGCCGCAGGAGATCGCCGCCAGGCTGTGGCGAAGGGGCATCTCGGCGATGGCGCCGCGCTCGACCAGCCGCCCGCAGGCCAGCGCCAGGGCGACGAATGCCCCGGTGATCGACGCCGTGCGCGTGCCGCCGTCGGCCTGCAGCACGTCGCAGTCCAGCCAGATGGTGTGGTCGACGAGCTTTTCCAGGTCGCACACCGCCCGCAGGCTGCGCCCGATGAGGCGCTGGATCTCCTTGGTGCGCCCGCCCACGCTGCGGCGCTCGCGGCGAAAGCGCGGGGCCGTCGAGCCCGGCAGCAGCGCGTACTCGGCGGTCACCCATCCCTTGGGCGGCTCGGCGTTCTCCAGCCAGCGCGGCACCCGGTCGTCGACGCTGGCGGTGCACATCACCCGGGTCTTGCCCATGGTGATGAGCACCGACGCCTCGGGCACCTCGGTGAAGTCGGTCTGGATGGTTACGGGGCGGATCTCGTCGTGGTCACGGCCGTCGAAGCGGTCTCCCATGGGGGCTCCAATTGGGTAATGTCGTGGCAATATAAGGCGGCTCCAAAAAGCAAAACGCCTGCTATCAAATAGCAGGCGTTGGGAATTGTGCAAGGATGGAACCGTCGGCGCTTACTTCGCGTCCCGCTGGGCGAGCTTCTGGTCGAATTGCTCGATGGCCGCCACCAGCGCTTTGACCACGCGGCGGCGGTGCTTCTCCGTGGTCAGCTTCTCGCCCTCTTTGGGGTTGGTCAAAAACGCCGACTCGACGACCACCGCGGGCATCAGCGCGCCGCGCAGCACGCCGTAATTGGCCTGCTTGACGCCGCGGTTGATCTCGTGGAGGTGGCGGGCGAGGTTGCGCTGGATGATCTGGGCGAACAGCCCGCTTTCCTGGTTCTGGCGCTGCCGGGCGAGGTCGCGCTTCAGATCGATCAGGGCGTCGTTGTAGGTGCCGTCTTTCTTGGCCGTCACCGGCCGATCGATGCCGCTGACCACGTTCTTGGCGGTGGCGATGGGCTTGCCCTTTTTCTCCGCCTTGCCGGGAGTGGACTCGCTGGGCAGCAGAAAATAGGTCTCGAAGCCCTCGGCGCCGCTGCGGCGCGCGGCGTTGTAGTGCAGCGACATGAACACGTCGGCGCCCATGAGATTGGCGAAGTGGACGCGCTCGGTCAGCGTCAGCCCCTGATCCCAGTAGCGCGTCATCAGCACGCGCACGTTGGGGTATTTGGCCTGCAGGCGGTCGCGCAGCCGGTAGGCCAGCTCCAGGGTCAGGTACTTCTCCTGGATATCGGCCACCCCCAGCGCGCCCAGGTTATCGCCCCCGTGGCCGGGATCGATGACGATGGTGTGCACCTTCTTCAGCTTCTTTTTGACGGTCGTTTGGCCGTCCATCTCGAAGGTGAACCGACGCGCGTGGTCGTCGAGGGTGAGCACCGTGGGCAGATCGATGCCGGTGATGGTCTGCGGAGGGAACGCCGATGCCGTGGCGGCCGTGGCGAGCACGGTCGAGGCTACGATAAGACTCAGAATGGTCTTGCTTACTACGCGCATGACGATAGGTCGCGTTTCGTACCACGTAAAGCAGGGCTGCCGTCCTTGGCTGCCCAAACCACCGTTAGCCTACCACTGTCTCCTACATCGTCAAAAAAATGATCAGCCTGATCGGCGACGGGATGCAAGTTGTGGGATTATTGCTAGTTTTCGAGGTTTTGTCGAGGGGGCTCAGAAGCGCATATTCAAGCCCAGGTTGACGTCGAGGTTGATGCCCGTGTCGGGCACCAGCACGATCAGGTAGCCGTCGGCGACCAGATCGACGTGCTTTTGCAGCGGCCACATCACCCCGCCGCCGACGCCGAAGTGCGCCCAGCCCGGACGCACGGTGTCGCGCACGTAGCAAAAATCACCCACGTTGGGATCTTCGACGCGGTCCTTGCCGCGGCACTGGGCGGTGGCCGTCTTGCCGTCCTCCAGGTAGTACGGCTCCTTGAGGCGCAGCCAGTGGCGCACACGCCCCACGCCCACGCCCGTGCTCGAGTACATGCGGAAGCGGCTGATATCCTTGAAGAACCAGCGGTATTTGATGCCGATGAGGCAATCGCCGGGCAGGCCGGTGCCGAAGCATTCTTGCTTGCTGTCCAGGCCAAACGAGCCCGCCGATTTGGACTCGGCCGGGATCAGGCTGAAATCCTGGGACGGGGAGAACTGCCAGCGCATGTACAGGCCGATGTGGGCGTGCTCGGTGATCATATAGCCCACGTCGATCATGGTGTGGCCGAAGGCCGGGGCGAGGCCGCCGGAGACCGAGCGGTTGGGGTGCGCGGTGGGGCTGCCGCCGGGCAAAAAGCCCAGACCGGAGCCGCCGGTGACCATCACGTAGACCTTCTGGCCGGCGGTGGGGCCAGGAGCAGCAGGATGATCCTGGTTGCCATGATCTCCCTGATCTCCCTGATCGCCCTGATCTCCCTGGTCACCGTGGTCACCGTGGTCGCCGTTGTTGGCCACGTCGCTCGAGCCGAGCACGGCGGCGGTCAGCGGCGAATCTTTGGTGCCGGCCTGGCCGAGCAGGCTGCCGCCGCGGTCGAGCGCCTCGATATAGTATTCGATCTCGCTGGTACGCACCTCGTCGCCGGGGATCTTGATGGCGAAGCGCGTCGCGCTGGTCGCCTTCATCTCCAGGCGTTGGAAGTCATCCTCGCCGAAGCGGCGGAAATGGACGTAGACGTGAAAGACGGGCATGTCCTCGGGCACGAACGCCTCGACGAGCATGGGCTCGCCGGCCTTGGCGGTCTGGATGGGCTCGTGGCGAAAGCCGCCGGCCTGGGCCTGCGCGCCCTGGTTTGTCTGGTTTGTCTGGTGGCCCTGGTCGCCCTGATGTCCCTGGTCGCCCTGATTGCCTTGGGAGGCCTGCGCGTTGGTGTCGGGCTGGGGTTTGGGAACCTGCTGGCGCGCCTGCTTCATGACTTTGGCCAGCGTGGGGTCTTTGTAGACCGCCGGAATGCTGGCGCTGTAGTCCTGTTTGAGGGCGCTGACGAAGGCCTTTTTGGCCTCGCCCTCGTTGCGGGACTCGGCGAATTTGACGATGCCGAGCATCACGTACAGCTTGGCGACCACCGGCCCTTTGACGCCGTGACTTTCGGCCAGACCGACGGCGTCCTGCAGCTTGGACTTGGCGTCCGGAGATCATCAGCACGTCGTAGTCGTCGGTGGCCTGCTTGAGCATGCCCTCCAGCTTGGACTCGGTGTCCTGGGCTAGAGCGACCTGCGGAAACGACATGACGACCGCACTGGAGGCGGTCGCCAACAAGAAGGCAACAAACGTAAGGCGTGTCAGACGCTTCATAAAAGTGTCATCCAGTCCATGACACACCGGTCGGGCGGCCGGGCGGCGGATGGAGGTCCGGCGCCCGGCCACACGCAACCAGCGGTGGTCATCTCTCGGTGATGTGAATCTCCACGCGACGGTTGGCCGCCCGACCCGCCTTGGTGGCGTTGTCTTCGATCGGTCGGCTCTCGCCAAAGCCCTTCGCGATCATGCGCGAGGCGTCGATGCCCCGCCCGATGAGGTACTGCCTGACGCTGGCCGCGCGTTCCTCACTGAGCTTCTGGTTATACGACTCGCTGCCGCGGCTGTCGGTGTGCCCCTCGATGCGAATCTTGATCGTGGGGTTGTCCGACAGCACCGAGGCGACCTCGTTGAGCAGCGGGTAGCTCTGCGGCAAGATATCGGACTTGGCGGTCTTGAAGTGGACCTTCTCGTTGAGCTTGATCTGGTCCTTCTCCACGGTGACCAGCTTGCGGTCGTCGTGGCAGCCGTCGTCGTCCATGTCGCCGTCGTAGTCCTCGGGCTCGTTGGGACATTTGTCGAGCACGTCGGCGATGCCGTCGTTGTCGTTGTCGGTGTCCGGGCAGCCGTCTTCGTCCTGATAGCCGTCGAAGTCCTCGGGACGGTTGGCGCACTGGTCGTTGAGGTCGGTGATGCCGTCGAAGTCGTTGTCGAATTCGGGGCAGCCGTCCTCGTCGCGGAAGCCGTCTTTGTCCTCGGCGACGTTGGGACATTTGTCGGACACGTCGGGCACGCCGTCTTTGTCGTTGTCGTCGTCGGGGCAGCCGTCCTTATCCTCGAAGCCGTCGACGTCTTCGGGATCCATCGGGCACTGATCGTCTTTGTCCAAGATGCCGTCGCCGTCCTGGTCTTTGGGGCCCTGTTTGGCCTCGGTGACCTTGACGGTGGGGGTCTTTTTGACGTCCATGGAGACCGTCTGGTCGCGGCATTCCTTGAAGTCCGACATGGCGTCGGCGCGCTTGGCATGCTCCTCGGCGCGGTAGATATGCTGGCGAGCGCGCACAAAATCGCCCTGGTTGAGCTCGTAGAGGCCAAACTCGACGTTGGACTCGCTGATGGCGATCTCGTGGGGGGCGCACCGGTAGGCGCGCTCGTGGATGGACTGGTTGAGCGCCTGGATCTCTTTGGCTTGGCCGCGAAGCCGGGCGCCCGTACTACAGCCCAGGGTCCCAAAGCACGCCAGGGCGAGCAGCAGGGCCAGAGCGAACGAAACATGTATCGTGCGGTTCATCAACACGAACCTCTTACGTCGTTGCCATCAATCAGTCGGGGCGGGCGGCGGCGCCGTCCGTCTCACTCAATAGCCCTCGGGGCCGTCCTCTACATCGCCTTCGCCGCGTTTCTTCTCGGCGGCCTCCACGGCCTTTTGCTGCTTGGCCTTGTCCACCGGGCTGCCCGCCCAGGGGTCCTCTTTGGCCTTGAGGATCGCTGCCTTGGCAGCCTCCTGAGCCTTGTGCGCGTAGTCGTAGGCGGCCTCGAAGTCCGAGTACCCCCACTCCTCTTTGGCTTTGTGCAGGTAATATTTGGCGCTGTAATACTCGTAGGGCGCCTTGATGTGGGCTTCGACCACGCGGGCGCGCTCGAAGTCCACCTCCGCTTCGCTGATGCGCTGGGTCGATTGCACCGGCCCGCAGCCGGTGCTCAGCACGCTGATCAGCACCACCATGGCCACCGCCAACAAGCTAACCAGCCGGCCGGGGCCGGCGTCGATCACCGAGGAAGCGTGTCGGGCCCGTTGGGGGGCGGTCGAATCAGTTTGTCTAGAAGCTTGCATAGGACATAATCGGCGAGAAAGTACTTTCAGGGCCTTACCACAGCAGGCCCGCTGGCCTTCGCGTGCGTCGCGCGGGGTTGAAAGCTGTCGGGTTGTAGTACCAGAGCGGCAAAAACAGTGTCAAGTTTTCGCCCCCACGACCACGTCGCTTTCGTCATTGTCGGACAAATGCCATCGGATGTCCAAAGATCGCTTTCAACCTGCACGATGCCGAGTTTAGCACACCTTGGAGGCAGATGGCAGAAAAGGCGCAAATGGTCCGCGCACCCGCCGCGCGCCTCAATCAAACCTCAATCAAACCAGCGCGTCAGCTCGTCGCGGGGGAAGAATCGCTGGGCGACCTCCAAAAATTGGGCGGTGCGCTCGTCGTCGGCGTCGGCATCTTCGAGCAGCATCGCCCGCCAGCCATAAGTCCCCCGCGAGGCGAGCAGGCAGTCGAAATATTCGCGAAACGACACCTCCAAAAGCCGGGAGGTGTGCGTCTTCAGATCGTGGACGAACAGATCGTAGGTCGGGTATTCCTCCTCGACGCACATGACCACCATCTCGTGGGCGTCGGGGGGGAGTGGCGGTCGAAGCCGCGCAGGGTCCACAAAAAATCCTGCTCGTCGCGGGTCTGCTCGTCGGAGGACTGCCACAGCGTGTCCAGCCAATTGTCGAAGACGGTGGCGAAGTCGAATAGATGCGCGCCGCCGCCGGGCACGACGTCGCCGTCGCGCTCGTAGCTCCAGCAGAACTCCAACCCGTCGGTGATCTGGTAGAACGAGCGAATATGCTTGGGCACGCGGATGCCCAGGCCGTGCTCGATGGTCTCGATGGTGAAGGTGGGCACGGGGTCGTGCATGCGCGCCTGGACCTCGACGATGCCCTCGGTGCGCTTCAACTCACCGATCATGGCGTGGAAGTCGAACAACAGATCCCAGTTGAGCAACACGCGCTGCTCGCTGTCGGGCTCGCTGGACTCCTCACCGGGTCCGGGTATGACCATCTTGTCGACCACTGCGCTCTCCACGCCGGCTATCATCGGCCATGGTTTGTCTCATAACATCGTTACGTTAACGGCCGGGGCATCGGTGTCAACACCGACCGTGGTGCGACCAGCGGGCGCGGCGATGTCGGACAGAGCCGACAGGTGCATTTTCTTTGACCATCCGCGCGGGCTGCTGGTAGACTTGCGCAAAAACTGATGACAAGTCCACGCCGGTGCGACGGAACGATTTGTCAGGGGTGATCATCGCGCATCGAGACGGGTTAACCATTGGGTACTGAGACGGATTTGACGGACGACACAATCGCGGCCTTGGATTTAGCCGCCGCCCGCGTGCAGGAAGCGCGCTCGCGAGCTGGCGACAATGGCAGCGATCTGATCGGCCAGTTGCTGGCCGACGACACCATCGACGAGGACCATCTTTTGGCGGCGCTCGCCGAGGTCACGGGCATCAGCGCGGCCGATCCCGACGAGTACGGTCGCATCGAGCGCGACGCCTTCGAGACGGTGAGCGCCGAGGATGTGCGTGCCCACCAGATGATCCCGTTTCGCAAACACCGCCACAGCCTGGCGGTCTTCGTCGTCGAGCCGCTCACCCAGCAGGCCGTCGACGAGCTCGCCGACACCTACAGCGTCTCCATCTCCCAATTCATCTGGCCGAAGCTTCGCTTTCAGGAGGCCGCGCACACGCTGCTGGGCGACGATCTGCCCGAGTGGATGGAGCCGTTTGTGACCCAGACGAGCCGACGGGTCAGCTTTGCCAACGACGGCGACGAGGCCGACGCCGACTCCGAGGTCGACCTGGACCTCCTGGGGGAGGGATGGTCGCGCGAGCAGACCCTGGAGTTCATCGCCCATTGCTTCGATCGCGACGCGCTGTTGCACGCCCTGATGGGGTTTGCGGGGCGCTGGCTGGCCAACCGCATGATCCTGGTGCTCGGCTACGAGCGCGCGCAACCCTACCTGATCAGCGGCTGGCCCGAGCTCTCCGAGGACTATCGCGATCTGGCCACGTTGCGCCGGGTCAAGATCGACATCCCCCCGGACGCGGTGGTCTTCGACCCCGACCACATCGGCCACTCCATCGCCGAGATGCCCGAGGAGGTCGGCCTGGGCCACCTGTTCGTGGAGTTGACGCTGTTTCCGCCCGATCGCCTGGTCGTCCAGACGGTGCGCATCGGCCAGCGCCCGTCGATGGCGGTGCTGGGCGAGCCGCGCGGCGACGATCTGTCGTCGCTGGGCGCCCTGGAAGACGTCGCCCGCGCGGTCGGCGAGCAGCTCGAGGAGTTGGTGCGCCTGGCCAAAGCGCGCCGCCTTCCCCCCAGCGATCAGCGCATTCCGCCGCTACCCGAGGTCGACGGCGACGAGATCGACCACTCGCCGGCGATGCCCAACCTGGCGGGGGCGTCCTCGTCGATGTCCGAGCAGGACGACGAGGCCGACAAGCCCGGGGCCACCGCCTTTGGCATCCCCTTCGCCGACGAGGCGCGCGACCGGGGTCCGTCGGCCGTGCAGGTCAGCTCGCCGGGCATCGGTGAGCGCAGCAGCGTGAGCATCGTCGAGCCCTTCGACGTCGACGAAGACGACGACGGCGCGCCGGCTGATGCGGCCGACCCGGAAGAGGAGGACGTGCGCAGCACGTTGAGCGGCGGTTTTTCGGTCGCCGAATTCCAGCGCAGGCTCGACGAGTCTTCGACCGACGAGCAGGCCGACGACGACAGCGACGAGGCTGTCGAGACCGAGGAGGCCGGCGCCGACAAGTCCAACGCGCCCATGTTCCAGATTTTGCGGCCCATCTCGCTCAAGGGCGGACGCAAAAAGGCCGACAAGCCCACCAAAGCCGACAAAGCCAACGCGGCGGACCCTCGCCCGGATGCACCGGCCCAAGAAGAACCCGCGCCCGCCGCAGACGAGCCCGCGCAAGACACCGCCGATGAGGCTGACGACGACGCGCCCCTGGAAGAAGCGTCAGTGCTCGACCTTCCCGACGACGCCATCGAACCCCAGCCGGCGCTCGAGCTGGGCGGGTCGACCTCGTCGTTCACCGATGACCTCGAGGACATCGCCGCCCAGCTCGACAACACCAACCCGCAGGAAGCCTTTGCGGCCGCCGAGCAGATGGCCAGCTTCGGCAGCGCCGCGCTCGTCTACATCGAGGATCGCTTCCCGGGACGTCTGCTGGTGGATCGCTATCAGTACACCGTGGACACCCTGCCGGCGGTCAACGAGCACGGCCCGGTGCTCGCGGCCATGGTCGCCTGCGGGGGCAACGCCGTGTCGCTGGCGCGATCGTTCCTCGAGCATACCAGCGTGGAGGTGCGGTTTTACGCCACGTTTCTTGTTCACCCGGCTTCCGTTCGACGAGCCCATCGGCGAGCTGATCTCGCGGCTGTTCGACCGTGACTACCAGACCCGCGAGATCGCCAAGATGGTGCTGCTGGAGCGCAAGACCAGCGACTGGTTCAGCGGCACGCTGCTGCCGATGCTGCGCGACACCGTCGCCGCCGGCACCGAAGATCTGCGCGTGGAGGTCGCCGCCGGCCTGCTCGGCGAGCTGCGCGACCGCGACTCGGTCCCGCTGCTCATCAGCGGCCTCGAGCGCTACCAGGGACGGGTGCGTGACCGCGTCCACGAGGCGCTGCGCATGATCACCTACAAGAACTTCGTGCCCTCGGCCACGGAGTGGAAGAATTGGTGGGGCGACGCGACCATGCAGACGCGCCACGACTGGCTGGTGGCCGCGCTCAACTCCAACTCCGACGAAATTCGCAACCTCGCCTTCCGCGAGCTCCAGCAATTCGAGGGGCTCAAGCTCAACTACCACCCCGACCAACCCGCCAAGCTACGCGGGCGGGCCCAGACCGAATTGCGCGACTGGCTGCAGCGCTCGTGAACGGCCGACGCGGACCGATGCATCTCTGCCCTGGCTTGACTTTGACGTCACTAGGCGAATCTTGTCACGGCCATTTCGGGTTGTTGATGTTGGATGTTTCCGCAGTAGGTCCTCCATGCGCTCCGTTGTTTGCGGTTTAGTCTGGACGTCGATCGTCTTGGCGTCCTCCCTTGCCTTCGCCCAGTCCGAACCACCTCCTGCGCCTACGACACCGGCGCCCGCCGCCACACGTGACCTGAAGTTCTTCTTGCTGGGGAATCTCGACGGCGAGATCGCCGACGTCGATTGTCGCGGCGAGCAGCCGGTCGCCGACGAGGGGCTGAACTACGCGCGGCAGGTGGCCTACTTCAAGCAGCTCGACCAACCCATCGCGCTCGACGTGGGCAACTCGACGTTTCCGGGAGCGCTGGCGCGCTTCCTGCTCACCAGCCGGGGCGGCGCGCAGGCGTTCGCCGGGATCCTCGACCAGGTTCCGTTCCAGGCGCATGCCCTGGGCGACGACGAGCTGGGCATGGAGCGCAGCCAGCTCCTGCACTTCGTCCAGGGTGCTCGTCAGGTGGGGCTACCCCTGCGCGACGCCAACGTGGTGTGCAACGATCAGGGCGGCGCCGAGGCGATCTGCGACGCGCTGGGCACCGGGCCCAACGAAAAACCGTGGACGATCGTCGAGCGCGGTGGCGTGCGCATCGGCGTGCTCAGCGTGCTCGACCCAAAGGTCACCAAATACGTCGCCAAGGCGCGCACCACCGGCCTGGACTTCGACGATCCCGCGGACGTGCTCTCCCGGCTCATCACCAAGATGAACGCGCAAGATCACCCGGACGTCGTCGCGGTGATCTACCACGCCGTGGGTCCGGCGGCGCGCGACGAGGCAGTCGCGCTGGCCACCAAAGTCGACGGCATCGACCTGATGTTTACCAACCGGCTGCTCACGCCGGGCAAGTCCGGCGGCCCGATCACCCAAAACGGCTACGTCCTCGCCCCGAAGACCGGCACCTACGTCGTGGGCGCGGACACTGGAGTCGACTCCGCCGTGACCGTCGACGTGCACCTGAGCCGCCCTCGGCCCGACAACGCCTGGAGCATCGAAGGGATCGACTCCAAGCTCCACGCCACCTCCAACGTCGTGCCCGACAAGACCACCGCCGGCTTGCTGCGCCAGGCTGGCGAGCAATTCTGCGCCAAGTGGGGCAAGGCCATCCGCCCGGGCATGGCGCTGGCCAAACCGTTCGACCGCTCCGATCTGGAGCAGTTCATCCTCAACGTGATGCGCTTTTCGACCCACTCGGAGGTGGCCCTGGTCAACAAGGACACCTTCGTACACACCCACTTTTTCCCGATCGAGAAGACGCTGACGCTCGCCGACATCTATGCCTTCGTGCCCTACAACAACCACCTGGTCACGGTGGAGATCCCGGGCAGCGAGCTCGAGAAGCTCGCGGGCAAGCTCGGCGATCAACTCGTCGCCGCCGGACTGACCAAAGAGGGGGATAAGGTCAAGATCAACGGGCGCGCCATTCAAAAGGACCGCACGTACAAGGTGGCCACCCACGCCTACCTGGCGTCGGGGGGCGACGATGTCCTCGCCCAGGACAAGATCAAGCACAAGAAGTTGTACGAGGCCAAGTGGAGCTCGGAGCCGCCGACCATCGGCTCGTTGGTCGCCCATGTCGTCAAGGAAGCCGCCTTCCCCGACGACGCCTCCGTCACCGACAAGCTCGCCCCGGACGATAGTTTCCCCGACCTGTATCGGCGATTTTTGTGGTCCTATGTGGGCTCGATCAACGCCTCGTTCAACAAGGTCACCGTCCAGAACCCCAGCGTCGACGGCGCGCCGGCCTACGACCAGTCGCAGCTCACGGTCGCCTCGACGACCCAGATCAACCTGGAGGGCAACGGCGAGGTCAAAGCGGACAGCCGCAACCACGTGTGGGACACCACCTTGCTGGTGCAATATGCCGAGGCGAAGCTTCCGGCCGACCAGAACGGCCAATCCCAATTCGAGCAGACCAAAGATCTCATCCGGCTCACCAGCACCTACCAATACGCCGGGTTTCGCGCCAACGCCGGCGATAAGTGGTACGTGCCCATGCCCTTTGGCGAATTGCAGGTGGAGTCGGAGTTCGATCCGCCCGCCGAGCGCGACTGGCACAAGGTGGAGACGACGGGTATCGCCGGTACCAAATTCCAGTTGTTCAGCCCGCTGGAGATCAAGGTCGGCGCCAACGTGCGCCGCGACCTGCTCGAGCCGGGCGGCCAGACCACCTACGGTCTCAACGCCGGCTATACGCTGAGCCGCACCAACCTGGCCAAGCTGGCCGATCGGCCCATCCAGGTCGAGAGCAAGCTCGAATACTTCTACAACGACATCGGGGCGAGCAACATCCAGGAGCTACGCAACACCGACCGGTTGTACTTCGCGGTGATGGACCAGTTGTTCTTCACCACCACCTTCCAGGCGTTTTTGTACCGCACCGACGAGGTCGGCCAGTGGGGCACAAATACCGATGTGACGGTGGGGCTGAATTATCTGTGGGATGAGACGGTCCAGTCATTTTGAGGGGCGGGTCTGGTGCAGGGCGTTGTCTGGGCGTGACGATGGCCTTGCTGGGATCTCACTCCCGCTATTTAGGTCGATTTATTATTTCAGGGCGGACGATTCGCGGCGTTTGCGCGTCACGGTCGTCTTGCAGATCAGCCACGTTGCGACTTGCCCAAACGCACGCCTTGCTGAGACGTAAGCCACGTCGCTCTTGGCGTATCGCACCGCCTCGCGCAAACGGCCCATCGTCCGCCCTTCAATAATAATTTCTGAAATAGCTGGCGCTGCTTTTCTGCATGGCGTTGTCTGGGCGTAACGACGGCCTTGCAGGGACCACACTCCCGCTATTTAGGTCGATTTATTATTTCAGGGCGGACGATTTGCGGCGTTTGCGCGTCACGGTCGTCTTGCAGATCAGCCACGTTGCGATTTGCCCGGACGTTCGTTTTGCTTCCACGATTTGCCCGGACGTGCGTTTTGCAGATCAGCTACGCCACGACTTGCCCGGACGTGCGTTTTGCTTCCACGATTTGCCCAGACGCACGCCTTGCACGATTTGCCCAGACGCACGCCTTGCAGATCCGCCACGTCGCTCTTGGCGTATCGCACCGCCTCGCGCAAACGTGGCGCATCGTCCGCCCTTCACTAGTAATTTCTGAAATAGCTGGCGCTGCTTTTCTGCATGGCGTTGTCTGGGCGTAACGATGGCCTTGCAGGGACCACACTCCCGCTATTTAGGTCGATTTATTATTTCAGGGCGGACGATTCGCGGCATTTGCGCGTCACGGTCGTCTTGCAGATCAGCCACGTTGCGATTTGCCCGGACGTTCGTTTTGCTTCCACGATTTGCCCGGACGTGCGTTTTGCAGATCAGCTACGCCACGACTTGCCCGGACGTGCGTTTTGCTTCCACGATTTGCCCAGACGCACGCCTTGCACGATTTGCCCAGACGCACGCCTTGCAGATCCGCCACGTCGCTCTTGGCGTATCGCACCGCCTCGCGCAAACGTGGCGCATCGTCCGCCCTTCACTAGTAATTTCTCGAAATAGCTGGCGCTGCTCTCCTGCAGGGCGTTGTGTGGGCGTAACGATGGCCTTGCAGGGACCACACTCCCGCTATTTAGGTCGATTTATTATTTCAGGGCGGACGATTCGCGGCGTTTGCGCGTGACGGTCGTCTTGCAGATCAGCCACGTTGCGACTTGCCCGGACGTGCGTTTTGCAGTTGGCGTCAGGCGCGTTCGCGGATGTAGACCACGCCGCGGTCGCCGTCGACGGTGACGAGATCGCCGGTGTGGATGACGTCGATGGCGCCGTGGGCGTTGACGACGGTGGGGATGCCGTACTCGCGGGCGACGATGCACGAGTGGCTCAGCGGGCCGCCCAGGGCCATGACGACGGCCGAGGCGGTCAAGAATAGCGGCGTCCAGCCGATGTCGGTGTAGGGGGCGACGAGGACCTCGCCGGGCTCGAGGCAGGCGTCGTCGTTGGGATCGATGATCACGCGGGCGCGACCGGTGACGCGGCCGCGGCTTCCGGGCAGGCCGCGCAGCTCGTCGGCGCGCGTCTCCTCGCGGCTGGCCTCGGCGGCGCCGGTGGGCTGGCGGGCGCGGTAATCCTGCTCGCCGATGATCTCGGTTCCCTGCAGCACGAAGGTGCTGGGGGGGTCGGCCAGCTCGCTGCAGGTCTGATGCAGCGCGCGGCGCACCAGCACGCGCACGGCGAAGTCCTCGGCGCTGCTGACGTCGTCGAGCCAGCGGCGAAGCTCGTCGTAGCGCAGGTAAAACACGTCCTCGGCGTCGCGCAACGCCTCCTGCAGGACCAGGCGTCGCCCGCACTCCATGAAGTAGCGCCGGTACATGTCGAGGGTGTCGACCACTCGAGCGCGCATGAATTCGCGCAGCCGGGCGTTCATCCGCGTAAAATGCCACAGCGCCCGAAAGCTCGACTCCACGCCCACCGGGAAGGTGTGGTGGACGAGGTGGTCGGCCTTGTCGCGGGTCTGGTCGCGCTCGCGCTCGATCTCGCGGGCGCTGGGAAGATGGGGGGCGCGGATATAGCTTCGCACGACCTCGAATAGAAAATGGGAGTCTTCGCGCCAGCGCGGGGTGGCCAGCTCGGCCTCGCGCGGGGCGCGGTGGCCGTGGCGGTGGCGAAAGGCGTCGAGCTCGTCCAAAAAGGTGTCGACGTCCTCGTGGCCGCGCAGCTTCTCGAGCGCCTCCAGGGTCTGCTCGGGCGCGGTCTGGCCGATGATCCGGCGCAGCCGGCGCGAGCGGCGCGCCAGCCGCCCCAAGTTGAGCAGGTCCAGCCCGGGCGCGGCGCTGTCGACCTCCAGCGCGCTGACCAGGTCGTTTTCGGCCTCGGTGGCCTTGGCGCCGCCCCACAGCTTGAAGAACTCGCGCATGACCACGTAGCTCATCAAGAAGTTGGAGCTGCACGTCAGCATCACCAGCCCCGTGCGGTCGAACAGCGTATCGACGGTATCCAGTTGGCGGCGAAACTCCAGGTGGTTGAGCCGGGTGAGGTCGCGCTGGAAGAACGCCTCGCGTTGTCGGCCAAAATACTTGCCCCACGCCGGCGCCAGAAGCGGCATGGACGCCTGGGCGGCGGCGACCTTCAGGGCCGTCAGCGGCAGTTGGGCCAGAAATTTGAGCGGGCTTTTGCTCTCGTAGATGTCGCGCACCAGCTCGACGCCGCCGCCGCCGGCCATCTCGAACAGCGTGTCCGGGCTGAGCAGGGGGATGGCGCTGGCGATGCTCATGAATTGCGACAGATTCAGGTACACCCGCCCGCGAAACGAGCCCACCAGCTCGTAGTCCTCGGGCACGCTCAACCCCAGGGTGCCGAAGGCGCGCTCGAAGCCGCGGCGGCTGAAGTTGCGGATGATGCTCCACGTCAGCGGGGTGGCCACGCCCGGCAGGGCCTCGCCGACGTTGACGTTGGTCCACACCGACGGGCGTTGCTCGACCCGGGCGGGTCCGGTGACCGGGCGCGACTGCAGCAAGAAGAGCTTGCCGCGGATGCCGCTTTCGGCCTCCGCGCGCGACTCGGGCGCGTAGGCCCACTCGACGTCCTGGGGATGGTCGAAGACCTGGTCGAGGCGGCGCGCGCAGGCGGCGAGCTCGTCGATCTGGGCGGCGTCGAGCACGCCGCGGGCCGGTTCGGCGGCGCCGATCTCGTGCTGCTCGACGTAACCGGTGGCCTTCTCTACGTAGTAGGTATCGGCGGCGCCCCCGCCGACCACGGTCGTGCCCAGCCCGCTGGCGGCGTTGACCACCAACTGGGTGCGGTCGCCGGTGACCGGATTCTGGGTGAACATCACCCCGGCGGTGGTCGGGGAGACCATGCGCTGGACGACCACCGCGATGGGGCGCGGCACCAGGTCGACGTCGAGCTGGTTGCGGTACAGCAGGCCGCCGACGTCGTACAAACTCGCCCACACCTGGCGCACCGCGTCGACGACCTCGTCGAGGGTCTCCGCTCCCAGCACCGTCGCCTGCTGGCCGGCGAAACTATGGGCGAGGGTGTCCTCCTCGAGCGCCGACGAGCGCACCGCCCAGCGCTCGGCGCCGATGGCGTCCATCCGGGCGCGGATCTCGGCGCGCACCACCTCGGGGAGCTCGGCGTCCAACAGGCGTTGGCGCAGCTCGCCGAGATCGGCGACGTCGCGGCTGCACCTGTCGACGACGTGCTCGAAGGCGTCGGTCAGCACGCAAAATGCCCGCGGCACCTCGAAGCCGCTGCGCACCAGGCGGTGCAGTCCGTTGGCCTTTCCGCCGGCGCGCGCGGCAGGCCAGTCGGCTCCACCCACCCGCGCCGTATAACGAAAGTCCAGGTCAACCACCGTCGTCGTATCCACCAGGGAATGCTCAGCTCGTTTGTTCATGGACCCAGCGAGCGTAAGAGTCGAGTACGTCGTCGGTATTCAGGGCGATGATTTCGGGCACGTCGTACGAGTGTAGCTCCACGAGGCGTTGCTTCATGGCGTGGTAACGCTCGTCGGTCGTCTTGATGACCAGCGTGTGCTCCTGCTCCTCGCAATACTCGTTTTGCCAGACGTAGCAACTGGTGACCGTGGGCAGGACGTTGACGCAGGCGGCCAGGCGCTCCTCGATGAGCGTGCGCGCCAGTGCGTTGGATTCCTGCGGGCTGCAGTTACACAAGACGACACGCAACATGGGTTCTCCTAGGCTTGCTCGGCGTCCGACCGGTCGACGTCCTGGGTGGTTCCCGCCAGATACAGGACCACCAGGTTTTCGACGACCTCTTGAGCGGGGATATCCTCGAGGATGCCGTGGACGACGTATTCTTTGATGACCCGCTCGACCATGCCGATGGTCATATACGCGACCACGCGGTCGTTCATCTTGGAGATGAGGCCGCGCTCGTGCAGGATGCGGTTGAAGCTGGTCAACATCGCTCCCAACGTCTCGTAGAACTCGCGAATCAGCGTCTGGAACTCCGCGGAGACGGCCAACGACTCTTGAAAAAAGATGCCCGTCATTTCGCGATTGTCCATGAGCACGTCGGTCAACAGCAGCCCCACGCGCGTCAGGTCGCCTTTGAGGGCCTCGCGGCTGTCCAGATCGGAGGGCTCCCAGCCGGCGATGGTGCTGACCACCAGGCTCAAAAAATCGTTGAGGATCTCGCCGAAGAGTTGCTCTTTGCCCTCGAAATACAGATAGAACGTGCCCTGGGCGACGCCGACCTCCTGGACGATTTGAGAGACCTTGGCGGCGTGGTAGCCGTGCTCGGAGAAGACCAGAATGGCGGCCCGCTTGATCTCGTCACGCCGGTCTTCGCGGCGCTGCTCGCGCTTGCTCAATTTTCCGTCGGCATCACTCATAGTGGCTACTACTGCTCCGCGGGTTCACAATTTTGGCTGCAGGGTACGCGGGTAGGTACGCGTTTGCAATGTCGGTCGGCGCGGCGGTTTCTCACTTGACGCCGATCCGCTCCTATGTGAGTGATTACTCACGAAGATTCCCGTCTATCCCCCGTTTTGGGAGCAGGACCGTGTCGACAAAACGACTGCCGGCCAAAGAGCGCAAAAAGCAGATCCTCCGCAGCGCCATTCGCGTGTTCGCCCGATCGACCTATCACGGCGCGACCACCAAGAGCATTTCCGAGGAAGCCGGCGTCACCGAGGCGCTGATCTACCGCTACTTCGGCAGCAAGCGCGCACTGTTCACCGAGGCCATCGACCTGACCTCGAGCCGGCTGGTCCAGGGCCTCGAAGAAGCCCTGGAGGAAAACCCGGACAACCCCGTCAAGGCGATCACCGAGTGCTTCCAGTACTATGTACACCTTCTGGAGAAGCACGAGGATTTCGCCAAGATGATCTTCTTGGTGCTCAGCGAGCTCGACCAGGAGGACATCCGCGAGACCTACCTTCCCTACCAGGAGCGCGCCCTCAAGGCCGTCGCCACGGCCATCGACCACTGGAAAGACAACGGCTTCGTGCCCGATTTCGTGGACACCAAGACGGTGAGCTGGCTTTATTTTGGCACCTACCTGATCTTGGCGCTGGTCAAGCAATCGACCGGCGGCATCCCCATGGACACCTCCTACGCCGTCCAATTGGCGCGCGCGTTCCTGTCCGGGCGCGGCAAAGACTAAACATGGGGGGGTGGCTAACCTGCAAAACGACCGGCACGCGCAAACGCCGCGAATCGTCCGCCCTGAAATAATAGATCCACCTAAATAGCGGGAGTGTGATCCCTGCAAGGCCGTCGTCACGCCCAGACAACGCCTTGCAGAAGCGCAGCGCCAGCTATTGAAGAAATTACTATTGATGGGCGGACGATTCGCCACGTTTGCGCGAGGCGGTGCAATACGCCGATAGCCACGTGGCTAACTGGCGAAAATATTGGCCTAAGCCCTGTGAAAAACCCTGTGAGAAACCATGTGACTGACCTGCGGAAAACTCTGTGATCACGGCTCTGGAAAACTTCGGGCCCCAAAGATCACATTCGTCCCACATCAGAGCACACATCCCACTGTGGACAAAAATACCCCGCTATTTCATATTGTTACGTGATCTTTCCACAATTCCACAGGCCCTACTAGTACTACTGTCGTTATAAAACGAAGGGAACCTGAGTTTAAAAACACAGTCCGTAGGTGGTCGGTTTTAGAGGCCTCATCTTCGCTTGCACTTGAGGCCAAGCTGTGTTGGATTAACGGAGCTTACAGATTTGAAAGTGGAGACGTCCGTCATGAAAATCCGTATCTCCCCGCAAGCCCTGACCGACGAGCTGTTCAAGCTGCAGGGCGTGGTCAGCCAGCGAAGCACGCTTGCCATTTTGTCCAATGCTCTGTTGGAGGCGAAGGGCGATCGGTTGACGCTCCATGCCACTGACCTGGACACCTCGATCTCGACGTCGTGTGAGTGCGAGGTGCTCGATGAAGGCAGTGTCACGCTGCAGGCCAAGAGCCTGTTCGACATCGTCAAAAACCTCGACGAGGACAGCCTCGAGCTGCAGACCGAGGAGAATTACTGGGCGAACCTGGAGTCGGGCAACGTCGCCTGCCGCATCGTGGGCACCCACCCCGACGACTTCCCCCAGATTCTCGACACCAGCAGCGTGGACATGTACCCCATCGGCACCGACGTGCTGTTGGACATGGTCGATAAGACGCTGTTCAGCGTGTCCACCGACGATGCACGCGCCAACCTGACGGGCGCGTTCTTCCGGGTCACCGCCGAAGACACCCTGCTGATGGTGTCCACCGACGGCCACCGGCTGTCCAAGATCGAGACCAGCCCCGAGGAGTTCACCCCGGGCGACAGCACGCCTCAGGCGCTGCGCGACGGGATCATCATCCCGCGCAAAGGCCTCGGCGAGCTCAAGCGCATCATCGACTCCAAGGGCGCCGAGCTGAGTTTCGGGCTCATCGAAAATAGCGTGGTGTTCAAGTCCGGGCCGATGACCATGTCGGTGCGCCTCATCGAAGGCACCTTCCCGGACTTCACCCAGGTGCTTCCCAAAGAGAGCGACCAGAAGGCGTTTGTGAGCAAAGACCTGTTCACCCAGTCGCTCAAATTCGTCAGCCTCTTCGCCAGCCCCAAGACCCACAACGTGCGCCTGGCGCTCAGCGACGAGGGCCTGGAACTGTACGCCTCCGACCCGGACAAGGGCGAAGGCCGCAAGACCATCCCGGCCGACTACGACGGCCAGCCGGTCAAGGCGGGCTACAACTACCGCTACCTGATCGACGTGCTCAACGTGCTCGAGAGCGACCAGGTCTCCCTGGAGATCATCGACACGCTGTCGCCCACTCTGGTGCGCGACCCGAATAACGACGACATGCTGTTTGTTGTGATGCCGATGCGTCTGTGACCGGCGCTGCGGTCTACAGAGTTCCAACGCCACCGGGCCACGCTCGGTGGCGTTTTCATTTCACCACAGAGGACACCGAGGACACCGAGGACTGCTTTTCATGGCTTTACCCTCTGTGCCCTCTGTGTCCTCTGTGGTGAACATGCAGTTGTTGGTATGCTATTCGAAGCGCTCCGCCTCCAAAACTTCCGCAATCTCGAGCACGTCGAGCTCGAGCCGCACCCGCGGTTCAACATCCTCGCCGGCGACAACGGCCAGGGGAAGACCAACCTTCTGGAGGCGGTGTATCTGTTGAGCGCGGTCAAGAGCTTTCGACCGCAGACCAACGCCGACCTCATCCAATTCGGCCACGACCAGGCCACGCTGGAGGCGCGGGTCGACCGCGGCGGCTCCGAGCGCATCGTGCGCCTGGAGGTGACCGGCCGGGGAAAGAAGATCTTTTTGAACGACAGCCCCGTGCGCCAACTGTCCGACTTCTTCGGCACGGTCAACGTGGTGATGTTCGGCCCGGAAGACATCGCCATCCTCAAGGGCTCGCCGTCGGAGCGGCGCCGGTTCATCGACCGGGCGATCTTCAACGCCCAGCCGGCCTTTGCCACCGAGACGCAGCATTACGAGGACGTGCTCCAGCAGCGAAACGCGCTGCTCAAAGACGAGCGCATCGACGAGGCGCTCATGAGCGTGTACGACGAGCAGCTCGTCCAGTACGGCGCGCGCATCGTCGAGCGCAGGCTGGAGTTTTTGCGCCACTTTCGGCCCATTCTGGCGCGCACCTTCAAGGCGATCTTCGACGAGACCTTCGACGCCGACCTTTGCTACGACATGAAGTGGTGTGAACGCGACGACCTCGACGTCGCCGAGCTCGACAACCGCGTGGCCATCGAGCAGGTCCTGGCCGAAGGGCTGGCCGAGACGCGACGCGACGAGCGGGTGCGCCGCTACACGCTCATCGGGCCGCACCGCGACGACCTCGCCGCCACGCTCAATGGCCGCGACGTCAAGACCTACGCCAGCCAGGGCCAGCACCGCGCGTTCGTCCTGGCGATGAAGATCGCCGAGATCTCCCACCTCGAGCAGCGCTACCACTTCGCGCCCATTTTGCTGTTGGACGACGTCTCCAGCGAGCTCGACCGCGAGCGCAACCGCTTCCTATTTGACTTTCTTCGCGGCCGCATGGAAGGACAGGTGTTCATCACGACCACCCACCGTGATTATATCCTGCTCGATGAGGACGTCAGGACCTATGCGGTCGATGGTGGACACTTGAACAAAAGCAACCCCCAGTTCACTAAGCAGTTCCCCAAATAGCCCCGGAATTCATTCCGGGGAGAGCCTCATCAATCAGAAGAATAGCAATAATGACAAACGACCGCCCCCAATTGCCCCACAGCCCCCGCCACGGCGAGGAGTTCGACGTCGCCATCGACCACCTGTCCGCCGAGGGCCTGGGCGTGGCGCCCTTCCAGGTGCTGGTGGGTCCGCAGCGCCTCGAGAAGGACTATGTGATGCACGTGCGCAAGGCCGTGCCCGGCGACCGGGTGCGCGTGGCGGTCGAGCGACGAAAGAAGAAGGTCATCACGGCGCATATCGCCGAGGTGCTCGAGCCGTCGCGCATGCGCATCGAGGCGCGCTGCAAGCATTTCGGCCGGCGCGAAGAGCCCGGCAAGGGCTGCGGCGGGTGCACGCTGCAGTCGCTGTCGTATCGCCACCAGTTGGCCAATAAGGAGCGCACCATCAAGCAGTTGATGAGCGCGCGCGGCATCGACCCCGGGCTGGTCTACCCGATCATCGGCCAGGACGAGCCGTGGTATTACCGCAATAAGATGGAGTTTAGCTTCGGGGACACCGCCGCGCGCGAGTTCGCCCTGGGGTTGTATCCCAAGGGCTACCGCTACGAGGTGCTCAACCTCGACGAGTGCTTCCTGGAGTCGAGCTTCGTCTCCGAGTTTTTGCCCAGGCTTCGCCGCTGGGCGGTCGAGCTGGGCCTGGAGCCGTATTCGAATAAGCATGGCACCGGGTTTTTGCGCACGCTGACCATCCGGGAGGGAAAGCGCACCGGCCAGCGCATGCTCGAGCTGACGACGACCCACGACGAGGAGGCGAGTTGCGCGGGCGAGCGCGTGACCGCCGACGAGGTCGCCCGGCGATTCTGCGAGTTCGTCGTCGACACGGCGGCCGACATGGGCGCGCAGGTGTCGTCGATCTATTGGACGCAGCAGCGCGTGGTGCGCGGCGAGCCCACTCGTTTCATCGAGCATCACCTGCACGGAAGTCCGGTGCTCGTCGAACAGATGAAGCTTCCCGGCGACCAGGTGCTGAGCTTCGAGATTCACCCGCGCGCGTTCTTCCAGCCGAATACGCTGCAGGCGGAGCGGTTGTATGCCGAGGTGCTCGACAAGACCGGCCTGAGGCAGGCCGCCCAGGCCGGCAAACCGACGGCCCGCGTGCTCGACCTGTACTGCGGCACCGGGACCATCGGGCTGTGCATGGCGCCGTATAGTGCGCATGTCGCCGGCATCGAATTGCAGCCCGACGCGGTGGACAACGCCTGGGAGAACGCGCGCCAAAACGGCATCGACAACGTCAGCTTCTTCGCCGGCGACGTCGGCAAGGTCCTGCAGCAGGACGACTTCAAGGAGGCCGCCGGCGCGGTCGACCTCGTCGTGGTCGATCCCCCGCGCGGCGGCCTGCTCGCCGACGCCCGCGAACAACTGCGCGTCATCGACGCCCCGCGCATCGTCTACGTGTCCTGCAACCCCAAGGCGCTGGCGCGCGATCTGGTTGAATTGGTCGATTTCGGCTATGCCATCGACTCGATCCAGCCGGTCGACATGTTCCCGCACACGTACCACGTCGAGAACGTCGTCTTGTTGGAGAAGGTCTGAATTTCACCACAGAGGACACAGAGGTAGAAATCAAGTTCCCTCTGTGTTCTCTGTGTCCTCTGTGGTTCAAAAGAACTCGCGTATCACCATGATGCAATCAATAGAGAAGATTATCGAGGCAATCGAGGGGTGGGACTGGTGCGACGGGCCGCTCGAGTGGCCAGATGAGCGGTTTACGGGACTCGCGCGCGAGGTGTTTGCGGCGCAGTTCGAGGCGAACGCGCCCTACCGAAGCTTTTGTGAGAAGCGCGGTGTGGGGCCCGACGATATCGGCAGCTACCGGGACATCCCGGCCGTGCCCACCGACGTGTTCAAACACGTGCGCCTGACGACGGCCGCCGAGCCCGTGCGCACGTTTCGCACCAGCGGGACGACCTTGGGCGAGCGCGGTGAGCATCATTTTGGGACGCTGGCGGCCTACGAGGCGTCGCTGGTGGGGCCGTTTAAGCGCTTCTGCGTGCCCGACGTCGACGAGCTTCGCATGCTCGTCATCGCCCCGTCGGGGCGCGATCTTCCAGACAGCAGCCTGTCGTTCATGCTCGACGAGCTGGTCGAGCGCTTCGGCGACGCGAACAGCGCATTTTTCGTCCAGCCCGGCGACGGCGGTGAGCTTCAGATGCGCTTCGACGAGCTTCGCCAGGCCCTCGATAAAGCGCAGGCCGACGGCGTGACCACGATGCTTTTGGGCACGGCGTTCGGGTTCATCGAATTCTTTGACTCGTGTGAGCACGACTGGCAGCTCCCCGAGGGCTCGCGGATCATGGAGACCGGCGGCTTCAAGGGAAAGAGCCGCGAGGCCTCCCGCGACGAGCTGTACGAGCTCTTCCAGACGCGTCTGGGCATCCCCGAGGCGATGTGCGTGAGCGAGTACAGCATGACGGAGCTGTCCAGCCAGGCGTATAGTGGCAGGGGTCCGGGGGTCCAGGGGTCTGGGAGTCCAGGGTCTCTGCAGACGCCGCCGTGGGCGCGGGTGGAGATCGTCGATCCGCTGACGTTCGACCCTATTGAGGAGGTCGGCGCGCAGGGGTTGATTCGGTGGTACGATCTGGCGAATACGGAGAGCGTCGTCGTCGTGCAGACGAGCGACCTGGGCGTGCTCGTCGAGGGCGGTGGGTTTCGGCTGCTCGGGCGCGCCCCGCAGGCCGAGTTGCGCGGTTGCAGCCTGACGATCGAGGAGATCGTGGAGGCGAATCGGCCGTAGTTCAGGGGCCTCGAGAAGCGACCACGTAGCCGATCGGCGACCGTTAAATTTAGATGTGTAAATAGGCGGGGTGGCGCCCCCGTGGACGACGTGAATAGCCTGAACGGAAGGCCGATTCGAACAAATGAAGCAACTCACCTACAACAAGCGCGTCGAGAGCGTACGCGCCTTCGTCGCGCGCCTCTTCGACGACTTCGAGGCGACCGTCGCGTCGGTGGTCGCCGACGGCTGGCCGGAGGCGATGGTGCGCGCGGGGTTCGAGTTGCACCGAAAGACGTGGAACGTCGACCAGCTCGCGCGCGCTTTCGAAGCCGAGCTCGCCGCGGTGGGCGGCGTGAATGCGTTGGAGCGCGCCGTTAAGGACGGCGCCGGTGGACGGCTTCGCGCAATCGCGCCGGCGAGCATCGCGCATATCTGGCCGGCGCTTCCGGGCTCGGGGCTGACGCCGGTGCTCTTCGGCGCGCTTTTGGGCATACCGCAACGCGTTCGCCCATCGAGCCGCGGTCGGCATTTTGCCGCGCGTGTGGTCGCTTGTTGGGACGACGAACTCCCGGCGCTCGAGCTCGTCGAGCCCGGTGACTCCTGGCAGGACGCCGACGTCGTCGTGGTCAGCGGCAGCGATGAGACCGTCGCCGAGGTGCGCCGCCAGGCGCCCGGGGCGATCGTGACCGGCTACGGCCACCGCGTCAGCTTCGCGGTCGTCGTCGATGGCGACGGCGTCGATCTGGCCGACGTGGCCGCGCGAACCGCCACCGACGCGGTCATGTGGCACCAGAGCGGGTGTTTTTCAGCGCGCGCGGTGCTGTTTTGGGGCGCTGAGGAGCGCCTGGAGGCATTTGGCGAGCGTCTGGGTGAGGCGATCGCAGCGAAAGAAGAACGCCTGGACGCTGCAGAACTCGGCCAGGCCGAGTTGGCTCAGCGGGCGCAGGCGCGCGGCGTCGCCGAATTCACGTCGACGCTGTGGGGCGACGGCGTGGGCTGGGCGCAGCGGGTCGATGGCCCGTTTGCCGGCGAGCGCGTGGCGGCGCATGTGGTGACGCTGCACTCGTTAAGCTCGATTGGGGATCTCCACGACGCCATCGTGGTGCCGGCCGGACAGCTTCAGGGTGTGGCCTTGGAAGCGTCCGCCGAGCAGCAAGTGGCCTGGGCCGAGGCATTGTGTGAGCTCGGGGTCACGCGCGTTTGCCGCGCCGGCGAGCTGCAGGCGCCGCCCGCGGGCTGGCTGCACGATGGGCGGCCGAATGTGTTGGGCTGGTTGAGGGTGGTTTTGATGGGGTGAAATATCATTCCACCACTCGCCAAAGCCCCACATTCTCCGCGATCATCCGCGTCACCGCATCGCCCACGTCCTCGGCGGCCTCATAGCCTTCCTCGCCTGTCGGATATTCCTCGTCACCGGGCATAAACAGCCAGATCGTGCCGTCGCGTTGCTCCATATGGGGCAAAATCGTCGGCGGGTGGTGCTCGAGCGACCACTCGAAGGCGGCCTGGGCGGTGTCGAAGGCCGCGAGCTGCTGCAAGGTGCGCAGGGTGGGCGGGGCGAGCAGGAAGTTGCCGCCCTGGTTGGCGTCGACGGCGTCGGCGGGGCGGATCCAGGTGGCGTCGGTGGTCTCGCGCTGGTCGTGCAGCGGGCGTTGGCTGGCCGGGGCGATGGCCACGAAAAAGCGCGTGTCGTAGCGGCGCGGCTCGACGTAGGGGGTGATCCAGTGGGCGAAATAGCCCAGCCGGTCGAGCGGGAAGACGAGGTGTTCGCGCTCGGCCAATTCGCTCAGGGCGAGCTCGCCGGCGTTGAGCTGCTTGCGGTAGTCGCGAAACCGCTGGGCGACGGCGTCGTCGCTGGTCAGGTCGATGAGCTCGTCCTCGCCGGCGCGGCGCGCCAACAGGATGCCGGCCTCCTCGAAGGTCTCGCGCACGCCCGCCAAAAACAGGCCCAGCGCGGTGAGCGGCTCGATGTCTTCGCCCAGGCGCTCGCGGGCCTGCTCGGGGCTCAGCCCCTCGACGCGGTTGGCGGCGTCGGCGGTGCAGTCGGCGGCGTCGAGCTTACCGCCGGGGTAGACGAAGCGGTTGGCCATGAACGCGCTCTTGGAGTGGCGCTCGACCATATAGACCTCGAAGCCGGCGTCGGCTTCGCGCAGGATCATGATCGTGGAGGCGTCACGTGCGGCGGAACCTTGAGGCATGGTGCTTGTCCTACATAATCGAATCTTGAATGATCGCTGGCCAAGATCGTTGTATAAGTAGCCCGGCTGAACAAGAAGACTTTTCGAGGAGCCTGTCGCATGTTGCGCGTGAAGACCACTTTTGTCGCCCTCGCCGTATTGTTGTGCTCACTGGGCGTCGCTGCACCGGCGTTTGCCCAGGCGGGCTTTCAATACAAGGTCAACAAGAAGGTGCAGTCCGATCAGGGCTATCCCACGCTGGTGCTGCGCGCGACCGGCGCGATCGCCGACGGGACGGTGACCTTCAAGCGCTCCGACGGCAAGTCGTTCAACCGTCGGCTGGGCTCGATGCACTCCGGGCAGACCAAAAAAATTGCCATCAAGCAGCCCGCGGGCACCTTTTCGTATAAGGTGCATATCAAGGCCAAAGGCAAAGAAGGCGAGAGCGTCGAGACCGATATCAGCTTCGACGCCACCCGGGTGGCGCCGCTCGAGCTGCAGGTCGATCCGCGCAAGGCGCGCATCGGCCAGGGCACCGTGCCGGTGAGCGCCAACCGCCCGATGGATCACGTGGACATCCAGATCTTCGACTCCCACGGCACCAAGATCCACGAGGGCACCCAGAACCTGGGTGGCAAGAAGGGCACGTTCATCGTGCGGTGGCCGGCCAAGGAGGACGTCGCCGGCATTCGCCTCAAGGCCTACGACGTCGATGGCTTCTGGCGAAGCATTCTGTTGGAGCCGTTCTGGGTCGAGATTCCGCATAAGGAGGTGATCTTCAACTTCGGCAAGTCCACCTGGGAGAAGTCGCAAGAGCCCAAGCTGGAGTCCACGCTGCAAAAGATCCGCGAGGCGATGCGCAAGCACAAGGACAAGGGTCTGCAGTTGCAACTCTATGTCGCGGGCTACACCGACACGGTGGGATCGAAGGCGGATAACTACAAGCTGAGCACCCAGCGCGCCCGGGCGATCGCGCGCTGGTTTCGCAAAAAGGGGCTGCATATCCCGATTTATTACCAGGGTTTTGGCGAGTCAGTGTTGCGGGTCGAGACCGCCGACGAGACCAAGGAAGCCCGAAACCGCCGCGCGCTGTACGTGCTGGGCAACGCTCGCCCGCCCAAGTCCGCCGCGCTGCCGAAGGCCAATTGGAAGCCCGTTCGCTGAAAAAACCGGAATGTCCGGCTTGTCGGCGAGCGTTTTTCGACATAGAGCACAACGTCTTGCTGGCATAACTACACGACGATTGGGCGTTTTTATTGACCGGCGTTGCTGTTTGGTCGAGACTCTTGTTCTGCTCTGGGGGGTTCATCGGGGACACGTACACGCCGCATATTTCTGCACATGATTGGACAATTGAACACAAGACGATTCGTCGCGCTGACGTTGGCTGTTTCGGTGGGCACGCTGGTGGCCTGCGGAGAGCCCAATATCTCCAAGGAAAAAGCGTCTCCTTACGTCGATAAGTGGGCGAAGAACGTCGAGAGCGATCTTCGAGAGATGGCGGTGGCGCCGGCGGGCAAGAAGACCTTCCAGCAGCGCCTGCAACAGGCGGCGGCCAAGGACAAAGCCAAGCTCCAGCGCAAGGCTCCGCCCTACGACGAGTTCGTCGCCGACGCGTACAAAAAGCTCGACTACAAATTCGTGCTCGTCGACCGCAAGGGGCTGACCAAGCGTGGTCAGGTGGTGTGGACGACCCTGCAAGGCGTGGGGGACGAGGCGCTGGACGCCGACGACTACCCCCTCGACGAGATCAAGACCAAGCTGGGCAAGTTAAAGTCGGCCAATGCGCGCTTCGAGAAGCTCGAGAGCTTCGAGACCAACGACGCCGAGAAGACGGCGGCGCTGGGCTGGTTGACCAAGCAGCCGGTGTCGGCCTTCAAGCTCACCGAGGCGAATTACCCCAAGCTGACCAAGACGGTGCTGGAGTCGTCCAGCGGCGGGCGCATGAAGGAGCGGCTGGCCAACTACAAGAAGGTTAGCACCAATATCGCCTCCCTGGAGGCGCAGATCGAGCAGTTGTTGGCGCGAAACGTGGCGCGGTATTCGCGCCAGATGAAGCATTTTCGCATCCGCAGTGTCTTCGTGCACCCCAAGAACTTCGACCGGTGGACCAACCCCAATATCGAGGGGCACCGTCCGGACAAGGCCAAGGCGGTGTGGGACGCGCGGGTGACCTGGCGACATGCCTCGGCGATCGCACGCACGATCTCCAAAAATCACACCTCGGACATCCTCTACGCGCGTATCCGCAAGACCCTGGCCCAGACGTTGACCGGGGACGCCAAGGCCACCCTGGCCGGCCTGCAGCCGGCATTTCCGCAGTACGCCGGGCTCAAAAAAGAGTACGCGCGCTACAAGAAGATCGACCAGAACGGCGGCTGGCCCAAGGTCCCGGTGACCCGCGGGCTGCACAAGGGGAGCACGAGCTCGGTGGTAGCCACGCTCAAAAAACGCCTGCAGATCGAGGGCTACTACCCCGCCGGCGCCCCCATCGACAATCACTACGACGACGCGCTCGAAAAGGCGGTGCACGACTACGAGCAGACCCACCAGATGCAGGTCACCGGCAAGCCCCACCACATGTTCTGGGCGAGCATCAACGTGTCCGCGCATCGGCGCGTCCAGCAGATCGCGCTCAACATGCAGCGCTGGCGCGCCTCCAACGTGCGCTTCTCCGACCCCGAATTCGTCTACGTGAATATTCCCGACTTCACCGCTGAGATCTGGCGGCACCAAAAGCGCGCCCTGCGCATCAAGGTGGTGGTCGGGAACGACGACTTCGCCCCCAAAGAGCAGTTGGAAGAGGCGCGCAAGCACCCCGAGGAGCACATCAAGAAGCACCCCAACCACACCCCGACGTTGAGCGCGTATATCGACCGGATCATCTACAACCCCTACTGGAACGTCACCGACCGCATTCGCAACGACGAGATCTTGCCCAAGGTGCAGGCGTCCATCATCAGCAAGTACCAGGCGAGGATCAAGCGCATGCTGGCGACGGCGCCCACGGCGAGCGCCCAGCCACAGCCCCAGGCCGACGGGCAGCAAGAGGCGGTGCTCGCCGCCACCACGCCGCCGACGACGATGGGCGAGGCCAGCGACGCCACCGGCCAGCCCGGGGCGAGCGATTCGACGCTGGGCGCCGATCCCTCGACGACCGATCCCAACACGGCCGACCCCTCGGCGGCCGCGCCCACCGCGCAGCCGACGCCCACCGCGCAGCCGGCGCCCAAGCCGGGCCGTTCGGCCGACTCCTATTGGTCGACCAATGGCGACGGCGACGTCGTCTTCGACGTGGCCGGGCTGCGCAAGCTCGTGGGCGGCAGCGCCGCCGGCGACGGCGCGGGCGATGCCAACGCCGACGCGCCCTCGGCGCTGGCAACCAAATTTCCCTACCTCGACCCCAAGACCGGCATCGTCGACGTCACGTCGACCGACCCCGACAATATCCCCGCGTGGTACGACGAGAATAATTACGAGGTGATGTTCCCGGGCAAGAAATGGGAGTACGTGCGCATGAAGCAGGGCGACGAGAACGCCCTGGGCCACGTCAAGGTCATCTTCCCCAATATGTACGACGTCTACCTGCACGACACGCCCGCCAAGGCGCTGTTCAGCCGCAAGATCCGCGCGTTCAGCCACGGCTGCATGCGCATGCACAAGCCGCTGAAATTCGCCAACTACCTGCTCAAACAAGACGGCCAGTGGGACGACTACAACGTCCCCAAGATCTTGCGGGAGATGACCTACGAGCCGATCTACCTCAAAAAGCAGGTGCCGGTGCACATCGACTACATCACGGTACGCGTCGACGAGAACGGCCGCGCGAACTTCTTGGCCGACGTGTACGACAAAGATCACTTCGGCGACGACGGCTGAGCTTCAGGCTTTAAGGCAAAACTGCGAACAGCTTAGTACTACAACGTCACTTTCCACGCGGCACCTCGTCGGCCCACAGAACCGATGCCTGCGTTCATCCTCCTCGACGATGCTCAGCCGCATCGCCTCGTCGTCTGAGCCTTGGCCTCGGCCCAGTGGTCTCGCCGATGGTGCTCACGCCGAAAGTGACGTTGTAGTATTAGTTCACCGCAAAGGCGCAGAGGCGCAGAGGCGCAAAGAACTGCACTCAAGAGATGCTTCCTTTGCGTCTTGGCGTCTTTGCGGTGAAAATGTAGTTCGCAGTTCCGCAGTTCCCACGTGCCATTACCGTCTGGTCAACCACACCAAATGTTCGACGTTGCCCGCTGGGCCGTGCACGGCCGAGTCGACCGATTTGACACAGCGCATGCCTAAGCCCGCGGCAAACGCGATGATGTCGTCGATGGCTGACTGGCGCACCTCCTCGTCGCGCACCACCCCGCCCTTGCCGACGTTGTCCTTGCCGACCTCGAATTGCGGCTTGATCAGCGCGATGACGTCGGCGTCGTCTTTGAGAAAGGTCAGCGTGTTGGGCAGGACCAGCTCGAGTGAGATGAACGAGCAGTCGATGACCGCCAGGTCGCATTTTTCGGGCAGGCGGTCGGCCTCCATATGCCGGATATTGGTGCGCTCGATGACCTCGACGCGCTCGTCCTGGCGAAGCTTCCAGGCGAGCTGTCCGTAGCCGACGTCGACGGCGTAGACCTTCTGGGCTCCCTTCTGGAGCACGCAGTCGGTAAACCCACCGGTGGACGCGCCCACGTCGATGACGACCTTGCCCGCCGGGTCGTAGCCGAACGCATCCAGGGCGCTCTCCAACTTCAGCCCGCCGCGAGACACGTAGGGATTGACGTCGCCGCGGATCTCGATGTCCGCGTCGACGTCGATGGCGGTGCCCGCCTTATCGACGCGCTCGCCGTCGACGAAGACGTTGCCGGTCATGATCATCGCCTTGGCCTTCGAGCGCGACGGCGCCATGTTGCGTTCGGTCATCAGAATGTCGAGGCGTTTTTTCATGGGTTCCGGGGGTCTGGAGTTCCGGGGGTCCAAGTGGCGTTGTACAGGATGCGTGGCGCAGATGAAATACTCTGGTGGCGCCTGCGGCGCGGGGCTTGGAGCGGAGGTGAGCAGGTCGCTCGTTGCTCGCCATTGGTCTCATCCTTGACTCCGCGCGGCACATTTGATTTGTTCCGGCCTCAAACTGACAGGGATGAGAGCACGACACAGGAGCCGAGGTATGCGGTCGAGTGCGCGATCAGCGTTGGTCATTGCCCTTGGATTGGGGCTGAGCGGGTGTGCGGGGCTGAACAAATTCGTCAAGATCCCCGGGATGGGTCAGCCCACGGAGTGGTCGAAGGTGGTGCCGGCGCACTATCAGGGTAAGGAATGCGGTCAGGTGCTGTACGACCTGAGCAAGTATAGGAGCTACAGCGACAAGCTGCCCAAGGCCAAAGATAAGTCGTTGGACAAGCAAGTGTTTCTGTCGGTGTGCCCGCGCTCGTTCAAGGTGGGGCGCATTGGTCATACCATCGAGCAGACTGGGAAGATCGAGCAGTTCCAGCCCGAAGACTTGCACAAGCAATTCGACGATCGCCACCCTGGCGAGCTGAAAAAGGCGCTTCTGGTGTTCTGGACGGCGTTTCCCTATGGCTTCAACGGCAAGTGTAATTTCGACAGCAAGGACCGCTACCAGCGCACCTCGGACTTGATGGTCGGCACCGCCAAGTTCTACGCCAATCGGGTCGACGAGGCCAAGCTGTACAAGGAGATGCAGGCGGCCGGTGTGCCCAAGAAGGCCCAGGACATCTTCTTGAAGGATTACCAGGCGGCCGTGGCACGCCTGGACGGGCGCATCGCGCAGATGCCCGAGGCCGAAAAGATCCTGTACACCGACGTGCCCGCCGAGGTGAGCAAGCAACGCGCCGAGCACTTCGCCAAATATCCCGAGATGTACGCCGAGTACGACAAGCTCGTCGCCCAGGCGGACGCGGCGCGCAAGTCCGGCGGCGACACCGAGGAGATCATCGGCAAACTCGAGGATTTGCGCACGCGATATCTGGCCAAATGCGGCAAGCTGCAATGCCAATATGACCCCCTGTACGCGGGGACGTCCAACCAACTGGGCATGCTCTACGCGGCCAAGGGTGACAAATTCGACGCCTACATGGTCTCGCGGCCGTTCACCGGCCAGGGCAAGTACACGGTGAGTTTTGCCCAGGCGGTGCGAGCGGCGCGGATCCATCGGGGCACCCAATTTTACGCCAATCGCCAGAAATACCGCCGCGCGGTGCGCGGGGGCATGGACAAGAAGACCGCCGCCAATATGGCCGGCGGGCCGATGTTGGCGTACTCGCCGCGCCGCGATCTATTCAATGTCAAGGCCTCCATTCCCGACTATTCGCGCGCTATCCGGGCCAACGGGCGCATCGGCCACTTCAGCGCCAAGGTCCAGCGCATTCGCAAGGCGAAGGACGGGCTTCGCAAGATCTATTTCAAGAAGTACACCGACACCTACCAGCAGGCGTATCACTGCAAGCGCACTCATCGTGTCGAGCGCATCTTGCGCGACGGCACGCTGGTCTATGAGGAGCACTGCCGGTATCGCAAGAAGACGGTGACCCGGGAGAGCCACAAGCCGGTGATGGCGCGGGCCGACGAGCTCAAAGCGGTCAAACGCGGCGATACCCTGGCGGTATACACCTTCAGCGACGGGCCGGTGCGTGTCGACAAGGTCTACCGCGACAAGAAGATCGTGCAGGTGGGCGCGGTGCCCGTCGAGCCGGTCGCCCCGCCCAAGCGGGCCAGGCGATGAGCCGGCGTGGATGCGCCTATTTCTGGACACTTTTCAGTCCGGTGTGCTAACGTGGCCAACCGATGGCCGAAGCCCAAAGATAGCACCCGGTCCGGTGGCCGGGTGTTTGTGTTCCCCAAGTCGACTGAGGGGAAGATTTTCGATGACCGATCAGAATCGCAAAACGCTACGTAGCTTTTACTGCCGCGACTATTTGTGGGAGTTATTCGAGCAGATGACCCAGGAATTGGGCTGCTCGATGGACTACCTGATCAACGAGTCCATGCGGCTCTATGCGCGCAGCCGCGACTACGCGCCGGGCGAGCAAGGTGCGGCCAATGACGGCCCCCAGCGAAGCCCCAGCGGCTGGGGCCAGCAGCCCCAACAGCCCCAGCAGCAGCGCGGGCGTCATCCGTCCTCGTCAGGCATGGGCGGCCCGCAGGGCGGCGGCCAGGGCATGAACCACCGCACGTTCCAACGTGTGCCGGCGGTGCGCGGCGGCGGCCAGCAGCCCCAGCAAGGCGGCTTCGGCCAGGCGCCCCAGCCCCCGCAGCCCCAGCGCGGCCCGGGCGGCCCGCCGCCTCCCCCGCCGCGGCCGGGACAGCCCAGCTTTCAGCAGCAGCAGCCGACCCATCAGAGCCCCCACGGCGGTGGGTTTGGTCAGCAGCAGGCCCAGAGCGGTCCGCTGTACATGATCTTCAACAACAATCGCTACGTCATCGACAGCGACAAATTCGTCATCGGCCGGGGCAGCCAGCACACCGATCTGACGATTCGCGACGGCAATATCTCGCGCAAGCACTGCGCGGTGATCCATCGCAACGGCAACTACTACATCAAAGATTTGGACTCGACCAACGGCATCGAGTACCGCGGCAACCGCATCGAGTCCAAGCGCATCGAGGACGGCGACGTCTTCTACCTGTGCGACTACGAGCTACGCTTCACGTACCAAGGGTGATCGGCCAGTGACCGAGCCATCGAGCGATCCGGTGATCGAAGAGGTTGCGGACGACATCCACCGCATCGAGCTAGCCAAACCCGACGGGCTGCCCGGGCCCGTCAGCCAACCCACCAATATCTATCTGCTGCAGGGGCCGGCACCGGCGTTGATCAACGCCGGCCACCCCGCCCAATTCGAGCCGCTGTGCGCGGCGGTGCGCGAGCTCGGCGTGGAGATCTCCGAGATCGAGCGGGTGATCCACACGAGCTGGGATATCGAAGTGCTGGGCGCCTCGGCCAATATGCCCACAATCGACCACTTCGTGTTCAGCCCGGATATGGTGGAGCCGTCGAATTACGAGGCGCATATCGCCGCGCGGCGCCAGGAGCTTCGCTCGCTGGCCGAGAGCGTGGTCAAATACGAGGACAGCTACCAGGCGAGCGACCTCGACGAGGTGGACGCGTTTTTGGCGGCTTACTATCCGCCGATGCCCGCCCGGCTCAACTTCATCCCCATCCGAAGCGGCCACACCGTGCGCGCCGGCAACCTCGAGTTCGAGGTGCTCGCCGCGCCCGGCCCCGAGCCCGGCCACATCGTGCTGTACGACGCCCAGAGGCGCACGCTCTTTGGCGGCGGTTTTACCGCCATGGGCCTTCCCCGCCACCTCGAAGAGGTCCAGTCGTACCTGATCAGCCTTGAGCGGCTGCAGAAGCTCGACGTGGACATGCTGCTGCTCAACCACGGCAAGCCCGTCAAACAGCGCGGCGACTGGAGCATTCGACGGGCGCTGCGCTTTATGAACAACTTTATGAGCAGCGCCCCGGCGGCCATGCACGGCGCGCCCACGGTCATCGAGTTCATCGAGCGCGACCTGGGCCACCGCCTCGAGAGCCTGGCCGAGCTGGTGCTACAGCTCGAGCGCTACAAAGCGCCGATGGACGAGCTGGTGCGCGCCCGCATGATCGACGCGGAGGGCAAAAGCCTCGCGCGTCGCTACGGCATCGACGTCGAAGACGATCGGGCTCCCCTGCGCAAATAATCGAAAAGTTATTCGGGGGAGATGGCGGCGACCTGGAAGACCAGGTAGCGCACGCCTGTCGTGGTGTGTTCTTCGTCGTCGACCGATCCCCGAAGCGCCAGCGTCATCAGGCGGGCGTCCTTGGCGGCGTCCTGGAACTGCTGGTCGATGGTGGCCAAGAGCTTATCGTCGCCCTTGAGGCGAGCGCGCGTCCAGCGCCCGTGCACGTAGATCTCGTCGTCGGGCGCGTCGCATTTGCAGGGGTTGTGGCGAGCGCGCACCACGTATTGGTCGACGCTCTCGGACTCGTCGAAGCCGTCGGCCACCGCCGAGGTCACCACCTCTTGGGTGTCGTGAAAGGCGACCTCGACGGGGTCGGGCTTCGGCCCCGGCGTCGAACACCCCGCCAAGCTCCCCGCCACGATCAATGCTGTTAACGCTCGCCTCACCTGATCACTCAATCGCTGCAGTTACGCAGTTCACTCGATCACTCGATCACTCGATCACTCCAAGATCGATGCGTCGTTGGACCTCGTCGGTATAGTCCTCGGCGTTCTTGTAGATGTAAAGCGGCGGGCGCACCTTCAGGTCGGGCGCGCCCCCCCGACGAAGGACCGACTCGACCAGGTAGGCGTCGGTGTCGGCGCGCGAGTGGAAGAAGCGCATGGATTCGAAGGCGAGGTCGGTGGCGTCGGCGGCGGCGATGAGGTCGGCTAGCCGGATGGGCGGCAAGATGATCTTGAGCCGGCCGCGCTGCTCGAGCACATAGCAGGCCGCGTCGACAAAATCGGCCAGGCCGCCGTGCAGCTCGTGGCGCGCGGCCGCGCGCTGGGCGTTGGCGCTGGGCCGGCGCGCCCCTTTTCGAAAATAGGGCGGGTTGCACACCACCAACTCGGCCGAATGCGGCTCGAGGTGCTCGCGGTATTCGCGCACGTCGGCCTGCACAGCGCTCACGCGCTCGTCGAGATCGTTGAGCTCGATATTGCGGTGCAGCAAGTCGAATAGCGAGGTCTGGCGCTCGACGCCGAGCACCTGCGCGCCGGGGTATTGCCACGCGATGCAAAGCGAGACCACGCCGTGGGCCGCGCCCAATTCGACCACGCTGGGCGCCTCGCCCATCTCGGGGAGGTCGGTGGCCAGCAGCAGCGCGTCCAGCCCGAACCGGTAGCCGCGCTTGTGCTGGAGGATGGTCAGTGCCCCCTGGCCCACGCGGTCGCGGGTGATTTGGTTGGTGTTCTCAGACATAAAGAAACGTTCACTAAGAGTAAAAAAGTTCAATACTGTTGAAATATTTAGCCGCGCCCTACAGAATAGGAGGGGCTGCTGCGAACTTTCGACGTGGGATCATACCTTTACGCGCGCATCCGTGCATGAGACTCTTATCGTGCGGAAGTTATTGAAGCCAGCCAGTTTACGGTGTTTAATTGTTTGCGGCACCAGCCCTTGAGGCACGAGAGGCAACTTCTTGAGATCACGCCGCGTCGACGTAGGCGCGGTACCCATGGCTCTGGCAGTTGGTAATGACCGAATCAGACGGTGGTCCTAGTCGAGAGGATCCCGGGGGAGTTTCCAGCGCCACGATCGTATTCGGCTATGCCGTAGCGGCGATCGTGTGGATCAGCGGCACGCAATTTGTGGTGGATGCGTGGGTCGATCCCACGGAGCGGTCCGCGCTGACCGACATGCTGCCGGAAGTGGGCTTTGTGTTGATCACCGCGGTGGTGCTGTTCTTCTTGGTGCGCCGCCACCGCGTGGCCCTGGAGAAGTGGCAGGCGCGTCTGGAGGACCAGGAGCGCCAACTCGAGGGCATCGTCGAGACGATCGCCAACGGCGTGATCATCGTCGATCTCGACGACCGCATCCTGCAGGTCAATCAGGCGTTTACCGAGCTATTCGGCTACACGATGGAGGAGGTGTGCGGGCGGACCACCGACTTTTTGGCGGTCGCCGGCCAGCCCTCGGAGTTGCAGCCGGTCGAGGTCTTGACGCAGGCCAAACAGACCGGCCTGTGGTGCGGTGAGGTGTTGCGGCGCACCAAGGACGGCAACTCGATGCCGGTGCGCTTGAGCGTCGCCCCCATCCACAACGAGCGCGGCGAGGTGGTCGCCTATGTGGGCGATTATCAAGATCTGCGCGCCGTCGAGGAAGCCCGCGAGCACGTCGAGGGCATCGGCGGGGTCATCGAAAGCCTGTCCCAGGAGATGGACCTCGAGAAGTTGGGCCGGCGCGCGGTCAACGCGGCGCTGATGCTCACCGGGGCCGATCTGGGCGGCGTGGCGCTGCTCGACGAAGGCGGAATGGCTGCCTACCACTGGGCGGTGGGCTTCCCGCCCGACGAGTTTTCCGGCCTGATCGAGCCCTTCGAGCCCACCTGCGGCATGACCAGCATGGTGCTCACCGAGCATACGCCGATCATCGTCGACGATTATGCCAGTATCGACGCGCCGTCGGACGCCTTTCGCGACGCCGGTCTTCTCAGCGGCTTGTCGTGTCCGGTGATGGTCGCCGGCGATTGCGTGGGCGTGCTCAGCCTGGCCTCGCTGGATCAAGCTGGGGCCTTCGAGCAGCGCCACATCCCGCTGGCCGAAGCCATCGCTCGCCAGATCGGCGTGGCCCTGCAGCGCCAGCAACTCTTCGACGAGATCCGCGCCTCCGAGCAGCGCTTTCGCCAGTTGGTCGAGACGGTGCCCGACATCATGTACCTGGCGTCGTTTCCCGACTTCCACGTGCGCTACGTCAGCCCGGTGGTCGAGAATCTGATCGGCTTTGCGCCCGAGCATTGCGTCGACGACGGGATGTTGTGGTGGAAGCAGATGGAGCCGTCGGACCGCAAGCGCGTCCAGGAGCAGGTATTCGCCCAGCTCGAAGAGAGCGACGAATACGTCGCCGAGTTCCGCTTGTGGCACGCCAACGGCCGCCAGAAGCTGTGGTTCGAAGACCGTGGGCACCTGCAGCGCGACGAGAACGGCGATCCCATCGCCGTGGCCGGTGTGCTGGTGGACGTCACCGAGCGCAAGCGCGCCGAGGAGCGACTGGAGTACGTCGCCTACTACGACACGATGACCGGGCTGCCTAACCGCAACCGCTTCCTCGAGGAGCTCGGCGAGCTGCTCGCCGCCGAGGACGCCAAGCCGGGCGCGCTGTTGTACGTCGACGTCGACCGCTTCCACCTGGTCAACGATATCCTCGGCCACGAGGCCGGCGACGAGCTGATCATCGAGGTCGCCGAGCGGCTGCGTGAGGTCTTCGGCGACGACACGCTGGTGGCCCGGCCCAACGCCGACGAGTATCTCATCTATTTGGACGCCATCGCCGACGCCGACGCCGACGAGGCCGCCCAGAACGCGGCCGCCAGCGCGCTGGCGGACACGCTGCTAGCGGCGATGAAGGCGCCGGTGACCTTGCTCGGCCAAGAGTCCTACGTGACGGTGAGCGTGGGGATCAGCCTGTATCCCAACGACACCGACGAGGCCGACACGTTGATCAAGCACGCGCACCGCGCGCTCAACCGCTCCAAGGAACGCAGCCGCAGCGGCTACTGCTTCTATGCCGGTGAGCTCGCCCAGCGCCAGCAGCAACTGCTGTCGCTGAACACCCGCTTGCACCGGGCGCTGGAGCGCGAGGAGTTCCAGGTCTACTACCAGCCCATCGTCGACTTGCAGAAGGGGCTGTTGGTGGGTGTGGAGGCGCTGTTGCGCTGGAAGTCGCCCGAAAAGGGCATGATCTCGCCGGGGGTGTTCATTCCGGTCGCCGAGGAGACCGGGCTGATCGTGCCCATCGGCGACTGGGTCATCGACGAGGTCTGCCGCCAGTTGAGAGAGTGGCAGCAAAAGGACATGGTGCTGTACTCGGCGATCAACCTGTCCGCTCGCCAATTGTGGCGAGACGACACCATCGACAAGATCACCGACGCCATCAGCCGCCATGGCATCTCGCCGGACGCCGTGGAGTTCGAGATCACCGAGAGCGCCACGATGATGGAGCCGGCGAGCATCTCCAAGATCATGGACGAGATGCACGCGCGCGGCCTCAAGATCTCCATCGATGACTTCGGCACCGGCTACTCCTCGCTCGAGCGCCTCAAGCATATGCCGGTGCGCACCCTCAAGATCGACCGCTCGTTCGTCGACGGCGTGCCCAGCAGCGAGCGCGACTGCAACATCGTGACCACGGTCATCCAACTGGCGAGCAACTTCCGGATGCATTCGTTGGCCGAGGGCATCGAGACCGTCGAGCAGTGGCAATTCCTCAAGCAGCTCGGCTGCCCCTACGGGCAGGGCTTTTACTTCAGCCGGCCGGTCCCGGCCGCCGAGATCGAGCAGATGTTCCGCCAGAAAAAGCGGTGGCTCATCGACCAGCCCGACGACACGCCCAAGGAAGTCGTCTCCTGACACCGCGCACCCCTCATTTGCGCTGGTCTTTCTGCACCAGATTCTGCAGGCGCTGGCGAAGCTCGGGGCTTTTGTCGAGCAGCGAGCGGATGGCCAGGTAGCGATCGAGCGACATCGGCGAATTGCCAATCATCTGCTTTTCACGCGACGTCAGCGGGGCCGGCGCGGCCGGGCCACCGCCGACATTGCCCGTGGGTTGGTTTTGCTTTTGGGTCTTCGCGCGCGCTTTTTGGATCTGGGTATGCAGTTGGGCGAAGACGGCGAGTTCCTTGTCGCTGACATCGTTGGGCTGGAGCGAGCCGGGCGAGCTGCTGGGCTGGTTTGGCTGGCTGTGCCGGTTCGGGTCGCCGAAGATATTGAAGTTCTGTTGGGTCTGGTCGGACAAATGCTTGCCCGTGGTACGGCCGCCGGGCGACGCCGGGTGGCTCTTCTCCCACTTCGAGCTCTGATGGCTCTGGTCGTAGGCGTGCTCGCCGGCGTCGCAGCCGACGTCCCCCGCGATGAGTCCCAGCCCTACCAGCGCCACCACTGCCCCGAGCAGCCACGAATGGGCCCACGCGCGCATGGTTGTGTTCATCGTTGCCTCCTTTGGTCGAGTCTTGGCCGCCGTCTCGGGCGGGCGATCCAAAACTAGGGACCGCGAGCGTTGATGAACACGGGGCGCGTGGGGTCGAGGCCGCCGGATCGCATTTGATTTTCGAGCCGCGGGCCATACATATTGCGGGGGCCGAATGCAGGCATTGAAATCTAGATTCGAACAAAGGACGTATCATGGAGTACCGCAGAGTCGGAAATACGGGGCTACGTGTCAGTGAGGTTTCGATTGGCGGCTGGCTGACGATGGGAAGCAGCGTCGACGACGAGGACGCCCACGACATCCTGCACGCGGCCATCGAGGGCGGCATCAACTTCATCGACGTCGCCGACATCTACGCGCGCGGCGAGGCCGAGCGGGTCGTCGGCGAGGCCATCGCCGAGTACCACCGCCCCGACCTGGTCATCTCCAGCAAGGTGTACTGGCCGATGAGCGACAACCCCAACGACCGGGGCCTGAGCCGCAAGCACATCATGGAGAGCGTCGAGGCGTCGCTCGACCGGCTAGATACCGACTATTTGGACATCTATTTCTGCCACCGCTGGGACGAGAATACCCCGCTGTTGGAGACCATGCGCGTGATGGACGATCTCGTGCACATGGGCGTGATTCACTACTGGGGCACGAGCATGTGGAGCGCCGAGCAGATCCGCCAGGCCCACGAGCTCGCCGAGAAGTACAACCTGTACGCGCCGGTCGTCGAACAGCCGCGCTACAACCTGATCCACCGCGAGATCGAAGAGGACGTGCTGCCCACCTGCGCCGAGCTGGGCGTGGGCCTGACCGTGTGGAGCCCGCTGGCCCAGGGGATCTTGACCGGCAAGTATAACGACGGCGTCCCCGAGGGCAGCCGCGCGCAGACCAGCGATTGGCTCGAGGGCGATCTCACCGAGCAAAACCTCCAGCGCGTGCGCACATTCACCGGCATCGCCAACGACCTGGGGGTCGCGCCCGAGCAGCTCGCCCTGGCCTGGCTTTTGAGTCGCGACGAGCTTTCCAGCGTGATCACCGGCGCGACCCGCGTCGCCCACGTGGAGAGCAACCTGGGCGCGGCCGAGCTCGACGTCGAGCCGGAGGTCTTCGATCAGATCGACGCGCTGTTTTCCTGAAGCGACGGGAGGCTGCCCATGAAAGCGATGGTCCTCGAGAAGCAAGGCGAGCCGCTGGTCCTCAAGGACGTGCCCCGCCCGTCGCCGGGCGCCGGGCAGGTGTTGTTGAAGGTGCGCGCCTGCGGCATCTGCCGCACGGATTTGCATATCCTCGACGCCGAGCTCACCGAGCCGAAGCTGCCGCTGATCATGGGCCATCAGATCGTCGGCGTGGTCGAGTCGCTCGGCGAGGGCGTCGAAGGCCTCGCCGAGGGCGATCGCGTGGGCGTGCCCTGGCTGGGCGGTACCGACGGCACCTGCAAATACTGTCGGATGGGCCGCGAGAACCTATGCGACAACGCCCGGTTTACCGGCTACAACATCGACGGCGGCTTCGCCGAGTACACCGTGGCCGACGCCGGCTTTTGCTTTCCCATCCCCGAGGAGTACCCCGACCTGCAGGCCGCCCCGTTGTTGTGCGCCGGGCTCATCGGCTACCGCGCCTGGCGGCTGATGCACGCCGAGCGCGTCAGCGAGCAGGAGCCCATCGACAAGATCGGGTTTTACGGGTTCGGCTCGGCGGCCCACATCCTCACGCAGGTGGCCAACCACCAGGACAAGCAGGTCTACGCCTTCGTGCGCCCCGGCGACGAGGAGGGCATGCGCTTTGCGAAGCGTATGGGCGCGGTGTGGGCCGGCGGCTCCGACGAGGCGCCACCCGAGGAGCTCGACGCCGCCATCCTCTTCGCGCCCGTCGGCGGCCTGGTGCCCGCGTCGCTTCGCGTGCTTCGCAAGGGCGGCATCGTCGTGGGTGCCGGCATCCACATGAGCGACATCCCGTCATTTCCCTACGATATTTTGTGGGGCGAGCGAGTCGTGCGCTCAGTCGCCAACCTGGAGCGGCGCGACGGCGTGGAGTTCTTGCAGCTCGCCCCGAAGGTGCCCATCGAGACGACGGTCACCACGTTCGCGCTCGAAGAGACCAACGAGGGGCTGGAGGCGCTTCGCGAGGGGGCGTTTCAGGGATCGGCCGTTGTAGTGATTGAGTGATCGAGTGATCGAGTTAGCTCCACGTCCGCTACGAGCCTGTTGACCGTCTTCGCCCGACGGTCCTACACTCTGGCGCAACCGTTGATCACCTTCAATGAGGGGAAGCCATCGATGTCGTACCGCCATATCGTAGCCGGGTTCGCTGCCTGCGTGCTTCTATGCGCGCCAAACGCCGCCAGCGCGCAGGATTCGGGGTCACAGCCGGACACCGAAACGAGCCCCAAGCAGGCTTCATCGGACAAGACCGATGAGGCGAGCAAGCCCGCCGATGTGGTCAGCGCGTGGTTTCCCAGTGGAGCAACGCCTATCGCGGCAAGTATAAAGAGCCGCTGGACGGCGCGGATTTTTACAAGGCCGTCGGGCGGCCCGACCTCGCCAGCGACTACCGCACGGCGTCAACGCTGAAGTGGATCGGCTATGGCCTCGGGCTTGCCGCAGAGGCAGGATCAGGCCTGCTCCTAGTCAGTGGAAAGGACTGCTGGGAACAATATCCAGATGACATCTACGGGGAGTCTCCAGGATACAAAGAGTGCGAAAAGGACCAAACAACCAAGTTTTTTTTCGGGCTAGGTGCTATGGGTGCCGGTTTGTTCCTTGGGTTGGCTGCGGCGTTTTATGACCCCAATCCGGTTTCGCAAAGCGAGGCGCGTCGACTCGCCGCCAAGCACAACAAGAAGCTACGCGATAAGCTCGGCCTTTCCGAAGACCAAGTCGCCGAAACAAGCCCCCTGAGCTATTCGCTGGGGATTTCCGGCACGCGCGATGGCGGTGGGCTACGCTTGCGCGTCGACTTCTGAGCGCCAAGCGCATTCACGGAGCTCTTTCGCGGCAACGGTTCGGGGCGCGGTCGTCTCGAGCGCCGGGGTCGCTCCGCGGCCCCGAACGTGTCGCGGCGCCAGCCGCGCCGGAACACGCAAGGCGGGGCCCGAGGCACCCGCGGCGGGCCAGAGACCCGCGGCCCGAACTTGTCGTAGCGCCCGACGTTCCCGAAAAGACCTCCGTGATTCTACTCATGTGCACTCACAACTCGCGCCATGCCGAGATCAACGCGGCGGCCGCCCGTGCGACGTCGTCGCGGGTGGTGTGGCGGCCCAGCGACAGGCGCACCGCGCCGACGGCCTGGTCGGCGGGGATGCCCATCGCCAGCAAGACGGCCGAGGCGCTGACCTGGCCGTCGTGGCAGGCCGAGCCGGTGGAGGCGGCGATGGTGGGTGTGTGATCGAGCAATTCGTGGCCCATGACGCCGGGAAAGCGCACGTTGAGGGTGTTGGGAAGGGCCTGGTCGAGGTCGCCGTTGACGGCGGCGCCGGGGATGGCCTCGTGCAGGCGCGCCCATAGCTCGTCGCGAAGCTCGCGCATGGTCTGGGTGGCCTCGAGTGCGCTTTTGTGGGCGATGGCGCAGGCCGCGCCGAGGCCGACGATGGAGGCGACGTTTTCGGTGCCGGGCCGAAGGCCCGATTCGTGGCCGGCGCCCAGCACCACCGGGCGGATGGGCGTTCCTTCGCGCACGTACAGCGCGCCGACACCCTTGGGGGCGTACAGCTTGTGGCCGGCGACCGACAGCAGGTCGACGCCGAGGTCGTCGACGTCGACGGGGATCTTGCCCAGCGACTGGGCGGCGTCGGTGTGCACCAGCGCACCGTGGGCGCGGGCGAGGTCGGCGAGCTCGGCGATGGGCTGGATGGTGCCGACCTCGTTGTTGGCGTGCATCACCGTCACCAGCGCCGTGGTCGAGCCGATGGCGCGCTTGGCCTCGTCGAGCTTCACGCGCCCGGCCGCGTCGACGCCCAGCCGGGCGATCTCCCAGCCATATTCTTCGAGGTAACCACAGGGGTTGGCCGTCGCCGGGTGCTCGATCACCGAGGTGACCACCTGGCGCCTGTCGCTCGCCGCCGTCGTGCCGCGGATGGCGAGGTTATTGGCCTCGGTGCCGCCGGAGGTGAAGTAGACCTCGCCGGGCGCACAGCCCAACAGCGCGGCCACCTGCGCGCGGGCGCGGTCGACGCCGGCACGGGCGCGCTGGCCATAGACGTGCGAGCTCGAGGGGTTTCCGAAATGCTCGCGCAGGTACGGCAGCATCGCGTCGATGACTTCGGCCAACAGCGGCGTGGTCGCGTTGTTGTCCAGATAGATGGGGTCGCCCATGATTACCGAAACCGAAACGTATTAAATCGCAAATCCAGCACCTGAAAATCAGTGACCACGCAGCAGACCTTGTCGTCCTCGTCGAGGCCCACCCACGTCTCGTAGAGCCCCGGGCCGAAGCCGGTCTCGAAGGCGACCAGGTTGAGGTCCTCGGCGCCGGGAATCTTGACGTCGCGGCGCAGGTGGACGTTGGCCCACGAGTAGCCCCACTTGCGGTGGCGGTTGAGCTCGTTGCGCAGCGAGCGGTCGAACTCGTCGTCCTCGGGCATGACCGCGTGGGTGTAGTCCATCAGCACGCTGGCGGTCTGGGCGTCCATGAAGCAGCCCACCGACGAGTCGACGGGGTAGCCGGCGTCGAAGTGCAACAGGTTGCTCTGCTCGTCTTCCTGCAGGTTCGCGCGCTTCCAGCGCATCGCGTCATGGTCGCTGATGTCGATCATGGCGTAGGCGATACGGTTGTCGTCGCGCAGCTCGGCGACGATGAGCACCACCGGGTATTGACCGGGAGCGATGTCGATGTCGAAGGGCTCGGTCTCCAGGTATTTGAGCGGATCGCAGGCGATGATCTCTGCGCTGGGCAGATCGAGCGCGCCCGCGCTGCGACGACGAATGACGATGTCGTAGCCCAGCGCGGTGACGGTGTCTCCGTCATCGAAGCGGCGAAAGGTATGCGATAGCATGGTCTCGAAGGAAGGTGTGGTACGGCTCCCCGGGTTGCTCCCCGATCGGGACGCCTCGTTGCGCCCCGCAACTTCTAATAATGCACGCAGCGACAGGCGCATTCCAGCCCGGAAGCCGAGATTCGCGCCTGTGATCGCTTACTGAGCATGTTGTTGGACGGTCCGAGCGATCTCGACAAACGAGTCCACCTTCAGGCTCGCCCCGCCGACCAGGGCGCCGTCGACATCGGGCTGATCGATGATCTCGGAGATGTTGTGCGGCTTGACGCTGCCGCCGTACAGGATGCGCAGCCCGTCGGCGGTGGCCTGGTCGTAGACGTCGGCGACCATCGCACGGATGTCCGCGTGGACCTCCTGGGCCTGCTCGGGCGTGGCGGTCTTGCCGGTGCCGATGGCCCAGATGGGCTCGTAGGCAAAGACCACTTTGGGCACGTCACTGCGGCAGACACCGGCGAGCGCCGCGCGCACCTGCAGCTCGACTTTCTGCAGGGTGCGCTCGTCGTCGCGCTCGTCGAGGGTCTCGCCGACGCAGATGATCGGGGTCAAATCGTGGTCGAGGGCCACGTGGGTCTTGTGGTTGACGTTCTGGTCGGTCTCCCCGAAGTACTCCCGGCGCTCGCTGTGCCCCAGGATGACCCAGGTGCACCCGGCGTCCTTGATCATCGTCGGCGAGACCTCCCCGGTATACGCCCCGCTCTCCGCCCAGTGCATCGTCTGGGCGGCCATGGCGACGTTGCTGCCGGCGACGACCTCGCCGACGGCCGCCAGACAAATGGCGGTGGGACCGACGACGATGTCGAGATCGTCGAACTCGCCGACGCCCGCCACGATGCCCTCGGCGAGCTGGCGAGCCTCGCCGATGTACTTATTCATCTTCCAGTTGCCGGCGACGATGGGTTTGCGCATGGGTGTGTCGGTGGTCGGGGGGGTGGTGGATGTTTGGAATTGCGTGCAGTTAAACGTGAGTTTGTTGGTGTCGTCAAGGGGTTGGTTTTTGGGGACCCCCCTCAATCTCGCGCTAAACGGCGCGCTCGGTAGCTCCCCCGCGGGTGAGCAGCCCCTTCGTGTTTGCGCCGCATCTGGTTCACGTCTAAAACCAACCACGTAGCTAGCGCGAAGAAGCTTCTTCCCCCCGGGGAAGTGCCTCGCGCGCAGTTAGAGCGCGAGGCGAAGGGGGTCCTCGAAACCCCACCGCGTACAACCACGCCTACTCGAACGGGTAATTTGCCCTGAGCGCCTCGATGCCCGGCAGGGGTTTGCCCTCGACCATCTGCAGGCTGGCGCCGCCGCCGGTGGAGACGTGGCTGATCTTGGACTCCACGCCGGCCTTGTTGACCGCGGCGGCGGAGTCGCCTCCGCCGATGACGCTGAAGGCGTCGCTGTCGGCCACGGCGTGGGCGATGGCCATGGTGCCCTGGGCGAAGGGCCCGCGCTCGAAGACGCCCATGGGGCCGTTCCAGAAGACGGTGGCCGACTCGGCGATGACCTCGCGGTAATTGTCCACCGTCTTGGGCCCGATGTCGAAGCCGGCCTTGCCGGCGGGGATGGACTGGCGCGCGGTGGTCTGGGCGTCGTCGGCGGAGGCGTCGATGCTCGCGGCGACCACGTGGTCGACGGGCAGCTTGAAGCTCACCCCGCGCCGCTCGGCCTTCGACAGGATATTCTTGGCTTCCTGCAGGAAGTCCTCCTCGACCATCGACTTGCCAACCTCGATGCCCTGGGCTTTGAGGAAGGTGTAGGCCATGGCGCCGCCGATGAGCACGTTGTCGACCTTCTCGACCAGCGTCTCCAGCACGCCCAATTTGTCCGAGACCTTCGCCCCGCCCATGATGGCGGTGAACGGACGCTTGGGGTCGTCGAGCTTGCCGAGCTTGCCGATCTCCTTTTTGATGAGGAAGCCCGCGCCCTTGGAGTTGCGGTCGAAGTACTTGACCATGTGGTACATCGAGGCGTGCTTGCGGTGCGAGGTGCCGAAGGCGTCGTTGACGTACACGTCGGCCAGGTCGGCCAGCGCCCTGGCAAACTCGGGGTCGCCGCCCTTCTCGCCGGGGTTGAAGCGCAGGTTCTCCAAGAGCATGACCTGTCCGCCGCGCATGTCCTCGATGAGCTTCTGGACGAACCCGCCGGTGGTCTCCTCGGGCATGATCACGTCGATGTCCAGCCAGCCGGCCAGCTCCTCGCCGACCGGTTTGAGGCTGAGCTTCTCGTCGACCTCGCCCTTGGGCCTGCCCAGATGGCTGGCCAGGATGACCTTGGCGCCGGCTTTCATCGCGTGCTCGATGGTCGGCAGCGCCATGCGGATGCGCGTATCGTCGGTGACGTTGCACTCGTCGTCGAGCGGCACGTTGAAGTCCACGCGCATGAAGACGCGCTTGTCGGCGAGGTCGAGCTGGTCGATGAATTTGATGCCGGTGATGTCCATGAGGCAGGGGTCCGGGGGTCCAGGGGTCCAGGGGTTCAGGGAGCGGATGACGCGGATGACGCGGATGACGCGGATGACGCGGATGACGCGGATGACGCGCGTTCTGGCGGCAGGGAGCCGGGGCTCAGAGGCTCCGTTCCCGGACCCCTGGACCCCCGGACCCCCAAACCCCTACAGTTGCGCGACGTATTTGACCACGTCGACCATGCGGTTGGAGAATCCCCACTCGTTGTCGTACCAACTGACGACCTTGGCCATCTTGTCGCCCACGGCCATGGTCGACTGCAGGTCGACGACCGAGGAGCGCGGGTCGCCCATCTGGTCGGTGGACACGACCGGGTCGTTGGTCACGCCGAGCACGCCTTTGAGCTCGCCGGCGGCGGCCTCTTTGAGGGCGTCGTTGATGGACTCGACGCTCACGCTCTTGTCGAATTGGCAGACCAGGTCGATCAGCGAGACGTCCGGGGTGGGCACGCGCACGGCCATGCCGTCGAGCTTGCCCTCCAGGGCGGGGATGACCCGGGTGGTCGCCACGGCCGCGCCCGTGGAGGTGGGCACCATATTCTGGGCGGCGGCGCGCCCGCGGCGGAAGTCCTTGCTGTGCGGCGAGTCCAGCAGCGCCTGGTTGTTGGTGTAGGCGTGCACCGTGGTCATCAGGCCGTGCTCGATGCCGAAGGTGTCGTTGAGCACCTTGGCCACCGGCGCCAGGCAGTTGGTCGTGCAGCTGGCCACGTCGATGATCTTCATCGAGTCCGGGTCGATGTCCTTGTGGTTGACCCCGTAGACCACCGACAGGTCCAGCCCCTTGCCGGGGGCGGAGACGAGCACGAATTTGGCGCCCGCGTCCAGGTGCTTCTGGGCGTCCTCGCGCTTGCGGAAAAACCCGGTGCACTCGAAGACGTAGTCGACGCCCAGATCGCCCCAGGGCAAGTCCGCCGGGTTGCGCTCGGCGAGCACCTTGACGTCGTGGCCGCCGATGTTCAGCCCGTTGTCGGTGACCTCCACGTCCCCGTCGAATTTGCGATGCACGGTGTCGTATTTGAACAGGTAGGCGAGCGACTCGGGGCTGGTCAGGTCGTTGACCGCCACCAACTCGACATCCGGATCTTGCATCACGATGCGGCCGACGCTGCGGCCGATGCGACCAAATCCATTAATTCCGATGCGAATGGCCATGGGGGATCCTTTGCTTGTTGAAGTCTGTGGGTCGTACTCTGTGGGTCGTACGTAGCTAGCGTGCAGCGAGTAACTAAATAATTGCTGCGGACTCAGAGTCAATCGGGTTTTGACCTACTCTTCGAACAACTCCACCGCCACCCGCTCCCTCTCGGGATTGAACAGCTCCCGCGCCTGCTCGACGACCGGGTGCGTTCGCAGATCTTCCTCGAGTTGCTGTTTGCGCGCGACGATGTCGGCTTCGCGCTCCTCGTACAGCGTGGGATCGACGGCCGGCTCGGGTTCATCGGACTCGCTGCGCTCCACGCGAAGCTTCCAGTCGGCGCCGAAGAGCTCGGAAAGCGCGCGTTGCACGCGCTGCTGGCCGTCGGTCTGCTCGAAAAACTCGATGTAGCGTGATTCCAACTCGATGGCGAGTTCGCCGTCGTCGAATCGCTGCAGGCGGGCGTGCTCGCAGGTCGCTGCCAGAGGAGCCGCGTTTTTGCGCACGTACCCGACCAGGGCGCGCCAGCGCTCGCGAGGCTCCAGCGCCAGCAGCGCGTCACGGTCGATCGGCTCCGGCTCCGGCTCCGCGACCGGTTCCGGCTCCGGCTCCGGCTCCGGCTCCGCGACCGGCTCCGGCTCCGGCACCGGCTCCGCGACCGGCTCCGGCTCCGGTTCCGCGACCGGCTCCGGCTCCGGTTCCGGCTCCGGCTCCGCGACCGGCTCCGGCTGCCCTCCGTCGTTGGCGGTGGGGGCCGGCTCAGGCGCTAGGTCAGCTCGCCGCGGGATTTTTTTTTTGGCCTCGGCTTCGAGGTCGACGTCGTCTTCGAGGACTTGTTCGAGGGATTGGAGCCGGTCGACCAGCAAATCGAGGCTGTCGAGCGGCTCGAGCTTGGCCATGCGCACCAGCGTCATCTCGAAGAGCAGCTTGGGGTACGGCGAGCGGGTCATCTCCTGGGCGCCGTCGGCCATCACCGCAAAGTAGCGGTGCAGCAGGTCGGCGGTGACCTCCGGGCGCTCGACCTGCGCGCGGGCGTGCTGCAGCTCGCTTTCGGTCAGGTTGGTCACCCGCTCGGGGTTTTGGACCACGGAGGTGACCACCAGGTCGCGGAAATGAGTGACCAGCTCGGAGGCGAATTGCTGCAGGTCGTAGCCGTAGCGGTTGACCTCGTCGAGCACGGTCAGCGCGGCCTCGGCGTCGCGCGCGACGATGGCCTCGCTCAACTCGAAGAGGTGCTTGCGGTTGGCGACGCCCAAGATCTGGGCGACCTGCTCCTCGGTGAACGACTGGCCGGCGAAGCTGATGACCTGGTCCATCAAGCTGAGCGCGTCGCGCATGCCGCCGTTGGCCTGCCGGGCGATGAGCTGCAGGGCGGCCTTCTCGGCGTCGATCTCCTCGGCCTCGCACAGGTGCTGGAGGTGATCGACGATGTCGTTTTGGCCGATGCGCTTGAAGTCGAAGCGCTGGCAGCGGCTCAGGATCGTCACCGGGATCTTCTGCGGCTCGGTGGTCGCGAAGATGAAGTGAGCGTGCTCGGGCGGCTCCTCGAGGGTCTTCAACAGGGCGTTGAAGGCCTCGTTGGTGAGCATGTGGACTTCGTCGATGATGTAGATCTTGTAGCGGTCGCGGCTGGGCGCGTAGCGCACGCCCTCGCGCAGCTCGCGGATCTCGTTGATGCCGCGGTTGGACGCGCCGTCGATCTCGAAGACATCGACCGACTGGCCCTCGTGGATCTCCTTGCAGGAGGCGCACTCGTAGCAGGGCGTGGTCGTGGGACCCTTCTCGCAGTTGAGCGCCTTGGCGAGGATGCGCGCGGTGGTCGTCTTGCCTACGCCGCGCGTGCCGCAGAACAGGTAGGCGTGGGCCACCCGGTCCTGCTCCAGGGAGTTCTTGAGCGTGCGGGCGACGTGCTCCTGGCCGACGACTTCTTCGAAGTATCTGGGGCGCCACTTTCGGGCGAGAACAACGTAGGACATCGCGTGCGACGGGGCTCGAGGAAACGGGCTGGCGATTGCCAGCCCGTTGTACTTCATTCACCTAGGACAGCGCAAAGGGTGAGCCAAAAATTTCCGTTCAGTAGCGCGACGAGCGCGCGCCGGATTGCTGGCGCGAGCGCAGCACGACGGCCAGGCACAGCAGCAGGAACGACAAGATCCCCAGCACGCTGGACACAGTGCTCGCGCCGACGGCGCAGGACATCGCCCGGGTGGAGGTGTCCGGGGCGGGCGGCGAGGAGTCGTCGGGCGCCGCCGGGCTCGCCGGGGCGCTAAGGCCCTCGCCGCACCAGCAGGTGCCCGGCTGCCAGCTCTCGATGTAGCTGGCGTAGTCGTGGCCGCCGTACGAGCCGGTGCCCCCGTGACACTCGCATACGTCGCGCTCGAAGCAGTGGATGCCGGTGCGGTTGATACCGTCGTTGTCGTAATTGCCCAGCTTGGTGGGGTCGTATTGCGGAAAGTGGTCCCAACTCGTGGACAGGTTGTCGACGTGGCCGTCGCAGTCGTCGTCGAGGCCGTTGCACACCTCGGGCATGGCCTCGTAGGTCTGCAGGCAGCGCTCCTGGCCGTTCTGGCACACGATGGTGCCGGGGCCGCAGCGGCCGGCCAGGCCGGTGTCGCAGGCGTTACCCTGGTTGGGACAGGGATCGTCGTCGAGGGTGGCGGTCTTCTCGCCCAGGGCTTTGCAGTAGCTGGAGCCGTCGTCGTTGAGCCCGTGGACGATGTACAGCGTCTTGTTGTCGTCGACCCACTCCAGGCCGTGGCCGGGGGTCAGCACCTTGCAGTTGAGCGAGCCGTCCCAGCAATAGTTGACCGCGAAGTTGGCCGGATCGATGTCTTTGGGGCGCGTCTGCACGCAGGACATGATGTCGAAGAGGCTGGTGGGCGGGTCGGGCGACCAGTGGCTATCGCATTTCTGGCCGGCGAGCTGGCACTCGACGCTGGGCAGGTTGGTGGTGAGCAGGGCGCCGGTCATCGACATCTGCGACGATCCGCTGCACTCGTAGCGGCCGAGCACGATGTCGCGGCGGATGTCGACTTCGCTGCGATTCTGGATCTGCGCGCACACGTCGATGGGCGGGTCGTGGTCGATATCGCAGCCGTGGGGGCCCCAGCAGCACTGGGCGGTGCCCCCGGCGGCCGCCAATACGCCGGCGTACAGCGGGGTGTAGTTGTCGTGGCGCGGGGCGACCATCACCCAGGTGGGCACCGCCGGGTGTTTGCCGCCGTCGCCGTCGAAGCCCCGGCAGGCCTGCACCAGGGAGTTGCGCAACCGGCCGTCGTAGCGCGCGTCGTCGGTCTGCGGCAGCCCGTCGACGATGGTGAGCACCAGGTTGGGACGCTCCCACCACTGCTGAGTCACCGACGACGAGACGGGTTGAGTCGAGCCGAACGCCTCGGGAAATAGGGCCTCGCGGGTGACCTCGAGGGCTTTGTCGCCGGGGTTGAATTGCCAGCCGCTGGCGGTCTGGTCGCAGTACAGCGTGCCCGCCAGGGTGTGCATGGATTGGACGTCGTCGCCGATGAGGCCGCCGCCGTCTTCCTGGGCGGCGAGCACGCGGTCGTTGACCCGCTGTCCGCCGGCACAGGCGGTGGGGGCGCCGTCGACGTCGGCATACATCGTCAGGCCCATGCGCAAGATGTCGCAGCTCGGCGAGGCGTGCCCGCTGCTGTCGTAGGTGCACGGGCCGGGCTCCCAATATTCGTCGATGATGTGGCGCAGCGCCGGGCCGAAGTGTTCGGATTGGCCGTTGTTGAACACGCTGCCGCCAAATAAAAGCGTGGCGTTGGGGGCTTTCCATTCAGCCTCCACTGTGGCGGGTGTCATCATCCCCAATGCCACAACCCCCAACGCCACGGTACGCAACACCAACAATTTCCAATTGTGACCATTCATCCAATAGCCCCGCAAAGTCTAGGTGGTGGTTCAGTGGGCGGCCACGTCGAAGGCAAACGGCCGGCCGGTGTTGCTCAGCGCCTCGGCGACGATGATGTAGTCGCCGTCGGCGGGCACCTGCCATTGCAGGCGGTTGTCGCCGTCGGGATCGACGAACATCGACGCCCGGCACGACGTCGCCGCGCAGGTGTCGAGCACGTAGTAGACGTACGAGCCGGTGGCCGTGTTGGTCACCGTCAATGTCGTGCCGGCGTGCAGGCCGGTGACGTGCATGAACAGGTCCATCGCCCCCGGCGAGCCGGTGGGCTCGCAGCCCTGCAGGGCGGTGGCGTCGAAGTGGTCGGCGTAGGCCTGGCGGTCGCCCTGGACGTGGGCGGGCGAGCCGTCGGCGGGCACGGCGACCTCGAGCGCGTCGGCGCAGGCGTCGCCCTGGCAGCTCGCCGCGTCGGCGCAGTCGGCGGCGCAGGCGTACGAGCGCGTGCTGGTGCCCTGGACGCATTGGTCGAAGCTGCCCGCCGAGCAGGTGGCCTCGCCGGGCATGCATTCGAGGTGCTCGAGCTTGTAGGTCAGGTGGAAGGGCTCGTCGACGGTGTCGGCGGCGCCCTCGACGCGCAGGAAATACGGCGTGTCCGGCTCGACCACCGCCCGGTAGCCGGGCCGGTCGGCGCAGTACAGCGCCCCGTCGGCCGTCGCGCAGCTCGCCTTGCGCAGCTCGAAGACCGGCGCGTTGGGGTCGGCGCTGCTGATCTGGACGTCCAAGATCGCCGCCTGGGCGACCGTAAACGCCAGGGTATACGCCCCGGCGCTGTCCGCGCCGCTGGCACAGGCGGCGTGATCGCCGCTGGCCGGCCCCATCTGGCGCGATACGGTGGCGGTGTCGCCGGTGTCGAGCTGTCCGAGATCGTCGAAGCTCGGCCCGCAATGGGCCTGAGAGACGTTGCCCGAGGTGCTCGCGGCGTCTGCGTCTGTGCCCGCGGTGTCCGCGCCCGTGCTCGGCGAGGCGTCGGCCTCGCTCGTCGTATTGGGCATGGGCGCCACGGGCGGTGTGTTGGCGGGATCCCTCTGCGAACCACACCCGCCAAGCGCCAACGATACGGCCGCCAGCGCCAGCAGTGTCCGGTGCAGAGCGCACCCACACGACCAGCAGCGATTCATAGCTGCCCCCGATCCAGGTTGGTTAGGTCAGTCCCCGATGTTGCGCTAATGCGTTGGAATCCAACCTAGGATCGTGTGGGTATTTGTCCAGATCTTCTCAGAGCGGATTGATGGTCAGTCCGCTCAAGATCTTGGGATAAAAATAGGTCGATTTCTGGGGCATCTTGCCGCCGGATTTGCACACCGCGGCGACCTGATCGACCGGGGTGGGGTTCATCAACACGACCAGCTGGTGGTCGCCCTGGGTGCGGGCGGCGACGGCCTGGTGGAAATTCTTGATATACGACAGGTTGGTCTTGGCTTCCTGGGCCTCTTTGCTGATGCCCAGCATGCGGTCGAGGATGCCCTCGTGCAGGATGGACACGTCCAGCCGGCGCACCTCGTCGGGGGTGTCGGCGTCGAAGATGTCGGCGGTCTCGTCGCCGGTGTATTGCACCAGGATGGGCCCGGCGGCCTGGGGCGCCAGGAAGACGAAGCTGGGCGCGTGCTCGCCGGCCTCCTCGAGCTGGTCTTTGAGCCGAAGGGGATCGTCGACGTGCTCGGCGGCGAGCTTGCGCACCTTGAATAGCCCGGTGTCGTCGAGCTTTGCGAGCAGCGCGTCGAGATCGAAGTCCTCGACGCCGTGGACTACCCGGTGGGTGCCGAAGACCTGCAGGCCGGGGTCGTGCACGTTGACCAGAAAGGTCATCACGTACTCGTAGGGGGCGTTGTCGTCGGGCTCCTCAGCGACCTGACGGCGAAAGTCGCGGTAGGCCAGCGCCGTCTCGTAGCGGTGATGGCCGTCGGCGATGAGCAGTTGGGTGTCTTTGAGCACCCCGGCGATCTTGCACTGGGCCTCGCCGTCGAAGACCGGCCACAGTTGGTGGTGAATGCCGTCGTGTTCGGTGGTCACGTCCAGGGCGGCCTCCTCGCGGTGGGCCTCGAGCAGCGCGTCGACCTCGCGGTCGGGGTCGTCGTACAGCACGAACACCGCGCTCATATTGGCCTCACAGGCCTTCATCAACTCCAACCGGTCGACCTTGGGCCCGCGCAGCGTGCGCTCGTGGGGCAGCACGATCTCCTCGTCGTAATTCGCCAGGCGCACCAGCCCCAAGAAGCCCTTGCGGGTGTGCTCGTTGCCATGGGCGTCGGTGAAGGTCTGGTGGTGGGCGTACAGCGCCGGGCGCTCGTCCTGGCGCAGCACTCCCTTGGCCAACCAGTCCATCAGATGCCGGCGCGCCCGGGTATAGCGGCTGTTCTCGGCGGTGTCCGTGTCGTGCTGGCGGTTCAAGATCAGCCGCACGACGTTGGCCGGATGCCGCGCATACAGCTCGTCTTGCTCCTCGGGGTCGATGACGTCGTAGGGCGGCGCGACCACCTGGGCGGGGTCGTCGACGTTGTAGCGAATGGCGCGAAAGCCTCGAATGTCTGCCATGGGAGGTTGGGGGTCCAGGGGTTCAGGGGTTCAGGAGTCCAGGTGGTTCACTGCTTCTCGCTCAGCGCGTCTTCTGATCTTGGTGACGAACTCGCTGGTCGGCTGGGCGCCGACGACGCGGGTGCCGTCGATGAAAAACGCGGGGGTGCCGTCGACGCCGAGCTCTTGGCCTTCCTGCATGTCGGTCTCGATCTGCTTTTTGAAGGCCGGGTTGGACATATCCTTTTTGAATTTGTCGATATTCAGACCCAGCTTCTTGGCCAGCTCGACGTAGATGCCCTTCTCACCCAGGCGCTTTTGATTGGCGAAGAGCAGGTCGTGCATGGGCCAGAATTTGCCCTGCGCCCCGGCGGCCATCGAGGCCATGGCGGCCGGGCGCGCGTTGGGGTGCATGGGCAGCGGGAAGTGCTTGTAGATGACCTTGACCGAGCCGTCGACCTTGGCCAGGGCGTCCTCCAGGTGCTGGGAGCCCAGCCGGCAGTAGGGGCATTGGAAGTCCGAGAAGATGAAGATGGTCACCCGGGCGTTCTTCGGGCCTTTGACCTGGTCGGGATCGACGGTCAGCTTGCTGGTGTCCACGTGGGGCGCGGGCTGGGCGTCGGGCTCGGGCTGGTCGCCGGCGGCCTCCTGGTTGTGGGCGTCGTTGTAGGCGACCTCGGCCTTGTACAGCGCGTCGCCCGACAGGTTCTTGTGCTCGGCGCGCACCTTCTTGGCCACCTCGAGCTGCTCGTCGACCAGCTTGGCAAAGCGCGGGTAGGGCTGGGCGCCGACCATGCGCACCCCGTTGATGAAGAAGGTGGGCGTGCCGCGCACGTCCAGCTTCTCGGCGAGGTTTTCGTCGCGGGTGATATGCTTGGCGATGCCCTGGTCGGTCATCGCCGCGTCCACCTGCTTTTTGCTCAGGCCGACCTTCTGGCCGAATTTGACGAAGATGTCCTTCTCGTCGAGGCGGTGCTGGTTGTTGTACAGCAGGTCGTACGTCTGCCAGAACTTGCCGTGCTGGTGCGCCGCCAGGGCGAGCTTGGCGGCCGGCTCGGCGTAGGGATGGAACGGCAGCGGGTAGAATTTGTAGACCAGCCGGATCTTGTCGCCGTAGGTCGAGCGAAGCTTGTCGAGGCTTTTGGCCGCCCGGGCGCAGAACGGGCATTGGAAGTCGGCGAATTCGACGATGGTGACTACCGCCTTCTTCGAGCCGCGCACGGGGTCGTCCTTGGCGATGGGCACCATGGTGACGTCGCGCGCCGGCGGCTGGGGCTTGGCCTCGGGCCCCACGGGCGCGGGCGGCTTGTAATTCTGGGCGACCAGCGTCTTGTACAGCTTGTCGGCGGGCACGCCCTTTTTCTTGGCGGCGGCGGCCTCGTTCAACTGCTGGTCGACGGCCTGCTCGAAGACCGGCAGCGGCTGGGCGCCGGTGACCTCCTCGCCGTTGATGAAGAAGTCGGGCGTGCCGCGCACGCCCAGCTTCTGGCCAAGCTCGACGTCGCGGCGCATGACGTCGTTGTAGCCCGGCTTCTCCATATCCTTGCGAAACTGCTCGACGTTCAGCCCCAGCTTCTGGGCGTAGCCGGCGGTCAGATCTTTCATCTGGTCGAAGTCGCCGCCAAAGGCCTGCTGGTTGTCGTAGAGCATGTCGTACATCGGCCAGAACTTGCCCTGCTCGCCGGCGGCCAGCGCCGCGCGCGACGCGGCCTGGGCCTGCTGGTGGAACGGCAGCGGGAAGTGCTTGAACACCAGGCGAATCTTGCCCTGGTACTTCTTCTCGCTCATCAACTGGTCGATGGTCGCCGAGGCACGCCCGCAAAACGGGCATTGGAAGTCAGCGAACTCCACGATGGTCACCGGCGCCGCGTTGGGCCCGCGCACCGGCGAGTCGTCCACCGGAACGATGTCGCTGTCGGCGACCGGCGTGCCGTCGGCCTTGGCTTTGGCGTTGGCCGCCGTCAGGCCGCCGTTCGAGTCGGCTTTGCTGTTGGGATTGCTGCTCGCGCAGCTCGCGCTGAGCAGCAGCGAGGCGCACATCAAGGCGGCGAGGGATTTTTGGAGCATAATGGAATCACCTGGTTTCGAGGTCGACGCTGGCGACAATAGATGTGCGATCGCCACCTATCAAGTCAACACCGCGGCCCGCTCGAAAAAACAACCGCACCTGCGCGCCAGCCCAAGACCCCCGCGGCCTCGAAAGACCCCCGCGGCTTTATGCCGCGGGTGAAAGAGATCGTCAGCTAGCCCCGTCGGCCCGTTTCCCAAAGACCCCCGCGGCTTTATGCCGCGGGTGAAAGAGATCGTCAGCTAGCAGCCCCGTCGAGCGCCTTTTTGATGGCCTGCTCGAACTTCTCGGCCGGCTGGGCGCCGACGAGGCGGGTGCCGTTGATGAAGAAGCAGGGGGTGCCGCGCACGCCGACGTCTTGGCCCTGGGTCAGGTCGGCCTTGATGAGGGCGTCGTTGTTGGGGTCGTTGCGGTCTTTGTCGAAGCGCTTGATATTCAGGCCGATCTTCTTGGCGAATCTGTCGTAGATGCCCTTCTGGCCCAGGTCGCGTTGGTGGGCGTAGAGCAGGTCGTGCATGGGCCAGAATTTGCCCTGCTTCTGGGCGGCGATGGCGGCGTAGGCGGCGGGTTTGGCGTTCTGGTGGAAGGGCAGCGGGTAGTGCTTGAACACCAGCTTGACCTTGCCCTTGAACTTGGGCAGCACCTTGTTGGTGAGGGTGTCGGAGGCGCGCTTGCAGTAGGGGCATTGGAAGTCGCCGAACATGACGATGGTCACCTTGGCGTGTTTGGGGCCGCGCACGGGGGCCTTGCCGATCTTGAGCTTGCTCAGGGCGACCTTGGCCGGGGGCCTGTTCGGGCGGGTGTGCGCGGTGGGCGCGGGCTTGGGGGCGTGGGCCTTGTTGTCGGCGACCACGGCCTTGTACAGCGCATCGCCCGACAGCTTCTTGGCGGCCTTGAGCTTGGCGGCCTTCTCGAGCTGGGCGTCGATGAGCTTCTTGAAGTTTGCGTAGGGCTGGGCGCCGCGCAGGTTGACGCCGTTGATCCAGAAGTTGGGCGTGCCGCGCGCGCCGATGTGCTGGGCGAGCTTGGTGTCGGCCTCGATCTGGTGGGCGACCTTCTTGGAGTCGAAGACCTTCTTGAACTGCTTCTCATTCATGCCCAGCTTCTTGGCCAGCCCGGCGGCATAGGCCTTGAAGTCGTTGGCGTGGCTGCGAAAGTCACGCTGGTGGGAGTACAGCGCGGCGTACATCGGCCAGAATTTGCCCTGCTGGTGGGCGGCGAGTGCGGCCTGGGCGGCCTGCTGGGCCTGGGGGTGCATCGACAGGGGCAATTGCTTGTACACGAAGCGTACTTTCTTGCCGTAGTTCTTTTTGATCTGATCGACCGTCGCCGAGGCGCGCTCGCAGAAGGGGCATTGGAAGTCGGCGAACTCGACGATGGTCACCAGCGGGTCTTTGGCGTTGCCGAAGACGGGGTCGTGCTTGTCGACGGGGACGTATTCGACCTTCTGGGGCGGCGGCGAGGGGTGCCGATAGATGTGGTGCTCTTCCTTCTGGTAATGCTTGGCGACCATTTTGGCGTACAGGTTGTCGTCGGTCGCCTGCTTGGCCGCCAGGGCGTCGCGAGCGTCGCCGAGTTGGCGTTTGACGACCTCGTCGAAGGCCGCAAGCGGTTTGGCTCCGCGCACGCGCTCGCCGTTGACGAAGAAGTGGGGCGTGCCGCGCACGCCGACGCGATCGCCCAGCTTCTTGTCCTGGTCGATGCGCGCGGCGGTCTGGGGGGCTTCGTAGTCCTGGACGAATTGCTGCTCGTCCATGCCCATGAGGGCGGCTTGATCGGCGATCCAATGCTCGAAGTCGCCGGCGTGGCTGCGAAACTCACGCTGGTGGTCGAACAAAAAGTCGTGCATCTGCCAAAATTGGCCCTGCTTTTGGGCGGCCACGGCCGCCTTGGCGGCGTCCATCGCCTGGGGGTGGAAGGGCAGCGGGAAGTATTTGTACACCAGGCGAACGCCCTTGGGATACCGCTGCTGCAGCTTGGCCATGGTCTTGCGGCCACGGGCGCAGAAGGGGCATTGGAAGTCGCTGAACGCCACGACGGTCACCGGGGCGTCTTTGGGGCCGCGCAGCGGCGAGCCCGCCAGCGGCAGGATGTCGCTGGGTTCCTCCTGGGCGGGGACCTGGTTGGCCCGCTTGGCCAGCGCGTCATTCGGTGAGGTCAAGGGCCCGTTGTCGACGGGCTTTTTCTGGGTGGCGTTGCTGCTCGAGCAGGCGGTGCCGACCAGCGAGAGAGCGCAGAATAGTGCGGCGAGCGTACGGTAAGACATCGTCGATCCCGAATTGATGAAAGCGAACGCGGCGCATGCTAGTCGACGCTGCATCAGATCACAACCGGTGCTCGGCGCACGAAAAAGGCCCGCCGGCGCAGAATGCCGGCGGGCCTTTTTGTCCGTTCAGCTCACAGAAGCCTTACTTCTTGGCTTCTTTGAGGGCCTGCGCAATGACGGCCTTGAACTTGGCGGTGGGCTGAGCACCGATGACGCGGGTGCCGTTGATGAAGAAGGCGGGGGTACCGCTGACGCCCACGGTCTGACCCTGCTGGGTGTCGGCCTGCAAGACCTTGTCGAAGTTGGGGTTGTTCAAGTCTTTCTTGAACTTGGCCATATTCAGACCGATCTGCTTGGCGAGCTTCTCGTAGATGCCGTCCTGACCAAGCTGGCTCTGGTTTTCGAACAGCAGGTCGTGCATCTGCCAGAACTTGCCCTGCTCGCGGGCGGCCAGTGCGGCGTGAGCCGCGGGCTTGGCGTGCTGGTGGAAGGGCAGCGGGTAGTTTTTCCAGACCACCTTGACCTTGCCTTTGAAGTCCTGGAGCGCCTCGTGCAGGTTGTCGCCGCCGCGCTTGCAGTAGGGGCACTGGAAGTCGGCGAACTCGACGATGGTCACCGGAGCCGTCTTGGGGCCGCGCACGGGGGCGTTGCCGATCGTGAGCTTGCTCAGCGGGACCTTGGCGGCCGGCTGCGGGCGACGCTGCGGGGCCGAGGGCTTGGGCGCGTTGGCCTTGTTCTCGGCGACGATGGCCTTGTACAGGGCATCACCCGACAGGTGCTTTTTGGCTTTGAGGGCCTGGGCCTTTTTGATCTGGTCGTCGATGGTCGACTTGAAGCGCGCATACGGCTGGGCGCCGCGCACGTTGATGCCGTTGATCCAGAAGTTGGGCGTGCCACGCGCGCCGACCTTCTGGGCGAGCTTCTGAGCCTTGTCGATCGCCGCCTTGACCTTGGGGCTGTCGAAGTCCTTTTTGAACTTGGCCACGTTCATGCCCTGCTTTTTGGCCAGGCCGGCGGCGAAGTCTTTGAAGTCGTTGGCGTGCTGGCGGAACTCTTTCTGATGCTCGAACAGCGCGTCGTACATCGGCCAGAATTTGCCCTGCATATGGGCGGCCATGGCCGCCTGGGCGCTGACCTGCGCCTGCGGGTGCATCGACAGGGGCATGGTCATGTAGGTGAAGCGGATCTTGTTGCCGTACTCTTTCTTGAGCTTGTCGACCGTGGGGGCGACGCGCGCGCAGAACGGGCATTGGAAGTCGCTGAACTCGACGATGGTCACCAGCGGGTCTTTGGTGTTGCCGAAGGTAGGATCGTCTTTGCTAACCGGCACGTACTCGACCGTCTGGGCCGGCGGCTTGCGCTGGTTCTGGGCGTTGTTGTTGTTGTTGTTGTTCTGCTGGCCACCGTCGTAGTTCTTGGCGACGAGCTTGCCGTACAGATTGGCGCGGGTCACGCCGGCCTGCTTGAGCATGCCTTTGGCCGCCTCGATCTGCTGCTTGACGATCTGCTCGAAGGAGGGCAGCGGCTTGGCGCCACGCACGCGCACGCCGTTGACGAAGAAGTGGGGAGTGCCGCGCACGTTGACCTTGTGGCCCAGCTCCTGGTCATGCTTGATGACCGCGGCGGTCTTGGGCGACTCGAAGTCCTTTTTGAACTGGGCGGCGTTCATGCCCATGGACTTGGCCTGGCCGGTGATCCAGCTCTCGAAGTCGTTGCCGTGGCTGCGGAACTCTTTCTGGTGGTCGAACAGAAAGTCGTGCATCTTCCAGAATTTGCCCTGGTTTTTGGCGGCCACGGCGGCTTTGGCCGCGGGCATCGCCTGGGGGTGGAAGGGCAGGGGGAAGAATTTGTAGGAGACTTTGACGTCGTTGGGGTACTTCTCCAGAAGCTGGTCCATGGTCTTGCGGCCACGGGCGCAGAAGGGGCATTGGAAGTCGCTGAACTCGACGATGGTCACCGTCGCCGTCTTCTTGCCGCGCACCGGGCTGTCTTCCAGCGGCAGCGCGTTGTCCTTATTGGCGGTGGCGTCGCTGGGGTTGGCGGCCGCGCCGGTGGCGTCGGCGGTATCGCCGCTGGTCTTATTGGCGCTGAGGTTGCCCACCAGGAAACCGCCGGCGAAGGCCACCAGCACCACAAAGACGTACGACAAAAGTCGTACCGTCATGTTCGAATTGTTCTCTTGTGCCATAATCGTGAATTCCTCTCGATGATTTACAGCCCCTTTCTAAATAGGGGGCTGCCAAGTTGAGCTACTACAATGGTCTCGTTATTTGTCCACGCGCGCTTGCATTAGCCCACACGCACGCCCGACGCAAGGCACGCGTCGACCCGGAGGGGCCGTCGGGAGACCTTGGCGAGTGAGCAACAGCAACTTTTGAAAAAAGATTTCGTCGCTGCGCTCGGCGCGATGATGGGCGGCAGACAACCGCGTTCGATGTGGGTGCGGCCGTTCAAGCCTGCGGTGGCTTGTCCGGGGGAGCTCGGTGGCCGTGGCGCGGGCCGATGCGAAGCCGGGCCCAGGCGCGCGTCTGGTTCGTGGAGAGACGGATGGGAATGTGGGTTTGGTGCAGCACGGGGTGCGCTGCGAAGGTGGCCACGTCGATGGTGACCGTGGGGGCCAGCGGCGGCAGCGAGCGACACTTCGCCGGGTTGGCCGTGCAGCTATCGTTGTCGCGCGGGTGCATCGGGCGCGCGGGCACCGAGACGCGCTCGGGGCGCGGGCGCGGGTTCGCCGGCACGTCGGTGTGAGCGATGGCCGCAAACACCGAGTTGACCACGGCGTCGGCCGCCTTGCGGGCGTGCCACTGGGTCAGCAGCCGCGGCAGCGTCGAGATTTGACCGTCGGCGTCTTCGAAGCAGAGGTTGGAGGAGGGATCGGCGTCGTCGTCGCCGCCGCACGGCGCGGCCTGCTGGGCCTGCTCGGACAGGTCGTCGAGGTCGGCGCGGCTGAGCTGGCCGGAGGGCGCCGCCGGCGCCTGGTCCATGACGAACGTCTCCACGCCCTGTTCGGCGAGGTCGTGCATCTCCACACACCGTCCCAGGTCGGCAAACGCAGACGTCGGCCAGCACAGCACCGCCAGGGTGCCGACCAGCAGGGCTCGCAGCCAACTGCCCCGGGATTGTGAGTGAATGACCTGGCTCATAGAGCCTCGTTATGCGCCTGATTGACAGGGTAGCGGGCCTGGCCGTACGTTCCAAGACGTGGACTGTAGAGGACTTTGATGCCCGATTCAAGTCGGTTCGGAACGCGTGCGATCCTTCAGCATTCTCATTCCCACCCTCGATGAGGAGGCGTGGATCGTCCATGCCGTACGCGCGGCGCGGGCCAGCCTGGCCGCGGCCGGCGTCGACGGCGAGGTCATCGTCAGCGACGGCGGAAGCGGCGACGCCACCGTCGCGCGCGCTCGCCGCTACGCCGATCGCGTGGTGCACGCCGACCGGGGCCGCGCCCACCAGCTCAACGCCGCCGCCAGCGTCGGCCGGGGCGACATCCTGGTGATGGTGCACGCCGACGCGCTGCTCACGCCCCCTTGCATCGAGTCCATGAGTCGGGCCATCGACCGCGGCGCTGGTGGCGGCTGGTTCCAGATCGACATCCTCGCCGAAGTCCAGACCACCGCGGCCAGCCGCGGGCTGGGCTGGATGGCCTGGGGCATCAACCTGCGCACGCGCTGGTTTCACACGGCCACCGGCGATCAGTGCGTGTTCTGCACCCGCGAGGCGTTCGCCAAGCTCGGCGGTCTTCCCGACGTGGCCCTCATGGAAGCAAATCTATTCGCCCGAGCCCTTCGCGGCTACGGGAAGGTCGAGATTCTGCCCGCCGAGCTGCGCATCTCCGGGCGTCGCTGGGAGCAGAACGGGCTGTTGCGCACCATGTTTTTGATGTATGGCATACGCGCTGCGCACCGCGCCGGGGTGTCCGAGGACGTGCTGGCGAGGGTGTGGGAGTGGGCTTCGTCGTAGACATCCATCCAATGAGCAACACTGTGCCGACATCAGCCAAAGCCACGTTCGCGCTCGTCGGCTGCGGGCGTGTCGCCCGCCAGCATCTGCGCGCGATCGAGCACCATGAGGCGCGCCTCGAGCTGGTCGCCGCCTGCGATCCCGACCCCGGACGGCTCGCCGAGGTCTGCCAGAGGACCGGCGCCGCCGGGTTCGCCGCGCTCGACACCCTGCTTGACGAGGTGCGCCCGGACGTCGTCGTGCTGGCCTCGCCCAGCGGCCTGCACCCGCGCCAGGCGCGGCTTGCGGCCGAGGCCGGCTGCCACGTCATGTGCGAAAAGCCCATCGCCACCCGCTGGGCCGACGGCGTGGCCATGGTCGAGGCGTGCGAGCGCGCCGGGGTGCGCCTCTTCGTGGTCAAGCAGCTTCGCTACAATCCCACCCTGCAACTGGTGCAGCGCGCCGTGGCCGACGGGCGCTTCGGCGAGGTCCACCTGGTCGACGTCGACGTGTTCTGGACGCGGCCGCAGTCCTATTACGACGGCGACGCCTGGCGGGGCACCCGCGAGCTCGACGGCGGGGCGTTTCTCAACCAGACCAGCCACTACGTCGACCTGTTGACCTGGATTCTTGGGCCCGTGCAGAGCGTGCAGGCGATGACGGCCACGCTGGGGCGCGACATCGAGGTGGAGGACTCCGGGGTGCTCGGGCTTCGCTGGCGCTCGGGCGCGCTGGGTTCGATGAGCGTGACCATGCTGACCTACCCGGAGAACCTGCGCGCCTCGATGACCATCGCCGGCAGCCGGGGCACGGCCGTGCTCGGCGGCAAGGCCTGCGACGAGATTGAGGTGTGGCGCTTCGACGACCCCAGCGAGGACGCCGACCGCATCGCCGCGCTCAACCGCCAGACGCGCGCGTTTTACGGCGACGGCCACCTGGCCTACTACCAAAACGTGCTCGACGTTCTGGCCGGCGACGCCGAGCCCGATACCGACGGGCGCGAGGGCCTGAAGTCCCTGGAGGTCATCTGCGCCGGGTACCGCTCGGCGGCCGAGGGGCGGCGCGTGGAGCTGCCTTTGGAGATAGAAGTATGACGAGCGGTGACCCTTCCGAGGGTGCGCCTCCTCGAGCGCGCCTGGGGGCGCCTCGAGTGGGCTTACCCCCGGTCACGGTTGAGTCATATGCCCGACGAAGGCACCTGCCAACCCGTCGTTGCGTTCGGTGAAGCTAACAGCCAGACCGTGACCGTGGGTAAGCGTAGCGGCTCGGGCCTTCGGGCCCGGCCGTGAGCGCACCCACGGGAGCTGCGGAAACCAAAGACGTGAAGACATGACAGACTTTTTCGCCCACCCCACCGCCGTCGTCGACGCCGGCGCCGAGGTCGGCGCCGACACCAAGATCTGGCATTTTTGCCACGTCTGCGCCGGCGCTCGCGTCGGCCGGGGCTGCACGCTCGGCCAGAACGTCTACGTCGGCGGCAAGGCTTATGTCGGCGACGGCTGCAAGATCCAGAATAACGTGTCCGTCTACGACGCCGTGCACCTCGACGACGACGTCTTCGTCGGCCCCAGCGCCGTGTTCACCAACGTGGTCACCCCGCGGGCGCACGTGTCGAGGAAGGACGAATTCGCGCCCACCCGCGTGGGCCGCGGCGCGACCCTCGGCGCCAACGCCACCGTCGTATGCGGCACGACCATCGGCGAGTACGCCTTCGTCGGCGCCGGCGCCGTGGTCACCCGCGACGTCGCCCCCCACGCGCTCGTGGTGGGAAACCCCGCCCGCCAGATCGGCTGGATGTGCCGCTGCGGCGAGCGCCTCGGCGAAGCCGAGAGCACGTGCGAGAGGTGTGGCGCGGCGTATCGCATCGAGAACGACCGCCTGCAGGCCGTCGAGGTTTAGGAGAGGTCGGTGCCGAGGGGATCGCGGCGAGCGCTCAGAACAGATCGTCGAGCTCGTCCAGGCCCGAGTGGAGCTCGTCGGCGGCCTCGTCGGCCTCGGCGGTGCTGCGCGTCGTCGGCAGGTGGCCGGCGCTGGCGGGCCATTCGATCGCGTAGGCGGCCAGCGCGTCGCGCAGGTGCTCGGCGCTGCCCTCGCCGATGCCCTCCACGGACAACAGACCATTGAGGGTCTTCGGAAGCCGACCGAGGGTGAGCACGTCGCCCTTGGCGAGCTCGCCGGCGGCGCGCAGGCGCTTCTCGATGCGTGTCCAGGTCCCGCGGCCGGGATCGTCCAGCTCGCGAAGCGGGGTGTGCATGGCCTCGGTGGGCAACATATGCCGGATGCCGGCGATGAGCCCATCGTAGCGCACGGCCAGCGCGCGCCCTTCGCTGTGCTCGGTGCGCGCGACGATGCCCGCCCACCGGCAGGCGATGAGGTGGGCGTCGATGGCGGCATCGAGCTTGGCGCGCAGATCTTCGGGGGCGCGTTGCTCGCGCGCCCACGTACGGGCCTGCTGGATGCTCCAGGCGGGGTCGAAGCCGGCGCGGCGAAGCTCGCCGGGGTCGAGGTCGAGCACGGCCAGCGGGAAATTCAGCGCGTTTCGGGCCGTGGGGTGATCGACGCTGCCGTCGGCCTCCAGGCCGATGATTGACAACATGTCGGCGAGGGGCAGGACGTACTCGAGGGATTGGTCGCCGATGGGCACCGCATCGTAGACATAGAAGGAGACGGTCTCGGCGCGGTAGCTGCGAAGCAAGTCGGCGACGCGCTCGAACTCCTCGCCGGTCGCCCTCGCGGCGGTCAGCGACCAGACCTTCGGCCTGGGCAGATCCCAAGAGCCCCAGGCGTTCTGCCGGTTCCACATCACGTCGGCGGCCTCGTCGAGGGTCATGTCCAGCCCGGCAAAGTAGATCCACTCGGCGACCTCTTGCCTCATCTCGACGGGATCGAGCGACCAATGTTCGGCGACGATCTCATTGAGGAAGATGCGCCCGGTGGTCCTCTCGGTGTCGATGGTGAAGGGCACGAGCATCAAGGAGACGACGTCGTCCTGGTAGTCGCGCAGCCGAAACCCCTCGCCCGAGCCCCAGGCCTGACGGTCGGCGGCGCGCGAGAGGTTGTGCTGTTGCAGGTCGTCCAGGCGCACGCATTGAAAGAGCACGCTGAAGTCGCCGATGTCGAGCTTCCAGCCCGCATAGGTGCCCGGGCCCAACTCATCGAGTTGGTGGTCGAGGGCCCCCACTACCGTGGTGCGCGTGGGCGGGTGCTGGCCGTCGAGGCGGGTCGCCTGCCAGCCGAAGGCGTCCGTCGAGGGATTGTCGATACGCCAGGCGCCGACGGCGGCGTCCGCCATCCTGTCCAGCGCGGCGGCCGCCGTGCTGCCGGCGCGTTTCTCGACGGCGCGCGCCCGCTCGCGCTTCCAGTCGCTTCGGCCGGGAACGCCGAAGAGCGCATAGGAGGTGAACAGCGCCCTTTTTTCCATGGCGATTTCTGCGGACTCCGGGGTCGTCTCCAGATGCATCAACGCCCATTCGATGAAATTCGGCCCGTCGTGTTGCTCCTCGAGCTGTATGCACTCGTTGTGAGCCGCGATGAAGCCATCGTAAAAGGCGTTGAATCGACGCTGGAAATCCTCGAGCTTTCGTCGGGTGTCGGCGTCGAGCTTCATCGGCTTGGCTGGCGAGCCTCGCCGGGCGGACTTAGGATCTTTGCGGCGCCGCCGCTTGCGCTCTTTCCTCTTGCCTCGAGGCGCGCAGCACTCGTCGAAGGATTTGCCGCTTCCGCACGGGCAGGGGCGATTGAGGCGAAAGATCGAGGCCATCGAAAACCTCCGGGAGAAACGGCGGCGACACGTGAATGATGCAGGCCAAAGCCCTGTTGGATGAGGACGCGGCTCGTGTTATCTCATCGACGTAGTTGTTGCAATATGGGCCGAGACACCACGCAGCACACAATCTGCGCGAGGCGTGAGACGGTTACGCCGAGCGATACAACGTCACTTAGTAGGATGGACGACGATGACAAAAGATTCCGACGAGTCCCCGGTCGACCAGGAGATCGGCGTCGGCGCGCGCGCCGAGGCGTTGCTCAAGCAGGTTCGAAGCCACGCGCGGCGCCTGTCGCGGGCGAAAAATCTGCTCGACGCGGTCAAAAAAAGCGAGCCCTCCTCGAGGACGTACACCCAGTGGCTCGAGCTCGAGCGCGGCCTGGACGGCTATGAGTTGGGCGCGCCCGAGCTCGACGCCGAGCGCCAGGCGCTGCTCGAGGCGCTGGGCCCGATGATGGGCAAGCTGCGCATCAAGGCGCGCATGGCGTTTATGACCAAGCTGCAGATGCTCGCCGATCAGAAAGAGATCGCCCTGGAGAAGCTCGGCGAGGCGCCGCTGGTGATGTACGCCGACCCGTTGACCTTCGAGATCGACTTCGACGCCGGTCAGGCCCGGCTACTGTACGGCCACGAGCCCATCTGCGATGTCGAGCTCGACGCCGGCGCGTTGATGAAGGCGCGCGCCCAGGCCGTCGACGAGATGCAGGCGAGCACGGTGGACTCGGAGGTGTTTTTCGACCGGCTGCGCGCCGCCTATCGTATGGTGCTGGCCGCCGAGGGCCTGGAGGACGGCGAGCGCGTCGACCTGGTGGACGTGCTCGTGCCCCTGTCGCTGATGGGTCTGGAGCGTCCGGAGTGGCGCCGCAAGGGCGTCGATGGCCTGCAGGCCTTCCCGCGCCACCAGTTCGCCTACCAACTGGCCAAGCTGCGCCGCGACGGCGTGCTCGAGCGCGGCGGGGTGCGCCTGGATCTGGGCGCGGCCACCGGCGGGTCCACCCGGGACAAGCAAAACGTGTTGTACATCCCGGTGGGCGCCAAAAATGGGCAGTATTACGGTTCGATTCGCTTCGCGTAACCGGAGACAACAAACCATGACCGAACAACTGACCATCGACGCACCCACCGCCTCGCATATCCTGCAGCGCCTGGGCGAGAGCGGTCAGCCGCCCGAGCGCGGCGTCGAATTGATCAACGTGGGCAACCAGAGCTACCTGGACGTGCTCGAGCACGAGTATTTCGGCCGCCAGCTCCAGGGCGGGGCGAGCTTCAAGCTGGTGCAGGGGTATTTCGGCGGCGGAAAGACCCACTTCTTGTACTGCGTGCGCGACATGGCCTGGCGCCACGGGTTTGCGGTGGCGGTGGTGGAGTTGTCGCCCACCGAATGCCCCTACGACGACACCCTCAAGGTGTACGCGACGGTCGCCCGGCGCATCGCCATGAGCGGTCAGGACACCGGGGAGATGCCGCGCTACGGGATCACCGACCTGCTGCGCGACCTGGTCGACCGGCGCGTCGAGCGCACCGAGGCCGACCTGAAGGCCCAGGGCGTCGAGCGTCCGCTGGTCGAGGCGCGCAAGAACGTGCGCCGCTGGCTGCACCGCGACGTGGCGCGCACCCCCTGCGAGAGCGTGTCGTATCGCAAGGCCGTCGTGGAGTTCGCGTTGGGTTGGCTCGACGAGGATTACGAGCGCGTGGGCCGCTTGGAGGCGTGGCTGCGCGGCGAGCCCGTGCCCCGTGGCGAGGTGCGCGATTGGGGCGTCTACGAGGAGATGAGCCGGGCCAACGGCTTTTTGATGCTGCGCAGCCTCACCCAGATGATCAAGGGGCTGGGGTTTGCGGGCACGGCGCTGCTCTTCGACGAGGTCGACCGCAACCTGAGCGTCAGCGCCAAGCGCAGCCAGACCATCGGCGACAACCTGCGCCAGGTCATCGACCTATGCGGGCGCCACCAGCTTCCCAACACGCTGTTCATGTACGCGGTGCCCCCGGAATTCATGCGCACGGTGGTGCCTGACTACCCGGCGCTGTACCAGCGGCTCAAGACGCCCGTGCCCCTGAGCGTGCGCAGCCCGCAGGCCGTGCTCATCGACCTCGAGCAGCTCGATCTCGAGCCCCAACGGCTGCTGACGGCCATCGGTGAGAAGCTCGTGCCCATCTTCGAGGCCGCCCGCGGCGTCGAGCTCGACCACGACCTGCAGCGCCAAAACGCCGCCCTGCTCGCCCAGGCGTGCGTGAACACCCAATTCGAGGTCAACCACCGCCGCCTATTCGTCAAGACCTTCGTCGACTTTCTGCACGCCCAGATGGTCGATGGCGAGCAGGAGATCGACGTCGATTCGGCCATCGACCTGGTCCTGGAGGGCCACGAGGCGTTGGCGACGGCCGGCGGCGGCGAGGACGACGATTTTCAGGACTTTTAGTACTACAACGTCACTTTCGGCGTGAGCGCCATCGGCGAGACCACTGGGCCGAGGCCAAGGCTCAGACGACGAGGCGATGCGGTTGAGCATCGTCGAGGAGGATGAACGCAGGCATCGGTTCTGTGGGCCGACGAGGTGCCGCGTGGAAAGTGACGTTGTAGTATTAGGCGGCTGCACAGTTGAGCATTCCCCTCAACCCGATCGGAGGCGGTCGATGGACTTGGACATGAACAACGCGGCGGGGCTGACGCTGGAGGCGATGCGCCTGGGGGTGGTGCCCCACGCCGCGCTCGACGCCTATACGGTGGGGCGCGAGGCGGAGATCGCCCTCATCGAGGAGGACCTCGAGCGGGTGCGCGAGCGCGGCGGGGCGTTGCGGGCGTTTTTGGGCGGCTACGGCACCGGCAAGACGCACCTGTTGGAGCTGATCGGCCAGCACGCGCTGCGCGAGAATTTTCTGGTCGCCCACGTGGTGCTCAACCCCGAGGAGACCGCGCCCAGCCACCCCAAGCGGGTCTACCGCGAGCTGGTGCGCTCGCTGGAATATCCCGATCGGACGCACCCCGGCCGAAGCCTGATGCCGCTATTCGAGCGCGCGCTGGAGCACGACGAGGCGTTCGCGTCGTTTTTGGCCGATGAGCGCACCCGGGCGCGCGGGGCGCTCGACGAGGGGGCGCACCTGTATATGACCCCGGCGCTGCGCTATTTTCGGGCGCTGACCGCCGGCGACGACGCCCCCAAAGGCGCCCAGGTGCCCGCCGAGGTGCGCGATTATGGCCTGTCGCTGCTCTTCGATTGGTTGGAGGGCCACCCGACCATCTCCAACTCCGAGATCGACGACGCCTTGCGCCATATGGCGGGCCGAAAGGGGCGCATCTACAGCATGAAGGATTATCGGCCGTGGGCGCGCATCTACGGCTACCTTCTGAGCGGGCTGTCCGCGCTGGCCCGGCGGGTGGGCTACAACGGGCTGGTGGTGCTGGTCGACGAGGCCGAGTTCTACTCGCTGCTGTCGGCGGAGAACCGCGAGTACGCCCGGGTGTTGTTCAAGGCGCTGGCGTGGGCGTCGCTGGGCGCCGACGCCGAGCTGCTGCCCTTCGAGCGCGAGGAATTGGAGCTTGGCGGCATGGGGATTTTGCAAGAGCTGCCGCCCCAATATCGCGGCGGTGACGACGAGCCGCCGGGGCTGTACACCGTCTTTGCGATGACGCCCAACACCGAGGGCATCGAGGCGCTGGCCGAGGCCGTGCCCGCCGAGGCCACCGTCGAGCTGCGCTCTTTGGAGTTGGCCGACTACCGCGAGTTGGTCGTTCGCGTGTGCGACTACTATGGGCGCGCGCGCCCCCGGTCGGCGGTCGACGAGCGGTTGGTGGGGGCTCTGGGCAAGGTCGTCGCCGGCCTGCTGGGCTCGGGCTACGTCGAAAATCCCCGACAGGCGATGAAGTTCATCGTCGAGTTCCTGGACCTGGCGACCTTTAGGCCCAACGACATGAAGCAGGTCGTGGGCGATTTGCGGAGCATGTACGCATGAGCGACGGACCCGCATCGTCGGCCGAGGCGCGCGCGCGCCGGGCGCTGCCGCATGTGTGGCACGCCTTCTTCGGGCGCTTCGGCCGGCTGACCGAGGCGCAGACCGCCGCCATCGAGCCGGTGGCCGCCGGCGAGTCCGTGGTGCTGTGCGCGGCGACGGCGTCGGGAAAGACCGAGGCGTTGCTCGGGCCGATGATCGAGCGTTGCCTGGCGCGCGACAGCAAGAGCGGCCGGCTGCGCGTGGTCGTGGTCTGCCCGACGCGCGCGCTGTGCAATGACTTTTTGCGCCGGGTGCGCCGGCCCATCCAGGCGTGCAATTGGACGGTGGACCTGAAGAGCGGCGACGATCCGTCGTTTTCGGCCGACAACCCGCCGGACGTGCTGGTGACCACGCCGGAGTCGCTCGACTCCTTGCTCAGCCGCCAGCCGGCGGGCCTCAAACACGTCGACGCGCTGTTCTTGGACGAGGTCCACCTGCTGGCCGGCGGGGCGCGCGGCGACCACCTGCGCGCGCTGGTGGCGCGGCTGCAGAGCTTTCGGCCGGACGTGCAGATTGGCTGCGCCTCGGCCACGGCCGCCGCCGCCGAGGAGCTCGCCGTCGAATTCGCCGGCCCCACCGCCAAGGTGCTGCGCGTCGCCGGCGGGCGTGACCGCCAGCTCGCCGTCGAACTCGAGCAGGTCATCACGCCGGGGGACGCCGCGCGCGCGGTCATGCGCCTGGCGCTCGCCGAGCCCGGCTCGAAGGTGCTCGTCTTTGCCAATACCCGCGCCGAGGTCGAGTGGCTGGCGGCGTCCTTGGCCCAGGTCAGCGGGCTTCGAAGCTTCGCCCACCACGGAAGCCTGTCCAAGCCCGAGCGGCTGCGCGCCGAGAAGGGCTTTTTGGAGGCTCCCAGCGGGGTGTGCGTGGCCACGATGACCCTGGAGTTGGGCATCGACATCGGCGACGTCGACCGGGCGGTGCTGCTCAACCCGCCGCCCAACGTGGCCTCGTTCACCCAGCGCATCGGGCGCAGCAACCGGCGCGGCGGCGACATCCAGGTCACCTGCCTGTACTCCACCGAATTCGACCGGCTGCGCTTTCTGCATTTGATCGCCTGCGCCCAGGCCGGCCGGCTGTTTGTCGAGCCGACCGCGTTTCGCCCGTCGATCCTCCCCCAGCAGGCGGTCTCGTTGATGTTTCAAAATCCCAAGGGCTGGGTGTCGGCGGGCGCGCTATACGCCCGGCTGCCGGCGGACGTGCGCGACCTGTACAACGAGGCCGACTGTCAGGCGGTGCTCGACGCGATGCGCGCCGCCGGCTACCTGCACGCCGACGCCCGCGGGCGCTTCGTCGCCGACGAGCCCGCCCGGCGCGACTACCGCTACGGGCGCATCCACGCCCACATCGCCGCCGACGCCGAGGTCGAGGTCGTCGACGAGGCCACCGGCCGCACCCTGGGCACGGCCAAGTGGAGCCGCCAGGAGCAGGCGCGAAGCGAGGCGCAGGGCGACGGGCTGTTGCTGGGCGGAAAGCAGCGCAAGGTCACCCGCGTGCGCGACCAACGGGTGTTCGTGGAGACCGACGAGCTGGACGAGGCGCCCAGCTTCCTGACCCGCATGGGCCCACGCTACAGCTTCGCGCTGGCGCGCGACCTCGCCGAGTTCATCGGCCTAGCCGACAACGAGATCCGCCTGATGCCCACCGGCGGCACCGCCGGCCAGAAAGAGTGGCGCGTCGAGCATTTTTTTGGCACCTTATGGGGCCGGTTGCTCGCGGCTATTTTGCGCGATCGCGGCTTCAGCGTGGTCGGCGTCGGCGCCTTCCACCTCACCGCCCGCCGCCGCGGCGGCGCGTTCCCCGAACGGCTGGGCGCGCCCACCCGCATCGAAGCGGACGTCGAGGACTACCTGAAGGCGGGTTACCGCGAGCTGCAAAAGCCCCTGCAACCCGGCCCCTGGGCACGCTTCGTCCCCGCGGACCTGCTGCGCCGCTGGGTACGCGAATGCGTGCGCCCCCCGGAGTTTGCCGACGCGCTGGCAGACATGCGATTGCTAGAATCCGACGGATAACGCCTCCGCGCCGTCAGGCGCCAACCCCAATGCAGGCTGGCAGCCTGCGCTCCACCAACCATGATCCCCTTCATCGACCTCCAAGCCCAACACCAATCCATCCGCCCCGCCCTCGACCAGGCGCTCGCCGAGGTCATCGACTCCGGCCGTTTCATCGGCGGGCCCTTCGTCGAGCGCTTCGAGCGCGCCGTCGCCGACTACGTGGGCACCAGGCACGCCATCGGCGTCTCCTCGGGCACCGACGCGCTCCTGGCGAGCCTGATGGCGCTGGGCGTGGGTCCGGGCGACGAGGTCATCACCACGCCGTTTACGTTTTGCGCCTCCGCCGAGGCGATCCTGCGCGTGGGGGCCGAGCCGGTCTTCGTCGACATCGACCCGGCGACCTTCAATATGGACGTGGGCCTGCTCGAAGAGGCCGTCGGCGAGCGCACCCGCGCGATCTTAGCGGTGCACCTATACGGGCAGACGTGTTCGATGGACGAGGTCCTGGCGGTCGCCCAGCGTCACGATCTATTCGTGGTCGAGGACTGCGCGCAGGCGATGGGGGCGCGTTACCAAACGGAAAAGGCGGTATCATCACAGAGGTCACAGAGGACACAGAGGGAAAACAATATGGGGCAGTCCTCTGTGCCCTCTGTGACCTCTGTGGTGAATTCTTCCCACGGAACGGAAAAGGCGGTATCACCACAGAGGTCACAGAGGACACAGAGGGAAAGCAATATGGGGCAGTCCTCTGTGCCCTCTGTGACCTCTGTGGTGAATTCTTCCCACGGATGGACGCAAGCCGGCGCGATGGGCGACGTGGGGTGTTTTAGCTTCTTTCCTACCAAGAACCTCGGCGGCCTGGGCGACGGCGGCATGATCACCTGCGACGACGACCAACTCGCCGGGCGCATCCGGCAGGTATGCCACCACGGCTGTCAGCCCAAGCACCACCAGCGCGCGGTGGGCGGCAATTTTCGCCTGGACGCGCTGCAGGCGGCGGTGCTCGCCGTCAAACTCCCCCACCTCGATGGCTGGCTCGAAGCGCGCCGCGCCGGCGCCAAGCATTACGACGAGGCGCTGGGCGCGCTCGAGGGCGTGGTGGCGCCCCTCGAGGCCGACGGCTGCTGGCATACCTACAACCAGTACACCGTGCGGGTGAGCGATCGCGACGCCGTCTGCGCCCGGCTCAAAGCCGCCGACATCGGCTTCGGAGTGTACTATCGGATGGGCCTGCACCAGCAGGAAGCCTACGCCGGCTGCCGCTGCGTGCCCGAGCGGCTCGACGCCGTCGAGCGGGTCTGCGACGAAGTCGTCAGCCTGCCCGTGATGGTGCACGCCGGCGACGCCCACCGCGTAGCCAACACCCTCGCAGGCTCATGACACCCACAAACCCAAACCTAAACCCAAACCCAAACCTAAACCTAAACCTAAACCTAAACCTAAACCGCTTTCCCCCCACACATCGCCACAAAGTACTGTGCATAAAGCCTACTAATTTGGTAGGGTTTCTCGGTCGCGCGGGCATGAGGGGATCGTTGGGTAGGGGACGAGTGATTGACTTTCCCCCGCTATCCCGTCAACATACCGGGCGAATAGCCATCGAAAAATGCCGTGGCGAGCGACGCGCGGCCTTCGATACAAGCATTGCATTAGTTGAGGACACGACTCATGAGTGCAGCCGATACGGCGTCTGGCACCGGCCAGACGGGGGCCCGTACCCCATTTTCACATCTCGACGATCTGCCGCGCTTCTCCTCGCCGGAGGATCGCCCGGACTATAGCCACCTGGATGAGTTGGAGGCGCAGAGCATCTTCATCATCCGCGAGGCGTTCAACAAATTCGACCACCTGGGCATGCTGTGGAGTATGGGCAAGGACTCCAGCGTGCTGCTGTGGTTGGCCCGAAAGGCGTTCTTCGGCCACGTTCCCTTCCCGATCATGCACGTGGATACGAGCTTTTTGCCCCCGTCGATGATCGAGTTTCGCGACTACGTCGTCGACGAGTGGAACCTGGATCTGCGCGTGGGCCAGAACACCGAGGCGCTGGCCGCCAAGAGCACCTTCCCGGACGGCAACGCCACCCGCGTGGAGTGCTGCTCGGTGCTCAAAAAGGACGCCCTGCAGGCGCTCATCGCCGACAACAACATGCACGGGGTGTTTCTGGGCATCCGCCGCGACGAGGAGGGCACCCGCGCCAAGGAGCGCTACTTCTCGCCGCGAACCAAAGACTTCGAGTGGGACTTCAAAGACCAGCCCCCGGAGCTGTGGGACCAGTTCAAGACCGACTTCGAGCCGGGCACGCATATCCGCATCCACCCGCTGCTGCACTGGACCGAGGTCAATATCTGGGAGTATATCGACCGCGAGCAGATCCCCACGCTGGACCTGTACTTCGCCGACGAGAACAACAAGCGCTACCGCAGCCTGGGCTGCGCGCCGTGCACCGACCCGGTGGACTCGGGCGCGACGACGGTGCCCGAGATCATCGCCGAGCTCAAATCGACCAAGATCGCCGAGCGCTCCACGCGCGCCCAGGATCAGGAGAGCGAGGACGCCTTCGAGCTGCTTCGTGCCTCCGGCTATATGTAAGACATTCATATTCACCACAGAGGTCACAGAGGCCACAGAGGATTAGTTTGAACCAACCTCTGTGCTCTCTGTGGCCTCTGTGGTGAATGTTCTTCAGTTCAATAAAGTGAAGATGTCCAAAGAAACCACACCGCTCAAAATCGTCATCGTCGGTCACGTCGACCACGGCAAGTCCACCCTGGTGGGCCGTTTTCTGCACGAGACCGACTCGCTGCCGGAGGGCAAGTATGAGGCCATCAAGACCACGTGTGAGCGCCGCGGGGTGCCCTTCGAGTGGGCGTTCTTGATGGACGCGCTGCAGGCCGAGCGCAACCAGAACATCACCATCGACACCGCCCAGATCTGGTTCGAGTCGGACAAGCGTCCGTACACCATCATCGACGCGCCCGGCCACAAGGAGTTCCTCAAGAATATGGTGACGGGGGCGGCGTCGGCGGACGCGGCGCTGTTGCTCATCGCCGCCGACGAGGGCATCCAGGAGCAGAGCCGGCGCCACTGCCATATGCTCAGCATGCTGGGCATCGAGCAGGTCACGGTGGTGGTCAACAAGATGGACCTGGTCGACTACTCGAAAGAGCGCTTCGAGAATATCGTCGCCGAGTACACTGAGTTTTTGAACGAGATCGGCATCGAGCCCAGCTCGTTCATCCCGATCTCGGCGCGCGAGGGCGACAACGTGGCCACGCGCCCCACCGAGACGATGCCGTGGTACGAGGGCAAAAATGTCGTCGAGGTGCTCGACGCCTTCGAGACGCCCCAGACGCTGGAGAACCGCCCGCTTCGCTTCCCCATCCAGGACGTCTACCGCTTCGACGAGCGGCGCATCCTGGCCGGGCGCGTGGAGGCGGGCACACTGAAGGTGGGCGACGAGCTGGTGTTCACGCCCCACGGCAAGACCGCGCGGGTGCAGACCATCGAGCGGTGGAGCGCGCCCGAGACCGACGTCGCCTACGCCGGCGAGTCCATCGGCATCACCCTCGACGAGCAGATCTTCGTCGAGCGCGGCCACGTGGCCAGCCACGCCGCCGAGGCCCCCGAGGAGAGCGCGCGCTTTCGGGCCAATATCTTCTGGATGGGCAAGCAGGACCTGCTGGCCGACCGGCCCTACAAGCTCAAGCTCGCCACCCAGGAGGTCGAGTGCACCGTCCGCGAGGTCGTGCGCATCATCGACGGGTCGACCCTGGAGGTGGTCAGTGAGGACCGCACCAACATCGAGCGCTACGACGTCGCCGAGGTGATCTTGGAGACCAAGCGGCCGGTGGCCGTCGAGCGCCACGACTCCACCCCCGAGGTCGGCCGCTTCGTCATCGTCGACAACCTCGACGTCGCCGGCGGCGGCATCGTGCTCGAGGCCGACCTGCACCACGAGAATATCTTCTGGCATAAGGGCAAGGTCAGCCGCGAGGACCGCGAGCGCCTCAACGGCCACCGCGGCGCCTGCGTGTGGCTGACCGGGCTGTCCGGGGCGGGCAAATCCTCCATCGCCGTCGAGCTGGAGACCCAACTGCACCGGCGCGGCATCCACACCTACATCCTCGACGGCGACAACGTGCGCCACGGGCTGGGCGCCGACCTCGGCTTTACGGCCGCCGACCGCGACGAGCATATCCGCCGCGTCGGCGAGGTCAGCAAACTATTCGTCGACGCCGGCACCATCGTCATCTCCGCGTTCATCTCCCCGTATCGCCGCGTGCGCGACCGGGTACGCGAGGCCATGGACGACGGCCAATTCGTCGAGGTCCACGTCGACGCCACCGTCGCGGCCTGCGAAGAGCGCGACCCCAAAGGGCTGTACGAGAAGGCGCGCGCCGGCGAGATCAAGAACTTCACCGGCATCAGCGCCCCCTACGAGGCCCCCGAGCACCCCGAGATCGTCATCGACACCGTCGCCGACGCCGACGCTGCCACCAGCGCCGCGCGCATCATCGACTACCTCGAGCAGGGCGGCTACCTGTCGACCATGCGCGAGGTGGACGTGGCGGCGCAGACGGCGTAGGCCGGTATCACCACAGAGGACACAGAGGGCACAGAGGACTAGAGCACTGTTACTTCGGAAACCGGAGAAATAGTGCTTTAGAATTAGGCCTTCTCTGTGTCCTTTGTGCCCTCTGTGGTGAGCCCCCGTATGTATTGCTATAGCCGGAGCACGTTAGTGTGCTCGTCAGCGATGGCGTTACGCGTATCCAACACCAACGCCGCACTGTCTGCGATCATGGCGTAGTCCACGCCCTCGTGGTCGGTGCACACGAGCACCGCATCGGCCCCGGCCACCAGCTCCTCGGTCAGCGCGCGCGACTCCACGCCCAACTCCGCTACGCGCCCAACAAGCGGGTCGTGGTAGGCAAGGTCAGCGCCCCACCCTTCCAGCAGGCGCCAGATATCGATGGCCGGGGACTCGCGCGTGTCGTGGACGTTGGCCTTGTAGGCGACGCCCACGAGCAAGATCTTCGCCCCTTTGACCGGCTTGCCGCGCTCGTTCAGAAGCCGCACGAGCTTGTCGACCACAAAGCGCGGCATGTTGGTATTGAGGTCGGTCGCCAGCTCGATGAACCGGTTGTGAAAGCCGTAGGACTTCGCCTTCCAGCTCAAATACGACGGATCCAGCGGGATGCAATGCCCCCCGATCCCCGGCCCCGGGTAAAAGGGCATAAACCCAAACGGCTTGGTGCTCGCCGCCTCGATGACCTCCCAGATATCGATCCCCATGCGGTCGCACATGATCGCCATCTCGTTGACCAGCGCGATATTGACCGCCCGAAAGGTATTCTCGAGCAGCTTGACGGTCTCCGCCTCCGTCGCGCTCTTGACCGGATGAACCCGCTCGATGATCTGCTCGTACAGCGCCGTCACAAGCTCGGTCGACGCCGCATCGATCCCGCCGACCACCTTGGGCGTATTGCCAATATTGTAGTCCGAGTTCCCGGGATCCACCCGCTCCGGGCTAAACGCCACAAACACCCCATCCGCGCCATCCGCTCCCCGTGACCGTGACCGGCCGTTCTCCGCCCCATCCGCGCCATCCGCTCCCCGTGACCGTGACCGTGACCGTGACCGGCCGTTCTCCGCTTCATCCGCCCCATCCGCGCCATCCGCTTCATCCGCGCCCCGTGACCGTGACCGTGACCGTGACCGTGACCGGCCGTTCTCCGCGCCCTCCGCGCCCCCCCTAACCAATCGCGGCGCCACCACCTCCACCGTCGTCCCCGGAAACGTCGTCGACTCCAACACCACCAAACACGGCCCCACCAGATGCTCGGCGAGCATATCGCACGCCGCCTGGATATACGTCAGGTCGGGCTGACGCGTCTTATTGAGCGGTGTCGGCACACAGATGCACACCGCGTCGGCCTCCGCCGCCCGCGCATAATCGGACGTCGCCTCCAAGCGCCCGCTCTCCAACGCCGCCCCCAGCCGCGCATCGCTCACATCGGTCACGTAGCTCTCCCCCCGCCCGAGCTGCGCAATGCGCTCGGCGTCCGTATCGAGCGCAATCGCCCGAAACCCCGCCTCGACGAATTCGAGCACCAGCGGCAGGCCCACATAGCCCTGCCCGACCACGCACACGGTGGCAGCACGTTCGGTGAAGCGGGAGAGGAGCGTTTGGGCGGTTGGGTTGGTCACGGTAGAAAGGAAAGGCGTCATTCGCCGGCGTCGGGTTTTGGCTCTTCGACGTTTTTCCAGCGCCGGATGACCGGCAGGCTCGCGCCCCAATGGCGCACGACCAAGAAGCCAGCAAGGCCGCCCAGCACCAGCAGGATGGTGACTTTGTCGTTGAGGGTGATCGCCGAAAGCAGGCCGAATCCAGCGACGATGAAGCTGAGCGCGTACAGAATCCAGACCGCGGTGGGGTGGGAAAAGCCGACATCCAGCAGGGTGTGGTGGATGTGCTCGCGATCGGCGCGAAACATGGCGCCGAGGTCGCGAACCGAGACGCGCTTGGTGGAGGTGACCTGTCGTACCAGGCGCCGCGCCATCGAGTAGAGCGTGTCCAGAAGGGGCACGGCCAGCATCTGCATGGGAATGAGCAGCGCCAGGCTGGTCGAGCGCTTGAGCGAGGTGTCAATGGAGATGACAGCGAGCAGAAAGCCGAGCAGGAGGGAGCCGGAGTCCCCCAGGAAAATGCGGGCGGGGTGACTGTTATACTTGAGGAAACCCAGGCACGCGCCCGCCAAAAGCGCCATGGACGCCATCGCCATGGCCTGGCCGTTCATCAAGGCGATCGCGAACACTGCGAAGCATGCGATGAACGCCACGCCCCCGGCGAGGCCGTCGAGCCCGTCGATGATATTGAAGGCGTTGGTGACGCCCACGATCCACACCAACGTGAGCGGCAGCGAGAGCAGCCCCAGGGGAACTGCACCCACAAAGGGCACCGCGAGACGCCCGATGGAAATGCCGCCGGCAAACATGACGATGAGAGCGGCGACGGTCTCGGCGATAAGCCGGATGACGACGCTCGCTCCCTTGGCATCGTCGTACAGCCCGATGCCGAACACGATCGTGGTCGCCGCCGCGGCCGAGATGTAGAAGCTGGGGTCGCGAAGGAACGGTCGCTGCATAACCGGCAGCAACGCCACGCCGACGATGACGATGATGCCGAGCGTGAGGAAAATCGCCATGCCCCCGACGCGAGGTACAGGCGTTTCATGGACCTTTCGCTCACCGGGATTGTCCAAGATCTTCCACTTGTGGCCCAGGCGGATACACAACGGCGTAATCAGCGCCGTGAGTATCCAGCTCACGAAGAACAGGCCGACTGATACTGCGGTGATGTTTGTCATAGACCACAAACACGCAGGACGGGAACTGCCTAGAGAATGACAGTTCTCCAAATGCGAATCCAGTTACAAATAAGCGACAGTTCTAGCTGGCGAGTTTGGACGATTGATCGACGTCCTCCCCGTAGTACGAATAGCGTCCGTAATATTTGTATCCGTAGTAGTAGCCACCGGCGTCGCGCGAGATCTCGTTGAGTACAACACCCATCAGCGGTGCGCCGATGCCCTGAAGTTGGTCGAGCGAGCGGGCGAGCATTTCCTTGCGCGTTTTGGCGAATTTGATGACCAGGAGCATGCCGTCGACGAGATTGCTCAGGATCAACGCATCGGAGACAGCCCCCAGCGGGGGCGAGTCGAAGATGACGCGGTCGTACTTATCGCGCATCTGATCGGCGATCTCGTGAAATTTCTCGGAGTGCAGCATCTCAGACGGGTTGGGCGGCACGTCGCCGCAGGTCACCGTGTACAGCCCATCGATGCGCGTCTCTTTGGTGACCGCGTCGAGCTGGGCCTCACCTTTGACCAGCGCGGAGAGCCCGATCTTGTTGTCGACCCCCAAAGCCTTGTGGATCCGCGGTCGGCGGAGGTCGCCATCGACAAGAAGTGTCTTGAGGCCCGACTGGGCCATGGCGATGGCCATATTGACCGAGGTGATCGTCTTGCCCTCGGAGGGGCCCGGGCTGGTCACCAACATCAACTCCGGCGGGTTATCCGGCGACATGAACGTCAAGTTGGTGCGCAGTGTCTTGATCCCCTCGGCGTACGAGCTTTTGGGGGCGGTGTAGGTGATGGTATCGGCGGCGGACTGACCGATGACTTCTAAGCCACGCAGCACGCCACCGTCCAGGTGAGGAAGCGTCGTCAGAATCGGCTTGTCGGTGAGCTGCGCGATGTCGTCCTCGCGCTTGACGGTGGTGTCGAGGCTGTCGATGAGAACCGTGGCGCCCACTCCCAGTCCAAGACCCAGCAAGAGGCCAACGGCGAGGTTCAGCGGCAGCACTGGGCTGACCGGGGTCTCAGGCTTGTCCGCGTGCTCGAGCACCTGGATGTCCTTCGACTCGTACGAGGAGTTGATGTTCAGCTCCGAGGAGCGCATCAGCACCGTTTCGTACAGCTTCTGGAGGTTGTCGGCGCGGTCCTTGAGTTGCTGATACGGCACGCCCAGCTTACTGAGCTCGAGCAGTTGCGACTTGTAGGTAGCCTGCTGCTTTTCGAGCTTGGCCTCCGTCTTGTGCAGGGCGGCAACGCTGTTGCGCACCTCGGAGATACTGCGATCGATCTCCGACCGGATGTGCTTGTTGACGACGTCGAGTTGCTCTTTGATTTCCTGGACGTCCGGGTGGCTGTCCAAATAGCGGGTCTTGAGCTTAGCAAGTTGCTCTTGAAGATCGGCTCGATGCTGCAGGGCCGCTTGCACCGAGCTTTCGTGCGCCCCGTTTGAGATGCGGTCTTGAAGCAAGCCCGAAACGGCGGTGAGATCCTCGCCCTTCTTCTGCATTTGCTCTATCTGCTCGAGCAGGGACTCCTCGCGGGCAAGGTCGCCGCGCACCTCGTTGAGTTGTTTGCCGACGGCCTCCATGTTCTGGGCGCTCTGATTCTGGCGGTCTTCGTAGGACGTCGACAGGATGTTGTGCTTTTGCTTGTATTTCTGCAGGTCGAGCTGGGCTTCCTCAAGCTCTTGCTTTTTGCTGGACACGTAGTTGTCGAACCAGTTGACGATCTGCTTGAGGCCACCGCTCTGGAACTCGTGCGTGTAAGAAACGTACTCTTCAGTCGTCGCGTTGGCGATATCCGCAGACAGCTGGGGGTCTTTGGTCTTGACGGTGACTATGCCGACGCGGCTATCGCGCTGCAGGCGCACATCGGAAACCTTCAGCACCCGTTCCACCGCCGCCTTCATCTTTTCTTTGTCTGTGCGCGGCTTTCCGTCTGCGGGCGGCGTCAAAAAACCCTTACGTTCGATCAATCCTTCGCGCTTGACCACGCGTTCTGCAAACCAGCGTGATTGCAGCACTTCCTTCTGGGTGTTCCAGAACATCTCGAAGTCCCAGCGCCCGCCGGGATCGATGAGTTGGACCTGCTCCATCTTGCGGCCCATGATGCTGCCGCGCTTTTGATGAAAGATGATCTTGCTTGAGGCCTGGTAAATCTGGGGCTGATGTTTGGTCCAGAAGTAAGCACCTGCTACGCACACGACCACCGCGATGAGGATAATCCAGTAGTATTGCCGCAGAAGCCGCCAGTAGTGCGACACGAGTTCGCCGAGCGTTATCTCGTCAGCCGCTGGCAGCGGCGCGTGGACTTCTTGGAATTGTGGGCTATCAGCCATGCTACATCTTCGGTGAAAACGGTCGGAAGCTCGGTGCGCACGCTAGAACACCGGCTAGGTCAGCCAATGTTCCGCCAGCTTGACTAAGCTCCCCTGGTTTGTCCAGCGCGCGCCATGGTGGTGAATGGTCCCCGAATCGAAGAAGGTGTTTGATTCTTCGACTTTAACCCATGGAATGGTAGAGTTTTGTTATTTTCGAGTCAACTTTGGCGACTCGTCTTCCCCCCGAGCCGTAGTGAAGCGCGCTTATCAAATTCTGTTTTGGGGCATCTTGGTTGCCGCGCCGCTGGCCGTTGGCAGCGTGCATACCAGCGTGGTGATCACGTTGGCCGCCCTCGCGCTGATGACCCGGGTGTTGCAGCAGCGTGCATTGCACGAGCATTCGGGCGGGAACACCCTGCTTTCTGTGCCTTCGCTCGCCTTTTGGTTGCTCGGCATCGTGTGCCTGCTGCAGATCATTCCGCTGCCGACGCGGGTCGTCGAGGTGTTCAATCCACAGCGATGGCATCATTTCGTGGCCGGCTGGAAGCTTGTGTTTCCCGCAATCCCGGTGCCCCGCTCGTGGATGCCGCTGTCGCTCGATCCCGCTCAGACGGCCGACAGAGGCCTGCGCTGGATGACGCTGGCGTTGATCTCGCTCATCGCCTGCAACCATGGCCGACAGCGCCATGCGTGGCATCAAGTCTTGCGCGTCGTCACCGGCGCCGGGCTCGCCGTCCTGCTGGTGGGCGCCGCTCAGGTCTTCAGCGGGACCACCAAGGTGCTGTTCGTCTACGAGCCCGAGGCGTCGCTCAAGCCATTCACCACCTTCATCAGCCCCAATCATGCGGCGGTGTTCTTCGGGCTTTGTTCGCTGTGTGCGTTTGCCCTGGCGTTGCGCAGCTTTCCTAGAAGTAGCAAGGAAGCGCTTTTGGCGAGTGGTGCGGGCCTAGCCTTGATGGTGGCGATGTCCGAGCAGGACAGTGTGGGGGCGTCCATCGGATACTGGGTCGCGATGATCGCGCTGTTCGGGTTCTTCCTGCAGAGCACCCAATCACGACGTCTTCTCAGCGAGCATCGCGCTCGGCGCCTCTCCGTGGTGCTCTTCAGCCTGCCGCTTGTCGCGCCGTTGGCGGCGTTCCTCGCCTGGCACTTTGGCCCGCGCTCGGTCAGCTCGGCTCTAATGCACTCGACGGTGGGGCAATGGATCCGAGATGACGGAAGGATTCGCCTGGAGTTGATGGCATCAGTACTCAAGGCGTCGGCGGATTTCCCGATACTCGGTGCTGGTGCCGGCGCTACCCGGCGCGTGCTCTCCCCCTACCTCGACTGGAGCAAGCTTCCTCCTGCGGTCGTGCCGACCATCGAAAATGAACCTGTCGAGTGGCTATTTCACTTCGGGTGGTTGGTCGCGATCATCGCAATTGTGCTTCTCGTCATGTACCTCGTCTACGCCTTTAAGGGGCATCGACGGGGCCATCGTCTGCGCTATGGTGCTGCACTGGCGGTGGGACTATTCTTTGCGTTCAATGCCCAATTTCATTTTCCGTTCTTCGCGCTCGGGATCGCGATACCTGCCATCGCCGTGCTCGAGGTTGCGCATTCGAAAGAGCGAGGTGGCGCGGAGGGCATTTTGCGGTCGGGCCACCTCCTTGTCTTGGGAGGATGGCGGCAGTGGGCGCTGGTGGGCGCGATGGCCGTTGCAGGCATCTGGTTCATTGCAGCGAATAACCACTTTGAGACGGCCGGCGATCTGCCCGCGCACGAAGGGCAGCGCCAGGAAGAATTGAACCACTGGCTCGAGGCGACGCCTACGGATGCTCGGCTGTATGCGGCCGCTGCGCAGCAGGCGAGCAGACAGGGCGAGAAGTCGAGGTCCATCAAGTTGGCTCAGCATGCGGTCAGGCTAGAACCAACCGCGCAGATGCGGCTGTTCTCGGCGCGCACGATGTGGAAAGCCGGCCGCGAAGAAGACGCGCTCGACGCGTATCGGCACGTGTTTTCGCCTCACTTCCCGCAGAATCTGATTGGATGGATCGGCAAGTACCTGGTGCCGGTGGTCCAGAAGCCAGCCGCCATCGCTCGGGCGTTGGGACGAGCGACGCCGAGGCAGTGGCGGGTGGCGGCACGTGTCATTCGCCGGGACTATGGCGAAGTGGCCGTTCAAACGTTTGCGCTGCAACTCGTCGATGGTCATCCAACGGCCTACGAGCCGTACCGCCAACTCATTCGCAGCTATCTGCGTACGCGTCACTTCGCCTTGGCCGAGTTGTGGGCACGCATGCTCATTTCGCGCGGCCTCAAGGGAGCGGACGGGGCGACGGGGCAAGCCCTGCTGGTGCAGGCCATCTGGGAGCAAGGTGGACGTCAACGCGCTCGCCGACTGGCCTGGAAAGCCTTCGAGCACGATCCATCCGACGAAGATCTGGCCATGCGGCTGGTTCAATACCGCACGAAGGATCCGAAAGAATCGTCGCAACGAGAAGCTGCCGCGATCGGGGTTGTCGTCCAGCGTTTTTGTTCGCACCCCGAAAACAACGTCGTATTGCGTCGGTGCTGGCTCGCCAAAGGCTGGCTCGCCGAGCGGCAGGGCCGGCTCGAGGACGCTGAATACGTCTACGAGCGTGTGCAACGAAAGCTCGGCGATCCCGAATCAATCGCCAGCTTTTATGCGCGACAGGGCCGGTGCATCAAACTCAACGCACTCATCTCTCGTTTGGAGTCGGGAGACGATCCCCGCGCCAAGCGGTTGCGTCGGCTGACCGCCGAGTGCGTCGATGCCCGAGAGAAGCGTTGACGCGGTTTCGTCTTCCTCCGTATCTTCCCATCGCTGGCACTACCCTCATCGATCGGCAAACCGTGAGCCACAGCAAGTCGAAAATTCACGTGATGACCGTCTTTGGCACCCGTCCCGAGGCGATCAAGATGGCCCCGGTCGTGCGGGAGTTAAACGCTCGCTCGGAGGTCTTCGAGCAGACCGTCTGTGTGACCGCTCAGCATCGTGAGATGCTCGACCAGGTGCTCGATCTGTTCGAGATCGTGCCCGACGTCGACCTCGACCTGATGCGCGCAAACCAGGGCTTGTCCGAACTCACCTCGCGCATTCTGCTTGGAGTGACCGACGTGTTGGCCGACGTCGCGCCCGACGTCGTGCTCGTCCACGGCGACACGACGACCACGCTGGCGGCGAGCCTGGCGGCATTTTATGCCCGGGTGCCGGTGGGCCACGTGGAGGCGGGGCTGCGCACCGGGAATCTGCACCACCCGTGGCCGGAAGAGGCCAATCGCAAGTTGACCGATGTGCTGGCCGAGGTCTACTTCGCTCCCACCGGGCGTGCCCGTCAGAACCTGCTCGACGAGCAGGTCGCCGACGCCAAGATCGACGTCACCGGCAATACCGTCATCGATGCCTTGCTGTGGGTGCGCGACAAGCTGCGCGCGCAGAACACCGGAGGCGACGCCGTCGCTGCTCTCCTCCAGCAAAATTCCGCCGGCGAGGCGCCTCCGAAGGCGCTGGTCGACTTTGTCACCGCGCGGGATGATGCATCCGACCCGCTGGCGGCGCCGCTCGTGCTCATCACCGGCCATCGCCGGGAGAATTTTGGCGGCGGCTTCCAAGAGATCGTCCGGGGCATCGGCGAGCTGGCCGCGCGCTACCCCGACGGCCGTTTCGTCTACCCGGTTCACTTGAATCCGAACGTCCAGCAGCCCGTCTACGATGCCTTGTCGGGCCTGGACAATGTCGACCTGATTCCCCCGCTGGACTACGCCCCGTTCGTCTTCTTGATGGATCGCGCCACGCTCGTGCTCACCGACTCCGGCGGCATTCAGGAGGAGGCGCCCAGCCTCGCCAAGCCGGTGCTGGTGATGCGCGACACCACCGAGCGCCCCGAGGCGATCGAGGCGGGCACCGCTCGCCTGGTCGGCGCCGACGCTGGACGCATCGTGGGGGAAGTCAGCCGCCTATTGGATCACGTCGTCGAATATGACAAAATGGCCCGTGCGAAGAACCCCTTCGGGGACGGCACGGCCGCCCAACAGATCGTCGACGGCCTGCAGAAGCGGTTCACCTAGCCCAACCAAGAAACCAAGAGTCACGAACCAAGCACATTCGCGGTAGGTCGGTCTGCCCCCGGCTGGCGAAGCGCTGTCCATTCGTTCGGAAGTGATCAATGAGCAAACCCGACATTTGTGTCATCGGACTGGGTTATATCGGCCTGCCCACGGCGTCGATCTTTGCCACCCACGGGTTCGACGTGCTCGGCGTCGACATCAACCCGCGCGTCGTCGAGACCGTCAACGGGGGGGACATCCACATCGAGGAGCCCGGCCTTCGCACGCTGGTCAAAGCGGGTGTCAACTCCGGCCAGTTACGCGCCTCGACGATGCTGGAGCCGTCCGACGCCTACATCATCGCCGTTCCCACGCCCTGCCAGGTGTACGCCGAAGACCATCGAGGCAGCGACCTTCGCGCGGTCGAAGGCGCGGTCGAGGCGATGCTGCAAGTCATCGAAAAGGGGTCGTTGGTCATCCTCGAGTCCACCAGTCCTCCGGGCACGACCCAAAATTACGTGGCCGACAAGCTCGAAGAGGCCGGGTTTACGGTCGGCGAAGACGTCTTCGTCGCCCATTGTCCCGAGCGAGTGCTTCCCGGCCATATCATGCGCGAGCTGACACAAAACGACCGCATCATTGGCGGGATCACCGAGGAGTGCGCCGCGCGGGCGTCCAAATTATATTCGGCGTTCGTCGAGGGCGATATCCACCTGACCGACGCGACCACCGCCGAGCTGGTCAAGCTCATGGAGAACACCTATCGCGATTTCAACATCGCGCTGGCGAACGAGTTGGCCGACATCTGCGACCATCTGCAGGTCAGCTCCCCCGAGGTCATCGCGCTGGCCAACTGCCACCCGCGCGTGCACCTGCACCAGCCAGGCCCGGGCGTCGGCGGTCACTGTCTGCCCCTGGACCCCTGGTTTGTCATCGAGGCGGCCCCCGAACAGGCCCGGCTCATCCGCCAGGCTCGCCTGCTCAACCAGCGTGTGCCGGAGTATCTGGTCGCGCGCATGGCCCAGGTGCTGGGCGACGAAGCGGACCCCCGGGTGGCGCTTTTCGGCGTGGCCTACAAGGGAGACGTCGATGATGCGCGGGAGTCACCCGGCCGCGACTTCGCCCGTCTGCTCGAAGACAAGCTCGATGCCTCGCTGACCATTTATGACCCCCATGTGCGCCACTTCGACCGGGAGCTTACGTCGTTCGAAAAAGCGGTGACCAACGCCGATGCCATCGTCATCACCGCGCCGCATAGCGAGTTCAAATACATGGATCCGACCGAGGTCGGCAAATTGATGCGCCACAAGGTTTTGTTCGACTGGTGCAACCTGGTCGACCAGGACAAATGGCGGCGCGCCGGCTTTACGGTATTTGGTCGTGGCGTTCCCCTGGTCGAATGACGGTGCGATGGCTGGTGAAGCCGTGAACAACACCCCTAACAGCGAACGTCGCGAGCTCGACCTGGAGGCGCTCAACCTCCGGTTCGAGCGCGAGCAACCCGCCCAGATTCTTCGGTGGGTATGGGCGGAGTTCGGCCCCAAGGCCGCTGCGACTTCGTCTTTTCAGACCCAAAGCGTTCCGTTGCTCCACCTCATCAGTCGGCATGCACCGCGGCTGACCGTGCTTTTTTTGGACACCGGGTTTCATTTTCCCGAGACGTTGGCCTTTCGCGACACCCTTGAGCGTGACTTCCACCTCCAGATCCGAGCGCTTCAAAACCAACTGGGGCACGAGGCGTTCGATCGTCAATACGGCCAGCTTTATCGGCGCGATCCCGATATGTGCTGCTATCTCAACAAGGTCGAGCCGCTGGATGCGGGCCTGGCCGAGTACGACGCCTGGATTACCGGTGTTCGCCGCGACCAGACGCCGTCGAGGCGCAACACGCCGATCATCGAGCACTTGGATGACGGCACCTACAAGATATGTCCGATGGTCAATTGGACCGAGCAGGACGTGTCCCAGTATATCGCGCGGCACCAGTTGCCGGCGCATCCACTGACGGCCCAGGGTTACCCAAGCATTGGTTGTGCGCCTTGCACCAAGCGACCGCGCGCCGGCGAGGACGCGCGGTCGGGGCGGTGGGCCGGCTCCGAGAAGACCGAATGTGGCCTGCACACCAAGCTGGGCAAGGCTTCGGAGGGCAGCGTCGATTCCATCCAGCTCAACTTCGGCGAAGATGATGAATAGAATCCTGGTCACTGGAGGATGCGGGTATCTGGGCTCGCAGCTCATCCGCGACCTCGCCCGCGACTCGGCGGGCGGGGGGCTCACGATACGGATCCTCGACAATCTGCAGGCCGCCAGCCAGCAGGCCTTGATGGATCTTCCGGACACGGCGAGCTACGAGCTGGTCGAGGGCGACGTGCTCGACCCCTCGGTGTTGCGTGTGGCATTGCGCGGGGTCGACGCGGTGGTTCATCTGGCGGCGATCGTGCGCACGCCGTTGAGCTTCGAGCAACCCAATTGGGTCGAGCAGGTCAATCATTGGGGCACGTCTCACCTGGTCGAGGCCTGCTTGGACGCGGGCGTCGAGACGTTCATCTATGCGAGCAGTGCGGCGGTCTACGGGCCCGGCGGGCCGTTCGACGAGGAGAGCCCGTGCCGGCCGATGGGGACCTATGCCACGTCCAAACGCGCCGCCGAACGCGCCGTGCTGACCGCCGCCGAGCGAGGTCTCGAGCCGGTGGTCTTGCGTATCGGGACGCTTTTTGGTGCCGCACCGGTCACGCGTTTCGACGCTGTGGTCAACAAATTTGCCTACATCGCCGGGGTGCGCCGCGCGCTGACCGTGTATGGCGATGGTGAGCAGCGGCGGCCCGTGGTGCACGTGCGCGACGCGAGTGACGCCATCCGGTGGTTCCTCGAGCACCGCGGTGATATCCGGCCGGCGATCGTCAACGTCGTCGGGGCGAATCCCAGCGTCATCGACGTCGTCGACGCCATCACCGAGCTGCGCCCACACACGCAGGTGCGCTACACCGAGCAGGATATCCGCACCCACCTGTCATTCGAGACCAACGGCGAGAAACTTCGAGCGCTGGGATGGCAGCCGTCGCATTCGCTGAAGGACGGCATCGCCGAGCTTCTCGATGGCTTTCGTGGGTTCGAGGCGTTGGCGCTCCAAGGCAGGTGAGTCACGACGCGCTGGGCGACGGAGGCTGTCTCCGGTTTGAACAGGGGTCACATTTGTGGGATCGTCTTGGCGCGGGTACTCGATGGTGGCGTCGGGTCGATGGAGGTCCGAAACCCGACCGCGCCGCGCCGAGTCGCTTGGAATCACGTACGACAACTCGGTCACCTGCAAGCAAGAGTGGGTGAGATGGTCATTTCCCGAGGGTCGTAAGCCCAACCTGGAGGCGGCTTGATGCTGTCCACATGGTTTCGATCTCGCTTTGGGGTGATGCCGAGGCGATCGGCGGTGATGGTCTTGACGGTCGCCGCGATGATGGCCTCCGCCGTGCCGGCACACGCGCAGAATTGGTCGGTGCCCGGCGGCAATCTGTGGCGTCAGCGCACGGCCTCGTTGCCGTTGCAAAGTTCGGATTTGGCGGTGGCATATCGACTTCCCGCTCCGGGCTTGCCGCGCGACACGCTCATCGCTGATATCGACGGCGATCCTGCCCGGGAACTTGTGCTCGCGGTCGGCGGACGTCTCAGGGCGTATGACTTTACCGGGGCGTTGGAGTGGTCGACCAGTCCGGTGGGTATCAGCAAGGCCCTGCCTCCGGTCGATCTCGATGGCGATCAGCGACCTGACCTGATCGCGTTGCGGGATCCGAGCGGGGTGGCGGTGGTGCGCGGGCGTGATGGACTCGTCGCCTGGAAGTCCAGTCTCGAGGATCTCGGACGCGTGGGCTCCACCCTGGTCGACGACTTCAACGGCGACGGGCTTCCCGATGTGCTCTTTGCCGAGGCCGATTGTGGGGCGCCGACGCGAAAGGTTGGTCGCGGGATTGCCTACTCTTTTTCGGACCTGCAATCGCCGACCGAGCTGTTCCGTCTGGAGGAGGGAACTCGCGATTATTACTGTGGTCGATTCATGGCCCTGGCCGATCTCGACGGCGATGGCCGCCGGGAAATCGTGGCGCCGAGCAGCACACGGATTCATGTATATTCCAGCCGGACCGGCGAGCATTTGGGCGCGACGCCGGAGTTTTCGCCGCCGCTGCCATATGGCGTAGCCCAGGTGTTCGTCGCCGACATCGACGGCGACGGCCGTGACGAAGTCCTCCTTCTCACGAACAATAATTACCCTCCGAGTAGGAACTCCCGCCGCGCCATGCTCGTCGAACGCGACGACGACACGGGCAAGCTTACTGTAAGCTGGGATATCAACGTCGACGACGTCGGCGAGGATCGCCACGAGTGGCCGGACGAGCCGTTGGTAGATCTCGACGGGGACGGTCGCGTCGAGTTCATCCATTCGTTCTTCAATCACCAGCAGGATGCGTGGACGACCTTTGTACGCAACCCGAGCACTGGCGACGTGATTGCGCAAACGCAGGGTCGCGTCGTGGGCGTTGTTGAGCGCGCCGGCAAACAGCCGTGGATCCTCCTCGCCGGGATCCATCCGAACAAGTTGGTCGCGACGGTGTTCGGTGCGTCGGGGTTTCGGGCCGTGACGACCCTCACGGGTGACGACCTGCTGACCACCCGACAAGTGTGGCGGCCCTCTGGGCGCGTGCGCAGTATTGCGCGCATCGACGCGACCTCTCCGTACTTCTATTTGCTCGACAACCAAGATGACTCGGGACAGGAACTCTCCGAGCACCACGTCCATGCGTTCAGCGGCGACGGCACAGAAGTCGCCACCTTTACCTACGAAGCGCACGATTCGTTCGAGAGCGGCTACGTCAACGGAACGACAGCGTTTACGCACGTGCATCGAGATAGTGGGCGAGTCGACCTGCTGGACGAGGCGTTCGAGCCCATCGCCACCGCCAAGTCCATTGTGTCACCCGGTCAGGAGACCGACGAAGTGCTGGGCGCGAGGGATCCAGCAGATGAGCGCGTTCGTCTGGGTCGGCGCCAGGCGTTTTACAGTCTCGTGGGAGCGAACCTCGGGCAGCCGGCCGACCGCGGTGTGCGCGCGATGAATCTGATGGGCTTGTTCGATGCCAATGCAGATGGTCGATCGGACTGGCTGGTGCAGAATACGCATTACCGCGCCGACCTTCCGGATGTCGCGCTGCTCGACGGGACCTCCGGCGATCCGCTCTGGTCGGTGGATGACCTCGTCGAGCAGAACCCGGTCCACAAAGTATTCTGGCTGGATAGCGTGCTCGGATCGGACATTTCGGGGGACGGGCTTCCCGACGTGGTGCTCCAGACCGACGCCCCCGGGCTAGACAAGTTTGACCTGACTGTGCTCGACGGGGCGAGCGGGCAGCGGTTGTGGGGCGCACCATTCGAACTGCCGAGCACGCGAGGTGGGCTGACCGGCCCGCCGGTCGTGGTCGGGTCGGGCAACGCGGCGCAAGTCGTGACGAGTTTGGCATCCACGCTCTACGCCATCTCCGGCACCGACGGTGCGCTCCAGACGAAGCAATCGGGTCTGTTTTACTCGTGTTGCTTGAGCGCGTGGCCTGGCGCCGAAGGTAGTGCGCCCGAGTTGGTTCTCGACGCCGATGTTTATGGGCGCTGGGTTAGCTTCGACGACGCGTTGAGCGAACAATGGGTTCAGGACACCATCTATCGCGACAACCACGCGCGCTATTCCGGTCGCGGAGCCTCCCTGGTCCGAGGGCAAACGCGCAGATTTGTCATCGAAGGTCGAGCGGCGTCGCTGCCGCTGGACCACAATTTCGTCGTGCTGGACGCGGATTCCGGCGACATCATTCATCGTTTGGTGCTGCAGGATGGGGCCGTGCGCACGCCCAATGACCAGCCCGCGACCGAAAGCCTGAACGCCGGCGTTGGCTTCAACGCCACGACGACCCACGGGGCGCTGTACCTGACAAGCAGCCGCGACGGCTACCTCTACTTGTTGCGTCCAGGCGCCGATCCGGCGAGTCCGTCCTATCCCGACAATGTACTCGTGAAGTCCTGGGACCTGGGCGTAGAATTGGGAGACGTCTCCGCGGTCGATGTCGACGGTGATGGGTTCAGCGAGCCCATCGTACCGACGCTCGACGGAAGTGTACTGATCATGGACGAACCGACCCTGCAGATGTCTCTGTCGGTGCGCGACACCGATTGCTCGGGTTCCAGCCGGGACGTCGATTCCATTTCGTTCACCGATCACTTCTGCGCGTCCTGGACGCTCCCGGCGCTCACCGTGGAGGGGTACGTCGCGACCCTCATCGACATGGACAGCGCCGCGCCCGTCGGAGATCCCGTCGACGTCGGCGCGCAGACCTCGGTGCGCTTCCACGACATTCGCCTGTTGGCCGGCCGGCGTTACCAGGTGGCGGTTCAAGCCTATCACGGCACCGGCGCCGATGCGCGCGTGTCCCGGGTCTTTGCCAGCGACGGTGCCGAGGTGGTCGATTCTGGCGAAGCGCCCGTCATCCTGGGGCCCGAGGCCCAGCCATCGGCGTTTGTCCCCGGCCGTCAGACGACGCTGGTCACGGCGACGCTTCGCGATCCCTCGCCGCTGGCCTCGTATGCCTTACAGATCCACAGCCCGGACGGTGAGGTGGTCTTTCAGACCGACGGCCAGCTCAACACCAGTGAGTACAACCTCGAAGCCGAGTGGGACGGGTTGGGCCAAGATGGCGAGCCGCTGGCCCCGGGCACCTACGAGATCGTCGTGTCGGCCACCGATTTCACCGGGCTGACGTCCAGCGCGTCGGCTCCGGTGGAGCTACAGAGCAGGCAGGCGCTTCCCCATCTTTTCGAGCTGGAGTCGGGCTGTGGCTGCGAGAACGTCCCTCAGCACTCGCCGCTGCCGCGAGGACTTCTGTGGGTGGGCGTCGTAGCCATGGTCGGGGTTTTCCAGAGGCGACGCCGCCGGGACTGAGATTTGCTTGCGTATCCTATAGACAACTCGCTACTATGCACCTCCGGCTTCGGGGGCGAAATCGGTCTGAGCATCATCCTGACAGGGGGCCTGTCATTTCCGAGAGCTTTTTTCTCACCGGCTGGCGTCGACGAGGCCGGCGATCACGACTTCTTTCTTTGTCGAGATGTAGAAGATGTACGAAGATCTGTGGAAGGGTAAGCGCGTCCTGATTACCGGGATCTGTGGAACCGTGGGCGGCGAGCTTTTTCGCCAGCTCCTCGATTATGACCTCGAAGAGATCGTCGGGATCGACAACAACGAGAGCGAACTGTTCTTTTTGAGCGACGAGTTTCGCGACCGCCACGATGTCAACCTGCAATTGTGCGACGTGCGCGACGAGGCCAATCTGACCGCGCGTGCCAAGGGCGTCGATATCATCCTGCACACCGCGGCGCTCAAGCACGTCATCTTGTGCGAACAGTCGCCCGGCGATGCGGTTCAGACCAATATCAACGGGGTCCAAAACGTCATCGCCGCCGCCAACGCAGCCGGCGTCGAGCGCGTTCTGTTCACCTCGTCGGATAAGGCGGTCAACCCGACCAATGTCATGGGCACCTCCAAGCTCATGGGCGAGCGGCTGTTGACGGCAGCGAATGCACGCAAGCGGGGCGATGGGCCGGTATTTGCGTCGACGCGTTTTGGCAACGTGCTCGGCTCGCGTGGCTCGGTGATCCCGCTGTTCAAGCGCCAGATCAGCCAGGGCGGCCCGGTCACGCTGACCGACCCCCGGATGACTCGCTTCATCATGACCCTCCAGGAGGCGGCGCGCCTGGTCATCGACTCGGTGTTTTTGGCCAAGGGCGGCGAGGTCTTCGTCACCAAGATGCCGACGGTCAAGATTGAGGAACTCGCCCACGTCATGGTCGAGGATCTCGCGCCGTATTATGGGTTCTCGGCCGACGACATCGTCATCGAGGTCATCGGCGCCAAACCCGGCGAGAAGTTCTACGAAGAGTTGATGAACAGCGAGGAAACTCGTCGCACCGTGGAATTGCCCAACTATTTTGGCATTCTGCCCGCGTTCAAAAACCTCTATCAAGAAATCGCCTACGAGTACCCGGGCATGCACGGCGAGGTCGGCATCGATCGGGTCTACAACTCGTCGAACGAGACCCCGATGTCCAAAGACGAGCTGCGCAGCTATCTGCACGAAAAGAATCTCTTATTCGACGAGGGCGCTTCGACCGGCGAACTGGTCAACGACGCGGCGATTCAGCGCCAACAAGACGCTGTTCCGGCCGAATAATTTCGGGCGTCGGGCGCGTTGCAGACCTATCGACCGGGCCAACGTCCAACGACGGATCAAATAAAGGAGTATCGGGGGTTGTGGGTCGCCCCAAGCCGCGCCCGCCGCCCGCCGAGCATCAAGACCAAAACCAAAGACCAAGAACCGACACTATGCGTATTTTGATTTTAGGTGGTGACGGCTACCTCGGCTGGCCCACGGCGATGCATTTTGCCGCCCAGGGCCACGATGTGACCGTCGTCGACAATTATCTTCGCCGCCTCATCGCCCAGCAGACCGATTCGGAGGCACTCATCCCGACGCCCAACCTCGAGAAGCGCGCCCAGCGCTTCCAGGCCGAGTCCGGCCACGAGGTCGCCGTCGAGATTGGGGATTGCACCGACTATCGGTTCATGCAGCAGGTCTTCGAGCAATACGAGCCCGAGGCGGTCGTCCACTACGCCGAGCAACCCTCGGCGCCGTACTCGATGATCGGTTTTGACGAGGCCCAGAAGACGCTGAACAACAACCTCAACGCGACCTTCAACGTCATTCACGCCGTCAAAGACCACGCCCCGGACTGTCATATCATCAAGCTGGGGACGATGGGCGAGTACGGCGCGCCCAACATCGACATCGAGGAAGGCTGGATCGAGATCGAGCACAAGGGGCGCAAGGGTAAGTTCCTCTTCCCGCGTGCGGCTGGAAGCCTCTATCACACCACCAAGGTGCTCGACACCGACCTGCTGTGGTTTTACGTGCGCACCTTCGGCCTGCGTGTCACAGATCTGATGCAGGGGCCCGTCTACGGGCTTTCGACTCCCGCGGCGGACCTGCACGAAGACCTGTCGCCGAACTTCCACTACGACGACATCTTTGGCACCGCCGTCAACCGCTTCCTCGTGCAGGCCGTGGCCGGGGTGCCGCTGACGGTATACGGCAAGGGCGGCCAGGTGCGCGGCTACTTGAACCTCAAGGACACGCTCCAATGCGTCGAGCTCGCTGCCGACAACCCGGTCGAGCCGGGGGAACTGCGGATCCTGAACCAGTTTACGGAGACGTTTTCGGTCAACGAGCTCGCCGAGCGCGTCCAACGCGCCGGCGCCGAGCTGGGTCTGGAGGTCGAAGTCGAGTCGATCCCCAACCCGCGCAAAGAGCCGGAGGACCACTACTACAACCCGGCCAACTCTGGGCTGCTGGAGCTGGGCCTCGAGCCGCACTACATGACCGACGAGGTTCTGGTCGGCATGCTCGAGCGCATCCAGCGCTTCGAGGGGCGCATTGACAAGGACAAAATCATGCCACGGGTGAGTTGGAATGACTGACGGCCACAGCACGCACGGAGAGAGCAACCAGATGAGTGAAAAGATTGCCGTCATCGGCTTGGGATACGTGGGATTACCCATCGCGCTGGCATTTGGCCGTGCGTTCGACGGCGTCCTCGGTTTCGACATCGACGCCCGACGCATCGAGACGCTTCGCGCTGGCAACGACAAGCAGGGAGAAGTGTCTGCCGAAGAATTGGAGGCGTCGCGCGTGCACTTTACGAGCGATTCGGCGGATCTCACCCAGGCGAATTTCTACGTAGTGACCGTGCCCACGCCCATCGACGATGCCCATCAGCCGGATTTGAGCTTGGTGCGCGCCGCTTGTCGTACAGTGGGGCAGAGCCTGTCGCCGGGTGACGTCGTTGTCTTCGAGTCCACCGTCTATCCCGGGGTGACCCGCGAAATTTGTGGGCCGTTGCTCGCCGAGGTCTCGGGCCTGCGCCAGGGCGTCGGTTTCAAGCTCGGCTACTCCCCCGAGCGAATCAATCCCGGTGATACCGAGCACCGATTGGAGTCGATAGCCAAAGTGGTCTCCGCCGAGGACGACGAGAGCCTGGAACGGGTAGCGGCGGCCTACGCCGCGATCATCTCGGCGGGCGTTCATCGTGCCCCCTCCATCGAGGTGGCCGAGAGTGCCAAGGTCATCGAGAATACCCAACGCGATCTGAATATCGCGCTGATGAACGAGTTGGCGATCATCTTCGACCGCCTCGGCGTGCGCACCAAGGACGTGCTCGATGCGGCGGGCACCAAGTGGAACTTCTTGAAGTTTACTCCGGGGTTGGTCGGCGGTCACTGCATCGGCGTCGATCCCTATTACCTGACCCACAAGGCCGAGTCGGTCGGCTACCACCCGCAGGTTATCCTCGGCGGGCGGCGCATCAACGATGGCATGAGCCGGTTCGTCGCCCAAAAGCTTGTCAAATTGCTCATCGGCCAGGGCAAACGCGTCAACAATGCGCGCGTGGGCCTGCTGGGGCTGACGTTTAAGGCCAACGTGCGTGACATTCGCAACAGCCGCGTGCCCGAGATCGTCGAGGAGTTGAATGACTTCGGGATTCAGTGCATGGTACACGACCCGCTGGCCGACGCCGAGGATGCCCGCAAGCATTACGCCATCGATCTGGTCGATCTGGACGCCTTGAGTGATCTGGACGCGCTGGTCGTGGCCGTGGCCCATGACTCTTTCCGAGAGATGGGCGCAGCCGCCTTGGCCGAGATGCTCCAAGACAACGGCGTGCTGGTCGATATCAAGTCCGTGCTCGACCCGGAGGATGTCGCCGAACCGATGGTCTATTGGAGTTTGTAATCGGTGTGCCGGCAAGTCGCCGGCGCGTCGAACGCTCGATTTTGATCCTGTCGAACGAGGCAATAAGTGCATTATTTGATCACGGGAATCGCCGGGTTCATCGGCAGCAACCTCGCGGTGAGGTTGCTCGAAGACGGCCACCGGGTGAGGGGCATCGACAACCTGTCGACGGGCCGCATGGAGAATATCGCGCCGTTCCTCGGCGATCTCGAGTTCATCGAGGGAGACATTCGCGACCTCGACATGTGCCGGAAAGCATGTGAGGGGGTCGACCGGGTGTTGCATCAGGCCGCTTTGGGCTCGGTGCCCCGCTCGGTCAAGGACCCGGTGGCCACCCACGAATCCAACGCCACCGGTACGCTGAATATGCTCGTCGCCAGCCACGGGGCGGAAGTCGAATCCTTTGTGTTTGCGGCGAGCAGCTCGGCGTACGGCAACACCGAGGAGCTTCCCAAGCACGAGGGGATGGAGCCGCGCCCGCTCAGCCCCTACGCGGTCACCAAGGTCGCCTGTGAGCACTACTTGAAGGTGTTCGCGCAGATCTATGGACTCAACACGGTGGGGTTGCGCTACTTCAATATCTTTGGGCCGCGCCAGGATCCCAACGGCGCCTATGCGGCCGTTATCCCGAAGTTCATCGACTGCATGCAAGCCGACACCGCGCCCACCATCTATGGCGACGGTGAGCAGACCCGCGACTTTACGTTTATTGACAACGCCGTGCAGGCCAACTTGAAGGCAGCTGAGCGCGCCCCGCAGGTGGCCGGGGAGATCTTCAACATCGGCTGCGGCGAGCGCGTCTCGCTTACGACCCTGTTCGAGCATCTCGCTGAATTTATTGGCTTTGAGGGGCGCCCGATCCATGGTGATCCTCGCGCGGGCGACGTCCGCGACAGCCTCGCCGATATTTCAAAGGCCCGCCAGCGGTTGGGCTACGAGCCCACCGTCGATGTTCGGGAAGGGTTGCAGCGTACCGTCGAGTGGTATCTGGCTCGCCGTTGAGATGATGCGAGACCTGCTCAAAGATGCTACCGACCGGCTCAAAAGGAGCTGGCGCGCCGATGACAGCAGCTTGACGCGCGCCGCGAGTAGCTCGTTCGCCGCCAAGCTCGTGGGCGCCGTCGTCGGCTTCGGAGCGCATATCGCGTTGGCCCGCCTGCTCGGCGCGCATGCCTATGGCTCGTACGTCTACGTGCTCACGTGGTTGAATGTCTTGGTCTTGCTGGGACTCTGGGGCTCCAACACTGCGATTATGAGGTTCGTGCCCGAATATCGGGCGACCCAACGTTGGGGGCTGCTTCGGGGCTTTCTCCATCGCAGCGCCCAAGGGGTGCTGGTCGCATCGGTGATCATCGCCTTGACCGGTGCAATCGTTCTCGAGTTGTTGTTCCACGCCATTCCAGAGCCGCTGCGGCTGACGTTTCTGGTGGGGATGGCGGCGCTTCCCTTCCTCGCGTTCATCAAGCTTACGGCCGGCGGGCTTCGTGCGGTCAAGCGCGCTGCGCCGGCGCTGTCCATCGAGACGATCATCCGGCCCCTTCTACTGGTGACGGCGGCGGCCGCGCTTTACTGGTTTCTCGATGGGCGGTTGTCGTCGGCGCTCACCATGGGGCTGTTCTTAACGGCGACGGCGCTCAGCGCCATTGTGGGGCTGCGCTGGTTGATCCGGGAGTTGCCCCACGAGATTTGGAACGTTACGCCGGCGTTCGAGACCGCTAATTGGTTTCGCACGGCCGCGCCCATGTTCATGATGGCAGGCATGTATATGATCTTGAATCGCACCGACGTGCTCATGATCGGCGCCCTGCTCCACTCGACCCAGGCGGGTATTTACGCGGCCGCCATGCGAATCGCGACCCTCGGGACCTTCGGTTTGACTGCCATCAATGTCGTGGCGGCGCCGCTCATCTCCGAACTCTACAGCACGAAGCAGCTCGGCGAACTTCAGCGTGTCCTCAAGAAGGCCGCCGCCGGCGTCTTTGTGGTGACGACCGTTTCTTGCATCCCCTTGGCCGCGCTCGGTCGCCCGATCCTGTCCCTTTTTGGGCCGAATTTTGCGGTGGCCTATGCCCCTCTGCTCGTGCTGCTCGGGGGGCATGTCTTCAACGCGCTATCGGGGTCGGTCGGATTCCTGATGTCCATGACCGGCCACCAGGTTCAGGCGGCGCGGATCATCGCGGTGAGTGCGGTGCTCAACATCATTCTCAACTGGATCTTGGTGCCTCGTTTCCACCTGCTCGGCGCGGCGGTCGCGACGGTCATCACCATGTTGTTATGGAACGTCGTGATGTTGATATGGGTCGTCACCAAGCTCAAGATCAACCCCACGATTTTTCCTTTCAGGCCATCGGCTGCGGGAGTCGGCAGTGATTGAATCCGTATATATTACCGGCGGGCAACAGCGCCCGGGAGCGTTCTTCCGCGACGAGTGGAGCTGCTTTGGGCGGGGGCTGATTGTCCGCGTCGATTGCCGCACGCGCACGGCGTATCCCGTGACCGATTACATTTCGCCGACGGAGAATCGACCGGAAGACAACGCGTCGGTGCTTTTCAAAGCAGGCGCGATTCGCGGCGACGAGCTCTTTGTGTGCACCCAAACCGAGGTGCTAATCTACTCGGTGACAGACTTTTCGCTGACCAACTGTATCTCGTTGCCGTGCTTCAACGACGTTCACCATGTCTGCCCCACCGATCGGGATACGCTGTTGGTCGCCGTTACCGGCCTAGACATGGTCGTCGAACTCGAACGCAACGGGGACATCGTGCGGGAGTGGGGCGTGCTGGGCAAGGCGCCGTGGGATGTCTACGACGACAGCCTCGACTATCGCAAAGTGCTGACGACGAAGCCCCATGCGTCCCATCCCAATTACACGTTCGAACTCGACGGCGAGGTTTGGGCGACGCGTCTCAAGCAAAAGGACAGCGTCTGCCTTACCTCGTCTGACAAGCGATTGGCCATTGATGTAGGGCGTCCCCATGATGGCAACGTCAAAGATGGCAGGGTCTACTTCACCACCGTGGACGGGCAGATCGTCGTTTTTGACGCCGCGTCTTGTGAGCGCATTCGCACAGGTCGACCTCAACGAGTTCTCGCAGAGCGCCAGGGCGCTAGGCTGGTGCCGCGGCCTGCACGTGATCAGCGAAGATCGCGTCTTAGTTGGCTTCTCGCGGCTTCGCCCGAGCAAAGTGCGTGAGAACCTACGCTGGCTGCGACATCGCTTCGGCATGTCTGACCACAGTGGCGAAGCGCCCACCAGGATCGCGTTGTATCACCTCGACGGCGGCTTGGAGTGGGAGGTGGATCTGGAAGATCTGGGGTTGAACGCGTTGTTTTCCATTCTCCCCGCTCCTGTCGGCGCCTGAAGGATTTGGCGAATAGGCGCGAACTTATGTCGCGCGTGTCAGCAGTCTAAGAGGTACTTCCCAAGTGTGCGGACTCACTGGAAAATTGGCGTTTCGTGGCGTTCAGGTCGAACGTCGCACCATCAAACGGATGAACGATCGCCTCATCCATCGCGGGCCCGATGACTGCGGCGTCTACTGCTCGGGTCCCGTCGGCCTAGGTCAGCGCCGGCTCGCCATTATCGATGTGCGCCCCGAGGCGGCAGCGCCGCTGTCCAATGAGGACCGCACGATTTGGGTCACGTACAACGGCGAGATCTACAACCATCGCAGTTTGCGTCAGGATCTGGAGGCGCTCGGCCACCAGTTTCGAACGGGCACGGATACCGAAGTGCTGGTCCATCTTTACGAAGAGTACGGGACGGAGTGTCTGTCGTATCTTCGGGGCATGTTCGCGTTCGCCATTTGGGACGGACCGAAACAACGGTTGTTCGCCGCCCGCGATCGCATGGGTCAAAAGCCGTTCTTCTATTCCCACGGCCCCAACGCGCTGATCTTTGCCTCCGAGATCAAGGCGCTTTTGGACGAGCCGGAGGTGTCGCGACAGCCGAATTTTGCGGCGCTGGATGCCTTTTTGTCCCTGCAATATGTTCCGTCTCCGGCGACGGCTTTCGTAGACGTTCGCAAGCTTGCTCCCGGGCATTTCCTCGTGTGTGGCGCCGATGGGCAGTTGCACGTCGAGCGTTATTGGTACCCGCGGCCGCAGGTAAAAACCGGTGCGTCTCGCGAGTGGCTCTTGGAGATGATCCGTGAGAAATATCGCGAAGCCGTCCGGCTGAGGATGGAGTCCGACGTCCCGCTTGGCGCACTCTTGAGCGGCGGTATCGACTCCGGCGCCACGGTCGCCATGATGGCGCAGCACAGCGATCGGCCGGTCAAGACCTTTACGATCGGTCTCGAGGGATTCCCGTCGATGAACGAGATTCCCTACGCGCGCAAGGTCGCGCAGCGCTACGGGACGGATCACCACGAAATGGTCGTCAAACCGGATGCCGCGGCCGTGCTTCCAGGCTTGCTGGCTCAGTACGACGAGCCCTTTGCCGACTCGTCGGCCCTTCCCACGTACTACGTCTCGAAGCTGGCTCGTGAGCATGTCAAGGTCGCGCTAGCAGGCGACGGAGGCGACGAGAGTTTCGCCGGGTATCGACGCTATGGCAGGATGGCGCGCTGGTCCTCGCTCGATTTTCTTTCGCTGCCCGTGCGACGCGGCTTGCTCGGTCCGTTGGAGCGCGGTGCCCGCGCGTTGCCTGCCTCTGGGCGCACGCTTCGGCTGCGCAAGGGGCTGCACATGCTGACCAGCCCGCTGCCGGAGCGCTACCGGTATTACTGCTCGATTTTCAAGCCCGAAGACAAGCAACTGGCGTATACCGAGGACTTTTTGCAAATGAGTCCGATGGGCGGTGAGAGCTTCGCGCCACCGGTCGATTATGCCGCCAACGACTCCGTGCTCGACTGGTTGATGCGCCACGACCAGAGCAACTACCTGGCCCAATGTCTCAATACCAAAGTCGACATTGCCTCCATGGCGAATAGCCTGGAGGTTCGCGCGCCCTTCGAAGATCACAAATTTGTCGAGTTCGCGGCGACTATTCCTGCCTCGCTCAAATGGGAAGGCGGCAGGAGCAAAGCCTTGTTGCGCGACGCCATGGGTCCGCTGCTACCGGCCGAAGTCATCGATAAACCCAAGAGCGGATTCACGATCCCCATCGCGGATTGGTTCCGAAACGAACTCGCGGGTCTATTGCGAGACACCCTGCTGGATGAACGTGCTCGTCGACGAGGCGTGATTCGGCCGAGCTACGCCAAGCGGCTGGTCGAGGAGCATATGTCCGGTCAGCGCGACTGGTCGGTCAAGTTGTGGGCGCTGGTAAGTCTCGAAATCTGGTTCCGTTCACGTGTCGACTAATCATGAATGCTCGCGCCGCCATAATTAGCACGTTTGGGGTCGCCACGCTTATGTTGCTGGTCATGGCCGTGCGCGGTCAAACGCTCCCCTTTTCATTAGCGACGGCGTGCTTGGTCACGTGTGTGTTCGTCGGGGTATGCATCGCGGTGACGATGCGCGTCAACCGACTACACCCCATCTCCTTTCCTGCCTGCTTCTTGTTCGCCACCGCCTATTTTACTTGCAGCTTTCCGGTGGTCTATTTCCTCGACGGCGATGCGGTATTTCGGATTTCGATGTGGCGCGTTACGGACCTGCATGCCGCGGCTCAAGGATTGATCCACGTGATGCTGGCCTTTTCGAGCTTTGGCTTGGGCTCGATGCTGGTGCGCGGCCGCAGGTCTTCCGGTGCGGCGACGCGGCGACACGTCTCGCCTCGTCGGCTGACCATGCTCAAGTGGACGGCGTACGGTCTCTTCGCCTTTTCGGCTGCGGTCATCCTGTTCTTCACGGCGCGCGGCAGCGGGTTGAACGTGATGTTTCGGGAGGGATACGGCGGCTTCGCCGAGCAGGTCATGCGTGCTGGAGGTTACTCGGTTGTTTTTCAAAAGGTCGCCCTGTCCTACTTCATTCCTTTTTCGTTGATCATTTTGGGCGTGTTGGCCGAGTCCCCCCGGGACTGGCGGAAAACTGGCGTGCTGGCGGCAATCGGGCTGTCAGTCATGATGGCTACCGGGGACAGGGATGCGCCGGTTTCTATCCTGCTGCTTCTGCCGGCAGCAGCATTGCTCAACGGCTCGGTGACACAGAACCGGCGTAAGCAGCTGCGCGGTCTTGTGATGGTAGCCGTGCTGTTCGTGGGGCTCACCTATCTCATCCCCGTTCTGGGCAAACTTCGGGGGACACCGATTCGTGATTGGTCGGCCCAGCAGGTTGCCACGTCCACCGAGAGTGACTTCAATGACACCCCGACCGCGGCGCTGGGGGTGGGCCAAGATTTGCTCTACGATGCGGCCTTCACCTACCAAGCGGTCATTGGCACGGTGCGCATTGTCCCCGATATCAAGCCCTATCGCTTTGGTCAGGACTACTTGTACATTCTCATCGGCCCGGTTCCCTTTGCTTCGACAATTGGGTTGGACGCGCGCACCGTGCTGGGCGCCACACCGCAGACGTGGTTCACCCATTACTACAACCCGAGTTGGACCGACGTTGGATTGGGTTATCTGCAGTTGGCGGAAGCCTATCTCGAGTTCGGAGCCTTCGGAATTTTCGGCCTTTACTTCCTCCTCGGGCTCTTCCTGACCTATAGCTGGCGGCTCGCTCGCTCGCGTCGGCTCGATCCACAGGCACTGGCGTACTTGCTCATGCTCGTCATGGGGATTTACACGTGGGTGCGTGCCGACGTGGCGAGCAAGGGACGATTCATCGTGTGGGGCGGTTTTTTCGTCTATTTTGTCCCATGGCTGCTCGAGCAAGTCGTGTATCGCGCTCGGGGGGGATCGCCTCGGACACCTTCGACATCGTCCCCTCAGGTCACCAACGAGTAACGACACTACGCGCCGATGGCTACGACCAACAAAAAGCGAAACCTGATCAGCATCATCTTGTCCCAGCATAGCTATCCCGATCGCTTCGAGATGCTCGCGCGGCAGGGGGCTTATGTCGACGAGCATGTGATTCTCACACGCGACCCGGTCGAGGGATTCGCGCAGCACTCCAACACCACCGTGGTGTTTCCCGAGGAACCGATCGCCGGGGCGGCCTATTGGCGTTGGGTGGCCGAGGAGGTCATCAAGCGGCTAGAACACGAGTCGGCGGACGCGCGTTGGTTGGTTCACGAGCATGTTGTGGGGTTTGCCTCGTTTCTGTTGAAGCTGCGGCAATTGAGAAACGATCTCGACTTTTCTACGATCGTATCGGTATACGCTGCGGAAGTAACTTTTCTACGCGAAAGGCATTGGCGCATCGACCCCTACGGGGAGCCCTTTGGAGTCGGGCAGACCGCCCATTACGTGGCGATCTTTCTCAAGAAGTTGTTCCAGCACGTCGTCTCATGGGCGGGGGCCGATTATGTGACGGGCAACTCCGCGATGGTGGCGCGTGATGTCGCGCAGTTATTTCGCTCGAAGCACGTGCACATCATTCCGACGTGCGTGGATAACAGCTTCTTTTGTCGCCAGGAGACGATCGATGAAGACCTGGTGTGGGAGCCCGACAAGTTGAGGTTGCTCTACGTCGGCCAGTTGGCCGGCTTCAAAGGCTTTGGGGTCTTGATGAGCGGGCTGCGTCGCTTGATCGATGCCGGATACCCCGTCCAACTGGTGCTTTTGGGAGGTCATTTTCCTTTCGACCAACATTGGATCGAGCAGGTCATCGATCGCTACGGCGTTCGAGATCACATCGTTCGGTTGGGCCGGATTCCACGGGAACAGTTGGTCTCCTATTACAACACGGCAGACGTTTTTGTGTGCCCTTCCTTTCACGAGGGTTCGCCGCGAGTGGTCAAGGAGGCGCTTGCATGTGGCTGTCCGGTCGTGGCGAGTGACATTCCTGGCTCTCGCATTGTCGACCCGGCTGCGGATGTGATTCGATTCTTCGAGCCGGGCGACGCCAAGCGTATGGCGGAGCTGATTGGCTCACTGGCCGATTCAGCGGACCTGCGCGCTCAACTCGCCGAGAAGGGCATCGAATTGGCCCAACGGTTCTCGCCGGACGCGGTCGCCCAAAAGTTTGCCGACCTTTATGAGCAGCTCTGGTAAACGCGCCTCTTACATGCCAACACTGCCAAACCAGTAATCGTCGTTGTCCTTGCCTCTTGTTGTGAGACATCATGAGTGTACGTGACCATCGAAGTCGACTCTCGATCTGGGGGGCTGCCCTCCAGCGGTGGGTCATGTGGCACGCCTTGTGTGAGCCGCTCCCGCTGTACCTGGTGCCGGAATACCCCAAGAGCGGGGGATCGTGGTTCAGTCAAATGCTGTCCACCTACCTGGACGTGCCTTTTCCGCGGAATGAACGTCCACCCATCCAAAGTTGTGTGATGCATGGCCATCACCTGTACCATCCTCGGTTTCAAAACGTGTTTTGCGTAATTCGAGATGGCCGAGATGTGATGGTCTCGGCATATCATCACTACCTGTTTCACCACGATCGCAACCCCCCGTTCAGCGTGCGTTATCATCGCCGGCGGGTGCCCTTCGACGATTACGAGAACGTCGAGAAGAACCTGCCGGCATTTATCGACTACCTCTTTTGCGTTGAGGGCAAACGGCGCAATCGCTTCACCTGGGATGAGTTCGTGCGCTCGTACTGGGGGCAGGAGGGAGTGGCGATCGTTCGCTACGAAGACATGCTCGAAGATGCTGCTGGCGAGGTTGGGCAAGCGGTCAAAGAGGTCTTGGACATCGAGCCGGAGATGAAGGCGCTCAAACGAATCGAGGAGAAGTATTCGTTCGAGAACCAAGCCGGCCGCAAGCGCGGTCAAGAGGGCAAGAGTTTTCTGCGCAAGGGGATCGCCGGCGATTGGAAGAATAAGTTTAGCCGACTGGCGTGCGAGACATTCGATCGCCACGCCGGCGACTGCCTCATCGAGATTGGCTACGAGGCGGATCGCAGTTGGATTGACGAGCAAGCCGAGCGCTTCGCTTCGGACCGAGATTAGAGCCTAGCCCATCGCTAAAAAGGAACTCATGAACTGGCTTATCACAGGCGGATGTGGATTCATCGGAACCAATCTTGTGCAAAGCATACGTGCGTCAAACGGGGGGCGTATACGGATCCTCGACAACTTGTCGGTCGGCTCACGAGCTGATCTCGCACGTGTGACTGAGTTCGTCGAGACGGAGGCGAGCGCGCCGAAGCCGATGGGCGAGGCGGCCGACGCCGTCGAGTTGGTCGTCGGTGATGTTCTCGACGAAGCACTGACGGCTCGTGTCGCTCACGGGGCGGACGTGATCGTTCACCTGGCCGCCAATACGGGGGTGGCGCCGTCGGTCGAAGATCCTCGCTACGATTGCGTCACCAACGTCATCGGCACCCTCAATATGCTCGAAGCCGCTCGACACGCAGGGGTCGGCCGCTTCGTGCTGGCCTCCAGCGGGGCGCCCATCGGCGAAGTCGAGCCCCCCATTCATGAGGAGCTCGCGCCTCATCCCAAGTCGCCCTATGGCGCCAGCAAGCTTGCAGGGGAAGGCTACTGCTCGGCCTATCATGGTTCGTTTGGCCTCGACACCGTCGGGCTGCGCTTCGGCAATGTCTACGGTCCCTTGTCCAGCCACAAGAGCAGCGTGGTGGCCAAGTTCGCGCGCCGGGCGATGCAAGGGGACGTCCTGGAGATTTACGGTGACGGCGGTCAAACCCGCGATTTCATCTACACGGCCGATCTTGTCGAGGCTATACGTCTCGCCGCCACGGTCGATGGCATTGGCGGCGAGATCTTCCAGATCGCCACCAACGCCGAGACGACGGTCAACGAGCTGGTGGACGCGCTCGTGCCTATTCTCGAGGAGTTTGGCGTGGACGCGGTCGAGGTGCGGCATACCTCGCCGCGCACGGGCGATGTTCGGCGAAACTACTCGGACACGTCCAAGGCCAAACGACTGTTGGGCTGGCAGCCTCGAGTGTCCCTGGCGCAGGGCTTGGTGCAGACGGTTCGATGGTTTGCTGAACAAGACGCCGAGTGAGGTGGAAGCTGCGCTGATCAGTCTGGTGCCCGAGCTTGTTATGAGAATTGCCAACATCACTGAAGAGGGCCGCTGGGGTGGCCCGCAGGTGCGTATCGCGAACGTCGCCGCGCGCCTGCATGACCATGACGTGGATACCCTTGTGATTGGTCCGACGCTGGATTCGGAGCAGTTCCAGGGCCGCCTGAGCGCCGCGGGCGTGCGCTCGGCGATGTTAGCGTTGCATCGGTTGACCAAAGAGTTGCCGATTCTCCTGCGCTACATCACGCACTTCCTGCCCGAGATCGTCCACATCAAACAGGAACTCGAGCGTCACGACATCCAGGTCGTACATTGCAACGGGTCCTGGCAAATCAAGGGGATGATCGCTGCGCGCCTGGCAGGGATTCCCGCGCTGTGGCACCTGAACGACACCTACATGCCGGCGCCGGTCAAGCAGGTGTTCTCGGTGGTGGCCCCGGTGCTGGCCAGTGGATTTATCTGCGCCTCCCATCGCACCCGTGAGTATTACCTCGACCGCCAAGCGCTCAGAGACAAGCCGTGTCGGGTGATCCAGGCCCCGGTCGACACGACCAAATTCGATCCGAAGGCCACCCAGCCCGACAGCGCGATTGCGGCCTACGAAGGCTTGAAGGTCGTGACCGTCGCCTCGATCAACCCGGTCAAGGGTATCGAGCAGTTCATCGACATGGCTCACCTGGCCAGCCAACAATTTGCTGGCAAGGTCGAGTTTTTTGTCGTCGGCCCGATCTATGACAGCCAGAAGAGCTACGGGGAGCAGTTGAAGGAGCGGGCACGCGCGTTGGGCTGTGATAACCTGCACTTCACCGGCCCCTCGGACAACGTCGCGGGCGTGCTCGAGGCCGCTGACATATACGTATGCTCGTCGAATTTCGAGGCGTCTCCGATTTCGGTCTGGGAGGCCATGGCGATGGCAAAGCCCATCGTTGCGACCGACGTGGGCGACGTTCGCTATCACTTCGAAGCCGAGGATGAACCCACGGGGCTGGTGGTTCCGGTGGGCGATGCGCAGGCAGTTGCCGACGGGGTGATCGAGCTTCTGGATGACGAATTGCTGCGCAGGCGGCTCGGAAAGCGGGCGCGACGCTACGCCAAGGCGCACCTCGACCTCGATATCTGCGCTCAGCAGCATGCGGAGATCTATCGCCAATTCGCCGCTACAGGCCCAACACCGGGCCACGACTCGCGTTCGTCGGCAGCGTCGGGCGAGGAGCGTTGAGAGCCTATGAAAGCTTTGCTCGACAACGAGTGGGACGACGCTCTACTCGACCATCACCTCGGCGAGGACCAGGTTCGCATTCAAGTCACCCACTGGGCGGCGCTCGGCGAAGTCCAGGACCAATACGTTCAGTACTCGATGGGCGACTGGCGGGTGATCCTGAACTACCTGCGTGAGATCGGGCCGGTCTCGGTCGTTCACAAGATTATCTCGCGGCTTCGCGAGCGGGGCCGCAACCGAAAGTGGTTGTCAGTGGGGTGCGGGAAGATCCTCGACTCGCGGAGTGAGCGCTACAGCACGCCGGGCCAAACGGTCGCTTTCTTGGCGTGTAACCACCCGAAATGCCTCGATCGCATCGTGATCGATGCATGCCTGGTCGTCCCCTTCGACGGGGTGCGCTCAGGAAGCGGTCGTCTAGAGTTCTTTGAAGCGGGGAGCGTCGGCGTCTCGGCCGAGGAACTCGAGTCTTTGGCGGGTTGGACGTCCTACAGCGGCCTTGCGGTGGAGCGGGCACTCGTCGAGCGAGGCGTGGTCCGCGTGGCGCAGGCGATGGCGTCGAGCAAGTCGCCCACCCGAGTCCTTCCGGTCGATGACCACAGAAGGACGCGCGAGCGCGAGTTGGGACACGCGCCCCCGCAGCGCGGTTCGAAGCGTGCTGCACTGTTCGGCCTCGGCAACTATGCCAAGACGGTTATTTTGCCCAGCCTGCCCGATGAGATCGAGGTGGAGGCGATTCACGAGATTGATCCGCTCCAGATCGGCGATCCCGCTCGGTGGGATTGCACGGTCGACACTTCCGGAGAGATGCGCGACGGTGAGCAGTACGACGTCTATCTGATCGCCGGCTATCACCACACCCACACCCCATTGGCGCTCGAGGCGCTGGGTCGTGGCGCGTATGCGGTAGTCGAAAAACCCATCTGCACGACCTCGGAGCAGCTCGCGCAGCTCGAGGCTGTCATGGCCAAACATGGCCAATTATTCGCGTGCTTTCACAAGCGCTACAGCGAGCTCAACGAGTGGGCCCTCGAGGACCTAGGCCTTCCCGCCGGCGAGCCGATTTCCTACCACTGCATCGTCTATGAGATTCCGCTGCCGAAGCGGCACTGGTATAACTGGCCGAACTCGGGCAGTCGGATCACGTCCAACGGTTGCCACTGGCTCGACCATTTTATGTTCCTCAATGACTATGCTCCGGTGCGGGATTGTGACGCATACCGGTCGGCCGCCGGCGAGATGTCGGTGCGCGTGGAACTCGAAAACGACGCCTTCTTTACGATGACCCTCACCGACGAGGGCAGCTCCCGGTTGGGGGTGCGCGACTATGTCGAGCTTCAAGCGGGAGGCACAACTGCAAAATTAGTGGACAATTGTCGATACGAAGCCGAGAATCGCAGCCGCATTGTGCGCCGCGAGAACGTCAATCGGGTGGATAGCTACAAGCGGATGTACTCGCAAATCGGGCGACAAATTGTCATGGGAGAGGCCGGCGATTCGCTGGCGACGCTGCGCTCCACACAGTTGATGCTCGATCTCGAGGAGCTTGTTCGTTCCCGTTGAGCGCGGTCGCCTCTATCCGTGTCATTGCATTCCTGTACCCAAATCCAATGAAACAAATTCTCCAGGACCTCAAGTCCGGCGACACCCAGATCGCCGAAATCCCCTGTCCGCAAACTCGTCGCGGTCACTTGCTCATCAGCACGTCGCGCACCCTTGTGTCTGCCGGCACCGAGCGCATGCTCGTCGAGTTCGGCAAGGCGAACTATCTCGACAAAGCGCGCCAGCAGCCTGAGAAGGTCAAGCAGGTCATCGACAAGGTGAAGACCGACGGGTTGGTCCCGACGGTCGAAGCCGTGCAGGCCAAGCTCGACCAGCCCGTTCCGCTCGGCTATTGCAATGTCGGTCGGGTGATCGACGTCGGCGATGATGTGCGTGGCTTTGCCCCCGGCGACCGCGTCGTCTCCAATGGCAATCACGCCGAGGTTGTGCGGGTCCCCAAGAACCTGTGCGCGAAGATTCCCGATGGGGTCTCCGACGACGAAGCCGCGTTTACCGTGGTGGCCGCCATCGGATTGCAGGGCATTCGGCTCGCCCAGCCGACGCTCGGCGAATGCGTGGTCGTGACCGGCCTGGGCTTGATTGGACTGTTGACCGTCCAACTGCTGCGCGCCCAGGGATGCAAGGTGCTGGGGATCGATTTCGACGAGCAACGCTTGGCGTTGGCCGAGCAGTTTGGGGCACATACGTGCAACCTGAGCGCGGGCGAAGATCCTGTCGACGCCGGATTGGCATTGTCAAAGGGGCACGGGGTGGACGCGGTGCTCGTGACGGCGGCGACCTCGAGCAGCGAGCCGATGCACCAAGCGGCGCAGATGTGTCGCAAGCGTGGTCGTATCGTCCTCGTGGGGGTGACCGGCCTCGAGCTGCAGCGGGCGGACTATTACGAAAAAGAATTGTCCTTTCAGGTCTCCTGCTCGTACGGGCCGGGGCGCTATGATGCGACCTACGAGGAGCAGGGGCTCGACTACCCCATCGGGTTCGTTCGCTGGACCGAGCAGCGCAATTTCGAGGCCATCCTGGAGATGCTCGACGATGGCCGGTTGAACGTGGAGCCGTTGATCACTCATCGCTTCGAGATCGACGCTGTCGCCGAAGCTTACGAGGTCGTCGGCGGCAAGGAAGCGTCTATTGGTATTCTGCTGGAGTACCCTGGGGTCGACAGCGAGCAGCGCGCTCGGCGCACCGTTTCACTGCAGCCAGATGCCCGCGGCATCGATATCCCCGGCTGGGTTCGCTCGGCGAAGGCAAAAGTCGCTCCCGTGGGCTCGCGCAGGGTGGTTGTGGGCGCGATTGGCGCGGGAAACTACGCCACGCGTGCCCTCTTTCCCGCCTTGCAAGAGTCGGGCGCGAGGCTCAAGACCGTCTCGTCGAGCGGAGGGGTCAGCGGCGTTTACGCCGCCAAGAAATTTGGCTTCGACCAGGCGACCACGGACACGGCCGGACTGCTGGAAGATCCGGAGATCAACACGGTCGTCATTGCGACCCGTCACAACTCTCACGCTCGATTCGTCTGCCAGGCGCTCGAGGCCGGCAAGCATGTGTTCGTCGAAAAGCCGTTGGCGATTCACGATGACGAGCTCGACCAAATTGCGACTACGTATCGCTCGCTGGTGGAATCGGGGGAGGCGCCGCTGTTGATGGTTGGATTCAACCGACGGTTCGCGCCCCAGATTGACGAAATGAAGTCGCTGCTCGACGCGAGACCGGAGCCGAAGACCTTCATCATGACCGTCAACGCCGGCGAGATTCCCGCCGAGCATTGGACCCAGAACATGGAGGTCGGCGGCGGGCGGATCATCGGCGAAGGCTGTCACTTCATCGATTTGCTGCGCTTCCTGAGCGACAGCCCGCTCGCGCAGATTCAGGCGATGTCGATCGGAGCCGCGCCGAGCGTGCAGGTGACCCAGGACAAGGCGACCCTCACAATGCGCTTCGAGGACGGCTCGATGGGCACGGTGCACTATTTTGCAAATGGCGATAAATCCTTTCCCAAAGAACGCCTCGAGGTGTTTTGCGGCGGGGGGATCTTGCAACTGGACAACTTCCGCCGCCTGGAGGGGTTTGGCTGGCCGGGGTTCAAGTCGTCGAAGCTCTGGTCGCAGGACAAGGGCAACGCCGCTTGCATGAAGCGATTCGTCAACGCGGTGGAGCTGGGTGGGACTTCTCCGATTTCGTTCGACGAGCTGATGGAAGTCTCGCGTGCCGCCATCGTGGCCGCCGAGCAGCTATAGGAAAGCCGTATGTCAGATGTGTTCAAGGCGAAGGCGGGCCTGGTGGGGTGGCTCGACCAACGCTGCTATTCGGGCTTTGACGATAACTGGGACGACCAACTCTTCGCCGACGCGATTCGCCCGCGAATAGGTCCCGAGTCGGTCATCCTCGATCTGGGGGCCGGCGCTGGTATTGTCGAGGCACTTAATTTCCGTGGTGTCGCTGCCAAAGCTTGCGGCGTCGACCCCGACGAGCGGGTCCTCGAGAATCCTTATTTGGATGAAGGTCGTGTGGGGTTCGGCGAAGATATCCCCTATCCCGACGATACCTTCGACGTGGTGTTCAGCGACAATGTGCTCGAACACCTGGAGAACCCGCAGGCGGTGTTCGACGAGGTGGCGCGGGTGCTCAAGCCCGGTGGTCGATTCCTGTTCAAGACGCCCAACCGGCGCCATTACGTGCCCCTGGTTGCTCGCGTGACTCCACACTGGTTCCACCAGTTTTACAACGGGTTGCGCGGGCGGGAGCCCGAAGATACGTTTCCGACACAGTATCGAGCAAATACGCTCGAGGACGTCCGACGGTACGCAAACGCCGCTGGTTTGCGAGTTCGCTCGCTCCGGTTGATCGAGGGACGCCCGGAGTACCTGCGGATCAACCCGCTCACCTATGCAGTCGGCGCTGCGTACGAGCGGCTGGTCAACTCCGTGTCGTCGCTCGAACAGTTTCGGGTGCTCCTCGTGGGAGAATTGGAGCTCGATTAGTCGCTTCCGGTGTGCCGAGTAGACCTGCGTCCGTGACCGTCATACGAACATCGCAACGCCTGTTTCACACGCTCCGGCACTTGAAGCCGTCGCAGTTTCTCTACCGGCTCAAGCGCTTGCAGCGCAGCTACCTGTTGCGCGAAGAAACCTACCCGTTGCCCCCGGTCGACTCGTTTGGGCCCGCGGTACCGGGCCGGTTTGCCTTCGAGGCGACATACATTCCAGATGCGGCAAGTGAATTGATCGCTGCCCGCTATCGCTTCATCGGCTGCGCGCCGGTCGAGATGGAACCCGTCGATTGGCAAGAGGCCCCCGGCGGAGACCTGCTGTGGCTGTTCAACCTGCACTATTTCGACTGGGGCCAGCACCTCGCCCGCGCCTGGCGCGCCAGCGGAGACGAGCGGTATGCGCGCCGCGTGCTCGAGTTGATGGTGGACTGGGTAGAGCACAATCCCTTCCCCAAAGGACCCGGGTGGCACCCGTATCCGACGTCACGCCGGTTGGTGAATTGGGCGGTGATTCTCGCAGCGATACTCCACGACGATGGCCCGGCTACGATCCGGGAAAGCATTCCCAGGGTGCTCGCCTCTATCGACCAGCAGGCGAGCTTTCTGGCCGATTGGCCGGAGAGAGAACTCGAAGGAAACCACCTGCTGGCCAATTACCACGCGCTTGCTTGGGTCTACCTGCACCTCGGGCCGCAGCTTCGAGCGCAGACGCGGCGCAAGCTCGCGCCCTTCGTCGAAATATTCTGGTCGGAGTTCATGCAACAGACCAAGGCTGACGGCTCGCATGAGGAGAACTCGACGAGCTATCAGATGGGCGTCCTGAAAGATGCTTTCGAGCTGTGGTTGCTCGCGGTAGCGGTTGGCCAAAAGCCGTCTTCCGACGTGCTGGCGCGTATCGAGCAGATGTTCGACTGGCTGGTGTCAGTGATGATGCCGTGCGGCGCGGCGGGCTTCGAGGCCCCACTACTCAACGATTCGGTGCGGGGCTATCCGGTTGACGCGCGGTCGCTGTTGGCCCTCGGCGCGGCCTACTTCGCCGAGCCCGGCTGGAAGTATGTGGCCGGCAACGCCGGTCGCGACACGGTTTTGTGGTGGTTGGGATCAGAACACCTTGAGGCCTATGACGACCTAGAGGCGTCTGCTTCGACACAGACGTCTCGTGCCCATTGGGATTGCGGGTATTTCGTCACGCGCAGCGGCTGGGAGCCTGACGCCGATTACCTACTCTTCGACTGCGGGCCCATTGGGCCCGACCACATCCCTGGTCACGCACACGCAGACACCCTTAGCGTGATCATCGCGACCGGAGGCGCGCCCTTGGTCGTCGACCCCGGCGTGTACACCTATCAACCGGGACAATGGCGCGATCATTTTCGCTCGACCCGAGCGCACAACACGGTGACCGTGGACGGACAAGACCAGTCGGAGGTGTGGGCCGCCTTTCGTGTGGCGCGGCGTGCACGGGCGCAACTCGACCGATGGGCTGCCGGCAGCTCGATGGCCGGGTCGCACGACGGCTACCGCCGGCTTGTAGGCGAGCTGAGCCACCGGCGCCAGGTCGACATCTGCGGTCGAGGTCACTGGAGGATCACCGACGAGCTCATCTCGAAGCACGGCCGACACCGCTACGAGGTAACGTTTCAACTCTCGCCTCGCGTCGAGGGGGTCGACATTGACGGCGCAAGCGCCGTGGTGCGCTTGGACACCGGCACTCAGGTGGCCTTCCAGTTCCGAGGCCCTGCCGATTTGCTGGTGCGATCCGAGCAGGGATGGTACGCGGAGACGTGGAACGACAAAGAAATTGCTCCAAGGCTGGTGGCTAGCGTCGACAGCGCCGCCGAGCGAGTCGAGATCGTGACCGAGATTATCGCCCAATCACCGAGCGCTCAAAACGCGGATACTCGCCCGTGAACATCGTGCTGATCTCACAACTCTTTTGGCCCGAGGTGGGCGCGCCGTCGGCGCGCGGCCTGGAAATGGCGCGTGTGTGGCGCGATCAAGGCCATGACGTCAAGGTCGTCACCGCGTTTCCCAACCACCCGACCGGGGTCATCCCCGAGGAGTATCGCGGCCAATTCTTCATGATCGAGGATGTCGAAGGACTGGAGGTCTTTCGAAGCTTCATTTATGCGTCGCCGAATAAGGGTTTTGCCAAGCGAATCTTGGCGCACCTGTCGTTTATGACGTCTTCCCTGGTCCAGACGCTGCCGCGCATTGGCGACATCGACGTCATTGTGGCCACGTCGCCGCCCTTCTTTCCGATCATCTCCGCGTTCGGCTTTCGCCTCGCCAAGCGGGTCCCGTTCATCTTCGAGGTGCGCGACCTGTGGCCGGGCATCTTCAAGGAGCTCGGGGTCATCACGGATCCCACCATCCTCGCCGCGCTCGAGCAGGTCGAGCTGTTCTTGTATCGGCAGGCGAGTCGCGTGGTCGTCGTCACCGAGTCGTTCCGCGACGACATCGCCGGTCGCGGCATTTCCCGTGATAAGATCGCGGTCATAAAAAACGGCGTGGACCTGGAGTTTTTCCAGCCTCAATCGGATACCCACGCGGTGCGCGAAGAGTTTGGTCTCGGCGATAAGTTCGTCGTCGCCTACCTCGGCACCCACGGAATTTCGCAGGCGCTCGCCAGTCATGTCGAGGCGGCCGAGATGCTGCGCGACCACGAAGACATCGTGTTCCTCTTCGTCGGCGAAGGTGCCGAAAAAGAGAAGATGATCGCGCTGGCGGACGAGAAGGGCCTGACCAACGTGCGCTTTTTCGGAAACCAGCCCAAAGAGCGCATGCCCGAGCTGTACAGCGCGGCCGACGCCTGTTTCGTGCCGCTTCGCGACATCCCCATGTTCTCGAGCTTCATCCCCTCGAAGATCTTCGAGATTCTGGCGTGCGAGACGCCCATCATCGGGTCCGTGCGCGGCGAACCCGCCGGCATTCTCGAGGAATCCGGCGGAGCTGTGGTGGTCGAGCCTGAAAACGCGCGCCAGCTCGCCGATGCGGTGCTTGCGCTTCGTCGGAAGGACGCTAGCGAACGGCTGGACATGGGGCGGGCGGGCCGTCAGTACGTCGAAGAGAAGTTCTCGCGAAGGAGCCTGGCGCTTCGCTACCTCGATTTGCTGCAGGACGTTGTGGCGCAAACACGTGGAGAGGGTGAAATGCGTTGGTCCTGACCCATCCTGTCGGTGTGCGAAAAACACAAAGCTCCGACCGGCCTCTTCGGGCCGATCGGAGCTTGTTGCGTCTTAGACCACGTTTCACGTGAAACGGCCGTTCACGTGCACGTTCGCGTTCACGTTCACGGTCGGGGACCCTACACGCGCGTCATGTACAGCTCCCAGTGGTCGCCGTCCTCGAAGAGGTACTTTTTGACCTTGTCGAGGGCGCGGGCGTTGATGCGTGAGACCCAGGACTTGGAGTAGCCGAGGTCGTCGGCGATCTCGCCCATGGGGTCTTCGTGGACGTGGTAGCGTACCAGGACGGTGCGCTCGTTGTCGGAGAGGCGGGCGACGGCGGCGTTGAGGGCGGCGCCGAGCTCGTCGCGCTCGAGGCGCAGGCGTTGGGTGGCTTCCTGGGCTTCGCTGACCAGCTCGAGGTGAGTGTGGTCGACCAGGCAGATGGTCACGCAGTCGCCGACCATGCGGTCGAGGTATTTGACGCAGTCGGCGAAGCTGGGCGAGTGCGGCAGGCTCGCGTGGGCGAGCATGTTGGACTCGAGGTAGTCGTTGACGGCGATGGTGTCGCGCAGTTGGATGGCCGTGCCGCGCACCGCCCAGCCGGCGGCGCGCAGCCCGTCGTACATCGCGCCGCGGATGCGGTAGAAGGCGAAGCTGGCGAAGCTGACCTCCATGGCCGGGTCGAAGCGCTGGTGGGCCTCCAACAGGCCCTGAAAGCCCCAGCCGATGAGATCTTCGAGGTCGGTGGGGCAATGCAGTTGGTGGACCATGTCCTGGCCGGTGCTCTTGACCAGGCCCGTGTAGGTCTCGACGACCTCCTCGGGGGTCATCTGCTGGATGCGCTGGGCGCTGGGGCCGGGATCGGAGTCCGGGGGCTGATCGGTCGGCGAAGTGTCTACTGTTATGCATTCCTGCATCATTGTGCCCCCTCCTCGTCACGACGGACCAAGATGCGGGGCACACCCACTTCGATACAACCGCCCCAGCGGTTTTGCGGCGCGCGGCTCGCACGGGGTGAGCGAGTCGACGACCGGTGTACGTTCAATAAGTTGTGACCACTTGCCTCCAGCCTAGCAGGCTTGTGGGCTTGGAGCAACGGTCGGTGGCTGTGTGTATCGGGGTGCTGCGTCGGTGTTGTATATGTCATGTGCTTCCTCGTGTGTGTAGATGTAGGTGTGTGTGGCACACCCTTCATTATGGTTTTCGGCGAGGAAGCCGTTTTCGTTGCGTGGTTTCTTGGGAGTTGGCGGCTGGGGGTTGAGGGGTTTGGGGGTTAAAACGTTGGGGTTGTTGGGGATTGTGGGTGTGGCGGAAAGTTTGGGATTTGTGGGGTTCTCTGTTTGGAGTTTGGGCGATCGTGGTGGGTTTTTGGGGGCCCCCATCGCCTCGCGCTGCTCACCCTTGGGGGGGGCCTCGATAACCGATCACGCTGCAAACGCGGGCCACCCATTCAAAACGACAGCGTGCGTCCTCGATAAACCTGGGCGGTCTGCCCGTCGTCGTCGGGCTCGACGCGCAGCGCCTCGAGGTGTTGGCCGTCGCAGGGGCCGAGGATGCACTCGCCGGTGGCGGGGTCGAAGCGGGCACCGTGCATCTTGCATTGCAGCACGCTGTGGGCGTCGTCGAAGAACTCGCCGGTGTCGCAGTCGATGGGCATCGCCCAGTGGGGGCAGCGGTTGCGGTAGGCGAGGAGCTCGCCGCGCCAGCGCAACACGATGCCGGTGGCGTCGCGGCCGAAGGCGTCGGTGTAGGCGAAGCTCTTGGCCTGGCCGTCGTCGCGCAGGTCGGAGATGTCGATGGTGGCGATGTGGTTCATGGTTCTCAAATCGCGTGGAACACGATACCCATGATAGGACGTTTTCGCCATCGATCTACAGGAAGAAAGGGCATGAGTAATCACAAATGGCGGGCGATCTCGAAGGGCGCGTTGGTGGTGGCGGTGCTGGCGGCGCTGTATGCGCTGTTTCCGTGGGTCCAATGTACGTTTATGGATCCGTCGGCGCCGATGTGTGCGACGCTGCACGTGTTGTCGGATAACGCCGTTGCGTGGGGGGTGAGCGTGGGGGCGTTTGTGGTGATGGTGGTGGGGCGGCTGCTCGGGCGTACGCGGCCACAGCATCGTGGGCGCGGCCGGGCCGAGGAGTTGCCGCCGGCGGGGGGCTACGGCGGGGACCGGCGGTCGAGCGAGTCGGCGTTGGGGCCGCGCATGGCCACGCGCAGCCGCGCCAGCGGGGGCGGGGGCGTGCCCGAGGCGATCACGCTGAGCGAGGAGCTCGACCTGGAGGTGCCCGACGACGAGGACGAGGTCGACGAGGATGTGGACGCGCTCATCAACTTCATCGAGGACGGGCGCGACGAGCCGGCGCCGAGCTTCGAGGCGCCGGCGCGCCCGCGCGGCCGGCGCAGCAAGCGCGGCGGGGCGGCCAGCGTCGATGGGTTTTACTGCCCGCCGGGGCTGGACAAGGCGCCGGTGCTGTACGTCGACCCCACCAACGCCGCCGCCAGTGACGCGATGGACGCCCCCGAGGAGCGCGCCGACAACCCCGAGCGGCCGTTCGTGACCATCCAGGCGGCGCTCGACCGCGCCCAGAAGTTGTTCATGACCACCCGGGGGCCGGTGCAGGTGCGCGTGACCCCGGGGGTCTACCAGGAGAAGCTGTTCATCCCCGGCCACGTCGTGCTGGTCAACCACCGGCTTCCGGCCGAGGGCAGCATCAAGCAGCACCTGCAGTGGCTGGTCGAGCAGGAAGAGGTCGGCCACCCCGACCGGGTGACCATCCTGGCGCCGGCCGACGCCGAATTCGCCGTCAAGTTCGAGCGCGGCCAGAACCAGGGCATCTTCGGCTGTCACCTGGTCGGCCGCGAGGGCGTGCGCCAGCAGGGCATCGTCGCCGAGCACTGCCAGGCGATGGCGGTGGTGCATTGCTCGGTCGAGGACTTCGCCGCCGGCGGCATCCACCTGGTCGACAGCGGCGCGCAACTGGCCAAGACCGCCGTGCAGGTGGTGGGCTGCCGGCTTCGCAACAACCGCGGCGCGCGCGGCGGGGCGATCTTTTGCCGGGGCGGGTCGCTGCGCGTCGAAAAGACGCGCTTCGAGCACAACCACGCCGCCGTGGGCGGCGCGGTGTTCGCCATCGACCTGGGCGGCACGCTCGAGTTCGAGGAGGTCGGCTTTCGCAAAAATGTCGCCGACGCCAAGGACCGGCTCACGGTGCGCCCGGACGTCGTCGAGCTGTCTGATTGGCTCAAGGGCCCCGGCCAGGGCGGCGCGCTGGCGGTGGTGCGCTCGAAGACCAAGATGACCGGCTGCAAATTTTTGGAGAATCGGGCGAAGATCTCCGGCGGCGCGCTCGCCTTGTTGGGCGCGCAGGCGGTGGTGGGCGAGGACTCCTCGTTCAAGAAAAACGAGGCCCGCGTCGGCGGCGCCGTGTTCATGGCCGGCTGGACCGGCAGCCGGTGTACGCTCAAGGCCAGCGGCGCCAAATTCGTCGGCAACACGGCCGGCTCCGACGGCGGTGGCGTCGCCGTGCTGGGCACGGCGGTCGCCCAGATCGTGGGGGCGCGCTTCGAGCAGAACAAAAGCGAGGATGCCGAGGGCGTCGGCGGGGCGGTGGCCAGCCTCAAGGGCGGCCAATTCATGGCCAAAGAGACGCGCTTTCGCGCCAACGAGACCCTCGGGCGCGGCGGCGCCGCCGGGGCGATCAACGCCAGCCTGGTGTTCAGCGACGGCTGCAGCGTCGAGGAGAATACCGCCCGCGGCGGCAACGGCGGCGGGCTGTTCTGCCTGTCGCGCGCGGACGCCGAGATGGAGGAGTTGATGAACCGCAGCGACTTCAAGCTGCCGTTCGTCTTCACGGTGCGCGACGTCGCCATCCGGCGAAACCGCGCCACCGGCGCCACCGCCGGGGTGTGGGCGGGCAACAAGGAACATACGCCCACCTTCCCGCTCAAGGTCACCCTGGAAAAGCCCATGTTCGTGACCAACAACCAGGCCGCCAAAGGCGGGGAGTTGTCGCGCGATTTCGTGGTGCAGTGGACCGGACAGGTGATCAAGGACAGCAAGGACCGGCGCCGTTGCGAGGAGTTGTTGAACTAGGGGTTCGGGGTTCGGGGGTTCGGGGGTCCAGGGGGGGCCGGGAACTGCATTTTTTCACCACAGAGGGCACGGAGGCCACAGAGGAAAGCCAGATAAAAGCAGTCCTCTGTGGCCTCTGTGGCCTCTGTGGTGAAGTCGCCTTTCTCTTGACCTACCCTTCGTCTTCGGCGCCCAGCGCCTTGAGTTTTTCGGCCTGAAAGTGGGCGTGCAGCGGGTCGAGGACCTCGTCGAGGTTGCCGCCGAGCACGTCTTCGAGGCGGCGGGTGGTAAAGCCGATGCGGTGGTCGGTGATGCGCGACTGCGGGAAGTTGTAGGTGCGGATGCGCTCGGAGCGGTCGCCGCTGCCGACCTGCTCGCGGCGCTCGGCGGCGCGCTCGGCGTGGGCGGCTTCGCGCTTTTGCTCGAGCAGGCGGGTCTTGAGCACCTTGAAGGCCTTGGCCTTGTTTTTGTGCTGGCTCTTCTCGTCCTGGCAGGTGACCACCAAACCCGTGGGGATGTGGGTCAGCCGAATGGCCGAGTCGGTGGTGTTGACCGACTGGCCGCCGGGGCCCGAGGAGCGGTAGGTGTCGACCTTGACGTCGTTCATGTCCAGGTCGAGCTCGACGTCCTCGGCCTCCGGCAGGATCGCCACGGTCACCGCCGAGGTGTGGATGCGCCCCTGGCTTTCGGTGGCGGGCACGCGTTGGACGCGGTGGGTGCCGGCCTCGTATTTGAGGTGGCTGTAGACATCATCGCCCTCGATCAGCGCGATGATCTCTTTGAACCCGCCGGTGTCGGTCTCGCTGGCCTCGACGACGTCGACCTTCCAGCCGCGGTTGGCCGCGTAGCGGTCATACATGCGAAATAGGTCACCGACGAACAGAGCGGCTTCGTCGCCGCCGGTGCCCGCGCGGATCTCCAGCAGGATATTCTTCTCGTCCAGCGGATCTTTGGGGATGAGCAGGCGCTTGATGCGCTCTTCGAGCTGGTCGCGCTCGGCGTCGAGGGTCTCGATCTCGGCGCGCGCCAGCGCCTCGAGCTCCTCGTCGCCTTCGCCGAGCAGGGATTTATTGCCGGCGATCTCCTCTTCGACCTCGCGGAAACGCTTGTAGGCGTCGACGATCTCCTGCAGGTGCGCGTGCTCCTTGGCGAGCTTCTGGTAGCGCTGGGGATCGCTGGCGATCGAGGGATCGGCGAGCATGCTGTTGAGCTCGCGGTAGCGTCCCTGGACTTCGTCTAATTTGGCGAACATGAGCGAGGTCGCGAAAAGGCAAAAAGACAATCACCACAGAGGACACCGAGGTCACAGAGGGGACTAAAGAAACCTCTGTGTTCTCTGTGACCTCTGTGGTGAAAAATGTGGTGAAAAAGCAGTTGGCAGCAGCAGCGTGCCGTTAGCCGCTCATGGAGTTGAGGAAGTCCTCGTTGGAGTCGGTCTTGCCCATCTTGTCGAGCAGGAACTCCATGGAGTCGACCACGTTGAGCGGGTGCAGGAGCTGGCGCAAGATCCACACGCGGTTGAGCTGCTGGTCGTTCATGAGCAGCTCCTCTTTGCGGGTGCCGGACTTGTTGATGTTGAGGCACGGGAAGATGCGCTTCTCCATCAACTTGCGGTCCAGGTGCAGCTCGCTGTTACCGGTGCCTTTGAACTCCTCGAAGATGACTTCGTCCATGCGGCTGCCGGTGTCGATGAGGGCGGTGGCGATGATCGTCAGGCTGCCACCCTCCTCGATGTTACGCGCGGCGCCGAAGAAGCGCTTGGGCTTGTGCAGCGCGTTGGAGTCGACACCACCGGACAAGATCTTGCCCGACGGGGGCACCACCGTGTTGTAGGCGCGCGCCAGACGGGTGATCGAGTCGAGCAGGATGACCACGTCGCGCTGGTGCTCGACGAGGCGCTTGGCCTTCTCGATGACCATCTCGGCGACCTGGACGTGGCGCTCGGCGGGCTCGTCGAAGGTCGAGCTGATGACCTCGCCGTCGACCGAGCGCTGCATGTCGGTGACCTCCTCGGGACGCTCGTCGATGAGCAGCACGATGAGCGCCGAGTCCGGGTGGTTCTTGGCCACCGCGTGGGCGATGTCCTGCAACAGCACCGTCTTACCGGTGCGCGGCGGGGCGACGATGAGCGCGCGCTGGCCTTTGCCGATGGGCGTCAACAGGTCCAGGATGCGCAGGCTGTAGTTGTCCGCCTCGCACTCCAGGTCGATGCGCTCCTGGGGATACAGCGGGGTGAGGTTGTCGAACAAGATCTTGTCGCGCGAGCCCTCGGGGTCGTCGAAGTTGACGGCCTCGACCTTCAGCAGCGCAAAATAGCGCTCGTTGTCCTTGGGCGGGCGAATCTGGCCGCTGACGGTGTCGCCGGTGCGCAGGTTGAACCGGCGAATCTGGCTGGGCGACACGTAGATGTCGTCCGGGCCGGGCAGGTAGTTGTAGTCGGGGGCGCGCAGGAAACCGAAGCCGTCGGGCAGGATTTCCAGGACGCCTTCCCCAAAGATCTGGCCGTCTTTTTCGGTCTGCGCCTGCAACAGGGCGAAGATCAGCTCCTGCTTGCGCAGGTTGGAGGCGCCATCGATGTTGGCCTCCTTGGCCATCTTGGTGAGTTCACCAATTTTCTTCTCTTTGAGATCTTTCAGGTTCATGAAGACTCCTCAGGGGGATTGTGCTCTCTCAGGTATGAGATCCTTCGCCCAATGTCGTGGCCTCGTGCGCGAACTGGAGCGTTCGGCGGTCTGCAACGATCGTGCGAGGTGGGATTGAAAGCATGTTTACAGGAGGTCGGCTCCGGCATCTCAGATGACACCACTTGTGGGTGGCAGATGAGCCCCAATGGCTTCGAGGAGATGCGAACCGCAAGATAACGGAAGGGCCGACACGTGTCGTAAAGGTTTGAAAACTCGTGCGCGCGGGCTTAGCTGCCGTCGGTTCGACCCTCACAGAGCCGAGATCCGAATCAAACGCGCACCGGAAATTCAGAGGAAACAATCTGGCTGGTATAGCCCGACCGATTTGACTGCAGTCGGACTAAGTGCGTCTCGGCGTACCGGACAGTACCGCTGAGACAATCACGCGGGTTCCCGAAAACGTGAACCCTCAATACCGAGACGTCGCCTAGCAAGTTCGAGGGTAGCGACAATTTCGGCGTTGTCAATAGAATAACAGATCGCCTCCCGAGCTATTCCGGGCCAGGGACAAAAAACAAACGCCGGTCCGAAGGGGACCGGCGTCGGCGTCGGGAGTGCGCTGGATCGTGGGGGAACGGGGGGCGCCTCCCTTGCACCGGGAAGCACATGCACGGGGCGTGCCAAGGTCGGCGAACCGCCCGTGACGCCCGCTGCGGCCGCATGGGCGGGCCCGGAGGCCTGAAAAAACTGACAAATGTCGCTCCATCCATGACATCGATGTCAGGGACGTCAGGGGTTCGGGGGTCTGGGGGTCCAGGGGTCCAGGGGGGTTGGCTGGTAGCTCGGTCGGGCATAAGACCGGACCGTGACCGGGGGTAAGCCCACGCGAGGCGCCGCAAGGCGCGCTCGAGGAGGCGCACCCTCGGAAGGGTCACCGCTCCACCATCGTCTCGACTCGTCCGCCTGCGCGGCTCGACCAATTCCTAGTTGATCGAAACGCCATGTGCTATAAAGATGCGAGGCGTCGCGCTCCCACGAGCCTTGGATTTTGTTGGGCGCGCACGCGATGCGAAATGATCCGCGTTGTGCGCTCTTTTTATAGGAGAGCGCTCCGCGCTCGCGGCCACCAAAAAAGCCGCGGGCCCGACGAGTGCTCCGCGCGCAAGCGGTCTCGCGACCGAACAAGAATTTTTGCCATCTTCGCCGCACGCTTTCATCGGCGCCCGGGCCATTCGCCCGGCGGCCGGATGGCACCAACAAACTTCCGACGATCCCCCACAGGTTTTTATGTCCGACCTTCTCGTAGTCAATTCGACAAGTGCAGAGACACGTGTAGCCCTGGTTGAAGACGGCATCATCAGCGAGTTTTACATCGAGCGTAAGCGTGATCGCGATGTCGTGGGTAATATCTACAAGGGCAAAGTCGTGCGCGTGCTGCCCGGCATGCAGGCCTCGTTCATCGACGTCGCCCAGCAAAAAGCGGGCTTTTTGCACGTCAGCGACTTTTACGATTTTGAAGAAGACCTCGCCGCGTTCGTCGACGAGGACGCCGAGCTGTGGCCGCCGCCGTCGCGCGGGCAGAACAAAAAGCGCGTCAACATCCAGGACGTGCTCAACGAGGGCGAGGAGATCATGGTCCAGGTCTCCAAGGAGCCCATCGGCACCAAGGGCGCCCGGCTGACCAGCCATATCTCGATTCCCGGCCGCTTTCTGGTGTTCATGCCCACGGTCAGCCATATCGGCATCTCGCGGCGTATCTCCAGCGAGAAGAAGCGCAAGCGGCTGCGCAAGATCGTCGAGGAGCAGCGCCAGCCGGGCACCGGCTTTATCGTGCGCACCGTCAGCCAAGATGCCTCCGAGGAGATGATCCGCCGCGAGATCGACGTGCTCACCAAGCAGTGGGAGGACATCCTGCAAAAGTGCAGCCGCGTCAGCGCGCCGTACCTGCTGTACGAAGAGCCCGATCTGCTTCTGCGCGTCGCCCGCGACTTGTTTACGCCCAACCTCGAGCGCCTGGTCGTCGACGACAAGAAGGCCTTCGAGCGCGTGCGCAACTACGTCGAGCGGTTCATGCCCGAGTTCGTCGACTCCATCGAGTTGTACGACTACGACGAGCCCATCTTCGACGGCTTCGGCATCGAGCCCGAGATCAACGGGGCGCTGTCGCGGCGCGTGGAGCTGGAGTCCGGCGGCGAGCTCGTCTTCGACAAGACCGAGGCGCTGACCTCCATCGACATCAACACCGGCAAATTCGTCGGCTCGTCGAGCCTCGAGGAGACCATCCTGCAGACCAACCTGGAGGCGGTCGACGAGATCGTCTACCAGCTTCGGTTGCGCAATATCGGCGGCATCATCATCATCGACTTCATCGACATGGAGGAGCCCGCCCACCGCGAGAAGGTCTACCGCGCCCTCGAAGAAGCCCTCAAAAAGGACCGCGTGACCACCAACGCCCTGGCGATCTCCGACTTCGGCCTGGTCGAGATGACCCGCAAGCGCGTGCGCGAGTCGCTGCACCAATTCTTGTGCGAGCCGTGCGAGTACTGCGACTCGCGCGGGTTCGTCAAATCCAAGGAGACGGTGGCCTACGAGATCATGCGCGAGCTCAAGCGCGAGATCCCGCTCATCGCCGACGTGGATATCTACGTGCAGGCCCATCCGGCCGTCATTCAGGTGCTGCGCGGCGTCGAGCGCAAGGCGCTGGACCAGTTGGCCGAGGACACCAAAAAGAAGTTCCACTACAAGAGCCAGCCCGACCGGCGCATGGAGTCGTTCGAAATCGCGGCGGCGTCTTGATAGTATGGCGGCAGATGGTCTTCACCACAGAGAGCACAGAGGACCACCTTTTTCCTTTCCCTCTGTGGTGAAATTTTTCGCGTAGGAGCGAAAGGTGGCAGACGAGTCGAATTCCAGCATCAGCGGGCTCAACGACCAGTCGTGGGCGGCGGCGGAGCACCGCCATCACACCCGCGTGGTCATCAACCAGGAGTTCGACTGCATCGAGGATTACATCGCCGAGTACGTCACCAATATCTCGCAGGGCGGGGTATTCATCCGCTCGAAAAACCCGCTGCCCGTGGGCACCAAGGTCACCCTGCAATTCTCGGTCATTCTCGACGATTTCGAAGAGGTGTGCGGCGAGGGCGAGGTCGTGCGCGTGAACAACTCGCCGGAGGACACCGGCATGGGCGTGGCGTTCACCCGCCTGGACGCCGAGAGCAAAGAGCTCATCGACGAGATCTGCCGCCGGGCAGGCGTCGAGGAGTGATCGAGTGATCCAGTGATCGAGTTAACGGCAGCGGATGCCCCTGTAGTTCACTCGATCACTGCTCAGTATCCCCCGCTTTCGAGCCAACTTTTGACCGCGTGGTACGCCTGGGTGAGCTCCTGGCTGAGCTCGGTGGCGATCTCCTCCATGTCGGAGTCGTTGGCGTAGCGGTCCGGGTGGTAGCGGCGCATCAGGCGTCGGTAGCTCTCCTTGACCGTCTCCAGATCCGAGCCGTAGGGCACTTCCAGGTTGGCGTAGTACTCGCGGATGGTCTTCTGGCCCGAGCGCGTGGTCTGGTGGGCGCCCGACTGGCCGCCGTGGCCGTCGGTGTCGCTGCCGAGCTGGTCCCACGACCCCTCGAAGATCTTGTCGAAGCCTCCGTGCTCCTCGAAATCCTTGATGCGGTCCAGCACGTCGTTCAGGTTGGCGCGAACCGCGCGGACGAACCTGTCTTTGAAATTACTCATCTCGTGGGTCGGTCGTGGGATAAATGGCTGCCCGACGGGGACTCTCTTCGAACAACGAATGGGGACGCCTCGCTATTCATCATAGGCGCACCGGCACGCCTTGTCAGTTGCGATCGCGTCAGGCGCCTTCTATAGTCGCGGTATACGTTGTTTTGTGTAGGTGGGTTGCTTGCCGCGGTTGTCCGGCGTCTCGGGTAGCAGGATTCGAATGAAGCTCTCCAAGCATCGCAAAGCCGCCTTTATCATCGCCGGCATCATCTTGCTCGGCGGGGCGCTTCTGCTCGCCTTCCCCTCCTCCGGCCCCGCCCACGCCGCTGCGCATCAGCCGCAGATCTCCGCCGACTACGGCACCATGTTGATCAAGATGATCGTGTCGGTCGCGCTCGTCTGCCTGCTCGCCTACGCCATCTTGCGCTGGGGCCTGGGCCGCCTCGCCGGCAACGTTCAGGGCGGCGAGCAGATGGAAGTGTTGAGCCGCCTGGCCGTCGGTCCCGACCGCACGATCATGGTCGTGCGCGTCGGCCCGCGATTCCTGGTCGTGGGCAATACCGAAACAGGGATTTCGCTTCTGACCGAACTTTCTGACGACGAAGCCTACGATTTTGTGGCCGCGGAAGTGTCGGAGAAATAAGCGGAAACGCCGTCCCTCCTTCTCGTCGGCCGTCCTGGCCGCGAAAAAAATCCAAAAAAGTACGCAACGAATCGGGCCTCTCTGCCGAAAACCATAATAGAGGGGTTGGTACAACCTATTCGTTGGTCTCGCGAGAGGACAGGCATGGAAGCCAGGCGTTGGATTTGCGATCGCGGTCGGCATTTCGCCGGCGCGGCGGCGTTTGCGGCGGCGTTTTTGAGCGCGCAGGGCGCGTTTGCGCAGACGCCGATGACCGGTGGTACGGGAAGCCCGCTGGGCATGGTCGCGGCGCTGGCGATCCTGGGGCTGCTTCCGTTTCTGCTGATCATGGTCACCAGCTTCGTCAAGGTGGCCGTGGTGTTGTCGCTATTGCGCACGGCCATCGGCGCGCAGCAGGTGCCGCCCAACCAGGTGATCACCGGGCTGGCGATCGTGCTGAGCATCTACATCATGGCCCCGGTGGGCATGCAGATGTACCAGGCGGTCAGCCCCAGCATCGAGCATTACGAGCAGACCGACGAGCGGCCCGGCTTCGACGACTACCGCGACATCGCGCTGGCCACCGCCGAGCCGCTGCGCGCCTTTCTGAAGAAGAACTCCCACGACCAGGAAAAAGAAGAGCTCTATGAGCTCGCCTTGCAGTTGCGCACCAAGGAGCAGCGCAAAGGGCTGAAGCGCGACGATCTCATCATCCTCATCCCCGCGTTCGTCGTCAGCGAGCTCAAAGAGGCGTTTACCATCGGCTTCATCCTGTTCGTGCCGTTTATCATCATCGACATGGTCATCTCCAACATCCTGCTCAGTCTGGGCATGATGATGCTCAGCCCCACCACCATCAGCCTGCCGTTCAAGCTGTTGCTCTTCGTGCTCGTCGACGGGTGGTACCTGGTCGTGAAGGGGTTGGTATTGGGCTACGTCTAAGCAGAGGCATTCATGGAAGCATATATCTTGCAGGTCACCCGCGAAGCGCTCCTTTTGGTGCTGCTGGCCTCGGCGCCGCCGGTGCTCGCCAGCCTGGCGACGGGGCTGATCATCAGCATCTTTCAGGCGACGACCCAGATCCAAGAGCAGACGCTGACCTTCGTGCCCAAGCTCATCGCCGTCATGGCCACGCTGATCATCACCGGCCCGTGGATCGGCGGGCAGTTGTTGCGCTTTACGCGCATGTTGTTCGAGGGGTTTCCGGGGTTGTTTTGAAGACGATAGCCGATGGTTTCTCGTGCTCTCGTAGAGAGGAGCGATGTGGGAGTTTCTGACAGATCACGGCGTGCAGCAGGGGCTGAACCAGATGATCCTGCTGGGCGCGCTGGTCGCCGCGCGGCTGATGCCGGTGGTGTATCTGGTGCCCTATCTGGGTGGGCAGGTCGTGCCCCAGCAGGTCAAGATCGGCATCTCCCTGGCGCTGACCGTGCTGGTGTATCCGGCGGTATGGCAGACGGGGGCGGCGAGCGCGCTGCCGGCGGGCTCGCTCGAGATCGGCGCGCTGATCCTCAAGGAGTTGGTCGTCGGGCTGATGCTCGGCTTCGTGGCGGCGCTGGCCTTCGAGGCGCTGCGCATCGCCGGCCAGCTCATCGACGGGGCGCGCGGCCAGACCATGGCCACCGCGCTGGTGCCCCAGCTCAAGGCGCGCGCGAGCGTGTCCGCCCAGCTCTTATTCCAGTTGGGCGTGGTCATCTTCGTGCTCACCGGCGGCCACCGGCTGTTTTTGAGCGCGCTGGTCAAGAGCTACGTGATGTTGCCGCCGCAGTCGTTTCCGGCGTTTGGCACGCACCTGCAGGCGATCACCCTGGGGATCATGCGCATGACCGCCGACGCCATCACCCTGGGCGTGCTGCTCGCCTTCCCGGTGATCGCCGCCGTCCTGCTGGCCAACGTCCTGCTCGCCCTCATCAACAAGGCCGCCCCGCAGATCAACGTCTTTTTCCTGGGCATGCCCCTCAAGGCCGTCCTGGGCATCGTCATCCTGCTCGCCGGCATGCAAATCGTGCTGCAGCGCTTCACCCAGGATGCCGCCCTCGGCGTCGAACACGTGGTGCAGTTGCTGGAGTTGATGAAATGAGCGGCTGGGTGTGTCGCAGGAAAACTGCGAACTACATTTTCCACCGCAAAGTCGCAGAGGCGCAAAGGAAGAAGACTTTCTAACGCAGTTCCCTTTGCGACTCCGCGTCTTCGCGGTGAACACGTCGTTCGCAGTTCGCAGTTAGCCGTACGCAGTTAGCCGTACGCAGTTAACTCGATCACTCGATCACTCAAGCACTCAATCACTCCCATGGGTGAACAAACCGAAAAACCCACCGAGAAGCGCCGCCGCAAGGCCCGCGAGGACGGAAACGTCGCCAAATCGGGCGAGTTCACCGGGGCGATGGTCATGGTGTTTGCGGGGGCGGCGCTGTCGTTTTGGATGGGCGAGATCGTGACGCGCTCGACGGGGCTAATTCGCCGAAGCATCGAGATGATCTCTCAGCACGACCCCACCCGCGCCGACGTGGGGCCGTTTCTGCTGGCGGGGATCGTGCAGATGGGTTGGATGCTCGCGCCGGTGCTCGCCGTCGCCTTCGTGGCGGCGGCGTTCTTCAACTACGTGCAGATCGGCGCGCTGTTTACCCTCAAGCCGTTGATGCCCGACGCCAAGAAGATCAACCCCATCGGCGGTCTCAAGAATATGTTCGCGCCCAAAAAGGCGGTCGATCTGGTCAAGAATGTCCTCAAGCTCAGCGTCGCCGGCGTGCTCGGCTACGTGGTCGTGCGCGACAAGCTCGCCATGCTCATCGAGCTGCCGCGCCTGGACCTGTGGAAGGGCTTTACGGTGCTGGGCAGCGTGTTGTTCGACATGGGCAAATATCTGGGGGGCGCGCTTCTGGTCTTCGGCGCCGCCGACCTGTTCTGGCAGCGCCACCAGCACGAAAAGAGCCTGATGATGTCGAAGGACGAGGTCAAGCGCGAGCATAAGGAGAGCGAGGGCGACCCGCACGTCAAGCAGGAGCGCAAGAAGCTGCACCGCGAGCTGATGCGCGACAGCGGCATCAAGAACGTCAAGAACGCCGACGCGGTGGTGGTCAACCCCACCCACGTGGCCGTGGCCCTGCTGTACGACGAGTCGCAGATGCGCGCGCCCAAGGTGGTCTCATCGGGGCGCGGCGAGCTCGCCCAGGAGATCAAGCGCCTGGCCCGGCGCTACGACGTGCCCATCGTGCGCAACGTCGAACTCGCCCGGGCGCTGGTCGACCTGGACGTCGACCAGCACATCCCCGCCGAGTTCTACGAGCCGGTCGCCGAGGTGCTCAACTACGTCTACAAATTGCGAAGAGAGAAGGGGTGAATATGCTCGACGACCTGGAATTGTGGAGCGTGGCCAAGCTGGGCTTCGTGCTGTACTCACGCGAGCGCCTGGAGGAGGCGGCGGCGATCTTCCACGGCTTGTTGCAGCTTCGGCCGCGCTGGCCCTACGGCTGGTACGCCCTGGGGCTGGCCCGCCGCGACCAGGGCGACCTGCGCGGCGCGGTCGAAAGCCTCAACCAGGCGGTGTCCCACGACGCCCAATTCTGGGAGGCCCGCGTGGCGCTGGCCGAGCTACTGTACGCCAACGGCTACAAGCAAGACGCCGCCACGATGCTCCAGCCGGTGCTAAACGCCGACGCCGCCCACGCCGCCGTGCGCCGCGGCCAAACGCTTTGGCGCTGCTGGCACTGAAGGGCGCGCTTGACGCGCGCGGTGCAGCCGCGCTTGCCCGGATGGTGGGGGCCGTCGTATTATTGGACCACCTATTTGTTTTCCAGCGGTCCAAGACATTCATGAATTCGCAAGCCGAAGCCGGGGTCGAGCAGCTCGCTGACGACCTGGTCGATGTGCGCCAAAAATTTGCCGAGCTGGCTCTGCGTGACGGGGCGCTCTCCGAGGGGTTTCGAAGCATCGCCGAGGGCCTCGGTCTGGTGCTCGACGAGCTCGAAGGCGACGCCGACGGCCAGGAGGCGCGCCTGGAGGTCGTGGTTCGCGGCCTGCAGACGCTGGCCGACGTGATGAGCGAGCGCGGCGACGCCGCGCCCGCCGAGGCGCCTGCGCCGGCCAATCCGGCGGCGCAATTTCGCGAGATGTTCCGCAAGGAGGCGCGTAAACGCCTGTCCGGGCTGTCCATCTCGATGATGGGCATCTTCAGCGAGCGTGCCAGCGCCGACGCCCTGTCCCAGACCGCGGCTCACCTGCACGCCATGAAAGGCGCGGCCACCATGGTCGGCCTGAACACCATCGGCGACCTCGTGCGCGCCATGGAGCAGGTGGTGCTCGATATGCAAGAGCAGCAACCCGCCGAGCGCAGTTTGCCGACGCGGGCGTTGTTGCGCGGGTTTCGCCTCATCGAGAAGTCGGTGGCCGACCCCGAGTTGGGCATCGACGAGGCGCAGGCCGGCCAGGTGGTGCAGACGCTTCACGCCTACCGCGACGCGGCGCCGGGCGAGGGCGATGCGATCGACCCGCAGGCGGCGCGCACCGCCGAGGAGTTTCGCAAGACCCGGCGCACCCAGCCGATGGCGGCGATGCCCAAACAGCCGCGGCCGGACCCGCTGGCCGGCTACGACGGGCCCCTGGAAAAGCGCCTCCTCATCGTCGACGACGTCGACGCCATCGCCGCCAGCGTCGGCTTCGTGCTCTCCGAGCTCGACGTGCCCATCGACATGGCCGAAAACGGCGAAGAAGCCCTCGAGAAGCTGCGCGCGCGTCCGTACTCGCTGGTGGTCAGCGACGTGGACATGCCCCGCATGAACGGCATGGCGCTGACCCGGGTGATTCGAAACGACGAGCGCATGAGCGAGATCCCGGTCATCCTGCTCACCAGCCTCGATCGCCCCGACGAGCGCGACGCCGGCATCGAGGCCGGCGCCACCGACTACATCATCAAGGGCGCCATCGGCGGCGGCGAGCTGCTCGAGCGGGTGCGCGAGCTGCTGGCGATGGCCCCGGACGTGCCCGCCGGCGACTTCCCGCCCAGCCCCGAGCAGTTGCGCGTGCTCATCGCCGAGGATGTGGAGACCATCGCCGCTTCCATCGCCTTTGTGCTCTCCGACGGGCCCTTCGACATCGAAATCGCTCGAAACGGTGCACAGGCGCTGGCCAGACTGCGCGAAGCATCCTACGATGTCGTGCTGAGTGACGTGCAGATGCCCGAGATGGGCGGCTTCGAGCTGCTCGCCGCCGTGCGCGGCGACGACGACCTCGCCGACCTGCCGGTCATCCTGCTCACCAGCTTACAAGATCCCGAAGTGCAGGCGCGGGCGCTCGACGCCGGCGCCAGCCGCTTCCTCATCAAGGGCGAGGTCGCCGGCCAGCGGCTGCGCCAGATCTTGGAGGAAGTCGCCAGCACGCAAGACGAGACCTGAACCACATGAACCCACTGGTCCTCATCATCGACGACAGCGAGCTCATCTTGCAGATGCTCGACATGGTCTGCCAGGCGGCGGGCTTTCGCACCGTGACCTGCGAGCGCATCGACAAGGTGGTCGATGTGACCAGCGCCGAGCTCCCCGATGTGATCATCAGCGACCTGAACCTTCCCGATCTCGACGGCGACGACCCCGTCGTCGTCCTGCACAGCATCCCCGGGCTCGACGCCACACCCGTGGTCATCGTCTCGGGCATGGCGCCCGACGAGCTCGACGCCCGCGCCCACGAGATCGGCGCCGCCGGCGCGATCTCCAAAGAGGCAGGCATGCCCGCCATGCAGGCCCAGCTGCCGGATTTGTTGGCAGCGTTGTGTGCCTAAGCGGGTAAGTAAGCCGCTGAGATAAATGCTCGGCCGGTCTTCCCGTACGCGACACCTTCCAGTACACTCCTCGATCATCATCTGACATTCGAGGAGTTGTTATGCGTCGATTGCTGGGGCGTGCTCTGATCGCTGCGGTGGGAGTGTGTTGTCTTCTGGGCGTGCCCGGTCGGGCCGACGCCCGTGGGCCGACCTACGGAATCATCCCCGACAACTTCGACCTGAGCGGCGTGTGGGTGTTGCGCGGTGAGATCTCCGAGGATCACGGCATCGTCACCGATTTTCCCTTCGCTCAGTACGACTCCTACGACCAGTACCAGCTCGGCCAGGACTACTGGAAGTTCGAGCCGAACGGGGGGCATAGCGGTGACTACGGCTCGCTGGTGTACGACTACAACATCACCTACGTGACCACGTACCAATTCTACGCGCGAGAGGCGCATCCGGCCGACCGAAACCACGTCCACTATTGGACGTGCGCCGTGGAGACGTTGACCTTCCAGGGCACCGGCTCGCTGACCTACCAGCCGAATTATTGCTTCGAGACGCCCGACGGCACGGAATGTGAGTGGGAGAAGATTTCCTTCGACGGCAGTCTGCTCGATGTCGACGATCCCAACCACTTCGTGCACGTCGGCGGCGTGGACTTTCCGGCGGTGCCCGGCACGATCACCCACCCGGATAACACGGGCCTTCTCTTCGACGACCAGCAGGGCAACTGGGCGTATTTTACCCCCGTTATTGACTATTCGGGCACGGGAACCGCCAGCGGCGACCCGCCGGGCAACTGTGTCCAAAACTCCGACTATCTGTATTTTCCGACCACGCGCATCGGCTCGTCGTCGGACTATCGGGGTGGGCCCAACGGCATTCTCATGTGGCAGCGCAGCCCGGACGTGCCCGCGCCGGTCACCGCCTCCATCAAGGGGACTCTGCACGACAAGCTGCCCGATGGAACCCAGACCGACGATCCCATCGTCCACGCCAAGGTCGAGATCGTCCCGCAGGACAAATTCATCGTGCCCCAAGCATCGACGGAGACCGACGACGACTACGCGGCACGCGTGCGGGCGACCCAGGACTTCTCCCACGCCAAGCGGGCCGAGGTCGATGACAGCGGAAACTTCGCCTTCGACGATCTGCCGGTGATCACCCGAAACGACGGCGAGCCCGGCTTCCACGCCTCGTATTACACGCTGCATATTCGCTACGCCTATCGAGACTACACGGATGTCGACGGCGGCGTGATGCACATCGAGTACAACTCGCGCACCATCGCCAACCTCATCCCCGCTGACCGCCAGCCCACCGTCTACTGGCTGACGCAGGCGCCCAACATCGTGCAGAAGCGCCATCTCATCGCCAAGATTGGCGGCCTGGGCCCGAATCAATACAAGCCCGTCGAGGACCAGGTCAGCGCCTACCTCGACGGCTTGTCGTCCAGCCCCACCGACGCGCAGTCCGAGGGGGTCAACCGCGCGGTGTGGGCCGAGCGCTTTGCCTATACCGACGCCAGCTATGCCAAGCAGGTCATCGACATCGCCGTGTCACAGTTGGGCACGCTGCTGGGCAAGCTGATCGAAAAGTACAATCCGCTCAAGAGCAGGGAGGCGCAGCAGGCAAAGGCCAAGCTCGAAGAGGCCGGCTCGGCGAGCCTGCAAAATTGGCTCAAGGGCGAGAGCGCCGACGAAGCCAAGGCGGAGTTGGGCAAACTCCTGAAGACGAACGTCGGCCAGAACGTGAAAGTCGCCAATATCCTCAAGAAGCTACTCGACGGGGGCTTTACCCCGGTGCAGAGCTACCTGAGCGCGAAGCCCGACACGGACAAGCGAGCCAAGTCGGCGCTGGACATGCTCGGAAAGCTTCGCAGCGTCATGTTCTCCGCGATCGACATCTTTAGCGCCAAGGACACCTCCAGCGGGTTTTCGGCGCTCATCCCCTTGTTGGTCAAGAAGATGGGCGGCGAGCTCTTCGACAATTCCACCGACGCGCTCAGTTGGACGGGACATACCCGCTATGCGCTCGAGTTTTCGCGCGACCAAATGCAGAACTGGTCGGTGGCCGACCGAACCGCCTACGCCACCGATCGCACGGCGTTGGTCGACCTGCTCAGCCAGATGGACGATACGCTGACCAACCGTCTGTGGTGGGCGACCATGCTGGATGCCGCGGCGTCGGCGTGTGACACCGCGTCGACGGTCTTCAGCTATGCGCAGTTCATTCCGCAGGTCAAGGCGGCGGACACCGTGGCGAAGGTGACCAGCGTGAGCACGCGCCTGGCGATGCTCGGCGAGGCGTTGTATTACGCGCTGTATTCGCTTCCAACGCAGCTCGACGCCGGCGTAGCGCTCGCCTACGGGCTGGACGCGATCCCGCAGGCCTCGGCCTTGTCGGCCGCGGCGACGTATGCAGATCCCGCGACGGCCCTGTGGGACACCGCCAACACCGACGCCGCGGCCACCCTCGACGCCATGACGGCGCTCGGCGAGGCGCTGGCGGCGGACAAGGTCACCGACGCGCTCGCGTCTGCGAGCTCCGACGACTGGCCGCTGGATCGCTACCTGCGCGACGCCAATCTGGTGCTGCTCGCAGGCCGCCGCCCCGCCGCCGGCGACGACCAGGCCGCGTACCTGCGCGCGCTGGAGAATCTGCAGTCGCAATACGCTCAGTTGCTCGTGGAGGCCGACGGATTCAAAGACCAGGAGACGAACTTCTTTTTGCAGGTCTTCAGCGGCGCTTATCAAGATGCCACCGACCCGATCTATCGCCTCCGCCGACGGCAGTTGGTCGACGCCACCCACAAGCTGCACGACCGCGTCGGCGACGTGGCTGCGCTGATCACCGAGATGGGCAATTACAACGTGCAGGTCGCCCCGATGGTCGCCGTCGACGACGTCACCGCGGTGTCGACCCAGTCCGGCAAGCCCACCGTCGCAAGCTCCGGCGAGGAGTTTACGGTCACCGCCAAGATCGCCAACTTGAGCTCCGTCGCCGTGTCCGACGTCGTCGCCACGCTGCAGGTGTCCGCCGGCGACGGGCGGGTGACCATCGAGGGGGAGGCGAGTCAAACGCTTCCCGAACTCGCCGCTCAGGGCGCCGGCCCCACCCCCGTGAGTTGGACCGTGCGTTACGACGGGGCGATGGACGATCCCGACAGCGTCGTGCTCACCGTCAACTTGACCGAGGACCAGGTCGACGGCCAGCCGGCGCATTTCCTCGCGGAGGCAGGCAGCGTGTACGTCGGCGTGGCCCGAGACCTCCTGGACGCGGACAACGACGGCCTGGTCGACAGCTTCGAGGCTCAGTACGGCCTGGATACCGGCGGCGACGATTACAACGCCGACCCGGATGGCGACGGCGTGCCCAACTATCGGGAGTACCAAAAGGGCACCGACCCCACCGCGGCCGACACCGACGGCGACGGGGTCGACGACCGCGACGAGTTGGATTGGGGCACCGACCCGCTGCTGGCGGATACGGACGGCGACGGGGTCGACGACGGCGCCGACGGCTCGCCGCTGGACCCCGGGAGCAGCACGGCCCAAGATCTGGTGGATTACGAGGAACCGGTCGTCGCCGTCGATAAGACCGACGTCGAGCTCACTCCGGATCAGTCGGTCGCCGTGATCGAGGTGACGAACGCCGGCGGCGGCACCCTGCGGTGGACCGCCGCCGATCCCCAGGGGCTGGCGAAGGTCTCGCCCGGCCCCTACGACGTGCGCGTCGAGGGACAGCATCTGGTCATTTCCAGCCCGTTCGACGCCAAAGATCTCGACGACGTCAAAGTGCAGACCGACGTGCGGGTCTTCGACGTCTCCGGCACCGACAAGGACCAGGTCACCATCCACGTGCAGATCGGCACCGGCCTGCACGCCCCCGGCACAGGGGGCGATGCGGGTGGCGGCGGCGACGCGGGTGATGGGGACGCGGGGTACGGGGGGACGGACTCCGGCGCCGCGCTCTCCGGCCACCACAGCAGCGGGTGCGGCTGCACCACGCCCGGCGCGCCGGCCGAGCCGGTCTGGCCGTTTCTACTGTCTGTGGGCGCGGTCGCGGGGCTGGGACTTCGCAGGAAGGTCCAGGCGGATTGATCACTCGAAAAACTCGGCCACCACACCTGCCAACGAGCCGTCACGCACCAGCGCGGCGGCTTTGTTGATGTCGGGGTACAGCACGCGGTCGTGCTTCATGAAGGGGACGTGCTCGCGAAGCAGGCGGTGGGCGCGTGACGTGCCCGCGCCCAGGCGGTGGCCGTCGCGCAAATCCAGCGCCTGGGAGGCGATCAGGTACTCGATGCCCACGATGGTCTCGACGTTGTCCAGCGCGCGCAGCGCGTGCAGCGCGGCGTGCATGCCCATGGAGACGTGGTCTTCCATATTGGCGCTGGTGGGGATGGAGTCGACGCTCGACGGAAAGGCCTGCGATTTATTCTCGGAGACCAGCGCGGCGGCGACGTATTGCGGGATCATCATCCCCGAGTTCAACCCCGGGTTGCTCACCAAAAACGGCGGCAGACCCTCGGAGAAGTATTTGTCGGTGAGCTTGGCGCAGCGCCGCTCGGAGATACTGCCGATCTCGCAGATGGCCGTCTTGAGGTAGTCGAGCGCCAGGGCGACGGGCTGGCCGTGGAAGTTGCCACCCGACAAGATCGCGCCCCGGCTGGCCGTCCTGGGGCGGGAAGACCAGCGGGTTGTCGGTCACGGCGTTGGCCTCGGTGCTCAGCACGTCGACCACGTGGGTGAGCACGTCGCGGCTGGCCCCGTGGACCTGCGGCATGCAGCGCAGGCAGTACGAGTCCTGGACGTACTCCACCTTGCCCTCGATGGTGCCCGGCTGGGCGCCGGCGAGCTCGCTTTCGGAGAGCAACGCGCGCACGGCGCGGGCCGAGTGGATCTGGCCGCGACGCCCGCGGATCTCGTGGATGCGCGGGTCGAGCGCGGCCAGGCGCCCGGCGACGGCCTCGAAGCTCATCGCCCCCACCGTGTCGACGCAGTCGAGCAGTTGGCGAAAGCGAATGGCGGCCACCACGCCGGCGGCGGTCATCGCCTGGGTGCCGTTGAGCAGCGCCAGGCCCTCTTTGTAGGTCAGGCGCACCGGCTCGATGCCCGCGCGGCGCATCGCCTCGGCGCCGTCGACAACGGCGCCGTCGAACTCGGCCTCTCCCAGCCCGATGACCGGCAGACACATATGCGCCAGGGGGCAGAGGTCGCCGCTGGCGCCCACGCTTCCGAGCTCGGGGATCACCGGGTGCACGCCGGCGTTGAGCATGCCCGCGAGCACCCGCAGCGTGGACAGGCGGATCCCGGAATTACCCTGGGCGAGGGCGTTGATGCGCAACAACATCATCGCGCGCACCACCGCGGTGGGAAGCGGCGTGCCCACGCCGCACGCGTGGCTTACCAGCAGGCGCTCCTGGAGCGTCTCGGCATCTTCGGGTCGAATGACACGGTCGCGGTTGGCGCCAAAGCCGGTGGTCACGCCGTAGACGGCCTCGCCGCTCTGGGCCATCTCGCACACGAAGCGCGCGGCCTGCTCGATCTTGGCATGCGCCGACTCGTCAATCGCGACGGGCTCGTGGTCGAAGACGACGCGTTCGATGGCTTCGAGAGTGAGGGGAGAGTGTCCGATTTTCATGGCTACCACGCACGTTCGGGGGGAAAGACCGAATCTCGGGCGAGGTTAACGAAGGTGGGGTGGGGTGGCAATGGCGTGGGGGAATTTGTGAGGTTTTGTGGGGCCACCCGCTCCTGCAAACTAGCGCAGCTTCAGCGCTGCCATGAAGCAGCAGAACCACCCGACGATCATGGCGGTGCCGCCGATGGGCGTGATCGCCCCCAGCCAGCGGATCCCGGAGGCTGCCAGGACATACAGCGAGCCCGAAAAGATGATCGTGCCGCCGAAGAACGCCCACCCGGCGGCGGTGGCCCAGGCCGATTGGGTCTGGCTGACCAGCCAGGCGGCGCCGAACATCGCCAGGGCGTGGTACATCTGGTATTTGGCGCCGGTCTCCCAGATGTCGATCATATGGGGGTCGAGCTTGCCCTGCAGCGCGTGGGCGCCAAAGGCGCCGGCGGCGACGGCGAGCAGACCGAGCAGACTTCCGAGGGCGACGAAATTCTTCATTGAAATCCCTGTTGTTCGAGGGCCTTTTCTTCGACATCCGGCGGGATGATCTGGTCGAGCAGCTTGCGCGAGCGCAAGGAGCTGGCGCGCCGCTGGGAGTGCGGGTTGATCTTGGCCAGCTCGCCGGCGACCAGCCGGACCATGCGCGCCTTCCAGTGGCCCAGATCGGCGGCGCGGGCGCGTTGAAATTGTTGGCGTCGGGTCATTCGTTGGGCCTGCACGCTGGCGCCGGGGGCCGCGTCGAGCAGGTCGGCGACGTAAAAGTGGCCGGGGCCGGCATTGATTCCCGGGCCGTGCACGATGGTCGCGCCGCGCTGCGCCAGCGGGATATGCTCGAGGGAGTCCGCCGGGCGCACGCCCTTTTTGAGGTCGAGGTAGGCATAGGACACCGGCTTGGCCAGCCGAATCCGGCGCGTGTGCGCCGGCAAAGCGGCAGCCGGTGGTTTGTGGCAGCCGCCGAGCAGGCCTGCCAGCGCCAGCAGCGCCGGCAGGCTCACCCGGTGGGTTATGCTCAGAGCTCGTTCCACAGATAAGCGCTCGTCTCGATGCCCTTATAGAAGCAGTCGAGGTTGAACTTCTCGTTGGGGCTGTGCAGGCGGTCGTCGTCGAGGCCCAGGCCCATCAGGATCGTCGGCGATCCCAGCTCGTTGGCAAAGGTGGCCACGACCGGGATGGACCCGCCGCCTCTGGTAAACACGGGATCGGCGTCCCAAGATTTCCGAAGCGCCCGACAGGCCGCGCGCACCGAGTCGTTGTCGCGGTCGATGAGCACGGGGTCGCCGCCGTGGTGCTCGACGAAGTCGACGGTGACCGTCGCCGGGGCGATCTCCTCGATATAGGCCTTGGCGAGCTCGAGGACCTTGGCGGGGTCCTGACCGGGCACCAGGCGGCACGAGATCTTGGCGGTGGCGTGGGAGGCGAGCACCGTCTTGGCGCCCTCGCCGGTAAAGCCGCCCCAGATGCCGTTGCAATCCAGCGTCGGGCGGGCCCACTTGCGCTCCAGCGTGGTGTAGCCCGTTTCACCCTGCAGGCCGGGGGCGCCGGTTTCGGCGCGGTAGGCCTCGTCGTCGAAGGGAAGCTCGGCGAATTGGGCGCGCTCCTCGTCGGTCAGGGCGATGACGTCGTCGTAGAAGCCCGGGATCGCCACCCGGCCCTCGTCATCGTGCAGTTGGGCGATGATCTTGGCCAGCTCGTTGATGGGGTTGGGCACGGTGCCGCCGAACAGCCCGGAGTGCAGGTCGTGGCCGGGGCCGTGAACGGTGACCTCGAAGTAGGTCAGCCCGCGAAGCCCGTAGGTGATCGTCGGCAGCCCGGGGGCGAACATCGACGAGTCCGAGATGACCACCGCGTCGCAGGCCAGCCGCTCTTTATTGGCGATGACCCAGGGGGTGAGGTTGGGGCTTCCGACCTCTTCCTCGCCCTCGATGAGCAGCTTGATATTGACGGGTAGCTCGCCGCGGGTGTCCAGGTGGGCCTGCAGGCCCTTGAGGTGGGCGAAGAGCTGGCCCTTATCGTCGGTGGCGCCGCGGGCGAAGATCTTGCCGTCGCGCACGTCCGGCTCGAACGGCGGCGTCTGCCACAGATCCAGCGGGTCGGGCGGCTGCACGTCGTAGTGGCCGTAGATCAGGATGGTGGGCTTGCCCGGCGCGGTGCAATGCTCGGCGTAGACGATGGGGTGGCCGTCGGTCTGCTCGACGTCGACCTCCTCGATGCCGATCTCGCGCAGATGCTCGGCCAGCCACTGCGCGCAGCTCGCCACGTCGTCGGCGTGGGCCGAGTCGGTCGAGATGCTGGGGATGCGCAGATATTCTTTGAGCTCCTCGAGGAAACGCTCGTGGTTGCTCTGGACGTAGTCGATGACGGCCTTCTCGCTCATGGGCTCGCTCCTTTGGGGTCGGTTGGGGCGTTCGGTTGCACGGGGGAAAGGCTTAGCTCTGTTTGGGGGGCTGGGGCAACTGGAGACACAGAGGCAGGGAGGCGCGGAGGCGCGGAGGCGTGGAGGCGTGGAGGCGTGGAGGCGCGGAGGCACGGAGGCGCGTGAATCCATGGAGGCGTGGAGAGAGCACGTGGAGCGGCTTTGAGGTGGGGAAGAAGGCGGGGTTGGTCGAACAGAGACGGTGGTGCGAGAAAGGGCGTTTGCGGGCGTGCAGAGGCCGATTCTTCGAAAAAGGTCGGGAAAAGACGCAACGATTCGTCCGTTTTTGCCGAAAACAGTAATGGGAGGTGCTTGGTGTCCTCCCCTTTCTTGGACACAACTACAATCGAGATGGAGATCGATAGATGGGATACCACAAAGACATCGCCAAGGACGCGCTGACCCGCAAGATCATCGGGATCGCGATCGACGTTCATAAGGGCGTTGGCCCAGGCCTTTCCGAGGCTCTGTACCGCGACACGCTAGTCGAGGCCCTACGTGACGCTGGCCTCGAGTGTGAGGCGGAACACGAGATCGAACTCGAGTACAACGGGCGGGTGATCACGACGTTGTTCGCCGACCTTTGGATCGAGCAGACGGTTGTCGTGGAATTGAAGGTGGTCAAACGGCTGACGGATGAGCATTTCGAGCAATTGGGACGCTACGTCAGGGCCGCCGACGCGTCGCGTGGGCTCCTGCTCAACTACGGGCAGAGCCGGCTTGGAATCCGTCGGTACACCAACTTTGGCGTGATGTCCGAGGCGGCCTACGAAGAGGAAGTGGTCGACGACGACGAAGAAGTGGTCGACGACGAGGAAGTGGTCGACGAAGAGGAAGTGGTCGACGAAGAGGAAGTGGTCGACGACGAGGAAGTCGACGAAGACGAGTCGACCGATGAAGAAGCCCTCCGCGCCTAGGCCGGAAGCTACGGAAGAGCACAGACGGCCAAATCCTCCATGCCTCAAAGCCGCTCCACGTGCTCTTCCGTGGCTCCACGGATTCGCGTGCATCCACGCTTCCGTGCCTCCGCGCTTCCATGCTTCCGCGCCTCCGCGCCTCCAAGTTTCACGTGAAACAATCTACTGGCGCACAAAAATGCGCCGCACGCGCGGCGAGATATTGCACAAGATCTCGTAGTTGATGGTGTGCCCGCGCGCGGCAATCTCGTCGACCGACAGCAACGCCTCGCCCTGGCGGCCGAAGAGGACGACCTCGTCGCCCACCGCGACGTCGGCAACGTCGGTCACGTCGACCATGGAGACGTCCATGCACACGTTGCCGACCACCGGGCAGCGCCGGGCGCCCACGAGCACCTCGCCGCCGTTGGACATGAACCGCGGGAAGCCGTCGTTGTAGCCGGCGGCGATGGTGGCGATGCGTCGGGGCCCGGGGGCGACCCAGGTGCGGTTGTAGCCCACGGACTCGCCGGCGGCGACCTCCTTGAGGTGGATGATGCGCGTCGAAAACGCCAGGGCGGGGCGCGTGCCGCGGGTTTCGGCGGCCACGGCGCGGCTCGGGGCGAGGCCGTACAGCCCCAGGCCCACGCGCACCCGGTCGTAGTGGGCCTGGGGGAAGCGCCAGGCCCCGGCGGTATTGGCCGCGTGAACCACCGGCGGGTCGATGCCGGCGGCGCGCAGCTCGGCTAAGACCGCCTCGAATTGGCGGATCTGCTCGCGGGTAAAGGCGTCCTCGGCGGGGTCGTCGGCGGCGGCGAAGTGGGTCATCACCCCGTCGATGGCGATCTCGTCGACGGCGGCCAGCCGCCGGGCGAACGCCAGCGCATCGTCGGGCTTGAGGCCCACGCGGTTCATGCCCGTGTCGATCTCCAGGTGAACCGGCACCGTCTTGTGGAAGCGGCGCGCCTGGGCGCAAAGCGCCTCGACCACCGGCATGGAGTAGACCAGCGGGGTGAGGTCGTATTTGACGAGCTTGTCGGCTTCGAAGGCCAGCGGGTTGGTGACCAGGATGGGCAGCGTGAGCCCGCGTTTTCGAAGCGGGATGCCCTCGTCGGCGTAGGCCACCGCCAAGGCGTCGACGCCCTCGCGGGCCAGCGTCTGGGAGACGCGCGTGGAGTCGTTTCCGTAGCCGAAGCTCTTGACCACCGCGATAAAGCCGGCCTGCCCGCCGATGTGGCGGCGGATGGCGTGGTAGTTGTCGCGAATGGCATCGAGATCGATATGCAGCCGGGCCGGGGCGACGCTCTCGAGCAGGCGCTCGGCCGCGCGCTCCAAGCCGATGGTGCGGCTGGCCTTGAACAGCACCACGTCGCCCGCGCGAAGCTCGGCCTCCAAGAGCGCGTGCAAGGCGTCCATCGTGTCCACCTGGCTCACCTTGGCCGCGTCGAAGCCGGCGTCGATGGCGGCCGCGCCGATGGTCGCGGCGCGCGCGCCGTAGCAGACCAGCCGGTCGACGCCGGTGTGGGCGACCACGCCGCCCAACTGGCGGTGGGCGGCCTCGGAGCGCGCGCCCAGGTCGAGCATGTCGCCCAAAATCGCGATGGCGCGCTGCTCGCCGGCGTAGTGCTCCAGCACGCTCAGCGCGGCGCGGGCGCTGACCGGGTCGGAGCTATAGGCGTCGTTGATGAAGGTGACGCCCTCCTGGGTGGTGTGCATCTCCAGGCGAAGCGGGCTGAGCTCGAAGGCCGCCAGGCCCTGACGGATCGCGTCCACGGAAACGCCCAACTGGTCGGCCAGAGCGATGGCGGCGGCGGCGTTTGCCAGGTTGTGCCGCCCTGGCACATTGATGGCAAAAGGATGGGCGTCGCCGCCGGGAAAGCGTGCCGAGAACGCGAAGCCGGCGGCGGTCTGGGCTGCCTCGTCGATGACATAGTCGGCCGCGGAGGCGTCGGCGCCTGGCAAAACCGCAAAGCGCACCGGAGTGCCCGGCAGGTCGAAGCCGGCCAGAGGTTCGCTGTCGGCGGGCACGACCAACGGGCCGTCGAGGTGGTCGAAGAGGTGGAGTTTTTCGCGCGCGGTGGTCTCCAGATCGTGCAGCCCGGCGGCGTGGGCCAGGCCGATATTGGTGACCACGCCCTCGGTCGGCCGGATCATCGGCTCGAGGCGCTCCATCTCGCCCACACGGCTGACGCCCGCCTCGATGACGGCGACCTCGTGTTCCGGGCGGATCCCCAACAGCGACAGGGGCACGCCGATCTGGGAGTTGTAGCTTCCCGGGCTGCGGTAGACCGTGCGCTCCTGGGCGAGGATGCTGGCGAGCATATCCTTGACGATGGTCTTGCCGTTCGACCCGGTGATGCCCACCACGGGAATGTCGAACAGCGCGCGCCAGCCGGCGGCGAGGCGTTGCAGGGCGGCGAGGGTATCGTCGACGCGCACCAGCGCCATGTCGGGGTAGTCGTCGGGACCGCCGCGGCTGATCAGCGCGGCGGCGGCGCCCTTGGCACGGGCGTCGTCGAGGTAGTGATGGCCGTCGAAGTGGGCGCCGTCCAGAGCGACAAAGAGGCTGTCTTTGGCGAACGCCCCGCGCGAATCGGTGCCGACCTCGCTGACGACCAGTCCGGGATCGCCGCACAAGAGCTCACCGTCGGTCAATTGGGCGATGCGTGCGAGGGTCAGCGTGGGCGGTGGCGCCATGGACTACTTCCAGAACTCGTACATCGGGTTAACCGGCGAAATGCCCCCGCCCACCAGCGGCGCGTTGCCAATCGCCTGGGTGATGAACTCGCGGGCAAAGCCGATGGCCTCGGTCAGGTCATCGCCCAGGGCGAGCCGGGCGGTGATCGCCGAGGAGTACACACAGCCCGAGCCGTGCACGCGCGGGCTGTCGACGCGGTCGGCGCCGTACTCGATGAAGCCGGTGCCGTCGAAGAAGATGTCGCGCACGATATCGTCGAGGTGCGCCCCCTTGATGAGCACGTGCTCGACGCCAAAATCGCGGATGCGCTTGCACGCCTCCTTCATGGAAGCGACGTTTCCCACCTCGTGGCCGCATAGTACCTGGGCCTCGTGGCGGTTGGGGGTCACCAGCAGCGCCCCGTCGAGCAGCCGGTCGCGCAGCGTGCGCTGGGCGCGCTCGGGCATCAACGGGTCGCCGTGTTTGGAGACCATCACCGGGTCGACGACCAGTCGCTCGATGGGCCGCTCGGCCAGACATTGAGCGACGGTCTCGATGACCTCGTCGCTTCCCAGCGCGCCCGTTTTGGCGGCCAGGGGCTCGAGATCGCCCACAACGGCCTGGAATTGAGCGCGAATCAACGGCTCGGAGAGCGTCTCGACGGCGCTTACGCCCCGGGTGTTCTGGGCGGTGATCAGCGTGACTACCGAGGCGCCGAAGACACCACAGGCGGCGAAGGTCTTGAGGTCGGCCTGCAACCCGGCGCCGCCCCCGCTGTCGCTTCCCGCAATGGTCAACGCGACGGGGTGGCGTTTTTCTTCCTCTTCCGGTTGCATCAGGCTGTCGAGAAAACTCGGCATGGAGGGAACCTCACTCGGAGATTTGGTCGCCGGTCTTGCCGAAACGGCGCTCACGCGCGCCAAAGGCGCCAAAGGCGGCCAGAAGTTGCGCCTCGTCGAAGTCGGGCCACAGCACGTCGGTGACGTAGATCTCGCTGTAGGCGATCTGCCACAGCAAGAAGTTGCTCACGCGCAATTCCCCGCTGGTACGCACGACCAGATCGGGGTCGGGGGCCTCGCGGGTGTACAGGTAGCTCGAGAACAACTCCTCGGAGATGTCGTCCGGGTCGAGCTGGCCCTGGCGCACGTCGCGCGCGATGTGGCGCGCCGCCTGCAAGATCTCCTCGCGCCCACCGTAGCTCACGGCCACCTGCAGGAGCATGCCTTTGTTGTCGGCGCTGGCCTCCTCCAGATCTTCGATGGCCTTGCGCAGCCGCTTGCTCAGATCTTGGCGGTTGCCGATCACGCGCAGGCGAATGTCGTTGCGCAGCAGGCGCTCGCGCTCTCTTTTGATGTAGACGTTGAACAGGGTCATCAGCCCCGAAACCTCGTCCTGCGGCCGGCCCCAATTCTGCGTGCTGAACGCGTAAAGCGTGAGCGCGTCCACGCCCAGGTAGCGGCACGACTCCACCACGCGGCGCACCGAATTCGCCCCCTCGTGATGCCCGCGAATGCGGCGCATCCCGCGCTGCTGCGCCCAACGGCCGTTGCCGTCCATGATGATGGCCACATGGCGCGGCACCGCGCCCTCGTAGTCGGCGAGCAGGTGCTCGTCGACGGTCAGATCACTCGCCCCACCGGTGGAACGAGCGGGCTTTTGGGAGTTGGTCGGCATGGTCGATCTCGGATCTGGTGCTGTACTACGGGCGTTGAAGTAACACGCCCCGGCTTTGCGTGGCAATGGAGCGCGAGCGCTGGAAGCCCCCGCACCAAAGCTGGCGAGCGATGGAAGCGCGCGTGGCACCACGAGTGGGGAAGGCTTGGTGAGTTCGTGCGTTTAAGCTATGGGATAGTTCGAACATTGCCCGACAGGTGAATGGAAATGAGCAGAACCGACATCTTTAAAGAGCGATTGGACGCGCTGGGCGCGCAGTGGATGCAGTGGCGCGAGCGCGAGGTGGTGCGCGACTTCGGTGATCCGGACAAGGAGTACCGGGCGGTGCGCGGCGGCGGCGTGGGGCTGGTGGACAGCTCGTATCGGGATACGCTGGTGATCATGGGCGGCGACGCCGTGCCGTGGCTGCAGGGGCTGGTGACGAGCAATTTGCTCGAACTCGAGGAGGAGGGCGCCGGCCAGATCACCACCGCGGTCAACCACATCGGGCGGTTGATCGCCGAGGCGCGCGTTCTGCATATGCCGGAGATATTGGTGCTCGACCTGGAGCCCGGCGTGCTGGCGGCGGAGTTTTTGTCGCACCTTCGCCGCCACATCATCACCGAGGATGTCGAGCTGGTCGATCGCAGCGAGCAGACCGCGCGGGTGAGCGTGTTCGGCGAGCGGGCGGCGGCGTTGCTCGACGAGCTGTGTGACACCGAGCGGGCGGTGGCGTCCCTGGACGCGTATGCGGGCACCTGGGGCGTGCTGGGCGAGGAGGACGTGGTCATTCAGCGCGTGGCGTGGAGCGGCGGGCCGGGCTACGACGTCTCCTGCGCCAGCGAGGCCGCCCATCGGGTGTGGAATTCGCTGCTCGCTGCCGGCGAGGACGTGGTGGCGGTGGGCTTCGAGACGCTGGAGACGCTTCGCATCGAGGCGGGCGTGCCGAGGTTTGGCACCGAGCTATCCGATGAGCGCATCCCGCTGGAGGCGGGCCTCGACCACGCCATCTCGTTCAATAAGGGCTGCTACCTCGGCCAGGAGATCATCGCCCGATTGGACACCCGCGGCACGCCGGCGCGCCTGCTGCGCACGCTGGTCTTCGACGGCGGCGCGGCTCCCGCGGTCGGCGCCGAGGTCGAGGTCGACGGGCGCAGTGTGGGCGAGGTGGTCAGCTCGGCGTGGTCGCCGCTCGTGGAGCGGCCCATCGCACTGGCCTACGTCAAGCGCGGCCACAACGAAATCGGCGCCGAGGTCGGCGTCGAAGCCCGCCCGGCACGGGTGGAAGCGCTGGGATATGCGCTTGCGTCGGCGAACGCCAAGGTTTAAATTCCCGCTCGCCCTGCAGGTGGTACTGGAGCGGACGCGCTCGAGCAGGCCCACCCGCGATGTCATGGGCGAGTCGACTTCTGACCGAGACGGACCTCTTGAGTCTCTACGACCAACGCTTCGTACTGTTCTCCGGCAAAGGTGGCGTCGGAAAGACGGTGATCTCCTCGGCGTTCGCGCTCAGTTGCGCGCGCCGCGGGGAGCGCACGCTGCTCATGGAGCTGAACGTCAAGGACAAGGTCAGCTCCTTTTTCGGCTCCTCGAACGTCGGCAGCAAGATCACCGAGGTGGAGGACAACCTGTACGCCGTCAACGTCACCCCCGACGCGGCCATGGAGGAGTACGGCCTGATGATCTTGCGGGTCAAGCTCATCTACAAGGCCGTGTTCGAGAACCGCATCGTGCGCTCGATGCTGCGCTCGACGCCGGGGTTGAACGACCTGTTGATGCTGGGTAAGGCCTATTACCACGCCGTCGAGCTGAGCGCCGAGGGGTCGTATGTGTGGGATAAGGTCGTGGTCGACGCGCCCGCGACCGGCCACGGGCTGTTTTTGCTGCAGATCCCGTCGGTGATCACCGGGTTTTTGAACTCCGGGCATATGTACGAGGAGGCGCGGCGCATCGAGCAGTTGCTCCAGGACCCGCAGCAGACCTCCATCAACCTGGTCACGCTGCCCGAGGAAATGCCGGTCAACGAGACGCTGATGATGCGCGAGGAGTTGGGTCGGCGCATGGGGCTCGAGATCGGCGCGGTCATCGCCAACGCCGTCTACCCGCCGCTGTTCAGCAAGGAAGAGTCCGCCTGGATCGACCAGGCGCGCGCGTCCGGCGGCGCCAGCGAGTTGACCGACGGCTTCTTGGAGGCGGCGGCGTTTCGCGGCCAGCACGTCGAGATGCAACGCGAGTATCTGCACCGCCTGGAAGACCAGGTGGACAAGCCCGTCTACTACGTGCCGTTTCACTTCAATGAGCGGTTGACCTTCCCGGTCATCGCCGAGATCGCCTCCGAGTTGGAGGCGCAGATCTCGGGCACGACTGACGCCCAGGTCCTGTCGGCCGAGTGACGCCATGAATCCCGATCGCCAAGCATTCTCCAAGCTGATCGCCGGCCGCGAATTGGTGGTGTGCGCCGGCAGCGGCGGCGTGGGCAAGACCACGACCAGCGCCGTGATTGCCCTGCACGCGGCCATCGAGGGACGAAAGGTCCTGGTGCTGACCATCGACCCGGCCAAGCGCCTGGCCAACAGCCTGGGGCTGGGCTCGCTGGAGAATACCCCCAAGCAAATCCCGCTCGAGCAATTTCGCCAGGTGGGCGTGGAGGCCAAAGGCGAGCTGTGGGCGATGATGCTGGACATGAAGGAGTCGTTCGACCACCTGGTCGACCGCTACGCCGCCAGCGAGGAGAATCGCCGGGAGATCTTGGAGAATAAGGTCTACAAATACTTCTCCACGAGCATGGCCGGCACCCAGGAGTATGCCGCCGCCGAGCGGTTGCTCGAGCTGTACACCGAGGGCGATTGGGACCTGATCGTGTTGGACACCCCGCCGACGACCCACGCGTTGGACTTTCTGGAGGCGCCGGCGCGCCTGGCCGACGCGGTCGAGAACAAGGCATTGCAGTGGCTGTACAAGCCCAACCTGCTGACCGGGCGCACCGGCCTGGGATTGTTTTCGGCGGGCACCTCCTACGTCATCAAGACGCTGGGCAAGTTTACGGGCGCGGCCTTTTTGGACGAGCTGTCGGTGTTTTTGCGCAACTTCTCGTCGATGTTCGAGGGCTTTCGAGAGCGGGGCAATCAGGTGCGCGAGCTGCTGATGAGCGACAAGTGCACCTTTGTCATCGTCACCGCCCCCGACCCGCTGCAGCTCGACGAGGCGCTGTACTTCTACGACCAGCTCGGCAGTAACCAGAAGGTCGCCGTGGGCGGCTTTGTGGTCAACCGGGTCCATCCCAACTGGGTACCCGAGGCCGAGCTCAAACGCCCGGTGGTGACGCTGGCGGACGGGCTCGCCGCCCTCGGCGACGGCGCCCCCGCCCTCGCCGAAGACGCCCGGCGCCAGCTCGCCGAGCGCCTGCGCACCAACGCCTCCGAGTTTCACCTGCTGGCCCTCAAGGACGCCGGCAGCCTCGAACACCTGCGCGAGACGGTGACCGAACCGGTCGCCATGGTGCAGGTGCCCTTCTTCGCCCAGGACATCCACAGCCTGGAAGGCCTCAATCAGGTACGCCACTCGTTGTTTGGGTAGGTCATCGACCCGAGCTCAGGGTGCGACACCTCGACCACCGGCGGGGTAGCGCCCCCCGTGGACGACGTGCATTTTCTGAAGGAATGGTCGATTCGCCGCCCGCGGAAGCCTTTCCAATGGAACATTCGCCGACCGTGCTTGTCTTCTACAATAGACGGTGATTGGCGACGTGCGTGTGGCTGACGAATATGACAAGCGGCTGGGGCATGGTATGATGGATGGTGGACAGAGGGCGATGGAACGCTTTTTTGAACGAGTGGGAGCGCGAATGCCGGGGCTGGGGAGAGTATGTGGTTGGCGCGTGGCGGGGGCCGCGGCGCTGCTGAGTTTGACGTTGCTGGGAACGGGGTGCTCGACGACGAAGTCGGCGAAGATGCTCGATGGCACCCCCGACAAAGCCGAGCGCCTCGAGCTCGATCCCATGCTCATTCGGGCGGGGACCAACGGGGAGCCCGGCGAGACGATCGACGTCGGTGAGGTGTTCAAGCGCGCCTACAAGGCGTATTCGCAGCGGCGCTACGAGAAGGCGGCCAAGCACTACCAGGTCGTCATCGACTACTTCAAAGACAGCAAATACTACCTGCCGGCGCTGTACAACGCCGGGCTGAGCTACGAGAAGCTCGAGCGCTGGGACCTCGCCGCCACGTATTACAAGCGCATCATCGACGAGTTTCCCAACGAAAAAGACGCCAAGGACGCCTACTATCGGTTGGCGAACGCCTACGACAAGACCGACCAGAACCAGAAGGTCGTCGACCTGATGACCCGGGTGCTGCTGCGCAAGAATATCAACACCTTCGACCGCATCGAGGCCTACGATCGCCGCTCCAACGCCCTGCTCCAGTTAGGGCATTACAAGGAGGCGGCCGACGGGTTTCGCACGCTGCTCGAGCTGAACAAGAAAGCCGCGCCCGACCAGCGCCTCGCCGAGGATTCCAACCTCATCGTGGAGGCCTATTTTGGGCTGGGGCGCTCGTATCACCTGCGGGTGCGCCAGATCAAATTGGTGCTTCCGACCGAGCGCATGGGCGAGGACCTCAAGAAGAAGGCCCGGTTGTTTACCGCCGCCCAGGCCAATTATATCGAGGCGCTTCGCCACCATCACCCGCAGTGGTCGGTGGCCGCGGGCTATATGATCGGCAAGTTGTACGAGGACTTCTACACCGACATCTTCAACGCCGAGATCCCGGACACGCTGACCGACGAGCAGGTGGCGATGTATTTCGAGGAGTTGCGCAAGCATATTCGCCCGCTGATGGAGCGGGCGCTGGATGTGTACAAGCGCAACTTGTCGATGTCGCGGCGCATCGGGGAGAGCGACGCCAAGAACCGGTGGGTGGCCCAGACCGAGGTCAAGATCCAGCGGCTGCGCGACTTCATGGACGATCCCATCACCCAGCGGCGCGCCGAGATGTTGGTCGCCCACGGCCACCGCGTCGAGCACCCGTGGGACCCCCACGAGATCGCGGTGGATCTGGTGGACGTGGCCGTGCAGAAGGCGGCCAAGCAGGCCTACAAGAAAGACGCCGACAAATTGAAGCAGAAAGGACCGAAGTCCTGATCTCAATCCTCATCGCCGGTCGGGAAGCTCAATAGCTTGCCGGCCGGTTTTTCTGTGTCTCGGGCGCGGCGGTGTTTGTGGCTGCTGACGGGCATCAGCCAGCGGATCTGGTGGATGGGGATGTCGATCTGGCCGAAGTCGCTTTCGACGACCAGGATGGGCTCGCCGTCCTCGCCGGCGCCCACCTCCACGGGTGTGCAGCGGATGCGCGGCCAGATATGGGCCTGGGTGTCCAGGTATTCGAGTTCGAGGTCGTAGTCGTCTTCCAGGGCAAAATTGGCCACGGAGATGCGGCTCTGGATGTCGGCGTCGAACATGATGTCGACTTCCGGCGTTTCGGTGACCGACTCCTCGGTGGACTCGCTGGCCGGGCGCGCCTCGCTGAGCCAGCGCAACACGCGGGCGGCCTCGTCGTCACACAGGTGGGCGGCGGGCTGGGGAAGCGCGCGCCACACGATGCGCCGAAGTTTCTCGGCCGACGACGGTTTGATGCGCGTCGCCCCGCGCAGCGCCAAGATCTCGAGCAGACGCGCGCCCACCGCGGCGGCGGTGAGCACGGGGATATTGCTCAGAAGCGCGGGGTTGTCGGGATCGAAGCTCTCGGCGGCGAAGGGTTCGGAGAGGTCGTCGCGGGGAGCCAGACCGGCCAGAAAATCCTTCCAATGCATGGTACGCCTCGATGTTTCACGTGAAACGGGGGTTTGGGGGTCCAGGGGTCCGGGGGGCCTGGGGGCACGCGCCAGCGCGACCGGAAAAAGCTAAACGCCGAGGTCGCCCTTCTCAACCACGTTGCGCAATGTGGAGAATGTGTAGTCGTGGCGCAGCCGGTCGATGACGTGGGTGTAGATGGCGCGCTTTTGGGGCCAGGGTACGCGTAGGTCGGGTTGGGCGGCGATGAGCTCGGCCGAGGCCACGTCGTCGGCGTCCATAAAGTCGATGGCGTGAAACTCGAGCTGGAAGACGTCGGTGTGGCGTCGGCGAAGCAGGGGGTAGACGGTGTCGAAGCCGCCCTTGCCCAAAAGGTGCAGGCTGGTGCCGATGATGGGAAAGCGCAGCCCCGGCACCAGGCACATGGGGATCTCGACGGGATAGTGCGAGCTCGGGTCGTGCAGCCACAGTCGACCGCGCGCCGGCCGATACGGGGTGATGGGGGCGAGCAGGTTCTGGGGCGCGGTCATCGCGCTGCGACTGGGCCGGCCGGTCAGGCGCCGAAACGCCATGATGGCGCCCTTGGCGAGGTAGTACGGCGGGCAGGGAAAGACCGACGAGTCGTACAGGTAATCGCGTTGGATGATGAGCTGCAAGATCTGGGGCGTGATATTGTAGCCGGGCGCGCGGTAGCCCACCGGGCGGACGCCGCCGGCGGCCTCGATCGCATGTTCGCCGCGGGCGATCTCGTCGCGCTGGACCGCCGCCGAGCGGCGCGGAAGGTCGTAATAATGCGAGTAGGTGTGGTTGCCGAGCTCGTGGCCGCGCTCGATCGCCTCGCGCAACAACTCGGCGTGAGCGGGCTGCTCGGCGTCGCGTCCGACCACGAAGAGGGTCGCGGGGATGTCGAATTCGCCGAAGAAGTCGAGCAGTCGGCGCACGCCCACTGCGTAGGCCGCGTCGACCTCGTCGCCGGCCTGCGCCGCCAGCCCGTGGATGGCGCGGTAGCAGGCCATCGAGTCCAGATCGACGGTCAGGCACGCCTTGGGCAGGCTCGTAGCAGGGGCGTCGGGGCTCATGAGCGGTGGCGGATGCGGATGACCCAGACCAGCCGCGCCATATTCTTGAGCACGTTGGGTACGCGGCGGAACAGGTTGATCGACGGTTGGCGCTTCTCGACGACCGTCAGCGGGATCTCGGTCATCCGAAAGTTCATGCGCTCGGCGCGGATGACGAACTCACTGGCGAACAGGTCTTTGTTGACCACGCAGCGGTCGATGACGGCGAGCAGGCGCTCGCGGTTAAACGCCTTGAGCCCGTGGGTGTCGGTGCCCTTGAAGCCCAAAAAGATGTGCAGCATCGAGTTGAGCACCCGGGTGGCCAGGCGCCGGTACAGCGGGCGGCGATCCGACGACTCCTTGAGCGCCTTGCTGCCCACCACCAGGTCGTAGCCCTCGTCGGCCATCTTGGCCAGGGCGCGCACGTAAAAGTCGGTGTCGCACAGGTCGATCTCGTCGCACACCACGTAGGTACCCCGCGCCTCCAGGATGCCCCGGCGAAGCGCCAGGCCGTAGTCCGGCTCGGGGTTGTGCATCAGCTTGAGCTCGGGGTGGCGCTCCATGAGCTGGCGGGCCACCTCGATGGTGCGGTCGCTGGAGCCGTTTTCGGCCAGGATGATCTCGTAGCGCTGCTCCCAGCGGGGATCGTTGGCCAACTTCTCGGTCAGATCGGCGATGGACGCCGACAAAATCCCCTCTTCGTTGTAGATGGGGATCACGATGGACACGTCGACGGTGTCCTGCTCGTCGATGTCGGCGAGGTCGGTTTCGGGTCGTTTGTTCATGCAGTCGAAGAGACGTGGGTGGTCATCGGATCGGAAACGACGCTTTCGGCGACCTTCTATAGCAGACCGTGCGGGCCAATGCCACAACGAGCCAGTAGACTACTGCTGGCCGGCGTAGTTGTTGAGCCAACGGTAGATGAGGTACAGAAAGCCCCAGTTGGCCAGCAGCAGGACGATGCTGGTGATGACCATGAAGATCGTCATATGGCCATTGGCGGTGTTCACCGCGTGCACGAACGGCACCAGGCTGGGCTCGACGAGCACCAGGATGGGCACCAACGCCGGCACGCTCATGATGGCGGCCATGACGATGAGGAAGGACTTTCCGATGACCGGCTGGGCGGTCGCGGCGCCGGCCTCGGCCTGCTCGGTAGCAGCGTCGGGCTGGACCCTCTCGTTTTGCGTTTCGGCTGTTTCGCTCATAATGCTTGGACTTCTCGGTGGATTGTTCGAGTTGTATAGCTCCGGTCGTCCGCTGATCAACCGATAACCGGTCCCTCGAATTTCGCGCGAAGCCTACCATGGCACGATTCCCACGCCCACCCAACAGAGAAAGCGGTGACGACGACGCCCCTACCCTGGCCGACGCCGAGGCGGCGGCGGTGCGCCTGCTCGCCAGGCGCGCCCATGCCGAAGGCGAGTTACGCCGCAAGCTCGCCCAGCGCGACTTCGACGACGCGCTCATCGACCAGGCCTGCGAGCGCATGCACGAGTACGGCTACCTGGACGACGAGCAATTCGCCGCCGACCAGGCCGCGATCCTCAGGCGCAAGGGCTGGGGCCCGCGCCAGATCGCCCATAAGCTCGGCCAGCGCGGCGTCGACTCGACCATCGTCGACGACACCATCGCCGCCCTGGGCGGCCGCCAGGACTGGATCGAGGCGTGCCGCCAGCGCCTGGAGTCCAAATTTCGCTGCCCGGCCGACGAGCTGGACGACGCCGCCACCCAGAAGGCCTTTCGCCACCTGAAATACCGGGGCTTTCACGATTCGACGATCCGCTGCGTCTTGTTTGATTAGGCGTGGCGCTTTGCGGCGAGCAGCGGGCTAAGAAACTTGCGCGGGCGCGATTGAGCGCGTTAGGGTTCCTTCGATAAGCAACACCTGTGTCTTAGCAAGGAAGTCCAACGCATGAATGCCCACCTCAACGAGTGGCTCAACCTGACCATCCGCTGGCTGCACGTCATCGCCGGCGTGGCCTGGATCGGAACCTCATTTTACTTCGTCTGGCTCGAAAACCTGCTCGAGCGCCACAAGGATGACCTGCCCGAGGGCGTCGAAGGCGACCTGTGGGCGGTCCACGGCGGCGGGTTTTACCATCTCCAGAAGTTCGAGGTCGCCCCCGACGAGCTGCCCGACACGCTGCATTGGTTCAAGTGGGAGGCCTACTTCACCTGGATCTTCGGCCTCTCGCTGCTCATCGTCGTCTACTATTTCAACTCCAGCGTGCTCATGGTCGACCCGTCGGTCGCCCAGATCTCGAACACCACGGCGATCGCCATCGGCGTGGGCTCGATCATCGGCGGCTGGGTGGTCTACGACGTGCTGTGCCGCACGCCGCTTCTGAAGCGGCCGACGATGTTCCTGGCGGTGATGTTCGCGATCATGGTCGCGGCCGCCTACGGCTTATCCCAGGTGCTCAACCCGAGGGCGGCCTATATCCACATTGGTGCGATGCTGGGCACGATGATGGCGGGCAACGTCTTTTTCGTGATCATCCCCAACCAGAAGAAGATGGTCGCCGCCGCCGAGGATGGCCGCCAACCCAACGCCGCCGACGGCCAATACGCCGCGCTTCGCTCGCGTCACAACAACTATTTCACGCTGCCGGTGCTGTTCATCATGATCAGCAACCACTTCTCGAGCACCTACGGAAACCCCTACGGGTGGGCCATCTTGGCGGGCCTGTCGGCCATCGGCATCGCCATTCGCCACCACTTCAACGTGCGCCACAAGACCAATAAATGGGCGTGGACGATGTTCGCCGGCGCCGCCGGTATGGTGGCCCTGGGGCTCGTGACCTCGCCGCATTTCGTCAACGGCGGCCAGCAGGACGAGCTCAAACAGATGGATCCGGTGTCCTTCCAGCAGGTCCACTCGATCATCCGCCAGCGTTGTACGCGCTGCCACTCGAAGAACCCCACCGACGACGTGTTCACCTCGGCGCCCAAGGGCGTCATGTTCGACACGCCCGAGGAGATTCAGAAGCGCGCCGATCGCATCAAGACACGTGTGTACGACCAGAAGACGATGCCGTTGGCCAATAAGACCCACATTACGCCGAAGGAGCGCAAGATCATTGGGGCGTGGGTGGAACAGGGAGCTTCGTTGAAGTGATTGAGTGATCGAGTGATCGAGTGATCGGCAGCGGATAAGCGGATAAGCGGAGGAGCGGATGAGTACGATTAGCACGCATGTGTTGGATACGGCGGTGGGGACGCCTGCGGAGGGCGTTCCGTTGATCTTAGAGCGTCGCACCGACGAGGGGTGGCAGCCGATTGGCGGGGGGACGACGAACGCCGATGGGCGGGTGCGCGACCTGTTGAACGACGGGGAGTCGCTCGACCAGGGCATCTACCGGATGAGCTTCGAGACCGGCGTGTACTTCGAGAAGAGCGGCACGCGCGGGTTTTATCCGGTGGTGCGGGTGGTGTTCGAGGTGCAGGCGCCCGACGAGCACTACCATGTGCCGTTGTTGCTCAGCCCGTACGGGTATTCGACGTATCGAGGGAGCTGACCGGGCGTGGCGCCTTTCCTTGGAGCGACGGCCTCCGTGCCGTCGTCGGGCGGAGGGGTCTACCGGGCGATGAGCTTTTGGAGGCGCAGGGCGGTGATCTTTTGCTGCTCGTCGGCGGCGTTGGTGATCTCGGTGGCGCGGTCGTTGTCCAGGCGCAACGCGAGGATGTCGAGCATCTCCTCGGCGCTCTTTCCGGAGGCGCAGACGATGAAGATGAACCCGTTTTTCTCCTGATAGGCCACGTTGAGCTCGTGCAGGCGCTCTTTGACCTCGTCTGAGGCCGAGGTGGCGCGGGACTGCTCCTGTTCGGACATCTTTTGGGAGGCCGCCGTTTGCGGGCCCTGGGCCTTGCGCTCGCCAATCTTCGGGTGGGCGGCGAAGGCCTCGAGGTAGTCGTCGGTGTCCAATTGCGCCCAGACGTCGCCCGCGGCTTGCTGGAGCTGGTCGAGCGCGGTGAACGGGCGTTTGCGGGTCATCTCGGTGGCCCAGGTGGTCGAGCCGCAGCAGCTAAGGAAGGTCTTGTAGGCCGCGCCGGCCGGCAGCGTGTTGAGCCACTCGAGCTTGCGCTTTTGCCAACCGCGCTCGCTGACCCGGCCGTGCAGGCGCAGGCGGCTGACGCCGCCGTCGGGAAAGATGTTGAAGCGCACGTGGGTGATGGGCGCTTCCGCGGCGAGGTCGAAGTGGTGGCGCGTGTGCGCCTGCAGCTTCGTCTCGTCCTTGAGCGTGTGCCACTCGTGGGCGTCGGGGTCCATGTCCGGACCGGCATCGGGCGCGGCGCAGCCCTCCAGCGAGAAGCGATCGGGGTAGTTTCCCTTGAAGTGGTTGGTGTCGACCTCGACGTGGTCAAGCTGGCCCTCGGCGCCCAGCTCGAGGACGACCCAGTCGAAGCCGGGGCCGCGGCGGCGCTTGGTCTCCCAGCCGTCGCCCATATTCTTGCCGCGCCCGGGCATCAGCAGGTTGTTGGCGTCGCCGAAGAACATGTCGCTCGCGCCCACGACGCGCCCACCGTTTTCGATGGCGCCCAGGTCGATCTCACCGAGCCGCTCCCAGCGGTCCAGGTCCGGCAGCGGCTCGCCGTGCACGCGCAGGCGGGCGACGCCGCCGTCCGGGTAGATGTGCAAGCGCAGGTGGGTGAACCGACGCTGGGTGACCACCTCGAAGAAGTTCTTGGAGTCGCCCTGCAGGTCCGACTTGCCCAGCACCTCGACCCATTCGATGTCGCCGGTGGCGAGCGCTTCGGGCTGGGGATTGCCGGCGACGGCGCACGCCTCGATGGAGCAGGCCTCGGGGTAGTTGCCGCGAAAATAGGCCGTGTCCACGACCACGCCGCGGATCAGGCCCGGCAGCCCCAGCCGGATGATGCACCAGTCGTGGCCGGGGGTGCGCTTGCGGCGCGACTCCCAGCCGTCCATCCACTTGCCGCGTTCGGTGTATTTGCCCTCTTTCCACACCGGCTCGTCGGGCCGAAGGAGGTTCTCCTTGGGGGCGAAGAAGTCGTCGCTGGCGATGAGAGCGGCGCCGCCGAGACGCTCGGAGGCGAGGTCGATGTATTTTTGGAAGTCGGACATTTGAGCGGTATGACGGGAGTCTGGGTTGTTTGGATAGCCCGCTATTTGAGAAATTATCATTGAAGGGCGGACGAATCGCGGCGTTTGCGCGAAGAGTACGTCTTGCAGATCAGCCACGCGACTATTGCCCAATTCGCGCTTTATGCGCAAACGTAACGGATCGTCCGCCCTTCAATAATAATTGCACCCAAATAGCGGGCGCCACGATCTCTGCAAGGCGTACTCTACCGAGTTTCTGCGGTCAATCCTGCTGGGTACGCAGCACCGCCCTGCCCTTCGGTGTGGTGAAGTCGCCGTCGCCGTAGACGGGCTCGCCGCGCACGAAGGTGGCCTCGACGACGCCCTGGAGGCGGCGGCCGTGGTAGGGGGTGATCTTGTGGCGGTGGTGGAGCTTTTGGGCGTCGACGACGAAGTCCGCGTCGGGGTCCCACACGATGAGGTCGGCGTCGTTGCCGGCGGCGATCTGGCCCTTGCGGCCGGTGAGGCCGGCGAGTTGGGCGGGCCCGGCGCTCAGCCAACGGGTGAGGTCGTCGAGGGTGTAGCCGCGCTCGCGCGCCTCGGTCCACACCGCCGGCAGCAAGAGCTGCAGCGAGGCGATGCCGCCCCAGGCCTCGTCGAAGCGGCCGGTGTCCAGGCATTTGAGCTCGGGAGGGCTCGGTGAGTGGTCGGTGGCGACCAGGTCGAGGTCGCCGGCGCCCAGCGCGTCCCACAGCTCGTCGGCGTTGGCCGGCGGGCGGATCGGCGGGGCGCATTTGAACTGCGTGGCGCCCTCGGCGATGTCGTCGGAGCCGAAAAACAAGTAGTGCGCGCAGGTCTCCACCGACACGGGTACGCCGCGCTTGCGCGCTCGGCGCAGCAGCGGAAGCGCCGTCGCCGACGACAGGTGCACGATATGGACGCGCGTCTGGAAGCGCTGGGACAGCTCGCACAAAAGCGCGATCGCCTGGTCCTCGGCCGAGCGCGGTCGCGACGCCAGGTACAGCCCGTAGTGGCGCGGATTTCCGTGCTCCCAGACGCTCGCGGCCGCGTCGATGACGTCGGGAAGCTCGGAGTGGCACAACAGCACGGCGCCCAGCTCGCTCAGGATGGGCATGGCCTCCTCGAGGTCGGCCACGGCCACGTTTTCGAATTCGTCGACCCCCGAGGGGCACAAAAAGCATTTAAAGCCGAGCACGCCCGCCTCGTACAGCCCGGCGAGCTCGTCGGCGTTTCCCGGCACCACCCCGCCCCAGAAGCCGACGTCGACGTGCAATTTGCCCTCGGCGGCGGCCAGTTTGGCCTCGAAGCCGTCGACCGACGTGGTCGCCGGGATGCAGTTCAGCGGCATGTCCACCACCGTGGTCACCCCGCCGGCGGCAGCCGCGCGCGTGGCCGTCTCGAAGCCCTCCCACTCGGTGCGCCCGGGCTCGTTGATATGCACATGCGCGTCGATCACGCCCGCCATCACCACCGCGTCCCCCGCGTCGACGACCTCCACGCCGTCGACCACGTCGTCAGCATCCCCGACACGCTCGATCTTCCCCCCAGTTATGTGCACGCAGGCGGCACGAACACCATCGGGAGTGACGACGCGTTGGCTTCGGATGATCTTGTCGGGCACGGTGGTTCCAATTGTTCAGTAAGCGGTTGCCGGTCGGATTCGACGACGGGCGTCAACCTAATTATCAACGTCTAATTTTCCTGAGAGATCTTGGCGGGCGTGCATCGTGACAATCGCTCCCGCAAATTCAGGCGATGAGCGAGCGTAAAACTCCCCGATAGAGCGCAGGTCCTCAATCGCAGAGTCCGTCCAGACTATTTGAGCCACTCGGAAAGCTCCTCGCGGACTTCTTCGTGAGTCTTTGTCTGCCCGTTTTCTACGTCGTCCAGACCACGAGCGATTTTTTTCAGGACGTACAACTCGTGCATGATATCTTCGTAGGTCACCTCGTCGCTGAGGCTCTCGACGAGCTTCAAGGCTGCTTGTTTCGGGGGCGTGCGTTCGGACATGGCGATCCTCACCAACGGTGGTGGGGGGGAAAACGTTTGCCTAATGTAGAAACAAATGCGAGGGACCACAAGGTCGTCTGACCTGCCGCGTCGATAGAAAGTCATATGCAGCATATTTGGATCATCGGATTGGTTTTGGGCGCGAGTTGTGCGCTGTGTTGGGCGGGCGTGGACATCGCCCGCAAGCACGTGGCTGACCAGACGCGGGCGTCGTTCGCGCTGGTGGGCCTGATGTTCGCGCAGGTGCCGTTCGTGTTGGCGATGATGACCGGCACGGAGCTGGGGCTGCGCCCGGCCGCTCACGGGCCGATTACCGACATGGTCTTCGTCGGGTTTCCCTCGGTGTCGGGGGCCTACCTGGCCTATGCCGGCGCCTCGGTCGCGCTCAATATCTTCGCCAATTGGCTGTTCCTGCGCGCCATGCAGGTCTCGCCGCTGAGCCTGGCGACGCCCTACCTGGCGTTTACGCCGGTATTTTCGGCGATTTTTGCCTTCTTGTGGCTCGGCCAAGAGGTGACCTGGTGGGGCGTCGGGGGCATCGCGACGGTGTGTCTGGGGGCGCTTTTCCTCAACCCGGGCACGCGCGCCGATGGGCCGCTGGCGCCGCTCAAGGCGCTGTGGAACGAGCGTGGGAGCCTGTACATGATCGTCGTGGCGGTGGTGTGGAGCGTCACGCCCATCCTCGACAGGCAGGCGGCGGTGCTGACCTCGCCGATGTGGCATACCTTCTTCTTGGCGCTGGGCACGGGGCTGGGCTTCGCCGTGTGGCTGCTCGCCCGCGGCCAGGGCGCGGCGATGTGGCAGGGGCTGCGCCACATCAAGTGGCTGGTCCTGGCGACCGGCCTGTTCATGGTGGTGGCGCTGGTGCTGCAACTGGGCGCCTACGAGTATATCGCCATCGCCTACGTGGAGACGCTCAAACGCGCGTTGGGCGTCATCGGGGCGATGGTGGCGGGGTATTTTCTATTCGGCGAGAGCGATATCGCGCGCCGGTTTTTGGGGGCGACGGTGATGGTGGTGGGGGTGGCGTTGGTGATGTTTGGGGGGCATTGATGGGTGTGTGGGGGACGGGCGGGGTCGATAGTTTGCGGGCCTGTGAGGGTAGCGCTCGGCGAAAGGCGCCTCGCGCAACCCTCCACTTATAGAGGCCAAGCAAACGGCGCTTGGCGCGCTACGCCTACGGCTGCGCTTGAACGACACAAACCACCCCCATGCGCCATATCGACCAAGTTGGCGCGAAGCGCGCACCTTCACTTGCCAACAGACCACCCGCATGTGCCATATCGACCAAGTTGGCGCGAAGCGCCCACCTTCACGTTCTTCACGCAGTATGGCCCACGGAGTGGGCGGTGCCGGTGAGGTCGGGGCGGAAGCGCGCCAGGATGTCCGGGTAATTCGGGGGCACCAGGCCTTCCAAGAGCTCCTGGCTTTTGTCGACCGGGATGGGTTGTTTGCGCGCCTCGTCGGATTGGGTGGCGCGGTAGTCGGCGATGCGCTTGTGGGCGTGGTCGACGGCGGTGGAGATCTGGTCCATGTACAAGATCTCGGCGGTGTCGAGCTCGATCTGCGAGATCGGGTTTTCGCGCACCCACGCCGGGCCGAACAGCTTCTCGAGCATCATCGTGGAGAGCTGGGGCATGTCCCAGTACACGCCGTGGTCGCTCAGGACCTTGCGCGAGATCAGCCCGAAGAGCCCGGCGCCGGGGATGGCCATGAGCGCGGCCGACAAAAACGCCGGCAGGCGCACGATGGCGTGGGCGCCGTGGTTGAGCCCGTGGGACAGCCGAAAGGCGCTGACGTCGCGCTCGGCGATGATCTTGGCGTCGCCCAGCGCGCCACGCCCGTAGACGCCTTCGAGGGCGTCGACGTTCTGCGAGCCGCCCGCCCAGGTGAAAAAGGCGGTCAGCGCCGCCGGCCCCAGCCAGTCGAAGCTGACCATCGCCTGCAAAAGCTTGGCGTGGTTGCGCCCCATGGTGTCCAGGGTCTCCTGGTAGCCGCGGGCGTGGAATCCCTTGGTGCGCGTGGAGATGATCCGGCCGTCGAAGTCCACGGTGGGCGCGTGCACCGGGTCGTGGCCCTCGCGCGGGCAGATCCATTTGCCGAAAGCCACCGAGTCCACAAAGATGGCGTCTTTGCGCGGGGCTTTGGCGCGCACGCGCTCGAAGGCCTGCTTGATGTCGGCGGAGAACGGCGGCGCTTCTTCCTTGATGTCGCCCTTGAGGCCGCGGCGCGGTGCCATCATCACGTCGGCGAAGAGCACCTCGAATTCGACGCCGCGCTTGCGGGCGTATTGTTCGAGGGCCAGCGCGTTTTGGCGGCGCGCGAAGTGCACCGGCGAGACCGGCTGGCCGTCGGCGTCGACGCGCAGCAGCGCCTCGGGCTCGTAGTACACGCCCACGCCGTATTTGAGCACGCCCGCGTCGATGGCGGCCAGGGTGGTGTGCAGGCCCATGCCGTCGGAGACGCCGGCCAGCAGCCAGGGCTGCTCGGCGACGCGCGGCGAGTGGGGCATGGCGGCGATGGCGTCGAGGCGCTCGCGGTCGAAGTGGGCCGACAGCGCGTCCAGTCGCGCCATCCCGGCGGCGATATTTTGTTCTTCGTTTGTAAGATCCATCGATCCTTCCAGGGGCTCGAGTCGTCCTCACAGATAGGACAACCGAGCCCCCGGCGCAACATGCCCACATGATTTTTCTTGTGGGGCGCAAGTCGTTGCGGTGAATGAAGATTCAGTCAGAAACCGCCCCCGCCGGTGCGCAGCATGTCGCAGCTCTCCTTAAGCCCGGCGTCGCAGCCGCGCTGGAACCATTTCTGGCCTCGGTCTCGTCGGCGCTCACGCCGGCGCCGTTGGCGTAGATGATGCCGGCGGCGTGGCAGGCCTCGGCGCGGCCGAGCTTGCAGCCCTTGGTGTAGAAGTCGAGCGCGCGCGGCAGGTTGCGGCTGACGCCGCGGGCCTCGGAGTACATCACGCCGGCCAGGCCGCAGCCGGTGCCGTCGTCGCGCTCGCAGGCTTTCTCGAACCACTGGGTGGCCCGCTGGAAGTCCTGCGGGATGCCCGCGCCCTCGTAGTTCATCAGCCCGGCGGTCACACAACTGGGCGTAAAGCCGTATTTGCAGCTCGCCTTGAAGTAGCGCAGCGCCCGCGGGGCGTCGGTGCGCACCTGATCGCCGCGCAAGAACAGCGCCCCCAAAATGCCGCAGCTCTCGGCATGCCCTCCGTCACAGGCCTCGTCGAAGTATTTGACCGCCGCGTCGACGTTGCGTGTGGCGCCCTTCCCCTCGAAGCGCATCACGCCCATCTTGTAGCAGGACGGCGCGTAGCCGTCGTGGCAGGACTCTCGGTACAATTGCGGCGCCTCGTCGGGATTTTTGGCCGCCTCTTCATACTTTTCCTTAGGCGTGTGGCTGCACGCGCTCAGGGCGCACAGAGGTAGTGCAAGCAACACAACGATCCATGATTTCTCCATTCCGATGCCCCCGATGTTCTTGATTTGGTGTACTGTGAATGTAAACGGAATCGAACGCGCGGCTAGAGCATCACAGGGAGGACGGCCTTGATTTCACAGGCATTTGCAGCAAGAATTATAGGGAAGACGGGGCGCAAGCGGAGGCGAGCAAAATGATCGAGAAGTTAGCACAGGACGCAGATGATTCCATCTGGCGCAAGTTGGGGGAGAAGGCGCTGATGACGGCGGTGACCACGCTGTTGAGCGAGGCGATCAAGGCGTCGGTCGAGGTGGCCAAAAAGGCGAAGCTGCGCATGCATGAAGCCGAATTCGAGGACATGCGCGCGCGGGTCAAGAAGGCCAGCGAGGCTGCGGCCGGCGACGCCGCCGACGACGAGGTCGTCCTGGACGACGACGAGGCCGACGCGGCCGGCTCCGACGAGCCCGCCGAGGATACCGGCCCCAAAGTCGACTTCGCCGCGTACGTCGCGCGACACCGCGGTTGAGCCGCTCAAAACGGCGAACTTTCCTGGAGGCGGCGCTCGTAGTGCTCGGCCAGGCCGGGTTGGCCATTTTGACGGTAGTAGGCGACGAGCTTTTCGAGGGCGAATGGATTGCGCGGCGACAGCGCGACCATCTCGTGCAGGAGCGCGAGGGCGTCGTCGGCGCGTTGTTGTTCGCCGAGACGCTCGACCTGGCGGCGCAGCTCGCGCAGGCGGGTCCCGATGGGCATACCCCGGCGCAATTGCGAACGGGAGAACGAGGCGTCCAACTTGACGCTGTCGCGCTTCGTGCGCGCAGGTGTTTCAGCCGTGTCGGCTTTTGGCGACGCGGCTTTTTTGCGTAGGGCGTAGGTGCGCGCGAGTTTGGAGGCGACCCTGGAGGTCGGCTTCGGTTTGCGCGCCGGGGCGGGACGCTCGGGCTCCGACGGGGCCGCCGGGGCCAGATCGCCTCGCTCCGCTTGGCCGAGCGCGGCCACCAACACCACCATCGACAAGATATCCAGCCGGTTGTGCTCGAAGACCCCCATCAGTGGCTTGGGCTCGCCGCTGTCCAGGTAGCGCTGCCATTTGGCGGGGATCTTCGCGCCCGGAATGTCGCCGCGGCGCCTAAACCCGAGCACGTCGACCTCCAGACGCGACAATTTGTGGCTCTTTCGCTCGGGGAGGCGCTCGCGCGCCACCGGCAGGAGATCCAGGTGCGGCATCTCACCCAATGGGCTATCGATGCCGTGTTGGCGAAAGCGCCGCAGGAGCATGGGGACGTCGAACGTGGCGCCGTTGAAGGTGCATACGCCGTCGGCCTGCTTCAAAAGCGCGGCGGTGGCTTCCAGCGCCGCCGGCTCGTCGGCTTCGCTGGTCATCAGGACGTGGTAGACGGCGAAGGCGTCGTCGTCCCACAGGCCCACGCCGATGCAAAACGGGTAGCTCTGCTTGGACAGGCCGTTGGTCTCCAGGTCGACGAAGGCCAGCCGTCGGGGATCGACGGAATGCAGCGCATCTTCAACAAGTTCCTTGCCTAAGCCTTCGAGTCGGGCGGTGGCACCGTCGCGCAGCCGCCAGTGGCCGTGGCGATGGTCGCTCGGGTGATGGCGCACCAGGTAGAACGCCTCGCCGCGTGAGGTCGGCCGGGTGGACGCGCCCTGCGCTCGCCACCGCTCGCCGACACCGTCGAGCGGATCGACGGCGCGCCCGAGCGCCGTCTCGTCGACATCGTCGGCGGTGAACACCCGGGAGACGCCGTCGGCGGGCTCGGCGCGCCGTCGGCGCTGGCGCGAGCCGTGCAACTGCTTCAGGCGTTTTTTGAACTTCGAGGGCATGGTATGGAAGAGATCGAGTGATTGAGTGATCGAGTGATCGAGTGAATGCTTGTAACTCGCTCGGGCCTGGGGCCCTCACTCATGGGTGGAAGGCTAGCAGGTCCGGGCTCGATCACTCAATGACTCGATCACTCAATGACTCGATCACTCGATCACTCCAAGGAACGTCATGGCGAAGTACCCACCGATGGACGACCTGTTGCGGCATACCCGCCGCCGGTCGCGCCGACGTGGTCGGGGGCCGAAGAGACTGTTGCTGCTGTTGATCCTGGGCGGGGCGGCCTGGGCGGGTTGGTGGTGGTATTCGCACCGCGACACCAAGGCCGAGCAGCGCCGCGTCGAGACCGACGTGGTCGCCAAAGCGGCCTCGGTCATCAACGACAGCGTTCAGGCGGCGCGCGCGCCCCTGGAGGTCAAAAAGGCCTCCGAGGACCTGGGCTCGAGCAAGCGCGACGAGGAGATGACCGCCAAGTGGACCGAGGGCAAGGAGACCGCCATGCGCGGCGTGCTCCAGAAGAACCAGTCGGTGTTCCTGGCCCTGCAGGGGCGCAACCTGACGCCGGCGGACATCCACTCGGCCGTCGCCGCCACGGCCAAAAAGTTCAACTTTCGCCACAGCCGCCCCGGTGACGAGTGGTTCGCCCAGGTCAACGCCGACGGCGAGATCATCCGGTTTCGCTACAAGACCTCGCCGGAGGATATCTGGGAGACGACCCGCGGCAGCGACGGCAATTACGACTGCGAGAAGGTCGCCGTGCCCGTGAACACGCGCCAGGAGACCATCGCCGGCACGGTCAACGGCAGCCTGTGGCAGGCGATGGTCGACCAGGGCGAAGAGGGCTCGCTGATCTACGCGTTCGCCGACATCTTCGCCTATACGATCGACTTCAACACGTCGGTGCGCCCGGGCGATCACTTCGCGCTGGTCTTCGACAAGGTCTACCTCAACGGTAAATTCCTGCGCTACGGCAAGATCGAAGCGGCCATGTACGTGGGAAGCAGCGGGACCAACTACGGGTTTTATTACGAGCCCGACGGCGGCAAATCGGCCTACTACGACGAGCAGGGCCACAGCCTGGAGCGCCAATTCCTCAAGAGCCCGCTGGCGGACGTGCGGGTGACCAGCACGTTCGGCAAGCGCTTCCACCCGATCTTGCACAAGATGAAGTTTCACAACGGCGTCGATTTCGGCGCGCCGGTGGGCACCAGGATTCGCGCCGTGGCCGACGGCGTGATCAAGTGGGCCGGCTGGAAGGGGGCCAACGGGCGGCTCATCGTCATCAAGCACGCCAACGGCTACGTGACCAAATACGCCCACCTGTCGCATATCGAAAAGGGGATCCGCCGCGGCAAGCACGTGGCCAAAAAGACCATCATCGGACGCGTGGGGACCAGCGGGCGCTCGACGGGGCCGCACCTGCACTTCGGGATGACTCATTACGGCAAGTATATCAACCCGCTGTCGGTCGACGAGGGCCACGGCGAGCCGCTCAAAGGGGACGAGAAGAAGCGCTTCCTCGAGGATGTCGCGGGGCCGCTTAAGAAGAAGCTCGACGACGCGATGGAGGCGGCGGGCGTGCAGCTCGCCGCACAATAAGAGAGCGCAAAGGGCTCAATGGCGCGTTGGACCGAAAAATTGACCCAGGCGGGTGTGCAGAAGGCGGCGATCGCGCTGTACGTGGTCTGCCTGGTGGCGCTGATCGTGGCGTTCGTGTCGGTGTCGCTGATGAAGGTCGAGCGCGCCGCCTACATCCAGGGACCGTCGGCGCTGGAGAAGGGCCGGCCCAACGCCATGCGTGGGGTGTTGCTGGACGCGCCGTCGGGGCGGTTTCTCACCGACACGGACGTGGATCTGTCGCTCATCGCGGGGGCGCATCGGGCGCCAATGAGCCCGGAGGAGTTGGCAAAATCTTCCACCATTGCCATCGCCACCGGCCGCACCGCCGCCAGCGGCCACGTGCATATGCGCGCTCGAGTGCCCACGGACACCAAGCCCGGCGGGTACACCCTGCTGCTGCGAGCCGAGGGCGCGCAGGCCAAGGGCTTTCAGACCACCCGCAGCGTGCGCGTCGTCGAGCGCTCGGTGCCCGCCGATTATTGGCCCGAGCGCACCGAGCGGCTGCCTCAGGGCAGCGACGCCAAGGACGCCAAGACCCTCGAGAAATCCCAAGGTCCGGTTCGCATCGACATCCTGCCCGACGACGGGCGCATCTCGCGCGGCGTCGCCAGTGAGGTCTACCTGCGCGCCAGCGACCGTCACACCGGCGAGCCCGTCTCGGTGCGCGTCGACTTCGACAAGGCCGAGGGCATGGGCACCGGCAAGCTGCCAGCGAGCGTGCACACCGACAAGCTCGGCCTGGTGCGCGTGCCGGTGGAGGCGATGGGCGACCAGACGTGGACGCTGTCGACACACACGGCCACCAACGCCTCCAAAGGCGCCGCCGACCCATCCGAGCCGACGAGCTCGGTGACGGTGCACCTGACCACGGTGCCCACCCAGGTCTCCGTGCAGATGAACGACGTGCTCGCCGTGGCAGGCGAGCCCCTCGACGGCGTCGTCCACAGCCTGTTTCGAAGCGGCGGGGTCATGGTCGACCTGTACAACGCCGACGACTGGGTGGACGCGGCTGCCTACGGGATTCGCCCGGACCAAAGCGGCATCCGCGTGCGCGTGCCCAGGCTCGACAAGCGCGCCCCGCTGTACCGCGTGCAGGTCTACCGCAGCCTGTACAATCCCGGCGGCGCGTGGGACATCGAGTACCTGGTGGCCAGCGACGGGCGCTCGTTGGACGATTATCAAAAAGCGGCCACGACGTTGTCCGCACTGCTTGCCAAACACACCGATGATGCGTACTTCGACTGGCTGGCGAGGTCGGACGTCTTCGCCACGGCCGGGCGCGACGAGCTTCGCCGCTGGATCGGCGCGATGTTGCGCGCGGTGCCGCGGCATCTGGACCGGCCGAGCGCGCTGATCAACAGCCAGAAGGCCGACCGCGACCGGCTCGACGCCTGGAAGGCGGGCGTCAAAAGCGACCTGATGCTGCTGACGGCGGTGGCGCTGCTCATCGGCATGGCCGTGGTCGTCTACCTGGTCATTCTGGGCGTGCGCAGCTATCGGAAGCAAAACCAGTTGTTGCGCGACGTCGAGTTCGAGATGTCCATGGACGAGGCCGACGCCGAGGCGTCCAGCGAGCTCGACAAGACCATCGGCCAGGCCAACCTGGTCGCCGGTCTGCAGATCTTTATCGTGATGGCCACGCTTGTCTTCTTTATGCTCGGCCTCTTGTTACTTTTCAGCCATTTGTGAGCACATGCCCAATACGAATACGCTCTACATCGTCGACGGCTCGTCGTATATTTTTCGGGCCTTCTACGCCATCCGCAACCTGTCGACGTCGCGCGGATTTCCCACCAACGCCGTGTACGGCTTCATCCAGATGCTCATCAAGCTTCTGCGGGCCGAAGATCCGGCGTATGTGGCGGTGACCTTCGACGCCCACGGCGCCGAGCAGCCCAACTTTCGCAAAGAGCTGTACGACGAGTATAAGGCCAACCGATCGGCGATGCCCGAGGACCTGCAGGCCCAGCTTCCCTACTTTCGCAAGGTGGTCGAGGCGCTGCATATCCCGGTCAAGGAGCAGGTGGGCGTGGAGGCCGACGACGTCATCGCCACGATGACCCGCCAGGCGCGCGAGCACGGCCTGGAAGTGTGCATCATCAGCGCCGACAAGGACCTGATGCAGCTTCTGGGCGACCACGTGCGCATGCTCGACACCATGCGCGACAAGACCTACACGCCCGCCGAGGTCAAAGAGCGCTTCAACGTCACCCCCGACAAGGTCAAATACGTGCTCGCCTTGGCCGGGGACAGCTCCGATAACGTGCCCGGCGTGCCCGGCATCGGCGAGGTCACCGGCGGGCGGCTCATCGAGGAGTTCGGCGACCTCGAGACACTCCTTGCCAATATTGACAAAGTCAGTGGCAAAAAGCGCAAACAGAACCTCGAGGAGTACGCCGAGCAGGCCCGACTGTCGCTCGAACTTGTGACACTGCGTGACAATTGCGAGGTGGAGTTCAACCTCGATCGCCTCAAGCTGACCCCGCCGAGCCTCAAAGGATTTTCCGAGCTGTGTACCGAGCTCGAGTTCGAGGGACCGCTACACGACATCCGCGATTGGATGGGTGAGCACGGCTGGCTGAGCGAGGAGCAGCTCGAGCTGGACTTCTCCCAGGTCGGCCAGCCGCAGCTCGACGACCACACCTCGGCCGACAAGCACTACCGGGCGATCCTGACCGAGGAGAAGCTCGACGAGGTGCTCGCCGAGCTCGAGGAGGTCGACCGCTTCGCCTTCGACCTGGAGACGACCAGCCTGGAGGCGCTCGACGCCCAGATCTGCGGGATGAGCTTTGCCTGGAAGCCCGGCGAGGCCGTCTATATCCCCTGCGCGCATACCTACGAGGGCGCGCCCGGCCAGCTCTCGCTGGAGCTGGTGCTCGAGAAGGTGCGCCCCTACCTGGAGGGCGACGCCAAGAAGGTCGTCGGCCAGCACCTCAAATACGAGTGGCTGGTGCTGCGCAACTACGGCATCGACCTGACGGCAATCAAATACGACACGCTGTTGATGAGCTATTTGCTCGACCCCGGAAAGAACTCCCACAGCCTGGACACGCTGGCGCGCGATCTCTTTCACTACGACACGATCACCTTCCAGGACGTCGCCGGCAAGGGCAAAGGCCAGCTGACGTTCAACGACGTCGAGCTGGAGGAGGCCACGCCGTACGCCGCCGAGGACGCCGACCTGACGCTGATGATCTGCAACGAGCTCGAGCCCCAGCTCAAAGAGGCGGGCCTGGACAAGCTGCACGACGAGCTGGAGGTGCCGCTGACGCGCGTGCTCGGGATCATGGAGGCGACCGGCGTGCGCATCGACCGCGAGATGCTCGGCGAGCTCAGCGTGGAGTTCGACCGCGAGTTGCAGGAATTGCAGAACCAGATCGACGAATTGGCCGGCGAGCCCACCAACCCCAACAGCCCCAAGCAACTGCGCGAGGTGCTGTTCGACAAGCTCGACCTTCCCGTCAAAAAGCGCACCAAAACCGGGCCGTCGACGGCGGCGTCGGTGCTCGAGGAGCTAAGTGAGCTGCACGATCTGCCCGCGCTCATCCTGGAGTACCGCTCGTTCTCCAAGCTCAAGGGCACCTACGTGGACGCGCTGCCCGAGCTCATCCGCCAGGACACCGGGCGGGTGCACACCGACTTCAACCAGGCGGTCACGGCCACTGGCCGGCTGTCGTCGTCGAACCCGAACCTGCAAAATATCCCGGTGCGCACCGCGCGCGGCCGCCAGATCCGCAAGGCCTTCGTGCCCGCGCCCGGCTGGAAGCTGCTGGTCGCCGACTACTCGCAGATCGAGCTGCGCATCCTGGCGCATATGTCCGAAGATCCGCTGCTCATCGAGGCCTACCGCGAGGGCGAGGACATCCACCGGCTGACGGCCTCGCAAATCTTCGACGTCGAGCTCGACGAGGTCACCGCCGAGCAGCGCTCGGCCGGCAAGACCATCAACTTCGGGGTGCTCTACGGGATGGGCTCGCGGCGGTTGGCGCGCTCGCTGGACATCGGCCAAAAGGAGGCGCGCACCTACATCGACAACTATTTTGCCAAATACGCGCGGGTGACCGAGTTCTTCGACGAGCTCGTCGAGCGCGCCAAGGAGTGCGGCTACGCCGAGACGATGTTCGGCCGCCGGCGCCTTCTGCCTGAGCTGACCCAGCGAAGCCGGCGCCAGCGCGCCTTTGCCGAGCGCGCCGCCGTCAACACGCCCATCCAGGGCACCGCCGCCGACATCATCAAATACGCGATGGTCAGCTTGCAGGAGCAGATCGAAGTCCAAGAGATGCCCATGCACATGCTTTTGCAGGTGCACGACGAGCTCGTCTTCGAGGTCGAAGAGGGCTTTGTCGACGAGGCACGCGAGATCGTGCGCCTGGGCATGGAGGGCGTGTGTGAGATGCAGGTGCCCCTGGTCGTCGACCTGGGCGTGGGCGACAACTGGCTGGACGCGAAGTAAGGGCACGCGTGGCACCAACCTTTCGCCCGGCGGACGCAACACCCTGAGCGGGCCGGCGCCGAAGGTGCTCACGCCGACGGACGTTGTAGTAATAATGAGGGGCGGGATGGCTCGGCATGAGCATCCCGCCCCTCGTCGTATGCGACTCGCGTGCGTCCGAGAACAGCTCAGTTGGGGCTCGATGGTTCGGATTGCACGCGTTTTCGAAGCTTCGGATCTTGTCGAAGCTTCATCTCGATGGCCACGTAGTCTTTGGGAGTCAATCCAGCCTTGCCCAATTGCGCAGTTATGTCAGCACGGGCCTTCTGCTGCAATGCGTTGGCCTGCTTGCGGCTTTTGGCTTGTTGCATCTTCGCTTTGAGGCCTTGCTGGATCTGTCGAATCTGGGGGCGCACTTTTATGTAGCGTTCGACTTTGGCATCGGACACCTTGCTCGGCGGCGCCTGCGCGGCGGGCTGGTCGGGCTTTGCGTTCGGTTCTTGGTGGGCACCGGGCGCGGGCGGGGCCTGATGAGCCGATGGCTGTGCGGCGGAGGGAGTAGACGGACGTTCGGCGGAAGGCTCTGGCGGTGTCGGGCTGTTGGTCCTGGGGGCTTTCGGCGCCTCCTGGGCCCCCTTGGCCGCGGTGGGCGCAGTGGCCGGTTCGGCCGTTTTGGGACTTTTCTTGCAGCCGGAAGGCACAAGCAGAAATGCGATGGCCACCACGGCAGTCAGCGCGAAACGAACAGGTGTAGGCTTGGTCATAGGATGCATCGATTCCTCGTCAATCATCAGGTGCGAAGGGGGGTTGTTGAAGTCGAAGCGGGCTGATCCGGTTGCTCAGCCTCCTTGCAACTTGTCGGCAATGCGCTGGCGAAGCTTTAGATCGCGTTGCATTTTCTGAAGAATGCTCTTGAACTGTTGGGCCGGCAGATCTCCTTGAGCGATGACTTGCTGGATCTTTTGTTGCGCTTCTTGCTGGAGACTCCGGGCCTTTGCAGGATCACTCGTTTGTTGGATGCGTTGGCGGTATTGGGATTGAAGCGCGGCGACGTTCCGATAGGTCGCTACAAAAGCATCGAGGTCCGCATCCGACGGCTCTTGCTCCTCGGTTTTATACGTGTCTGTTGGCTGTTCGGCGGGACCGGTCTGGGAGCTTGGCGCTGGGGCCTGGGCAGCCGGAGGCTGGGCGGCAGGGTGGGATTGTTCGGAGGGGGGCTCGTTGTTGTCTCGAGCGGGCTTGTCGCTGGGTTCCGATTCCTGAACCGGCTTATGGTCAGTGGGGGATGGCTGGCTTGCACACCCGGCACAAAGGAGGGTGGCCCCAGCAGCTACTGAGCCTGTCCACTTGAATAGCTGGTGAAGAAGAAGTTTGCGTCGCATGCTGTGTCCGTGTGAAGGGATCTAATCGCGCCGCCAGCTGCGAGCCGCGGCGTCTCCAGGTTCACCTCATCTCCCACTGCAACTGGCGTTCCAACTTGGCACAGCACTGGCAAACCTGCTGCGGGGAATTCATGAGGCTGGCTGCAAACCGGGCGGCGGCGTCGTGGTACGTGGCTTGCGGTAACTGCGGGCGCCGGTGCAACCCGCCAGCGGGTCGTATGAAAACTGTACATGTTCAAAAACTGAACACCACGGACGGGGTGGCTTATGCTCTCGCGCAGACTGATCACTTTTATCGCGCTCCCGCTGGTCGTTTCGCTGATTGCTGGGGGCGTGATGATGGAGCAGTTCTTGGCCAAGCGTTTCGAGATGCACATGCAGGAAGAGGTGGCGATGGTGGCGCGGGCGCTCAAGATTCCGGTGGGACACGCCGTCAAGACCGGGCGTGAGGGGGCCATCTCACGAGCGTTGGAGTCGACCGAATTGATTGGGCGCGTGTACAGCGCGGATGTATTCGACGAAAACGGACGGTTGGTAGCTTCGACCCGGGGGGGGGACAAAAACCTGGACACCGCCCAGGTCACACGGTTGACGTCCAAGACCGACCAAGAAGGCAGCTATCGGCAGGTCGACGGGCGAGAGGTGTACTCTCATTTCGTCACCCTAACCGGCGTCGACGGCCGACCGGCGGGCTTTCTGGAGGTGACGCGGCTCAAGAGCGATTTTCAACAGTTCATTTCCGACTTTCGACGCAAAGCCATCATCTACTTCGTGCTCATGATCGGTGTGGTGCTGTTGATCGTATCGCTGGGCTACTACGTGGCGGTCGGCGGCGCGCTATCGTCGCTGCATCGCACCATTCTGCGGGTGCGCGACGGCGATCACGGCCGTCGCGCACCGGTGTCGGGCCCTCGGGAGGTGGCCCTGCTGGCGCGCTCGTTCAATGATATGCTCGACGCGATTGCGTCGGCCGAAGACCAGATCGAGCGCCAGCGCGAGCAACGAAGTGAACTCGAGAGGCAACTTCGACGCACCGAGCGTTTGGCTGCCCTGGGTCGGCTTGCTGGTGGCGTGGCGCACGAGTTGGGCACGCCGATGAGTACGATCATCGGGAGAGCCACCCAGGCAGTGCGCGTGTCGGACCTGCCGGCGCGGGTGAGGCGCAATCTGGAGGTGATCAGCCGCGAGGTTCGGCGCATGGAGCGTATCGTTCGGGAGTTGCTCGACTTCGGGCGCACCGCCCATGGACGTCGTCACGAGGTGGACCTGGAGAGGCTGGTCCATTCGGCCCGCAGCGCTGTCGCCGATCACCTCGAGCGCAACGACACCTGTCTGCAGGTACACGCCGATGAGCCGGTGGCGCTGCGGGTCAATCCGGCGCGATTCGAGCATGCCTTGACCAACCTTTTGGAGAATGCCAGCGATGCTGTCGGTGACGGCGCGGTAGTCGTGACCTGGTGCAGGCGTGGTGAGGACGAGGTCGAAATCGCCGTCGAAGACGACGGACCGGGCATCCCCCCGGTTCGTCGCCAGGAAATCTTCGAGCCGTTCTACACCACCCGGCGCGACGAAGGTGGCACTGGCCTCGGGTTGTCCATCGTCCACGCGATCGTCGCCGAGCACGGTGGGACGGTGGCGGCTGTCGACCCACATCAACTCGGTGGTGTCCGAATACGCCTGCGCGTTCCCGCCGATGGAGGCGCAGTGGACCACCTCGACACCGAGTCGTCATCAACTTCGTCTCTGATTCAGTGGTTTTGAAATGCAATCCACCCACCCATCCCCACGAGTTCACCCGATCCTGGTCGTCGAAGACGACCCTGGTCTACGCGACCTGCTGGTCGACGAGCTTCAGGACAACGACTATGCCGTCGAGGCCGTTGGCGACGCGGAGGCTGCACTCGACCAAATCGGGCGTTTGCGCCCGTCGCTCGTCATCAGCGATCTGCGGCTGCCAGGCCGCTCGGGCACCGAGCTTCTCGAGCAGGTACGCGCTTCCGATCGTCAGCCCCCCCCGGCCTTCGTCTTGATTACGGCATTTGGCTCCATCCCCGACGCGGTTCACGCACTTAAATTGGGGGCGGACGATTTCTTGACGAAGCCGCTCGACCTCGATCATCTGCTGCTGCGTGTCGAGCGCATTCTCGAGGTCGAGGCATTGCGCCGGGAGGTGCGCGCGTGGCGGCAGGTCGAGCGAGAAGGTATCTTTCATGGCATCGTCGGCAAGGCCTCCGCGATGACCAACCTGTTTTTCCAGATTCGCAAGATTGCTCACGCCTCCGGCTCGGCACTGATCATGGGCGAGAGCGGCACGGGCAAGGAGTTAGTCGCCGGGGCCATCCACGCGGAAGGACGCGGCTCCGACGCGCCGTTTGTCCCGGTCAACTGCGCGGGGGTGCCCGAGTCGTTGTTGGAAAGCGAATTCTTCGGCCACGCTCAGGGGGCTTTTACCGGTGCCTCCGGGCCGCGCAAGGGGCTGTTCCAGCAGGCCCACAAGGGCACGCTTCTGCTCGACGAGGTCGGCGATCTATCTCAAGGTCTGCAGGCGAAGTTGCTGCGCGTGCTCCAAGAGGGCCGCGTGCGCCCGGTGGGGGCGGATGCCCCCGTCGAGGTCGATGTGCGCGTGGTCGCCGCCACTAACCGCAGCTTGGAGCAGGCCGTCGAGGATGGAGAGTTCCGAGAAGATCTGTTTTATCGCCTGTCGACGTTCATCCTGCGTGTCCCACCGTTGCGTGAGCGCCGCGGGGATATCAACTTGTTGGCAAGCACTTTTTTGGGGCAGGTCAAGCAGCGCAACGAACATCTGTCCCACGTCGAAGGCTTCGACGAGGCCGCGCTCGAACTCCTTGGCCGCTACCCGTTTCCGGGCAACGTTCGCGAGCTCAAAAACCTCGTAGAGCGCGCGGCGACCTTTTGCGACGGCCCGCTCGTTACACCGAGTCAATTTCCGGACGCCCTGCGCGAGTTTGCCGCCAATGCCCCGGCTCCTCCCATGGATAACCTGGCGCTGGCCGAGCACCTTGCCGCCGACGGTGCTTACCCCAGCCTCAAGGAGATGAGCCGACGCTACGCCAATTTCGTCGTCGAGCAGCTCGACGGCAACAAGCGGCGCGCGGCTGAGTTGCTCGACATCAGCAGGACGACGCTCTATCGGTATTTACCCGACGGTGATTCCGATTGAGCCGGATTATCGCACAGGACTCGCCGAAACGGCAGTACACCCGGCGGCAAGATGGATGGAGGGGCAGGTTCGAACAATGATCGCCGCCTGCGGGCTCAGTCGTCGAAGGCGTCAAACGCCTCCATGTCCAGCAGGGGTTCGCACAGCGCCAGTGGGCCCTGGCGGGCTCGAGCGCTTCCTGGGCGCTAAGCTCATCAGCGCCTTCGGAGCTGACAAAGTAGCGGTTTCCCACCGAGGTCTTCTCATCCGAAGCGGCCACCCGCTCGATGCGAAACACCTGCCTGGCGCCCGCAAAGCCGCACGTCTCGTCGAGCGTGCGGCGCCACACGCTGTAGCAGATGGTCTGGCCACGCTCGTCGTGCTGGCTGCGAAAGCAAGTCCTGGTGCCGCCAAGATGTGCCATCTCGGCGCGCGCGCGCTGGTGCAGCTTACCCTGCGCCTGTTTGATGGCCATGAAGTAGTCGACCTCCGGGCGAAGCTGCTCGCTTCGATGCTCGACAGCCCGCGTTGCTCGAAAGCGCCAGAACGCCCAGCTTTAGAAGCGTCGCCAGCGGGTGGATGACCGGAAGCCGGAGCCGTGGCCGGATGCCGGAGCCGGCCGTCGGCTCGGCGCGCTGCGCGCGCCTCTCGCGGAGGGAGGGAGAAAAGCCGATACTGGCTAGCCTCCGATCTAGGCGTCCCGCGGGACAAGCCACGCGGGGGCGCTAACTGCGAAACAGATCTGAGGCCCAATCGCTGAGCGAACCTGGATGGAGGGGCTAATGGTCGTGGCGCTCGATCTCGACTTCCATCAGGTCGTGGGCGACCTGGGTGTTGGGGAAGATCTTGCGCGCCCCGGCAGCGATTTCATCCAGGCGCAGGTATTTTTGGGAGATATGGGTCAAGATCAGGCGCTTGGCGCCGGCTTGCTGCGCGCAGTGGGCGGCGTCGGCGGCGGTGGAGTGGCCGCGCTCGTGGGCGAGGCGCTCGTCGCCGGCGGCGTAGGTGGCCTCGTGGATGAGCAGGTCGGCGTCCCTGGCCAGCTCGACGGCGCCGTCGCACGGCGAGGTGTCGGTGACGTAGGCGATCTTTAAGCCCGGGCGCGCCGGGCCGAGCACCTGGTCGGGGGTGATCGTGCGCCCGTCGTCGAGCTCGACGTCGTGGCCGCGCTGCAGCTCGCCGTACATCGGCCCCGGAGGGATGCCCAGCTCGCGGGCGCGCTCCAGATCGAAGCGGCCCGGCCGGTCCTTCTCGACCAGCGCGTAGCCCCAGGTCTCCACCCGGTGGCGCAGCCGGGCGACCTCGACGTGGAAGTCGCTGCGCTCCATGACCACCCCGGGGGTGTCGTTCTCCCGGGCGTGGACCGGAAAGCTCGGCCACAGGATATGCAGGTCGCGAAGCGTCTTGAGCCAGTGGTTCAGCCCCTGGGGCCCATAGATGTCCAGCGGATCTTCGCGCCGGTTGAGCGTCAGCGAGCCCACAAAGCCGGGCAGGCCGTTGACGTGGTCGCCGTGAAAGTGGGTCAGAAACACCGCCTCCAGCGCCCCCGGGCGAAGTGACGACTTCGACAATTGGATCTGGGTGGCCTCGCCGCAGTCGAACATGTACATCTTTCCTTCGCGGAACAGCGCCACCGACGATACGCCGCGCTGCGGCATCGGCTTTCCACTTCCCGTGCCCAGAAAAACGACCTTTACCGACATAGATGCGACCCTGGTGCCTGGTCCTCAGGCATCGTGAGAGAGCCGGGCGTCCAATTTTCGCCCGGCGGAATGGGCGCGGAACATAGCAAGCCCGGCCTACAGCGGCAAGGGGGGCGGCGTTTCATCAGAAAAAACACTGGTCAAGTTTGCGAAGACGTTGATGTTTGTCGGTGTATCGCAATCAGTAACCGGAAAGGAGTCGCCGAGGCCGCCTCGGTGGGCGGGGGCCCACTCGGATGTTGGGCGGTGTCGGCGACCCGACGAGATGTCGGTCGGCAGTCTTGTGGTGATGGTGTGGATGGTCTGCGCCTGGGCCGGCCGTGTGGATGTGTCGAATTCGCAGGGGGAGAAGCAATGAGGAGATCACGCTTGTTTCGGGGGAAGCTCCGGTATTTGATGCTCGCTCTCAGTGGAACACTGGTCGTCGCGACGGCAGCGTGCGGCGATAATAACAACAACAACCAACCCCGCGACACCGGGCGTGCCGACGCCGGCACCGACGCCGGTGACGTGGGCGATGTGGGGCCCGGCGCCGACGCGGGCGATGTCGGCGGCGATGCCTTTACCGGCGCGGGAGCGCTGCTCCAGCTCATTCACGAATCGCCCGATCCCAACGCCCAGACCGTCGACGTGTACGTCAACGGCCAGCTCGTGGCCAACGACCTCAAGTACCGCTCGGCGACCGCGTTTACCCAGGTGCCCGCCGGCAGCGACTTGAGCGTGTCGGTCGCGCCCGCCAACAGCACCAGCGCCAGCGACGCCGTCGCCCAACTCGGCCCCATCAGCCTGAGCAAGGGCAAGACCTACGTGGGCATCATCAACGGGGTGCTCGACTCCACCGTGCTGCCGGCGTCGGCGACGGAGAGTGGAAACGACACGCAGTTGAAGCTGTCGGTGCTCGATAACGCGCGCACCCAGTCGGCGAGCAGCGGCGCCGACCAGTCGATCTTCTTCCAGGCGGTGCCGGATGCGCCCGTTCTGGACATCGTCGCCGACCGCACCGACACGGTGGTCAGCAACCTGGGCTACCGCCAGTTCAGCGACTATGTCGACTTCTCCAGCGGTGCCATCCACACCCTGGATGCGCTGCGCGCGCGTAGCCAGAAGCGCATCGACTCGTTCCAGACCCAGCAGATCTCGGGCGGCGCGGCGTCGGTGGTGGTCGCCTCGGGCTTCATCGCCAACCCCACCAATCTGCCCGACTTCCGCCTGATGGCCTACTCGCCCAAAGGGGGCGCGGGCACCGAGCTGACCCAGGCGGCTCGGCTGCAGGTGGTTCACGATAGCCCCGACCCGGCGGTCGACACGGTGGACGTGTACGTCGATGGCGAGCTGATCGCCGACAACCTGCAATACCAGAAGGCCACGCCGTTTTTGACCTTCCCGGCGGAGACGTCGCTGGATGTCGGTATCGCCCCGTCCAACAGCTCCTCGGCGAGCGACGCGGTGCTCAGCGCCTCGCCCACGCTGGGATCGGGCGGCAGCTATATGGCCGTGGCCTCGGGGGTGACCGATCCGGCCAAATTTGCGCCCAATCCCGCCGGGGCGGACACAAGCCTGAGCCTTCCCATCGCCATCGTGCGCGAGATGGCCATCCAGGACAATAAGGTCGACTTCAAGGCCTTCCACGGGGTCATCAACGTCGGTCCGATCGACATCCTGACCGGCGCGGGCAAGACCACCTTGGTCAACGACCTGGGCTACGGGCAATTCACCAACGAGCTCCATCAGATCGACCCGAGCATCTACACGCTGCAGGTGGTCACCGCCAACCAGGCGGCGACCCCGCTGGGGACCTTCCAGGTCAACGCCAGCCAGGGCGGCTCGGTGCTCCACCTGGTCGCCTCCGGGCTGGCCAACGCCACCGGCGGCCAGCCGCCGTTCTCGCTGCTTCGGGTCCAACCGGATGGTACGGTCACGGTGCTCAAGCCGTCGCCGTGACGTTCCATCGGAGGTCGAGCGCAGTCGAGCTCACCTCCGCACCAGCGGCCCCACCTGCGCCGTAAGGGGGGGGAGGTGGGGCCGCTCTCTTTGGAGTGATCGAGTGATCGAGTGATCGAGTGATCGAGTGATGAGGATTGAGGGATTGAGGGGAGGGAGTGATGGACGGCGAATTAGCGAAGGGCGTGGGGTTGGCAGGGTTGGTCGCGCTGGCGTTGGTCGCTGGCGGGTGCGGGAACGGCGATCATAACCCGGTGCCGCCGGCGAGCGAGGTGGGCAGCGCGCATTTTCAGTTGCTGGCGACCAGCTCCTTTGGGACCTCGCCCAAACAACTGCAATTCGACGACCCCACCGGCACGGTATACATGCTGACCTCGGCCAGGCTGGCCGTCGAGAAGATCACCTTGAAGTTACCGTCGACACTCAACTGCCGCGACGTCGACAGCCAGATCAAGGGCATCGTGGCGTGCACTGACGGCGAGGTGTTCATCGACCAACCCTTCGTCGTCGACCTGCGCAGCGGTCAGACTACGCCGGATCTGTCCGACCTGGTCGTCCCGGCGGTCGACTACGAGCAGATGACCGTGGAGGTCAACGAGATCCGCGCGACCGACGGGGTGCTGCCGATCACCGACCCGCTCATCGACCGCACGCTCATCGCTCGCGCCGACTTCCAATTCGAGGGGACCAAGCTCGAGCTGGGGCTGAACTTCCGCTTCCACCAGACCATGCGCGGCCAGCTACCGCGGCCGGTCGCGGACGGGTCGACGATCACCTTCCAATTCGACATCGCCAACTGGCTGGTCAATATCCCGGTGACGTCCTGTGTGATGGACGGCGATATTGTGCCCAAAAACGGCCTGGTCGTCGTCAACGGAAACCAGTTCAGCGGGCAGTGCTCCGACGCCGACAGCACCTTCGAGACGAACTTCGAAAACTCATTTGACGTCACTGATTGAGCGCTGGACCGCCGGTGCGATTCGTGCGAAAAATGGACACCGCAATCGTGATGGCTGTGTGATTTCACTCGCACCGGCAGGTTTGGCATGAGCTTTCAGATCTTGATGAACGGGATCGGCAACGCGTTCTCGCGTCAGCACTACGGTACCAATTTCTTGCTGCAGAAGGATGATTTTCTGCTGGCGGTCGACTGCCCCGATAGCTACCGCAACGCGCTGCAGGAGCACGCCTTCGAGCACGGCGGCGCCGAGGTCGACGTCGATCGCATCGACGCGATCATCATCACCCACCTGCATGGCGATCACGTCAACGGCCTGGAGATGGCGCTGGCCTACCGGCGCTATGTCGCCGGGGGCAAATGGCAGATCTACACCTCCCCGCAAGCCGGTGAGCGGCTGTGGGAGGGGCGGCTGGAGGTGGCGCTGGGTCGCTCGTACAACGGCAAGACCTACGACGATCTCAGCGCCGACGACTATTACGAGCTAAACGTCGTCAAGTGGGGCGAGCCCACGCGCATCGGCCCCTTCGAGGTGACGTCGCGCTGCACCACCCACCACCTGCCGACCATGGCCCTGCGCGTCAGCGACGGCGAGCACACCCTGGGCTATTCGTGTGACACCGCCTGGGATCCCGAGCTCGTCGACTGGCTGTCGGACGCCGATGTCGTCATGCACGAGACGAGCTTCGGGCCCGGCCACACCCCGCTGAACAAGCTGATGGAGCTGCCCGAAGAGCTCCGCCAGAAGATGTTGGTGGTCCACCTGCCGGAGAACTTCCAGCCCATCGACGAGGTCGAATTCGCCCGGCAGGGCGCGACCTACCAGGTCGGATGACACGACTTTTTTCACCACAGAGGACTGCGCAAGGCAACTGCGAACTGCTTTTCTGACCGCAAAGGCGCAGAGGCGCAAAGGACGGAAATATTGTTTTCCTCCTTTGCGTCTTTGCGCCTTCGCGGTGAAAAACGCCGTTCGCAGTTTCTCCTGCAGTCCGCAGTGACCTCTGTGGCCAGAAGTCGTGTGTGATTAGCTACTTTTTCTGCAGCGTCAGAAACAGCAGCGAGCTACGCTCCACGCCGATCGCCCACTTCTGGAACTTGGCGTAGTTCTTCGGCTGGACACGCTCGATGGGCATGTTGATGCTCGAGGTGATGCCCAGGGTGTTGGCGGCGATGCCCACGCTGCGGTCGAACTTGCCCCACTTGCTGTTCAGGCTCCAGTGGCCGTCCTGGCTGCGAAGCTTGGCCTTGTAGCCGTCGGGAAGTTTCACGTGAAACGCGTAGTCGAAGTCGCGCTGGTAGCGCACCATCAAGGGCGTAGTGCGCGTGGCCAGCCCGGCGTAGGCGCTGGCGACGGCCTCGCGGAACAGCGCCGTCTCCACCTGCATGACCCCAGGGCGCACCTGGCGGGCGAACTGGCGGCGGGTGAATTGGGCGCGGATCACAAGCGGCTGGTCGGGGTGGTGCTCGTCGGAGATCTCGTAGCTCTCGAGCGACGCCCCCGGCAGCAGGTTGGAGATGACCAGGTCGATGAACTTCTGGCGGGTGGCCTTGTCGGCGCGCTTGCGCAGGGCGCTGCGCACCACGTAGCCGCGAATGCCGTTGAAGGTCATCGTCATGGTGCCGTGCAGGGTCCCGTCGGCGTCGAGCTTGCCGGCGACGTCGATCTGGCGAGAGGGGTCGCGGTGGCCTTCGGCGGGTACGACCTCCTTTTTGGCCTCGGTGCAGGTCACGCACAGCGCCGGCTGGCCGACCTTGGCCAGGCCGATGCTGCCGAACATGGCGTCGGGGCCCGACGGCGAGAGCCACTCGGTCTTGCCGCTGGGCATCTGCACCTTGAGCAGCGGGGCGCGATACTTGGCAAACTCCCCGATGGGGTAGTCCGCCGGCGGCTGGAATTTGCCCTTGACCAGGTAGATGTCCGCGGGGATGCCGGCGGCGTCGTAGGCCGCCTTGAGCACCAGCAACGGGCTGCCGTCGCGCTCCAAAAGCGCGTGGCTGGCGTCCTTTCCCAGCGCGTTGAGCGTGGGGTCGGGGAACCAGGCGGCGACCTTGTAGAACAGGCCTTTGACCTCGGCGTCGGTGCCCGGTTTCAGGCCCTTTCGCCACTTGGCGATCTGGGTGTCGAGCTGGTGGCTCGTCTTGAGGCTATCGCGCACCTGCTCGACCATGCTGCGCCGGGCGGCCTCGAAGGGCGCGATGGTGGTGCCGGCGCGGTACAGTTGGATCCACGGCAGGTACTCCTCCCAGTTGACCGCCGACGGCTCGCTTCTGGGCCGGGGGCTGTCCTCGCGCAAAAAGCGCACCGCCGAGCCCAGCGCCGTGTCGATCTTGTGGGCCTTGGGGGCGTCGTTGGTGCGGTAGAATTTGCCCTGCGGGTCGACGATGACGTACTCGCTGTGCCGGCTGGAGATGTCGCCCATGCGGAAGAAGAAGCGCGTGCCCTTGCGCCGGGTCTTCGACAGCGGTGACGGGGCCTCGAATTGCACGTAGGCCGTCTCGACAAAGTCGCCCGGGGCCAGCCCCGGCATGCTCAGGGTCGATTTGCCGGGCGTCTGCTGGGGCACGCGGGTGGTGCCGTCTTGCTTGATGGTGCGCGCGAGCACCAGCCGTGAGTTGCCGGGGGGATCGAACTCGCCGAAGCGGTCAATGGCCCCCTTGGTCAGCACGCGCACCACGTCGTGGGTCAGCGTGATCGACGAGCCGTCCTTAAAGTATTTGCGCGCGGCGAAGTCGAGCACGTAATACGCCTCGTCGCCGGTGTCTCCCTGGCCTTCCTTTTGGGCGCGGACCACGTCGGCTTTGGCCGCGGCCAGCCCGTCGTGCATCAGGTTCTCCAGAGGAATGGTGTTGTCGAGCTGGGCCAGGCGCCACTGCAGCCAGCCGGAGTTGCCGTTCTCGTCGATGGCGTCGCGCAAGATCGCCGCCGCGGCGTCCTTGCCCTTGTCGGCCAGCGCCCGGTTGGCCAGCTCATTCCAGATACTTAGCTCCCAGGGCATGCGCTCCTTGGCGTCGAGCAGGACCTGGCGGGCCTGGTCGGTCTTGCCCTGGGCGACCAGCTCGTCGGCGTAGTTGGTCTGCGCCGAGCTGTCGTAGGGGAAGCGCTTGGCCTGGCGGCGAAACACCGCCAGGCGCTGGGCGTCCTGGTCGGGCCGCGCGAAGGCGACTTTCTTGGCCAGGTCGGCGCATTGGTCGTGCGCGGGGGTGATCTTGGCGAGCGGCGGGAAGTAGCTGCGGCTGTAGTACAGTTGCTGCAGCTCGCCGGCGGCGTGGCAGTTGGTGGGATCGACGTCGAGCACCCGACGCCAGGCCTTCTCGGCGGACTCGCTCCAGCCCTGGTCGCTCAAGAAGTCGGCCCACTCGACCAACGGCTTGACGTTGCGCAGCCGCTTGGCCTGGGTCAGCGCGGCGTCGCGGGTGGTGGTGAGCAGGGTTCGCACCTCGCGGTCGGTCTTATTCTGGCCGCGGAGCCAGTCGATCAGGCGCACGCTGTTGTCCAGGCTGTCCGGGGCGAGCTTGTGGGCGTGGCGAATGTCGGCCAGCGCGCGGGCGTTTCGGATGCGCGACGGCACCTCCCACAGCGTCTGGGTCTCCTTGGCGCGCAGCACATAGCCGGGCGCGAAGTCCTTATGGCGCTTCATCAGCTCTTTGAACGCCGCGTCGAAGTACTCGGGCTGCAGGTCCCAGTAGGCGGCGTTGGCGCTCAGGTACAGCGCCGTGTCGCTCGCCTTTTGGACGTGCTCGGGCGTCGTCAGCGCCGGTTCGAGCTGGGAGGGAAGCTTCTGGGTGTCCAACAATTCGACGCTGCCCTTGGCGGCGTCGGCGGTGGGCGTTCTGCTGAAGGTCAACCCGCTGCCGTCCAGCGCGGTCGCCGTGTCGCCCAACAGCGCGACGTCGAACCAGTCGCGGTAGCCGGACTGGTAGGCGAATTTGATGAGGATGCGGTGCTGGCCCGGCGACAGGCGCACGCGGCGCAGCCGCTTGCTGGTGCCATAGTCGCCCTCGGTGCGCTCGATGACCTTCTTACCGTCGATCCACAGCCGCGCCGCCCCCGAGAAGTTGGTGTACAGCAGGTAGTCGCGGCTGCCCGACTTCTTGCCTGGCGCCACCGTGGCGAACGTCTCCAGGTAGTGGATGCCCGAGTGGTCGAAGTGCGGCGACAGGTTGAGCCCGTGGGCCACGAACGGGCGCGACGGCTCGTAGTTGACCGGCTGATCTTCGGCGATATACGGCGACAGGTATTGTTTTTTGAGGTGGGGATCGTCCTCGACGCCGAATTTGTGGTCGAAGTCGGTCAGACGCCAGTACGACAGCGCCGGCGTGGTCATCCACTGGGCGGGAAAGCCCAGCGGGTCGGCCGAAAACGGCTTCTCGCTGTCGGAGTTCTCCCAGTTATGCCAGCTCACGTATTGGCCGATGAGCGACAGGTAGACCCGCGTCAGCGGCTCGACCTTGCCCAGCTCGATCGTTCGGAGCACCGGCGGCAGGCGCTTGCGAAAGCCGACCATCTGCTCGCGCATCGAGTACAGCCGGGCGGCCGCAAACCGGTTGAGCGGGTGGGACGGCTTTTGCTGGAGCATGCGCAGGTACAGGTCGCCGGCGCGCTCGACGTCGCCGTTCCAGTAGGCGACCTCGGCGGCGGCGAAGAGCTGCTCGACGGGGGCGTGCTCGTCGAGCGCGGCGGCCTGAGCCGGCGCGCTGCCGGTGTCGGCGCTCTGGCTGAACCACTGCTCGAGCCTGCGATCGGCCCGACTCTTCGCGGGAAAATCGTAGCGTGGCCGACGGCTGGCCGCGCCCGTGGCGCAGCCGGCCGTCAGGAGAGCCGAGGCGAGGAGAATGCTTAGTTTAGACGTATATTTCATAGGTTTTTCGACTGTGAATTCTGTGCCTTCCGCCACCACCTGCTCGGGGCGGGGAGGGCTCATTGCTCCTCACCGATGCCGATCGTTTCGTTGAGCGCCGAGGTCATCTCGGAGACGAATTGGCGAAACTTCGGATAATCCTTCGCGGAGATGCGCTGCACGGCCAAGCTGTAGCTGACGTCGACATCGAGCTGGTTGCCCTGCTTGGTGAAGTTGATCGTCACCGAGCCGAATTTGCTGTCGATCTTGGTGTCCTCGGGCACCCGCGCGAAGCCCTGTTGGACCGGCAGGCGGTAGTGCATCGTGGTGTGGTTGAGGAACGGCAGGCGAATGGTCAGGTCCTGGGTGCGGCTGGCCTGCTTGGCGTACGCCGACAGCAGATCCTTGGGCGCCCCGTAGGGGAAGACGAATTTGCGGTTCTGGTTGGTGCGCTCGAGCCGGCCGCCCTTGAATTTGAAGGAGATCTCGACCGGTTTCTCCAGGTTGCCCAGGTTGTGGTAGGTCGCGCTGATGAGCTTGGCGCCCGGGTAGACGTTGGACAGTTGCTTCTCGAAGATCTCGTCGCGCCGGTCGGCGTCCTCCAGGCTGCGCCGGTAGTACACCGCGTTCTGGCCGTAGGCGACCAGGTGGGCCTCGGTGACGGGCTCGTCGCCGGTCAGATCGACCGTCATCTCCTGGCGCAGCATGTTGTCCTTGGGCTGGTCGATGGGCAGGGTGACCATCTTGGCGTTGCCGCCGTCGTCGATGATCACCGCCTGGGCGCCCTGGTCCATCGGGGTCAGCTCGGTGGTGCCGTTATATTCGGCGGTGCCGTCCAGATACAGGTCCATGCTGGGCACGTAGGTGATGGCGTGGTTGAAGATGTGCATCGAGGCCGGGAATTTATCCACCGTGCCCAACTGGCGGGTGCGCACCAGCACCATCTTGGCGGGCACGCCGGCGGCGTCGAGCATGACCTTTTGCAGCGACGCCTTGTCCTTGCAGTCGCCGTAGCGGTTCCTGAAGCAGGTGGTCGTGCGGTAGGGCTTCCAGCCGTGGATGCCCAGGCCCACGTGCAGGTAGCGGGTGTTGCGCACCACGTAGGTGTGGATGGCGCGCACCTTCTCGGCGTCGGTCTTCAGGCCCTTGGTCAACTCGGCGACCTTCTGCTTGATGGTGTCGTCGACGATGAGCTGCTCTTTGATGAGGTTCCACCACCAATGGCCGATCTCGTTGTAGGACTTCTTGTTGGAGACCATGACGTAGTCGTACACGTCGGTGTAGCCGGGCTCGCCGGGGTCGGTGTGCACGGGCGGTACGTTGTGCAGCTCGAAGCCGGTGATCTGCACGTTGTTGGCGGGCTTGTGGCCATCGGGCAGCGTGTTGTCGAGGCGCTTGTGCTGCAGCTTGGGGGCGCGGAAGTACAGATGCCACCCTTTGGGGTATTGAACGACGTAGCGCGCCAGAGCCACCGGGATGGTGTTCTGCACGTAGCTGATGTCGCCGAAGTAGTCGCCGCGGAAGTTCTCGTTGGCGATCTCGCTGATGCGGTAGCGGAACTCGACGACGTCGCCGACGTCGACGTTGTTGGCGCGCAGGTTGATGTAGGCCGAGTCCGTATAGGTGGTCGACGCCTTGCGCGTGCCTCCCGAGCGCCACTGGTCGTAGTCCTCGGAGACGGTCCCGTCGGGCTTGTAGACGCGCACGCCGAGCACCTCGACCTGCTCGTCTCCCTTGGTGTAGTTGATGCGCGTGTACCGCGCCGAGTCGATGCCGTCGCTGGTGAGCACGCGGTCGGCGCGCTGGACGACCTTGGTGGACAGCCCGTTGGGCGCCACGCGCACCAGCGTCTGATCGATGATGGTGTCGTAGTTGTACGCGCCCTTGGGGGTCGCGTCGGCGAGCTTGCGCACGTCGTCGACCATCCACGGCTCGTAGAAGCGGCTTTTGCTCGGCTCCAAAAACGCCTTGTATTCGCGCAGCTTGGTGTTCTGCGGCTTGAGCGCGATGGCCTCGTCGAGGATCGACAGGGCGTCGTCCTTTTTGTCGAGCGCCACCAGCAACTGCGCCTTGTGGTCCAGCAGGTTGACGTCGTCGGGGCGCTGGGTGATGAGCGCGTCGATCTTGGCCAACGCGCCCTTCATGTCGCCTTTGGCGCGCATGATATTGGCCTCGCGAAGCTGCCAGCGCAGCGACCAGGGCACGAGTTGCTGTTGGTCGTGGACGATCGTCAGCGCCGCGTCGTAGTTGTCGGCGGCGATGAGATCGCTGGCGCGCTTCCAGGCGTAGGCGGTGTGAAGCGCCGAGATGCTCTCCATCTTGCGGTACAGCGCATAGGCTCGTGCGCGCTTGCCGGCCTGGGCCGTAAAATAGGCCAGGCGGCCCACATACGCCGGAATGCTCATCTTGTCAGGCGCGTCGTACGACTCGATGACGTCGAGCGCCTTTTCGGCGAAGCCGCGGTTGGAGTACCAGTCGGCCAGGGAGATATAGCCCGGCAAAAAGGAGGGATGCTCGGCCAGTAGCTTGTCGAGCACCTTGCGCTCCTGCTGGCGCGTCTTGGTCGTGATGGCCGAGCCGTACTCACCGGCCAGGCGCGCGGCGATCCAGGGATCGGAGGGCTGGAGCTTGTGGGCCTTTTGCAGGATGTCGAGCTTCTTCCACTGCTCTTCGAACAGCTCGGCGCTCATGGCGAGCTCGCGGGCGGGCACGGCGTCGGGCTTGGTCTTTTCCAGATCGAGCAGCCGGTCGCCGGTCGCCCGCCACGGGGTGGAGGCGTCCAGTGGCTCGACCTGCGTCCACAGCCACGCCGCCCACACCGCGTCGGCGTCGTCCTTCGCGCTCTCCTTGGCCGCCAGGGCTGCCAGCCCATCGTCGCTGGGGGTGAGCGCGTCTTTGTCGACCTTGTCGACGGCTTTGCCGTTCCACTTGGCGGTGGAGGTGGCGTCGGTGATCGGCTCGAGGTTGGGTTTGACCAGCCGCGCCGACAGACCCAGGCTGCCGTCGCCCGTCGAGGCGATCTTGACCAGGAGCTGGTTTTTTCCCCGGTGCAATTTGATGGGCCAGGCCTCGCCGTCGATGGCCAGCCCCATATCCTCGTCGCGGTAGGCCACGGGCTTGCCGTCGACCCACGCCTCGAAGGCGCCGTCCGCCCCCAGCAAGAGCTTGGCCTTGCCGCTGTGCTTGGCGTCAATCTCGGTGGCCATATACACCACCGCGGCCGTGCTCGGCTCGACGGTTTGGTCCAGGTCGAAGGTGCACAGCCGATCAAAATCGGGGTTTTTGCGCCAGTCGACCTTGGTCATCTTGCCCTGGTAGGGGCCGTCCTGGCCGGTCTCCGGGCCCAGTCGGGTATGAAAACCCTGCATCGACGGGTTTTCAAAGGGGCCGACGATCTGCCAGTCGGTCAGGCAGCCCTGCTTGGCCATCGGGCCCTGCATGCCGTCCTTGCCGTGGCTGAAGTCGCGCTCGTCGAGGCGCGCGCCCGCCGCCGATCGCACCAGTTGGAAGGCGACCAGGGGGGATTTGACCTTCGTGGCCGCCGCCTCCAACTTAGCCACGTAGATGTCGTCGGGCACATAGGGGGCGAAGCGCTCGAGCGCCTTGGCCTTGCCCATGGCCACGGCCGTGCGGCCCTCGCCGATGATCTCGGACAGGAGCTGGTCGACCTCGTGGGTGGCGGTGCGCTCCGAGGCCGTGGCCGGGCCATTGGCTTTGGGGGCGCATACGGCCGCTTGACTAAACGGCCCGGCGAGCAGGCCGACGCCCACCAGGGCGACGAACAGAGGCTTTACGCGTGTTGGATATGAATGCATGGATGTATTAGCACAGGGATTTGAATGCACTCCGGCATTTGTCGGAGGCTGGTGCAGAGCTTTTATGCACTCCGGCATTTGTCGGAGGCTGGGAACATGATGGGCATCATGAATAATCCATCGGTCGCACACAAGGGACAGCGCCCATGAACGATCTGCTCGCCGAACTGAAGTCCGCACACGCCGGCTCGACCCTCCAGCAGGTTCGTAGCGGGCTGTTTTTGCCGTTTCGTGCCGTTAAGTTCCTGATGGAGAACAAGAAGCTCATCCCGTTTGTGGTGGTTCCGGCCATCATAAACGTCATTCTGTTTGTGGTCAGCGTCTATCTGTTGGTCGGCCACGCCGGCCAGTTGGTCGACTGGCTGTGGGAGAAACCCGTCGGAAGCGGTCCGCTCGGCGAGTTGCTGCTGGTGCTGTGGTACTTCGTGTACGTGCTGGCGCTGTTCGTGGCGATCGTGCTGTCCTATGTGGTTGTGCTGGTCGCCGGCGGCATCGTCGCCAGCCCGTTCAACGACGTGCTCTCCGAGCATACCGAGCGCATCTTGCGCGGCGTCGAGCAACTGGCCGATGCCGACGAATCGGTGGTCGCCGCGCTGCTGCGCTCGGTGGTCTCCAGCGCGTTCATCGGCCTGCTCTACCTGGTCATCATGATCCCCATCTTGCTGCTCAACCTGATCCCCGGCGCCGGAAACGCCGTGTCTACCGTGCTCAGCACGTGCGTCAGCGCGTACTTCGTGGGGCTGGAGTATACCGATCCCACCCTCGAGCGCCACCGCGTGCCGGTGCGCGACAAGCTTCGCCTGATCTGGCAAAACCTGCCGCTGGCCGGCTCGTTCGGCCTGGGCACCAGCCTGCTCTTGTGGGTGCCGCTGATGAACTTCGTCTGCATGCCCATCGCCGTGGTCGGCGGCACGGCGCTGGGGCTGGTGCTCGAAGACGCCGCGAGCAGCCAAACCGCGAGCAGCCAACAAGGGTAGCTACGCCATCACTTCTCCGGCACGATGCGGTAGACCCGCCCGCCCAGCTTCACCAGCACCTTGTCGCCCAGCTTGGCGATCTTGCCCAGATCGGGGTGCTCGCGCACCAGGGCGAAGTATTTGGTGCTGTACAGCTTGATCGTGGTGGCCTTGGCGTTGGCCTTCAGGCCATCTTCGACCCACAGACCGTTGGTAAGCGCGAACGTCTTGCCGGCGACCCAGCGGCGCGTCGAGGACGATTCGTCCTGGACCTTGTCGGCCTCCTTGAGGTTGCGGGTGGCCTCGGAAGCGGCCACGGCGCCACGGCCGGTGGCCTGGTTGAAGCCGCCGAAATCCGCCTTGGGCTTGGCCTCGGCGCGTTTCATCGTCCGATGGCGATGATGCCGAACGCGCGGGGTCGCGCTCTTGCCGCCTCCGCCGGTGCCCATCGCGTGAATCTGGTTGGGTGCTCGCCTATCGCGCACCACGTGTCGCTGCATATTACGGTCGGTTAGCTGGCGAAATCGTCGGCGGCGCCGATGCTGCTGCAGCTCGCTGTCATCGACCGCCAGGTAGCTGGTGTACGGGGTGACCAGGCCGAACTTCTTGGCCAGGCGCACGACCTCGTTCTTGAGCTCCTTCTTCTCGCCGTTGAGCCGGATCTGCTCGAGCAAAAAGCCGACCTTGCGCGTCGCCCACAGCTTGGGGATGAACTCCAGCGGCGTGGTGTCGTATTTGGCGGCGTCTTGCTTGTCGGTCGAGCCCTTGGCGCCGCCGAAGCTGTAGTGTTTGGTCTGGCCGGCGGTCTTGCCGGTGATCTGGATGGCCTTCTTGAAGGCATGCTTGTAGCGGCCGAACAGCACGACCTGGTCGCCCTGGAACAGGTCCGGGGTGGGGTTGGGATAGATGTCGTAGGCCTTGGCGCCGCCGAAGTCGATGTGGATGCCCGAGAGCACCGGCGCCGAGATGCGGTCGTACAGCGCGCTGACCGCGTCCTCCATCTCCTCGCCGGGTTTGACGTAATCGCTGCGGCCGCGCCCGTCCTTGGCCAGCCCGTCGAGCAGGCGGGTGTCCACGTCGTAGCCCACCCCGAAGGTGAATAGGCGCTGGTCGGAGCCGAGCTGGTCACGCGCGCTCTGCAAGATCTTGGCGGCGCGGGTCTCCCCGACGGTGGGGATGCCGTCGGTCACGAAGATGATCTCGAGGGGCTGGCCCTTGGCGGGCCGCTGGGCGAGCGCTTTTTCGAGCGCCGCCGAGATCGCGGTGCCGCCGGCGGCTTCCAGCCCGTTGGCAAACGCGATGCCGCGCTTCTTGGCGCTCTCGGTCGCCTCGACCGGCTTGTCGAACAGCGTCTCCACGCCCGTCGAGAAGCGAATGACGTTGAAGTGGTCCTGCGGCTTGAGGTGCTCGAGGCAGTAGTCGAGGGTCTTTCGGGCCTGCTCGATCTTGTCGCCGTTCATCGACCCGGAGGTGTCCATCACGAAGGTGTAGGTCTGGCCGATCTCGTCGTGGGCCGCCGAGTCCACCCGCGGGGCCAGCGCCATCATGAAGTAGGGGTCTTCGCCGCCCTTGCCGTCGGGGTCCCAGGTCATCACGTTCATGCCGATATGGGCCTTGGAGTAGCCCAGGTACAGCTCGAAGTCCTTGTCGAGGTTGGCCCGAAACTTCTCCGTGCCCACCAGCAGTTTCTTCGCGCCGGTGCGCTGCAGGCTGATCTTGTGGGTCGGCGAGTACGCCGTGGTGATCGGGATGGGCGACTGCACGTGGACCGTCAGGGTGAAGTCCTTGTCGGTCTTGGCGGTGACGTACTCGCTGCCCGCCGCCAGCGGGTATTGGTAGCGGTACAGCCCGCCGCGGCGCTCGAGCACCTGGGCGAACTTCAGCTCCAGCTTCTGCGTGCCGCCGGCGGGGATCGGAAAGATGCTCGCCTGAAAGAGCCGCCCGTCCATGTACTCGACCAGGCCCGGGTCGCGGGTGCGGCGCACGATGGACTCGTACATCTGGCGGGCTTGCTTTTTGTCGAGCACCGCGCCCTTGGTCTTCTTGCCGTTGATCCACAGCGAGAAGTCGCTCACCGTCGCTCCCCGCGGCAGCGGGAAGACGAATTTACCCTCCATCGCCCGGGTGGAGTTGTTGCGAAATACCTGAGTGACCTTGGTCACCGCCGCGTTGTTGGTGATGGTCACCTGCACGCGGTGGCTCTCCACGTCGAACGGGTGGGCCCCCGAGCGGTTGGGGATGATCAGGCCGATGGCGCTGGCCTGCGCCGGCACGAGCAGGCAGATGAGCAGCGCGGCGAGTTTGAGGGTGCGGGGAAACATGGCGTCAGCTCCGGCGTCGTATGATCGAGCAGTGGGTATGACAATCAGTGTACCGGAGAGTTCCAACGTGGCCGAGGCCGGATGGATCTAAATGAGGTGCATTTCCAACCCGTCGATCGCAAATCGTGAGGGCCATAGTTTCGCCTTTCCCACGTCCTCTACTTCCCTAGATTCATACCGGACGAAAAAGCACGCGAGATTCCTCGAACATCCGGTAAAATCTCATGAAACGCACTCTTATCGTCATCGCGTCGAGCCTCTTTCTCGCCGCCACATTCGGCCTCGCCGGCCAGGCGTTTGCCCAGACCGGCCAGCCAGGCGACCAGTCGCCATTTGGCACGTACGGTGAAAGTGGCAGCGGCGTTCTCAACAACGACAACGCGAATCCCTACGACAACGATCAGAACCCCGGAAATATCAATCCCGACCAGAACAACGCGCCGGGAACGCTCAACCCGAACCCGTACACGCCGGGCACGACATACCCGAACCAGAACAACGCGCCGGGGACGCTCAACCCGAACGAAAACACCTACCCGAACCAGAACACGTACCCGAACGACAACACCGCGCCGGGGACGCTCAACCCGAACGAGAACACGTACCCGAACGAGAACAACGCACCGGGGACGCTCAACCCGAACGAGAACACCCCGGGGATGAACAGCCCGAGCACCCCGGGGATGAACAACAACGATTATGGCGGCAGCAGCGATTATGGCATGTGAGCGAGCGGCTCACACCGGCCAGACCAATGGAATGACCGCGATCATCACCGCCGTCAGCACGAGCTGCAGCGGCAGGCCGACGCGCACGAAATCGGCGAAGCTGTAGTCGCCGGCGTTGTAGACCATCAGGTTGGTCTGGTAGCTCAGCGGGGTGGCAAAGGAGAGCGAGGCGCCCAACGTGGCGCCGATGACCAGCGGGCGGGGGTCGATGCCCTGGGTGGCGGCCACCGACAGCGCGATGGGAAAGACCAGCGCGATGGCGCCGTTGTTGGTGATGAGCTGGGTCAGCAGTGAGGTGGCGATGATCACCCCGGCGAGTACGCCCACAGGGCCGAACGGCTGGCTGGCGACGATGATGCCCCGGCCGATGAGGGCGGCGGCGCCGCTGGCCTCCATGGCGCGGCCCAGACCGAGCGCGGCCGCGATGACGATGAGCACCTCCCAGCCGACGGCATTGCGGGCTTCGCGAGGGCTGACCACGCCGCCGACCATCAACACCAGCGCGCCGCCCAATCCCGCCCAGGCGATGGGCGCCGCGCCCGTCGCCGCCAGCAGCACCACCGCGACGAGCACCGCGATCGCCAGCCACATGCGCCAGCCTCCAGGCTCGTCGGGTACCTCGGCCGGCGGCAGCGGCCACTCGGGGCCCTGGGAGAGGACGTCCCGGTGCGCGCCGTGGTGGCGCGGGGCGATGAGCACCATGTAGAGCAAGCCGGCAATGACACAGGGAATGCCCACCCAGGCGAGCTCGAAGAAGCCCAGCCCGCCCAGGCCGTGGCGGCGCATCAGTCCGTCGGCCACCAAGTTGGTGGACGTGCCGATCAGCGTACACATCCCGCCCAGAATGGAGGCGAAGGAAAACGGCATGAGCAGCCGTGAGGCGTCGACGCGGTGCTCCTGCGACCAGCGCTCGATGGCCGGGATGCCCATGGCGACCACGGGCGTGTTGTTGAGAAACGCCGAGACGAACGACGTGGAGACACCCAGGCGCACCAAGAGCCGGCGCACCCTGTGCGTCTTGCCCAGCAGGTGTCGGCCGGCCAACGCCAGCGCGCCGGTCTTGTTCAGGGCGTGGGCAATGACGAAGAGTGCGCCCAGCGCGAGTACCGTGGGACTGGCGAAGCCCTGCAATGCGGTGGGCACGTCGATGACGCCGACGGCCGTCAGGATCGCCAGCGCGCCCACCAACGCAAAATCCGTGCGCAGCCACTCGCCGACCATCACGACGAAGCAGACCAACACCACCGTCAATGTCAGGACCATCTCCACGACGCAACACCTCCGAACCGACGTTGGACCGGGACAGTGCAACATCGATGCCCATGCGCCTGGGACGCTTGCTGCCCGGGTTGCGTGTTGTTGGGCCGTGAATTATCATGGGGACCATGAAATATAACGGCAAGCCATGAAATGTAACGGCCTCTCATGACGGACTCCCCAACATCGGCGCGCGATCAATTCGTGCGCGGCGATTTTCTCAACGACATCGTCGGTACGACGTCGAGCCTGAGCGAAGTGATGGACCGCGTGGCCCAGGTCGCGCCCACCGACATCCCCGTGCTCATCCTCGGTGAAACGGGCACCGGCAAGGAGGTCATCGCCGAGGCGTTGCACGGGGTGTCTTCGCGCAGCGAGGGGCCGATGCTGCGGGTCAACTGCGGGGCGATTTCGCCGCAGCTCATCGACTCGGAGTTATTCGGCCACGAAAAGGGCAGCTTTACGGGGGCGACCAGCGGCCACCGGGGCTGGTTCGAGCGCGCCGACGGGGGCACGTTGCTCCTCGACGAGATCGGCGAGCTCGCCCCGTCGGCGCAGGTGCGCCTGCTGCGGGTGCTCCAGCAGGGCGCCTTCCAGCGCGTCGGCGGCGAGCGCGACGTCTCGGTGGACGTGCGCCTGATCGCGGCGACCCATCGCGACCTGCATTTGATGGTCGAGGAGGGACGCTTTCGCAAAGACCTGTGGTACCGGCTGTGCGTCTTTCCCATCCGGCTGCCGTCGCTTCGCAGCCGGCGCGAGGACATCCCCCGGCTGGCCGACCACTTCGCCAGGCTCGCCTGCGAGCGGCTAGGCGCGCCGGCGCGCACCCTGAGCGCCGAGCAGATCGCGCTGCTCGACGGCTACGATTGGCCGGGCAACGTGCGCGAGCTGCGCTCGGTGATGGAGCGGGCGGTGATCCTGGGAAACGGGCGCTCACTCCACGTCGCCAAGGCCCTGGGGATGTCGCGCGACACCCACACGCGCCCGAGCCCGCCCGCGGCCGAACAGCCCGGCGCCTTCGCCACCCTCGAGGAGGCGATGATCGGCCACATCAAACAGGCCCTCGAGCGCACCCGCGGCCAGATCGAGGGCGACGACGGCGCGGCGCGCCTGCTCGACATCAACCCGCACACGCTTCGCTCGCGCATGCGCAAGCTGGGGATCGACTGGGCGAAATTTCGGGGGTGAGGAACGGCGAACGGCTATCTTCACCACAGAGGGCACGGAGGGCACAGAGGACTACCCAAAAAGAGCAAGTGACTCGCGCCGGTTGTGCTCTTCGCGGCCAGCGCTAGTGGCCTAATTCTTTTGCTTGCTGTTTCCTCTGTGCCCTCTGTGACCTCTGTGGTGAACAACTCAGGCGTGCGATTGGCGTTCGAGCTGTTGGGGCACGTCGATCCAGAAGCGAAGCTTGTGATACTCCATGCCGTCACGCACGACGTCGATGCGGTTTTCGAACTGCCCACCGTTCTTCTCGATGATCTTGCGCGAGGCGATGTTGTCCGGGTCGCAGGTCAGCAGGACCCGGTCGAGGCCGGCGTCGTGGGCCTTTTGGAGGCCGAGTTCGAGGATCTTGGTCCCGTAGCCCATCTGGCGACGGCTGGGGCGAATGGAGTAGCCGATATGCCCGCCGACCTCGAGCAGGTGGTCGTTGAGCTTGTGGCGAAGCTCGAGGCGCCCGATGTACTCGCCGTCGTCGACCAACCAGAAGATCGTCTCGGGCACGCGGTAGACCACGATATTCTCGGGGTGGATGCGCTGGCGCTCGTCGTCGATATGCGCCCGAAAATTCGACTGAAGCTCGTCCACGTTATGGTAGGTGTAGCGGCCCTCGCGCTGGAATTCGCGGATGGCCTGCAGGTAGCTCTTTTTAAACCGGGTCGTGGGGCGTACGAGTTCGAGCATGGTCGACGTCGTGGTCGAGGGGGCGTGGACCAACTATCCATAATTTCGACGCCGCCGCGGCGCAAGTCCACATCGTCTTGAAGACAGGACGTGGGTCGTGGATGGTTTGTGAGAGCGTGAAGGTAGCACTCGGCGGACAACGCCTCGTGCAACCCTCACCCAAATAGGCCAAGCAAACGACGCTTGGCGCGCTTCGCTTCAACGGCACGAATCGCGACGTTGTTCGAGGCGCCGTTGTACGAGCGCCGCGCCGCGTGCCGTATGCGCGGCCTATGTAGGTGAGGGTTGCGTGAGGCGCCTTTGCCGAGCGCTACCTTCACGTGTCTCCAAACAACCACCGAATTCGTTGATCTCATCAAACCACGAACGCCAGGCGGCCCAGGAGTTGCGAGACGGCCGTCTTGATCTCGCCGCGGCTCTCGTGGGGCGGGCCCACGCACGAGGGGCAGCCGCGCTCGCAGTCGCAGTCGGCGATGAGCTCGCGGGCCATCGTGACGAAGTCGCGGTGGTTGTCGAACAGCCCCTCGCCGAAGCCGACGCCGCCGGGATATTTGTCGTAAATGAAGATCGTGGGGTCGTAGAGGACCGGGCCGATGCGCCCGGTCTGCATCTCGTGGTGCGCGACGCCGGCGACCTCCTCGCCGGCGGGGATGTCCTCGCTGCCAAAGCTGTGGCTCTGGCCCTGGGCGTCGCGAAGGGTGAGTCCGTCGAAGCCCTCCGTGAGCCAGCGGTCGTCGGCGACCGAGCCGATGCACAGGTCGAGGTCGCGCGGGTCGCACATCAGCCGCAGGCTGGCGGCGGTTTTGAGCACCTTGCCGGCCCCGTTGACCACCCGCGCCCAGCGCTCGGGGTCGTCGGACAGATCCGGGAAGTGGTCGGTGGGAAGCTCCAGCCAGTAGGCCATGGTGTGCAGGTCGAGCTCGGGCAGGTTGATCTCGCCGTAGCCGATATTCTCGCCGGTGCCGAATTTGATCTTCTTGTAGCCCACGAAGCGGTCGGTCACGCGCACCTCGCCAAAACCGATGCGCCCCGGGGCGGCGTCGCGCTCCTTGAACACGTCGAGCACGTGCACCGAGGCGTAGTGCATGGCGGTGGTGTAGTAGCCGTCGTCGCTTCGGCGCACGTAGGCGCGCCGCTCGTCGTAGTCCAGCCGCTCGACGCGGTAGGGCTCGCCGGAGATCTGGTAGACCGCGTTGGGGTACAGCGCAGTGTGCGCCCCCTCGAAGTCCACCTCGGCGACCACGTTGGGCTGCTGGTGGGTGATGTCGACGACGACGAAGTTCTCCTCGGCGATGTTGCGCAGGTTGATCTCGCTGGCCGGGTAGGTCTGGTCGGCCCACTTCCAGCGCCCGTCGACCTGCTGGACCATGTGGGTCTCGGCCTCCAAAAACTCCAGGGCCTCCTGGGTCTCGGTGGGCGACAGGTCCCCGAAGCCCTCGCCGACCTTGAAGCCGAGCTCGTAGCAGGCACATTTGAGGTGCTCGACGGCGATGAGCAGGTTTCTGGGGTCGATGCGCGCCTCTTCGGGCGACTGGCCGATGAAGTACTCCGGGTGCTGGATGATGAATTGGTCGACCGGGCTATCGCCGGCGACCACCACCGCCAGGCTGGTCCCCCCGGAGCGCCCGGCGCGGCCAATTTGCTGCCAGGTCGACGCCACCGAGCCCGGGTAGCCCGCCAGGATGCACACATCCAGGCTGCCGATGTCGATGCCCAGCTCCAGGGCGTTGGTGGAGACCACCCCCAACAGGTAGCCCTCGCGAAGCCCGCGCTCGATGGAGCGGCGCAGGTCCGGCAGGTAGCCGCCGCGGTAGCTGGCGATGCGGTCCTGCAGGTTCTTGTTGCCGCGCTGGCGTTTGAGGCGGTCTTTGAGCCGGTGGACGACCACCTCCACCGACTGGCGGCTGCGCGCGAAGATGATCGTGCCGCAGCCGCCGCCGATGGTCTTTTTGGCCACCCGCTCGGCGGCGGTCAGCGGGCTCTGCCGGCGCATCTGCTGGGGGTCGACGATGGGCGGGTTGAAGAAGCACACGTAGCGCTCGGAGGCGGGCGCGCCGTTTTGGTCGACCAGCTCGAAGGGCCGGTCGGCCAGCGTGTTCGCCAGCTCCTTGGGGTTGGCGATGGTGGCGCTGGTGGCCACGAAGGTGGGCCGGGCGCCGTAGTGGTCGCATACCCGCCCCAGCCGGCGCATCACGTTGGCGACGTGGCTGCCGAACACCCCCCGGTAGGTGTGGATCTCGTCGATGACCACGTACTCCAGGCTGCGAAAGAAGTTTGCCCACTTTTCGTGGTGGGGCAAAATGCCGGCGTGGAGCATGTCCGGGTTGGTCACCACCAGCCGGCCGTTTCGCCGAATGCGCCGGCGCACGTCCGGGGGCGTGTCGCCGTCGTAGACCTGCGCCTCCCAGGCGCCCTGCGAGCCCGGCGCCGCCCCCAGGAGTTGATTGAGCTCGGCGGTCTGGTCCTGGCTGAGCGCCTTGGTCGGAAACAGATACAGCGCGCTGGCGTTGCGGTACATCGCGTCGAGCACCGGCAGGTTGTAGCACAGGCTCTTGCCGCTGGCCGTCGGGGTGACCACGACCACGTCGCGTTTGGCCAGGGCGTGGCCGATGGCCTGGGCCTGGTGGCTGTACAACCGGTCGATGCCGCGCTTTCGCAGCATCTGCTGCAGGCCGGGGTTAAGCGCGTCTGGAAACTCCGCGTACGTCGCCTCCCGGCGCGGGATATGCTCGATGGAGGTCATGTGCCGGCCGGCGCCCTTGCCCCTTTTCCAGCCGGAGATCAACTCCTGAAGCTCGCCCTGTGGTGTATTGATGTTGCGCATCGTGCGTCTCTGGCGGTATGGAGAATTCAGCGCATTATCGCACGCTTACTGAATGGTTGTACAGGTGTTCTTGAAGCGGGGCGTGTTGCCTTTTATATGCTTCGGATGGCTGAGGAGCTTTTGAGTGGATGTGGTGTTCTTGTTCTTGAAGCGGGGCGTGTTGCCTTTTGTGCGCATCGGATGGCTGAGGAGCCTTTGAGTGGATGCGGTGTTCTTGGTTCTTGGTTCTTGGGGTCGGCTTTTGTGGCGCGTCGCTCGTTTGGGGCTGCGAGGGCCTTCGCGAGTCATCGCCGTGGGATCGAGCCGCACTCCCCGGAGGGCAAGAACCAAGAACCAAGAACCAAGAACCCCACGTCTGGCCGCCCTTCGCAACAACCGGCCAGCCACAACCACGCAGCGACGTCGCGAACAGGCAACCAAGAACCAAGAACCCCACGTCTGGCCGCCCTTCGCAACAACCGGCCAGCCACAACCACGCAGAGACGTCGCGAACAGGCAATCATTTGCCAGTAATGAACGGGCCCCAACAACGCAGATGCGTAGCAAATCAAGAACAAAAAAACGCCCCCGGGATTGCTCCCAGGGGCGCGCAGTCACCGTCGGGGGGAGGTGGCTCAGTGACTGCTAAAAACCTCGCACAAGGCGAGGTGCATCTACTCGGGGGGAAGCAGATGCAAAGTCGGCCGCCCATTGCTTGGGGGAGAATGAACGACCTACATGAGGAGAAACACCTAGGGTAGCTCGGGGGAAAACCACCCTAATCACCTCAGCTAATGGAATACTTACAGCAGCTATTCCGCATCGTCAACACATTAACGTCAAAAATTTACGTTAAAGCGGAAGTCTTTTTCGCATATAAGGGATCAATTGATGGCCGAAGAAATTCCTCTGACAAAAGCTGGCTTCGAGCGCGCGCTGCGCGACCTGGTCAAGGACGCCAAATCCAGCCGCGAAAATCCCGGCTCCTACAAGTGCGACGGCTCCCAGCGCTGCTACGGATGCATGTTCACCACCGACAGCGTGGACTGCTTCGGCTGCACCTATTGCGCCGACTGCGAGCGCTGCAGCGAGTGCACCCACTGCCACCGCTGCGAGGGCTGCCACGGGTGCAGCTACTGCGTCGACTCGGTCAACTGCTCGGATTCGTCCTACCTGGTGATGAGCGAGGACTGCGCGGAGTGCGTGTTCTGCTTCGGGTGTGTGGGGCTGGCCAAAAAGGAGTTCCACATCCTCAACCAGAAGTTTCGCCGCGACGAATACTTCAAGAAGCTCGAGGTGCTCGAGGAGGAGCTCGGCCTCAAACGCCGCCGGTGAGCGTCGCTATTTGGCGTGTTTGGGCCGAAACGGCACGACCACGTCCGGGTCGCATTGGATGCGCGGCCCCTCGAGCAGCTCGACGGTGTAGGGGATGACCTCGAAGAGCTCGTCCAAGATCTCGGCGACCGCCTTGGGATTGCCGGGCAGGTTGACGATGAGCGACAGCCCGCGCACCACGCCCACCTGGCGCGACAAGATGGCGGTGGGCACGTATTGCAGGCTGATGGCGCGCATCTTTTCGCCGAAGCCGTCGAGCACCTTGTCGGCGACCTCGACGGTGGCGTCGGGAGTGACGTCGCGCGGGGCGGGGCCGGTGCCGCCGGTGGTGAGCACGAGCTGGCAGCCCTGCTCGTCGACCAGCTCGACGAGGGTCTCGGCGATGAGGTCGTAGTCGTCCGGGATGAGGCGAAACTCCTCGGTCCACTGCGAGACCAGCGCCTTTTCCAGCCACTGACGAATCGCCGGGCCGCCCCGGTCCTCGTACTCCCCACGAGACGCCCGGTCGCTCACCGTCACAATACCGATCTTCAACTCCGCCATCTCACTCACCTCCGCGCCTACGCTCAATTACTCGATCACTCACTCACTCGATCCTTTCCTCTCCAACTCCACAAGCAGGCTTCCATAGTCCCCGCCGGCGTTGACCTCGGGCACGTAGCCGCGCACGTAGCGAAACCCCGGTCCCTCCAGCCACCGAAGCACCGCCGGTTTGAGCACGGGATCGCCGTCGGAGCGCAGCCCGCGGCCGTGGATGATGCGCACGAAGCGCACGCGCTCCTTCCACTGCAGGTGCACGAATAGCTCGAGCTGGCGAAGGGCGTCGTCGACGGTGTCGCCGCGCACGTTGATCTCGGGGGCGTCGTGGCGCCGGGCGCGCTTTTTGTAGCGCTCGAGCAGATCTTTTTGGGCGGCGTCGAGCGGCCCGACGTTGTTGAGCCCGTCGCCAGATTTGGGAAGCGCCGGGGTGATCAGCCCATCGGGCGACTCGCTGCGATAGGCCGCGCGCCGGGCGGCGTCCTCGGCGGGGTCAGGCATGCTCGGACGGCGGTATTTGTCGCGGGGAATCCTCTGGTCGACCGGGCCCACCGCCTTTTCGAATATGCGGGCCTCACGGGCCTTGGCGACCTCGGCGCGGGCCTGGTCGTCGTCGGGTTGCTCGACGGACTCGTCCGCCGCGCGGCGCGCCGCCTGGTCGCGGGTGGCGCGGCTCTGCGGCGAGCCCGGCTGTGTACGCTCGGGAAAACTGGGGCCCTTGCCCTCGAATTTGCCGCGATACAGGTCGGTGGGGTCGAGATCGTCGAGCGCGCGGGCGAACAACTCCTCGTCGCTCAGCTCGGAGGGTTGCTCGGGCGGCTCCAACTCCGGTCGCTCGGCCGGGCGAGGCTTGGCGTCGTCGGCGGAGGGGCGCTCGCTCGGCTCGATGTCGAGGCCTTTGAGCTTGTCGGCGAGCGCGCCGGCAAAGGGGGACTTCTCTTTCTTCTTATCACTCATGGCGACAAGTGATCGCAGGGTGGAGCCACCGAGTGCCGTCACTCAAGTACTCGATCACGCGAGCGCTCGATCACTTTTTCTTGAGTTCCTTGGGCAGCGGCGGATCCGCGTACTTGTAGGGAACCTTGACACGAATGAGGCCGGCGCCACCGAAGTGATTGGCGGGGTATTCGAAGGTCAGCGACGTCACGTCCTTGGGCGGGCGCTCGAACAGAACGAAGTCGGTGACCGACTTGCCCGGCTTGAGCTCGGTGTCGTCGGTGACCTGGCCTTCGGCCTGGGCGTTCGACGGCATCTTGACGCGCTTGTAGGTGTCTTTGCCGGTGTACAGCGCGGCGCCGCGGGTGCCCTCGACGTTGTGCTCGGGCGAGTAGGTGAGGGGGTCCTTGCCGCTGTTTTCGACCTTGTAGGTGATCTTCAGCAGCGGATCGGAGCTATACCCCTCGCCCTCGATGGTATGCTTGGTCTTGATATAGGCGACCTCGGCCTTCTGGACCGTGAAGGTCGCCGGGCCGGCCTTGATGGCCGCGCCCGTCTTGTGCACCGTGGGCCCCTTGGGCTCTTGATGCTTGTAGGGGATGCGGAAGAGCACGGGCACGTTGCCGTGGTGCATCGTCGGCGGCAGGCTCAAGATGAGCGAGGCCGAGTCCGACTGGGGCACCTCGAACAGGAAGGTGTCCGACAAGCTCTCGCCCTTTTTGAGGGTGCGCATCTTGTCGACCTGCCCGGCGAGGTGGCCTTCCTCGAGGTAGACCCCGTTGATCGTCTTCTTGGAGGTCGGCGGCAGATCGGCGTCTTTGCCCGGATCTTCATACAACAGCGGCGTGGTCGCCTCGGTCATCTGCTGGGTGCGATGGGTGGGCGAGTACGTCAGCGGCTTTTTCGACTCGTTGGTCAGCTTGACGTGAATGGCCAGCACCGGCTGGGAGTATTCGACGGTCTTATCGCCGGCGTTCAGCTCGAGATAACGAATGTCGTATCCGGTCACGTTGAATTGGACGCCACCGGCCTTGACCGGCTTGTTCATTTCGGTGACCGCAGGCTTCTCGCAGGCCGCGCCGGCCATGAAGAGGGCCGCCGTGGTCACCAGGAGAACGCGCGCGACTCGAAATCCGAAGGGATTCGTCATGACGAAGTCCGATATACCTCTTGATCGATGGAAGCCAATCCCGCATCCGCGGGGCGTGCCATCGCACCTTTGAGTATCTAATTTGGGAAGCCAATTCCACACGCTGGTGCTGTTGGCAGAACCAGCCGAGCGCCATCTTTGCACAGAGCGGTCAGCGTTAGCAACCAGTGCAACGATCATCTGTGGGCACCGCCCTCAAGTGAGCGCCTACTCAGCTTTTAACCGAGGGCCCCTTCTGATACTCTCTGCACGGCATACTTGCAAACAAAATCGGAAGCACGGCTGCCCTGGCTCAGGGCCATCTTCCCCATGGGCGACAGATTGGGCAGTGAAGATAAACACGGCTGACTCCCGGCAGATCTTCGGCAAATCTCTATGAACGATTCCCCGCACCGTCGACTCAGAGCTCTGGGCGTGGTGCTCGCTGTGGCGGTCACCGTCAGCGGGTGCACCAAGCAATACGACTTCAATCGGCCTCACTACCAGCGCGGCACGCTGGGCGAGGAGCTGTACGGCATCTGGCACAAGGACGCCAAGCGCGCCGCCGAGCAGGCCGACCAGAAGACCCAGATGCTCGAGCAGCGCAAGACCGACTTCGTGACCGCGGTGGACGCCATCGCCCCGCCCGACAAGCTCGGGCAGGTCGACCAGTTTCTCCAAAACGTCATGTCGCTCATCGACAATGGGCTCATCCAGGGGCTGACGCGCAAGATCCAGGTGGCCCTAAAGGAGGCCGCCGCCGACGACAGCCTGATGTCGGCGCTGGCCATCCAGGGCCGGCCCAAGCCCGAGGACTTTCTGAGCCCGGTCGACGGCAAGAACTTCCTGGGTCACCTGATGAGCTACCCGCGCATGTCCGAGGTGGCCACGCGCACCACCGAGACGCTGCTGGGCGCCGACGGGTTCGACAGCCAGGGCCACGCCGCCGTCGAGGAGCCCACCGCGCTGTCCGACCTGCTCAACTCGGCGACGATCACGCTGCGCGACACCGAACACCTCGACCCCGCCGACACCCTCGCCTACTCCATGCAGAAGGTGCTCGTCAGCGAAGACCCTCGCTTTGCCCCCGACGGCGATACCCAGCCGCTGTACGCCGTGCGCTACGACAAGCGGGGGATGCCCATGGTCAAGAAGACCTCCTCGGGCATGCCCACGCCGTTTGTGGACGCCGATGGCGACGGGTTGGCCGACGTCGACGCCCAGGGGCGCTTCGTGCTGAGCACCGGCGAGTCCAAGAGCATTCCGCCGTTCCAGACGCGCACCGACTCCCAGGCGCTGCTCAACCGCGACCCCTACGGGCGCGGCTCGGTGGTCGGCGGCGACTACGCCTTCGAGTATATCGACCTCAAGAAGACCGGCCTGCACTTTGTGACCCGCCAGCTCGGCGGCCTCGCCGATCGCGGGGTGTTGTGGGACCTGGTCGACGCTGCCCCGGCGGTGCTCGGGCCCCGGCAGGTCAACACCGACAGCCAGGGCGCCTACTCGGGCTATTCGTCGGACAACCCCATCGCCGATTTGATGTACGCGGCGCTCAACATCGCGGACATCGATCAGCTCGACCAGGTGCTCGACAGCCTGGCGAATTTCACCGACCAGAGCAGCGCCGAGCTCGCCGAGGTGATCAACGCTTTCGATCAAGCCTCGGACATCATGAGCCAGTACCCCAACGCGGGCATGAAGGACAACCAGACGGTGGCCTACGACCTGCTGCCGGTGCTCGAGAAGATCTCCGACGACCCCCAGTTGTGGCACGACCTGTTCTGGGCGCTGCGCCAGCCGATCGTGCGCTACACCGGCGAGCCGCTGGCGATGCTGTTGCAGTATAAGGACAAAAACCCGGCGGTGCCCCAGAAGGGCGGGCCGTACGATTCGTGCTTCCAGCGCTGCAAGCAGCAATACCCGCTGTTCGATGCTTACGACAAAAACAATCCCCAGAGCTGCCAGGAGCGCTACCATTCCCAGATCGCCCTGCAGCGCTACCAGTGCGTGCGGGCGTGCCCCAACGGGGAGATCTTCTCGAAGCCCATGGACTTCGACGCCCCCGAGTCGGTGGACAACCGCAGCATGCTCCAGCGGCTGTTCCACCTGCTTCGCGACACCGCCGGCCAGCCCTACGGGCTACAGATCGTCCAGCCGGACTGGCTGAGCAGCATGCCCGCCGTCGTCCAGCTTCCCGGCTCGGCGGAGGCGTTCATTCGCTCCATCGGAAGCTCGTTGGACCTGGCCGATTACGTGCCCGACCTGGGCGGGTTGCAGCCGCTGATCAACCTCATCGGCGGCAGCAGCAGCGTGGCCGCCATTTTGTCGGCGCTCAGCCCCATCTTCGGCACCGGGCTGAGCCGACGGGCGACCCCCGACGAGATCACCCGGCTGTTCAACCTGCCGGAGCTGTCGGCCGACATCGGCGGCACGACCATCAAGATCGCCTCGCCGGTGTGCAAGGACGGCTACGTGATGGCCAACCACCACGCCGACATCCTGTACGCCTCCGAGGCCAGCGGGCTCATCGACACGATGGCCCCGCTGGCGTGTGCGTTCAGCGAGCACGACCAGGAGCAATTGCTCACCCGGCTGTTCGTCATCGTGCACAACCACTACTCGGGGCGCACCGACCTGTACCACACCAAAGACGGCGGGCTGTCGCCGATGAAGGGCTCGAATATGCGCAGCCTGGAGCCGGCGCTTCTGAAGATCTTGCAAGACGGCAGGCTGTTCGACGCGCTGTACGATCTGTCGGTGGCCGCCGATCAGTTCAAGTCCGACAGCGGGGTGGACTTCCTCGAGGAGCTTCGCCTGCTGGTGCAAAACGCCGCGCGCAGCGACGACGGCTTTACCGGGCGCCACGGCGATTCCACGATGAGCCTGGCCGACGGGCGTACACTGCGCAAGGTGAGCCGGATGCACATCCTGCTCAAAGCCGCCGACGACATGAACCAGCGCGTCCAGGGCGACCCGCAGGCCAAGCAGGCGCTCGACGACATGATGAGCGCGCTGTACCACGTGCTGCTGGGCACCCAGTGGCCCGATGGGCAGGCGCACGCGAGCTTCGACAAGCCCGGCAGCGTCGCGCTGATGTCCAAGCTGATGCGCCACCTGGCCGAGAAAGCCGCCAACGAGCGCGACCAGGGCAATCTGTCCCAATGGCTGACCCAGGAGCAGATGCAAAATGTCACCGACATGCTCGGCTCGCGCACCCTGCCGGCGCTGGTCGACCTGCTCACCCAGCTCGCCGCCGACCCGGACAACCGCCAGCTCACCGACAACCTGACCAAATACCTGGTCGGCGAGCCCGCCGGCCAAGATCAGGCGGCCATGAGCCTGTACGTGCTGCTGGTGTACACCCTGCACCAGGACACCTGGGTGCCCCTGGCCCACTTCTTGGCGACCATCATCGACCCCGCTCGCCAGTGGGACGTCGAGCCGTACGGCAAGCTGCCGCTGGTCAGCCACGTGCTGCAGGTGCTGCACGACTCCGTCCAACAAGACACCGAGGGCCACGGGCTGGACATGTTCGCCCGCGGCTTCTCCAACCGCTCCGACGGCACGGTGCCGTTCAACACGCTCTTTGGGATCATCGCCGACTACTTCCGCGTCGACCCCGCCTCCAACCTGGCCTACGAGCCCGACGACTACCGCGCGGTGTTCCGCGGGCTGGCCGACTACCTGGGTGACGACGTCCACGGCATCGAGCAATTGTACGACATCGTGGGCCGCCGGACGGGGAACTGATCGAATTTATGAGTTACCGACATACCATCTATACGGCGGCCGTTGTGGCCGCGCTCGTCGCCGTCGCCGCCCCCACGCCTGCCCGCGCCGCCGGCTTCTACCTGCCCGGGCGCGGAGTGCGCCCGCTGGGGCGCGCCGGCGCCTACGTCGCCAGCGGCGAGGGCAACCTCAACAGCCTGTGGTACAACCCGGCGAACCTGACCTTCAAGAAAGGCCTGCACCTAACGGTGGACACGGCCGTGGTCGACCTGGCCTCGCGGTTCCAACGCGCCCCGCGCACCGACGAGTACGGCGCGACCTTTAGCTACGCGCCGGTGGCCAGCGACGCCGCCCCCCAGCCCATCCCCCAGGTGCTCATCGGCGGGCCCACCGCCAACAAGAACTTGAGCTGGGCGTTCGGGATCTACACCCCGTATATGAGCCCGGTGCGCTTTCCCGAGGACGGCCCCCAGCGCTACACGCTCATCGACAACAGCGGCTCGCTGATGGGCTTTGTCAACGCCGCGGTCAGCTACCGCATCGGCGACGCGCTGCGCGTCGGGCTCGGCGTGCAGGACGCGTTCGCCGCGTTTCGCCTGGTGAGCACGACCTCCGGGTACACCGGGCTGCACGGGCGCCCCGAAGACCGCGATCTGGACATTTTGAGCAAGATCGGGTTGTCCGACTACTTCGCCCCCGGGGTCAACGCCGGGGTGTGGGTCAAGCTCGGCCCCATGTTCCAGGCGGCGCTGTCGGTGCAGTCACCGTTTCACCTACAGGACGACAACGCCACCCTCACCGTGCGCATGCCCAGCAGCGCCGAGTTCGACAACGCCAAGCTGACCAACAACACCGTGTCGGCGGCGATGAACCTGCCGGCGGTCGCCCGGGTGGGCTTTCGCTTCGTCCACGACCCCGTCGACCTCGAGCTGACCGGGGAGTGGGAAGGCTGGTCGATCTTCAAGGAGATCAGCGCCACCCCCAACAACATCGCCGTGGAGGGCGTGCCCGGCGTGGGCTCCATCCCGGTGGGCCCCCTGAGCATCCCCGAGCACTACCAGGACACCTACTCGGTGCGCCTGGGCGGCGACTTCAAGGTCAACGACAAGCTGACGCTGCGCGCCGGCTACAACTTCGAGACCGGCGCCATCCCCGACGCCTACTTCAGCGTGTTCTCCCCGGACAGCAACAAACACACCTTCGCCGCCGGCATGACCTGGGCCTTCGAGCACTGGTCGCTCGACGCCAGCGCCGCCTACTACATGTTCGTCGACCGGCACATCACCCACTCCAAGATGCGCCAGATCAACCCCACCGACGCCGACCACGAGCTGGCCACCGTCGTCGGAAACGGCGACTACTCGTCGCACTACCTGGTGTTCGGCATGGGCGTAAACTACGCGTTCGAATAATCGGTTAAGCCCCGTGGCGGATATGCATGACGTCGCCGTCGGCGACGACGTAATCCTTGCCCTCCAGGCGCAGTTGGCCGGCCGAGCGGATGCCGGCCTCGTCGCCGTGCTCGGCGAGCGCGGCGACGGTGTAGACCTCGGCGCGGATGAACTTCTTTTCGAAGTCGGTGTGAATGGCGCCGGCGGCCTGCGGGGCGGTGGCGCCGACCGGGATGGTCCAGGCGCGCACCTCTTTTTCGCCGGCGGTAAAGAAGCTGTGCAGGCCCAACAGCTTGTAGGCCGCGCGCACCAGCACGTTCAGCGCCGGCTCGTCGATCCCTAAGCCCTCGAGCATCTCGAGTTTTTCGTCGGTGTCGAGCTCGGCGAGCTCGGACTCGATGGAGCCGCAGACCACGACCACGCCGCTCTTTTCGCCCTGGGCGAGGCTGCGCAGCGTCTGGACGTGCTCGGATTGGCCCTCGAGGTCGTCTTCGTCGACGTTGGCCACGTACAGCACCGGCTTCATGGTCAACAGGTGGCAGTCGTAGACCAGCTCGCGCTCCTGGTCGGTCAGCTCGAGCGAGCGCGCCGGGTGGCCTTCGTTGAGCGCCTCGATGACCTTCTCGAGGGCTTTGACCCGGGCGATCTCTTCTTTGTCCTGGCTCTTGGCCGCCCGGCGCGCCTTCTCCAGGCGCTTCTCGACGGTCTGCATATCGGCCAGGATGAGCTCGGTGTTGATGATGTCGACGTCGCGCTCGGGGTCGACGCTGCCCTCGACGTGGGTGACGTCGCTGTCCTCGAAGCAGCGCACCACGTGCAAGATAGCGTCGACCTCGCGGATATTGGCCAAGAATTTGTTGCCCAGCCCCTCGCCCTGCGACGCCCCTTTGACCAGCCCGGCGATGTCGACGATCTCGACGACCGCGGGGATGACCTCCTGGGTGGTGATATGCTCGCAGATGGTATCCAGGCGCGCGTCGGGCACCGGCACGATGCCCACGTTGGGATCGATGGTGCAAAACGGGTAGTTCGCCGAATCGGCGCCCGCCTCGGTCAGCGCATTGAAGATGGTCGATTTTCCGACGTTGGGCAGCCCAACGACACCAGCGGAAACACTCATGGTTGCACGTCTCTAGGGAGTGGGGAGCGGCGGTTCAACTTGCCAGCATTCGAACGATGCAGTTGTTAGTGGAATTCCGCCCGGATGTGAAGAGGCTTACGGCTGTGCTACCCTGGAGCCCCGGCCCCCTGGACCCCCCGAACTTCTGGACCCCTGGACCCCCGGACCCCTGACCCATGCCTATCGATCCCGTCATCCACGCCCACATGACCTACCTCGTCCAGAAGGAGAAGAAGGCGCGCGAGCGCGCCGACGGCCTCGAAGAGGAGATCGACCTGTGGAAGAAGCGCGTGCGCCTGGCCGAGGAGCGTGGCATGCCCGACCTGGCCGACGAGGCGCGCCAGCGCGCCAAAAAGCTCATCGCCGAGCGGCGCGAACTCGAGGACCAATTCGACCTCATCGCCACCGAAAAGGGCATGCTCCAAAAGGAGAGCCGCATGCCCACCGGCGACGAGGTCGCCCGCGCCGAGGAGCTGTTGCGCCGCTGGAAGGAGAGCGGGCTGGTCGACCCCGACGAGGCCGTCCTCGAGCGCGAATTCGACGAACTCGACGCCGAGCGCGCCCTCCAGGAATTCAAAGACGACGTGGATGTAGACGACGACGGTTGAGGGGTTGGGGGTCGAGGGGTTTCTTGCTCGTGGGCGGTTGCGGGCTTGAACAGTTGGCAACCACGCCCAATTTTGCCATCATCCCCGCCAGATGCGTTTGCAGTTACGCAGTTACGCAGTCGTAGTTCACTGGATCACTGGATCACTGGATCACTCGATCACTTACTTCTATGGCAAAAGACGGACCCATTAGCATTCCGACGATCAAAGGTCGGATTGCGGAGAAGCTCGACAAGGCCTCCCCCCGCGTCGACGAGGGCGAAGAGGAGCTGGAATTTCCGCCCTCGCCGGCCGAAGTCGCCCTGCGCACCAGCGAGGAGCGCGGCGCGGTCGCCCTGGCGTGCTTGATCTTGGAGAACCTGCGCGACCACGGCGGCACGCGCGTGCCCAAGCGCGGCCTGGAGACGGTGCTTCGAAAGACCCTGGCCTCCTTCGGCCCCAAAGAGGTCATGGACATCGAGGTCGAGGCCTACGAGATCTTGTTGTGGCTGGGAAACGCCATCGACCCGGAGTGGTCCCAGGAGGCCACCACCGACGTGCACCACGTCGACGAATCGTCGAGCTACGACGACCTGATTCGCTGGGCCATCGGCGGCAACCACGACCTGGAGATGGACTATTACAGCCGCGGCCGCGGCGAGTTGACCCACCGCCGGGTCACCCCCATCAGCCTGGACGCCGAGATCTACCTGCACGCCTACTGCCACCTGCGCCACGACGAGCGCGTCTTCCGGCTCAGCCGCATCGCCGACCTGCGCCCGGTGGGCGGCTGGAGCAAATACCGCGGCAGCGCCCCCAGGCGAGAGGACCCGCCGCCCAAGCCCGACGCGGCGGCCGAGCCCGACAAGAAAAAGCCCGAAGACGCAGCCGACGACAACCCCCAGATGAGCTTGCTCGACCCGTAACCTAATTTTCACCACAGAGGGCACAGAGGTCACAGAGGGAAAGAAAATAAATCGTCGTCCTCTGTGCCCTCTGTGGCCTCTGTGGTGAACAACGCAGTTCCCGGACCCCTGGACCCCTGGACCCCCGGACCCCTGGACCCCTGGACCCCCACCATGCTTTTCAAGCATTTCATCAACGGTGAATTCGTCGAGTCGGCCTCCGGTCGGCAGTTCGACAACGTCAACCCCGTGACCGGCGAACTCGTCGGGAAGGTATGTGAGGGCGGGCGCGAGGAGGTCGACCGGGCGGTCGAGGCCGCCCAGCGGGCGCTCGACGGGGCGTGGGGCCAGATGCCGCGCCTGGAGCGCCTGGCGTTGTTGGAGCGCGTGGGCCAGGGCATCGAGGACCGCTTCGAGGACTTTTTGGGCGCCGAGATTGCCGACACCGGCAAGCCCGCCCGTTTTGCCTCGGCGGTGGACATCCCGCGCGGGGCGGCCAACCTGAAGTTTTTCGCCAACCTCGCCCGCAACCTGGAGTCGCAGTCCTACGTGATGGACACCTCCGATGGCGGCCAGGCGCTGAGCTACGTGCTGCGCGAGCCGGTCGGGGTGGTCGGAGTCATCTCTCCGTGGAACCTGCCGCTGCTGCTTCTGACCTGGAAGCTCGGCCCGGCGCTGGCGATGGGCAACACCGTGGTGGTCAAGCCCAGCGAGGAGACCCCGGGCACGGCCACGCTTCTGGGCGAGGTCTTCGACGAGGTGGGCGTGCCGCCGGGGGTCTACAACGTGGTCCATGGCTTCGGGCCGGACTCCGCCGGCGAGGCCATCACCCAGCACGAGGGCATCTCGGCGATCACGTTTACCGGCGAGAGCCGCACCGGCCAGGCCATCCAGAAGGCGTCGGCCGATAGCTTGAAGAAGCTGAGCTTCGAGCTCGGCGGCAAAAACCCCGCCATCATCTTCGCCGATTGCGACTTCGACGCCGCCGTCGCCGGCACCACCCGCTCGGTCTTCGCCAACTGCGGGCAGGTCTGTTTGTGCTCCGAGCGAGTCTACGTCGAGCGGCCCATCTTCGACCAATTCGTCGCCGCGCTCAAAGAGAGCGCCGAGAACCTGCGCTTCGGCGACCCCTTCGACAGGGCGACCACGATGGGGCCCCTCATCTCGGAAGAGCACCGCCAAAAAGTCCTCTCCTACTACGAACTCGCCCGCGACGAGGGGGCCACCGTGGTCACCGGCGGCGGCGTGCCCGAGCTGGACGCGCCCTACGACGCCGGCTTTTACGTCGAGCCGACCATCTGGACCGACCTCGCCGACGACGCCCGCTGCATGAAAGAGGAGGTCTTCGGCCCGGTCTGCCACATCCGGCCCTTCGACACCGACGAAGAGGCCGTGCGCCTGGCCAACGACAGCGACTACGGGCTGGCCACGGCCATCTGGACGCAGAACCTCGAGCGCGCCCACAAGGTCGCCGCCGGCGTCGAAACGGGCATGGTCTGGCTCAATACCTGGTTTTTGCGCGACCTGCGCACGCCCTTTGGCGGCGTGAAGCTAAGCGGGGTGGGGCGCGAAGGGGGGATGCACTCGCTGGATTTCTATAGCGAGCATAAGACAATTTGTGCCAAATTTTCTTGAGTGATCGAGTGATCGAGTGAACTACGACTGCGTAACTGCGTGACTACGACTGCGTAACTACGAGTGCGTAAGTGCTTGAAAATTACTGTGACAGTGGGTTTTTGTGATGTCGGAATCGTTTGTCGTGCCGGAGCTCGCCCAACCGTTGGCTCACTACCCGCATGCGCGGCGGGTGGGTGATTTGATCTTTGTGTCGGGGGTGTCGTGTCGGAGGGCCGACAACACGCATCAGGGCGTGACCGTGCACGAGGACGGCACGGTCGAAAAGCGCATCGGCGAGCAGGCCGAGGCGGTGCTGGAGAATATCGGGCGCATCTTGAAGGAGGCCGGAGCGAGCCTGGCTGACGTGGTCGACGTCACCGTCTTCTTGGTCGACATGGACGACTACGCCGGGTTCAACGAGGTCTACAACCGCTACTTCGACGCCGACACCGGCCCCACGCGCACCACCGTCGCCGTCCACCAACTGCCCCACCCCAACTTGCTCGTCGAATTAAAGGTCGTCGCCCACACCGGCTAATAGACCGAGCAGTTGCCGTTACGCAGTCGTAGTTCACTCGAGCACTCAATCACTCGATCACTCACTCACGAAACGGCTTCGGGCATCTTCGGGCCCGGCGTCTCTTCCTGCATGCCGATGATCTTGTTGTCCGCGTCCACCCGCACGCATTTGCCGACGTGATCGCGCGCCTCGGCGTCGTCCAGCTCGCAGTAGGTGCACAGGATGACCAGGTCGCCGGGGTCGTTGAGGTGGGCGGCGGCGCCGTTGACGCAGATGACCCCCGAGCCGGCCGGGCCGGGGAGCACGTAGGTCTCCAGGCGGGTGCCCTGGGTGACGTTCCAGATGCAGACCCACTCGTAGGGCAGGATGTCGGCCGCCTCCAGCAAGTCGGTGTCGATGGTCACGCTGCCCTCGTAATGCAGGTCGGCGTGGGTGACGGTGGCGCGGTGAATCTTGCTGTACATCATCTTACGGCGCATGGATGCAACTCTCTCGAATCTTGAGGGGCGCTGATTTGACGCGCTCTTTTACCAGAACAACCCTGTGACGTCGAGTTGCGCGGGGCGCGGCGGCGCCTGGAGCGCAGGCTGCTAGCCTGCACTGGGCGCGGGTCGAAAATCTGAGATTAGTCGGACATCGATGTCGCGATCGGTGCAAAGTTTACTCGGCGCCGGCGCTGGCCTTGCGGGCGCGCACCGCCGCGCTCCACACCCGTTGGATGGTCTCGATAAGCCCCAGCCCCTCCTGGGAGGACGAGTTGAGCACGAGCGTGCGCCCGCTGTCGTAGGAGGCGCATACCAGGCGGTCGTCGTGGAAGACGCGCACGTCGCGCGGGTCGCCCTCGTGCACCAAACGCGCGATCGTGCCGGCCAGGCGGTAGCGTTCGGCGTCGGCCATCGATCCTCGGTGTTTCTTCGACATGGGTCCGTCTCCTCGATCCTATGAGCCGTCATATCCTGTTAAAGCGGATCCTGGGCCCGTCTCGTCTGTGTTGTTTAACAGCAAGACCTATGCCAGGTGTTCCCTTCAACAAGAACAACGTTCAAATCTGCATTTGGATCTATCGAGGCGCCTCGGAAACGCAGTGTTTCGGCCCCGCGCCCTCCGCACACATTGACATGCCCACGGCGCACGCCATCCTGTAAGCCGGAATAGCTCGGTCCGGTGGCCAGGTAATACACCTGTGCTCCCTTTCATCCGGCCGCTCGTCAATCTGTCCAGGAGTTCCACTCATGAACACCCGTCGTATCCGCGTTCTCATCGCCACGCTCGTGTCGGCCTGCCTGCTGGTCGGCCTCGGCGCCACTGCCTTTGCGCAGGACGGCGTCGAAACCCTCAAGCTCGACCCGGTCCACTCCAATATGCTGTTTCGGGTCCACCACTTCGGGGCGGGCTATGTCTTCGGGGAGTTTCTGGACAAGAAGGGCACCATCAAATTCGACCCCAAGCACCCCGAGAAGAGCAGCTTTGATATCGAGGTGGCGGCCGACTCCATCGAGACGCACAACCAGAAGCGCAACGAGCACCTCAAAAGCTCGAGCTTCTTCGACGTCAAGCAATTCCCGACGCTGAACTTCAAGAGCAAGACGGTCAAACGGCGCACCGACGACACCCTCGAGGTCACCGGTGATCTGACCATCCACGGCAAGACCAAGCCGGTGACCGCGCTGGTGCTGCTGACCGGGGCGGGCAAAGACCCCCAGGGCAACTTCCGGCGCGGCTTCTACTCGACCATCAACATCAAGCGCAGCGACTTCGGCATGAGCTATTTGCCCGGGGCGGTCGGCGACAACGTCAAGCTGATCATCGCCGTCGAAGCCGTGCGTCAGTGAGGGCCCTATGCTCGTCTTCGAGCAAATACTCCTGGGGGTGGTGCTGCCGGCGCTGGTCGCCCTCGTCTGCCTGGTGCTCGCCTTTAAACCTTGGGTGAAGGCGCCCGCGGGGGAGCGCCGCGGCGCCTGGGGCCCGCCGGTCGCGTTCGGCGCTGCCTACGTATGCCTGCACCTGGCGGTCGTAGGCGTGCCCGACTTCCCCCCCTCCGACGACAAGAACTGGCTGGTGTATCTGGCCCTGTTCGCCATGGGCGCCGGCCTGGTCGAGGCGTTCGTGCCCGCCAACAGGTGGCTTCGCTGGCCGCTGCGCGCCGGGGTCGCGCTGTTGGGCTACTGGCTCGAGCTCGGCTTTATGGTCGAGCACCACTGGAGCGCGACCGCCGCGTCGGCCTGGCTGGGCATGTTGACCCTGGCGACCGTGGGCATCATCGCCACCATCGACGAGGCCGCCGAGGCCAACCCCGGCGCGTCGGTGCCCCTGGCGCTGGTCGTGCTGTCGAGCGGCGCGGCCATCGTGCTCGCCCTAACGGGAAGCGCCATGCTCGGCCAGATCATGGGCGGCCTCGCCGCCGCCACCGGCGCCGCCATGGTGCTCGCCTGGTGGCAACGCTTGCGCGCGAGCGAGTCCGCCCCGGTGCGCCTGTCGCGCGGCGGAGCCACCGTCTACGGCATCCTCTTTGGCGGCCTAGTCGCCTACGGCTACTGCTCCACCGCCGACATCCCCGCGGCCACCAAGATCTTCGGCGACTACCAGGCGATGGCGACGCTGCTGGTCGGCCTCGCCCCGTTCATGCTGTGGGCCAGCCGCCAGGGCCCGCTGTCGCGGCTTGCCGGCTGGAAGGCGGCCATCGTGAGCGCGCTTCTGGTCGCCCTGCCGCTGGGCGGCGCGCTCTACCTCGCCGCCAACCCACCCAAGACCACCCGCGAAGAGCCCAAGCTCGAGGGCGTCGACTACGACGCGCTCTACCAATAAGGCAACGGCAAAACAGCGAACGGCGTATTCACCGCAAAGGCGCGAAGACGCAAAGAAGGCTGAGAAACAAGGCAGTGCTTTGCGCCTCTGCGCCTTTGCGGTGAAAAATGTAGTTCGCCGTTCGTCGTTCCGGCAGGGCTTCGACAACGGCGGACTCGTGCGCACAATTGCTGCCAACGTACTGGTGATTGCTGTCCAAGGAGCGCGTCATGTCGGTGGCAACTCGGCCTCAGGCCAACCCATTCGTCGAGCAGCCCAATTGTGACTTCGTCGACGTCGACGAGATCTCCGGCGAGCAGGCTGCCGAGCAGGCGCGCCTGCTTCGCGAGGCCATCGACTTCCACGACTATCGCTACTACGTCCAGAACGATCCGGTGATCTCCGACCGCGCCTACGACCAGCTCTTCAAGCGCCTGGAGGCCCTCGAGGAGGCGTTCCCCGCGCTGCAGTCGCCGAACTCGCCGACGCGGCGGGTGGGGGCGGCGCCGGTGTCCGAGCTGCAGCGCGTCGAGCATGTGCGCCCCATGCTCAGCCTCAACGCCGAATTCGAGGAGGCGGGCGTCGCCAACTTCGACAAATTCGTGCGCGACAACCTCGACGCCCAGATCTTCAGCTACGTGTGCGAGCCCAAATTCGACGGGTTGTCCGTCGAGGTCATCTTTGAGGCCGGCGAGCTGGTGCGCGCCTCCACGCGTGGCAACGGCGAGCAGGGCGAGCTCATCACCGACAACGTGCGCACGATCCACTCGGTGCCGCTTCGGCTGCGCGGCGACTTTCCGGAGTATCTGGCCGTGCGCGGCGAGGTGATCATGCCGCTGTCGGGCTTCCAGCAGCTCAACCGCCGCCGGGTCGAAGCCGGCGAGGACACCTTTGCCAACCCCAGAAACGCCGCCGCCGGCGCGGCGCGTCTTTTGGACTCATCGGAGGTCGCCCGCCGGCCGCTGGACGTCTTCTTCTACGAGATCATCGACTCCTCGCCCATCGACATCGCCGACGAGTTCGAGGCGCTGGACGCCTTTTCGCGCTGGGGGCTCAAGGTCGACGAGCACAGCCGCCGCTGCGAAGACCTCGACGCTGTCGAGCGGTTTTACACCGAGCTGGAGGCCGCCCGCGACGACCTGAACTTCGAGATCGACGGCATGGTCATCAAGGTCAACGAGTTCGCCGCCCGCGACCAACTGGGCATGCGCGCGCGCAGCCCCCGGTGGGCGCTGGCGTGGAAATTTACGCCCAAAAAGGAGATCACCACCCTCGAGGACATCGTCGTGCAGGTCGGGCGCACCGGTAAGCTCACGCCGGTGGCGCTGCTCGACCCGGTCGACGTCGGCGGGGTGACCGTCAGCCGGGCCACGCTGCACAATCTCGAGGAGGTCCACAGCAAGGACGTGCGCATCGGCGACCACGTGCGCATCCAGCGCGCCGGCGACGTCATCCCCGAGGTCGTCGAGCGCATCGAGACCGACGACGATGGCGAGCGCGCCGCGCCCTTCGACATGCCCGACTATTGCCCGAGCTGCGGCGCCGAGGTCGTGCGCGAGGGTCCCAACCACTTCTGTCCCAACGGCATGAGCTGCCCGGCCCAGCTCGAGGGGCGCATCCAGCATTTCGCCGCTCGAAACGCCATGGACATCGACGGGCTGGGCAGCGAGACCGTCGATCAACTGGTCGATCGGGGCTTGGTGCGCGCGATCCCCGATCTCTACGAGCTGAGCGTCGAGCAGCTCGTCGAGCTCGATCGCTTCGCCGAAAAATCGGCCACCAACCTGTACGACAATATCCAGGGATCCAAGGAGGTGCGATTGGACCGCTTCTTATACGCCCTGGGCATCCCCATGGTCGGCCAGCACACCGCCCGGGTGCTCGCCCAGGCCTTCGGCTCGCTCGACGCGCTGCGCCGGGCCGACGAGGACGCGCTGTTGGCCGTGGCTGGCGTCGGCCGCGAGATCGCCGCCAGCGTGGTCGACTTCTTCGACGAAGCGCGCAACCAACAGGCCCTCGAACGCCTATTTGCGCTGGGATTGGAGCTTCAGGAGATGCCCCGCGCCGAAGGTGAGGCGCAGAGTTTGCGCGGAAAGAAATTCGTGTTTACCGGCGAGCTCGAACAATTGACGCGCGCCGAGGCCAAACGCCTGGTCGAAGATATGGGCGGGCGGGCGACCTCCAGCGTCAGCAGCCAGACCGACTACGTGGTCGTGGGCCAAAACCCCGGCAGCAAGCTCGACAAGGCGCGGGAGCTGGGCGTGGAGATCTTGGACGAGGCGGGGTTTGTTGGGCTCACGAAGTGAGTTGAGCACTTCTGGACGTGGACATGACGAGCGATGACCCTTCCGAGGGTGCGCCTCCTCAAGTGCGCCTTTCGGCGCCTCAAGTGGGCTCACCCCCGGTCACGGTTTGGTCATATGCCCAACGGGGCTTCCTGCCGAATCATCCCTGCGTTCGACGGGGCTACCAGCCAAACGGTGACCGGGGGTAAGTGTAGCGGTTCGGGCCCTTGGGCCCGGCCGCGAGCGCACCCTCGGGAGGGTTGGTTTGGCATTGATGTTCACTCTCAGCGCGCCTCCCAGAAATCCGCGCCCAGGTCGGGGCGCTGGTAGGGCGGCTGCAGCTCGTAATCCTCCAGCGACATGCCCGCGACGACGTTGAACACCTCGGCGGCGCGTGTCAGCCACGACGTGGGGACCAGCATCAGCCGGTAGGTGCAGCCGGGGCCGGTGCACTCGTCGCGGGCGACCACGAAGCGGTAGTTGACCCGCTCGCGGCGAAGCGTGCGGTTGACCGCGTCGACCTCCTGGCGCACCGCGCTGAGCAGGTTGGCGGTGAACGGCTGCTCGTACTCCAGACGGATCTGGCACGAGGCGCCCGCGATGTCGAAACACAGCACGTCCGCGCGGGTCGTGTGGGTGTACTCGGGCTCGCCGATCTGGAAGAAATCCCCTCCAATGACGACCATCTGTTGGAGCAACGTATACCCAAGGCCGTGGGGGCCGAGGATGCGTGTCCACTCGATCTCGTCGAGGGTCAGGTTCACCTCAAACGCAAAGCTGATGCGCTCTAGCTGCTCGATCTTGGCTTTCTCGTCCACGTCGCAACTCCCTCGACAGAATAGGAACACCGTGTGCGCGCGCGCCGCCCGGCAGTGCTTATGCGATCGAAGTGACGCGCAAGTCAATAGATAGACACGCCTAATTTGCCGGGCAATCTTCTTGGACTTGTCCCGGTGTCTAGCCGTGCGCGAATTTGTGCGAGATCTATGCCAACGCGCGCGACTGAATTTCTTTGTGGTTCGAGGCGTCCAACGGTATGTATTTGGCCAACGAGATCTCCAACGCATCGAGGGACTGGCATGAAGTACGGGCGCCTTTGTCGAGTGTTATTTGTCGCCGTGGTGGGCTTATTTGTCGGCGTGATCGGCACCGAGCAGGCCGCGTCGGCGCAGGTGCTGCCGCTGCCCGGAGCACGCTCGGGCGTCGCTGACGCCCAGGGCGCCCACCCCGATCCCAGGCTACAGGGCGGCTCGCGCGGGCGCCGCCGGCGGGTCACTCGACGAGGACGCGGCCGTGCCAATGCGCCGCGCGGCGCTGCCGGCGGGCAGGTCACCGTGCCGGTGGACGTGGGCGTGGGCCCGGCGTTTTTCGCCTTCGGCAACCCCTCGCTGGACAAGGGCTCGCTGACCGGCCCGGTCTACGACGACCAGCCCTTCCACTACGGGCTTCGCCTGGGCGTGGCCGCGGTCATCGACTACGAATTCGTGCGCAAGCATAGCCGGCTGGTGCCCGCCAAATACCGGGGCATGTTCAAACCCGGCAGCGAGGTCAAGATCACCCCCGGCGCCCTGGCGCTGATCCCGCGCGACATCATCATCTCGCCCAAGACCAACCACACCGGCGTCTTCGGGGCGACCTGGGAGTTGTTGCACGTGGGCATGAACCTGCTCGGCAGCGGCCACACCCACCTGAGCGTGGGCGCCGGTTTGCTGGCCACCTACGCCTACATCTACTCCGACGCCTTCGCCTCGCCGACCCACTTTCTGCGCCCGGGCGTCTGCGCCGGCATCAAATTCAGCACTATGTTCAGCGACACCGTCGGGCTGAGCGCCGGCTGGGACTCCAACTTCTACATCCCCCAGGACATCGGCGGCGGCATTTTCCAGTCCGGCACCGGCGACAACGCCCTGTGGCATATCGGCGAGGCGTTCGTCATGCTGCATGTACGCTTCCCGTACACGACTTCTCTGTGAGGCGGGTTTTCACCACAGAGGGCACAGAGGACACAGAGGAACGGCAAAACGACGAACGGCATATCTCACCGCAAAGACGCGAAGACGCAAAGGAGGCTACTTTCAATGCCGTTCTTTGCGCCTCTGCGCCTTTGCGGTGAAAAATGTAGTTCGCAGTCCTCTGTGTGCTCTGTGCCCTCTGTGGTGAGTCCTAGTGAAAGTCCCGGCTCCTCGCCCCCTCCACATCCCTGCCCAACCTGGGCCGCCACAGCGTTTCGGCGACCAGGTGCACGACGCCCTCTTCGGCCTGGATCTGGCCACAGAGGGCACAGAGGACACAGAGGAACGGCAAAACGACGAACGGCATATCTCACCGCAAAGACGCGAAGACGCAAAGGAGGCTACTTTCAATGCCGTTCTTTGCGCCTCTGCGCCTTTGCGGTGAAAAATGTAGTTCGCAGTCCTCTGTGTGCTCTGTGCCCTCTGTGGTGAGTCCTAGTGAAAGTCCCGGCTCCGCGCCCCCTCCACATCCCTACCCAACCTGGGCCGCCACAGCGTTTCGGCGACCAGGTGCACGACGCCCTCTTCGGCCTGGATCTGGCCGCAGAGGGCACAGAGGACACAGAGGAACGGCAAAACGACGAACGGCATATCTCACCGCAAAGACGCGAAGACGCAAAGGAGGCTATTTTCAATGCCGTTCTTTGCGCCTCTGCGCCTTTGCGGTGAAAAATGTAGTTCGCAGTCCTCTGTGTGCTCTGTGCCCTCTGTGGTGAGTCCTAGTGAAAGTCCCGGCTCCTCGCCCCCTCCACATCCCTACCCAACCTGGGCCGCCACAGGGTTTCGGCGACCAGGTGCACGACGCCCTCTTCGGCCTGGATCTGGCCGCAGAGGGCACAGAGGACACAGAGGAACGGCAAAACGACGAACGGCATATCTCACCGCAAAGACGCGAAGACGCAAAGGAGGCTATTTTCAATGCCGTTCTTTGTGCCTCTGCGCCTTTGCGGTGAAAAATGTAGTTCGCAGTCCTCTGTGTGCTCTGTGCCCTCTGTGGTGAGTCCTAGTGAAAGTCCCGGCTCCGCGCCCCCTCCACATCCCTGCCCAACCTGGGCCGCCACAGCGTTTCGGCGACCAGGTGCACGACGCCCTCTTCGGCCTGGATCTGGCCGCTGATTCCAAGGAAGTCCTGCGTTTTGGCGATGAGCTGGAAGTTTTCGTAGACGCTGGGCCAGATGATCACGTTTACAAAACCGGTCTCGTCTTCCAGCGTCATGAAGATGGTGCCCGACGCGGTCGAGGGGCGCTGGCGGCAGATCACCAGGCCGGCGTAGTTGGCGAAGCGTCCGTGGCCCATGGCGCGTACCTGCTCGGCGGTGGGTAGGCCCATCTCGTCGAGCCGCTCGCGAAGATGCGCCAGCGGGTGGCCGCGGGTGCTGTGGCGGGTGGTGCGGTAGTCCCAGCCGATGGCTTCAAAGTCGGCCAGGCCGGCGAAATCGGGGGTGTGGTCGTGCTCGCGTAGGTCCAGGGGGAGTTGTGGGGTGCGGGCCAGCCCGCGCACCTTCCACAATGCTTTTCGCCGGTCGGGCTCGAGCGGGCTCAAGGCGCCGGACTCGGCGAGCTTGTCGAGGGTGGCCTCGCGAAGCTGGGTGCGGCGCACCAGGTCGTCGAGGCTGTGGAAGGCGCGCTCGCCGCGGGCCTGTTCGATGCGCGCCCACTCGTCGTCGCGAAGGCCCTTGAGGTAGCGAAAGCCCATGCGCACGGCGAAGCCATCGCCTTCGAGGCGCTCGAGCGTGCAGTTCCACGCGCTCCACAGGACGTCGACCGGTCGCACCTCGAGGCCGTGGCGCTTGGCGTCCTCGACGATCGTCGCCGGCCGGTAAAATCCCATCGGCTGGGAGTTCAGAAGCGCGCACACAAATTCGGCAAGGTAGTGACAGCGCAGATACGAGGTGGCGTAGCTGATCAGCGCGAAGCTCGCCGCGTGGCTCTCCGGAAAGCCGTAGGCGGCAAAGCCCTGGATCTGCTGGAAGATGCGCTCGGCGAACTCCTCGCTGATGCCCTTTTCGAGCATGCGCTCGGTCATGCGCTCCTGGTGGCGCTCCATGCGCCCGGTCTTTCGCCACATGCCCATGTCGCGGCGCAATTGGTCGGCCTCGCCGGGGGTGTAGTCGGCGGCGACCACGGCGAGCTTCATGACCTGCTCCTGGAAGAGCGGCACGCCCAGCGTCCGCGCGAGCACCGGCTCGAGCGACGGGTGCGGGTAGGTCACCTCTTCTTTGCCCTCGCGGCGGCGAAGGTAGGGGTGGACCATGTCGCCGGTGATCGGCCCGGGGCGGATCAGGCTGATCTCGACGACCAGGTCGTAATACTCGCGCGGCTTTAAGCGCGGCAGCATATTCATCTGCGCGCGGCTCTCGATCTGGAAGACGCCCACGGTGTCGCCCTCACAGATCATGTCGTAGGTGGGCTGGTCGTCGGGCGGGATCGTCGCCATGGACAGCTCCACCCCGCGGTGTTTGTGCAACAAGTCGAAGCACTTGTGCACGTGAGTAAGCGCGCCCAGGCCCAGCAGGTCGACCTTGAACAGCGCCAGGTCCTCGACGTCATATTTGTCCCACTGGATGACGGTGCGATCGTCCATCGCGCCGTTTTCGATGGGCACCAGGTCGTGGACGGGCTCGTGGCCCAGCAAAAAGCCGCCCGGATGGATGGATAGGTGGCGGGGAAACTCCAGGATCTCGTGGGCGTAGTGCATCAAAAGCTGGTGGGCGCGGGTCTCGGGGTCCAAGCCGGCTTGCTTCAAGATCTCGTCGGTGGGCGCGTCCGAGCGCGACAAGATCTTCGCCAGCCGGTCGAGCGAGGTCTCCGCCAGCCCCAGGACCTTGCCGACGTCGCGCACCGCCGACTTCGCCCGGTAGCGGATCACGTTGGCGACCATGGCGGCGTGGTCGCGCCCGTATTTGTCGTAGACGTGCTGGATGACCTCTTCGCGGCGCTCGTGCTCGATGTCCAGGTCGATATCGGGCGGCTCGTCTCGCTCCTCGGACAAAAACCGCTCGAATAAGAGCTGCATGCGCACCGGGTCGACGGCGGTGATCCCCAGGCAATAACAAACCGCCGAGTTCGCCGCCGAGCCGCGCCCCTGGCACAGGATGTGGCTCTGGCGGCAGTAGTCGACGATATCCTTCATCGTCAGAAAATAGCCGCAATAATCGAGGCGTTCGATGAGGTCGAGCTCGCGCTCGAGCTGGTCGCGGACCGGCCCGGGCACGCAGCCCTGGTAGCGCCCCTTCGCCCCCTCGTAGGTCAGTTGGCGAAGCCACTGCGCCGAGGTTATCCCCCGCGGAAGCTTCTCCGACGGGTAGCGGTAGCGCACCTCGGCCAGGCTAAACTGGCAGCGCTCGGCGATCTCGCGGGTGCGGGCGATGAACTCGGGGTCGTCGTTGAACAGCCGGCGAAACGCGTGCGGGGTTTTGAGCGCGTGCTCGGCGTTGGGCCGCAGGCGCCGGCCGGCCTCGTGCAGGGACACGCCGTGGCGAATGCACGTCAGGATGTCCTGCAGCGCGCGGCGCTCGGGCGTGTGGTAGAGCACCTCGTGGGCCGCCGCCACTGGCAGATCCCAGCGGCGGGCGCGCTCCAGGAGGCGCGCCTCGGCCGCGCGCTCCTCGGCGCGCCGATGCCGCGCGCATAGCGCGTACAGCCGGTCGCCGAAGGCCTCGCGAAGCTTCCCAGCGAGCTGGGCGGGCTCGTCTTGCGCCACCAAAAGCGCCCCGTCGCCGCCCCACAAGCACAATAGGTCTTCGGCGTGCTTGTACAGCTCCTGCCAGGTGACCACGGAGTCGCCCTTCTCGCAGCGGCGCCGGCCCTTGGTGAGCAGTCGGCACAGGTTAGCGTAGCCCGCGCGCGTCTGGGCGACGAGCACCAACGTCGAGCGCTCCTCGAGCGCCAATTCGTGCGGCGCCACGGTCACCTCGGCGCCCACCAACAGCTTTACGCCCCGCTTTTGGGCCTCCACATGCGCCTGCACCACCCCGTAGACCCCGTCGCGGTCGGTCAGCGCGAGGGCCTCGATGCCGTACTCGTAGCACGCCTCCACGTACTCGAACGGGTGGCTGGCACCTTCGAGGAAGGAGAAATTCGATTTGCACCACAGGGGAACGTACATGGGGTTCTACATGTGTGGTTGGTATCCGCGCTCATAACCCCCAGCTCCGCTACGCTTTGCTGGGGGCTACGGGTTGGGGATTTCGCCCTTCGGGCTACATATGTTGAGGCTCGTCGATAGTTGGCACGCCTCGGCCTACTCGACGCCACCATGGCGAAACCACCGCCCGCGCAGCGCGTCCCAATACACCCACTCGACCTCGCCGTCGGGGCCGCGGGCGAAGTGGTAGTCGCGGTGGACGCCGCCGGCCCACCAGCCGCCGGAGATGACGTAGGGGCCGTCGAACTCGAAGCAATCGTCGAGCGACACCGGCTCGGGGCGGCGGCGGATGCGGCGCACCAGCGCGCGATGGGCGACCTCGTCGGCCCGGGCCGCGTCCAGCCTGGCGAGCGGCTCCCAGCGGTAGCTGGCCTCGGGCAGGTGGGCGTCCTGCAGGCGGGCGCGCACCACCGCCTCGTCGCCGAATTCGGCGCGCAGCCGGGCCAGGGCGAGGTTGGCGGCGTGCAGGTCGCGCTTCTGGTCGGCGACGAAGAGGCGGATCTGCTCGTGGTGGGCGCGGGTGGTGTGCGCGCCGAGCTCGACCTCGACGACGCCGGCCTTTAGCTCCAGGGTCTCCAGGCGCAGGCGCAGCAGGTCGAGCAGTTGGGCCTCGTCGGTGGTCGGCTCGGCCGGCTGGACCTCGAAGCGCTCGACCCCGGCGGTGCGCTCGTACAAAAACACCACCTCCAGGCGCACGAGCTTGTCCTGGCGGCGCTCCAGCTCGCTCAAAAGCGGGTGCAGGTAGCGCTTGATCCAGAAGACGAGCTTGGTCGACACCGTCTCGGGTGCGCCCAGATCGAGGTGCTCGGTGGGCGTGTCCTCGGGCACATAGGGCACGAGCGGCATCTTCAAATCGCCGCGCGCGCGCCGGTACAAAAGGTAGGCCTCCTCGCCGAAGCGCCGGCGGATGCCGTCGGGCGGAAGCTGCAAGAAGTCGCCCACCCGGTGGACGGCGAGCTTGGTGAGCTGGTCGCGAAATTTGGGGTCGATATGCAGCGCCTCCAGCGGCACACGGCGCACCATGCGATCTTCTTCGGCGGCTTCGTCGAAGATCACCAGCCCACCGCGCCGGGCGCGGGCGACCGCCCAGGTGCCGAAGCGCGAAAAGCCCACCACCACCGTCGTATAAAACCCCTCGCGGTCGAGCATCTCGGCGCTCACGGCGCTCGCCCAGCGCTCGAAGGAGCCGAAGAGGCGGTCGAGCCCGCTGGCGTCGAGCCAGAAGATGCCGGCCTGCGCGCTGGCCGCCTCCACAAACGGGGTGTAATCGAGCAGGCGGCGCGCGATCTGCTCGATGCTCTCGTCGAACTCGCCGGGGCTGACGGTGCCCGCACGCAGGTCGCGCTCGAGCGACAGCGCCTCGGCGTAGCGCATCCCCGGCAAGATGCGGCTTCGGCGGGCGTATTTATTGACCCACTGGACGAGCCCGTTGGGCTGGTCGCGATCGACGACCACCACCGGCTCTTGCTGCCAGCCGGGATGTCGCTGCAGCAATAATTGCAGCGGCAGATCGATGACGTTAACGCAGGCCAGGCGGTCCACAGCACACCTCCTCGTAGCTCCACCCGGGCCCGCGCCGCTTGTCGCGGGCGACCTCCACTCGACACAAAAACCGATCCTCGCCGACCTGCCGGCGCGCGCACGTCGCCCGCAGCGACACCAGCGGCGACAGCGAGGCTTGGTTCGCCGGCTGGTGTGCCGGCTGATCGGTCAGGCAGACCAGCGCCGTCTGATGCTCCTCGGCCCACTTGAGCAACCGGCGCACCAGCGGCGTGGGGATGCGCGCCTGACGCTCCAGATCGAGCACCACCAGCCCGAACGCCCCCGACCTGGCCAGCTTGTCGGCCGCCCGGGCGGCCTGCTGGGCGTCGCGCACCAGCACCACCGCGAGCGCCTCGAGGTCGACGCCGCTGCGCGCGGCATCGGGCGGGAAAAACGTATCCTGGCCGGCCGACACCCACGCCGCCGGCTCCCCGTCGCGCTGCGCCTGGCCGACCAGCCCCATCGCCACCGTCAGCGTCGCGCCCGCCGGCCCGCCGCACAGCTCGACGAGCCGGCCGGCCAGCTCCTCGCGCCCCCACACCGGCGCCTGGCGCCCCGCGCGCTCGCTCTGCCCATCCAGCAGGCTGGCGGCGCGCACGACGTGGCCGAATTTCTTCAGATCGAGAGCGGGTCGGGGCATGGTCTTGTACGGGTCGCCAAACAAACAACTTTTAAGAACACGACGTAAAGCAGCAGCGCGCCGCTAGACCAACCAGCGGCAGAAAGCGAAAGATCTCCGTGAATGAACTTAATCGTGCGTCCCTGCACTGAACTAATGTACAGAATTAAATTACTGCACGCACGTTCAGTAGTCAATGGGTTTGGGTGGTATTGGCGAGTGAATGAATTGGCATTGACGGCGTCTCAAACGATAGGATACGCCCGATTCGCCGTTCACTCGCGACTAAGTTCGAGTTTTTGCAGATGAAATCAGCAGTTGTCACCGCCGTCGCCGTCGCCTCGCTCGCACTTCTTCCCGGCTGCGCGACGCAGCAGGCTCTGAGCCGTGCCACCAACTTCGAGCGCCAGGGGCGCTACCGCGACGCCCTGGCCCAGTGCGAGTACGCGCTGCAGCTCGAGTCGGACTCTCAGGACGCCCGGGCGTGCATCGAGCGCGATCGGCCGAAGGCGATCGCCGAGCAGATGGCCGTGGCCCGGGATGCGTTTTCGGCCAAGGACTACCCGGCGACCATCGAGGCGCTCGACTACGTCGACAAGACCAGCAAGCGGCCGGTGGCCGAGGCGGCGACGCTTCGCCACAAGGTGCACCAGGCGCTGGCCGACGACCTCGACCAGGCGCTCGCCGACAAGCAGTTCGCCCAGGCGCTGCACATCCTCGACGCCACCGCCAAATGCGAGCCCCAGCGCGCCGACGCCGTCGCCGCGCGCAAACAGCAGGTGCGCGCCGACTGGTACGACTCGCTCGTCGAGCGCGCCCGGGCCTACGAGCACGACGGCCACGCCGGGCCGGCGCTGGTGCTGTACCTGAGCGCCAACCACGTCGCTCCCCACGCCGTGGCGCGCACCCAGGTGGCGCGCCTGGCCACCAGGCTGCGCGCGCAGGGCAAATTCCAGGTTCAGTGGAGCCTCGACGGCCCGGCCGAGCGCGCCAAGGCGCTCGATCAGGCGATCGCGGCGAGCTTGAAAGATCTGTCCCAGACCCAACGGGTCAGCGCGGACGCGGGCGCCGATTTTCGCTTCACCGGCACGTTGTCGCATGTGGGATGCGCCAAGAATAAGGTGCGCACCGACACCCGCAAGACGGAGTACGTCGCCGGCACCGTCCGGGTCGCCAACCCCGACTACACCAGCCTCGCCGAGCGCGTGGACGCCCTCGACGTCAAATACGAAAAGGCCCAAAAGGTGCTCCAACGGCGCCAGAAGGCCTACCAAAAGCGCCGGCGCGCCGTGAAAAGGTACAATCGTGAGACCCTCGTGCCCCTCTTTCGCGAGATGAACAACCTCGCCCGGCGCGTGGCGCACCGAAAGCGGGATGCCAAGGACTCCCAGAAGCTCGTCGACGACGCCCAGGCGCAGCTCGACCGCCTCCAAAAAGAGCACGCCTCCCAGGACGCCATCGACGCCCAAAAGGACACCGTCGCCAAGTTGTCCAAGCGCGCCGAGGCCGACCAAAAGCGCCTCGACGAGGCGCGCGCGCAGCAAAAAAAGCTCCTCGACGAGCGCAAAAGGGACGAGCAGACCCAAAAGGACATGGAGGACGCCCGCGATCAGGCGCTCGATGCCATGCAGGACGCCTCGGCCACCGTGGAGACCCTCCACGAAAAAAGCGACAGCCTCGGCTTCAAGCTCGAGACCACGCCCAAGACAGCCGAGCAGGACGTCAAGAAGACCTTCCAGTACCGCTACACGACCTGGGAGCGGCGCTGCGGCGCGCTTTTGTCCATCGACGACGGCAGTGACGCCCCGCCCAGCTTCGACTACGACACCACCACCCGCGACGAGGCCCACCGCGCCTTTCACAAATACGGCGTCGACAAAGACCCCCTCGATTTTCCCAAGACCGACGCCCAACTGTGGCAAGAGCTCGACGCCCAATTCGCCCAGAAGATCCACAAGATCGTCCAGGACGAGCGCGCCGCCTACTACGACCAGCGCTTCGAGCGCGCCCGCAAGGCCATGGTCGACGACCCCGACACCGCCACGGACATGTGGCTGGCGGTTTTGTTGGCCTCCCCCGACCAGCTCGAAAAAACGGACATCGACGCCCTGGCCGAGCACCTCAAAGACCACTACGGCGCCAGCCCCATGCAGGCGCTCTCCAAGCTGTAAGTCACGGACCTTGTCTGACCACAGAGGGCACAGAGGCCACAGAGGGCTTTTACTTTTGGGACTTTCCTCTGTGGCCTCTGTGCCCTCTGTGGTGAATCTCTTGCTGTTTAGTCGTGGGAGCGGCGCAGCTCGACGGAGAGGCTTCCGAGGGCGAGCTTGAGGCGGCGTTGTTGCTCGTCGTCGAGCTGGTGGGTGAGCTTTTCGAGCTCGCGGTGCAGGCCGGTGAGCTCGGCGCGAAGCTCGTCGCATTTGGCCTCGGCCTGCTCGCGGCGGCCGCGCTCGAGGTGGTATTTGGCGCGCACGCCGGTGAGCACCTGCAGCTCGGTGCGCATCTGGTCGAACAGCTCCTCGAGTTCGAGGCGCCGGCCGCGCTCCTCCTGGAGCTGGTCGGCGAGTTCGCCGCGCTCCTCGGTGATGCGGTCGAGCTGGTCTTCGAGCTGGCCGACGTAGTCGACGGCACGGGCGACGTCGGTCTGGCTGGAGGCGAGCTCGGCCTCCAGGCGCCCGCGGTTGTGGCGAAGCTCGCTCAACTGGTCGAGCTGCTCGCGCAGAAGGCCGAATAGCTCCTGTGACACAGCTTTGCCACCGGTGGCAATTTTGTCATCTGGCACGGCCGTGTCAGCCGCGGCAACTCCTTGTTCTTCGGGCGGCCTGGAGGCCGGCGCCAGCCGGTAGCGCTTGCCGTCGTCGGTGTCCTCGACCTCGATCTCACCCTCATCAATCCTGCGGTACAGCGTGCGCACGCTGATGCCGAGCAGCTCGGCGAGCTTCTCGCGCGTGTGCCACTGGTCGCGCTTGAAGTTGATGACACGATTTGACATGGGCGGGTCCGGGGCCTGGCAAAATGTGACAGAGGGCGCCGCCACCTGGTGGCAAAGCGCCCTCTATCGACAATAACCCGCTGGCGATCGCTGTCAATCCACCAACCCCACCACGATCAGCAGCCGTGCACGCTGCCCCCGGTGGTGTTGCCGCGCACGGTCAGCGTCCACTTGTCGGCGCAGGTGTTGACGCTGTTGACGATCACGCCGATGTAGATGGTGCGGTTGTCGGTCGAGAAATAGCCGTCGTTCCACTGATAGCTGATCGTCTCGGTGCCGCCGGCGCCGGCGCCGCCGACGTAGGTGGTGCTCGAGCAGCTGCCGCAGCGGGTGTACAGGTCGTAGTTGGCGCCCGCCGGGGAGGTCAGGTCGATGCGCACTTGCTCGTTGGTGGCGACGTTGAAGGTATCCTTGACGACGATCTTGAACCACTGCTCGTTTTTGCCGGTGGCGCTCGTAGAGCTGTTGCCGTCCCCGTCGACCGAATTGAGCGAGGTGGCTCCGGAGCAGGCTGGGTTGGTGTTCAAGTTGTGCTCGCAGCCGTCGCTGTCGCTGTTGTTGAGGTCGCAGTAGCCGTTGTAGCACGACGAGATCTGGCAGCTCCCCGTGCCGCAGCTCTGGGAGGCGTGAGCCAGGTTGCACGCCTGTCCGCACGAGCCGCAGTCGCTCAGCGTGAGCAGGCTGGTCTCACAGCCGTTGTCGGCGTTGTTGTCGCAGTCGTCGTAGTTGGCGTTGCACGTCGGCGAGCAGCTTCCGGCGTTGCAGTACGTCGAGCCGTGGGCGTTGGTGCAGGTGTTGCCGCAGGCGCCGCAGTTGCCCTCGTCGTTCATCACGTTGACCTCGCAGCCGTTGGTCGGGTCGCCGTCACAGTCGACCCAGCCGGCGTCACAGGCGGCGACGGCGCAGCCGCCGTTGGTGCACATGGCGGTGGCGTTGGCCAGGTTGCACTGGTTGCCGCAGGCGCCGCAGTTGTTCGCGTCCCCGGCGATGTTGGTCTCGCAGCCGTTGTCGGCGTTGCTGTCGCAGTCGTCGTAGCCGGCGTTGCACGTCGGCTGGCAGGTCCCGGCGGTGCACTGGGTCGAGCCGTGGGAGTTGGTGCAGGTGTTGCCGCAGGCGCCGCAGTTGTCACGGTTACTGACGATGCCGGTCTCACAACCGTCGAGGGTGCTGCCGTTGCAGTTGGCGTAGCCGGCGTTGCAACTGCCGATCTGGCAACTTCCCGACACGCACACCTCGCTGGCGTTGTTGAGCGCGCACACGCTGCCGCAGGCGCCGCAGTTGGTCAGCGAGCTCAGCGACGTTTCGCAGCCGTCGTCGGGGTTGTTGTTGCAGTCGTCGTAGCCGGAGTTGCACGAGGGCGCGCAGGTGCCCCCCGAGCACACCGCCGAGCCGTGGGCGTTAGTGCAGGTGTTGCCGCACTGGCCGCAGTTGGCGGTGTTGCTGTTCAGGTCGACCTCGCAACCGTTGGTGGGGTCACCGTCGCAGTCGGCGTAGCCGGGGTCGCAGCGCACAAGCTGGCAGGTCATCGACCCACAGGACTCCTGGGCGTGCGGCAGGCTACATTGCTGGCCGCAGGCACCGCAGTCGGTCAGGGTATTGAGCGGGGTCTCGCAGCCGTCGGTGGGGTCGCCGTTGCAACTGGCGTAGCCCAGGTCGCACGACGGCGAGCAGGTGCCCTGGTCGCAGGAGCGCGAGCCGTGGTTGTTGGTGCATTGGATCCCGCAGCCCCCGCAGTGGTCGGGATCGGTGTTCGTGTCGACCTCGCAGCCGTTGGTGGGGTCGCTGTCGCAGTTGGAGAAACCGGCGTCGCAGGCGCCCAGCGTGCAGCTTCCCGAGCCGCACGACTCCTGGGCGTTGGCCAGGTCGCATTGGACGCCGCATTGGCCGCAGCTACTCAGAGAGGTCAGGTCCTGCTCGCAGCCGTTGCTCAACGTGCTGTCGCAATCGCCCCACAGCCCCTGGCAGGTGGGCGCGCAGGTGCCCTGGCTGCACACGGTCGAGCCGTGGGCGTTCGAGCAGGCGTTGGCGCAGGTGCCGCAGTGGTCGACGTCGTTGTTGAGGTTGACCTCGCAGCCGTTGGTGGGGTCGCCGTCACAGTCGGCAAAGCCGGTCTCGCAGCGCACCAGCTCGCAGGTGCCCGTCGAGCACGACTCCACGGCGTTGGGCAGGTCGCACAACTGCCCGCAGGCGCCGCAACTGTCCAGTTGGCTGAGCGACTGCTCGCAGCCGTTGTCCGGGTTGGAGTCGCAGTCGTCCCAAAGCCCCTGGCAGGTAGGCACGCAGGTGGCCTTATTGCACACCGTCGAGCCGTGGTCGTTGGTGCACTCGTTGTTGCACGCCCCGCAGTTTTGGGTGTCGCTCTGGGTGTTGATCTCGCAGCCGTTGTCCAGGTTGTTGTCGCAGTTCTCGTAGCCCATGTGGCAGCCGCCCATGGTGCAGGTGGAGTCGACGCATACGGCGGTGGCGCCGGTGGACGAGCAGGCCGTGTCACACGAGCCGCAATGGACGGGATCGTTAGCCAGGTTGACCTCGCAGCCGTCGGCGGGGTCGTTGTTGCAGTCGGCGAAGCCGGGATCGCAGGTGTCGATGCCGCACACGCCCTGGTCGCAGGTGGCGGTGGCGTGCGGCGGGGTGCACATGGTGTTGCAGCCGCCGCAGTGGTCGATGTCGGTATCCGTGTCCACCTCGCAGCCGTTCTCGTCGATATTGTCGCAGTCGGCGTACGGCGCGGTGCACTGGTCGATCATGCACGTGCCGTTGACGCAGGTGCCAGTGCCGCGATCGGTGTCGCAAGCCTGCCCGCAGGCGCCGCAGTTGAGGTCGTCGGCGTTGAGGTTAGCCTCGCAGCCGTTGCTGGCGTCGCCGTCGCAGTCGCCGTGGCCGGCCTCGCAGGCGAGCACTTCGCCGCTCATGGGCACCTCCAGGCGCTGCGAGGCGCCGTCGATGGCCGCCTGCACGGTGACGTGGTCGGCGGGAATCTGCCCGGAGGTATCGCCGGCGTTGAACGTGACCTCCACGTACAGCGACTCGTCGGGCTGGCGCTCGACCGGCAGGGTCTGCTCGACGCGCTCGAGCGAGTTGGGGTCGCCGGTCGACGCCTGGTAGAGCACGGCGGTGAGCTGGAATTGGCCCGCCGCCACGTTCAGATCGGTAAATTGCACCGGCGTCGAGCCGACATTGTCGATGCGAAATAGGCGCGTGGCGCTGCCGCCGGCGGGCACCGTGCCAAAGTCGATGATGCTGGGATCGGCGCAGCGTCCGGTGGGGCCGCGGTCCTGGAGCACGCACACGCTCAACCGGCTCGCGCTGGCGTCGGTGGCGTGCGTGGCGTCGGTCGCACCCGTGCCGTCGAGGCCGGCGTCCGATGGGCCGTTCTTGTGGGTCGAGCCCGCGCCCGCCTGCGTGTCGCCGCAGCCGGCCGCGAAGCCGAGCAACAGCAACCCGAAAAACAACAGCCTCGCAAGACGCGTCGATCGAGCCGTCGCCAGTGGTGCACCCATTCGTCCAGACATATCAGCCCTTCGCGCTGAGTTCGCAGGTCATTCCCCGCCGCGAAGGCCGCCGTGAGGCGCGGATCTTCGCAGAAATTCACAGTAAAGCAGTTGATCTTAGCTTAGGCGATATCTGGGTGGGTTACAATGTTGCGTGGGGGCGACGGGCGCGGCTGTCGCAGAACCGTTGGCGCCCGGGCGTGGCCCTGTTCCCGAGGGCTAGTGGAAGCTTAACAAAATGAGCCGCAGGCTTACGCTTCGTCCGTGATCGTAGTCGTGATCGTGATCGTAGTCGTGATCGTGATCGGCCGTTTTCACCGCTTCTGCCATCCGACGGTTAATTTCTTAAAACTACAGAAGCCCTCTCACCGATGGCACCAATCGTGGCTCAAGCGATGGTAAAGCCGCCGTCGATGGCCAGCGTCTGGCCGGTGACGTAGGAGGATTCGTCGGCGGCCAGGAAGACCGCCGCGGGGGCGATCTCGTCAGGGGTGGCGTAGCGGCTCAGCGCGGCGCGCTCGGTGAACGGTTTGCGCAGCTCGTCGTTTTCGACCAGCACGGAGGCGAATTTGGTGTCCACCAGGCCCGGGGCGATGGCGTTGACGCGGATATTGGCCCCGCCCAGCTCGACGGCCAGGGTCTTGGTCATGGAGATGACGCCGGCCTTGGTCATGCCGTAGATGCCCTGGAAGGGGGCCGCCTGCATGCCCATGACGCTGGTCACGTTGATGATCGAGCCGGGTTGGCCGGCGTCGAGCAGCCGGCGGGCCACCCGTTGGGACATGCGGAAATAGCCGCGCAGGTTGACCTCGAAGGTCTTCTCCCAGGCCCAGTCCTCGGCGTCGATCATGGGGCCGAAGTACGGGTTGGTGCCGGCGTTGTTGACCAGCACGTCGACCCGGCCGACCTCGGCCTCGACCCACGCGATGAGCTCGTCGATCTGGTCGACCTTGCCCATGTGGCAGGCGCGGGCAAACGCCGAATCGGGGTGGGCCGCGTTGAGCTCGTCGGCGACCTCGTCGAGCGCCTCCTGGTTGCGCGACGACACCACCACCTTGGCGCCCTCGGCGGCGAACGCCTGCGCGATGGCCTTGCCGATGCCCCGGCTAGCGCCGGTGACGAGGGCGACTTTTTCGTCCAAACGACCCATCTTCTTCTCCGCAGTAAAAAACGGTTCACCACAGAGGTCACAGAGGTCACAGAGAAAACTCAATTAATCTGTCCTCTGTGGCCTCTGTGTCCTCTGTGGTGAGACAACCTTTTTCGGTATTGGTAAAGCTGGTCTCAATCCACCACAGAGGTCACAGAGGTCACAGAGAAAACTCAATTAATCTGTCCTCTGTGGCCTCTGTGTCCTCTGTGGTGAGACAACCTTTTCGGTATCGGTAAGCCTGGTCTCAGTCCACCACAGAGGTCACAGAGGTCACAGAGAAAACTCAATTAATCTGTCCTCTGTGGCCTCTGTGTCCTCTGTGGTGAGACAACCTTTTCGGTATTGGTAAGCCTGGTCTCAATCCAGCTTGGGCGCCACGGACTCGCCCAGGGTGACGTTTTTGGCCTTCTCGGCCATCTTCTCGTGCACGCCCTCACGGGTGTAGTGGGGCTTGCGCTCGAAGTTGTGCTGGGCCTCGACGGTGCGCACGGTGCCGGATTTGGAGCGCATGACGATGGAGTGGGTCTCGGCGCCGCCGGCGGTAAAGCGCACCCCGCGCAGCATCTCGCCGCTGGTCACGCCGGTGGCGGCGAACAAGAGCTCGCCGTGGGCGAGGTCGTCGATGGTCAACTTGCGGTGGATGTCGGCCTCGCCGCCCATGATCTTGCGGGCGCGCTGCATCTCCTGCTCGTTGCGGAAGATCAGCCGGCCCTGCATGTCGCCGCCGACGCATTGCAGCGCCGCCGCCGCCAGCACGCCCTCGGGGGCGCCGCCGATGCCAAAGAGGATGTCGATGCCGGTGTCCTCGCGGCAGGTAGCGATGGCGGCGTGGACGTCGCCGTCGGGGATGAGCTTGATGCGCGTGCCCGTCTGGCGCACCTCCTCGATGAGCTCGTGGTGGCGCGAGCGGTCGAGCATGATCGCGGTCAGCTCCTCGAGCTTGGCGCCCTTGGCCTGGGCCAGCGCCTTGAGGTTTTCGGTGGGGGTCTTGTCGATGTCGACGACCCCGCGGCCGGCCGGGCCCACCGCGATCTTGTCCATGTAGATGTCCGGGGCGTGCAGCATGCTGCCGCGCGGGGCCATGGCGATGACCGAGATGGCCCCGGGGCGCCCGCAGGCGCACAGGTCGGTGCCCTCCAGGGGATCGAGGGCGATGTCCATCTTGGGGTCGTTGTCGCCCTGACGGCCCACCTGCTCGCCGATGTACAGCATGGGGGCCTCGTCGCGCTCGCCCTCGCCGATGACGACGGTGCCGTCGATCTGCAGCGAGTCGAACGCCGCGCGCATGGCGCTGACGGCCTGGTGGTCACTGTGGTGACTGTCGCCCTGACCCATCGTCCGAGCCGAGGCGATCGCCGCCGCTTCAGTCACGCGCACAAGCTCCAAGGCAAGGTTGCGGTCCATCATCTTGTCTCCGGCAAAGGTTTGAAAGTGGTGCCCTCGTGGATCGACGCACTGCTGCGAATCTGTGTAGCAGAGGGGTAGGCCTTGTTCAATACGGCGCCAAGCTTGGTCAATGGTACGCACCAAACCCACCACGGAAAGAAGCGGTGGTGGTTGACAGGGCAGGGTTGGTGCGAACCTCTAGGGAGCCTGAAACTGCTTACACTCTTGTTCGACGAGCCCACTATGCTCCCCAAGACCGTCGTTCTCCTCGCCGCCGTCGGCCTCCCCGCCGCCTGCAAGACGCCCGAGAAGCCCGTGCCGCCGGTGCCCGGCGAGCCCCAGGCCGAGTCCAACGACCCGCCGGCCAAGCCCGACCCGCCCGGCGACGCCGACCCTCGGGGCGAGGCCAACCTGTCCAAAATCCAGCTGCCCGACGGCTTTCACATCCAGATGTATGCGGCGGACGTGCCCGGGGCGCGCTCGATGGCATTGTCACCCAACGGGACATTGTTCGTGGGGACGCGCAACGAGGGCAAGGTCTACGCCATCGTCGACAAAGACGGCGACCACCGCGCCGACGAGGTCAAGACCATCGCCCGCGGGCTGGATATGCCCAATGGGGTAGCGTTTCGCGACGGGGATCTGTACGTGGCCGAGATCAGCAAGATCTGGCGCTACCCGGACATCGAGAAGCACCTGGACGACCCGCCCAAGCCCACGCTCGTCAGCGACGCGTTTCCGGACAAACGCGCCCACGGCTGGAAGTACATCAACTTCGGGCCCGACGGCAAACTTTACGTTCCGGTGGGTGCACCGTGCAATATTTGCAAGCCGGACTTCGACGACTTCGGCAATATCCAGCGCATGGATCCCGACGGCTCCCACCGCGAGGTCTTCGCCACCGGCATCCGCAACTCGGTGGGCTTCGACTGGAACCCGACCACCGGCGTGCTGTGGTTTACCGACAACGGGCGTGACCGGTTGGGCGACAATAAGCCGCCCGACGAGCTCAACCGGGCGCCCAAGGCGGGGCTGAACTTCGGGTATCCGTATTGCTACGACCAGGGCGTGCCCGACCCCCAATTCGCCGGCCAGAAGAGCTGCACTCAATTCGTCTCCCCGGCGCTCGACCTCGGCCCCCACGTCGCCGCGCTGGGCATGGAGTTTTACCGCGGAAAGATGTTCCCCAAGGCCTACCAAAACCAGATCTTTATTGCCGAGCACGGCTCGTGGAACCGCACCCACAAGATCGGCTACCGGGTCATGCTGGTCCACGTCGACGCCAACGGAAACGCCACCGGCAAGGAGCCGTTTGCCACCGGCTGGCTGCAGGGCGAGTCCGACTGGGGCCGGCCGGTCGACGTGGAGGTCATGGACGACGGGTCGCTGCTGGTCTCGGACGACGAGGCCGGCCACGTCTACCGGATCACCTACGGGCAATGAGGCCGTGTCGAAGAGGGCCGTGGGCGTGTTTACCATTTAGCAAAGAGGCGCCCACGCGTTCTGTGGGGCGAGCGCAGAGCTGGCCCCACTTTTGCAGCCTCTTTGGGCGTGGTTGGAACGTGACTGACCATCGCTGAAGTAAGAGTCCTAAAACACGTAGGTGAGACACATGAAGGTCCCTCTGGAACTCGCATTCCACAATCTCGATTCGTCGCCGGCCATCGAACAACGCGTGCGTGAGCGTGTCGACCGGCTGGAGCGCTTTTTCAACGACATTACGTCTTGCCGAGTCAGCCTCGAAGCACCGCACAAAAGCCAGTTCAATACCCAGCACTACGAGGTCCATATCGACATCAGCGTGCCCGGCCACGAGATCGTGGTCTCGTCCGACCCCCGCCCGGAGGTCAACGACCACAGCGACGTGTACGTGGCCATTCGCGACGCCTTCGAGACCGCCGAGCGGCGTTTGAAGACCTACGCGGGCAAGATGCGCGAGCGGCGCAAGGCCGAGTCACGCGTCGAGCCGCCGCGGGCGGTGATCGCGCGGCTGTTCCCCGACGATGGCTACGGGTTTTTGGAGGCGGCCGACGGCCGGGAGATCTACTTCCACGAGAATTCGCTGCTCAACCAGGACTTCGACTCCCTGGAGATCGGCCTGGACGTCCAATACGCCGAGGAGAAGGGCGATAAGGGGCCGCAGGCGAGCAGCGTGCGGGTGGTTTAGGCGGGCGTGGCGCGCTTTGCGCGCGGAGGTTGGAGCGCAGGCTGCCAGCCTGCCTCCGCTCAATCCGCGTTGCTGCGGAATTGGTGCACGCGGTCGGCGAAGTCGGCCAGCGTGCCCGCGACGCGGGCGTTGAGGGTGCCGGCCGGGTAGTTGCCCGTCTCGTCGGGGCTGCCCGGCTCGAGGCCCGTCAACAGGTACATGGCTTCGTCGATGCTGCGCACGGGAAAGACGTGAAACTCGCCGCGTTCGACGGCGTCGACGACGTCTTCGCGCAGCATCAGGTGGCGAATATTTGCCTGGGGGATGAGCGCGCCCTGCTTGCCGGTGAGCCCGCGGCGTTTGCACACGTCGAAGAAGCCCTCGATCTTCTCGTTGACCCCGCCGATGGCCTGCACACGGCCCTGCTGGTTGATCGAGCCGGTGAGCGCCAGGTTCTGGCGTACCGGGGCGTCGGCGAGCTCGGAGAGCAGCGCGCAGGTCTCGGCCAGCGAGGCGCTGTCGCCCTCGATGCCGCCGTAGGTCTGCTCGAAGACCAGACTGGCGGTCAACGACAGCGGGCGTGTGCGCCCGTAGCGACCGCCCAACAAACCCGCCAGGATCAACACGCCTTTGGAGTGCAGCGGCCCGCCCAGGTGCGCCTCGCGCTCGATGTCGACGAGCTCGCCCTTGCCCAGCCGCGCTCGCGCGGTGATGCGATGGGGGCGGCCGAACGAATTTCGCCCGATGGTGATCACCGACAGGCCGTTGACCTGGCCGACGGCCTCGCCGTCGGTGTCGATGAGCAGCGTCTCCTGCTCGATTTGCTCTTCGAGGCGGTCGCGCACCCGGCCGGCGCGGCGTTGCTGGGCCTGGTCGGCCTGTTCGATATCCGCACCGTGGATGACGTCGTGCCCGTTGGTGCGCGCGAAATAGTCGGCCTCGCGGATGAGGTTTTTGATGCTCTCGCTATGCGTCGACAGCTTGTCGCGGTCGCCGGCCAGGCGCGCGGCGCGCTCGAGCACCTCGGCCATGGCTGTAGGGTCGAGCGGCAAGCAGCCCTCCTCGCGGGCGAAATTGGCCACCAGGCGGGCATAGGCGCCGATATTGTCCTGGCGGGGCATCGCCTCGTCGAAGTCGGCGGCGACCTTGAACAGCTCGCAGAATTCGTGGTCGAGCTGGTCGAGCCTGTAGTATAGCTCGCGCTCGCCCAGCAGGATGACCTTGACGTCCAGGTCGATGGGCTCGGGCTCGAGCATCACCGTGCTCGCCATGCCCATGACCTGGCGGGCCGACTTCGATGTGGATCTGTTCGGCGAACAGCGCGCGCTTGAGCTGCTCCCAAGACAGCGGGTGCATCAGCAGCTTGTGGGCGTCGACGATCAGGTAACCGCCGTTGGCCCGGTGCAGTGCGCCCGGCCGGATGAGGTTGAAGTCGGTGATCAACGCGCCGAATTGGGCCAGGTGCTCGATCTGGCCGATCAGCCGGTCGAGCGTGGGGTCGTCTTCGTAGACCACCGGGGCGCCGTCGATCTCGGAGTTGTCGACGAAGACGTTGACCTGATAGCGGCGAAACGACACCTGCGTGGGCTGCTCGGTGTCGGACTCCTCGCCCTGCCCGGGGGGCAGCGGGGCCTGGCCGAGGCCGGCGGGATCGGGCTCGCCGCTCAGCGAGACCAGTCGGTTATGCTCGGCGCGCCGGGCGAGCACGAAATACTCGGCGTTCTCGACGATGTCGTCGGCGAGCTTGCCCAGGTGCTCGACGACGTCGGGGACGTCGGCGTAGTTGTCGCATAGCTCGGCGATGGGCTCGCGCACGACGGTGCGGGCGACCTCCTCGCGAAGCGTCTTGAGCCGCTCGCGGCGGGTGCGCTCCCAGCGCGGCGCGCTCTGCAGCTCCTTTCGGAAGGTCTCCTCGAGCGCCTCGATGGTCTCTTCGATCTGCTCGTGCTCCTCGTCGGAGAGCGCCTCGATTCTCTTCGGGCTCGAGAGGCTCGCCGCCTTTGAGCGGCGCAAATCCGATGCCCTGCGGCGCACGCACCAGGCCCACGCCCTGGGCTTCGGCGCGCTCTTCGAGCTCGGAGAGCACCTCTTCTTGGTGGTGGAGAAACTCCTGATTGATGGCGCTGTGGCGCGTCTGGTAGTCCTCGCCCTCGAAGGCCGCGGGAATGGCCGCCTTGAGGTCCTCGATGAGGTGGTCGATGTCGTCGGACAGCTCGCGGCCGCGCCCGGCGGGCAGCAGCAGCTTGTGCGGCTGGCGCTCGCGCTCGAAGTTGTGCACGTAGCACACGTCCGGCGGCGTGGGCTGCTCGGCGGTCTTCTGGCTCAAAAAGTGGCGCACGATCTCGTGCTTGCCCGTGCCCATCGGCCCCAGCGCAAATAGGTTGTAGCCCTTGCCGCGGATGCCGATGCCAAACTCGATCGCCTCGACGGCGCGCTCCTGGCCGATGATATCCTCGAGCACGGCCAGCTCGTCGCTGGTCTCGAAGCTAAATTGAGCGGGATCGCACTGCCAACGCAAAGCGTCGGGGGGGAGGGAGTCGAGTCCGGGCATCTTGAACCTCGTTTGTGTGGGACGTCGCGTCCCTCGAACGTTAGCACGCCCGCACGCATCACAAGGCCGGGCAACGGCGAAAGGCTATTTTCACCACAGAGGGCACAGAGGCTTAAAAAATTAACGCGAAGATCGCAAAGGCCGCAAACGTAAGCGTTGCGATTAGATAGAAATGCCTTTTCGCAGTCCTCTGTGGCCTCTGTGGCCTCTGTGGTGAATCCCGTTCTCAACCCTGCGCAATCGAGAGTTTTTCGGCGACGCCGGAGAAGCGCCGCACGGGGTTTTGGGCGGCGGCGCTCAGGCGGGCGCGCTCGCCGATGAGCACGACGGAGTGGCGGCTGCGGGTCATGCCGGTGTACAGGATTTCGCGGGTCAGCAGGGGGATATCCTCGCCGGGTAGGACGAGGGCGACGGCGTCGAATTCGGAGCCCTGGGCCTTGTGGACGGTCAGGGCGAAGGCGTGCTCGATGTGGTGGCGAAGCGGGCGCAGGCTGAAGGGGACGAACTCGCCGTCGCGCTGGAAGACGGCCATGGGTTGGACGCGGCGCATGTCTCCATCGGTGCGCACGACGTCGAGCACGAGCCCCTGGTCGCCGTTGAACAGGCCGCGGCCGTAGTCGTTTTGGAGCATGATGATGGGCTCGCCGACCTCGAGATCGGCGGTGTGGTGGTGGCCCAGAAAGCGCAGATGCCGCGCGTGGAAGGCGGCGTTGAGCCGCTCGGAGCCGGTGGTGAATACGCGGGTGACGCACAAGGCGCGAAAGCGGGCGAAGTGCTCGAAGAGCGCGGCCAGCTCGACCCGGGCGCGCGGGCTGAAGCGCTCGCCGTCGAACGCGTAGGAGCGCAGAACGCGGTCGCGATACTCGTTGAGCGCGGCGACCTTTTTGCCGTACCACCATTCGATGAAGCCGTTGAGAAGCGCCGGGTCGGGCGCGGGCGCGCCCTCGGCGGGCTCGATGAGCTCGACGCCGGCGCCAGTGAGGTCGCCAAAGCCCGCGCGGGGGTCGACCAACGGGCGAGGTGGCTCGAAGAGCGCGTCGGCGTCGCCGCGGTTGAGCGCCTGTGCGGCGCGTAAGATTCTGGGCGCCGGCGGGCTTGCTCGGGTCCATGCGGTAGCTCTTCTCGAGGCGCACCGCGTGACCGGCGGTGGGCTCGCTCGACGTGGCCTCCTCGGGGGAGGGTCGACCAGCGCGCGCCACGGCGTGCGGTTGTCGCACTCGACGGGCACCAGGTCGCGAAACACCGCCCCGGCCTCGACCGACGGCAATTGCTCGGCGTCGCCCAGCAAGATGAGGTGGGCCGACGGGTCCACCGCGCTGATCAGGCGTTCCATCAAGAACAGGTCGATCATCGACGCCTCGTCGACGATGACCACGCGCTGTCTGAGCCGGTTGTTCTCGTGGTGGTAGAACGCGTTTTGGGCCTGCGAGTAGCCCAGCAGCCGGTGCAAGGTGCGCGGCTCGGTCACCTGAAGGTTGCCGTGTCTTGGAGCGACGGCCTCCGCGCCGTCGTCAGCGAGCGCGGCGAGCTGCTCATCGATGGACTCGCCGAGCCGGTTGGCGGCCTTGCCCGTGGGAGCTGCCAGCGCGACCTGCGCGGGCTCGATGCCCAATTTGGCGAGCACGCGCAGCAGGGTCACCACGATGGAGGTCTTGCCGGTGCCCGGGCCGCCCGAGATGATCGTCAATGGCCGGTAGATCGCCGTGAGCAGGGCGTATTGCTGCTCGGCGTTGAGCTGCATCTGGCCATCGTCCAGCCGGGGCATCTTGGCAAGCGTGTCGGCCATCGCCTGGCGCACGTCGTCGAGCTCGAAGGCGGCGTCGGGCAGCGCCAGGCGCTGGGCGACCGCGTCCACCAGCCGATTTTCGTAGTGCAGCATGCGCTGGTGGTACAGATAGCCGTCGTCGACCACCAGCGGGCGGTAGTCGTCGGGGCCGCCGATGATCGTCGAGGCTTTGCCGCTCTCGAGGACCTTGTCGATCATCGAAAACACGCCCTCCAACACGGTGTCAGACACCATGTTGTGCCCATTTCGTGCGGGTAAGAGCGAGGTGAGCTGGTCGTAGAGTTGTGTGCCGTCGGACAGATCTAACGGCAGGCGCGTCGAGCCGTCGCGCTGCTCGATCATCGAGGCGAGCACCAAAAGAAGAAGCGCCCGCTCCTCGTCACGCTCCAGCCCCGGTTCCAGGCGGACCAACTCGCGGGCGTAGTGGACCATCGCCGGGGTCAGGTCGTGCTCGACGGCCCGCTCGGCCACGCGCGCCTCGAAGTCCGACAGCAGCGCGTGGCGCTGGCGGGACAGCCCCTCGGGCTTCTTGGGCGGTTGGGCTGGGTTGGCGAATAGGTCCTGTTGCATGGTCATGTTGGTCTAGCCCATCGTACTCATTGCTCTTTGAACTGCCGGTCACGGTCACGGTCACGGCCACGGGGGGCGGTCGAGCGCGACGCCGTCAAAACTTTACCTGGTCTCTCAACACCTTTTCGTAGTCCAACACATCCTCCCAGCTCGGGCGGCGGTGGTAAATGCCGCGGCCGTCGCCGCCGTCCATGCCGCGCATGAACAGGTAGAAATACCCGCCGAAGCGCTCCTCGAAGGCCTGCTCGTCGTGGATGTCGAGGAATTTGACCACCGCCAGGGTGTACAGCGTCGCCTGGATGCCGTAGCGCTCGGCGACGTGGGCGTCGAGGGCCTTTGGGCCGTAGTCGGCGAGGATGTCGCTCTTCCAGTCGGCGAAGTAGATCTTGGCGCCGGTCTCGAATAACAGGTCGATAAAGCCCTTGATGTAGCCGCGCTTGATGTCCAGCGCCACCTCGGGGATCTGGTCGACCGTCGGGTGCGAGCGCTCGGGAATGGGGTAGATGAACTCGAGCTCGCGCAGCGTGCGGTCGCACCCGGCGACGCCGGGCAGCGTGTCCGACAGGGGCGTGGTCACCGACGTCCACACGAGCTTTTTGCAGTAGTCGGCGTACTCCGCGCCCACGCCGTATTGGCGCATGCTGCGGCGAAATTCGTGGTCGATGGCCTCGTCAGCGGCGAACGCGGGGAGGTCGGCGTGAGCGCGGGCGCGCTCGAAGTCGAGGTTTTCGACCAGCTCGTGCAAGAAGACACCGGCGCGCTTGCCGCCGGGCAGCGCCCCGTCGGGCAACAGCTCGCTCAGCGGTTGGCCGCCGTCGGCCTTGAACTCCTCGGGCTCGAGGTCGGCGCGCCGCGCCCGGTCGCTCTTGATGCGGCTATACGAGCTGATAGTCAGCCGCCGGTTTCGAAGCGGCGCGAACACCGCGTCCCCAAACGGGATGGGAAGCTCGTCGGGCGGCGCCCAGTCGGCCAGCGCCTGCATCTGTGCGCGGACGTCGCGCACCCGCACCGTCTGGGCATATTCGACCTGTTCGATGTCGAAGAGCGGGGAGTCGACCGGCTCGGGCAGGTCGCTCACGATGGCGTCGAGCCGGGGCAGAAGCGCCGCATACGAGCCGTCGATCTTGTAGTCGCGCTTGTCGGGCTCGTTCGTAAAGCCCACATACGGCAGGTAGAGCTGGGATTTGGCGCGGGTGATCGCCACGTACATCAGCCGCTGCTCCTCCTCGGCCTGCTCGCGCTCCCACTTGCTTTTGGCCTTCGGCGGCGGCGAGCCGATATACATGATCGGGTCGCCGTCGTCGTCGTGGTAGGCGTGCAGCGAGCCCGACGGCGCCCGTCCGAAGCCGCCGAAGATGAACACGACCTCGGCCTCCAGGCCTTTGCTCTTGTGCATGGTCATGATCTGGACGGCGTCGCGGTCGGTCTCCAGGCGCTGGACGTTGCCGTCCTCGCCTTGCGGGGCGTAGCGCTCCTCGATGAAGCCTTGCAGGCGCACGATGAGCTCGTCGAGGTCCAGCCCGGAGGCGTTGGCCTCCTCGAGCAAGATCTCGAAGATATGCAGGTAGTTGGTGAGCTCGCGCTCGCTCGTCTTGGTGAAGATCTCGCGGCGCAGAAGCCCGCTTCGGGCGAAGATGTCGTCGAAGAGCGTCTCGAACCAGCGCCGGGCGGCCAGTTGCTTCCAATCGAGCAGGTCGCGCACCAGCGGATCGGTCTCGGAGAGCTCGTCGGCGTTGGGAAGATCGTCGAGATCGAGGCCGAAAAACGGCGTCAGCCAGGCTTTGAGCCGCTTGGAGCGGTCGCCGGGATGGGCGATGCCCTGCAAGAGGTCGTAGATATGCCGCGCCTCGGGCGTCTGGAACAGCCCGTCTTGTTTGAAGAAGGCGTAGGGCACGCCCTCCTGGCGCAGGTGCTCGGCGAGGTAGCGCCCTTCGGTGCGCGAGCGGGTGAGCACGAAGATATCGCGCGCCTCGATGGGGCGCGGCTCGCTGGTGGCGTCCTCGCGCACGGTCAGAAGCGTAGGATCGTCGAGCAGCCGGCGGATCTCGGCGGCGAAATAGGCGGCGAAGCCCTCGCGGACCCGCGTGGAGTTGAGCTGCTCGTCGAGCAGTTGCACCACCTTGATGGCCGCGGCGAGCTCGCCGTCGGGCCCGAAGACGTCGCGGTCGGGAAGCCCGCATTGTACCGGCACGTCGTAGGTGATGTCGCCGGTGAAAAATGGCGGCTGGGCGCGCTGGTCGAAGATCGTGTTGTAGGCGGTGATCACCCCCTGCGACGAGCGGTAGTTGTCGCCCAGGCGCACCACCTTGCCGCCGGCGTCGACCACGGTGCGCTTGGCCTGCAGGTAGGTGTACACGTCGGCGCCGCGAAAGCTGTAGATCGCCTGTTTGGGGTCGCCGATGAGGTAGAAAAAATTCTCACCGTCGCTCTCGTGGAAGATGCGCCGGAAGATATTCCACTGCAGGTCGTCGGTGTCCTGGAACTCGTCGATGAGCGCGTAGCGGTAGCGCTCGCGCAGCACCTCGACGAGCGCCGGGCCGCGCTCGCTCTCCAGGCTCTCCCACACGAAGCCGAGCATATCGTCGTAGGAGAAGTGGCCTTCTTCCTCTTTGTGCTGGCGCAGCATGCGCTCGAGGGTGGGCAAGAATTTGTCGACCACCGCCGCCTCCAGCGGCACCACCGACAGCATCGTGTAGCGAAGTCGCTTTCCGACGGGCCCCTTGAACTTGTAGGCGTCGAGCTTGTCGCTCAGGTAGTCGAAGTTTTTCTTGGCGCCGGCGCGGGTCAAAAACGGCACCACACTCTTGGTGGCCCGGTAGGCCTCGAGCCCGTCGAGCAGGCCGTCGACGCGCTTCAAGGTCGCGCGGATGGTCGAGTGGTGGACGCCCTCGGATTTGAGCTCGCGCTCGAGCGTGTCACGGATGACCTCGCCGGAGATGTCCTCGAAGGTATCCAGGGCCTTGGCCAGCGCATCCTCGTCGAAGGACGGCCGGATCTCGGCGCGCGTTCGCACGCAGCGCGACAAGATGCGCTCGAGCTTGTCGACGGCGCGATCGTTCGCCTCCAGCCACGCTTCCAGGTACGGGCGAAACTGCTCGCGGTGGGCGAATTCGCGCCTCAGCGCCTCCTTGAACACCCGGTCGAAGAGCACGTCGAAGTCGGCGTGGTTCTGGTCGAAGAGCCGGTGGTTCTGGAAGGCGTTCTCGGTGAGCACCCGGTGGCAAAAGCCGTGGATCGTGTGAATCGGGGCCATGTCGAACGACGACAGCGCCCGCTGCAGGCGGCGCCGCTTGTCCTTGTCGATGGTCCAGGCCTCCTCGTAGGGCTGGGCGAGGAGCGGCTTGTCGGCGTCGACGATCGCCTGAAGCAGCTTACGGATGCGCGCGGTCAGCTCGAAGGTCGCCCGCTCGGTGAACGTGACGATCAAGATCTGGCTGATGCGCAAGTCGGGGTTTTCGAGCAGCAGGTCGATGACCATATGCTCGATGGTATACGTCTTGCCGGTGCCCGCCGACGCCTCGATGACGGCGTGGTTGTCGTGGGGGATGTCGGCGAGGATGGCGGGCTTTTTGATGCGATAGCTCATTTCAACCCCCCGTCGTGGCGCCTGCGGCAGGCCGTGAACGTGCACGCGCACCTGAACGTGAACGGCCGTTTCGGCAACAACAGAGGGCGCCGTAAAAAGGACTTCCCAAACGAGCGTTTAGGATCGACCGGAGCGTCGTGGCTTTTTATGGCCGCCCCGCACGGAAAAAACGGTTCACGTTCGCGTGCACGTGCACGTTGACGGGTTCGAGCCGCCCACGCAGATAATTCGGGAGGGTATGTGTGATGAACGGCCAACGATGACCTCATTTGCCTGGCCCCCTCAATCGGTCGAAGAACAGCGCGAAGCGCCGTTCGAGCAGCTTCTCGGCGTCGTGGGGGACATCGAAGCGTCGCGGTTCGCGCACCGGGCCGTGCTCGGAGCTGCACGAGCCCCAGCGGCTGTTGAGCTTCTGGTCGACGATCTCGGCGAAATAGGTCTCGTTTTCGGGGTCGAAGTAGTCGAAGACGGCCTCGATGGGCATCAAATACGGGTGGATGCCGCTCAAAAAGTCGGCGGTGAGCGCCTCGAGGTAGTCGCGGGCCTCGTCCCGGGTGATCGGGGCGAGGCGGCGCTTGTATTTGGACATCTTGCGGGCGTTCTTCAAGGACTTTCCGGGCACGACGACGATGTCGAAGGGCCGGCGGGCGTCGATCTTGCCAGTGGCGGAAAGCGCGAGTTGGGTGAAGAAGCCGCGCAGGAAATCCTTGTCCTTGGAGCCGTCGCGCGACACCAGCGTGACGGCCTGGGTGTGGCTGGCGTCGAGCGCCTCGGACTCGCCGTAGAGCTCGACGCGCACGCGCTGGTTTTGCGTTCCCGGGCCGGGCAGCTCGAGCTCGAAGCTGATGGAATCCCAGATCTCGTCGACCGGGGTGTGGCGCTCGGCGCGCCCGAAGCGCTTGATCTGTAGCGGGCGGTCGCCGGCGACGTCCAGGATGCCCAGGTTTTTGCGCCACACCTCCAACAACTCCAGGTGGCGCTTTTGTTCGCCCTCGCGAAACGGGCCGGTGGGAAGCTCGCCGCGAAGCTCGAGGTAGCGCGCGGTCTCCTCGTAGATCGGCAAAAACGCCGGCCCGGCGTCGGGGGCCTGCTCGGTGACGGTCTTCAAAAAGACGTCGCGCGCCAGCATCAGCGAGCGCACGTACGACGCCTCGAAAATCTCGTCTTCGACGTCGAGCACGTCGTCCTCGGCGGCCTCGCGAAGCCCCAGGACCCAGCGCGCCGAGGCCTGCAAGGGGCTCTCCAAAAACTGGCGAAGCTGGCCGAAGGACAGCGACACCGAGCGCACCTCGTCGTCGGCGCGCGGGGCGGCCGGCTTGGCGTAGGTGCCGAGCAGGTCGTCTACGACCTCGCCGACGTGCTCGGGCAGGGCGGCGTCGAGCACGGCGAGGTCGGGGAAGGGCACGTTGGCGTCGCGGCAGTGCTCGCGCAGGCTCTCGCGCATGGCGAACGCGGCCGCCTCGCGGCGCGCCTCCGGGTGGACGTTGGTGCCCAGGTCGTGCGCGTCGTCAAAATACGCCGGATCGTAGCGCCGAAGCGGGTGGTGCATGATCAGCGCGTCGGTCTTCGGCGGGCCCAGGTAGCTCTGCTCGAGCATATGAAGCAGGTCGCGCACGACCGACGAGGGCTCTAAATCCTCGCCGGTGCGGCTGTCGCGGGCGACGTAGGAGGCGTAAAACCGGTCCTCGGTGGCCAAAAGCGTCTGCAAAAACGCGTATTTGTCGCGATCGCGCCGGCCAGCGTCGCCTTCCTGCCAGCGCGCCTGGCGTAGATCGAGCGGGTCGCCGCCGTCGGAGGACGGAAAATAGGCCTCGCCCATCCCGGCGACGAAGACCACGCGGAAGGGAATCGGGCGCGTGGGCACGAGCGACGAGACCGCCACGCCGTCGGCCAGATACTGCCCGCGGCGCATGGACAGCTCGCCGAGGGCGCGCCCGATGAACTCGCGGGCGACGCGGTAGGCCACGTCGCGCCCGCTCAGGTCCACCTCGGCCAGCTCGGCGAGCAGGCTTCGGCAGCGCATCAGGTCGAATTCCTCGTCGTCGTTGGTCGGGGCGAGGTAGTCCTCGACGAACTCGCCGATGCGCTCGAGCCATTGGCGAAGGGGCATTTTCTCGCGGCGGCAGCGGCGCGCGTCGTGGATCAACGAACGGGCCGTGAGCACCAAATCGGCGGCGCTTTCGAGCTCGCCGTGGGCGTATTCGTGGGGCAGGTAGTGGAACGAGCCCTGCTCGAAGGCGCGCTCGTCGCCGCTGGGCTCGCCGGTCATAAACCCGCCCAGGACCAGGCGTTTTAGGCCCTGGTCCCAGTTGTACAGGTCTTCCTCGATGTAGGTGTCGTCGTGGTCGGTGTGGTCGGCGCCGTGGACGATGTTGAGCTCGTCGCACCAGCGAAGCCAGGTCTCGGCCTCCACGTCGGGAAATTTGGCGACCACGTTGGGGTGGGCCAACAGGCGTAAAAGCTGGCCGCGCTTGAATTGGCCGAAGGGCAGATCGAGGAGCAGATCGAGCGCCTCGATGAGCCGGCTGTGGGCGTTCGCCTCCAGGTCGACGACGTTGAACGGGATGTCGTAGGTGTCGCGAAACACCGCCTCGATCTGGGTCTGGTAGGCCAGGCGCTGCTCGCCGTTGACGATGACGGCGATGTCGTTGAACCGCAGCGGCCGATCGTCCTGCAGGCGGCGCTCGCCGCGCATCAGCGACCAGATCTCGTTGGCGATGACCTCGACCTCGCGCTGCACGCCGGGGCAGGCGAGCACGGTGATGCTGTCGTCGTCGAGGCGCGCGATGGGCTCGTCGCGCTCGGCTTCGAGGCATAGGACGTCGCGCTGGATCTGGCGAAGCACCGTGGGCTGCTCGGGGGCGGGCTTGTCGAAGAGCGCGCGCGGATCGTGATGGCACAGCCGGTTGAGCATGCGCATCTGGTCGCGCCCGGCGCGCCCCCACAGCCGAAGCGGCAGCGGAAAGCGCTCGGGCTCCCAGAAATTGGGCGCCGGGTCGGGCCCGTCGGCCAGAAGCGCGAGTTGCCCGCCGTCGACCGCCTTGCTGGACAGAAGCTCGGCCTCCTCGTCGACGTCGGTGACCACGTCCTCCCAGAACTCCCGGCAGGGGTTGAGCGCCCATACGTACACCTGGGTGCGCTCGCCGAGCTCGCCGAGCAGGCGCTCGAAGACGCGTCCCAGCCGGCCCACGCCAAAGAGGTGGACCACCGGCGGCAGGTCGAGGTTGTCGGCGGGCACGCGCTCGAAGATCTCCGGCGGGCGCAGATAGCGCATGCCGGTCTTGTCGGCCAACCGGTCGCGGCGGCCGCCGGGGGCAAAGAGGTACAGCCAAAGCGCGCGCTGCCAGCGCTCCACGCGCCACCAATTGCGCTGGCGAAAATGGGGGCGCCTGCCGGCGTCCGGGTCGAGCCAGCGCTCGAGCATCTCCGGGCGGTTGAAGCTATACTCGCGAAAGAGCTCGGCGACGTGGCGGCTCAACTGGAAGCGGCGCATCTCCAGCGCGTCGGCGTCGTCGCCGGCGGCCGCCAGGTAGCCGCGAACCGGCGCCATATCCTTGTGGGCGAGCAATTTTCGGCTCGACAGCGCCTCGATGAGCAAAAACTGCAGCCGATGCTCGTCGAGCAGCCGGTACGAGCCGTCGTCGGGCAGCATCGAGGCAAAAAAGTCGACCATCTGGCCGAATTCGAAATGCGCCGCGATGCCCTGTCTGCGGGCGATGCCGTATTTGAGGTAGGTCTGCACGTTCCAGTTGGGCACCACCACGGGCGTGCGGTCGAACGGGCTCTGGCGCAGGCGATGGCGCTCGAGGCCCACCGCTTCGACGAGACCGTCGAGCAGACGTTCGAGGTGGTTGGAGTACCAGACTTGGAGCATGGGCTTGGCGGTAGACGGATGTTCAGTCTTCCTCGCCGGAACTCTGGCATATTCGTGGGGTTGGGGCAATGGGGGGCCTTTGCCATCGGCACCAAACCCCGTACATTTTTCAGGTCATATCACCCTGACCCCAAGGCAAACCATGAGCGAGCGAGACAAACCCGAATCATATTGGCGCGAGAAGCTCAGCCCCAAGCAATACCACGTGCTGCGCGAGGCGGGCACCGAGCGTCCGTTTACCGGCGAGCTGACCGATCTCGACGAGCCGGGCACCTACCGCTGCGCGGCCTGCGGCGCCGAGCTATTTACCTCTACGACCAAGTTTCACTCCGGGTGCGGCTGGCCGTCGTTCTTCGAGGCGATCGACAAGGAGAAGATCGAGGAGGTCGAAGATCGCAGCCACGGCATGCGCCGCATCGAGGTGCGCTGCAGGAACTGCGGCTCGCACCTGGGCCACGTTTTTCCGGACGGGCCGCCGCCGACGGGCTTGCGCTACTGCATCAACTCGGTGGCGCTGGAGTTCGAGGAGGGGTGATCGGGCCCCTCCGACCCGTGATCGTAGTCGTAGTCGTAGTCGTGATCGTGATCGTGATCGTGATCGGCCGTTTAGCTGCAATGAGATCGTTTGCTGCATGGCTCTGCGGGTCGTGCGAATGCGCTGTGTTCCCACGCTTTCGAGATCATCGGAGTCCCTGCCCGTCAAACAGCGGTTCACGTGCATGTTCGCGTTCAGGTTCACGTCACAAACCGACCTCCGGAGGCGATTTGTGAGCAATAGACAGCCTATCGCCATCCGAAACCCAAACCCAATCCTTACCCATTGAAATTCAGCGATTTTCAATCTATAACGCGCCGCGTTATCATGCAGAAGTGAATTTTATTGCGATTGCGGTAGTCTCACCACCCGAGACTTCCCAATGATGGAGCGGAGCGTACGATGAAACGGTTTAGCTGCTTACTGGTGATACTAGCGATGTTCGCGCTGCTCGCCGCGTGTGGGACGGACGATCCGGCCTCGCACCACACGCCGCATATGGGCCCTGACACGACGAGTGGCGGCGGCGGTGACGTCGGCACGGACACGACGACCCCCCTCCCGGATACCGGCCCGGCGGATACGGGCGTGGACGCGCCCACGGCCACCGATACCGGTACGGATACGTCGGCGCCGCAGCCATGCGCGACCAACGACGACTGCACGGCCCCGCAGGTCTGCGTGGTCGATCGCTCCGGCGACACGGTGTCGATGACCTGCCAAGATCCGTCCGGCAGCGGCGGGCTCGGCGACGACTGCACCGACGACAGCGAGTGCGCGTCGAACCTATGCGTCAACGGCAAGTGCTCTCAGCCGTGTGAGCGGCCGGTGGACTGCTCGAGCGATGGCAGCTTCATCTGCGATCCCACCGACATTCAGACGGGCACGGGCGCCACGCAGTCGGTCAACGTCTGCGTGCCCAAGCCGCCCACCCAGTGCACCTCCGACGCCGACTGCACCTCGCCGGAGCGCTGCCTGGCGGTTAAAGGTAGCGACTCGGTGACCTTCGAGTGCGGCACGCCCAACAGCGGCGGCGGCGACGTGGGTGCGACCTGCTCGACCGACAGCGACTGCGCCCAGAACCTGTGCCAGAACGGCGTGTGCTCGGCGCCCTGCGCCGCCAACGGCGACTGCGCCGCCGGCGACGGCTTCTCCTGCGAGATCTCGCAGGTCGACCTGGGCAACGGCAACACCGACAACGCCCAGGTGTGCACGCCGCCCACGCCCTGCACCAACAAAGACGACTGCCGCCTCGGCGAGGTCTGCCGGGTCGACCGCGCCACCGGCGACATGACCTGCGGCGCGCCCAACACCGGCGGCGGAAGCCTCGGCGACGTGTGCACCGGCGACCAGGCCTGCGCGGCCAACCTGTGCAACTCCGACCGCTTCGGCGACGTGTGCTCGGTGCCCTGCGCCGACAACAGCGACTGCCCCACGCCCGGCTACGAGTGCGGCACCGCCACCGTCGATAACGGCAACGGCGGCACCAACGACGTCAGCGTATGCGTGGCCAAGGACCCGACCTCCTGCACGTCCAACAACGACTGCGCCAGCGGGCTGACCTGCGCCATCGTGCCCAACAAGGCCGGCAGCGCCCTCGAGTCGGTGTGCATCCCCTCGTCGGGCGGCCGCGCCACCGGCGTGCCCTGCACCTCCGACGACCAATGCGCCAGCCGCGTCTGCCTCAACGACCACTGCTCGGTGCCCTGTTCGGCGAGCAACCAATGCGGCACCAACCAGTTGTGCCAGAACAACACCATCACCAAGCAGAGCCTGTCGGGCGCCTTCGACGTCTGCGAGACCCTCGCCGACGAGGAATGCGACCAGACCGGCACCTGCTCGGACGGCGTGCGCATGTGCAACGACCTGCGCACCGATCCCAACAACAGCCAGGTTCACACCGCCTACTGCGGCATGCCCGACGCCACCGCCTCCGGCAGCCTGGGCGACCACTGCGAGGCGCAGACCGACTGCCGCTCGCGCCTGTGCCTGGCGACCAACAGTGACGAGTGCTCGGTGGTCTGCACCTCCAATAGCCAGTGCGCGTCCGGCCAGATCTGCTCGACGTTCTCGCTGGACAGCAGCCAGTTGGGCTTTTGCACCGCCGGCTGCACCGACAACGCGAGCTGCTCGGGTCTGAACTACACCGACAGCAACGGCAACACCGTCGACCACGTGTGCACCATCAACGGCAACACGCGCAACAATTCCGTCGACCAGATCTGCACGCGCCGTAACATCGTCGACCCCAACGACTCCTCGGTCGGCGCGCTAGGCGACTCGTGCCAGTCCACCGCCGATTGTCAGACCGGGCTATGCTTGACCAACACGGTCTACAACGGCCAGCCCTGCAGCACCGCCGCCGATTGCGCCAGCGGCCAAGTGTGCGACACTGCCCCCAGCGGTGGCGGCAAGCAATGCGGCGATCGCGCGTTCTACTGCACGAGGATCTGCAACGACAACACCGACTGCTCCGGCGGCGTGAGCGGCAACCCGCTGACGGTCTGCGACTCCAACATCGGCGTGCAGTTGACCAACGGCGTCACCGACACCATCTCGGCCTGCGCCACCGCGCCCTAATCCGCGCTAGCTGAGACGCGAAAAGCCCCGGCGAGCTCATCTGCTCGCCGGGGCTTCTTTGTTAGAGCGCGGGCGGCCGCGCCCGCAATGGCCGACGTCGCCGGGGGTGTGGTTGACCCCCGCAACGGAGGCCACCTCGGGCCGTGTCGACAGGCCGGACCCATCCACGGGCCAAGGCCCGAGGGGAGGGGCGACGTGGCAACTACGTCCCAAGAACGGGTGTGTTCCGCCGCTGCGCCCAGCCAAACACGTTCGGGGCCGCGGAGCGACCCCGGCGGCGCGGAGCGCCGCGGCCCGTCCCCGACGCGCGCAAACGCTTTGGAGCGACGCCGTCCCTGGCGTCGAAAGGGCCGCCGAGCGGCCTGACGTGCGCAAACGATTTGGAGTGACGCCGTCCCTGATCCCTGGCGTCGAACAGGCCGCGGAGCGGCCTACGACGGCGCGGAGGCCGTCGCTCCAACGGGTTCTGCGACGGCTTAGAGCAGCGCGTCTTTGAGCGCCTGGGCCTTGTCGGTCTTCCCCCAGTTGAACGAGGAGCGGCCGAAGTGGGTGCCGAAGGTGTTGACCATGACGCTGACCGGCTCGGCGACGCCGATGCGGGCATGCATGTACGTCCCCCAGATTATGAATTACAGCCCATGCGGCTACTGAGCCACTGCCTTGCTGCACGGACAGCCTCGTTGGTGAGAACTGGCGAGCAGTACAGCAATCCGTAAACGGGGAGAAGCACCGAGTGAAACTCGGCGTAAGAGGAAAAAGGATGATCGATCAGGCCAGCGTGGTGAGGCCGTATTTCGAGCAGGCTATCTGAGGGAGAGCCGATCCCGGCAATCTCGATTCCCATCACCCCAGATTTCTCGTCAGGCACCCTCTGCGATGTTACCGCAGCGGTGAGGAGGACGAGCATCGACGCGCCACCCGACGAAGGAACCGTCGAAAGCGGACCACCGTTTCCAAATACTGAGCTCCAGTGAGCCAAATCCATGCCAACACCGGAAACCAGATTCCCAAAAATGAAAACAAATCGCGGGAAGAGGCGGACATGTGGAGCAGTTTGTCAACGTACGACGAGGACAGGATTAGAAGAACTGAGGCGAGCATCGTGTTACCAACGGTCATGCGCACAAATCTCAGTGAATACAAGACCTTGGTACCCTCAATGAGCAAAATTTCGCCATGATCGATTGGCGATAGCAAATTCCACCCGTGCACAACGCCAAGCAGGCGGCCTTCGAACATCAACCGGTGCCCATCGCGTTCCAACACCTTAGGCTTCTCGTTGGCAAGCCCGTCCATGCAGTGCTGAAGAAAGGAGTCTGGTGAAACCCCATCTGGCAGCTCGATGTGATTGTTATAAAATGTTGGAAACACTGCGAATTTACCTTGGTTCGAGGCAAGCGCGTATCAATTGGCTCGGTCTTCTCCCTGTTGAACGCACTCGTGATCGGTTAAGCGCCTGACCCCGCCCCAAAGCGCATCAGACATTGAAAAACGCCATCATGTCTCCCATGCTCGTGGTGCGACTGGAGATCGTATCACGAACAAAAGGAGCCATGATGGCGCCCATCAAGGGTAAGTTGACGCTGGAGTTTTTGACAACCTTCCTTCCCGATTTCCTTATCGAAAAGCTCGCGAAGAAGCTCGGAGTCGTCGAGCGTGACCGCAAGGTCGACCCGGTCTTGCTGGTCTGGACGCTGGTGCTGGGCTTCCCGGCCGGCGCCGAGCGTACCTTGGCCTCGCTGAGGCGCCGGTTCGAGCAGGTCGCCGGGCTGACGATTGCCCGCTCGTCGTTCCACGACCGTTTTACCCGGCCGCTGGCCGCGCTCATGAAGCGGCTGGTGCGCTGGCGACTCGACGCCCAGAAGCAGTCGATGTCCGACCGGGCCGCCGAAAACGTCGAGGGATTCCGAGAGCTTCTGGCGCTCGACTCGACCGTCGTGCAGCTCCACGACATGCTCACATCCCAGTGGACATCGACCCAGCCCGGCGAGGCGGCCGCCAAGCTCCCCGTAGAAAGAGAATCGGGCATAGTTGACCTCCCCCGGTCAAGAGACGCCCGTTAAACGATTGAAAATGCGAGGCAATTTCGGCTCAGGCCGTAGTAATTCACGCAGTCCGCATTTCGAAGTAGGACTGCTTTAGTTCAGCGATGCGCTTGTCGGGCGTTGGCTCATTCATCCTGCGAAGTCATGGGAACGCATGTCCTTTCGGCAACTGTGAACGCGTTCGCCGAGCGCAATTTTTCGTGAACTCCCTGAACGGTTACTTCGGAGACAGATGCCCCAAGCATGTCTCGCGCGCATGCCTCCCGATACCCGACGCGGACGAAACGCCATCGGGGCAGGTGGTATTTTTCCACGTGATGGTCTGAAGCGTTTGGGCTACTTGGAAGTCATTCGAGATTCGAATGGAAGCGCCAGTCAGGTCGACCCCCACAAAGGAGGCATTTTCGAGATCGCAACGGTCAAACGTCGCGTTTCGAAGTGTACTTCCTACAAACGATGCTCCATGCAGATCGGTCAACTCGAAAACGGCATCGATTGCGTCGACCTCCATAAAGTTGGCATTGGCCAAGCTTGAAGCGATTATTTTTGCGGATTTCATCGAGGTATTGCTGATCGTCAGGTAATCCCCATCAACGCGGAAAAGGTATGAAGCAATCAAGGGAGCATCGATAACCTTTGAACCAGTCAACCTCACAAAGACCACGTCCACCATGTCCAGAAGCATCATTTTGCCCAGTGGAAGTGTTTCGTTCGAACAGTCGCCCAAGAGCAGGGGTAGTTTGTCCTGTCCGTCCCAAGAGAAGTTCCCGTCCGGATCGCTTGCGACGAACTGGAGCAACAGCCCACCGTTCGTGCATTGAAAACGCGGAACGATCTTGATCCGGTAGTCAGTTCCGTTCGGGCCGCTCGATTTTACCAACACCGTGTTTGCGCGTCGCAATTGACTAATCTTTTCGCAGAAGTTGCCATGGCCATTAGGAACGCAACCTAACAGTTTATCTCGAATTCGTGCCGCTGTCTGTGCCATCCCAGACTCTACACTCGGCGCGGTTGGCTTTTTCCACGTAGACGCAACAAGGCTTACGGCGATGGCTGCAAAAAGCAATGCAACTCCCACTTCTGATTTACGACACGTTTTCATTAGCTGGTGTCATTGCCTGTTTGCGGTAAACGCGCGTGAATTTGCAAAAATAATCAATTCACGGATTAATAAGTTTTCCACGGCGTCCAAGGGCCCATGAACCCAGACGGCTGGAAAAACAGGAGGCCCTGGGGCGCCTTTACGTAGTTCGCACCAGTTGCCGCCTTCAGGGCGGCTGGATATGGGTCGTCCTTGACTCCACAAGAATACAATTCGATGCACTGGCCATGTTCTTTGTCATACCCAGCTTTAACTAGGCGATCGGAAAACCGTGCGGGATCTTCATAGGTCGAACGAAGATAATCCCCGTGAATGAATACTTGAAAGCAGCCATCTTCGCTTGGAGGGGTGTTATACGCAAAGGCACGAAGATCACCTGGTAAAGCGATTACTGCTTTGTTGTCTTGCGGAGACCCCGGATAGTTTCCATGAGTGTTACTCTGATATTTTTCATATAGCCAAGCTGCGCCCACGACTACCGCTGCGCCTACGGCTCCGATGATCAGCCAAGATATTTCGCCTGAAGGGTCGATGTGGTTGATCGGATCATTGCCCACATATGCATACAGATTCGTATCGCCACCGGCAAATAGAATCGGGTCCGTATTCGTCCAACGCCCGGTCAGAGGGTCGTAGTCGCGCGCGCCGAAGCGCACCAGCCCGGTGTCGGGGTCGTATTGGCCGCCGGCGAAGCCGAAGGGCTGTAGGCCCGGGTAGGATGTTGTCCATGACGCTACAGGCTCGGCGGCGGTGTGTCGGGCGAGCACACGTTCGGGGCCGCCGAAGATGTGACGAGCGGTGACCCTCCCGAGGGTGCGTCCCTCGAGCGCGCCTTAGGGCGCCTCGAGTATACTTACCCCCGGTCACGGTTTGGTTCTGCGCCCGACGAAGGCAACTGCCGAACCGGCCTTGCGTTCAGTGTATCTACCAGCCAGACGGTGACCGGGGGTAAGCGCAGCGGCGGGGCCCTTCGGGCACGGCCGCGAGCGCACCCTCGGGAGCCACGGAAACCATTGGTGATCAATAGTCAGCCGAGGCGGGGGAGGGAGCGCATGTTGGGTAGGGCCTTAAAGCAGGGCCTCTTCGAGCGCCTGGGCCTTGTCAGTCTTCCCCCAGTTGAACGAGGAGCGGCCGAAGTGGGTGCCGAAGGTGTTGACCATGACGCTGACCGGCTCGGCGACGCCGATGGCGTAGGCGAGCTGGACTTCGCAGCGGCGACCCACGCTGACAAACCATGAGTTATGCCCCATGCGGCCGATGATCCACTGCCTTGCTGCACGGACAGCCTCGCTGGTGAGCACCGGCGAGAAGTACAGCAATCCGTAAACGGGGAGAAGCACTGCGTGAAACTCGGCGCTGCCGATGAGAAAGTAGGTTGCTGCGCGACCGATGAATATCACCGGGAGCGAGGTCCACCGTATTGGCACAACAGAACTCAAGTACAAATATGCCCACTAAAGAGACAGCGATGCATACGCCCCGTGGGCCGGGCTTCCCGACGCGAGAACGTCGAATGCCTCGTAGAGCGGAATTACGGAAAACACGTATGCGATGCCCTTTAAGAGGGCCACATACCTCGACTCATTGTTGTGATTGCTGTGGAACATGTTGATATATAATTTGAACCCGCGCCAAGTCGCCAACGTCTGCCCGAAAGCGGTGAGCATTTTGCCGGGTCGAGCAGGAGTGGCATGACCCCCGCGACGGATTCTGGAGAGAGGTTTTGTCCCTGGATTCTTGGTGAGAAGTGAAGGCTAGGGGGTGTGAATCTCGTATTGATCACGCGGCCTGAGCGACCGGCTCGGCGTGCCGTTTGAAGCTCGGCATCATCACCTGCATCGCCGCCTCCCATCTGGCATCCGTAGCCAGACTTCGAAGTGTCAGAATCGCCTGGCCACCTTCGCGTTTCCACCGCTGTCCATTGCGCTTCATCCGCGTCTGCACGAGCTGCTTGCAGCACGCCTCGACGTGCCCGCTGCCGATGGGATGTCCTTTGGCGCGTGCTTCGGCGTAGTTCATCTGCTCTTTGTGATTCGCAATGTAGGTCATCGCCTGGTGGACCGCCTCGATGTCGTCTGCGCGCCAGCGCTTGATGGCCCGCTCGATTCGCTCGATGGCGTTGGGCTCATTGAGCAATCGGGTCCTCCATTTGGCCAGCACTGCCTCGGGCTTATCGGTTGTCGCTCGCTTGGCGCTGAACGCCTGCAGTGCCGCGCCCAGCTTCTCGACGAGGTGGTAGAAGTCGACGTAGCGAGCGGCAGCGGGATAGTCCTCATCGAGGATGTTGCACATCTCGCTGGCGCCGTCGCTCAGCGTGATGAGTTCGAGCGTCGGGCGGCGCTCCATCAGCGCGTTGACGTCCCACTTCATCTGCTCTCGCAGGATGTGTGCGCCTTCGCCTGGCATGCGCCCGTAGCGCAGCGTACCAAGTGGTGCACCCTCGCCGTCGTACGAGGTCAGCGTGCCGCAGTAAGCCATGCGCCAGTGCAGCCCATCAGCTTCGTCGACGAGCAGGCTGACGCGATCGATCGAGACGGCCAGACGCGCACCCTCCTCAGGCATTTCGACTTGTTTGATGGTCTGCTCTTCATACACGTCGCGCTCGTCTTCCCAGCACTCACCGAGCGTGCGCGCCACGCGCTTGAAGCTGTTGTGCGAGTAGCCCATCGCCCCAAGCTTCGCGGCCACCTTGGCCGCCGCACGCTCGGGCAACTCCTGAGCCACGTAGGCCATCGCCTCTGCACAGCCCTGCGTCCACTGCCCACCGATCATCCCGGTGCGAACCTCGACCGGACAGACCACGCTGCCATTGTGCTCGCCGCTTGGCCGGTAGACGTGCCGGGCAATCCGTACCGGACCCCGCATGGTGTGGTAGGTCTTCTCGACCGCGTCTCTGAGCAGATAGTGCAGTGCGCCGTCGACCTCGATGAGTCGAGCGTCCATGTCGTAGCGCAACAGCCATCGGCCGACGGCCTGGGCACCGAGCCGGTCGCTGGCCTCAGCGATGCTCTTCTCGGCGTGCATGGACGCAGCATTTGTGCCAGCGACCATCACTGAATCGACCAGCTCCTCGAAAAACGGCAGCAACTGCTTGCGAATCTCTTCTCGGTCGTGCGACTCTTGGCTCACGGGGTGCCTCCTTGGCGCTTATTTTCTTGGTCGAAAACAAGCTTAGCCGGGGATGGCACCCCTTCGCAATTCAGGCGGCCACGCCTACGCGCTCAGGCGCTGATAAATACGAGATCCACACCCAAGGCTAGGTGTCTCCGTTCTCGTGCCGGCCATCCCGCGATACGAGCACGAACAAGAGGATTGCGGCTACGAAGACTACTGACAATCCAGAGACCACGCTAAACCAAATCCACCAGATAAGAGTATTATAACTTAAGTTATCCAGTTCGAGGGCCGGCAAGTTTCTTAAACCCCATTCACGTGCCCACTGAACTTCGGCGGAAAGACGAACTGGGTGAGTGCTTTTGTGATTAAAAATGGTAATCGAACATTTGATCACTGGCGCACCATGACGCGAGCCGGAGCGGCACATGCATATATGATAGGCCGTAAGGCCCGCAGGCGTGCCAATTCGTTTTCCATTACGGTTTTTTATCAAAATACGGCCATTGGTTAACTGTAAATCGACAAAGTCGATAACTTTCTTGTTCTCGTATAGACTTATCTTTAAGTGTACGCCAGGAAGGGCAGAACCGATTTCGCCATGAGCGCAATATTGGCGCGAGACGGGCATAGTGAGTTGGATACTACTCTGACCGTCTGGAGGTCGAAGGTTGGTGCTTAGTACACCGCGTCCATTTGCAACGATATGAAACTTCGATACCGTTGGGGGTCGAGAATAGTAGTTAAGGCAAGCGCAACTGACTAGAAACAAGAATAAAAAACAAAGCGCCGCCAGCCGCAAGGGGGCTTTTGTGACGAGATTCTTCATGAGTTCCCCACACCGTCGCATTCACGTTTTTTCTTTTGCAAGTGTGGCAATATCACGGCGATCCTGTTGACGTAAACTAATAAGGATATGTCAAGATTATATGACTCGCGAAGGGACGCATGAATTGCCCAGAACCCAAATAAGTGAAAGGACCTGACATCTCGCGAGGCCAAGGCACATTCGCGGCTTTGAGGATGCTTGCTGTCGTTGCATTGCAGTCGTTATTTGGAGTGTAAAGCGTCTCGTTTCTTTTGAGTTGACGACCTCTTTCGAGCGCGTTTTTGTACTGTTTTGACGAAATCTCGCGCATTATGTAAAGCAGTCCTTCTTCTCCCTCGCCTGGCATTGAAATACGACAATTTGGACCGGGGGTAAGAGTATAGATCTGGACTGTATTGATTCCACGAACCACTCCAAGTGCTCCGCTTGCAATCATAGTGAACTGCCCATTGTTATCCAAAAGAAGCACCTCTGAGTGTCGCCAGGGCCCGTAGAAATGCCATGACACGACAAACAGTTTCTCAAGCCCCCAGGGATCGACAAAGTTCACCGGATCATTGCCCACATACGCATACAGATTCGTATCGCCACCGGCAAATAGAATCGGGTCCGTATTCGTCCAACGGCCGGTCAGAGGGTCGTAGTCCCGGGCGCCGAAGCGCACCAGCCCGGTGTCGGGGTCGTATTGGCCGCCGGCGAAGCCGAACGCCTGAAGGCCCGGGTAGGATGTTGTCCATGACGCTACAGGCTCGGCGGCGGTGTGTCGGGCGAGCACACGTTCGGGGCCGCCGAAGATGTGACGAGCGGTGACCCTCCCGAGGGTGCGTCCCTCGAGCGCGCCTTAGGGCGCCTCGAGTATACTTACCCCCGGTCACGGTTTGGTTCTGCGCCCGACGAAGGCAACGGCCAAACCGGCCTTGCGTTCAGTGTATCTACCAGCCGGGGGTAAGCGCAGCGGCGGGGCCCTTCGGGCACGGCCGCGAGCGCACCCTCGGGAGCCACGGAAACCATTGGTGATCAATAGTCAGCCGAGGCGGGGGAGGGAGCGCATGTTGGGTAGGGCCTTAAAGCAGGGCCTCTTCGAGCGCCTGGGCCTTGTCAGTCTTTTCCCAGTTGAACGAGGAGCGGCCGAAGTGGCCGTAGGCGGCGGTGTCGCGGTAGATGGGCGATGATCTGCTCGATCTTGGTCTCACCTTGTTACGTCATGCGCTCGACGAGCCACTGGCGTGCTGCACGGACAGCCTCGTTGATGAGCACCGGCGAGCAGTACAGCAATCCGTAAACGGGCAGAAACACCGCGTGAAACTCGGCGTAAGAGGAAAAAGGATGATCAATCAAGCCAGCCTGGCTGAACCAGTAGGTGCCAAGAAGAAAGTAGATTACCGAGCCACCGATGAAAATGACTGGAGAGGAAGTCCACCGTATTGGCACGACAGAACTTATGTATAAACATGCCCACCAAACCGACAGCCATGCATACGTCCCATGGACCGAGCTTGACGCCGCGAGAAAATCGAATATCAGGTAAAGCACGACTATCGCGAAAAGGTATGCGACACCTATGATCGAAGGGTGGCGGCTCATCGTGTCGCTTCCTCTAGCCGAAAACTCGCCCAATTGCCCATCTCACGCATTCGTGGACAATCAACGGCGTGGAGAACATCACGCCCCAGCCCAGTGCGAAATTTGGCGACCACTGTGCTTTGGGCAGGTACATGTCGGCCAATATGCCAGCTTCGCATAGCGAATGCGTGCTCAGGAATGCGCCGAGCGCGGACCCGAGGACGTAGATGACGGGCAACGAGGGCCAGCGAATATTGGCCATCGAGCTGATATACAGCGCGGCCCACCAGCCGCACAGCATGCCGTAGGCGAGGCGGGCGTCGCTGTGGGGAGCAAGTGGAGGTCATCAAAATGTTACATGCGACGGCAATGCGCCGTACGATACGACCCACCCGAGCGCAACGACGCGTACGCCGCGTACGTCTGAATCGGGACGCGTACGGGGCCGCGGAGCGACCCCGGCGGCGCGGAGCGCCGCGGCCCGTGCCGGGCGCGCGCAAACGCTTTGGAGCGACGGCGTCCCTGGTGTCGAAAGGGCCGCCCAAGCGGCCCCGGCGGCGCGGAGGCCTGTTCATCATACACAAGTGCTCGAGTTGTCCACGCGACCCAATCGAGTCCGTGAACCTGAACGTGCACGTGAACCTGAACGGTTGCAGGCTGAACGAGGAGCGGCCGCCATTAGTTCCACTCGTAGTTCCACTCGACGTTGCCAAGCTTTGCCATCACCGCTTCCAGCTCGCGTTGCAGGGCGCGTACAGTGATGAGCCGAATCGTCAGCATCCACAGGACATCGAGCGTGATGCCGGCGAGGGAGAAAACGCCGAGTTTGACGAAGTCGTGCGGCGTTTTGGAGAAGTACGCCCCGATTCCGATGAGCGCGCCTACCATGACCGTGCCTACGAGCCCAAAGACAACGAGATCGCGCATCTCTATGTGCACCGTTAGACGCAGCTCGGTGTCCACGCGGTCGGCAAAAATCGTCAGACTCGAGATATCGCTGAGATTGTTAACGAGCCGGAGATCGCGAAATGGGCCCGAGCATGAGACCTGGAGCTTCTCTGACGTGATCTCCGCTGGATTGTGCCGCTCGAGTCTGCTGTGGATGTTCGCAACCACAGTTCGCAGCGTTAGGTTAGAGCCGTTGCCGAGTTTACATCGAAGCGAGTAGCTCGGTGACATTGCCCAATTGACCAGTTGGGACATTGAAATTATTGAGTAATTTGACATGGTTCAACGCGAAAAATGCCCGCAACGGTGATTCACCCGAGGGGCTGCGCCCCTCATGAGGTATTAGTAAGCAATCGCACGTGCACTCGCCACAGAAATATCGAGAAACCCGTAAACAACACAGCCAAAGCCATTAAAACCCAGAACATAATCCAGGTATAAGAGTTATGCTCAAGATCCACCAAATGCAAAGTTGGCACTCCCTTTAGCTGCCAACGATTAGATAGTTCAATCGAGGACGATGCTGTCATTCTAACATGGCCATCACTATAAAAGTTGACAATCGAACAGCTGACGTCGGAAAGATGTCCATCTCTTAAGCATTTGCATACATGGCGGACCCCGTTAGACTTATTTGGCTTTGTGAAACGCGCCTTTCCTGTGGTATCGAATGACCGACTCACCAACGCATGGTCGTCCTTCACTTTCCACAAGATAGAAACTGGTGGACGTGTCTTTGCGACAATTTGCAATGATAGGCGAACCTCTGGCAGCCGATGAACGCCACGGTGTTTTTTACAAAACTCAGGAGCAACGGGTAGACGTAATAACGCGAAATTAACTCCATCATAAGCGTCAACGACGCCATTTAAGCTTCCAACGTCAGATTCGACTTGGTAGTTAACTTCCTTGTGATGCCAATGCGTGCGAATCCACAAGGCATACACACCGGCAAGCACCGCCAGAATTGCACAGCAAATCCTGCTTATTATTAATTGTCGCTCCATGAACTTAGGCAGGATAAGTCAAGTAATGGTAAATTGAGCTTCCCTCAGTTTAGCGGATACGTACTTCGAGCCGCTTCGGCTCTTCATTCGAACCCGTCCGGACTCATATGGCCGAGCGCCGAGTGTAATCTTCGATGTGTCCGAAAAAACCGAAGCAACCTCACTTGGCCAAATTCAGGGTGATCACGCACTGTAATCTTGGCACCCTCGATAGGGTTCTCGGAGGTGTTGACGACAGTGCCAGCAATGGCACCGACGTTCGCACCTGGCTGGGGAACATCGCTATTCCACCATGAGATGCCGGTTTGTAGTGGCACTGAGCCATCAAACAAGTAATCCGCGCGGTCTTTGAAGGTAGGAACGCCCGTGCTGGGAAGGTCAATACTAATGCCGGCCGTGCTTCCGCAGGCCGCATTGCAGGGGGTCGCAAATGTGTCGTTTGGAGGGAGTGGACACCTGTTGATTAGTTGATCCGAGCAGAATTGGTAGTTGCAAAGGTCAGTGCACTTGCACGTGACCACGCTCTCGCCAGTGCCACACTGTAATGACGAACGCGCGGTTCTCTATGCCGGGGTCGGGTCGCCATTATTGGGCGAACCAACTTCCGTGCCATTGCGGCAACTCATCGTGAACAGCGACAACGCAACGGTGAGCAAAAGCCAATAGACGGTGCGTTCAGCAAGCGTGCGCAGTTTCTTATCAAGGCAAATCAACGGCATTACTCCCCACCAAGGTAACGGTATCCTCAAGCGGATAATTGGAATTACGTTAGAGACACGTTAAGGCACGCTCCTCGGCTTGGCAAGGAGTGTCTGTCATTTTATGTCTGTCTCCGGGCTCGATCGATCGTCTTCAATAATGCTCTTTGGACAGTATTTGTAGAATGAACGCCAAACAATTGACGTCATACTGCGCCGATTTCGGGGGCTGATCCGGGCGTATTCAAGGCTTACGGGGTATTCTTAGGTCCCACTAACAATTGCCCAAAATGAAGCCGATGCACGGCGGTGGCGTCGGCCTCGCGCCAGACGACCTGACGTGGAGCCCCGGGCGGATATGCCACGATCTGATGGTCATAGGACGAGTTGGGAGCGCGCTCGTTCACGAACACCGTTCCATTAGAGATTACGAGATTCTCCAGCCCACACGCCTGCGCGCTGATGCGGCGCATTCGTTGCCACTGATTAGTTTCGGTGAGGCGGAAAGCGACGAACTCCCTGTTGTTCTGGCCCCAAGTGCGGAAAAAAAGAACGTATGCCTTGTTGCCGGATTTGGTCGCCGCTTTTGGCAAGGCGGTCATGGTGCCGGCAAATTGGGGGCGGGGGTCGAGCCTGGCCAATTCCTGACCTTGGTCGTCGAGTACCACGTAGTCATTCGTGTTCGGACTCGATGCCTCGAGCACGACGACGCGCCCGTCGTCCAGGACCGTCACGAGCTGCTCGACGGGCTGAGCGATAAGCTCGCCGTTGCCACGTCGCACCGAGTCCTGGCACTGGTAGTACAGCCGGCCCTGGCCGTCGAAGCCGAATATTTGGTCGGCTCGACTGCCGCATGGCGGCGTCGCGACGACCCAATCTGCTCGTCCAGTCTCGTCGTGAACCACCCCGGAAAATGTGGCGAAATAGAAGATCTCGTCATCGCTTTGCCGGAATAGGTAGCGCTCGGCGTAATCATCGAAGTCAAAGCCTGAATAGTACGTTGACGACAATGTCGGCCAGAATTGTTGGAGCGCATCTCTTGCGAACTGATCGTCGGTGACGCCCTGCAGGAACACCCCGCCATTAAACGGGTCGGTATTGGCCACCGACGAGTCCGGGCAGACCTCGCCGTTGTCGATGACGCCATCGCAATCGTTGTCGCGACCGTCGCACCACTCGGGCTGGGTCAACATACAGTTGCCGCTACCCAATCCCACGTCGCCGGACGTGTCGGCGCGGGCAGCGTCGGCGTCGTAGGAGCTGGCATCCATTGGGCTAATGTCGGGCAGGCCGACATCAAGAACCATCGTATCCGTCATGCTCGAGTCGACACGACCTGAGTCGACAATGCCCGAATCAGCCGGACTGGAGTCAGCCGCGACATCGCTCGGTTCGGCATCGACTCCGAGATTGGCGTCATCGCCCGGATCCGTAGCGTCGGCATCTACGACTCCAGCGTCGCGCTCGTCGAGCACGCACCGGCCGTCGTGCAGCGTCGTACCTTCCCCGCATGTTGCGCCCGCCGGCCGACATTCCCCATTCAACAACACAGTGCCCTGGCCGCACGCGACCGCGCTGGTGTCGTCGCCGGCGTCGATGGTTCGGTTTTCGACAATGCAAAAGCCGTTTCGAGGCACCGTTCCCGGCCCACATCGAAGTGCTTTGGTATCGCTCGATCCACAGGCGAACAATTGATTCACCATCGCCAGGCTTACCAATGCCAACAACCAGCGTACGTTCATGACGTTGCCCAACTCAATGGATTTGATGGAACTGTATTCACGGCGTGTCCTTGGGCCCGATGAGCAGGTGGGGGTAGAAAGTCTGAGTTACCGTGGTGGCGTTGACTTCGCGCCAGACGACCTGGCGCGGAGCGCCCGGGGGATAGGCCACGATCTGGTTGTAGCCGGCCGCCAAAGGATCCGTTTCGGTGACAAATATCGTTCCGTCCGAGATCAATAGCCGAGTGTAACCGAACTCCTGCACAGAAACTCGACGCATTAGCTGCCACTGGTTGGTTTCGGTGAGACGGTACGCCACGTACTCCTTGTTGTCTTGGCCCCAAGTGCGCTTGAACAGGACGTAGGCTTTGTTGCCGGACTTGGTCGCCGCCCGAGGTGCGGGAACCAGACCGCCAGCAAATCGCGAGCGAGGGTCGAGCCTGGACAGTTCCCGGCCTTGCTGGTCGAGCACCACGTAGGCGTGGCCCACCGAGTAGGCCGATTGTATTGCCTCGGCGACGACGACACGCCCGTCGTCCAGGGCTGTTATGAAATGTTCGATGTTGTAGGCGATGAGGTCGCCGTTGCCGCGCCGCACCGTGTCGTGGCACTGGTAGTACAGACGGTTTTGCCCGTCGAAGCTACAAGGAGAGTCGACCAGGCTCCCACACGGAGGCGTTTGGATCAGCGTATCGTTTCCGGATGCTTCGACGCGCTCAATGCCAAAGCCCGCGTAGTAGAAAAGTTGGTCGTCGCTTTGTCGGAACACGTAGTAATGCGCATCGCAATCGAACCCCGTATAGTAGCTTGATCGCAGCGTGGGCCAAAATTGCTGGATCGCGCCGGCATTGCACATCGATGGATGTGTCCTTCCCTCCAGAAACACTCCTTCGGTAAACGGGTCCGTATGGTCCACCGAGGAGTCCGGGCAGACCTCGCCGTTGTCGATGACGCCGTCGCAATCGTCGTCGCGGCCGTCGCACGTTTCATCCTGAGGTGACGGACAGTTGGTCGTGTCCGCGTCCGCGGCATCGGATGTGTCGGCAACGTCGAGGCCGGTGTCCGCCACCTCGGCGTCGCGGCTGTCTGCATCTGGACTGGCGGCGTCGGCGATGCCCGAGTCAACCCCACCCGAATCAACTCCGCCCGCGTCGACTGTCGCGTCAGTTGTTGGGGCATCGATGCCACTATCTGCCCGAGCATCCACGGTGGTGTCGACTTTGGCCGCATCGATGAGTGAAGCATCGCGCGGGGCGGCAATACAGCGCCCGTCGCGCAGAACGGTGCCTTCACCGCACTGCGCGCCCGCTGGCCGGCACTGGCCGCCCAAGAGCACGGTGCCCTGACCGCACGCGACCACGCTGACGTCGTCGCCAGCGTCAAGTACGTTGTTTTCGACGATGCAAAATCCGTGTCGTTCAACCGTTCCGTGGCCGCAGATGGTCTTTGGGCCGTCGGACGAGCCGCAGGCGAGCATTTGTGTCGCCAGCGCAAGGCCTACTATCGGCAGCAACCAACGTTTGTTCACAAATCCCCCAAGAGATGGGTGCGAAAGAGGCGCGCTGCTGGAGTGGCGGCCTCCGGCGACGGGAAACGCCGACAATTGTAGCGGATCGCGGCGAGGTTGCAATGTGTGCATCCGCCAGCGTGACGCTGGCGCAACACGTTCGGGGCCGCGGAGCGACCCCGGCGGCGCGGAGCGCCGCGGCCCGTCCCCGACGCGCGCAAACGCTTTGGAGCGACGCCGTCCCTGGCGTCGAAAGGGCCGCCGAGCGGCCCACGACGGTGCGGCCCGTGCCTGTCATCGTGCATGTAGAGAATTCGGGAGCGCGGCCGCGCCCCGGACCGATCGGGCCGTGTCGACAGGCCGGACCCATCCACGGGCCAAGGCCCGAGGCTCGTAAAGGACAGCCACGTCGAGGCGTGCGGGCCAAGGCCGCGCACGCCATGTAGGTGGTCGACGGTTTGAAAGGCGAACGAGCGCCGATTCGTGTCCGCCGGTTGGGGAATCGCATAGGCGAGGGCGTTCGCCGATTCGACCGGTTGCACGTCCCATTCGTGACGACATGCCCACTTCACAACCGATCCCGCATGGGCTCGTCGTCAACGCATCATCAAAGCATCGACCAGGCGCTCGGCGTGCGCGGCCTTGGCCCGCACGCCTTGTTATGGTCGTTTTTACGAGCCTCGGGCCTTGGCCCGTGGGGAGGGGCGACGTGGCAACTACGTCCCAAGAACGGGTGTGTTCCGCCGCTGCGCCCAGCCAAACACGTTCGGGGCCGCGGAGCGACCCCGGCGGCGCGGAGCGCCGCGGCCCGTCCCCGACGCGCGCAAACGATTTGGAGCGACGCCGTCCCTGGCGTCGAAAGGGCCGCCGAGCGGCCCACGACGGCGCGGCCCGCGCCTGTCATCGTGCACGTGGAGAATTCGGGAGCGCGGCCGCGCCCGCAGTGGCCGACGTTACCGGGGGGCGTTGACCTCCGCGACGGCGACATCGGATTATCCAGCGGCGGCTCGTTCAATCTGAAACTTCTACGCTTTCCGTAAACGCTGTGCAGTGGCCGTCGACGCCGCTCGGGTTAGCACACCGGCACCAATTCGCGGATCGGTCGAACCTCGATGCTGCCGACTCGCGCGGGCGGAATCTTCGAGGCGATGCGAATGGCCTCGTTCAAGTCGCGAGCGTCGATCAGATAAAATCCGGCCAATTGCTCTTTGGTTTCGGCGAACGGTCCGTCGGTCACCGAGACCTTTCCCTGGCGCACCCGAACGGTAGTCGCTGTGTCGACCGGCTGGAGGGCCTCGGCGGCGATGCGCTGATGATTCTCGGCTAGCTCGTCGCCGAAGGCGAGGCACTCGTTGACGGGGACCTCGGCCATCTTGTCTTCTTCACCGTAGACCAGACATAGATACTTCATGATTCTTTCCTCTGGGGAAGGGTTGTTGACTACACGGAGTAATCGAACGGGAACGGCCGAAATCGACAGTGTCGAAAAAAATTAGCCGAGCGCCTCGAGGCGTTTCTGCAAAAAGCGACGCTCGGGCGCCTGCTCGACGAGATCGAGGGCCCGCTGGTAGGAGCGGCGCGCGTCGGCGGTGCGTCCGAGCCGCCGGCAAAAGTCGGCGCGCGCCGCATGCGCCAGATAGTAATCGTCGAGGGCACCACCCTCCAGTAAGGCGTCGACGAGCGCGAGCCCGGCATCCGGCCCGTCGCGCATGGCCACGGCGACCGCGCGGTTGAGCTCGACCACCGGTGAGGCCGTCGCCCGCAGCAGCACGTCGTAGAGTCCGACGATCTGCGCCCAGTCGGTGTCGGCGGGCGCGGCAGCGTCCGCATGTACGGCGGCGATCGCCGCCTGGATGGTGTACGGGCCGACCACCTCGGCGGACAGCGCGCGGGCGACGAGTTCGCGGCCCTCGTCAATATGCGCGCGGTTCCACAGCGAGCGATCCTGATTCTCGAGGAGCACGAGGTCTCCGTTCGGCGTGATGCGTGCCTGGCGGCGCGACTCCTGGAGCAGCATCAGCGCGAGCAACCCGATGGCCTCCGGGTCGGGGAGCAACTCGACGAGCAGCCGTCCCAGATAGATCGCCTCGCCGGACAGCTCCGGCCGGGTCACCGCCTCGCCCGAGGAGGCCGAGTACCCCTCGTTGAACACCAGGTAGATCACGTTGAGCACCGTATCGAGGCGGTCGTTCAGCTCGGCGCGCTCGGGCACCTCATAGGGGATATTGGCGTCGCGGATCTTTCGCTTCGCCCGCACGATGCGCTGGGCGAGCGTGGGCGCGGCGACGAGAAACGCGCGGGCGATCACCTCGGTGGTCAGCCCGCAGACCTCGCGCAGCGTCAGCGCGACCTGCGCGTCGTGGGAGAGCGCCGGATGGCAGCAGGTAAAGATGAGGCGCAGGCGATCATCGTCGAAGGTCTCGTCGTTCCAGGCATCGGGCTCGGCGGCGTCGCGCTCGAGTTGGTCGGCGAGCTCGGCCAACTTCTCGTCGTACCGAGCGCGTCGGCGCAACCGGTCGATCGCCTTGAAGCGACCGGTCGACACCAGCCAGGCGCGGGGATTGTCGGGCACGCCGTCTTGCGGCCACTTCTCCATCGCAGCGACAAACGCTTCGTGCAGCGCGTCCTCGGCGAGGTCGAAGTCGCCGAGCAGGCGAATCAAGGTGGCGAGGACACGTCGCGACTCGGTCTCGTAGACCCTCGCTACGACGGCCGTCGCCTTGTCGTTTTTGCTTCGAGACATTGGGCCTCCGCCAACAAAAAGGTGGGGATGTGACGAGCGGTGACCCTCCCGAGGGTGCGTCCCTCGAGCGCGCCTTGCGGCGCCTCGAGTATACTTACCCCCGGTCACGGTTTGGCTTTGCGCCCGACGAAGGCAACTGCCGAACCGTCCTGGCGTTCAGTGTAGCTACCAGCCCGGCGGTGACCGGGGGTAAGCGCAGCGGCGGGGCCCTTCGGGCCCTGCCGTGAGCGCACCCCCGGGAGCCAGGGAAACCATTGGTGATCAATGGTCAGCTGGGGGCCCGGCGTGCGTTTTGAGCAGGCCTTAGAGCAGGGCGTCTTTGAGCGCCTGGGCCTTGTCGGTCTTCTCCCAGTTGAACGAGGAGCGGCCGAAGTGGCCGTAGGCGGCGGTGTCGCGGTAGATGGGGCGCAGCAGGTCCAGCGAGCGGATGATGCCGGCCGGTTTGAGGTCGAAGAACTCGGGGATGACCTGCTCGATTTTGGTCTCGTCGACGGTGTGGGTGCCGAAGGTGTTGACCATGACGCTGACCGGCTCGGCGACGCCGATGGCGTAGGCGAGCTGGACTTCGCAGCGGCGGGCGAGGCCGGCGGCGACGATGTTTTTGGCGATGTAGCGGCTCATGTAGGCCGCGGAGCGGTCGACCTTGCTGGGGTCCTTGCCGCTGAAGGCGCCGCCGCCGTGGCGGCCCATGCCGCCGTAGGTGTCGACGATGATCTTGCGCCCGGTCAGCCCGCTGTCGGCCATGGGGCCGCCGGCGACGAAGCGGCCGGTGGGGTTGATGTGGTATTTGGTGCCCTCGTGCAACAGCTCCTCGGGCAGCACCTTCTTGATCGTCGACTCCATGACGGCCTCGCGCACCTCGTCGATGCTCACGCGGTCGAGGTGCTGGGTGGACACGACCACGGCGTCGATGGCCACGGGCTCGTTGTCCTCGTAGCGCACGGTGACCTGGCTCTTGCTGTCCGGGCCGAAGAAGTCGACGATCTCCTGTTTGCGCACCTGCGCCAGGTGGGCGACGAGCTTGTGCGCATACATGATCGGCATGGGCATCAGCTCGTCGGTCTCGTCGCAGGCGTACCCGAACATCAGGCCCTGGTCGCCGGCGCCCTGCTCGGCGACCACGCCCGCCGAGGTGTCCACACCCTGGTTGATGTCGGCGCTCTGCTCGTCGATGGCCGACATGACCGAGCAGGCGCGGTAGTCGAAGCCGAAGGCGGGATCGGTGTAGCCGATGCGCTTGATCGTGTTGCGCACGATCTCGGGGATGTCGACATACGCTGAGGTGGTGATCTCGCCGAAGACCATCGCCAGACCGGTGTTCACGATGGTCTCGCAGGCGACGTGGGCGTCGGTATCCTGGGCCAAGATGGCGTCGAGGACGCCGTCGGAGATCTGGTCGGCGACCTTGTCGGGGTGGCCCTCGGAGACGGATTCGGAGGTGAAGACGAAGTTTTTGGACATGATGTGAAGCTCCTGAGACGTCTGATGCTTAGTATCTAGAGGAAATTCCTACCGCAATGGCGGGGATTGGGCAACAACGGCGACCCGAATCGAGGCGGTTCTCCAATTCAAATAGAGGAGTTGCGGGTTGTTGGGGCCCCCCAATAACCCATTCTCACAATACGGCAACGCCCAACAACGTATGGCTCGTACAATCGGTCACGTGCACGTCGACTAGGTCGCCGGGCTTTAGCTCACTTCCCTCGGGTTTGGGAAAGACGCACATCTTGAAGTCGTCGGTGCGCCCGCACAGGTCGTTGGGGTCGCGCCGGCTGGTGCCCTCGACGAGCACGCGGTAGGTGCCGCCGACACGGCCTTTGAACACCTCGGCGCTGACCGACTCCTGCAGCTCGATGATCTGGGCCAGGCGCGCGCCCTTGACCTCTTCGTCGACGTCGTCGGGCATGTTGCGCGCGGCGAAGGTGTTGCTGCGCTCGGAGTATTTGAACAAGTAGGCGAAGTCGAATTGGGTCGACTCCAAAAGCTCGACGGTTTGCTGGAAGTCCTCGTCGGTCTCGCCGGGAAAGCCCACGATGATGTCGGTCGACAGGGCGATGTCGGGCACGGCCGCGCGGATGTCGCGCACGAGCTGGTCGTACTCCTCGCGGGTGTACTGGCGGCGCATCTCGTCGAGCATGCGGTTCGAGCCCGACTGCGCCGGCAGGTGCAGGTAGTTACAGATCTTGTCGTGCCGGGCGATCGTCTCGATGAGCTTGGGCGTAAAGTCCGTGGGGTACGGCGAGGTGAACCGGATGCGCTCGATGCCCTCGATGGGCACGATCTGCTCGAGCAGATCGGCGAAATCGGTGTCCTCGTGGCGGTAGGAGTTGACCGTCTGCCCCAAAAGCGTGACCTCCTTGTAGCCGCGCTCGGCCAGGTTGTGGCATTGGCGCAGGATGTCCTGCGGGGGCACGCCGCGCTCGCGGCCGCGCACGAAGGGCACGATGCAGAAGGTGCAGAATTTGTCGCAGCCGCGCTGCACGGTCACCCAGCCGCCGACGCCCTCGCGGCGCTTGGGAGTGAGGCCCTCGTAGACCTCGGCCTTGTCGAGTTTGACGTCGATGACGGGGTCGTGGGCCTCGCCGGTGGCGGCGTCCAGAAGCTGGGGCAGCCGGCGGTAGGCGTCCGGGCCGATGACCAGGTCGACGTAGGGGGCCTGGTCGGTGATCTTGTCGCGCAGATGTTCGGCCATGCAGCCGGTCACGCCCAACACCAGCTCGGGCTTGTCGTGTTTGAAGCGAAGCAAATACGACAGCCGGCCAAACACGCGCTCCTCGGCGCGCTCGCGCACCGCGCAGGTGTTGATCAGGATGACGTCGGCCTCTTCGAGGCTGTCGGCCGAGGAGTAGCCGGTCTGGGCCAAAACGCCGCCCATCAGCTCGCTGTCGGCGAGGTTCATCTGACAGCCGTAGGTCTCGATGAAGACCTTCTTGCCGATCTGGCCGTCGGCGTCGGGCATCGAATTTTGGCGGCCGTCGTGGGCGTAGGGATTGCGGGTCGTGGGCTCGGAAGTCATCGCAGTACGTCGCTCGAAAATAGTCACAAACGGCAAAGGCGCCGGCAGCAGCCGGGCCTTTGTGCGGTAGGCAAACGAGGGGGGCAGAGGCTTTGTTTCCGCCCCCTCCGAAAGCGTCGACGTACGTTAGGGAAGTGCGTCTGAGGTGTCAATCAGGTGTCAATCAGTCGGTCGCGGCCCCGGAGGGAAACAGGATCGTGGAGTAAAGGGTGTAGAAGTTGCGCTCGGCGTCGCTGTGGCGCTCGAAGCAGGCGTAGAACTCGTCGAAGCTGTCGCGCGCCTGGGCCAGGCTGGCGTCGTCGAGGTGATCGTCGACGGTGTCCAGCGCCTGCTGGAAGCGTGCGAAGCGCTCGAGCAGCTCGGCGTTCTGGTCGTGGATCTCGCTGACCTCCTCGAGGGTCTCGCCGAGCACGCGGGTGGCCTGTTGCAACAGCACCCGTTGCTCGTCGTGGACGTAGCCGTGGAGCATGCCGCCGACCTGTTCGGCCCACAATTTGAGTTGGTCGAAGGCACCGTCGGCTTGTTCCGGCCGCTGCGCGCTGGCCAAGCGTCCACGCAGCAGAGAGATGTTGGCGTCGATCTTGGCGTGCTGTGAAGTCAGGTCTGACGGCAATGCCATGGTCACCTCCTCGTGGTGCGTCACGTTGGCGCGTTGTCTTTGTAGATGACAACACACCGGGGAGGCGAAAATCTTCCCGCCCCCTCGGCGTTGTTTCGTTGTCTACGTGGTGGTCGCGCGTGAATCGTCTGCTTACCCCAATAAAAGTTTGGGGCGGGAGGCGGGAAGTCCAGCAAAAAGCCCGCCGACCTGGGCGAGGTGGCGGGCTTGGTCAGGCGGCTAAGCGGTGGGGCTTATTGCTTTTTGCGCTTGAGCTCCATCAGAGATCTGCTTGACCACGGCCTTGAGGGTATCGAAGACGCCGGGGCCGTCGGGGGCGACGGCGCAGGCCTCGAAATCCGGGTATTTGCCGGTGGGGTTGAGGTCCTCGCGCAGCTCCTCGAGGGGCATGGCCGTGGGCAGGTCGCGTTTGTTGTACTGGATGACAAACGGGATCTTGTCGATGTCGTAGCCGTACTCCTGCAGGTTCTCTTTGAGATCCTCCATGGAGATGATGTTGGCCTCTTTGCGGGCGCGCTGGCTGTCGGCGACGAAGATGACCCCGTCGGCGCCCTTCATGATCAGCTTGCGGCTGGCGCTGTAGAACAACTGGCCGGGCACCGAGTACAGGTGCAGGCGAGTCTTGAAGCCGCGGATCGCCGGCAGGCTCAGCGGCAAGAAGTCGAAAAAGAGAGTACGCTCTTGCTTGGTCTCCAAGTTGATCAGCTTGCCGCGGGCATCGGGATTGGTTCCCGAATAGATGAACTTGATGTTCGTCGTTTTTCCGCAGAGACCGGGACCGTAATAAACGATCTTGAGGATGATCTCACGCTGAGCGTAGTTGATGAACGACATAGGAACCTTTCTCGTGACCGAGCGATGTTTGTGTCAAACAGCCCGTCGAATTTCCTCAGGATTTTCCAGTAGTCTCAGTGAACTCGCCATCCCCGCAGGACCTGAGTCACTGAACGATCGGTTTATATCACGAGCGGTTGTGCTGTCACATTCTTTTTTTGGGCACCACCGCCCCATAAGGCGTTAAAACGTGTCGTTGAACAAGCTGTCGATGTCGTCGTCGGTGATCTCACCGAAGATATCGACGTCCTCCTCGCCGGAGGCCTGTTTCTTTTTGAGGGCTTCGAGCACCGTCTCCATCTGGGAGTAGGCGCGTTTGACGCGCAGGCGCACCAGCCCCAAGCTGGAGCGCTCGTCGAAGATGACCACCAGGATGAGCTGACTGCGAATCAGCGAGACGTGCAGGTGGTTCCTCTTGCCCTCGTGAAAGTGGACCGGGAACTCTTCCTCGCCGAGCATATTCGCCAGACCGCCGGTGGCGGCGGTGGAACCAGCTACCAACGAGGCCAGCCCGGTGGTGTCGATGCCGGTCGTCTCGCCGGTAGCGGCGATGAGCTGGCCATCGGGGTCGACGATGAAGATGGCTTTCGCGAGGGCGTCACGCACCAACTGCTCAATAATACCCTTGAGCTGGTGGGCTTCCTCCTCGTAAATCACCATCTGACCACTGACCATAGAGGAACTCCTCAGTGTCCTCGTTGACGCGGCGTCACAGTCGCCGGCGTGAGGATTTCAGGCTTCTAGTAAGACACGTCCAGTGGGCCACCACCGACCAGGCGACCCCTTGCAAGTTTCTGCGAAAACCGATTCCACTCAGACCGTAGCACACAATACAAAGTGTGCGCAATTCTGGCATTACAGATCGCGCCGTTCGCTGATCGCGCGCGACAGGGTCGATTTGTCGGTATATTCGAGCTCGCTGCCGATGGGCACCCCCGAGGCGATGCGGGTGACCCGGATCCCCAGCGGCTTGATCAGTTTGGACAGATAAAGCGAGGTGGCCTCGCCGTCGACCGACGGGCTGGTGGCGATGATGATCTCGTCGACACCGGCCTCGCCGTTGGCCGCGGGCGACTCCAGGCGCTTGAGCAGCTCGCGGATGTGGATGTCGTCGGGGCCGATGCCCTCCAGCGGGCTGATCAGCCCGTGCAGCACGTGGTAGGTGCCCTGGAACTCGCCGGTGTTCTCGATGGCGCGCAGATCGGGGGTGTTTTCGACCACGCAGATCAACGAGCGGTCGCGCCGGGGCGACTGACAGATCGCGCACAGCCGCTCGTCGGTCAGGTTGCAGCAGCGCTCGCACAGGCCGACCTTCTCCTTGACCTCGACCAGCGCCTCGGCCAATTCCGTGGCGATCTCGGCGGGCTGACTGAGGATGAAGAAGGCCAGCCGGCTGGCCGTGCGCTCGCCCACGCCCGGAAGCTTAGTGAACGCGGTGACGAGTCGAGTGATCGGGTCGGTGGATTTCATCGTCGTTCTTGCTTGGAGGTCTCTTGCGACGTCGAGACGTTTGGGTGGCTGGTTTTTGTTCTTGGTTTGGGGGCGTGTTGCGTGGTTGAGGCGAGTGGGTGGCTGCGAGTGGCAGCCTGACGGACGGTTCTTGGTTCTTGGTTCTTGGTTCTTGGTTCTTGCTGTCCGTGGGCTTCCGCTCGGTCTTCCCGTTTCGCCCTTCGTAGAGCAACGGAGGCGGGAGTGGGCCGCCATCTTCGTTTGGCTTCACCAGAACCAAGAACCAGGAACCAAGAACCGTCAGTCGAGGCGACGTAGTCCCAGGCCTGCAGGGCGCCACAACGCCCCAACCACGTGCCGAACCAGCAACCAAGAACCAAGAACCAAGAACCGTCAGTCGAGTCGACGTAGTCCCAGGCCTGCAGGGCGACGCAACACCGCCACCACGTCCCGAATCGCCAACAAGAACCAAGAACCGTCAGTCGAGTCGACGTAGTCCCAGGCCTGCAGGGCGCCGCAACACCGCAACCACGTGCCGAATCGCCAACAAGAACCAAGAACCGTCAGTCGAGTCGACGTAGTCCCAGGCCTGCAGGGCGCCGCAACACCGCAACCACGTGCCGAATCGCCAACAAGAACCAAGAACAGCCAGTCGAGTCGACGCGGCAATGGGATGGCAGGGCGACGCAACACCGCAACCACGTGCCGAATCGCCAACAAGAACCAAGAACAGCCAGTCGAGTCGACGCGGCAACGGGCTCGCAGGGCGACGCAACACCGCCACCACGTCCCGATCCAGCAATCAGAACAATCCGGGGATGCTCATGCCGCCGGTGATCTTTTCGATCTCCTCGTTCATCATGTCGCCGGCGAGCTTCATGGCCTGGTTGACGGCGCCGACGATCATCTCCTCGAGCATCTCGACGTCGTCGGGGTCGATGACCTCGGGGTCGATCTTGATCTCGAGCAATTCCTGGTCGCCGGTGACCACGGCCGTGACCACGCCGCCGCCGGTGGAGGCCTCGATCTTCTTGTCGGCCATCTCCTCCTGGACCTTGCCGATCTTGGCCTGCATCTGCTGCGCCTGGCGAACGATGTTGTTGAAGCCGCCTTTCATGGTGTTCCTCGGTTTGGAATGTCGGATAATTGGGAGTTCGGTAGTGTCGGGGGGTTTATAGGATGGGATGGGGCCCTTAGTAAATACGTAACACGGGCACCTCCCGCTATTTCCACCCCTGAGCCACATCCACCAACATCGCCGCAAACCGCTCGACGCCAAACGCCAGGCAGCGCTCGTCGACGTCGAAGTTGGGGGTGTGCAGGGCATTGACGATGCCCTTGGCTTCGTTGCGGATCCCCAAAAATAAGTAGCAGCCGGGCACGCGCCGCGAGAACGCGGCGAAGTCCTCGGCGCCCAACTGCGGCGGGTGGCTGACGATCTCGTCGGCGCCGAAGCGCCCGGTGAGCGCGGCGACCGCGCGCGCCTCCAGGCCGGCGTCGTTGACCACGGGGCGGGCGCCGGGGGTGAATTTCACCTGGCAAGAAGCGCCGAAACCGGCGCAAATATTTTGGCTCAGACGCTCGATTTCGCCCCTGGCGAACTCGCTGACGTCCTCGTCGAGGGCGCGCAAAATGCCGGTCAGGTGGGCGTCCTCGGCCAGAATATTGTAGGAGTTTCCGCCCTGGATGCTGCCGACGGTGAGCACGCAGGGCTTGCGCGTGTCCACGCGCCGGCTGACCACCGACTGCAGCGCCGTGACCAGGTGGCTGGCCACGAGCACCGCGTCGATGCCCTCGTGGGGATAGGCGCCGTGGGCCTTTTGGCCGCGCACCGCGATCTCGACCAGCGTCGAGCCCGCCCACACCCCGCCGCCGGTGTAGCCGATTTTTCCGACCTCGAGCGAGGGCATGCAGTGGGCGGCGAAGACGGCGTCGACCTCGGGCTCGTCGAGCACGCCCGCCAGGGCCATCTTCTCGGCGCCGATGGGCTCGTCGACGGGGCTGGCCTCCTCGGCGGGCTGGAAGATGAATTTGACGCGCCCGCACAGCTCCCCGCGGCGCGCCCACAACTGCTCGGCGAGCCCCAGCCCGACGGTGGTGTGGACGTCGTGGCCGCAGGCGTGCATCACCCCGGCGTTTTGGCTGGCGTAGCTGGTGTCGTTGATCTCCTGGATGGGAAGCGCGTCGATGTCCGCCCGCCATGCCAGGGTGGGCCCGTCGAGGGCGCCCTCGATCAGCGCCACCACGCCCGTGTCGGCCACGCGCCGCACATCCTCGAGGCCGATGCCGGCGAGCTGCTGCTCGATGTAGCGCGCGGTCTGCTCTTCCTGGTTGGACAGCTCCGGGTGGGCGTGCAGGTGGCGGCGGCGCTCGATAAGCCGCGAGGCGGCCTTGTCATCGACGGCGATCTTGGGTGATTTTGAAGATGTGGCAGACATCGTGCGTCTCTCGTGGGAACTCCAGCGAATGCTGCGCGCGACGATACGTGAGGTGTGGGGAAGTTACAATTCGCGGGATTTGGAGCTGCGACGATGGTACAGGCAAGAGCGGTTTGAGGCGGTTGGGATTGACGGTCGAATAATCGGACGACGATTCCGAGTCCTTCTGAACAATGTTCAATCTCGAACGATTTGCAGGCGAATGATTATGAAATACGCCCAAATAGCCGGCCTTTGCGTCCTCGTCGGTGTGCTGGCCTCGGCGTGCAGCACGTCGATGACTTACATGACCACGCCCCAGACGCTCGAGCCCGGCCAGATGCAGGCGTCGGTGGCCATGCAGGGCGACGCCAACACCAACGTGGTCTCCACCTTCAGCGACGCGCTGGATGTGGCCAAGCAGCGCATCAAAAACTCCAACGAGCAGAGCAGCAAGCTCACCGAGGAGCAGTATCGTACCGCCGTCGACGCCGCGCTGGCGGGCATGCTGTTCAAGCCGGGCATCGCCACCGAGCTCGCCTTCCGGGTAGGCGTGGCCGACGGGCTGGACGCGGGCATTCGCTACAACGGCGCCAGCGTCAAGGCCGACGTCAAGGCGCGCATCTGGCAGACGCCGGACAAGAAGTCGGTGCTGTCGATCCTCGCCGGGGTCGGCCAGCAGACCATCGACCTTCCCAAGCCCGTCGAATACCTCACCCTGACGAACTTCAGCCGCACCGACGCCGACGTCGCGCTGATGTTTGGCAGCCAGCCGTCCTCGTTTCTGCGCGCCTATATCGGACCGCGCATGATCTACTCGTGGATCAAGGCCGAGCCGGTCATCGACCAGTCGCTGCTCGACGTCGCCCCCGACAAATACGCCAAGATGGATCCCAGCCAGTATTTCGGCGACGAGACGATTTTGTACCTGGGCGGCACCGGCGGGCTGATGGCCGGCTACAAGTGGATCTGGGTGACAGTGGAGGCCACGGTGATGTACATGGACTTTACCCCCAAGGTGCTCGGCCAGCGCCGCGACCTGAGCGGGGTGCAGATCTCGCCGGTGGCGGGACTGATGGTGGAGTTCTAGACTCACGACCACACGGTGACGCATGGATGCCCAAGCCGCCACACCTGCACAGGACGTGCAGCAAGCCCTTCAGAGCCACTTTGGCTTCGCCGAGTTTCGCCCCGGCCAGCGCGCCATCGTCGAGGCGGTGCTCGCTGGCACCGACGTGTTGGCGGTGATGCCCACCGGCTCGGGCAAGAGCCTGTGCTATCAACTGCCCGCCTGCATGATCGACGGCACGGCGCTGGTGGTCTCGCCGCTGATCGCGCTGATGAAAGACCAGGTGGACGCGCTGCGCGGCTTTGGCGTCGCCGCCACCCTCATCAACTCGTCGATCAGCTACGCCGAGCAGCGCCAGCGCCTCCAGCAGATGGTCGCCGGCGCCTACGACATCGTCTACGTCGCCCCGGAGCGGTTTCGAAACCAGGAGTTTCGCGCCGCGCTCGCCGAGGTCGAGGTGGGGCTGTTGGCCGTCGACGAGGCCCACTGCATCAGCCAGTGGGGCCATGATTTCCGGCCCGACTACCTGTCGCTCGACGAGGTGCGCGCCGAGCTCGGCCAGCCGCCGACCATCGCGCTGACGGCCACGGCGACCACCCTGGTGCAGCGCGACATCCTCGCCCAGCTCGCCATCGGCGACGCCGAGGTGATCGTGTCCGGCTTCGAGCGGCCCAACCTGTTCTACGAGGTCACCGAGACCATCGGCCACGAGGAGAAGATCGGGCGCATCGAGAAGCTGTTGAGCTACCGGCGCGGCGAGTCCGTGGTGGTCTATTGCGCCACGCGCAAACAGGTGCGCGAGGTCACCCAGAGCATCGAGGCGCGCGGCTGGCTGTGCGGCGCCTACCACGCGGGGTTGTCCGACGTGCAGCGCGCCCAGGTCCAGGACGCGTTCATGGCCGGCGACCTGCCGGTGTTGGTGGCCACCAACGCGTTTGGCATGGGCGTCGACAAGGCCGACGTGCGCGCCATCGTCCACTACAATATCCCGGGCAGCCTGGAAGCCTACTACCAGGAAGCCGGCCGCGCCGGGCGCGACGGCGACGCCGCCGAGTGCGTCGTGCTGTACAACCCGCGCGACGCGCGCATCCACGAATTTTTCACCGAGAACTCCTTTCCCAAACGCGAGATCGTCGAGCGGGTGTGGCTGTTGTTGTTCAAGCGCGGCCAGGGCCGCCACAGCATCGGCGCCGAGCAGATCTGCGACCACCTGAACCGTTCCGGGGGCGGGAGTCACATCCACAACTGGGCAGTGCAGACCTCGCTGCAATTGCTCGAGCAGGGCGGCCACCTGCGCACCGGCAGGGACGGGTCGTATCTGTGGGTGGAGGTGCTCGACCGGGCGCGGCTTCGCGACCTGCGCGTCGAGTGGGACAAGCTCGAGCGGCAGCGAAAGCTGGGGCTTCGCCAGCTCGAGGACGTCCAGATGTACTGTGCCGGCCGGGGCTGTCGGCAGACCTATTTGCTCAATTATTTCAACAGCAAACCGAGCTATAAGCGCGGCTGCGGCCACTGCGACGCGTGTTGTGGGCGCCATCCGTACGCCCGAACGCCCGACGGCGCCCTGAGCCCGCTGCAGGCCGCCGACTCCGCGGAGACGATCGTGCGCAAGGTGTTGAGCGGCGTGGCCCGGGCGCGCGCCAGCGCCACGCCCGTTCGGGTCGCGGCCATGCTGCGCGGCTCGCCGTCGGTGGAGCTGTCGCGGCGCGGGCTCGACCAATTGTCGACCTTTGGCATCCTCGCCTATATGAACCCGCAAGACCTGGTCGAGCTGGTCGAGGGCTGCGTCGAAGAGGGGCTGATCGCGCCCTCCAAGGGCCGGCGGGTGACGCTGACCGACGACGGCGTCGACGTCATGAAGGGCGCGAAGTCCGTGCCCGTGGGGCTGGAGCGCCACCTCGAGCGACGACTCCTGGAGGACGCATGAAGCCGACCACCGACGCCGTCATCGATGCGCTCTCGACGGGTTTCCAGGGGGCGTTTTTCCGCGACAAGAAGGTCGCCGTCGCCGTGCCCGATCTGACCCGGCCGATCGACTACGACATCACGTTGGCGCCGCTTTTGGCGCTGCTGGAGAACGTCGAGGCGGAGGTGACCGTGGTGGTGGCCCTGGGGCTGCATCGCCGGCTGACGCCCGACGAGATCGCCCCGCTGGAGGCGCTCGCCGCGCGCTACGGCGCGCGCGTCGTCCAGCACGACGCCGAGGCCGACGACCTCGTCGAGCTGGGCGCCGACGTCGGCGCGGACGAGCCGGATTGGCCGGCGCTGCCGGCGCGCTTTGCCCGCGCGGTGGCCGAGGCCGAGCGCGTCATCTGCGTGGGCGTGGTCGAGCCGCACCAATACGCCGGGTTTTCCGGCGGCGCCAAGACCGTGGCCATCGGCTGCGCCTCCCACGCCACCATCAGCGCCATGCACGGCCTGGAGTTCTTGCGCGACGAGCGCACCGCCCTGGGGCGCACCGACGCCAACCCCTTCCAGAGCGCCCTGTGGGAGCTGGTGCGCCCGCTGGGTCCCATGTGGGGCCTGATGGTCGTGCCCCACGGGCCGCATCTATGCTTCGAGGCCCACTTCGGGCCGCTGTTCGACGCGTATTCGCGCTGCGTCGAGTGTGCCCAGACGGTCTTCTTCGAGGAGGTCGACGAGGCCTACGACTGGTTGCACCTGCCCGTGGAGGGCCCCAAGGCGGTCAACTTCTACCAGGCCTCCCGCGCGGCCACCTACGCCGCGCTGGTCGACCGCCCGGCGGTGCGCCCCGGCGGCCTGCTCGTCGTCGAGGCCGCCTGCCCCGAGGGCATCGGCCAGGGCGCAGGCGAGCAGGCCTGCGCCGAGGCGATGCTGCGCGGCCGCAACGAGCTCCTCGCCGAGCTACGCGGCGAGCGTGAGGCGCATACCCGCGGCGGCCAGCAGCGGGCGTACGTGTTGGCGCGGGCGCTGGACTACTGCGACGTGGCGCTTGTTGGCGCAAAGCCGATGGACGAGCTGGAGGCGATGGGGATCGGGCAGTTCGGGTCGGTCGACGAGGCCGTGGAGGCGTATGCGCCCGGTGGGCGTGGGCGGGTGATCGAGGACGTGTTTCACGGGGTGTTGCGCTTGGCCGAAGGCCGACGGTAAGCCAACATCTTCCTCTCCGCCCGCAGGCGCATGCGAAGGTAGGAGAGGCGCCACTTTGTCGAGACGTGCGTTCGAGCAACATCTTCCTCTCCGCCCGCAGGCGAAGCCAAGGGAAGGAGAGGACCGAGGAGAGGCCTTCCCTTTCCATGTAGCGAAGCGAAATGGAGAGGGACCGAGGGAGAGGCCGCTCTTGCACGTGCGAAAGAGGCCTCCACCTGAATCCTCCTCCACTTCGCTTCGCTGCGTGGAAGAGGACGCCCCACCTCGGTCTTCCCCACGCTGCAACTGCGCGTGTGGAGGATGACTCTGCGAGGTGGGGGACGTTTACAATTTGAAGTCCCGCCGCACGTCCTCCGAATACCCCTTTGCCATGACCTTGGCCGCCGCCTCGATTTCCTCGTCGACGTAATCGGGCGTGCAGACCTGCACGACCGCGTAGAAATCGCCCACCTTGGCGCCGCGGCGCACGCCCTGCTCGGCGAGGCGCAGCTTGGTGCCGGTGTGCACGCCGCTGGGGACGTCGACGTCGAGGTCGCCGCGGGGCGTGGGCACCGTGACGGTGGCGCCGCCGATGGCCTCGGGGATGGTGATGGGCAGGTCGAGGTACAGGTCCAGGCCCTGTCGGCGAAGCCGCGGGTGGGGCTTGACGTGCAGCGTGACGGTCAGGTCGCCGGGCAGGCCGTCGCGGGCGGCGGGTTCGCCGCCCTGGCCGCGAAACTCGAGCACGTCGCCGTCCTGGGCGCCCTCGGGGATGTCGATGTCGACGGTGCGGTTGGGCAGGCGCACGGTGGCCGTGCCCCCGGTGATGGCGGTGAGCTGGTCGACGTTGAGGTCGGCGCTCAGGTCCTGGCCGCGCTCGACGGCGGCGTCGAAGCCGCCGAAGTCACGCAAGTGGCTGGTGTCGAAGGGGCTTCGCCCGTCGAAGACGTCGGCGAAGATGGCGTCGGCCGAGTCCGGCTGGCGGGGGGCGTCGCGCCGGGCGGCGCGGCGGCGCCGCTTGTCGTATTTGGCGCGCGCTTGCGGGTCGCTGAGCACGTGGAAGGCCGCCAAGATCTGCTTGAAGCGCTCCTCGGCCCCGTCGTCGCCGGGGTTGAGGTCGGGGTGATGCTCACGCGCCAGACGCCGATAGGCCGCCTTGATCTCCTGGGCGTCGGCGTCGGCTTCCACGCCCAACAACTGGTAGAGGTCCTTTTGCAGCTTGCTCGCTCCGGCTGTGGCTGGGGACGAAACCCCTTAACCTCCCTAACCCGTTGTTACTCGAAGGTGGGCTCGACCCAGCCACCGGCACCCAGGTTCTCGCGGTTGCGGCCCTGGCGGCCGGCCGACCAGCCCGGATCGGGGCGTTGGTCGGTGGGGTCGGGCAGCTCGGCGCGCTGGGCGCGCTGGTGCAGCGGCACGCCGTAGCTGGTGCCGCCCAGCGGCAGGCCCACGCCCTCGGGCACGTAGCCAAGCTCGCCGAGCAGCCCGGGCTCGCCCTTCATCTTGGCGGTGGCCTGGCCCAGGGCGGTGATCCAGTCGACCATGGCGGCGTGCTGGGCTTCGATCTCGTCGAATAGCGCGGCGTTGGGGTCGCCCGCCGAGCTGGGGGCGATGAGGATCTGGCCGTTGCGGAACACCTTGAACAGCAGCGTCCAGCCGCGAATGATCAGGTCGGTGACGCTGCGGCCCTTGCCCATCTTCTCGTGAATGCGCGGCTCGGTGCGCACCATGGCGATGATGCGCAGCGCCTGGGCGACCACCGTCACGGTGTGGTTGTGGCCGTGCACGCCCTTGCCGAGGGTCTTGGCGATAAGTGTTCTCGTCGTCCAGGGCTTTTTTGAGTCGGAAGGCCACCGTCGAGCGCCACATCTCGACCTCGGCGGTCGAGTTGTGCACATTGTGCTCGTAGATGCGGTCCTCGAAGACCTCGTCGGCCTTGCGGTCGACGAGATGCTCGCCGGCCTCCACCAACTTGCGGCCGCGGGCGAGCTGGTCCTTGCCAAAGCCGGCCTTTTGCAGGGCGCTGGCCAGGCTGGAGTTGGCCTCGCAGGCTTCCACGGCCAGCAACAGGTGTCCGAGCAGATGAAAATACGGTGCGCGCATAACAGACCTCGGTATGAGTTTCGACGACGGTTGCCGCGCGGGACAATAGCCCAGCGGCGTATGATGGACAAGTCCGGGGTTGCCGCGGCGCGAGTTTCTGTTATTGATTCCCCTGACGGCTGGGGGGTTAGGGGAACCTCGCACGACAAAGCTGAGGACGTGGTTTGACGCAGGATATCGACAATATTGCCCACGAGCTGGCCAACCGGCTCCCCGAGCTCGCCCCGGAGGCCGACCGGCCGCGCGAGCGCTTCGCGGTCGAGCGTGTCTGGGGCGAGGGGACGCGCTATATCGCGCTGAGCGTGCGCGTCGACGATCCCGACTTCGCGGCGACCTTTGTGTGCCCGGGGCAGTATCTGACGTTCCAGTACGGCGGGCTCGACCCCCATTATCTGGTCATTGCCAGCGCGCCCGGCGATCAACAAAACGCCCGGCCGCGCTGGGAATTTCTGATCGACCGGGACTCCGACCTCGGCCAGGAGGTCGCTGACATCGCCGCCGGCCACCACGTGGTGTTGAGCCCGGCCGAGGGCAGGGGCTACCCGGTGGAGGCGTGCGCCGGCGGCACCGTGCTCGTGTTTACGACCGGGGCGGGCATCGCCAGCGTGCGCCCGGTCATGCAGTATTGGTGCGACCACCCTGACCTGGCGCCCGCCGAGTTCGCGCTGTACTACGGCGAGAGCGACCTCGACGAATTCGCCTACCGCGGCGAGCTCGACCGCTGGCGCGACCACGGCGCGCGCGTCTTCGAGGCGGTGGAGAATTTGCCCGAGCCCGACGAGGGCTTTCGCTACGTGCAGCACGCCTTCGAGGCCGACGACCCCGACCTCGACGAGGCTACCATCCTGGTCAGCGGCGCGCCGATCATGATGGAGCTGGTCATCGCCAGATTGCTCCGGCTCGGGGTGTCTCCCGAGCACATCCACATCAACGTTTGAGGCCCCCGATGCTCTTTGTCAGCCCCCGCATTCGCCGCCTGATCGACATGGCTCTGGAAGAGGACGAGGTCGGCTTCGACGTCGCCTCGGGCGTCTTTTTCGCCGACGAGATCGTCACCGCGCGCCTGGTCGCCAAAGAAGCGCTCACCGTGTCGGGCCTGGCGATGGTCGAGGCGGTGTTCGCCCGCGTCGACCCCGGCGCCCAGTGGAGCTTCGAGGTCGACGACGCCCAGCGCGTCGACAAGGGCGCGGTCATCGGCAGCGTCGAGGGCAAGGCCGTATCGGTGCTTCGCGCCGAGCGCACCGCGCTGAACTTCTTGCAGCGCATGAGCGGCATCGCCACCAAGACGGCGGCCTACGTCGAGGCCATGGGCGGCTCGACCACGCGCATCGTCGACACCCGCAAGACGCTTCCGGGCTACCGCGAGCTGGACAAATACGCCGTGCGTTGCGGCGGCGGGGCCAACCACCGCTTCAACCTGTCCGGCGGGGTGATGATCAAGGACAACCACATCGCCGCCGCCGACGGCAGCATCGTCAAGGCGGTGCGCCTGGCGCGCGAGCAAGCCCCCCTGATGCTCAAGATCGAGGTCGAGGTCACCGACTTCGACGAACTCGACGAAGCGCTGGAAGCCGGCGCCGATGTGATCATGCTCGATAATATGACCACCGAGCAGATGGTCACCGCCGTCGAGCGGGTGCGCGAGCATTCCGGCCAACGCGTGGCCGTGGAGGCCAGCGGCAATATCACGCTGGAGCGGCTTCCCGAGATCGCCGACATCGGCCTGGACTACATCTCCTCGGGCGCGCTGACGCACTCGGTCGTGGCGGCGGATATCTCGCTGAAGTTCTAAAATCAGCCGCGCGCCGCAGGCGCCAAAATGCAGGCTGGCAGCCTGCGCTCCAGGGAGCAGCCATGGCACAAAACCCGCCGATTCTATTCTACGACGAGGTTGGCTCCACCAACGACTTGGCGCTGGCCGCGCCGCGCGACAAGGCGCCCCACGGGGCGTGTTGGGCGGCCGACCACCAGACGCAGGGCCGCGGGCGACGTGAGCTGGGCGGCCAGCGCCGCCAGTGGTTCTCGCCGCGGGACGCCAATCTGTACATGTCGGTGGTGCTGCGCCCCGACATCGAGGCGTCGCGCGCCTCCGGGCTGACCCTGGCGACCGCCGCCGGCGTGTGCACGTTGCTTCGCGAGACGACCGGGTTGGACGTGTGGGTCAAATGGCCCAACGACCTGTACATCGGCCACAAGAAGCTCGCCGGCATCTTGAGCGAGGCGGTCACGCAGACCGGCGGCCTCGAGGCGATCGTGGTCGGCCTGGGCATCAACGTCAACGTGAGCGCCGACCAGGTGCCCGACGAACTCGCCGACATCATGACCAGCCTGCGCATCGAGGCCGGCCACATCTTCGACCGGCTGCGCTTGCTGCCGGCCATCCGCGATGCCGTCGTCGACTACACCGACCGCTACGCCGAGGACGGCTATTCTGCGATCATCGAGCTGCTGCGTGAGTACGACCGCACCGGCGGGCGCGACGTGTCCGTGTCCAAAAACGGTGGGTGGAAAGACGGCGTCTCCCGCGGGATCTCCGACGATGGGGGGCTTCTGGTCGAGATCGACGGAAATGTCGAAAAGGTGCAGGCGGGCGAGGTGGTGTTTCGGTGAGCTTACGAGTCGTCGCTGCTTAGAAGCGAGACTTCCCGCTGCGGCGGTACCACCATCACATGGGTGGGCGCGCTTCGCGCCACCGTCCAGGCGACGCGGCCGAGCTGGCGGCTCGACGTCGACTGGGGGCTGTGGCCGCCGACGACGATCATGTCGGCGTTGGCCTTGTCGGCGTGGTCGACCAGGGCCGGGGCGGGATCGCCCACGATGACCTTGCGGTTGGACAAAAGCTCGCGGGCGGAGTCCTGGTCGGGGTAGACGACCTCGACGTGGTTGACCATGCGGTCGAAGAGCGCCTCGATCTTGCTGCGCGATCGCTCCAAGATCTTGGCGGCGTTGAAGTCGAGGGTGCGCGCCAGAATCTTGTTGGTGTCGCGCGAGAGCGGGTCGGGGAGCACGTACACCAGCTCCAGGCTCGCCTCGGCCTGCAGGGCGAGGCCCAGGGCGTGGGCGACCACGTCGGTGCTGTGGGCCGTGAGGTCGACACCGACCACGATATGATCGATGGACGGCGAGGGGTCGAAGCCGCGCACCAGCACGGTGGGGCAGGCCACCGCGCGCAGCATGCGCTCGGCGGTCGAGCCGAGCACGTGGGGCTGGGCGCCGCCCTCACCGAACGCGCCCATGACCACGATGTCGGGGCCGACGCTGCGCGCGCGCTCGCCGAGCGCGTCGCGAATGGCGCCGTACTCCAGGCTGAGCCCGGCGATGTCTTTATTCTTCGGGGGATCGACTTCCAGATGCCGACACAGGTGCGCGCGCGCCTCTTCGCGCAGCTCGTGCTCGAATTCGACGTCGTCTTCGCCCAGCGCGGCGTACGGAAACAGCACGCTGCGCACATACGGGCGCCACGGCTCGAGCACGTGCGCCAGATGAATGCGCGCGTCCTTGCCGCCCACGGCTCGCGCGAACGCCAGCGCAGCGCGGCTAGAGGCCGAGAAATCGACCGGGACCAGCACCTGTTCGACTCGATACATGCGTTTGTTTCAGCTTACGGAAGCTTGTCGAACTCGTCGGGGACGCCGTCGCCATTTTGGTCCCAGGCGACCCGTTCGCGCTTGCCCTTGTCGTTGTAATATTCCCACAGATCGGGCTTGCCGTCGCCGTTTTGATCGCGCTCGACGCGCAGCAACGTGCCCTCTTTGCTGTAGAATTTGACGATGGAAAACTTGTCGTTGAAGTTGACCAACATCGCCTTGCGGGTGACCACACCGTCTTTGTAGTAGGCGACGACGTCGACCTTGCCGTCGAGGTCGAGGTCCATCTCTTCTTCGACGACGTCGCCCTTGGCGTTGAGGTACTGCCACAGGTCGACCTTGCCGTCGAAGTTCATGTCCCGCTCGACGCGCACGGTGCGCTGGGCGTTTTTGTAGGTCCACTGGTCGGGCTTGCCGTCGGAGTTGAGGTCGAGCTTCTCGACGCTCAGCCCGTCGGTGGTCAAATTGCCAAAGCGCTTGCGGTGGGCGTCGGTGCCCTCGGCGGGCGCGTCCTGCTGGGCCTTGCTCGTGGCCGCCTCGGAGTCGCGCTTGGCCTGCTCGCCCTGGTCGCCGCAGCCCGCACTGACGCTGATCAACAGGCCCGCGGTGATCAACGCGCCCAATGCACGACTCGCCACACTCGTCCAGTTCAACTTCAAGGTGTGTCCGGCTGGTGTCGGGTTCAAAATGATGCGGTTTGACGGGACGAAATCCTCTGCAACGCCCCGAACGTCCCTATCCTCGCTAATTAGCAGAAGTAGGCCGCGAAGGCAACCACGCGCGGGTGTGGGCGGCCGAGAAGTTGACGCGACGCGCCCGTCACGCTAGTGGATAGCGAGGCGGTTTCTGCAGATCTGGTTGGGCGCATGGGTATCGACATTCTCCTGTTTTTGGTGGGCCTGGTCCTGCTGTATTTCGGCGCCGAATTTCTGGTCGCCGGAGCCAGCGCCGTGGCCCTGGGGCTGGGGATCACCCCGCTGATCGTCGGGCTGACCGTGGTCGCCTTCGGCACCAGCTCGCCGGAGCTTCTGGTGTGTCTGATGGCCGCCTTCAAGCACACCGACGATATCTCGGTGGGCAATATCCTGGGCAGCAATATCGCCAATATCGCGCTGATCTTGGGGTGCTCGTCGCTGGTGCGCCCGCTGGAGGTCCACGTGCAGGCGGTGCGCCGGGAGTTCCCGGTCATGGCCGTGGCCTCGATCATGATGGTGCTGGTGTGCTTGGACGGCACGATTACCCGCGTGGAGGGCGGCATCCTGGTGCTCAGCATGTTGTTCTACCTGATGTACACCTTGGTATCGGCGCGCAAGGAGAGCCAGGAGCCCCTGGGCGAGAGCGAGTTCGACGACGCCGATACCGCCCACCCGATGGCCAATTACGCGCGCATCGCCGGCGGGATCGTCGGGCTGTCGGGCGGCGCCTACCTGATGGTCGAGTCGGCCACCACTATCGCTCGCGCGATGGGCATCCCCGAGCTGGTCATCGGCATCACCGTGGTCGCCCTGGGCACCAGCCTGCCGGAGCTGGCCACCAGCGTGGTCGCCGCCTACCGCGACGAGTCCGACATCTCGGTGGGCAACGTCATCGGCTCGAATATCTTCAACATCTTTTTGGTGCTCGGCCTGGCGTCGATGATCGTGCCCATCACGGTGGGCCCGCAGGCGGTCCACGTCGACATGTGGGTGATGTTGGGCGTGGCGCTGGGCATCTGGCCCATCCTGCGCACCGGCCATAAGGTCTCCCGCCTGGAGGGCGTGTTGATGCTCTTGTTTTACGCGACCTACGTGGGCTATCTGTTCATGCGGCCGGGCGCGGTGGGTTGAGGTGTGGCGCCTGCGGCGCGGGGCTTGGAGCGGAGGCGCCCGTTCTTGGAGCGACGGCCTCCGTGCCGTCGTGGGGAGCGGAGACGCCCGTTCTTGGAGCGACGGCCTCCGTGCCGTCGTGGGGCGCGGGAGTTGAGTCTTGAAGCGTGTCTTAGTCGAGCGAAAGTTATGTCGTCATCTTCTTGCACATTGCGCATCGCGCTGGCCCAGCTCAACTACACGGTGGGCGATCTCGACGGCAACGTCGCGCTCATCGAGCGGCACGTCGAGCGCGCTCGCGCCGAGGGGGCCGACCTGGTCGTATTCTCGGAATGCGCGCTTTTGGGCTACCCGCCGCGCGACATGGTCGAGCGCGACGACCTCATCGGCCGGCAGCTCGACTGTTTGGAGCGGGTCGCCGCGCTGAGCGACGACGAGCTGGGCATCATCGTGGGCTATATCGAGCGCAACCCCGCCGACCAGGGAAAGCGGCTGCGCAACGCCGCCGCGCTGTGCCACGGCGGCGCGGTCGCCGGCAAGGTGTTCAAGCGCCTGCTCCCCACCTACGACGTCTTCGACGAGGACCGCTACTTCGAGCCGGGCGACGAGGCGCGTGTCTTCGAGTTCAAGGGCGCCAAGCTTGGGATCAGCGTGTGCGAGGACGCCTGGAACGAGCGCGACTTCTGGGAGCGCCCGCTGTACTGGGTCGACCCCATCGCCGAGCTCGCCGAGGCCGGCGCCGATCTGCTGGTCAACATCGCCGCCAGCCCGTTTCACATGGACAAGGGGGCGTTTCGCCGCCGGCTGCTGGCCAGCCACGCCACCGCCCACGGCCTCCCCGTGGTCTTCGTCAACCAGATCGGCGGCCACGACGAGCTCATCTTCGACGGGCGCTCGCTGGTGGTGTCGCCCGACGGCGAGGTCGCGTGCCGGTTGGCCGAGTTCGACGAGGACTTCGTGGTGCGCCAGGTGGCCTGTGATGGGCGGGCGTTGCAGCAGGCGCCCCAGCTCGCCAAGGTCTCCGACGACGCCGCCTCCCAGGCCCGAAAGGCCGTGGTGCTGGGCATCCGCGACTATTTTCACAAGAGCGGCTTCGACGGCGCCGTCATCGGGCTGTCCGGCGGCATCGACTCGGCGCTGACCGCCGCGCTGGCCGCCGAGGCGCTGGGTGCCGACAATATTTTGGGCGTGGCCATGCCCACGCGCTACACCCGCGACATCAGCAACGAGGACGCGCGCATCCTCGCCGACAACCTGGGCATCGAGTTTACGACGATCCCCATCGAGCAGGCTTTCGGGGCGTTTTTGGAGCAGCTCCAGCCCGCGTTTGCCGGCCTCGAGGAGGGGATCACCGAGGAGAATATCCAGGCGCGCATCCGCGGCACCACCCTGATGGCGCTGAGCAACAAATTCGGCAAGCTCGTGCTCGTGCCCAGCAATAAGAGCGAGCTCGCGGTGGGCTACTCGACGCTGTACGGCGACATGGTCGGCGCGCTCAGCCCCCTGGGCGATTGCCTCAAGACCCTGGTGTACGCGATGGCGCGCTCGTTCAACGACGCCGCCGGCCGCGAGATCATCCCCCGGCGCACCATCGAGCGGGCCCCGTCGGCCGAGCTCAAGCACGACCAGACCGACCAGGACGCGCTGCCCGATTACGACACCCTCGACGCCATCCTCGCCGCCTATATCCACGAGGGCCTGGCCGCCGCCGACATCGTCGAGCGCGGCTTCGACGCCGAGCTGGTCGACGAGGTGCTCGCCAAGGTGTTCCGCGCCGAGTACAAGCGCTGGCAGGCCGCGCCCATCATCAAGGTCACCGAGAAGGCCTTCGGCGTGGGCTGGCGCTACCCGCTGGCGGCCAGCTACCGCCACTTGCGATGAGAAAGGAGAGAACGCCCTGCAGGCGAGCAACGCCAGCTATTGTGGTGGAATTAGCATTTAAGGGCGGACGATCAGCGGCGTTTGCGCGAAGAGGTGATGTTTGCCAATAGCCACGTGGCTTTTCTGCGTGGCATACTTTACGCGCAAACGCGGCGAACCGTCCGCCCTGCAATAGTAGATACCTCAATAGCAGGCGCCTCGCTTTCAGCAGGGCCAACTCAGGGAGAACCAACGCCCTGCAGCCGAGTGGTTTTTGTCGATCAGTCACCGGTTGTGTGTTGCCAACACCGCCGGTGGTTCTATCTTTGTGTGGCCGAATCATTTCCCAATGACGCAGTGAGGCACGTTCGATGACTGATCAGAAGACCGACCACAGCCTGGGCTCCATCAAACCGCACGAGGTCGACAACTACGACCTGGTGGACCTGTACATCAGCTACAATTTCGCCGAGGCCGAGCTGATCCGCGACATTCTGATGGACAACCAGATCGACTGCTTCATTCGCAAGCTACACCCGTCGCAATTTCCCATGGACGTGGGCAAACACGGCGAGATCCGGGTGGCCGTGGAGAACGACAAGACCGACGAGGCCGAGGCGATCCTGCGCGAGGCCATCGACGCGGGCGCGCTCAGCGGCGACGGGACCTTTAATATCGAGGTGTGACGCCGCGCCAAGCAACCGGGGGGAACGCTTGAGAAAAAATATTGAAAATCGCCTGAAATGCGTATTGCGGTGTGCTACTATAAGTGTAGTGCAAGCAGTACGGAGCCAGGCATGACCATAGACGCCGAATCGGGTCTGGAGTTTTGGCCGGCGCGTGAGCCCGCCGCAGTCGACAACGCACGGGCCAAGGCGCCCACGCCCGCCCGCGATCGCCCCCAGACCCGGGCCGAGGAAATCGCCAACGCCCTCACCCATGGCCTGGGTCTGGTGCTGGCGGCGATCGGCCTGCTCGTGCTCGTGTCCGACGCGATGGCCCGCGGCGGCACCCCGCTGCAAGCCAGTTGCGCCATCTTCGGGGCGACCATGGTGTGCACCTACCTGGCCTCCACGCTCTACCACAGCGTGCAGGTGCCGCATCTGAAGCACCGGCTGCGCGTCTTCGACCACATCACCATCTACTTGCTCATCGCGGGGACCTACACGCCGTTCATGCTCATGTGCGTGCGCGGCGAGCTCGGCTGGGGCTTTTGCGCCCTGGTGTGGGCGCTCGCCGGCGCCGGGGTGATCTACAAGCTCGTCGCCTTCGGCAAGAGCGAGCTGGTCTCCCTGGCGAGCTATCTGGGCATGGGCTGGCTGGCGGTCTTCGTGCTGCGGCCGCTGTGGAATGATTTACCCGCCGGCGCGCTTTTGCTTCTGGGAGCGGGCGTGCTCAGCTACACGCTGGGCGTGGTGTTCTACGTCCAGGACGACAAGCGCTATTTCCACACCATCTGGCACCTGTTCGTCATGGCGGGAACCGCCTTCCACTTCGCCACGGTCTTGCTGTACGTCGTGCCGCCGGCGCCATGAGCAGTATTGATCGCAGCGGGGGAATCCTCTATAAGCCACAATCTGCCGACGAGCCTTTCGAGCGGCAGCCACGGGGCGTGGCGCAGTCTGGTAGCGCGCCTGCTTTGGGAGCAGGAAGTCCTCGGTTCGAATCCGGGCGCCCCGATTCTTGGGTGGCGGGATGGGTCGAGTTTCCGCTCGTCCCACCCCGCCACCGATCACCGATCCCCTAAGCGCCCGTAGCTCAGCTGGATAGAGCATCGGCCTTCTAAGCCGACGGTCACAGGTTCGAATCCTGTCGGGCGTGCTTCTTTTTTGATTCGAGGATGTGGGGCTCTCCCGTCGCACGAGCGACTGATTTGGCTGCCTTCGGCGCCGTACGTGCTCGACGTACCCTCCGGGTACGCCTGCGCGCGCCGGCATCCGAATCCAGCGCAAATCATCGCGCTCGTGCTCGGTCCGAACCCCACATCCTCGAATCGTGGTCTTTTCAATCGAGGAGGTCGTCAGGGCGGGGCGCGGGTCTCTGGCCCGCCGTGGCGGCTCCGGCGCCACCTTGCGTGGACGACGTCCGATGCCAGGGAGGGCGTCGTTCCAATGGCTTAACCACGCGAGGCGTGCCCGGCGTACGTGACGATGGTGTCCGATCATTGCCCGGTGACGGCGGACTTTTGAGGCGGCATTGCTTCCAAGCGGTGGCCTTTCCGGCGGCACCCCTTGGAGCGACGGCCTCCGCGCCGTCGTGGGCCGCGTTGCGGCCCCTTTCGACGCCAGGGACGGCGTCGCTCCAATATCTCGCGATAGCGGCGATTTCTTGAGCCGAGAAATGTTGAGACGTATCGCCGCGGTTGTTCGATAATGTGGACTTTCGACCAAAAACTCATCCGAGGCTTGCATGACAACCCCCACTGGTATCATCGGCGTCGTCCATCTGCCCGCCATGCCCGGCGACCCGCGGCACGACGGCCAGCGAGGCTTCGACGACGTCGTCGAGTTTGCCCTGAGTGACGCCGAGGCGTTGGCCGAGGGCGGCGTCGATGGGATCATCATCGAAAATTTCGGCTCGGCGCCGTTTCCCAAGGGGACGGCCGGCCAGCGGATTGCGCCCCATCAGGTGGCGTTGCTCACGCGTGTGGCGCTGGCGTGCCGTGCGCGCGTCGACGTCGCCGTGGGGGTCAATTGTCTGCGCAACGACGCGCCCGCGGCCGTGGGGATCGCGGCGGCGGCGGGCCTCGACTTCGTGCGGGTCAACGTCCACACCGGCGCCTACGTCACCAATCAGGGGCTCGTCGAGGGCGAGGCCTACCACACGTTGCGCTACCGGCGTGCGATCGGCGCGAACGATGTGGCCATCGCGGCCGACGTGCTCGTCAAACACGCCGCGCCGCTGGCCGACCTCGACGCCGGCGAGGCCACCCGCGACTGCGTCGAGCGGGGCTTGGCCGACGCGGTCATCGTCACCGGCGAGGCCACCGGCGCGCCGGTGTCGCCCGCCCTGCTGGACCAGGTGCGCCGCGCGGCGGGCGCGGCGCCCGTGCTGGTCGGCTCGGGGTTCAACCCCAACAACGCCGACGACCTCGCCCCGCTGTGCCACGGCGCCATCGTGGGCACGTACTTCAAGCAGGACGGCCGGGTCCGCAACCCGGTCGACGTCGGACGCGTGCGCCGGCTCGTGGGGTTCGTAAGCGGCAAGTTTCGTGACACTCATGGCCTTTGACGTTCCGGCGACTAGTCTTTGTTGTGGCCGCGTATTCCATCTTCGCGTCGACCTCACTAGACTGGAGCCATGGACACCCCACAGGACACGGCAATGTCACCGCCGGCGAGTCGCACGGCGTGGATCGCCAACGCGATCAGCGTGGTGGTGTGGGGGGCGGTGGGCACGTGGGACGGCTGGTCTCACCCGACGGCGACCACGTTGGCCTACGTGGCCGTGACCGGCTGGCTGGCCAGCCTGATGGCGGTGGCCATCGCCAGCCGGCAGGTGCGCCAGGCTGACCCCACCGGCGGCTATAGCGGCCTGGCCCAGTTGGGCAGCCCGCTGGTCTTCCTGTTCATCCCTCCCCTGGCTCTGGTCGGCGTTCCGTGGACGCTGGGCGTGGCCTACAAGATCAATAAGGGGACGGTCGACGGCGCCCGACGCCCGGGCCATGGGACGCCGTGGTTCGACCAGATCCCCGTCGGCGAGGCCGGCAAGCCCCTGGCGGCGGCGCTGGCGATCCTGGCGGTGGCGTGGGGCCTGGTCGTCCTCGGCGCGCTGTTCGCCTACGGCACCGTGTTGCCCCTCCTCGGATGACACGGTGCGGCAAACCGACCTCCCGAGTCGATTGATGACTTCCTATTTGCCAAGGGTACTTGTCGAAGGCGGTCGGTTGCGCAGGTTATCTGCGACGAGGTCCACTCTTTCGACCGGAGGCCGATCATGAACCACCACGTCGCCATCGTCTATGGAACCACCGAGGGGCATACCCGCAAGATCTGTGAGCATCTCGCCAGCGTACTGCGCCGCCACGACGACCGCGTCGACATCCTGTATGGCGCCGACCTGCCGGCCGATTTCGACGTGGCGCGCTACGACGGCGTCATCGTGGGCGCGTCCCTGCACGAGGGAAAGCACCAGCGCTACATTCGCCATTTTGTGGACGAGCACGTCGACGGGCTGAACCGGATGCCGTCGGCGTTCTTCTCGGTGAGCCTGTCGGCGGCCAGCGACGACACCCGCCCCGACGCCCAAAAATGCGCCGACGAGTTCGTCGAGGAGACCGGCTGGCATCCCGCGCAGGTCGAGTTGGTCGCCGGCGCGCTCAAATATACCCAGTACAACTGGCTGAAGCGCTTCGTGATGAAAAAGATCAGCGCCAGCGCCGGCGGGGATACCGACACCTCCCAGGACTTCGAGTATACCGATTGGGACCAGGTCGACGGCCTCGCCGAGGCGTTTCATCGGCGCCTGGAGCAGCCGTCTCCCACGGCAAGACGCGCGTAGCCTATCGACCGGAGTTCAGGGGTCGCAGCGTCGAGATTGGCTAGCCGATGCGGCCCTTATCGAAGCGGCGCCCGCCGACCTCCGGGGGCACCAGCGCGCCGATGGCGAAGCCCTCACCGGCGTTCGCCGCCACGGTGTCGCCCAGGCGCTGGGCGAGCAGGTAGTCGCGCCGGCCCAGGGGCACCAAGAGGGCGTAGTCGCGCAGCTCGGCGGCGCCCAGGGTGGCCCGGCCGAGCAGTTGGCGAGCCTGGTCGAGCTCGCCGTGGGCGGCGTGGACGTCGGCCTTGAAGAATTGGCACAGCACCCGCGCGCGCACCAGGCCCTGGCGCTCGCTCTTGTCGATGAGCGAGGCGAATGTGGAGGCGCGGGTACGAAACTCGTGCTCGAGCAGTTGCAGGAAGATGACGTGCGCGCGCACCTGCAGCTCGCCGCTGGCGTCGCCGATGGACTCGGCCATCTGCATGGCGCGGCTGAGCTGCTCGTAGGCGTCGGCGCTGTCGCCGGAGTCGAAGGACAGGTAGGCGCGCCGGATGGAGGCGTCGACCCACAGCTCGGTGTGGCCGACGCTCTTGGCGGTCTCCTCGACCTTCTGGAAGTGGTGCATCGCCTCGTCGGGCACCCCGCGGGCCAGGCAGACGTCGCCGAGCAAAAAGCGCACCTGTGCCTCCTGGACGCGCTCGCCGCCGGCCTCGGCCAGCTCGCGGGCGCGTTCGTACTGCGTGGCGGCGCGCCCCGAATCCCCCAGGGCGGCCAGCGCCCGGCCCATCCCCACGTGGGGCGACTCGGCCACGCCCACGTGGTGGGTGGTGGTCACGTGCAGGGCGCGCTCGTAGTGGGCCAGCGAGGCGTCGAAGTCGCCGGCGGCAAACGCCGCCTCGCCGACCTCGGTGAGGGTGTCGGCGATCTCTTTGAACGAGCCGATCTGCTCGAAGCGCACCAGCGCCTGCTCGAGGTAGCCGACGGTCTCCTCGAAGCGGCCCTGGCGCAGGAGCACCTGGCCCATGAATCGGCCCAGGCGCGCGCCCAGCACGTCGTTGTGCAGGCGGTCGGCGCGCTCCAGGGCGACGCTCAAGATCTCCTCGGCTTCCCTGGGCTTGCCCTCCATCAGCGCGCAGTGACCCATCGCCCCCATGGCGGCGACGAACGCCCCGGCGTGGCCGGCCTCGCGGAAGCTGTCGCGGGCGTGGCGGTAGTGGGTCTTGGCGTTTTCGTAGCGCTGCTGGGAGACGGCCAGGTCGCCCAAGAATCTTGTGGGCGCGCCCGCGCAGCTCGGGGGTGGCGTCGGAGTCGGCGGCCAGGGCGCGGCGCACCGCGTCTTCGGCGGCGCCCTGCTCGCCCAACGCGCCGTGAATCTCGCCCAGGCGCACCCACACGTGGGCCCGAGGGAAGGTGGCCTGGGCCTCGGCGCCGTCCCCGGCGACCGCCCGCCCGGCGTCGACGTCGTCGATGAGCTGGCGAAGCTGCATATAATAGTCGCGCGCCGAGGCCAGGTCGAAGCCGCGAAAGGCCTCCTGGCCGGCCTGCAGCAACAGCTCCATGGCCTCGTAGGGCGCCTGGGCGGCGCGCAGATGCCCGACGATCGTGCGCAGTTGCTCGCGGTGAGGCGAGTCGTAATAGTCGAGCAGCAGCGCGGCCAGCTCCAGGTGCGTGGGCACCGGGTCGACAAGCTCGTCGAAGCCGTCGCGCAGCTCGTGGGCGAAGCCGGGCTGGCTGAAGACCAGCGCGTCGCTGCGCCGCTGCAAAATCCCGAAGCGCTCGGCCTGGTCGACGATGAAGTCGGCCAGGGCCATGAACGTCGACGGCAGCACCCGCGCTCGGGCGAGCTTCCACAGATCGTCGGGGATCTCGTCGCCCAGCTCGGCCAGAAAACCGAGCACGGTGTCGAAGGCGATGTCGGCCTCGTCGCGCGGCTCGGCCTCGTCTTTGGGCTCGTCGAGCGCGTCGAAGAGCTCGACGGAGATCTCGTCGAGGTTGCCCGACGGCAACGTGGGGATCTCGTCGCCCATGAACGAGCCGGCCTCCGGCCCCGCCGGCGGCGACGGCGGCTGGTCGGCGGCGTCGCCGGCTTTGCGCTCGCCGGGCGCCACCAGCGACAGTTGGCGGGCGATGGGCTGGGTCGCCTGCAACAGTTGCTGGGTGTAGCGCAACAGCTCCGGGCGACGCATCAGGTCGTCGGGGTAGACCGTGGCCACGATGAGGATGGGCGCCGGGCGGCGCTTCAAGTCGGCGAAGAAGCGCTCCAAAAACGCCAGCGTCAGGGTGTCGACGCGCTCGAGGTTCTCCAGCCCCCAGATCAGCGCGCCGCGCTCGGCGGCCTCGCGAAACGGGCCCATGATGCGCTCGAGGAACGAGTCGTGCTGGGCGCCCAGAGCGCTGATCGGCGCGGAATCGTGCTCCACCGGGCCGCTGTTCGCGCGGCGATCGCGCCGGTGATCGTAGTGTTCCTGCAGGACGCGTTGCAGCTCGGCGACGCCCCGGCCCTCCAGGCCGTGATCGGTCACGCAGGCGAGGTCGGCCTCCAGGCCGCCACGCTGGGAGTCGGGGTCGGCGTGGCTCTGGCGGTGCGCGATGACCACGTCGGCGTCGGCGCGGTGGTTCTTCAAGAAGGCGCGCAGCAGGTTGCTTCGCCCGGTGCCCGGCGCCCCGCGCACGATCACCAGGCGCACCTGTTGCTCGCGGCGCGCCTGCGCCAGGGTCCGCTCGAGGATGTCGAGCTCCCAGCGATAGACCTCCTGGACCTCCTCGTCGGAGCGCGGCGGGGCGGTGCGCGCCTGGCCGCTGCCGGTGGGGCTCGAGGTGGGCACCCGCGGCAGCGAGCGGGTGCGCTGGGGGCGGGTGGCCGCGCTCATATACGGCACGAAGGCGTCGTGGCGCAGGTGCTCGAGCAGCTTGGCGGCGTCCTGGATGCGCTCGTCGGGATCTTTGACGGTGCACTTGGTGATCAACGGGGAGAACGGCGTCTGCGCCCACGGCTCCGGCAGGGTCAGCGGCGGATCGTTGATCTGCTTGAGCATCACGTCCATGGCGTTGGTGCAGTCGCCGTACAGCGCCCGGCCGGTGATCATCTCGTAGGCGATGTGGCCCAGGGCGTACACGTCGACGGCCGGGCCGATGGACTCGGCCATGGCCTGCTCGGGGGCCATGTACAGCGGGGTGCCAAAGACCGTGCCCTCCTGGGTCAGCGGGGCCATGGTGCGCGGGCCGGCGTTGGTGAAGTTGTTGATCGCCTTGGACACCCCGAAGTCGAGCACCTTGACGGCTTCGCCGTCGTCGTGGCGCACCAAAAAGATATTCTCGGGCTTGAGATCGCGGTGGATCAGCCCCAGGCGGTGGGCCTCGGCCAGGCTGTAGCAGCATTGCTCCAAGATCGACCACACCCGCGCCAGCTCCATGGGCTGGCCCTGCTGGACCACCGCCGCCAGATCGGTGCCCACCAGGTACTCCATGGCGATGTAGCACAACCCGTCGTCGGTGTGCCCGTAATCGTACAGGGTGATCGTGTTGGGGTGAGACAGATGGCTGGCGAAGAGCGCCTCGCGGCGAAAGCGCTCGACGATCTTCTCGTCATTGGAGGCGGTGGGCTTGAGCACCTTGAGGGCGACGAAGCGGTTCATCGCCGCCTGGTGGGCGCGGTAGACCACCGAGAAGCCACCCGAGCCGATGCGTTCGACGATGCGAAAGCGGCCCGCGACGACATCGCCAGGTTTGAGCTGCGGGACCTTCGATTGGGAGCTCATGGGCAGACAAAACTCTGTCGACAGGAGCGTAAAGGCTCGACAAACGCCCGCGTCTGCGGTGTGGGATGGACGCGATTCCGACAGAGCAGTTATAGGTCAAACGAGGCCAGGAATCTAGAGCACCCGGGGGAAAGGCGCTGGCCAATGGCGCTCAAAAATTGAACAATTTTTTCGGCTGTGGTAACACTGTCCAGAACCGGTTTCTGCCCAACTTGCTGGCCGTGCTGCCCGAAATATTGGCTTCGGAGGTTGCGCGGCCGCGCACGAAAGGTATCCTGATGTAGATGTGGCGCCCCGGGGCACGACCCCCATATCGTTGGCGCCTCCCCGGTGGGTCGAGACCTGCTTTGAGGATCTTGCATGTATAAGCTGGTCATCGCGGACGACGAGGGAAGCAAGAGCACCGTCCCCGTCATCCGAGACGAAATCACGATTGGTCGCCAGGAAGGCAACACCATCCGGTTGACCGAGCGCAACGTATCGCGCCGCCACGCGCGCGTGGTGCGTGACAACGGCCGGGTGTACATCGAGGAGGTCGCTGCTCGCTACGGCATCAAGAAGAACGGTGTCAAGATCGACCAGCGCGCCGAGTTCGCTCCCGGCGACATCATCTCCATCGGCGACTACCAACTGACGCTCAAGGCCAAGGACGCCGAGAAGGCCCCCGGCGCCCCGCCCAAGCCGGCCAGCCGGCCCACCGAGCGCCTGCAGGACGAGGGCACCCAGGTATTGCCGGCGATGCCCGCCAAGCTGGTGGTCATCTCCAGCAATTTCGCCGGCCAAGAATTTCCGCTCAATCGCAAAGAGATGATCATCGGTCGCGGCGAGGACTGCGACATCATCATCGACCACCGATCGGTGTCCCAGAAGCACGCCAAGGTCATTCGCGAGGCGGGCAACAAATACCAGATCGTCGATCTGAACAGCAAAAACGGGGTGACCATCGGCGGCGAGCAGTACCGCGCCGTGCACATCAAGCGCGGCGACGTGCTGGAGTTGGGTCACGTCAAATTTCGCTTCGTCGAGCCCGGGGAAAACTACGTATTTACCCCGCAGCCGGCCCTCGATGACATCGACGTCGACTCCGGCGGCGGCTCCAATAAGGCGCTGGCGCTGGGGGCGGTGGTGGTCATCGCCGCGCTGGTAGGCGGGGCGCTGTTCTTCTTTATGAACGGCTCCTCGAAGTCCGACAGCACGAGCACCAAGGCGGTGGCGGTCAAAGACGCCCCCGCCGCGCCCGCCAAGAAGGCTGCCGCGCCCGCGCCGGACGTGGCTGCGCCCAAAAAGGACGCCAAGCCCAACAAGGTCGACGAGGCCCTCGCCGAGGCGCGCTCCAACATCGAAAAGGGCAACCTGGACAAGGCGATGGGCACGCTGGAGTCGGCCAAAAAATACCTGGATCCCTCTCCCGATCAGAACGACGTCATCGCCAAGTTGGTCGGCACCGCCAAGAACGAGCGGCCGTTCAAACAGGACTACCAGGCCGCCAAGGACTACGTGAAGTCCAAGGACTTCCACGCCGCCCTCGAGCGGCTGAGCAAGATCCCCGAGCACTCGGTGTTCTACAAGATTTACAGCGACGAGGGGCTCATGGCCCAGGCGGTCGACGGGCTGGTCGCCAAGGCCGAGGACGCCAAATCCAAGGGCGACGACAAGACCGCCCGCCAGCTGGCCGAGGAAGCGCTGAGCTACGACGCCGAGCACGCCGGCGCCAAGTCGCTCATCGATCAGCTCGACCGCCAAAAGGCGGTGGCCGCCAACGAGCACCACGAGCGTCCCTCCTCCAGCGACCACCACAGCTCGCATGCCCACCACCCCAGGCCGTCTCACAAGCCCCGGGTCAGCGCCGAGGAAGCCAAGGCGTTGTACCGCAGCGCCCAGAAAAAGATCTTCAAGAGCGATCCCAACGGGGCCGTTCAAGACTGTAAGAAGGCGCTACGCGGCGGCTACCACGGCTGCTATCGCATCCTGGCGATCGCCTACAAGCAGATGAACAACACCAGCGCGGCCTGCTCGAACTTCAAGCATTACCTGAGCACCAACCCCGGCAACGCCAGCGCCGTGCAGCATCAGATGGAACAATTGGGCTGCAACTGAGGACTTAGCTCGACGCCCGGGCGCGTTGCTGTCGGAAGAGCCGGTGTTCGATCTCGTCGAGCAGCGGCTCGGTCGTTTTGAGATCCAACGCGGTGATGGGGATGGCCTCGAAGCGCCGGCTCAGCGCGCGGGCGACCTTGGGCTCGACCCGGTCGATCTTGTTGAACACCAGCACCTGCTCCTTATCGCCCAACCCGATGTCGCGCAGGATGCGGTTGACCGCCTCCATGCGCTGCTCGAAGTTCTCGTTGGAGATGTCCACCAGGTGGATGAGCAGGTCGGCCTCGTCGAGCTCCTCGAGGGTGGCCTTGAAGGCGGCCACCAGATCTTGGGGCAGGTCGTGGATGAAGCCGACGGTGTCGGTCAAAATGATCTCGGCGGTGTCCCCGTAGCGCAGCCGGCGGGTGGTCGGGCGCAGGGTGGCGAACAGCGCGTCCTCGCTGCGCACCCGCGATTCGGTCAGCCCGTTGAGCAGCGTGGACTTGCCGGCGTTGGTGTAGCCGACCACGCTGACGATGGGGATCTGGCTGCGCTTGCGGCGTTTGCGCCGGATCTCGCGCTGTTGGCTGATCTTGTCGATCTCGGCCTCCAGCTCGCGGATCTTGTCGTGGGCGCGCCGCCGGTTGATCTCGAGCTTGGTCTCGCCGGGGCCGCGCCCGCCGATGCCGCCGGTGAGCCGGCTCATGCCCGTATTCTTGGAGTGCAGCCGGGGCAGGTTGTATTTGAGCTGGGCGAGCTCGACCTGGATCTTGCCGTCGCGCGACTTGGCGCGCTGGGCGAAGATGTCCAGGATGAGCTGGGTGCGGTCGATGACCTTCAGTTCGGTCTCGTCGGTGATCGCGCGAAGCTGGCCGGGGCTCAGATCTTGGGCGAAGATCACCAGGTCGCAGTCGAGCTGCAGGGCGCGCAGGGTGATCTCCTCGATCTTTCCCTTACCCACGGCATATTTGGGGTGCACGCGGGTGCGCCGCTGCACGATGGTGTCGACGATCTCGACGCCGGCGGTGCGCGCGAGCTCCAACAGCTCGGCGATCTCGGTCTCCTCGTCGCGCCCGTCGGGGGTGGCCACGAACACCAACAGCGCCGGGTCGTTGCCCGTCTTGATCAGCGCGTCGGCCTTGCGCTGGAACTCGCTCTCCAGCTCGCGGATGAACTGGGCGAAGTCGAAAAAGCAGTCGTAGGGCCGCTGCTCGGCGTGGATCTCCCAGATGCGGTCGTCGGGGTTCTCCGGCAGCAGGTGGGCCCACTTGGTCGCGCCGGCCTCGCCGCTGGGCGCCACCGAGATGGTCATCACCATGTCCAGCTGCAGCTTGGACAAGTCGGTGAGGTCGTCGCGGGACAGCTCGACCTTGTTGCCGTTGCCGCCCAGACTGGTGCGGATGAGGCGAATGCCACGGAAGCGATCCTGACCGGCGCGCTGTCGGCCGATATCCGGCAGGTACACCCGGTCGGCGTCGCCAACCATGACCGCCTCGACGTCTCCGGAGCGGTCGACGAGCACGGCGACCACGCGATTGAGCTCCCGGGAGATCTCGCACAGGCGGTTGGCAAATTCCTGAGTGATGGGCGCTGCCGAGTTGATGCGGCGGCGATACAACTTCTCGAGCGATCTCTTCTCGCTCGTCTTGAGGCCGATTAGGTCTCCGTGAACACTGCGTCCGATTGTGAGCTCCGTTGTTGGGGTTGGTTATCACGGCCTTTCGCCATCTCGTAAACGGCTAGCGAGGGCCTGACATTTCGCCATACCGCGAAGGCTGCATCTACTTTTTCGTCTCCGGCTTCAAAAACGCCCGCCCGTCCTTGATGACCACCTTGAAGTCGACGTCGCGCGCGCCCTTCTTCTTTTGAATCTGGGTGCGCTGGCGCTCCATGGTGCGCTTGAACGAGTCGTAGTTCAGCTTGCTGGTGTCCTCGTTGCAGCGGCGCTTGGCGGCGACGAGGTTGTTGTAGATCTTGCGCGATTGCTCGTCGTTGGAGCCCCCGGCGCTGCCCGAGGAGCCCCGCGACGGGCGCGAGGATCGCTGGATGACCCGGTTGGAGCCGGTGGTGCGCGTGTCGTCGCCCTTGGCCGCCGGCTGGCTGGTGCGCTGGGGCGCGCCGCGGCCGGCTTTTTCGCGCTCGAGGCGCTCCTTGGCGCGGCGAAGCTTGCGAAGCTTGGACATGTCCGCGCCCCGGCTGGGCGCCGACGGGTTTTCCGGCCGCGCCTTCTGGGTCGGCCCCTCGCTGCTGCGCTCGAAGGGGTTGCGCGCCCCGCCCGCCGGCGCCTCGCCTGTCGGCGGCGTCGATGGGCTGCTCGAGCTGCTCGAGCGCGTCGACAGGCCCAGCTTGGCCTGCAACTCGGCCAGCCGCTTTTGCTTGACGTTCTCGTCGACCTGCGGGCGCGCCCAACCGTTGCTCGACTGCGGGGGGGCCTGGTCGCCCGCCGGCTTTTGGTCCTCGGGGAAGCCGTCGCGCTGGATCTTTTTGGTGCCCACGTACCTCTCGAACTCGCCGCGCTGATCCATCTGCTGCAGCTCTTCCTCCAAGCTGCCCAGGTCGAGCTCGTCGAGGTCGAGCTCGTCGAGCTCGAAGGCCCCGTCGTCGGCGCGCCCGGTGGTCTCGTGGTGTTGCTCCTCGCGCTCCTCACGGCGTTGCTTGCGCGCCTTGGCGCGGGCGAGGTCGCGGTGGTAGGTGCCCTCCTCGATCTGGCGCTCCACGCGGTTCCAATAAGCCTTGTAGCTGTTGAAGCGCTGGACCAGACTGCGGAAGCGAAATTTGATCGCCGTCTTGATCATCGGCAACTGTTCGAGTTCCCGGTACATCCGCACGACCTGGCGGCGCTCGTTATGCGGAGGGCGCTTCTCGACGCCGATAAAATATTGTTCGTATTGACGGTACAACCGGTCGAGGCGCTGCTCGAACTCGGTGATCTTGGCGTCGATGTGGGATGACGACAACTCGTCCTTCGGAGTCATACACGGACCCTCTTTGCAAACGCACCCAGGTGCGTGCAACGATCGCGTTCGCTGCACACGATCAATTTACCAGCCCAACAGGCCTTTTCCAAACCCCGTTGAGTCCGCTGATCGACATAGACAATATGAATTCTACGTTTTTTTCGGGCCAAGGCAATCTCGTTGTCCTCGCCCTGGCCGCGCTGCTCGCCCTGGGCGCCGGCGCGGGGTGCAAGCGCCAGGTTCACGCAACCCCCGGCGCCTCCCGGCAGGTGGTCGTCGGCGGCGAGCTTCCGGCCCATCCAAAGCGCATCGTGTCGCTGGCCCCGAACGTCACCGAGATTCTGTTCGCCGTGGGCGCCGGCGACCAGGTGGTGGCGGTGACCCGCTTCGACGACTACCCGCCGCAGGTCAAAAAGTTGCCCAAGGTCGGCGGTGTGGTCGACTTCGACCTGGAGGCGGTCATGGCGCATAAGCCCGATCTGGTGGTGGGCACGATGTCCGGCGCCGATCCCAAGGCCGCCGCCAAGCTCGACAAGGCCCATATCCCCTACACCTTCGTGCGCATGGACAACCTCGAGCAGACCTACCGCGGCATCCGAAAGATCGGCGAGGTCGCCGGCCACAAAGACCAGGGCGATCGGGTCGCCGGGCATATGAAGCAGCAGATCGACGCCATCGCCGACGAGGCCAAGACCGCCAAGAAGCGCCCGCGGGTGCTGTTGGTCTACGGGCGAAAGCCGCTGGTGGCGGCCGGGCCGGGCTCGTTCGGCCACGAATTGGTCGAGCTGGCCGGCGGCCAAAACGTGCTCGCCGACGCCAAGACGGCTTATCCGAAGTTGGACATCGAGAAGGTCATCGAGCTCGACCCCGAGCGCATCATCGACGCGACCATGGCCTCGAAGGGGCTCGACACCGACTTTTGGAAGCAGTACAGCTCGATCACGGCGGTGCGCGAGGGCCACGTCTACCTGGTCGACGACCCCGTCGTGCTGCGCCCCGCGCCCCGGCTGGTCGAGGGATTAAAGCTGTTTCGCAAGGCCATTCGCGGCGACGTTCGCAGCAAATAATGAACGGAATATTCACCACAGAGGACACAGAGAACACAGAGGAAGGCAAGATAAGCAGTCCTCTGTGACCTCTGTGACCTCGGTGGTGCAAACCGCAGTTCCTGGACCCCCGGCCCCCCATGAGACGTCCGACGACCCCGCTGACAGCCCCTCGGCTCCTGGCCACGCTGAGCGTCGCCACGGCCGTGGTGCTGGGCTGCGCGGTGGTCGCGCTGGCCTACGGCAGCTCGGGCTTTGGCGGTTGGCGGGTGGTCTGGGGGCTGGCGACCTGGTCGCTCGACGCCGCCCAGCGCGCCATCATCATCCAGGCGCGCCTGCCGCGGGTGGTCTTCGCCGGCATCGTGGGCGCGGCGCTGGCCACCAGCGGGGCGGTCTTTCAGACCGTGCTTCGAAACCCGCTGGCCGATCCCTACATCCTGGGCATTTCGGGCGGGGCGGCGCTGGGGGCGACGCTTTGTTTGACCGTGGGGGGCGTGGCCGTCGGCGCGCTCACGCTGGGGGCGCCGGCGGCGGCGTTTGTGGGCGCGCTGGGCGCGCTGGGGCTGATCTTCGCCGTCGAGCGCTGGACGGGCGCCGGCCGAAGCGCCAATTACGCGCTCCTGCTTACCGGTGTGGTGTTCAACGCCTTTGCCAGCGCGGCGATCATGTTTTTGAAGAGCATCGTCTCGGCCCAGAAGGCCCAGGAGCTGTTGTTCTACCTGATGGGCACGCTGGCCGTGGAGGGCACCTCGATCACGACCATCGCGGTGTGCGCCGTCGTCGTGGCGATGTGCGTGGGCGGGCTGATCTGGTTTGCCCGGGACTTGAACGCGATGAGCCTGGGCGACGACGACGCCGCCGCGCTGGGCGTGGCCGTGGGGCGGGTGCGCCGAATCACGGTGGTGCTGTCGAGCATCGCCGTGGGCGTCGCGGTGGCCTTCAGCGGGCTGATCGGTTTCGTCGGCCTGGTCGTCCCCCACGGCATTCGCCTGGTGGTCGGCCCCGACCACCGCGTGCTGCTTCCGAGCTGCGCCATCGGCGGGGCGGGCTTTTTGATCTTGAGCGACCTGGTCGCGCGAAGCGCCTTCGGGCTGTTCTCGACGACGCTTCCGGTGGGCGTGGTCACCGCCGCCATCGGCGCGCCGCTATTCGTCGTCTTCCTGTGGCGCGCGATGCGGAGCCAACCATGACCATCCTCGAGGCCCACGGCATCGGCCACGCCTTCGGCGCAACGCGCGTGCTCGACGACATCGCCATGTGTGTCGGCGCGGGCGATGCGATCGCCCTGGTCGGCCCCAACGGCGTGGGAAAGACCACGCTGATGCGCATCCTGGCGGGCTTGCTCGCGCCGGATACCGGCCGCGTCGAGCTGGGCGGCCAGCGCCTGGGCGCGCTCGACCGCCGCCAGATCGCCCGCCGGGTGTCGGTGGTGCCGCAGGCGCGCCCGCAGGTCTTCGAATTCAGCGCGCTCGAGGTCGTGTTGATGGGCTTTCACGCGCGCTCGGCGCGCTTTTCGCTGCCGTCGAGCGCCCAGAAAGACGCCGCGCTCGCCGCCATGGAGCGCCTGGAGATCGCCCACCTCGCCGAGCGGCCCGCCTCGGTGTTGAGCGGCGGCGAGCTCCAGCGCGTGCTCATGGCGCGCACGCTGGTCACCGACACCGATCTGTGGCTGCTCGACGAGCCCACCGCCAACCTGGATCTGCGCCACCAGGTCGCGCTTTTGGAGCGCGTCGCCGAGCATTGCGCCGCCGGCGGCGCCGCCGTCGCCGTGCTCCACGACCTGGCGCTGGCGCATCGCTACTTTGGGCGCGCCATCGTGCTCGCCGACGGCCGCGTGGCCGCCGCCGGGCCGGTGGAGACGACGCTCACGGACGACTTGTTGTCCCAGGTTTTCGACGTGGATCTTCGCGGCGGGCAGGTCGCCGGCCGCAGGGTGTGGGTGGTGGAGTGAGCGCTCTTCTCGGTGCGAGGGCGAGATGCCCGGTCACGGTTTGGCTTGGGGCTTTTCGGAGCTGGAAGACGCCTCGACGTTCTTCTCGGCGTTCTTCTTGGCCTTCTTCTCGGCCTTCTTCTCGCCCTCTTTCATCTTCTTATACTCTTTTTTGGGCATGCGCTGGTCGACCATCCAGCCGCCGTCGACCTTCTTCCACACCTCGATGAAGCGCTTCTTTTTGACGATGTTCGCCGGCTCTTTGTAGTACTCCTGCTGGATGTCGATGATCGCCTTGTCCTTCTCGCGGGTCAGCGACTTGATCTCCAGGTCGGAGATGTGGAAGTCGTCGCCCAGCTCCTGATAGCGGCCCAAAAACGCCTGGCGATGGGCGGGCACGATGCTCTCGGCGGCCGCCTCCCAGCGCCGCCAGCGCATATCCTTGTGGAATTTGCGCACGCACATCTGCAGATTGCGCCCGTCGTCGAGGGATTCCTCGGTGGGCGAGTGGGCGCAGGCGCCCAGCGTCACGGCGAAAAGCAGCAGTACACTAGCGAGGTACTTCATAAGTCGGACTCGAACGAAATCGTGATTGCTCAGCTCTTCTTGCCGATGACGGCCTTGACGCGGGCCAGGTCCTTGTCGGTGAATTCGCGCAGCACGAACAGCACCGCCAAAAACGCAAGCCCCATGGCGGCCATCTTGCCGACGACGATGCCCAGGTAGCCGAGCTTGCCGTAGTGGGCGACCCACGACGGCGGCAGCTTGACCAGGTAGTCGATGCCGTACAGGGCGGCCAGCGCCACCAAAATGCGCCCCACCGTCAGAGGTGGGGGGCCGGCACCGAAAGTGTGCCACAACCACAGCAAGGACAACAGAAAACCGCAAAACATCGCGATGGTGGTGGCGATGGCGCCGGCCTCCATATACTTCGGGCCCTTGTGCAGGTACGGGCCGGCGAGCTGGACGCGGTTGTTGGCCACGGCCACCGCCTGGTGCACGGCGTCCTGAGCGCTTTTGGGGTGGGGATCGACCTTCATGGGCGTCCAGTCGATGCTGGCGACGGTCTTTTCGTGCACGCCCGTCACCAGCCAGTAGTTCAGCCCGGCGCTCAGCGCCAGGCTCACCGTCATGATCACCACGGCCACCCCCGGGCGCCCGGCGCCGATGATGATGGTGGTGGCCACGTACAGAAGCGCGAAGAACACGATGGACACGCTCAAGATCGCCAGCGCCGACGACGCCGCCTGGTACTCCACCGAGTACAGCCCGGCGATGATGGAGTCGGCGTTGAGCGCGAGCAAGCCGCCGACCACCGCGATGAGCAGCATGCAGTAGCGGAAGGTCTCCCGGATATAGGCCCGGGTCTTGGCGCGGTCGTCATTGAACGTGGACGCGCTGATCAGCGGGAAGATCACGAAGGTCACCGCGATGACGCCCTGGTAGGGGATGCGCGCGATGTTGAGCACGGCGCCGTCGAAGCCGGCGAATTTGTTGCTGATGAGCTTGAATAAGGCCGCCGCGCTGGCCCACTGGGCGGGCACGTCGGCGGTCACCCGCTTGAGCACGAACAGGTCGGCGCGCATCAGCCCGTTGAGCGCGAAGGTATAGGCCATGATCAACACCAGGTAGCCCAGCAGCCGCTTGAACTGCTTGTTGGTGTCGAGCTCGTCGGCGTCGGCGGCTTCCGGGAAGCGCTCGGCGTGCGTGCGCGAGCGCCGCCAGACCCACACCGTGGCGATGACGCAGATGCAGCCGGCCGCGCCCACAAACCCGGCCACCGCCCCGCCCACGCCGAAGCCCAGAAGCACCAGGCCGACGATGCCGATGACCTTGAGCGTGGCAAAGGTGATGTCCATGGTCGCCTGGCGCACGAAGTCCTTCAGCCCGTTGAAATAGCCGATGAACACCGCGTAGAACGCGTAAAACAGCACGATCAGGCTGGACAGGCGGATGAACGTCGTCAGCGACGGATCGTTGAATTGCCGGGCGATCCAGGGGCTGCCGACGAAGTACAGCGCCGCGATGGGCACGCCCAAAAACAGCTGGAGCTTGAGCGCCTGGTTGACGACCTTGTTGGCCGCGGCCGGCCGCTCGCTGACCACCTTGCTGACCGCCTGCAGGGTGCCGGTGATCATGACCATATTGACCAGGCTGATCGACTCGGTGACGATCTTGAAGACGCCGAATCGCTCCGGCGAACCCAGAAAGATGGGCAGGCCCAGTTGGATGACCGCGCCGGTGACCATGAACCAGACTTTGGCCACGGTGATGATCAAAAAGCCGCGCCCGGTCGTCTTGGCGGTCTCGCTGGCCTCGGCGGCAGCGCGCTCGGCGTCCTGGGCGGACTGCGCGTCGGTTTCGACTTGGGTTTGTGACATGAATCTCGAGTGGAATGGCCCGGTAAGGGGTGAGTGCGTCGGGCGTTTTTTTAACTCATGGGGGGTGGGGCTGCCAACTGGCAACATCGTCGGCCGGCTCACCGGTCGAGCATCTCGGCGAAGTCATGGGCGAAGCGATACGCGTCGCCCGGCCACCTCGCGCCCACAACAGGGGCTTCCAGATGCCCAGCCCCCGGCCGGCGAGCATGCGCGGATCGGCGCTGGCGGGCCGGGCGTCGGGCGTGGCAAAGTGGATCTCGTGGCCCAGGGCGCTCAGTTGCGCCCATGGAATGGCGCTCTCGGTGGGGTCGAAGTCGACGTGCGCCAGGAGCATCAGGACGTGCATCGGGCGGCTCGCTTTGCAATTTCGGTACGGGCTGGCTATTGCTAAGGCCTACCAAGTTTTTGCGGTCATGGATACGGCGATGAACAAGTATGGCTTGGCGGTTCTCACGATGGTGCTCCTCTTTCCCGCCGCGGCGTGGGCGCACGGCAGCACGCCGCTGGCCACCGACGTGATGGGCGTGGGCGACTCGCAGTGGGTGCTTCAGACCAATTTCGGGCTGATCACCAGCGACGCGCCCCACCACTACGTGTGCGAGGAGGCGTTCGCCGGCGGCGAAGACTTCCAGGTGGGCGTGCTCGGGCTGCACGAGTGGCTGCTATTCAACCACGACAACATCATCTACACCGCCGACGGGTGCAACTTCGAGACCCGTCAAGACCTGCCCCGAAAGCCCGCCGGGGTCGCCGTCAGCGACGACCACTCGCGGGCCGCCTACCTGCTCAACGTCACCGCCGATCCCAGCCAGAGCGGCGTGTGGTGGACCGACGACGCCGCCGAGAGCGTCCAGCGCGTCGACTTCGACGCAAGCTCGCTGCACCTGTCGCGGGCGGTCTTTTTGGACGACGCCCGCCTGCTCGTCTCCGGCTACTCCTCGGCCGACGCCGACCGCGGGGCGGCGCGCCTGGTCATCGTCAACCTCGACGACGGCACCACCACCGATCTCGGCGGCACCGACGGGCTCAAATACCCCTATGTCTTCGACGCCGCCAGCGACTGGATCGTGTGGTTGGCGCGCGACGGCGACGCCCAGAAGATCTATTGGGGTCCCACCGACGACGCCGCGCGCTACTCCACCGAGGTCGCCTCCTGGCCCAGCGGGGCGGTGCTCGCCGCCGATGGCCAGACGGTGTGGATCAGCGGCGCGCTGGACCAGGCGCACGGGGTGGTCGTCGGCGATACCAGCGCCGACCCGGTCTTCTCGACCACCCTCGACGATCACAGCGCCATGTGCGTGGGCCTCATCGGCCAGGATCACTACCTATGCGCGCGGCGTGATCGCGAGGGCCACGATCTGTCGAGCGTGGGCGCCGACGGCGGCGTCGAGCCGGTGGTCAACTTCGCCGACCTCCAGGGGCCGCGAAGCGACTGCCCCGCCGACAGCCAGACCGTGACCACGTGTGCGACCGTTTGGCCCGAGCTCGCCGAGGCCCTCGATATCGAGATCGGCCCGCAGGCCGGCAGCGACGCCGGCAGCGACGCCGGCGACGCGGGCACGCCCGCCACCGACAAAGTGCAGGCGACCAACGATGGGGGCTGCTCGGCGACCGGCGGTGGCGTGCCGGTGGGGTGGTTGGTTTGTGTGGGGACGATGGCGTTGGCCATGCAGGTCTCGCGGCGCCGTCTATTGAGGTAGAATTATTATTGAAGGGCGGACGATCAGCGGCGCTTGCGCGTAGAGGTGGGTTTGGCAGGATAGCCACGTGGCTATTGGCTAAAACCGACGTCTCGCGCAAACGCCACGGATCGTCCGCCCTTCAATGCTAGATCGCTTAAATAGCGGGCGCACCGAGCTCTGCAGGGCGTTCTCTACGCCTGATCTTCGCCGCGTCCAAACGCATACACCGCTCGCACGTCGCCCACGGCCGGCGCGCCCAGCGCCGTCGTGTCGTCGCACGCTCCCGCCAGCTCGAGGCCCAACTCGGCGCCGCGCGCTGCGAGCGCCGCGCGCTCATCCGGCCGCGTCAGGCACAGCACGCGTCCCCGCTGCGACACCCACCGACTGGCCGTCTCCAACCACTCCACGGGCGGCTGGAACGCCTTCGAGATGACGTAGTCATACTCGCCGGGGGCGACGTCCTCGATGCGCTTGCGCTCGATGGTGGTGGCGCTAAGCTCCAGTCGGGTCGCGACGATCTTGAGGAAGGTCGTGCGCTTCTTGCGCGGCTCGACCAGCGTCAGCGCCAGCTCGGGGTACAGCAATTTGAGGGGGATGCCCGGCAATCCCGCGCCCGAGCCCACGTCCAGGATCGGCCCCGAGGGCGCGCACACCGCGGTCGCAGCAGCGCTGTCGATGAGCAGTTGGTCGACGATGTCGGCCTCGGAGAGCGGGCCGATGAGGTTCATCGCCTGATTGAAGTGGGTCAACAGGTCCATGTACGACCGAAAGCCCCGGGCGACGTCGTCGCTCCAGGGCAGGTCGTTTCGGCGACAAAACTCAGCAAGCCCGTCCAGCCTCATCACCCAATCACCCAATCATTGCAGTTACGCAGTTCACTCAATCACTCGATCACTCCACCCGCGACGGCGTCCGCGGCTCGCGCGGCAGGGCCGGCGAGCCGGTGGTGTCGTCGCGCTCGATGAAGCTGACGCTCAGGTCGCCGTCGTCCTCGTCGACCAGGATGGTCTTGTTGGCGTGGGCGCTGGGCTCGCGCACGATCAGCCGGCTGATGGGGGCGAGCAGGTGGCGCTCGATGGTGCGCTTGAGCTCGCGGGCGCCGAAGCGCTCGGAGAAGCCGTTCTCCTCGAGCCACATCGTCGCCGCCGGGGTGGTGCGCACGCGCAGGTTTCTGCGGCTGAAGCCGCGGCGGCGAAGCGCCTTGTCGATCTCCAGGCTGACCAGCCGCTCCATGGCCCGCGGACTCAGGGGGTTGAACACCACCACCTCGTCGAGGCGGTTCAAGAACTCGGGGGCGAAGAACTCGTCGAGCTTGTGGCGGATATGCCCGGTGTAGCTGGACTGCCCGCCGCCGCCGTCGAAGCCGACCGGCACGATGGAGGTCTTGGAGGCGCCCAGGTTGCTGGTCAAAAAGACCAGCGCCTGGCGGAAGTCGGTGGTGCGCCCGCGGGCGTCGGTCAGGCGCCCCTCGTCCAAGATCTGCAAAAACAGGTGGTAGATCTCGGGGTCGGCCTTCTCGAATTCGTCGAAGAGCAGCACGCTGTAGGGCTGGTTTTTGACCGCCTCGGTCAGCAGGCCCTCGCGGTCCTTGTCGTGCGGCGAGCCGATGAGCTTTTCGACGGCGAACCGGCCCTGATACTCGCTTAAATCGAAGCGGATCATGCGGTCGTCGCTGCCGAAGAGGCGCTCGGCGACCAACTTGGAAAAGTAGGTCTTGCCCACGCCGGTGGGGCCGACCAGAAAATACACCCCCAGCGGGCGCTCGGGGTCGCCCATGCCCGCTTTGACCATCGCCAGGCGGTCGACGAAGCTGTCCACGGCGTGGTCCTGGTCGATGAGCCGGCCCTTGAACCAGCTCTCGGTCTCGTCGAGGTCCAGCGGGATGCTGTCGTCGAGCAGGTCCAGGCTCATGCCGGTGACCTCGGAGAGGCACGGCGGGATTTGCTCGACGCGAAGCTCGAGGGTGTCGGCCTGGTCATCGTCGTCGTGGCGCCCGGCGTAGTCGACCAGGGCGTCGAGCAGGTCGCAGGCCCTTCCTGGGGCGTGGGCGCGGGTGTAGAAGCTCTTGGCGAAGTCGACCACCTGCGCGAGGGTATGCGGCGCGGCCGACAGCGTACGCCCGCCGCGGCCGGTCAACTGGTCGACGCGCTGCTCGAGCACCTCCAGGGTCTGGGCGTCGTCCATCGGCTGGACTTTGACCTGGCGAAACAGGCGCAAAAACCCGGGGTCGCGGCTCAAGCCCCCCTTGATGGACTCCTCGGTGCACTCGGCGATCATGTGGATCTGGCCGCGCTGCAGGTAGGGCTTGAAGAAGTCGGCGAAGTTCTCGTCGCTCTTGGAGTGCGCCCCGGCGCCCAGAAGGTCGTTGGGGTTGGTGATGTAGATGATGACGCGCGACTCGTCTTTGAGGATGGCGTCGGTCATCTCCTTGAGCTTGGTCTCCCAATCGCCCAGGTAGCGCGTGCCGCTGATGAGCTCGCTGGTGTTGGTCTCCAGGACCTTCCAGTCCTCGTCGGTGCCGGTCAGGCGCTGGGCGAATTCGTGGATGATGGCCGTCTTGCCCACCCCGGCTTCGCCCACCAGCAGGATGCTTCGTTGGACGCCGTCGTCGCCGAAATGCTCGACGAGCAGGTCGACCTCCTCGTCGCGGCCGAAGGCGTGGTCCAAAAACTCGCGCTCCTCGTCGCTGTTGAGGATGCGCCCGTATTTGTCCAGCCCGCGCTTGGCGGCGGGATTCTTGGAGACGAGCTGCAGCTTCTTCCACAGCGTGCCGTAGACCTCCTGGAGGTTGCGCGCCTCCAGGTAGTTGAGCACCAGGCGGCGCTCGCGGGGTTTGAGCTCCTCGCGCAGCCGCTTGTAATGCTCGCGGGTCATCTTGGGCACCAGCCGGTCGAGGGCCTCCTCGGCCATCTGCTGCATCTCGGATTCGCGCTCGAGCAGGGCGCGCAGCACCACGGGCACGGATTTGACGGTGCCGATGGTGCGAAGCTGGCTCAGCGCCTGCTCGCGCACCCCGTAGGCCTCGTCGTTCATACACCGGATGAGCACGTCTTCGAGCTGGGAGTAGCCCAGGTCACTCAGGGCCACCAGCGCCCGGTAGCGCACGTCGGCGTCGTAGTCGTTCAGCGAGTTGAGGATGGCGTCGGTCACGCTGGTGTCGCCCAAGATCCCCAGGGCGAAAAGCGCCATCTCGCGCACTCCCGCCTGGGGGTCGTTGAGCAGGCGCACCAGCTCGGAGACCGCCTGCGCGTCGCCCAGCCGGCCCAGGTTGGTGGCCGCGGCCATGCGCCGCCGGTAGTGATAGTGGGCGAGCTCCTTGCGCAACAGCCCGAGCACCTCCGGGCCGAGCCCGTACAACTGGTCGCGGTAGCTGCGGTAGCGCTCCTCGTCTTCGGTCTCCTCGATCTGATCGAGCAGACGACGGGCAAGCTGCTCCTTGTCTTCCATGGTACTCCCTGAAGCTTTGCAACGTGTCCCGGGCCCAAGCTCCCGGAACACCGAGTGTAACTGGGTCTGTCTACGAGCACAACAATTGGACCGACCGGTTGTTCCCGATGCTGCGCCTGCGGCGCGGGGTGTGGCGGCTTGCGGCGGGGCTGGAGCGCAGGCTGCTAGCCTGCATTGGGCGCAAAAAAGCCCGCCCCGGATACCATGCGGTGACCGGGGCGGGCGTGGACCGAGCTGGTCAAGTGATCAGGATTTGGCGGTGTACGACGTGCACCAGCCGTTGGGGTTGATCGGGCCGGGCACCACCTGGCAGCTGCCGCAGGTGCCGGCTTTGGCGGGCGCCTGGAAGAAGCGGCAGCCCGAGCACTGGGCGTTGGGTTTGGTGGATTTATCGACGTATTTGAGCGACTTACGCACGCCGACCTGCTGGGGCTTGAGCCCGGAGGTGTCGGTGCAGTCGAGCCCGCCGCCGGCCTTTTGGGCACCGCCGCCGCCGGCCTGCTCGCCGCCGCCGGCCTTTTGAGCGCCGCCGCTGGGCTTCGCGCCGCCTTGTTCGCCGCTGGGCTGGGTGCCGCCGGTCTGCTGACCGCCGCCACCGCCTTGTTTCTTACAGGCAGCCAACACGCTGCCCGCGCCCACGACAACCGCGCCCATGACGGCCGCGCGCTGGAAAAACTGTCGACGATTCAACTTTTCATCATGCTTGTCATCACTCATGAGATTGTGGCCTCGTTCTTGAGGAAAAATAGATATGAAGCGTAAAAAGCCCTGGCCCACGGCTAATGCGTGTCAACATCTTACGAACCTGGCCGCCGTTGGCAACATGCATATGCGCCAGGAGCGTTTGCTCTTGCGCACGCACCGCTGGTGGCTCATCCTTGCACCCCACGCTTCATATGTGAACCGACAATCAAGAAGTAAGCACCCAGGCCCGACGGCCAATAACCGATAATCCACCCCCGCGAGACCTGCCATGACCAGCGCCAGCACGAGCAACAAGACCAGCCAGAAGAACGTCCAGGAGGCGGCGCCGAGCCACCTGGAGTGCTACAATCCGGCCACCGGCAAGATCATCGCCGAGATCCCGGTGAGTACGCCCGAGGACGTCGACGAGGCGGCCAGCGCCGCCAAGAACGCCTTCCAGGCGTGGCGGCGTCTGTCCGTCGAAGAGCGCTGTCGGTACATGCTCCAGGCGCGCGACCTGCTGTTGGACCACCGCGAGGAGATCTTGGACCTGCTCGTCGCCGAGACCGGCAAGGCGATCATCGACGCGCAGGCCGAGTTTCTGACCGTCTTCGAGACCTTCCGCTTCTACACCAGCCACGCCCAGGAATTCTTGGCCGACGAGACCGTCAACGTGCACCTGCTCAAGAATAAGCGGGTCAAGGTGGAGTATCCGCCCACGGGCCTGGTGGTCACGATCAGCCCGTGGAACTTCCCGTTGGACCTGTCGCTGACGCCGGCCATCCCCGCGCTCATCGCCGGCAATGCGGTGATCATCAAGCCCTCCGAGCACACCTCCCTGGCGGTGATGCGCGCCGTGGAGATCATCAACGAGGCGGGCCTGCCCGACGGACTGTTGCAGGTGCTGGTCGGCTTTGGCGACGTGGGCGCGGCCCTGGGCGAGCACGCCGACGCGATTACGTTCACCGGCAGTGTCGCCACCGGACGCAAGGTCGCCACCGCCGCCGCCCAGAGGCTGGTGCCGTGCACGCTGGAGCTGGGGGGCAAGGACCCGGCCATCGTGCTCGACGACGCCGACCTCGATCGCGCCGCCCACGGGGTGGTGTGGGGCTCGTTTTTCAACTCCGGGCAGGTGTGCATGTCTGTCGAGCGGGTGTACGTGCACGAGGCGATCTACGACGCCTTCGTCGATCGGGTCGTCGAGTTGACCCGCGACCTGCGCCAGGGCGTGCCCTGGGATTATAACGTGGACGTGGGCGCGATGATCGACCCCCACCAGAAGCATATCATCGAGCGGCACATCCAGGACGCGCTCGACAAGGGGGCGGAGGTGCTGGTGGGCGGCAAGCGCGCCGAGGGGGTCGAGGGCGACTTCTTCGAGCCCACGGTGCTGGTCGACGTCGACCACTCCATGCAGATCATGAAAGAGGAGACCTTCGGCCCGGTCATGCCGATCATGAAGGTGCGCTCGGCCTTCGAGGCCGTGCAATTGGCCAACGACTCGGAGTTCGGGCTGAATTCGTCGGTGTGGACCGGCGACAACCGCCGCGGGCGCGACATCGCCCGCCAGCTCGAGGCCGGCCAGGTGTGCATCAACGACGTCGTCGCCAGCTACCTCGCCCTGGAGGCGCCCTACGGCGGGGTCAAGCACTCCGGCATCGGCCGGCGCAAGAGCAAAGACGAGATGCGCAAATTCGTCCAGCCCAAGACCGTGCTCGAGGATATCTTCAAGCTCAAAAAGGAGCCGTACTGGTTCCCCTACAACGAGGGCGTGGGCAAGACCATCGACAAGCTGTTCGGCGTGCTGTACCGGCGGGGGATCTCCAAAAAGATCAGCGACCTGTTTAGCTAATCCATGACGACGACCAGCCAACAACTCATCCGGGTACGCGTCACCTACGACTGGGACACCCGGTTGACCGACGATGGGCGCTCGTTTAGCCGCGAGACCACCGTCTGGCACGGGGTGGGCGCGGCCGCGGCAGCCGACGCCGAGCTGCAGATGGGCTGCCGGCGCGCGGCTCTGGCCTATCCGGAGTATGTCAGCGGGCTGATGCTCGGGTTGATTGGAGTGCGCGCGCTGGGCGAAGACGCCGCCGGCCCGGCGATGTACATCCGGCCGGCGGGCCCGACGATCTTGAAGTTCGGGCCGATGCACCAGGAGAGCCCGCAGGAGGTGTTCTGGCCCATCGTCGGCGGCTGGCTGGCGATCGTGCGCCCCGACCGGCCGTGGGACGGGCGGCTGAGCTTTCGCTGGTGGCGCGACGCCGGCCGCGAGATCTTCCAGACCGAGCTCAGCGATTTCCGCCCGGCCATCCGCGGCCGGCGCCCCCGCGCCCCGCTTCGCGGGCTGGCCTACCGCTGGACGCAGACCCACATTCACACCTTCACGATGCTGATGTTCCACCGGTGGGTGCGCCGCCAGCGCGACGAACTGCTGCGCCGCTCGCCGTTGCTGGCCGAATGAGGCGCCTCTGAGCGCCGCTGCGGCACCCCCCAAACCCCCAAACTCCTAAACCCCTGACTACACTTCACGCCATCCCCATCCTGTTGTATCCTACACGCCGAACGTTCCCCCATTCGCCTCAATGGCGCTGCGTCTCGACGCCGGTAAGATCCCAGCCCTGCGTGCGGTTGACATTCGAGCGGGGGGTTCTCTAGGATTCGACGGTCGTCGACACGTCAAAAGTTGGTCCGTGTCAGCCATTTGAGGGCTCATGAGCAACGAACCGGGCATTCTTCCCAAACCCGTCCCGTTTGGAAAGTACTACCTCCTCGAGCGTATCAACGTCGGAGGCATGGCCGAGGTATACAAGGCCAAGGCCTTCGGAGTGGAGGGATTCGAGCGTCTTCTGGCGGTCAAGAAGATCTTGTCGAGCATCGCCGAGGACGAGTCCTTCATCAATATGTTCATTGATGAGGCCAAGATCGCCGGGCAGCTCAGCCACCCCAACATCGCCCAGATTTTCGATCTCGGGAAGGTCGACGGCTCGTACTTCATCGCCATGGAGTACATCAGCGGCAAAGACGTCAAGACCATCTTCGAGCGCGCCCGGCGCATCGGCGAGAAGGTCGACATCCCGCGGGTGTGCTACATCATCATGAAGGTCTGCGAGGGCCTGGCCTACGCCCACGAGAAGAACGACTCGAAGGGAAATCCCCTAAATATCGTTCACCGGGACATCTCCCCGCAAAACGTGCTCATCAGCTACGAGGGCGAGGTCAAGGTCATCGACTTTGGCATCGCCAAGGCCACCGGCAAGCAGAGCCAGACCCAGGTGGGCATCCTCAAGGGCAAGTTCAGCTACATGAGCCCCGAGCAGGTGCGCGGGCTGCACGTCGACCACCGCAGCGACATCTTCAGCCTGGGCATCCTGCTGTACGAGATGCTCACCCTGGAGCGGCTGTTTTTGGGCGAGAGCGACTTCGACACGCTCGAAAAGATCCGCAAAGTGGAGATGAGCCCGCCCAGCCTGTACAACCCGCATATCCCCAAAGAGCTCGAGGACATCGTCTTAAAGGGGTTGGCCAAGTCGCCCGACGACCGCTACCAGTCGGCCCACGACCTGGCCGAGGCGCTCGAGCGGTTCATGCGCAACCAGGGCTACTATTTCACCAACAAGGACCTGGCCAGCTCGATGAAGGCGGCGTTCAACGCCGACATCGAGTTCGAAAATAAGAAGATCGAGTACTACCGGGGCCTCAACCTCAAGGCGCCCACCGCCGACGGCGAGGCCGTCGTGGAGATGCCCGGCGGCGGCGGCCGAGGCCTGGAGTGGGGCGAAGAGGAGATGGAGACCCAGATCTTCGACCGCGCCACCGAGGACGTCGAGGCGATCACCGAGTCGCAGATCGTCTACGCCGAGGACGCCGACATCATCGAGATCGACGATGACATCGGCGAGGGCGACGAGACCATCGAGTACAACCGTTGGGACATCCAACAGCAATTCGACGAGCGCGGCATCGACACCGGCGCAGGGCCGTCGTTTGGCAACGAGCCCAGCTTCGGCGAGGACAGCTTCGCCGAGGAGCGCCGCCGCCGGCCGACCGCCCAGATGGCCCCGGTGCCCCAGCAGCGGCGCGACCCCCAGGTGACCGTGCAGAGCCTGTCGCCGGCGGGCAAGAAGAAGCGCAACCCCGCGCTGGTCATCGCCGCGGTCGCCGCCGTGGTCATCGCCGTGGGCCTGGCCGTCTACTTCGTCTCCGCCGGCAAGGCCAGCCCGGCGATCGTCTTCGAGACCCAGCCCAAGTCGGTCGCCATCTACATCGACGGCACGAAGGTGCACGACGGGCCGACCCCCTTCAAATACAAGGCGCAGGTCGGCACCACCAAGATCCGCATCGAGCACGACGGCTACAAGCCGTATATGAAGACCCAGAAGCTCGAGCCGGGCAATATCTACAGCCTCAACCAGACGCTCAAGAAGGCGGCGCCCACCAAGGCCAATATCTTCGTCAAGACCGAGCCCCCCGGGGCCAAGATCGAGCTCGACGGCAAGGCGCGCAGCGAAGTGACCCCGGTGACCCTCGAGAAGCTGAACACCGGCGAGCACACCCTCAAATTGACCCACGACGGCTACTTCCCCGAGCAGAAGAAGGTCGACATCGGCGCCAAGAACGCCTCGCTGTCGGTCAAGCTTCGCCCCCAGAAGGTCTCGCTGACCGTGCGCAGCGAGCCACGCCGGGCGCGCTTTTCGGTGTATATGGTCGACGGCGACAAGCGCGTCGGCCACGGGCGCACCCCGGAGACCCTCGAGGACCTAGACGCCTCCAAGACGTACCGCGTCGTCGTCGACAAGCACGGCTACAAGAAATGGGAGCAGAAGTTCGCGCCGGGCACCGACAAGGAAAAGACGCTCGACGCCGAGCTCGACCACGAAGAGACCCACCACTCCGAGCCGTCGCATACGGTGGCCGAAAACGATCATAACCCGTTGTTCGACGCCCATCCGTCGAATAATGCAGACCACCACTCCGGTGGCACGGAGCACCATCCCGACCAGGGCAACGCCGGCTCCCACGGGGAGTCCCATAGTCATACCAAGCCCAAGCCGGAGCATCACGAGCCGGTGGGCACGGGCACATTGAGCATCGCGTCCAAGCCGGTGGCGCGGGTGCATATCGACGGCAAGGATACCGGCCGATACACGCCGCTGATCAACTTCAAGATTAAGGCGGGGAGTCACAAGGTGCGGTTGGTGAATAAGGACTTCGGCCTCAACAAGACGGTCTACGTCAAGGTCCAGGCCGGCCAGAACAAGAAAGTCATCAACCGGTAGGCAATTTCGCAAGCCGTGGGCGTGCCGGAGGCAGCTTAGATGTCACAGATTACGCTGTCGGATTTTACGGGCTACTGCCCGGTGTGCACGAATTGCCTCGACGGCGATCCCGACGAGTGCCCGGATTGTCTGAGCCCGCGTCCCGAGGCGGGCTGGGGCGATCTGAGCACGACCTCGTACGCCTACCTGGGCAAGGTGCTCGACGGGCGCTACGTGGTCAATCGCTTCGTGGGCGCCGGCACCACCGGTGATGTCTACCGGGGCGTGGGCGCGCGCATCCAGCGCCCCTTCGCCCTCAAGATCGTCGACACCCGCCGCTACGGGCGCCGAGATCTCGAAGCCGAGATGGTGCGCCGCCTGGAGCTGGAAGTCGAGGCCATGAGCCAGCTGCGAAACCCCCACGTGGTCAACGCCTACGAGTCGTTGAAGCTGCGAAACGACGTCTTCGTGCTGGTCATGGACTACGTCGAGGGGATCACCCTGCAGGAGCGCCTCGACCGCACCGGCCGGCTCAGCTCCTCGGAGGCGCTCGAGATCGTGCGCCAGGTGGCCAACGGCCTGCAGGAGGCCCACGAGCGCGGGATCATCCACCGCGACGTCAAGCCCGAAAACATCATGATCGAGCAGATGCCCGCCAGCGGTGTGTTCGCGCGCATCCTCGACTTCGGCATCGCCTACATGGTCGACAGCGTGCGCCAGACCACCGGGTTTCGCGGCACGCCCCTGTACGCCTCCCCCGAGCAGTGCCGCTCCGACGGCGAGATCGACGCGCGCAGTGATGTGTACAGCCTGGGCTGCGTGCTGTTTCACTGCCTGACGGGGCGCCCGCCTTTCCACAGCGATCGCTCCCTGGCGGTGATGGAGGCCCACCTGGACTCGCCGGTGCCCTCGATCTTCGAGGTCATCCCCGCCAACAGCGTCCCCGACAGCGTCGACCGCCTCGTGGCCAGTATGCTGGCCAAGGATCCCGGCGAGCGGCCGCAGGACTGCGGCGACGTGGTCGCCCAGATCGACGCGCTGGGGTTGAGCGGGGTGTTTTCGCCCGGCGAGGCCCCCGCCGATCTGTCCACCGAGTTGGGCGTCGAGCCCACCGACGGCGACGACACCGGGCGCAATACCCTCGAGGGGCTGGGCGAGGTGGAGAGTTCGCTTCCCTCGATGCACCGCCAGCGCGTCGTGCATCTGGTGGCCAGCCTGGACCTGCCCGAGCGTATCGTGACGCAGGCGGGAAATATCACCGCCAGTGTGCTCGGCCCCGGCGGCGACTACGCGGTGCTCGCCGATCGCACCCCCCAGGTCCACCTGGTGGGCCTCAAGACCCACCTGGCCACGATGAGCTTCGCCGCCGGTTCGGGCATGCTCACCGCCGTGATCGTCGACCCCAACCGCGGCGACGTGTATGCCGGCGGCTTCGACAGCCGGGTGGTGCGTTGGAATCTGGATCTGACCACCGGGGTGCCCCGCAAGGTGCTCGATGTCGGCGATCGGGTATTCTCGCTGGACATCGACCAGGCAGGAGCGCGCTTGGCCATCGGTACCGAGCGCGGCCGCGCCCTGCTGTACGACCTGCGCACCGAGCGCCTCATCGAGCTTCACCAGGCGCTCAGTCCGGTGAGCATCGTGCGCTTCGTGCCCCAGACCGGGCGTCTGTTGATCGGCTGCTGGGAAGGACAGATGAAGACGCTGCACATCGCCTCGCGCGAGGAGCTGGCGGTGCTCGAGCCGCTGGCCAGCCCGCCGATCGCCGCGGCGGTCAGCCCCCACGGCGACATCGCCGCCGTGGCCGAAGAATCCGGTCAGTTGCGCCTGGTCGATCTGATGGATCGCAAAGCCTACCTGCGCGTCGAGGCGTCCTTTGCCAGCCTGCGCGCGCTGTCCTTTGCCAAGGACGGCACGCTCAACGGGCTGGGGATCACCTCCGAATATCTGCAGCTATGGCTGATCCGCCACGAAAATATGGTGCAGCACCTGGCCGAAAAAAGCTCGATGGCCTCCGCCTGACGCCGATCAGCGCCGCGCGGGGACGATCAGCGGGCCATGGGTGCGCAGCCACTGGCTGACCTGCGCGCAGGCATTGCGGTCGGGGCCATTTTGCTCGTCGCCGAAGCAACGGGCCATGGTGTTGGTCTGGTACTGCAGCGCGCGGTTTTCGATGCCGCCGGCGACCTGGGTGGCCACGGTATGCGCGGCCACCACCCGCGCCGCCCGCGAGGCGCGCTGCTCCATCTTGGATTCGGCATAGGCGCGATGCAGTTGCTCGAGCGCTTGCTTGGCCGCCAGGTTGCGCTCGGCCAGCGTGCGGCGGCGAGCGTTCCACCGGGCGCGGTGGTGGCGCACCGGCGGGGCCGCGCGCAACACCTGCTGGCTGCTTCGATACTCATACATGCGCCGCTCGTAGGGACACGGCCGGTGGGCCGTCGTCGAACCATGCGCATATGGGCAACCGGAATCGTCGAATTGGAAATCGCTCGAGTGGACCAGAAACAGGGGCATGGCCAGCACTGCTCCAGCCATCAAACCCGCGGTTGCCGATTGAACCAGGATCTTCTTCGAAATCATCGCGCCTGCTCTTGTTCTGGGGCAGTTGGGCTTGGTAAGTCTACCAGTTGCCAGTCGTTGCGTGCAACTGGCTTGCTCCATTCTCCGTCTCTCCACGGTGCGTTATGAGCGTCGAAACCCACTCTGAAGACGCCCCTTCCCAGCCGCCGGTCGCCCGCGGCCGCGCGGCGGTCGTCGCCGTCTTGGCCTGGCTGGTGGCGGCGGCGCCGCACTTCTTTTTGGACACTCCGCTGGGATTTTACGCCCAGCAAAACCTCGACGCCTGGCTGGGGCTGACGGTGTGGGCGCCGACGTTCCTGGGGGCGATCGCGTTGTTCATGGGCGCCGACGCCGGGGCGCGCACGCCGCGCCCGCTGGTGCATAGCCTGGACGTGCGCCTGGCGGCGGCGGTGGCGGCGCCGGTGGTGGGCGCCGCGGCCCTGGCCGCCGTGGAGTTCGACGGCTACCAGCACGTCGGGCCGTGGTCGAAGATCGGCCTGGCCATGGCCGTGTACGCGGGGGTCTTCGCCGTGGGTTGCCTTTACTGGCAGGGGATCGTGCAGCGGCGCGTGCTCGCGGGCGTTCCCGCCGTGGTGCGCGCCGTGGTCGTCGCCGCCGCCGGCGCCGCGCTGTGGCTGCCGTTTGTGATCGGTCACTCCTGGTCGTCGATCGCGCCCACCCTCGCCGAATACGCCATCGTCTACGGGCTGGTGGCCGTGCTCTTCGAGTTCGGGCTGTCCGTCCTCGCCTGCATGGCGGTGGCGCTGGTGCTGGGCATCGGCTGGGCGTGGGCCCACCAGATGGTGTTCTACTGAGGTGGACCCACCGCGCGTTGCGCCCACCGGCTCAGGCGGCGGCGCGGGCAAGTCATTGTAAAGTTTCATCAATGGTGGAATGAATTCCACCCCAATCGTGTAGTCCTTGTGTCGGTCGGCGTGGTGCATATGTTGGCTTCGGAGATAAAAAACTGACTGGTCGGTTTGCTATTTTTTCTCCGGTCTGGCATAGTGGTCTTAGTCCTGCGAAAGGCCGTTAGCATCGCACGAGAACCTCGCCCCCCACAGAGGCCCCGCAGCTATGAACCGTCGCAACTTTCTCAAACTCGCCGGCCTTGGCACCGCCGCCGTTGCCGTGGGCTCGACTGCCATGCGCATCGGCTCGTGGTGGGAGCAGGGATCGGCCGCCGACCTCAAGGTGCTCAGCAAAAAAGAGGCCACCATCACCGCCTCCATCTCCGACGCCATGTTCCCCGGCGACGCCGGCTCGCCGCCGATGCCCAACGGGGTGGAGCTGGGGATGGTCGAGCAATTCGATGAGTTCCTGGCCAATATCGACACCGGCTCGGCCGACGGTTTGCGCATGATCTTGCACGCCATCGACGACATGGCCGTGTTCTCCGACTTCGGCCTGGCGCGGTTTCACAAGCGCCCGCGCGCCGAGCGCATCGCCATCTTGAAGGCCTGGGACACCTCCGGGCTGATGGTGCGACGCTCGGCGTTTCGCGCGCTCAAATACGCGCTGGCCACGCAGTATTGCACGCACCCGTCGGTCTTGAAGGCGGCCGGGATCCACTTCACGTGTGGAGGGAAGGCATGAAAGGTTTTGACTTTTCGGCATCGCGCTACCTCGGCGACCAACTTCACACCGCCGCCTCTTACAAGAAAACCGGCGGCAAAGACGTGCGCCTCAAAGCCGACGTGGTCATCGCCGGGTCGGGCCCCGGCGGGCTGTGCGCCGGCGTGGCGCTGGCCGAGGCGGGCATGAAGGTCATCGTGCTCGAGGCCGGCCAGTTCTGGCGGCCGCGCTCGTTCGTGCGCGACATGGGTTTTGCCCAGGAGCACCTGTATCAGGCCAAGGGCACGCGCATCATGCAGGGCAACGTGTTCATTCCCCTGGCCGCCGGCCGGGGCGTGGGCGGCGGCACCCTGGTCAACTCGGCGATCTGTTTTCGCACGCCCGACTGGGTGCTGGACGAGTGGGTCGAGAACTGGGGCACCGACCACTGGACCAAAGACCAGCGTGACAAGCGCTACAGCGAGGTCGAGGACTTCATCGGGGTGGTGCCCACCGCGCCGGCCATCGCCGGCAACAACTCCGAGGTCGCCCGCAAGGGCTTCTCCAAGCTCGACGGGCTCAACCACGACTATATGCCCCGAAACGCCGCCGCCTGTGCCGGCTGTGGGACCTGTCACACCGGGTGTCCCTCGGGCGGCAAGGCCAGCGCCGACCTCAACTGGCTGCCGCGCATGTTTCGGGCCAAAGGCGAGCTGTATGCGGACACCCGCGTCGAGGAGATCCTGGTCAAAGGCAAGCGCGCCGTGGGGCTGCGCGGGGTGATGCGCGTGCCCGAGACCAAGGAGAAGCTCGCCCAGATCACCGTCGACGCCGACCGGGTCATCCTGGCCTGCGGCACGATCAACACCCCCATGCTCCTGCAGAACCAGAACCTGGCCGACTCCAGCGGCGAGCTCGGCAAGAACCTGCACGTGCACCCGGGCATCGGCGCGGTGGCCAAGATGGACGACGAGGTGCGTATCTGGCAGGGAGCCACCCAGGGCTATTATTGCCACCACCCCGACGACCCGCAGGTGCTCCTGGAGACCTTCTCGGCGCCGGCCGACGCCATGCTCGCCCAGTCCTCGGCGGTGGGCTACGACGCCATCGACTTCATGCGCAACCTGCGCTACATCGCCGGGGTGGGCGCGATGATCCGCGACGAGTCCAGCGGCGAGGTCACCCGCAACGACGACGGCAGCGCCAATATTCGCTACTTCGTCGAGGAGCGCGACCGCAAGAAGTTCATCCACGGCCTGGAGCTGGCCACCAAGATGTTCTTCGCCGCCGGGGCCAAGGGCGTCATGCCCCTGATCACCGATACGCGCTTTTTCACCAGCCTGCACATGACCATCGACAAGGTGCGCGAGACGACCAACGCCTCCGACCTGCTGCTCTACGCCAGCCACCCGATGGGCACCTGCCGCATGCACCCCGATCCCGACGTGGGCGTGGTGCGCCCCGAGGACGGCATGACCCACGACGTCGAGAACCTGCACGTCACCGACGCCAGCGTCTTCCCCAGCGCCCTGGGCGCCAACCCCCAGATGACGATCATGGCCAACGCCCTGGCCATGGCGCGCACGATGGCCAAGGCCTAAAACGCCTAGCGCGCTTGTTCGAGGAAGAAAACAGCGAACGGCGTATCAACCGCAAAGGCGCGAAGACGCAAAGGAAGACAAGACTTAAGGAAGTTCTTTGCGGCTCTGCGCCTTTGCGGTGAAAAACGTAGTTCGCAGTTACGTCGTTTGTTGTGCGACTACGGACAAGTCACCAACTCCGTGCGATAGCGCAACGTGTCGCTCCCGTTGGCGATCGTCACCTCGTAGCGCACCCCGGCGCGCACGTTGGCGACCTTCCACGAGACCGTATTCAACCCGTAACCGTCGGGCTGGCGGGTGACCTCGGTGACCTGCATCGCCGCGCCGTCGCTCACGCGACTCACGCCCACCTGCGGCGCCGAGCCGAAGTCGAAGGTCTTCGAGCTCGCCGACCAATTTCCCAAAAGCGCGTCCACCGGATAGTAGCCCGCCGACGGATAGAACACGTTGTCGACGCTCGACGGGCGGCTTTTGTCGACGGCGTACATGCACGAGTAGCGGCCGCGCTGGCCAAACCCGGTGGTGCCCATATCGGGGTCCAGACACCAGCGCCGGTGGCCCAGGTCGGCGACCCTCCAATCGGCGATATACGGGGCGATGGATGAGGCGGGGTCGTCGACGCCCTGGGTGATATTCGAGCGCAGCGCGGCGGTGGCCGCATCGGGCGTATAACAGGCGAAGCTCGAGTCGATGTAGTGGCTGAACCGGTCGGCGGCCGACAGCGTGGTCGCGCATTGCTGGGCGAGGGCGGCCTGGGCGGGGTCGATGGTCACCGGTTGCAAGCCCACCAGCCATCGAAATTGGTTGAGGCGGGCGAGCGCGTCGCGGCTGACCTGGGCATCGAGCACGCCCTGATCGCATTGAGAGGCGGGGGCCGTCTGCCACAGGTCGGTGGCCTGCGGGCGGTAGGCGGTCCACACCTGGCAGACGTCGGCGCGGCTGCGCGTGGCCGGGTCGCCCACCGGCGGAAGCGGCGCCGGCGAGGACGCGTCGGGCACGGCCGAGGCGTCCGGCGGGGTTGCGGCGTCCGCTCGCGAAGCGTCGCGCGCCGTGGAGGCGTCGACCGCGCCGGCGTCCGGTGCGCTCGCGTCCGGGACCGAGACGTCCGGGACCGACGCATCCGTCGTGCGCGAAGCCGCGTCGTCGGGCTGTGAAGCGTCCCCGACGCGTGCGTCGACGCGCGCGGCGTCGACCGTCGCATCGGCGTCGGCCCCCGCGTCACGCGTGGTCGACGCGTCGGGCTCCATCGCTCGGTGGTAAGTGGTGTCCGTCGAAGAGCAGGCCGTCATTCCCCCAACCACGACCAACGAAATCAGAGCTGTGTGATACTGCATGAGCAGGCCGGAAAAGAGTGTAAATCCAGCATCTTAACGCAGGGGTGGGGCGAAAATGTTCCCGCGAAAATCGCCATCGTCACGGGTGTGTCTGGCCAGTGGGCGGCGCGGGTGTGATCGGCGTTGATCGGTAGACCTCATGTTTATGCAGCTCGACGGCGTTCATTTTCCCATGCCCAGAAATCGTCCCACCAGCCGTTGGCGCGCAGAGTTCGCAAAGCGCACATTGGATTGAGATTCTGTTCTTTCCAGCACGCGCCGGGCTTTTTTAGTCGGCCCTGCGGCACGGTCTTATGCGCGCTCTCGACTTCGCCAGAGCCGATCGGCCAGTCCTTGTCTTCGTAGGCCTGGTAGTCGACGCAGTTGTAGAAGCGTCTCAGGTGCTTGATGAGTCGACCCAACCGCTCGTAGGCGCTCGCCTCTTGCGAATCATCTGCGAGCTCGGCGACCACCTCTTCCATCTGAGTGTGACGGTCCTGGTTCTGGGCAAGTACTTGGTCGACGTGCCCCTTATGAATCGTATCCATGACCGCGTCGACCCAGGTATCGATGGGTATGTCGAGTGCGTCCACGTCGCTCAGCAGTTGGGCGCACTCGTGCACATGACTCTTTAGGTGCGGGCGATCGAGAATGAATTGGAGGTGGGGAAACCACATCTCCAGCGCCTCCTTGAGGCCGATGCCGCCATCGCCGGGCGCGATAACCTGCGTTTCAAAGCCTAACCCGTGCTCGCAGGCGGCTGCAAAGAGTTGTTGGGCAAGCTCCTCCCAGCTTCCTCGTCTGCACACGTAGGTTGGCTCGACCTGACCTGGTCGACGTGCCAGCCCCGTACGCACTTCCTTCCACTGCTCGAGCCTGACGATTCTTGTCGTCCTCGACCTCCTCAAGACGAGCTAACTGCTCCTCATCCTCGCACTTTTTGCGCGCCTCTTTGGCCGTCATCAGCTCTCCGCAGCGAATGTGGCATCCATCCGCCTCCACGAGCATCTCCTGGGCGGGCTTCCGCGTGGCAGTTGGCTGCTGATAGGCCTTCTGGCTCTGAGCGAATCGCTGTTCGATGTAGGCCTGTGCCGCCTCGGCGACGTCCATCGTCCGGCTCCTGACGGTGGTCCGGCCCATATGCCAGCCGTAATGCTCGAAGAAGCGGTCGGTGCTCTTCTGATAGGAGTTTTCGGCTCCAAAGTCGCTCACCGCCCGGTCGACCGCGTCGCTGTAGCGCTCGCCCTCGACGCCCAGATGCTCGCGCATCGGACGGGTCGACTCGCCGGTTTCTGCGTTGCGCAAGTATGCAGACTCGAGCTGGATGGGCCCATAGATTGTCTTGAAGGTCACTGTCGGCCGGCGCTCGACCGTCATTCCTTTTCGCTTGGCTTCTTCGATGAGCACCGCGCCGATGATGGTGAATAGCCGAATCATCATTCGCCCTCCGACCTCAAAGAGCACCTGCCTGACCTTGGCGTCGAGTTGTCGGCCTTCCTCGATCAGGTCGTCGAGGTCTTCGAGCATCGCGTCGACCAAAATTTCGCTGGCATTCTCGATAGCCTTCCCATACTTTTTTTCGTCCATGGCAATGTCCTCGGGTTTTGAGCACTTCGGTGACTCACGACAATTAGCACCGAGGATGTTGCCATTTTTCTTGCGCAAGAAAACCCTGCCGTTGCCCGCGCGGGGCGACGTGTGCCCGTGAACGTGAACGTGCACGTGGCCGTGAACCGCAGTTTCACCTGCTTGGCTTCCGCCGGAAACGACACCGCTCCGAGCGCTCGACACTGCTCGACTCGCAGACCTACGCCCCATCGACCATTTTTGCAGTCAAACAGCCGTTCACGTGCACGTGCACGGCCACGTTCACGGGCATCATCGACCTCGATTGCCGCTTGGGCTCACAGCGAGTCCACCAACGGACGATGATCACACCCGGGCGGCGCCCTCTTCTTGCCTCGAAGCCCAGATCGTTGTACCCATCCAAGGGCGTACGGGCCAACCCTCTGACGGCTCACGCGGTACCGCACGTGCACAGCGGGAGTGACGGTGGAAGAAGAAGAGGAATTACAGCTTGTCAAACGGGCACAGGAAGGCCACCAGGACGCCTTCCAGGAGTTGGTCGAGCGCTACCAGCGCAAGGTCTACTCCATCTGCTACGGCATGCTCAAAAACAAGCAGGACTCCCTGGATGTCAGCCAGGAAGTCTTCATCAAGGTGTATAAATACCTCGACAACTTCAATTACAACTCCAGCTTTTATACGTGGCTGTATCGGATCACCGTCAACAAGTGCATCGATTATATCCGCAAGCAGAAGCGGCGCTCGGAGGTCGACTACGACGACTCCATCCAGCGCAATACCGAGGTGGAGGGCGACGAGAATATCATGCCCTCCACGCTGGGGATCCAGCCCGATCGCGTCTACGGGCGCAAGGAGCTGCGCGAGAAGATGCTCGAGGCGCTGGAGACGCTGACCGAAAAGCACCGCACGATCCTGATTTTGCGCGAGGTCGAGGGGTTGAGCTACGAGGAGATGGCCGAGGTGTTGGACATCTCCAAGGGCACCGTGATGAGCCGGCTTTACCATGCCCGGCGCTACTTCCAGGACGCCATCAAGGAGTACCTGGGAGATTCGTTGACTGTGAAATGAATATCTAGTTGTTCTCACCGTCTACCAGCAGAGAGCCACCCGACTGCTGAGGACAAGATGGCATCCCAAGGACTCACCAGAGAGCAGTGCCTGCTGCTGCAGCGCTTCCACGACGGGGAACTGTCGGCGGCGCAGAGCGTGCAGGCCGAGCAGCTCGTGGAGCGCTCGGCGTCGGCGCGCGTGTTTGTGCGTGCGCTCGAGGAGCTGTCTGGGGCGGTGCGCGCGGCCGACGAGGCTGCCTGGGATCGAGCCAAAGCCGAGATCACCAGCCCGCAGGTGCTCGTGGAGCTGGCGCAAAGCGCCGGCGACCTCTCCGAGGTGGCCCTGGCCGACCTCGCCCCGCTGCTCGAGCGGTTTCACGACGGGGAGGCCGACGAGGCCGAGATGGCCTTTGTGGCCGCCCTGCTCGAGGAGCGCGACGACGCGGTCGACTACCTGGCCAGCCTCGACGAGATTGGCCAGGGCATGCGCGTGGTCGGCGCGGAGATGGCCGAGGAGGTCGACTTCGGCGGCTTCTGGGAGGCGGTCTCCGCCGGCATCGACGCCCAGGCGGCCACGACTCCGGCCGAGTCCTTCGACCGCGAGCAACACCTGGTGCTGTTGCACCGCTACGTCGACGGCGAGGTCAGCGCCCAGGAGCGCGCCCTGGTCGACGGTTGGCTGGCGGTCGACGACCACGAGGTGCACGCCTACATCGACGCCCTCGGCGAGCTCACCCTCGGGGTGAACGTGGCGCTGGAGACGGCCTGCGAGCAGGTCGACTTGCACGATATCTGGACCGGCGTCTCCGGGCGCCTGGACGACGATTCCGGCAGCGCCGAGGTCGTCTCGCTCTCCGAGGCGGCCCACAAGCGCCGCGGCGGGGGCGGAGGCGCCGGCGCGCCCGGCTGGTTCAAGGAATACCGCCAGGCGATCGTCGGGGCGCTGGCCGCCGCGGTGGTCCTGGCCGGGCTGGTGGGCCTGTTCAAAGACCGGATTCTTGGGCCCCCAGGAGAAGGTCGTCGTCCAAAAGCGCGTGGTGATCGTCGAGAAGGTTGAATATTCGCCGGGTAGCTCCGTCATGATCAACAGCCCGGTCAAGCAGGCCAGTATGGAAAAGGACGCCAACGCCGACGATGACCCCACGGTCATCTGGCTCTTCGACTCGGGTGACGATGCCAAGAAGTCCGACCACGGCACCGACAAGCCCGCCAAGGGTTCGTCTGCGTCGGACGCGTCTCCCGACGCCGGCAACGGCACGGACGCCGGCGCGAAACTGGTGCCTAGAGGACAGCCCATTTGAGCTGTTCGATCGAATCGCAACCTCCCGAACGGGATCGACCTCAGGAAGTAGTCATGCGGACGCTTCTCAACATCATGCTGACCCTGGCGGTGCTGGCGGGCACCATCGGCTTCGCCAGGCCTGCCGAGGCCGCGCAGGTCACCATTCGCATCCGTTCGATCGCCGCGGGCACCCACGGCCACGTTTTCGACAAGGAACTCGACGATCTCAAAAGCAAGCTCCAAAAGGCATTTCGCGGGTACACCAGCTTCAAACTGATCAACGACACCCAGTTCACCCTGCAGGCCCACACCTCGCACACCGTCGCCGTGCCCGGGGGCACCAAGGTCACCATGACCTTCGACGGTATGGCCGGCCAATTCCTGCGCCTGGGCCTGGCCATCGGCGACAAGCTGCACACCACGCTGCGCGCCTCGCCCGGAAGCACCTTCTTCCAGGCCGGCCTGGACTACAAAGACGGCATGCTCATCCTGGCGATCACGGCGAAGTAGCGGGCCGGGGGTCTAGGAGTCCAGGGGTCGAGGAGTCCACAGGTTCGAACAATGATCGCCGCCGCAGTAGCTACACGGCCAATCTGGGAGCTTTGAGCGGTTGGCGGCGCGCGAACGAGCGTATCACCCCCTTTCCCCCACGCACGGTGGCGGGCGCCTTTTTCGGTGCCAGATCCTTCCAGGTCGCTTCGATGCTCGACAGCCCGCGTCGAGCGCGCGTTGCTCGAATGCGCCAGAACGCCCAGCTTTAGAAGCGTCGCCAGCGGGTGAATGACCGGAAGCCGGAGCCGTGGCCGGATGCCGGAGCCGTGGCCGGATGCCGGAGCCGGCCGTCGGCTCGGCGCGCTGCGCGCGCCTTGTAGGGAGGGGGAGAAGCCGATTCTGGCTAGCAGCCTGCGGCATAAGTCGAGGATTTCGGCATACAGTCGCAGCATGATCGCAGTTTTATCAGGCGATTGTCCATCGAACAGACGCGCAACAGCGGGCTCGGAGTGTGCTCAGCGTCGGCGCAGGACTTCCATGGGCCGTTGCGGGTAAATGCCACGTATACAGCGGTACCTTAAGCCGGCATTCGTGCTGTTAGCCTGGTACGCTCCCCCTGACTTTCGGATGGGCTTTTGCCGTTTATGCCGCCGAAGCGAAGACGTCGTGCGCCACGTCCTTGTCGGCGAGCCGACGCGCCAGAAGCGTCAGGTTATTGACCATCACGATGATGTACGCCTGCAGTTCGGCCGAGCCCAATCCCCACGCCATCGCCTTTCGGGCGCCGCGGCGCACGGCTTCGTTGATCAGGCGCTCGCCCTGGCTGCGCTTCTTGTACTGCCGTTTTGTCTCGGGCTTTTCCCACTGGGCCCGTCGCTCGCGTAGTTGCTCTTCGAGCGGGTGGAATCGTATCCGTGGATTACCTGTGTCTTTGACGGCCTTGCACTTGGCGATAAATGGGCAATCGACGCAGCCGTCTTTCGGCCAGATAAACCTGGGGGCTCTGCGCCCGTTGATGGCTGGCTTCACATACCTTATATCGTCGCTGATCTGGCCGTTGGGGCAGATACTTATGCCCCTTTGAAGGTCGATGTCGAAGGCGGCCTTGCCCAGCGCAGCGCTTTCCTCGCCGCCAGCAGGCGGCGGGGCGATAATCTCGACACCGCACAGGCGTTGTGCATCGACGCAAAGCGCGACCGAGCCGTAGGCTGTATCGCCCAAGACCACCTCGATCGACGCGCACAGCTGCTTGGCGCGCCGTATTAGCCGAAGGGCCGGTGTGCGGTCATGAAAGTTTCCAGGGGTAACCGCCAGCGACACGATCAGCCCGCTGATGGCATCGCCCAAAACGTGCAGCTTGAATCCGTTGAACCTCCTCGAATTGCTCTTTCGACCGTGGCGCGCCTGCGGGTCTTCCAGACTCAAGAGCCTGCCGGTGGCGACTCTTTCGGCCACTGTCAGATTGCCCTCGGGCGTTGCCTCCAGATTCTGCTCGACGACCGTCATCAGATGGCGGCAAAGCTTCAAAATCTTCTTTCGCTTGCCACGCCGGCACGTCTGGATGCCTCTGCGCACCTTGTCAACCAGGTCGACCGCCCTGTTGGCAAGCTGAGTGATGAGCTCGTTCTGGGCATCTTTGTCCTTCCAGTCGATACCGAACGCGCCCTTGATGCTCGGGGCAAGGACGAAGTCGACATCCCAGTGCCGGGCGAGCTTCTCGAAGCTTTGACGTGTGCCATCGGCCCACAGACGCGTCAACTTCTGGATGCCCTCGCCCACAAGACGCACGGTGTCGGTGACGGCGCCATAACACCACATCGGAGTGGAGTCGTTGACCCAGATGGTCTCGTCTTTGAGCACGCCGGCCTTCTGGGCAAGTCGGACGATGTGCTCGTGAAACAGCACAAATCGCGGCACATTGGCCTCGGGGTGGCGCTGGCGCAAGAACTTCTCGAAGTCGCGCACCGTTTTCTCGTCGGGCGGCTCGACGTCGCAATTGACCCCCATCGCTGCGCGCCACTTCAGGTCAGTGCGAGCGCGCCGACACGACCCGCGCCGCGACACCCCGGTTTCACCAAAGCGAAGCAAGACAAGCGTCATGAGCACATCGGCCGGCCAAGCCTTGCGGCCCAAGCGACTCTCGCCGCGCCATCCCCTGAAAAGCCATCGTGGAAAGAGCCGCGAGCGATATCGAGCCAGAAGCCAGGCAAGGCTGCCCTCATCGAGCAAAGATGGACACACGAATTCGGGGCTAAAAAACGACTCTTGATTCAGTGAGCGCAACGCCATCGAACACTCCGTTTAGTGCCGCTTGCCCCGCCGCGTTCATTCAAGCATAGTCGCATTTGACAGCCTTGGGGCGTGCGTGTTTCTTCTTAGGCATCGACACCCCAAAAAGATCAGGTCGCACCAAGGCTGTCAACCTCTTAACTTCCCGCGAAATCTACACAAACCCCACCAATCCGCTAAGTGATCGAATTTGCTCTGGATTTGAATTTCTCCGCAGGCTGCTAGCCTCCGATCTAGGCGTCCCGCGGGACAAGCCACGCGGGGGCGCTAACTGCGAAAAAGATCTGAGGCCCAATCGCTGAGCGAACCTGGGACCCCTGGACCCCTGGACCCCTGGACCCTAACCCACTACAATCCTGGCCAAGGCCTCATTCAGCAACACGATGCGTAGCGCCCATGGCCACAGCTACTACACAGAGGGTATTGCGTCCGGGCGTCGTCATTGCCAACAAGTATCGCGTCGACAAGGCGATCGCGCGCGGCGGTTTTAGCATCATCTACCGGGGGACCCACATCGAGATGGAGCGCCCGGTGGCGCTCAAGCTGCTGGCGCTCGACGACGAGATCAAGCCCAGTTGGCTGGAGCGGTTTACCCGCGAGGCGCGCCTGGCCAGCCAACTGACCCACCCCAACACCGTCACCATTTTCGATTACGGCCAGGACCCGCGCGGCTTTTTGTACATCGTCATGGAATGGGTCGAGGGAGCCTCGCTGTACCACCACCTCAAGGACCACGGGGCGCTGTCGCACCTCGAGGTCGCCCAGGTGACCGTGCAGATCTTACAGAGCCTCGACGAGGCCCACCGGCGCGGATTTTTGCACCGCGATCTCAAGCCGTCGAATATCATGCTCACCCGTGATTACGAGGGCCACGAGATCATCAAGGTGCTCGACTTCGGCATCGCCAAGAACCTGGAGGACAAGGCCGAAAACAGCACCCAGATCACCCATCAGGGCGCGTTTATCGGCACGCCCCGCTACGCCTCGCCGGAGCAGCTCGACGGCAAGAAGCTGACGCCGGCGGCCGACATCTATTCGCTGGGGCTGTTGATGTGGGAGGCGTTGGTCGGCGATCCGGCGGTGCCGTCGATCCAGTACGGCGACTGCGTCAAGATGCACCTGGGGAAAAAGCCGTGGCAGTTACCCGCCGCGGTGCAATGCCCGCCGGGGCTGGCGGCGATCGTGCACAAGGCATTGGCCAAGCCGATCGACGAGCGCTACCAGAGCTGTCGGCAGATGCACACCGATCTGGCGGCCTGGCTGGAGTCCAAGGAGGCGCGCAACGAGTCCAGCCAGGAGTTTTTGGCCGGGGCGACCGTCGCGGGCGGCTTCGGCGGCCTGGGGCTCGGCGCGGCGAGCGAGGTCGACGAGGACGAACTATTCGCCGGGCTATCCGAGGACAGCGACGACCCGGAGTCCCCGCTCGCGCTACACGGCCCGGGGGGGAGCACAACGGGCTGGTCGCCGCGCGACGAGAGGGCCTCGGCGGCCGACGACGACACATTCGAGCGCGAGCTGCTCGAATTGGCCAACGGCGGCTCGGACGACCAGGCTTCAGCAAGCGATACTCGTGCCGAGGAGCCCCCCGCGCCGAGGCAGGCCCCGCCGACGCCGGCGCCGCCGTCTCGGCCGCGCCCATCGGTCGACCACGCGCCCCAATCGCGCTCGCGATCGTACGGAACGTCCATGGATGAAACAAAGAAAGCAACGCTCATCGTCGCCGCACTGGCGGGAGCGCTGGTGTTGGGGGCCGGCCTGTACTACGCGGTGAGCGGGGCGGACACGCCCGACGAGGTCGCCGCCGCCAGCGGCGGGGCCGCTCCCCAGCCGGCGGCCGATGCCGGGGCGCCCGATCTGGACGAGCTCGACGACGGCACGCCCACCTACTCCGCCGACACCATCTGGGCGGCGATCCGCGAGTCCGGCTGGACGCGTATCGGCCACGTCGACTCGTTGGATTTCAGCGGCGTCAGCCAGCAGAGCGCGCGGTTTCGCAAGCAGGGAAAGACGGTCACGGTGACCATCTACGCGACCAAGAGCTACCGCGACGCCGCCCGATACCTGCACACCGTCGAGGCGCCGGCGCGCGCCGTGCGCTTTGGCAAGACGACCGTCCAGGTCGCCCCCGGCAACCGGGGCACCTCCACGCGCGGCGTCTACGCGCTGATGTCGACGCTCTTCGAGCTCAAGTCGATCGCGCGCGACCAGGTGGAGAAGAAGTAGGGGTCTAGGGGTTCAGGGTCAGGAGTCCAGGGGTTCAGGAGCGTAGGGGCAGGGACCCGGACCCCCGGACCACTCGACCCCTGGACCCCAATCAGTCCTTCGAGCGGTCCTGCCAGGCCTCGTAGGTGATCGAAATATCGTCGGGCGGCTCGTTGCCCTGGGGCGGCTCGGGCCGGTAGGAGCCGAAGAAGGCGATCGAGTTGGTTTGGGCGAAGTAGTCGAAGCCGTTCTGGCGGCTGCGCGGCACCCACTGGCCGTTGATGAAGATGCGCAGCGAGCTGGAAATGGGCGTCTGCGCGAGCGTGTAGCCGGTATAACCGCTGGCGGCGTAGATGACGTCCGAGATGGTCTCGGAGATGTCCGTCGAGCACAGCGAGGTGAACGAGCCGCCGGTGGCCTGGGCGACCTCGCGATAGGCTTCGCCGTCGGAGTCGCCGCAGGTGTTGCCGTCGCCCACGATGGCAAATCCGACGGTGTGCTGGGGGAAGAAGTTGACATAGTCGTTCATCAACTGCTGGCCGCCCGAACTCGACAGGGGGTGATCCTGGATGGTCTGGGCTTCCTCGTCGCTCATCCAGATGGTGATCAGGGTGGCGTCGGGGCGGATGCGCTGGTTGGCCGGCGGCTGGCCGCTCAGCCCGAGCATATATTTGATGCCCTCCTCGGCGTTTTGCAGCCCGTACTCCTCGTAGGTATTGCCCGTCCAGTTGGTGATGGCGGTGATCTCACCCAGGAAGGTGTTGAGGTCGGAGTGCCAGCCGACGCTGCCCAGGTGGCCGTGGGTGGAGGCGTCCATATTGCCCACGCCCAACCGGTAATCCAGGCCGGTGTTGTTGAGCTCGTTGTAGAACTGGTTGGCGACGGCCTGGACGCGACCGTAGTCGTCGTACATCGAGCCGGACTGGTCGAGCACCCAGTAGAAGTCCGCCTTGGTATTTTCCTTGGGCTCCTTGAGGTCGCAGCGCACCTGGTGGCCGTCGACCGACTCGGCGATGTTGGTGGTGTTGGTCAGGTCGTCCATGCGGAACTGGACCTTCTCGCGGGCGTCGTATTTGGCCGCCGGGGCCACCGCCACCGAGGTCAGCGCCTGGCGCTCGCCGTTTTGGAACTCCCGGTAGATGACCGAGACGAATATGCGGAATTCGGTGTAGTCGGCGCCGCTGGCCGCCGGCAACCCGGTGACGTCGCTGGCGCCGAAGGGGGCCATGCCGAACAGCAGCGAGTCGCGGATCTCCTTGTAGGAGTGCGCCGTGGAGCTGCGGATCAGGTAGCGGCCGATGGCGGCCTTGCGGAAATCGTGGGTGTCGAACGCGCCGCCGTTGAACTCCTGCTCGATACTGCCGGCGGCGGCCACCGCGCTGTGGTGGTCGCTCAGGATGTCCGTGGGGTCGGTCTGCGAGCTCGGCGGGGTGTACGACAGCACGAAGCCGGCGACCTCGTTGGCGGGGTCGTCGTACACGGCGGCCGCCTCGCGGTTGGCCAGCGTGCCGTTGTTCAGCGACAGCCCGGCGACGTTGAGCTCGGTGTAGTTGTTGAACGCCGGGGGCAGGGCGATCTGCCAGTTGCCCACGTTGACCTGCACGCTGCTGTTTTGCGGGTCGATGAGCACGTTGTTGGAGGTGTAGTAGTTGACCGGCTCGCCGGCAGGATCGTCGCAGGCCCCCACCATCCAGCGATCGCCGTCATTGGTGCCGTCGCCGTAGCTATCCTGCTTGGTGGGATCGAGGCCCAGGTCGACCTCGCGCCCGTCGGGCACCCCGTCGCCGTCGGTGTCGGGGTTGAGGGGATCGGTGCCGTTGATCTCCTCTTGCAGGTCGTTGAGCCCGTCGCCGTCGGAGTCCGCCTGGCAGACCTTGGTGCCCAACTGACGCTCCTCGCAATCGAGCAGACCGTCGTAGTCGCAGTCGTTGGTGTCGCCGGTGCCGCATCCGCCGCTGGCGTCTCCGCCGTCGGCCACGCCGATGTCGTCAGGGCCAGTGTCGACGCCGACGTCCGGGGTCGGGGCGTCCACGCCGACATCCTGACCGTCGGTCGTGTCGGGCGTGCCGGTGTCGTCCGGGGCCACGTCGCCCGCGTCGACCGTGGCGTCCTGATCGGTGTCCGATTGGGCATCGCCGGTCAGGTTATTGCCCCCTTGGTGAGGGGTGGGGTCGCTGCTGCACCCGGCAAGGCCCACCGACACGAGCAAGAGCGCTATAGCCAGTCGTCGGGTAATCATGGACGGAATTCCTTACACGCTTGATTTCTAACGTAATTATGTTGATTCGCCTGGCGACATACGCACCAAAGCGTTTTCCTCGCCTAAGAGGATGGAAAAGATAGAGGATTCAACTTGTAAAATCAACGTGGTGCGGCGCCTGTACGGCTCGAGTAACATCGCTTCTCCAATGAAGCGTCGTTCAGTCTTTAGATCCGTCGAGGAAGGTCTGGTAGGACACGGCCAGGCGCGAGGGGCGGCCGGTCGTCGAATCGATCTGCGGCCGATAGGAGCCGAAGAAGGCGATGGCGTTGGATTGGGGGAAGTAGTCGAAGCCGTTGACGTGGCTTCGGGGCACCCATTGGCCGTCGAGAAACACGCGCAGCGAGCTGGAGATGGGGGTATCGGGCAGCACGTAGCGCGAGGCCAGGCCGCTGGCGGCGAAGATGATGTTGCCGATGGTCTCGGAGACGTCGCTGTCGCACAGCGAGGCGAAGCTTCCGCCCGTGGCCAGGGCCACCCGCCGGTAGGCCTCCCCGTCCGAATAGCCGCATCCGTCGCCGTCGCCGACGATCGAAAAGGCGACCGTATGGGGGGTGAAAAAGCCGATGAAATCATCGAGCGCTTGCTGGCCGCTCGGTCGGTTCAACGGGTGATCTTGGATGGTCTGGGCCTCCTCGTCGGACATGAACACGGTGATCACCCGGGCGCCCGGGCGAATCTGCTCGCGCGACGACGGCTGAGCGTTGCCCAACCCCAACATGTACTCGAGGCCCTCGCGGGCGACCTTCAGCCCGAACTCCTCGCTGCGGTTGCCCTGCCAGCCGGTGATGTAGTCGATCTCGCCCAAAAAGGTGGTGAGGTCGGTATGCCAGCCCACCCCCGCGCGCAGCCGCCCGTAGCCGGTCTCGTCCATGCTGGTCACCCCCAGCCGGTAATCCAGCGTGGTGTTGCTCAACTGGTTGTAGAATTGGTTGGCCACCGTCTTGACCCGCCCGTAGTCGTCGATCATGGAGGTGGACTGGTCGAGCACCCAGTAAAAGTCGACCTTGCCCGGCGCCTTGGCCCGGGCGCGCGTGCACCGGGTCCAGTGGGCGTCGATCGCCTCGGCGACGTTGGTGGTGTTGGTCAGGTCGGCCATGCGAAAGCGCACCTTCTCGCGGGCGTCGTACTTGACCGCGGGGGCGACCGCCACCGAGGTGATCACCTGGCTGGGCTGGTTGGTATGGGGGCGCACCTCCGTGGAGATGAACACCCGGTAGACCGCATACGACGCCCCCGCCGGCGCCGGAAGCCCGGGCAGGTCCGTCCGCCCGAACGCCGCCAGCGCAAACAGCAGGTCGTCGCGCAGCGCCTCGGTGCTCTCCGGGCGCCCCAGACGCACCAGATACCGGCCCAGGGAGGCTCGCCGAAAGTCGTGGGTCATGAACTCGCCGCCGGTATTGCTCTGGTCGAGCGCGCCCAGGGTGTCCAACTGCTGGCGATAGTCGCGAAGCACGTCCACCGGTCCGTGCTGGGTGGTCTGCAGCGCAGACGACATCACAAAGCCGGCGACCTCGTTGGCCCGGTCGCCAAAGATGCTCGCCGCGTACAGGTTGGTGGCGTTCGCCCCGCGGATTTGCAGGTCGTTGGACTGGGCGAAACCGGGCGGAAGCGCCAGCGACCAGTTGCCCCGCGAACTCGCAAAATAGTTGATCGGCTCGGCCTGCGGGTCGTCGCACGCCCCCACGATCCAGCGCTGGCCGTCGGGCGTGTGGTCCCCGTAGGTGTCCGTCTTCAGGGGATCGAAGCCCAGGTCGACCTCCTCGCCGTCGCTCACCCCGTCGCCGTCGGTGTCGGGATTGAGGGGATCGGTGCCCCGTTGGACCTCCTGCAAGTCATTGATCCCGTCGCCGTCGGTGTCCGCCTGGCACACCGCCGTGCCCAACCGGCGCTCGTCGCAGTCGCTCAGCCCGTCGTAGTCACAGTCCGCCTGGCACAGCGCCGCGTCCGAGCCGGCGTCGGCCGGGCCCGCGTCCGCCCCGGCGGTATCGCCGCCGGTGTCCGCCCCGGCCGCGTCCGCCGGCCCGGCGTCCGCGCCGACATCTCCCGCGTCGGCCGCGTCCGGCGCGCCGGCGTCGACCGCCGCATCCGGCCCGCCAGCGTCGCCGCCGCCGTGCCGGGCGCCGTCGCTGCATCCCAACGCGGTGCTCAACATCACGATCAGGGCGAGGCTTTTGAGTGTGCGTGCGTTCATTGTGCTCCCCGAGGGCTAAGCCATGGTCCGAGCCTTACTGTGACGGGCCGCCCTGTCACGACGAAGTCACAAAATGTCACAGCCGTGGGCCCAGACCCGTTCCCCCGGAATGAATTCCGGGGCTATTTTAGGAACCGCTTAGGGATTGGCGGGTTGGCTTGTTGTCGCGTGGTTCTTGGACGGCGTTAAGAGCGTGCGGCGCTGCAATTCTTCCGCCTTTCCCCCCGGAATGAATTCCGGGGCTATTTTAGGAACCGCTTAGGGATTGGCGGGTTGGCTTGTTGTCGCGTGGTTCTTGGACGGCGTTACGAGCGTGCGGCGCTGCAATTCTTCCGCCTTTTCCCCCGGAATGAATTCCGGGGCTATTTTAGGAACAGCTTAGGGATTGGCGGGTTGGCTTGTTGTCGCGTGGTTCATGCACGGCGTTACGAGCGTGCGGCGCTGCAATTCTTCCGCCTTTCCCCCAAATAGCCCCGGATTTCAATCCGGGGATCGAAGCACCTTCTCCACCTAGTGGCCATTTGGCGATCGGGGGTTGGTTACGATATTACGCCACGCGACGACCCTACCTAAGGAGGCCTGCGATGAGCCAGAAAGATGCGTTGCTCGAGGAATTGAAACGTCACGTTGCCACCGGTGCGCCGGTGGAGGCGGACCTGTCCGCCCTGGTCGCCGCCGACGCGGCGCCGTTGGTGTCGGCGCTGTTCGCGCTGGCGCCCGACGAGGCCGTCGGCGGCCAGTGGGCGCGCGGGGTGGACTTCGAGCGCGCCGACGCCATGGGCAAGATCGCCTGGGTGTTCAGCGAGGCCGACGAGGTCGAGGAGCGCGTCGACGCCATGCTCGACGGCGGCGAGGCCCAGACGGTGGTCGAGGCGCTGGCGCGCGCCGGGGTGGCCTGGGATCACCCGGCGATCGCCGGGCTGCTCGACCACGACGGCTCGCGCCGGGCGGCGGCGCTGGTCCTGGCGACAGCCGATCCCGACGCGGTCGACGACTGGTTGGCCGACTGCGACGTGCTCGAAGACGCCCTCGACGGGCTGCGGGCGGCGGCGCTTTGCCTGGAGACCGATCTGGATACGGCGTTCGCCGAGTGGGCGCAGGCGCTCGAAGATCTCGACGATGTCGGCGCCGAGCGCGCGCGCCTCGACGGGCTCTACGCCGTGCTCGACCCCGAGGAGTACGCCCGCCGCGTGCTCGCCGGCGACTCCGGCATCGGCTGGCTGGCCGACCCGCCGGTGGTCGCCGACTTCTTGCAGGTCCACGGGCCGACCAGTTGGCTGGACGTGCTGGCGGTGCTCGAGGCCGTCGAAGATCCGGGCGTGGAGTTCGTCTCGCTGCTGGCCGCCAGCGCCGCCGCCGGCGTGGGCTACGACGAGCCGTCGGAGGCCGAGGCGCGCCAGTTGCTCGAGCTTTTGACCGTCGAGCCGGGCGCGGCCGTCGACAAGTGGGAGCCGCTGGCCACCCACCTGGGGCTGGGCTTTGGCGTGGCCGTGGCCCCGGACGACGAGCTGGCCCTTCTGGCGGTGCAGGTCGCCGCCCACGAGCGGCTGCTCGCCTTCGATTTTGCCTCGCCGGGCGTGCCCGGGCTGCCGCTGTCGGCGACCGCCGAGGACGCCCTCGACCTGGACGCCTCGGGCGCTATGCTCGACAGCATCGCCGAGCTCGGCGAGCTGCCCGAGGCGAGCACCGCGGCGGTGGTGCGCACGCTGTGCGACCTGCGCCGGCTGCTCGACCACGACCCCGAGCGCTTCGCCGACCACGCCGAGGCGTGGGTGAGCGCCTTCCTCGACAGCCGCTCGCGGGCGGTGCGCCTGAGCGCGCGCCAACTGGTGGTCGTCCTCGACCGCGAGGCCGCCGAGCGCGAAGCCGACCGCCTCGACGGCATCAGCGACATCGAAGCCGCCCTGGCCGTCAACACCCACTCCGAGCTGAGCGCGCACGCGGTCGCCTCCCTGCAGGAGCACGCCCGCCTGGAGGGCCCGCTGGGCCTGGAATGCGCCCGCCGCCTGGCCCTCATCGGCACCGACGAGGCGCTCGCCGCCCTGGCCGGGCTGTGGGCGAGCGCGACGGTGTTCCGGGCGGCGTTTTATCGGGATTGCTTGGAGGAGGGAGTGGTCTCGCACTGAAGTCTCAACAACCGACCGAGGGGCGACCGAACGACCCGCAAATCCATAAGCCGTTCCCAAAATAGCCCCGGAATTCATTCCGGGGTTACCGAGGCTGATCCTCCAACACCTTCCTGGGCAAGCGCATCAGCCCCAAAAACGCCCCCGGCACCGGGGCCGTGCGCCACGCTTCGCCGACCCGTGCCGCCACACAATGCAAGGCGATCCGGTCCAAAAACGCGTGGCGCGCGGCCAGGTAGTTGGCGTGGCGGTCGCCGTAGTCGGGGTCGCCGAGCGCGGGGTGATTCCAGGCGCGCAGGCGTTGGCGGATGCGGTCGTCGTCGAGGGTGGCCGCGCGAATGCGCACGACGGAGTTGCCCTCGACTTTGCGCAGCCGCTCGATCTCGACGCGCTGCTGGTCGGCCAGGCCGTTTGCTTTGGGCAGAAAGCCGTGTTTGGGCGTCTCGCCGACGACCAGGGCGACCCAGACCGTCTCGTCGACGCCGTCGGGCAGCCCGGCGGGCCCGGAGACGCCCGGCGAGAAGCGGCGTTGGTCGATATTTTGCGGTCGATAGGCGCGCTCCGACGCCGCGGAGGGCGTCGCTCCAATGGCGCGCCGTTCGTCCTCGTTTGGTACGACGGCCTCGGGCGCCGCGCGCTGTTCGCCCTCGTTTGGAGCGACGGCCTCCGCGCCGTCGTACGCCAACGCGACCAATGTTTCGACCTGCTCGGTCTGGGGCATGAAGTCGAACGGCTCGATGCTGCACACCCGAAAGCCGCGGTCGACCAGGCGGTCGAGGTCGCGCGCCAGAGTGCGCGGCTCGCAGGACAGGTACAGCACGGTCCGCGGGCGGGCACGGCCCACGAAGGCGACGGTCTGAGGCGACATACCGGCGCGGGCGGGGTTGCTCACCAGCGCGAACGCGCGGGCGGATTCGCCGTGCTCGCCAGGGTCACCGAGCAGGTTCTCGGCCAGCCAGTCGACCGCGTCGGCGTCGGGCGCGGCCGAAAAATGCGCGTCCAGCCCGGCGCGCTGGGCGTTTTCGCTCGCCCAGCCGATGGCCGCCTGGGAGACGTCGGTGCCAAAGAGTTCGCCATCGTCGGGCACCAGCGCGATGCCGTGGACGCCCACGCCGCAGTACAGGTCGACCACGCGGTCGAGCGCGGAGGCGCCCAACTCGCGCATGCGCCGGTGCACGGCGACGAGCTGGTCGACGTTGACCTGGAAGAACGCCTGCGGCGGCACGCCCAAGCGCCGGCCGTCGAGATCGAAGGTCAGCTCGGCGTCGCCGGCGACGCGGCGTTGCTCGCCGGAGAGCACCGATTGGTCGGCGCGCCGGGCGATGTTGAGGTGCACGCCAACGCGCAGGTCGTCGGTGTGAGCGGCGAGCGCGGCGTGCAGCGCGTGGGCACGCTCGACGAGCACCTCGTCGTCGCCTTCGGCGTCGAGCTCGCCGGCCAGGGTCACGATGGCGGCCTCGCCGCCGGCGCCCCAGCCGGCCGTGCAGCGCACGTCGACGAAGCGGGCGAAGCCGCGGAGCACCGCGTCGCCGAAGAGCAGCGGGCGAAGCGCGCCGAGCACGCGCTCGAGCTGTGGGTGGTGGGCCTGGCAGTGCGCGACGGGGACCACCTTGCGGCTTCCCTCCTCGTAGAATCCCAGCAGCACGGCGGGGTCGGCGGCCGGCGAGCGCACGACCATGCGCGCGCGATTTCGGTAGCCGAGTTGGCGCGCCGACGGCGCGACCGCCGCCACCGGCAGGCCCGCCAGGCGCGGGTAGGCGCCCAGGGCGCGCTCGAGCCGCGCCGCCTTGCGGCTCAACTGCTCGTCGTAAGGGATTTCGCGCAACGGACAGCTTGGACAGGTCGACATCGTCTCTCCCGGATTCGCTCGATCACTCGATCACTCAATCACTCGATCACTCGATCACTTCTTGCCGTACCCGGCTTTTGTGGCATCCTACGACGCTTTCACCGCAGCGGGCTTGTGCCTATGATTCGAGTGCCATGCGTAGCATACGCAGTGAACTTCAACACCACCTCATTGAGGAGCATGCGATGAGTGCAGTCAGCGAAGATACACTTCGAGAGATTCGCGAAGACCTGGAGAGACGCCGCGCCGAGCTGATCAACAAGAGTCGGGTGACCCAGAGCGACATTCGCGACTCCGATCAGATGCAGGGCGGGCGAGACTCGCTGGACGAATCGACCAACGAGCAGGGCACGTCGACCCGGCTGCGCTTCGCCGACCGCGATCGCAACCTGATCATGAAGATCAACGACGCCCTCGAGCGCATCGACGACGACGACTACGGCTATTGCGAGGTGTGCGGCGACGAGATCAACGAAAAGCGGCTGCGCGCCCGGCCGATGACGACCATGTGCATCGAATGCAAGGAGGAGCAGGAGCGCGAGGAGGCGCGCACCAAGATCCGCCCGGGTCTGATGGACGAGTATGAGTGAGTGATCGAGTCATCGAGTGATCGAGTGAACGGCAGCGGAGCAGCGCAGGGAGCGGAGCAGCGGAGGCTGTCGGCGAAGGGTTGGAGAAAGAGCTTGCATCTTTGGGGCACATCCTCTGAAATCGCGGGAGCGCTCCCTCTTCGGAGTAAATGAGCTGTGACGTTCGTTGGATCGAAGAGAATGGCCAGAACTTCAAAACCGGTAAACGAGCCCAGATGAAACCGACTGATTCTGATAGCAAAGTCCGCTGCTCATTTTGCGGGAAAGAAGCGCGCGACGTGCGCAAGCTCATCGCGGGCCCCAAGGTGCATATCTGCGACGAGTGCGTCTCGCTGTGCCGCGAGATCATCGAAGAGGACAAGGAGCGCGAGCCCAAGCAGCAAAAGGGGCTCGAGGAGATGCGTCCCAAGCAGATCAAGGCGTTTTTGGACGAGCATATGGTCGGCCAGGAGCGCGCCAAGCGCGTCATCTCGGTGGCGGTGTACAACCACTACAAGCGCATCATGGCCAACGACCTCGCCCAGGACATGCCCGAGATGTTCGAGGAGGAGGACGACGAGGTCGAGCTGACCAAGGGCAATATCCTGATGATCGGGCCCACCGGCAGCGGCAAGACGATGATGGCGCAGTCGCTGGCCAAGAAGCTCGACGTGCCCTTTACCATCGCCGACGCCACCAGCCTGACCGAGGCCGGCTACGTGGGCGAGGACGTCGAAAACGTCATCAAAAACCTGTGGTTGGCCGCCGACCGCGACGTCGAACGCGCCAGCCGGGGCATCGTGTGCATCGACGAGATCGACAAGATCGCCAAGGGCGGCTCGTCGCCGTCGGCCACCCGGGATGTGGGCGGCGAAGGCGTCCAGCAGGCGCTTCTGAAGATGGTGGAGTCCTCCGACGTGATGATCACCCCCGAGGGCAGCCGCAACCGGCCCCAACAGGAGTTCATCCAGGTCGACACCAGCAATATCCTGTTCATCTGCTGCGGCTCGTTCGACGGGCTGGCCGACATCATCAGCCGGCGCATGGGTGAGCAGCAGATGGGCTTTGGCTCGGACCTGAACAAAAAGGACGAGGCCACCAGCGAAATCCTCAAATACGTGCGCCCCCACGATCTGGTCAAATTCGGGCTCATCCCCGAATTCGTCGGCCGCTTCCCGGTCATGGTGACCTTCGACGAGCTCAGCGAGGACATGCTCGTCGACATTTTGTGGAAGCCCAAAAACAGCCTGGTCAAGCAGTACCAGAAGCTGTTCGAGATGGAGGGCGTCAAGCTGCGCTTCCAGGACGAGGCCATGGTCGCCATCGTGCGCGAGGCGATCAAGCGCAAGACCGGCGCGCGCGGGCTGCGCTCGATCATCGAGGAGGTCATGCTCGACGTGATGTACGAGCTGCCCAGCCTGCGCAACGTGCGCGAGTGTGTGATCACCGAGGAGGTGCTCACCAAAAAAGAGAAGCCGATGCTCGTCTACGAGAAGAAGACGGCATGAGAGGCAGGGATTAGAGGTCCAGGGGCTCGCCGTTCCTGGACCCCCGGACCCCCGGACCCCTGCCTCTACTCCACGTGGACGTCGTCGAGCGTTCCTGCCTTTTTGTCCGGACCGGCGCTGAACACCTCGTAGTCGGTCGCGGACTTTTTTCTGTAAATATAGGGCGTGCCCCACGGGTCGACGGGGACCTGTTGGGCGATATGGGCGCTGACCAGGTCTTGCAGGCCGTCGGGCAGTTGCCTGGGGCTGGCGTGCAGGAAGTATTGGTCGACCTGGTTTTGCAGGCTGCGGATCTGCAGCTCGGCTTCCTGGGCGTTGGCGCGCTCCAGGCCGGTCTTCAGCGAGCGCAGCCGCACCGTGCCGTCGGGGTGGACGACCGCGCCCAGGTCGACCGCCTGGCGGTCTTCGCCGAATACGACGGTGACGAGGTAGCCCTTGTTTTGGCCGTGTCCGAATTGGTCGGTGGTGCGCATGATCACGTTCTTGCACGCCGACGGCGCGCTCTTGCCGGATTGTTTGGCGAGGTAATCGAGCGTGGCCTGGCAGAACTTCTTTTGCAGTCGCACGCGCTTTTCTGGCGAGATGATCTCGCCGGTGTCGACCGACGTCGTGGCGGTCTGTTCGGGGTCGTTATTGGCGCGCTGCGTGGAGCTCGAGGCGCACGCCGACACCGCCAGCGCGGCGCTCGCGGCGGTGGAGACGAGTCGGAGTACTGCAAGTCGTTTCAAGACTAAACCTTCGTCAACGGTTGAAATCTGCATGGACAGCCCGCGCGGCGGTCTTGCCTGACTGCACGCACAACGGGACGCCCCCACCGGGATGAACGCTTCCAGAGGCCACATACAATCCCGGAACACCGTCAATACCATTAGGCGCACGTCGAAACGCGGCAAATTTCGAGTTCGACGCCGCGCCGTAGATGCTGCCGCGCGTGCCCCGAAATTGTGCGGCGAGGTCGGCGGGGGTGCGCTCCCAGACAATGACGTCGTCGGCGTCGATCACATTCATCTGGCGCAGCCGGCCGAGCACGACCTCGCGCAGATGCTTCCAGGTCCGCCCGGTCCGGGGCCCGCTTTCGGGCTGGGCGGGCGCGTTCGCCATCACGAATAGCGGTTCGTGCTCGGCCCAACCCCGTCGCCGGTGGGCCTTCTCCTGAGCGCACACGTAGACGGTGGGCTGTTCGGGCGGGCGATCGCCGTCGAAGATGTCGCGAAACTCCTGGTCGTAGTCGTGCGGAAACAGCACCGTGTGCGCCCGGCGCTCGTCGCCGAAGCGCCGCCGGGCGCGGATGACCGCCGTCCAACCGGACATCGACGGGGTGCGCGGCGGCTCCAGACCGTGGTCGATCTCGTCGGGCAGCAGGTCGTCGATCAAGTGGGAGATGTCGGCGTTGACGACCACGGCGTCGGCCCTCGTCTCGGATTCGGCATGGGTCACGCCCACCACGCGCCCGCCTTCCACGACCAACGACGTCACCGGCGTATTGTAGCGAAACTCCACGCCCAGCCGCACCGCCACGCGCTCCATGGCGCGGGCGATCTCGTACATGCCGGCGCGCACGCCCCAGCCGCCCAGGCCGAGCTCGACCCAGGCGATGCAGTTGAGGGTGGCCGGCGCGGCGAACGGGTCGGAGCCGTTGTAGGTAGCGTAGCGAAGCAAGATGTCGCGCAGCTTCGGGTCCGACACCCGCCGCTCGATCCCCTCGGCCATGGTGTGCATGGGATCGATGGCCCGCATCTTGGTCAGCGAACTCAGTCCGAGTCGTACGATGGAGCCGACCGACGGGGCCGGCCCCAGTACGAAGTTGGGTGCGGCCGCCTCCCAGATCTGTTGGGCGTAGTCCAAAAACGCGTCGAACTCGGCGGCGGCGCGGCCGCCCAGCGCCAGGCGTATGCTCTCGCGGGTGAGCTCGGGCTCGGCGTAGACGTCGACCACAGTGCCGTCGGGCCACCGGTAGCGAAAGGACGGGTCGTCGCGCACCAACTCGAGCTCGTCGGCCAGGGTGGTGCCGGCCTGCTCGAAGAGCTCGCCGAGCAGGCCCGGCAACGTGAGCAGGCTGGGGCCGGTGTCGAATTCGACGCCGTCGTAGGTGGCGATGCCCACCTTGCCGCCGGCGCGCGGGCCGGCCTCGAAGACGGTGACCCGGTGGTCGCGCGCGGCCAGGCTGACAGCGGCCGACAAGCCGCCCATGCCGGCTCCGATGATGGCGGTGTGGTTCATGGGGCTCCAGGGGTTTTGGGGTCCAGGGGTCCAGGGGTTCGGGGATCCAGGGGTTTAGGGGTTTGGGGTTTGGCTGCGTCTGGATTTTCGGGCGTAGGTGCGCCCGCTCCATGCGATGGTGTCGCGCGTATGCCAGCGGAAGGAGTTGAGCGCGATCGCCAGGAGCGCGAGCACGCCCACCGGGTGCAACAGCACGCCCTCGGCGGGCTGGCGAAAGCGCCAGGCCAGCGCGGCGCGGGCGAGCACATTGGCGCCCACGCCCACCAGCGCCGGGGCGAGCAGCCACGTCGCGCCGCTTATGAGCGCGACCCCCAGGGCGACGTAGGGCACGACGAACGCCAGCGAGTACACCGCGCACACGCCCAACAGCGCCGCGGGGTGGGCGCCGATGCCCTCGTAGAGGTTTTTGGAGAAGCCCTGCCAGACCTGGGCGGCGGACTCGTACATGCGGCAGGTGGCCATGTCGAAGCCGTCGGCGAACGCCACGCGTCGGCCGGCCTCTTTGGCGCGCCGGCACAGGGCCATGTCGTCGACCACGTCGGCGCGCACCGATTCGAAGCCGCCGATGGCGTCGTAGGCGTCGCGCGTGATCGCCAGGAGTTGCCCGTTGGCGGCCAGAAACCGCGGGTCGCGCGACTTCCACACCAGCATCAGCGGAAACCAACTCGTGTAGGTCAGGTGCAACAGCGGCAACACCAGCCGCTCGACGAAGCCGTGGGCCTTCTGGCGGGGCACTGCGGTCACCACGTCGGCTTGCTTGTCGTCGAGCAGCGAGGCGATGCGCGCCACGCCGTCGTCGTGCAAGAAGGTGTCGGCGTCGACGAAGACGAGCACGTCGCCGCTGGCCTCGGCGGCCAGCCGGTGGCAGGCGTGGGGTTTTCCCACCCAGCCCGGCGGCAGGCCGTGGGCGTCGACGACGCGCACGCGGCCGAACGTGCCGGCGAGCCTGGCGAGGATGGCGGGGGTGTCGTCGGTGGAGTGGTCGTCGTAGACGAGCACTTCCTCGACCGGGTAGGTGCTCGCCAGCGCCGCGCGCACGCAGCGCTCGATATGGGCGGCCTCGTCGCGCGCCGGGATGAGCACCGACAGCCGACGCCGGGGACGCTGTCCCTTCGACGAGCGGGCGCCGCGCGGCCACGTCGCGAGGTTGAACGCCGTCATCGCCACCACGAACAGCGGCAGCGCGCACAGCACGATCCACGTCGTCAGCAGCGCCGCGCTCACGAACCACCTCCGCCGAGCCACGAGCGCAAGAGCCGGCGCACCCGGCCCTGGCGCGGGCCGCAGAACAGCGGCAGCCACATCGAGTTTCGGCCGTCGACGTGATGCACGCGCATGCGCACCAGCGGACGGTGGTGGTCGAGGTCGACGCGGTCGGGCTTGACCAGCTCGCCGACGCCGCGCCTGCCGCGCGCCGCGGTCAGGTAGCGCATATAAAACGGCCCGCTGTCGACGACGTGCGCGTGGCTCACCTGCAGCCAGGTCGAGCCGGCGCGCGACAGCGTGATCTGCTCCCACCAGTCCAGCCCGCCCAGATTGCGCCGCTGCGCGCCCAGCTCGACGTCGAGGTCGTCAAGCACCTCGGTGTGGCCATCGGCGTCGATCTCCAGGCCCATCACCACCGGTTCGGCCGCGTCGGTGGGCCACAGCAGGTAATAAATGAGTTCGCGCTCATCAATGGGCACGCGCCCCCACAGCCAATAATCGATCCCAAGCTCGTGCAGCGGTCGCGCCCCACCGTTGCGGTCATGGTACGCGCGACCGCTCAGCACAAAGGTGTCGTCACCATGGGCGAGGTGGGCGCGGCCACGCGCGGGGCCGAGCCGTGGCGTCCAGTCGTGATGGGGATTTGTAAGTGCAGACTCAGTAATATGCGGCCGTCGGCACACCCCGTCGACTTCCACGTGGCCCTGAAGCCGCTGCGCCGAGCCTCGCACTGGGCAGTCGAGCTGGGCGCGAAGCAGCATTCGGCCGTCCTCGATGCTTGCCTCGATGCGGCTGTCGCCGAATTGCCACACCTCGCCGTCGCCCGCCCACCGCGCCGCCTCGGGCGCATATTCCTGCAGCAGGTAGAAGTCGAGCTCGCCGCCTCGATACACCGAGATATTCAGGCTCGGCCGCTGCCCGGCGGGCCGGGCGCGGCCGCGCCGGGCGGCGCTGGCGTAGCCGGGCAAAAACGGCAGCCCGAACGACCAGATCAGCACCAGGCCGTCGCCGTTTTGGTCGACCAGATCGACGTACCACCACAAAAAGCCCCCGCGCGCCTCCAGCAGCGCCCGGTCGAGCGGGCGATCGGGCGGCGACAGGTTGATGAGCGAGCTGTTCATGACACAAGGCCTCGGCGCAGACACGTGGCGCGAATAAATCTTCGCACCTGTGGGATGCAACCAAGGCCGCGAACGTGACATGGGTGCGAGGTCGAAACTCTGCGGGTGGATGTTACCTTCGGACTACAGGTGCATCTTATGGGGGGCGACTCGAGACACGGGCAATCGCTATGGACATTTTGGTGATCGGCGCGGGGCCGGCGGGGTTGGCCGCCAGCGCGCAGCTGGCGCGCGCGGGGCTGCGCGTGGGCTGTCTGGCGCCCAAGCACCCGTCGCCGTGGCCGAATAATTACGGCGTGTGGGAAGACGAGATCGCCGCGCTCGGTCTGGCCGACTGCTACGAGCGGCGCTACGAGCGCGTGGCCGTGTGGGCCGACGAGCGTCGGCGCCACGAGCTCGGCCGGGTCTACCTGCGCCTGGACAACGAGCGGCTGCGCGGCCGGTTGTCCCAGTGGTGCGACGACGCCGGCGTCGCCTGGCTCGAGGGCATGGCCGAGGCGGTCGCCTTCGACGACACCGGGGCGACGGTGACGGCGGGCGACGGCACCACCCATCGGGCCACGCTCGTCGTCGAGGCGACCGGGCATCGGCCGCGCTTTGTCGAGCGTGAGCCGGGCCGCACGAGCGCGTTTCAGGCGGCCTACGGGGAGGTCGCCCGCTTCGATTACAGCCCCATCGCCGACGAAGAACTGGTCTTGATGGACTATCGCGATCACTTTATCCCCGACGGCCTGCCCGGGCGGTCGACGCCGACCTTTTTGTACGCCATGGCCCTGGGCGACGGGCGTTATTTCGTCGAGGAGACGTCGTTGGCGGCGCGGCCGGCCATGGAGTTCGACGTCCTGGAGTCGCGGCTGGCCGCCCGGTTGGGCGCGCGCGACGTGTGGTCGAGCGAGGTCGAGGAGGTCGAGCGCTGTCTGATCCCGCTGGACAGCCCGTTGCCCGTGCGCGAGCAGCGCGCGGTGGGCTTCGGCGCGGCCGCGAGCATGGTCCACCCGGCAACCGGCTACCAGATGGCGGCGATGCTTCGCGCCGCGCCGTCTTTGGCCCGCGCGATCGCCCAGGCGCTGGGCGCCGGCGAGGCGAGCCCGCACAAGGCGGCGCGGGCCGCCTGGCGAGCGCTGTGGCCCGCCGAGAAGGTGCGCGCGCGCAAGATGTGGCTGTTCGGTCTGGAGTGCTTGGTCGGCCTGGACGCCGAGCAGACGCGCGCGTTCTTCGACGCGTTCTTCGCGCTGCCCGACGAGCAGTGGCGCGGCTATATGTCGGGCACGCTGTCGGCCGCGCAGATCGCCCGGGCGATGTGGGGCTTGTTTCGACAGGTTCCGGTGGGCTTGAGGCTGGAGTTGGGTAAGGCGGGGTTCTGGCAGGTGATCGGGTCATGACCACAACCAAAGGCATCGTCATCGCCATCACCATCATCGTCCTGTGGGCGGCCTGTCTCGTCGTGCTGCTCACGGTCGACATCATTGCCATTTCGCCCCTTCTGGCCCTGCCCGCCATCCTCGTGCAGACGTTTTTGTACACGGGCCTGTTCATCACCGCCCACGACGCCATGCACGGCACGGTGGCGCCGGCCAACCGCCGGTTCAACGACGCTGTGGGCACCGTCGCGGTACGCCTGTACGCGCTGTTTTCGTACAAAAAACTGCACGCCAAACACTGGGAGCACCACCGCCACCCGGCCTCTGACGACGATCCCGACTTCCACGACGGCGAGCACCCGGGGATAGGTCGCTGGTACGTCACGTTCGTGCGCAATTACGTGGGGTGGGCCCAGATCGTGGGCATGGCGGTGGTCTACAACGTGCTTCACCACCTGTTGGGCGTGAGTCTGCTGCGGTTGGACCTCTTCTGGGTGCTGCCGGCGCTGCTGAGCACGGTGCAGCTGTTTTATTTCGGCACCTACTTGCCCCATCGCGAACGCGAGGAGGGCTACCGCGACGCGCACCGCGCGCGCAGCAACGCGTACGCGCCGTGGCTGTCGTTTCTGACCTGCTACCACTTTGGTTACCACTGGGAGCACCACGAAAAACCGGGCGTGCCCTGGTGGCGCCTGCCAAAGGTGAGGAGAGAAGTGGGGATGTAACTGGGAGCGCGCAACTGCATCTCAGTTGGTAGACGAGTTGCCCCTTTCGACACACGAGAACACCATGCACAAACCCGTCATCATCATCGGCTCGGGCTTCGGCGGGCTCGCCGCGGCCATACGCATGCGCGCCATGGGTTATCCGGTCACCGTCTTGGAGGCGCGCGACCAGCCCGGCGGGCGCGCCTCGGTCTTCGAGCGCGACGGTTATACCTTCGACGCCGGGCCGACGGTGATCACGGCGCCGTACCTCTTCGACGAGCTCTTCGCGCTGGTCGGGCGCCGGCGCGAGGACTACTTCGAGCTCGACCCCGTCGACCCGTTTTACCGGGTGAGCTTTCCCGACGGGTCGCACTTCGACTATACCAACGACGAGGAGCGCCTGCTCGCCCAGATCGCCGCGTTCAACCCGGCCGACGTCGACGGATACAAGCGCCTGTACGAGCACGCCCAGGAGATCTTCTCCATCGGCTACGAGCAGCTCGCCGACGTGCCCTTCGACCGGCTGACCGACATGCTGCGCATCGCGCCGGAGATGATCCGGCTGCAAAACTGGCGGTCGGTGTACGGGCTGGTGGCCAAATATATCGAGGACGACCGCCTGCGGCAGGTCTTTACCTTCCAACCGCTTCTGGTGGGCGGCAATCCGTTCAACGTGACCTCGATTTACCTGCTCATCCACGCCCTGGAGCGCAAGTGGGGCGTGCACTTCGCCCGCGGGGGCACCGGGGCGATCGTCGACGGCATGGTGCAATTGCTCGACGACATCGGCGTCGACCTGCGGCTGAACACGCCGGTGGTCGACATCGAGGTCGACCGCGGTCGCGCCGTGGCCGTGCACACCGAGCAAGGTGAGCGCCTCGAGTGCGCGTTCGTGGTCAGCAACGCCGACCCGTCGTTCGTCTACAAGAACCTGGTGCACGCGCGCCACCGGCGCAAAAACACCGACCGGCGCGTCGGCCGGGTCAAGCAGTCGATGGGCCTGTTCGTCGCCTACTTCGGCACCGACAAAAAATTCGAGGAGATCGAGCACCACACCATCGTGCTCGGACCGCGCTACAAGGAGTTGTTGACCGAGATCTTCGACAAAAAAGTGCTCGCCGAGGACTTCTCGCTGTATTTGCACCGGCCCACCAAGACCGATCCGAGCCTCGCCCCCGAGGGCCACGATGCGTTCTACGTGCTCTCGCCGGTGCCCAACAACCACAGCGGCATCGACTGGCACAGTCAGGCCGAGGCGTACCTCGAGCGCATCCTGGCGCACCTCGAAGAGCGTCATATGCCCGGGCTTCGCGAGCACGTCACCGTCAACTTCACGGTGACGCCCGACTACTTCGAGCATGAGCTCCGCTCGGTCGCCGGCGCCGGCTTCGGCCCCGAGCCACGCTTGACGCAGTCGGCGTGGTTTCGCTATCACAACCGCTCCGAAGACGTACAAGGGTTGTATTTTGTGGGCGCAGGCGTGCACCCCGGCGCCGGGGTGCCGGGGGTGATCACCTCGGCGAAGGTGCTCGAGAAGGTCGTGCCGGCGCTCGACGAGCAACTTAGCCAGGTGCCCGGCGCGAGTGTGCGCGGGGCGAATATGAGAGGCGCGGGGGCATGAGCTGTATGACGGGTAGTACCGACATGGTGGTGGCCAGCCGCGAGGTGATGGCGGTCAATTCGCGCTCGTTCAGTTGGGCGGCGTGGTTCTTGCCCGCTGATCGGCGCGACGACGCCGCGATCACCTATGCGTTATGCCGACTGGTCGACGACATCGCCGACGAGAGCGCGTGCGCCGACAGCGCGCGCGCCAAGCTCGCGGTGCTGCGCGAGGAGCTGCGCGGTGAGCGCGAGGCGCGCCCGCTGGTCGGCGAGTTTTTGGAGCTGGCCGAGCGCCGGGCGATGAACGTGCTGTACGCCACCGAGCTCATCGCCGGGGTGGAGAGCGACCTCGGCACGGTCCGACTGCGCTCGGACCGCGACCTTTTGCGCTACTGCTACCGGGTCGCCGGCACCGTCGGCGGGATGATGTGCGCGGTGCTCGGCGTCGACGACCCCGCCGCCCTGCCCCACGCCATCGACCTGGGCGTGGCCATGCAATTGACCAATATCTGCCGCGACGTCCTCGAGGACGCGCGCATGGGGCGGGTGTACCTGCCGGCGAGCCGGCTCGGCGAGGTCGGCGTCGTCCAAAGTGACCTGCTCGACGGCAGCGCCGAGCGCGCCAGCGTGGCCCGCGTGGTCGCCGACCTCTTGGCCATGGCCGATCGCTACTACCGCAGCGCCGACCACGGCATGGCCTACATCCCGGCGCGCTCGCGCCTGGCCATCGTCGTCGCCAGCCGCGTCTACCGCGCCATCGGCGTGCAGCTACGCCTCAATGGCGCCGACGCCCTCGCCGGGCGCACGGTGGTCAGCGGGCCGATGAAGCTGTGGTGGGTGGTGGCGGCGCTGTCGGCGTTTTTCACACCGACGATCAGCGGGTTGGCCGACTCGCCGGCCCATGACGAGTCGTTGCATTGGGCGTTGGAGGGGTTGCCGGGGGTTTGAGTGGGGGAGGTGGCGGCGAAGCGTCAGCGTCGCCGTCGGAGGGGGCCGCGGAAAGCAACTCCCAAGCAAAAGACGATCACCATCCACCCACCACCCGGCACACCCCCACCCGTATTGCAGTTGCAGCCATCATTGGGCACCACCAAATCCTGCGGCGGCGCCATATCGCCGGCGTCCGCACCTATATCCATACCCGCATCGCCCACATCGGCGGCGTCGCCCGCATCTTCCCCAGCGACTCCCGGCGGGGCGACCTCGGGCACGTCCACCTTGGGCAGCACGTCGTCGTAGGCGTCGAATTTCTCCGGGTGGTAGTAGGCGACCGCGGTCAGGTAGACCAGGGTCATCGACCATAGATGCGGGGTGGACACGTTGTTGACCCAGCCGTTGTCGTAGTGGCCGTCGCCGTCGGAGTCGACCGCCGAGTAGTGCTCGCCGATGGTGTAGGTGTTGGGGTCGGCGATCTTGGTGGCCAGCCGCCGGGCGATCTCCAGCGCCTTGTCGCGCTCGGGGCCGTCGGGCAGCACCAACGCGGCGCTGATGGCGACCTTGGTGGGGTATTGGCCGCCGGGGGTCTCGCCGCGCACGCTGGCGACCTGCTTGTCCAGACCGGCCAGAAGCTGCGGTTTGAAGCGGGGATCGTCCTTGGCGAACATATGGGTGGGCCAACTGAGCCAGTACGGCGAGCCGGCGTCGAGCTTGGTGGGCCCGGGCTCGCCGTAGAAGCCCTCGCCGGGGACGTACATCTGCTGGATCGTCGCCGCCTTGAGCTCGCCGGCGCGGTGCAGCCACTTGTCGGCGAGGGCGTCCTTGCCCAGGTATTTGGCCAGCCGGGCGGCCGAGGCCAGCGCGCCGTAGGTGGTCGAGGCGCCTTGCAGGCCCTGGGTGAACTCGGCGTGGTCGTCCTCGTTGGCCGGCCAATTGAGCCCCGTTTCCGGGTCGCGCCAACCGTACAGCCAGTTGGCCGCGCGCTTGATGACCGGCCAGTTGTCGTTGATGTAGGTCTCGCGCGCTTGCCCGTCGAGGTGGCCGACGTGGTAGACGAACGCCCACACCAGCAGCGCCGTATTGTCGATCTCCAGGCGGATATTTCCGCCGGGGATGCCGTCGGCGTAGTAGTTCATCTCCCAGGAGTCCGGCGGGTAGTTGTGGTTGTTGGGGTCGTCGGGCCAGCCGGGCACGGGCTTGTTGAGCAATAAGGTGGGCGGGGCGGCCTGGTCGCGGATGGCGCCGGCGTAAAACCCCATGCGCTTGGTCACCAGGTCGTGCTTGCCGGCGATGTCCAGGGCGATGTTGAAGAACGCGCCGTCGCGCGGCCAGTCGAGCTGGTAGCTGGGCTGGCGGCTGACCGAGGCGACGATGGCCCCGGTGTCGCGGTCGGTGCCCACGCGCAGGTTCAAAAACGCCCGCTCGATGAACTCGCGCATCTTGCCGGTGACCTCCTGGGGGATCCACAGGCTGTCGAGGTAGGCGCGGTCGGCGGCGGCGATGTCGTCCTGGACGCTCTGGATATCCTGACCGCGCACCCAGGCGAGCTCATCCTGGGATTTCTGGGCGGTCTTGCCGAAGGCGTAGACCAGCGTGGCCTGGGCGCTTCCGGCGTCGAAGCTCAGCGGAAATTTAATAGCGGCGTTGACCTGGCCGCCGGCCAGGCGGTTGCCCGACAGGTCGCCATCTTTGGCGTCGGCCAGGGCGTCCTGGGCGGTGTAGTGCCAGCCGTTTCGCGTGCGCGGGTACTCGATGGGGTCGTAGTCCCCGCAGCGCACGGCGTTGGCCACCGACGGCGGCGCCGGCAGGCTCTTGTCGGGGTAGCGGTCCTTGAGCTTGGCGATATTGTCGGCGAGCTCGTCGATCATCGCGCAGGTGTCGGTGGTGTCCTCGCCGATCTGGAATTGGACGGGCTCGGGCATCGAGCTCACCGCGATATACACCCCCGGCGCGTAATTCGCGTCGAGGTCGCCGGCGAGTTGGTCGATCTGTCCGGGATCGGGCTGGGCGGCCTTCAGAAGGTCACCCAGCGGGCCGAAGTCGCGGTCGGGTTTGTTGAGCACGATGCCCACGCTGTCGAACACCCCGGTATCGCCCGGGTGAAAGTGCATGATGGCGTGCTCGGCGGGCTGCCAGACGGCCAGAAAGTCGTTTTTGTGGTCGATGAGCGCGTCCAGAAGCGGCACCTGGGGTGCCTTGGACAGGTTGGGCGCCAGGTTTTCGTAGGCGATGATCGACGCGGTCTGCACCGGGCTCGACGGGTCGCGCTCGACCAGAAACCGGCGAATGAACACGTCGTGGTCGCGCGGAATCAGGTCGATCTGGCGCACGGTGACGCCTAAGTCGGCGTTGTCGAAGTCGGTCTCGATGATGCCGACGTCTTTGGCCAAAAACTTGGCCGTGCGTTGCCACGCGTCGCTTCGAAAAAAGCTCACCTCGGTCGTCGACTGTCCCTGGCGGGTAAACGCCAGCCCCGCGAATGAACCCATCCCCTCCAGCGCCCCGAAGCGCGGCTGTTCGCGCGCGTCCGGGTCGTTGGTCGTCATATAGTGCATCTGGTCGTAATACGACGGCGACGGCCACGAGAGCATCGTCAGATCGCCGTCCTTGGACACCCCGGCGGTCAGCCCGCCGTTGCCCACGGTCGTCTCGATATTGGTCGCCCCCAGGCCCAACTCGATGAAGCCCGGCTGGTAGGGCGGGTCGGCGGCGTAGGCGTGCGCGGCGGCCAGCAGGCTGGCGCACAGGGCGGTCGAGGCGGCGAAGAGTCGTCGGAACATGAACACGATGCGCTCGGATGTGAGTGTGCACTAACTTGCGGGATTTTGCCGTATTTAGGCGGGGAAAGCAAGGCGGCGGGCCGTGGGCGTGGTTCTGTAATCGGGGGCTTCGAGGCGTGGAGGCACGCGGTTCTGGAGGCGGGGAGACTCCAGCGGGTCCGTCCGGTGAATCGGATCGTCAGCTAAGATCGGTGCTTCTTGCTTTCCAAGGCCCCAGCGGCCTCGCGCCGCTGGTGAATCAGATCGTCAGCTAGCAAATCCGGGAATGCACCCACAGACCCCAGCGGCCTCGCGCCGCTGGTGAATCAGATCGTCAGCTAGCAAATCCGGGAATGCACCCACAGACCCCAGCGGCCTCGCGCCGCTGGTGAATCAGATCGTCAGCTACGAGAGCAGCCACCCAAACACAATTCGCCACCCAAAATCCGTCCCAGACGGCGCTCGACGGCCGATCGGCCAAGAAAGGACGCAACGATTCGGCCTTTTTGCCGAAAACCATAGAGAGGGGCATCGAACAGGATGCGGCGTCTCACCCAGCGTCGCGCCGTCGAACAAGGTGCCCCCCACGGAAGCGCAACCGTCGACTCGAAACAACGCCATCGGCCCGGTCCGATGCCCGCACACCCCGCCGAATATCGGGGCGAAGGACGGGCGACCCAGGGCACGGCCGAGGTGTGTCTTGGTTGGTTTCATGGGGGAGGGCTCGAGGAGCCCAGGTGGTGGGGCAGTTGGGGGCAGTGCGCGCGTTTTGGCAACGCGCGCGCGGGTCTTCGCGGACCGCGGGTGCCGCCCCGCTTAGCCGACGATCTTTGCGTCCTGTGGGGCGAGCCCACAGGGGGTCCGTGAACCTGAACGCGCACGGGCTGGGCCATTTGCGCGGCTCTGCTCCTTCCGCGTGAGAACCACGCCGGCCGGGCGGGGCAGGTTGTTGGGAAGGCGTTGGTAATAAGGTTTGGGGTGGAGGGTATTCGCAGATCCAACCAACAGGAGCAACCCCATGGACTTTTTCGGCAAAGATCAATTCAAAGAGCTGCTCCGTGTCCAACAGGGGCCGGCCGTGTCGATCTTCGTGCGCGCCGACCGGCAGGATATCAAAGGGAAGAACAACCAGATCGCCTTTCGCAATCAGGTCGACAAGGCCAAGAAAGTCCTCGAAGAACACTATCCCGACGAGGAGTTTCGCCCCATCGAGCAGATGATGGACGAGTGGATCGACGACGAGGCGTTTTGGGGGACGCTGACCAAGGGCGCGGCCGCGTTTTTTGCGCCGGATATCGAGCGGGTCTACCGCGTCGACGCCGACGTCGACACCGAGGCGGTCGTCGGCGACAGCTTCCACACCCGTCCGATGCTGCGCCCGATGCTCGCCCCCCGGCGCTACTGGGTGCTGGCGCTCGACCAGAAGAACACCAAGCTGTACGAGGCCACCCACGACGAGATCGAGCCGGTGAGCCTGGGCGATATCCCCACCAGTTTGGACCAGGCCCTGCAACTCGACTACCCATCGCGCCCGCTGCGTCACCGCGAGGGCGGCGTGTCCAGGTCGACGCCGGCGTTTCAGGCGATAGACAACGACCGCGACCTCGAGCCGCGCCACTTCCGCGAGTTCAGCCAGATCGTCGACAAGGGGTTGTGTGAGCTGCTTCAAAACGCCGACGGCCCGCTGATCTTGGCCGCCTCTCCCAAGATGTACAGCATCTTTCGCGAGGAGAGCAATCTGGCCAACCTGGCCGACGAGGGGCTGGCCGAGAGCGTGGTGCACCTGCGCCCGGCGCAGATCCACGCCAAGACCTGGCCGCTGGCCAAGCAGGCCGCCGAGGCCAAAATCGACGAGATCCTCGAGCTGTGGGAGCGCTCTTATGGCTTCGGCAAAGGCGAGTCCGACCTGCAGCAGATCGCCAAGCGCACGCTGATGAGCCAGGTGCGCTTTCTGCTCATCGAGGACGAGCGCAAGATCTGGGGCGAACTCGACCGCGACCAGGGCACCGTCGACATCACCGGCGAGGGCCTCGAGCAGGCCGACCGCGGTGGCATCGACCTGCTCGACGACCTCGCCGAATTCGTCATCGCCATGGGTGGCGAGGTATTCGTGCTGCCCCAAGAGCGCATGCCCGTGGGCACCGGCGCGGCGGCCATCCTGCGCGGCTCGGGCCGCGCCGAATACGGCGGGGAGGGCGCGCGGATGACCTGATCGGAAGAGGACGCCCTGCAGGGATCGGAGCGCCCGCTATTGAAGAATTTACTATTGAAGGGCGGACGAATTGCCGCGTTTGCGCGTAGACGTGGTTTTCGCAAATAGTCACGTGGCTATTGGCGAGAACCACCGTCTCGCGCAAACGCCGCGGATCGTCCGCCCTGAAATAGTAGCTCACCTCAATAGCGAGCGTGCATCTCCTGCAGGGCGCACGCATCGCCACCAGCCGCGGTGTATTTACACTTTCTTTACGTATGCCCCCCTAATTCTTACAGCCTATTGAGGTCGAGTGCGCCACTATAGCCAGTGCCGTGGCGTCGTAACGGCATGTTAGCTTGCGCCTGGGTGTTATGGCGGCAACGGTGGCGTCGTCGCATGCCTCAAACGCGGTTTTCCGAGACCCAAACACGTGAACGATCAGCAACGACCAAACCCGGACGCGCGGCTCGGGCGCCTCCGCCGCCAAGAGCCCGGCCAAGAGCGGCGCGGACGGCTCAAGGTGTTTCTGGGGGCAGCTCCGGGGGTGGGCAAGACCTATTCGATGCTTTTGGCGGCGCATCAGCTTGCGCAGGCCAGCGTCGATGTCGTCGCCGGCTATATCGAGCCGCACGACCGACCGGAGACGAGCGCGCTGTGCGACGGCCTGGAGGCCCTGGCCCCCCAGAAGATTCGACACGGCAAGCTTGTGCTCGAGGAGTTCGATCTGGAGGCGGCCCTGGAGCGAAAGCCCCAACTCGTCCTGGTCGACGAACTAGCCCATACCAACGCTTCGGGCGTGCGCCACGCCAAGCGCTACCAGGACGTTCTCGAGCTGCTCGACGCGGGCATCGACGTGTACACCACGGTCAACGTGCAGCACCTGGAGTCCGTCGCGCCGGCCGTCGAACAGGTCACCGGAGTGCGAGTGCGCGAGACCATGCCCGACATGGTGTTGCGCCGCGCCGACGACATCGAGCTGATCGACCTGCCCCCCGAGGAGCTTCGCGAGCGGCTTCGCGCCGGCAAGATCTATCAGCCAGAAGGTCGCCCGGCGAGCGCTGGAGAATTTCTTCGCCGAGGGCAACCTCATCGCCCTTCGCGAGATGGCTCTTCGCAAGGCGGCCAGCCAGGTCGAGGCCGAGTTGCTGGAGTTTCGCCGGCTACATGCGGTGACGGAGGCGTGGCCGGCGGCCGAGCGCCTGTTGGTGTGCGTGGGGCCTTCGCCTTTGTCAGGCAAGGTCATCCGCACCACCCACCGCATCGCCGAGAGCCTGCGCGCGGAGTGGTGGGCCGTGGCCGTGGAGACCCCCGAGATCCTGGGGGCGTCGAGCGAGGCGCGCGCTCGAGTGCTCGAGCACCTGCGCCTGGCCAATGCGCTGGGCGCCGAGACGCGCAGCTTGAGCGGTCGCACCGTCGCTGAGACGGTCCTGGAGTTCGCCCGTCGCAACAACGTCACCATGATCGTCATCGGCAAACCCACCCACCCGCGCTGGAAAGACCGACTCAAAGGGTCGTTGGTCGAGGATCTCATCCGAGGCAGCGCCGAGATCGAAGTGCACGTGGTCACTGGGGAAATTGAGCCCCAGAAGTACGCACCGCCCGTGGAGTTGCGCTCTGGCCAGGCCCTCGCCGTCGACGCCGGGTGGGCACTGCTGGTGACGGTGGTGGCGACGCTGGTCGCCTGGCTCATTCGTCCGTTCGTGACCACCACCGACCAGGTCATGGTCTACATGGTCGGGGTGTTGCTCGTCGCCTACCGCGCACGGTTTCAAGCGGCGGTGATGACCGCCTTGATGTGCGTGGCCGCGTTCGACTTCTTTTTCATTCCTCCCTTTCACACCTTTGCTGTCGCCCACGCCCAATACCTGCTGACGTTTGCGGTCATGGGTGGTTTCGGGGTGCTGGTCAGCGGCCTGGTCTGGAGGGTGCGCGCCCAGGCACGCGCGGCGAGCACCCGCCAGGAGACCAATGCGCGGCTGTTCGACGTCACCCGGCGGCTGGCCGCCGCCGAGGACGTGCGCGAGATTCTGTGAGGTCTCCGCCGAGCAAATCGCGGCGAGCTTCGACACCGACGTCAGCATTTTCGTCGCCAATGAGGATACGCTCGAGCTGGTGGGGTGCAGCGGCCAACCGCTCGATGAGAGCAGCGAATGGGTGAGTGTGCGTTGGGTGCATCAGCATGGCGAACCGGCCGGTGTAGGCACAGGCACGCTTCCGGGGGTGGCCGGCTATTATTTACCGCTCAACGGCCGCTCGGGCACGCTGGGCGTGCTCGGTTTGCGCATGCACTCGCACGATGCGTTGGCCGATCCGGAGAAGCGCGACCTGCTCGAGAATATGGTCGCCCAGCTCTCGCAAGCCTACGAGCGCATGACGCTGGTGCGCGCGACCCACGAGGCTGAAGTGGTCCTGGAGACCGAGCGGTTGCGCAATTCGCTGCTGAGCTCGATTTCCCACGACGTGCGCACGCCCGTTGCCAGCATCGTGGGCTCGACCGAGTTGCTCAAGGATCGCGCCGGCAAGCTCGACGACGCCAAGCGCCGCCAACTCGTTGGCAGCATCTACAAAGAGGCGGTGCGCCTCGAGCAACTGGTCGACAACCTGCTTGAAATGACCCGCATCGAAGGCGGCGGGCTGGTGCCCAAGCCCGAGTGGCACGTGCTCGAGGAGATCGTGGGTGTGGTTCTGAACCGCCAGGAGCCCGGGCTGGCCGCCCGGCAGGTGGACACGGAGCTGACCCCGCACTTGGTCTACGTCGACGCCGCCAGCCTGACGACGGCGTTGGGAAACCTGGTCGAAAATGCCATCAAATATAGCCGCGAGGACACCCCACTGTTGATTCGAGGACGGCTCAACGGCGATCGCCTCACCGTGTCGGTCCTCGATCGCGGCGTGGGGATCGACCCCGGGGAGACCAAGCATATCTTCGAGAAGTTCTATCGCGGCAGAAATGTCGGCCACGTTGCCGGCAGCGGCCTGGGGCTGGCCATCGTCGAGGCCGTCGCTCGCGCCCATGGAGGCCACGCGTTTGCGCGTCGGCGCGACGATGGTACCGGCTCCGAGGTCGGGTTGAGCATCGATCAGGCACAGGCTCCCTCCCCTCCGGAGCTCGATGCCGAAGAATCCCGTGCCACCTAAACACCGACGTCAATTGCCCGCCGCCTCAGGCGCGGCGGTTTACCACGCGCTACGCTAGGTGACGACCATGCCAACGAATGAATCCACACCCAACGCCGCGACGGCGGCGCTGGTCTTGGTGGTCGAAGACGAACCGCCGATGAAGCGCTATCTGGCGACCCTGCTCGAGACCAGCGACTATCGTGTCATTGAAGGGGTCAACGCCAAGCAGGCCATCAGCCTCGCCGCCTCTCACGACCCCGATCTGATCCTGCTGGATTTGGGGCTTCCCGATGAGGATGGCCTGGCGGTCATTGAACGTCTGCGCGAGTGGACGACCACGCCCATCATCGTCATCTCGGCGCGCGAGCAGGAGACCGACAAGGTCGACGCCCTCGACCGCGGCGCACAGGACTACCTGACCAAGCCATTTGGCTCCAACGAGCTGTTGGCGCGCATGCGCGTTGCCCTGCGCGACCATCCCAGCGCCCCGGCCGAGCCCACCTTCACCAACGGCCCGCTGCGCATCGACTACGACCGACGCCTGGTGTATCTGCACGACGAAGAAGTGCCGCTGACCCCTACCGAATACAAGTTACTGGTCTACCTGGCCAAGAATGTCGGCAAGGTGCTGACCCACCGCCAGATCTTGCGCGAGGTCTGGGGCCCGAACTACGTCGAGCACGATCATTATGTGCGCGTATACATGAGCCAGTTACGCCAAAAATTCGAGCAAGATCCCGCCCGGCCAAAGTTGCTCACCACCGAAACAGGCGTGGGCTATCGGATGCGTCTTTCCCGTGACGCCGAGCCCCGTTAAACCCCGCCGCCATGGGCGCCGCTGGGCGTCTTGATACATTCCTTATACCTGCCGGACTCATCCTTACACCGTATTGAGTCCGTTGCTCCTATGGTCTTGATGCTCGAGGGCAGGACGCTGTCTCGACGGTGCCCGGTCCTCCGATCGCGTTCATCACGACCACAGGAGCAACCATGTCGTACGAAGACCTCAAAGAACACGACATTTTCCTGCCCAAATCCGCCTGGGGCAAAGCCGACTTGACGACCACCGTCAACCTGCCCGCGTTGTGCGCGGTGAGCCTGTGGGGCGTGGGCTCCTTACTGGCGATCTGGCTGGGCGCCGGGTCGGCGACGACCTGGGTGGGCGCGGTGTCGTTTATCGGATTCATGTTTGCCTTCGCCTTCGTCTCCAACGCCGGCATCGAGCGCCAAAACGCACGCATTCGCCGTCTGGAAGAACGTACCGACGAGCAGTAGCGGCGAGATCGCAGCATCTCTTGCACTTCGAGATGGGGTAGTTATGAGTTTCAATTACGAGACATTGTCTCGCGACATGTCCCTATTCGACATCACGATGATCGGCGTGGGCGCCATGATCGGCGCCGGGATCTTCGTGCTCACCGGGGAAGCCGCCGGCGTGGCCGGACCGGCGCTGATCTTGAGCTTCGCGCTCAACGGCGTGGTCACCATCTTTACGGCGATGGTCTACGCCGAATTGGGCTCGGCCATCCCCGAGGCCGGCGGCGGCTATCTATGGGTCAAGGAGGGGCTGCCCGGGGCCAACGCCTTTTTGGCCGGCTGGATGAGCTGGTTCGCCCACGCGGTCGCCGGCGCGCTGTATGCGCTGGGCTTCGGGGCCTTCGTCTACGAACTGTTGCGTCTGGCAGGGGTGGACTTTCGAGCCATGGGCCTCGATTTCATGACCGCCAAGAAGATCTTTGGCGTCCTCGCCGCCCTGGCCTTCGCCTACATCAACTACCGGGGCGCCAGCGAAACCGGCCTGGCCGGCAATATCGTGACCGTCGCCAAGGTCATCGTCATCGGGCTGTTTTGCCTCTTTGGCATCAAGTACATGTTTTTCCCCCACCTGTGGTTTACGGTGGGCCATGTTCCCGGCGGCATGGGCACCGCACAGTTGCAGCCGTTCATCTCCGACAAGACCGGCTGGGGCGGCATCATCACCGCCATGGGGCTGACCTTTATCGCCTTCGAGGGCTACGAGATCATCGTGCAGGCCGGCGAAGAGGTCGTCGATCCGCGCAAGAATATCCCCAAGGCGGTGTTCTGGTCACTGGCCATCGTCGTGCCCATCTACATGGTGGTGGCGTTCGTGCTCATCGGCGCGTCCAACTCGGCGTTTTTGGTGCACACCCTCCAGGTGCTCGAGGGAACGCTGCCCGCGGGGGTCTCGGCGCATATGCCCAACTGGCAGATCCTGGGACACCTCAAGGAGTTGGGGCTCGCCCAGGCGGCCAGCCAATTCGTGCCCTACGGCGCGGTGCTCATCCTGGTGGGGGCAACGCTGTCGACGATGTCGGCGCTCAACGCCACGACGTTCTCGTCGACGCGCGTGGCGTTTGCGATGGGCCGCGACAAAAACCTGCCGGATATGTTCGGCCACATCAGCTCCACGCGGCGCACCCCCTCCATCGCTGTCGTCTGGACGGCCGGGCTCATCGGCATCATGGTCGCCTTCGTGCCCATCACGACCGTGGCGGCGGCCGCCGACATCATGTTCTTGTTGCTCTTCTTGCAGGTCAACGTCGCCGTCATCACCATTCGCAAAAAGTATGGCGACAAGCTCGCCTACGGCTACCTGCTGCCGTTCTTCCCGCTGATTCCCATCTTGGGGATCATCACCAAGTTGGGGCTGGCGCTGTTCATGTTCAAGCACTACCCGATGGGCTGGATGTACGTGCTCATCTGGTTGGCCATCGGCCTGGGTCTGTACTGGTTTTACGCCCGCCCGCGTGACCGCCAGAAAGCGGCGCCGCCGGTGCTCGTCGAGGAGCGCCCTGCGGAGTTCGCGCCGCGCTCGGTGCTGGTGCCGGTCGCCGCCCCCGAGCCGGCCAAGCGCCATATCGACCTCGCCGTCGAGATCGCCCGACGTCGCAACAGCGGCATCGTGCTGATGCACGCCATCGCCGTGCCTCAACAGCTTCCGCCCAGCGCTGCCAGCGATTTTGTGGCCGAGGCGCGCCCGCTGCTCGACGAACTGCGGCGCTATACCGAGCAGTTCGGTGTTCCCGTCGCCACCATGATCCGAGTGGGTCACCGCCCCGCCGAGGCGATCATTCACACGGCTCAGGACAAAAATATCGAATTCTTGGTCATGGGTTGGAAAGGCACCGTCCATCACGAGGATACCGTCATCGGCACTAACATCGACCACGTGCTCGCCGAGGCTCATACGCACTCCATCGTGGTTCAAGCCGGCGAGGTTCCCAAGCGCCAGCGCGTCCTCGTCCCGCTGGCCAACCCCCAGAGCGCGCCCTTGAGTTTGGCGGTGGCGAGTCTGGTCAACGGCGAGCACCAAGACGTGCCGGTGACGATCATGCACGCCACCGGCGAGCCCCTCGACGACGCGGCGAAGAAGCGCTTCGAACAGACGGTGCGTCAATCTCTTGAGTCGGCCATCGACAACGACCAGTGGATCGACTTCCCGCATCCACCGTTGGAGTTCGTCTTCGTGGTCGCCGACGATCCCATCGCCGAGATCGGGCGTCGCTCGGCCAACTTCGACCGCATCATCGTGGGCACCAGCGAGGCGAGCGTGTTCCGCCCGCAGGTCTTCGGCCATACACCCCTGCGCATTGTCAGCGAGGCGCGCTGCCCGGCCATCTTGGTGCGCCGGCGCCAGGCCGAGATCAAGACGGAGATCCAGAAGCTTCTTCGACTTCTTCCGCCACCTGGAGGACGACGTCGCGGCGTGAGCGGAGCGCGCGCATGACCTGATCGGAAGAGGACGCCCTGCAGGGATCGGAGCGCCCGCTATTGAAGAATTTACTATTGAAGGGCGGACGAATCGTCACGTTTGCGCGTAGAGATGGTTTTCGCAAATAGTCACGTGGCTATTGGCGAGGACCATCGTCTCGCGCAAACGCCGCGGGTCGTCCGCCCTGAAATAATAGATCACCGCAATAGCAGCCGTGCATCTCCTGCAGCGCGCACTCCTCGCAGGTCAGTCACGTGGCTATTGGCGAACACCACCGCCCCGCGCAAACGCCGCGGATCGTCCGCCCTGAAATAATAGATCACCTCAATAGCGAGCGTGCATCTCCTGCAGGGCCCGCGTCTCGTGTCTAGGTTCGCATGCGAACCACGTCACACCAGGAGGCCAACCATGACCGTCGGAAAGAAAATCTGGGCGATCGCCGAGGGCTATATCCCCGAATGGAGCAACGGCCCCGAGCCGGAGATGACCAGCCACGAGACCGCCTGCATCCTCAACGCCACCGACCAGGATGCGCACATCGAGCTGACGCTATATTTCAAGGATCGCGACCCCGTGGGGCCCTACGAGATCGACGTGCCCGCCCGGCGCACCCGCCACGTGCGCTTCAACCAGCTACAAGACCCCGAGCCGGTGCCGCGCTCGAGCGACTACGCCAGCGTCTTCGAATCGGATGTGCCCGTGGTCATCCAGCACACCCGCCTGGACAGCCGCCAGGCCGAGCTGGCGCTGTTGAGCACGGTGGCGTACTCGGAATAGCGAGGCGTAGGCGCTGCAGGAGATGCACGGCCGCTCTGCTCTCACTCCGCAGCCTCGTCGAAGCGGGTGCGCCGCCTCTGGATGGCGGCTTCGCCGCTGGTCTCGATGAGCGCGCCCTGGGCCGAGCGGCCGAGGTTGGCGGCGTTGCCCTCGTCGGTGTCGATGTGCATCTCGAGCTTGTATTTGGGGCTGACGCGGATGAGCACGTCGCCGAAGGTCAGGTCGCGCTCGCCGCCGGTCAGCTTGACCTCGACCATGTCGCCGTTTTTGACGCCGAAGGCCTCGGCGTCGGCGGGGGTCATGTGGATGTGGCGGAGCGCGCAGATCAGCCCCTTTTCCAGGTTGACCTCGCCGGCGGCGCCGATGAGGGTGAGGCCGGGGGTGTTGTCGATGTCGCCGGAGCCGCGCACAGGCGCGTCGATGCCCAGCGCAAACTCGTCGGTGCGCGAGATCTCGACCTGATTGTGGTCGCGCGGCGGGCCGAGCACGCGCACCCGCTCGAGGCGCCCCTTGGGGCCGACCAGGGTGACCGTCTCCTCGGAGGCGTATTGGCCGGGCTGGCTCAAAGGGTTTCGCGGGGTGAGCTCGTGGCCCTCGCCGAAGAGCTTCTCGACCGTCGGCTGGGTCAGGTGGACGTGGCGCGCGCTAATCGCGATGGGAATGGTGCGCTCGGTGTCCGCCGGACACTGTTTGCGGGCGATGATCTGGGCGGCCTGGCTGGCGATGCCGTGCTGCTCGTCGGTGGCCACGGCCAAAAGCTGGCAGCGGCTGGGCTCGGCCGAGAAGCTGGCCACCGGGTCGTCGCGGTCGACGCTCAGCTCCCGGTTTTTGTGCGGGTCGAGGCGCGCGCCCAAAAACTCCAGGCGCTGGGAGACGCGCTCGCGCATCAGGGCGCTGTTCTGGCCGATGCCGGCGGTGAACACGATGGCGTCCACCCCGCCCATGACCGCCGCGTAGGCGCCGATATATTTGCGCACCCGGTGGGCGAAGACCTGGATGGCCATGCGGCAGCGCTCGTCGCCCTGGGAGGCGCGCTCCTCGATGTCGCGCAGGTCATTGCCCACCCCGGACAGCCCGGCCAGGCCGGAATGGCGGTTGAGCAGATCGTCGACCTTGTCGGCGTCGTAGCCCTCTTGGCGCAGCAGGTTGATGATCGCGCCGGGGTCGATGTCGCCGCTTCGCGTGCCCATGACCAGCCCCTCGAGCGGAGTCATGCCCATGGAGGTCTCGATGGAGCGGCCGTACTCGACGGCGGCCACGCTGCACCCATTGCCCAGATGACAGGTGATGATGCGCAGGTCGCGCACGTCGGCGTGGAAGTATTCGGCCGCCTTCATGGCCACGTATTGGTGGCTGACACCGTGAAAGCCGAAACGCTCGATCTGGTATTGTTCGGCGACGTCCGGCGGGATGGCGTACAGCTTCGCTCGGCGCGGCAGCGTGCGGTGAAACGCGGTGTCGAACACGGCGATGTGCTCGAGATCGCTGAAGAATTTCTTGGCCGCGCGAATACCTGCGAGGTTGGCGGGGTTGTGAAGCGGCGCGAGCGGGATGAGCTCTTCGATGGTGGCCTCGACCTCTTGGTCGATGGCCACCGGGCGGTCGAATCGCCGCCCGCCGTGGACCACGCGATGGCCGACGCCGTCGAGGCTGACCCGGTCGCCCAGCTGGTCGACCAGCCGCTCGAGGGCCAGCGTCAGCGCTTCTTCGTGGTCGTCGGTCGCCAGCGCTTGTTCTTGTCCGTCGAGCATGAGCGTCGAGGTTCCGTCGCCGTCGGCGAGTCGCTCGATGCGCAGGGATGCGGCGACGCCGCCGTTTTGGCTGTCCACGACCGCCGCTCGGATCGACGAACTGCCACAATTGATCACCAAAATATGCATTTTGTTCTCCATCCTCCGCCAAGTTGACATCCACGACGTGCGACTCTACACCACAGCGATGTCTATGGCGACTGCGCCCGCCGCGGGCGAGTCGGTCCTTTCGACGTGATTCTCCATGCGACGATTCCTAACGCCAGCCCGGCTCCTGGGGACGACTGCTTTTGCCCTGGTGGGGCTGTTTGCCCTGGACATGCCCGATGGCTACCTGGGGCCGGCCGACCACCTGACGCTCTTTGGCAGCGTCTACGGGGCGGTGTTGTTGGCGCTGACGCTCGTGGGCGTGGTCAGCCAGTTGCGCGAGCAGACGTGGTCGTCGGGACTCATCCCGGTGCTGTGGTCGATGAATATCGGGCTGTTCGTGCCCGGCATCGTCTCCGACCCGCTGGTGGCCGTGCTGCTGATCGTGTGGCACCTGGTGATGCTCGCCCAGCACCTCTTCCCCTCGGCGATGAGCTTTGGCGCCTCCGCCCAGCCCCTGGCCCGGGGCGCCGACCGCGACATCAGCGAGTGGTATGCCACCTACGGCCCGGCGGTGCGCCACCTGGTGGTCGTCTCGCTGGTGTTGACGGTGGCGGTGGTCGGCTTCGATCTGAGCAACAGCATCTTTGTGCTGGTGCTCTGCTTCGCGCTCAACCTGGGCACGATCGCGGCATCGTCAAAATTCGTCTGGCTCATCTTTCGGCGCCGAAACCGCGGCGTGGGCGCCATGGTGCTGTTTTTGATCGCCAGCGTGGTCGCCATCGGCGCGCCGGGCGTGTCGCTGACGATGCTGGCGGTCTACCAATTGTTGGTCTTGATGCTGTTGGTGGGCCGCGGGCCGGTGTTCAGCGAGCTGCTCGAGGCGTTCTTCGACTACCCGGCCATCCTCATCGTCATCGCCTTCGCCTCGGTGATCTTGCTGGGCGCGCTGTTTTTGACCTTCCCGGAGGCCTCGGCCACCGGCGTGCCCATCGACCCGTTGGACGCGCTGTTCACCTCCACCAGCGCGGTGTGCGTCACCGGGCTGATCGTGGTGGACACGCCGGTGGCGTTTTCGACCTTCGGCCACGTGGTCATCATGATCCTCATCGAGATCGGCGGGCTGGGGATCATGGTCCTGTCGACCTTCGGCACCCTGCTGGTGGGCGGCAAATTGGGGCTGCGCGGCGAGCGCGCCCTCGGGGAGATGCTCGAGCTGCGCGACCCGCGAAGCGCCTACCGGCTGACGATGTTCATCGTTTTGTCCACCCTCATCATCGAGGGCATCGGCGCCTTGCTTTTGGCGATCTCGTACGTCCAGCACGGCTTTGGCCTCGGCGAGGCCTTGTGGCGAGGGGTGTTTCACTCCATCTCGGCGTTTTGCAACGCCGGGTTCGCCCTGCAGTCGGACTCGGTGGTGATGTTCCAAAACGACCCGTTCCCGCTGATGGTCATCTCGTCGCTGATCGTGTTGGGCGGCATCGGCTTTTTGGTGCTCGCCGGCGCCTGGCAGACCCTGGTGCGCCGCAAGCGCGCGCGCCTGTCCATGCAGGCCAAGGTGGTGGGCGCGATGACCGCCTTTCTGATCGTCTCCGGCGCGCTGTTGTACCTGGGCGTGGAGTGGAATCACACGCTCAAAGGCCTGGGCGTGGTCGACAAGATTTTCAACGCCATCTTCCAGAGCGTCACGCTGCGCACCGCCGGGTTCAACTCGGTGGACTTCAAAGACCTGCAGGGCGCCAGCGTCCTGTTCATGATCATCTACATGTTCATCGGCGCCTCTCCGGGCAGCACCGGCGGCGGCATCAAGACGACCACCACGGCGGTGCTGTTCTCGTCGGTGCGCTCGATCGCGCGCGGCGAGCCCAAGGTGACCCTCTTCCAGCGGCGCATCAGCCAGGACATCGTCTACCGCAGCATCGCGATTACCATCGCCACCGCCCTGGTGGTCGCCGGGGCGTTTTTCTTGTTGCTGTTGACCGAGAACCAGCCCTTCGACGTGCTGTTCTTCGAGGTGGTCAGCGCCATGGGCACCGTGGGGCTGTCGCTGGGGGCGACCGCCAAGCTGACGGCCGCCGGTAAATTCATCATCGTCTTCGTGATGTTCGCCGGGCGCACCGGCCCGCTGACGCTGGCGCTGCTCTTGGGCGGCGGCAAGCCCTCGCCGGTGGAGTATCCGCGGGGGCGGATCATGGTGGGGTGAGTGGCTTCTTGTGCATGGTGTGGCTGATGGCGGTATGCGCCGTACTGTGAATCATCAGCTTTACGTCGTGTTCTTGGTTGTTGTGGGCGTTTCGTAAGTTGTGTGGTTCTTGGGGCGCCCTGGCGTCTCGAAAAACCGTTGCAATACGGCGTGTTCTTGGTTGTTGTGGGCTTCTCGTGGAGATCTTGGTTCTTGGGGCGCCCTGGCGTCTCGAAAAGCCGTTGCAATACGGCGTGTTCTTGGTTGTTGTGGGCGTAGTGGAGAGTGATGGGTTGATGGAGGTGGAGGGCGTAGTGTTTAGCAGCAGCTTTGCATGGGGTTCTTGGTTCTTGCGGGTTCGCGGGGCGGGCCGCTCGAATGGGGCCTCGACGAGGCGCGGATGGCACCTCAGGCGGGACGACCGAAAGCCCCCAACAAGCAGCACCAAGAACCAAGAACACCCCATAAACCAAAGATTTAACGAGACGCCAGGGCACCCCAAGAACCAAGAGCTCTACGAGAAGCCCACAAGAACCAAGAACACCCCATAAACCAACGCCTTATCGAGACGTCAGGGCACCCCAACAACCAACCACTCCGCCAAGAGCCTACAAGAACACCTCGCACGGCAGAGGGTAATCAGGACGCCAGGGCGCCCCAAAAATCACACGATCCCCAAGAAGGCAACAACAAGGCAACAACAATGGCAGGAGAATTCGCAGTCATCGGTCTGGGCCAATTCGGCATGGCGGTGGCCAAGAGCCTGGCCAATCAGGGCCAGGCGGTGTTGGTCATCGACAACAACATGGACCACATCGAGGAGATCAAGGACGAGGTCGACGCCGCGGTGCGCGCGGATGCGACCGACGAGGACGCGCTGTACGGGCTGCGCCTCGAGCAGATGTCCTGCGTGATCATCGCCATCGGCGCGCACTCGATGGAGGCGTCGATCTTGGCCACGGCGCTGCTCAGCCAGATGGGCGTGCCGCGCATCATCGCGCGCGCGGTCAACTCGCTGCACGCCCGGATCTTGAACGCGGTGGGCGCCCACGAGGTCGTCGACCCCGAGCAGGAGATGGGCCTTCGGCTCGCCCGGCGGCTCAGTCAGCCGAGCATCGTCGAGCAGTTGCAGCTGGGCAACGCCACCCTCGCCGAGGTGGAGGCGCCCCAGGCCTTCGTGGGCCAGAATCTGCAGGATCTGGACCTGCGCAACCGCTTCCGGGTGTCCGTGATGGCCATCCGCCGCGGCGACGACGTCAACGTCAACCCCCGGGCCACCGACAAGGTCGAAGCCGGCGACGTGTTGATCGTCATCGGCCGCCCGTCGGCGGTCGACGAGGTCGCCTCACTGGCCTAGGAATACGATGAGTTTACGTACGCGATTACTTCTGGGCTACGGCTATCTGGTGCTGCTGATTTTGATCACGGCGGCCAGCGCGGCGGTGGGCTTCTTCGAGCTGAGCAAGGGGATCGGCGACGTCGTCGACAACAATTTTCGCAGCGTGACCGCGGCTACCGAGATGCTCGGGGCGCTGGAGCGCCAGGACAGCGCGACGCTGCGCGCGCTGGTCGACCCCGACCAGACGACCGCGAGCCGCGACACGCTGAGCGCGGCCGACTCGGCCTTCGACGCCGCGTTCGTCAAGGCGTCGACCAACGCGACCATCGCGGGCGAAAAGAAGCTGCTGGTCCACATTCACTCGACCTACGCCGACTTTCGCCAGGCCCGCGACCACCTCGTGGGCACCATGCCCCAGCGCCCGTTGGCGGCGTATAACCGCGACGTGTACGGCAAATTTCGCCACGTGCGCGGCCAGGTGTTCGCGCTGCTCGACCTCAACCAGGCGGCGATCGTCGCCGCCGACCGGCGCGCGCGCCACACCGCGGTGCAAAACGGGGTGTGGCTGGGCATCCTGGTGACCCTGGCGCTGCTGTCGTTGATCTTTTTGTCGCGCGCGCTCCAGCGCCACTTCCTGGCGCGGCTGGGCCACTTTCGCGAGGTCAGCGAGGCCATCGCCGAGGGCGAGTCCCGCCGGCGCCTCAAGCCCGGCGGCGACGACGAGTTGGGGCTGATCGCCCGGCATTTCAACACCGCCATCGACACCCAAAAGCACCTGCGCACGGAGGCCCAGGGCCAGCTCAACCAGCAGCGCCAACTGCTCATCGGCGCGCTCGCCCAGCGCGACGAGCCGGTGGCCCTGCTGGGCCTGGACGCCAGCGTCATCGCCAGCACGCTCGACGGCGACGCCGCGCTGGCCATGGAGGCCCATCGCGGCTGGGTGCACGAAGAGGGGCGTGCGGTGCTCAAGGCCTATGAGAGCGGAGAGCAGGCGCCGCGCCGCGAGATCGAGTTGGGTGAGGGGAAGGCGTTGGTGTTCGAGCTTTTGCTCGCCCAGAAGAGTCGGCCGGTGGGGTGGTTGGTGCGGGTGGTGTCTATCGAGGTTGACACGCACGCCTGAAGGTAGCACTCGGCGAACAGCGCCTCGAGCAACCCTCAGCTAAACAGGCCTCGTTGAACGGCACTCGGCGCGCTTCGCTTGAACAAATACGCACGCCATTGCTATCCGCAGTTCGAGGCGCCGTTGTTCGGCGCCGCGCGGAGCGTAGTTCGCGACGCCTGTGTAGCTGGTGGTTGCTCGAGGCGTAGCCGACGAGCTACCTCCAGAGGGCGTAGGGACACCCACAGCACCGCGCACTCGCCTCAGATCTTGACCTGCGTACCAATCTCCAACACCTGCTCGCGCGGAATCTTGAAGTAGGCCGTCGCCCGCAGGGCGTTGCGGGCCATGAAGGCAAACAGCTTCTCGCGCCAGATGGCCATACCGGGCAACTCGGTGGCCAGGATGGTCTCGCGGCCGACCACGAAGGTGGTCTCCTCCAGCGCGATCTGCAGGCCCTCATCGCTGGCCAGCGCCAACAATTCGGGCACGTCCGGCTCTTCCATAAAGCCGTAGTGGCCGGTCAGGCGGAAGAAGCCGTTGCCCAGCTCCCGGATGGACACGCGCTCGTCGGGATCGAGGTGCGCCTCCATGGCGGTGTCGATGGTCAGGAAGATGATCTTTTCGTGCAGGATGCGGTTGTGCCTAAAGTTCTGCACCAGCGCCGGCGGAATGCCGGTGGGGTTGGAGGTCATGTACACGAAGGTGCCGGGCACGCGCGGCGCCTTGACGTGTTCGGCGACCTCGACCTCGCCGTCGGCGTGAATCTCGCCGGCGATGCCGATCTCCTCCATGAAGTCGCTCACGGTGACCAACTGCGCCTGGATGCGCTTGCTCAGAAGCTCGCGGCCGCGCCGCCACGTGGCCATGAGCATGTACAAAAGCCCGCCGATGAGCAGCGGGAACCAGCCGCCGTGGAAGATCTTGAGGGCGTTGGCCCCGAAGAACGAGCAGTCGACCGCAAAGAACAGGGCGGTGACCACCACGGCCACCGGTAGCGGCCACTTCCACAGGTCGCGCATCGTCTTCCACAACAGGAAGTCGGTGATGATCATCGTCAGGGTCACGGCCACGCCGTAGGCGGCGGCCAGGGCGCTCGAGCTCTGGAAGCCCAGCACCAGCCCGACGGTGGCCGCCAGCAAAAACCAGTTGAGCAGGGGCACGTAGATCTGGCCGAATTGGGCCTCGGAGGTGTGCCGGATGTTGACGCGCGGGAAGTAGCCGAATTGGACCGCCTGCAACGTCAGCGAGAACACACCCGAGATGACCGCCTGGGAGGCGATGACCGTGGCGATGGCCGCCATGACCACCAGCGGGTAGATCGCCCAGTGGGGGGCGAGTTTGTAGAACGGGTTGACCGCCGCCTCCGGGTGATTCAGAAGCAGCGCGCCCTGGCCCAGGTAGTTCAACAGCAGGCCCACCAGCACCAGCGAGAACCAGCCCAGCCGGATGGGACGGCTGCCGAAGTGGCCCATGTCGGCGTACAGCGCCTCACCGCCGGTGACGACCAGGAAGACCGCCCCGAGCACGGCCATGCCCTCGAGGCCGTTGAGCGAGAAGAATTGGACCGCGTAAAGCGGGTTGAACGCCACCAACACGTGGGGGTTGTCGATGATGCCACCGATGCCCAGCGCGGACAGCGTGGCGAACCACACCAGCATGATCGGGCCGAACATCACCCCGATACCGGCGGTGCCGCGGTATTGGATCAGGAACAGGCCGATGAGGATGACGATGGTGATGGGGATGACGTAGGGCTGGAAGACGGGCGTGGCCACCTTCAAGCCCTCGATGGCGCTGAGCACCGAGATCGCCGGGGTGATCATGCCGTCGCCGTACAGCAGCGCCGAGCCGAACAGCCCCATCATGATGATCGCCACGCCCATCTTGGTCTTGTTGGCCTTGTCGGGGTCGGGGGCGACCAGCGCCATCAGTGCCAGGATGCCACCCTCGCCGTCGTTGTCGGCGCGCATGACGATGAGCAGGTACTTGAGCGAGATGATCAGGAACAGCGCCCAGATCATCAGCGACAATACCCCCAGCACGTTGGGGGCGACGACCTTCATGCCGTATTCGCCGTAAAACGCCTCGCGCAGCGCGTACAACGGGCTCGTGCCGATGTCGCCGTAGACGATTCCGAGGGCGCTCAGGGTCAAGATACCCAACTGCTTACCAGTGGCTGGCCCGTGGCCGTGTGCGTCACTCATACCGATAAATCCCTAAACTTCGGTTGTACGGTCTCGCGTTGGCGCACTTCAGAAGGCACCGTGCGTCAAATGGCGTACCTCATATCAAGCTGTGGCTCCAATGTCGACTGGCACCCGGGGCCGATACTCAAATCAAAAGTGCCACGTCACCGAGACGGACGGCGCCCTTGGCATGACAAACGGAGACGCGTCGGTGTGCTCGATCTTGAGCCCCTCGCGTAGCTTGAGATTGTAGTCACGCACCCCGTAAATGCTGGTGGCGACGCTGCCGATATAGGCGACCCCCGCCGAGGCCGCGCCGCTCCACAAGAATTCGGATTGGTCGGTGACCAGCCCGTAGCCCACGAACACCGCCGCAAACACCAGCAGCGAAAAGGCGATGCCCGCATAAAAGTACTGCTCGGCGTATATATTTCCCAGACCCGGCAGCACAAGGTTGCGCCACACGGCCGTGCTGACCGAAAGCCGGGACTCCTCGTAGAGATGCCGGCGGTGGGCTTCGCTGAAGAAATAATCGTCGTCGTGGCTCGGCGCCTCGGCGGTCTTGGCGTCCGAGGGCTCGGCGGCCTTCTGGTTCGACGTCGTCGGCGCCTGCTGGGCGAGCGCGAGATTGGGCGCCAACGTCACACAGGCGATCGTCGCCGCCCAGACGACGGCAGCAGCGAGCCGCGCCGGTAGCGCCGGCTGTCGATGGCAATTTGGCCGGTTGTGGTGTACACGCATGGATGGCCTGCTCGTGACTCGGACGACGGGTTGAAACCCGCAGCTATTTTCGGAACCCCCTGGACCCCCGGACCCCTGGACCCTGGACCCCTGGCCCTCTGACACCGATACCCAATGAGCGACCGCGTCGTCAAAGATTTTGAGCATCATCCGGGCGTTCACTGCGGCTCGACGGCCATGGCGGACATCCTGCGCCACGCCGGCGTCGAGCTGAGCGAGGCGATGGTCTTCGGGCTGGGAAGCGGCCTGGCGGTGTATTACCTCAAGAGCGCGCATATGTCGCCCAGCCGCCAGTTGATGGGCCGGCATTTTCGCCTCGAGGAGAACGCCGCCGAGGCGCTGGGGCTGGGGCTCGAGGCGCATTTCGAGGCCGACAACGCCGCCGCCTGGCAGGGCGTGCGCGACGCGATCGACGGCGACCAGCCCGTGCTGGTGCAATGCGACTTGTGCGAGCTTGCCTACTGGAAGACCAACACCCCGTTCAACGGCCACAAGGTCGCGGTGGTCGGCTACAACGACGCCACCGACGAGGTGCTCATCGCCGACACCCACTTCGAGGGGCTGATGCGCGTGTCCATGCAGGCCCTCGAGCGGGCTCGCGCGTCGACCAAGCCGCCGAGCATGGGCAACCAAAACGTGTGGTGGACCCTCGAGCCCGGCCCCACGCGCCCGCTCGCCGAGGCCATTCCGGCGGCGCTGCAGCGAAACGCCGAGCAGATGGAGCACGACACCAGCGGCTTTGGCGGGCTGGAAGCCCTCGAAGAATTCGCCGCCGAGGTCGTCGGCTGGCGCGAGCTCGACGACGCCTCCTGGGCCTATCGCTTCGCCTACCAATGCATCGAGAAGCGCGGCACCGGCGGCGGAAACTTCCGCTTTCTGTACCGCGACTTTTTGCAGCAGGCCGGCGGCCTCGTTCCCAGCATCGCCCGCGACCAACTCGCCATCAGCATGTCGCGCACCGGCTCGGCCTGGTCGACGCTGGCGCGCTACCTGGAGGCGATGTCGCGTTTTGTCGACCCCGAGGCCGAGCAACCCGACGAAGATCCGACTCACCATCTGGAGTCGATGGCCGAGGCAGTCTTTCAGTTCGAGTCCACCTTCTGGGATCGCATCGGGATGTCGATATGACAAATCACAACAGAGGGCACAGAGGCCACAGAGGAAAAGCCAGCGTGTATTACTCTGTGTCCTCTGTGGTGAAAAGGGGATTGGGTTATGGCTGAACCGTTCGTATTTCGATTTGCGCCCGGCGAGCGTGGCGAGCCGGAGGTGATGTACGTGGCCGACGTGTGCTGCGAGTGCGGGCTGTGCGGCCATGTTCAGATGCAGCGCTTCTACCACGCCACGCCGTTCCACCCGCTGACCCTCGACGCGCTGGTGGCGCTGGCGCGCGAGCTGCACCACAAGGCGGGCTACGAGTGCGAGAATTGCGGCGAGGCGGTGGGCCCGCAGCACGTGACCGACGCGGCGCTGACCTACGGGTGTCCGGACGACGCCGGCTTGATCCGCATCTTCGTCGAGCAGCCCAGCGACGCCGACCCCACGCTGGTCTACGAATTGGTGCCCCGCCGGCGTCTCGACCCCCAGGAGCTGCCGGGGTGGGCGCCGGCGAGCGAGCGCGGCGTGGTCTGCCCGCGGCTCACCGAGGACGCGGTCGAGCGCGAGCTGGGCCGCACGTTCAACGCCAAGTTGCTGTGGATCGAATTATTCGACGACTGGCAGGCCGACCCCGAGGGCGGCGCCTACGCCAAGGCGGCGCCGGGCTATTGGCTGGTGCTCGACGCCGACGAGGACCTCGCCGGCGAGCTGGCCGCGGACATCGAAGACGAGCAGTTTCGCCGCGCCTACGACGACGGCGACCTGATGTCGATCACCCTGGCCGACTCGGTGCCCACCCAGCTCGCCACCCACAGCCATCCCGAGCACATGCCCGGCCGATGGCAGTCCTGGCTGCCCGATGAAGCCCGACAATTGCTCGACGATGGAAATGCCTGGGCAGAAGCCTACGTTTCTCGCCACGGGGTCGTCGAGGTGATGAAGCGCGTATTCGATCTGGCGCGGCTGACCTACAAGGTCGAGCGCACCGACGTCGACGTGTACTTCTTCGAGATCACCACCCCCGGCGAGGAAGTCTACGGCCGCGGCGTGTCCGTCGCCTCAGTGGTGCGCCGCGCCGTCTACACTGGTATCACCCCCGGCGAGGCGGGCCGGCTGACCGCCGAAGAGATCGCCGGCATGCTTTTGAGAGTCTGGTAAGTCCCACACGGAGTCACACTATGCCTGGTTGGATGCGCGCATTGCACATCATCGGAATCATCCTGTGGATGGGAGGGCTGTTCATGCTCACCCGTCACCTCGGGATGCACGCGAGCCTCGAAGGAGGCCCGGAAGAAGAGCTCAAAAACTACGAGTCCAAGTCGTATTTCATGGGCGTCTTGCCCGGCTTCGTGCTCACCGTGGGCACCGGGCTGTGGGCGTTGCTGCAAAATCCGACGGTGTACCTGAGCACCACCGACGGCGCCTGGGGCAGCACCTTCCACGTCAAGCTGATGTTGGTGTTCGTGCTCATCGTCGCCGACCAGTTCTTCTTGCAGCGCATGCGCCGCTTCCACCACAAGGGGGACGGCAAGCGCTCGACGTTCATGGCGATCCACGGCATCATCGGATTGTGCTTCATCATCATCGTGTTCTTGATGGAAGGTCGCTTTCTGGTGTGAACCGCGCCCCGACAAGACCACCGACTAGGCCATGAAGATCGACGTCACAGAGCGGCAACCCGGCCACATCCCCCTGGGGGCGCTGGTGATGTTGCCGATGTTCTTGATGCCCATCGGCGGCTGGCTCGTCGAGCAGGGCTGGGTCAACTTCGGCAAATGCGCCATGAAGTCGACCTTCGGCATCCCCTGCATGACCTGCGGGTCGACCCGAGCGACCCTACGGCTGCTGCACGGCGATGTTCTGGGCGCCATCGCCTACCAGCCGATGATGATGGCGGTGTATCTGTTGGTGGTGCTGTGGGGGCTGACCAGCCTGGTGCTATTCGCGCAGAATAAGCGCGTGAAAATTCGCCTCAGCCGCACCGAGGATCGTATCTTCAAGGCGGTGCTGATCGTGGTGCCGCTGGTCAACTGGGCGTATTTGATCGCCATGGGCATTTGAGTAACTTGACGAAAAACTTTCGCTTTTTGCCGCCGGTTGGCGTTGCGGCAACATACTGCTTTGCGGCGTGTTCTTGGTGGTTGGTTTTTGGTTCTTGCAGTGCGTCATGAGTTGCCCAGATGTTTCTTCTATGGCATCCAGCGAGCAATGCAGGTGGATCGGGCAAAGATCGACAAGAACCAAGAACCAAGAACCAAGAACCAAGAACACCGGGTAGGTCGGCCAAGCCACAAGACGCCCGGGTCCCACAGAAGTCGAAAGATCTCCGTGTTATAGCACGACAGAGTTCCACATATGGCCTCAGAAATCCGAGACTACCTCGCCCGCGCCAAGGCCGACCCCACCACCGCCAATATCGAGGCGTTGTGGCGGGCGGTGTTTCTGCTCAAGGGGTGGTATTTTCTGCCCGCGGAGAGCCGCGAGGGGCCCAACACGCCCACGGTGATGCTGGTTGACGACGAGCCCTGGCTGGTCGCCTTTACCAACGTGCGCCGCCTCAAGGCGTTCGCCCGCGCCAACGGGCGCGGCGCCGACACCGGCGAGGTCTTCTTGCTGGTGCTCGACCCTCAGGAGTCCATGGCCCAGATCTTGGAGGTCGCCGACCGCGTGGCCGGCGTGGTGTTCAACCCCGACTCCCCGCAGGCGTTTCGCGCCCCCGTCGACGCCCTTGTGCAGTTCGCCGAGCACTTCGGGGTGCCTATCTGAACGGGCCAGATCCGAGTCCTCTTGTGAATGACCCCCGCACCATTTAAGATTCCCTGCCGAACTGTACCAGCGGCAGGATTCTTGCTTGTCAATAGTGACCTGTGAGTTTTCTGTCGGTCGTGCGCATCAAAAAAAGCGTACTCAGTGCGAAAAAGTCCCGAGGAGTGGGCGTGGCGAACGAAACCATCCTGGTAGTCGACGCAGACACCAAGAGCCAAAAAGTACTCGAAGTCAGCTTCAAGAAGGCCGGCTATCGAGTCTTGATCACCGACTCGCTCGCCGAGGCGCGGCGTGCGCTGGCGGCCAACGAGCCCGACCTCATCGTCAGCGACACCCAGCTTCCCGACGGTGATGGCTTCAGCTTCTGCGAGGAGGTCAAGCACGACCCTCGCCTGGCGGGCATCCCGTTCGTCTTTCTGACCGAGCAGCGCTCGCTGCCCGAGAAGATGCGCGGCTTCGAGTTGGGGGCCGACGAGTATCTGACCAAGCCCATCTACATCAAGGAAGTGACCAGCCGGGTGGACGTGCTGCTGCAAAAGCGCGCCCACGAGCGCCTCAGCGGCGGCGAAGCCGAGGAGTTCCACGGCCGCCTGGCCAGCGTGACCATGATCGATCTGTTGCAGACCATCGAGCGCGAGCTGCGCTCGGGATCGATCCAGATCAACCGCAACGGGCGAAAAGGGGCGGTGTACTTCCGCGAGGGCAATATCCTCGACGCCATGTGCGGCAAGCTGCAGGGTGAGGAAGCGCTGTACCGGCTGATGCTGTGGCCCGACGGGGAATTTCGGGTCCAATACCACGACGACGTGCGCCGCGCCGACCACATCGAGAAGAACTCCGACGAGTTGCTCATCGAGGGCATCTCGCGGCTGGATAAGTGGAACGAGTTGGTCAGCACGCTGCCCTCGCTGCAGCGCGTCTTCGAGGCGGACTACCAACGACTGCCCGAGCTGCTCGAGGAGCTGCCCGAGGAGGCTGGGCGGGTGGTACGCCTATTCGACGGGATGCGCACGTTGCGTGAGGTCATCGACGACAGCCCGTTCGACGACATCACCACGCTGCAGATCATCCGGCGGCTGCTCGGCGAGGGTGTCCTGTTGGAGATGGCCGGCCCCGATCCCGGCACCACCAACAGCCCGACCAATCTGGAGGCGTGGCTGGAGGGCAGCGACGACGAGCAGCACGTGCCCACGCCGTTTACCCAGGTCGATTCGTCGGTGGAGGTCTCCTCCATCGGCGCGCCTGGCACCGACGAGCTGGCTGACGACGAGCAGCCGTCCAAAGAAGACGGCGGGGGCCACTGGAAGGTGCACTGGCACGAGGGCGACGAGCCGCAAGGTGAGCGTGACACCCTCGAGGAGCCGCGCGTCGATGACGCGCTGAGTGAGTTGGAGCAGCGCGAGGCGCGCCGGCGAGAAGAGGAGGCCAAGCACCTGCTGCGCCAGAGCGGGCGCTTCGAGGCGACCATTCCGCAGGTCAAGGCCGTCGACGTCACCGAGGACGTCTCCGACGACGACGCCCAGGCCGACGCCCAGAGTCGGCGCACCACCACTCCCATCGGCACGGTCGAGCGCGACGAGGAATCGGCGCCCGGCGACGACGAGCCCGAGGAGCTGTTCCGCCAGCGACGCCCCACGCCCATCGCCACGCCCAGTGGGGGCTTGAACGCCCAGCGCGAGCGTTCGCCGGCCGACGAGACCTCGCCGGGCATCCAGGTCGCCCGCCTGTTCACCACGGAAGAGCCCGACGAGGACCTCGTCGAAGAGGAGGCGCCGACGGCCGGTGAAGCCGAGGCCGCTGCCGAGGCTCCTCAGGAGCCCGACGAAATGCGCAGCAGCGCCGAGCGGCGTGCCGCCGCGGTCGAAGAGGCCGCCTCGGTCAAGCGCGAGGCCGCGCGAAGCGTGCGTGAGAGCGCCCCCTATCCGGCCGTCTCCGCCGAGGACGTCATCGAGGACGACGACGAGGCCGAGGCGTCCATCGACGAGGTCGGTGGCCGCCAGCGCCGCGTCACCGAGGAGATCTCCTCGGTCGAAGACGACGACGCCGAGCAGATCGCCCAAACGCCCGGCGTGGCCCTCGGCAAGACCGCCGACGCCGACGTGGTGGAGGAGGCCGAGCCGTTCGAGCAGGCCGAGCCGGCGGTGGACCCCGATGAGCTCGACACCGCCGAGCTCGATCGCGACGATCACCGCGACATCGCGCGCGACGACGCCGAGGCGGGCGAGGCCGACGACGACCTCCCCGAGGTGGCCGTCGAGGCGCCGCCCAAGGTCGAGCGCAACTCCACCGACCGCCAGTTGGTCAAGGCGGAGTTCGATCTGTCACAGTCGCCCGGCAGTCGGCCCGAAAAGGCCGTGGACGAGGAGGCGCCCGACGCCGACGACCAGGTCGAGGAGGCCGAGGAGGCCGAAGCCGATGACCAGGTCGACGACGCCGAGGCCGGCGAACAGCCCGACGAAGTTGAAGCCGACGACCAGGTCGAGGAGGCGAAGAAGCCCGAGGCCGATGAAGCCGAGGCCGACGAAGCCGTCGAGGACGCCAGCGAGCCCGAGGCCGACGAAGCCGAGGCCGACGAAGCGGCCGATGACGAAGACGACGTCTTCCAGACCGCCGTCAGCGATCACTCTCACGAGGAGTCCTTCTTCTCCGACGGCGAGGAAGGCGAATACGATTGGGAGTTCGAGGACGTCCCCAAATCGAGCAACCGGTGGATGTATTTTACGGCGGTGGCCGTAGTGGTGGCGCTGACCGCGTTGATCCTCACGTTGCTGCCGAGTGACAAGACCGACAAGTCGGTCAAGGAAGATACGGTGGCCGCTGCCACCGACCAGGGAGCCGACGACTCCACGGCGGGCGCCGACAAGGCGCCGGACGACCAGAAAGCCGACGAGCAACCCAAGGCCGACGACAGCGCGGCCAAGCCCGTCGCCGAGGTCGCCGGGCTGAGCGCCGAGGAGGCGCCCAAGGTAGCCAGCGACAACGCGGCCGCCGTCCACGGTACCGCGCGCATGACCGCGCTGGTGCTCGCCGGGCTCGACCCGCGCATGGTCGGCGACAGCGCCGACGCGGGAAGCGACGCCGCGGCCGCGCCGGGCGTGGCCGACCAAATCGCCGACGCCGGCACGCCCCAGGCTGCGCCCGACAAGGCGGTCGCGGCCAACGATGCCAAGGCCAACGCCGCTCCGACGAAGACGGCGCCCGACAAGGCGGGCGCGGCCAAGCCGCCGGCGCACCCCTCCAAGCCCAAGCCCAAGGCGGCGAAACCCGCCGGCGATAGCTTCGAGGCGCGCCTGTCCAAGGCAGAGCATCTGGTGCACCGCGGGCATAACAGCCAGGCGCTCAGCCTGCTGCGCAAGCTCAGCGCCGAGAAGGCCGGCAACGGCAAGGTCGCCTACCTTCACGGCACCGCCGCGCTGGGCGCGGGCAACAACAGCGAGGCGATCAAGCAGTTGAGCCGCGCCGACCGCCTCGGCTTCCACAAATCGAGCATGTACCTGGATCTGGCCACCGCCTACCAGCTCAGCGGCGAGGTCGGCAAGGCCAAGCAAGCCTACAAGAAATTCTTGAAGATTCAGCCGTCGGGCAAGCGCGCCGACGAGGTGCGCTCGATTCTCAAACGCCTGTGATCGGCGGGATGTACCCATGCTAGTGCTCACCCTGGAGTCGAGCTGCGACGAGACGTCGGCGGCGGTCATCGAGGACGGTCGCACGATCTTGTCCAACGCCGTGGCCAGCCAGATCCCGGTGCACGCGCGCTACGGTGGCGTGGTGCCGGAGTTGGCCTCGCGCAACCATATCCGCGACATCCACCCGGTCATCGACCGCGCCCTGGCCCAAGCGGGGGTCAGCCTCGACGACATCGACGGCATCGGCGTGACCGCCGGGCCGGGACTGGTGGGAAGCCTGCTGGTGGGCGTGGAGACGGCCAAGGGGCTGGCCTTCGCCAAGAACAAGCCCTGCGTGGGACTCAACCACCTGGAGGGCCACTTGACCACCGTGCTGCTGGATCTGGAAGAGGTGGGCACGCCGGCGTTTCCCTACGTCGGCCTCATCGCCAGCGGCGGGCACTCCGACATCTACATCGTCCACGAGCTCGGCCAGTACACGCTGCTGGGGCGCACGCGCGACGACGCCGCCGGCGAGGCCTTCGACAAGGTCGCCAAGATGCTCGGGCTGCCCTATCCGGGCGGCGTCGAGATCGACCGGCTGGCCGCCGACGGCGACCCGGCGGCGATCGAGTTTCCGCGGCCGATGTGGACGCGCGCCAACCTCGATTTTTCCTTCTCCGGCCTCAAGACGGCCGTGCTCCAGCATCTGGAGGCCCACGGCGTCCCCCAAGAGCCGCAGGCGCTGGCCGACCTATGCGCCTCCTTCCAGCAGGCGGTGATCGACGTGCTCGTCATGAAGGTCATGGCCGCCGCCTCCCAGCACGACATCGGCCGGGTGGTCATGTCCGGCGGCGTCGCCTGCAACAGCGCGCTGCGTCGGGCGATGGGCCAGGCCGGCGAGGACGCCGGCGTCGAGATCTTCATTGCGCCGCCGGCGCTGTGCACCGACAATGCGGCTATGCTGGGCGCGGTCGCCGAGTTTTATCTGCAGCAAGAAGGCGAGTCGGGATTTCGCGCTCACCGCCTCAAAGCGCGCGGGAGTATGCCGCTGGGTGACAGCCAGCGACGCCCGTCACGGGCACACCGCTAGCCGCTGTCCGCATGGGGCCCCGGCGGTCAATACGCCAACAGGAGGCAGCTTTGCTCGGAGTAGAAGCCAAACGCAATCAATTGATGAAGTCGCTCGAGGAGCACCCCCTGGTCAAGGCGGCGCTGGTGGTCGACGAGGTCGGCGCCGTCAAGTCGCGTATCGGCAGCGCGCGCTCGTTGATCCGCAACGCCGCCGGAAGCACCACCGAGCTGCGCGCCACCGGCAATCATCCGGTGGCCTCGCTCAAGGAGAATATCTACCTGGTGGGGGCGGGCGGGGATTTTTTGATCGTGATCTTCGACGACGGCGTCGACTTCGATCACGTCAAGCGCGACGTCGACGGGCTGCTGGCCGACCTCGAGCTATGAGCCGCGCGCCGGGGGGGCAGCGCTTATTCGGTTTTCTCGGCGCCCGCCGGCGCGGCCAATTTGTTGGACTCTTTTTCGGTGATGGGCTCGGCTTTCAAGCCCCCGGTGATGATCACCTGGGGCAGCCCGCCGATATTGGCGGCCTTGAGCGGCGTGCGGTGAGTGATGAACAGGCCCATGCCGCCGTAGGCGGCCATGAGCACCATGAAGGCGATGGCCGACTTGAGCACCTCGCCGCTGGAGATGGCCACCAGCATGACGAAGAACGCCGTGCCCGCCGCCAGCACCCCGAACAGCCCGTGCGGCGCCAGCGCGTAGGCGCCCAGGTTGCAGAGGGCCGCGCCGATGACCGCGCCCACGAAGGTGTTGTGTTCGGGATCGACCTGCAGCACCTTGAAGGTGATCAGGATGACGATCGCCTGGACGATGCCCGCGGCGATGTAAAACGTCTTGGGAGTCCAGGTGATGGCGGCTTTGGCCAGCACGGGCAGATGGGCGGCGGGGGCGATCATGTCGACCAGCATGGGTGTCCTCAACAGCGTCAATCAGGTCTCGGATGGAGTATCGGGCTTCTGCTCGTCGACGATGGCCTCGTCGACCGGTTGTTCGCGCGTGCCCGGCTTGGGCTCGCGCTCGTCCGACGCTTGGCCGCGCTTGTCAGCGGGCGTGATGTCGACGGCGTTTTCACCGGGAAGCCCCCGATGGCGCTTGGCGCGCATCTCCCCGATCGTCTCGCTGATGTCACCGATTTTTCCGAGTCCGAAAATACAAATCACGATGACGAGCAGCAGGATGATTTCGGTTAAGCTAGGAACCATAATGGCTTACCGAGTGGAAAGGATCCACGATGGGCGACCCAAAAGCAAGAAAACGTCGGCGATCTCGCGAGCCGACGTCGGGTCGGGGCAGTTGTAGCAGGATGCGGGCAATTGGCAAAGAACCAACCCTGCGTGAATATATTGCACTTGGTCGTTTGTTCTAGGGAAGGCAGGCCCTCCCAACCGGAGATTGCACGATGAAAGAGGCAATCAAATCGTATCTGGACAAGAGTCGGGATCTGCCGACCAGCATCATCTTGGTGTTCCCGCTCTTCGTCATCTACCAATTGGGGTTGCTGGCCACCGGCGGGGTGCGCAACGGGGTCGACTTCGTGACCGACGTGCTCATGGCCCTGGCCGGCAACAACTTCTGGAACTATTTCATCCTCAACCTCGGCCTGCTGGTCATCTTCGGGGTGTCGCTGATCTGGCTGCGCAAGAAGGGCGAGTTCGACCCGCGCCTGTGGCCCAAGGTCATCCTCGAGGGCTCGGTGTACGCGTTTTTCTTCGGCGGCGCGGTCATCGCAATCATGCGCGCGCTGGGGCTGGACGCCCTGTTGGCGGTGGGCGCCGGGACCCAGCACTTCGGCACCTTCGACAGCCTGGTGCTGGCGTTGGGCGCGGGGCTCTACGAGGAGTTCGTCTTCCGCCTGCTGCTCATGGGCGGGCTGTTCTGGCTGGGCAGCAAGGCGCTCAAGTGGCCCAAGTGGGCGGCGGCGGTGGTGGCGGTGGTCGTCTCCAGCGCGACGTTCAGCGCCGTGCACTATATCGGCAGCCTGGGCGATCCCTTCGAATTGGGCTCGTTTTTCTTCCGCTTCTTCTCGGGGGTGATCCTCGCGGTGATCTTCTACACCAGGGGCTTTGCCGTCGCAGTGTATACACATGCCATTTATGACATTATCGTGATGGTGTTGAGGTAGGGGTCCGGGGGTCGAGGGGTCCGGGGGTCCAGGGCCGTGAACCCCTGGCCCCCGACCCCTGGACCCCCGGACCCCTGGACCCCTAAACCCCTGAACCCCTGGACCCCTGGACCATGCCCATCGACACTCACGGAATTGACTGGGACGAGGCCGGCCGCGAAGCGGTCGAGCTGTTCAAAGGCCTGCTTCGCCTGGACACCACCAACCCGCCGGGCGACGAGAAGAAGGCCGCCGAGTACCTCGCCGAGCAGCTCAGCGCCGACGGGCTGGACCCGTGGATGGTCGAGAGCGCGCCGGGCCGCGCCAACCTGGTGGTGCGCCTGCCGGCGACCGTCGACAAGCCCACCGGCGGCCCCTTGCTGCTGGCCGGCCACACCGACGTGGTGCCCGCCAACGCCGACGAGTGGACCTACCCGCCGTTTGCCGGCGAGGAGGCCGACGCCCACATCTGGGGCCGGGGCGCGGTGGACATGAAAAATATGGTGTCCATGAGCGTGATGGTCGCCAAGCTGATGGCCCGAAAGGGCCTCGAGCGCAAGCGCGACCTCATCGTCGCCGCGGTCGCCGACGAGGAAGAGGGCTGCACCTACGGCTCGCAATTTCTGGTCGAGAATCACCCCGAGCGGGTGCGCGCCGAGTATATGCTCGGGGAGGTCGGCGGCTTCTGGCAGAATATCGGGCCCAAGACCTACATCCCCATCATGGTCGCCGAGAAGGGCCAGGTGCACCTGCGCCTGACCGCCCGCGGGCCCACCGGCCACGGCTCGATGCCGCGGCGGGACAATTCGCTGGTCAAGCTGGCCGCGGCCATCGAAAAGCTGGGCAACAACCGGCTTCCCTACCACCTGACGCCGGTCATGGAGGACTTTCTGCGCAAGCTCAGCGAGACCCAGCCGCTGGCGTCGAGCATGGGCCTCAAGAGCCTGCTCAACAGCCGGCTGAGCGGCCCGGTGCTCGACAAGGTCATGCCCGACCCGGCCATCGCGCGAAACTTCGACGCGCTTCTGCACAACACCGTCTCGCCGACCATCGTCCACGCCGGCACCAAGCGAAACGTCATCCCCGGCGAGGCCTCCTGCGAGCTCGACGGGCGCATCCTGCCCAACTTCACCGGCGACGACCTCAAGCGCGAGGTCGAGCGCTGCATCGACGACCCCGACGTCGAGGTCGAGGTCGTCTCCGAGTCCCGCGCCGTGCAGGTCAACCCCATCGGCAGCCCGCTGCTCGACGTGATCTCCAACACCCTCGCCGTCCACGCCCCCGACGCCATCCCCGTGCCCTATATGATCCCCGGGTTTACCGACGCCCAGCAGTTCAGTCGGCTGGGTACGCGCTGCTACGGCTTCTCGCCGCTCAAGATCGAGCCCGGCAGCGACATGGTGTTCAGCGAGCTGTTCCACGGCGTCGACGAGCGCGTTTCCGTCGACGGCTTCGTGTGGGGCCAGCGGGTCCTGTTTGACGTGGTGAGCCGGTTTTTGGCGAAATAACCGCGCGTAACTGTCCCGTCACAAACACAATCAAAAATCGTCACAGACACGAAACTTCATTTCCATTCTCTACTGACATTGTGCACCCCGACGTGAGCAGACCACTGTGGGTCCGCTCCAAACTTGGTCGTTTTTCCATCGGGGAAAGCTACGATGAAAGTGAATCGGAAGTGTGTGGCCTTGTCTCTCGCGGCGCTGATTACGGCAGGCATGGGCGTCGCAGGCTGCGGCGACGCGGCGAGCAATAACTCCTCCAACAACGGCGGCTCCAACAACGGCGCTCAGACCCAGTCCCATCCCAACCTGGACTGCTCCGAGGTCGACCAGGGCACGCTGTGCAATATCACCGGCGAGATCGACGAAGATCTCACCCTGAAAAATGACGGCACCATCTACCAGCTCAGCGGTCCGGTCTTCGTGGGCGACGACGTCCACGAGACGGTGCTGACCATCGAGCCCGGGGTGACCGTCTACGCCGACCCGGCCAGCTCCGAGATCACCTTCCTGACGATCCGGCGCCACTCCAAGATCATGGCCGAGGGCACCAAGGACATGCCCATTGTGTTCACCCCGGCGGCCGACGCGGGCACCCGCCAGCGCGGCATGTGGGGCGGGCTCATCCTCAACGGGCTGGCGCCTTTGAACACCGGCGCGGAGGCCGAGGGCGAGGGCAGCACCGGTAAATACGGCGGCACCGACCCCGACGACAACAGCGGCGTGCTCAAATACGTGCGCGTCGAGTTCGCCGGCGACCTGATCACCCCCGAAAACGAGCTCAACGGCATCGCCATGCAGGGCGTGGGGCGCGGCACCACCGTCGACTACGTCCAGGTCCATATGAACGCCGACGACGGCATCGAGTTCTTCGGCGGCACGGTCAACGTCAAGCACGTGCTGCTGACCGGCGAAGGCGACGACAGCCTCGACTGGACCGACGGCTGGCGCGGCAAGGTCCAATTCGTCGTCGCCCAGCAATACGACGACAAGGCCGACCGCGGCATCGAGTCCGACAACCTCAAGGCCGACAACGACGCCAGCCCGCGCAGCCACCCCACCATCTCCAACGTCACGCTCATCGGCGGCAAACAGGGCGACACCGGCGTGCTCAACCGGCGCGGCACGGCCGGAAACTTCTACAACTTCATCGTCGAGGACTTCGCCGACGCCTGCTGGGACATCGACGACATCAAGACCTTCCAGAACGCCTGGGATGAGGGCTCGAGCGACTTCAGCGGCGAGCTGACCGTGACCAACTCCATCGTCAACGGCTGCAAGACCACCTTCGACGAGGACGACCAGGACGACCCCCAATTCGACGAGCCCTTCACCGTCCAGGATTGGTTCGAGGGCCAGGCGGCCAACCAGCAGACCGACCCCATGCTGGGCGACGCCCACTCGGTCGACGCCCCCGACTACACCCCGCAGGCGGGCTCGCCGGCGCTGACCACCTCAGTCCAGCCCGACGGCGACGACTTCTTCGAGAAGGTCGACTTCATCGGCGGCGTGGGCAGCGACGATTGGACGAAGGGGTGGACGATTCACACGGACAAATAACGACCACCTGCGCCTCGCAGACAGCGCTCGGCACCTCCCCGGATCGGGGAGGGGTGGCAAAAAGCTACTCAATAGCCAGAAGAGTTATGAAACGAGCAATGAAGACACACCCCGGACGCCGCCCGGGCCTAAAGGCCCTCGGCGCCATCGCCACTCTGGCCGTCCTGCTCTTTGGCAGCGTCGCCATCGCCGGCGACGGCGACGCTGCCGAGCTCGCCCGGCGGCTCGCCAAGCTGCGCTCGCAGGTGGAGACGCTGTCGAGCCAGGTCGAAAATAAGAAGGCCGATATCGACGCGCATCTGCGCTCGATTCGCAGCCAGAAGGCCGACCTGGAGATGCAGGTCGAGCGCGAGAAGACGCGCCTGCAACAACTGCGGCAGGCCGTCGAGAAGCACCGGGCGCGCATCGAGGCGCAGAAGCAAACGCGCGCCGACCTCGAGCCCACCGTCAGCGCGGCCGTCGCCGACGTGCGCCAGACCGTCGCCGACAGCCTGCCGTTCAAGCGCTCGGCGCGCCTGGCCGAGCTCGACAAGATCGAAAAGCAGCTAAAGGGCGGGCTGATCTCGCCGCAGAAGGCCGCGGCCCGGCTGTGGCAATTCGTCGAGGACGAGCTTCGCCTGACCCGGGAGAACGGGCTGTACCGCCAGATCGTCCAGGTCGACGGCGACGAGGTGCTCGCCGACGTCGCCCGGGTGGGCATGGTGGCCATCTACTTCAAGACCGACGACGGCCGCGTGGGCATGGCCCGACGCGCCGACGACGGCTGGACATGGAAAAAGCTCGACGACGAGCAGGACAAAAAGCGCGTCGCCAATCTCTTCGACGCCTTCAAGAAGAATATCCGGGTGGGTTTTTTCGAGATTCCCAACGCCTTCCCCGCCCAGACCAAGCACACGCGAGGTGCCAAATGATGCGCGCATCCACTCGACATCTGCTCGGCGTCCTGGTTTGCCTGGCCGTGGTGTTGCCGGCGGCCGGCGGCTGGGCCAAGACCGGCCCTGCCTCCGACGGCACTGAGGGCCTGTTGGCCGCTTATCAAAAGGAATTCGCCTACCTGGACGCCCAGAAAAAGGCCTTGCAGGAGCGTCTGAAGACCCTAGACCAGCGCGAAAAGGGCCAGGTCGGCGGCGCCAGGGCCGACCTCGACCGGCTGCAGGGCGAGCTGTTGTCGCTGCAGACCGAGGCCGACCGACTGCAGGACACCCTGTCCGACGTCGAGCGCGACGACGACCAGATGGGCCGCGGCGAGGACGTCATCGCCACCACCGTCGACCAGGCCAACGCCACCTTCGAGAAGTGGGGCGAGAAGGTCGAGGTGCCCAAACAAGACGGCAAGCCCCAGTATAAAAAGGCGCTCACGGCGGTCTTCACCAAGGGGACCGGGCTCATCGAGAAGCATTCGAGCGTGCGCTCGCGCACCGGCCAGTTCTTCTTGCCCGACGGCACCAAGACCTCCGGACAGATCGTCGAGATCGGCAATGTCGCCGCCTACGGCATCGCCAAAGGCGCCGCCGGCGCGCTGGCCCCGGCGGGCGATGGGCGGCTCAAACTGTGGAAGAAGGACGCCTCCAAGAGCGCCCGGGCGATGGCAAACGGCGAGCAGCCGCACGTGCTCAAAGCCTTCCTCTTCGAGTCGCTCGACAAGGCCGTCGAGCAGCAGAAGCAAAAGACCTGGCTGGAGGTCGTCGACAGCGGCGGCGTCATCGCCTGGGTCATCGTGGCGCTGGGATTGTTGGGTGTGCTGCTCGTCATCGGGCGCGTGTTCATCCTGTGGCGAGCCGGCGCCAACACCAAAGGTCTGATCGACGAGGCCGGTAAGATGGTCCTCGACGGGGATGTCTCCGGCGCGCTCGCCTACTGCAAGCGCGCCAAGGGGGCGGCCGGCCGGGTGCTCGCCAAGACCCTCGAGCGCATCGACCGCGACCGCGAGGAGCTCGAGGATGTGGTCGCCGAGTCCATCCTGCACGAGCTTCCCCGGCTGGAGCGCTTCGGCTCGGCCATCCTGGTGTTCGCCGCCGTCGCCCCGCTTCTGGGGCTGTTGGGCACGGTCACGGGCATGATCTCGACCTTCGACATCATCACCGAATTCGGCACCGGCGATCCCAAGCTGTTGTCGGGCGGCATCTCGGTGGCGCTGGTGACCACGCAGCTCGGCCTGATCGTGGCCATCCCGCTGTTGTTGGTCGGCAACGTGCTCAAGGGCTGGGCGGGCAATATCACCACCCATATGGAGCGCGGGGCGCTTCGACTGATGAACCTCGCCCGCCTCGATCAGGGCATCGAGGAGCCCGCTGACGGCGCCGATGGCAAGCCCGAGCTCAAAGAGGTCGAGATGCCCGAGGCGACCGAATATCTGGGGGCGGTGTGATGCACGTGGGTGTGATCGACCAGCTCCTCGACTACTTCGCCCAGGGCGGCTTCGTGATGGGGCCGCTGGTGGTGGCCACGCTGGTGCTGTGGTTCGCCCTCGGCTGGCGGCTGATGACCCTGCAGCGCGGCTCCAACGCCACCATCCGCGACCTGGTGCGCGCCTACGCCGGAGGCCATCGCGACGGCGCCCACGGCATCGTCGACCGCGCCGCGCTGCGCGGCGTGGCCCTGGCCAGGCTGCCCCTGGACGACCTGCGCGGCTACCTCGACGACGCCTTCGGCGACCTCGAGTTGGACATGCAGCGCTTCGGCACCCTCATCAAAGCGATCGTCGCCGTCGCGCCCCTGACCGGCCTTCTGGGCACGGTCACCGGCATGATCGAGACCTTCGACTCGCTGGGAAGCATGTCGCTGTTTACCCAGTCCGGCGGCATCGCCGGCGGCATCTCGGTGGCGCTCATCTCCACCCAGATGGGCCTGGCGGTGGCGATTCCGGGGCTGGTCGTGGGCAGGATTCTCGATCGCAAGCAGGAGCGGTTGCAGGCGGAACTCGAAGAACTCAAGGAGGTCTTATGCGTTTCAAACATCGAACAACCGAAGAACAACAGATCGACATCTCCCCGTTGATCGACATGGTGTTCATCCTGCTGATCTTCTTCATGGTCTCGACGACCTTCGTCAAAGACATGAAGCTCGATCTCGAGCGGCCCGGCGCGGCCAGCGCGTCGCGCGCGTCCACCAAGGCGCTGCGGGTCTACGTGGACAAGAATGCCAACATCTTCGTCGACGGGAACCCGGTCAAGCCGTGGATGCTGCAGAGCCGCATCCGCCAGCTTTTGTCGGAGGCCGGCGGCGGCCAGGTGTTGGTGGTCGTCGACCGCCACGTGCCCAGCGAGAAGCTCATCGACGTGGTCGACCAGTGCCGGCTCGCCGGGGCGTCCGACGTGGGCGTGGCCACCGAGCAGGAGGCCGGCTGATGGGGCGCACGACGCTACAGAGAGTGCTGGGTGCGCTGGTGATCATGGCCGGCGGCAGCGCCACGGTCTTCGGGCTGATGCTGGTGATGAACCACTTCAACAAGCCGCCCAAAAGGCACACCGTCGAGCGCACCGAGAAGTTTACGGTCGCTCCCAAGCCCAAGCCGCCCAAGAACAAGCCGCAGCGCAAGCGCCGTGCGCGCAAGGCGCGGCCGATGAAGTCGCACGCCGCGCCGCCGCCCAGCCTGAACTCGGCCATCGGCACGGTCAGCCTCAATCTGCCCGGCTTTGCGCCCACCGCTGACCTCAAAGACGCCTCGCGCGAGCTTCTGGGCAACGTCCAAGCCAGCGTGATGACCGCCGACTCCGTCGACCAGAAGCCGCGGCCCATCCGCCAGGTCCAGCCCGAGCTTCCCCGCCGGCTGGTCGCCAAGCAGATCGAGGGCAAGGTCATCGCCCAGGCGCTCATCGACGAAAACGGCCGCGTCGAGAAGGTGCGCATCAAGCGCGCCACCCCGCCGGGCGTGTTCGACCAGCTCGTCGAGCAGGCGCTTCGCCAGTGGCAGTTCCAGCCGGCGACCTACAAGGGCAAGCCCGTCAAGATGTGGGCGACGGTGCCCTTTCACTTCAAGTTGGGCTGATGGATGTCGAAAGTGGTGGAGACGGAAGAGGACGCCATGCAGAGAGCGGAGCGCCCGCTATTGAGGTGGAATTAGCATTGAAGGGCGGACGACCAGCAGCGTTTGCGCGAAGAGGAGGGCGTGCAGGAAAGCCACGTGGCTATTGGCCAAAACCGACGTCACGCGCAAACGCCGCGAATCGTCCGCCCTGCAATAAGAATTTCGTAAATAGAGAGACCTTGCCAACCCGAAGACGACAACAATGAATCGACGCTTAGCCAAATTGTTGCGATGCTTGCTGATTATGGCCGTCCTTGCAGGCACGGCCAGCCTCGCCTTCGCGGACGGGGACGGTCAGAATCAGGCCGACCAGCCGGACTACGTGCGGCTGGCGGCGATGCTGGTGCGCGACGGTCATTACGATCGCGCGGCGGTGGAGCTGTCCAAGGTCGATAAGGCCCAGCTCGGCCCCGTCGCCCAAAAGTCCACGGTCGATCGGCCGCTGTACTTCACGCTGCGCGGCATCATCGACCTGAAGAAAAAGGCCTACAAGACCGCCATCGCCCACTTCGACATGGCTATCAGCTACGGGCAGACCGACAATACGGTGTTCGTCTATCTGGCGCAGGCCTACTACGGGCTGCGCGACTGGAAGCACACGGTCTTGTCGGTGCGCAACTCCGAGGAGGCCGGCCGCAAGATCCCCGACCTGTACCTGATGGAGGCCCACGCCCAGCGCGAACTCGGCCACAACGCCCAGGCGTGGAGGACGCTTCGCGTCGGCCAAAAGCGCTTTCCCCGGCGGGTGGCGTTTTTGCGCCAGCAGGTCTTCTTGCTCGTCGAGATGGGCCTGTATCAGCGCGCGGCCGAGCTCGGACAGGTCTTCTTGAAGCGGGCCCACAGCGGCGTCGACGACTACCTGGCGCTGGGTGAGGCGTTTCGGCGCGCCGGCGCCCACCAGCGCGCCAAGGTGCTCCTGGAGGAGGCCCGGCTTCGCTTCCCCGACAACGAGGACGTGCTCGTCCACCTGGCGCACGCCTACATCGCCACCGGCGAGCTCATCGCCGCCGGCGAGTTGATGCAGCGCGCCGCCGAATTCGACGCCAAATACGTCGTCGAGTCCGCCGAGCTGTACCGGCGCGCCGGCGCCTTCGACCGCGCCCTGTACATGAACGCGCGGGTCACCGACCAGAAGGCCAAGTTCAAGCAGCGCGTGGCCATCATGCTCGACCGCAAGCAATTCGACCGGCTCGCCTCCATGCAGAGCCGCCTGTCGCGTCTGGGGCTGCTCGACGACCAGAAGATCGTGTACACGCTGGCCTACGCCCGGTTCAAATCCGGCGACTGGGAGGCCGCCGAACGGCTGCTCCAACAGATCACCGACGCCGACCTCTTCGACAGCGCGGTCCAACTGCGCAAGACGGTGCAGATGTGCAAAGCGGAGCCATGGCGATGTTGAGATCCAACGTCCGCAGACTCTTTGTCCTGCTCGCCTGGATGGGCGTGGCATGTCCGGCGGCGGCGTTCGCCCAAAAGGCGGGCAACGAGCAGGCCGCCGACGCGCCGGCCGAAAAGCTCACCGGCCAGATCCACGTGGTGGTGTTCGGGCCGCCGCGGGGGCTCCCGGTGGTGGGGGCGAGCGTGGAGGTCGACGGCCAGCGCCACAAGACCGACGCCGACGGCGCGGCCTGGTTTGCGGTCGCGCCCGGCCATCACGAGCTACGCGTCCACGACGTGTCCATGCCCGAGGCGAGCGTGAGCGACGTGCAGGTCGCCGGCGGCGAGGGCGCCGAGGTCGTCCTGGAGGTGCGCGCCGACGGCACGGTCGCCACCAACGTGGAGACCGTCAAGCTCGGCCACGGCCGACGCGCGCGGCAAAACAACGCGGCCCAAAAGGCCGGCCCGCCCGGCACCCTCGCCGGCAAGGTGGTCTCGTTTAGCGACGGCAAGCCCGTCGTCGGCGCGCGGGTCTTTGTGCGCGGGTTGACCACCGAGGCGAAGACCGGAAAGGACGGGCGCTTCTCGCTGTCGGTGCCCGCGGGCGAGTGGGACATCTCGGTCATCCACTCCGAGTACAGCACCGCCAGCAAGACCGGCGTCGAGGTCCAGGCCAACCAGCACAGCGAGGTGACCATCGAGATGACCCCGGCGTCGGTGCGCCTGGACGCGTTTACGGTGACCATCCCGCGCATCGAGGGCGGTACCATCGCCCTGCTCGACCAGCGCAAGGAGTCCTCGCAGGTCGCCGACGTCATCGGCGCCGAGCAATTCTCCAAGACCGGCGACTCCAACGCGGCGGCCGCGCTCGGCCGGGTGACCGGGCTGACCGTCGTCGGGGGCAAATACGTGTATGTGCGCGGGCTGGGCGGGCGCTATTCGAGCTCGCTTCTGGACGGATCGTCGCTGCCGAGCCCCGATCCCGAGCGCCGCGCCGTGCCCCTGGATCTCTTCCCCACCTCCGTGCTGGAGAGCGTCGTCGTGCAGAAGACCTACTCGGCGGATATGCCCGGTGGCTTCGGTGGCGGCGTCATCCGTATGCGCACGCGCTCGTTCCCCTCGAAGTTCTCCGCCGGCGTGGAGCTGTCGCTGGGCGGCAACACCATGACGACGTTCGGCGACGGGCTGGACTACCAGGGCGGAAGCCTCGACTGGCTGGGCATCGACGACGGCACCCGCGCGCTGCCCGCCTCGGTGCGCGCGGCCGCCGCCAAGACCACCCTCAAGGAGTCGGGCACCTTCTCGAGCTCCGGTTACAGCCCGGCGAAGCTCGAAAAAATTGGCGAGGCCATGCCCGATAACTACGACACCAACCGCAACACGGTGCTGCCCGATCTCGGCATCTCGGCCAATATCGGCGACACCACCAAGCTCTTCGATCTGAAGACGGGCTATCGCCTGGCGCTCAGCTACGACAACTCCCACGACATCAACCGCTGGCACGAGGGCTTTTTCACCAGGGGCGATCCGGTGCCGAAGGAGAGCTACGACTTCAACGAGCGCGTCGACACGGTGACGCTGTCGGCGATGCTCGCCGGGGGGATCAAATTCGACAAAAACAACAAGATCGAGCTGACCTCGATGCTCACCCGGCTGACCGACAACTCCACCAAGGTCTACCAGGGCGTCTACGACGTCGACCAGCAGATCCGCATGACCCGGCTTCGCTGGCTGGAGCGCCAGTTGATGTTCCACCAGATCCGCGGCGAGCACGTGTTTCCGGGGTGGCATAAGACCAAGCTCGAGTGGCGCTACGCCTTCGGGCAGGCGCGCCGCGACGAGCCCGACCGGCGCGACTACCGCTATGACTGGCTGCCCCGGGTCAACGACTGGGTGCTCTCGCCGCGCCCCGACGGCAACACCCGCCTGTACAGCAATCTGGTGGACAATAGCCACGACCTGGGCGCGGCGGTGACCGTGCCGTTCGGGGTGTGGTCGTCGCTGCAGGCGAAGCTCAAAGCCGGGGCCGATTTCATGTACAAAAGCCGGGCGGTGTCCACCCGCCAATTCGCCTTTACCGCCAGCACGCCTCCGCCCGAGGAAGCACGCACGGCCTCACCCGAGCAGATCTTCACCCCGCAGAATATCGGCCACGACGGCTATCAACTCACCGAGACGACCCGCTCGACCGACAACTACACCGCCTCGCACACCATCATCGCGCCCTATCTGTTGGCCACGGTGCCGATCACCAAGACCCTCGCGCTGACTGGCGGGGTGCGCCTGGAGAACTCGGCCCAGGAGGTGACCACCACGCCGCTGTTTTCGGGCAAGGAATCGACCACCACGCTCGACCGGCTCGACGTGCTGCCGTCGCTGAGCGCGACCTGGAAATTCGTCGAGCATATGCAGCTTCGCGGGGCGGTGGCGCGCACGGTCAACCGGCCGGACCTTCGCGAGCTGTCCCCGGCGTGTTTTACCACCGTGGTCGGCGCCAGCGAGGTCTGCGGCAACCCCGACCTCGACCGCGCCTCGATTACCCACTTCGACGCGCGCTGGGAGTGGTATCCGTCGCGCGGCGAGTCCGTGTCGGTGGGCACCTTCCTCAAGCTGTTCGACAAGCCCATCGAGAAGGTGTTGCTGCCGGCGGCGCCCCTGCAGGAGAACTTCCGCAACGCCCTGGGCGCGACCAACTACGGCGTGGAGTTCGACGCGCGCAAGAAGCTCGGGTTTTTGTCGGACGCTTTTCGCGATTTTTACGTCGCCGGCAACGTCGCCTTGATCCAGTCGACCATCCGCATCCCCCACGACAAGGACGTCCAACTGACCAACTATCAGCGCCCGCTGCAGGGTCAGTCACCCTACGTGCTCAACCTGCAATTCGGCTACGAAAACGCCGACACCGGCACCCGCGCGACGATGCTGTACAACGTCTACGGCAAGCGCATCACCGACGTGGGCAGCCACGGCATCCCCGACACCTACGAGCAGCCCGACCACGTCATCGACTTCACGTTCTCCCAGCGGTTGAGCGATCAGCTAAAGCTGGGCTTCAAGGCCAAGAACCTGCTCGACGCCAACCAGCCCAACACGGTGGGCGAGGCCACCTCGCGCACCCAGTATCAGGGGAGGTCGTTCTCCGCCAAGATCTCCTGGAACTACTGACGCACTCCGCGACTCTGCTGCTCCGCTGCACGCCCCGCGCCGCAGGCGCCAAGACCCACGCCCCGCGCCGCAGGCGCCAAGCCAAACGCAGGCTAGCAGCCTGCGCTCCAGCCCCGCTCTCAGAAACCATGTTGCGTATAAGCCGCAGGCCTGTTAAATTTGCGTAAAAGTGGCAGCGAAGCCGAACACCATGTGAGTTACAGGTCATGCTCGAGAACGACCAGTACATCGCCGATATCCGACGCCACGTCGGAGCCAACCTACGCCGGTTTCGCACGGCGTTGGGGATGTCGCAGTCTCGGCTCGCCGAGAGGGCGGACCTGAACCGCTCGTATCTGTCCATGGTCGAAAACGGCCGGCGCAATATCTCCCTCGACAACCTGGTCTCCCTGGCACTAGCCTTGGGGATCGAACCGGTCGAATTGTTGACCATCGTCGAAGAGGCGGCCGTCGTGCCTGCCGAATAAGCACTCGGACGTCCCGCCTCGCCACCTGCCCCATCCGATCCCCCGACAGATGGGCCGAAAGTCGCCCACATGCGTCCGACTTCTTTCGTTCGCGGCCTTCTTGCTGGCCGTGATCGCCGCGCCGTGTGTTCAGGCCCACCAGACGGCGATGAGCACGCTCAACGTCGAGATCCGTCCCAAGAAGCGCGAGGTGGACATGCTCCTGGCGACCTCGGCGTCGGATCTGGGCACCTTCTTGAACATCGATCCCAATAACGACGGGTTCATCGACCACTCCGAGCTGCCCAAGCTGCGCCCGGAGATGGCCGCCTATATCGGTCCCAAGCTGCGCGTGGACAACGACGGCGAGCCCTGCCGGGTCCTCCAGCGCGGCTTCGTCAAGACCAAGCGGCGCATGGCCGCGCTGTTGTACCGCAAGACCTACAAATGCGACCGTTCGCTGGGCAAGGTCACCGTGACCAACCGGGTGATGCTCGACGCCAAGGGCGGCTACACCCACTACGGTCAGATCCAGCTCGGAAAGGACGTCCACACCACCGTCTTCGACTTGAAGACGCCCACCTACTCGGTCCAGGTCTCCAAAAATGGCAAGACCATGGACAAGCAGGGCTTCTTCGAGATCTTCAAGGACTACGTCTGGCAGGGCGTGCTGCATATTCTGAGCGGCATCGACCACATCCTGTTCGTGATCTGCCTGCTCTTCGCCGCCGGCGAGTTTCGCCGCCTGCTCAAGGTGATCACCAGCTTTACGGTGGCCCACTCGATCACCCTGGCCATCAGCGCGCTGGACATCTTCACGGTGCCGCCCAAGCTCGCCGAGCCGCTCATCGCCCTGTCCATCGCCTGGGTGGCCGTCGAGCTGCTCTTCGAGCAGGCGCGCCACAAGGGCGACCCCGACCATCAGGGCACCTCGTCGGTGCATGGACGCCACCTATTCGTGCTGACGTTTTGCTTCGGGCTGCTCCATGGCTTCGGATTCTCGTACGTGCTTCGCGACGCGGTGGGGCTTCCGACTGACGCGCTGGCGCCGGCGTTGTTCTCGTTCAACGTCGGCGTCGAGCTCGGCCAGATCGCCGTGGTCTGCGCGGCCTATCCGGTGGTGGTATTCTTGCGCAACAAGGAGTGGGGCTGGCGCGCCGTGCAGGTGATCAGCGCGGCGGTGTTGCTGGTGTCGCTGTACTGGTTCGTGGTGCGTCTCGTATAACTGCAAACAGCACTTCTCACCGCAAAGGCGCAGAGCCGCAAAGAACTAATTTTTCCAAGCCTTTGCGTCTTCGCGCCTTCGCGGTGAAATCGCCGTTTGCAGTTTGCTATTCGATCTCCAACCCATATTTGTCCAACAGGCCCGCCAGCCTCGAGCGCGAAAACTTCGCGCCCTTGACGCGATTCTGGTCGGGGTCGATCGAAAAATGCCTGGCCCCGCGCAGGTCGGCCTTCTCCAGGTTGGTTCGGTCGAAGACCGCCCCGCTGAGTTCGCAGGCCTCGAAGACCGCCTGGCGCAGGTCGCACTCCGAGAAGTTGACCTCGTGCAGGCTGCAGTCGGCGAAGCTCGTCGAGCGCATGCTCTTGCCCCAGAACGAGGCGAAGTCCATCTTGCAGTCGGCGAAGCCCACCGAGAACGCGAAGTCGCTGCACGCGCTGAAGTCCACGCCCACGAGCTTGCAATTCTTGAATTTGACGCCCTGCAGGCGCGTGTTGGTCAGCTTGGCCATGCTCAGGTTGGCCCCGTCGAAGACGCAGTCGACCAACGCCACCCCGGACAGGTCGCTCTCGGTAAAGTTACAGCCCTCGAAGGTGCACTCGTACAACTCCCCGTCGAAGGGGCGCTGGTTGCTGAAGTCGACGCGCTCGAAGATCTCTTGTTGGGTCATGGTGCTGCCTTAGCGGACTTGTGAGGGGCACCGCTCGCCGGCGGAACGATGTCCAGGTGGAGCGTTGTCTTGCCGCGCACGTGGGTGGCCACCGGCTCGCCATGTAGTACGCGAGTGAGACACCTGCCGACAAGAGGTCGGTGCTTCTTATCGACGAAAATACGCCCGGCGCGCCAGTGGTTTGCGTCCTTATAGACCGAGATGGAAATCGTCATTGGACCGTTGGTGGGGGGCTCGTTGGGGTAGGCGTTTTGGAAGCACCACGCGATTTGATGTCGGTGCGAGTGGGTGAACGCCCGAAACGCGTCCACGGAGGTGGTGGACGAGGTCGGCCGATACGCGACGAGCTGGACGACGCCCGGCGTCGGCTTGGGAGCCGTGCCGATGTTGGCGGTTTGGTTCATACGGTCCACCCACTGAAAACTCAGCGTCGGAATCGGCGCCGGGAAGTAGGTCTGGGCGACCAGTTGAGAATGAAGCTCGGGCTCGGTTCCGCCGCTGGCGAGCAGACGGTCGGCGACGTGGTGTTTGCCGAGGCGCCGGGCGAGCATGGCGCGCATCCACAGGTAGTGGGTCTTTGCGGCGTCGACGCGCGCCTGGAGGGCAGGGTGCGACCTGGCGCAATCTTCCGCGGTCTCAAATACCCGCTTTTGCGCCTCGGTAAGCCCCTCATAAACTCCCGGGGTGGATGTGTCGCTGGTGGCCTCGGTCAGGATGGGGCGAAGCTTGGCCAGGCAGTCCTCGTGGGGCTGGATGGGATCGACACTGGCGGTCGACAATATAAGTGGTGCGGGCTTCGATGTCCCCAGGTGGAAGCGAAGCGCTACCTGGCCAGGCCCGCGCCGTTGGTGCAGCTCGAGCCCGTTGTGGCTGGTCGCCATGAATTTCATCTGGTCCCTCACCAGCCGATAGGTGTTGAAGCCTAACACGCCGACGTTCAGCCCTATTCTTAGCGCCGCTCTCGAGCGATGCGAATTCAGAAGCGTGGCGAAGTCTGGATCGAGATGAACCGACAGGCCGTCCACCGACTTGCTCTTGCCGAAGGCCTTGGCGGCATCGAGGTTGAACGTCCACCGCAGTTCGGTGCGATGATCTTTGCGCGGGTGAACCTGCACGTCGAACCCATCGATGGACTTGGCTTTGTCACTGAGACTGGCGAGCATCGCGTCGAGCTTGGGTGACTTGTCGAAGAGAAGCGCGCCGGCGGCGTGAACGGCCGACGTGTCGACGTTTCTATCTTTAGCCGCTGGAGCCGCCACCGAAAGGCGGCCGGCAACGGGAACGGGCAGCTTGGAGTTCTGAAGTTCCAGCATCGCGGCCAGCAAGCTCATCGGAGCGAGCATGATGTCGGCCTCTGTGGACTGGACACGCCAATCCGAGCGGTTGGATGGATCGATCTTCCCGGCGACCTTGTCGAAGGCACCGGCCCACTCCAGCGACAGGCCGGCGTCGGCGACATCGACGCTGGGGAGTTGGAGGTCGGGGCCGGACAAGTCCAGCACCTTGCGGCCGCGGGCGGTGGGGGTGGCGAAGACATCGGCGAGTAGCCCGCCATGGGCGTCGCCATCGAGCAGGAAGGCGGCGTCCTCGAACTCGACCTTATCCGGCGTCGCCGCCGGGTTATGAAGGGCGTAGCGTACTCCACTGAGCATTATCGAGAGCTTATTCGCAAATGAAGCCGTCGGCACGGCCAACAAGATGTCGCCGACTCGATGGGCGGGGCCGAATTTGGTCATCGCCGACGTCTTTGCGTAGATCGCCAGGGCCGTGCGCTGGTGGATGAAGCGTTCGAGCGCGGGAGTCATGCGCCGCTTGGCGGGTAAGGGCCGGCTGGCAGCGCGTTCGTCCAAACGGGCCAGCGTCGCCGCGTCGGCTTCACCGATGGAGAACTCCACGCGCACATAGTCGCCCTGGGGCACGATGCGGTGCGCTATATAGCCGTGCGGAATCAGCATGGCGGCGAAGTCGCCGCCCAGGTGGGAGCGGTGCGGCAAGGCCTTTCGAAGCTGCTTGGCGAGCGTGTCGGCGTCTTTCGCAGGTACCAGCGCGCGTCCAAAGCGCGGCGACGAATAATAGGACGGCGGACATAGGCCTGCCAGGTCGAAGCATGCCTGCGCCTCGACGTCGAAGCCCGTCTCCACGCTCACCCAGATCGGCCGCGACAGATCCAGCGCCGAGGGGATGTCCGCGTGCACCTTGTCGTGAGCAAACTCGCGTAGCGACGGAATTCTTGTCTTCGCGGCCGCCGACTTCCTCGAGGGCTCAGGTCGTCGGTGCCCGCCGGAGAGCAGTGTTTCCACAAACGGGTAGAGCCGCGGCCATGCGCGCGGATCCATGCGGACCAGGGTGGCGTTCTTGTCGGCGAGGACGAACGTCTTCACCGCCGACGGCAGCGCGTGTTGCGTCGGTGCCTTATCGGGCTCGTGCGACGTCGTCGAGCAGGCCGTGAGGACGGCAAAAAGCGCGAGTGCTGTGATTTGATAACAGGCCCTGCGTAGATTCATCGTGTGGTCCCCTGAGAAAGAAGCGATGGGGTCTTCATAACCCGTTGGGGCCGGCGAAGGCAAACCCCGGACTGAAGTCCGGGGAAAGCCAATGCCTCGACTTTCCACCATCGGTGGCGTATCTGTGAATCGCCATTCATCGCGACCTTCGAAGCGAAGTAACCGTGCGAGCTCGTACCATCCGTTGTTTGTCGGGGCTGGTCTTTGCTGCTGCGCTGTGCTGGTCGGTCTCGGCGAGCGCCTACGACTATATCGGCCACACCTATTTCACCGACCGGGCCTGCCTGGAGGCTCAGCGCAAGCTCGGCAAGCGCATCCAGCAGGGAAAAGCCTCCAGCGACACCGTCGCGCGGTATCTGGCGCTGTCGCTGACCTGCCCGGAGCGCTGGGATAAGCCCTACTGCGTCGACGGCTACAAGCAGTACGAGGCGGGGTTGAACCGGCTGGAATCCCCGCCCGACGATAGCGGCGATCTGGCGGCGACGCTGGGCGACTTCGCGGCGTTGCCCGACCACCTGTCGCGCTTTGGGCCCATCCGGGGCATTCGGCGCATCGGTAAGTTCGGGCTGACGCTCAATACCTGGCTGTGGCTCACAGGCGAGCCGGGCGACGCCGGCGGGGTCATCGGCGACGTCGCCGAGGACGCCTGCGAGACCGACGGGACGGTGCCGTGGACGCGCGTCGAACAGGATATCGACGCGGCGCTCGAGCGCTTCGCCAAAAACGACGGCTACGAGGCCGAGCCCGAAAAACTGCTGAGCCCCATCGCCCGCACGCGCGTGCCCCAGGGTCCGTCCGACCCGGCCGGCCAGTACAGCTTCGACAACCCCCATTACCTCGACCTGGTGCTTCGCAACCACCACCACTTCGGGGCGCTGGCCTTCAGCACGTGGTTGGGCTTCCACTCGGCGGCGGTGTCGGTGGATACGCGCACCTGCGAGCAGGTCATCGCCTTCGACGACGATCAGCTCGACGACCTCGCCGACGACATGCCCGGTTTCGAGGATATCGACTGGGACGATCTCAGCCGTGCCCAGCAGCGCCACAAGGGCTGCCAATTGATGCGCGCGGCCATCCGAAAGCGCCTGCTCGAGTGGGAGAAGCGCGCCGACCCCAGGCTGGTCGCGCCGGTCAAAGGCATCGTCGACAGCCTCGAGACCTCGAAGGTCGAGGGCGACGTGGTCCTCGACGACGTCGCCGTGGCCATGACCTCGCTGGTCATGGAGGGCACCGGCTTGCATTTTTTGCAAGACGGGCTGGCCAGCGGGCACATGCGCACCATCCGCAGCAAGGAGCAGCTCGAGGCGGTGCGCTACGACCACGACGCCGACAACCGCGACGGCGTGGTCGCCCTGCTGCAGACGCGAAGCGGCGAGTTCCCCTTCGTGGCCTTCGGCGACACCTACTTGTTGGGGCCGTCGGTGACCAAGAACTTCGTCGACTGCGACTGGGACAAGCTCGCCAAGGGTGACCCGTCGCCCAAGCTCGTCACCGCCTGCATCATCCAGGAGCAGCGCGGCATCCTGGTGGCCTCGACCACCGCCAGCTTGGTCGACTGGGCCCTGGGCGGCACGCTGTACGACGCCCCCACCAAGTCGATGCCCGAGGCGCCAACGTCCTGCTCGTCCAAAGACCCGCTGTACCGCTACGTCTGCCGCATGCTGCCGGCGCGGCCCACCATGGTCACCGGTCAGGACGACAACTCCGGGCGGATCGTATTGCGCATGCACCACGGCTCGATCCCGGTGCCTCCGCCGGTGTTTAGCTACGAGTCGTTGATGTTCAACGTGGGCCTGGAGGCCACCGGCGAGGCCAGCCAATTCGGCCTGCACTTGAACCTGCTGCGCGAGCTGGACAGCCGCGCCAACTGGATGATCAGCCACCGCATGGGGCTGCGAATGACCATCGGCTCGGGCGAGCTCAATCAATTTATGGCCGACTACGCCTTCGGCTTCCACTGGCGCTGGTCGGCGCGGTTCACCGTGGACGCGCGTCCGGAGGTCTTCGCCGGGCTTCGCGGGTTGAATAACAATGTCGCGTTCTTCACCGGCATCGCCCCCAGCGTCAGCATCACCGCGCTGCCCGAGGGGTGGACGAAGCTTCCGCTGGAGCTGACATTGGGCTACCGCTTACCGCTGGTATTCTACGGGTCGGACAACGGGTTTTTCGGCGACGTCGTCAGCGGGCATTGGATCATGTTTGGGCTGGGATTGGCGTATATGTGAGGGTGGGCGGGCGTGGTTGGTCGAAAGCTCCACCCCACGCCCCCGTGCTCGTTCGGCACGGGGGCGATCGTCGCGAACCGGCAATGCGTCGCAGCTCAGGGCACGACGGCATCAACGCCGGAAGTTGTGTTTCCGTTGCCCCCGGTGATGGTCGCTGCATAGCCAGAGCAGGAGTTGTTTTCGCCACCCGTGACCGTCGCGTAGCCCCAGTCGGCGGTGTTGGATCTGCCGCCGGTGATCGACGTGTGCTGTCCCGAGGCGTCGTTTGATTCACCGGCGGACACCGAGGCATATTGACCGGAGGCAGTGTTTTGGTAGCCGCCGGAGACCGATGAGTACCAGCCCGTGGCGGTGTTTCTGGAGCCGCCGGAGACGGTTGAAAAGAAGCCCGACGCCGTGTTTCCCGTTCCGCCCGAGACCGACGATTGTGCGGCAGACGCGGTGCTGAAACTTCCACCTGAGATCGACGCGTAGTCGCCTGAAGCGGTGTTGCTTAGGCCACCTGAGACCGAAGCATATTTGCCGCTGATTTCGTTGCGAGAACCGGCGACGATCCCTCCGTAGCTCGTATAGTTATTTTCGCTTCCCAGCACCAGGTTATGGGAGCCGGACTTGTCGCTTCCGCTCGAGCGCGCCTCGTCGTAGCCGATGATCAAGTTGCCTAACCCATTGACTTGGGCCCCGCCGCCCGTGTCGCCGTCGGTCGCGCCCAGCCCGTTGCGGATGTGCACGTTGACCCCGGTAAACGCCACCGAGGGATGGCCATTGATGGTCGTGCGGCTCATATCCTGGGTCAGGTTCTGCAGCGCGGTAATGTCGCCGGCGTTGGCCGAAATATTGCCCGCATTGGTCGAGATGTCGCCAGCGTTGTTCGAGATGTCGCCGGCGTTGGTCGTTATATCGCTGGTGTTGGTCGAAATCGTGCCTGCGTTTTGCGAGATGGCGCTGGCGTTGCTCTGGATATTGGTCGTGTTGGTGTCGATATCACCCCGATTATTCGACACCGACGTTTGCAGTGCGGAGATGGCGTTGGCGTTGTTCGAGGATGTCGTCTGCAGCGAGGAGATAGCGCTCGTGTTGTTCTGCACCGAGCTTTGAAGGTTGGAGATGTCGCCACCGTTGTTCTGAACAGTGCTCTGCAAGTTGGAAATGTCGCCGGCGTTATTGGACGTGGTGGTCTGAAGGTCCGAGATGTCGTCGGCGTTGTTGGATACGGCGGTCTGCACTGACGAGATGTCGCCGGCGTTCTGAGTGATGCGGCTGTCCAGGTCGGCGACGTTGATAGGGTCGCCGTTGGCGTCCTGGGTGCGCGCCTCGAGCGCGTCGACGCGGGCGCGAAGCTGGGCGAGCTCGTCCAGCGCGGCCTGTACGTCGGTGGCGTTCATGCCCGACGCGCTGTTGTCGTAGGCGAGGTCAGCGGCCGTGGTGGGCACCGAAGCGGTGAGGTCGGCCGGGGTCTTGCCGCCGACGGTGTCGGCGTCGTTCGCGGTATTCGCCCGCAGCGCATAGGGCACCGAGTCGATAGCGGTGCGCGGGCTCAACGTCTCGCCGTCGATGGTCACCTCCAGCCAATACTGATGGCCGTCGAATACACCGGTCAGCGGCTGATTGGAGCCCAGTTGGGCGGTAAACGAGCCGTTGTTGACGTCGACGGTCGAAAAATCCTCGCTCCATACTTCGGTGCCGCCGGCCTTGGCGTCGTAGATGCGAAAGGTCGCCTCGACGGTGGTGTCGACCGGTTGCCCAGAACCGTCGGCGAGGTTGCCGTGGTAGGTCATCGTGGCAGGGACGTCGGCGAAGGCCGCCGTCGACAGGCCGAACGAGATGAGAAAGGCCACCAAAGCGGCGGCTACGTGTCGTCGATTTATCATTTGAAACTCCCAATTTAATTGCGTTCGTTTATTCGTCTTGGAGCGACGGCCTGCGCGTCGACGCCAGGGACGGCGCCGCTCCAATTTAGGGGCTTGTTTCCATATGCGCCGGCGTCAGCTCGAGCTGGAAGCTCGCGCTGGTGCTCTTGGTGGGCGCGCGCCCCGGGCTCAAGTGACCTGACAGCGTGAAGCTGTGGCTGAGCGACAGGCCGCCGGTGGGCACGAGTTGGCCCTGGAGCCGAAAGCCGGGGGAAGGGCCTGTGTCGGGGCTCGGACCGGTGTCGGAACTAGGACCGGTGTCAGCGATGGGACCAGTGTCAGAACTCGGGCCTGTGTCCAAGCTGGGACCGGTGTCCAAGCTGGGACCGGTGTCCAAGCTGGGACCGGTGTCCATATCGGATGTGTCAGGGGTGGCTTGGGCGTCGGCGTGGGGTCTCGAAGACCCGCCGGTGTCGTCGGAACAGCCGGCCGCGCATACGACACAAACACCGAACGCTGCTATGAGCGAGGTGGATCTCGACAAATCCATCTAATCTCCACGTCAGGAAAATCCCCAAATAAACGGGCGATGCGTGGAGTGTAGCGAAATAGGGAGCGAGTGTATAGGTGGGCGGCTATTGCAGCCGCGGTGGGATCCATCACGGCATCACGCCATAATTGTTGTTGTTGTTGACGTACGACCCGCCCGTGATCGACGAGCCGGTGCCGTAGGCGTTGTTGTCGTGGCCGCCCAGGACCGACGTATCCTGCTGAGAGGCGGTGTTGGTGTAGCCGCCGGAGATCGACGAGAAGTAGCCCGAGGCGGTGTTGAACCGGCCGCCGGAGACCGACGCGTAGAGGTTCGACGCTGTATTGCGATAGCCGCCGGAGACCGACGTGCTGCTGCCCGAGGCGGTGTTGTCGTGGCCGCCGCACACCGACGCGTACGTGCCGCTGATCGTGTTGTCCAGGCCGACGACGAGGCCTCCGTAACTCGTGTAGTTATTGTAGGTTCCCACCACCAGGTTGTGCGAACCGGACTTGTCGCTGCCGCTCGAGCGCGGCTCGTCGTAGCCGATGATCAAATTGCCCAGCCCGTTGACATGGGTGGTGGTGCCGTCGAACCCGCTGGTCGAGCCCAGCCCGTCGCGGATATGCACGTTGACCCCGGTAAACACCACCGACGGATGGCCGTTGATGGTCGTGCGGCTCATATCCTGGGTCAGGCTCTGCAGCGCGGCGATGTCGGCGGCGTTGGTCGAAATATCGCCGGCATTCGACGAGATGGCGTTGGCGTTGGTCGTGATGCCGCTTGCGTTGATCGAGATGGCGTTGGCATTGCTCTGAATATCGGTCGCGTTGGCGCCGATATCGCTGCGGTTGTTGGCCAGGTCGGTTTGGAGCGAGGAGATGTCGGCAGTATTGCCCGAGGTCGTCGCCTGCAGCGAGGAGATGGCGGTGGTGTTGTTCTGCACGGAGACCTGCATGTCCGAAATGTTCACGGCGTTGGCTTGCACGGACGACTGCAACCGGGAGATGTCAGCGGTCCTGTTTTGCAGGGTGGTCTGCAGGCCGGAGATGCTGGCGGTATTTTGGCTGATGCGGCTGTCCAGGTCGGCGGCGTTGATGGGGGCGCCGTTGGCGTCCTTCATCTGAGCCTCGAGGGCGTCGACGCGGGCGCGAAGCTGGGCGAGCTCGTCGAGGGCGGCCTGCACGTCGGTGGCGCTCATGCCCGAAGCGGTGTTGTCGTAGGCCAGGTCGGCGGCCGTGGTCGGCACCGACGCGGTGAGGTCGGCCGGAGTCTTGCCGCCAACGGTGTCGGCGTCGTTCGCCGAATTTGCCCGCAGCGCATACGGCACCGAGTCGATGGCGGTGCGTGGGCTCAACGTCTCTCCGTTGATGGCCACCTCCAGCCAATACTGGTGGCCGTCGAAGACGCCCGTCAGCGGCTGATTGGAGCCCAGTTGGGCGGTAAATGCGCCGTTGTTGACGTCGAGCGTCGAGAAGTCCTCGCTCCACATCTCGTTGCCGCCGGTTTTGGCATCGTAAATGTGGAAGGTCGCCTCCACGGTGGTGTCGACGGGCTGGCCGGCGCCGTCGGTGAGTTGGCCGTGGTAGGTCATCGTGGCGGGGACGTCGGCAAAGGCCGCCGTCGACAGGCCGAAAGCGATGAGGAAGGTCACCAAAGCGGCGGATACGTTTCGTCGATTTATCATTCTAAACTCCCAATTCAATTGCGTTCACTTATTCGTCTTGGAGCGACCGCCTGCGCGCCGTCGACGCCAGGGACGGCGTCGCTCCAATTCATGGGCTTGTTTCCATATGCGCCGGCGTCAGCTCGAGCTGGAAGCTCGCGCTGGTGCTCTTGGTGGGTGGATGTCCCGGGCTCAAGTGGCCGGACAGCGTAAAGCTGTGGCTCAGCGACAGGCCACCCGAGGGCACGAGTTGGCCGTGCAGGTGGAACCCGGAACTGGAGCTGGCGTCGGGCCCGGTGTCGGGCCCGGGTCCAGCGTCGGCGCTCGGGCCGGTATCGGCCGTGGGGCCGGTGTCCGAGCCGGGGCCGGTGTCCGAGCTGGGGCCGGTGTCGGCGCCGGATGTGTCGGGGGTGGTTTGGGCGTCGATGCCCGCGTCGAGGGGCGTCTTGGAAGAGCCAGCGGTGTCATTGGAACAGCCGGAAGCGCATGCGATGCAGACACTAATCGCCGCCATAAGCGAGGTGGATCTTACCAACTGCATCTGATCTCCACGGTGGGAATTTTCTGGGGAAAAGGGACTCCGTGGAGTGTAGCGAAATCGGGAGGGGGTGTACAGGTGGGCGGCTATTGCAGGCGTGGTTGGTTATTGGGGACCCCCCTCAACCTCGCGCTGTGACTGCGCGCTCGGTGGCTCCCCCAGACGTGAGCAGCCCCTTCGTGTTCGCAGCGCTTCGGGTTCTCGTCGAGAACAAACCACGTAGCTAACACGAAGAAGCTTCTTCCCCCCGCGGAAGTGCCTCGCGCGCCGTGCCGCGCGAGGCGATGGGGGTCCCCAACAACCGACCACCCTCGACGCAGGCGTCTCACGCAGCCCCAACGCGCCGTTTCCTCACGCCCATCACCCCCATCAAACCCGCCACCAACGCCACCAACAACCCACCCCACACCGTCGGCTCGGGCGTGCCGTGGGCGGTCGCTGCGCCAAATTGCGGGGTAGCGCTGGCGCGCGGGCCGTAGGCTTTGCGGCTCACCCCGGCGACCTGGTTGGCGGGCACCTGCCCGTTCGCGGCGTTGTTGGGATGCGGGTTGACCACCTTCTCGCTGACGGCCACGAACGAGGTCCACTTGGTCACCAGCGAGTAGTCCAGGCCCATCTGGGTGACGATGTCCTTGATCTGGTCGTCGGTCAGCTCGGTGGTGCGCAGTTGGTCGGGCGTGGTCAGCGTGTGCATGTACTCCTTGATGGTGCGCCGCGCCCAGGCGAGCTCGACGGCCTTGCCGTCGTTGGCCTTGGCGGGAAGGGTCACCTTGATGGGGATGCTCACCGCGCGGCTGCCCGACTTCCCCTTGACGTGAATCGTGTAGGTGCCCGGCTTGGCGTAGCGCCCGGCGATGCGCACTGACTGGCCGGCGAATAGGTCGGGGATGCGCTCGGGGGTGATCTCCTTGGCGGCGAGCTTGCCCCAGTCGACGGAGATGTCGGTGAGCACCGGGGTTTGCAGGCGCTTGGCCAACTCGTGGGCCTGCTCGTCGACGTTCTTGGTGGGGTCGATATACTTGGTGAAGCCCCGGCCCATATGGCCCATCTCGTCGAGCAGGTAGCGGTTGACGCCGCTGCCCACGCCCAGGGCAAACAGCCGCGCGTGGCCGATGTCTTTTCGGATGAGCCGGATGATCTCGTACTCGTTGCCGATATAGCCGTCGGTCAAAAAGGTCACGAAGCGCACCGTATTCTTGGGCACCGGCACCTCCAGCGCCTGCTTGATCCCGGAGGTCATGGCCGTGCCTCCCATGCCACTCAGGCTTTCGACGTAGGCGGTGGCCTTCTCGATATTGGCCTCGGTCGCCTTCTGGGGCTCGGTGGTGTACTCGGAGGCGCTGTCGCTGAACCGGATGATGCGGAAGGTGTCGGTGGGCCGCAGGTTCTCGAGCGCGTAGCGCATATACGCCTTGGAGGCGTCCATGGGCTTGCCGTACATCGAGCCCGAGCAGTCGAGCACGAAGACCATCTCGCGGGGGACGATCTCCTCCTTGGCCGGTTTTTTGGGCGGCTCGACCAACACGCTGAAGTAGCCCTCGCGGTAGTGCTCGTCCCAGTAGGCCAGAAGCCCGGCGTCGGTGTCCTTGCCCTCCAGCCCGTAGCTCAACACGAAGTGCTTGTTGGCGATGGTGCGCCCTTTGGCCAGGTCGACCTCCCAGTCGCGCGGGTCGAGCTCGGTGGCGGTGATGGCGTGGCTGGCGCTCTCGATGTCGTGGACGGGCACCCCGCCGTCGATGCGCACGTGCACCGAGACACGCTCGGGATCGATGGTGTCGGGTGCGTCCAGCTCACTCACGGGCGGCGCCTGCGTCGTATGCTGCTGCGCAGCGTCGCTCCCGCTGGGCTCGCCGCCGCCGATGCCCTTTTCGGGGCCGTCGGATTTGACCAAGAAGTTCTTGGACATATCCGCCGGGTTGTAGCGCGGCCCCACGACCATGGGCACGACGATCTGGTAGCGCCCGTCGATCTTGTCGACCGTCTCCACATAGCGCAGCGTGACGTCGACGGGCTTGCCGGGCATCAGGTTGGCGACGTCCTGGGTGAACATATTGGGCCGGTGCTGTTCGAGCAGGGCGGCGGCCTTGCCGGCGCGCTTGGCTTTCTCGAAGGTCTTTCGGGCCTCTTCCTTCTTTTTGATCTTGGCGCGCACCTGCTCGTCGCCCACCCGCATGATCATCTCGTAGACCGCCGCGTCCTTGGACAGCGGAAACTCGTAGGTGGCGTTCAACGGCACCTCGCCGGGGTTATTGAAGCGCTGCTTGACGGTCACCGTGGCCAGGTCGCCGCGCACGTCGACGTCGTAGTCGGACTTGACCGACGGCAGCGCCAGACGCTTGCCGTCGGGGGTATGCGCGACCAACCGACCGCCGCGGCCGGGGAGGTCCTGAACCGCCTGGGGCACGTTGTGTGTGGGCTCGCGCACCGACGGTGGCATCGGCGCTCGCCGCTGGCGCTTGCTCGCCACATAGCGCTGCGCGCTCTGGACCGCCTGATTGGCGGTGTCGGCCGGCGCGCCGGTGAAATAGGAGATCAAGATGCCGATGAGGACGACGGTGGCCACCAGGCCAAAGAAACCGGCGACTCCATAGGCGACTGCACGTTTGGGCTCGATACTCATGGGGTTTCCAGGGGTTTAGGGGTTCGGGGGTCCAGGGTTCCAGGGGTTCGGGGTTCCAGGGGTTCAGGGGGCTGGGGGTTTGGGTTCACCACAGAGGTCACAGAGTGCACAGAGGGGTAAGAAAAAATGTTGCTCCCTCTGTGGCCTCTGTGGTGATTCCTACACGCGGCAGGTCGAAGGCGCGCGCGACGGTGGCGTCGAAGGCCTCGTCGTCGGCCAGCGGAGCCGCCGCCGGGTGCATGCGTTCGATGGCGGTCCAGGTGGTGCCGGGGTGCTGCATCCACCGCCAGATGACTTCGCTGACGTTGGTCGCGCGCTCGCCGCGCTCGGAGACGTAGGTGACCACGACGCGCCACCGGCTACCGTCGGGGGCGGTGGCCAGATAGGTGGCGCCGGGAAGGTTGCGGCCGGTCACGCCGACGGTGTCGACGTCGAAGCCGGCGCCGGCGAGGCATTCGTTGGGCGCGTGCAGGTGGCGAAGCGGAGCGGACGTGCGCACCACCAGCAGCGTATGCGCCCCGTAGCTCGCCTTGGCGGCGGCGCCGCCGAATTGGGTGAAGTAGTCGCGCTCCATGTCGCTGAGCGGCTGCCGGGCGGCCGGATGGCCGTCGAGGCGCTGCGGTAAGTCGATGGTGTCGATGGGCCGGGCGACGTCGACAGGCTCGCGCGGGGCGACGACGACGCCCAGGGCGGCGGCCAGGACCAGCGCGGCGAGCCAGAAGCGCCCCCCCTCCGCCTCTCGAACTACGCTCGGCGCCTCCCCACGTCGGGGAGAATTGGCGAGGCGTACGTCTTGCTGGACGAGCCGTGCCCACCACACCAGCGGCAACACCCCGAACGCCAGCGCCGCCAGCCCCACCAGGTCGTGCCAGGGCTGGGCCATGACGTCGACGCCGACGGTGTCGGGAAAGGCGAGGCCCACGGCCAATGCGGCGATGCGCACGGAGTTGGCGACCAGCGCGCTGACCACCGCCAGGCCCAGCCCCACCATGGCCTGGCGGGTGGTCGGACGGGTGAGGGCGGCGAGTCCGGCGAAGAGCACCGACAGCAGCACCAGCCCGCGCGCCCCCGAGCAGGGAAGGTCGACGAGCACCTCTTTGCCGGCGAGCGTGATGCCCACGCCGGCGCAGGCGACGTCGTGGAAGCCGACGTGCAGCAGGCTGCACGCGCCCGCCGCCGACACGTGCTGCAAGGCGTAGCCGATCAGGCGTTGGAAGATGCGCTCGACGGGAAGCGAGAAGCCAAAGAGCACCGCCAGCCACAGCGGCGACACCGCGCGCTCGCGCCGGTCGAGGCCGCACAAGACGCCCAGAGCGTAGACGTCGACCGTCAGCGCCAGCGCGCCCAATACGTGGATAGCCAGCACCCGGCCGGCCAGGCGCACCGCCGCGGTGGCGGCCAACAACCACCACGCGTGGCGCGTCGACGTCGCGTTTTCCACGCGCGGGCTGGACACGCTCCAGGCGAATAGCGCGGCGGCGACCGCGAAGATCAGCCCGCCCGGGCTGTCGTAGGCCGGCGCGAACCACGTGCGCACCAGCCACACTACCGGCTCGAAGGCCAGCACGGCCGCGCCGACGGCGAGCGCGGCAAGGCTGATCATGCGGGCGGGGGTGTCTGTGCTTGAAGCTCGAGCAGCCACGGCCATCTCGTCGCAGAAGAGGAGGAATCTCCCTTATCTGCTGCCAAGGATGCCCACGGCCCGTGCAACCATGATGATCGCGATGTGGTGAAAGCTTGGAGAGGTTGTGCAGATTTTGTGCAGGCTCGGCGGCAGGTGGCGCCGCTGAGGTCGCAACCGCGCCTACATGCCGGCGTCGGCCAGGACGGGGTCGTCGCCGGCGGGGTGTTGGTAGCGCGTGATCACCACCCGTTGGGAGACCTGCGGGTCCTCGGCGGCGGTCACCTGGCCGCTCAACGTGCCGTCTTCCTGCTTTTCGGCGCTGATGGTGTACAGCTCGGTCGACGAGTCGGTGGGGTTCCACTTCAGGGTCAGCGTGGTGCCGTCGAAGCTCGAGCCGCCGGCGATGTCGCCGCTCTTGCCCTCGACGTCGGCGCCCAGGGCGCTGCCCATGGTGTATTTGCCCGTGACCGACGTCGATCCCACTGGTTGGTTGAGATCGAAGTCACTGATGAGGGACTGGTCGTCGGCGTTTCCCACCCGCCACGATCCCGTCATAAAGCCGATCGGAGGCACCTGGGTTGCGGTGTCGACGCCGGTGTCGGCCACGCCGGCATCCAGGGGGCCACCGGTGTCGCTGGTGCCGTTGTTCGAGCTGGTACTCGAGCCGGCGTCATCGCCGTTGGCATGGGCGTTCTCGACGAACTTCGAGTTCGAGCCGCACCCGACCGTGGAGAGGGCCAGCGCGCCGATAAGAAGGACGGATTTCAAGCCAGGTCGATCAATCATTGGACAGCGTGATGTGGGTGAAGGTGTGGCCATCGTCGCTCGGGTAGACTACCAGATCGAGCTTTTGTTTGTCGCGTACATAGTCGCGCATTCGCGCGTCGGGAAGCCCGAGGTTCATGCGCCGGGCGCGCTCGAGCACGTCCGTCGCCGGGGTGTGCTTCCAGCCGCGATTGGTGAGCGCGCGCTCGTAGAACGCCACCGTTTTGTCGGCGCTGGCCGGGCCGATGAAGATATGGTCGATGTGCTCGGCGCGCGGATCCAGGTCCTCGAAGCGCTGCAGGCGCGTACAGCCCGGGCAGGCGGGCACCCGCGTGTCCACGTTCTGGCCGGCCACCTCGCTGTGGACGCGCATCTTGCGAAAGTCGAAGTGCTCGTCGCTCCACGTGGCCACGACCGTGGTCCAGCGCGCGTTCTTCTCGCGAAACGCCTCGATGTGCCGGTAGGCGCGAAACTTCTTGGCCACCTTGCCGGCGGCGTAGTCGGCGCGCAATTGGGCGAGCTGATGGGCGTCGCGGGCGCGGTTTTCGACCAGTCCGCCACCCATGGCCACGTACTGCGGTGAGATCTGCTCGGGCACGATCCCCCCGGTGAGCCTGTCCTGCAGCGCCTGGGCGCTGTGGGCCGCCTTCATGGTCACGTAGCTGTGGTGGTTGATGCCCTGGTAGACGAACTCGTCCTGGTAGCGCTTGAGGACCTCGATGGGGCGCTGGTCGACGAAGTTGACCGAGAAGTACACCGTGTTGCCGTTGACGTCGAAGGCGCGCGGGGCCTCGTGACCCAGATGCTTCAAGCCCCGCTCGAAGCGCGTGGTCGGCGTCTCCGGGTGGTAGAATAGGTCGACGATGTCGGCCCTGGAGGTGGCCACGCCCTCACCGGGCGTCCACACCAGCGCCGACAGCCCGGCGGCCAGCAGCGCGCCTGCGGCGGTGAGCAGGGCCAGGATTTTGAGCGCGCGGTTCATGGGCCGTTCTTCTTGCTGGGGAGCGGGAAGTTGCCTTCGATCTCGTGGACGCTCTGGGTCTGGTTGTTCAGCGGCTGGCGTTTGGCGATGCCCAGCAGGTTGTCGTAGGGCTGGATGCCGTCGAGCGCCGAGCGCGCCACCGCCGTGGCCACGCCCTCGCTGCGCCAGTGCGGCGCGACCAGCGTCGTGTAGTAATGGGCCATCGTGAAGTGTTTGCCGGCTACGTCCACCGTCTGCTTGTCGTGGCCGACCACCGAGCCATATTGCAGTCCGGCGGCCAGCACCGGGCGCAGCCCGGAGCCGGAGATCTGACGGTCGAGTTGGCTCAGCCCGCCGGTGTGGCTGGGGAAATAATTGGACGCGCCCCCGCCGTCGTCGAAGAGGCGGCGCCCGTAGGTCGAGTTGTCGACCACTCCGCCGATATCGGAGGTGAGGTCGCCGTCGATATGGCTGATCTTGACGTCGTTGCGCGCGCGTTTGACCCGCGCAAAGGACTCACCCATCGTCCCGTGGGAGCTCAACCCGTCGGCCTGGGAGTTGGTCTCGTGGCGCACGATCTGCTGGCGGCCCATCTTGTCTTGCAGTCCGTGGTAGGTGGCCATGTGGGCGTGGATGTCGCTGCCGGCCAACTGCGCCGAGGAGTGCAGGCCCGCCGAGCTCTTCTGGACCTTGATGGCCTCGTCCCACATCTTCGAGTAGGCCCGCCCGGCCACGCGCACCGTGGTCTGGTTGAGCCGAAACAGGTTGACGATGCCCGCAAAGACCATCACGAAGATGGGCAGCAGGATGATGAACTCGGTCAGCGTCGAGCCGCGCTCGTCGCGCAGCATGCGCTCGAGGAGCGCCCGCCCGGGCCATATGTGCGTGCGAGGTGTCATTTGGCGATCCCCTCCACCGTCGACGGTCCCAGGGCGCGGTTGGCGCGCTCCATATAGACCAGATCGTCCATCGAATTTCGGGCCACCGAGCTGTCCCCGGTGATCACGATGCCGCTGAGCGCCAGGTAGGGCAAGATGTCGTGGTAGACCGCCGACATCTCCACGCCCGATTGATCGAATTCGCCGGGCAGGGCGACCGGGCGAAGCCGGGCCGTCCAGCTCGGATGCCACAGGTCCGGGGTGTCGCCATGAAACGAGATCTCGCCGCGGGCCATGCCCCAATAGCCCTGGATATGGTATTTGCCCGGGTCGCTCAGCTTATAATCCTGCTTGGGCACCCGGAATTTGTCGCGCATCGTGCCGAACAGCTCCTTGTCACGCCGGTAGGTCAGCACCAGGTTGGACGTCCACGTCGTCCAGCGCGCCGGGGTGGAGGTGTGGAACAGCCGCCACGGCTTTCCGTGCTCGCCGAACATCGACCCGGCGAGCCGGACCCGCTCGTGGAAGAGGGTCGCCGCCGCGGCAATCACCGCCGGGTTGGTCGCCCCGCCCTCCGAGTTATCCTTGTAGATCTTCAGGTTGGCCGGGTACTCGTACTTCATGAAACTTAAGTTCGAGCCCATCCCGTATTTGGCCATGTCGTCGTAGGTGCTCACCGTCACCGGCAACATGTCCCGGTGGCCGGTGTAGCGCACCATCGGCGACCACCCCACCTTGCTGATGACGCTGTTGGTGATGGTGTTCAGGATGGGAGCGCCCACCGCCTTGCCGTGGGGCGCCGGAAAGCTCGCCGCCATCGTCGCCCCGTTGCGCGCCGCGCGCAGCACCGCCTCCGACCAGCCCCACCAGGGCGTGAGCGCCTGGGTGTAGCGCTGGTAATTGTCGATGGCGATGAGGTCCTGCAGGTAGAATTGGTCGGTGAGGTGGGCCTGGAAATTCCGAAAGTCGTGGGTGGACTCCTTGTCGACGATCTCGGTGTTCAGCTTCAGGTCCTGGCAGGCCTGCTGGTCGCCATTCTGGCAGTCGATCGTCCACTGGGGCACCTGGGTGATGTACCAGTCGCGGTAGGCCTTCCACAGCGAGGCATACTCGCTGTGGATGCCCACCACCGTGCGCTTGGCGATGTTGGCGTAGGCCAGCATATTCATCGAGCGCGCCTTGACCGCCGCCTGGCTGTAGGCCGCCGTATCCGCCGCCGCCTGCACGTCGAGCTTGTTGCGCGTGATCTGGCCGCTGTCGTACAGCACCCACGACAACAGCAGCAGGATGAGGATGGCCACCAATCCCAGCAGCACGATCGCGCCGCCCTCGTCGCGATGAAACCCGGCGAGGCCGCCCCTGACGGCCCGCCGCGCGGCGCCTCCTATGTCAGTTGCGCGGCAGTGTCGCATTGGGTTGGACCTGTTTTCGCAGGGTGTAAGCGCGTTGGATATTGGTGTAGTAGCCCACGTCGCCGTTGACCGTGTCGTATTGGCCGAACAGGCCGGCGACCAGCGGCAGCAGGCAGGCGTGGTGGTAGGTCATCTTGGCGCCGATCCAGTCGCCGCTGTCGACGATGCTGACCTCGGTATGCGCCCAGGCGTTGAAGAATTTGCGGGCGCTGCGATCCTTGAAGCTGGTCGAGTCGAAGGCCAGATTGAACGCCATATTCTTGCCGATGGCCTCCTTATTGGCGCTCAGCGCCGTCTCGGCCTCGGAGGTGGCGTACGAGCCGATGTCGTTGCCGGCGTTGTCGACCTGTGCGCCGTAGATCGCCCCCATGGCCTTGCGGAAGGTGCCGTTGTAGCGGGCAGTGCTCCCCTTGGAGAAGTGGCCGAAGTCCGAGGAGGCCACCGGGGCGAGCACCGCGGCCGCCTGCACACGGGCCTTCTCCTTGACCAGCGAGCGATCGACGCCCATGCGCCCCTCGTCGGCCTCCGGCGCCCACACCCACACGCTGCGCGCCGCCTCGATGACCGCCAAATCACTCAACGTCGCCGCGATATTGATCAGCGTGAGCTGGGCGAGCCCCATGATCAGCAGCAAGGCGACCGGCAGCACGATGAGCGTCTCGGTCATCACCGAGCCGCGCCGGGCGTCGAGGCGCACCACCGTCCGTTCGCCGTCGCGAAGCTGGGCGACTAGCTTGGCCACGCTTCGATAGCTTGCCACGATCGCCAGCCACGCCACCGCGCATAGCCCCACATGCTCGGCGATCTTGGTGGCGAGCGCCCCCAGGTGGGCGCCCCGGTGCCACGCCCACACCAGCGCCTGCGCGCTCGCCTCGTTGGCGAAGAGGGCCGCCGAGCCCACCGCCAGCACGACGATGGCAACAAGGTGCATCCCCACCGTCAGCCACTGCTCGATGCGCCCCTTGTTGGTTGGGCCCTCGCTCATGAGATCGCCTGACGGGTGCGGAGGATTGGCGTAAAAGTGCGTTTCGACAACTCAATTATCCCAGCCCGATGCCTTAATCACAAGCGAGTATATGCAGTTTCCATACCACGGTCATCGGCCCGACCGCGCTCGCTGGTGTTGTCTGATGGGGTGGTTTCGCATCGGATGCGCGCCGCGCATACATTGTGAGTCAGTGTAGGGGGCTGTCCTACATATCGGGCGCTGCTCTTGGCCGTCTTGTCGCCCGTTTGTCCGCGGGGTGTGTGTCAGGATGTCACACTGTGGCCTACATCTGGGGGCGACTGTCCCCACCGCAGGGTGGTCGACGGTGGTTCGTTTCAGTTGACGCAACAGGCGTCCCTACTGTGCAAACCGCAGCCGAAACCGCGCGCCCTGCTCGCTGTCCACCAGGGCAATATCCCCGCCGTGCGCCCGCATCAAGGAGCGCACGATGGACAGCCCGAGGCCGGTGCCGCCCCGGTCGCGCTTGGTGGTGAAGAAGGCGTCGAAGATCTTGTCGGCGTTGCCCTCGGAGATGCCCGGGCCGTCGTCGGTGATGGTGAGATCGACGAAGGCGGAGGCATCGCCCACCTCGACGCGCTCGACGTCGATGTCGACGCGGGTGGCGCCGTGCTGGCGGGCGTTCTCCAACAGGTTGGACACGATGGACTCGAAGGTCTCCTGGGCCATGGCCACCGAGGCGACCTCGTCGACGTTTTGGACCACCACATCGACGTCGTCGAAGCGCGCGGTCAGCTCGGCCAGCACGGCGCCGACGTCGGCGCTGGCGGCGCCGGGCTGCAGCACGTCGGCCCGGGCGAGGTCGAGCAGGCGGGTGACCAGCCGCTCCATGCGCCGGGCGTCGGCGTGGAGTATGCCCAAAAATTTGTGACGCTGCTCCTCGGACATCGTGTCGAGGTGGTCCTCGAGCAGCTCGACGGTGCCCTGAATGGAGCTGATCGGTGTCTTGAACTCGTGGGAGACGTTGCGCGCGAACGTGCGGATATAGTCGGCGCGCTCGTTGAGGGCGGCGGCCATGTCGGCGAACGCCCGCGACAACTCGTCGATCTCGTGAGTGCCGGGATGCTCGAGGGGCTCGGTGGCGTCCTTCTCGTCGCGCGCGATGCGTCGGGTCTGCGCGATGAGGCGGCGGATCGGCCGGCCGATGAACACCGCCGTCAACAGAGAGATGATCACCGCCGCCAACAAGATCACCCCGATGAACGCCCCGAAGATCACCCGGTTGAGGTAGATGGATTTGAGCAGGCTCATGGGGGTGCGCACCAGAGCCACCGCCCCCAGGACCCGCCCCTGATAGACGATGGGCATGGTCACGAACACACGCACGCTGGTGCGCCGCTGGATGGAGTCCAACGACCAGGTCGACGGCCCGGTGCTGCGCCGACGCAAGATCTTGACGAACTCGCCGTCGAGGGCGCGGCGCACCTCCTCGCGGTTGAGGATGGACTTGCCCAAAATCCCCTGCGTGGTCGCCACCACCGTGCCGCGATAGTCGACCACGTGGATGCCCGATAGCGTGATCTGCTGGGCCTCCAAGAGCGTGGGGATGAGGTCTTTGCCGACCTTCTCGGCGCACGGCTCGGCGGGCATCTTCGGGGTCATCGCCTCGGGGACGACCGGATAGATGCGGTCGCTGGCCAGCTCCAGGTCGGCGGGCACCGGCGTAAACTTATTTTCGATATTGACCGGCCACTTGACGTCGACGGGCACCCCGTAGGGGCCGGCGCCGTCGGCGCGCTCGCATTCGCCGCCTTTGAGCGCCTCGAGCAGCTTGTCGCGGTAGACCGCCTGGACCAGCGCTCCCTGGCTGATGAGCTCGCTTTCGGTGCGCCGAATCAGCTCCGTCTCGTAGATGCGCAACACCCCGATGCCGCCCAGAGGGATGAGCAGCACGATGAGGTTGACGATCAGAAAGATCGTTCGAAGTCGGGGCTTCACTTGCACAGGAGATCCAAGAACTCGAGACATCACCACAGAGGGCACCGAGGGCACAGAGAAAAACCCTCAAAAGCTATCTTCCTCCGTGCCCTCTGTGTCCTCTGTGGTGAACTTAATCGTTGGTCTTTATTTGCAGCTGCCCAGTTTATAGCCCAGCCCGTGCACCGTCTCGATGGGGCTTTTGCCCACGTCCTCGAATTTGCGGCGCACCCGGCGCACGTGGCTGTCGATGGTGCGGTCGCTGACGATGGTGCCGTCGTCGTAGGCGCCGTCCATCAGCTCGTTGCGGCTGTAGACCTTGCCGGGGTAGCCCATCAGGGTGCGCACCACGCCGAATTCGGTCTTGGTCAGCTCGACTTCGTGCGCGCCCCAGAAGGCCTTGTAGCGGTCGAGGTCGAGGCGCAACTTGTGGTAGTCGAGCACGTGCTGGCCGCCGTCGTTGGCCGTGGCGTCGGCGGGGGCGGAGTCGCCGCTGCGCCGCAGCACGGCTTTGACGCGCGCGACCAGCTCGCGCGGGCTGAACGGCTTGGTCAAATAGTCGTCACCGCCCAACTCCAGGCCGAGCACGCGGTCGATTTCATCGTCGCGCGAGGACAAAAAGACGATGGGCACGCTCGAGTCGGCGCGAAGCTTTCGGCACACATCGGTGCCGTCCATCTCCGGCATCATGATGTCCAGGACGACCAGGTCGGGATCGTGCTCGCCGACCGCTTCAAGCGCGGCCAGGCCGTCGGCCGCCTCCACCGTCTCGAAGCTCGCCTGCTCCAGCGCAAAGCGCACGACCTCGCGGATATGAGGGTCGTCGTCGGCGATCAAAATACGCTTTTTGGACATGGGCTTTGTCGGTTGGATGAATCCGAAGGGCGACCGCGGCTGCCGGCGCAGCCAAGACGGCCGACGAAGGCTCGCTTGCTGAATTCTATACTTCCCCTACCAACGCCACAACCTCCCCCGATTCTTCCCCCACGCGCGCTCATTCGTGCGCGTCGATGGAGCCGTGCGCCGACCACCGAACCTTCTCGGGCACCTCCGCGTCGCGCACGCCCCACAGACGGTTGGTCAGGCATACCGGGGCGCCGCCTCCCTTGACGAAGAGCTCGCCGAGATCGAGGCGCACGACGTCGAGCCCCAACTCGTCGAGCGCTGCCGCGGTTCCGGCCGACAGCGTGGTCGGTGCGATGACCGTGCGGTCGACCTGCAGCGCGTTGGTGTCGTAGCCGAGGCTCTCCTCGCGCGAGATCTCGTGGACGTGCGCCTCCGGGACAAACGCGCGCACTTTTTCGTACTCTTCGTCGTCCAACGCCTCCGGACACACGACAATTAATAGCTCGTCGGATTGGGGCGCGCGGTAGATGTTGAGGAACGTATTGCCGTGAAACCAGGGGTCGGCGTGGAAGCGAACGTGCACGTGCTGTCCGCCCAAAAGCTCGGCGACCTCGGCGCAGGCCGCGCGCTCGGTGCGCGCGTCGGGGCCGACGCCGTAGGTATGCACGATGCGGTCGGCGTCGCCGGCGCGGATAGCGTCGCCCTGGGCCTCCCAGGTGGCGTCGATGCGCCTGGTCTGCCAGCCCAGCGTGGCGACGAAGCCGCCGATCCAGCCGGCCTCGGCCCGCCGGTGGGCAGCGGCCATATTGGGGAGCACAAAAGCTGGCTCATCGCTGGAAGTGCGATAGAATTCACCGGCTTCGGCCGTGTAAATCATGCCCGTCAGGTTGTCGTCGGGGTCCGGTGGACACACCACCACCTCGCCGCCGCCGGCCACGATGGCGTCGGCCAACCTGGCCCACTCGTCGCGCGCCCGGCTGGCGTCGGCGCCGGAGGCCGCGCGCGAGCGGAAATTCGCCTTGCCGCGCAGGCCCCAGTCGGGGCGAGGCGGCGACATCAAAAAGAAGGGCCCGGGGGCCGGGGGGCTCGCTGGTTGGGACATAATGAAACTTTTGGATGTGGGCGTTGTCGATACTGGTGATGAATAACTCAGCCACCACCGAACGTTCAATGCACCAGCGCCGGCGCGCAGCCGCCAATTGATAAACTCGGCGCATTCGCTTACAAGACGTCACGAGGACGTCGTGTCATATCACTCAGGGTGATGCAAAGATGGTCGAGGAGTTCCACAACACCGACGACAGCGAGGAGTTCGACGAGGAGATCGATCCCGAACTTCTGGGGTTGGCCTCCTCGCGCCGGCGGGGCTCGATTTTGCGCCCGGTCCTATTCGCCGTGGTCATCTGGTTCGGCATCTCCATCATCAGCGACTGGCACTCCGAGCTCGCCTATTTCTTCAGCTCCACCGATCCCGTCGAGATCGGCAGCGTGACCGAGTTCGCCTCTAAGCGTGCCCAGGACCCCACCTGGAAGCCGACGATCCCCCACAACCGCTACGTGTCCGTCAACGGCGTGCCCTCGCGGCGCTCGCAGAGCAAGCGCTACCGCTTCTTCAAGCTCGTCGGCGGGCAAGTCTACGTGGAGGTGCCCCGCAAGGACGCCGACAAGACTGAGCTCGAGCGCAAGTCCAAGAGCGCCAAGCAGGGCGAGATCGACCGCACCTACTTCGAGGGCGCCGGCCGCGCGCTGCGCCTGAGCGACGTCCCCAAGAAGTACGACGGGCTGCGCAAATACTACTTCACGCGCTACGACACCCGCTTTTGCGGCATGAAGTTGTCCAAAAAGCTCGAGCGCGCCGCCGACGCCGCCGGCAACAAATGCGTCGACGCCTACCTCATCGAGGGCGGCGTCGCCCCCCACGACCACTGGTGGTACGTGGCGCTGGCCGCGCTCATCGGCATGTTCGTCGTGCTCAATATCTGGTGGTTGATCCGCTGGGTGCGCGACTTCACGCGAAGCTGACCTCCCAGGGCCGGGATCCCTGAACCAGGGTGAAAATCGTCGGGGCGTGGGTACATTCGGGGCGATCGCTGCGGCGAACTACATCCCTTCCCATCCCCCCAACGGCCGGAGGTTGCATGGCCGGCGACGACCGCCGACAACTGGAACGTCAATTGGCGGATTATCGGCGCAAGGTTGCCGAACTCGAAGACGAGTTGGGGATCGATCACGACGAGCCCGTCGGCGACGCCGAGGCGAGCGACCACCCGCCGACCGCACGTGAGGCCATGCTCGCCGCCGAGCGCGTCGCCTCGATGGCCAACCTGGCGCGGGCGATCGCCCACGAAATCAACAACCCCCTGGCGACCTGCGTGGGCTACTTACACCAGGCGGTGAAGCTCGCCGGGCGCGCCGAGCCCGACTCCGAATTGGTCGCCATTCTGGAGCGCGTCGAGCACGCCGCGCACCGTATCGGCGGGATCATCGGCGAGCTGCAGATGCTCTCCGAGGAGATCGTCGGCGAGCGCGAGAAGCTCGACCTGGCCAGCGTGGTCACCCGGGTGGGCACGCTGGTTCCCCCCGAGCTTCGCGAGCATATGCGCCTGGAACTCGACCCGGTGCGCGTCTGCCTGGACCGGCCGCGGCTGTACCAACTGGTCTACAATATGATCATGCCCTACCTGCTGGCGGCGCGCTACGACGACGCCGAGGCGGTGGTCGTCCATTGTGGCAAGGACGGCGAGCAGGGCGCGCTCGTCGAGGTGCTCGGCGGCGTGCTGCCTCACCCGGGGACGCGCACCGACCTTCTGGCCGCCATCCGCGGCGAGTACCCCGGCTCGACTCTGCCGCTTCGCCTGGCCCGCAGCCTCGCCCTGGAGGTCGGCGGCCAATGGCAGGAGGGCCCCACCGACGCCGGCCACTACCGCACCGCGGTGTCCCTGCCGCGGGCGTGATCGCCCCGCCCGATGCAGGCTAGCAGCCTGCGCTCCAGACCCAAATTGACCTTTCGGTCGCCGCGGTACTACACTACGGCCTACCTGTGTGTCTGAATTTCGCTGCGAACCTCTTTAGGAGCGGTATCAGTGGCCAGACTAATCTACACCGATTCGTCCAATCGGGAGTGCTCGGTTTATCTGGGGCCCGACCAGCCGGTGGTCTCCATCGGCCGGGCGACGGATTGTACGATCCGCTCCAATCGCAAGTCGGTGTCGCGCCACCACGCCGAGTTCCGGTTCAACAACGGCACCTTCGAGGTCATCGACCTCAACAGCTCCAACGGCACCTGGCTCATCGAAAACGAGCAGCGCTTCGAGATCGAGCACGAGCGCCTCGAAGATCAGGACGAGATCTGGTGCGGGGACTTCGTGCTGCACTTCGCGCTCGACGATCCCGCCGAGCGCGAGGTCACCGTCAACAACCAGCACCCGTCGGGGCAGCAGCCCTACGTCAGCGGGCCCACCGAGGCCGCGGACGCGTATGCCTTCGGGGCCGAGCCGTCGTCGGCGTTCGTCGAGCCGGAGATGGGCGATGGACTGGGGGCGCAGGCCTCCTCGGTGGCCTACGACTACGAGGAGATCGAGGAGCTTGGCGAGGTCGACTTCGTCGAGGTCGAGGAGCCCGCGGGCCAGGTCCACGGCGGCCACAGCGGCCAGTTCGGCCCTGGCGGCGGGGCCGCGCCGGGCGATTACGAGCGCCTGCTGCAGGAGAAGCAGTCCATCGAGGACCTCGCCTCGCGCCAGGCCTATGAGATCACCGATTTGCAGGCCCAACTGCAGGCGGCCAACGAGCGCGCCGAGCAGCTCCAGGCCCAGCAGGCCGACAGCCAGCAGCGCGCCGCCGAGCAGTGGCAGGCCGAGCTGGACGCGGCGCGCACCGACCTCGAGGCCCTGCAACACGAAAACCAGCAGTTGCACGAGCAATTGCACAACGCCCCCGATGCCTCGGCGCAGGTCGACGCGCTGCAACATGAGTTGGAGGCCGAGCGCCATCAGGTCGAGCAGTTGCGCGGCGAGCTGCAGCAAAGCGAGGACGCGCTGGACGGGGCCCACCAGCGCCTCGAGCAGGCCCAGCAGAGCCAGGCGGAGCTGGAGCGCGAGTTGAGCGTGCGCGACCGGCGCGTCGAGGCGCTCGAGCACGACGTGCGCACCCTGGAGGCGGAGCTGGCGGACACGTCGGGCTCGGGCGCCGATGTCGACCGGCTGCGCGAGCAGCTCGAGCAAGCGCGCGCCGACCTGGACAAGAACAACCGCCTGCTCGACGAGTACGAGCGGCGCAACGCCGAGCTGCGCTCCGAGCTCGACACCGCGCGCGAGCAGAACGACGAGTTCCAACAGGCCGCCGAGCAAAACGAGGCCAAGCTCGCCGAGCTATTCGACGCGCGCGACGAGCTGCAGCGGCGCGTCGGCGAGCTCGAGCCCGCTCAGCAGGAGCTCGACGAGGCGCGCACCCGGCTCGACGAGGCTGAGCAGTTGGCCGGCGACCTCAAGGCCGAGGTCCAGGGGCTCAAGCAGCGCCTGCAACTCGAGCGGCGCCGCGCCGAGGAGGGCGACCCTGCCGAGATCGAGAAGGTCGAGGCCGAACTGGTCGCCGCCAGCGAGCGCATCGCCGAGCTCGAGCAAGAGCGCGACGCTCTGCGCGACGAGCTCGAGCAGGCCCAGGCCCACCCGGACGACACCGGCGGCCTGCCCGACGCGGCGGTCGACGAGCTGCGCCAACGCCTGGGCGCGCTGGAGCGGCTGACCGACGCCATCGACCGCACCGATCTCGAGCCGCTGTCGACCGTCGACCGCATTCGGTTGCAGTCGGCCATTCGGGAGACCGACCCCAAAAAGACATTGCAGGAGGCGCTCGAGCTGCTCGACTAGCATGAGCGCGCCCTCCGACCCTCTATCTTTCATTTCCCTCGAGAGCGATGATGCGAAAGTTGTGTGCAGAATTTGGACGCCCGGCCGCGCTGCTGGTGGCCATCGGCGCCGTCACGCTGGTCACGGCCGGCTGCGGCGACGCTGCGTCCGCCGCCCCCAAGATCTCCGATTTGCAGGTCGTCTGCGCCGCGTCGTCGGACTCCGGGGTCGACGGCAAGGTCCTGGACACCCTGTCGGTCAAGGTCACCGACCCCAACCGCGATCTCATCGGGGTCAACGGCACGCTCAACGGCGCGCAGATGACCCTGACCGACGACGACGCCGACCTTCATTTTTCCTGGACTCCCCCCGGCAACGCCGAGCCGGTGGCGTGCAGCGGCGACTTCACCGTGAGCATCGACGCCGTCGATCAGGCCGGCCACGTGGGCCATTTCTACAAGGTCTACCCCACCGACAGCATGTAACCGGCTTGCCGGTCGACGTCGCGCGTCCACGATTGAATAGATTGGATATTGTCGCTTGTTTAGCTGTATAGCAGGGGGCCCTACCTGTGGGTGTCCCAGTCGCCGGAGACGCAATGGATCTCGATTTTCTCAAGTACGTCGACCAGAAAAAAAGCCCCGAGAGTGCCCGGGATTTCAAGACCGGCTTTGGGGAGTACGCCTTCTCGGGGGATATCCGCGTGCTGCGCCAGTTGCAGCGCATGAAGCCGGTCAACGTGGTCGCCAAGTCGTCGGTGCGCTTCTGGAAGACCTTCCAGAAAAACGAGCTGCTGGGAAACGGCGTGCGCCTGGGCCGGCGCCAATTTCCCGCGCTGTACGACACGGTGCTGGAGTGCGCGGACACGCTCGACATCGCCCCGCCCACCGTCTACGTGATGCAAAATCCGCAGCTCAACGCGGGCACCTACGGCACCGACGAGGAGTCGTTCATCATCATCACCTCCTCGCTGGTCGACCGCTTCGAGGACGCCGAGCTCAAATTCGTCATCGGCCACGAATGCGGCCACATCCAGAATAACCACGTCGTCTACCGCACGGCCGCCGAATTCTTGAAGACCGGGGTGATGAGCCTGGTCAAGTGGGCGGCGGTGCCGGCGACGATGGCGCTGGACGCCTGGGGCCGTCGCGGCGAGATCACCTGCGACCGCGCCGGCATGGTGTGCGCCGAGAGCGAGGAGGCCGCCGTCAACGCCATGATGCGCCTGGCGCTGGGCAGCCGCAAGCTCTTCGAGCAGCTCGACATCGACGAATACCTCAGCCAGCTCGACGACGTGCAGGACGGGGTGGGCCGCTTCAAGGAGTATTTCGCCTCCCACCCGTATCTGCCCAAGCGCATCCAGGCCATCAAGCTCTTCGCCCAGAGCGAGTACTACCGCCACCGCATCGGCGAGCGCGGCGGGCGCCCGCTCGACGAGATCGACCGGGAGGTCGAGGAGTTGGTCAAGGTGCTTTGAGTGTGATGAAGTCTCTTGCGTTTCGGGCGGCTCCTCCGCCTCGCTGACGGCGCCCGGCACCTCCAGAATATCACGTTAACAACAACCACATACATCCCGACAACATGACCGACGACAAAGACAAAAACGACCTCGACGAGACCTCCGAGCCCGAGGAGGTCGAAGAGCCGGAAGCGGCCGACGAGCCCGACGAGCCGGAAGCGGCCGACGAGCTCGAAGAAGCCGACGAGCCCGACGAGCCCGAAACGCCCGCTGGACCCCTGCTTCCGGTCAAGCGCGAGGTGGTCGAGGACCTGCTCGGCGAGCTCGCCGAGATCTCCGACAAGGGCGGGCTTCATTTGCTGGCCGCGGAGGTGCGCGAGGAGCGTATCCCGGCGCTGCAGCAGGGGCGCATGTCGGTGGTGGTGCTCGGCGAGTTCAACCACGGCAAATCCACCGTGGTCAACGCCTTGCTCGGCGAGGAGATCTTGCCCACCGGGATCACGCCGACCACGGCGGTGATCACCCATCTGGTCTACGGCGAGGAGCCCGCCGCCGGGATCCAGCCGCCGCGCGGCGGCGAGCGCACCCAGGTCGCCTACGAGGACATCGGCCCGGCGATTCGCCACGAGGAAGAGTCCGGCCAGGAGCCCGAATACGTCGAGATCCAATATCCCAACGAACTCCTGGAGGATTCGCTGGTGCTGGTGGACACCCCCGGCGTCAACGACATCTCGCGCCAAAAGGTCGAGATCACCTACGGCTATGTGCCCAAGGCCGACGTCATTTTGTACGTGCTCGACGCCACCCAGGTGCTCAAAAAAAGCGAGATCACCTTCATCAAAGACCGGCTGCTCAAGGCCAACCGCGAGCGCATCATCTTCGTGCTCGGCAAGACCGACGCCCTGAGCGACGAGGACGTCGCCGAGGTGGAGGCCTACGCCCGCGAGCGGCTGGCCGATCTCATCGGGCCGGTCGAGCTATTTGCGTTCTCCGCGCGCGAGGCGCTGCGCGCCCAGAAGCGCGGCGACTCTCTGCCCGAGGAGTTCGTCGCCTTCCGCGAGTATCTGTTGGGCTTTTTGCGCGAGAATAAGGCGTTCATCCTGGTCGACAGCGCCCTGGGAAGCGGGCTGCGCATCGCCGGCTTGCTCGAGCAGAACCTGGCCATCAAAAAGCAGGGGTACCTGCTCGAAAAGGAGGACCTCGAGCGGCGCATCGCCAAGGTCGAGGACAAGCTCGAGCAATCCCGCCAGCTCATCGCCGAGAATATCGACCACATCAACGAGAGCATCGGCGGCATCGCCGCGACCGCGCGCCACAACCTGCGCTCGTTCGTCGAGGACTTCAAGACGACGCTGCCCCAGCAGATCGACCGTGCCGAGGCGCGCGACATCAAGCTGTACCTGTCCGCCTGGGTCCAGGATTCCTTCAAGGACTGGCTGGAGGACGAGGGCGACAAGATCGCCCATAAGCTCGAGGAGCTCGCCGAAGAGGTCATCGAGATCACCAACCAGTCGATGCGCGAGACCGTCGGGGTGCTGCGCGACGAGCTCGGCCTCAAGGACCAGCTCGACCTCGACGTCGACACCATCGCCTACGACGTCAGTGTGTTCGCCCTGGGCACGCTGGGCCTGTCGATCTTCCTGTTCGCCAACGCCCTGGTGGGCGGGCTTTTGACGCTGACGGCGCCCGTGCTGGCGATGATCTTCAAGGGCAAGGTCGACGAGAAGATCAAGGAGCGCGCCCGCGACGAGGGCGTGCGCGTCATCGACGAGCTGGGCGTGCGTATCGAAGAGGAGCTTCTGCGGGTCATCTACGACTACGGCGAGAAGCTCGAGGAGTTCGTCGAGAACGCCGGCGACCGCCTGTACAGCCAGATCCAGGAGGTCCTCGGCCAGGTCCAGCGCGAGATGGCCACCAAGCGCGACCGCAAGGAGCTGGCCGCCGAGGTCGACGAGCGGCTCCAGGCGACGCGCCGGGTGGCCAAATTGCTCAGCTCGAGCCGCCAAAAGATGCGCGAGGCCCAGTAGCCGGCCGGTTCAGTTCTGCTCGCTGTGGCGCTCGCGCTCGTGCTCGATGAACCCGTTGATCGACTTTTGGACGAACTCCAGCATCGCCCCGGCGCGGATGGTGAACTCATCCTGCTCCTCGGGCGGCTTGCTGGGGTCGTAGCCCTTGTCGAAGACCGCGCGCAGCAGATCGACGCCGGCGGGCACCTTTCCCACCTCCAGCAGCGTCTCGCCGAAATTGACCAGCGTGTTGAGGTCCTCCGGGTCGATCTCGGCGGCGCGCTTGAAGCATTGCAGCGCCGAGCCGCGCCGCTTTCGGCGCCGGTAGATCACCCCCAGCAGCGTCCAATAGCTGGCCTCGTGGGGGCGCATCATCACGAGCTGCTCGAGGTAGTCACGCGCCCGGTCGAATTTTTCCAGCCGGTAATACTCCATCGCCGAGGCCTCCAACTGCTTGACGATGATGTCCGGGGTCATCTCCAGGGCGTCGATGGTGTCGGCGAATGCGATGTCGTCTTTGTCTTCCATGGTCATCCTCGCAAGAGTGAGTGCGCGCTGAATCTCAGGCGCGCAGAGAGATATTCTGGTGGGCGATCTGTTCGAGTTCGTCGCTCAGCCCGCCGGCCTGCGAGAGCAGGTCGCCGATGATCCCCAGGGAGTCCGGGTCGCTCGCGGCCATCTCGAAGAGCTGGCCGACGAAGTCGGTGTGCGCTGCCAGCTTGGCGATGTCGGGGTGATCGGCGCCGAGTCGATCGGTGAGGACGCCCAGCACTCCGTTGAGCAGGCCGCGGCCCGCCTGGCCGGCCGCCTGCAAGCTCTCCTGCTCGATCTGGCCGCCCATATCGCTGATCTGGTCGGCGATGCCGGAGGCCTGGGAGTAAAAGTCGATCGCCGGCCCGGCGATTTGCTCGAGCTCTTTGGCGGTGTCTTCGCCGAGCGCGGAGGTGAGCACGTCGCCCACCGGCAATTGCTTCAGATCGCCGATGTCCAGCTTGCCGTCGGCCAGCGCGCCCCCCAGGGCGTTGAGCACCGTCTTGCCCTGGGGGATGAGCTCTTCGACGGCGCTGGTGGCTTCGCCGCCGAGCTCGCCGACCACCGATTTGAGCGGACCCAGGTTGCCGCCGAAGGTGTCCAGCAGGCTCTCGCCGGCGCCGACGATGTCCCCGCTCATCAGCGACTTCACACCGCCCATGGCCTTGTCGATGGTGCCCACCGTCTTCTTGGCCTCGCCGATGAGTTGGTCGACCTCGCCGAGGCCGGTGCCGCCAATATTGCCGGCGAACATGCCGGTGATCTTCGAGCCGGCCTTCAAAAACCCGCCGAGCTCGTGGGCGCCGCAGGCGTCGGCGACGTCTTGTAGGGCATCCAGCCCGTTGGCCGCCGCGCCCACCCAGTTGCCGGTGCAAAAGTCGAGCACCCCGCCGCCGACGTCGCCCACCCAGTCAGGCAATCCGAGCTTGTCCATGGCGGTGTTGAGCATGCCGCCCAGGCTGCCCGACGACAAAATGTCCATCGCGCCGTCGACGATGTCGCCGAGCGGCCCCAGATCTTTGCCGATTTGCTCGAAACTATCGCCGATCTCGGACATCCCTTTGCCGAGGTCCTTACCGACATCCTCGACGGCGTGGCCGATGTCGCCGGTCACGTCCTCGACGGTGTCGACCGCGGCGCTGACGGCGTGTCCTATTGAGTCCAAAAGTCCCATGAGCCCAGTCCTCTGTCGTTTGGTATCTTTGTCCATTCATCGAGAGGCAGTGTCGTCCGCTGCCCCCATAATGGTTTTCGGCAGAGAGGCCCCAATCGTTGCGTATTTTCCCAAAGTTTTTTCGCGTCGTATTGGTAAGATGCTGAAATATAATGGGAATTGAGTTTTGAGCTGTGGCGCGGCTGTGATCACGCTGCTTTCCAGTAGACCCTCGGTTGGGCTATACGATTGGCGATGTCGAACCCACCCTCCAAAGAGGCGCTCGAGCGCCACCGACGATCCTGCGAGGCCGGCGAGGCCGGCTATGTCGACCCCGACAGCGGGCTGTTCGTGATGACCTCGTACTACCTGCGCGAGCGCGGCTACTGTTGCGGCAGCGGCTGCCGACACTGTCCCTACGGCCCCGACGAGCAACTCGCCGCCGGCCGCCCCGACGAGCCCGCCTGGCCGTGGCAGTAGCGCGGCATTATTTGAAAAGTTTACAACGCCCGCCGCGCTTGTTAGCCTCGATCCAAGACATTTTTTAAGTGGATTCGCCGTGGGGGATGCGTCATTACATCCATCGCGGTCCCCGTCTGGATAGCAGTGGAGTGCGTGATGGGTCGCATCTGTCTATGCCGCGTCGTCTTGTCGGTAGCCGCAGTGGTGTGTGGTCTTTGCCTGCGTCCGGGCGGCGCCAACGCCCAGCAAGAGCCGGCCGAACCGATCCAATTCGCCCATCCGAGCAAAGACCAGCTCTCGCTGAACGACGACGCCGTGCGCGCCATCATCAAAGGCGACTACGCCACCGCCGTCGCGATGCTCGAAGAGGCCAACGGGCTGGGCGAGCTCGACGTCACCTACCTCAACCTGGGGCGCGCGTATCAGAAGCTGGGGCAGTGCGCCAAAGCACGGGAGGCGCTGTCCAGGGCGCTGGCGGCGCCCAAGGTGCGAAAGCCCTCGCCGACCTACGTCACGAAGAAAGTCGCCCAATACCGCGACGAGCTCGATGCGTCCTGCGAGGAGAAGAAAAAGCCAAAGACGGCGGCCACCACGCCCGGGCGCTCATCGACGAAGCCACCGGCCGCCAGGCCGGTGGCGAAGCCGGCGCGCTCTATGGCCGCCCGAGACGCCGGCTCGTCGGTCGCCGGGTGGGCCACCACCGCCGTCGGCGTGGCCGCGATGGCCGGCGGCGGCGCGCTGTTCCTCGTGGCCAACTCCGAGCGCGACAAGGTGCGCTCCCAGCCGACCGACCAGGTGGTCACCGCCCGCTCCCAGCGCGACGCCAAGGCCATCGAGGACCGCGCCAACACCTACGACACCATCGGCGTGGCCACCCTGAGCACGGGCGCCGTGGTCACCGGCGTGGGCCTGTACCTGCTGTTGGCCGACCGCGTCGAACCCTCGCAGTCGACAGTCGCCGTGGGCCTGCAGCCCCACGGGGCCAGCGTCCTGTGGCGCATGCAGTTTTGAGTTTCGAGTCAACTTGCTCGACCTCCTTTTGTCCTTCGGCACGACGAGTTGTACATGAAGTCGCTCACCCGCTTTTCGATTCTCTGCGCACTCGGCACGGTCGCGTTTCTGTGGGGTTGCAATACCAAGCTCGACGTACAGAAGTACGCGTACCGGTGCTCGTCGGAGCAGACATGTCTGGATGGATATCGTTGCCAGGACTTGAAGGACGGTCGCGGCGCGATCTGCGTGGCCGACGATGCCACGCCCGAGCAATGTGACAACGGGGTCGACGACGACGGCGACGGCGCCGTTGACTGTGCCGATGACGACTGCGCCGCCGGCCAGCAGTGCGTCGATTGTGCCGACGACGCCGACACCGACGGTGACGGTGTGCTCAATTGCCAGGACCCCGACCGCGACGGCGACGGCGTGGGCAACGCCGACGACAATTGCCCCGGGACGGCCAATCCCGACCAACTCGACACCGACGGCGATGGCATCGGCGACGTCTGCGCCGATGATATCGACGGCGACGGCGTGGGCAACGCCGACGACAACTGCCCCGCGGTCGCCAATCCCGACCAGTTCGATCCCGACAACGACGGCAAAGGCAACGCCTGCGACGACGACGACGACGGCGACGGTGTGGCCGACACCGACGACAACTGCCCGCTCGTCGCCTCGGCCGACCAGACCGATACCGACGGCGACGGCCAGGGAGATGCGTGCGACAGCGACGACGACGGGGACAATATCCCCGACGTGTCCGATAACTGTCCGCTCGTCGCCAACCCCGCACAAGCCGACCTCGACCAGGATGATGTGGGCGACAAATGCGACGACGACGACGACAACGACGGCACCGACGACGGCGCCGACAACTGTCCGCTGGTGTCGAACCCCGACCAGTCGGATATTGACGGCGATGGACGGGGCGACCGGTGCGATGGTGATGTCGACGGCGACGGCCAGCCCAACGCCTCCGACAATTGCCCGCAGGTGGCCAACGCCGGGCAGAGCGACGTCGACGGGGATTCCAAGGGCGACGCCTGCGACGACGATGACGACGGCGACGGGCAACCCGACAACACCGACAACTGCCCGCTCGTGCCCAACAATGGACAAACGGACAACGACCACGACGGGCTCGGCGATGCCTGCGACAACTGTCTGACGGTGTACAACCCCGCTCAGCGCGACGTCGACGCCGACGATGTCGGGGATGTATGCGACGCGAAGATCTCCCTGCAATATGCCGATGCGCGTATCGCCGGCGAGTCCGTCGGCGACGGCGCGGGCAGCTCCATCGCCGACGTCGGGGACGTCAACGGCGATGGGACGCCCGACATCCTGGTGGGCGCGCCCAACGCCGGCGGCGGGGGTGCGGCCTACCTGTTCTTCGGCGGCGGGACCGCCCCCGGCAACACCGACGTGACCAGCGCCGATGTCGAGATTGTCGCACAGGGCGCCGAGCGGCTGGGCGCGGCGGTGGCGGGCATCGGCGACTTCAACGGCGACGGGATCGACGACTTCGCCATCGGCGCGCCCGACGCCGACGTGGCCGACGGGTCGGCCTCGACGCGAGCGCGCGCCGGAGCGGTCTACGTCTTCCTCGGGGGCACGTTCACCTCCTCGGTGCTCGATACCTCAAACGCGGCCCTGCGTGTGAACGGCTACGTGCCGTACGCCCAACTCGGCGAACATATCGCGGGGAGCGCCGATCTGGACGGCGATGGTTTTGGCGACTTCATGATCGGCTCGCCCTATGTCGATTCCGTCTACCTCTTCTACGGCGGCAGCAGCGTTCATGGGGTGACGATCGACCCCGCGCCGGCGGCCACCCAGAGTATCTCCGCGGGCGACGCCGACGCCATCGTCACCGCGCCGGCCAACACCAGTGAGTCCTGGAACCTGGGGGCGAGCCTTGATTTTCTCGACGGCAGCGCCGATGCCGGAGCGACCCCGGATCTTTTGCTGGGGGCACCCACCGCGCCCAATTCGACGGGCGCTCACTCGGGGGAGGTCTTTTTCTTCCAGGGCCCTGGCTCGGCGAGCAATCCACAGCGATTTTCGGGCACGATCGACGTGACCACGGCGTTTGCGACCTTCGAGCACAGCGGCACGAGCGTCTCCGACGTGGGCACACGGGTCGCCAACGCCGGCGATCTCGACGGCGACGGATTCGACGACTTTCTCATCGGCGCGAAGATCGGTGGAAACGCGGCCATCTTATTGATTTATCACAGCTTTTGGCAGGCAAACGCGGGGACCTATGGTCTCGTGGCGGCCCCGAAAATCACCAGCACTTCCTACAATGGGGCGATGCCGTCCAAAGATACGGGCATCGGCGGCGCCGACCTCGATGGAGACGGCAATGACGACCTGCTCGTCGCGGCGCCGGGCTACGTCGACCCGTCGAGCGGTATCGCCGGCGGGGCGGTGGCCATCTTCCTCGGTCCTATGCAGTTGCACGCCTCCACGAACCACACGGTGGACGACGCCGACCTATTGCTGATCGGGGACAACAAAGACTCCGACACCGGCGACGCGGTGATGGTGAGTTGCGCGTGGTCACGGCCGTCGTGCGGCTTTCTGATCGCCTCACCCAACTACGCCACCAGCTCGTCCGCGCTGGTCAACGGGGGCCGAGGAGCGGCCTATTTCGTCGAAAACCCCTTCCCCGACATCATGCCGTAGGCCGCCCGGCGCTAGCCGTCCCCCTGGCAACTGCAGTTTCCGGGCGCGAAACCCCACTGGCCACCCTCCCGGGCCATCGCCGGCGCTGCTTCGCCCTGCTGGAGGCGTGTGAGCGCGGATGCATTTGTTTTGCTTTCTGGCACAAAGTCTGCAATAAACCTTGCATGTCATCAAATTTCGGAAGTGAGCTAAATCCAAAAGGAAGAACTGCCATGATTCTCAAGAGTTGGAAGACCGCCGCTGTGCTCGGCGCGGCCGCGCTGACCCTGACCGCCTGTGGGGAAGGCACCGGGCGCGACGTGGCCTCGGCGAAAGTGACCAAAGACGGCACCGACAAGACCGTCGGTGGCAAAGGCGACCAGTGGGACTGGCGCAACGATCCGGCGCGTTTCCACGCCGATCTGGAGTATAATTGGGAGAAGCTGCCCACCGAGGGCTACTCCAAGAAGACGGCCTGGGCGGAGACCTACTGGCCGACCTACGAGGACAGCATCAACGCCCGCTGGCAGGGCCGCCAGACCCTGTCGCCGGCGGAGAAATACGACAAGGCGTTCAACAACTGGACGCCCAAAGACGGCTTCATGGATCTGAAGCCCTACGATCCCAATACCTGCGAGTGGGACGACGACTATTATAAGAGCCTGGGGCCGGCGGCCGAGTACGTCAGCAAGAACAAGGGCAACTGGAAGTCGCACAACGGCGTCGACGACGACGGCGACGGGCTGAGCGACAAGGACGAGTGCGGCTGGGGCGGCAAGAAAGACCGCGACGGCGTGGAGACCTGGTGGGGCCTGTGCCACGCGTGGGTGCCCTCGGCCATCCTGGAGGACGAGCCGCAAAAAGCCGTGGAGAAAAACGGGGTCAAATTCGAGGTCAGCGACCTCAAAGCCCTGCTGATCATGCAGCACGACAGCACCGACGCCTACATGCTCGGCGGGCGCTGCAACGAGAAGGACGTCGAGCGCGACGACACCGGCCGGCTCACTCAGGATCAGTGCCGCGACGTCAACGCCGGCGCCTTCCACGTCATCGTGACCAACTTCTTGGGCAAGCAGCAGCGCGCCATCGCCGAGGACAAGACCTACGACTACCAGGTGTGGAACCAGCCGGTGGTGGGCTACAAGATCGACGAGCAGAAAGAGATCTCGCTGCAAGAGGTCAAGGATATGCTCGGCACCACGGCCCCGCCCGACGACAACCCCATGCCCGAGACCGACGCCGAGGTCGCCGGCACGCTCAAGGTGGCCAACGAGGCGACCTTCGACGAGCTGCATGACGACGTCGGCCTGCGCAGCGACCGCGCCCAGGCGGTGGTCGACGCGCGGACCAACAACGGTGCCTTCACCACCATCGACGACATCGACGCGGTGTACGGCATCGGCCCGCGCAGCATCGAGCATATGCTCGAGTTTGCGCGCAACAAGGGCTGGGCGCCGCAGACCCCCGACAAGATCTACAGCTACGACGAAAATGCCCAGAGCTTCGTCGAGGTGCGCATGGGTCTGGACTACGTGGTCGAGGCGAGCCCGTCGACCGAGCCCACCGGCCCCAATATCGACTATTACGTGCGCACCGACCACTACCACTACATCCTCGAGCTCGACGGCGACGGCAAGATCATCGGCGGCGAGTGGGTGGGGAGCTCGCGCCAGAGCCACCCGGACTTTTTGTGGCTGCCCATCCGCGCTCGCGGCGGCGACCCGCATATCGACCTGGACAAGGTGCGTGAGATGGTCGCCGAGAGCCGGGGTACCACCGTGGCCGAGAACACCACCGACTTCTCCAACAACGACGAAGTCGCCATCCCCGACAACGACCCCAACGGCGCCGACTCGGTCATCAAGATCGACCAGGACGGCACCATCAAGGGCCTGACCGTCGACGTCGACATCCAGCATACCTACCGCGGCGACCTGCTCGTACAGCTCGTCAACAAGGATGCCAACGTCACCGTCACCGTCTACGACGGCGCCAAGGTCGACAACCGCTGGGACGACAACGTCGAGCTGACCGGCGAGACCGTCAGCGGCTTCGAGGGCATCGCCCTCAAAGGCGAGTGGCACCTGCACGTGGTCGACGCCGCCGCCGCCGACACCGGCTCCATCAAGAGCTGGACGATGCACGCCGAAGTCGAGTAAGCGCTCGGCTTAGTTAAGACGCACAATCCCCGGTCTGGCCAGACCGGGGATTGTTGCGTTCTTGGGCTGACGCGCGGTATCAACAGGTGTTTCGATTTCGAGGTGCTCGGGGTTGGCGATGCCCGTACAAACTGCTGATACCGCGGTCGAGCGCGAGGTCGAGCGGCGCCTGAAGGCGCTTCGCGACGACCCTGAAAAATTGCTCGCCTACGACCGCAACGGCGACGGCGTCATCGACGCCAACGAGTGGGAGTTGGTGCGCCGGGCGATCACCGCCGAGGTGCGCACCAGCCGCGAGCGTCACGGCGGCGCCTTCGGCGCCGAGCCGGCCCCCGAGATCGTCCACGAGCATTACGAGGTGCTCGAGGATATCGGCCGCGGCGGCCAGGCGCGCACCTACAAGGCCCGCGACCGCCGCGACGGGCAGACCATCGTGCTCAAAGAGCTCGACCTGGAGTTCGCCACCGACTGGAAGGCCATCGAGCTCTTCGAGCGCGAGGGCAAGGTGCTCGGCTCGCTCCATCACCCGGGCATCCCCGGCTACATCGACGCCTTTCGCGTCGAGGCCCAGGCCAACGGGGGCATACGCTTCTTTTTGGCCCAGGAGTACGTGCCCGGAGGCTCCCTGCAGGACGCCATCGACGCCGGCGAGCGCTTCGATGAAAAGCGCGCCCGCGCGTTTTTGCTCGAGGCGTTCGACATCCTGGAGTACCTGCATTCGAAGAGCCCCCCGGTCATCCACCGCGACATCAAGCCGTCCAATATCCTGGTGCGCCCCGACGACACCCTCGCGCTGGTCGATTTCGGGGCGGTCCAGCAGATCATCCACGGCAGCGTCGGCGGCGAGACGGTGGTGGGCACCAGCGGCTTTTTGCCCCCCGAGCAGCTCATGGGCCGGGCGTGTCCGGCCAGCGATCTGTACGCGCTGGCGGCGACGGTGGTCTACGCGATGAGCGGTGAGCATCCCAGCGACCTGCCCATCGTGGGCATGCGCCTGCAGTATCAGCACAAGCTGCGGCTGAGCGCCCCCTTCGAGGTCTTTATCGACAAGATGCTCGCCCCGTTCGTCGAGGATCGCTTCGAGACGGTCGACCAGGCGCGCGACGCGCTGCAGACGATGGGCTCGAGCCGCACCCGCGCGATGGTTCCGCATCGAAGCACCGTGCCGGCCAAGCCCGTGACCAAACGGTTCGAAAAGGGCCGTGTGACGCTGGCGCGCTCACCGCAGCAGTTGACGGTTCGTGTCGAGCCAGCACGCTCGAAGATGATGGCCATCCTCGCCGTGTCTTCCGTCATCGCTTACGCGGCGATGCTGTACCTTTGGTTCGATTGGATGAATTTGCCGGTCATGTTGGAGGCCGCATTGATCCCGGTGATCTTTGTGCTGATCGCAGTCGGAAGCTGGTTTGGCGGCGAGTCCTTGCGCATCGACGCGCGTAGTTTCTCCATCGAGAGACGCTTTTTTGGGATGAAATCACGCGCCACCGGCCGAACCCGCGAGTTGTACGGCATGTCTGTCTTGGAAGGCACCGACACCAGATGGGGCACGGGAGCCCAGAGCAGTTTGATGCTGAGCCAGGGCAACAAGGACCATCATTTCGGAAACAGCCTCAAGGACGCCACCAGGACGCGAATTTGCCGCGACGTCAATGATTTTCTCGAGGAGCTCCCGTCATGAACGACGCACTCGTAGTCGACACCGAGGTGCTCGACGGACGCTACAAGATCGAGCGCCCCCTGGGCCAAGGCGGCCAGGCGCTGACCTACCTGGCGCACCGGCTCGACGACGGCCGCCCGGTCATAGTCAAGGAGCTCCGCGTCCAGCAGGCCGCCGGCTGGAAGGGCATCGAATTATTCGAGCGCGAGGCGTTCGTGCTCGAGTCGCTCGACCACCCGGCGATTCCGCGGTATCTGGACTCCTTTCAACTCGACCACGACGGGACCACCCGGCTGTTTTTGGTCCAGCAATATGTCGAGGGTCAGACGCTGCAGCAGGCTGTCGACGCCGGGTTTCACGTCGACGAAGCGATGGCCAAGCAGATGGCCCAGGAGCTGCTCGAGGTGCTCGGCTACCTGCACTCGCGTACTCCGCAGGTCATCCACCGGGACATCAAACCGTCGAATATCATTCGCCGGCCCGACGGGCATCTGTCGCTGATCGACTTCGGCACCGCCCGCCAGGTGCTGGCGTCGACGCGCGACGGCTCGACGGTGGTGGGCACCGCCGGCTACGTGCCCACTGAGCAGTTGTACGGCGGCGCCCAGCCGGCCTCCGACCTATACGCGTTGGGGGCGACGCTGGTGTTTTTGCTCACCCGGCGCCCGCCCGACGAGCTTCCCGCCGAGCGCATGAAGCTCGAGTTTCGCGACGCTGCCAACATCTCGGAGGGGTTTGCCAACTTCCTCGACCGGCTGCTCGAGCCCGACGTCGCCAAGCGCGTGCAGACGGCGTCGCAGGCTCAGGCGCTGCTGCGCAACGTCGACCGCGCGTTGGCGGCCACGTCGACGACGTCCAAGAACCTGCCCGCTCGGCGTCGAAAGCCGATGGACAGCAAGATCGCGGTGCGCCGCCGCCCGGGCGTGCTCACCGCCGAGCTGCCCCGGCGCATGCAGATTCAAGTGTGGTCGCCGGCCCTGGGGGCAGTGGCCATGCTGGGAATGGGCCTGTACCAGGCACACGCGCACTCCTACGCCCTCCTCGGCTCGCCCATTGGATGGGTCATGACGGCCGCGCCGATGCTTCTGCTGCTCTGGGCCGCCCTCGTTTACCTCAAGCGCACCCGTCTGACGCTGAACAACCGGCAGTTCAGGGTCGAGTACGATATTCTCGGTCTGAGCTGGCACAAGTCGGTCGACGTCGTGCGCTTTATGGGCTTGCGCCAAAAGAAGGTGCGCGCCGGGCGAAATAGCACCGAGCCGGCGCTGGGCTGCGCCGATGACAAGGGCAAGAACATCATCTTCGGGCGCGGGCTGTCCGGCGCCGAGCGCAAATGGCTGGTGGATATCATTCGGCCGCGGCACCGAGGCGCTGCATCGCGACTGAGTCGCGACTCAGGAATTCGTCGAGGTGCACCGGCCTTCCCAGAAGACGTTGTTTTCGACGAAGCCGAAATTCTCGTACATCTTGATGGCGGGCTTGTTGTCGTCCTGGACGTTGAGGGCGACCAGGGAGACGCGCTCGAAGAGCTCGTCCAAAAGGCGGCCGGTGCAGCGGGTCGCCAGGCCCTGGCCACGCGCGTTGGGGTGGGTGACCAGGTTGCCGATGACGGCGACGTCGTACTCCTCGCTGACCACGTGGACCCCGGCGATGCTCGACAGCCCGCCGTTGCCGTCGCGGATGCCGAAGTACAGCCCCGTCTCCAACTGGGAGGGCTCGAAGAAGTTGTCCGGGTAGTGCTCGTACAGCTCCATGATCGCGGCGGTGTCGCGGTGGCCCAGCCGGTCGACGCCCTCGGTGGACGCCAGCGGCTTGTAGTCGGCCTTCTCTAGACCCATGCGGTGCATGCGCATGGTGTCCGAGCAGTCGAACACGCTGCCCACCGTGTCGATGTGGTGCTCCAGAACGTGGAAGTGGAAGCGCTCGGGGAGCTGGTCTTTGACGTCGACCAAAAACTCCGCGAAGTTCGGCTTGGCCCCGACCATCAACACCACCGGCAGGCTCAATCCTTGGTAGATGAGCACCAGGCTTCCCAATTCACCGTTGTCGCGCCGGGCGCCGTACCACTTGCAGAACGGCAGGTAGGCGGGGTCGAGGTCGCCCAGAAGATACGCATTCGCGAGCTTGTCACGGGTGAGAAATTCCCTGAGTTCATCGCGGTCCGAGATCTGCTCGACGGCCATCGGTGCTCCTGCAAGTACTCTCCATAGGTGACATCGCTCGGCAATTGCCGCAGCCGAATCCATGGTCTCTTCACACACATCCGCAGGCCGATGCAAGGTGCGATTTCTCACACCGATGTGCGCTATGCGACGTCACCTGTTCGAAAGGATAAGTTTCCACTCCCAGTGTAGCCTGCGTGGGCAATAACTGCAATCGAAGTGCGAGGTGGCGCCGGCCGGCGACAGGCGAAATTGTCGACGCCGGCGGGCTGTTTTCAAGGCGGGCCCGTCGGCAGGGCCGCACGATGGATGAAGACAACGCCGTGCAGACGAGCAGCGCCAGCTATTGACGTGGAACTAGCATTATAGGGCGGACGAACAGGCACGTTTGCGCGAAGAGGACGACTCGCAGGATAGCCACGTGGCTGATCAGCCAAACCACCGCCTCGCGCAAACGCCCCGAATCGTCCGCCCTGCAATTCTAGTTACTCAAATAGCGGGCGTAGCTTGCCGGCAGGGCCGTCTCAATTGAGTGTTGCCACACAGCGCCCACCCCGTAAGATGGACCCGAACAAACGTACAGTGAACCCAGCAAACGCCTCATGACCCTACTCGACCAACTCAACGACCCCCAGCGCCAGGCCACTGAGCATCAACATGGCCCGCTGCTCATCCTCGCCGGGGCAGGAAGCGGCAAAACGCGGGTGATCACCCACCGCATCGCCTGGCTGATCTTGGAGGCGGGGGTCTACCCCGAGCAAATCCTGGCGGTGACCTTTACCAACAAGGCCTCCCGGGAGATGCGCGAGCGCGTCGACGTCATCCTCGAGGCCGAGGGCGCCGGCGAGGAGGCCGGCGGGGTGACGATCTCGACATTCCACTCGTTTTGCGCGCGCTTGCTGCGCTACAACGCCGATGTGTTGGGGCTCGACCGCAACTTCAACATCTACGACGCCGACGACCAGCTCAAGCTGGTCAAACAGGTCATGGAGCAGCAGGGCCGGGCCAAAGACCGCGGCGAGGCCCGCGGGCTTCGAAGCTACATCAACCGCATGAAAAACCAGGGCTATACGCCCACGATGGCCCACGAGAACGCCTTCAACAGCTTCGACGAGGAAAACGCCACTTTCTACGAGGCCTACCAGGAGGCGTTGCGCGAGGCGAACTGCGTGGACTTCGGCGACCTCATTTTGGGCGTGCTGGAGATCTTTCGCGACAGCCCGCGCCTGGCCGACCGCTACAGCCGGCGCTGGCAGTACCTGATGGTCGACGAGTTTCAGGACACCAACCCCGCCCAATACGAGCTGTTGAAGCACCTGACGCGCACCCACGACAACCTCGCCGTGGTCGGCGACGACGACCAGGCCATCTACCGCTGGCGCGGGGCGACGGTGGCCAATATTTTGGGCTTCGAGAAGGACTTCGACGGCGCCCAGGTCATCAAGCTCGAGCAGAATTACCGCTCCACCAGCGTCATCCTCGACGCCGCCAACGACATCATCCAGCACAACCCCACCCGGCGCGACAAGCGGCTGTGGACCGAGCGCGAGGGCGGCGCGCTGCTCACCTGTTTTACGGGCAGCGACGACCGCGAGGAGGCGAGCTACGTCGCTCGCCAGATTCACGAATTGACCCAGGCAGGCGCCAACTGGGGCGACTTCGCCGTGTTCTATCGCACCAACGCCCAGAGCCGCCAATTCGAGGAGCAATTGCAGAATTGGGGCGTGCCCTACCAGGTGGTGGGGGGCATCAGCTTCTACGAGCGCGCCGAGATCAAAGACGTGTTGGGCTACCTCAAGGTCGCGCTCAACCCCGAAAACGAGGTCGACTTTCTGCGCGTCATCAACACGCCCTCGCGCGGCATCGGCAAGGTGACCATCGAGAAGCTGCAGCGCGCCGCGCGCGTGCCCGGCGTGGGCACGCTATACCGCGCGCTTCGCTACGCCGCCGGGCGCCTCGAGCCCGCCGCGATGGGCGATGCCCCCATCGAGCCCGACCCGCACGGGCCCGACGACGTCGAGGCGCTGGCCGCCATCGAGAACCTGCGCGGCGTGTCTAGCTCCGGGGTCGACGAATTTTGCGAGCTGCTGGTGTCGCTTCGCGACCAGATCGCCGGCGACGAGGGCCTGCACCTGGTCGCCCAATTTCTGATCGACGCCATCAACTACGAGGAGTACCTGCAAAACGACGACCCCGACCGCGGCCAGGAGCGCTGTGAGAACGTGCGCGCGCTTCTGGTGGCGATGGAGGAGTTCGAGGAGGACTTCGACGCGCGCCAGCTCACGCTGTCCGCCGACGGGGACGACGCCGCCGACGCCGACCTCATCGCCGACTCCAGGGTGGCCACGCTTCTGGGCGCCTTCCTCGACCGCTCGGCGCTGGTGCGCGGCACCGACGAGATGGACGAGCGCGGCGCGGTCACCCTGATGACCGTCCACGGCGCCAAGGGCCTGGAGTTCGACACCGTGTTTTTGGTGGGCATGGAGGACGAGATCTTTCCCAGCGTGCGCGACCAGCACGACGTCGAGGAGCTGCACGAGGAGCGCCGCCTGGCCTACGTCGCGGTGACCCGCGCGCGCCACAAGCTATACGTGTGCAACGCAAAGCGCCGCCATATGTACGGGCAGACCCGCCACACCCAGCCCAGCCGATTCCTGCTCGACATCGACCCCGAGCGCATCGAGATCGACCCCCGAAGCACCGCCAACTCCGTGCGCTACGGCTCGCGCTCGAGTTGGCGAGGCAACAACGGGCGCGGCTACGACGAGTTTCGCCAGGCCACCGAGTCCGCCTACTTCGGCCAGGGCGTCGACCAGGACCTGTGGGAGTTCGACCAATCCGCACCGATGTACAAAAACCAGGTCTCCGACGCCGTGCGCGAGCACCTGGACAACGCCGAGCCCGAGGGCGACTTCGACACCTCGTTCTCCCAGCTCAACGAGTGGGACGACGACATCGGCGCCGACTGGCAGACCACCCCCGAACCCGCCTCCGAGCCCGACGGCCTCGCGGGCAAGACCATCTCGCATACGCGCTTCGGCATCGGCCGCGTCGTCGGCGTCTCCGGCTCGGGCGACAAGGCCGTGCTCACCATCAACTTCCCCGGCAAGGGCGAGAAGACGATCATCCGCAAGTTCGTGAAGGTGTTGGGGTGATGGCGAACGGCGTTTTACCGCAAAGGCGCAGAGACGCTAAGAACTTCTTAATTTTGTTTCGTTTGCGCGCATCGCGCTGCTTGAGGTTAATTCGCTGCTCGTAGTGACGCCTTGTTCACGCCTGGAAATTCCTAACGGTGCATCTGTGTTTCGACGGTGAAGTTGCACTTGGGTCGTTTGTTGGTTGCGTTTGCGTCGAATGGGAACTACTTTCGAGGTATGGCGCCTGCGTTTTCATTTTCTCCAGGAGGTTCGCATGGCCGTTGATCCCGATACGTCCTCAGTAGAAGAAAAGGTTCGGCGCATGTCACCGATTTCGGCACCAGACGAGCAATTGGAGGAGTATGCGCGCCTTTTCCATGTGCTCGAGGGGGCTGCGGCCGATGCCAAGGCTCGCGGCGAAACTTCGTGCCAAATCGTTGGCCCGCAAGGCCAGACCTTTGCGCTTCCCGAGTCAGTGTTCTTTCTACTGGAGCGCGTTGTTGAGGTCCTCTCGCGCGGCGATGCGATCACTATCGTGCCAGTACACAAGGAGCTTACGACGCAGCAGGCCGCAGACATTATCAACGTCAGTCGGCAGTATTTGGTGCGATTGCTCGACGAAGGCAAAATTCCCTTCACACGAACCGGCACTCATCGGCGCGTCCGCTTCACGGATGTCATGGCGTACAAAGAAAAGCGTGATCAGGAACGTGAGGCATCGCTGGATTCGTTGACGCGCGTGAGCCAAGAGTACGGCGGCTACGACGAGCTTCCATGAAGCTAGGACGAGCTTCCATGAACATGGGGGGCCGCAGATGGTTCCAGCAACATTTCGGGTCGTCCTCGACGCCAATGTACTCTTTCCCTTCTCCCTTCGCGACACACTACTCCGGGCGGCCGCCGCCGGTTATTTTCAACTATACTGGTCTGCACAAATTCTCGATGAGACAACGAGGAATCTCATCAAGACAGGAACCATCACCGTCGCGCAAGCCGAGCACTTGGTTGGCGAGATGACTAACGCCTTTCCCGAAGCAATGGTCGAAGGTTACGAATCCCTCGTCAATGCGATGCCCAATCAGGAGAAGGATCGTCACGTTGCAGCGGCCGCGGTGCGCGCCGGGGCAGTTTGCGAAAATCCCTCAGATTGCTGGCGACAATTACTTGAGCCGCAAGGACTCGAAGCTCAGAGCCCCGATGAATTTCTTTTCGACCTCGTCGATTTGGATAGCCGAGGAATCGTGGAACTTCTGCGACAGCAGGCTGATGCCTTGAGACATCCACCCAGGACGTTCGAGGACTTATTGAATGGACTAGCGACAACTGTCCCGAATTTCGTTCAGGCTGTCCGTAGTTATACCGAGTCGAGCAGGTAGGAATGGCATTCGGCGGAGCCCCTTCGCGGTCGCGCAGTGGTTGGTCTTCGAGGCCGTTCGCTATTCCCCGCACACCACCGACGCGCGAAACGACCCGCCGGGCACCTTGCCCGCCGAGATCCACGGGAAGACCGTCGCTTTGTTGCATTTGAGCGCGATCGTCTGGCCGTCGCGGCTGGCGGTGCAGCGGTAGTTGTAGGAGACGTCGTGGGCGCGGGCGGCGATGACCTGGATGAGCTCGTATTTGTTCTCGTCGTACTTCTCGTTGACCGCCGAGGCGATGGCTTGGAAGCCAGGCTGGTCGGGGCCAAAGGTGACTTGCGTTTTGCCGAGGTCGGCCGGCAGGCGCGCGCTCAGCAGATCGGGGCGGGTGGCCTTTGGGCCGGTGTGTTGCTGGTCGGCGGCAGGGACGACGACGTTGAGGATGGGCTTGCCGGCGACCGTGGCGCGGGTGCAGGTGGCGTCGGCCAGGCCAAACGAGCGCACATCGGCGCCGATGGCCAGGTCGAGCTTGCCGGAGGCGTGCCCTTTAATGGTCGTGGCGGCGCGCTCGTTGGAGCACGCCGCCACCGCCACCATCAATAATGCTGCTGCACCAAGTCGACTGCGATAACTCACTCGCCTGCTTGGGCTTTCTTGTTCAGGCCGGGACGGTTCTCGATGACCGTGTCGATGAGGCCGTACTCTTTGGCCTCGTCGGCGCTCATGTAGTAGTCGCGGTCGGTGTCCTTCTCGATGCGCTCCATCGACTGGCCGGTGTGGTCGACGAGCACCTGGTTGAGCCGCTCGCGCAGCCGCAGGATCTCGCGGGCCTGGATGTCGATGTCGGTGGCCTGCCCGCCGATGCCGCCGCGCAAAAGCGGCTGGTGGATCAGGATGCGCGAGTTGGGAAGCGCAAAGCGCTTGCCGGCCGCGCCCGCCGTCAGAAGCACCGCGCCCATCGAGGCCGCCTGGCCCATGCAGATGGTCGAGATGTCCGGGTTGACGTACTGCATGGTGTCGTAGATCGCCATGCCCGCCGTGACGCTGCCGCCCGGCGAGTTGATGTACAGGCTGATCTCTTTGTCGGGATCTTCGCTCTCCAGGTACAGAAGCTGGGCGATGATGCTGTTGGCGACGTCATCGCTGACCGGCGTCCCCAGAAAGATGATGCGGTCTTTGAGCAGCCGGCTGAAGATGTCCCAGCCGCGCTCGCCGCGGTGCGTCTGCTCGACGACGTAAGGAATGAAACCCATACAGATTACCTGCCTGATTGAAGTTGAGATGTTTGGCCGGCGCGTCGTGGGCGGGCGCGCCAAACGATGCGTTCATTGAAGTAAACCAATTTGCGCTGGATTATGTTTCAAGTTCCTGTCAGTGTCCAGCGCTTCGCCGTTCGGGCTTGCAAAGCTTCTTGTAAGAATCATTCGACCCGCAGGGGAAAGTTCAAGTAAGCTGCTCGCAGAAGATTGACTTTGCCGTCTACCCGCGCGCATCCGATGTCCCGTCGTTTCATGTATTTCGCCATCGCCGGCCTCGTGCTCGGCGCCGCCATCGTGGGCCTGCCCTATGCGCTCGCCGGGGTGGTGCGCTCGCAGTTGACCGAGCGGCTGCACGAGCGCGGCGTGGACGCCAAGTGGCAGCGCTTCGAGTGGCAGTGGCCCACGAGCTTCGGGCTGCGGGGCGCCCACTTCGCCACCGACGACGGCCGGGTGCGCGGCAGCGCCGAGCGCGTCGACATCCGCCTGCCGTGGGACGTCGTCCTCGACGACCACCCCCACGCCGACGCCGTCGAGGTTCGGGGCGCCAAACTGACGGTGGACGTCGCGGCGGCCTCCAACGCCGACACTCACGGCGCCGCCCACGCTCATCATGGCCACACCAATGCGCTTTGGCGCCGGCTCGCGCAGGTCGGCGAGGTCCGCGGCGACGACATCGCCGTGGCGCTGACCCGCGGCGCCGAGCCGCTGGGCAAACTCGCGTTGAACCACGTCGTGTTGTCGGGACCGGGCGCCGACGGGCGCGCGATCCGCGCCGACGGCTCGGCGACCGTGCAGTACAAAAAGCTCGGCCACCTGCCCGTCTCCACGCTCGCCTGGAGCGCGACGGGCCGGCTCGACCCCGACCACAAACGCGTCGAGCTGACCGTCGCGGCGCCCGATGCCGGCGACGTGCTCGTCGACCTGGCCGCGCCGCGGCTGGGGAGCGTCAACCTGCATGACCTCGAGGTACGCGCCCGCCTGGGCTCGACTCGCTCGGTGGAGGTCGCCTTCCACAAGCTCGTCGCCCGGCTGGGCGCCGGCGGGGAGCCCGCCGTCGAGCTCGAGGTCCCCGAATTGTCGGTCAGCCGCACCACCGGGGCTTCGCCCAAGGTCATCGCTCACAAGCCGCGCCTGTCCGTGGCGCCCAAGCGACTGGCTGACCTGCGCCGCACGCTCTCCGGCGCCACGCAGACCAGCGGGCGGACCGCCGACGCCAACACCCACCATCGCAGCCTGGCGCGCCGCCTGGTGGACCTGGTCCATCGGATCGACGCCAGCGTCGACGGCGGGCGCTTCGATCTGCGGCTGCACAAGCCTAAGGGCACCCGCCAGATCACGCTGGTCGACGGGCTGCAGGCCACCCTCGCCGACGGCCAAATCTGGGCCAAGGGGACCTCGGCGGGCGGCGAGTTCGGCCTGTCGGCGCGCCTCGACCCCGGCATGCTCCTGCCGCGCGCGCTCGCCGTACACGCCTCCAACGTGCGCCTGGATGACTTGCCCGGCATCAAGGAGGGTCGAACGCTGCCGAACCGCGGGCTGCGCGGGCGCGTCGGCGGCGTCGTCGACGCCAGCTTGATGCTGTCGACCGAGGGCCAGCCGCTGCTGCACCCATCGGCGAACGCGCGGGTCAACGTCGCCGCGGCCGTGCGCTGGAAGGGCGGCCACGTCGAGCTGTCGGGGCTGGCCGATCAGCCCCTCGACCACATCGACGCCGGCGTCGACTTCGACGTCGAGTGGACACCCGCCCTCGCCAAGATCGCCCTGCTCGACGCCCACGCCACCTACGGCCCCATCACCGTCGACATGGCCGGCGAGGCCGACGACTGGCCCTTCGACCCCGTGTTCGATCTGCGCGGCGATGTGGACGAGATCGAGTGCCAGCAGGCGGTCCACGCCCTACCCAAAGCGCTGCTCGGCGCCTACGCCGACATCGAGATCGACGGCAAAGTCGCCCCCAAGTTTCGCGTCCACCTGCCGTGGAACGACCCGCGCAAGCTGAGCATCCATCTCGACGGCTTCGTCGACCAATGCCACGTCACCGCGCTCAACGCCGACAAGGACGCCTGGCCCCAGATCACGTTCGCGAAGGGAAATTCACCACAGGACAATTCACCACAGGCCAATTCACCACAGGCCAATTCACCACAGAGGTCACAGAGAGCACAGAGGAATAAAAAGCCAATACCTGTTGGCCCGGCAAAAGCCCCATCCCAAAAAACCTCTGTGCCGTCTGTGCCCTCTGTGGTGAACCTTTTTTCCGACCCCGACAATGAGACGACCCGAGACTCCTGGCCCGTGCCCGACAAGCTGCGCGGCGAGACCTACGAGCTGCCCGAGCCGCCCAAGGACCACGATCCCAAAAAGCTCGACGACGTCTTCTGGCTCAACCGGCCGTTCATCAAGCAGGTCACCGAGGGCGTCAGCGACGACGCCAAGGTCTTCGTCGGCCCGGGCACCGACGGCTACGTGCCCATCGACGAGCTGCCGCCGTTTGTCGCCGGCGCGGCCTATTTGAGCGAGGAGATGGAGTTTTACGAGGATCACGGCGTCGATCTGGGCCTGATCCAGAAGGCGCTGCGCCTGGACTTCGACGGCGAGCGCTTCGTCTACGGCGGCTCGACGGTGACGCAGCAATTGGTCAAAAATCTGTTTTTGACCCGCGACAAGACCCTGTCACGCAAGCTGCGCGAGGCGCTCATCGCCTGGCGCATCGAGGACGCCGTGCCCAAGTGGCGCGTGCTCGAGCTGTACCTCAACTGCATCGAGTACGCCCAGGACGTCTACGGCATCGGCGCGGCCGCCAAGTACTATTTCGGCAAGGACGCCCGCGACCTCACCCCCACCGAGGCAGTCTTTCTGGCGATCCTCAAGCCCGCGCCCTGGTACGGCGACCGCTTCCGCCGCCACGGCCACACCCCCACCAAGCATTGGTGGTTCGACCGCATGGGCGAGATCATGGGTCGGCTGGTCGACAAGGGATATCTGACGCCCGAGCAGGCCGAGGCGGCCAAGCCGTACGTGATTTATTGGGATAAGGACGGGCATTATTTGCCGGATGGCGCGGATGACTCGAATGCCGCAAACGCCCCGTAACACTAGCGATCACCCCGGCTCGGTCAAATCGCGTGACAGGGCCTCGAAGACCGGCTCGAAGCCCACGACATCCTGCACGACCGTCTTGACGCCCACGCGCAGCGTCAGCGGGCGCAGGATGCGCGCGACCTCCGGCTGCGGGCAGATCAGCTCGATGGGCCGGGCGGGCATGCCCTGCATGGGCTCGCTCATCGCCCCGGCCATATAGCGGAACAGCGTCGCCTCTTTGAATTTGCCCGGCGGCAGGGGGTTGGCCATGCGCACGCGGTTGTTGGTCAGGTCGATGACCACGAAGATGGCAAACAGCATCAGGTCGGGCTGGTCGGGGTCGGGATGGGGGTGGTTGATCGAGCCCAACGCCGCCGCCCAGCGCCCGTCGGCGTGCAGGCCGTCGACGGCGTCGACCAGGTGAAAATTGGGGATGCGCTCCGCGAGGCTCTCCAGCCGCTCTTCCATCAACTCGGATGTGGGAATGTAGTCCGGACGCATCACCTACCTCGCGTGTGGCCTGGGGATCTCACGATCCCTTGTAATCCGGGTCGAACATAATCGCCGACAGCGGCGGCGGCTCGCTTCCCTGCACGACATCGTAGGTCGAGAAATCCTCGACCCCTTCTTCGCGAAGGACCTCGATGTCGTAAAACGCGTTGCCGGTGCACTCGCCGGGCTCGCGGGAGACGATGGCCAGCACCGTGTCGCTCAGGATCTTCGGCTGGCGCCACATCTCCTTGGTCCCCAGGTTGAAGTGAATGGTCGCCTGGGTCTCGATGGCGTTGACCGGCCAGAACGCATTTACTCCGATGTTATGATCGCGCACTTCTTCGGCAAGCGATTGCGCGATGAAGGTCATGCCCAGCTTCGACAGCGCGTAGGCGGCCTTATTGGGGGCGCGGTCGATCTTGATGGGCGGCGAGGCCATCAGGATATGCCCGTAGTTCTGCTCGATCATGTGCGGAAGCGCATAATAGCTGCACGCATACGCCGCCCGGGCGTTGACCCCCATGAGCAAATCGAAGCGCTTGGGCGGGGTCTCGAGCACCGACTTGAGGTGGATGGCACCGGCGTTGTTGATGAGGATGTCCAGCCGGCCCCACTTGTCGACGGTCTGGTTGATGGCGTCCTCGATCTGCTCGTCGAAGCGCACGTCCAGCTTCAACGGCAGCGCCTCCGCCCCGGCCTCCTCGACCTCCTCGGCGGTGGTGTAAATGGTGCCCGGCACGCCCTCTTTGGGCTTGTCGGTTTTGCCGGTGACCACGATATTGCAGCCTTCTTTGGCCAGCGCGATGGCGATCTCGCGGCCGATGCCGCGCGTCGAGCCGGTGATGAAGGCGACCTGTCCGTCGAGTTTTCCCATGGGTTGATCTCGGGGCTTGGCGCGCTTTTGCGCGCGGGGCGTGGCGCGCTTTTGCGCGCGGGGCTTGGCGCCTGGGGCGCGAGTCGTGGCGCGGAGGCGCGGGGCTTGGGGATAGTGTGCGTGATTGTGGGCGGTGGGGCAAGCGGCGCGACAGGGACGGGCCGCGGTCCTCTGGGCCGCCGGGGCCGCTCTGCGGCCCTGCAGTCTCCTGAGGCGTGCGCTGAAGATCTCGATTGAGCGAAATACAGCGTCCGGCTAAGCTGCGCGGGCGTTTCACCGCCCATCATGGGAGCTGATCATGTCATCCAAGCCGCCGCCGTATGCCTTCATCTTCTGCGCGCTGCTTTGTGTGGCGCCGGCGTGCGCTTCAACGTCGAGTCATCATGCGGGCGCCGACGATACGATGCACCTGAGCAGGCCCGGCGAGCACAGCGACCACGCTTCGGCGACCTCCAAGAGGGCGAATTCATCGGTGAAGGCCCTTTCTTCTCATCGATACGCGGACGACATCCGCGCCGTCATCCGGACGAACCGCAAAGACGTGGAGTGCTGCTATGAAGCGCGGTTAAAAGATCATCCCAAACTCGCCGGACAAGTCCGTGTTAAGTTTACCATCGACTCCGATGGCACGGTCCGCTCGGCGAAGATGCAGGCGTCCTCGCTGCACAACGCCGACGTCGAACATTGCGTCATCAAAAAGATCCTGAAATGGCAATTTCCAAAGCCCAAGGGATCTCCCATCGTCGTCGTACACTATCCCTTTAGGTTCTCGACAAACCCATAATCAGACACGTCAGCCGACTCATGACCGATTTTCTCTCGTATTCGACGCCCGCTCATATCGACGCCGGCCGCTACACCTGGCAGGTGCCCGACGGATGGCAGCAGGGCCGCGGCGCGTTCGGCGGGCTGGTGCTCGCCGGGTTGATCCGCGCCTTCGAAAACGAGGTCGCCGCGGGCGACCAGGAGCTTCGCGCGGTCAGCGCGACGCTGTGCGGGCCGCTTCTGGCCGAGGAGGCCGACATTCGCGTCGAGGAGTTACGCGCGGGGAGCAATACGACGACGCTGGCGGCGCGGATCACCCAGCCCGACGGGCTGAAGGCCCACGCGAGCGCGCTTTTCGGCCGCCGGCGCGTCGAGGATGGCGACTGGAACACCTTCGAGGCGCCCGAGTTCGGCGATTGGCGCGCGGTCGACGTCGTCGAGCTGCAGCCGCCGATGGCGCCGACGTTTACGAGCCACATGGAGTTTCGGCCCCTCGAGGGCACGCCGTTTTCGGGCGGTACCGAGCGCGAGGTCGTCGGTTGGGTGCGGCTTCGCGAGCCGGGGCTCCACCGCGACGCGGCGCTTCTGGGCGCCTTGATGGACGCGCATTGGCCGGCGGCGTTCGCCACCACCGACCGCATGCGCCCGATGGCCACGGTCACCTTCAGCATGCAATTTCCGGGCAGCTTCGAGGGGCTCGACGCCGATGCGCCGGTGTTTTACCGGGGCCGCTGCCCGGTGTCGCGCGACGGCTATATGGTCGAGTTTCGCGAGTTGTGGGGCGAGGATGGCCGCTTGCTCGGACTCAACCAGCAGACCATGTGCATCATCAAGTAGACCTACCCAATATTGGCGCGACGCCAACGCGGCGTCGACGGGCAAGGCTTGCGATGTCGCAGATACGCCCAACCTTCTAAGTGTTGCAGTCGAAGCAGTCCTGCGCACCGAGTAGGAGGTACCCGTGGCGCGCATCATCGCGATTTGCTGTGCACTCGCCGTCTGTGCCGTCGCCTGTGAGTCGGGCGAGCAGGCCCGCCAGGGCCTCGAGGAACGTGCGGCAGCCGTCACCAAGACGGCTCCCAAGGCGTCCTCGGCGACCGCTCCCAGCCCCGACGGGCCCGCTTATCTCCTGTGGGTCGATCCCAAAGGCGCCGACGGTCCCCACACCGCCTGGATAAATGCCGACAGCGTGCGCGCCCGGCGCCGCGGCATTGTCGTCGCCGCCGGCGGACACCTGTGGAAGTGGGCGGACGCCGGGCTCGACCTCGACGAGCTCGACTGCGTATGCGTGCGCGAGCACGAGCAGCAACAGCAGAACAAGGCCTCGCCCGCCCAGGTCGCCCAGGAGTGCGGGCACTCCCACGAGCTCACCAGCCACGCGTTGATCACGTTGGAGGGGAACGACGGCCTGTCGCCGATCACCGGCGTCGCCTTCGGCAAGCCCCGCGCCCAGACCCGGCTGAGCATCGACGCGATGAGTTCGGTGGGGCCGTACGTCTTCGCGCGGGTGTGCCGCTCCCAGCGACAATGCGGCGAGTCCAAGGAGACGACGCTGTGCCAACCATACGTCGCCGACCTCGAGCGCAAGGCGCCGGTCCACCTGGACGACGTCGCGGCGCCGTTGGCCCACGGCGCCGGCCGCCAGGCGCTTAGCCACGCCCTGGAAACCGACGACGCCGCCGCGCCCAAGCTCTCCGAGCTGGCGGACCTTCCCGCCCCGGTCGCCGCCGAACTCGCCAAATACCCCGACGCCGAGGCCGCCGGCTTCAGCGAGGTGCCGAAGGACGCCGCGCTGCGCGCGACGTTGTGGGGGCGCTTTTCCGCGTTGCCATGAACACAGTACCTCTGGACGAGGATGTGAGGAGCGGTGACCCTCCCGAGGGTGCGCCCCTCGAGCGCGCCTTACGGCGCATCGAGTAAGCTTACCCCCGGTCACAGTTGGGCCGGAAGCTCTCTCAGGCACTTGACCAAACCGTGACCGGGGGTAAGCGTAGCGGCCCGGGCCCCTGGGCCCGGCCGTGAGCGCACCCTTGGGAGGGGGTGAAATCAATTGTGATCAATAGTCAGGACTCTGGGGTGGAGCGACGTACGCTTTGGGCTTTATGCATGCTCCATGCATGCAGCCACGATCATCGCCGCATATAGCCTCGCCGCGCGGTGTACCTGGGCGAGTTCGACGTATTCGTCGCGGGTGTGCGCGACCTCCAGGCGGCCGGGGCCGCAGATGACCGGAAGGGCGCCGTTTTGGCGAAACATATTGCCATCGGAGTGGGAGCGAAAGGCGATTGGCTCCCAGGCCATGTCGTTCGCCTCGAAGGCGCGCACCAAGGGGGCGAGGCGCTCGTCGTCGGCGTCGAGGCGGTAGGCGGGGGCGTAGTAGGTCTCCTCGAAGCCCAACTCGCAGTGGGCGTGGTCGTCGAGGACCTCGGCGCGGGCACGGTCGAGCAGGGCGATGATCTCGTCGTGGTCCACCCTCGGGCCCAGGTGGACGTCCACGCCGGCGGTGCAGCGGTCGGCGACGATGAACAGGTCGCTGCCCCCGGAGATCTGGCGGGGGTTGATGGCCAACTGGCCGGGCTGGTCGAGGGTGCGCATCTGTTCGAGCAGCGCGCTCAGCCAGGCGAGCATGGCGTGGATGGCGTTGGCGCCCAGCTCGGGGAAGGCGGCGTGGGCGGGGTTGCCGGTGCTCTCGAGGACGAATTCGGCGTAGCCGAAATGCTCGGTACAAGGCGCCAGCCCGGTGGGCTCGCCGATGACCACCAGGCGCGGCTCGTTTTCCTCCAAGAAGGCCTCCGAGCCGTCGCCGTACTCCTCCTCGCCGACCACCAGCACGAGGGTGACGCCGCGGCCAAGCTCGACGCCGGCCCGGGCGACGGCGGCCAGCGCCTCGACCATCGCGCAGCAGCCCGACTTCATGTCGGCGGTGCCCAGCCCGTACATCTTGCCCTCGTCGATGCGCGCGCAGGCCGACTCCTCGTCCCAGGCGGGGATGGTGTCGATGTGGCCGACCAGCACCAGCCCGGCCGGACGCGGGCCCAGCTCGACGATGATATTGTGGCGCTCGGGGGTCTCGTCCTCCTCGCTGACGCGCTGCAGGCGGTGGTCCAGCCCGAGCGCGTCGAGCGCCTCGGCCAGCACCTCGACGACGGCCTCCTCGGCGTACGACGGGCTGTAGGTGTCCACGGTGTCGGCCAGCAGTTGGGTCAGCCGGGCGTCGTCGATATGCTCCAATACGGCGTCAATCGTCATTGTCGGGGCTGGTCTCGGAGGCAGAGGACTCGGAATCGGGCAGGCTGATCGACGGCGGGCCGCCGGGCACGTGATGGGTGGCGTCGTGGTGGGGCGGACGCTCTTTCTTGCGGCTCTCCTGGCGCTCCACATACGCCGGGTGGTGCGTCAGGTTGCGCGTCATATACACGTGGTGTTGGGGATTGCCAAACCCCTGGCTCTCGAAAAAGCGGATGGCGTTTTTGTTGTCGCCGTCGGTGTCGGTGAGCATGATGCGCGCGCCGAAGTCGATGAACACATTGGTCAACCGGTCGACCAGGCGCTTGCCGAGGCCCGTTCGCTTGATGTCGGGGTCGACGCCCAGCCACAGCAAATAGCCGTAGACCCAGGCGCTGTTGCGCTTGTCGATCATGGTCCCCAACGCAAAGCCGACCACCTCGTCGTCCTGCTCGGCGACCAGGCAGGTGTCGCCGTCGGACGAGAAAATCCCCACCAGCTCGTATTCGTCCCACGTGCGGTACAGGTTCGGCCAGCGGTCGGCGGTAAACAGCCGCTCGCCCAGGTGAAAGACGGCGGCGAGGTCCTCGAGCTTCATCTCGCGGATGGTCACCGGAGAGGACGTCTGTGAGGCGTGCGAAGTGTCGGTCATACGGGCGCTCGTGCGGTTCGAAGGCGAGTGTTCACTGGGACAATAGGTCCGAACCGCGCGGAGGCAAAAACTGCCGAGCGCCGCCGGACTCACGCGGGCTGAAAGGTGCACGTGCCGTAGGAATCGTAGCACTGACCTTTGACGCACACCCCATCGGGGCAGTCGGCGTCGCCGGTGCAGGAGGTGCGCTGGCAGGCGCCGGCCGTGTTGCACTCGAAGTTCGCCGGGCAGTCGTCCGCGCTCGAGCACGCCGTCGCCTCACAGTGGCCGGAGGCTGAGCAGGTCTGGCCCGCCTTGCAGTCGCTGTTGCGGGTACACGGGGCCTGGCACATATACGCGGTGGGGTCGCAATAGCACGCGCTAGGGTCGCCGGGCCCGCAGAATCTGCCCGCCGGTGCAGTCGGCGTCGGTGTTGCACGCCTCCGACGGCGTGGGATGTCGGCAGATGCCGCATCCGACGGATTCGCCGGGGGCCAGGCATGTCATACCGCCGGACGTGCAATCGTTCATGTTGCGGCATTGATCCGGCCCCAGTCCGCCGGCATCGGCGGGAGCGTCGACGCCGATGTCTGCGGGAGCGTCGACGCCGATGTCTGCGGGAGCGTCGACGCCGATGTCTGCGGGAGCGTCGACGCCGATGTCTGCGGGAGCGTCGACGCCGATGTCGGTCGGGGCATCGGTACCGGTGTCCGCCGGTGCGTCGACCATCGCGTCGGTGGCGGTGGAGGTGTCGGTCACGCTGCCGGTATCGCGGGTTTTCCCGCCATTGCCGCTGGAGTCATCCGAGCAGCCGGCGCTCAGGCCGAGCAACGCCAGGAGTAGACACATCGAGAAGATCAGTCGGAGGCGGCGGGTCGAACCAAACATAACTAACTCCAGCAGATACTCTGAAATGATGGTGTCCAGCGTAGTCCGGTTCTCGAGGCTTTTCAATGTTTGAGTGAGCGCACTGGCGCGCGCGGCCTTGACATCGCGGCCTTCGTGGTCTCGAATCGAGGACACTACAATTGGCTTCAATGACCAACAACAAAGGAAAAACATGAACAAGCGTATGCGAGTTGTTCTTGCGGCTGCAGCGATGGCTGCGGCCGGTCTCACCGTCAATGCCTGTCAAAAGCAGGCTCCTCAGCAGCGCGAGGAGCCCAGCGGCATGGAGAAGCAGGCCGAAAAGCCCAAACCCAAAGAGCAAGCCAAGGAGCAGGCCAAGCCGGCCAACGCCGAGCAACTCGCCCGCGGTGAATACCTGGTCAAGCACGTCATGGCCTGCGGCGATTGCCACACCCCGCGCAATGACACGGGCCAGCCCATGGCCGACAAATTCCTGGCGGGCACCAAGCACGCGCCCAACCTCACGCCGGCCAAGAGCGGGCTGGGAGGCTGGACGGCTCAGCAGATCAAGGACGCCTTCATGGACGGCAAAGAGCCCGACGGAGGCACGCTGTCCGAGCATATGCCTTATTGGGCGTATCACGTGCTGACGCCCGAGGACGCCAACGCCGTCGTCGCCTACCTGCAGTCCATCCCCGCCGTCGAGAGTCCGGCCAAGGAGGAGGAGCACGCCGAGAAGGGCGAGAAAGAGGAGCATGAGGAGCACGAAGAGGCCGAAAAGCCCGCCCAGCCGCTGACCCTGGCGATGATGCCCGAGACCTCGCTCAAGCCCAGCGACCCGAATTACAAGGCGGCGCAGAACGGTAAGTACCTGGCGATCATTGGCGGCTGCACGGATTGTCATACCGAGCCGTCCAAAGGCGCGGTGCCCGTCGACACCAAAAAGCTGTTGGCCGGCGGGCGCAAGTTTACCGGCATGCTGCCCTCGCCGCCGTTCCCCAAGACCATCGTCTCGTCGAACCTGACCCCGGACGCCAACGGTCTCAAAGGCTGGACCGTCGATCAGGTCAAGCAAGCGCTCAAGCAGGGCGTCGACGACGAGGGCGAAGGCATCTGCCCTCCGATGCCCTCCGGGCCCCACGGCCCCTACGGCGGCATGACCGACGAAGACGCCATGGCCCTCGGCTATTACCTGACCACCATCCCCGCCACCGACAACGGCAAGCTGCCTCACTGCGAGATGCCCGAGAAGAAGGGTGAGCAGGGCGAGAAGGGCGAGCAGAAGAAGGAAGGCCAGGAGAACGAGGCCGGCGAATAGCCGCGAGCTTCGGTCCCCGGCCCGTTGCGTGGCGACGAGGCGCGATAAGATTGGACATAGAAGGTCCAACGCGCCTCTCGCCACGGCAACGCCATGGTTATTCGGCTCTTTTGTGTATCTGTCGTCCTCCTCGCCGCCGGCCTTGTCGCCACAGGCTGCGACAAGAACGCCGACCACGCCTCGCCGATCACGCAGCGGCCCTGCCAGTTGCGGGTGGACTCGCCGGCCGACGGCGAGGTCGACGTCGTCTACAACATCACCTACAAAGACGGGCGCCCCGCTCATGTGAAGGCCGATCTCGGCCACGGGCGCTCGTTTTGCGTCGGCTTCAAATACGACAAGGACAAGATCGTCGCCAAGACGGTCGACGCGGACTGCCAGGGTAGCGACGAGCAGCCCGTCTCCTATCCCGTCCACCACATCCAGGGCTCCAACCTGGTCAGGGTGGACTACCCCGACGACCAGACTGCCTATCATTACGTGGCCGCGCCGGGGGATTTTTCCTTCCTCTTTACCCGCACCAGCTACGCGCTCGGCCCGCAGAAGATCGTCGGCGTCGACGTCGAGGATGGCCGCCTGCAGAGTCTCGATCTGCCTCGGCCCAACGGCATGTCCACACACCTCGAGGCGACCTATGCCGACGGCCGCCTGGTGCGCGTGACCGAGAAAGACGCCCACGGCAACCAGCGCGGCTTTGCCGCGTTCAAATACCAGAAGGGTCGATTGGTGCAGGTCGAGCGCAAGATCGCCACCATGCAGGACGGCGTGCGCGAAGTGGTGAATTACCGCTATCAATGCCCGTAAGGCGCTACGCCCATCAAATGCGTGGGCGCGGGGCGGAGGTGCTCACCCGCTCGGCGGGCAGGCCTTTGCCGGGATATTCGACCATGAGTGTGGCCTGGCGTTCGGCGAGCGCGGCGATGGTCAGCGACGGCGGCACGCCCGGCTCGGACGGATACAACGAGCCGTCGGCGACAAAAAGCCCGGGATTGCCGAAGACCTCGCCGCGGTGGTCGACGACGCCCTCGTCGGGGCCGCGTCCGATGGCCGCCCCGCCCATCGGGTGGACGCTGACCAGAGACGGGCTTCCCCGCCCGCCGGGCAGGTTGCTGACGACGTGGCTGGGCTCGTAGGCCGCCATGATCTCGTCCATCAACTGTTCGGTGGCGTCGTAGTAGCCGGGCGCGTCGGCGCGCGAGGTTCTCAGGCGAACGCCGTCCGGGCCGGTGTCGATGGGCGCGCGCATGCGGTCGCGGCCGATGGCGAAGAAGATATACGCCGAGCGAAGCTTGTTGGCGAAGAGCCCGCCAAAGGCGGCCGCCGGGAAGCCGACCTCGCCGTAGACATTGTCGGCGCCCTCGATGTCGGCGCGCCCGGTGATGAGCGCCGGGTAGCTCGGCCCCAGCGGCCCGTCCGGGCTGGGCGCGCCCCAGGCGACGGCCATCATGTCGCCGTTGGGGCTGAAGCGGCGTCCCAGCGACGCGGGTAGCTGTAAGGAGTGGTGCTTGTGCTTCGCCTCGGCGAGCAGGCGCAGGGTGTTGAGCGCGCCGGCGGCGAGGACGGCACGCGGCGCGTGCGCCACCTGGTAGCTGCCGTCGCGCCGGTCGCGAAAGTACACCGCGTAGCCGCGCTCGTCGCGCCCGATGGCCTCGACCTCGCTCAGGTCGCGGATGTCCGCGCCGGCGTGCATGGCGGCGGGTAAATAGGTGCGATCCAGCGTGGTCTTGGCGCCGGTGGGGCATCCCACGAAGCACTCGCCGCAGGCGATGCACGCCGGCTGGTGGACGCCGGCGGCGTTGCCTTGCGGCTGCTCGTCGAAGTTGACGGCGATGGGCGGATAGATCACCTCGCGGCCCACGCGCTCGGCGGCCTGAGCCATCTGGCGGGGCCGAGCAAACTCTCGGCGCTTGTCGGCCGGCAGCGGCCCGGGCCGAAGCATCGAGGTGACCCGCTGGAAATGCGGGTCGAGCTCGGCCTCGTTCATCTCGTCGGGCAGCTCGTCGTAGAAGTCCGCCGCCGGGCGCATCAGCAAATTGGTGTAGATGAGCGAGCCGCCGCCCACGCCCGACGAGGTCCACGTCAACTGGTGCGGGTGAACGTGGATCTCGAGCAGGCCCCGCGCGTCGATCTCGACGCGGCGCACCCGCTCGCTGCGCGCCCAGGTGACGTTGCGCACGGCGCGCAGCATCCCCCAGCCGCGCGGATAGGGGTGACGCTCGACGTCGACGTCGCCGTCGAGCCGCGGCCCCCACCACGGCCCGCGCTCGAGCACGAGCACCCGCATGCCCGCCTCGGCCAGCCGCAGCGCGGTGGTGCTGCCCCCAAACCCACTCCCGATGATGATCGCGTCCCAGCTCATAACGGCCTCGCGTGCCTCGATGGTCGATTGGCGGAAGACAACCTCACGGTGAAGGTTGACCAGCCGATACCATAGGCAAGTAACTTTGCCGGCCCCACCGACGGAATTGGTGGCCCCGCCCGCGCGGTGTGTGCTAGGAAATCGCGGTCGTTCGCTTCGCCCCCACCCCGGAGAGTCATCATGAAGAAACGCGTCGTGGACACCAACCAACTCGACTGGAGCGAGAGCAGCCACGGAGAGCGCTTCGCCGCCCGGCGAAAGAAGCTCACCCAGCGCGCTGGCGGGCACCGCTTGGGGGCGAGCCTGTACGAGGTGCCGCCGGGCAAGACCGCCTTCCCTCGCCACTACCATCTGGCCAACGAGGAGGCGATCTTCGTGCTGGAAGGCCGCGGCACGATGCGCCTCGGCGATGAGGAATATCCCATCGGCGCCGGCTGCTACGTCGCCCTTCCGGTCGGCGGCGACTCCGCCCACCAACTGGTCAACACCTCCGACGCACCGCTTCGCTACCTCTGCGTGTCGACCATGCGCGAGCCGGATGTCTCCATCTATCCCGACTCCAACAAAGTGGGAATCTTTGCCGGCGCCGCCCCCGGGGGGCCCGACGAGGAGCGCACCTACCAGGCCTATCTCGACGCCGGCGCCGCCGTCGCCTACTGGGATGACGAGTAACTGGATATGGGAATGACGGATAACTTACCCGCAGAACTCCACAGCTGGTGCGAGCGCGGTCGGATGCTCGAAGTGTTCGGCCACCGCGTCTTCGTGGTCGACGAGGGCGGCGCCGACGCCGACGCGTTGGTGATCCTGCACGGCTATCCCTCGTCGAGCTATGATTTCGTCGAGGTGCTCCCGGCCCTCGCCAAGCGCTTTCGGGTGGTCGTGCACGACCATCTGGGCTTCGGGTTGTCCCAAAAGCCCGACGACTACTCCTACTCGCTCATCGAGCAGGCCGACGCGGCGCTGGATGTATGGCGCCAGCTCGGCATCGACTCGGCGCACCTGCTCGCCCACGACTATGGCACGAGCGTGGCCACCGAGCTGCTCGCCCGGCGCCAACGCGGGTTTTTGGACTTCGACATCCAGACCGTGACGCTGTGCAACGGCAGCATGCACGTCGAACTGGCCGAGATGTCCAAACTCCAGCGCATTTTGCCGATGCGCGGCGTGGGTCCCCTCGCCGCCAAGCTGGCCAACCGGGTGATGTTCGGCCGCCAGATTCGGCGCATCCTCGGCGACGGCGGCGCGGTCAGCGAGCGCGAACTCGACCTGATGTGGGAGGGGCTCGTGCGCGACGGCGGCCGCGACGTCATCCCACGCATCGCGCGCTACCAGCACGAGCGGCGCAAGTTCTGGCATCGGTGGATCGGCGCGCTGCAGCAGCTCGACCTGCCCTGTCACGTCGTGTGGGGCCGCCAGGACGCCGTCGCCGTCGCCGAAATCGCCGAGACGCTGGCCGCCGAGGTCCCCGACGTGCAGCTCACCTGGCTCGACGACCTCGGCCACTATCCGATGATCGAGCACCCCGACCGATGGGCGACTGCCGTGCTGGGCTTATGGGGGTGAGGCCCGCGCGTCAGGACACCAGCGGCAGGCTCATGCAAAAGCTCGAGCCGCGCCCGACTCCATCGCTGTGGACTTCGACGTCACCATCGTGAGCATTGACGATACCCTGGACGAGGGCCAGACCGAGGCCGATGCCATCCTGGGGCTCGGTGCGGGGATCGCGCTGTTGCCAAAACGGCGAAAAGAGGGTGTCCATCAGCTCCTGCTGGATACCCTGGCCGGTGTCGCTGACGCAGACCACCGCCCTGTCGGACTCCTGGTCGACATAGCCACAGATCGTGATGGTGCCCGGCGGGTCGGTAAACTTGATGGAGTTGTCCAACAGGTTGCACAAGACCTGGATCAGCCGAGTGTGGTCGCCCTCGATGGGCATGGCGTGGTCGGTCAGGTGGACCACCAACTCCAGGCCGTGGTCGTCGATGCGGGCGTGGTGGTCGGCGCAGATTTCGCGGGCGAGATCGCCGAGGTCGAGCGGCTCCATCTGCAGGTTCATCTTGTCGCGCTTCAGGCGCGTGATGTCGAGCAGATCGTCGACCATGCGGGTCATGTGCTCGACCTGGCGCGCGATCACCGAGCGGGCGCGGTCGAAGAGGATATCGGTGAAGTTGAGCGCGTTCAGCAGGTCGGCGGCGTTTTGCAGCGCCGCCAGGGGGTTTCGCAGTTCGTGGCCGAGCAGAGCGATATAATCATCTTTGTGGCGCAACTCCCGTTGGAGTCGGTGCTGCTCGTGTGCGAGCTTGCGCCGGGCGTCTTCGAGCGCGCGGGCACGCTCGCGGCTCTCGATCTCGGTGGCGATGGAGTTGAGCAAGTTCTTGACGAACGGCTGGTAGGGCTCGTAGCGCTCGGGATCGGACACCTCCAATTCCAGCTGTCCGTAGGCGCTCTGGGCGGTGCGCAATGGCAGGGAGATAGTCTTGGTCGCGTGCGCGTCCTCGTCGACCGCGCTCTCGAGGATCGTCGCCGTGGACTCGGCCGGGGCGGCGCCGGCGTCGCTGGAGGCGACGGGCCCGGCGACGTCGATTGCCAGATGCGACGCCGCGATCCCGGGCACCCACTCCAGGCCGCGCTCGACCATCGCGCCGAGTTGCTCGTAGGTCGGCAGGACGTGGAAGCTGGTCTGCAGGGTGCACAGCATTCCCAAAATGGCGGGATCGCGCTCTACGTTGGTCATCTGTCGGCTCGGCAGGATTCGTCATCCAGCGGATGTCGCTGGTAATAGTCTTCCAGGAACACGTCGGGCTCGACGTAGTACGGGTTTTGGACGAGCTGGCCGCGCACCACCATATAGGGGTGGACCTGCAGGACATCCATGAGCAGGTCGCCGGAGAACAGGCGCGCATCGTACTGGCACATACAGGTGCATGGGTAGTGCTTGAGCAGGTCGTTGACCTTGGCCTCGTACTCCAAGGCGGTGTCGGCGCATTCCACGTCCCGTGTGGCCCAGTTCATCTCGCCGACGGTGCGCGCGCCGGCGAAGCCGCGGCGTTGCGCGTCGCAGTAAAATTCGCGCACCTCGTCGAGCATCGCCTCCGAGGAAAACCGATTGTTCGGGGCATAGGCGTCGTTGGCGCGATCGACGATGGCTTGCTCGCCATCGCTCAAGTCGACGCCGCGCTGGCGCATGACGTCGCGCAAGTCCTCGGGCGACAGTGTGTCGGTCACATAGAGCAGCCGCTCGCGGCTGTCGATGCCCGCCCGCAGGTACTTGGAGACCACATCGAGGCGCTCGTCATCCTGGGCGTAGATGTAGCAAACATGACTGCCCAGAGGCAGGCGTTCGTCGGAGAAGCCGGTGGGCACGGTGGTCGGTGAGTGGCTCATGGAGCAGCCTCGCAGAGGGGCTTGGGACACAACGGTGGACGGAGTGGCGACAGAGTCGTCCGTCTGGCGAATGTGGACACCGTCTACGGAGCTGCCAAGGGGGCGAAGTTCAGCCGTCGTCGGCCAAGTGGCGCTCGACGAGGTCGAGCACGTCGTGCAGCTTGGCGGGTTTGGTCAAAAAGTGGTCGAACCCGGAGGCGAGCGCCCTTTGGCGGGTGTGCTCGCTGCCGTAGCCGGTCAGCGCGATGAGCAGGGGCGGGTGGTCGGTCGACGCGGTGAGCGCGGCGGCGACGTCGTGGCCGCTCATCGGCCCACCCAGGCCGATGTCGCACAGGATGGCATCGGGGTGGGTGTCGTTGGCGAGGGCGACGGCGCTCGGCCCGTCGTAGGCGACCTCGACCTGATGGCCGCCCAGGCGCAGCAATTCGGCCATGGCGTCGGCGTAGTCGCGGTTGTCGTCGACCACCATAAAGCGGCGCGTGGGCATGGCGAGTGGCTTGTGGCGCTGCTGCGCTGTGGCACGCGCGTCTTGGTCGAGCGGCAGGTAGACTCGAAAGCTCGCCCCGCCGGCCTCGCTGGTGACGTCGACCGTGCCGCCGTGCCCCTCGACCAGTCCGTGCACCAGAGCCAGTCCCAGCCCCAGCCCCTGCGATGGCCGATCGGTGGGCGTGGGCGCCTGCCAGAACGGCAAGAACAGCGTCTCGATGAGGTGCTCGTCGACGCCCACGCCAGTATCGTGGACCGCCACCGCCGCGCGGTCGGTGGCGGTGTCGCGATGGGCCTGCAGGGTGATGCGCCCGGGGGCTTCGGTAAATTTGATGGCGTTGTCGATGAGGTTGTCGATCACCTGGGTCAGCCGGGTGGCGTCGCCTGTGATGGGAAGCGCCGTGTCGGCGATGTCCACTCGGAACTCCAACCCCGCCGCTTGCACCCGGTCGCTGATATCGGCGGCGGCCTTGCGGGCGAGTTCGGCCAGGTCGAGGGGGCGCTTGTCCAACTGCACCTTGCCCCGGGCGATGCGCGAGACGTCGAGCAAGTCGTCGACCATGCGCGTCATATGCCCCGACTGGCGCGCGATGATGTCGTGGACGCGCTCGTTCACCGCCGCGTCGTTATCCGAGGACGCCAACAGGCTGACCGCCGTGGTGATCGCCGCCAGTGGGTTGCGCAATTCATGACCGAGCATGGCCAGGAAGCGGTCCTTGTGACTGACCTCGCGCTGCAGCAACTCGCGCTCGGCCCGAAGCGCCGCCTGCATTTGATCGAGAGCGCGGGCCCGCTCGCGGTTCTCGATCTCGGTGGCCAACATATTGGCGATATTTTGAACGAACGGCCGGTACAGATCGAAGTCCTCCGCTGAGTCCACCCACACCCGCATGGCCCCGTAGGCCGCGTCGCTTGTCCGCAGATGCAGGCGGTGATCGGCGGGCTCGGTGGGTGCGCAATGCTGGGTGGTAAACGTCAGCGTGCGCTCGCAGTCGGCCTCGTCGACGTCCAGCTCGATCACGACGTCGCCCACTCCCGGAATCCTTCCCAGGCCGCGCTCGACCATGCCCGCAATCTGCGCGTAGGTCGGCAGCATTTGGAAGGTGGTCTGCAGCGCGCACAACAGCCCCAGCACCGATGGATCTCGTTCAGCAGTCATTCGTTCAGGGGGCGTTCGAGGCGCTGTTGGTAATCGGCGAGGAATTCATCGGCGGGCACGTAGTACGGATTTTCCACCAACTGGCCGTGCACCAGCATGTAGGGGTGGACCTGGAGCACATCCATCAAAAATTCGCCGGAGAACCGACGCGCGTCGTATTGGCAGATGGAGGTATGGGGAAATTCCGCGAGCAGGTCGGTCAACTGCGCCTCATACACAAACGCGCTCTCGGCGCCGTGTACGTCGCGGGTCAGCCAATTCATCTCGCCGGCGCCGCGGGTGCCGGTATACCCGTTGGCGATGGCCTCCTCGAAGAAATGCTGCACCTTGGCCAGCATTCGCGGCGCCGAGAAGTGGTCACCCGGGCAGTACGCCTCGTTGGCCGTCTCTACCAACGCGTCCTGCGGTGAGTGCATGTCCACGCCGCGTTCGCCGAATTGGGCGCGGATCTCGTCGGGGGTAAATCCGTCGGCGATATAGATGAGCCGCTCGCCGACCTCGACGCCCGCTTTCAAGAAGCGCGACACGATGTCGAGGCGCTCGTCGTCGTCCGAGTAGATGTAGCAAATGTGCCGGCCGCAGGGCACGTCCTGGTCGGAAAAGCCCATGGGCACGCAATGGCGCTCGTATGTCATGGAGGAACAGTCCTGACTGGAGTCGGTGTCATGCCCGTCTGGTTACCGCGCGAACGAGCTCGTTCTTACGTGCAGGCAACGTCAAAGTTCGACCGAATCTTCCAATGGGGATGGCCCGAAGGCAACGGCGCCGACGCTTCGCCCGCCACCGCGGGTGCATAGCTTTGCCGGTAGAGGTAGTAGTGGGGCGGCGCCGCCGCGGTCAAGGCGAGCGCTCCCCGAACGTTTCTCGTCACCAAGGATATGCCGTGGACGAGGGGGAGAAGCGACAGCAAGTACAGTTCGCCTTCATCAGCGAAGACGCCGACGACGCGCTCGAGCTCATCTTCGAGCACCCCGACGGCATCAGCGACGCCCTGCTCGCACACGCGCTGGGCCTGCGCGACAGCGCCTTCCTCATCGAGGAGCTTCGCCTGGCCGGCATCGAGGTGCGCTGCGAGGAGCGCAACGGCGCGGTGGTGTATTTGCCGCCGCTCAGGAACCCGCCGAGCGCGCCGTGAACCGATAGACGTTGTTGTCGCAGACCGGCCGGTAGCCAATCTCCTGGTAGATGTGGTTGGAGGTGGGGTTGGCCAGGTCGGTGTACAAAAAGCAGTAGGTGCGCCCCTCGTCCAACAGCTTCTGGCTGAGCGCGGCGGTCACCGCGCTGGCGTAACCGTGGTTGCGCGTCTCGGGCGGGGTGTACACGTAGTTGACGCGGATGCCGTGAGGCGTGGGTCCGGCGCAGGCGGCCATGGACACCGGCTGGCCGGCGAGCTCCCACAGCGCCAGGCGCTCGTCTTCGATAAGTCGCTGGGCGCGTTTGTGGCTGCGCTCGCGCACCTCCTCGGTGGCGTCGCGGGTGCCGATGGCCTCGACCTCGAACGCCGCGCCCCATTCGGTGACCAACTCCTCGTCGTCGGCCGTGGCCATGCGCATGCACCCGGCGACGCCTTCGACGGGGATGACCTCGGTGAGCTTGTAGATACGCTGCTCCTGTTCCACCTGCACATCGACCCCCCGAAGCGCCGTCCACGCGGCGAGGAATGGCTCGACCGAGCCCGTCGGCCCGAGCGCCCCCGGCAGCTCGTCGCCGCGCATTGCATAATCCGCCGCCACGAGTTCGACCGCCGCCTTGGGCATGTCGTAGGACAACACCAGGTTGTGCGGCGGCGTGCGGTAGGCGACACCCACAAGCTCGTCGCCCTCGGTTACCGCGGCCATGTAGTTGTCGCCCGCGTAGACCTCCGGCCGCTCGATCATCGTGTTGACGATGCCAAAGATGAGGTTGTTGGCAGCCTCATTCTCGAGGAGGACGTCGCGCGTGGCGTCGTAGAACGCCTGCGGGTCGGAGTAGCGGTGTACTTCCATACTTGCGTTGGTCATGAGCTTCTCGCCTCCTCCTGAAGCCTACCCCAGCCGCTCAGCAAACAGCGCTTCGCAGCGCGTGGGCCGGGCACAGCCTAGTTGAATGAATAATTGAGCGGCCCGTCGCGTCCGATGTTTAGCAAGCCTAGCTCACACAACGGCCTTACCAAAGGGGGGGCTCCTCCACATGTTTTTCACCGATGGATTCTCGAATCATTGGTCAACCGTCTGTGCTATCGCCGCGGCTATTGGCCTGGCGATGACTTCCTGCTCACCGGATACTGCGGGCCGTTGGGGGAGCGGCGACCAGATTGCCGGTCAGGCTCGGTGGAACACCGAAGACGCGCACGGCCCTCTGGAAGCTCCCGGTGAGTACCTCGGGCACATCGGCGAGCAGTTGTACTTTGCGGGCAACGACTACGGTCTGACTGGTAATCGGCGCGCGACGGTGTTCGACGCTCGATCGTCGCAGTGGGAGTATGCACCAGCGGCAATTACACAGGCGAGCCAGGAGAACGCCGGCGGACGCGAGCGTATCGTCGAAGCCGATGGCGAGTCCTATTTGCTCGCCGAGCGTACCTCGGAGTTGTACCGCTCGAGTAATTCCGGCCGTGATTGGCAGGCGCTGAGCGGGGTCCCCGACTCGGCATACAGGCTCATGAGTGACGGCCAGAGTCTCTTTGTGCTCACATGGAGCCCGGGGGGCGGGACTGACAACGCCGCGCTGTGGAAGAGCACCGATCGCGGCCAGAACTGGAGCCAAATACAAGATCACATTTACTTCGATAACGCCCGTGTGTTGCCGAACCAAATCGTCGCCATCGTGGTCACCGAGGCGAGCTATCTGTATATGCGCTCGACTGATGGCGGAGCGAGTTGGCAGGAGTTGGGAAGCGTTGACGACCTGGGGGCAGCGCGGAGCCGGATGGGCGAGGCACGCTGGCAGTGGAAGGCTTACGACGGCAGGCGCATCGCGGCTGCGGGCATGGCTGAATCCGAGCGAATCGGCGCCGTTGCAACCCTCGATGACGATGGGCTGGTCGACTACGTCGCCGTCGATGGACTGGCTGAAGACGACTATTTGGCCGCCGCCGTGCCCTGTGGCGGCCAGGTCTATGCCACGGTCGGCGATGCCAGCCATGCCACTGACCACGTCCATAGCATCCTGCGTTTTGGGCGCTTGGACGTTGGCGCAATGCGTTGGCATCCTCTGAATGCGCCGCCGGGTGCCCATCCCATCAGCCAAACCTATAGCGCGGCCATGTATTGCGCGGGCGGCGACTCACTCCTGCTTGTGACAGACATCGGTCTGTGGGAGAGCGATGACGGCGCGGCCAATTGGCGTCAGGTAGGCTCGCCATTCTCGACCCCCGGCTATGTGTTTCGCTGGCAAGGAGATCTGTACAGCGGTCAACAATACGGCGCGGCCTGGGTTCAGCCGGCGGGTGAGGCCAGGTGGCGCGGAAGCGCGCGCTTGCCGGGGCTGTCCGACGCGGTCGACGATCGCGGCATGGACGGCGTCAGCGCAGTCACTCGTGAGGGATCGCGTCTGTATGTGACCGTCGAGTCCGGCGACCGCAGCGGTGTCTACCGGATGAACGGCCCAAGCGAGAGCGCGCAGCTCATCTGGCACGAACACGCTGCCGACATCACCGGCAGCATCGTCGAAGCTCACGGCGAGTCTGTGGCAATTGCGACGGAGTCGGCCTACCCGCAATTATTCATCTCGCAAGACGCCGGCGAGCACTTGCACCAGGTGGACTTGCCCGAAACCGACGGCATTTCGGCTCCGACGTCCATGTGCTTTTATCGCGGGCGATTTTGGGCGGCCATTGGCCACCAGATGTGGAGCACGGACCTCGACAACATCGATTGGCGACGCGAGACAAAATCGCTACCCGATGAGTATTTTCCCGACCAATTGCGCATCGCTGGGGGGCGTCTCTTTTCCATCGGATGGCACCAAGTCTACCAGCGCGTGCACGGAGGCTGGCGTGCCGTGTTGTCCAATGATGAGCTGCGGGCGCTCGGCCTTGCCGCCGACGGGGCCGTTCATTTCGACGCACCGCGGCTTACGGACATGACCATTTTCGACGGGGAACTCGTCGTTGCTTCGGATGCCAAGTTGCTCAGAGTCACGAATGGCGGCGACTTCAAATTGGTCGACCAGGCGAATATCTCGCGACTCTTTAACCTCGGCACCGAGCTATATGCCGGTGTGGTCGATGGAGGGCTGGTGCGGCTCGCCAACGAGCCGCACCCGCACTGAGAAGTCTGCGCCCTATCTTCAGCCCAACCGTTCGATGATCAGCGGCTTGTCCTCGGCGGGGCCGTCGCCGATGCGAATGGCCTTGGTCAAGCGCGCCACGCAGTCGTCGACGCCGTTTCCGTTGTGGTGGATGTCCAGGATGGCCTCGCCTTTTTCGACGGCGGCGCCGCGCTTCTTGCGGAAGACCAAGCCGACGGCGTGGTCGATGTCGTCTTCCTTTTTGTGGCGCCCGGCGCCCAGCTCCAGGGCGGCCAGGCCGACCTGCTCGGCGTTGATATGCTCGATGACGCCGGCGCGGGGCGCCTCGAAGCCGACGACGTGCTCGGCGGCGCCCATGATCGAGGGCTTGTCGCATACCGTCGGGTCGCCGCCTTGCGCCTCGATGATCTTGCGGAAGACCTTGAGCGCCGAGCCGTCTTCGAGCAGCTCGTAGAGCATCTTTTTGGTCTCATCGCGCTCGTCGACCTTGCCGGCGGCGTCGAGCATCTCGCAGACCAGCTCGACGGTGATCTCGGTGACATCCTCGGGGCCCTCGCCGCGCAGGGTGGCGATGCTCTCGACGACCTCGAGGGTGTTGCCCACGGCCAGCCCCAGCGGCTGGTCCATGTCGGTGATCAGCGCGCGCACCTCGGTGTCCATCGCCTTGCCGATGCCGATCATCGTCTCGCCGAGCTCACGGGCGTCGTCGACGCTCTTCATGAACGCGCCGCTGCCCACCTTGACGTCGAGAACAAGCGCGTCGATGCCCTCGGCGAGCTTCTTGCTCATGATCGAGCTGGCGATCAGCGGGATGCACTCGACGGTGGCGGTGACGTCGCGCAGCGCGTACAGCTTCTTGTCCGCCGGGGCGACCTCGCCGGTCTGGCCGATGAGGCCGAGGCCAATCTCGTCGACCAGGCGGCGAAACTGCTCGACCGACTGGTTGACGTTGAAGCCCGGGATGCTCTCCAGCTTGTCCAGCGTGCCGCCGGTGTGGCCCAGCCCGCGCCCCGAGATCATCGGGACCTTCAGCCCCGCGGCCACCGCCAGCGGCGCCAGGATCAGCGACACCTTGTCGCCCACCCCGCCAGTGGAGTGCTTGTCGACCTTGACCCCACGAATATCCGACAGGTCGAGCACCTCGCCCGAGCGCAGCATCGCGTCGGTCCAGGCGGCCAACTCCTCGGAGTCCATCGAGCAGAAGAACACCGACATCAAAAACGCCGACATCTGATAGTCGGGGATGTCGCCGTCGGTATAGCCCTTGACGAGCGCGCGCAGCTCCTCGGCCGTCAGTTTCTCGCCGTCTCGCTTGCGTCGGATGATTTCTGGGATGTGCATGATGCGTTCGTTGTTGATGGTTGGGTTAACTGCAACGAGCGCAATGTAGTGCGGATCGGCGGTGGCGTGCAATGCTGCGGCGCATATGGCCGGGTTTCTTCACCACAGAGGGCACAGAGGACACAGAGAAACAGCGAACGGCTTTTTTTCACCGCAAAGGCGCAGAGGCGCAAAGAACGGCAGAAAAAAGAACGGGGGGTAAAAATGACTCCTTTGCGTCTTCGCGCCTTTGCGGTGAGAAATGTTGTTCGCAGTGTTGCCTTTTCCTCTGTGCTCTCTGTGCCCTCTGTGGTGAACCCTAAAAGGCGCAGAGACGCAAAGAACGGCCTTTATAAAGAGTGTCCTTTGCGTCTTCGCGCCTTTGCGGTGAGAAATGTTGTTCGCAGTGTTGCCTTTCCTCTGTGCTCTCTGTGCCCTCTGTGGTGAACCCCGAGCTACAAGTACATCCGGTAGCCCACCACCGCGTTGAGCGTGCCCGTGTCGGTGTTGCGCAGGATGAAGTTGTCGATGGAGGCGTAGCCGAATTGGGCCTCCACCAGGATGGAGCCGGGGCCGACGAAGAAGTCGGCGCCCAGCGCGGCGTAGCCGCCAAAGTCGGTGTCCTGCTCGTGGTAGTTACCGAAGGGCTCGTTGTTGGACGTGCCGCTGACGTCGGTCTTCCACAAATACATGCGCCCGCCCAGCGCGCCGTAGGGGACGACGAGGTCCGAGCTCACGTCCAGGCGGTACATGGCGCCGAGGGTGAGCACGACCTGGTGCATGGTCAGGTCGTAGCTCCAGGTGCCGTCGCCGGGCATGCGATTGTCGGGGCCGGCGTCGGTCGTGCTGGCGGTCGGGGCGGTGTATTGGCCGTCGACGAAGACCTCGATGCTGCGGTCGAGCACCGGAAGCGTGTAGCCGAGCTCGAGGCTGGCGGCGTAAGTGGTGTCGAAGCCGTTGAACACCTGCGGGAAGCCCCCGCCGACCTTGGCGCCGATGACCAGGCCGATGCCCGACAGACCACCTTTTTGGTAGATGGGCTGGTCGTCGTTGCCGACCTCCATCTCGGTGCTGGCGTTGGCCTCCTGGTTGGCCATGGGAGCGCCGTTGTCGGAGGTCGTCCTCGGGTCGGCGTGTTGGGCGAAGGCCGTGGCCGGCACGAGCGTCAACACGGCGGCCAGGGCGAGCTTTTGTATATGTCTTACTTTCATCATCATTTCTCCAATTCAATGGGCCTGCTTCCCCCGGCGGCGTGCGGCCGCCGGGGGCATGGGGCAGCTCCTACTTGACCGTCTGCTCGACCACGTCGAGGGCGTTGCCACTGCCGTCGGCGCCGCCGGCGACGAAGAAGAACGCGCTCTCCTGGGCCAGCGCCGGGTAGACGCGGCGCACCTGCAAGGTGCCGTCGCCCAGCGCGTTCCAGTTGTCCAGGTCGGGACCAGCCGTGATATTCGTGGACTGGTCGTTACCGGACAGCGCGCTCTTGGCTCCGCCCATGATGAACAGGAAGCCGTTGGCGGCCGCGCCCACTGCGCCGCCGCGACCCGACGACAGGCCGTTTTCGGTGTCGAGGGTGTTGGCTCCCGCGGCGAGCAGGTCACCGTCGGTGCTGGTCGAGCCCAGATGCCCGGAGGTGATCTCTCCGGTGGCCTGACCGTTGCTTCCAAAGCCGGTGCCCACGAAGACGTAGGCCTCGTTGGCGCCCACGTCGTTGCTCTCGCGGTTGGTCACCACCCAGGCGACGGGGTCCTCCTTGGCGGTGCCGATGGTGCGGCTGCCGGTGGTCCACGCCGACACCGTCTGGCTGCCGTCGGCAGCGACGTCGACGCGGGCCCACTCGTAGCTGTCGAGCACCGTGCCGGAGGCGTCTCGGCCGCCGAAGGCGTACAGGTAGTACTGGGTGGGATCGTTGGGGTTTTGGACCACGGCCGTGGCCAGGTCGGCCCGGACGGTGTTCATCGCCGAGCCGGTCAGGTCGCGCCACTGACCCAGCGAACCGGGCGGTAGCGGCACCTCGCCGGCGGTCGTCGCCGTCTGGCCGTCGTCGGTGTAGGTGGTCGTCGCCCCGTCGTTGACCTCGGCGAGCAACTGCACGTCGTTGGAATCGCCGTCGGCCGCCGCCGTGCGATAGATGCGGTAGCCACTGGCCCCGGGCACCTGCTGCCAGGTCAGGGTCAGCTCGATCTTGTCGGCGCGGTCGGGAAGCTGGACCGTCAACAACTCGCCGGGCAGCGACTCGCCGCCGGGGTTGTCCGGGTCGGTATTCGGGAAGGTTGCGGCGACCTTGTAGTACCACATCCCGCCTCCCAGCCCGGTGGTGCCGTCGCCCAGCGCGGCGTCGAGGTCGGTGACCTCGGGGCCGGCCAGCGGGTCCAAGATCTGGGCGCGGTAGACCGTGCTGGTGGGGCTGGTGCCGTCGCTTCCGCCGACCAGGTAGATGTAGCGGCCGATGATCGCCGAGGAGGTCAGCGTGCGCGCCTGCGGCAGGCTGTAGCGCTGATCGCTCCACGTGCCCAGGGCGCCGAAGACGCCCACGCGGGCGGATTCCACGCTGGTCTTGGCGTTGGCCTTGGTGCCGTCGTCGCCGCCGATGGCGTACAAGAACCGGCTGGTGGCCGTGGGCCGTCCAGCCTCCAGGCCCAGCCCGCGGCGCGCCTCCTGCATGCTGTTGGCGGTCGTCGACGGGAACAGGTTCTGCGACGGCGCCTTGACCGACACCGCCGAGAACGTAAACGACGCCCCGTCGGGGTTGGTCACCGTCACCAGGCAGACGTTGCCCGAGCCGACGCTTCCCATATCCACCGAGAAGTCGATGCTCGTGGGGTTGACCGTGTTGGTGGTCACCGGCGGCGTCGACTTGGTGCCGCCGAGGTCACAGGTAAACGAGACGGTCGCGCCGCTCTGGAAGTTTTCGCCGAAGACCGTCGCCGAGGTGGTCGCGCCGGCGTCGAACGAGCCCGGCTGCACGCCGGTGATCGTCGGCGGCTCCTGGCTGGTCACGGTCACCCCCTGGGTGAGCACGCCCACGTCGCCGCCGGGGTTGACCACGATGAGGTCGTATTGGCCGGGGTTGAGCCCGCCGGGCACGACCGCGCTGAGGGTCTGGTCGTCCTGGAATTCCACCGCCCGAAGCGCCGTGGCCACCGAGCCGGCCTGGGCCGGGTTGGGGTTGAGGTAGGCGCGCGGGGTGGCCTCGAATTTGGCCGTGGAGTTGGCGTCGGCGCGGATGGTGATGCCCGTGGCCGTCGTCGGCGATACGAACGCCGGCTCGACCGCCGAGATGTTGATATTGGTCGAATCGGTGATCGTCACCGCCCCCTGCAACGTGCCCGCACACCCAATCGCGCTGGTCACGCGGATGTCGTAGGTGCCCGGCGCCAGGCCGCTGGGGATGGTGCCCAGGATGCGGTTGAAGCGCGTGGGGCTGCGCACGTTGGTCAGGGCCGTGGCCGTGCCGTCGCTGGCCACCAGCTCCACGCTGGAGGCGGCGGCGTCCAGGCCGGTGGTGAAGATCGTCGCCTCCACCGAGATGCCGTTGTAGACCACCGGGGGATCGACGAAGAACACCAGCGGGGTGGGATCGACGGTGATCGCCGCCTGCAGCGTGTCGCCGCAGCCGGGCGCGTTCTCCACGCTCACGTCGTAGGTGCCCGCGGGGATGCCCTGGTCGAATTGGGCGGTCAGCTCGGTGCCGTCGCCGTTGACCGTCACCGAGGTCGCCTGGGTGTCGCCCACGGTGACCGTGGCCCCGGAGCTAAACCCGGTGCCGGTGACCGTGATTGACTCGGGCTGGTCGCTGCAAATCTCGGAGGGCTGGGCGTCGGTGATCGTCGGCGGGCCGGCCACGCTCAGCGCCGTGGTCGTCGAGCCCGAGCAGTCGGCGTCGCCCGGGTTGGTCAGCGTCACCGTGGTGGTGGCGCTGCCCGAGATGGCCGGGTCGTCGGGAAGTTGGACGGTCACCTCCGTGCACGATTTCACGTTGGACGCGCCCTGGACCTCCAGGTCGTCGCAGGTGCCGCCGACGTTGGAGACGGTGACGTCGACACCGTTGACCGTGACCGTGGGGCCCTGGCCGTCGATCTTCAAAAAGCCCGTGCCCACCAGGGTGACCTCTTTGGGCAGCTCCGTCGAGCAGACCTGCGCCGGGTTCACCGAGGTGATCTGGGGGGCGTCGACCACCCGCAGCTTGACGCCGTCGGCGCTGGGGTCGCTCTCGCAGGAGGCCGTCTCGGGGTTGGCGATGACCACGTCGTGGTAGCCCGAGTCCAGCGCGCCCTGGTCGATGGTGACCGTGACCGTGTCGCAGAACTCGGCGTCCAGGCCCGCCTGGGCCACCGGGGTGCACCCGCTGGTCGAGGCCACCTGGAAGTCCTTGCCGCCGATGCGCACCACCGCCTGGTTGTCGCCGATGCGCAGCACCGTCTTGCCGGTCACGGTGATGGTTTTGGACTGGTCTGCCACGCACACAAGCCCGGGGCTGACGTCCGCGACCGTCGGCCGCGGCGCCACCGCCAGCGCTCCCATCGAGGTGGTCTTCTTCTTATTGGGGTTGGTGATCTGCACGTCGTAGACGCCCGCCGGCAGCATGCCCTGCGAGCCGTCGCCGAGCGTGAGCTCGTCTTTGACCCGGAAGGCCATCTTCGACTGACTCTCCCAGCTCAGAAGCGAGGCGTTGGTCTGGCCGGGTTCGCTGCCGTATTTGATGCTCGCCCCGGTCTCCGGGTCGCCGCCCAGCGTGGTCTGCTTGACCAGCGTGACCGACGGCAGCGCGACCTTGGGATGGTCGGGCAGGTCGACGGGCACCGGGGCCATATTCTGGCCGTTGATCGTGACCAGCGTGCCATCGGCCGGGTTTTGCTCCTGGCAGATGATCCCCGGATCGACCGGCAGCGGCTGGCCCTTGGTCGGGCTCTCCACGCTGGGATCGGGGCCGGTCACCTTCTGGCTGCAACCGCTCGACGTGAGTCCGGCGACCAGCAGCAGGCTCAACAAGGGGCGCAAGGCGCGTCTGGATACGCGTGCTCCACTTCTCTTTGGCAATGGCGAACGTAGCATCATCATAGCATCTCACCTGGGACCAGGTCACGAATTCGAGGCGCTCCCTCCGGCCGCCCGTTCAATTGAGTCAGAATACAGTTAACTTCAGGATGCGCCGTTCTCGATCGAAATGCAAGGGATTGAACTTCAATCAAAAAATAACTTTCATCGGCTTGTGTTGCGCTCGTCGAGCCTGTTTTGCTAGGAATGAACGCCGCCACGGCCGAACGCCGAGCGTGCGGCCGTGGCCGAGATTCCGGCGTTCGTCGGCGACGAAATGTGTGAACCTTGAATACACTGGGCCCAGGCCGGCCGAGGCCCTTCCGAAACCCAGGGGTTGAAAATTGCATCCCAGTGGGCAAGATCCTGCGGGATCACGACACGACGAGTCAACTAAGTAAGGATGTACGAGATGAGCGACTACAAGACGATGACGCTTCACACCGGCGCGAAGATGCCCGCCTTTGGTCTGGGCACCTGGCTGTCCGACCCCGGCAAGGTCTACGACGCGGTGCGCGGCGCGCTGGAGTTGGGCTACCGCCACATCGACTGCGCGGCCATCTACGGCCAGGAGGACGAGGTCGGCCGCGGCATCGCCGATGCCATCGCCGCCGGCGACATCGCCCGCGACGAGCTGTGGGTGACCTCCAAGCTGTGGAACGACTCCCACAGGCCCGAGCACGTGCGCCCGGCGATCGAGAAGACCCTTCGCGACCTTCGCCTGGACTACCTCGACCTCTACCTGATCCACTGGCCGATCGCGTTTCGCCACGGCGTTAGCTTTCCCAAGAGCCGCCAGGACTTCCTCACCCTCGACGAGGTGCCGCTGGAGGCGACCTGGGAGGCGATGAACGAGCTGGTCGACGCCGAGCTCACCCGCCACGTCGGCCTGTCCAATATGGGCCCCGAGCGCATCGGCGCGCTGAGCGAGGCGGTCGAAGCACCGGCGGTCGTGCAGGTCGAGTCCCACCCGCACCTGCAGCAGCGCGAGCTCCTGGCGTACTGCAACGCCCACGACATCCGCATGACCGCCTACTCCCCGCTTGGCTCGCCGGGCCGGCAAAATCGCGCCAGCGACGAGCCCCCGCTGCTCGAGCACCCCACGATCACGGCCATCGCCGACCAGGTCGACGCCACCCCCGCCCAGGTGCTCATCGCCTGGGCCATGCAGCGCGGCACCATCTCGATCCCCAAGTCCACCAACCGCGGGCGCATCGAGCAGAATATGGGCGCGCTCGACGTCGACTTGAGCGACGAGCACATGGCCAACATCGCCGAGTTGGACAAGGGCTATCGCCTCCTCGACGGGGAGTTTTTCGCCGGCGAGAACTCGCCGTACGTGGCGTCGGAGATCTGGACGTAAGACTCACCACAGAGGACACAGAGGTCACCGAGGACTGCAAAAAGGGGCTCTTTCGCGGCCCGAACATTTCCAGCCAGTTAGATTGACTTCTGTCTTTTCCCTCTGTGACCTCTGTGACCTCTGTGGTGAATTCAACCGCTGAAAGCCAACCAATCTCCTTCAAAACAACCACCCCTGCCGGTCCGCCAGCTTCTCGAAGCGCACGCCGATCTCCTCCAAAATGCCCTCGGCGGCCGGCTGCAGCTGTTTTTCGACGTAATGCTCGTAGTCGATGGGCGCGTCGACCATCTCTGCGGGCCGCGGTCCGTGGCGGGTGATCACGTAGGAGATGTGGCGGGGGTTGCCGCCCAGGATTTTGGCGGCGGCGACGTGCGGCGGGGTGTTGGTGTACTCGTCGGGGTGGCGGCGCAGCCGCTTGGTGTACACGAGCTCGTCGTCGCGCCGGCCCTGGCGCACGTCGCGCACCACCGACTTGACCCACTGAGCGATGTCGTCGAGCTCGTCGCAGAACACGCGGCGAAATAGCTCGAGCTGGAAGTCGCGCGCCAGCCTCGTCCAGTCGGTGCGCGCCGCCTCCATGCCCTTGACGACCACGCGCGGCTCGCCATGTTCGGCGACGACCCAGCCGGCGTAGCGCTTTTTGCTGCCCTCCGAGGAGTGGCGTTTGGTGGGCAGGTAAAAGCGCACGTAATGGGTCTCGAACTCCATCTCCAGGTGGCTCTCGACGCCGTGCTCGCGCTCACACCAGCCGCGCCAATGCGCGTTGATCTGGTCGGCGAGTTCGTGGCCGATGGCGCGCGCCGCGGGGAGGTCGTGGGCGTCGCCGATGCGCACGAATACCGAGTCGGTGTCGCCGTAGACGACCTCGTAGCCCAGCCGCTCGATCAGCTTGCGCGTATCCTGCAAGATCTGGTGGCCGCGCATGGTGATCGAGCTCGCAAGGCGCGGGTCGAAGAACCGGCAGCCGGTGGTGCCCATCACCCCGTAAAACGAGTTCATCAACACCTTGATCGCCGTCGAGCGCGCGGTGTCGCCGCGCTTTTTGGCCTCGTCGCGCGCCGCCCACAACTCCTCGATGAGCGCCGGCAGGATGTGGTCGTCCCGGTGAAAGGTGGCGCCGCGAAAGCCGCGCACGGCCTCGTCGTCGGCCTTGTCGGTCACCAGTGCGAACGGGTCGACCTTAAACGTGCGGATGATGCTCGGATACAGGCTCTTGTAATCGAGCACCAGAACGTTGCGAAAAAGCCCCGGCACCGAGTCCATGACGTAGCCGCCGGGGCTGTCGGCGCCGTCGGCGTCGTTGTCGATGGTGGGGGCGACCCGCCCGCGCCGGTGCAGCCGGGGCAGGTACAGGTGGTCGAAGGCGGCCACCGACCCGCCGATGCGATCGAGCGCCAGGCCGGTTAGTTGCTGGCGCTCGAGCACGAAGCCGAGCAGGTCTTGCTTGGCGAAGATGCGCTGGACGAGCACGCAGTCCTTGAGGTTGTAGACGGCCAACTCGTCGGGCGCCTCGCGATATAGCCGCATGATTTCGGCGGCTTTATCATCGACCTTCCGGATCGTCTTGCCCTCGCCGAGCAGCGTCTGGGCGGTGTACTCCAGCGAGTAGCGCTCGGCGTAGTAGCCGGAGGCCTGAAGCGTGGGCCGCCCGTCGAGCACCACCCGCCCCTCGACATCGGCGATCATGCCGCCGCGCCGGGCGGTCTTGCGCACGCTGGTGCGCCCGCGACCACGGCCCAACTTCAGGCGCATGCCGTTTTTCCTGGCGCGCTCGATGAGCACGCGTAAGTCGAAGCCGATGACATTCCACCCGGTGAGCACGTCCGGGTCGATCTCTAGCAACCACGCCTGAAAAGCGGCGATGACCGCCGCCTCGCCGTCGCAGGACTCGAAGTGCGGGCTCTGGACGTCCGGTCGGTCCACGAACACCCGCGACTTGTCGCCGCACACCCCCGCGATGGACAGCACCCGGCCGTCGAGCCCCTCGGTCTCGATATCGAAGCTCAACAGCCGAAGCGCGTGCGGCTCGCCACCCGCGGACAGCCCCGGGTTTCGCCACTCCAACACGCCATTTCGCCGGCGCGCCTCGCCCGAGATCTCCATCGTGCCCGTGATGAACCGCTCCATCAAAACGCGATCTGACGGCCACACGTCCGCCTCCATCGCCAGATAACCCTGCTCGCGCCGAAGCCGGTCGCGCTCGTCCATCAGAGCGCGCTGGCTCGTAAAGTACACCGCGTCGACCGGCTCGCCAGCCATGGAGTCCAGCTCGACCGCACGGCGCGTCCCGGCGCTGGTGGGCACCCCGCGCTCGACGAAGAAGACGGCCTGCTCGCGGTCGACCACGACGCGCCCCGCGCCCTCGTCCAGGCGCACCCAATACTCCAGATACAGCCGCCCCCGGCTCTCGTACCACCGTTTTGTCAAAAGCGTCGCGTTCACGCCGCGCACTATAGCAGACGGCCTCGCCAGAAAGCAGCCGAGGTGCAATTAGCCGCGGCGGACACAGCGCATTCGCGGAACTCGCAGAGCATTGCAGCAAAGGAGCTCATTGCAGCTAAACGGCCGATCACGATCACGATCACGATCACGACTACGATCACGACTACGATCACGATCACGATCACGATCACGACTACGGATTGACTCGGGGGGCGTACGTTAACAACTGGCGTGGCGACTATCCGCAACTGACACGGATGTCGCGTTTGGGAGACGTTACGCCGGTGGTTTGCCGCCAGATCGCGCGTTTACGCGATTTTTACGTGTTGGCACAGCCCTTGCTTCATCCATTCACTCACGAATGTAGAGACCGATGTATAAACCGAACTTGAATGGATGGATTTATGCCAAGCAACCGACGATGGAATTGTGTGACGTGCAGGGCGCTTCTTTGTGCTTCTCTCCTGGCCGGTGGTGTCGCTGCCTGTGGTGGAGGGGGCGGACCCGGCGGCACTCAGCAGACCGACACGATCACCGGCTCGCTCGTGTCGATGAGCCCCGAGACGATCCTGGCGCATGCGCCGGAGCCGGTGACGATTGGGCTGGAGGTCAGCGATGTCGAGCGCGTACAGAAGCTTCTGGATGCGGGGGCGACGCTGCGCGCGCAGCTTCTGACGGCCTCCGGGGAGCGAACCGTCGAGGCGCGCGTCAAACAGGGCGACTCGGGCGAGATGACCGGCACCTACAACTTCCGCGTCGAGATCGACCCGGGCGTCGATGACGGCCCGCAACGGGTGGGCGTGAAGGTCGAGCTGGTCACCGCCGACGAGACGGTCCGCGTGCTCGGCGAAGGCGTGCTCCGGCTGCGTGGGGACGCGTCGGCGCTCCAATTCGACGGCCGGGATGCCTACCAACTCGAGGGCTTGGTCGATCCCAGGCGCGTCTGGACGCAAGATCTCGACGGGGACGGCGTCGAGGACCACGTGGTCAGCGACGTTGACGCCGACGGCAAGCCGCTGTTGCGCGTGTTTCGCTGCCACGACGGGCGCTGCGAGTCGGCCGGCGAGGTCAGCGTGGCCGGCGCTGACGAGATCTTCACACCCGACATGCTCGCCGCGCCGAGCGCCGACTCCGGCCCGGCGGGCTTCTTGGCAGCGTACGTCACCGAGCGCTCGCCCGCCGGCGATATCGTGGCGGTCGAGGTGTTGCACGTGAGCCTCGAAGACGACGGCTCGGGGCCGGTGGTCAAAGAATCGCGCGCCACCATCGACCTCAAAGAGGTCGGCGCCGACGCCACGCTCCACGCTCAGGCCATCGAGCCGCAGATGTTGTTGGACGCCGCCACGGGCACCTACCGGCCCGGCCTGGTGGTCACCCGCGTGCTGCCCGGCGCCACTGGGACGACCTGGCAGACGGTGCTGCTCGACGAAGACGGCATCGTCAGCAAGACCGGCGGCGTCCGGTCGTTTGCCGGCCTCGCCGACGCCGACATGGAGGCGGCGCGCAAGGGCCAATTGGCCACCTGCCTTCCCGCCGGTCAGTCCGGCCTGGACCCGACCAAGGCGCCCACGGGCGCCATCGTGGCGGCCTTCGAGGTCGACGGCGAGCCGATGCTCGCCGCCGGGCCCATCGACCCGGCCGACGAGTCCATGGTGGAGATCTCCATCGCTGACTTCGTCGACCCCGCCACCCAGCAAGATACCTTCGGCAGCGTGTCGTGTCGCCTCGAGGACCTCGACGGCGACGGCGCCGACGACCTGGTGGTCGCCGTCGCCGGCAAGGACGTGTACTCGAAGCTCGGCGCGGCCGCCGGAAAACCCGCGACGCTCTTTGTGGGCCACGGGATTCTCCAAGGCCGACGGCAAGCGCGCCCTCGACGGGCTGGCGCCGATCGTCGAAGGCGCCGACGCCGGTGATTGGAGCGTCTTCGGCAAGGACGGGCTCATCTACTTCCGCAGTAATCTGAGCAGCGGGCGCAACCCCCAGACCGGCAAGGAGATCAAGATCGCCGCCTCGGCCGTCCTCGACCCCGACTCCGACGACGACGGCGTCGCCGACGTCGACGCGGCGGGGCGGTTGTCGTTCAGCCTGGCCCAGAGCCAGTCGGTCCCGCGCGGCTTGACGGTGGTGAGCTACGAGCACGCGGGCAGCCCGGCGGCGCTGGCGTATCAGGACGGCCACGACTTGATCTTGCACAAGCGACCGGGGCGCACCCATTACATGGTGAGCGGTCCCGGCGGTGGGCAACTCACCGGCGCCGACCAGCTCATCAGCCCGGCGGGCTCGTGGGTGCGCGCGAGCTTCGCCGGCGGTGTGCGCGCCGGGAAGGATGGCGAGCCCATGCTCGCCCCCATCGACCGCGAGACGGTCATCGGTTGGCTGTCGTCGACCGGCCCGTTCATCCCGCTGCCGCCGTCGAGCGCCGACGGCAGCAACGGCGGCACCGCCGACGGCCCCGGCGCCCTGATTCGTGCGAGCGGCAGCGGCGATAATCCTAAGATGCTCCCCGTGCGCATCGAGCAACTGCGCGACGCCGAAGGCGTGCCCTCCGAGCTCCAGATCAGCGAGCTCGAGCTCGCCGACGGAGCGGTCTCCGAGGCGAATAAGCGCGCGGTCGCGCTCGACCTGTCGAACGTGGAGCCGAGCAACCGAAAAGGCGTCAAGTTCAAGGCCGGCGCCGAGCTGTCCGGTAAGGTCAATATCGCCCCGCCCAGCGGCGGCGAGGACGACAATTGCAACGGCTCCACCGAGTGTCCCGCGCCCTCCAAAGTCCTGCTGGCTTTCCAGGCCGACACCGGCGCCATCTCGACGGGCGTGCTCGACCTGGAGTCGACCGATCCGGTCGTCGTCGAGCCGAGCGGCCTGCGCCAGGCGCTCGCCGACGCGCTGGGCCTCGACGGCCCCGACGCCCTGAAAGATGTCGACACCTCCCTCTGGGTCGGCGACCTCGGCGGCGGCCCGCTCGCCATCTTGCGCGGCACCCTCACGAGCGCCGACGGCAAGACCACCGACGCCATGGTCGCCATCGACCGGAAGGGCAACCTCAGCAAGCGCGTCGTCGACCTCGGCCCGACCAGCTACCTACAGTTCGCCGACGTGCTCGGCGAGGGCTACGACCAGTTGGTCGAATGCCGTCAGGCCGACGGCGACGCGAAGGCGGTCACCTGTCGGGTCAGTCATCTGTCCCCTGGCGACGGATTGAGCGACCTGGGCGGCGACAACTGGTCGGACGCGTCGACCATCGCCGGCAGCCGCATCATCATGGCCGACGACCTCGACGGCGACGGCTGCGCCGACCTGCTCACCGACGCTGGCGAGCTCGTCTCCAGCCGCTGCGACGGCCAATTCGAGGCGCACGGCGTCGAGCTCGGCGGCTGGACCACACAGCTCGCGTACTCGAATCACAACACCACGCGCTCCAACCGAGCGACCGTCGCGCCCGGCGGCAACGACGGCAGTAGTGGCGGCACGCGCGCGACGGACTACAACTCCTCGCGCTCCAACACCACCAGCTCGATCGTCACGCCCGACGACACCGGCGGCGAAGTCGGCGGCGTGTTCTTCTTCGACGCCGTGGAGTTTCCGCGCTGGTAGCGTGACAACCTTGGTGGCGGGGCTGGGGCGCGGTCGTCTCGACCGCCGGCGGCCCCTCCGGGGCGCCGAACGTGTGGGCCGTCGAGCGCCAACACGCAAGGAGGGGCCAGAGGCGCCCTCGGCGGACCGGAGGCCGCGCGGCCCGACTTGCCGAACGCGCACGTGTTTAGCTTAAACGGTGAGACATCGACCAAGCCCCGCGCCGCCAGGCGCCAAGCCATCATGCCCACCTACATCGGAACCAGCGGCTGGAGTTACGACGAGTGGAAGGACGACTTCTACGCCGGCGTCCCACGCAAACGCTGGTTGCAGCACTACGCGCAGACCTTCGACACCGTCGAGGTCAACGGCACGTTCTACCGGCTGCAGTCGGAGTCGACGCTGCAAAAGTGGCACGACGAGACACCCGACGACTTCTGCTTCGCCATCAAGGGGCACCGCTACATCACCCACCGAAAGCGCTTTTTGGACCCGCGCGAGTCGGTCGTCACCAGCCGCGACAATGCTGACCCATTGGGTGAGAAGCTCTCGGCGCTCGTCTGGCAGTTGCCGGCGAGCTTCGGCCGGGAGTTCGCGCGTCTGGAGGCCTTCGCCGACGCGTTGACCGAGCTGTGGCCCCAGGTGCGCCACGCCATCGAATTTCGCGACACCTCCTGGTTCGACGGCGACGTCGCCGCCTGCATGCGCGAACACGACCTGGCGGTGTGCATCTCCGACGCCGCCGACTGGCCGCTATGGGAAGAGGTCACCGCCGACTTCGTCTACCTGCGCTTCCACGGCCACACCCGCACCTACGCCTCCAAGTACAGCACGGGCCTGCTGCGCGAGTGGGCGCACAAGACGCGCGGCTGGCTCGACGAGGGCCGCGACGTCTACGCCTACTTCGACAACACCGCCGAAGGCGCCGCCCACGAGGACGCGTCGCGATTTCGGCAGATGGTGCGCGAGTGATTTGCAGGCCGCGGCACGCAATAGCCACGTGGCTTATCTGCAGTGCATACGCTTCGCGCAAACGCTGCGAATCGTCCGCCCTTCAATTCTAAATCCACCTCAATAGCTGGAGCCCCAACATCTGCAAGGCGTACTCTCTCGCCACCCTGCACATCCTTTGCACATTTTCGCCGCCAAAGCGCCAAGGGTGCTCCAAACTCACACAACAAAGCTCTCCTAGCTTGAGAACCGTCGAAGATTGGACGCAAACCTCGAGCGATGGAGACATGTGTGATGGATGGCGGACGAATGGTGAGGAGGCGCGGCGCGTGGATGGGCGTCGTTTTGCTCGCAGCGATGGTGGTGTCGGGTGGGTGTGGCTCGCAGGCGGGGTCGGCGTCGGAGGCGGCGCCGACCCCGGCGGTGGGCGACGCGGGGGTGGCCGTCGATGCCGTCGGCGACGGCGGTGCGGACGGCCCGGGGGCGTCGATCTCTCGGATCCCCACGGTCGCCAACCTGGGGGTGACGTTCAGCGCCGAGGGCGACAAGGACGTGGTGCCGACGGCGTTCGTCGTCCAATTCGACCACGATATGGTCACCAAGCCCGGCGGTGACCTGAACAACGCCACCTCCATCTCCATCGAGCCCAAGGTCGCCGGGCGGTGGTCGTTCGCCGCCACCGACCGGCTGGTGTTTCGGCCCGACGACGACCTGTCGCCGGGCCAGACCTACAAGGTGTCCATCGAGTCGGTGGGCGTCGAGCGCGCCAAGGAAGGCGACGCCGGGGCGAACGACGTCGCCATCACCAAGCTCACCCCCGACCAGCCGTGGTCGCATACCTACACGCTGCCCGACTTTCACTTCGTGCGCATGCTCACGCCGGTGGCGCTCAGTGGCTCGAAGAGCGTGCAGACGGATCTGGTGTTCTCGGCGCCGGTGGCCGTCGAGAAGATCCAGAAGTTCATCGCCTGGAAGGTCAACGGAGCGCCGGTCTCCGGGGCGACCTACGCGCCGGGGCCGCACTCCAACGTGGTGCGCGCCACGCTCACCGACGACGCGTTCTCCAAAGAACATGGCTACGCCAGCGTCGACCTGAACCTGTCCGCCGGGGTGCCGCTCGACGACGGCAATGCCCATACGACGGTGCTCGCCCCGGCGGCCACCGCTCATAAGGCGGTCGCCTTCGGCGAGGCGGTCGACGTCAAGGCGGTTGCGCTGCAGGAGGGCGTCAACGGGTACTATATCTACGTCGTCTGCGACGATTACTCCGTGGACGGCGAAGACGTCTATTTCAACAACGTCTTCGACTACCACGACTATGAGGTGAGCCGGCGGTGTACGCCCGATGTGGACTCGGCGCGCCGCCACATCCATATCGAGCCTCACGTCGACTTCGACATCGCCCCGGCGGCCGCCGGCTTCCAGATCCGCGGCAACTTCGACCCCGCCCACTACACCGTGCGCCTCGAGCCCGGGCTGCGCACCATCGACGGCGGCGTGCTCGCCAAGGCCGTCGAGCGCAGCTTCGAGGTCGGCCTTCGCTCGCCGGTGGTCCAGATCGTCGGCCAGGGCCGCTACATCCCCCCGGAGGCCTGGCATAACCTGGCCATTCGCCACCGCAACGTCGACAAGATCGACATCGAGGTGCGCCACATCCCGCGCAAGAATATGGTCTTCTGGATGAGCGGGTGGAGCGAGCAAGCCGACCAGCGCACCGCCAACCTGGTGGGGCAGACCACGCTGCGGGTCGGCGGCAAGAAGAACGCCATCGAGACCAGCTTCGTGGACATCGGCGACTTCGTCGGCCAGCGAAAGCCCGGCGTCTACGAGGTCTACGTGCACGAGCACGACGGGAGCGGGCCGAAGTCCTCGGACACCGCCCGGCTGCTTCTGACCAACCTCAACCTGCTGGCCAAGCGCAGCGCTCCGGCGCCCAAGGCCAAGTGGAGCGACGAGGTGTTCGTGTGGGCGCTGGACATGCACACCAGCAAGCCCAAGGGCGGCGTAAATATCAAGCTCATTCGCAAGAGCGGCTACGTCATGGCCCGCTGCACCACCGACCACAGCGGGGCGTGCCGGCTGCACGTGTCCGACAAGGACGACGACTCCAGCCCGCCCTTTGCCATCCTGGCCTCGAAGGGCGACGACGTCACCTACCTCAAATACAGCGAGCTGCAGACCCAGGTCACCGGCGCCGACGTCGGCGGCCGGCCGTACCTGTCGGCCAATCCCTACGTGGCCGCGGTTTACGGCGACCGCAACCTGTATCGGCCGGCCGACAAGGTCCACCTGGTGGCGGTGTTGCGCGACGACGAGCAGCACGCCCCCAAAAAAGGCCTGCCGGTGGAGTACGAGCTATTCGACGCCCGCGGGCGCGTGGTCAAAAAGGGCATGGTCGAGACCAACGACGCCGGGGTGGTGTCGGTGGACTACCAGCTCGGCGACATCAGCCCCACGGGGCGCTGGCGAGCGCGGTTTTTGGTCGGCAAGCGCCAGGTGGCCAACCATGACTTCTACGTCGAGGAGTTCATGCCCGAGCGCATGAAGGTCGAGGTCCAGGCCCATCAACAGGCGTTTTACCCCGAGGACGACCCCCAATTCGGCGTGCACGCGCGCTATTTGTTCGGCGCGTCGGCCAAGGGAAGCCGCGTCGAGCTTCGCTGCCGGCTCGAGCCCAAGACCTTCGTGCCGCCGGGGCGAAGCGACTACAAATTCGGCCCGGCGGCCTTCGAGGCGCCCGACCAGCATACCGTCGACCTGGGCAAGGCCAGCGGGACCATCGGGGACGACGACAATGCGCTTTTGTCCTGCCCGGAGGATAACCTGACCGGGTCGGTGGGCGGCAAGATCGTGGCCACGGCGTCGGTCTTCGAGGCCGGCAGCGGGCGCACCACCGACGAGACCGCCAGCGCGTGGCTGCACCCGACCCATTTTTACGTGGGCCTGAAGGCCGACGAGCAGGTCGTCGAGAACGGCAAGCCGGTGACCATCGAGGGCGTGTTGGTCGACGGCCGCGGCAAGCCGTACACCAAGGCCGACGAGGTCCACCTCGAGGTCATCAACCTGCTGCGCAACTACTCGTGGTACTACGACAGCTCGCGCGGCTACTACGAGGACCGCACCGAGTGGCAGCCGCTGATCTCGGAGACGAAGTCGGTGGCCGTCAAAGACGGCAAGTTCAAGGTGCGCCTGACCCCGGGCGACCTGCGCGACGGGTTCGCGGTGCGCGTGCGCGCCGGCAAGGCCGAGTCCACGCTGCAGCTTCGCACCCGGCGGCGCTACTACTGGTCGTGGTGGTGGTGGGGCCGCGGCAGCAACCGCACGCCTCACGTCAAAGATCCCAGCCAGCTTCCCATCCGCGGCCCCAAAACCATCGAGGTCGGCAAGCGCTACACCATTCACTTCCGCGCGCCGTATAAGGGCCGCGCGCTGCTGACTCTGGAGACCCACCGGGTGCTCGACCACGCCTGGAAGGAGGTCGAGCCGGGGGACAACACCTGGTCGTTCACGTTGCATAAGCGGGTGCCCAACGTGTACGCGACGGTCTTCCTCATCAAAGACCCTCACCAGGACTCCAAGAAGTCGTTTCTTCCGGGCCGGGCCTTCGGGGTGAAGTCGTTCTCGGTCGACCGTGCGCCCTACCGCCACAAGCTCGCCGTGGAGGTGCCCCACGAGGTGCGCCCCAACAGTCGCCTGGAGGTGGTGGTCGACGCCGGCAAGCTCCGCCGGCCGATGTACGTCACCGTGGCCGCGGTCGACGAGGGCATCTTGTCGCTCAACAACTACGAGACGCCCGATCTCACCGACCAGCTCATCGCCAAGCGCGCCCTGGGGGTGACGACCTTCGACACCGTCGGCTGGGACGTGCAGATGCCCTCGGCCGATTCCAGCGGCCCGCCCGGCGGCGGCGCCGACGACGGCGGGGCGAATCTGAGCGGGCGGATCATGCCCGTCAAGCCGGTCGCGCTGTGGTCGGGGGTGGTCAAATTGCCCAAAAGCGGGCGCAAGACCGTCGCCTTCCACGTGCCCAATTACCGCGGCGAGCTGCGGGTGATGGCCATCGGCATGAGCGAGCGCAAGGTCGCCTCGGCGGCCAAGCCGGTCAAGGTGCGCGACCCGCTGTCCATCCAGACGACGACCCCGCGGTTTCTCACCGCCGGCGACACCGTCCAGATCCCCGTCTTCGTGACCAACACCACCGCCAAGGCCCGCAAGGTCAACGTCAAGATAGCCGCCAGGGCCATCGAGCTTCCCGGCAGCACGTTCATGGAGAAGCTGTTCAGCCCGGTGTCGTTCGAGAAGAACGCCAAGACCGCGACCATCGCCCCGGGCGCCTCCGAGACCTTCGTCTTCCAGGCCAAGACCGAGGCCATAAGCGGCGGGGCCAAATTTACGGTGACTGCCAGCGCCGAGGGCCTGGAGTCGACCGATCAGACCCAGCTTCCCATCTATCCCAAGTCGCCGCGCGAGAACCTGGTCCAGAGCATCAAGCTGCCCGAGGGCAAGACCGACCTGTCGCAATACCTCAAGGGCTGGATGCCCCACAGCGAGCGGTCGAGCTTCTGGGTGAGCACGCTTCCGTACGGCAAGGCGTTCTCGCACCTGAGCTACCTGGTGCGCTACCCGTACGGCTGTGTCGAGCAGACGAGCTCGTCGACGCGGCCGATGCTGTTTTTGTCGGAGCTTCTGCGCACCAGTGACCCGCAAGACGCCTACTCCAAGCCGCAGATCGACCGGCGGGTGCGCGCGGGGATCAACCGGCTCTTGTCCATGCAGACCTCCCAGGGCGGCTTTGGCTACTGGCCGGGCGCGTCGTACCCGGACGTGTGGGGCACGACCATCGCCACGCACACGCTCATCGACGCCCAGAAGGCCGGCTACTCGGTGCCGCAGGGACGCCTCGACGACGCGCTCGACTGGCTGCGCGACCAGGTCGCCAACAACGAGTACCGCTGGGGCGATGGCTATATCGAGTATGTCCTGGCGCTGAGCGGACGGGCCAATAAGGGCCGGATTCGCCGGGCCGTGCGCAGCTACACCGGCGTCGTCACCGGCTGGCAGGCCGAGCAAAAATACCTGCTCGAGGCCGCGCTATACCTGGCGGGCGACCGGCGCTACGAAGACGACCTCAAACACCCCGACATCGACGCCGACAGCGACGAGCGATGGGCCTGGCATAGCTACTACTCGGACTTTCGACGCCGGGGGCTCGAGCTCAACGTCTTCGTCGACTTGTTCGGCCGCGATCCTGCCGGCAACAAGCTGCTCAAACAGGTCGCCACCGATCTGAGCGGCCACGAGCTCGGTTATTACAACACCCAGGAGGTCACCTGGGGGGTGACGGGCCTCGGCAAATGGGCGCGCCTGGGCGGCAGCGGCGTCAAGTCCGCCGTGCTGCGCGCGGGCACCAAGACCGTGCCCAAGGCCGCCGACAACGCCAGCGGGGTGAGCTGGTCGCTGGCCCGCGCCGCCGACCTCGACGACCTGGAGTTGACGGTGCATGCGGTGCACAACAAGGCGTCCAAGAAGCTCGGGATCCTCGGCAAGGACTCCCCCTACGACAGCAGCGGGCTGTACCTGGTCATCAACAGCGACGGGGTGCGCCAGCACCCGACGGTGCCCTACGGGGGAAACGGCTTGAAGCTGACCCGCGAGTACCTCGACGCCGACGGCAAGCCGCTGGGCAAGCATAAGGTCGAGCTGGGCGACCTGGTCTACGTGCGCCTGACCATCCGCAACACCAACGATCGGGCCACGCGCAACATCGCGCTGGTCGACCGCATCGGCGCCGGCTTCGAGATCGAAAACCCGCGGCTAAACGCCGCCAACCAGCAGGACGGCCAGCCGGCCGACGACCTGCAACGCTTCTACACCAGCGACAAGTGGAAGCCCGACTACCTGGACGTGCGCGACAGCAAGATCCAGGTCTTCGGATGGCTGGGCGCCGGACAGGAACGCCAGGTCGTCTATCCGGTGCGCGCCACGCTCGCCGGCACGTTCACCATCCCCAGCGTCCACGCCGAGTCGATGTACGACCATACGGTGTGGGCGCGCAACAAACGCGAGCGCATCACGGTGGGTGGACCGTGGGCCTCGAAACTCGTGCAATGAGTGGATGAATGAAGAGTTTTGGATTTTCGAGGCATGTGGGCGTTCGGGGTAGCTAATGATTTGCGTCGGGTTCTTGGTTTTTGGTTCTTGGTTCGGTGTCTGCTGGCCGCGCGCTCCCGCTCGAACCACCTTCAGCGCGTGCCGGATGTCACATAACGGACAGCCGAGCAGTTCATGACGCACTGCAACAACCAAAAACCAAGAACCAAGAACCAAGAACACCCCGTGCAGCAAAAAGTGTGCGAAACGGCGCGGGCCGCAGGACGGCAACCGTTCCGCAAGTAGTCAAACTAAGGAGAAACACCATGCGTCGATTCATCAAACGTCATTGGAAAAAGCTGCTGGGGGCGGCGCTTCTGGGCCTGCTGGTCGCGGTGGGGGGCGGCCTGCTTGCCGCCTACCTGGTGCCCCTTCCCGGGCGCTTGAAGGTGCGCGACTCCACGGTGGTGACCTGGCAGGACGGCAAAGTCGCCCACGTGCTGCTGTCGGCCGACGATAAGCAGCGCATCCCCGTCGACCTCGACCGGGTCGATCCCCACTACGTGCGCGCCCTGGTGGCGCTGGAGGACGAGCGCTTCTGGCACCACCCCGGCGTCGACCCCATCGCCATCGCGCGCGCCGCGCTGTCTGACCTGACTCACGGCGAGGTCGTCTCCGGCGGCTCGACGATCACGATGCAGCTCGTGCGCCTGCTCGAGCCCCGGCCGCGCACGCTGCGCTCGAAGATCATCGAGGCCGCCCGGGCCATGCAGCTCGAATTGCGCATGTCCAAGCGCCAGATCTTGGAAGCCTATCTTCGGTTCGTGCCCTACGGCGGTAACCTCGAGGGGGTCGAGTCGGCGTCGCTGGCCTATTTCGGCCAATCGGTCGACGTGCTCTCCGACGCCCAGATCGCCACTCTGCTGGCCGTGCCCCAAAACCCCACGCTCTTTCACCCGTCGGAGGACAACGCCGACCGCCTGGAGCACGCGCGCAACAAGATCGCCAAGAAGCTCTACGAAAAGGGCGCGCTGACGCTGGGCCACCCCGGCCACCGGCTGACGGTCAACGAGGCCTACGCCCAGGTCGCCGCCGAACCGGTGCCCCGGCATCTGCGGCCTTTGCCGCGCCGACTGCCACATCTGGCCTACTGGCTGCGCGCCCAGCATCCCTCCCAGGAGCGCTTCGAGACCACGCTCGACCGCCACACCCAGCGCACCGTCGAGAACCTGGTCGCTGCCCGGCGCGAGACCGCGCGCATCCACGGCATCTACAATACGGCGGTGGTCGTCGCCGATCACAACAACGGCGCGGTGCGTGCCGTGGTGGGGAACTTCGACTTCAACGACAAGAAGCACGGCGGCCAGATCGCCGGCTTCGACGAGCCGCGCTCGACGGGCTCGCTCCTAAAGCCGTTTTTGTACGCCCAGGCGATCGACGACGGCCTGGTCGCCCCGGACTTCTTGGTGCCGGACATCCCGGTGACCTACGGGAGCTACCACCCGCAAAATTACAAGCACCAATACTCGGGGCTGGTGCGCATGAAGGACGCGCTTGCGCGCTCGCTGAACATCCCGTTCATCAACCTGCTCGACCGGGTGGGCGTCGACCGCTTCCAGAGCACGCTTCGCGAGCTGGGCCTGCACCGCTTCAACCCCGAGCCGGGAAAGAGCGGACTGTCGGTCATCGTCGGCGGCGTGGAGGCCACGCCCGTCGAGGTCGCCGGGCTATACGCCGCGCTGGCGAACGACGCGCGCCCCACCCACCTGCATTTTCTCCGCCGCTACCGCGCCTCGGTCGACGCCAAGCCGGTGTTCACGCCGGGCGCGGCCTGGCTGACGCGCCGCGCGCTACGCCGCCGTGACCGCCCGGACTTCCCCGCGCGCAAGCTCGGCACCGGCGCGACCAGCAATATCGACTGGAAGACGGGCACCAGCGCCGGCTACCACGACGCCTGGACCGCCGGCTCGTCCAAGCGTTACACTGCCGTCGTTTGGATGGGCAATTTCTCGCGCAAGCCCAGTAGCTACCTGGTGGGCGCGCACGCCGCCGCGCCCTTGTTCTTCGACATCCTCGAGGCCGTCGACGACACCCAGAAGCTCGACGACCCCATGCCCGGAGAGGGCATGACCGAGGTCGAGGTGTGCGCCTTCTCCGGCCGGCTTCCCACCAAGGCGTGCAAGCACACCGAGAAGGTGTTCTTGCCCACCAACTCCGTCCCCACCGAGCGCTGCCCGTTCCACGTGCAGGTCGACGTCGACAAGGAGACCGGCCGCGCGCTCACGCCCAAATGTCGCCAGGGCCACGACTACGAGACCAGGTCGTTTGTGCGCCTGCCCCCGGCGGTGCGCCGCTGGATGCGCGACACCCTCGGCGACGTCAGCGAGCCGCCCCCGCTCGACCCCGACTGCGGCCCGCCCCACGCACAACTCACACCCCCGGCCATCGCCTCGCCGCCCGCCGGCCAGGCGCTCATGCTCATGCCCGGCATCCCCCACGACCACCAGAAAGTGCTATTGCGCGCCAAGACGGCGTCGGCGAGCGCGCTGAGTTGGTTTGTCGACGGCAGGTTTTTGGGCAAGGCCGACGCGGACAAGTCGCTTTGGTGGACGCCGAGCGAGGGCGAGCACGAGATCGTGGTGATGAACGACGCGGCGCAGTCCTCCCGAAGGCGGTTGGTGGTGCGGTAGGTGTGGCGCCTGCGGCGCGAGGCGTGGGTCTTGGCGCCTGCGGCTGGAGCGCAGGCTGCCAGCCTGCATCGGGCGCCGCCGCCGGGGCTGCCGGCCAAGCCCCGCGGCGAAGCCCGACCCCGCCTGCGGCGTGGGGCGTGGAGCGGAGCAGCGGAGGTGTGGCGCTCCTGCTTGGAGCGACGGCCTCCGTGCCGTCGGGGGGGCGTGGCGCCTGCACGGGGCGCGGCGCTCTGCGCCGCCGGGGTCGCTCTGCGGCGCCGAACGTGTGGCGGTGCAGCCGCCGCAAAAGGCCCGAAGCGCCCTTTTCCCGAGGGCTAGAAGCCCTCTCACCGATGGCGCTTCGGGCCTTTTGCGACAGCCTCGGCCGACCCCGGCAGCCAAGCCCAATGGGCTCAGCCGCCGCCAGGGGGATTTAGAAACCGCTGCCGGTGAAGATCAATGCGTCTTCGGGTAGCCCGACCTCTTCGCCTTTGGTGAATGTGGAGTAGCTGGGCGCCTGGAGGGCCTCGTCGGACAAGAGCCGCTCGGCGAATGCCCGCCCGTAGGTTTCGGCGCCGATGCGGTCGACGAGGCCGGTGTCGAGCAGCTCGTTGGCGGGCGTGTCGGTTCTGGCGGATTGGTGACGCGCGAGGAGAGTCAAGCCGCCAAAGAGGCCCACGAAGAGATCGGCGATGCTGTACTTCCAACTGAACCGCGCAAAATCGGTCTTGCGGAACTCGTCGCCGGTCTGCTCGAGCGGCCGGTCTTGTTTCAGGTCGAGGCCGGCGGCTTGCGTGGCCTCCCACAACTCGGTGACGAGCTGGGCGGCGTTCTCCAGCGAGCGGGCGCCGAGGAGGCCGGCGGCGCGGCGCGCGTTGCTGGGCCCGTGCTCGCCGTAGCTGCCCAGCGGCCCGATCGCCCGGGCGACGTCGTCGAGCAGAGCGTCGAGGTTTTCGGCGGCCGCGGCGAAGTCGAAGTCGGGGGCTCGCAGTCGCTCGTAGGCGTCGGGCGCGTCGAGCACCTTCATATTCCTCGTCGGAATCCAACCCACGGTGCCCTCGTCGAATTGGACCTGGGCGAACTCGGTCCCCAAGCTCGCGGTCTTGCTGGTCTGCGGGGCGGTGTGCAGCGCGAGCACCTCGCCGCGCCCCTCCTCGGAGAAGAAGCTGAACTGGACGCGAGCTTCGACGGCGACCTCTTTGGGCGCGACCGCCTGGGCGCGGAAGCGCTCCAGCGCCGCCTCCTGGTCGGCGTACGACACATAGGGGTTGTCGCCGTAGCAGCGTGGCCAATAGTGAACGAAGCCGTGATCCATGGCCGCGCGGATATAGTCGGCGATGGACTCGGCGGCCTGGACGCCTTCGCTACCCTCGCCAACCGAGGCGAAGATGACTTCGACATCTTTCGAGCCCTTGTCGCGCACGAGCCAGGTGGAGCCTTCGGGCTGGATTTCGTCCAAGAGCATGGCCTCGCGGTGGTCGCCGAAGCCCATCCAGTGCTCATCCTCGCCGGTGAACTTCGTCCACTGGCTGATCTCCGGAATCCGCATGCAGCCGCCTCCCGGGGGTTCGACGAACCACCACTCGACGTGCACGCCGTTCATCTCGGCGTAGAAGTCGGCGAGTTCGGGGCACATGCGGCGCACCCGCTCGAGGTCCGCGGCGGCCGGATGTCGGCCGATGTGCGAGGTCTCCACGCGGATGTCCGGTCGCTGGTGGAGCTGGGCGATGAACGCGCGCAGCTCCTCGGCGACCGCGGTCATCTCGGTCGCCGACGCGGCCTTCTGCTCGGCGGCTTCGGCGAGGAGTTCGTCGGCGCCCTCGAGCTGATCGGCCCCGACGTGTGCGCCCTGCAGCGCGGCGACCATTTCGGCCTCGGTCATCATGGGCGTTCCCAACTGCTCGGCCTTGCTTCGCTTGGAGCCGGCGTTCTCGCCGTAGATGAGCAGGTCGGTGTTTTTGGACACGCTGCCCGAGACCTTCGCGCCCGCCTCCTGCAAGACCTTCTTGGCCTCATTGCGCTTCATGGTGACGAATTTACCGGTGAGGACGATCGTCTTGCCGGCGAACACGCCTTTGCTTTCTTTCGGGTCCATCTGCACTCTCCTTGAGTCGATGATTTAAGCCTCAATGACAGAGACGAGCGCCTGCGCGGCCTGTTGCATAATTTTTTGTGCGGCGAGGCGTGGCGCCTGGTGGCGCGGGGCTTGGAGCGGAAGAGCGGACGAACCGCCACGTTTGCGCGAGACGCACGTCTGAGCAATAGCCACGTGGCTTTTCTGCAGGGCACATTCTTCGCTCATACGTTGCGAGTCGTCCGCCCTGCAATTCTAATTTTGCGTCAATAGCGGGCGCCCCAACTTCTGCAGGGCACACTCCATCGATGCACGCTCGGTTGCTCGGAGGGTAACCAAGTTTCTGCTACACTCGTTCGCAGTCGTGAATATCCTCGGGGCCCCTGCGTCTACGACAACACCATGATCATGCGCCGACTCATATTGTGTGCCTTCGTTGCGGTCCTTCCGTTCTCCGGGTGCAACTGCGAGGACGCCTACCAATCCGGCTGGGAGCTGCACGACCAGATGAACTGGCCGGACGCCGACGCGGCGGACGCGCAGGCCGACGCGGCCGATGTGTGGGACGCGGCGCCGGATGTGGCCGACGCGGGGCCGGACGTGATGGATGCGGCCGTGGAGGAGGACGCCGCGCCCGACGTGGAGCCGTGGCAGCCCGAGGAGGTCGAGCCGGCGGTGCCCATGAGCCAAGCGCTGACCGACCGCACCAGCCTGGCGGTCGACCCGCGCGGGACGTTGTGGCTGGGCTATCACGCCTGCGCCGATGCGCAGTGCTCGCGGCCGATGCTGCGGGTGGTGCATAAGCCGGTCGGCGGGCAGTGGTCCGGCGAGGATATTCGCCAGCATGATGGCATCTTCGGGGTCAGCGTCATCGAGCCCAACCGGCCCATCGTGGCCTTCCCCGATAGCCTCGACAATACCTACAAGGTGGCCATGCGCCAGGCCGACGGCTCCTGGCGACTGCACACCTTCCCGGTCGAGCGCAGCACCAGCTCCAGGAGCGACGGCTTCGACGTGACCAACGACGGCACGAGCTATTATATCAGCTTCGCGCCGCTTGGCGCCCCGCAGGTCGAGTTTTACGGCTACGACCTCACCCAAACCTCGCCGCGCTGGCGCCGGCTCAACCCGCTGGGCATCCAAGACCCGCAGGCGGCCATGGAGCGCGGGCTTCGCGCCGACCAGGGCGACAGCGTCTACCTGGTCAACGAGGACGGACGCGGGGGCGTCTACGGGGTGTACCGCTACGACGAGGCGCTCGACCGCTGGCCGCAGTCGGCGAGCCTGCACAGCTATACCGACCTATTCGTGCACTCGCTGGTGCTGACCAGCAACTTCCAGTTGTGCATGAGCGGCAATTACAACTCCAGCCGCAACTACAATAATGGGCACCTGCTGGTGACCTGCGGGTCGATGTACGACCTGACTCAGCAGGTCAAATCCTTCCCCAGCCAGCACCTCGCCCCCGACCATCCTTCCTCGATCATCGAGGGCAACGACGGCACGCTGTACGTGGCGTTCATCCCCGACGGCAATGGCGAGCTGCGCGTGGCCAGCCGCGCCCCCGACAGCGACCGGTGGACCATCGAGACGGTGTACGACGGACCGTCGTACGGCGTGTCCACCGCTATCGCCAAGTCCGGCGATCTGGTGATGTCGTTTTATACCTGCAACGACGCCCAGCGGTGCAGCCTGAAAGTGCTGTGGGAGACGCCCCAGTAGGGTAGACATTTGGGATCGAGTGTGTAGGGTCGCCTTATAGGCAACCCCCTTTCGAGTCCGCGACCCACCATGCCCAATCAAACGCCCCAAGGCCTGCTGATCTCCGGTGACGCGCGCACCCGCCTCGAGCTCGACGACCTGCTCGACGACCGCGGGCGCGCCCATCTGGCGAGCTTCTTCGAGATCCGCAAGCTCGCCAACGCCTTCAACCGGCTCGCCGACGTGCAGAATGCGCCGGAGCTGGCCGTTCAGCCCGGCGAGTTGGGCGCGGTGGCCCGCCTGGACGAGGTCGCCCGTTGTCTCATCGGGCGCTACCGCGACCAGACCAGCGCGGACGTCTTCGAGCAGGCCCAGGCGATGCTTCGCGAGGAGCTGGGCGACGAGCGCCTGCACGCCTCGCTGGAGCTATTCTGGCAGGTGTTCCCGCCCGAGCCCGTGCGCCGCGGCGAGCAGACCGTCGACGAGTATGTCGACGGCGACGGCGAGTTGGTGGTCGACCTTCTGGCGGTGTGGCTGCTCAACGAAAACCCGGCGGTGGGCCGCAGTCGCGAGCTCTTCGACGACGAGCCGCTGACCCAAGACTCCTACGACCAGGTCATCGCCACACTGGAGGCCTTCTTCGACGACAAGCCCGGCTTTGGGCCCGAAGAGCAGCCCCTCATGGAGCTGCTGCGCGCCCATATCGAGCGCGGCGGCGACACCCTGGAGGCCCAGCTCGAGTTCATCCGCCAGCACTTCGGCCATCTGCTCGACGCCGAGCTGCTTCGCCGGCTGCTGACCACCCTGGACGTGCTGCGCGAGGAGACCAAGGCGTTTCGCTTTCCGGGTGGGGGGCCGGGGCCGGTCGAGCCGCCGTCGTTCGGCGGCCTGGAGCAGGAGCCCGAGCGCTTCAGCTCCGACCTGGGCTGGATGCCCGAGCTGGTGCTCATCGCCAAGAACGTCCACGTGTGGCTCGCCCAATTGAGCCGCTGGTATGGGTGCGACATCCACCGCCTCGACCAGATCCCCGATTCGGAGCTCGACAAGCTCGCCCACGCCGGCATCACCGGACTGTGGCTCATCGGGCTGTGGGAGCGAAGCGCGGCCTCCAAGCGCATCAAGGAGCTCAGCGGAAGCCCGCACGTGGTCTCGTCGGCCTACTCCATCTACGACTACCGCATCGCCGACGACCTCGGCGGCCAGGAGGCGTGGGACAAGCTGCGCGAGCGTGCCCGCGGCCGCGGCATCCGCATGGCCGCCGACATGGTGCCCAACCATATGGGCGTCACCTCCAAGTGGGTCTACGAGCATCCCGAGTGGTTCCTTCGCCGCGACGACCCGCCGTACCCGTCGTATAGCTTCAACGGCCCCGACCTGAGCGACGACGAGCGCGTGGGCATCTACCTGGAGGACCACTACTACGACCGCTCGGATGCGGCGGTGGTGTTCAAGCGCGTCGACTGGCAGCATGGCAGCACCCAATACCTCTACCACGGCAACGACGGCACCAGCATGCCGTGGAACGACACCGCCCAGCTCGACTACCTCAACCCCAGCGCCCGCGAGGCGGTCATCCAGCAGATCTTGGAGGTCGCCAAGAAATGCTCGGTCATCCGCTTCGACGCGGCCATGACGCTGGTCAAGAAGCACATCCAGCGGCTGTGGTACCCGCAGCCGGGCTCGGGCGGGGCGATCCCGTCGCGCGCCGAGCGCGGGATGAGCAAGCACGACTTCGACCGGGTGATGCCCCGCGAATTCTGGACCGAGGTGGTCGACCGAGTGGCCAAAGAGGCGCCCGATACGCTGCTTTTGGCCGAGGCGTTCTGGATGCTCGAGGGCTATTTCGTGCGCTCGTTGGGCATGCACCGGGTGTACAACAGCGCGTTCATGAACATGCTCAGCGACGAGGACAACGCCGGCTACCGGCGGGTGATGAAGGAGACGTTGGAGTTCGACCCGGAGATCTTGCGCCGCTACGTCAACTTCATGAACAACCCCGACGAGGAGACCGCCGTCGCCCAATTCGGCAAGGGCGACAAATACTTCGGGGTGTGCACGCTGATGGCCACGATGCCCGGGCTTCCCATGGTCGGCCACGGCCAGATCGAGGGCTTCGTCGAAAAATACGGCATGGACTTCAACGAGCCGCGCTTCGAGGAAAACCCCGACGAGGACCTCGTCGAGCGCCATCGCCGCCAGATCTTCGGGCTGTTTCGCAAGCGTTGGCTCTTCGCCGGGGTGCGAAACTTCCTGCTCTACGATGTCTACACCGGCAACCAGACCGTCGACGAGAACGTCTTCGCCTACTCCAACCGCGTCGGGGATCAACGCGCGTTGGTGGTCTACCACAACCGCTACGGGGATACGCGCGGCTGGATTCGCGACTCGGTGGCCTACCGCGACAAGCACGTCGGCGGCGACGGCAAGCTCGTCCAGAAACGTCTGGCCCACGGGTTGGCGATCACGCCCGCCCCGGACGTCTACGTGACCTTCCGCGACCATCTGAGCGGCCTGGAATATATTCGCAGCACCGCCGAGCTTGCCGAGAAGGGCTTTTTCGTCGACCTGGGCGCCTACGACTGCCACGTCTTCGTAGATTTTCGCGAGGTGCGCGACACCCAGGACCACCAGTACCGCCGGCTGGCCGAGCGCCTGGGCGGGCGCGGCGTGCCCAGCCTGGTCGGCGAGCTTCGCCACATGGAGCTCGAGCCGCTGCACGACCTCTTCGCCGACGCCCTGTCGGTCGAGCTTGTCCAGGCGTTGTGTCAGGGCCGCGCCGACGATGAGGCCTTCGAGGCGCTTCGCCCGGCGATCGTCGAGCTGGCCGCGTGCGCGGCGCAATTCGGCGGCATGCGTGATCCCGAGGCGTTCGTCGCCGAGGTCGAGCACGACTTCGAGGTGCTCGTCGAATTCGAGGCGTTTATGGAGACGACCCCGGCGGTCACCGACGCCGACGGCGGCCGCAGCGCGCAGGCCGCCGCGGCGTGGGCCGGCCTGTGGGCGTGGGCCCTGATGCGCCCGCTGGGCGGCGCCGAGCCCGACGAGGACACGGGGCTTCGCACCCGAAGTCTATTCGACGAGTGGTCCCTCGAGCTGGTGCTCACCCGCTTCTTCGAGGCCGTCGGCGTCAGCGCCGAGCCGACCACACGCGCCATCGACCTGCTGCGCTTCGGCCTGAGCCGTCAGGGCTGGCTGGCCAGCGAAGACACCTGGGAGCTCGGACCCGTCGATCTCTTCGGCGAACTCGTCGAGGATGGGGACGCACGCGCCTTTTTGGGCGTCAACCGCCACGACGATGTCCTGTGGTACCACGCCGAGTCCTTCGAGACCTTCATGCGCTGGCTGGCGCGCTTCGGCGCGCTCGCCGCTGCCCTGAAGGCCCAGCGCGCGGGCAACAAGCCCCGCATGCGCGTGCCCGAGGCGCTGCGCGACAGTATCGAGGCGCTCGTCAAGGCGTCCAAGAAGGCGGATTATCAGGTGGAGAAGTTGCTTCGATCCCCGGATTGAAATCCGGGGCTATTTGGGGGAAAGGCGGAAGAATTGCCGCGCCGCACGATCGCAGCGCCGCGCAAGAACCACGCAACAAAAAGCCAACGCGGAAATCCCTAAGCAGTTCCAAAAATAGCCCCGGAATTCATTCCGGGGAAAAGGTTTCGAGTCACCTGAATCTCGACACCGCGCAACTCCTCGAGCAGCGCGCGCCACGCAGCCGCGTCGGCCTCGCCGCGGCCCACACGTGGTATGTCCACGTCGATCCCCAACGCCCTATAGACATGCGCCGCCGCGTCGAAGATCCACACGCCGCCGCGCCGTCGCTTGGCGATATTGGCGAATTTGACGATCTTCAAGTTGTCGAACCAGGTGTGAAATTGACGCTGGAAGCGTCGGGCGTCGGGGGCGTGGTCGCGCAGTTTGGCGAAGGTCTTCCAGGCGCCGATGTCGGCGAGGTACTCGGCCAACAGCGGGTCGGCGACCGCCTCGCGCAGCGCGTCGGCGTCGGCAAAGCCGTCGCGCACGGCGCCAAATAGCCTCGCCAGTGCGAAGAAGACCTCCGGCGGCTCGGCCATCTCGAAGCGGGTCGTGCCGGTCTCCATCTGCATGCGCACGCTGGGTCCGGTGCCGCGCGGCACGCGCTGCGACGGGCGCGCCGACGGGTAGACCAGCGGCTCTTGGAGCTGGCGCACGGCGCCCCGTCCGCCCACCTTGACCATCTTTTCGAGCACGTAGAAGTCGCTGAGCGCCTGCAAGGTGGGCATGCCGTCGGCCAGGGCGTAGCCGCGGGCGCTGAGCACCATGCACGAGCCGATGGACTGGAAGGCGTACGGCGAGCCGGTGAGCACCATCGCCGCCTCCCAGTAGCGCATCCACGCCTCGTAGGCGGCGATGGCGCGGGCGTGGGCGGCGTCGTCGTCGGGGATGGGATGGCGGTAGCGGCACACGCCCGCGAGCATGTCGGGGTGGGCGTCGAACTCGGCCAGAAGCTGGTCGATATAGCCCGGCGCCACCGGCGAGTCGCCGTCCAGACAGGGCATCAGCCCGTCGGCGCTGCGGCCGATGTCGGCCAGGCGCATCAGCGCCAGGTCGGCGCCCTCGCGCCGGGCGAGCCCCACGCCTGCGACCTCGGGGTCGTAGGCCTTGTCGGGGCTGACCCGGTCGACCACGTGCAGCGCAAACGGCGTCTCCAACGCCTCGAGCATCGCCATGGTCTGGCGGTTCGCCTCGACGACCCGCGGCGGGGCGTCGGCGGCGTTATTGACCACCACGATGACCTCGAAGACCTCCGGCCGCGCGCTCGCCTTTGTAAGCGAGGCGAGCACCTGGCCGATATTGTCCAGCTCGTCGTACGCCGGGATCACCACCGAGGCGCGCAGCTCCGGATGGGGCGCGGGCAACGCGTCGCCCTCGGGCACGGGGTGGGCGTGGCGGTCGAGGTAGCGGGTGATCGCTTTGTCGAACTTCTTGCTCATAAGATTCACAACCGGGAAAGGCCAGAAAGGCGAACGGCGTTTTTCACCACAGAGGACACAGAGGACACAGAGGACACAGAGGAAAGGCAAAAAAGGCGAACGGCGTTTTTCACCGCAAAGGCGCGAAGACGCGAAGGGGAAAGGATAAAATAAGCAGTTCTTTGCGTCTCTGCGCCTTTGCGGTGAACAAGCAGTTCGCAGTTTTGTCGTGTTTCCACAGAGGACCCCGAGGACACCGCAAAGGCGCGAAGACGCGAAGGGGAAAGGATAAAATAAGCAGTTCTTTGCGTCTCTGCGCCTTTGCGGTGAACAAGCGGTTCGCAGTTTTGTCGTGTTTCCAACATGGAAGTCTAGTTGTGCAATTTCGCGAGCTCCCGGCGCACGTCGGCGAGCGCCTTCGGTGGGATCTTCGGCGAGGGCGGGCGGCCCGAATAGTCGAGAAATTGGGCGTAGGAGTGCACCAGATACTGCCAGTCGTTCTCGGCAGCGACCGTATGGGAGTGCAGGCCGCGGCGAAGGCCCAGGGCGAAGACGTCGTCGCAGCGATCGACCTCGTGGATCTGACAGTAGGCGAACGCCCACCGGGGCGGAAAGGGCACGGTCGTGCCCAACTCGGCGCCGACGTGCTCGAAGGCCTCGATGGCCTGGTGGTAGCGGCCCTGCCGATACAGCGCCTGGCCGAGCTTCATATAGACCAGGCCGTTGTCGGGAAGGCGTGCCAGCTCGTGGGTCCACAGCGTGGTGCCGCTCGACCAGATGCCGCACTGCACGGCCGCCAGAGCGCAGAAGATGGCGGTGACGGCGGCGGTGACGAGGTAGGCGCGCCGCCTGGGGCGCTCGGCGTCGGCTCGCTCGTCGCTGCTGGGGGCGATGAGGGTGGCCAGCGTGAGCGCCAGGCCCGCCAGCGGCAGATAGGCGTAGGAATCGGCGGTGAATCGGCCCAGGGGGATGATGTTGGAGACTGGGAAAAACCAGATGGCCGCCCAGCCCAGCCCGAAGATGCCCGCCCGATTGCCCCGGCGCCACATCCACCACGAGGCGACCAGCGCGCCCACGCTCACGGCGATGACCGACAGCCAGGCGACTGCGTCGGGGGCGGCGTATTCGTAGCGCGGGCCCAGGTTCAGCGGAACCAACACGTGGCCGAGTTGGGCGTTCACGGCGGCGACGATGCGCGAGACGACGTGCCCGTGGACCTCGTGGCCGCCGTAGGCCTTGTTGGTGTGCAGGGCGCCGAGGGCGAGCCAGGCGCCCAGGGCGGTCAGCGCGGCGCCCAGCCCGCCGAGTATGAGGCGTCGCCGCGCCGGCGCCTGCGCAAAGACCAGCGCCATGAAGACGAGCATCGGCCCCAAAACGGCCGCGGTGGGTTTGCTGGCGAACGCGATGACGCTTCCCAGCACTAAGATGCCCAACGCCGGCGGCGGCGCTCGGTCGGCGTCCAGCAGGCGCAGCGCCCCATGGGCGCTCACCAGGGCGCCGGTGGCCGTCAACAGTTCCTTGAGGCCCGTCGCCCAGCACACCGGCTCGACGACGACGGGGTGGACCATCCACACGGCCGCGGCCAGCGTGGCGGCCACCCGCGGCAGCTTGAAGCGACGGCATAGCCCGAAGAGCAGCAGCGCGTTGAGCAGATGAACTGCCACGTTGACCGCGTGCAGCGGCCCGCTGACGCCCTTCACGCCGAAGGCCCGCGTGGCCAGCGCATAGATCGCGATGGGCAACGGCACCGGGTAGCCCACCGCGCCGGTAGCGAGGCGCTGGCTCCACGACCGGTCGAACCAGTGCCGGACCAGCGGCGAGAGCACGTACAGGTCGTCGTCCCAATTGACCAGATGAAAGCCCACCGCTCGCCCGAACACCGCCACGCACACCACCGCCAGCAGCCCGATGGCGAGGGCATCTTGGCCGAGGGTGGGTTTGTCGAACGTCTTGGTCATCGTCGTCTTGTCATGTCGAGGTTGGCGGGTTGTTTGTGGACGAGTGAAGGTAGCACTCGGCCGACGACGCCTCGCGCAACCCTCACCCAGAAAGGCCAAGCAAACATCGCTTGGCGCGCTACGCCTACGGCTCCACTTGAACCGCACGAATCCGGACGTCGTTCAAGGCGCCGCCGTTCGGGCGCCGCGCCGCGCGCTGTTTGCGCGGCCTGTGTAGGTGAGGGTTGCGCGAGGCGCCTTTCGCCGAGCGTTACCCTCACGACTCCACAATCGGCCCATTCGCCTCAATCCGAGAATCCTAATGCAGGGCCGCGCGAATCGGCAAATCGGCGACGATGTCGGCCTCCAGGTCCAACCAGAAGTCCAGCCGGTCGGCGACCTCGTCGTCGGGGAAGTAGGCACACGCCAGCTCGTAGAAGTCGCCGCGGTGCTTGGACTCGGAGGCGGCTAAGTCTTTGTAAAATATCGACAAATTCGCCTCATCTGGGCGGCTGGCGAGTTCGCGTGAGAGCATCGCGAAGCGCTCGCAGCCGCGATATTCGATGACCGAGCCGAGCAGCAGCCGGTCGAGCATGCGCGGGCGGCCCTTCCTGTGGCTCTGGGCGAGCAGGGCGTTGACGTAGGGGTCCTTTTCGTCGGCGGCCAGGGCCACGCCGCGCTGCTGCATCAGGTGGAAGACCTGGTGGAAATGCTCGAGCTCCTCGCGGGCGACCTGGACCATGGCGTCGACGATGTCGGCCTTGTCGGGGTAGCGCACCACGAAGTGCATGGCGTTGGCCGAGGCCTTGCGCTCGCAGGCGGCGTGGTCGACCAAGAACGGGTCGAGGTGGTCGGCGACGTAGGTCGCCCAGTCGGCGGGGGTATCGGCGCGCAATTTGAACATCTATTGGAGTCCTTCGAACACGTATTCGATCTGCTCGAAGCCCAGTTTGAGCAGGAAGTCGGAGTTTCGCCCGTAGCTCTTCGAGCCCAGGATGAAGAAGTTCGGCTCCGGGCTGACCAGGGTCTCGAAGCCGCCGGCGCTCTGCTGGAGGCAGTCGCCCGAGCCGCCCTTCTGGCTCAGAAGGTAGGCGGCCAGCTTCATGGGGCCCTCGGAGGCATAGCATTGATGGACCTGTAATTCACGGTACAGGCTGGCGTCGGGCCGGTAGCCCACGTTGGCGACGACGCGGTCGATGTCGACGCTGCGGGGGCCATCGGGCGTGGCGACGTCGGCCTGCAGGCGTGCGCCGTGGGGGCGAAGCGCGCGCACCTGGCCGACCAGGGGCTCGACGCCATCGACCCCGCCGCCCATCGCCCGCGCGCCGAACTCGGCCAGCGTGAGCCGCTGAGGCAGCGGGTCGTCGGCCATGGGGGCGTAGGTCGGATGATCTGCCAGGGTCAGCCAGACGATGCGCGTCTGGGGGGCGTCGTCGCGCAGCTCGGTGAGCAGGTGCGCGCTGGTCACCGCCGAATAGCCGCTGCCCACCAGCAGCGTGGTCTTGTCGGCGTAGTCCGCGCGTTGGGCGCCCAACGGGTCGGGGATGTGGCGCTCGATGAGTTCGGCAGCCGCGTCTTCGCCGATGGCGGGAAGCCCGCCGGGGCCCAGGTTCAGGGGCTGGCCGTACACGCCGGTGGTGTCGATGACGATGTCAGCCCCGGTGTAGCGTGAGCCGTCGGGCGTGTCGACCAACAAGACGAACGGCCCGTCGGCGCGCCGGTCGTCGCCGATGAAGTCGCCCTTGAGCGCGTCGCGCCGCGCCACGCCCACCACGCGGTGGTGCTCGTGTAGGCAGCCGGCTTCTCGTTGCTGGCCGGCCAGCGGACGCAGATAGGCGTCGAGGTACTCACGGGCGGTGGGAAAGTCGTCGTCGGCGGCGAGCGGGCAGCCCGAGGCTTCCAGCCGCGCCTCGCCCCAGGGGCTGCGGTTCATCGACCACGGCGAGAAAAAGCGCACGTGGGCCCAACGCTCGAGATTGGCGCCAGCGGTGTGCTGCTCGTACACGTCGACCTCGTAGCCACTTTCGATGGCCCGAAGCGCGGTCTCAATACCGATGGGGCCCGCGCCGAGCACGGCGACGGTGGGTACTGCCATGATGCGTCCTTGTCGGGAGCTTTTCGCGATGTCCTGCGCGCTTAGCTTAAGAGTCGGCGAGTGTCTCGCCCTCGGCGGACGGGGGACGTTAGCCATGAACCGTCAACGCTAGAGTGGACTGAGGAGGAGTTATGCTCAAGTGGTCACTTGTCTTTCTCGTCGTCGCGATCATCGCCGCGATCTTCGGCTTTGGAGGGATCGCCGCCGGTGCCGTGACCATCGCCAAGGTTCTGTTCTACATTTTCCTGGGCATCTTCCTGCTGATGCTCATCGCAGGGTTGATGCGCGGGGCGAGCTCGAGCACCTCATAGCTGCGACCACAAGTAGGTGGAGGTCGTCGGCTGCAGGCCGGTGACCTTCCAATGACCTGCATCATCCGACCCGATGTAAAGGAGCACCGCCGGCGTCTCGTTGGCGGTGCTCCTTTGTACGACCACCGCCCGATAATCGGCGCCGGCGGCCCACACACGCTCGACTCGCGCGCTCTTCCAATGCTCGATGATCTTGCGCACGTTCGTCGGCAGTTGGGCCGGCTGGCGTTGATAGTCGTCGAGCCGCTGGGCCCACTGCTGGGCCACGTCGAACGGTCCGATCTGATCGGTGATGGGCTTGTCGGAGGAACTCGCCGCCGTGGGCGGTGTTTCGGCCGCATGGGAGCCGGCGCAACCGCTGGCCAGAAGCGCTACCACGATCAACGCCATCCACCCGAAGAGATGGTTTCGAAGCTGCGTCATGGGCTGTCGATATATCCGATGAAAATCTTGGCGTGAGGAATGCTCAGCGCGTCGCCGAGCGCGGTGATATACGGAACCACCTCGGCTGCGGCGATGTCGCCCGTGGCCGCCAACATCACGTAGGCGACCTTAATATTACGATGAGCCAACGCCTTGTGAATGTGCAAGGAAAGTTTCTGCTGGAACTGCGCCGTGGACTGGGCGCAAAAGGTCATGTCCTTGGCACACGACTGCTGATTGGCGAGCAATTGAGGGCCGACGCGCACCCGAAAGGCGCGGCCCGGGTTGTGCGCGTACATGCCCACCACGATGGGCACGGTGCCCCCACGGGTGTGCTTGACCACGGGGGCCACGGCGGAGACGGCGACGATGGTCTTCTTGGAGCAGCCCACCAGGTAGACGCGAAATAGCCCCAGCGAGGCCGGCGCCATGAGCGCCTCGGTGACGTGGCGCCAGGACGCCTCCGGGCCGAGCAGCAGATCGACGTTGGCCGAGCCCGGGTCGTCCTCCATGGTCAGGCCGATCCAGCGCTGCGCGTGTTGGACGAGCTCTTTGGGGGGCGCGAGCTTGGCGGGGGCTTGGGCTGACTTATGCGCGCCGCTTGCCTGGGCGGGCACGGCGCTGACACGACCATAGGGCGTGACGTAGGCGGCCTTCTCGACGATGATGGGAAAGGCCGGAAGTCGTTGGATCTCCGACCACTGCTCGCCCACCCCGAACGAGGCCAAGTCGCCCTGGCGCGCGTCGTTCGCCAGGGCAGCGGCGTATTCTAGGACCGGCGACCACGCCACCGACCACCGCTTGCCATCGTCGACGGCGGTGCTCTCGAGCTTGAGGGGGTAGCGGATCTTGGTGTCTTGCTCCCCCAACTCGACTTCGACGAACAGCGCCTTCTCGCTGGGAAGCCGCTCGGCGACGAGCAGGCGATTGTAGCTGAAGCCGGCGTCCAACAGCTTGCGCACGCTGGGGTTGTGGGAGTTCGCGTCGAAGAAGTGCTCCAGCGCGCTCTCGACGGTGCGCGCCTGGGCCTGCTGGGCATGCGCGGGCACGGCGAATAAGCCCACCAAAAAGGCGCAGGCGCCCATCAATAGGATCTGCGGCAAATGCCTGTCGGCGAGCGTCCCCATGAGCCTTTGCTGGAACGATTACAGATGAAAGGGACGCCGACCGCACGAGCCGGCTTCCCCGCGTCGTACAGCACTGTAAATCTTGGACGCGTATTCATCAATGTCCCGCGAATACATGAAGTTCGAGCGCCGCGCCGCCGGCGCCCAGCCTCAGTGCGAAATCGCGTCGTACAACGCCAGGCCCACGTTCTTCCCGAGCCGGTGGAAGCGCTCGATATGCTCGCCGGGGCGGAAATAGGTCTCCTGGGTCATGGCGAACTCGGCGTGGAGCTTCTCCCATCCGTAGCGCATGGCCGTGCGTCCGATGAACGTGGCGTCGCGGGGGGCGACGCGCTGGCCGTCGGCGACGCCCACTGGCTCTGCTTCATGTCGGCGACGAGCGCCGCCGCGTCGTCGACCGTGTACGGAATGCCAAAGGCCACAAACACCGCGTCGCTGCCAAAATCCCCGTTGTTCCAGAAGCGAAACTCACCGGCCTGGGCGTCGACCTGGTTGTTGTCGAAGAATTTCCACGTCGAGCCGTCCTCGCTGTAGACCATCTGGTGGCCGGCGAGTTCGCTGGCGTCGCCCGCGAAGTTGGTGGGGATGCTAAACTGAGGATGCTTGCCGGCGACGTGGCTCGCGCGAAAGTAAAACCACTTCCACTTGCCGTCGTAGAAGCTCGACCGGCCGGCGAGCTCGATGGTGTCGTCGGACACCGTCGAATTGGCCACGTCCAGCGAGCCGCCCGTAAAGTCGATGTCCAGCGCGATGGCCTGCGGCGCGACGTCGCTCGTAGTGTCGGCCGCGTCGAGGCCGCTATCGGGCTGCGCAGTGGTGTCGACGGTTGTATCACCGGCGTCGACGCTCGCGGCATCGGCCGCGTCCGACAACGTCGCATCGGCGCGGCTCGCCTCGGTGCTCGATTGCCCACCGCTATCCGAGCAGGCAGATACCGCGGCGAGTAGACTGACGAATACGACAACGCGCAAACACCAAGATTTCACCGGGGGACCTCATGTGGCCATAAGTAAGTGTTCACTTACATTGTGCCACAGGTTGCCCGGCGAGGGTGGGGTTGTCAAGGTCGCGGGTCCACGCGGGGCGTGGTTCCGTAATCGGGGGCTTCGAGGCGTGGAGGCACGTGGCTCTGGAGGCGGGGAGACCCCAGCGGCCTCGCGCCGCTGGGGGGGCAGATCGTCAGCTACCGGCGGCGGGTTTTGCCCCGCAAGGCCCCAGCGGCCTCGCGCCGCTGGTGAATCAGATCGTCAGCTAGAGAGCGGCTGCCCAAACACAACTCGCCATCCAAAATCCGTCCCAGACGCCGCTCGACGGCCGATCGACCAAGAAAGGACGCAACGATTCGAACTTTTTGCCGAAAACCATAGAGAGGGGCACCGACTAGGACGCGGCGTCTCACCCAGCGTCGCGCCGTCGAACAAGGTGGCCCCCACGGAAGCGCAACCGTCGCAGCGAAACAACGTCATCGGCCCGGTCCGATGCCCGCACACCCCGCCGCACATCGGCGAGAAAGACGGGCGACCCAGGCACGGCCGAGGTGCGTCTTGGTTGGTTTCATGGGGGAGGGCTCGAGGAGCCCAGGTGGTGGGGCAGTTGGGGCAGTGCGCGCGCTTTGGCAACGCGCGCGCGGGCCTTTCGCAGACCGTGGGGGCCGCCCCGCTAGCCGACGATCTTAGCGTCCTGTGGGGCGAGCCCACAGGGGCGCAGGAGGCGGCGAGGCGCCCCGCTTAGCCGACGATCTTAGTGTCCTGTGGGGCGAGCCCACAGGGGCGCAGGAGGCGGTGAGCCGCCCTGGTTCGAAGAGTGGACTCGAGCCGTGCCTCGAGCAGACATCGAAACGTCCGGCGCGTTGCCGCAATCCTCAGATCCCCGATTAGGGAACCGCACCCGTCCACGCGAGCGCAGAAACGCAAAGAACTGCTTATTTTATCCTTTCCCCTTTGCGTCTTCGCGCCTTTGCGGTGAAAACGCCGTTCGCCTTTTTGGCCTTTCCTCGGTGCCCTCGGTGTCCTCTGTGGTGAATCTTAAATGGCACCAAGGCGGCCGGAGCACCGCACCCCGCCTAGCTGCGCCGCGACCCTGCCCGACGTCTCAGTCCAACAGCGCCTTGGCCTCTTGGGCGATGGCCTCGCCGGTGAAACCGAACTTCTCGAAGATGACCTCGGCGGGGGCGGACTTGCCGAAGTGGTCGATGCCGTGGATGGCGCCCTCCCAGCCGACGTAGCGCTCCCAGCCGAACGGGGAGGCGGCCTCGACGGCCAGGCGCTTGGTGACGCTGTTGGGCAGCACCTTTTGCTTCCAGGCGTCGTCCTGGACCTCGAAGACCTCCCAGGAGGGCATGCTCACCACGCGGGCGGCGACGCCGTCGGCGGTGAGCTTCTTCCAGGCGTCCAGGCACACGGCGACCTCGCTGCCGGAGGCCATCAGGATGACCTCGGGGGTGTCGGCGTCGCTGTCGGCCAGGATGTAGGCGCCGCGGATGGCGTTGCCCACGCTGCCGAGTGCGTCGCGGTCGAAGGTGGGCACGGCCTGGCGGGTCAGCGCCATGGAGGTGGGCCCGCCGGTGTTGGCGATGGCCAACTGCCAGCACTCGCGCGCCTCGTTGGCGTCGGCCGGGCGAAGCACGGTCATGTTGGGCATGGCGCGAAGCGAGGCCAATTGCTCGATGGGCTGGTGGGTGGGGCCGTCCTCGCCCAGGCCGATGGAGTCGTGGGTGAACACGCCGATGGTGGGCGTGCCCATCAGCGCGGCCAGGCGAAGCCCCGGGCGCATATAGTCGCTGAAGATCAGGAAGGTCGCGCCGAAGCCGCGCACCGCGCCGTGCAGGTTCATGCCGTTGGCGACGGCGCACATGGCGTGCTCGCGCACCCCGAAGTGGACGTTCTGGCCGTTGTAATGGCCGGGGCTGACCACGCCGTAGTCGGCGAAGAAGGTCTTGTTGGAGCCGGCCAGGTCGGCCGAGCCGCCGGTGAGCTCGGGCAGGCGGGCGAAGAGCTGCTCGAGGACCACGCCGCTGGATTTGCGGGTGGCCATGCCCTTGTCGGAGGGCTCGAAGGCGGGCAGGTCGGCGTCCCAGCCGTCGGGAAGCTCGCCGGCGAGCCGGCGGGTGAGCTCGGCGTATTTGTCGGGGGCTTCCTCGGCGTAGGCCTCCAGGCGGTCGGCCCACGCGGTTTCGAGCGTGTGGCCGTTGTCGACGGCGGCGCTCATATGGGTGCGCACCTCGTCGGGCACGAAGAACGGCTCGTCGTAGGGCCAGCCGAGCGCCTCCTTGGTCAGTTTGATCTCCTCGTCGCCCAGCGGCGAGCCGTGCGAGGAGGACTTGCCGGCCTTATGCGGCGAGCCGTAGCCGATGGTCGTGCGCAGCGCGATGATGCTGGGCTTGTCGGTGACGGCCTTGGCGGCGGTGACGGCCTCGTCGATGGCGTCGAGGTCGTTGCCGTCGGCCACGCGTTGGACGTGCCAGCCGTAGGCCTCGAAGCGCGCACAGACGTCCTCGGTGAAGCTGATGTCGGTGGTGCCGTCGATGGTGATGTGGTTGTCGTCGAACAGGTAGACGAGCTTGCCCAGCCCCAGGTGGCCGGCCAGCGAGGCGGCCTCGTGGGAGATGCCCTCCATCAGGTCGCCGTCGGAGCAGAACACGTAGGTGTGGTGGTCGACGACCCCGTCGAAGCGCTCGTGGAGCTGGGCCTCGGCCAGCGCCATGCCCACGGCGGTGGCGAAGCCCTGGCCCAGCGGGCCGGTGGTCATCTCGACGCCCTCGGTGTCGAAGTTCTCCGGGTGGCCGGGCGTGGCGCTGTCCCACTGGCGGAAGTTTTTGATCTGCTCGAGCGTCATCTGCTCGTAGCCGGTCAGATGCAGCAGCGCGTACAGCAGCATCGAGGCGTGCCCGTTGGACAGCACGAAGCGGTCGCGGTTGTCCCACCGGGGGTTTTTGGGGTTGTGGCGCAGGTGGTTGTGCCAGACCACGTAGGCCGCCGCGGCCAGCCCCATGGGCGCGCCCGGGTGGCCGCTGTTGGCCTTCTGGACGGCGTCCATGGCCAGGGTGCGGATGGTGTTGACGGTCAGATCTTCGATTCGCTGGTCACTCATGGTCGTCTCGACGTCTGTGAACTGCTGGGAATCCGGCCGGTTTTGTCGCGTGCACTAATGCCGCTTTGGGCATGTCGTGTCAACTGAGTACTTTGTCGGCCCCGCCAAGAACCACGGGATCCCAGATTGACATTCCTGAACCGCCTGTTACTGTACGAAATTTCAGTGCCGCCCGTGCGTTGTACTTAGCACGAACGCCCTGGCGGCGCGGGAACCCTTGCGCAAACGGCCGCATTGGTGTTTCCTATGCTGCGTCAACGGGCACCAGATCTTTGTTCAGGGATGAACGGAACAGGAAGTATGACTGTGGCCACCGAATATACCGCTCGCAATATCACCATCCTCGAGGGCCTCGAGCCGGTGCGCAAACGCCCCGGCATGTACATCGGGGGCACCGGCAAGGACGGTCTCCACCATTTGATCTGGGAGATCGTGGACAACTCCGTCGACGAGGCCATCAACGGCTATGCCTCGACCATCGAGGTCACCCTGCACGCCGACGGACACTCGGTGACGGTGACGGACAACGGGCGGGGCATCCCCATCGACAAGCGCGAAGGCGAGGAGCGCACGGCCCTGGAGATCATCCTGACGACGCTGCACGCCGGCGGGAAATTCGACGGGCAGAACTACGTGACCAGCGGCGGGTTGCACGGCGTGGGTAGCTCGGTGGTCAACGCGTTGAGCGAGACGCTGATCGCCCGGGTCAAGCGCAACAACAAGCGCTACGAGCAGCACTACGAGCGCGGTATCCCGCAAACCGCCGTCGAGGTGGTCGACGACAACGTTCGCGGCACGGGCACCGAGACCTTCTTTTCGCCCGACCCGGAGATCTTCGAGGATATCGAGTTCGACCCCAACCTCATCGCCGAGCGCCTGGAGATCAAGACCTACCTGAACTCCGGGCTGCGCATCGTGTTTCGCGACGAGGTCAACGACGCCTACCACGAGTACAAGCACGACGGTGGCATCAAGGACTTCTTGGACCACGTGACCAAGATCTCCAAGCAGCCGCCGATCCACACCGACAAGATCTACTTCGAGGAGGACGACCCCAACGGGGAGAACGTCACCCGCATCGAGGTGGTCCTGCAGTGGACCGAGGACACCAAAGAGGAGTTCCACACCTTCGTCAACGGCATCCCCACCCGCGACGGCGGCACCCACGAGGCCGGCTTCAAGGACGGGCTGCAAAAGGCGCTGCGCAACTTCTTCGACACCCACGACATCGCGCCCAAGAGCCTGAAGATCGGCACCGAGGACATCCGCGAGGGGGTCAAAGCGGTCATCAATATCTTCATGCTCGACCCGCAGTTCCAGGGCCAGACCAAGGACAAGCTCAACAACCCCCCGGTCAAGCGCCTGGTCAGCGGGCTGGTGCGCTCGGAGCTCGAGCAATACCTGCACTCGAACTCGTCGACCGGCGAGAAGATCGCCAACCGCATTATCCAGGCGGCCAAGGCCCGCCAGGCGTCGCGCTCGGCGGTCAAAAAGGTCAAGCGCAAGCGCGCCGTCAGCCACCGGCTCAACCTGCCCGGCAAGCTCGCCGACTGCTCGTCGACCGACCCGGAGGAGTCCGAGTTGTTCATCGTCGAGGGTGACTCCGCCGGTGGCAACGCCAAACAGGGCCGCGACCGGCACACTCAGGCGATCCTGCCGCTGCGCGGCAAGGTGTTGAACGCCGAGCAGGCCACCCTCAAGAAGGTCGTCAACAACAAGGAGCTCTCCGACGTGGCCGACGCCCTCGGCTGCGGCATCGGCGACCAGTACGACGCCTCCAAGCTTCGCTACCACAAGATCATCCTGCTGATGGACGCCGACAGCGACGGTCATCACATCGCCACGCTGCTGCTGACCTTCTTTTACCGCTACATCCCCCAGCTCATCTACGACGGGTACCTGTACATCGCCCAGCCGCCGCTTTACCGGGTCGACTACGGCAACGAGATCTTCTGGGCGCTCGACGACGACCACAAGGCGCGCATCCTCAAAAAGCTCGAGAAGAAGCGCAAAAAGAAGATCAACATCCAGCGCTTCAAGGGCCTGGGCGAGATGATGGCCAAGACCCTCAAGGAGACCACCCTCGACCCTACCAAGCGCCGCCTGCTTCAGGTGATGGTGCGCGAGGAGGACCGCGAGGAGACCGACGAGGTCATCGGCGATTTGATGGGCCGCGACGCCTCGGTGCGCTTCGACTTCATCATGACCAACGCCGGCCTGATCGACGGCGAAGAGCTCGACGTCTAGCTCACCAGTTACACGTCGCTCTCACACCTTATCCTACATTCTCGCACAATTTTTTTGCCCACCCTGAAGTTCTCCTTTAACGTGTGTTTGTCAGGGCGGTGAAACGGATGTTTGCCGCCGCGGGCATTGTGCCCAAACCGTGGACCGTGCGGGAAATTTGTCGATATTCCTGTTGAGCGGTACAATACTGAGTGGTCAACTGGTGCGAGCTACGGAAGGTAAGCGCTTGGAAGCACTCAGGTGTCACGGTCGTTGTCATGGATGACACCACTTTCGACAAGGAGAAGAGCGTATGCTCACCCTCACCAGGAAGGTTGGGGAATCAATTCGCATCGGCGACGAGATCGAAATCGTCGTCAAAGAGATTCGGCGCAATCAGGTGCGCATCGGCATCGTCGCGCCGCGCGAGGTTCCCATCTACCGCGAGGAACTCTACGAAGAGATAAAAAAGCAAGATGACGATGGGGAGAATGAATAACCCCTCGAACCGACAAAAGCCGCGGCGCTGATAACCAGCGTCGCGGCTTTTGAGTTTTGCGTGGCCTTGAAGGCGGTCGTTACTCTTTGAGGTCGATATTCGCCCACGCCTCGTCGACCGCCGAACCTTCACTCAGGCCGGTGGTCGTGGCGGGTTTGGGCACTTCGGCCTCGTCGGCCGTCTCCTCAGCAGCAGCTTCGGCCTCTTCGGTTTCCTCGGAAGGCTCTTCGGCCGCTTCGGCCTGCTCCGGCTCCGCCTCTTCGGCAGCAGCTTCGGCCTCGTCGGTTTCCTCGGAAGGCACTTCGGCTTCTTCGGCCTCGTCGGCGGCTTCTTCAGCCTCTTCAGTCTGCTCCGGCTCAGGCTCTTCGGCGGCTTCTTCAGCCTCTTCAGCCTGCTCCGGCTCGGCCTCCTCAGCCTCTTCGGCAGCAGCTTCAGCCTGCTCCGGCTCAGCCTCGTCGGCGGCTTCTTCAGCCTCTTCGGCCTGCTCCGGCTCAGCCTCTTCGGCCTGCTCGGCGTCTTCTTTTACCTGGGTGGTGGACTCCTCTTCGAGCGAGTCCAGGTTCGCCTCGGCGAGCACGGCGGCCTTTTCGGCCTCGGCGACCTCGTCGGCGACCTGGGCAGCCTCGGCCGCATCGCCGGACGCGGTGGCGAAGTTGGCCTTCTTGAGCAGGCTCTCGAGGTAGTCGATGCGCTCGCGCGCCGAGTCCAACTGGCGCTGGGTGATCTTGTAGGCCTTGTCGTTATTCTCGGCCCGGCGGCGCTGCTGGTCGGCCTGTGCGCGCGGTCTTCTTGAGCTTGTCGCGCAGCTCTTTTTCGAGCTTGGCCAGCTCCTTGCGCGCCGCCTCGACCTGCTCGTCTTTGCTCGAGCGCAACTTGTCGAGCTCGGCGTGCAGCTCGTCGAGCTCCTTGTCGCCGGTCGGCTCGGCCGAGACGCTCGTCTCCTTGGCCGGCTTGGACGCCTTGGCGCCGCCCTTCTCGAGCTCCTTGGCCTTGGTGCGCCACTTCTCGATCTCGCCTTTGGCCTCGGCGAGCTCGTTGCGCAGGTCGAAGAGGGTGTCCTGGGAGGGCGCCGCCGACTCCTTGTTGGCGGCCTCGAGCTGCTCGCGCGTCTCGTCGAGCTGCTGGTTGAGATCGTAATTCTTCTGCTTCAGGCTCTTGATCTCGTCCTTGGCCTCGGCGAGGTCTTCTTTGATCTCGCGCAGAGCGTCGTCAGAGACCTCGGCGCTGGCGCTGGAGGTGCTCTTTTTGCTGCCGGACGATTTCTTTTTGCCGCCGGAGCTCAGCTTGCGTCGTTCTTCTGCCAGGCGCTCCTTTTCTTCGAGGTAGGCCTGACGCTGCTTGCTGGAGGCGGAGGAGAAGTAAAAGGCGGCGATGATGGCCACACCGGCCACCAGAAGTGCAACACCTGTTAATGGATCCATAATGTACTACCCGAGCGATAGTCGTCGTTCGAAGATCCCCTCGAACGGTCGGTGAGCGGACATGAAGGCTAAGTGCGACAAAGCCGTGAACTCGTGGGACTTTGTCCTGAAAACGTCGCAATCTATTAGCACTGCGCGCGCGACAGCGTCAACAGGGGTCCGGGGGTGTAGGGGTCCAGAGGTCCGGCCAGCGGAGGAGCGGAGGCGTGGCGCGCGTCCTTGGAGCGACGGCCTCCGTGCCGTCGTGGGCGTGAGCGGAGGAGCGCACAATAGTGAGTACTCAGTCATTCGTCGGTGGAAGCTGGGCGGTGGGTATGGTAACGGGAAATTGGCGCCATCCATTTGCGTGATGGAAGGCGCGTCAACCCCTAATCGGTCAGGAGATGTCGTCATGGCGGACTTGTTCAATCCCACCGAAGAACATCAGGTTTTGCGCGAGATGGTGCGTTCGTTTGCCGAGCGGGAGGTCGATCCGCAGGCCGAGGAACACGACCGCAACGAGGGCTTTAACCTCGAGCTCTTCCGCAAGCTCGGCGAGCTGGGGCTGTTGGGCATCACCGCTCCGCCGCAATTCGGTGGCTCGGGCATGGACGCCGTGGCGGCGGTCATCGCCCACGAAGAGATCTCGGCGGCCGATCCGGGCTTTTGCCTGGCCTACCTGGCCCACGCGATGCTGTTCGTGAACAACCTGGGGGTCAACGGCAACGATGACCAGCGCGCGCGCTACCTGCCCGACGCCTGCTCCGGCGAAAAAGTCGGCGGCATGTGCATGAGCGAGCCGGGCGCGGGCACCGACGTGCTGGGCATGGGCACCGTGGCCGTCAAGGACGGCGACGAGTATGTGCTCAACGGCCAGAAGATGTGGATCACCAATGGCGCCGTCGCCGAGGGGGAGCTGGGCGACGTGTTTTTGGTCTACGCCAAGCAGGAAGACCGCAAGAGCCGCGACGTCTCGCTGTTCATCGTCGAGAAGGGCATGCCCGGCTTCGAGCTGGGCCAGAAGATCCACGACAAGCTGGGCATGCGCGCGTCGACCACCGCCGAGCTGGTGTTCGACGACTGCCGGGTGCCTGCCGAGAACCTGGTGGGAACCCCCGGCGGCGCGCTCAAGTCGATGATGCGCAACCTCGCCATCGAGCGGCTCACGCTGGCGGCGATGAGCCTGGGCATCGCCCGGCGCTCGGTCGAGATCATGAACCGCTACGCCAACGAGCGCATCTCCTTTGGCAAGCCCATCAACCGCTTCGGCCAGATCCAGCGTCACATCGCCGAGTCCTACGCCGAGTATATGGCCGGGCGCAGCTACGTCTACAATGTCGCTGGCCGGCTCGAGCTGGACAAATACGGCCAGCGCATCGACTCCGACGGCACCAAGCTATACTGCTCGACGATGGCCAAGAACATCGCCGACCGCGCCATCCAGGTCCTGGGCGGCTATGGCTACGTCGGCGAGTATCAGGTCGAGAGGCTGTGGCGCGACGCCAAGCTGCTGGAAATCGGCGGCGGGACCATCGAAGCCCACCAGAAGAATATGACGCGCGATCTGTCTCGCCTCGACAAGATCGTGTGATCGCGTGGGCTTTGGGCGAGGCGGCGGCCTTGCAGGGCGCGCTCTTCTAATCGTCCAACAACGCCTCTTTCAACGCATCCAACGACGCCTCGATGACCTGCGAATGGTCGGGCTTGTCGAGCAAGTCGGCGAGCTGGTCGGGCACGGTGACCTCGCGCTCGATCAACGGTTCGACCACGGTGTCGAACTTCGCAGGATGCGCGGTGGCCACCATGATCCAGTGCGGGGAGTCGAGCTGCTCGCGCACGGCGACCGCGCAGGCGGTGTGGGGATCGAAGATCTGGCCCCAGTCGTCCAGGCCGGTGCGGATCTTTTGGCGGATGGTGTCGTCGTCGACCTGCACCGCGCGGATCTTTTGTCGCAGCGTGTCCACGTCGGGCCACAGGTGGCGCATGCGCTCCATGTTGGAGGGGTCGCCGACGTCCATGGCGTTGGCCAGCGTGGGCACGGTCTCGAAGCCCTTGTACTCACCGGTCTGCAGGTAGTTGACCACCGGCATGTTGGCGTTGACCGCCAGGACGACCTCGCCGATGGGAAGCCCGCACTCGCGCGCCCACAAACAGGCCATGACGTTTCCGAGGTTTCCGGAGGGGACCACGAAGTTGGGCGCGACGCCGTGGCGGCGCTGGTACCACACCGACGCGGCCGCGTAGTAGGTCATCTGGGGAAGCAGTCGGCCGATATTGATGCTGTTGGCCGAGGTCAGGTTCATCTCGTCTCGCCACCAGGCGTCGGCGAACGCCTCTTTGACCATCCGCTGGCAGTCGTCGAACACTCCGCGCACTCCAAACGTGCGCACGTTTCCATCCCAGCAGGTAAGCTGCTTTTGCTGGCGCGGGCTGACCTTTCCCTTGGGGTACAGGATGACCACGTTGACGTTGGGCTTGTTGTGAAACGCCGCCGCCACCGCGCCGCCGGTGTCCCCGGAGGTGGCCACGAGCACCGTCAACGGCTCGGCCGCGCCCTCGTTGAGCCGGGACAGACACGATGCCAAAAAGCCCGCGCCGATGTCTTTGAACGCCGCGGTGGGCCCGTGAAAAAGCTCCAGGAGGGCCGTGTGCGGGTGTTCGGTGACGTCGGCGAGTTCGACCAGCGGGATGGGAAAGTCGAAGGTCTCCTCGCAGATGCCGTCGAGGGCGGTGCACAGCGAGTCACGGGCGAAAAACGGCGCCAAAAGCTCGGCGGCGATGTAGCGGATATGGCTTCGGCCCACGAAGCGCTGTCCTTCGAGGACGGGCAACTCCTCGGGCACATACAGCCCGCCGTCGGGGGCGAGTCCGTCGCGAAGCGCCTGGGACAGCGCGACGCGATGGTTGGGGTTTCGAGTGCTGATATACTTCATCGTCGTATCCGTCGTCATTCGACACTGACCACCCGCGCCCCCGGGCAGCTCACCGGCGAGACCCAGGCGTCGGTCTCGACGTTCTCGCGGGCGAAGGCGTCGACCATGGCCTGGCGCACGGCGTGGCCGGAGGCGTCGTCTTCGACCCAGGCGAATACGCTGGGCCCGGAGCCGGAGATCGAGCAGCCCAGCGCGCCGTTTTCCAGCGCCGCCTGGCGCACCTTGCCGAAGCCGGGGATCAGGGGTGCGCGGTGGGGCTCGATAAGCATGTCGCGAAGCGAGCGGCGGATCAACTCCAGGTCGGCGCGATAGCACCCGGAGATGAACCCGGCCAGGTTGGCCGACTGGTGGACGAACGCCTCCAGGGGCAGCTCCTTGGGGATGATCTGGCGGGCGCGAGCGGTGTCGATGCGAAGCCGTGGGTGGACGAGCACGCAGCAGATATCGTCGGGCACCGGGATTTCGACCACGTCGATGGGCTCGAGCGAGCGCGTCAACGTCAGCCCGCCGTACAGGCTGGGGGTGACATTGTCGCCGTGGACGTCGCCGCTGGCGACCGACTCGCCGAGCAGCGCGTAGCTCAAAATGTCGATCGGGCGCAGCTCCTGGGGAAAGAGCTCGTTGGCGGCCACGATCGCGGCGACCGCCGAGGCCGCCGAGCCGCCCATGCCCGAGCCGATGGGGATGCCCTTTTCGATGTCGACGCGAAACCCGAAGTCCAGTCCGCACTCGGCGATGAGCTGGACCAGCCCCACCGTGGCGGTGTTTTCATCGGCCATGCGCGGCAGATCGGTGACCACGCCGGTGATCTCGCCGATCTCGACGGTGGGCTCGTCGATGCGATGGACGGTGACAACGTCGCCGACTGACTCGATGGCGAAGCCCAAGATGTCGAAGCCCACGGCGACGTTGCCGACGGTGGCCGGGGCGAAAGCGGTGGCGCTGGTTGCTGTCATAGAGTTGCTCCCACGTAGGCCGCCAAGCGCAGCAGATCCGCAAAGATGCCGCCCGCGGTGACCTCCGGGCCGGCACCGGGCCCCTGGACGATCAGCGGGTTGTCGTCATAGCGGCGGGTTCGAAACTGCACGATATTGTCCGTTAGATGGATTCTAGCAAATGGATGGCCTTCGTCATACCGGCGAAGCTGGACACGGGCGTTGCCCTCGCGGTCGACCGAGCCCACAAAGCGCAGCACCTCGCCCTGGGCGCGCGCCTCGTCGAGCAGCGCGGCCATTTGCTCGTCGTAGTCCGGAAGCCGGCGCATGAACTGCTCGGCCGAGCCGTCTTCGAGCCCCTCGGGCACCAGCCCCTCGACAGAGACGTCGTCGAGCTCGAGGGTCATGCCCATTTCTCTGGCCAAGATCACCACCTTGCGCGCGACGTCCATCCCGGAGAGATCTTCGCGGGGGTCGGGCTCGGTGTAGCCGCGCTGCTTGGCCTCGCTCAGAATCTCGGAGAACGGGCGCTCGCCGTCGAAGGAGTTGAACAGGTAGCTGAGCGTGCCCGAGAAGATCCCCTCGATCTGGAAGATGTCGTCGCCGGTCTCGATGAGGTCGCGAAGCGTCTGCACGATCGGCAAGCCCGCGCCCACCGTCGTCTCGTACAGGTAGTGAAGGCGCTGGCTTCGGCTCGAGGTCTTGAGCGCGTGGTAATAGGCCTGGGAGGCCGTATTGGCCTTCTTATTGGGCGTGATCACGTGGATGCCGCGCTCCAGCCACTCGCCGTAGCGCTGGGCGATGGCCTGGCTGGCGGTGCAGTCGATGAGCACCGCGTGCGGGTGGTAGTCGGTCTGGATATGGTCGACGAAGGCGGCCAGATCGGCGTCTTCGCCGGCGTCGTCCATCGCCGCGCGCCACTGGCCGAGGTCGATGCTGCCCTCGTCGAGCAGCATGCGCGAGGCGCCGGTGATGCCGCGCACGCGGATGTCGATCATGCGCTCGTCGCGCAGCCGCTCGACCTGCCTGGCGAGCTGGTCGAGCAGCGTCGCGCCCACATTTCCCGGCCCGATGATGCCCACCGACAGCGTCTGATTGGACAGGTAAAACCCCGAGTGGGCCGCGCGCAGCGCCCGGGTGGCCTGCTTCTCGTCGACCACCACCGAGATATTGCGCTCCGAGGAGCCCTGGGCGATGGCCCGGATGTTGACCCCGGCCTTTCCCAGCGCGCCGAAGAATTTGGCGGCGATGCCGGGGATGCCCGCCATATTGTCGCCCACCACCGCCAGAATGCTGCAGTGCTCGGTGACCTCGATGGTCTGGACCTGGCCGTGGCGAAGCTCGCTGTCGAAGCACTTATGTACCGCGTCGTAGGCGTCCGAGGCCTCGACCTGGGGCACCGCGAAGCAGATGGAGTGCTCCGAGCTTCCCTGCGAGATCATCACCACCGACACGCCCGCCTCGCGCAGCCCGCCGAAGAGACGGTGGGCGATGCCGGGCACGCCCATCATGCCCGAGCCCTCGACGTTGACCAGCGCCATGCCGTCGACGGTGGCAAAGCCCTTGACGCTCGCCTTGGCCTGCGCGTGGGCCCCGCGCGCCACGTGGATGCGCGTGCCCGGAAACGACGGGTTGAAGGTGTTGCGGATGAAAATGGGGATCTCCAAAGAGACCGCCGGGCTCATCGTGCTCGGGTGAATGACCTTGGCGCCGAAATAGGCCAGCTCCATGGCCTCCTGGTAGGAGAGGCTGTCGAGGACCTGGGCGTCGGGTACCTGGCGCGGGTTGGCGCTCATCACGCCGTCGACGTCGGTCCAAATATGGATGGCCTCGGCCGTCAGCAGCGAGCCGAAGATGGAGGCGGAGAAGTCGCTGCCGTTTCGCCCAAGCGTGGTGGGAATGCCCTCCTCGTTGGTGGCGATAAAGCCGGTGATCACCAAAAATTTGGGCCGGTGCGGCGGCAGCCAGCGCTGGAAATCCTCGCGGGACTTCTCCCAGTCGACCACCGGCCCGAGCTCTCCTTCTTTGATGCGCAGCACCTCGCGCGCATCCAGCCACTCGACGGGCTGGTCGAGGCTGGCGAGGTAGCCGGCCAAGACCTGCGCCGACCACAGCTCCCCGTAGCCCGACACCAGCTCGACGGCGGTCTCCGGCGCCGTGCCCAGCAGCCAGATCGCGCGCAGCACGTCCTCGATGTCGCGGAAATCGTCCTTGAGGCGCGATTCCAGCGCCTGGGCGGCCGTCTCGGGCAGCAGGTCGTCGATGGTCGCGAATTGGAAATCGCGCAGGTCGTCGAGGCGTCGGCGGTACGCACTGTCGTGCTCCTTGGCGAGCTCGACCAGCTCGATGAGCCGGTTGGTCACCCCGCCCATCGCCGAGACCACCACCGCGCTATGCTCCTCCTCGCGCCCCAGCAGAATCTCGCCAACCCGCCGGTACAGCTCCGCGCTGGCCAACGACGATCCCCCAAACTTATGCATCGTCCACTTACCGCTCATCCGCTACTCCGCTTTCTCCGTTCATCCGCTGCTCCGCTGCCGTTCACTCGATCACTCGATCACTCAATCACTCGAACACTCAACCACTCAAAACCGATACGAAACCCCCATCTGCCCCGTCACCGGAAAGTTGAACGCCCGCCCCGACAACGGAATGAAGTAGTACGATCCACTCACGCTTCCCACCAGACTAAACTGGCGATAGGCATGCCAGATCAGACGAGGGCGGGCGTTGATCCCCATTAAGAAACCGTTGCCGGTCATGCGCACGGTCTTGGCGCCCTCGGCGCGCTCCGCGCACAGCGCGTCGACGTCGGGGCAGGCGCGAAAATCGCCCAGCGTGGTCATCTCCACGCTGAGCTGCACGCCGACGCTGAAGTCGCCCAGGGCGATCCCCATATCGCCGCCTGCAAAGCCGCGCAGGGTGCTGAAATCGTCGAATAAGAAGCCGCCGTAATCGCGCATGGAGTTGAGGATATGCGCCCCGATGATGAGCCCGAAGTCGCGGGTGAGCAGCAGGCGGCCGACCACGCTCAGCCCGTAATTTCCCCACGGGCGGGTGCGCTGGCGGTCCGAGTACGGGTATTGCATGAACGAGGCGTAGGCGAAGCCGAACTCCAGCGAAAACGGGCTCTCCCCGTCGCTCTGGACGACGGTGTCGACCTTGGGGGCGACCGGATGCTCGAAGCAGGGCAAAAAGCGGCTCATCAGCCGGTTGCCCGCCTCGCGCAACGTCTCGGGCCGAAGGTCGGAGACCTCCAGGGTCTCGCGCTTCAAGAAGCGCTCGTCGGCGCGCGAGTACACGAATAGCGCGACGGTGTGGGTGCCCCGATCGGTGGGCCAGGCGTAGCCGTAGACCACGAAGTCGGTGTCGGCGAAGCTGGCGAGTTGTTGGGCGGCGCGTTTCTCGGGTCCCTCTTCGCGCAACAGGCGAATGAGCGACTTGCGCGCGCTGCGATACAGGCGCACCACCTCGTCGGGGTAGTAGCCCGGCCGGATCTGGCGCGACGGGTCCAGCAGGGTCATCGTCTGCAGCCGGTCGAATAGCTTGAGGGTGGTGTCGTCGTGCTCGATGTAGCTCAGCGCCAGGTACAGCGCCACCTCGGCCACCCGCTTGGGATCGGCCAGCCCGTAGTGCAGCTCCTCGTAGGTCTGCAGCGCGCTCTCCAGGTGGGTGGTGGCCTTCTCGACGTCGAGTTTCTTGTAGCTGTCGATGCCCAATTCCGTGGCCAGCTGGGCGTTTTTGAGCCTGTAATCGAAGCCGCGGGCGGTCTTGACGGCGGTGACCAGGTCGGAGCGGCTGACCACGTAGACCGTGTCGCCGTGATTGGCGGCGAATTGCGCGGCGCCCTCGTAGAAGGCGCGCGAGGCCTTGGCGCCGTCCTTCATGCCCTCGATGTCAGCAAACACCTGAAAATGCGGCGACAACACCAGGCTGGGCTGGTCCGCCGCCGAGTCCTGCGCCCACGCCGACGCCGCCCCCAGGGCGACCCAGGCGGCGCATAACCCCATCAGGAGATGTCTACAGACTGCCCTCAAGATCCCGACCATCATCGGAGCGGTGTCGATACGCCCCCATACTGTGATATTGGCGCGCAGAAATCCACTGGGACGTGCACCGATGGGCGTGGTTCTGCAGGTTGGCTCAATGATTGAGGCTCGGATCTTTTTCGCAGTGAGCTCCCCCGCGTGGCTTGTCCCGTGGGACGCAAAGATCGGGGGGCTAGCCAGCATCGGCCTTTCTCCCTCCCGCCGCGCGAGGCGCGCGCAGCGCGCCGAGTCGGTTGTTGGGCGCTCGGTCCGACATCGCGGAGGCTCGGAGCCACAGAGGCTCGGAGGCATGTGAGTCCGTGGAGCCACGAATGAGCACATGGAGCGGCGGGTGAAGCAGATCGTCAGCTAAAGGGCGGCGGCTTTGGCCCCGCAAGACCCCCGCGGGTTCATCCCGCGGGTGAAGCAGATCGTCAGCTAAGGGCGGCGGCTTTGGCCCCGCAAGACCCCCGCGGGTTCATCCCGCGGGTGAAGCAGATCGTCAGCTAAGGGCGGCGGCTTTGGCCCCGCAAGACCCCCGCGGGTTCATCCCGCGGGTGAAGCAGATCGTCAGCTAAGGGCGGCGGCTTTGGCCCCGCAAGACCCCCGCGGGTTCATCCCGCGGGTGAAGCAGATCGTCAGCTACGAGGGCAGCCCCCAAACACAACTCGCCATCGAAAATCCCTCCCAGGCTGCGCTCAGAGGCAGATCCCGGAAAAAAGGTCGCAACGATTTGCCCCTCGCTGCCGAAAACCATAATGAGGGGCACCGATAGGACGCGGCGTCTCACCCAGCGTCGCGTCCGACGACGAGGAGCCCCCACGGAAGCGCAACCGTCGCAGCGAAACAACGCCATCGGCCCGGTCCGATGCCCGCACACCCCGCCGACGATCGGCGCGAAGGACGGGCGACCCAGGGCACGGCCGAGGTGCGTCTTGGTTGGTTTCATGGGGGAGGGCTCGAGGAGCCCAGGTGGTGGGGCAGTTGGGGGCAGTGTGCGCGTTTTGCCAACGCGCGCGAGGCCTCTCCAAGCGGCAGGAGCCGCGCGAGGCTAGCCAACGATCTTTGCGTCCCGTGGGACAAGCCCACGGGGGCGCGGGGTGTGGCGAGGAGGCGCGCTTAGCCGGCGATCTTTGCGTCCCGTGGGACGAGCCCACGGGGGCGCTGGAGGCGGCGGGCCGCCTCGCTTTCCACCGCACAGAACCGCACCCTGCACTGATTCAGTACGGATCCAGCCGCGGCAGGGGCACCGAGTCGGCGTCGAGGTATTCGTCGGTCACGAACAGCGGCACCTTGGGCAGGCTGGCCGGGGCGCTGTGGACCTGGACGTTGGAGACGTGTTGGTCGACCGAGCAGATGTCGACCACGTAGAAATGAGCGTCGCAGCGCTGATCGTCCTGGCAGTGGTCGATGCTGCTGCGGTGGCCCTGGGCGTCGAAGTAGGCGAGTTTTCCGAGCACGTTGGGCGCCAGAATCGAGCAGGCTGTCCTGGACGAAGAACAGCGCCGGACCCCAGTGGGTGGTGCCGTCGTCGCAGCTCGGGCGGGTGGCCCGCTGCAGGCTGGAGGCGACGACCTTCTCGGTCGACGTATCCCAGCTAAATTGCCAGTCGCCGGGCGAGGCGTTGTCGGGGCGGTCGCTCTCGCTGTCGTCGACGACCACGAAGTGGCCCAGCGCCATGGTGGTCGTGCCGCTGTCCATGCGCACGATATCCGGCGGTGGGGCGATGCTCACCGCGCGATCGTTGATCAGCGCGTGGTGCTGGGGGTCGTAGTTGCTGTCGAGCCCGTCGTCGAGCCGAAAGGCGGGCACGTGGCGGTTGATGGGGGCGACGGTGTTGCTGCCCTGCGCGCGCTGCACGCCCAGCCAGGAGACGGCGAAGACCGGGTTGTGGATCTGGTAGCCCGTCGAGGCCGGCATCTGCTGCATGTCGCCGGTGTCGGGATCGCGGGGAAACTCCGCCTGCACCCAGAAGTCGTCGATGACCTCGCATTTGGTGCTGGGCTGGTCGCGGTAGCGCGTCAGGCGCAAATTCTTGATGCCGTCGAAGGGCTGGCGAGTCTGCTCCTCGTACAGCGTGATGTCGAGGGTGTCGTTGTCGACCACGCTTCCGAAGAGCTGGCTGCGCGGCAGCCGGCTCGACGACTTGTTGATATACAGGCGAAATTTATTCTTGCCGGCGTCGAAGGTGCGCGCGTCGGTCCAGGCGCAAAATTTCTGCTCGCCGAAGGGATCGCCGGTGATGGGGTCGCGCTTGTAAAATCGCACGATCGCCGAGGCGTTGTCCCCGAAGCGAAAGAAGTCGACCTCCACCGCGTCGCTATTGCGCCCGGAGGTCTCCGGCGTCTCGCGAAACGTGCCCGAGTAGGTGTCCTCGTAGGTCGGACATCCCGTGCTCATCGTCGCGGCGACGACGATGGTCAGCAGCACCAGGCGAGACAGCGCCGCGCGTGGAGCCCATATGTGGGGGGGATGCTCGCTCATGACCAACCGAATTCGACCGCTGATTTCCGCGCCTGGCGCGGTGACTGGGCGTAGTATAGGCAGGTCGGGCCTCGATTGCACATCGATTGCGTCGATGGAGTATATTTACTCCAGATCGGGCGCCCATGGCCGCCAGAGTGGTCAAAGCTTTGACCAGATCGGGGGGTCTGACGGCCCGCTGCGGGCGACGCACCTCGGCAGGAATCTTGCACGGACTTCAGGGCACGGGCGGGCTTTTGTCCCGATCTGGCTGACGCCCGTGGATTTCGCTACAGTGGGCAACAAGCCCTCATCGGCGACGCGCGAATGTGAATGACAATGGTGAATGCGTGGCACAACTGGGGACCTCGCCGGCTTTCGACGCTGGTGATCTTGGCGGCGCTTTTGTGCATGGGCGCCTCCAAACCCGGGTGTGCGTCGGCGAGCAAGACGAGCATCGACCAGACCGACCCCGGGGGCATGACCGTCGACGACCATCTGCGCCAGGCGCAGGTCCAACTGGCCAAGCACGACGTTGCCAAAGCGCAGTATATCTACGACCAGATCGTCGCCGAGCAGCAAGAGCCTCCCGGCGAGGCCATCGCCGGCAAGGCGATCTGCGATCTGTTGATGCTGCCCGGCTCCGACCAGATGACCCGCATCTTCGTCGAGCAATTGGGGGCGACCTCGGGCATCGATCCCAACGACGCCATCTACGCCGAGCAGGGCTACCTTTACTGGCTGGCGCGCGGGGTGCCGTGGTCCGATCAGGGCCAGTACTCGGGCATTCGCACGCTCATCGCCGATGACTTGCCCTGGCCCAGCGATCGGCTGAGCTCGCTGCAGAGCTTCTTTACCGGGCTGGACAGCTCCACCAACGAGACGATGGACGATCTGGTGCGGGTGGCCGACGCGATGGGCCAGATCCAGAACGAGCTCGACCGCGCCGCCGGCGACCCCAGCTTCCAGTATATCTACATCCCCGGCCAGACGTTCCACTACGACAAGCTCGACCTGGTGTTGGGCCCGTCGGAGCTGCACGTATTGTCGAGCCTGGTCGCCGCCAGCCGCGGCGCGATCTACTTTATGGCCGCCTATGATCACGACTACACCCTCGACGAGCTGCTCGGGGCGCAGGCCCAGGCGCGCCAGACCCCGCACGATGGTTGGGGGACGGTCGACTATGCCATGGGATTTCTCGACGGCCACCTCGGGCGCAAGGTGCGCGATGCCTCCCGGCTGACCGACGCGCGCGACGCCTTCGACCACAGCCTGACGGCGGCCATCGACGCGGTGCAGCCCTACACTCAACAAGAGCCGGGGCTGGCCTACGAGGGGGCGACGACGCTGCAGTGGCGCCAGATCAATCCGGACTACGCCCAGCAACTGGTCGACTTTCTGGGGGCGGTGCGCCAGTCGATGTACGGGCGCACGCCGCTGCCGGGGACCACGCCCAAGACCTCGCTGGACCTCTCCCCGCTGTTCACCGAGGGGCGCACCCTCGATCCCAGCCTCCACTGGTTCGAGGCCGCCGACGCCCCGGCGACCCTGGGGCCGAGCGACGCGCCCACCGGGCCGCAGTGGCACCTGACCGACGCTGCCGTGCAGGCGTTCTTCGTCGACGGGCTCTTCGAGCCCTCCTTCGACGTCGCCAACGGCGGGCCCACCGTGGCCATCGGCGGCGATCGCGGCTCGAAATTCCACGAGACGGTCAGCGGTCAGTTCGAAAGCAACGTCGAAGACGCCTACTTCACCACCCGTTAGCTCCCCGTATTTATGACTCGAGCCACCGCTGCCGCCGCGACGCTGATCTGTATGTCCTTCTTGCTGCTGGTGCCCGCTTCGGCCAGCGCCGCCACCGGTGACACGCTGCTTCTCGGTGGGGCATCGGGCTTTGGCGGCTCGTTCGACGGCCACTGGACGAGCAGCGTCAAACTGGGCTCGGCGGGCCTGAACTTCGGGGACAGCGTCCACAAGAGCATGGACCCGAGTTGGGGCGCGATGGTGCACTACGACACCGGAGTGCAGAAATACCTGGCGCTGGGAGGCCGGCTGACCTTCGGCGGGTTCATCAACACCCAGGCCGCCAACGACGACTGGTCGCGCAACCTGCTGCTCAACCTCGACCTCGCCCCCAGGCTTCGCTTCGCCATCCCCGGCAAGCCGGTCGAGATCTACGGGGTCGTCCCCTTCGGGCTGTCCCTTCTATTCCCGTCGAGCGACTGGCACGACCAGAACAACCTCGATTTGGACACCGGCGTGACCTGGAATGTCGCCATCATGGGGGGCGCCGACTTCGACCTGTCCGACAACCTCGGCGTCTTCGTCGAGGCCGGCTGGACCTACCAAAACGTCGCCTGGAGTGGAAAAACCACCAACGGTGGCTCCGACGTGTCGCTCGACGGATCCTACGGCCAATTCGGCCTCAACGTCGGGCTGAAGCTTCCCATGTAAGCCGTCGACGCCAGGGACGGCGTCGCTCCAATCGCGTGCGTCCGCCCATTGGAGCGACGGCTTCCGCGCCGTCGGCGTTTCGATTAAAACGGGTATTTTTCCACGTCCACCACTACCGCGGCGAGCTTACGCTCGAGGGCGATCTCGTCGACGCGGGGCTCGAAGACGAGCTTGTCCATCGCCTCGAGGTGGGTGGTGAGCTTGTCGGCGTCGTTGGCGGCCAGATGGCTCAACAGGCGCTCGGCGAGGTTGCGGATCTCGGTAAACGAGTTGCTCGCCTGCAGACGGGTGGCCGCGCGCTGCAGCTCGGCGGCCTCCAGGCCGTCCTTTCCGATGAGCTGCAGGGTGCGCGTGACCGTGGAGTCCATGGCATACAACTGGATGATCATGTCGGCCAGGTCGAGCAAGATCTCCTGCTGCTCGCGCAGGTCGGCCATATGCTTCTGGATGGCCTGGTTGGCGGTGTAGACCACCAATTGTTTGGCCTGCTGGGTCATGAACCGCTCGAAGGACAGCTCCGGGTCGGCCTCCTTGCCGGGAGGCGTGGGCATCTCCGGCTCGCTCAGCGCCGCCTCGACCCGCTGGATCATGCCGAAGAGGTTGAGCTGGCCCTTCATGGTGCGCTTCAGAGATCATGCCCGGGATGAGCATGCGGTTGATCTCGTTGGTGCCCTCGTAGATACGCCCGATGCGCACATCGCGCAGGATGCGCTCGACCTCGTATTCGGCCGAGTAGCCGTAGCCGCCGTGGATCTGGACGGCCTCGTCGGCGACGTATTGGCTGACCTCGGAGCCGAACACCTTCATGATCGAGTCCTCGACGGCGAACTCCTCGATGGCCTTCATCGCCTGGCTGGCGTAGTCGGCGGCGTCGCTGTCGAGCTTTTCGAGCTTGGCGTCCATATAGCCGGCCACCCGGTAGCACATCGACTCCAGGGCGTAGGCCTTGGCGGCCATGCGCCCCAGCTTGGAGCGGATGGCCCCGAAGCTCGAGATGGGCTGGCCGAATTGCTCGCGCTCGTTGGCGTATTTGGCCGCCAGCATCAGCGCGCGCTTGATGCTTCCCAGCGAGCCCACGCCCAGCTTGAAGCGGCCGATATTGAGGATGTTGAACGCGATCTTGTGGCCCTTGCCGATCTCGCCGAGCACGTTGGACTTGGGCACCTTGACGTTCTCAAGGATGACCTGGCGGGTCGACGAGCCGTGCTGGCCCATCTTCTTCTCCTCGTTGCCCAGCGAGACGCCATCGCGGTCGGCCTCCACCAACAGGGCGGTGAATTTGTCGCCGTCAACCTGGCAGAATACCGTGAACAGGTCGGCGAAGCCGGCGTTGGTGATCCACATCTTCGAGCCGTTGACGATATAGTGCTCGCCGTCGTCGGACTCGATGGCCTTGGTCTTGGCCGCCAGGGCGTCCGAGCCGCTGCCGGGCTCGGTCAGCGCGTAGGCGGCAAATGCCTCCCCGGCGCCCAATTTCGGCAGCCAGGTCTGCTTTTGCTCCTCGGTGCCGAAATACAGCGTGGGCAGCATCCCGATGGTCACCTGGGCGCCATAGGTCGCGGCGAAGCCGGCGTATTGGCTGACGATCTCTGCGATGATCATGCTGGTCGATTTGTCGACCTGCAGCCCGCCGTATTCCTCGGGGATGTCGGCCATCAACAGGCCCAGATCGGCGGCCTTCCTCATGATCTCGACCATCTTGTCGAAATCCTTGTGCTCCAGCTCGTCGACGTGCGGGAAGACCTCTTTGTCCATGAAGTCCGAGGCCGTCTTGGCAAAGAGCACTTGCTCCTCGGTGAATTTTTCGGGGGTTTGAATCTCCTCGAAACCGACCTCATTGATCAGAAACGAGCAGCCTGCGGGACCTTGTTGGTGTTTGTCGTCGGACATCGTCGATCGCTCCTCGGGTTTGCCTGAATGACGCGTCATTCACCACGGGGCGACTATAGCACACAAATGGAATCTTAGAATACTCGTCATGAGGCGGAGAAAACCGACGATCCCCTCCCAGTCCAAGGTCACTCTTCGTAGACGAACGCGCGCAGGTGTTCTTGGAGTTCGGTGAGCTTGTCTCCCTGCCAGCCATCGCCGAGGCGGTAGGTGTAGGCCGACGATTTCTTGGCGTCGGCGACGCGCTCGATGACCTCCCAGTCCTCGAGCAGGCGCACCGCGTTTTTGAAGGTCGGCTTGGACAGCGTCTCGTAGTGCAGAATCTGGCCGCGCAGAAAGTCGTTGCGCGCCTGCTTGAGGGTGCGCTTGACCAGGTCGTCGCGCTCCCACACCCCCTCCACCTCGCCGACCATATCGGCGACGATGGCGTAGGCCTCCAGAAAGCTGAGCACCAGCCGGCGAAAGAAGCCCAGCTCGGCGGGAAACGGCTCGGGCACGTGGACCTGGCGGGCCTCGTCGGCCTCGTCGGCGTCCACCCGCACCCAACCGCATTGCTCGAAGTAGTCCAACGTGCGCAAAAAGACGTTTTCGAACTCGGCGCGCTCCTCGTAGATCCACTCGAATTTGAACAGCCGGCTCAAAAATAGCGTCTGCTCCATCAGCGCGTCCAGATCGACCTGTTCGGCGCGGAAATGGCGCATGGCGGTGGCCAAAAGCGCCTCGGGCACGAAGTAGTGCACGATGTTGTTGCGGTAGTACGCCAGCTCCAGGCGCGACTCCTCGGGCACGCTGTAGAAGGTGTCTTCGTCGGTCTTCTCGATGACGACCTGGTCGTTGTCCTCGAACAAGCCGATGGCCTCGTCGACCAACTTGGCCACGGCCACGCCCATCAGAGTTTCGACGGGGTGGGCCGTCTCCGGCAGCCGGGCGGGTGCAGGGCCGTCGTGCTCGGCCGCCGGGCGCTCGACATAGTGGGCCAGGCGCGGGCCGGGCTGGTGGGCGCGCAGCGCGTCGAGCTCCTCGCGATTGTCCTCGAGCTCCTCGCGCAGCGTGCGCGACAGACGGGTCGCGTCGAAGCGGTGGGTCAGAAAGTGCAACACGAAGCCGACCTCGTCGAGCAGGCGACGGTGGTCGGTACCGCGCATGGGGTTGGTCAGCAGCACCGTCGCCGCCAGCGACGACGGGGTGACCGTGGCCACGTGGTTGATGTCGTAGATGATGCGGTGGGCCAGGCGCACCGTCAGCGCGTCCAGGGCCTCTTCCTGCGGGTGCAGCCGGTCGACGTCGTAGCGGTCGAGGTACTCGCCCAGGTCGATGGGCTCGTTGAACTCGATGTACAGCCGGCCGTACTTACTGGTCAGAAATTTGGGGGTCTTCAGAAGCCCGGTCAGGCTCTCCTTTTCCTTCTCGGCGCCCAGCACTTCGCGGCGGTAGGCGCGCTCCTCGATGATCTTCTCGTAGCCCACCGAGATGGGCACGATCTTGACCGAGTCGATGCGCCCGCTGGCGAAGGCGCGCAAGATCATGTCGAGCATGCCGTATTTGGGCTTGATGAGCTTGCCGGTGCGGCTGCGGGTCCCCTCGATGAAAAATTCGATGGGATAGCCCTCTTCCATCTGGCGGATGAGGTACTCGCGAAACACGATCGGGTAGAGCTCCTCGCCGCGAAAGCTGCGTCGGATGAAAAAGGCGCCGGCGCGGCGAAACAACGGACCCATGGGCCAGAACGACAGGTTGACCCCGGCGGCGATCAGCGGCGGGATCATGCCGTGGCTGTAAAACACGTAGCTCAGCACCAGGTAGTCGATATGACTCTTGTGGCTGGGGATGAGCACGATGCTGCTCTTGCGCGCGGCCTTGCGCACCTTCTCGAGCCCGGCGACGTCGACCTCGAAGCCGTCGTAGATGCGGTACCACACGAAGCTCAACACCGACGAAAAGATCTTGAGCATCAACAGGCTGGGCGTGGCGGCGATCTCCTTGAACTGCTTGCTGACGCGCTGGCGAATGGTGTCTTCGCTGACGTCCTCTTTTTTGGCGAGGTCTTTGACGGCGTTGGTCAGCGCCGGGCGGTTGATGAGCTCGCGGTACATCGAGTCGGCCGGCTCGCCGGTGGGCCCCAAAATGACGTGGCGCTCCTGGTCGAGGTAGTCGAGCAGGCGGCCGCGCAACAACTCCGAGGCGTCGGCGCTGCCCGCGTTGGGGTATTCGCGCAAAAATTCACGCAGATCCAGCGCCGTCGACAGCTGGACCATCGGCTGGCCCAGGCGCAAAAAACTCTGCCAGAAGGTCTGGAAGAAATTGACGAATTTGCGAAAGAAACCCGGCCGCTGGGCGGTGCCGAAGATATCCTCCAAAAAGCCGGCGCGCTTGGGGTCGGGCCGCTTCTCCCAGATGAGCAGCATCGGCAGCACGTAGATGGGCGTGTCGACCTGCTTCTGGGCGCGAATCAGCCGGGTGAGGTATTTCTGGCTGAACTCCAGGTTGTGCTCGACGTCCTTGCGCGGCTTCTCCAGAAACAGGAACACCGCCTCGCCGCTTTTGACCAGCGCCTGGACCTGCTCTTCGGGTTTTTCGGGCGGGCTTCGTCGAAAGAGGTTTTTGACCCAGGCCACCGGCCCGCGAAACCACAGGGTGTTGACCCCGTTGGCGAATTGGGCCAGCGGCAGGTCGTGCTTGAGCAGAACGTAGTTGAAATACAGGTAGTCCAGCAGGCTGCGCGACTGCATCACGTAGACCGGCGTGCCCCGCTGGGCGGCGTCGCGGATATTGTCGGTGTTGCGCTGGCCGAAGAGCACGTGGGTGAACAGAAGCGAGCCGATGAACCGGAGGAACCGGCCCAGGGTGCGCAGCATCGCCGATTTGTGGGGGCGGGCGCGGTACTGGTCGACCAGCGCCGCGTGGCGCTCGGCGAGCGCGTCGGAGTCGTCGACCTCGACCTCGGACTCCTCGTCCAGGCGCGGCAATCCCTCCGGCAGCATCGACGCCGGTACGTCGGGCTCGCCGGCCTCGGCCACGTCCTCGTCGTATTTTTCCAGATCACCGTCAGCGGTCAAAGTCTTGCTTCCTCGCAGATGACGCCTGTTGGCCCGCGTTTATAATCTCTCGATCCCCGTAGGACAACAACCCCGTGCGCTAAAACGGTGTTGTAAACTCCCGCCCGCTCCGTACAATGACTTGACTGGTTTGATCCCTGCATGATGAAAATGCGCTGGGGAAATCCACTTCGAGCTATTACGAACCATGAGTGATATGACGCCCTCGCGGCTTCTTACCTTTTTTCTGACGAGCCTGTGTCTGCTGGTGGCCCTGCCCTCGGCGGCGTTTGCGCAGGACACCATGAGTTTTGGCGTCGATGACGTAAAGAAGGACGACCAGAACGACACTCAAGATAAGCAGGACAGCCAGGACGATCAGGGCGGGGGCACGATGACCTTCGGCGCTGACGAGGTCCAAAACGGCGACCAGCAGAAGAACAACAGTGGCCCCAAGTCCTACACATTAGCGGTCGTGGTCATTCCCTCCGACGCCATGAGCCGCGAGCAGCGCATCCAGCTTCAAAAGCGTATGACCAAGGCGGTGGCCCTGGACAAACACTACAAACCCCAGGACGGCGCGGCCCTGCTCAACGGGCTGCAGACCGCCGGCATGGCCTCGTGCATCACCGAGCCGCTGTGCCTGGCGGGGGTGGGCCAGGACGCCGGCGTCCAGCGCATCTTGATGGGCCGCCTCGAGCAGACCAGCCGCGGGCTGGACTTCAACATCGACTTGTTCGACGTGCACGACAAGCTGTTCGTCAAATACACCTCCGCCAAGCGGCTGGCCAACTTCGACGCCGTGCTCAACTCCGTCGAGCCGAGCATGAAGGACATCTTCGACATCCGCGTTAAGCGCAAGGGCCCCAACTACGGCACCCAGGCCTCCAGCGGCACCGTCCAGAAGGTGCTCGCCTATACCTCCGCCGGCCTGTCGGTGGTGGCCCTGGGCGCGGGCATCTACTTCGGCACCCAGGCCTCCAGCGGCGAGGACAATATCGTGGGTAAGAAGAACTCCGATGGCCAATTTACCATCACGCAGGCCGAGGCCGACCGCATGGTGCGCGACGTGCAAAGCGACGCGCTGACCGCCAACGTGCTTTACGGCGCGTCGGCGGGCCTGGCGGTCATCAGCGGCATCTTGTTTTACGTGCACTCCGGCTCCGACGTCGCCGCCCCCGACACCCGGCGGCGCCGGCGCGCCAGCGTGCTCGACAACCTCCAGATCACCCCGCAGGTCGGTCTGGGTAAGGTCGGTGTGGGTGCAACCCTTAGTTTCTAAGAACGCCATGATTGAGAACGCAATGGGCAGCAACAAAGCTATTATCCTCGCCATCGCCACCGTCTTTTTCGGCGCGGGCCTGTGGGCGGGGTGCACCGTCGGCTTCGATCCCAATCAGGACGGCGTGTTCCCCTGCCAGACCAACGACGATTGCATCCAGGGCTACAAATGCTCGGACGACAACCAGACCTGCCAGAAGATTCAGGTCGGCCACGTCGACCATCCGCCCTGCGACCAGACGGGCAACCCGCCGGGAGACATCGACCTGGACAACGACGGCTACGGGACCGGTAGTGACCGCTCGCAGTGCCCGCTGGACAAGCGCGGCAAGGAGGACTGCAACGACAACGACCCGGACGTCAACCCCGGTCAGGCCGAGCTGTGCGACGGCAAGGACAACAACTGCGACGACAAGATCGACAACTTCGATTGCCCCGGCGGTGACGTCACCCTGTGCGGCGTGCAGCCCCCCGGCGAGTTGGGCAGCTACCTGACTTACGAGTGCCAAAACGAAACCTGCGTGATGGTGCCCAAAGTGCGCATGAGTCAGACCTGCCAGGATATCGTCATCTCCTGCGACACGACCGCGCAGTCGTTCACCTACGACTCCGGCGGCCAGACCTACAATGTCGGACCGGGCAGCACCGACGAGGGACCGGTCAAAGACTGCAGGTAGAACCGACGCCAACCCGATAGCAAGAAAGCCAGCGCGGCCCCGAGCCGCGCTGGCTTTTTTGTGGGCGTCTCTCTTTCCTTACAGGACAATCGACCGGACAAGCATCTGCCCCAACAACCACTCGGGATTGATGGGGCAGATGATGCTTTCGCGGGGACGTCTGTGCCGACGATCAGCCAACCAGCGCCGCGCGAATCCGCTCGATGCCCTTCTCGATGAGCTCGTCGCCCGTCGCATAGGACATGCGCAAATACCCGGGGGTTCCGAACGCCGTGCCCGGTACCAGGGCCACCTTGGCCTCGTCGAGCAGGTAGCCGGCGAGTTTGAGATCGTCGGCGAAGCGCTCGCCGATATGCGCCGAGAAGTCCGGGAACACGTAGAACGCGCCGCTGGGCGTGGCGCACTCGACGCCGT
>OY969087.1:1505000-3170000 GCA_963697525.1 uncultured delta proteobacterium
GCGACGGGCGAGCATGTCCCGGTTCATGTCATTGTCTTCGACGAGCAAAATCTTGGCCATGGTTGGATCTCCAAGTCTCGTTGGTGAGGGGACTGGAAAAAGCAAACGTGTCAGTTGGGGGCGCGCCTACTCTGAAGATGCGTCAGAGTGTGCGCGGGCAAATCGGGCGATCTGTTCGATGACTTCCTCGATGGAGGATCGGCCTTTCTGGAGCACGCGCTCGACGCTTTCGTCGAGTCGCTTGCGGTCGGCCTCGGTCAAATCCATCGCGGTAAGCACGATGATGGGAATGTTGTTCCACTCCGGTGTGGCGCGCACCCGCCGTGCGACCTCGAAGCCGTCGATCTCGGGCATCATCAGATCGAGTAGCATCACGTCCGGCCGCAGGCCCGCCTCGAGCTGGTCGAGCGCGACGCGCCCATTTTCGGCCATGTCGATCTGCCAACCCTCCCGCTCGAGGTGGCGCTCGAGCATTTCGCGGGTGTCGCGGTCATCTTCGACGATCAACGCTCGCGGCTGGCGAGGCGCGCTGTCGGTGCGAAACCGCTCGAGGACCGTCATCAGGCGGTCGCGTCCGATGGGTTTGACCAGGTATTCGGAGGCGCCCAGCGCGTAGCCGATATTGTCGTCGTTGATCATCGAGATCATGACCACCGGAATGCGGGCGAGGTCGGCGTCGGCCTTCAGGGCGGTGAGCACCGACCATCCATCGCGCTCGGGCATCATGACGTCGAGGGTGATCACATGGGGGTGGAAGCTGCGCGCAAGCTCGAGGCCCTGGTCGCCGTCGTAGGCGGACTCGACGTGGTAGCCGCGGGGCGTCAAGAAGCGGCGCATCAGGTTGTGCACGTCGCCATCGTCATCGACGACGAGTACGCGGGTGTCCGTGGGCGCGCCGGGGGTCGCCGCCGTCGTGTGCGCCGCCGGGGCCGCCGCGGCGTCGTCCTCGGCGGTAGACGATGGCCGAGAAAGCCCCGTGGCCTGCTCGCCAAACGGCAGGCGCACCGAGAAGGTCGAGCCCACGCCGTGCTCGCTTTCGACCGTGATCTCGCCGCCCATCAATTCGCAAAACCGCCGGCAGATCGTCAGGCCGAGACCGGTGCCCCCGTATTCGCGGGTGGTGGAGCTGTCGGCCTGGGTAAACGGAGCGAACAGGTCGTCGAGCTTCTCCTGGGGAATGCCCACCCCGGTGTCCGCCACCGCAATCCGAACACCGTCGCTTCCGGCGACCGTCGCCGGGGTCGCGGTCAGCGCGATCTCGCCTTGCGTGGTGAACTTGGCGGCATTGCTGAGCAGGTTGAGCAAGACCTGTTTGAGCTTGGTGCGGTCGGCCACGCCCACGCCCACGTGCTCGTCGACCTCGACGCTGAGCGTGTTGTCATTCTTGTCCACCAGCGGCTTCGCCGTCTCGGCGATTTCGTCGAGCAGACTGCGCATGTCGAAGACATCCTCATACAGGTCCATGCGACCGGCTTCGACCTTCGACAGATCGAGGATGTCGTTGATGATCGACAGCAGGTGGTTGGCCGCCCGGTGAATCTTGTCGAGATCGCCGCGCACCGTCTCCAGCGACCATCCACCCGACGGGCCGGTCGACAAATCCTCATCGATGAGCTCGGTGTAGCCGATGACGGCGTTGAGCGGCGTGCGCAGCTCGTGGCTCATATTCGCCAGAAACGTGCTCTTCGCCTTGCTCGCCTCCAGGGCCTTTTCTTCGGCCACGCGTCGGGTCTCGACCTGCGCCTGCAGCGCTTCGTTGAGCTCGTTGAGTTCGGCGGTGCGCTCGCGCACCCGCTCTTCGAGTTCGGCGCGCGCCTTGCGCAACTGCTCTTCGGCCTTCTTGCGCTCGGTGATGTCGGTGATGGCGGCGATGGTCCCGGCGTACTCACCGTCGGCGTTTTTGATCGGTGTGGTGTTGAGCAGACCCACGGCCGTCGTGCCGTCCTTGTGGGCGATCTCGAGCTCGTAGCGCCAGTCGCCCTCGGCCTCCTCGGTGCCTTGCTTGCGCTTCGATAGCAACTCTTTGAGCTGGGCCGCACCCTTGGGGGTGACCACATCGAAGATGGTCATCCCGTTGACGAGTTCGTCGCGCCCCCATCCGACCATCTGAGCGAAGCGCCGGTTGGCGTAGGTGATGGCACCGGTGGGACTGGCCACCAAAATGCTGTCGTTGATGGACTCGACGATGAAGTCGAACGAGGGCATGGACCCGTCCGTTGCACGCTCGATGACGCTGCCGGGGGACGCCTTCTCAGCCACCTGATTGCTCCTGAAAAAACGTGAGTTCACGTGCACAGCAGATGCCGTGGAGCATCTGCTGTGGATGAAAAAATCCACCTTTACTGTAAGGGGCACGGATCTCGTGGGCAACAGCTAAAATGCGAAAAATATGCGTGAGCTCAACAGGTTGCCCCGGGGCGGCCGCCCGCAGCAGCTTTACGCGCCAACAGCAAAATTAGGGGCGAGAACGTCGCCGCGGCGCGATCTGCGGCGATCGCACGCAACGAAACAGCGGGTTTCGCCGATAACCGTAATGAGGGGCCTACACAAGGCTTCCGACTCTGAGAACTGATAAACGACGGAGGTTCCCGTGAACGATACAAGTGTGAACGCCCACGCTGAGATGGGCTGCCAAGAAGATGTTCTGCGAGCAATCGCGACGTCGCTGCAGGACGGCGACTGGCCAACCCTTGCCGAGCGACTCGGCTTCGCGACCGAGCGTCGTGTGCCCATTCCAACCGAGGCCTACCCTGTCTGGGGAATTGAGCCCGAGGCGGCCGACGGCTGCGATGGTGTGGAGGTGCTGGCCGCCGAGGCGCACTATCGCCTGTTGTTGGTCCACGGCGGCGACTTCGCCGAGCTACGACGCATGATGATGAGCGTGCATCGGCTCAACCCCGAGCAGTTGGTGCTGTGGTGGTGGTGGCGCACGCATACTTTGAGCGTGGCGGTGGTCGACCAGCGCAGCGACGGGCGGCCGTTCGTGCGCCGACTGGACCTCGACCGGCGCGCCCCCGACGCGCTCGGCCTGGAGCAGCTCGCCGCTCTCGACATCGGTGACCTCGCGCGGGGTGATGTCGCCGACTCCACCCGCGCCCTCGAGCGGCACGTGCGCGAGGTGCTCGAGCAGGAGGGCTTGACCCGACGATTTTTCGCCGGGTTCACCCGCGCGCTCGAGCAACTGCGCGACGCGATGGTCGACGGACCGCAGGCCGAGCGCGATCGCCACCACGTGGCCCTGGCGACGCTGCTTCGACTCGTTTTTCTGTATTTCCTGCAGCGTCGAGGCGCCCTCGACGACGATCGCCGATTCGTGCTTCGAAAGCTTCGGCAGGCACGCGCGGCCGGTCAGAACTTCTATGCCACGGTGCTGCGCCCGCTATTCTTCGGGGCCCTCAACCGCCCCGCCGAGGAGCGCGAGCCGGCGATTGGCGAGCTCGGCGAGCTTCCCTTCCTCAATGGTGGGCTCTTCGAGCCCCTGCCGGTCGAAGCCGCCCATCCCGCGCTCGGTTGGGCCGACGACGTCTGGGGTGAGGTCATCGAGAATCTGCTCGAGCGTTTCCACTTTGCCGCCGAGGAGATGCAGGGGGCCGACGAGCAGCGCGCGGTCGACCCGGAGATGCTCGGGCGGGTCTTCGAGGGGCTGATGTACGGAGACTCCCGGCGGCGCTCGGGTAGCTTCTACACCCCGCGCGACATCGTGCGCCGGTTGGTCGACGAGGCGCTGGCCGGGTATTTGGGCGACCGCACCAGCCTGTCGCACGAGCAGGTCGACCAACTGCTCGGCGGTCGGCGAGTCACCTTGTCCGAGGCTCGTCGCGAGGACGTGCGCGAGGCGCTTCGGTCGGTGCACATTCTCGATCCGGCCGTCGGAACGGGCGCCTTCCTACTGGAGGCGCTCCACGCCTTGCGACGCTGTTGGCGTGCGTTGGGCAACGACGCCTCCGGCGACCCGCTCGCCCAATACCGCCGTGTTCGCGAGCTGATCCACGACCACCTCTTCGGCGTGGATATTCAGCACACGGCGGTGCGCCTATGCGAACTTCGGCTGTGGCTGTCGCTTTTGACGACGCTTCCGCGGGTGCCCATCGACGAGATTCCGCCGCTTCCCAACCTGTCGCACAAGGTCTGCGTGGGGAACTCCCTGGTCGCGCCCACAGATCTCGTCGAGCTGCGGGCGGGGACGTCGAGCTTTACCTCGTGGGCGGCGAGCCTCGAGGGCCAGTCCAACCGGCAATTGCTCGACGACCTGCGCGAGGCCCAGGACGAGTACCTGACGACCCACGGATCGCCCAAGAAGGCGGTCCGTCGGCGCATCGGCAAACTCGAGGAGAAGTTGCAACGCGCGATGTTGCACGGCCGTCGCCAGGCCCTCGCGGAGAGGCTGCGTCCGATCGAACGCCTGAGCGCGTCGCGCGACCTCTTCGGCGACGACGTCTCACTGGACACGGCGCAGCGGCGCGAGCGCGACGAGCTCGTCGCCCAGATCGATGCCGTGGACGCCGCGCTCGATGCGCTCGACAAGGGGCGTGAGGCGCCGCTGGCCTTCAGCTACGCCACGCGCTTCGGCCAGCTCGTCGAGCACGGCGGCTTCGACATCGTCATCACCAACCCGCCGTGGGTGCGCGCGCATAATATCGACGCCGCCCAGCGCGACGTGCTGCGCGCGCGGTACCGCAGCCATCGGCGCCGGCTGTGGCCGAGCGCCAAGCGCGCGGGCATCCGCGCACCGTTTGGGCCGCAGGTCGACCTGGCGGCGCTGTTCGTCGAGCGCTCGCTGGAGTTGTTGCGCCCCGGTGGGCGGCTGTGCGGCCTCGTGCCCGCCAAGCTGCTCAGTTCGCTGCACGGCACGGCGCTGCGCGAGTTGCTCGCCGAGCACGCGCTGGTCGCTTTGGAGGACTATTCGGACGGCGATCGCCGCCTCTTCGACGCCACCGTCTACCCGGCGATGGTCCACGTGCAGAAAAGCCCCCGGCCGCGCGAGCGCCAGGTGCAGCGCCCCGCGCGCCGCCCGCCTGACACGCGGGTGGCGGTGTGGCGCGGCGCGCAGCGCCATTCGTGGACGGCCGATGCCTCCACAGTCTTCTCCAAACCCGACGAGCCCGGGGCTCCATGGGTGCTCGCCGAGCCGAGCGTTACGCGCATTTTCGAGGGCATGCGCGCCGTGTCGGTCCCGCTGGGCGAGGTCGACGCGTTGCAGCCGCTGCGCGGCTTATTTACCGGGTGCAACGACGTCTTCGTGCATTCGGACGCCGAGGTGCGCAGCCTCCTCGGAGCGGACACCGACGCGTTCAGCCGGCCGGTCGTCAGCGGCCGGGACGTGCGCCCGTGGTCCGTCGACACCGACCGCCGAATCTTTTGGCCCTACGATGCGCGCATGAACTTTCGCGACGACCTGCCCGAGGACCTGCGTCGCTACTTCGCCGGTCACGCCGAGCGCCTCGTGGGGCGCAGCGATTACCGGCCCGACAAGCCGCTGTGGCAGATGTTTCGCGTCAAGCCCGAGCTCGTGCGCCCCAAGGTGGTCTGGCGGGATCTGAGCCCGAAGCTCGAGGCCGCGCTGGCCCCGGCCGGGATGGTGCCGCTGAACACGGTTTACTTCATCGCGCTTCGCGACGAGCGGCGCGCGCGCCTTCTGGCCGGGTTGATGAACAGCGCGCCGATGCGCGCCGTGGCCTATGCCTTGGGCGAGCGCGCCCGCGGCGGCTGGCGGCGCCACTTCGCGTGGGTGATCCGCATGCTGCCGGTGCCCGAGCGCTTCGTCGACTTCGTCGAGGGGGCCGACGACGCCGGGCTGCTCACCATCGAGCGTGCGCTGCGCACCAATCCACGCGCGAGTGACCGGCTCGCCAGCGAGCTCTTCGAGTTGAGCGCCGACGACGTGGCCACGCTGCGGCGGTGGCGCGTCGACGAGGAGGCGGCGTGATGGACGTGGCGAATATACGGCAGTGGTTTCGCCGATGTCTGGCCGCAGACGCGGGCTCATCAGGCGACGACGGCCAGGATACATGCGTGGGTGAGCTCGAACTCGCCGGCTTCCAGCGTCGGGCGGTGGCGCGCGGCCTCGATATCGCGCGCACCTTCGGCGGCGTGTTGTTGGCCGACGCGGTGGGGCTGGGAAAGACGCGCGTCAGCCTGGGCATCGCCAGGGCGTTGGCGCGCGACGCGAGGCTTCGCAGCGGCGCCCCGGTCACGGTGGTCGTTTATGTGCCGGCGAGGCTTCGACGCCAGTGGGAGGAAGCCCTGGCGCGCGCGCAGGTGCGCGAGTTCGAGGTGGTGACCCACACCGCGCTCAGCCGCGGCTCGCCCGAAGCCCTTGCCCCAGCCGCGGCGCTCCAGCAGGTGGTGGTCGTCGACGAGGCGCATCGGTTTCGAAACCCGCGTGCCAAGCGCAGCCGGGCGTTGGCGCAACTGGCGGCGCGCGCGCCGGTGGTCCTGGCGAGCGCGACGCCGGTGTGCAACAGCCAGTGGGATTTGTACCACCTGTTGAGCTTGTTCTTAGCGGAGCACGACCTTCGCGGCGCGATCGGCCACAACCTTCGCGAGGCGTTCGACATGGCCGAGCGCGGCGACTTCGACCTGACCGAGCTGGTCGAGCAGGTGGCCATTCGGCGCACGCGTCCGCCCTCGCAGGCCGGTTTTGGTCGCCGCCCCAACGTGTCGCTGCGTGTGCTCGAGTATGCCGCCCTGGGCGCCGAGCGCTGGCTGTGGCAGCACCTCGAGCGCGAGCTCCGCGCCATGTCGATGGAGCTGTTTCGCCACGATTGGCCGCGCGGGTTGTTGGTGGAGTACGTGCTCAAGCGATGGGAGAGCGGCGCGGACGCGCTGGCGGCGACGCTCGGCGAGATGGTCGCGTTCCACCAGCGCTGGCTCGAAGCCGATGGCCACGGGCGCACGCTCAGCCGCGACAGCTTTCGCCAGCTCTTCGGCGGCGAGCTCGGGCGGCGCCAGGAGGTCTTCCCGTTCCTATTCGACGGGCCGGGCGGCGCCCCGGCCTTTCGGCGCGAGCTTGTCCGCGCCGACCTGGAGGTGCTCGACGGGCTGGCGAGACGTGCCAACGAGGTCGCTGACGGCGCCGACGGAAAGCGTCAGGCCATCCTCGACATGGTGGCTCAATGCCGCCAGAAGGTGCTGATCTTTACCGGCTATCAGCACGCGGCGCGCGGGCTGTACGACGCGTTGGTGCGCAGGCTCGGCCCGGAGGCCAAGGTGGGGCTCGTGACCGGCGACACCGCCCGGGCCACCGGCCTGGGGCGGGCCCGGGCCGACGAGATCATTCGCCGCTTCGCGCCGCACTCCAACGGGGTGCGCGCGTTGGAGCCGCACCAGCAGATCGACGTGCTCGTAAGCACCGATTGTCTGGCCGAGGGCGTCAACCTGCAGGATTGCGCCCGGGTCGTGTTGGCCGATCTTCCGTACTCGCCGCTGGCCGTCGAGCAGCGCATCGGGCGACTGGTTCGCCCGGGTGGGCCGCACGAGCGCGTGACGGTGTATTTGCCGCGGCCGGAGTCGTGGTCCGACAGCCTGGGGCTTCGACGCCGCCTCGACCACAAATTGGATCAGGCGGCGAAGTCGGGGACGGGGTTCGTGGCCGCCGGCAAGGTCGGTACGGCGCACGTGGGCCCGCGGGAGGTGGTCGGCGGGCCGCTGGCGGCGCTTACCCGCCTGGACGCGCTGGCGGCGACGCTCGAAGCAGCCGACGCGCCGGCCATCGAGCCGGGGTTTTGGCGAGCCCGCGCGCGTCACGGTCCGGCGCGGCTGTGGGCGCGCGTTGCTGTACACGAGCGGCGCGGGCGCCGGTGGATGTGGTGTGTGGTTCGGGATGGACAGCCGGCCGAGATGCGCCTGCACGCGCTGCTCGACGCGCTGGTGCGCGACGCCGACCTCAGCGCGCCGGTCGAGCGCGCCCAGCCCGACGCCGACCTGTTGGAAGCCGCCGAGGCGGCGGTGCGTCGGCGCGAAAATCTGCTGCGCGCGGCGCGTCTGGCGCCGTTTCCGCTGCGCCTGGACAGCCCGCAGCGGCGGGTCTGGTCGACGCTTAGTGGTTATGTCGACCGAGGAGAGTTGGAGGTGGACGAGGAGGCGCTCGACCGATTGCGCCACAACCTGCTGCGCTCGTTTCCGCGCGGCAGTGAGCGGCGCCTCGGTCAGCTATGCGACGCGGATTTGCGGCCGGTGCGCCTGTGGGCCCAGGTGTGCGCGATCGTCGACGCGGTGCCCGCGTGGAGTCCGCGGGTGCACCTGGAGATCGTCGCGGGGTTGTATCTGTACTAAGGGCCTCAATACCCGCCCGGGTACTGCTGTCGCTTGCCGTTGGTGGCCTGGAGCACCCGCCAGTTCTGCATGCCGAAGATCATCGCCAGCAAGATGATCCACAGCAGGCTGCTGCCGCCAAAGCCCAGGGCGAAGACGGCGACGACGCCCAATCCCAAAAAGACCAGCGAGCTGATCGCCGAGTAGCGCATCGCCTTGATGGGGTCTTTGAGCCACCAGCGAAGTGCGTGCAGCACGACGTGGCCGCCGTCCATGGGGTTGATGGGCAGCATGTTGAACGCCGCCCACAAGACGTTGATGAAGGCCAATGACTCCAAAAAGGAGCGCAGCAGCCCGCCGCCCTCGAAGGCGCCGGCAACGCTGTTGGCGCCGGTGTAGATGAGCAGCGCGCCGGCCGCGGCGATCCCCAGCAGCAAGCTGGCGATGGGGCCGGCCAGGCTGATGACGATGGAGCGCCCCGGCGGGTTGTGGCCGCGCCGCTCGTTGATGGTCACCCCGCCAAAGCCGTGCAACACGATGCGACTGCCGCCGTAGCCGTAGGCCTGCAGGGCGAAGGCGTGGCCGAACTCGTGGAACAGCACCCCGCCAAAGAGCACCGGCGCCCAGATGAGCACGTTTTCAAGCGCCTGTACGCCCGCCCCGGCGTGCATGCCGCTGAACGAGAACAGCGCGATCAGCAGCAGAAACCACGGGGTCAGGTAGACCTCGTGGCCGAAGATCGAGAAGAGCTTCCAGCTTTTGCTCGTATTGCCAAACATGCCTACGTCTCGTTGTCGGGCTGACTAGCAAGCTCGGACTACCGCCGGCTCGCGGCGAAATCAAGTCGATGGGTTCGAGAATCACGGTTCAATTAGAAATCTAACTACGCGCGCCCTGTCTTCCACCGGGGCGGATGTGCCGCGCTCGGCCACAACTGGCGCCGGTTTGCGCAGCGTGCGGCCGAGCGGCCCGCCGAAGAAAATCGCGCGAAGTACGCAACGATTGGTCCGGTTTTGCCGATAACCAATATGAGGGGCATCGCACGGTGTGCCTCGCGGTACATACGCCAATAAAACAAAGAACACCGCGGAGAAAATCCGCGAGGAGATACAAATGAACGGATTGAATAGCTATTTGGAGTTGGTCGAGCACGGCCGCCCGATGGACGAGGTGCCGACGCCGCCGGCGGTCCAGGAGCCGCTGTTGCGCCTGCTGGCCCACGCTCACGAGCAAGAGGAGTTGCCCGTCGAGGGGGCCTGGCGGCTGGACTCACGGGTAAGCCGCACGTTGGAGAAGCGCCACGCGTCGAGCCCGCCCGGTGGATGGGCCGGGCTGGCCGGGCTGGCCTGTGGCTGCGGGGTGCTGCGCGCCCAGCGCGAGGCGTTCGAGCCGGATATGGAGTTGGCCGAGCTGGTCGCCCGCGACGAAGCCCAGGTGCGCCGCGAGCTCTTCGAGGCGTTTACCCGCCTGCTGGTGCCGCCGGCGGCCGCCGCCGGGTTGTTCATCATCATCGGCATGCACCCGGCCTGGGGGCTTCGGGTCGCCCACGAGACCCACGCGCGTGGCCGAAGCGAGTTCACCGGCCGCCCGCCGGCGGGCATCGAGCCGGGCTGGCGAGACGAGTCGCTGTTCCCCGACGCGGTCGTCGAGCTGCTGGGCGACACGATCTTCGGCGCCATCGCCGCCGTGGTGGCCACGCTTCGCAAGCTGTCGCCCGCCGAGCGCTACCCGATCGACGCCCTCGCCGGGCTCGTCCAGCAATCGTGCTACTTCTCGCGCCGATGCGCCCAGGAGCAATACGACCGGCTGACCATCGATGGCCTCACCCCGTTCGTCGGCGAGCTCGCCGATGATGGCAGGGCGGGGAGTTATCGAGTGCTCGACTTCGCCACCGTCGACCTGCTCGACACGCTGATGGTGCCCGCCGGTATCGCCCGGCGCTTCGACGACGGCACGTTCTGTGTGTTCGAAGATGTGCTCGAGGGGGTGCGCGTGGGCGATCTCGACGCCGACGCCCAGGAGGTCAAGCTGACCTGGTTACTCGCCGGCGAGGCCGGCTGTTTGGTGGCTTGAACGGCTGGTGAATGATCCTTTATGAGTTTTTCGCCGCGATAGCCTCGGGGGCCTCGTCGATCTCGTAGAGCTCTTCGATGGGGCGGCGCCCGGGCAGGCCGTCGCGGGTGTCATGCCACCAGCGCACGTCCTTCTCACCGAGGCGCCAGCACAAGAAGACGTCGCGGTTGCCGCGGCGGGCGTACCAGTCGACCAGGCCCTGGTCGAGGCTCTTGACCAGACAGCCGGCGGCCTCGATGCGATCGAGGTCGTCGCGCACGGCGTCTATCAGCGCCAGGAGCGTCGCCCGGTTGTGGACCACCGCCGGGCTGGCGCCCTGCAGTTCGAAGTCGAAGTCGTCGCTGGTGGGCGCGGCGTCGACCAGGTCGAGCAACGCGTAGATGTCGGAGATCTGCAGGCGCATCTGCACGATGCGGGTGAACGCATCGGTCAGGAAGGGGATCATCTGGTTGGCTTCTTCGACGGTGAAATAGCGCTTATCCATGGTTGCTCCCGATTGGCAGATGGCGCCAAGTTGTGGATCTGCCGGTATGACACAAACTGACCTCGCTTTGCAAATATGCTGCGCGCTTTGACGCGGCCAAATCACCGTAGCGCCGATGAGACGCCTCGCCGCTTCAACGCTGGGCGGCGTCGATACTGGCGGCGTCGATGGTGGGGCGATCAATTGTACGTGGCGCTGAAGCGCAACCCGAAGCTCTCTCCGTTGAAATTGTTGTCGCCGTCGGATGATGGCACCGAGTGAAACCCGAAGGCAGCGGCGAGGCCCATCCCCCACGAGTCGCTGGCCCACCACTCCTTGCCCAGCGTCAAATCGAGGGCTACGCCGGTGTCGGTCTTGTAGGTCTTGTTGCCCCGGGTGGCGTTGAGCGCCGCCATGCCGAGGGAGCCGGAGAAGTAGAAATTCGAGCCAAAATAGGTGGTGATCCCCGGGCCAAGCAGCGCCAGGGTCAGAGAGGTGTCGCTGTTGGTGGTGCCGCTGAGGGAGACGGAGCCGGCCTTGACGGTGACGTCGGGCCCGCTCAACCCCCAACCGCCCAGGGTGAGGTGTAGAGCGAAGTTGTCGGTGATCATGCCGCCGATGGCGACGTTGAGGTTGACCCCGCCACCGGAGTACTCCACGCTCGACGAGCCATTGTCGACCTTGGTGCGTGCGCCGCCGCCTCCCAACGAGAGGCGCAACAGAAAACCATCGTGATGGCTGCCGGGACGCCCAGCGGCGTGAGCCGTCGAGGAAAAGGCCAGCGTCGAGACGGCAAACAACACCATCAGCGCCTTCGAGAATCGCGTGGGCATGACTACCCCCATAGTTTGGAGAGGAAGTTAACTTCGGAGCCGAACAAACACGTATGTCGCTCCACAAAAGAGGTCGCGCCAGCATACGACCAAGAAGGCCCGGCCCGCAACTGGTGTTCGTCGCGGGCCTCGCGCCGTGCGCGCCAACGCCGTCCGGGAACACCGCCAGCCTCGCCTCAGGGTCGAAGAATTAGAAAATGTGTTGGTTCTCGATCCGCGGTGTTGTAGAAGCGAGAGCCGTTGCCTGAACCCCTGGACCCCAACCCCTGGACCCCGACCACCCATGCACGGATATTACCGCCAGCCGACTGTCTTCAATGATCGCGTCGTCTTCGTCAGCGAGGACGACCTGTGGGAGGTCTCGCTCGACGGCGGCGTCGCCCGCCGGTTGACCAGCGGCAAGGGCGCCGCGTCCTACCCGGCGTTTTCGCCCGACGGTACCGCGATCGCCTTTACGGGCACCGAGGAGGGCACGCCCGAGGTCTACGTGATGGACGCGCGCGGCGGGGCCGCCCGGCAGTTGACCTTCAACGGCACGGTGTCGACGGTGGTGGGCTGGTCCAAAGACGGCTCGCACGTGGTGTTTCGCTCGAATTATCACGAGCCGTTCACCCGGCCGTTGGTGCTCTACCAGGTGCCCGTCGACGGCGGTGAGGTGTCGCGGGTGCCGGTGGGCCCGGCGCATTCGGTCTCCTTCCAGCCCGACGGCGACGGCGTGGTGCTGGCGCGCTACTCCGACGACGTCGCCCGCTGGAAACGCTACCGCGGCGGCACCGCCGCCGTGATGTGGATCGACGCCGACGGCTCGGGCAACTGGCAGCGGCTGCTGCCCGAGTACACCGCCGGGCTGGTGCGCCCGATGTGGATCGGCGAGCGCGTCTACTTCGTGACCGACGAGGAGGGCCACGGCAATATCTACTCGTGTGCCCCCGACGGCTCCGACGTGACGCGCCACACCGACCACGTCGGCTTCTACGCGCGCTTTGCGGCGACCGACGGCCGGACCATCGTGTACACCGTCGGCGGTGAGCTGTGGCGCCTGGACGTCGCCGGTGACCAGGCCGAAAAGATCGACTGCGAGTACGCCTCGCCGCGCACCGAGCTCAACCGCAAATTCGTCGACGCCGAGGACTTCCTCGACGACTTCGCGCTGCATCCCAGGGGCCACTCCCTGGCGGTGACCACGCGCGGCAAGCTGTTCAACTTCGGCAATTGGGAGGGCGCGGTGCGCCAGACCGGCCGCGAGCAGGGCGTGCGCTACCGCTTGCCGCTGTACTTGGACGACGGCGAGCGCGTGGTGGTGGTCTCCGACGACGGCGGCGAGGAGCACTTCGAGCTCCACCGCGTCGACGGCTCGGCCGCGCCCACCTTGGTCGACACGCAGGGCTTCGACATCGGTCGCCCGCTGGAGGCCAAGGTCTCGCCCGACGAGGACGCCGTGGTCTTCGCCAATCACCGCCACGAGCTGGTGTACGTCGACCTGGAGTCGGGCGAGGCCAAGGTGCTCGACCGCAGCGAATATACCCGCATCAACGGCTTCGACTGGTCGTCGGACGGACGCTGGGTGGCCTACGGCTTCGGCAACGACCACGCCACCGGCGAGATTCGCATCTACGACCTCGACGAGGACCGCTGGCACCGGGTGACCTCGGGCTCGTACCTCGACGTCCAGCCGGCCTTCGACCCCAAGGGGCGCTACCTGTACTTTTTGTCGTACCGCAAGTTCAACCCGGTCTACGACGAGGTCTTCTTCGAGCTGAGCTTCCCGCGGGCGATGAAGCCGTGTGTGGTCGCGCTGCGAAAGGACGTCGAGTCGCCGTTCATCGAGACGCCGCGCCCGCTCGACGGCGACTTCGACGACGACGAGGAGGACGTCGACGAGAAGGCCGAGGAGGCCAAGGACGGAGACGGCGGGGACAAGGACGAAGACGCCGTCGCCATCGACTTCGACGGCATCGAGCGCCGCGTGGAGGTATTCCCCGGCGCCGAGGGAAGCTACGGCGACATCGCCGCCACCGCCGGGCGGGTCTTCTGGACGGCCTTCCCGGTCACCGGAAGCCTGGGCTCGTCGATGGGCGACGAGGCCTCCGGCCGACTGCAGTACTTCTCGCTGAGCAAGCGGCGCACCAAGACGTTCGCGCGCGGGGTCTCGGACTTCGTGCTCGGCCCGGATAACAAGACCATGGCCCTGTGGACCGACGACGGCCTGCAGGTGGTCAGCGCGTCCGGGGAAGGGCCCGCGCACAGCGACAGCGACGACGACATGCCCGGCCGGCGCACCGGCTTTGTCGACCTGGGCCGGCTGTCGGTGGGCGTCGAGCCGCGCGCCGAGTGGGAGCAGATGCTCCACGAGGCCTGGCGCTTGATGCGCGACCACTTCTGGCGCTCCGACATGAGCGGGGTCGACTGGGATGAGGTCTGGGCGCGCTATTCCGGCTTGCTCGACCGGGTGAGCTCGCGAAGCGAGTTCTCCGACCTGGTGTGGACGATGCAGGGCGAGCTGGGCACCAGCCACGCCTACGAGATCGGCGGCGACTACCCGCGCCCGCCGCAATACAACCCCGGTCTGCTGGGCGCCGACGTCACCTGGGACGCCGACTTCGAGTACGAGCGCGGCGACGCCACTCAAAAGGGCGCTTACCGCATCGACCACATCGTGGCCGCCGAGACCTGGGAGCCCAAAGAGCGCTCCGCGCTGGTACGCCCCGGCGTCGACATCGACGAGGGCGACTACATCGTGGCCATCAACGGCCAGCGCGTCTCCGAGCACGTCTCGGTCGACCAGCGCCTGGTCAACCGTGCCGGCCAGGAGGTCGAGATCTCGGTGGCCGACGCCGAATCTGGCGAGCTGCGCACCCACACGGTCAAGACGCTCACCAGCGAGTTCGGCGCGCGCTACCGCGAGTGGGTGGTGCGCAATCGCCAGCGCGTCCACGAGGCCTCCGACGGCCAACTCGGCTACGTGCATATCCCCGATATGGGCGCGTTTGGCTTCTCCGAATTCCACCGCGGCTACATGGCCGAGAACACCAAAAACGGCCTGGTGGTCGACGTGCGCTACAACGGCGGCGGCCACGTCAGCCAGCTCATCCTCGAGAAGCTCGCCCGGCCCCGGCTCGGCTACGACATCCAGCGCTGGGGCCAGCCGCTGCCCTACCCGCAGGAGTCGGTCATGGGCCCGATGGTCGCGCTGACCAACGAGCACGCCGGCAGCGACGGCGACATCTTCAGCCACTGCTTCAAGCTCATGAAGCTCGGCCCGCTGCTCGGCAAGCGCACCTGGGGCGGCGTCATCGGCATCTGGCCGCGCCACCGCCTGGTCGACGGCTCGGTCACGACCCAGCCCGAGTTCTCCTTCTGGTTCAGCGACGTCGGCTTCAGCGTCGAAAACTACGGCACCGACCCCGACATCGAGGTCGAGCTGCCGCCCGACGCCGCCGCCCGCGGCGACGACCCCCAACTGGAGGCGGCCATCGAAAAGGCGATGGCGATGTTGGAGGAGCAAAAGCCCGGGCTTCCCGAGTTTGGCGAGGCGCCGAGCATGAAGCCGCCCGAGAAGTTGGGGTGATTGGGTGAATCAGATCCCCCAGCTACGCTACGCTTCCCAGGGGGCTACAGTTGGGATGTCGCCCTTCGGGCTACAAGTCAGCTGCGCCCAGAAAAAGCCGAGCCCGAAGGGCGGAACCAAACAAAGCGTAGCCCCACGCGAAGTCGCGCCGTTGGCGACGGAGCGTGGGGAGAAAGGCGTCACGAATCGCCAAGGCCTTCGCTTCCCAAACGCTCGGTGAGCCGATCGGGCGCCCAGTTGATCGACAAGCCCATCTCCACGCTGTCGCCGTCCTTGGCGGCGGCGTCCAGGTCGCGAAGCCTCTGGAAGATGACCTCCTCGTAGAGCTTGCGAAGCTCGTCGAGATCTTCGCGGCGGATGCGGAAGTTGAGCGTGCGCGCAAACGCGCGCTCGTCGCCCCGGAAAATGCGGCCAAAGACGCTGTCGACCACGCTGAATAGATGGTTGTTCAGCCCGTCGATCTTGGCCATCCAGTTGTCCTGGTAGAGGCGAAACTCGCTCTTGGGGACCTCGTAGTAGGTGGTGCGTCCCTCGACGCGAAGCACGCGCTCCTGGGCGACGAGCAGTTCGAGGGCGTGGCGCACCTCCTCTTTGGAATGACCGTCGAGGCTCTGGAAGATGCGCCCCTCGGACTCCGGCCCTGCCCATAGCATGAACTCGATGCGCCGGGGCAGCTCCTCGTCGCGCTCGGGCTTGAAGAAGTTTTGCTTCAAGCGCGCCGCGAGCTGCGCGACCTTGCGCGTGCTCACGTCGAAGAGGCTCGCCGAGTCGCGCTGGGTAAACCCGGCATTTTTGAGCTCGTGGAAGTAGGCGAGCTCGACCCAGCCGACGATATCCTTGAGCGGCACTGGACGTGGCACGATCGGCGCCGCTTCTACTTTTTGGCGGCGGATACCACCGCGGAGCGAAATCGCGTCGATCTGCTCGACGAGCTTGCGGGGTGGGCCGAGCAGCCCGTGGAAGTCGACGACTATCCGAATTGGCGCACGGTGTTTCGGTTGCTGGCTCAGTTTGCCCGCGAAGAACCGCTGGTCGTCATTCTCGACGAGTTTCAGTACCTGATGGCGCGCGAGGAAGGGATCGTCTCGCAGCTTACGGCGGTATGGGATCGCGAGGTGCGTGACTGCGAGTTGACGATGGTGCTGTGCGGCTCGGAAGTCGCGACCATGGAGAGCTTGCAGGCGGGGGATTCGCCGCTTTATGAGCGCATCAATTGGCGCGAAAAGCTCGTGGCCTTCGACTACCGCGACGCGGCGCATATGGTCGAAGGTCGCCCTCTCAGAGAGCAGGCATACGCCTACGGCATTTACGGTGGAATCCCGCAGTATCTGGCGGCCGTCGACACGGACGAGCCGGTGGCCGAGGCCGTCGTGCGCACGTTCTTGTCGCATCGCGGCGAAGTCCACCTGCAGTTGGAGAACCTCATCGAGCAGGAGAAGGGCATCCGTGACCCGGCAGTATACCGCGCCGTGCTCGAAGCGGTCGCGCGGGGCAACACGTCGACCAACACCATCGCCCAGGCCGCCGGGCTTCAGGGCCAGGAGACCATCGCGCGCCGCGCGTTGGAGACGCTCGAAGCGCTCGAACTGGTACGTCGAGAGCGCAATTTTCGCGCCGGAAGTCGCGCGCCCTGGCGCAATCGCATCGCCGATAACGCCGTGCGGTTCTGGTATCGCTTCGTCAACCCTAACCGCAGTCGTCTCGAGACCGGTGATACCCTGCGCGTGTGGCAACAACGCGTCGAGCCGTTGCTCGACACCTACATGGGCAAGGTCTTCGAGGCCATGTGCAGGCAGGCTTTTCGTCGTTATCACGCCCGTTGGGGCCTGCCGGCACCGCGCGACTGGGCCCGTTGGGAGGGAAAGGACCGCAACCGGCGCTCCATCGAGATCGACCTCGTCACCGAACTCGACGACGGCAAATTATTGGCCGGGGAGGTCAAATGGTCCTCCTCGCCGGTGGATGTCGACGTTCACTTCCAGTTGCTGCGCGACCTCGAAGATCTGGGCAACTCTGGCCAGGGCTGGGCGAAGGCAGCCCTGGAGGCCGACCAATCCCACGGCTATCTATACTTCTCCGCGGCAGGTTTTACCGATGCGTTTCGAGCGCGTGCCGCGGCGGACGAGCGCATCTTTTTGGTGACGCTGGAGGATATGTACGGGCCGGGGTGAGCTTATTTGATCCCCATGCGAAGTCGCGCCGTTCGCGACGAAGCTTGGGGGGGAATATCCATTTAACGTGCACCGACGCCGATGATGGTCTATGCTGGGCGTTGGACCATGGTGCCCCCAAAGACATGACTCATGAGCGACTCGAGCGAACAGAAGCTGGGCTTCGACGGGCTGATCGAGGCGGCCGTCTCCGGCGACGGCTTCGATTGGGATGAGGAGGCCTCCGAGGCCGATGGCTCCCAGGAGACGGTGTCGGTGCTGCGTTTTCGGGTGGGCGACAGCGGTTTTGCGGTGCCCACCGAGTATGTGCGCGAGATCATCAGCGATTTGACCATTACGCCGGTGCCCGGGGCGCCCAAGCATGTGCGCGGGGTGGCGGTGCTGCGCCGGCAGGTGCTCGGAGTGCTCGACTTGCACCAGTGGCTCGACCCGGTGGCGGTGCGCGAGCGGGCCGACAGCGGGCGCATCGTCATCGTGGAGGTGGGGCCGTATACGGTGGGCATCGAGGCCAGCGAGGTCACCGGCATGGACGAGTGGCCGGCGCAGGTGCTCGATCGCAGCCGCATCCCCGAGTCGATCAATTCGCGCACGCGGCGCTATGCGGCGGGCATCCGGCTCAGCGAGCAGGAGGCGATCGTGCTGTTGAACGTGCCCAAGTTGCTCGATGACGCGGCGGTGCAGTGACCGTGATGATGGGCCAGAACAGTCGACGGGCCGGCGCCGGCCTCGAGGTCATCCGCACGCGGTTTGGGCCGCTGGAGTTGGCCATCGAACTGAAGCAGGTCAGCAGCGTGCTCGACTATGGTGAGGGCCAGGGCCTGCGGCTCATCGACCCGGCCCCGAAGCTGGGCCTGCGCCCGATGGTCGGCGGCCATGTGGGCTTTGTGGAGCCGCAGTTCGGCCCGCCGGTGGGCATCAAGATCGGCGAGGTGCGCGGGTTTCAGATTTGGACGCCGTCGAATATCCTGGCCTTGCCCGACTGGATCGCCAACTATTTGCCGGACGTGCTCTTCGGCGCGTGCGGCACCGACCAGAACGCTGAGATCGTCTGGTTGCTCGATTTGCGCAAACTGACGGGATAAAACGGACAGCCGTCATGGAAAAACTTTGGATCAGAATCGCCGTCCCGGTCGGCGTGCTCGCGTTCGTCGCGGTCATCGCCTTGATCGCCGACCAATGGATCGTCACGGTGCCCAAGAATTGGTTGGCGCTGGTGGTGGCCATTGCCGGCATCCTGGTGATGGTGTGGGCCAAGCGGGCGTTGGCGCCGCTGTCCGAGGTCACGCGGGTGCTCGAGGGCATCGCCGACGGCGACCTCGACCAGCGGCGGGTCGCCGGCGCCGTCTCCGGCGACGACGAGATCGGCCGGTTGAGCACCGCCACCAACCGCATGCTCAGCCAGCTCAACGCGCTGAGCGAGCGCGCCCGCAACCTGGCCGACGGCAAGATCGGCGTGCTCGAGGTCGAGGACCAGGTGATGCGCTCGCAGCGCCTGGCCGACGCCGACCAGCAGATCCGAGCGCGCGACGGCGACCTGGAGCGCAGCTTCGTGGCCATGACCAACCAGCTTCGCCGGCTGACGCTGCAGGCGCGCATGATTCTCGAAGGACCAGCTCGACAGCCCGCTGTTGGACGAGCGCGTGCCCGGCGAGCTCGGCGAGGCCTTCGGGCATATGGTGCGCAACCTGCGCACCATCGCCGAGCGCGCCAAGGATATCGCCGACGGCGACCTGAGCTCGACGGTGGAGGGCGACGGTGAGCTGACCGGCGCGTTCAACCAGATGGTCACCGGCCTGCGCGGGCTGGTCGAGCAGATCACCCGCACAGCCATTCATATCTCCACGGCCGCCGAGCAAATTCTGGCGGTGTTGCGCGAGCAGGAGCTCAGCGCCAACCATCAGGCCTCGAGCGTCGAGGAGACCCAGCGCACCATGGAGACGCTGCTCAGCTCGGCCAAAAAGATCGCCGAGAACGCCCAGCACGTGTTCAAATCGGCCGAGAAGACCCAGGAGAACAACCGCACGGTCGCCGACCGCATCGGCGAGCTCAAGAGCCACACCGAGCGCATCAGCGAGATCTTGGAGAGCATCAAGCGCATCGCCGACCGCTCGGATCTGCTGGCCCTCAACGCCAGCCTCGAGGGCATGCGCGCCGGGGAGGCCGGCAAGGGCTTTACGCTGGTGGCCGCCGAGATGCGTCGGCTGGCCGAGAATATCAAGGACTCGGTGGGCGACATCAAGGAGCTGGTCGAGGATATCGGCGAGTCGTCGATGACCACGGCCATGGCCACCGACGACGGCAGTTGCCTGTCGGAGAATACCACCGAGAACGCGCTCAAGATCACGCTGATCACCCAGCAGCAAAAGTCGGGCACCGAGCAGGTCACCCAGTCGATGGACGACCTGAGCGAGCTCATCAACCAGGACGTCGCCGGCACCCAGCAGGTGACCATGGCCGCCAGCGAGTTGGTCGGGCTGGCCGAGAGCCTGCGCGACCTGGTCGACGAATTCCGGATCTCGACCGGCCCGTCGACCTCGGCGCAGTACAAGGCGGTCAAAGCTCGACGCACCAACAGCAAGGCGGGCTACCGCAACGCCAAGACGCGCGAGCGTGCCGGCGGCCCGATGCAGAGCTCGAGCGTGGCCGACCAGTCGGTCGAGCTGGGGCGGGCGGGCTCGCAGCCCAGCGACGCCGACGACGACGAGCCCGACGAGGAGCGAGCCGAGGTCGATGGAGCCAACGTGGATGGAGCCGAGGAGACGCCGGCGCTCGCCGAGGAGTCGGCGGCCAACGACACCCCCGACGTGCGCGCGACGGCCAAGCTGTCGGCCATGGCCAACGAGGCGGCCAGCACCAAAGGCTTGCAAGAGAACTCGAGCATTCCCATCGACTCCGGCGCCGACCAGCCCACCGTCGAGTTCACCACCAACCTGCCCGAGGAAGACCAGCACCAGGTGATGCGCCAGATGCTCGCCGAGCGCCGCGCGCGCCGGCTGGCCGTCGACGAGCCCGGCGACGACGACCTCGACGCCCTCGCCGATCTGGGGGAACTCGATGACCTCGGCGACCTCGGCGACCTCGACGAGCTCGATGATCTCGATGAACTCGACGCCGGCCTGGCCAGTGAAGAATCGAGCATTGATGAACAGATCGACGCACTCGAACGCGAACTCGACAAGAAGCAAGTGGGTGTGTCCGAAACGTCCTTCGAGATCTCGGACCCGTCATGAGCTTCGGCTCCCTGATCGAAAAATTTCGCTCGGTCGCCCTCGACCGCATCGAACAGATGAACGTGCTGTTGGTGGGCCTGGAGCGCGAGCCGTCGGACGCCGAGGCGACCGAGGAGTTGCTGCGCGAGATCCACACGCTCAAGGGCGAAGCCAAGATGATGGGCTTTGCCGACGTCAATCTGGTGGCCCACCAGACCGAGCACCTGCTCATCTTGATCACCGAGCGCCACTTCGACGTCGACCAAGACGCCGTCGACGTGGTGTTCGAAGGCTTCGACATCGTGCGCCAGTTGCTGACCAAGGCCGCGGGCACGTCCGATGCGCCGGTGGACCTGTCCGGCTTCGTCGAGCGGGTCAACGAGGTGCGTGGGCGGTATGAGGCAGGGGTCCAGGGGTCTGGGGGTCCAGGGGTCCAGGGTGAGGGAGCGCAGCCGGAGCCGGAACCGGAGTCAGAGCCTGAGCCGGAACCGGAACCGCAGCCGGAACCGGAACCGGAGCCGGAGCCGGAAGTCGCCCAGTTGGCCGAAGAGCCCAGTTGGGTGGCCCCGTCGGCCAGAGAGCCTCAGGCGATTGAGGCCTCGGGGACGTGGCGCCGGCCGGGCTCGGGGCGCTCGACGCGCACGCGCATCAACGCCCCGCAGGCCGGCAGCGAGTCCAGCGAGATCTCCGAGGCCGGCGAGGACGCCCCCGCCCAGCGATCCTCGGATCGGCTGCTGCGTCTGCAGGCCGGCGGCACGCTGCGCGTCGATCTGCAAAAGCTCGAGCGGCTGGGCAATATCGCCGGCGAGGTCATGTTGATGAGCCGGCGGCTCAACTACGAGTTGGGCGACCTCGAGCGCATCCGCGACGAGTTTCGCCTGTGGCTCGAGCAGGTCGACGGCACGCTTCCGCTCAAGGCCGTCAGCGGGCTGCGTAACCTGGTGCACCGCTTCGATGATTTCACCAGCGGGGTGCGCGACGAGACCTACCTGGTCAGCTCGCGCACCTCCCAGCTCGACGAGGAGGTGCGTACGCTGCGCCACGTGCCCCTGGCCCAGGTCATGAGCCACTACCCGCGGGCGGTGCGCGACCTGGCCCGCGAGCAGGGAAAGCGCGTGCGCCTGGTGCACTCCTTTGGCAGCGTGGAGGTCGACCGCTTGCTGTTGTCGGCGCTGTCCGAGCCCATGCTGCACATGATCCGCAACGCCGTCGACCACGGGGTGGAGTCGCCCGACGAGCGCCTGCGCTCGGGCAAGGACGAGGAGGCCGAGATTCGGCTGGTCGCCGAATACGTCGGCGACAGCATTCGGGTGGCCATCGAGGACGACGGGCGGGGCATCGACCCTCAGATCATCCGGCAAAAGGCGGTGAGCCGGGGCCTGATGGGCGCCGAGCGCGCCGAGTCGCTCACCGACCAGGAGGCGCTGGCGCTGGTCTTCGAGCCGGGGTTTTCCACCCGCGACAACGTCAGCGACATCAGCGGGCGGGGCATCGGCATGGACGTGGTGCGCCGCCAGATCACCGAGCTGGGCGGCTACATCGAGATCGAGAGCGAGGTCGGCGAGGGCACCGCCATCACCCTGATGCTGCCGGTCTCCAGCGCCGTCAGCGAGGTGCTCATGGTCGAGATCGGCGCGCGCACCTTCGCGCTGGCGGCCAAGGAAGTGGTGCGCGTCGACGCGGTCGCGCGCGACAACCTCATGGAGAGCCACGGCGGGGTGTTCCTGGAGTTCGACGACGAGATGATCGCGCTGCACGACTGGGCCCAGAGCCTGGGCGCCGACGGTCAGCGCCGCGCCGACGACCCCATGACGGTGCTCATCTTGCGGCGTGGCTCGCTGCGCGTGGCGGTGTGGGTCGATCAGGTGCTCGGCGAGCGCGAGGCGATGAGCCGGCCGTTTGGCGACTTCTTGCGCGGCGTGCGCCTGTGTCGGGGCGTGGCCCTGACCGACGCCGGCGAGGTGGTGCCCCTGCTCAACGTCGCCGAGCTGTTTGCACGCGCCCAGCGCGACCACCGCATGCGCCCGGCGTCGGTGCGCAGCTCGCGGCGCCCTGCGCGCGTGCAGGCCGAGCAGCGCGCCGGCTCGCAGACCGTGCTGGTCGTTGAGGACAGCGAGATCACCCGCGACCTGGTCACCGGCATCCTGCGCACCCACGGCTATCAATTCGTGGTCGCCAAAGACGGCTACGAGGCCTGGCAACTGCTCCAAGACCACCGCGTCGACATGGTGGTGACCGACGTGCAGATGCCGCGCATGGACGGGCTGGAGTTGCTGCGGCGTATCCGAAGCTCGGGCCCGCTGGGCGATTTGCCCGTGGCCATCCTGACCACGCTGGGCGACCCCAAGGACAAGGAGCGGGCCATGGACCTGGGCGCCGACGGCTACCTGGTCAAGCTCAACTTCCAGGAGAGCGACCTGGTGGACATGGTGCGCCGCTACCTGGCCGGCGATTGATCCGCGCGATCCTTTGACGGTGGTCGAGGTGCGTCTAATTTAGACGCGTTCTCGATTGAACGCTCGCCTTAATCTCCCACACTTCCAATGCGCGGGGGCCTCATGGGCCTGGACGAGTCGTCGGTTAGTTTGTCATACGAATCACAAGCCGGTCCACGCCTGGTCGACTCGCTGAATCTCGAGCAGTTGCGCGAGGAGTCGGCGCTCGAGCAACTGCTCGAGGCGGCGACGAGCGTCTGCGACCTGCCGGCAGGGGTCATCGCGCTGGTCGACGCGACCCATGTGCATCTTTTGGCCAGCGTCGGCGTCGATTGGCAGCGCCTGCCGCGTGAACATACCCTGGTCAACCACGTCGTCGAGCAGGGGCGGCCGCTGGTCATCGAGGACGCCTCCGCCGATCCGCGCTGGTCGGCCCTCATGCCCGAGCTCGGCGGGGAGGCGCTGTGCTTTTATTTCGGCCAACCGCTGTCCATCGATAACTCGGTGGTGGTGGGGGCGATGGCGGTCATGGACCACGAGCCGCGCCGTATCAGCGCCCACCAGCGCGTCGTGCTGGCCAGCATCGCTCGGCAGGTCGAATTGCTTCTCGAGCAACGGGTGCGCCGTGATGACGCCGCCGAGCACTCCGGGCTGGTCGAGTCGATGGCGACCGACCGGCGAGCCGACGTGCGCCGCCAGGTGCTGACCAATTTCTTGCTGCACGACGTCATCAACGCCGCCACCGCCGTCAAGTCCGACGCCGACTACGTGCGTGCGCGCCTCGACGACGACGCCACGGTGGGGGAGGCCCTCGACGACATCGCCGAATCGGTCGATGTGATGGCGACCTTGCTGCACACCGCGCGCGAAATCTTGTTGGACGCCGAGGCCACGCTGGTCTCGCGCGGCCGCGACGTCGACCTGCGCCAACTCCTGCGCGACGTCCACGAACTCCATCGGCCGCATTTGGTGCACCGCGGCGGGCGCCTGAGCGTGCGCGACACGCTCACCGACGAGGTGATCTCGGGCGACCGGCGGCTGTTGCGCGAGATGTTCGAGAGCCTGTTGGCGCTGTCTCCCCCCGGCAGTCGCATCCACATCGATCTCAACGAACTCGACGGCGAGCGGGTGCGCATCCAGTACTGCGACGAACTCGACGCGGCGGTCGAGCCACCGCTTGGTGGCGTGCAGGGCACCGAAGTCCCTCGCGGGGCGCGCGACTCATTGGAGGCCCTCTCGCTGTGCACGATGATCGTCGAGGCCCACTGCGGCCGCATGCGCATGAGCGAGCGAGGCGCCAACGAACGGTGCATCCTGATCGACCTGCCGCGCTAAGTCCCGTGAAAGTCGCACGGTTTTGGTCCTCGCCCTTGCCATCATTGCGGAATGGCGCTAGTTCATAGGCCCATGTGTGCAGGTGTGTGTTGAGATGCCACAGAGGTGCCAACGATGGACGAACAGCCGATGACCGAAGTCGAAGCGGAACCGGATACCATCGAAATGTCGGGTCGTGAACGTCGTGCCTGCGAGCGCGCCGTGCTGCGTGTGCCCGTGACCGTCAACTCGGTGACCACGTTTCGCGGAGAATCACGCGACATAAGCCCCGGCGGCATCTTCGTCGCCCTCGGCGACGAATTGCCGGTGGGCTCCCTCATCGACGTGCAGTTTCGGGTGCCCGGCGTCGAGCATCCCTTCGAAGTGCTCGGCGAGGTTCGCTGGGCGCGCTTCGACGAGCACTCTGTCGACGCGCGCACCGCTGGTATCGGTGTGGAGTTTCTCGATCTCTCGCGGACGGGCCAGGATGTGATTGTCGAGTTGCTCGGGTCCCCGTTCGCCAGCGACGCCACCTATGAAGCGCTGGCGGTCGCGTACTGAACCTCCCAGTCCTGCTCGGTACGTCGGCGAGTGCGGGATTTTTGCCGGATCGGATTCGCCCGGGGCGGGAATTGAGGTTAAAGATGCTTACATTCGTTAATTTTATATGTTAGAAATCTCATTTTTCTCAGAATGAGACCAACAGCATCGGCGTGCGCCCGAGTGAAGGGGGCGCGTCGAACACTTCGATGAAAGCGGCCTTGTCAGCCCTTGGGGAGGCTGGGAGAGATGTCAGGAGACGACCCACAAGCAGCTTTATCCGACGCACAATGCGCAGCCGTCGTACTCGTCGTCGACGACGAGCCGATGGTGCTGCGTGTCTGTCGGCGTATTTTGCGCCTGGGCAATTACGAGGTGTTCACGGCCGAGAGTGCCGGGCAGGCGATGTCGCTGGTCGAGGACGACGCACACCACTTCGACCTGCTCATCTGTGACGTGATGATGCCGGAGATGTCCGGCGGCAAGCTGGCTCGCCAAGTGCTGGGCCTGCGCCCGCAGCTCAAGCTGATCTTTATTTCCGGGCACAACGACGACGAGCAGGCGCTCGAAATGATCGGCGCAGGCGACGCCCAATTTATCCACAAGCCGTTTATGGCCGACGAACTGCTCGAGGCCGTCGGCCAGATCCTGAGCGCCTGAACCTCCTCAACTACTGGCGTCTTGGCAGCCGCACCGTAAAGGTCGTCCCGCGACCGGGGGCGCTGTCCACATCGATCTCGCCGCCCAGGGCGGTGACGATGCGCCTCACGATCCACAACCCCAACCCGAAACTGTCGCGGCGCTCGTGGTGTTCAGCGCGGCGAAAGCGCTCGAAGATTTCCTGCTGCATGTCCACGGGGATCCCCTTGCCCTGGTCGCTGACCCGCAATTCGACGTCCCTGGTGCGTGCCTTCAGGGACAGCGAAATGGGCTTGCCCTCGCCGTATTTGATGGCGTTGGACAATAGGTTGGAGACGAGCTGCTCGAGGCGCATGCGGTCGCACTCGCCTGCGACCGGCTCGTCCAGATCGACGGCGAGTTCAGCGCCCGTCTCCAGCAGGTCGGCTTCATGGCTGGAGATGACGGTGCGCACGACCTGGGCAAAATCGATCTCCTCGACGGCCAGCGACAGCTCGTCGGCGTCGTAACGAAAGGCGGCCAGCAGATCGTCCATCAGGGCGACCATGCGGTCGATATTGGCGCCGGCTTTGGATACGGCCCGAGCGATATCGCCCTGGTCGGTGTCATGTTGCGCGGCGAGCATGTCGATGATCTCGAGGTTGAGCTTGATGGCCGTCGCCGGGCTGCGCAGGTCGTGAGACACGATGGACAGCAGCTCCTCACGGGTTTTGTTGGCGCGTGTGAGCCGCTGGTACATATGCTCGCGCTGCCGCTCGGCGCGCTCCTTCTCGACCACCGAACTGAGCACGTTGGAGAAGCCGCGAATGAGGTCGGCGTCGTCCTGGGAGAAGGCGTTTTTGCGCCGCGCATGCACCGCGAGGACGCCGAAGGGATGCCGGCGCCCGGGGACGCTGACGCATAGAGAACTGGACACGTCGGTGTCGGCCAACAGGGCGCTTCGGCGCAGCTCCGAGGTGTCGAAATCATCGACGATGACCACCTCTTTGCGCCGCAGGGCGTAGCCGATGGAGGTGCCGTCGTCGGCCATCGCCAGCTCGGCGCCCAACCAGGATTTATCCCAGCCGCTGGCCGCGCGCATGACGAGCCTGGACTCGCCGGGGATGAGCTCGACGAGTTTGGCGGCGTCGGCATCGAGAAGTTCGCGAAGGGTGTCGAGCGCCTCGTCGAACAGCGCCTGGGCGTCGAGCTCCAACCCACGGCGGGCGAGCTCGGCGAGGGCGCGTTGTTGGGTCGCGCGCACGCTGACATTTCGCCATGCCTGCTGGGTCTCGCGAAAGAGGCGAGCGTTGTCCACGGCCAGCGCGGCGCGCCCGGCGAGGTCTTCGGCCATCTCCAGGTCGGCCTCGTCGAAGTGGCGATCGTCGGAGGAGGACACAAAGGTAATCGCCCCCAGAGTGCGCCCGCGGGCGATCATCGGCACGATCATCCCCGACCTCATATGCAGCGCCAGCGCCACCTCGAGGTGCTCGGGGTCGTCGATGGTCTCGCGGAACATCTGGTCGTTGATGTGGGCGTACAACGCCGATCGCCCCGTACGCAGCACGTTGGGAAGGCCCGTATCGGCGTTGGGATCGGGGGGGTAGCGCCGGTGAAGGTCGTGGGCGAGTTCGACCATCTCCGGTTCGACATGGGCGACGGCCACACGCTCGCCGGGCTCGAGGTTCTCCGTGGCCAGATCGACGGCGCACCAGTCAGCGATCTCGGGCACAGCCAGGCGGGCGAGCCGCTGGAGCGTCAGGTCGTAATCCAGAGACGAGTTGAGGACGGAGGACGCCTCGGCCAAAAACCGTGATCGCTCGTGGGCGGGCACACGGCGGTCCTCGTTGGACGCCGCGGCGTGCTGGTCTTCAGACAGCTCCCCTTGGTCTTCGGAATGCTCTACAGACATGTGCATCCTAATGAGAACTCGGCATTTACAGCGGACCATTTGACGCGGAACTAGGCGTGAGCGGTCGCCGCATTCGATGCACCAGCACAGCGTGTCCTGCACGTCAGTGTGCGGGTTTGCAATCCATTAATCAACCTTTGTCCCTGCCCCACTACTCCCGCAAAAACGCCCGAGTACGTTTATTCGGGCGGCGGAGTTTCCGACGAGGGCCGATCGGGCCCAGGGTGGGCAGGCTGACAGGGTAGACGCACCGTGAACGTGGTCCCCACGCCGGGGGTACTGTCGACGGAGATGGCGCCGCCGAACGCCTCGACGATGCGCTTGACGATCCAGAGTCCGAGCCCGTAGCTGTCCTCGAAGTCGTGTGCCGCGCGGTGATTGACGCGCACAAACCGCTCGAAAATGCGCTTTTGCTGCTCTCGGGGGATACCGCGACCTCGGTCGGCCACCCGCACGATCGCGTGGCCGTCGTCGGCGTCCAGCGAGATGGTGATGGGGTTACCCTGGCCGTATTTGAGGGCGTTGGACACCAGGTTGGCGATCACCTGCTGCAGGCGCATCCAATCCCACTGGCCCTCCAGCGAGGCCAGGCCGCCGACGCGCACCGTGCTGGCGCTGCGCTCGATGGTGTCGGCGTAGTCGTCGAGCACCTCGTCGACCACGTCGCGCAGGTCGACCCACTCCAACTCGATGTCGAACACGTCGCTTTCGGCGCGGCTCATCGCCAGCAGGTCGTCCATCATGGTCATCATGCGGTCGACGTTGGCGTTGGCCTTGCCGATGGCGCGCTCGACCTGCTCGGGGGTGATGGGGGCGTCGGGGTTGGTCACCGCCCGGCGCACCACCTCAAGGCTGAGCTTGATCGCCGAGGCGGGGCTGCGCAGGTCGTGGGAGATGATCGCCAGCATCTCTTCGCGGGCCGACATCGCCCGGTACAACTCCTCGTAGGTGCGTCGGCGGTGGGCGTCGGAGCGCTCGCGCTCGATGGCCTCGCCCAGGATGTTGGCGATGGTGCGGAGGAACTCGGCGTCGTCCTCGCCGAAGGCGTGCGGTGCGTGCGACAGCGCCCCCAACACGCCGAAGGGCCGTTTGAGCCCGGGGATGCGCACGTTGATGGCGCTGCGGATGTGGTCGCGCTCGATCCAGGGGCAGGGCTCGAAGTGCGCCTCGTGGTCGTAATCGTCGACGACGGTGACCTCGTTGTGGCGGAGCGCGTAGCCCGAGGCGGTGCGCGCGGTGGCGTCGACGCGGCTGTGGGCGTCCTCGCCGCGCCCGCCGCAGTGGGCGCGCACGACGAATTCGACCTCACCGCTGACCAACTCGAGGATGCGCGCGGCGTCGGCGTCAAGCCCGTCGCGCAGGGTCTGCACGGCGGCATCCATCAGCTCGGCCGGCTCGGTGTGCAGGGCCATGCGGCTGAAGCGTGCCAGCGCCACCTGCTGGTGATCATAGCGCTCGACGGTCTCGCGCAGCGCTTGCGGGCTGGTCGCGTGCGCATACGGCTCCCCCGCCGCGGGCCGTTCGTCCGGCGTCTGGCCTGGTGTGTGGTTTTCGTGCGGTCCCCGAAGCGACATGAGCCTTCCCCGCTCCCGTCGAGTGATGTCTGGAGCGCGGAGCGACGCCCCCATCGGCGCACCGATGACACCAAAGTGGTTTGTGTAAACCCCCGGATTTATCAATATAAGGCGGATTGGCGCCGCGCCAACCGTCGGGCGGCGCTCACGCCTCGCTCTGGGCTTGCAGACGCCGCCGCGCCTGGCGCACGGCGTCGGTGTCGGGGGCGCGCTTGAGGTAGGACTGGGCCTCGTCCGTGCGCCCCATTTCTACCGAGGTGATCGCCAACAGCTCCCAGATGCGGTCGAGCGTCTTGGCGGGAAGCTCGCCGGTGGAGCGAAGCTGGTGGCACAGCCGGTAGGCTTCCTGGAAGTCGCCGTCGGCGAGGTTGGACTCGGCCTCCTCGAGCAACTCCTGCTGGAAGCCGGTGGCGCGCACCTTCGCCTTGCGCCCGACCAACTGGCGCCCGTGGCGCAGGGCGTTGATATTGTCCATCAGCAAAAACAGCGCCAGCAGCCCGATGAAGTAGCTGTGGAAGACCACCAGGCCGACAACGCCCACCGGAATCAGCACGAAGACGCTGACCTTGAGGGCGACGTCCTGGGCGCGCGCCTCGGGCATGAACCGGCGCAGCAACAGGTGGAACAGTTGGCCGCCGTCGAGCGGCCAGATGGGCAGCAACAGGTTGATCAGGCCCCACACGATGCTCACCCACATCAGGTCGCTGGCGAAGGTCGCCAGCGCGCCCAGCGCCGGGCCGGCGGGCAAAAACGGCAGCCCGAAGATGAGAAAGGCCGCCGCCAGCCCGCCGAGCACCAGCTCGATGGCCGGGCCGGCGAAGATGATGAAGGCGTCGCGCGCGTCGGTCGACGCCGGCCGGTGGAAGGTCAGCCCGCCGAAGCCGTGCAGCAGCACCGAGGGGGCGAGCCCGTAGTATTTGCTGACGAAGGCGTGGCCGAACTCGTGGACCAGGATCGAGATGGTCACCGCGGCGGCGAAGAGCACGCCGCTGACAAATCCGGCGCCCACAAACCCCGCCCCCGCCTGCAGCAGCGGCCCGACGGCGAAGAAGGCCATCAAGATCAAGTACCAGGGGCTGACGGCGACGTCGATGTCCCGGAAGGTAAAGAAGTGAAAGCCTTGGCGTTCGAACATGAGGTGGGCTTGGGGGTCTAGGGGGTCCAGGGGTTCAGGGGGCCTGGCGTTGGAGTTGGATGCCGACGCAGTCGGGGGCGCCGGGCACGCCGGTGGCGAATTTTCGGATGGTGAGATCGGCCGAGCGCACGCTGGGGAAGCGGGCGAAGACGCGGGTCAGCATCTCGTCGCCCATGCGCTCGATGAGCTGGTAGCTCTCGGTCTCGCCCACGGCGACGACGATCTCGGCCAACCCGCGGTAGTCGACGGTGTGGTCGAGCTCGTCGGTGTGGGAGGCCTGGAGTTGGTCGACCTGAACGCTCAGGTCGACGCGGAAGCGACGACCGTCGCGCCGCTCCTCCTCGTAGACCCCGTGGTAGCCGACGAATTCGAGCTTTTCGACGAAGATGCGCACGTTCAACCCCGGCGACGGCGCCAAGGCCGTCGCTGCGATGATGGTTTAGGCGCTGGCGGCGTCTTTACGCATGCAGCAGCGCTTGTATTTACGGCCGCTTCCGCACGGGCAGGGATCGTTGCGGCCCACCTTGGGCAGCTCGCGCTCGAAGGGCTCGTCGTCCTCGATGACCGCCGTGGTGCCCCCGTCGCCGCGGTTGAGCTCGATGCGCTTGGGCACCTGGGGCTCGGGGCGCGGCTGCAGGCTGGCGGGCGTCTCGATCTCCATCTTGGAGATGAACTCGACGACGCGGCGCTTGACGTTCATCATCATGTCCAAGAAGAGGTTGTAGCCCTCTTTCTTGTACTCCTGCTTGGGGTCCTTCTGGGCGTAGCCGCGCATGCCGATGCCGTCGCGCAACTGGTCCATGGCCTGCAGGTGCTCGCGCCAGTAGCGGTCGATGCTCATCAGGTACTGGTTGCGGATCTGCTCCTCGAACAGCTCGGCGCCGGTGACCTCCTCGGAGAGCTCCTCGGGGATGTCCCAGTCGCTGTCCTCGCCGTCCTCGTCGGCCTGCTCGCGGGCAGCCTCCATCTCCTCGATGCGCTGCTGGCGGTGCTCGTTGATCTTGTCGGCGAGGTCGTCGAGCTCGGCGGCCTTGGCCTCGAACAGCTCGTTGACCGTCTCCCAGACGGTGATCTCGATGGCGTCGCGCCCGCGGGCCTCGGCCAGTTCGAACTCGACGTCGAACAGCGCCTGCAACGCGTTCTCCAGGCCCTCGACGTCCCAGTCCTCGAGGCGCACTTCGCGCGCCGCGTAGGTCTCGATGGTCGCCAGGCACACGTCCTCGAACAGGTCCAGGGCCATGTGGCGAATATTGTGGCCCTCGTCGTCGTGGCCCATGAGCACGTTTTTGCGCAGCTCGTAGACCGTCTTGCGCTGCTTGTCGAGCACGTCGTCGTACTCGAGCAGGTTTTTGCGGATGTCGAAGTTTCGCGCCTCGACCTTGCGCTGGGCGTTCTCGATGCTGCGCGAGACCATCTTATGCTCGATGGGCTCGCCCTCGGGCATGCGCAGGGTGTCCATGATCTTGGCGACGCGGTCGGCGCCGAACAGCCGCAGCAGGTCGTCCTCGAGCGACAGGAAGAACTTACTGGCGCCCGGGTCGCCCTGACGGCCGGAACGGCCGCGAAGCTGGTTGTCGATGCGGCGCGACTCGTGGCGCTCGGTGGCCATGACGTACAGGCCGCCGGCCTCCAGGGTCTGTTGCTTCTCGGCCTTGCACTCGGCTTTGAACTTCTCGAGCGCCTCGTTGTACTCGGCGCTGTAGTGCAGGTGGCGCTCGTGCTCGGGCGTGCCCAGGGGCACGGTCTGCTCGCCGGCGACCTCTTCGGCCAAGAATTCGGGGTTGCCGCCCAGCAGGATGTCGGTGCCGCGACCGGCCATGTTGGTGGCGATGGTCACCGCCCCGAGGCGTCCGGCCTGGGCGACGATATGGGCCTCACGCTCGTGCTGCTTGGCGTTCAAGACCTCGTGGTCGATGCGCTTTTTGGTCAGCACCTGGCTGATGGCCTCGGATTTCTCGACGCTGGTCGTTCCCACCAGCACCGGCTGGCCACGATCGTGGCAGTCGACGATCTGGTCGACGATGGCGTTGAACTTCTCGCGGTAGCTCTTGTAGACGACGTCGTCGTAGTCCTTGCGAGCGATGGGCTTGTTGGTGGGGATGACCACCGTCTCCAGCTCGTAGATCTCGTGGAACTCGGCCGCTTCGGTCTCCGCCGTACCGGTCATGCCGGAGAGCTTGTCGTACATGCGGAAGAAGTTCTGGAAGGTCACCGTCGCCAGGGTCTGGTTCTCCTCCTGGATGGGCACGCCCTCTTTGGCCTCCACCGCCTGGTGCAGCCCGTCGGACCAGCGCCGTCCGGGCATCGGCCGGCCGGTGAACTCGTCGACGATGATCACCTCGCCGTTGTGCACGATGTACTGGTCATCTTTTTTATACAGCGTGTGCGCCTGCAGGGCCTTGGTCACGTGGTGGACCAGTTCGATGTGCTGCGGGTCGTACAGGTTGTGCACGTCGAGCTGTTTTTCGACCTTCTCCACGCCAGCGTCGGTCAGCGTGGTCGTGCGGTGCTCCTCGTCGACCAGGTAGTCCTCGTCGCGCTTGAGGTAGGGGATGATATTGTTGACCTCGTAGTACAGCTCGGTCGACCGGTCGGCCTTGCCGCTGATGATCAGCGGGGTGCGCGCCTCGTCGATGAGCACGCTGTCGACCTCGTCGATGATGGCATAATGAAGATCGCGCTGGACCATGTCCTCCAGCCGGTTCTTCATATTGTCGCGCAGGTAGTCGAAGCCGAACTCGTTGTTGGTCCCGTAGGTGATGTCCGAGCCGTAGGCTTGCTTGCGCTCGTAGGAGGACAAGTCGCTGATGATCGTGCCCACCGACATGCCCAGGAAGTTGTAGATGTGGCCCATCCACTTGGCGTCGCGGCTGGCCAGGTAGTCGTTGACCGTGATGAGCTGGGCGCCCTTGCCTTCCAGGGCGTTCAGGTACAGCGGCAGGGTCGCCACCAGGGTTTTACCTTCACCGGTCTTCATCTCGGCGATCATGCCCTGGTGCAGGGCCATGCCGCCGACGAGCTGGACGTCGTAGTGGCGCATGCCCAGCACCCGCTTGCCCGTCTCACGCACGGTGGCGAACGCCTCGTGCATCAGATCGTCGACGGTGGCGCCGTTGTCTAGCTTCTGCTTGAGCTTGGCGGTCTGGCCCTTGAGCTCCTCATCGCTCAACTGCTCGATGGTCGACTCGAGTTGGTTGATCGCCTCGATATGAGGCCGACAGTTTTTGAGGAAACGCTCGTTGGCCGAGCCAAAGACTTTTGCGAGAAAATCGAACATGGGATCGCAAACCTGTGTAGCGACTCGTTACCAGCTTGTCACACCGCGTGGTGATTCATAGAGGGATGCTGGGGTGTGCGCAAGTCTCCTGCGCATAAACAGGGATCAATCAGGCCACATTCCGCGCGATCTCGACAACCGTCGATCACAGCCGGGGGATGTGGTTGTGAAAAACTCTCCTGTTTTTCCACAGCCTCAGTGGGGAAAACCACACAGTTACCCACAGGTTTTCCACAGCGTCGGCCCCACAGGGCCCGCTGTCGGCGTCCAGCACACCCCGGGGGCCTCGCGATCGTCGCCGCGAGGGCTCGAAAAGCCTGATAAAACGGGCAGTTGGGGCATATTTGGCAGGGTAGGTCGATCATGAAGACCCCCGTTGAGACGGTCTTTATGCGCCTGTGGAAAACTACCGGACCACTGTGGAAAAGCCGCCCGACGAGGTCAAAACCGACGGGATTTCAACGTGAAATACGGTGTCTCGCGCAGGACTTTCGGCCCACCTTGGACGAACTTTTCACAGAAAATACGCAACGATTTGGGTACTTCTGCCGAAAACCAAAATGGGGGGTGGTTATAGGGATGCCTCCACGACCTGTCAACGTGTGGCTGCAAAAATTTCATGATGGAACTGATTGGACAAAGATTGATCGTGGTCACGCTGGTGGTGGTGGCCGTGGCGAGCCTGGCGCAGCGGGTGTGGCCGGCGCGCCCGGGGCTCGCCGACCTCGTCGGCCAGGAGCGGGTGCGCGGGGTGCTCGGCGGCGAGGTCGAGGGGGCGCCGCGGCGATCGCCGTATGGCTGGACGCTGACGGTCGAGCTGGAGCGCGTCGATCGGCATCGCTTTGGCGACGCGCGGCCGCGGGTGCGCCTGTTCGTGCCCCGCGAGCACCTCGCCGCCGCGCGCGCCGCCGCCGGCCAGCCCCCGGCGCTTCCCGGCGATCGCATCGAGGTCTTCGCGCGTCTGGAGCGCTATCCCGGGCGCGCGTTTCCGCGCGTGGCGTCGCCGCGCCGGGTGATGGCCGGCCGGGGGGTGGACGCGCGCGCCACTGCCCTCGAGCCCCTCGTGCGCCGGCGCGGCCCGCCGGGGGTGCGCCGCCGGCTCGCCCGGATGCGCGCCGGCTTCGAGCAACGCGTGCTCGGCGGGCTTGCCGGCCAACAGGGCGCGCTCGCCGTGGCGCTGAGCACCGGCAACCGCGCCTTCCTCGACCCGGCGACGGTGGCGCCGTTTCGCCAGACGGGCACCAGCCACCTGCTGGCGATCTCCGGGCTGCATCTGGGCGTGTTGGCCGCGCTTTTGTGGTGGCTGGCCGGGCTCGTCGTCGACCGCTTCCCGGCCCTGCTTCGCCGCTTCGGGCGGCGTCGGGTATGCGGCGTCGCCGTGATCGTCGCGCTGGGCTTGTACGTCGTGGCCATCGGCGCACCCGTCTCGGCGGTGCGCGCGTGGGTGGCGCTGGCGATGGGCGTGGGCGCGCTGATCCTGATGCGCCCGCTGTGCCCGTTCCACGCGCTCGCCGCCGGGGCGCTGGTGCTGGTGGCCTGGCAGCCGGCGGTGGTCGACGACCTGGGGTTTCAACTGAGCTTTGCCGCCACCCTGGCGATCTTGCTGTTCTTGCGCTTTCGCCCGGCGATGCTGCGCCCGCCGCAGACGCTCTTCGACGACCGGGAGCCACGATGGCGCCGGCGGCTTCGCCGGTTGGGTCTGTTCGTGGGCGTGTCGGTCAGCGCCACACTGGCGACCTGGCCCATCGTCGCCGCCGACTTCGGGGTGGTGCCCATCGCCGGGTTGTGGGTCAACCTGGTGGTCACGCCGCTGGTCAGCGCCGTGCTCTTTCCGGTGCTCATCGCCGGGGCGCTCACCTCGCAGGTGTGCGCGCCGGTCGGCTTTGGGTTGATGGGGCTGAGCACCCGGGCGTTGCTCGGGATCGGCGAGGCGCTGCGCGTCGTCGGCGGGCTTCCCGGCTCGCAATGCGTCACCGGCGCCGCCCCCTGGTGGGCCTGGGGGGCGCTGGCGGCGGGCGCGTTTGTCTTTGTCACCAGCCGGTGGCGCGTGCGGCCGCTGGTCGTCGCGGTGGCGCTGGTCGCCGTGGGGCTGTCACCGGCGCTGATGGCACGCCCGGCCGTCGAGCGCCACGAGCTGCGCGTGCATTTTCTGCCCGTGGGCCAGGGCGACTCCATGCTGGTGGAGTTTCCCGACGGCACCACCATGCTCGTCGACGGCGGGGGGCGCCCGATGGGCCGCGATCCCGGCCGGTTCATCGTCGTGCCCTACCTGCATCGGCTGGGGATCGCCCGGCTCGACTGGGTCGAGGTTACCCACGCCGACGCCGATCACCTGCGCGGATTATTCGCCGTCGTCCGGCTCATGCGTCCGCGTCACTTCGCGTACGACGCGCGCGAGACCCAGTCAAATATGCTGCGCCTTCGCGCCGAGGCCGCCGGCGTCCACGCCACCCTCCACCCGGTCTATGCCGAGCTGACGCGCCGTTTTGGCGGGGTCCACGTGCAGATCACCCGCCCGCAGGTGGTCTCCGACGAGCAGAATAACCACAGCCTGGTCACGCGCCTGACCTACGGGCCGGCGGCGGTGTTGCTGACCGGCGACATCGAGCGGCCGGCGGAGCGCTGGCTCGTCGGGCACGAGCCGGTGCGCGCCACGATCTTGAAGGTGCCCCACCACGGATCGAAGACGTCGAGCTCGCCGCGGTTCTTGGAGGCGGTCGACCCCAAGCTGGCGGTGGTGTCCGCCGGGCGGTTCAACCGGTTCGGGCACCCGAGCCCGGCGGTGATGCGCCGCTATCGACGCTTTGGGGTGGATGTGCTGCAGACGGCGCGCAATGGGCTAGTGCGCGTGGATCTCGGCGCAGACGGCCGTGTGGATGTGAGGAGTTGCGTGCCGTGAGGGCTTTGGTCGACGTGGTTGGTTGTTGGGGACCCCCATCGCCTCGCGCTGAGTTGCGCGCGAGGCACTTCCCCGAGGGGAAGAAGCCCGCAGCGAGAAGCAGAGTGGTTGCTTATCGTTACCCAAGCCCGACGTTCGGCTCGGCCTCCAACTGCAGCGCGGCGACGATGGGGCGGTCGCCCAGGTTCGGCGCGACGTCGACCAGCCCCAGCCGGGCGAGCTCGTGCTCGACGAAGGCGTAGCGGTCCAGAAATGGGCTGGTCTCGGGCTGGCCCATGCGGCGCAGCGCGAAGCGGCGCGGGTCCTCCTCGGTGGCGGTGCCGTCGTCGTGGAAGGTCACCGCGTGGCTGGGCCCGGGCTCGAGCGAGTCGCACCAGGAAAACCGCGGGCGCCCGCCCTCGAAGATGGTCAGCATCAGCGTGCCGGCGCTGGGGTCGTAGCCGAAAAATGCGCCGTCGCTCTCCAAGTTGGCGAGCAGTTGCTCGGCGGTGTCCGGGGCCATGAAGCGATCGTCGAAGTCGACCTGCGGCTCGGCCATCAGGGTGAGCGCTTCGCCGTCGGCCAGGCACAACGCCTCGTCCCACTGCTCGGGCAGGTGGGTGACATCGCGGCAGCTCAGGCCGAACTCGGCGGCCAGCTGGTGGATGGCTTGCTGTGCCCGGGCGAGGTCGGTGCGCACCGCCGCCTGGGTAAACGCCGGCCAGGCGTCGTCAGCGTCGCCCGCCCGAAACTCCGACCAAAAGTCCCACTTCTTTTCGCTCACGTCGATCCTGCGGCAACCGTCGTCGTCGATCAAAAACCAAGTTCGTTCCATCGAGCGCTTCAATACAAGTGTAGCATAAATTGGGTCGAAGGGCCGAATCGGGCCCGGACTGGCCAGCTTAGATCGGGTGGGAGAAGGTGCAACTTTTTTGAGTGGGTTTGTGTAGGTAGGTGTGTGGGACGTGGCTGAAGGGAATTGCGAATATGGAGGGGGTCGATGGTTCACACGCCAGCCGTAGCGCGCTTTTGGCGCGGCCTTTATAGCTGGGGGTTGCGCGAGGCAAAGCCGAGCGCCTACCCCCACACCAGTTTGCAGATCGCCACGCATTTGCTAAATCTGCGATGTCAGCAATGCCCAAGCTCCAAGGTAGGCCCCAACATGCGCGTATTGCTCCAGCGAGTCTCTCGAGCCAAGGTCACCGTCGACGGCGACATCACCGGCGAGATCGGCCGCGGCCTGCTGGTGCTTCTGGGCGCCGGCGAGGGCGACACGGACGAAGATCTGGCCTACGTGCTCGACAAGACGGTCAACCTGCGCATCTTCGCCGACGACGACGGCAAGATGAACCTGTCGCTCAAAGACATCGACGCCGAGATGCTGGTGGTCAGCCAGTTTACGCTGTACGCGGACACCCGCCGCGGCCGGCGGCCGAGCTTCGTGGGCGCGATGGGCGCCAGTCAGGCCGAGGCGATGTACGAGGAGTTCGTCGCCCGCGCTCGCCAGCAGGTGCGCAACGTGCAGACCGGCGTGTTCGGGGCGATGATGGACGTGGAACTCGTCAACGATGGTCCGGTGACCATTTGGATCGATTCACGCGATCGCTGAGGATTCAGCGCATTCGCACAACCCGCAGAGCAACGCGGCAAACGATCTCATTGCAGCTAAACGGCCGATCACGATCACGATCACGATCACGGGGGCGGGGCGAGTCGCAACTCTAATCAGGATACGAAGGAGACAACCATGGCAGAATCCGACGATCTTTTCTGCAAGATCTTGGACGGGGACATCCCGTCGGACAAGGTCTACGAGGACGACGACGTCTACGCCTTTCGGGACATTAACCCGGCGGCGCCGACGCATATTTTGGTCATCCCCAAAGAGCATATCGCCAGCCTGTGGGAGGCCGACGAAGACCACGCCGAGCTGCTGGGCACGCTGATGCTTCGCGCCCGCGACATCGCCCGCGACGCCGGCCTTCAAGACGACGGCTTCCGCCTGGTGGTCAACACCGGCGCGGGCGTGGGCCAGTCGGTGTTTCACATCCACCTGCACGTCATCGGCGGGCGCGATTTGTCGTGGCCTCCGGGCTAACGGGCGTGGCGCACGAATCACAGGGGACGGCATGTTCACCACAGAGGGCACGGAGGAATGGCCTTTGAAAGCAGTCCTCTGTGGCCTCTGTGACCTCTGTGGTAAGGGTAGCAGTTGTCGAACCCCTGGACCCCCGGACCCCTGCCGTTGCTCACCCTCGACACCATGCGCAGCATCGAGTTGTCGTCCGACCCGGCGGTGATCCGCGGGCTCGCGGCGATCGTGCGGGCGAACTACGCGCTGCCGTGGACGCGCACCAAGATCGAGGTGCAGGAGGCGGACAACGTGCCGTGGGATCGGTCGGTGATCTTCGCGATGAACCACACCGATCGGTACAACTACATCCCCTTCTTTATCTGGGCGCTCAAGAGCGCCAAACCGGCCATCTGCACTTGGGTCAAAGGCAAGTACTACCAGAACCCGGCGGTGCGAAAGCTTCTGACCTCGGCCAACCAGATCCCGGTGCCCTCACGCGGCTATCTGATCGTCGCCGACGCCGTGGAGGTGCTCGGCCAGCCGCCTCGCGACCAGACCTACAAGCTCATCCGCTCGGCCATCGACCGCGGCGAGACCGACGTCGCGCGGCTTCGCCAGCAGGCCGTCGACCAAGGCGTGGGCATCGAGGTCGGCCGGCTCCTGCAGCAGCCGCGCGACATGCTGGGCTACGACTTCGATCCGGTGCGCGAGAACTATCTAGAAGCCCAGATCGAGCTGTTTCGCCTGATGATCGACGAGTTCGTCCAGCTCAACTTCCAGGCGTTTCGCCTGGGCTGCAACGTGCTCGTCTTCCCCGAGGGCACCCGCTCGCCGACCTTGAGCAAGGGCCGCACGGGGCTAGCCCAGGTGGCGCTGCGCCTCAAGGCGCCCATCGTGCCCATCGGCTGCAACGGGTCGCTGGAAGCCTACCCCGGCAACAACCCGTTCTCGCGCGGCGGGCGCATCCTCTACCGCATCGGCGAACCCCTGCTTCCCTCCGGCGAGCTCGCCGACTTCCAGATCGACGAGCGCTACCACCCGTTTACCCGCAAGGCCTCCCAGAAGTACGCCGACCGCTTCCAGGCGGTCACCGACCTGGTCATGGAGCGCATCGACGGGTTGCTCGACCCCCGATACCGACACACCGAGCACGACGACCGCATGGTGCATGGCGCCGGTCGGTTCGTGTAAGTGAAAAAAGTTATTTTTTTGCTTTACCTTAAATATTAGGGTGGAGTACATTTGCGTTTGGATGCCTGAGAAAATAGTCAAGAAGCGGTTTTTTGGCCGCAGTTTGATGGCGCCTGCCCGCCCCTGAGGGGGCCATTTGTCGTGAGCTGTCCATGTGGAAGTCAAAATGCGCGTGTAGTCTGCTAGTCGTTGGACTGGCTGCAACCGCGCTGTCGTGTTCGTCTTCGTCCGATTCGCCGCCACCAAACGCGGTTGATTCGGGATTTAACTTCCGAGACGAAGCTTTCGTCTTCGCCAACTACGGTGGCAACGGGGAGGGGCCGCAACTGACGCCCGATCTGGTCGCGCGGATGTTCGGCGCCGACAAGGTCTGCATGAGCGGCGCGACTCCCTGCGAGCTCAACCCGGTCGCCGAGGGTTGGATGGACGTGACCAACGGGACGCTGTTCCAGGGCCGAAGCGAGGGGCTTGCGGTGGCCTCGCTGCTCTTTCACACCGGCGCGCTCGACCCGCACGACTTCGGCGGGGACAAGGTGGCCGACCTGCGGATCTTCGGCAACCAGAAGCTCAAAAAGGAAATCTCCTATTGGGCGGCGACCCAGGCGGTGCCGTCGGCGCTGGAGAACGACAAGCGCTTCCAGGCCAAAGACGTCATGCCCTTCCTGGCCAAGGTGCTCCAACCCGACAGCAAAAAGCACTACCGGCTGGCGATCGCCCAGCGCACCGACACCGGCTTTGCCCGCGGCCACGCGGTCACCCCCATCGGCTATTACAAAGACGGGGACACCTACTGGCTGCGCATCTACGACAACAACTTCCCCAGCAAAGAGCACCGCATCGCCATCAACCCCAAGGCCAACACCTGGCGCTACGAGGTGCCGCCGGTCGGCGACGGCGATCCCATCGTCTACGAGGGCAACGCGGACAACGGCAACTACCTGTATTTCTCGGCGGTCGAGGATCGCCTGGGCGTGTTGAAAGCCCCGTTCGCCCAGGACTCCAAGTACCGCACGCTCAGCTACTCGAGGATTTCGCTGGTGGCCAAATACGGTGACCGGGAGACCGGCATTCGCGACGGCAAGGTCATCGAGGCCGACGGCGATCGGGTGGTGCCCGCATTCTCGAAATGCGCGCGCTGCGGAGACGACGTGCCCGTCATCAACCAGACGTTGCGCGACCAGGGCATCAAAAAGGACGACGTCATCGATATCGAGACCGACGGGGATGTGGCCACCCGTCAGGGTGACAACATGAACGGGACCCACGAGGTCGGCCAGCACCCCGGTGACGGCAACGTCGACTGGGTCTCGGGCAGCGGTCCGGGCTTCACCTCCACGGCTTATCCCCAGGGAGATACCAGCAAGGACAAGGTGAGCTTCGCCGACGATGGTTCGACGACCTACGAGGACCATTCCGGCGACGGCGTCAAGGTCGTCACCCACACCGACAGCGGAGACGGCAAATACGACACGGTGACGGTGGAAGTGGAGGGCTCCGATGACCCCGACCATCCCGTCACCGTCAAGGTGACCCCCGGAGACGACGGCGACTCGGTCATCACCGTCGAGGGTTTGCCCGCTGGTAAACAGGCCACCGTGCATATCGGGCATTCGAACGCCAAAGATCAAAACGACTTTCACAGCGACACGGTCACATTTACCTCCAATGGCGACAAGTCCACCGCGACCGTCAACCCCGACGATGGCAAGGTTGCGGTCAACGGCGCCGACGACATCCAGGGCGGTGACTGCACCAACGGTGTGCTCGACGCCGCCTACGAGACCGACGTCGACTGCGGTGGGCAGTGCAATCCCTGCGCCGACGGCAAGACATGCGCCGTCGACAGTGATTGCGACGGCGGTACGTGTATCGGCCAGATCTGCAAGGCCGCTCAATGTTATAATGGCGTCAAGGACGGTAGCGAAACCGACGTGGATTGCGGGGGGGATCTGTGTCAGCCGTGCACGGCCACCGCCGATCAGCAAACCACGCCTCTTTGCCTGGCCGCGAGCGATTGCGATTCACTACACTGCATCGACGGTCGGTGTCGCCTCGAGCAACCGGTGATCGTCAAGGTCAACCGCCTGCCTCAGGAAGGCACGACGATATCCTATAAGCTCGACGGCCAGCGCACCGAGTCTTATCGCATGCAGTCCAACGACCTCACCGGCCCATTCCAATTTACGCTGGGCAGGGCTTACAAATACCAGGTGGTCGAGGTGCCCGGATGCCTGACCGATGACTATGACGAGCACCTCACCGGGTACGAGTCGTCCTTCGACAACGAGTCGCGAGGCATCATCAACGTCGACTGCCCCCAGCAGGGCTCCTATAACATCACCGCCAGGCTCCAAGCCAGCGCCCGGGAGATCCTGGCGTACGACCCGCTGTATGTGATGCTGACCACCGATGGGGTGAGCAGGGTGGTGGCGCTCAGTGGTGACTTCCACCAGAACATCGGCCTGTACTCCGATTCGTGGAGCGCCACGATCAAGTCCCAACCGATGCAAAGCTATTCCGATCCGCACCTTTCCAACCCGGGCAACTTATTGTGCATCATCAACGGCGCGTCGGGCAGCGGCAACTGGAATAACCACATACTGAGCATCTTCTGCCAACTCAACCCAGCCGCGACGTGTTCGGACACCATCCGAAATCAAGATGAATCCGATATCGACTGTGGTGGTGTGAGCTGTGCCTCCTGTGCGCCGGGCAAGGCGTGTTTTTCGGCCAGAGATTGTCAGACCGGCCTGGGCTGCAGTGCCGGGGTGTGCTCCCATACCGGGTCCTGCAGCGACGGGGTCCAAAACCAAGACGAAACCGACGTCGATTGCGGGGGCACCATCTGTTCGCCGTGTGCCGGCAACAAGGCGTGCATCCAGAACTCGGACTGCGTCTCCACGGTTTGCGACGCCAACGTCTGCCAGGCGGCCACATGCTCCGACGGCATCAAAAACCAGGGCGAGTCCGACATCGACTGCGGAGGCGCCAACTGCTCGCCGTGCGCCGCCCAGAAAGGCTGTCAGGTTCCAACCGACTGCCGATCCGGCATGTGCGACACCAACGGCAACACGTGTGTGCAGGGTACCTGTTCGGACGGTCGTCAGGACCAAGATGAATCCGACATCGACTGCGGTGGTGTGTGCTCGGCGTGCGCCCTCGGCAATCGTTGCAATCAGGACAGCGACTGTTCGTCGAACAAATGCACCAATGGCTCATGCGCCGAGTCATGCACCGACGGCATCAAAAACCAGGACGAAACGGCCGTCGACTGCGGTGGCTCTATTTGCCCCGCCTGCGCGGCGGGCTTGGCCTGCACGCTGGATTCGGAGTGTCCCAACAGTGACTGCGAATGCGGCGCCAACTCGGGCAATTGCACCGGCGCCACCGGCCATTGCGGTGGGGGCAAGCTGGTCGCCGACCAACCCACCAGCGACGGCGTGACTGCCAGCGGCTCCTATACCGTTCCGACGGGCTGCTCGCAGGTCTACGTGGAAGCCTGGGGCGCGGCCGGTGGCTCGGGCTCGTCGGGTGGAGGCTTTCCCGGTGGTGGCGCCACGCCGTCGGGTGCGGGCGGCTATGTCAGCGGCACGTTGTCTGTCAGTCCCGGCGACGTCATCAACGTGTGGGTCGGCCAGGGCGGCGACTTCGGCAGCGTGCCCAGCCTCGGCGGCACCCCCGGCATCGGATCGAAATACGGCGTGCTCACCAGCGGCGGCAACGGCGACGGCGGCTCCTTTACCGGCGGAGGCGCCAGCGGCGGTGGACTGACCAGCGTGCAGGTGAGCGGCGCCAACTCCGCCTCGTTCCTCATCCCCGCCGGCGGCGGCGGCTCCATGATGGGCCCCGGCGCCGACGTGCAGTCCGGCCAGGGTGGAGGCGCGAGCGACTCCAACGGCGAGGCCGCCCCCGTGGGCTCCCAGCAGGCCGGCGGCGGCGCCGGCGAGGTCGGCGGTGTCTCCAACGGCCCCAACGGCGCGGCTGCTGCAGGAACTTACGGGACCTATCCGTCGGGCTTGTCCACCAGTGACGGCTTTGGCGGGGTGCCCGCCAATGCCTCGGCACCGGACTACTCCCTTTGCCAGGGCATCGGCCAGGGCTCGGTGGGCGCAGGCTCGAACGACGGAACCTCCGGTTTCAACGCCGGTGGCGATGGCTGTGTGATTTTGCGGTGCGTGGCACCATGATCAAAGGACCAACGATGCGACATCAACTCATTGGCCTGGTAGTGGCCGCCACGCTTTGCGCCGGCCTCGTCAGTTGTGCCGACCAGAGCTCACAGCCGCCCACTTCGTCGACCCGCCTGGGCCTGGACAATTCCATCGACTGCCCCGAGGGCGAGGTCGGCTGGCGATTTCCCAAAAACGTCGATCCCAACTCCGAGGAATACGCCCGCCAGGCGGGCGAGGATGCCACGGTTGATGTGACCCAGCGCTACGCCATCAACGTACAATCGGTGGATTGCGCGCCCGTCCCAGGTCAAAGAACACGGCGTGGCGACAGCGATCTCCGAATGCTTCGCAACCAATGCGGCGGGGAATTGACCTGCCAGTACGCGACGGATTGCCTCGGAACCGAGCAGGTGACCTACACCTGCGCAGCCAGCGATAAGGACGATGACGGCAACCAGAAGGTGTATACGGCGAGCTCGACCAATCGTCGCCTTGACTTCGGCTGTACCCAACCGGCTAGCGACGCCCTCGAGCAAGAAACCCGCACCGCTTGCGTCCCCCGCCAGTGTCACGGCCGGGCGCGACGCGACCTGAATATGAATTGTGTCGAGGACCCCTCCATCATCGACGTCGCGGTCACGGGCAGTATTGGCAAGATTCGCCCGAAGTATCGGCCGCAATCGCTGCGAAACGCCAATATTCGGCTGGGACGAGACCTGAATTGGGTTCCGGCGGACTATTGGGACACTCGCGATGATGCCAATTGGAGTTATGAGGCAGGCCGCGGCTTGTATTCAGGAATGCCCCTCTATCCAACCATGCCCTACGACATCGATCTGGACGTGTACTTCAATTTTGGCCTGGCGTCGCCAAACTCGCAGTTGGTCGTATGGATAGATGATCGGTACACCAACGACGCCACCGGCGAGGAAGTGAGCGGCTTTCGATGTATAGCGTTCAAGCGCCCCATCCACGTCGATAACCCCGACCACGTCGGCGGCGGATTCGACGTGCCGATTCATTACTCCGGCACGCTCGCGAGGGCATGCCAATCCGGGCGGCAGGTTGCCAGGGACAATGCGGTCAAGAAGTCGGGGGTGTCCCGCAATGAATTTTCCAATCACTATCAATACGCCGGCTCCACGATGCATCTTTCCTACGATATGGAAGGCCGAACGGCGATGCATAATGCTGTCCCGACGCGTGGCGGCGCCGCCCAGCTCGCCTATTCGACTCCAGAGTGTGCGCCGAACCCGCAGGACTTTTTCTACGACAACAATACTGGGACCTACGACCTCGTCGCATATTACGGGCAGCGCGAAATCGCCCAAAAAGCAGTCGAGTTTGTTTCGCAGTCTTACGCCCGTCGTGCCTATCTCATCCCCGGCAAGATCACGGCCCCGGATTTTACCATCCGCACCCACGCCAAGACGCTGCCCACTCTGCCCGTCGAGCTGACCTGGTACGGGATCAATTTAAGCCACTACAACATATTCAACCCGTTCGCTAAGGGCGTGGACATTGGTGGCGCCTGGGACCGAGCCTTACCGGGGGCGAATTATGCACCCCAAAACGTGCACGCGACGGTCTATCTCCAGCCAATGAGCGCTCACACGTTTGGAGGCACGAATTTGAGGATCTTGGGACCGAAGTATCAGGTCGGTGAAATTCCTCTCGCCGATCCCAACCCCAACGGACGCACCCAAACGGCGAATCTGCCGATCAAAGGAACGCTGGCGGGCAAGCTTGCGAAGGAGACCTACGAGAGCGACGACGGCGGCTTCACCTTCAACAACAGCGGACTGTTCAAATTGTTTTATTGCATTGAGTCTGACCCTGGGGGGCACGGCAAACGCTACGACTTGCCATCGAATTACCGAAGCGAGGTCGAGCGCGTCACGGGGATCGATGAAGATTTCGCCGCCCAAAGTGAGCCGAGGCCCACCTACTCGCTGATGTTTTACACGCCCCGCCACCAAGACGATCCTTACGGGACCCTTCAAGACAACTGCTATTATCGGACAGATCCGCTGCAGGTGACGGTAGACCGTTATGCCTCGCCACTCGAGCCGATCGCGTCGACGGGACTTGGCGGCAGCACCCACAGCAGAGCGACGGGCGATGACAGCATGGGGGCAACCAATGACAATGACTCCCAGGTTGATTGCCAGGGGCAGGCTGCAGACGATTGCGTGGAGGCGGTCGACGGTGCCAACCGCACAAGCGGCGAAAGTGGCCGGTCGACCTATGATGTCAACAGCGAACTGGCCCGAAAGCCCGGCGACCATGCCTCGGCGACTATGACCGCCGAGCTGCTCGGCTACCAACTCATCGATCCCGCCGATCCCGAGTCGGACTCGGTGTCCTACCCCAGCGACGCGCAGAGCGCCTCGTCCAACCCGGTTACCGTCAGCGTGGAGCCCGATTGGGACGGCATTCGCGCCAAACTTCAAACCGCGGCCGAGGGCACGCCGGTAGAATGGAATACCGGTAAGTACGCCGGCCAGATGGGGCTGGGCGTGGGATGGGGATTCAAGTGGCTGTGGGGAACGCCCCCGGTTTCACTTCTCGTGACGCTGTCGATGACCGCGGGCGCGTCCGCGTCGGTCAGCGCCGAATTTCAATTCGCGCCCAACGACGAGCAAAAATACCCCTGCCTGGGGACCGATCCGTGTTACGAGTTCCATAGCGATGCGCTCAGCTTTGGCGACGCCGCCAGCACCTGTAACAAACAGGGCGGACGCCTCGGCCAGTTGGGCAGCTCGACGGAGGCCGCGGCGGTCAAAAGCGCGAGGGGCTCGAGCAAAGTCTGGTTGGGCGCTCAATTGGCCTACTATAATCCCAAACGTCAGTGCGAAGAGAATTTCAACGAGTCGCAATGCACTCCGACGAGCCGTACCGAGTTCAGGTGGCTGTCGGACTCTGAGGCCTTGGCCTCCACCGAGGGAACGGCCGAGCCCACCTACTACGCCAATCACCTCTTCGAAACCACCAAGACCGGTCTGAAAACGCTGTATCCCGAAGACGCCGCGGTGGCATATAAGGCCGATGGCAGCCTGGATGCGTTGAAAACCGACCACAAGCTTCCGTATGTCTGTGTGTACAAGCCGGCTGCCAGGGATCAGTTTTTGCGCTGGCAACTGTCGCTGAACGTTGGGGCGACGGCCGGCATCAACCTGACGGGCTGCACTCCGACGGATAACCCCGGGTTCTGCCTGTCTGCTGGCCTCAACGTCATCGCCCTCAGCGTCAAGTGGGTCTACGAGAATGTGTACCACTGGTTGTCACACGCCGGTGAGAACCATCCCTTCACCCGCCGAGGCACCACCCATGTCTCCGTGCCCTGGTCGCTCAAGCTTTTCGAGGGCTCGGTCGACGCTTCCGTCAACTTCCTGTGGTTCTCCACGAGCTGGAATCTGCTCACCTATGACGGCGTCACCGCCGCTGAAGGAAAGCTGCTCGACTCCACCACCCCCGTATTCCAGAGTCTACAATGACGACCTATCAAACCAAATGGCTCGCCGCATTGGGCGGCGCGGTAGTCTGTGCGGGAGGGGTGGGCATGTGGCTCCACGTGCACGGCGCGTCGGCCCCTGGCGAGGCGCGTTCCCCCCGGAAGATGACCCCCGTCGTGTCTCAGCGCGACGAGGTCCCTACCAAGCGTCTTCGTGACGGCGGTTGTGCGTTCCGCCCCGGCGAGGGGCTGGCCTACGACCTGAGGACCACCGACCGCGCGTCGCTCGATTTGAGCAAGCTGCCCGGTCAGGCGGCGACGACGTCCGACACCGACATTCGCTCGACGACCACCGCGCGTCTGGAGCTTCGCGCCGTATCGACCGACCCGCAGGGAAGCGTCCTGGTGGGGCGTTTCGCCCGCGTCGATGCTGGTCGGGTCTACTATGACGCGAAGCTTCGTCAGCCCTTCTTGGTGCGCATCGGCCCGCGATGTTCCATCGACGCCTTCGCCCACCACAAGGGGATGAACGAGGCCTACGCCCGCGTCCAACAGTCGATTTTGTATGAGCTCGGGTGGACGTGGCCTTCCCAAGACAAGACCAGCGTCAAAGGCCACGATGCTCTCGGGGACGTTCGTGGCGCACGTCACCAGCGCCAAGCGCCACGGAGCCCTATGGGTCGAGCAGCACATGACCTCCTTCGAACCGTGGGTGCGCGGTCCGGCGGTGGCGACCAAATTGCTGAACAACCACCAGCGCGTGCGCCCGGGCACGGTCTCCTGGTTCGAGGAGTTTCACTCCCACGCCTCCCTAACCGGCGCGCGCTCCAGCCTGACGCACGGCACCACGGCGGAGTATGTGGGCTCGCATACGCCTTCACTCGAGCACGTGTCCACCAACGAGCGCGACTACGTCTGGGTCGATCTGCTGCCCCAGAAGCTTGCGCTGCACGAGGAAAAGCCGCCCTCGAAGGCCGAGCTGGCCAAGCTGGCCGCCGCGCGTCGGCTGACCACCGACCAGGCCGTCGAACAATACGTCCAGCGCGTCCACAACAAGCTGGGCATCCAGGACACCTGGCCGCCGCTCGAGACCTACCTGGAGGCCAAGCCCGAGGCGGCCAAAGAGCTCGTCGACAAGATGAGGCGCGGCGACGTGCCGCCCGAGGCGACCATGGGTATGTATGTCGCGCTGGGAAACGCCCACACGCCCCAGGCCAAGGCGGCGCTCGAGGGCATCATGAACAACCCGGCGGCGCCGGTGTTCGAGCGCAGCCGGGCGATCGTCTCGCTCATCGACCGCGACGACGAAGGTGTCGACCTGGCCAATACCCTGGCACAGATGTCCCAGGCGCTGGTCGACCACCACTCCAAGGGCGCGCGCATCCTGGGCCGCCAATCCCTGCTGGCGCTGGGGGCGATGTCCGGGCGCAAACCGGACAACGCCGAGGTCAAGGACGTCGCCGAGCGCACGATCACCTCGTCGCTCGAGCAGACCCGCGACAAGAACGCGCTGTATAAGCGGCCGGTATACGGGGCCATCGCCAACGTCGGCGATCCCAAGATGCTCCGCCTGGTCGCCGACATCCCCGACAACCCCGACCCGGACGTGCGCCGGGCGGCGGCCATCGTGTTTCGGCGCATGCCGCCCAAGGCGTCGGCGGACTTCGCCGCGCGCTGGCTGGCCAAGGAGACCGACGCCAGCGTCCTGCGAAAGCTGTGGCATACCATCGAGCTGCAGACCTACGACGCTCGCCAGATGACCACCCCGGACGTGCTGCGCTACGCGGTGCGCGATCTTCGCAAAAAGCCGGGCCCGATCACCCGAAAGGCGCTCATCCGGCTGCTATGCCGCGCCAAAGACGCCATGCCCGATGCCAAATTGGGCATCGAGGACGCCTTCGCCGAACTCATCCCCTGGGAACTCAAACAGAAGAGCGGCTTCTACCACATGATGAGCCCGTATATCGACCCCGAGCGCCTGCAGCAGATCTATCGCGATGCGACGCCCGCGGAGACGCCCGATTCCGGCACAAAGGCCGCGCCGACGGCGACCGATGACAACGATGATGCCAAGGTGCCCCTGCCGGGCAGTGTGGGGCCGGCGAGTCCCGCTGCCGGTGGTTTCGCCACTGGCAATGGAGGGTCCGACCGATGAGACGACTCTGGATGATTGCATTCGTCGCCGCGTCTTGCGCCTCGCTGGCGGCCTGCAGTGACGACAACAGCGGCAATACCGGGTCCAACGCTGGGCCACCCGATGCCTCCGCACGCCAACTGCCCCCGATGGGGCCGCCGGCGGCCGACGCGAGTTTTGATGCACCGCCGTCGCCTCCCGAGCACGACGTGCGAGACCCCAACCTGCAGCCCGAGGACCCGGGTTGTTGTCCGGTCGACTTTGCGCTGGCCCCACGCCACCCCGACCAGGTGCAAAAGGTCGTGCTGCGCGGCAGCGCCGCTCCCCTCATCCGAGTCGACGGCTACGAACTCGATGAGGACAACGGCGTGTGGAGTACGCAGGTGTGCATGCCGCCCGATTATCAGGGGACCTATCACTACGAGGTGAGCCTGCCGTCGACCGGCGACGAGCCCTTCGTCGCCATCATGTACAACCCCTACGTCACCACCACGGAGCGTGACGGCGATGTCGTCAACGAGTGGACACCCGCCGCCGACTGCGACTCGCTGGACGCTGCGGTTCATTCGAAGACGTCTGATTGAGCAGGCCGTGGTGAGGATCTCCTAGCAGTCGCCGCGTGGTAGCTCACTGCTTGCTCATCGAGAAAAGTCCGCTGGTTTCGGCGGTATTGGTGCGTTTTCCGCCGGCGAATTCGTCGACATAGCCATTGTCGCAGGACTGCGTCTCGTCGCAATCAATGCCCAGACCAACACCGTCGTCTGACTTGATGTCGAAGTGGAGGTTGTCCAGCGTGACGCCGTACGCCTCGGCCGTGCCCTCGAGCTTGGCGCCGTCATAGCGGCCGTCCGACGTGGTCAGCCGCCCAACGACGGGCATGGCGGATACGTCGAGTTGCGTGCAGGCATCAGCCGACTGGATGAAGTCGCGTTCACGGGTGCCACAGAGACCCTGATGGCGCGTCCTCATGAGGGGTTGGCTGCGCAACTGCTGGGCGGCCGTGGTGGTGGGGCGCTCGACCACCAGTTGAAAATCCGTCTCTCCGCCGGATGGGTAAGCCAGGCGGCCCGACCAGGTGCCCACCGTCCAGTCGGCCATCTGCGCCTCATCGAATTGAAAATCGGGCCGGGTCTGGTCGCCGCAGCCCCACAGCGGGTTGATCAGAAACGCGATGATGAGAAAGCACACGCTCGAGAAGTATTTCAAGTCGTCCCCCTCGGGGAGTTGATGGGAAGTAGCACGTTCAACTGTGCCCGTTTTCGATACTCGTTTCAACTGCGTGTACCGGTGGGGGGCGTGGTCCTGTAATCGGGGGCTTCGAGGCGTGGAGGCACGTGGCTCTGGAGGCAGGGAGACCCCAGCGGCCTCGCGCCGCTGGTGACTCCGGGGGCGCAGGAGGCGGCGAGCCGCCCTGGTTTGAAGCGTGGACTCGAGCCGTGCCTCGAGCAGACATCGAAACGCCCGGCGCGTTGCCGCGGTCCCCAGATCCCCGTGAATCTCCGTTCACTCTTGCCCAATCGGCGGACATTTCTTAGGTTATCCGCGTCATGTAAGTGAGTACTAACCCACACAACGGAGCAAGACGATGACTGACGCGTATATTCTTGGCGCTAAGCGCACCGCGATCGGCAAGCGCGGCGGTGCGCTGTCGGCGACACGGCCCGACGACATGGCGGGCGCGCTGCTCAAAGGGATGGTGGAGGAACTCGACCTGGATCCGGCCGAGGTCGAGGACGTCATCATGGGCTGCGTGACCCAGCTCGACGAGCAGGGCATCAACATCGGGCGCGTGGCCGCGCTGATCGCCGGGTTTCCGGTGACCGCCTGTGGCACCACCGTCAACCGCATGTGCGGCTCGAGCCTGCAGGCGACCAACTTCGCCGCGCAGGCGGTGATGAGCGGGATGCACGATCTGGTCATCGGGGCGGGCGTCGAGTCGATGAGCCGGGTGCCGATGGGCTCGGATATGGGCGCGTTGAGCGACCATCTGACCGACAATTACGACATCATCAGCCAGGGCGTGAGCGCCGAGCTCATCGCCGAAAAGTGGGGGCTGAGCAAGGAAGACCTGCATAAGCTCGCGCTGGAGTCGCACCGGCGCGCGCTGCACGCCATCGACGAGGGGCGCTTCGAGCGCGAGGTGCTGCCGCTCGAGATCACCGCGCCCGACGGCGGGCGGGTGACCTTCGAGACCGACGAGGGTCCGCGGCGCGGGACCACGCTCGAGAAGATGGCCAAGCTCAAGACGCCGTTCAAAGACAACGGCGTGGTCACGGCCGCGGCGGCCAGCCAGATCTCCGACGGCGCCGCCGCCGTGCTGGTGGGCTCGAAAGACAAGGCCGACGAGTTGGGCCTTACGCCCCGGGCGCGCTTCAAGGCGATGGCCCTGGCCGGCGTCGACCCGACGATCATGCTGACCGGCCCGATCCCGGCGACGCGCAAAGTGCTCGACAAGGCCGGGCTGACCCTCGACGACATCGGTGTCTTCGAGGTCAACGAGGCCTTCGCCCCCGTCGTGCTCGCCTGGGCCCACGAGATGAGCCCCGACGACCCGCAGGCGATCTTGCGGCGCACCAACGTCAACGGCGGCGCCATGGCGCTGGGCCACCCGCTGGGCTGCTCGGGCGCGCGCCTGCTGGTGACGCTGCTGCACGAGATGGAGCGCCAGGACGTGCGCTACGGGTTGGCGACGCTGTGCATCGGCTTTGGGCAGGCGGTGGCGACGGTGATCGAGCGCGACGTGTAGCCAAGCGCTTTTGGACGAGGACGAGACGTGCGGTGACCCTCCCGAGGGTGCGCCTCCTCGAGCGCGCCTTACGGCGCCTCGAGTTGGCTTACCCCCGGTCACGGTTTGGCTGGTAGCTCCGTTGGGCGCAATACCAAACCGTGACCGGGGGGTAAGCGTAGCGGCTCGGGCCTTGGGCCCGGCCGTGAGCGCACCCCCGGAAGGGTTGCAGTGGCCAATATCTTGAGACGTAAATTTACCTAAGGAAAGCAAATGGGACTTTTGGACGGAAAAGTAGTCGCGATCACCGGCGCGGGCGGCGGTCTGGGCCGGGCGCATGCGCTTCTGATGGCCAAAGAGGGCGCCAAGGTCGTGGTCAACGACCTGGGCGGCTCGGTCGATGGCAGCGGCGAGGGTCATAAATTCGCCGATAAGGTGGTCGCCGAGATCCAGGAGGCCGGCGGCGAGGCCGTGGCCAACTACGCCTCGGTTTCGGAGCCGGAGGGCGCGCAGTCGATCATCGACAGCGCCGTGGAGGCGTTCGGCCAGATCGACGTGGTCGTGAACAACGCCGGGATCTTGCGCGACAAGACGCTCGTCAAGATGACCGAAGAGATGTGGGACGCGGTCATCGCGGTACACCTCAAGGGGACGTTTCTGGTCACCCAGGCGGCGGTGCGCCAGATGATGAAGCAGGACAAGGGCGGGCGCATCATCAATACGAGTTCGCTCGCCGGCCTGCTCGGCAACTTCGGCCAGACCAACTACGCCGCCGCCAAGGCGGGCATCGCCGGGATCACCCGCACGGTGGCCATGGAGGGGCAGCGCTTCGGGATCACCGTCAACGCGATCGCGCCGGTGGCCAAGACGCGCATGACCGACGACATCGCCGCCGTGCCCGACGAGATGGAGCCCGAGGATGTCTCGCCGCTGGTGGCCTGGCTGGCCAGCGATCAGGCCAAAGACGTCACCGGGCGCATCTTTGGCGCCCACGGCTCGCACTACTTCGAGTACAAGATGCAGCGCACCCCGGGCGTCGACCTGGGCGGCGAGCGCTGGACGCCCGAGCTGGTCGGCGAGCGCCTCGACGAGATCGGCGCGCTTCCCAGCGCCGGCGGTGAGGCCGACAGCGAGTCGGCCAACCAGGTGCGCGCGCTGTTCGAGGCCCTTCCGGCGACGCTTCGCGCCGACAAAGCGGGGTCGTGGAAGGCGACCATCCAATTTGAGGTCGAGGGCACCGGTGCCTACACGATCCGCGTGGCCGACGGCCAGGCGAGCTTCGCCGACGGCCCCAGCGACGAGCGCGACGGCAAGGTCACCTTCGACAGCTCCGACACGCTTTTGGCGCTGGCCAGCGGCAAGCTCAAGCCCGAGCAGGCGTTTATGGGCGGCAAGATCGGCTCGGACAATATGGACATCTTGATGAAGTTCGCCAAGTTGTTCGACCTGGGCAAGGCGGCCGCGTCGCTGGCCGGCGAAGCCGACGAGGAGGTCGCGCCGGCCGAGGCGCCCGAGGGCTTGAACCGCGACATGCTCGGCACCAAGTACAAGGGGCCGTCGCGCTTTGTGAAAGCCGAGGAGATGGTCGCCTACGCCCGGGCGACCGAGGACGACAATCCCCAGTACGTCAACGTGGATCGCGACGGCGGCATCGTCGCACCTCCCTTGTTTACCCAGAAGCTGTTCCACGAGGTCATGGGCGAGGCCATCACCGACGAGGCTTTGAACGCCGACCTGTTGCGCCTGGTCCACGGCGAGCAGGATATGCGCTTTCACCGCCCGCTCGAGCCGTGGGATCTGGTGGCCGCGCGCGCCGAGATCGCCTCCATCGAGGACAAGTCCAGCGGCCAACTGCTGACGATCCGCCAGTGGTTGGTCTGCGAGGGCGAGGTGGTCACCGAGTCGACCAGCGGGCTGTTCATCCGCGGGGCGGGAAGCGGCCAGAAGAGCGACGCCAACAAGGCCGCCGCCAACAAGGCGCCCGCCGACGAGCCCGCCCGCGAGATCGTCTACGAGGAGTCGCAACGGGTCGCCGAAGATCAGCCGGTGCGCTACGCCCAGGCCAGCGGCGACCACAACCCCATCCACACCGATCCCAACGTGGCCAAATCGGCCGGGCTTCCCAGCGTGATCTTGCACGGCATGTGCACCATGGCGTTTGCCGGCAAGGCGATCGTCGACGGGGTGTGTGGGGGCGACTCGCGCCGGCTCAAGCGCCTAAAAGTGCGCTTCTCCAAGCCGGTGCTCCCCGAGCAGACGATCACCACCCGGGTGTGGAAGGAGCGCGCCGAAGGCGGCGTAGTCTACCTGGGCTTCGAAGCGGTCAACGACGACGGGCAGGTGGTGCTCAGCCACGGCCTCGCCGAGGTCGCCGCCGGGTGAATTTTGACCCGTTGGCGTGGTGTCTAGGTTGAATGTGAGGCGAGGCTTGGCAGCAGCGGGCGGTCGGGAATACACGATTTGCTCGCTACTGTTGAGCCTGACGTGCTGATTTTCTATACTGTTGGGTAGACTGACACCCACACAGCGAGGCCCACCATGGCGATCACCCCACGAACGATCTTCACCAGTCCCGCATCCGCCACGGTCGCCACCGTGTCGCTGCTTGCTTTTTCAGCGATCGGCACGTTGGCCTACAAGGTCGCCCACGACAACGCGCAGACCACGAGGCAGGTCTATTTTCAATACCATCCCACCGAGTCCTGCAGCGGGATTCGCGAGGTGCTCGGCCAGGACAAGTCGTCGTGGTCGGAGACCGACTGGATGGTGTACGCGAGTTGCTACGAGAATAAGAACAACTCGCGCATGGCCGCCACGGTCGCCTCGCAGGGCCTGCAGTATTACCCGGACAGCGAGCCGCTGTACAATATGGAGGGCTACCACGAGATCGTGCTCGGCGAGTACGCCCGGGCGGTGCATACCCTGGAGAAGGGGCTTCGCAACGTGGGCAATCCCTCCAACGGCGTCATGGAAAATAACCTGGCCTGGGCGGGCCTGTGGGTGCCGCGTGAGATGAGCCGCGAGCGTGCTCGCGTGCTCTACCAGCGCGCCCTGCAGCACAGCCCGGAGTCGTGCGAGACGCTGCACACCGGCCTGTGGGTCGAGTATGCCATCGCCCGCGAGTCGCGCGGCGTGGAGAAATACCAGGCGCTCAAAAACTTCCTCTCCCTGCGCCACCGCTACGAGCCGTGCGAGGGCCGCATCGACAGCGGCGACTGGAAGACCCTGGTCGAGGTCGTCGGTGCCAGCGTCATGTTCCAGGACGTCGACCAGAACCTCAACGTGCCCAACACCGTGGCCAACTCCGACGAGCCCACCGGCACCCACGACCTGTTGAGGGTCACCCAGAAGCTGCGCGAGAACTACCGCGGCGTGTCCATCAACGCGCTGTGCCGCGAGGCGATGCCGCTGGCGACCACCCAGCATATGTGTGAGGACGCCGTGGGCAAGGCCGTCCACACCCTGCGCGCCGCCGAGCAGGAGGGTGTCGACTTCGACAGCCACGCCACCGAGCGCAGCGACGCCGACACCACGGTGCACTTCACCGTTCGCCGGCTGCATCACGCCATCGACAAGAGCGACGATAGCAGCAGCAAGGCTGCCGGCGGCGGTGGAGATCGGGAGTATATCCTGACCTACTGATCGCCCACACGGCCTCGACAACCCAAGAGAGCGACGGTTTTGCCGTCGCTCTCTTTTTTTGTCGTTGAGACTGCGCGAAACTCGCCAAATACTCGCGTTTGCGCCGCAGATCGTGTAATGCTGGACGTGCCTCTTCCACGCTGCTGCTTTCTGGGCTCATCTCGTATCGGTGGAGCTCGATTCGTGACGACTCGGCCACAAGCCAACACGCCTCGCCGTGGCACCAAGCCGCTGGACGCGCCGCAGACCCTGGTGGGCCGCGTGCTCGACGGGCGCTTTCGGCTCGCCGAGGTGCTCAGCCGCGGGGGCATGGGCATTGTGTTCGAGGCGACCCAGCTAAGCGTCAAGCGCAAGATCGCCGTCAAGATCTTGCGGCCGACGCTGTCCAACGAGGCCGACCTGGTCCAGCGCTTCTCCCAGGAGATCGAGGTCGTCGCCTCGCTGTCCCACCCCAATATCGTCTCGTTGATCGACGCCGGGCGCGACGCCGGGGGGCTGACCTACCTGGCCATGGAGTTCGTCGAGGGCAAGACCTTCCGCGAGGCGCTCAAACGCGGGGAGCTCAGCCTGCCGGAGATCTTGGAGGTGCTCATCCAGACGTGCGACGCGCTGATGGAGGCGCACGCCTGCGGGATCATCCACCGGGATTTGAAGTTCGACAATATCATGTTGTCGCGCCACCAGGACGCGCACCTGCACATCAAGATCTTGGACTTCGGGGTGGCCAAGCTCTTGTCGAAGAACCTCGAGCTGACGCGAAGTGGCCAGGTGCCGGGCACGCCCGGGATCATCGCCCCCGAGCTCATCGACGAGCAGCCGCCCACGCCCAAGAGCGACCTGTATAGCCTGGGGGTCTTGCTGTACACGGCGCTGGCCGGCGAGGCGCCGTTTACCGCCGGAAACGACCTCGAGCTGATGCGCGCGCATAAATTCGACGAGGTGCCGCGCATCGAAGAAATGGTCAGCCCGACGGTGCCCCGAGAGCTGCTCGATCTGACGTACGCCCTGCTCGAAAAGGCGCCCCAGCGCCGCCCGGAGCACGCCCGGGAGGTGCGCGATCGCCTGGAGGTCATCGCCCGCAGGCTTCGCCGCGAGGGCATGCTGGACATCTACAGCCCGGGGATGGGCGACTATGACATCGCCCAACGCGCGGCCAGCGAGCAATTCTTCGACAAGAAGCTCGACCTCGAGACCGGCGAGTGGGAGGCGATGACGCCGCCCGACGAGCCGTCGGCCATCGAGCGGTTCGTGCGCGCGTTTTTCGGCGACGAGCCCGTCGTCGCGCCCACCACCGTGGTGGTCGTGTTGGCGGTGCTGCTGTTCTTCTTGGTCATGGCCATTCTGTACATGATCGCGCCCGATTTGCTCGGGCCCGTCACCCACAAATAGACGCTATTGGAGGCCCAGGCGCCCCAGGATGCGTCGCGGGCGGTTGACCAGCTCGCGCACCTGGGCGACGCGGCGCGACAGCCCGTGCCCGACGATCCAGCGATGCAGGTGGCTGGCCGAGTCGTCGGTGCGCACGGTGCGGTAGTCGACCACCCGGGAGTAGCCGCGCGCGAGGGGCGCGTCGAGCTCGGTGATGGCGCGGCCCGGGCGCAGCACCAGCCGGTAGCCGGCGCGGCGGGCCTCTTCGAGCACGAGGCCGTCGACGGCGGCGCCCAGCGTCGACGGGGTGGGGATGAGCGTGCGCACCGGGTAGCCGGCCAGCTCGGAGAGGCGCCGGCGGCTGTCGAGGAGTTCGTGGCGAAGCTCCTCGAGGGGAAGGCCGACCAGCGCGCGCCCGCTGACGCCGCGGCTGGCGACGACGATGCCGTGGCCGGTCAGCAGTGGCGCGTCGATGGCGCGAAGGTAGCCGGGCGCGCCGACGTCGGCGCACGAGCAGGCGACCAGCGAGGCGAAGCTCGCCGCGGCCAGCGCGTCCGCCCACTGGGCGACGCTGTCCAGGCGGGTGTCGCCGAGCACCAGCAGCGCGGCGCGCTCGACGCCGCCGAGCAGTAACTTTCCGCGAAGCAGCGACAGCACCGCCGGCGAGTGCACCTGGGCCTGGTCGAGGCGCTCGACGAGCGCGCTGAGGGTGGGCGCGCTCATCCCGTCGCGCGATTTGCCCGGCGCCTGGGCGAACAGATGGGGCACGTATGCGGTGGGAAGTTGGGCCATGATCGCTGGAGCTGCTGGATGTTGGTCGAAACGGCCTGGGTAAGGTAGGTGCGAAGGTCTCGATTGCCAAGACCGAGAAGGTGTTCAATATTGCATCAACGTGGTTCGACACCGCCCCCATCGATGCTCGCCGGCGATCGAGCGCCCGCTACCCCCATAAGGAGAAGACGCGTGGAACTGACCCGCTACGAATTGGACAACGGAATGACCGTGCTGCTTCACCGATCGACGGCCGCCCCGGTGGTCGCCTGCAACGTATGGGTGGGCGTGGGAAGCGCCGACGAGGAGCCGCGTGAGGCCGGCCTGGCTCACGTGCACGAGCATATGTTGTTCAAGGGCACCGCCAAGCGTCAGGTCGGCGAGATCGCCCGCGAGGTCGAGGCCAGCGGCGGCCACATCAACGCGTTCACCTCCTTCGATCAGACCTGCTATTACGTGGTCATGAGCAGCCGGTACTTCGAGACCGGCCTGGATATCTTGGCCGACGCGGTCCAAAACTCCTCGTTCGACGCCGACGAGCTCGAGCGCGAATTGGAGGTCATCCAGGAGGAGATCAAGCGCGGGCGCGACAACCCGGCGCGCGAGGCGAGCTTGAAGCTGTTCGAGACGGCCTATGTCGAGCATCCCTACCGGCTGCCGGTCATCGGCACCAGCGAGTCGGTCGACTCCTTCGAGCGCCAGGACATCCTGGACTTTTACGCCAAGCATTACGTGCCCCAGAATATGGCGCTGGTGCTGGTGGGGGACTTCGAGATCGACCACGCCAAGGCCCTGGTCGACGAGTATTTCGGCGAGTTTCAACACGGCGGTGAGCGCACGCTGCACGAGCGCCACGCCGAGCCCGAGCAAGACGACTTTCGCGGCTGGGCGGGCAGCGCCGACATCAACCAGGCCCACCTGCGGGTGGGCTTCCACATCCCCCACGCCACCCACGAGGACATCCCCGCGCTGGATTTGCTGGGGGCGATCTTGGGCTACGGGGACTCCTCGCACCTCTTCCAGACGATCCAGCGCGAGCAGCAGTTGGTCAGCTCGATCTATGCGGGCGCCTACACGCCCAAGGACGCCGGGCTGTTCATGGTCTCGGGGCAATACCAACTGCCCGAGCAGGGACGCTCGGACGTCGACGTGCTCGGCGCGATCATGCGCGAGGTCTTTCGCTTCGGCTACGTGCGCCCCAGCCACGTCGATCTGGAGCGCGCCCGCACGATGATCGAGAGCCAGGAGATCTACAGCAAGCAGACCGTCGAGGGGCTGGCGATGAAGCTGGGCCGCTACCAGATGGTCACCGGCGACCCGACCTACGAGCAGAAGTATTACGCCGCGCTGGCGGAGGTGACCCCGGAGGACGTGCGCCGCGCCGCCCAAAAATACCTGACGCCGCACAACTGCACGGTGGTGTTGTCGCACCCCGAGGTCCACGGCGAGCTCGACGTCGACGACCTCGAGCAGACCACGCGTCAAGCCTTCGAGGTGGTGCGCTCCGAGCAGGTCAGCGAGGCGATCGCGCTCGACGAGGAAGGGTTTACACGCCTGGAGCTGCCCGACGGGCCCCTGCTGGTCATTCAGGAAGATCACAGCGTGGAGACATTCTCGGCGCGCGCGCTGTGCCTGGGCGGGCTGCGCTACGAGTCGGCCCAAAACAACGGCATTACCAGCCTGATGAGCGAGCTGGTCGACAAGGGCACCTCCCAGATGACCGCCGAGGAGATCGCCCACCGGGTCGAGTCGATGGCCGGCTCCATCAGCGGGCTGGGCGGGCGCAACTCCTTCGGGCTGTCCGTGAGCGGGCTGAGCCAATTTTTCGAGCAGAGTTTTGCTCTCTTCGCCGACTGCCTGCTCGACTCGACCATCCCCGACGAGGAGTTCGAGCGCGAGCAGCGCCTGCAGCTCGAGCATATCCGCACCCGTCGCGACAAGCTCGGCGCGGTCAACTACGAGCAGTTCGCCCGGGCGTTCTTCGCCCCCCACCCCTACGGCATGCCCACCGAGGGGAGCGAGGAGACGATCGCCGGGCTGAGCGCCGCCGACGTGCGCGCCTACTACAAGCGGTTGGTCAACCCGCTCGAGATGGTCGTGGTGGTCGTCGGCGACGTCGACGCCGAGCTCGTCGCCCAGCTCGCCGAGCGCTACTTCGTCGGCCACGACGCCGCCGAGCCCATGCGCCCCCAGATCCCCGAGGCCAAGACCCCCGAGGCGACGCGCCTGGTGGTCAGCGACCTGGAAAAGGAGCAGGCCCACATCATCGCCGGCTTCGAGACCCCGCCGCTGGTCTCCGACGACAAATACCCGCTGGAGGTGCTGTACGCGATCTTGAGCGGGCAGGGCGGCCGGCTGTTCTACGAGCTTCGCGACAAGCAGAGCCTGGCGTACAGCGTGGGCGCGCGTATCGTCTTCGGCCTCGACGTCAGCGCGTTCATCATCACCATCGGCACCAGCCCCGAGAAGATCGAGCAGGCCGTGCAGGGGATCCGCGCCCAGATCGACCGGCTGCACCAGGCCACGATCACCGACGAGGAAGTCGAGCGCGCCAAGCGCTACCTGGCCGGCAGCCACGATATCGGCCTGCAGAAGAACTCGGCGCGCTCGCTGACCGTCGGCCTCGACGAGCTGTACGGGCTGGGCTACAAGCGCTCGCTGGGCTTCGGCGAGCGCATCGAGGCGGTCGTCGTCGACGACGTCCAGCGCGTCGTCGACCGCTACCTCGACCCCGAGCGCATGCTGGTGTCGATCGTCAAACCCGAGAGCGTCGACGTACCCGACGACCTGCTGGCTTGAGGCTTAGCGCGCTTTGCGCGGGGTTGGCGCCAAGCCCCGCGCAAAGCGCGCCAACTGGAGTAACCGTACTCCGACTGGAGCACCGCCTATCCACGCCCCCCCGCAGTTTCACACCGCACAAACCTCTCCACACCCGCGAAGCGCGGTGCAGAACCGCGAACCGACCGGCAGGTCAGTGGTGGCTTCGTTCTTGCATCTGTGACGCCACCGACGCAGGCCACCCGCAGTAGCTCGGACGGCTGCGAAAACTTGCGCCGCCACCGGGTTCCACTACAGTGGCCCGAGGCGCCTACACCATCTTGACGCAGTGGGTTCGCTGTGCGATTGTCCGCAGCTTTTGTGCAGCATCACACGGCCCGGTGGTTGTCGACACGCATTTCGACGGCTGGCGGGTCCACCCCGAATCCGGGTAAATAGTGGCTGTTTGCTATTGCGTGAGGCAGCGCCAAAGATTCGGCCGGATAGTATTGAGGACTGTATGTCTAACTTGAATTACAAGCTTCGCAAGGAGATCGTTGCGCCCTCCTCGGATGCTTCGCCGACGCTGCGCGAGGTCCCGGGTCGACGGGCAATCGAAGTTGCTCCTGCCGTGCGCAAGCTGACCCCTTATGAGGCGGTGACCAGCCAGGCGGCCATCGAGGCGCGCCCCGACGGCGAGACCACCTTCAAGCTCGACTGGAACGAGGCGACCATCGCCCCGAGCCCGCGGGTCAACGAAGCCATCCAGGCGTATTTGAGCGGGCACCGCAAGTTGAACTGGTACCCGCAGCTCGGCAGCAGCGATCTGGTGGAGGCGCTGACCGCCTACACCGGCCTGTCGCGCGAGTACCTGTTGGCGACCAACGGCAGCGACGACGCTCTGCAGTTGATCTGCAATACCTTCTTGTCCGAAGGCGACCATGTCGTCGCGCCCGTGCCGACGTACAATCACTTCCTGGTCTTCGCCCAGTCGCGCGGCGCCACCATCACCAAGGTGCAGGGCGAGACGCCCTTCGACGAGAATATCGAGGGCATTCACCAGGCGATGTCGGAGACCACCCGCATCCTGTACCTGGTCAGCCCCAACAACCCCACCGGGATGGTGCTCGACCCCGACGACGTCGAGGAGCTGTGCCAGAAGTACCCGCGCACGCTGATCATCCTGGACGAGGCCTACTTCGAGTTCGCCCAGGTCACCGGCATCGACCTGGTACGCGACTACCCCAACCTCATCGTCACGCGCACCTTCTCCAAGGCGTTTGGCCTGGCGGGGCTTCGCGTGGGCTACTTGGCCGCCGATCCCGACATCGTCGAGGGGTTGAGCCGGATCTACAACCCCAAGAGCGTCAACGCGCTCGGCCAGGTGGGCGCGATCGCCGCGCTGAGCGACCTGGACTACCTCAACGCCTTTCTGGCCGAGGTGGAGGCCTCCAAGGAGTTGCTGCGCGAGTTCTTCGCCGCCAAGAACGCCGAGGCGTACGTCACCCCGGCGAACTTCGTGGTGGTGCGCGTGCCCAATATCAGCGACACGCTCGGCCAGTTGGAGGCGCGCGGCGTGTACGTGCGCGACCGCTCGAGCTATCCCGGCCTCGAGGGCTGCCTGCGCATGAGCGTCGGCACCGTCGAGCAGACCGAACGACTCATCGAGCGCCTCGAAGAGGTCTTCTAGGCCTCGACGATCACCGACGGATTTGAAAGCGGCGGCTCCCACCCGGGACCGCCGCTTTTTTCGCGCCCTCCGCGCGCCCAGCCCGATGCAGGCTGGCAGCCTGCGCTCCAGCACATTCGTTTTTGAATATTTCATGGTGTACGCTGTCAAAGTCCATGAAACGCGAACTTTTGCATGGAGAAGACCCATGGCCGCGCGTAAACCCAACCACTTGTTGACATTTGCATTGGCCCTGATGATCGCCGCGCCGGCGATGCTGTCCGCCGGGGAGCATAGCGCGCAGGCGGGGCCGTTCGACGGGATTCGTGCGCCGAAGGTGCGCAACATCCATGGCAAAAAGAACAGCGACGACGAGGACAGCAACAAGAAGAAGAAAAAGAAGAAAAAGCAGCCCCGGCGCTCGCGTCCGGCGAAGACGCCGCGGCGCTCGCCGACGGTCCACAAAGACCCGCGGGTGCACACCACGAGGCCCACGCGTCCGCAAAAGACGCCGCGGCGCAGCCAGACCTACCACAACGACACCTCCGGGCTGCAGCGAAACGACGGCTCGTTGTCGCATAGCAGCACCAACGGCAGTGTGGGCATCGGGCGCAACGGCGGCGGGCTGAGCCACAGCTCGAGCCACCCGCGCCCGACCAAGCAGCCGCGGCGCGATCAGCATCAGCAGCCGCCGGCGCAGCACAATCCGCCGACGCACAAGCAGCCGCGGCGTCCGCAAGCGCCGGGGCACGTGCCCCATACGCCGCATCCGGACCCGCGCCTTCCGCATCCGCAGCCGCCGGTGCATCAGCCGCCGGTCCACCCACAGCCGCCGGTCCACCAGCCGTCGCACAATGACCACAATGGCCACGGCCCGGGCAACGTCGACCACCGGCCGCCGCAGCGCGACCACAATCCCGGCCACGACCGGCGCCCGCCGGCGCCGCATCCCGACCCGCGCGTGCCGCATAATCCGCCGGCGCAGCGCGACCAACCGGGCCGGGTGGGGCGGGGCGACCACGACCGCGATCACGGCTATGACCACGATCACGACCACGGCTACGATCACGATCACGATCACGGCTACGACCACGATCACGATCACGGCTACGACCACGACCACGACCGCTACGGGCGCGATGACTACGGCAACGATCGTTATGGCAACGATGGTTATGGCAACAACGGTTACGGCAACGGTGGCTACGACAACGGCTACGGCAACGACTACCGCCGCCACCACCGCCGCACCGGGGTGGGCAGCACCGCTTCGGGCAGCGTCCAGCAGCAGGCCTCGCCCCAGACGGGCGGCTCCATCGGCGACCCCTACGTGACTCTGGGCGTGGGCCTGGCGGGGTTGAACGCCGCCGAGCTCGACTCGCAGACGATGTCGGGTACGGACTTCAACCTGGGTGTGGGCACCAAGGGGCAGTTGTTCTCCGGGGAGCTGGGCATCCAGGGCGGCGGCTACCAGCCCACCGCCACCCAGCGTAGCGTCAGCCTGTACGGGCTGTCCGGCGACTTCCGCCTGCAGCCGCGCCTGGGCATGTTCGAGCCCTACGCGCTCATCGGCGTGGGCGTGCACGGGCTGTCCGACTCCAACGCGGAGTTCGCCTCGGTGGGCGCCTCGCTTCGGTTGGGTCTGGGCGCCGACATCCGGGTGCAGGACGTCGGCTTCAGCGCGCGCTACCTGCACAGCGCCTATAGCTTCGACGACCCCAATGCCAGCAACGCCGACGGAACGTTCAGCGCGACCAACGACCAGTTCGGCGTCAACCTGCTGATCTACTTCTAGGCGGCCCTAGCTGCTCGGTCAGCCCGGCGAGTCCAGCGGCGACGTCGGCCGGCTCGCCGGGCTCGGCCGAGTCGACCAGGTCGAGGGCCTGGTCGAGCACCGCGTCAATCTCAGCGAGGCGAGTCTGCTGCCCGGCAGGCTCGCCTTGTTGTGTGGGGGCGCCGGCGAAGCGCTGCGCCTGCAGGCGCACCAGCCACTTGCGCACCTGGCGGCCCAGCTCGGTGCCCGTGGGGTCGCCGAGCTCGGGAAAGTGCTGCGCGATCAGCGTGTCCAGCCACATCGAGCGCTGGTAGGCCGCGCGCAGATCGTCGTCGAGCACCTCCTCGGCCAGCGTGGGGAGCAGTCGGCTGTCTGCGGAGCCCGCCTGGGCGCGTGCGAGCATGCGCGTGGTCAGCACCGTCAACAGCAGCGTCGCCCCCACCACGATCAGCACCACCGACAGCAGCGCGACGACGAGGTCGACGTGCAGGCCGGAGCCGGCCACTTGGGCGAAGAGATCGTTCATGGCCGCTCCTGTCGACTCGCAGAGAGCGCCCCCGAGGGGGGTTGCGCCCAATTTCTCGAATATGTCGATTGCAGATTGCCCCATCGATCTGCTAGATCGAAGCGGACAACGTGGACAATCGACCGCCCAGACGGCGCCGACAAGCCGCGCTCGTGGCGCGAGAATCTTGACGCTTTAAGGGCCATTGCGTAACGTGATTGGTCGTTAGGAGCGCGTACCATCGTTCTTCCAACTTAGGCGATTTCGCCAGTCAAAAGCTATACACCGCTCATTCCTCGATTCTCGTGGTTGAGGAGAGGTTACATTGAGTCAAAGTCAAGCCGGCCAGTACGTCCTGAAATTCATCTCAGGCAAGTATCAGGGGGGGAGTTCCCGCTGGAGCACGACTCCGAGATCCTGATCGGCCGTTCCAGTGAGCTGGACATGGTCCTCGTCGAGGACATGGTCTCTCGCAAGCACGCTCGCATCAGTGCGCATAACGGCACCCTCGAGATCGAGGACTTCGGCAGCACCAACGGGACCTTCGTCAACGGCGAAAAGATCACCAAGGCGCGCCTCAAAGAGGGCGACCGGGTGCTCATCGGCACCAATATCATCAAATTGGTCCACCGCGACCATGTCGCCGCCGACGGCGGCGGCCCGGGCATGGGCGCCCCCGGACAGGCCGGTGGCAACGACCACCACACCCAGGCCTCCCGCACCACCGGAGCCACGCTGACCGGCTCCATCTCCGGACTCATCGAAGAGGTGCCGCTGCCCGACCTGCTCCAGTTGTTCTCCACCAGCCGCAAGTCCGGCGTGCTGGTCATCCGCACCGAAGTCGACACCGCCAAGATTTACCTGCGCGAGGGACGCGTCTTCTACGCGACCATCAACGACGACCCGGAGATCTCGCCGTACAAGGCGTTCTACCGCGTGCTCGCCTGGCGCACGGGCACGTTCTCGTTGGAGCAGCCCACCGACGAGACCTTCGACGAAGAGATCAACGAATCCATCGAGAACCTGCTCATGGAGGGCATGCGCCAGCTCGACGAGATCATGGCGCTGGGCGACGACGTGCCCGACCTGACCGCGCAATTGCTGATCAACAAGCCGCTGGTGCCCCCGCTGCGCAGCCTGACCCCCGAGCTTCTGGACACCATCCAGTTGGTGTTCAACTACGGCTCGGTCGCCAAAGTACTCAACAAGAGCTTGGCCAGCGACCTGGAGACGATGCAGGACATCGTCTACCTGATCCGCAACGACTACATGACCGTCGACTAACCTCGGTTCACCACAGAGGCCACAGAGGGCACAGAGGAAGACCTTTTGACTTTTTCCTCTGTGCCCTCTGTGCCCTCTGTGGTGAGTTCACCCCTTGCTCGTAAGTTGCTATGACCCGCCCGCCCGTCGACGAGACCATCCGCGTTCCCCCGCATAACGAAGACGCCGAGCGCAGCCTGCTGGGCGCGATTCTGCTGGACAACCGGGTGCTCGACGAGATGTTGAGCCGCCTGTCGGTCGACGACTTCTACCGCGAGCAGCACCGCCACGTTTTTCGGGCGATGGTCGATCTGCACCGGCGCGAGGAGCCGGTCGACGTGATCACGCTGGCCGACCATCTGTCGGCCGAGGATCGCCTGGAGGCCGTCGGCGGCCCCAGCTATCTGGCGCGGCTGTCCAACGCCGTGCCCTCGGCGGCCAACGTCGGTCAATACGCCGAGATCGTGCGGCGCAAGTCGGCGCTTCGAAAGTTCATCTTTACCGCCGACGCTCTGGTCAATAACGCCTACGGCGATGTCAGTGACGTCGAAGAGTTCATGGACGACGTCGAGCGGCGTCTGTTTGCCATCACCCAGCAGGGGATCAAAAAAGACTACGCCTCGATGCGCGAGGTCATTCAGAGCGCGTTCACCCAGATCGAGGCGCTGTACAACAAAAGCGAGCACATCACCGGTGTGCCCAGCGGGTTCGTCGACCTCGATGATATCACCGCTGGCTGGCAGCGCTCCGACTTGATCATCGTCGCCGCCCGCCCGGCGATGGGTAAGACGAGCTTTACGCTCAACATGGCCACCCACTCCGCCGTCGAGCGCAACATCGCCGCGGCCTTCTTCAGCCTGGAGATGTCCAACGAGCAGCTCGCCATCCGCATGCTGTGCAGCCAGGCGCGCGTCGACCAGTCCAAGCTTCGCCGCGGCAATATGACCGAGCAGGAGTGGGCCCGGCTCATCAAGGCCGCCGGCGCGCTGAGCGAGGCGAAGATCTTTTTGGACGACACCCCCGCGCTTCCCATCATGGAGTTTCGCTCCAAGTGTCGCCGCCTCAAAGCCGAGCACGACATCGGCATCATCTTCATCGACTACCTGCAGCTCATGCGCGGCTCGGGCGGCCACGGCAGCCGCGAGCAGGAGATCAGCGAGATCTCGCGCAACCTGAAGGCCGTCGCCAAAGAGCTCGACGTACCCATCATCGCCCTCGCCCAGCTCAACCGCGGCGTGGAGTCCCGCGCCGACAAACGCCCCATGATGAGCGACCTGAGAGAATCGGGAGCAATCGAGCAGGATGCAGACTTGATCACGTTCATCTACCGCGATGAGGTGTACAACCCGGATACCGAGGATAAGGGCGTCGCCGAGATCATCATCGGCAAGCACCGCAACGGGTCGATCGGCTCGGTGCGGCTGCGCTTCTTCGGCCCGATTACCCGCTTCGAAAATCTCGCGCCCGACATGGACATGTAGTAGACATTCGTACCTGGTGGTGAATAAGCCGCAAATGTCGACGTCTGAGTGGGTGCAGCAAGAAATTGGAATGACCATTTTGGGTGTGAAGGAGATTCTCATGATGCAGCGGGTAGGAATGAAAGCGGGCTTGTTGGCGGGCTGTCTGGCGCTGGCATTGGCGGCCGGCTGCGGCAGCAGCAGCAGTGGCAACGGTGGCTCGAATAACGGCGGCGGGTCCAACAACGGCGGCGGCAGCAACCAGAATACCAGTAGCTTCGACGCACAGACCAGCGATGGTGGCGGCCAACAGAACTCGATGCAGGGCTCGCAGAGCGACGACAAGGCCGGCGACGGCACCTGGGGCGCCGGGATCGCCGGAGCGGCGCTGCAGATGACGCTGATCAGCGCCGATGGCACCGTCATCAACGCCGTGATCACCACCTCGGACACCTCCAAGGCACCCGGCGACTTCCCCCCCGCCGACGGCAGCGGCATGACCACGGTGACGTTGGTCAACGCCGCCACCGGCAGCTCTTTTGTGAGCAACGGTACCGGCACGCTCAAGCTGGACACCTGTCCGAAGGCCGTCGGCGAGCACGCCAAGGGGAGCTTCGGCAATATCGGGCTCAAGAGCCAGGACGGCTCGGGGGCGACCGAGACGCTCACCGGCAACTTCGACGTGGTCGTCTACGCCAAATCCGGCGACCTGTTCTGCAACGACCAGAGCTCGTCGAACAAGGGCAGCACCAACAACAACGGCGGCGGCACCTGCTCGGCCGACGAGTGCGCCGACGGCGGCACCTGCTGCCCCTACATGCAGTGCATCAACCAGTGCGAGCTGCAGTGCGTCACCCAGGATCCCAATTGCCAGGGCGGCATGAACCCGCAGGGCTGCGCGACCTGCGCGGACAACTGCCTGGACTCGTGCAACGTCTCCTCGGAGTGCCGCACGGCCATGACCGCGTTGAACACCTGCGGCACAAACAACGACTGCGGCCAGATGAGCGATACCGAGCAGGACCAGTGCCTGAAGGACCATTGCTGCAGCGAGCTCAACGCGGCGATGTAGACGTAGCGCGCTTTGCGCGGAGCGTGGCGCGCTTTGCGCGCCACGCCGCGCGCCGTCAGGCGCGCCACGATGTCAGCTCAAAAGATGTCGTTGATATCCGGAAAGAACTCCCAGTCGTCGACTGGGCGTTTTTTTTTGGCCATGGCCACGCAGTAGGTGTCCAGGGCGGCGGCGATGGAGAGCAGTCCGCCGACGGCGCAGGTGAACACGGTCACCAGCAGGACGACGACGCCCTTGGTGGTCTGGCCGAGCATCATCTGGCCGACGCCGGGAAAGAAGATCGACAATATCACCGCCAGGATGTCGTTGCTGTCGGGCTTGGGCTTGGCGCCCGGGCGCACCGCCGGGGGCTGGTCGCCGGGCAACTGGTCGCCGTGGGCATCCTCCATGCCGCCGCGTTCCAGGGGCACGGCGTAGCCGGCCGACGACTCGCCACCCTGGGGCTGACGAGCGCCCTGCGCTCCGGGGGGCTGGGCGGCCTCGGGCTCGTGCGGTGGCACCGGCTGGGGCTGGTCGGCGCGCGGCGGTTCCTGGCCGTCGGGCGGATCATTCGATTGGGGGCTTTCGGCCCAGTCGTTGGGCCGCGAAGGTCCATTGCCGCCGTTGTCGTTGCCGTTGGTCATCGCGTCTCCGTCGAATCAGTGAGCGTCGGTTCCCACGATCGCCTCGATCTCGTCGACCGCTTTGGGGCAGGAACTGGTCAGGTTTTCGTAGCCCTCGTCGGTGACCAGGACGTCGTCCTCGATGCGTACACCCACGCCGCGAAATTCCTCGGGGGCGTCTTCATCGGTGCGCGGCACGTACAGCCCCGGCTCGATGGTAAGCACCATGCCCGGATCGAGCAGGCGCGAGGCGCCGTCGACGTCGTGGTAGGGCCCGACGTCGTGCACGTCGATCCCCAGCCAGTGGCCGATGCTATGCGGGTAGTACTTTTTGTAGGTCTCCTGCTCGACGAGCTCGTCGACCGAGCCCGACAGAAGCTTCAGGTCGACCATCGCCTGGGTCAGCCCGCGCACCGACTTGGCCTTGAGCTCCTCGTAGGGAAGCCCCGGGCGGATGCTGTCGACCAGGTCGACCTGGACGTCGAGCACCGCCTGGTAGAAGTCGCGCTGGGCGGAGGTGAACTGGCCGGAGGCCGGAAAGCTGCGGGTGATGTCCCCGGCGTAAAATTCGAACTCACAGCCGGCGTCGACCAGCACGACGTCGCCGTCCTCGATGACGTCGCGGTTGTCGACGTAGTGCAAGATGGTGGCGTTGTCCCCGGTGCCCACGATGGTGGTGTAGGCGGGGAATTCGGCGCCGCTTTTGCGAAAGTGGTACTCGATGAGCGCCTGCAACTCGTATTCATGCATGCCCGGCCGGCAGTGCTTCATGGCCAGCACGTGCGCCTGCGAGGAGATCTCGGCGGCGCGGCGCATCAGGTCGAGCTCCTCGGGCCCTTTGCGAAGGCGCATCTCGTGGAGGATGTCGCGCACGTCGATGAGCGCGCCCGGCGCCCCCGACGGCTTGTTTCGCCGGTGGCGAAGCTTATTGATCCAACGGGTGACGCGCGCGTCGAACTTGGGGTGCTCCCCCAGGGTGTAGTACAGCCGCTCGCGCTCCTCGAGGAAGCCCGGCAGCTTCTCGTCGAGATCGTCGAGGGTGAAGGCGGCGTCGGCGCCGTAGTCGCTCATGGCCCCCTCCGGCCCGGCGCGCCGGCCAGTCCACTGCTCTTCGCCGGGGTTGCGGGCGCGCACGAACATGACGAATTCGCCGTCGTCGTGGCCCGGCGCAAATACCAGGACCGTCTGCGGCTCGCGAAACCCCGACAGGTACAGAATGTCGCTGGCCGGGCGGTACGGAAATTCGGTGTCCTTCGAGCGGGTACTCTCGGGGTTGGCCACCAGGATGGCCACCCCATCCTCGCCGATATGGTCCATGAATTGGCGGCGGCGGGCGGCGAAGCTCTCGGGGGAGAAAGAATACATGGGCATTCCAGACAAAGGGTGGCAAAAGTTGTAGGGTCGTGGCAGGTGCGTTACGCAGCAGGCACGCCGCCAACGCGCTCGACTGTCTTAACGGAGTTTGGTGCACTCGCGCAAGGAATCAAGGACGCCGATGGCTGATTTGGAGCAAAGTTTGATCGCCTTTCCCGCCATGCAACGCCTGCAGGCGCTGGTGGCCGGGGGCATGGACGCGGTGGCCTCGTCGGTGCGCCGCGCGCTCGAAAAGGAGGATTACTCGCACGCGTTGCGCGTGGCCAACGAGCGCTACGCGCGCCGGGGCGCGTCCGATTACGATGCGGCGCTGACATACGCCTGCCTGCTGGTCGGCCGCGAGTTGGTCGACGAGGCGACCGGTGTGCTCGGCCATGCGATCGAGGCCCGCGGCGAAGACCCCGCTCTGCGCGCGCTGCTGGCTGACGCGCTCGTGCTCGCCGACAAGCCGGAAGCAGCCGCCGAGCAGCTCGCCTTCGTCGACCCCGACAGCATCGAGCGCGCCCAGGTGGCGAGCTTCATGGCCGGCGTCTACCTGGATGTGGGCGACGAAGACGCGGCCATCGCCTTGTACCAACGCGCCGTCGACCAGGGCATCGACGACCCCGAGCCGGCCATTCGCCTCGCGCAGTTGCTCGAGGGCCGCGGCGAGGCCTTTGGCGCCGCCGTGGCCTTCGACTACGCCGCGCGCCGCGCCAAAGACCGCGTGGGCCTGTGGCAGATCTGCGCCGACCTGTGGGCCGATCTCGGCGAGGAAGCGCACGCCCTGGAGGCCTCCGAGCGCCTCCTGGAGTTGACCGGCGGCGAGGCCGACCAGTGGCTCGAGCTGGGCTATCGCCTGGCGCAGGTGGGCCGGTTCGACCGGGCGCTCTCGGCGTTGGCCCAGGCCGAAAATCTCGACCCGTTTGCCACCGACGCCCTGCTCATCCGCGGCAACGTCCTGTTGGAGTTGGGCCGGCCCGAAGAGGCGATGGCGGCCTTTAGGAAGGTCGAAAAGCTCGCCTGCGAGCGCGCCGCCACCCAGCGAGGCCTCGCCGAGGCGGCGCTTCGCATCGCCGATCTGAGCCTGGCCCAAGCATGCGCCACCCGCGCCGTCGAACTCGCGCCCGACGACGTCGAGGCCCAGTTCGTGCACGGCCGCGTCCTGCAGCAATTCGGCCGCCACGAGCAGGCGTTGGACGCCTTCGACAAGGCCCTGTCGGCCGAGCCCAACGACGCGGCCTACCTGGCCGCGCGCGCCCTCTCACAGGCATTCCTGGGCCGTACGGACGAGGCGCGCGCCACGCTCGAAGACGCCGTCGCGCTCGCCAAGGCCGAGCCCGAGCAACGCCCCGTGCTCGTCGAGCTCGACGCCTGGCAGCGGCTGGGCCGCCGCCTCGAGGCCGACCAACGGGCCTGGTTCGACGAGCAGATCAACTTCTTGGCCGTGGAGCACGAGCGCCTTCGGTGAGCGAGCCCCCGCGTCAGGGAACCGCGCCCCGAAATGGCGGACGAGCTTCACCTTCTGGGCGCGTTGGGCTAAACTCCACAACGACATATTTCTACCAATTCATGACGCTGAGGATCGCCATTGACTGCCGATTCGATTGACACCGGCGCTGCGACGCTGACCGACGAGGAGGTCGACGCGCTCGATTTCTCCGATCTGGCGCCCGCAACAGCCCTCGAAGACGACGCCATCGACCAGAAGGAGGGTTTCTGGGGGGCGTTCGACGGAGTGCAACTCTTCTGGCAATCGTGGGAGCCGGCAGGCGGGCCCACGCGCGGAGCGGTGGCGCTGATGCACGGCTTCGGCGAGCACTCTTCGCGCTACGACCACGTGGCCGCGGCGCTGTGCCGGGCGGGCTACGCGGTGATGGCCATCGACGCGCGCGGCCACGGCCGAAGCACTGGCAAGCGGGCGCACGTCGAGCGCTATGAGCATTACGTGCGCGACTACGACCTGCTCAAGATGCACACCCAGGCGCAGTGGCCGGGCATGGACGTCTTTTGCATGGGCCACTCCAACGGCGGGTTCATCGTGTTGCGCTATGCGCTGACCCACCCGGAGGATGTGCGCGGGTTTGTGGTGACCAGCCCCATGTGTGGCCTGGCCGTCAAGATCAACCCCGTCAAGGCTGCCGCCGGCAAGTTGATGAGCCGGGTGTGGCCGTCGTTTACCATGCCCAACGAGCTCGACCCCGCCTCGGTCAGCCACGACGAGCGGGTCGTCGAGACCTACGACAAGGACCCGCTCAACCTCAAGGTGGTCTCGGCGCGCTGGTTTACCGAGGTGCTCGACAAGCAGCAGGAGCTGCTCGAGCGTGCCGGGGAGATCGACCAGCCGTTTTTGTTCCTGGTCGCCGGCCAGGACAAATTGGTCGACGCCGAGGCGACCGAGAAGGTCTTTCATCGCCTGGGCAGCAAAGACCGCGAGATGGAGCTCTTTCCCAAGCTGTTCCACGAGATCCTCAACGAGCAGGAGTGGGCCGACATCTTGCGGCGCATCGTGCGCTGGATGGAAAAGCACCGCGAAGGCGTGTCCGACGACACTGGTGACGAGGACGAAGCATGAGGCGAGGCGAGCGGGCAATGCGAGCATGGTGGCGCGCGTGCATGGGCAAGGTGGCCGCGGGCGTGTGCTGTGTGGCCCTGCTGGGCGCGGCGGGCTGCAAGGACGAACAATTCGACGCCGCCCAGCGCAAGGAGGTGCGCAAGGTCCTGCAGACCGGGGTCGACCTCGGCAGCGACCCGTACGTGCAGGCGGAGACGCTGCGCGTGCTCGAGCTGCTCAAAAAGCCCTCGCTCGATCACTTCGCCACCAAGCTCGTCGACGCCAAGGACTCGCCCATGGTGCGGGTGGCCGCGCTGCGCGTGTTGTTGGCCACCCACGACAAGGATATTCGCCGGCTGACCATGGCCCGGTTCAACAACGCCGAGGTCCCCGAGCAGCGCGCCATCCTCAACGCGGTGTACGAGTACGGCTCGCCGGCGCTTCGCCGGGTGGTCAGCAGTCGGGCGCTGCGCTCCCATGACTCGAGCTTGCGCCTCCTGGCGCTCGAGAAGGGCCCGCTGGCCCGACTGCACCAGGCCTACGCCGCCAAAAACAAGGCTCTGCTCGAGGATACGATCTACCCGGAGCTCGGCCAGTTGGTCTACGACGACGACCCCGAGTTCGCGGCGACCGCGCTCAAGGCGCTCATCGAATGCGGTCAAAAAGACCGCGCCAAGCCTTTTTTGGACCAGCTGGGCGACCCCTCGCAGCCGCGCGAAAAGCGCCTGGCCGCCGCCCATATCCTGGGCCGCGCTCAGGTCAAGGCGGCCATTCCGCTGTACCAGAAGATTCTGGCGTCGGTGCACGTCTCCGAAAAAGGGGAGTTCGTGCTTCCCAAGCGCATCGACAAGAAGATGGTGCGGGCGGCGACGCTGGGCATGGTGGCCTGCGGCGACCCCACATACGTCACTCAAGCCCAGCATTATATGCAAAATGCCACCGCGGAGCAGACCATCGAGGTGCTCCAGGCGCTGGGCACCAATCCCTCCGAAGACGCCGCCATCAGCCTCAAGATCGCCATGCAGGACGCTCGGCGAAAGGTGCGCTTTGCGGCCATCGACCTGTATGCCCATCACAAGCGGGCCAAGGCCGACGCGTTCATCGCCGCCATGAATGGCACGGATTTCGACACCACCAAGCGCATCGCGCGGGTGCTGGCGCAGCAATTTCCCAAGCAGTGGGCCGCGCGCCTGGGCGAGCAGCTCGACGACAAGGCCAGCCGTCTCAAGACCCTCGAGTTGCTGCGCGACGTCATCCTGACGCGCAAGGACGCCAAGGTGCTCGAGCCGCTGTCCGACAAGCTATACGAGCTGGCGGCCTCCAAGGACAAGAAGGTCTCCCCGCTGGCCGCCTTGTTGTTGGTCAAGGTCGCCGACGACCCCAAGACCCAGAAGCTTCTGGCCAAGGTCGACGACCCCCAGACGCGCTACGCCTACCTGGAGTACCTGGTGCGCACGGCCCCCAAAAAGAATGTGAAGTTTTTCCGCAAGAACTTCTTGTACAGCGACCTATACGCCATCCGGCTGATGAGCGCCGCGGGCATGATGCTCGCCTACGACGCCGGCGCCAAGCCCGGAAAGGGATCGAGTGATTGAGTGATCGCTCGATCCCTCGATCACTCAGTCACTGCTTGTTGAGCGCCCAATCATAGTGGGAGAACTTCAGCTCGGCTTTGCCCGAGCTGAGCGCTTTCTTGGTCTTGCCCTTGGCGTATTTGGCCATGAAGGCGGGCACCGAGCCGGCGTTCTTTTTGAAGTCGGCGCCGAACCAGTTGAAGATCTGGCTGGTGGTCACGGTGTGGCCGCTGACCGAGGAGGCGTGGGCGACGAACTCGCGCACGGCGGCGTCGAGGGTCTTGTCGAGGTTCTTCTCGGTCAACGCCTTTCGGCGCAGCCGGGGGCAACTCTTGGCGCCGCACACCAGCACGAAGTGCACCCGCGGCTCTTTGAACTTGGCGCGGATGATCTTGTTCTCCAGATCGTCGAGGGTGATCGTTTGGCCAGCGATGGTGTGCTTGGCCTTCTTGAAGAAGCCGTCGACCTTCATGACACTCTTGACCGGCCACTTGGTCAGGATGGAGTCGATGACCGTGGCGTTGTAGGCGTCGATATAAAACGCCAGGCGCGCCTTTGTGGAGGCCTTGGCGGGGTCGGCCTTGGCGACCTTGGCCAGATAGGCGTCCAGGCGGGCCATGTCCTTTTTGTTCTTGTGCCACGCGGCGTAGTCGACCCGGCCGTGGTGGTTGACGTACTTGTGCAACAGCGTGTTCCACGAGTTGGTGCTGACCACGTCCGACGCCCAACTGGCCGGGGCAAACAACAGGATGGACAGGGCGAAAAACAGTGCGGTGGCGCGTTGCATGAGGTTTACCTCGACTTGCTGGTGGTTAGCTTCTTCATGAATGGGACGCACGCGCGGGTCGTATGATTCAAAATGCGGCCGCACGCCTTGGTTCACGGCCCCGTTGCCTCGCAGCAACATAGGTGTAGCTCTGAACGCGTCCGCTTGAAAACCGTTTCGTGGAGGCTGCTATGGAGAGCGTGGATTATGGAATGATCTTCTTCGTCACCGTACCCGTGCTTATCCTGGCGACGTTCGCGATCCTCTTCGCCACCAAGTACCGCGAAGCGCAGCGCCGCCACCGCACCTGAGTGCCGCTGACTGGCCATGGGAGGGACACCAACAGCAAAGCCCCGCCTGGCATCGACGCCGGGCGGGGCTTTGGTGTCTTAACCGGGGGTCAGCGCGGACTTACGGCGCCACCGGGAACTCGTAGGCTTTGGCCTTGTCGAAGTTCTCGGCGACGTTGTCCCAGTTGACCACGTTCCACCACTGCTCGACGTATTTGCCGCGGTTGTTCTGGTACTTCAGGTAGTAGGCGTGCTCCCACACGTCCAGCACCAGCAGCGGGATCTGATTGTTGATGAACTGCTTCTGGTGGTTCTCGGCGCCCACGGTGGTCAGGTAGCCACCCTCGGGGTTCCACACCAAAAAGCCCCAGCCGCTGCCCTCGATGGCCTTGGCGGCGGCGCTAAATTGCGCCTTGAGGTTGTCCAGGCTGCCGAAGTCCTTCTCGATCTGGGTGGCGAGATCGCCGGTGGGATCGCTGTAGTCGTCGGCCGAGCACATGTTGCGCCAGAACAGGGTGTGGTTGATGTGCCCGGAGCCGTGGAAGGCCAGGCGGCGCTCGATGTTGCGGATATTGGAGAAGTCGCCCGACTCGCGCGCCTGGGCCAGGTCGCGCTCGGCCTTGTTCAGACCGTTGACGTAGCCCTGGTGGTGCTTGTCGTGGTGCAGGCGCATGGTCTGCTCGTCGATATACGGCTCGAGAGCGTCGTAAGCATAGGGAAGATCGGGCAGGGTATGTTCACCGTAATGAGCCATCGTTGTCCTCCAGAGTTTGGTAAGTTGCGCGTGAAGCGTGCAGGAAACATAGAACAAGTCTCCAATGTGTCAAGGCGTACGTTAGAATCGTTCCAAACAGGGCTCGTTGCGCTGGTCAGGGCCGCGGTATTACCCTTGGAGTAGGAGTCTTCTGCGATACGAGTTCCGATGAAACGCTCCACGAGAAGTCGCGCCCGCTTCGGCTGGCGCTCGCTGCTGATTTGTTGCCTGGTGCTGGCTCCCCTGAGCGGCTGTTCCAGCGCCCGCCCCCGGCCCGATGAGCCCGCCGCCGGGCGGGCGCGGCCGGTACGCCCGGGGGCGCAGGGCTGGACGGGCCCGGCCCTCGAGCTGCCGGCGAATTCGCCGGTGGTTTTCTGGGCGCGCGGCGATCGCCTGCTGCACGCCCTGGCTGGGCTGCGCGACTGGTTATTCGCCGAGCCGGCGATGTTCGGCGCCGACGGCGCCCAGACCGTCGGCCGGGCGCGACACGAATGGGCGGCGATGGTCAGTTATCTGGGCATGGATCCCCTGTCGCCCAAAAGCTGGACCAAGCTGGGAGTCGACCCCTCGCGCGAGATCTACGTGGGGGCGTACCCCGCCGCCGGCACTCGGCGCCGCAGCTACGTCGAAGCCTTCGAGGGCGCCCTGCGCGAGGCGTTGGGCGTGGGAAAATCGACCGACGTCGCCACCGCCGTGGGCGCGCTGAACCTGGCCGACCCCAAGGACATCGCCGAGGGCGTGCAGGCCAAGGCCGCCGCGGCCGTCGACGGCATCGAGCCCATTGAGGGCTTTCGGGCGGTCGTGCCGGTCGCCGACAAGGCGACGTTTCTGAAAAACCTCGACAAGATGATGCACGGCGCGGAGTACCATCGCGCCGACCTCGGCGCCGATGGTCGTCGCGATGGCTATACGCGCCATTTCTTCTACGACACCCACGGCGAGTGGCCGGGGGTGATGATTCGGGTCGGAAAAGAGCTGGCCATCGTCGACGTGATCTCGCGCCAGGGCCAGCGGCAATCGGGGCTGGACACCGAGGAAGACGCCCAACAGGCAATTCGACACCGCCTCGAGCGGGCCATTCGGTCCGTGGACTCCGGCCGGCCGGCCGCCCCCAGGCCGCCGGGCACGCCGGCCGTGGGCATCGCCGTCGATCAGCAGGGAGCCGCGCGATTCGCCCGGCTTCGCGGCTACCACCTCGCCGTCGAGCGCGCCCAGCGTGCCGCCCTCGCTCAGCGCGACGCGGTGTTTTTGCAAAACGTCCAGATGGCCCTGGCCAGCGCCGCCAACTGGAGCTCGGCCTCCGGCAAGCTCAGCGGCGTGAGCTACGGGCTGTTCGCCGGGGCGCAGACGTCCGGGTTTTTCCGACTCAACATCACCTTATTTGGCGCCCGCGGGCAGGCCCCGCTGGCCGTCTCACCGGCGCCGCTGGACCTGGATATCGGCCAGCGGGGCCTGGGCGTGGCGCTGGACCTCGCGCCGCTCAGTGATCCCGGCTGGCAGCGCTGGATCGGCGTGGCCGACCCCACCGACATCGTCGACCACTTCGCCGCCGCCGACTTCGACCCCGCGCTCTTCGCCCTGTCGTTTCCGCGCAGCCTGGCGCTGCTCTTTGCCAACGCCGAGAAGGTCGTCGAGGAGCGCGAGATTGCCTGGCTCGAACCGCTCTTGAAGCACCGCGAGCAATTTCGTCGCCTGGAGATCGCCAGCGCCGGCATCGACGTGCGCGGGCTTCGTCTGCGGCCGCGCATGGTGGGATTGATGGTGCTCGACGACGCCATGGGCGCCGGCCAGCGCAAAGACTTTGCCCGCATGATGGGGACGGCGCTGCGAAGCGCGATCGCGGCCAAGGGCCATCTGAACGCCGCGATCAAAGGCAAGGACACCGACACCGATGCCCCCGACGCCCCGCAGGCCGACGGCCCGCCGCTCGAAAGTGATCGCCTCACCGCCCTGAAACACGCGCCGGGCGACTCGCCGCTGTTCTATTATTTCGGCGCCGACGCCGACACGCCCTACCTCTTTTTCTCCTATGGCCTCGACCGGCAGAGCAGCCAGAAGGAGCTCGATGGGCTGTCGGCGCACGCCGCGTCGGGCAAGTCCGACCCTCGCACGGTGTACGCGCGCGGCGAGCCGGTGGCGTTGTTGTCGCTGATGACCGTCTTCGAGCCCAAGCTGCTCGATCCCCTGGACGCGAGCATCCTCGCCCAGCGCCTGGGGGCGTTGGTCTTCTCGGTTGAGCCGGAGGTGATCGACGGCGTGCAGACCATTCGCTACGACCTGCAGTTGAATAAGCCGCCGTCGCTCGACGAACACGCACGGTAGGCCGGGGCGCTCGGACACAGAAGGGGCGCGGCGGCGCCACGTTCCCCCGAGGCATTCCGCCGCGCGCCCAATCTGCTTCCCCCGTGGTGACTACATTGTTTACTTTGGGGCTGAAACGAGAAAAGAAAAGGGGAACGTCCAAAAAAAGTGCACCACGCGCGGCCCATGCAACCGCGCGTGGTGCGCACCAGGCGTCCCTGGTGAGGGTGGCGGGGGGGAGCCCGCCACCGGGGGGATGTCGAGATCTGTTCGGCCCGTTACGGATCCAGCGGTGAGGGCATGTACGTGATCACCGGCACCGGGTGGGGCAGGCAGTCGTGGTCACAGGTCAGCCCCCTGGTAAAGGCGGCCACGCGGGCGTTGCTGTGGTACAGCAATTTGTTGCGGTCGATGTCGTTGCCGTACGGGAAGTTGAACTCGTCGAGCCCCTGGGTCAGCGGCGTCAGCATCTTGAAACGTACCTTGTAGTTTTTGCCCTGGTTGTTGTCGGTGAGCTGCCCGCAGGCGTGCTCGCCGTTGTCGCCCAGGTACTCCAGCCCGCTGAAGTAGCGCATGTCGCTGGGCAGATGCCAGGTGGTGTTGTGCAGGTCGGTCTGGTTGTCGCTCAGGTCGATCTGGTTGGCGTCGTCGCCCGACAGAATCACCCCGCCGCCGTTCTTGCGGAACCATTTGAGGGTGTAGATGGTGCGCCCGTCGTCGATGGGCCAGCCGGGATTGACCAGCCAGACGATCTTGAAGCCGATGGTGTGGCCCTTGCGAAGCCCGCCGTCGGGCTCGTCGATGAGCGTGACGTGGTGGTAGCCCTTGGCCGACAGCAGACGCTTGATGTAGGCGGCCTCGAATTTATCCTCGTCGTTGGCCGTGTCGCGCACCAGCAGGATGCGCGGGTCGGCATCGCCCAGCCGGTTGGGGTTGACGAAGTCGACCGAGTTGCTCGCCAGCGTCTTGGCCTGCTTCTCGCTCATGCCCCGGTCGCAGTCGGTCTGGTCGGTGGCGCTGCACAGATTGGCGCCCAGGGTCACCCCGATGAACGTGCTCGCCCCGGCGATGCAGTCGCCCAATTGGTGGACCGGGAAGTACAGCGTGGCGCGCGATTTGCTGGCGTCGAAGTTCTTGGCGTACTCCTTGGGAAGTAGCTCCTCGATGGGCTCGAGCTTGCAGCGCTTCTTATCCCAGGCCAGATCCTTGACTACGACCTTGTATTCGCGGTTTTTGGCGATGTCGCTGGGGATGGTCACGCATTGGGTGACCTTGCCGGTGCGCCTGTCGCGGTGGGGCTCGCCGTCGGGAATGGCGATGAAGCAGCCCGGCGTGGTCCCCTTCCACTCGAAGCGCAGCGGGTCGCCGTCGGGGTCGTAGGCGGTCGCGCAGACGTGGACGCCGGCGCCGGCGCACATGAACTTCTGGATCTGCAGGGTCGCCTCCGGCGGGTGGTTGAGCGAGGCCATCACGTCCAGGGTGGTGCGCGCCTGGCCGCGGCACTGGCTGATCAGGTGGAACTCGTTGGACGTCTGCTCGTAGACGCGCTTGTGCTCCAACTTGGCGGTGGCGCAGTCCTCGGAGACGTCCCCGTGCTCGTCGATGGGCGTCGCCGTCAGGTCGTAGCAGCCGGCGGGCACGGTGAACAGGTGATCGGCGAAGCGGTGCTTGGACTGCTCGTCGTACGGCCGGTTCTCGAAGGCGCCGTTATGGCCCGGAATCGTCGCCTCCTCGAGGCTCTCCTCGGCGGTGTAGGTGTAGCCGTTGCCGTTGTTTCCATCCTGGCTCGCGTCCATCGGCTTGCCGGTTTGGCAACTGACCCGGCGGGCTTTGAAGCGAAAGCCGGCCACGTCGGTATCCCCGTCGATGTCGACGGTCAGCGCCATTTGCGTCTTGGCGCTGGGCGATGACGACCCTCCCACGTCGCCCTCGCCGACGTTGCCGCAGGCGCTGATGGTCATTCCCAATGTCATACAGCCAACAATCAATAGTGTGCGCTTCATCGGTTCCCCCATGGGATGTGCAGCGGGTACGGCTCCCCCAATCCCGCCAACAATGATTTGGTGTGCGTTCGACGGCTGTTGTGCAATTACCGCGGTATTAGGTTCACATCGGCGTTTGCTCCCGTGTCGGCGACACAGCGGGGCCGTCGGCGCCTGCACACACCGCGTCGCGCAGTGCGTGCGCACCGTCCGTGACAGAGCCCCCCCCTGTCTGGTCTTGGTTGATTTTCGGCGGCGTCGGCGGCCGCCTTCGCCAGCCCTACGTTGGCTGCTTCACTCTGGATCGTGGACAACTTCTCTAGGAAGAAAAGGAAATTTTTTGAATTATTCTCCCCAGCCTGCCCGCAACATGGCAACTGTGGTGTACGCCTAAAACGGCCCCTGAGGCCCTCGAGAGCCCGGTTTATGAGGGATGATTGCGCATGATGTAGGATACGAGAATACAGTTGGAAGATGTACGGATTCTTTTCGATTTGTTACCAACGTCAGGTCATTCACAACACTTCTTCGGTCGAATCACTGGGAGCGCAACATGAGCGTGATCGAAAAATTCAGCCCGGTCACGGGCGACAAACTCGGCGAGTTCCCCATCAGCACCGCCGACGAGGTCGACGAGGCCGTCGCCAGGGCACGCAGGGCCTTTCCCGCCTGGAAGAACCGCACCCTCGACGAGCGCTTCGAGGTCCTCGAGCGCATGCGCAACATCATCAAGGATCGCGGCGAGGAGTTCGCCCGGCGCATCAGCGAGGACACCGGCAAAGCCTTGCTGGACGCGCTGATGACCGAGATCCTGGTCGTGCCCCTGTTCATCGACCACTACAAGCGGCGCGCCCACAAGATCTTGAAGCCCCACAAGGTCTGGCCGGGGATGCTCTTTCCGGGCAAGAAGGCCCACGTCGAGTACTTTCCCCGGGGCGTCATCGGGGTGATCTCGCCGTGGAATTTCCCCTTCCAACTGTCCATGGTGCCGGTGCTCTCGGCGGTCATCGGGGGCAATACCGTGGTGCTCAAGCCCTCGGAGGTCACCCCCATGACCGGCGAGTTGATGCGTGAACTATGCGAGGAGGCGGGCGTGCCCGAGGGGGTCATCGAGATCGTCCAGGGCGACGGGTCGACGGGCGCCGCTCTGGTCGACGCCGACATCGACATGGTCTTCTTCACCGGCTCGGTGGCCACCGGGCGCAAGGTGATGCAAGCTGCCTCCAAGCGGCCCATCCCCGTCGAGCTTGAGCTCGGCGGCAAGGACGCCATGATCGTGTGCGCCGACGCCAACCTCAAGCGCGCCGCCAAGGGCGCGGTGTGGGGGGCGCTGATCAACTGCGGGCAGATGTGCATCTCGGTCGAGCGCCTCTTCGTCGTCGAGCAGATCTACGACGAGTTCGTCGACATGCTGCGCCAGGAGATCGAGCGCATCACCGTCGGCGATCCCAAGGACTCCGACGTGGGCGCGATTACCTTCCCGCCGCAGATGGACATCATCGAGCGCCACGTCAAAAAGGCGGTCGACGCCGGCGCCAAGGTGTTGGTGGGCGGCGAGCGCCTCGATCGCGAGGGCCAATTCTACGCGCCCACGCTCATCACCGACGTCGACACCAGCATGGAGATCTACACCGACGAGACCTTCGGCCCGGTGCTGCCGGTCATCAAGGTGCGCGACGAGGACGAGGCCCTCCGCCTGGCCAACAAGCACCAATTCGGGCTGACCGGATCGGTGTGGACCAGCGACCTGGACAAGGGCAAGCGCCTGGCCTCCCAGATGGAGTGCGGCCAGGTCGGCGTCAACGACGTCGTCCAGTCGGTCGGAAACCCCAAGCTTCCCTTCGGCGGCGTCAAATCCAGCGGTTTTGGCCGCTACCACGGCGACGAGGGCATCCTGACCTTCATGCACCCCAAGGCCGTCATGGTCGCCAGCGGGCGCGCCGACACCGAGCCGGTGTGGTTCCCCTACCACGGCAAATACGAGCATATGCGCGACCTCTTCGAGTCCGTACTCGAGGGCCGTTGGCTGGGCGTGGGCAAGTCGTTTTTGAGCCTGTTGCGCAAGGGCAAGGATTGACGACTGCGTGGGGCGCAAGGGGTGAGGGTCGATACGGCGCACGCGGGTGGTTTGTGGACGAGTGAAGGTAGGCGCTACGCGCCAACCCTCACCCACAGAGGCCGCGCAAACGGCGCGCGGCGCGGCGCCTGGACGGCGGCGCCTTGGTCGATAAGGCGCACACGGGTGGCTTGCGCCGTTCGAGCGTAGCCGCAGGCGTAGCGCGCCACGCCACCCCCAATGATCCCCAACAACCCGAACCTCTTGACACCGGCCCACACCTATGTTTCTATCCAATTAGACCACCTGGTCTAACTAGCCAGTCTAACCAATGGGTCTAACTGGCAGGTCGAACCGAACAGTCGAACCGAAGAGTCTAGCCCCAATGGCCACCTCGCGCTTTCAAAACCTCGATCCCGACAAGCAAGAGCAGATCCTCGAAGCCGCCGTCGAGGAGTTCGCCGAGAAGGGCTTCGAGGGCGCCTCGATCAACCGGATCATCGAGCTGGCCGGCATCAGCAAGGGTTCGATGTACTATTATTTCGAGGACAAGGCCGACCTGTACGACACGGCGCTGCGCGACGCCACCGAGCGCCTGTTGGCGATGGCCGGAGGCTTCGACATCGACCAGATTCAGTCGGACACCTTCTGGGAGTATTTGAAGGGCTATACCGAGCGCTCCGTCGTCGAGCTCAAGCGCAACCAGAAGTACATTCAACTGGCCCGCGGCTTCTACAGCACCCTGCGGCCCGACGACCCCGATTCGCCGGGCGGCGAGATGATGGACTGGGCGCGCCAGGTCACCGAGCAGCTCATCGCGCGTGGCCAGGAGGTAGGCGTGGTGCGCACCGATCTGCCGCGCCTGTTTTTGGTGCAGATCTCGATGGCCATGGGCACGGTCATCGACCAGTGGACGCTCGAGCATTTCGACGACTTCGACGAGGACCAATTCGCCGAACTGATGGACAAAGAGATCGACTTGCTCAGGCGTCTGTGGAGCCCCGCCGACAAGCTGCACATCGAGGAGGAAGGCCAATGATGCGACGCATTCGATGGACTCTGTTGGTACTATTGGTGGGCGCAGCGCTGGCTTCGCCAGCCTGGGCTCAAGACTCCAAGCCCCAAGCCCCAAGCCCCGCGCCGCAGGCGCCAAGCCCCGCGCGCTCCGCGCGCCAAGCCGCGCCGCAGGCGCCAAGCTCAGGCGCCGCGTTGCCGTCGGTTAAACAGGTCACCGACAAGCTCGACGACCTGTACCGCGCGGGCTCCTCACACGGCACCTTGCAGATGAAGGTCGTGACCGACCGGGGCACGCGCACCCTCGAGATCGAGGAGTGGACCCGCGGCGACGACCAGGCCCTGATGGTCATCCGTCAGCCGGCGCGCGAGGCGGGCACGGCCACCCTGCGCAACAAAAAGGGGCTGTGGAACTACGCGCCGCGCGCCGACCGGCTCATCCGCATTCCGTCGGGGCTGCTGTCGGAGAGTTGGATGGGAAGCCACTTCACCAACGACGACCTCATGCGCGAGACCAGCTTCACCAAGGATTACGACACCAAGCTGTCGTGGGCGACGGTCGACGGGAAGCGCTACCTGCAGGAGACGCTCACCCCCAAAAAGGGCGCGCCGGTCGTCTGGCAGAAGGTGGTCTACCTGATGACCCCCGACGAGTGGCTGCCGGTCAAGGCGTCGTATTACGACGACGGCAAGGTCCAGCGGATCATGGAGTTTTCCGAGGTCAAGAAGCTCGGTGGGCGCAAGATCCCCACAGTCATGAAGCTTCTGCCGCAGACCGGCGAGGACAAAGGCGAGATGACGCGGGTGGAGTACAAGAAGATGGAGTTCGGCGCCCACGTCGACCCCGGCATGTTCACCCAGCGCGGTCTGCGCCGCGTGGCCAAGCGACGATGACGTCAATGTCGTTGATCCCTTTTTGTTGACTTTTCCTCTGTGCCCTCTGTGTCCCCTGTGGTGAAGGCGAGTCCGAGACAATGATCTGGCGATTGGCATGGCGAAATCTGGCGCGCAACCGATGGCGAAGCGCGCTGACCGCCGGTGGGGTGGCGGTAGCCGTGGGCCTGATGGTCTGGACGATGGCCTATATGGACGGCTTCTTCTCGCAGATGGTGCGCGGGGCGACCGCCCTGGAGACCGGCCAGGCGATCATCGAGCGCGACGACTACGTCGACGACCCGTCGATCTATGAGGCCTTCGACCTCGACGGCTCGCTTCTGGACAAGGTCGACAAGGTCGACGGCGTGAGCGCGTCGGCCCCGCGCGTCAACCTGTACGGGCTCATCGGAAACGAGAAGCGCTCCCAGGTCGCCAAGGTCATGGGCGTCGACGCTCGCCGCGAGGCACGGGCGACGCCGATCACCGACGGGATCATCAACGGACATTGGCTCAGCGACAAGCCCAAGCCGCCGCCGGCCCCCCAGGAGGCCGTGCTCGGCGAGGGGCTCGCCCGGCAGTTGAACGCCAAGGTGGGCACCGAACTCGTGGTCTTCTTGCAGGCCTCCGATGGCTCGTTGGGTAACGATCTGTTGAAGGTCGTCGGCATCGTCAAGACCGGCAACTCGGCGGTCGACCGCCAGGCGGCCTACGTCCACCTCGACGAGGCCCAATTTTTGGGCGCGCTCGACGGCAAGGTCCACGAGATCATCGTGCGCACCGACGACCCCGCGACGGCCGACGCGGTGGTCGACCGCCTCGCCCCGCTGGTGCAGCAGGCGCACGCCGCCGCCAAGCCGGCGAGCAAAGGTGACACGGCCAACAAAGATGACGACTTTCAGCTTATCGTGCGCTCTTGGAAGAAGGCGCGGCCCCAGATCGCCCAGATGCTGCAGTTGAGCGACTCCAGCAACCTGGTGATGTTTCTTATTCTGTACCTATTGGCCAGCCTGGGGCTGCTCAACACCCAGCGCATGAGCGCGCTGGAGCGAAAGCGCGAGTTCGCCGTGATGATGGCCATCGGCGTCACCCCCAGGCGATTGTTCTCGGTCATCGTCGCCGAGACGGTGCTGTTGAGCCTGGCCGGCGCCCTCGCCGGGGTCGCGCTGGGCGGGGCGGTGAGCTGGTATCACACCGTCTACGGGCTGGACATGTCCACGTTCTCGTCCAACGCCAACTTCACCTGGATGGGCGTGTCGTTTTCGCAGCGGCTGTACTTCTCGCTGAGCGTCAAGAGCCTCGTCGAGCCGCTCGTCATCATGCTCGGCGTCGCCGTGCTGTGTGGGTTGTGGCCGGCGGCCAAGGCCATCGGCATCGACATCGCCCCGTCCATCGCCGGGAGGAACTGATCATGTTCAAATTGGCCTGGCGAAACCTGTGGCGAAACCGCACGCGCACGCTGATCATCGGCTCGGCGATCGCGATGTCCTACGCGATGATGCTGGTGTCGTTGGGTGTCGCCGAGGATACCCACGACAAGATGATGGACGCCGCCGCGGTGGGCGTGGGCGGCGAGGTGCTGGTAAGCGGCGACAAATGGTGGGAGACGCAGTCGAGCGACATCGTCATCGCCCACCCCGACCGCGCCGAACACACGCTCGAGGGCGTCGCCGGAGTGCGCGCGGTCATCCCGCGGGTGGTCATCAACGGGCTGTTGACGACCTCGCACGGCAACGAGGCCGTGCGGCTGACCGGCATCGATCCCGGCAGCGAGGCCAAGCTCAAAGATCCGCGTAAGAACCTGGCCACGGGGAAGTTCTTCTCCGACAAATTCGACCATCCCATCGTGTTGAGCACCAAGCTCGCCGACAAGCTGGGCGCCGAGCGCGGCGACAAAATCGTGCTCACCGCGACCACGCCCGCAGGTGACGTCACCCGCGCGCTGTTTCGCCTCGATGGCACCGTCAAAAGCGCCGGCGGCGCCCTGGGCGAGGGCCTGGCCTACACCACCATCGCAGCCGCGCAGCAGGCGGTGAGCATGCAGGGCGCGCTCACCCAATTCGGCGTGCTCACCACCGACGCCGCCACCCACGCCGCGGTGGCCAAGCGGGCGCGCACCGCGCTCGCCGGCCAGCATCTGGAGGTATTGACCTGGGAGCAGGCCGCCCCCGAGATGGTCGGCTTCATCCAGTTGGACGACGCCTTTGGTTACATCTACATGATCGTGGTGTTCATCGTGGTGATCTTCGCCATCGCCAACACCTTCTTGATGGCCGTCATGGAGCGGGTGCGCGAGTTCGGCCTGCTCAACGCCATCGGCATGACCCCGCGAAAGATCGGCGCCTTGATGCTGTGGGAGACGACCCTCTTGGCCCTGATGTCCATCGTCATCGGCTTTGGCCTCGGATTTGCCGCCCACTCCTACATTGCCCACGTGGGCATCGATCTGAGCAAGATGAGCGGCGCCGACATGGAGCTCGCCGGGGTCAACCTGGCCGACATGATCATGCGCAGCCGCATCAACCCGTTGAAATGGGTGGTCGCCACCGTGGCCGTGTTCGGCTCGGTGCTTCTGAGCGCGGCCTACCCCGCCTGGCGCGCCACCAAGCTCGCCCCGGCCCAAGCGATGAGGTTTTACGAATGAGCAACTCGACTTCACTGATCGAAGTGCGCGGCGTCGAGCGCATCTACCAGCAGGGCGACATCGACGTGCACGCCTTGCGCGGGGTCGACCTGGACGTCGCCGACGGCGAGTTCACCGCTCTGGCCGGGCCGTCGGGGTCGGGAAAGACCACGCTTTTGAACGCGATCGGCTGCCTCGACGAGCCCACCGGGGGCACGGTGCGCATCGACGGGCGCGACGTCACCGGCTTCGACAAGACCCAGGGCGCCGAATACCGGCTCGAGCACGTCGGCTTTATCTTCCAGGCCTACAACCTGGTGCCGGTGTTTACCGCCTTCGAGAACGCCGAATTCGTGCTCATGCTCCAGGGCGTACCCGCCGCCGAGCGCAAGAAGATCGTCGAGCAACTCTTCGAGCGCGTGGGCATCGCCGAGTACGCCCACCGAAAGCCCCACGAGCTCAGCGGCGGCCAGCAGCAGCGCGTGGCCGTAGTGCGCGCGCTGGCGGCCCGCCCGCGCATCGTGCTGGCCGACGAGCCCACCGCCAACCTCGACAGCGAGACCTCGGCGGCGCTGCTGGACCTGATGCTCGAGCTCAACGAGGAGGAGGGCGTCACGTTCCTCTTCTCCACCCACGACGACCTCGTCATGGAGCGCGCCCGGCGCATCGTGCGCCTGGACAGCGGAAAGGTCGTGGGCGACCAGCGCAAAGAACTCGTCGCCTCTTAACACCCATACGCCGTCAAAAAAGCAACCCGGAAATTATTGTGTCGTTCCAAAATTAGCCCCGGAATTCATTCCGGGGAGAGCCATGAACAAGCAGTCCCTACAACTTGGCTTGCTTCTGATCACGCTCCTCCTGCCCGGGACTGCCTTCGCGCGCATTCCGGTCATCAAGGGCGACCAGTCCTTCTTGGACCTCGGCGGCTACGTGCAGTCGGTCTCCGGGGGCCAATACGTCACCTACGACCTGCCGGCGGGCCTCGACGATAAGACCGGCATCAACTCGGAGGTGTTGCGCCTGGAGTGGACCGGCCAGCTCACCGACAAGGTGCACTTCGAGGTGCACAACCGGCTATTCTTCCAGGTGACCACCGCCCAGGGCGGGCTGGGGACGGGGAGCGTCCTGGGGCTGGGCGCCACCGCCGCGCCCGACCGCTCGCTGGACCTGTCCAGCACCATCATCGACGACAACGGCATCCTGCTCGACCACGACATCGACCGGGCGGCGGCGACCATCTACACCGACGCCGCCGACATCACGCTGGGCCGCCAGGCGATCACCTGGGGCCGGGCGGTGCTCTTCCCGGTGGCCGACCTGTGGACGAAATTTAGCCCCTACGAGCTCGACCAGACCGAAAAGCGCGGCACCGACGCGCTGCGCGTGCTCGCCTACCCCAACTACTCGACCGAGCTCGACTTCGTGGTCGCCGACAAGGGAAGCCTCGCCGATCTATCCGGAGGCGTACGCGCCGCCAAGACCTTCGACTGGGGCGACGGCTTCGCTGCCGCCGGCAAATTCTGGAACGAGATCATCGCCATGGCCGGCGTGTCGGCCACCAAGGACAGCTTTCGCGGCCGCCTCGAGGTCGCCGGCCCCTACAACATCGACGACACCAAAGTCGAGCTGCCGCGCGTGACCGTCGGCGGCGACTACATCAGCTCCAAGCTGCAACTGACCCTCGAATACCACTTCAACGGCGCCGGCGCCGCCGACCCCACCGACTACCTCCAACAACTCCAATCCGACGTCTTCGCCCGCGGCGAGTCCTATTACCTCGGCCGCCACTACGTGGGCGCCGCCGTCAGCTACTCCGGCTTCGAGCGCACCAACCTGTCGCTGAGCGCCATCGCCAACGTCGGCGACCCCAGCGTCATCGTCGCCCCCAACTTCCGCTACATCCTCTCCGACGAAGCCGACATCAACGTCGGCGCCTTCCAGGGCTTCGGCGCCGAGCCCAAGATCGCCATGGCCCCCGTCATCCACAGCGAATACGGCACGTATGGTGGGTTGGTGTATACGCAATTGCGCGTGTTTTATTGAGCTCCAAACCCCCAGCACCATTGCGCTACGCTCCATTACGCAGGGGGCTACGAAGGAGGAGACGCCCTTCGGGCTAGCAGTCCGTGGGTCAAGCACGTGCATCACGCAAGGGAGTGCGACGCGATTTGCCCATAGGTGTGTATGGCGAGGCGTGGTGGCCGTCGACGAGCCTCAACAAATGTAGCCCGAAGGGCGAAATCCCCAACCCGTAGCCCCCAGCGAAGCGTAGCGGAGCTGGGGGGTATGAGCGCGGAAGCCAATCACACCACAAAACGCCCCCTCAACACGTCTCGCCCGGCACATACAAATCCTTCATCAGCGTCTTCTCCTTCTTCGCCTGCTCCAGGTCGTGGGCGAGCTTTTTGGGGATCGGCAGGGACAGCCCCAGTTGGATGAGCTCGCCGCGGCAGGCCTCGGACATATAGTCGCCCACGCCGATGCGCACGGCGACGCGGCCGTGGTCGAGGTGGTGGAAGGCGAAGCGGCCGTCGACGGTGTCCTTTTTGTCGAGCAGCACGCATTGGTAGACGCCGCCTTGCTTCTGGGCCTTCTTCCAGACGGGGTCTTTGGCGAGGGCTTGTTGGACCACGGCGGTGGTGAAGACGTCGCCGGGGGTGATCTCCTTGCCGCCCTTGCTCAGGTCGATGGAGATATACTTGGTGTCCGCCCAGCCGTGGGCGCCGCCGCAGTAGGCGTACATCGACCACTCGAAGGTCACGATGGTGCCCACGATCGAGGTCATGCGCGCCGACTCCGACCACTCCTGGCAATCCATGGAGTCGCGGTACAGGTAGTCGTCCATGGTGATGGTCTGGTCGCCGTTGGTCGCCGAGAACCACGTCTGGGAGAACGAGATCTTCCAGCCGTCGTGGACCACGGTGCGGGTGTGCGGGCCCACCGGGTCGGAGGGCCCGGGGTCCTGGGCGTGGGCGGTGGCGGGGGCGAGGGCGAGCAGCGCGGCGAAGGCAACGAAGCGGGCGCAGGTGAGGGCATTCATGGTGGGCCTCCAGAGTCGGTATCAATCAACCTACGACTTGGATTATCCACACCGATGTGCGCTGCCGATGGTCGCGGCGTGCAAAGCTCGCGGAGCGTTTGTGCAGATCGTGTGCAGAGGCTTATTACTACAACGTCACTTTCCACGCGGCACCTCGTCGGCCCACAGAACCGATGCCTGCGTTCATCCTCCTCGACGATGCTCAGCCGCATCGCCTCGTCGTCTGAGCCTTGGCCTCGGCCCAGTGGTCTCGCCGATGGCGCTCACGCCGAAAGCGACCTTGTAGTATTACTCGCCCTGCATCTTCAAGCACCGGTCGAAGATAGCAGGGACGCGGTCGAGCAGGCCGATCATCGGTCGGTGCATCCAGCGCCGGCGCGAGACCGCCAATAGAAGGCCGGTCAGCCCGTAATAATCGCGGGTGAGCTCGCGGTAGCGCTCCTCGTAGGCCTCGGGCTCGCCGGCGGCGATGGCCTCGACGGCAGCGCTGGCGGTGGCCACGCCCAGAGCGACGCCCTCGCCGGTCAGCGGGTCGAGGTAGCCGGCGGCGTCGCCGACCAGGAGCACGCGCCCGACGTGGCGTTGGGCGACGCGCTGCTCGAAGGGGCCGCCGCCCATCGCGTCGGTCACCCGCGGCGCGCCGTCGAGGCGCTCGGCCAGTTGGGGATAGTCGCCGAAGAGCTCGTCGAAGCGCCCGCCGTCGGTCGACAACAGCGCCACGCCCACCGTCTCGGGCCCCACGGGCGTGACGTAGGCCTCGCCATTTGGGCTCCAGTAGACCTCGACGCGGTCGGTCCACGGGGCGGCGCGAAAGTGGCGGCGCACCCCGAAGCGGCGCGGGCGGCGCGGCTCGCGCTCGACGCCGAGCTGGCGGCGGATGCGCGAGTGCAGCCCGTCGGCGGCGACCAGCCAGCGCGCCCGCAGCCCCGCGGCCTCGACGTGGTCGCCCAACTGCACGACGCGCTCGACGCGCCCGTCGATATGCGCCACGCCCAGCTCCTGGGCGCGCGCCCACAGCCGGCGCTGCAGCTCGGTGCGACGAACCCCGCGTCCGGGCTGGCGAAAATCGCCAGTGGCCGTGTAGTCGTCACGTTCGGCATCCAAATAGCGAATGCCCACGAAGTCGACCCCGTCGATCTCGTCGACGCCAAGCTCGTTCAGCCGCGTCAGCGCCGCCGGCATCAACCCCTCGCCGCACGCCTTGTCGATCGGCGCCGGGCGCGGCTCGACCACGGCACAGTCCATGCCCAACTGGGCCCCACGAATCGCCGCGGCGAGCCCCGCCGGGCCGCCGCCTGCTATGAGCACATCGTACATCTCGCTCCTCGCTTAATCGTCCGGATATTCTCACCACAGAGGACGCAGCCGGAAAGTCTCACCACAGAGGACACAGAGGGCACAGAGAAAAAGCAAAGGCCGAATAAACCGCGAAGAGCGCAAAAGAGAGACTGTTCATGGCGCTGTTCTTTGCGAGCTTTGCGCCGCTGCGGTGAGAAAAGTAGTTCGCCGTTTTTTTGCCTTTCCCTCTGTGGCCTCTGTGCCCTCTGTGGTGAATCTAACCGTCGAACTATTCGAGCAAGACGAACTCGGCCGCGAAGCCCGGCCCCATCGCCAGGAGCATCGCCGGGCCCTCGATGGGCCCCTTTGCCAGCGTCTTGCTGAGCACGTGCAGTACCGACGCGCTGGACATATTGCCGATTTCTCGAAGCGACTCCCAGGCGGTGGCCAGCTCGCCGTTGTCGAGCTCGAGGGCGGACTCGATGGCCTCGATGACCTTGGGCCCGCCGGGGTGGGAGATCCACGTGCGGATGTCGTCGCGCGTGAGCCCGCGCGTGGCCAGGAAGTCGTCGACTTCGCCGCGGACCTCGGCGTCGATGACCTCGGGCAGATCCCCGGAGAGCACCAGCCCGAAGCCGGTCTCATCGATGGTCCAGCCCATCACCCACTCGGTGTCGTGGAAGAAGGCGCTTCGGCTGTCGGCCATCGTCGGGCCCGTCTTCTCCAGGCGTCCAGCCAGCTCACTGCCCACGCCCACCACGGCGGCGGCGCCGTCGGAAAATAGCGCGGCGGCGATGTAGTCGGCGATGGAGGTCTCATCGCGCTCCATGGTCAACGAGCATAGCTCGACCGACAGCAGCACCGCGGCGTGGTCGGGGTGGCCGCGAAGGTAATCGGCCATGCGCGCAAGGCCCGCGGCGCCGCCCACGCAGCCCAGCCCGAACATGGGGACGCGACGAATGCTTCGGGGAAGCTCCATCTGGTTGATGACGCGCGCGTCGATGCTCGGGCTCGCCACACCGGTGACGGTGGTAAAGAAGATGGCGTCGAGCGCCGAGGCCGGCAGGCCCGCCTGTTCCAGGGCTTGCTCGATGGCCTGCGCCCCCAGCTCGGTGGCCACACGGATGTAGTGGTCGTTGGCCGCGCCGAAGCTGTCGATCTCGGCATATTGCTCGGGGGCGAGGGCGAGGTGGCGTGACTCGACGCCGACGCGCTCGAAGAAGTGCTCGACCCACTCGGCGTCGTAGTCGACGCCGCGCAAATCCCACGCCGCGCGCAGCGCCTGGCAGGCCTCGTCCTGGTCGATGCGGTGGGGTGGAAAGGCCACGCCCACCCCGGCGATGGAAGGAGCAGAAGACGAGTTTGAACCCATGATGTACGTCCCGGTTCGAGATGGTTGACTATGGAGAACGCTCCCCATGGCTAGAGCAACAGGGGTTTGTTTGGGCTTATTTCTCAGCGGTTTATGGATTTTTTAGGCGACAGGTTCGGTTCCTGGGAGGGCAAGTTGTTCCTCAAAGCCGACGAGAGACCGATGAGAAGTAGATCGACGAAACGAGTGGTGCGCGGTATCGGACTGGCGCTCGCGATGAGCCTGTCAACCGCGGCAGTCGCCCAGGAGCCCGGCCCCCGTGGCGGCCACACCTACACCATCTCTCAGAAAGATAGTCGCCTTTACGTCCAGGTTTACCACGACCGCGACACCATCGCGTCGGGGTTCGCCCACGACCACGTCATTCGCGCCGGAAAGATGGTCGGCGAGGTGAGCTTCGATCCCCAACAGCCAAAAGCCTGTCGGCTGACCCTGGACGTGCCCGCCCGTGCGCTCGTGGTCGACGCGCCGGCGATGCGACGCAAGGTGGGCTACAAAAAGATGCTCGACAAAGGTGACCGCCAGACCGTGCGCGACCATATGCTCGAGGACGACCAGCTCGACGCCGCCGAGCATCCCACACTGCAATTCAGCGCCAGCGACTGCCAGCCCATCACGGGCAAACAAGACCTGTACAACGTGCACCTGGCGGTGACCGTGCGCGGCAAGACCAAGACCAAGACCGTGCCGGTGCGCATCCGCGCCCGCGGCGGCGTGCTAGACGCCAAGAGCGCCTTCAACATGAAACACTCCGACTTCGGCATGAAGCCCTACTCGGCGCTGCTAGGCGCCGTGCAGGTCTCCCAGCCCATCCGCTTCGTCGCCCAGATGCGCGCCTACACCAAATAAGCCGCACCCCCCTTGCATCGCGACCGGGCTCCCACAATAATGCCCCCGCTTTTGACCTCGACCACTTATTGTTTGGGAGCCCTTTCATGCCTCGCGCGCTCATCTGCATGCCGACGTACAACGAGTCGGAGAACCTGCGGCCCATCGTTCAGGCCATCCACGCGGTCGTCCCCGAGACGCATATTCTGGTCATCGACGACAATTCTCCGGACGGCACCGGGGATATCGCCGACGAGTTGGCCGAGCGCGACGAGCGCATCCACGTGTTGCATCGCACCGAGAAGGCCGGGCTGGGCCAGGCGTATATCGCCGGCTTCAAGTGGGCGTTGGAGCACGAGTACGAGCGCATCGTGGAGATGGACGCCGATTTTAGCCACCAGCCCAAATACCTGCCCGAGATGATCGGCCAGCTCGACAACTACGACGTCGTCGTGGGCTCGCGCTATGTCGCCGGCGGGGGCACCGAGGATTGGGGGCTGATCCGCAAGATCATCTCGCGCGGCGGGGGCACCTATGCGCGCATGATTCTGGGGCTGGACGTCCAGGACCTGACCGCCGGCTTCGTCGCCTGGCGCGCCCAGACGCTCCAGAATATCGGCTTCGAGGACGTCGAAGCCTCCGGCTACGTCTTCCAGATCGACATGAAGTACCGCGCCCACAAAAAGGGCTACAAGATCTTGGAAGTGCCCATCGTCTTCCCCGACCGCATCGCCGGCGAGTCCAAGATGAGCCCCAATATCGCCGCCGAGGCGCTGTGGCGGGTGTGGAAGATTCGGTTCAAGGTTTAACTGGATTCACAGAGATCTTTCGGCTTCCGTGGGGGCCGGGCGTGTTGTGACCTGGCGGGTTTACACAGGGTTCTTGGTTCTTGGTTTTTGGTTCTTGCTGTTCGTGGATGTTCGCTCGAACCACCCGTATCGCCTGCCTGATGCCACAGAAGGGACATGAGGGCAATTCACGATGCCCTGCAAAACCAAGAACCAACCACCAAGAACGCGCCGTAAAGCAGTCATTTGCCGCGAGACCCACCAGCGGCAAAAAGCGAAAGATCTGCGTGAACGCACCTAGGAGCCGATATCTTCGCGCGAGAGGTCGAGCTTCTTCAGGATGTACTCCACGCTCTTTCGATGCACGCCGGCGATGCGTGCGGCCTTGGAGACGTTGCCGTCGGTGCCGTCGAGCAGGCGCATCCAGTAGCTCTTTTCGAACTCCTCGATGAGCCGGTTTTTGGCGTCCTTGAAGGGCAGGCCCTCCTCGATGGCCAGGTCGGCCATGGAGGCGGCCGACTCTTTGGCGGCCTCGGGTTTTTCGGGGGTGGGCTCGCTGGTCTGCAAAAAGCGCGTCTCGATCTCGTCGCCCTGGGTCAGGAGCACGGCGCGCTCGACGAAGTTTTTGAGCTCGCGCACGTTCCCCGGCCAGCGGTGGCGCTTGAGCTTCTCCATGGTCTTGTAGCTGACGTCGACGCCGTCACGCCCGGCCATCTCGTTGGCCGATTTTAGAAAATGCTCCACCAGCAAGGGGATGTCCTCGGGACGGTCGCGAAGCGGGGGCAGTTCGATCTTGATGACCGCGAAGCGATAGTACAGATCCTCGCGGAAGTTGCCCTCTTTGACCTCGTGGATGAGGTTGCGGTTGGTGGCGGCGACCACGCGCACGTCGGTCTTGATGGTGTCGTTGCTTCCCACGGGCTTGATCTCGCGCTTTTCCAGCGCGCGCAAAAGCTTGGGCTGCAGGTCGATGTCGAGCTCGCCGAGCTCGTCCAAAAACAATGTGCCGCCCTGGGCGGCCTCGAAGGCGCCCTTGCGCGTGCCCGTCGCCCCGGTAAACGCGCCCTTGATATGGCCGAAGAGCTCCGACTCGATGAGGTCGCGCGGGATCGCCGAGCAGTCCACCACGATAAACGGTTTGTCCTTGCGCGGGCTGTGCGAGTGCACGGCCTCGGCAACGAGCTCTTTACCCGTGCCGGACTCGCCCTCGACGAGCACGGTGGCGTCGGTGGGCGCCACGCGCTCGAGCAGCGAGAAGATCTCGCGCATCGCCAGGCTGTTGCCCAACATCTGGCCGAATTTGGTCTTGTTGGAGAAGCGGACCTCGGCTTGGTCGCCGGTGATGTTGAATTGGATGCGCGTATTGCCCATCCGAAACACGGTGCCGTCCTCCAGGTAGACCTCGCGTACACCCAGCCCGCCGACGAAGGTGCCGTTTTTGGAACCGGTGTCCTTGAGCAAATAGCCGCGCTCGTCGACCTCGATGCTGGCGTGAAAGCGGCTGACGGCCGGGTCGTCGAGCACGATGTCGTTGTCCGGCGAGCTGCCAATCTCGACCTGGCGCTCCTCGAATGTTCCAGCGACCCCCTGGTTGTCCCCCTCGATGACGGCGAGCCGGTATTTCTGCAACTCGAGCTTCTGCTCGCCGCTGTCGAGATAAACTGTCCTGGTTACATCACTCATTTGTTATTCGGGGTCTTAGGTGGAGCGCAGGCTGCCAACCTGCATCGGCAATGGAGCGCAGGCTGCCAGCCTGCATGAGTCTTAGTTGGTCGCAGTGTGCTCGAAGCCAATGGGCGACGTGCACTTATCCTGGGGCACCGTTACGTCATAACTCTTGGAAAATCCATCGCCCCAGGTCAGCACGACCTTGTGCGGCCCGCTGGGCACTTTGATGCGGGCGCCGGCGGTCTCGCCGTGCGCTTTGCCATCGATCGAGACCTTGACCTGTAGGCCGACGGCCGGGCGCACGAGCAAGCAGCCTGTGGGGAGCTTGTCGAGCGCGATCGTATAGCGATTGTCCCAATTGTGCGAGACTCGAACCTTCTTGTCCACCGGGCGGTAGCCGTCGAGTTGGGCGATCAGGTGGACGCTCTGGCCGATGCGCAGCCGCGTGGCGCCGCGAACGGGCTTGCCGTCGAGCTCGATGTGGGCGCCGGCGGGCTTGCTCGCAAAGCGCACGCGCTTGTAGCGCGGCGCGGCCGGCTGGGCGTGGTGCTCGGTCTTGTTGGCCGTCGGGGGGGCCGCTTTGGCCGCGTCGGCGCCGGCATCGGCGATCTTGTCGGCGTCCGCCGGCTTGCAAGTCATCGACAACTCCACGCCCTTGGCGGCCTCCTCGTAGGTGACCACCTCGCTCAGCGGCTGGCAGCCGGGGTGGCTGACCTCCAGGAGCACCTGCTCGCCGGGCGCCACGGTGATCTTAGCCTTGCCGGTTTCCTTGCGCTCGCCGTCGTTGATGTCGATGACGGCGTCCTCCGGCGTCACCGCCACCCACGCCTGGCGTGGTTGTTTGGCCGGCGCCTTGGCGTGCTGCAGCTCGATGGTGCCGTTGTCGAGCAGGACCTTTTTGTGGCGCTTGACCTCCACCGACAGGGTCTGCTCGGCGTAGCCGTCCTTGATGAGTTCGATATTGTGCTCGCCGGTCTCCAACTCCACGGTATACGGCGTTTTGGCGCCGGAGACCTTGACGCCGTCGACCTTGATGGCCGCGCCGTCGGGCTTGGTGTGCACGACCACCTTGCCATATTCGGTGCTGGCGTAGGTGTAGAACACCGCGCCGCCGGTGACGAAGGCCACGGCCATGGCGATGGCGATCCAACGCTTGAAGCCGGTCGGGCGATCGTCGTCGCGCGCCGCCTCGGCGGTGGACGTGCCGGTGGTGGGCTGGGGGACATCGTCGCTCGATTCGATGAGCGTCTGGCGGGACTCGCCTTCTTGGGCCGGGTTCTGGGTCGACCCATCGGTCTGCGGCGAGGCCGCGGGCGTCGAGCGCCCCACCGGGCCGGAGTCGAGCGTGGCCGTCTTGCCGCGCGCCAGGTTCTGCGCCTCGTTGGCCATCTCGGTGGCCGTGGTGCGCAGCGGATCGATGTCGTCGGTCGCCGCGCCGCCGTCGGCGGCGAGCTTGTCGAGCTCGGCGTTGAGCGCCTCATCGAGGTTCATGGGGCGATCGTTGGAGCGGTTCGTGCTGGAGGCGTCGCGCGCCCGGCGAAGCTCCTCGCGCTCGATGCCCTCGGGGAAGAGCTCACGCACGAATTCGGCGAGCTGCTGGCTGGTCACGGCGCTTCCGCCGCTGTACAGCCACTGAAGCAGCTCGACGTGCAGCTCGTCGATGGATTGGTAGCGCCGCTCGAGGTCGCGCGACAGCGCCTTGTCGACGATGGCGTCGAGCTCGGCGGGGATCTCCGGGTTGAGCTCGCTGGGGGTGACAAATTCGCATTTGCGCACCAGATCGAGGCTCTGCAGGTCGCTCTCGCCCTGGAAGGGGCGCCTGCCGGTGAGCATTTCGTAGAGGACCACCCCCATCGAAAAGATGTCGCTGCGCGCGTCGACCGACTTGCCGGCGGCCTGCTCCGGGCTCATATAACAGATCTTGCCCTGGATGCGCCCGCTGACCGTTTTGGCCGCCCGGCTGGTCGCCCGGGCGATGCCGAAGTCGATGACTTTGACCTCGCCGTCGCGCGAGATCAGGATATTCGACGGGCTGACGTCGCGGTGGACGATGTTGAGCGACTCGCCGGCGTCGTCGGTGCGCCGGTGGGCATAGTCCAGCCCCTTGCACGCCTCGGTGACGATGTAGACGGCCAGGTGCGCCGGCAAGATCGTGTCTTCGCGCTGCAGCCGTTTGAGCACGTCGCGCAAGTCGCGCCCGGGCACGTACTCCATGGCGATGAAGTACTCGCCGTCCTCCTCGCCCATGTCGAAGACCGGCACGATATTGCCGTGGGCCAGGTTGACGACGATGCGCCCCTCGTCGAGGAATTTGGTGATGAATTCCTGTTCCTCGGCCAGGTGCTCCAGGATCTTCTTGATGATCACCGTCTTCTCGAAGCCCGCCGCCCCCCGCGATTTGGCCAGGTAGATCACGCCCATGCCGCCCACGGCGATACGCTTGATGAGCTCGTAGCGCCCTAGTTGTCGTGTCTCCTCGGCCATCTCTACCTACTCGCGAATGCGCAACGCCCCAAAGAATCACACCTGCGAGCAACGAAGGTCAACCAGAGAACGTCGGCCCGGGACACTCCCTGGCGTGGTGCCCCATTATTGGTCCAACGTGGGCAGCGCCTGGCACGCGGTAGAGTCGCCCAGGTTGCACGCATGCTGGAGCAGACGGCGCGCCTTGGCGTAGCGCTTGGGGTCGCGGGTGTCTCGGAGAAGAAAGACGCTGGCTTTGTCGCAGGCGACCGGTGATCCGCCGTCGCAGGCGATACCGTACAACTCGATTGCTTTGGGCATATCCCTGGGGGTGACCTTGCCCTCGACGAAGTCGTAGGCGACCCACGTCAGGTTGGTGCATTGCTGGGCGTCGCCGGCCTTGCACCCCGCGGCAAAGATCGAGGCCGCCTTGCCCGGCTGCTTTTTGCCGCCGCCGTCGCCGCGCTCGTACATCCATCCGAGGTAGGAACATCCAGCGCCGCGTCCCTTGTGGCAGGCACTGGCGAAGAGACGCCGGGCCTTGGCGTAATTCTTGTGTGTCCCCGTTTCATACAATTGGCCGAGTTCGACGCAGTCGAGTTGCGAGCCGGCCTTGCACAACTTGGCGAAGACCCGCCGCGCTCGGGGCACATCTTTGCGACCCCCTTCGCCGTGGGCGTACATCTTGCCGAGGTCGCGACATGCGTTTTCGTCGTGGAGGCTGCACGCCTTCTTGAAGATGCGAACGGCTTTGGCGAGGTCTTTGGCAACGCCGGTGCCGGTGCGATACAGCCACGCAAGGCTCGAGCAGCTTCGAGTCACTCCGTGTTCGCAGGCCTGCTCGAACAGTGCCTTGGCCTTGCCGACCTTGTCGTCGCCGGCATTGCCCGAGGAGTAGAGCCGGCCGAGGTCGTCGCAACGCTGCATGTCGCCCTTGCCACACGACTTTTGCAGCAGGCTCTCTCCCCTGGCGTAGAGTTGCTCGGCCTTGGCCGGGTTGGCCTGGTTGCCATCGCCCTGCGGATACATGTACATGTCGCCGAGTCTGAGGCAACCCGGCCCATAGCCCCCATCGCACGCTTTCTGGTAGTCGGACTTCGCGAATCGGAGCACCCGGTCGATGCCGGTTCCATCCTCTTCCATCAGCGCCAACTCGAAGCAGCTTCGCGCCGCCTGCGTCTCGCAGCCGCGGCCGTAGAAGTTAGCGGCCGTTTTCTCGTCGAGTCCGATGCCTTTAACGCGCGTCGCGCCCCCATAGATGTCCCCGAGGCGGGTGCAGGCCTCGCCGCCGGCGTATTTGCACGCAACCTTGTAATAGGCGATCGCCTTGGTCGAATCCCTCGTGCCCCCAGCTCCATTCAGGTACAAATCGGCGAGGTCCACGCAACTCGCGTAGTGCTGACCGCGACAGGCTTTGGCGTAGACTTCGCGGGCCTTGGCGGGGTTTTTCTTGCCACCGGCGCCGTCTCGGTAGGCGTCGCCCACGCTTCCCAGGCCTTCGCAACTTCCGGTGGCGTGTTGCGTGCACGGGTAGTCATAGAGTTTCTCGGCCTTGGCCAGGTCGCGTTTGACGCCGCGGTCCTCCACGTACAGCTTGGCGAGCTCCAAACAGCCCATGCTAATGGGGCTCTTGCATCCCTTCTTGATAAATGCCGCCGCCCTGGCGTCGTCCTGCGCGACGCCGCGGCCTTCTTTGTACAGCAGGCCGAGCTGCGCACAGCCGCGCGCGTCATGCATATTGCAGGCCTTGGCGAACCACTGTGCCGCCTTCGTGGCGTCTTGGGCCAGTTGGCCGTCGATCCCATCGCGGTACAGCTCGCCGAGGGAGACGCACCCCAGAGTCGCATTTTTGGCACAGGCCAGCTCGAAGAGGCGGCGCGCACGCGCGGCGTCCTTGGGGGTGTCATGGCCGTAGCGGAAGTCGCTGCCCACAAAGGCGATACGAGCGCAGCCGATGCTCGAGCGCAGATCGCAGGCTCGGGTAAAGTACTGCTCGGCCTTGGCGTAATCCCTGGGGACGCCCCACCCATGGCGATAGCTCGAGCCCACCCCCACACAACTGTCCGGCAGGCCCGCCGCACAGCCGCGCTTTAATTGTTCGACCCGGTTGACGCAGCAGCCGTGGGCGTCTTGGACCTCGCCCCGGGCGCACTGCGTCCTGCATTGCGCCCACGCTTGGCCGCCAGCCGCCCCCAAAAACAGCGCGACCACCGTCGCCGTGAGCAGGGTGAATCGTCCCCGATACTCCATAGTGTCTCCGTACGATGAACGCGGACTTTTTTTTGAGGAAGACCGCATCTTATCGCCGGCGTGTGTCCGTGTCCACGCGGGGGAGCCCTTTTCGGGGTTCAAGATGCGTGCACATTCAAAGACAGACCGAAATCAACCAGTCACGTCGCGGCCGCTCGGGGATTCGGCGGCCCAGGCCGCCTCTGGAGGTGGTGTGGCTGACTCACTGGGGAATGAGGCCGGCGCCGAGGGTGCGGCGGCGGTCCTGCTCGGGGGAGCCTATGATCAGCAAGAAAGTGATGTGTGCATTGGGGTTGTTTATTGGAGGCGGCGTCTTCGTGCTGACCAGCGGGATGAACGCCGAGCAATTCGCGCTGGGGCTGCTGGACAGCCCGCGGCCGCAGCTCGAAGTCGCCGCCGGGGCGCCCGACAACTTGCCGGGCTCGGCCATGGAGTTTCGGCTATACGCCTGCGGGCAGGACCGGCCGCTGCGCCGCGTGAGCGTGCCGTTTCAGGCCGCCTCGCTCGCCGAGTTTCCCCAGTTCGACGACACGCCGGTGACCACCGACACGCCCCACCGCTTCAGCGACGCCGCCTGGCGGGTCGACGCGGGCTGCTACCGGGTGGACGCGCGGGTGGTCGACGCCTCCGGCGAGCCGGTGAGCATCTGTCACACCACCCGCACCCCCGACACGTTTCTCGACGCCGCCCAGTCCCAGCATTACGCGCTTTTGACCCACTGCGACGTGCCCGGCACCGACGCCGTATCGGTCGGTGGCCAGCTCAACCATCCACCGACGGTCGCCGATCTGTCGGTCCACCACGCCGACAGCGACACCGTCTGCGACACCGTGCAGGTCTGCGCGACCGCCCGCGACGAGGACGGCAATCCCATGACCATGAACTGGGATGTCACCGACGAGGACGGCCACTGTCTGTATGTGCCCAAGCCGTCGCGCTCGACCGGGCGCGGCCGGCTCACCGAGTGCGTGAGCATGGCGCCGGGGGCCGGCCGATTCCACTTCGGCGTCACCGTTCACGACCGCGCACCTGACCTCGACGGCGGCCACCCCCGCCTGCTCACCCGCGAGGACGAGTATCTGGGGGGCATGGGGCTGGTGACCCACTCCCGGGACAGCCGCTCGGTCTCCGTCGAGACCCGGTGTGGCCAGCGCGCATGCCCCGCCGACCCCGCCCAGCGCATCTCCCACGTTACCTATTGGATCACGCGCGACGGTCGGCTGATGGCGCCGACCGACGACCTCAGCAAGGTGCGCGAGGGCGACACGGTGGACGTCGAGTTCGAGGTCGCCCCTGGCTGCGACGACACCCGGGTGACCTTCGCCTCCTACAGCGGCAAAGGCCGAAAGCACCGCGCGTCGGTGTTCTCGCGCACCTACGGGCCCGGCCCGCACATCCTGTGGAACGTGCTGCCGCAGTGTCGGTTTACCGCCGACTTCTACCTGGGCGCGCCGCTCGACGACGGCCAGGCCCACGGCGACAACCCGTACGGGGACCGACTGTTGGACACGTTTACGGGCGGTGAGCATGCATGCAAGGCGCATTGATGACCATATCGTAGACCTCATCGTGCGATCGTATCCCACCATAGTGTCATCCATAGCAGCCGCGGCGCTTTGCTGCGCCGCGCTGTCCTGGACGATGGGGACCAGCTGCACCCAAACGGCCAGCAGCGCGCCGTGGCCGGCGGGCGGCCGCCTGCACGTGGCCGTGGCCGTGCCCGCCGCCGCCGATGCCGACGCCGTCCACCTGTCGATTACGCGCTGCGGCACGTCCAGGCCCCTTCTCGAGCGTAACCTCACGTTTACGGCCACCTCGATGGCCGATCTCGGCGCGTTCGCTCACAAGCCGCTGCGGCTGGCCGCGCCGCACGTCTTCGCCCGCGGCTCCTGGGGGCTGCGCGCGGGCTGCTACACCATTGCCGCGCGCGTCCTGGACCGACAGCATCGCCCGCTGGCGCGGTGTGGGCGACTGCAGACGGCTCGCCTGCCGCTGGGCCCCGGCGCGCAGCGCTATCAGATGTTGGTGGCGCGCTGCGGCGACCAGCCCGACAGCGTGCCGCTGATCGACCAACGGCTAAACTTCCCGCCGGTGATCACCGCGCTGCGCGCGCAGCCGGTGGCCGGCCGGCGACACACACGCCGCGTCTGCGTGAGCGCCCGCGACGCCGAGCGCGACGCCATGCAGGTGCGCTGGTCGGCGCACACCTTCGACGGCCGGGTGTTGGCGCTGCCGGCGGCGCGCACCTATCGTCGACAGCCCGGCACGCGCGTCGACTGCGTCGATGTCGTTCGGCGTGCTCACAGCATTACCGTCACCGCCATCGTCGTCGACGGCGTCAGACAGCCGGGCCGCGGCTTTGTGAGCCGCGAAGAGCTTCGCACCCGCCGCTATGGCATCACGACGCCGTCGCGCGCCACGCGCAGCGTGCGCATCGCCCCGCGCGGCGTGGGCTGCCACGGCGGGCGGGCGCGGGTAGCCTCCAGGCTCACGTACTGGATTCGGCGCCACGGTCGACTGCTCGCCCCCACCCACACGCTCGCCGGTGTGCGGCCCGGTGACGAGGTTCAGGTCGAATTCGACGTGCGCGGCCGCTGCGGCCGGCGCCGCGTCACCTTGGCGACGCGCGCCCACGGCGCCTGGCAGACCCGCGACACCGGACGCTTCGCCGCCGGCACCCACGTGCTCGGCGTGGCCGTGCCCCCGGGCACCACGCGTCTGGAGTTGCTGGTCGACGGCGCGCCGCGTACAACGCTCGACACACACGGCGCGTCGAACGTACACTGACGGCGGTATGCACTTCTCCGACTCCATAAAACCCCACCCCGGCGAGGCGCCCCTGGGCCCCGAACTCGGCCTGATCATGCTCGCCATCGGCGCGCTCGTCTTCGGCTATATCCTGTACCGGCTGGTGCGCGAGTACCGGAGCCGCAACCGCGACGACGCGCCCGCCGACGATCCCTCCTCCGATGAATGAACGCCTCGGAACTTTCCTCCACCGGCGATGTCTGTAACAGTTGGCGGCTATTGATGGCCCTTTTTGGTGGATGATCGACCTCGATGAGACGACGACGCGAGCGACAACTGATCCGCGCGCTCAAACAGCGCGACGAAGACGCGTTCAGTGAGCTCGTGCGCGTGTATCAGCACAAGGTCTTCAACATCGTCTACCGCATTGTGGGCGACCGCCAGGAGGCCGAAGATGTCGCCCAGGAGGTGTTCGTGTCCGTCTTCAAGTATATCGATTCGTTTCGCGGAGAGGCCAAATTCTCCACGTGGCTGTACCGCATCGCCACCAACCACGCCAAAAACCGCATCAAGTACCTGGCGCGCCGCTCCCAGAACAAACACCAGGACATCGACGACACGCCCGAGTCGAAGGTCCAATCCAACCCCTTCGGCGGCGGGGTGTTCCGCCCCGACGAGAAGGCGCTGGGAAACGAGCTGCACCAGATCATCAAGGAAGGCCTGGCCGAATTGTCCGAGGAGCACCGGGCCGTGGTCGTGCTGCGCGACGTCGAGGATATGACCTACCAGGAGATCGCCGAGGTCCTCGAGATCGCCGAAGGGACGGTCAAAAGCCGGCTGTACCGCGCACGGGTGGCGTTGAAAGAGTATGTCGAATCCCGCTATGATTCGGCTGAGGAGAAAACCAAGGCATCATGATGCGTGCACCAGCGACATCGCCTCCCGGGGACCCGCCCGAGCTCGACGCGCTCGACGAGCGCGACGCCTTGTTCATCGCCTACCTCGAGGGGGACCTCACCGACGACGAGCGCGCCGAGTTTCGCGCCGAGCTCGACCACGACGCCCAACTGCGCCACGACTTCGAGCAATTCGCCGACGTCATGGGCGGCATGCAGAGCCTGCCGTTCGAATTCGCCCCCCCCGACTTCGTCGAGCAGGTCCAGGGGCGCATCCGCTCGCGCTCCCAGGGGCGCTTCTTCGCCGACAGCCTGCTGTTCAGCTCGCGCACGCCCTACGAGGCCATCGCCGTGGTCATGATCGCCGTGATGGCGGCGGCGTGGATGCTGATGGGCAAGCCCAAGGACCACAACCTGCGCGACGTGGATGTGCAGGTGGCGCCTAAGCTGGAGACGGCGGCAGGTGGGAGGGAGCCGAGTCAGCAGAGGAATCGGAGGTAGTGCTCCTCCGTCATCCGCTGCTCCTCAGCTACTTCGATCGCCTCCGATGCCTCTTCAGCTCCCTCCGATGCTTAGGGCGCTGTCACCGAAATAGAGTGTCATCACCACGCGTTTGATTAACGCATGCTAACGGTGTTAATATTCGTTAGTACGAGGCCCGAAGGCGTCGGATGGCCGTTACTCGAGGAGGACAACATGTCCGTTCAGAACGAATCGAGACTGGAGGAGCTGACCGAGGAAGTGCTCCGCGCCAAGGGGATCATGACATCCGCACAGGACATTTTGCGGGCCCGCGGCATCTCGATGTCGGTGGAGCAACTATTCGAGCTGATGGTCGAGCAGGTCAGTGAGATGCCCGAGGTGGAGGGCCAGCCCTCCGCTGGCCTTCCGCCACAGCCCGTCCGCGGGCGACTTGCCGACGCCGGGATTAGCTTCGAGCCTTACGAAGGCGATGAAGATCCTGTGGCGGCCTCCATCGCCAGATACTCCGAACTCGTGGCTTCGAGCCTATCGACGAGTGAGGCGGCCGAGCGTTTGGGGGTGGTAGGAAGCCGTATCCGCCAGCTACTGACAGCAAAACCACCGTTGATTTATGGCTTCAAGGATTCCAAGGGCGCCTGGAAGATCCCGCGGTTTCAATTCGCCCACGACGGGCTGGTACCGGGCCTTCGAGCGGTTGTCGCAGCGCTCGAGCCCGAGCTGCATCCGCTGGAAGTGTACACGTGGTTCCAGACACCGACTCCGGATCTCACGCACGACGGCGACCGCCAACTCTCGCCGCTACAATGGCTGAAGATGGGACGCGACGTCGAGGCGGTCGTCGCCATTGCCGAAAAACTCGTCTAAGAGATGTGGCGTGACCAAGCTACCGCAAACGCCACCCTCGGTCGCCGACCTTCGCGACAGCGACCCGGAGATCCGTACCCTCGCCGAGGGAAGCCTTCTGGTGCGGATATACTTTCGCGGTGGAAACCATCCATCGACGTCGAACGAGTTTCGACGCTTTGGGCCAGTCAACGCGCGGTTCGATCACCATCCCGAGCCGACAAGACTGCATCCGAAGCATGCCATCTATTATGCGGCGGAACAGTTGACGACGTGCATCGCCGAGACCTTCCAGGACACCCGTTTGGTCAATGTGGTGCGGCGGCGTCCCGCGATCGTCAGTTTTGAACTGGCCCGGCAAATCGAGCTGCTCGACCTCACCGGCAGTTGGCCGACGCGCGCCGGCGCATCGATGAACATCAACAGCGGGCCGCGCGCCGCGGCGCGCGCCTGGTCTCGCCAATTTCACCTGGCCTTCCCGGACGTCGACGGGATTTACTACTGCTCGTCGATGCACGCCAATCAACCCTCGATCGCGCTCTACGAACGGGCGCGCGACGCCCTCCCCACGACACCACTGGACGACCGACTACTCGATGATCCCCTGCTCCTAGGCGATCTCAAGCGATCGGCGAACGAACTCGGCTACGGGCTGATCCTCGTTTGATGCGTCCATCAACGACGGCCACCAACCTCTTCCTCCACACGCGCAGTTGCAGCGTGGGGCGTACCGAGGAGGCGACAACTATCCTGACACCCGGGGTAGCTGAGGGATCGGAGACAGCGGAGGCAGCGGAGAAATCTGACGGAGCGGAGAGCGAAGCAGCGGAAGAGGCATCGAAGGCGATCGAAGGAGCTGAGGAGCAGCGGATGAACGGAGGCGCACTCCTCCGATGCTTGGGAGTGCAACACATTTTGTGTAACTGGGTCGCATCCGCTGTCAGTTTTCTAGAAAGCGATGGCCCCACTCCTTCGGGAGTGCAACACATTTTGTGTAACTGGGTCGCATCCGCTGTCAGTTTTCTAGAAAGCGATGGCCCCACTCCTTCGGCAATCGATCATCGAAGTGGATATGGAGTTCGCAAAGGATTTGCCTCCAGTCGTTTCGCGCTCGTGCCTTGCCGTGCTCCTTTTGGTTGATGCGCATGGCGGCCAGCGTCAGCAGCCTCATGGCGCTGCCGATGTTGGGCATGGCGCCTCGGTTCTCGGTTACTTTACGTAGCTGGCGATGGACGTTCTCAATTGGATTGGTCGTATAGACCAGCTTCCTCAATGCCTTGCCGTAGGTCCACAGGTTGGCGAGCCTGGGAAGGTTGCGTCGCCATTGCTCGACGACGCCCGGGTATTGGCGGCCCCACTCATCGTCGAGAGCTTCGACGGCCATCTCAGCGGCTTCATAGGTCGGCGCTTGATAGATGGCGCGCAGACTCTTTGCCAGCTCCTTTCGGTCTTTGTAGCTGACCAGATTGAAGGTATTTCGCACCAGATGGACTACGCATGGCTGAAAGCGCGTCTTTGGAAAGACCGCCTCTACGGCTTGTTCGAGGCCTGTAAGCCCGTCGGCACACACGATAAGCACGTCTTTGACGCCACGGCCTTCGAGTTCCAAGAGCACCTGATGCCAGAAGCTCGCCGACTCGCTGGTGCCGTTTGTTTCCGGGGCGATGTACAATCCCAGGATCTCGAGATGTCCCGACTCGTTGTAGCCACAGACCTGGTAGGTTGCCGTGGGACAGACCCCATGGGTGTGGCGCACCTTGAGGTGCAGCGCGTCGATGAAGACGATTGGGTAGATGGGCTCCAGCGGCCGGTTTCGCCAGGCTTTGAGCTCGGGGTCGAGCTTCTCGACCACTCGGCTTACCAGCATCGGGCTTGCTCCAATGCCGTACAGCTCGCTGACATGATCTTCGATGTCCCTAGTGGTCATTCCCTTGGCGTACATCGAGACAATGCGCGCCTCGACATCATCAGTGATGCCCGAGCCCTTCGGCACGATCTGAGGCTCGAAGGTCGACTGACGGTCGCGGGGCACGTTGACTCTGCTCGCGCCGTGGCTGGTCTTGAGCGTCTTCGAATAGCTTCCGTTTCGGGTATTCTTTCTGCGCGTAGCTCCATCGTCTTCGCCATCGGTGCGCTCATGGCGCTCGTAGCCCAGGTGCTCGTCCATCTCAGCTTCGTAGGCCAGCTCGACAAACCGGCTGATCATCTGCTTGAGTGGAGCATCCGGCGTCAGGCTCTCCGACAGCGGTTTTCCAGCGGCTTGTTGTGCGAGCTCGTACAAGTAGTCCTCAAGAGGCTCAGGCAACGAGTTTTCGGTCTTTGGATGCTGGCTTTTCTTTTTGATTTTCGTCACTTCTGTACTCCAGGGTTAAATCGACGACGAAGTCGAACCCTCGAGTTACACAAAATATTTTACAGTCCCACTCCTTCGGCAATCGATCATCGAAGTGGATATGGAGTTCGCAAAGGATTTGCCTCCAGTCGTTTCGCGCTCGTGCCTTGCCGTGCTCCTTTTGGTTGATGCGCATGGCGGCCAGCGTCAGCAGCCTCATGGCGCTGCCGATGTTGGGCATGGCGCCTCGGTTCTTGGTTACTTTACGTAGCTGGCGATGGACGTTCTCAATTGGATTGGTCGTATAGACCAGCTTCCTCAATGCCTTGCCGTAGGTCCACAGGTTGGCGAGCCTGGGAAGGTTGCGTCGCCATTGCTCGACGACGCCCGGGTATTGGCGGCCCCACTCATCGTCGAGAGCTTCGACGGCCATCTCAGCGGCTTCATAGGTCGGCGCTTGATAGATGGCGCGCAGACTCTTTGCCAGCTCCTTTCGGTCTTTGTAGCTGACCAGATTGAAGGTATTTCGCACCAGATGGACTACGCATGGCTGAAAGCGCGTCTTTGGAAAGACCGCCTCTACGGCTTGTTCGAGGCCTGTAAGCCCGTCGGCACACACGATAAGCACGTCTTTGACGCCACGGCCTTCGAGTTCCAAGAGCACCTGATGCCAGAAGCTCGCCGACTCGCTGGTGCCGTTTGTTTCCGGGGCGATGTACAATCCCAGGATCTCGAGATGTCCCGACTCGTTGTAGCCACAGACCTGGTAGGTTGCCGTGGGACAGACCCCATGGGTGTGGCGCACCTTGAGGTGCAGCGCGTCGATGAAGACGATTGGGTAGATGGGCTCCAGCGGCCGGTTTCGCCAGGCTTTGAGCTCGGGGTCGAGCTTCTCGACCACTCGGCTTACCAGCATCGGGCTTGCTCCAATGCCGTACAGCTCGCTGACATGATCTTCGATGTCCCTAGTGGTCATTCCCTTGGCGTACATCGAGACAATGCGCGCCTCGACATCATCAGTGATGCCCGAGCCCTTCGGCACGATCTGAGGCTCGAAGGTCGACTGACGGTCGCGGGGCACGTTGACTCTGCTCGCGCCGTGGCTGGTCTTGAGCGTCTTCGAATAGCTTCCGTTTCGGGTATTCTTTCTGCGCGTAGCTCCATCGTCTTCGCCATCGGTGCGCTCATGGCGCTCGTAGCCCAGGTGCTCGTCCATCTCAGCTTCGTAGGCCAGCTCGACAAACCGGCTGATCATCTGCTTGAGTGGAGCATCCGGCGTCAGGCTCTCCGACAGCGGTTTTCCAGCGGCTTGTTGTGCGAGCTCGTACAAGTAGTCCTCAAGAGGCTCAGGCAACGAGTTTTCGGTCTTTGGATGCTGGCTTTTCTTTTTGATTTTCGTCACTTCTGTACTCCAGGGTTAAATCGACGACGAAGTCGAACCCTCGAGTTACACAAAATATTTTACAGTCCCCGATGCTTCGTTGCTCCTCAGCTCCTTCGCTTGTATCCGATGCCTCTTCAGCTGCTCCGTGCTCAGCTCCCTCAGCTGCTCAGCTCCCTCAGCTGCTCAGCTCCCTCAGCTGCTCCGATGCTCGGAAAACATTGCGTGAATCGTCGCGCCAACTATCATGGTAGCCGAGCAACGTAATTAGCCCGTCCCCAACAATGCGCCATCTATGAAAAGTTTGCCCCGCCTCGCCCTCTCGCTCGCCGTCCTGCTGACGCTGGCGCCGCCGCTGGCGGCTCAGGAAAAACCCACCACCACTGCCGAGGCTGAAAAGCCGGCGGCCGAGGTCCATCATCTCGAGGAGACGCCGCCGGCCCGGAAGGACTTTGGCCAGGAGACCGCGCGCCTCAAGCAGGCCATCGACGCCGTGCTCGCCGGTAGCGACGTCACGCAGGGCAAGGTGGGCATCTATGCGGTGGACGTGGCCACGGGCCAGGAGCTGTATTCGCGGGGGGCGGACCTGGCGCTCAACCCGGCGAGCAACTCCAAGTTGATCACCTCGGCGGCGGCGTTGGATACGTTTGGGCCGTATCACACCTTCGAGACTGACCTGATGGCCGACGGTGTGGGCGACGATGGCACCATCAAGGGCTCGCTGTACGTCAAAGCCAGCGGCGATGCGTTTTTGTTGTACGAGGACTTCATGGGCTGGGCGGGCCAGCTTCGCCAGCAGGGTGTCAAAAAGATCGACGGCGACCTGGTCATCGACGACACGCTGTTTGCCGGGGCGTATTTGCCGCCGGCGTACGGGCAGAAGAACGAGGACGCTTCCTACCGCGCGCCCATCGGGGCGTTTTCGGTCAACTTCAACGCGGTCAGCGTGGTGGTCGATCCTGGAAAGAAGCCGGGCGACAAGCCGCATATTCGGATGGTGCCGCCCAACGACCACGTCAAGATCGTCAACCAGGCGACGACGTATGCGGGCCGGCGCCGCTACATCCACGTCGCCTCCCAAACCGACGGTGACGGCACCAAGCTCGTCATCACTGGCAGGATCGGCGACAAGGCGACGACCTTCCACAGCCGGCGAAAGCGCATCGACAACCCGCCGCTTTTCGCGGGCGCGGTGCTGGCCAACGCGCTGAAGACGGTGGGCATCGAGCTCACGGGCACGGTCAAAAAGGGCAAGACCCCCGACGGCGAGCAGGTGTTGGTGGTCCACCACTCCCAGCCGCTGTCCTACATCATTTTGGCGATGAATAAGTGGAGCAACAACTTCATGGCCGAGTTGTTGCTGCGCGACATGGGCGCCGCCGAGACCACGCCGTCGACCTGGGACGCCGCGCGCAAGCACGTGTTGGCTTTTTTGAAGGATAAGGTCGGCCTCGACACCACCACGGTGACCTACCACAACGGCAGCGGCTTATACGACGCCAACCGCGTCTCGCCGCGCCAATTCGTCAAGGTTCTTCGGTATATGAGCAAGCATAAGTGGGCGCCCGAATATATGAGCTCGCTGTCGATCGCCGGCGACGACGGCACCCTCGAGCGCCGCCTGCAGGACGACGCCACCCACGAGAAGGTGCGCGCCAAGACCGGCACGCTCAACAACGTGTCGGCGCTGTCGGGCTATCTGCACACCAAGAGCGGGCGGCTGGTGGCGTTCTCCATTTTGTTCAACGACCAGCCGCGCTACGGCTGGCGGTATCGGCCGGTCCAAGATCGCATCATTCACGCGTTGGTCGACTTCGACGGGTGATAGGTCTCTGGACCCCTGGACCCCTCGCACCTAAATTCCTAGTTGTTAAGTAGGAATTGTCTGCTAGGATGGAGCTACGGGGCAATGGTCGCCCCGGCGAGCTAAGGTGAGTGCCATGTGTCGACTCTTTGGATTTCGTTCGGTCATCGCCAGTCAGGTGCACCGCAGCCTGGTCGACTGTGACAACGCCCTCGTTCGCCAGAGCGAGCGCCACCCCGACGGCTGGGGCGTGGCCTACTACGTCAGCGGCGTGCCCCACGTCATCAAGAGCGCGCGCACGGCCGTGGCCGACAGCCTCTTCCAGCGCGTCAGCGGGATCGTGGCCTCGCAGACGGTCGTGGCGCACCTGCGCAAGGCGACCACCGGCCAGATCTCGATGGTCAACTGCCATCCGTTCCAGTTCGCCAACTGGATCTTCGCCCACAATGGCCAGATCCCCGACTTCGCCGCCCACCGAGCGGCCTTGCTCGAGCTCATCAGCCCGGAGCTTCGCCGCTTCGTGCTGGGCGACACCGACAGCGAGGTGCTGTTCTACCTGCTGCTCACCCACATGGGCGAGCGCTTCGAGCTGAGCGACCGCGGCCCGTCGATCGACCACCTGGTCGAGGCCGTCGAGGAGACCGTGGCCACCATCCACGCCATCACCGGCGAGAATTGCTACCAGTCGACCGAAAAGGACGAGCTGTATCTGTCGTTTCTGGTGACCAACGGGCAGGTCATGGTCGGCCACCACGGCGGCAAGCAGCTCTACTACAGCACCCACAAGACGCTGTGCCCGGAGCGCGACAGCTGCCCGAGCTACTCCAAGGTGTGCGAGCTGGCCGTCGACTCGGGCAAGGTCAACCACATGATCTTTTCGAGCGAGCCGTTGAGCGGCGACAACGTGTGGCGCGAGATGGCCCGCGGCCAGATCGTGGCCGTCGACCGGGGCATGAAGCTGCACGTGCGCCACGAACCTCACCTGGAAGTTGCGGCGGCCGGGGCATAGCCCGGAAAGGATTCACCACAGAGGACACAGAGGCCACAGAGGGAAAATTTTCTAACCGCAAAGAGCGCAGAGGTCGCAAAGAACGGCAAAATCAAATGCCTGGGCTTTGCGCACTTGGCGAGCTTTGCGGTTCAATTGCCTTTTAAGTTGTCCTCTGTGCACTCTGTGGCCTCTGTGGTGATTCAAATGCCGTGATTCAAAACTCGCGCAAATCCTCCAGAGCCTCGTCGACGTCGCGGCGCGGGAAGCCGCGCTCTTCGAGCAGTTCGTCGGGCAATTTTTGGAGGGCTTCGAAGAAGCGGATGCCCCGAGCGACGTGGTCGCTGGGATCGTCGGCCATGTCGATGGCCGAGAATAGGGCGTCTTCGGCCTCGGGGTAGTGTTGGCGGCGCGCCTCGATCTCGAAGATGTTGCGCCAGGTGTCGGCCATCTCCTCGGCGCTCATCACGGTGGTGGTCTGGCGTGAGCGCAGCAGCTCGCGCATCAGCTCGTTGGAGCCGCCGTCGTAATGGGACAGCTCCTGGCCGAGTCCGCCGCGCATGCATTGGATGGCCAGCGCGAACGAGCGCTGGGCGGCGTGCTCGTCGCCCTGGGCGGCCGACAGCTCGGAGTGCTTCAAGAAGAGCCGGCCGACCTCGGCGGCCAGCCGGGGGTCGAAGTCCTCGATGAACTCCTCGGGGCGCATGAACAAAAGCTCACGGCGGGTGCGAAAGACCTCCGCCAGCAGGCCCTCGATCTCGAAGAGCGCGCGCTCCTCGTCGTCGACCTGTTCGTTGTCCTTGAAGATGCGCTCGAAGGCGTCGGCCAGCTCCTCGAGCATGCGCAGCAGGAAGTCTTGTCGGATACCCATGGTGGTACTTGGTGGTTGGTCCGGGTGGTTGGGCTAGAGCGTCGACGTGCGTGCTGCAGCATAGCGACGCCCGCGCTCAGGGCAACCTTCAATCCGACGCCGTCACTCCGGCTGGTTGAAGCACGCGCCCATCTGGGCGCCGCAATTGCGCATCACGCAGTCCTGGTTCTGGCAGGAGTGGCTGTTGACGCAGCTTATGAACGCTCGCACCAGGGAGGCGGCGCGCTCGGTCATGGCGTCGTGGCAGGCGCCCACGCACGACTGTACCTCCGGGGGGCAGTCGTGGATGCACTCGAAGAACTGCCCGCAGGTTTTGACGCTATTCTCCGGCAGGGTGTAGGCGTCGGCGTCGGTGCCCACGTCGGGCGCTACCGGGGCGAGCACGTCGGGCGGGTCGGCGGGGGCGTCGGGCACGCCGACCGGATCGACGTCCACGGCGGTGTCGACCGCCGCGCCGCCGGCGTCGCCGGTCGCATCGCGGCCGCCTTGCGGGCTCGCCGCCGAGCCGCAGCCGCAGGCAAATACCGCCGCCGTGAACGCGCTGAACAACGCCAGACGCCACCCTCGTGATGCGCTTCGCCCCTGCATCATCAGCCTCCCCAGACTGGAATGAATTGCCCCTTTGGTTACTTCAAAGGTGGGCGCGCATCCCCCCGCCGTCTACCTTTTGGGGTCGCTTGGCGTTCGCTGACCGTGTCGAAGCGTCAGTAGGGAGCGTTGTTGAAGCAGGCGTCGAGCAGCGGGCCGCACCAGTCGAGCATGCACCCCTCGCTGTGGCATCCGCTGCTGTTGATGCAGCTCGCCAGGGACTGCACGTCGCCGGCGGCCGTGGGTGTCATCGCGTCGTAGCAGGCTCCCGAGCACGACTCGATCTCCTCCGGGCAGTTATGAATGCAGTCGAAGAACTCCCCGCAGGTGGTGATGCTGTCGGGCGGCAGGGTGTAGGCGTCCTCGGCGGCGGTGTCGCCCAAGGAGACGTCTTTGCTCGATCGCGTATCGATTGATGTATCGGCGGCTGTGCTGGCGTCGATGCCGGGCTTGGCAGTATCGTGCCACACGATCGATTCGCTGAGATCGTCGACGAAGCCACACCCGCGCCCGATGACCAGCGCCGCCAATACGATCAGGCCGAGGGCGAGGCTCCAAAGAAGCGGCGGTGGGGGTTGGCGTGACATCGGTGGGCACCAGGTCGACGGGACATCCAGAACTCGACAAACCTAGGCACGCAGTGCTCGGGCGGCCACATTTCGCCGCGCCCGGTTGAGCTTGGGCAGTGCCAGTGGTAAATCATGCCCGGCCATTGCTGGGTACGACCAAGGAGTAACGACGTGGCAGCAGAAGATAAACGCATCGAACGCATCGCGCTGCACGAGACCGCCAAGACGCGCTACCTGAACTACGCCATGAGCGTGATCACCAGTCGCGCGCTGCCGGATGTGCGCGACGGGCTCAAGCCGGTGCAGCGGCGTATTCTGTACGCGATGTTCAGCAACCTGCGCCTGTCCCACGACGCCAAACCGCGCAAGAGCGCGGCCATCGTCGGTGAGGTCATGGGTAAGTACCACCCCCACGGCGACCAGTCGATCTACGACGCGATGGTGCGCATGGCCCAGGACTTCTCGGTGCGCTACCCGCTGGTCGACGGCCACGGCAACTTCGGCTCGCTCGACGGCGACGGGGCGGCGGCGATGCGCTACACCGAGGCGCGGCTGACCAACCTGAGCTCGGAGCTGCTCGACGAGATCAAGAAGAACACCGTCGACTTTCGGCCCAACTACGACGGCACCGAGCGCGAACCCAGCGTGCTGCCCTCCCAGGTGCCCAACCTGCTGGTCAACGGCGCCACCGGCATCGCCGTGGGCATGGCCACCAACATCCCGCCGCATAACCTGGGCGAGTGTTTGGACGCGCTCATCGCGCTGATCGACGACCCCTCCCTGGAGATCGACGACCTGGTCGACACCTATATCAAGGGCCCGGATTTCCCCACCGGCGGGGTCATGCTCAACAGCGTCGAGGAGCTCCAGCAGATCTACGCCGACGGCTCGGGCACCATCAATATGCGGGCGGCCTGGGAGGTGGAGTCGCGCGACTACAAGAAGTTCATCGTGATCACCTCGTTGCCGTACACGGTCAACAAGGCCACGCTTGTTGAGAAGATCGCCGACCACATCATCCAGGGGAACCTCCCCCAGGTCCAGGACGTGCGCGACGAGTCCACCAGCGACGTGCGCGTGGTGCTCGAGCTCAAGCGCGGCACCGACCCGGAGACGGCGATGGCTTATCTGTTCAAGCACACGCCGTTGGAGAACCGCTTCCACGTCAATATGACCTGCCTGGTGCCCCAGGAGCAGACCGACCCGCTGTCGGACAGCGACCAGTTGCAGAATATGGTCGAGCGCCTGTCGGTCCAGCCGCTCAAGCGCAGCGAGCGCGGCGAGCGCGTGCCGGTGGTCGATCTGCTCAACTACCTGCGCGAGTTCAACACCCAGGAGCACGAGGCGCCGGTGCCCACCCCGGCGGTGCTCGACTTAAAGCAGATGCTCACGCACTTTCGCGACTTCCGCATGGAGGTGCTGGTGCGCCGGCTTTTGTACGAGCTCGAAAAGATCTTGGGGCGCATCCACATCCTGGAGGCCTTCGAGATCATCTTCGACGACCTCGACAAGGCCATCGAGCTCATCCGCGCCTCGGAGAGCAAGTCCGACGCCGCCGACAAGCTGATGGGCTACTTCGGCATCGACGACGTTCAGGCCGACGCCATCCTGGAGACCAAGCTGTACCGGCTGGCCAAGCTCGAGATCGAGGGCATCCGCGAGGAGCTCGCCGCCCGGCGCGAAGAGGCCGGCAAGATCCAGGTGCTGCTTCTGAGCGAGCAGAAGCGCTGGGACTTCATCCGCAACGAATTCGTGGCCCTGCGCGACGTGTACACCGACCCGCGGCGCACCAAGGTCGAGGTCGAGGTCGCCGAGCTGGAGTACTCCGAGGCCGACTATATCGTCGACGAGGACGTGTGGGTCATGGTCAGCCGCGACGGCTGGTTCAAGCGCCAGAAGTCCTACAGCGACCTGTCCACCATCCGGGTGCGCGACAACGACGAGATCGGCTGGGTGATGCCCGGGCGCACGCGCCACACGGTCCTGTTTTTCTCCAATATGGGCCGGGTGTACACCATGCGCATCGACGACGTGCCCTCGACGACCGGCTACGGCGACCCCGTCCAGGCGTATTTCGACTTCGACGACGGCGAGAAGATCGTGGGCGTGCTCACCCTCGACAAGCGCGTGCTCCAGCCGGTCGCCCCCGACCAGCCCAGCCTGGTCGACGACGACGCCGCCGACAAAGGCGAGCCCCAACTGATCGCCATCTCGCGCCAGGGCCAGGGCGTGCGCTTTAGCCTCGACGGCTTCGAGGACCCCTCCACGGTCAAGGGCCGCATGTATATGCGCCTGGGCAAAAAGGACGAGGTCGTCAACGTCGAGCCGTGCACCTGCGAGGAGGACGAGCTGGTGACCATTGCCTCGCGCGAGGGGCGCGGGCTGACCTTCCACTCCCGCGAGGTCAACCAGTACAAGGGCGCGGCCAAGGGCGTCAAAACCATCTCCCTGGAGGGCGACGACGAGGTGCTCGACTGGACCCTGTCCACCGGCTACTACGAAGGCCTGGAGGTCGAGACCAACCGCGGGCGCAACATCATCATCAGCCGCTCGAAGTCCAAATTCGAGCCCACCTCCCGGGGCAATAAGGGCCGCTGGGTGATCAAGCGCGGCCATCTGATCCGCTCGTACCGCCCGGCGGTCGAGATCCAGAAGGGCGAGGATGATGATGGGACGGCAGAAGAAGAATGAGCAATCGGGAGCCTTGTTGCATCCCACGCATGCGGCACTAAGTTTCCAATGAATTGTTGCCCGCGCCCCCATCAACGCCATGGCAAAACTGCATTTTCCCGAAATCGCCGCCGACGCGCTTCCCGACGCCAAGGCCATCGTCGACGCCTGTGACGAGCTGGCTGCCGGCGGCGAGCCCGACGGGCTGGTCGAGCTGCTCGGCCAGATGGGCGCGCCGGTGCTGGACATGGTGGTCACGCCGCTGTCGGCGCGCGCGGCGCTCTTGGCGGCCGAGGGCGGCCGGGCGTTCTACCACCACGAGCTTCGCGAGCGGGTGCCGGTGCCCCAGGACCAGGCCCCCGAGGTGGCCGTCTGGGAGCACGGGTTGGTTCCCCACTGGCAGCAGGGCGTGCTCGAGGAGCCCAAATACTTCTCGTTCTTCCAGGACGCGCCGTTTCCGGCGTTCAACCCCAATCATCGGCGCAAGTGGCGCCCCCACGAGCTGTTGCACGGGGCGCTCAAATTCTTCTGGCATCCGGAGATGACCCGCTTCGAGATGTACGTGGGCGCGCGGCTCAACGAGCTGCTGCCGGTGGTCCACTGGTATGGCTTCGACGAGATCTTTCGGCCGCGCTGCCAGCGCCACCAGGGCACCGTGCTGTACCGGGAGTATTGCGCCGACTGCGAGGCAGCCGCGCGCCCCTACTGGGAGAGCAGCCAGAAGTGGCGCGCCGAGCGCCGCCCCCAGGCGATCGCGTGGGCCGAGCGCGGCCTGACGCATTACCGCGACGAGCTCGCGGCCTGCCGCGCCGAGATCGACACCGGCGAGGTCCACGAGGTCGACCGCCCGCGGCTGGACTCCTCGAGCGACGCCATCGGCTATATGCGCAGCCACTGGAATCGCATGACCGCCTGGAGCTTCGGGGTGTGGGCGGAGACGTTTTTGTCCGACGGGTTCGACTATTTCAGCTCGCTGGAGCGCTACGTGGGCCACCTGGAGCGCACCACGCACCGGCTGCTCGGCGCAGAGGTCGCCGTCGACGACGAGCACTACCACATGCTGCGCGGGCGGCGGGCCGTCCAGGACATCGCCTACCGGATCTACGTGGCCCTGGAGTGGCTCGATGAGGGCAGCGCCCGGCTTCGCGAGGTCGAAGAGCGCCTGATGCCCCAGCTCGAGCAGGCCGCCCACCACGTGCATCACCTCGAAGACGAGGCCCAACTGTCGGATTTTACCGACCACGTGGTGCTGGATTTGCTGGGCGCCTTCGAGCGCGTGCGCGACCATTTTCCCGAGGAGGTCGGCCGGGCGGTGCCGGCGCTGGGCTACACCTGGTGCGAGCCCAGCCGTTTCGTCGTCGCCGGCGCCGATCAGCTCGAGGCGGGCATCGCCGACGCCGTGCCGCTGACGGCCGAGCAGCTCGACGACGACCTCGCCGAGCTGGTCGAGGCGTTCGGCGGCTCGCAGGCCTTTCGCAGCCACGGCCGCCTGGCCGCGCGCCTGGCCGAGTGGCTGGCGACCAGCGACCGATACGCCCGCGTGGCCGAGCTCGCCCGCTTCGAGGCGTGGGCGATGGACCCGCCCATCAAAGATCGCACCGCCGAGCTCTTCGCCAGCCTGCCCAGCAGCCTGGACGAATTCGCCCTTCGCCCGGGCACCGCGCGCCTCAACCAGACGCTTCGGCGCGCCCAATTCCCCCCGATGGTCGTCGCCCAGGTGACCAACGACCCCGGCCTGGCCGAGGTCGACGCCGACGTGGAGATGGCGCGCATCTTCCTGCACGACGAGCTTCGCCTGATCGTGGTGGGCCCGGGCGCCGAGCTCATCTTCACCGCCATCGAAGAGGGCGAGCCGCGCCGCGAATGGGTCGCCGACGTCGACCCGGAGAGCCTGGCCAGCCTGCTGGAAAACGGCTTCGTGGTCTGGCTTCCCAAGCCCGCCTGATCTCCGGTCATTCCCCGCGCCGACGCTCGTCGATCTCGGTGGACTGCGCGTCCAGACCGGGCCCGAAGACGGGCAGGCGGACCCGCATCGTCGTGCCCTCGCCGACCTGTGAGTCCACCTCGATGCTGCCCCCGAAGCTGGCGATGATCTGCTTCGAGATGGTCAAGCCCAGCCCGATCCCCTCGGTGCTGAGCTTGGTGGAAAAGAAGGGCTCGAAGATCTGCGAACGGTCGCGGTCGGGGATACCGCAGCCGGTGTCGGAGATCTCGACGACGACCTCCTCGCTGTCGGCGCGCACGCGCACGCCCACCTCGTTGCCCTGGGCGTCCCCGGCCGGAATGGCCTGGGCGGCGTTGATGAGCAGACTCAAAAAGACCTGGCCGAGCTTGGCCTCGTTGGCCCAGATGTCGGGCACCTCGGCGATCTCTTCGGCGAGCCGGGCCCGCTGGGAGATCTGGGCGCGCGCGACGTTGATCGAGCTGCGCAGCGGGCGCTCCAGGTGCACCGATTCGGCCGACGAGTCCTGCAGTTGCGGCGCATCCCCGGCCAGCCGGCGCAGCTCGCGCACGACGTGGCCGACGCGCTGGGCGCCCGCCAACGCGTCGCCCAACGCCTGGCAAATCTCCGGTAAGTGGGCCGCCAGCGGCTCGGGTAGTTGCTCGTGGGGTGGGCTCTTCTGCAGAAGACTGAGCGCGTAGTGGATATTGCTGGTGGCAAACGCCAGGGGATTGTTGATCTCGTGGGCGGTGCCCGCCGCCATCGTGCCCATGGTGCGAAGGCGATCGAGGTCGGCCATGCGCGTATGCAGCTCCTGCTGGGCGTGGTGGCGCTCGATGGCGTAGCGCAACGCGCGGGCGGCGTGGTCCCCGTTCAGTTGATTCTTATTCAGATAATCTTGCGCCCCGTAGCGCACGGCGCGCGCGGCCACCTCGGGGTCGTCGAGGCCGGTCAGCACGATCACCGGAACCGACGTCATCTGCGCCGAGAACCGCTCGAGGGTGTCCAGCCCCTGCGAGCCCGGCAGGCCCAGGTCCAGCAACACCGCGTCGAATCGGGTGCGCGCGAGGGCGTCGAGGGCGTCGGGCAGGCATTGGGCGCGCTCGAGCTGGATGGGCGCACTCAAAAGCGTGTAGTTGGCGCGCTGTAAGCCCAGCTCGAGCAGGCGGGCGTCGCCGGGGTTGTCTTCCACCAGGAGAACGCGCAGAACATCCGAGGGCTGGGTGTCGGTCGGCGGGCTGGAGCTCATGAGTCGCTCCGATGGCTGGAGTGGGGAGGCCGGCGCACCAGGGAGAACCAGAAATGGTCGAGGTCGCGCACGATGTCGAGCAACCCGGAGAAGTCGACGGGCTTGTTGATGTAGGCGTTGGCGTGGTGCTCATAGCTGCTGATGATGTCGGTTTCGGCCGTCGAGCTGGTCATCACGACCACGGGGGTGCGTTTGAGCTCCGGCCTGCTCTTGATCTGGGCGAGTACGTCGACGCCGTTGCAGTCCGGCAGGCGCAGATCGAGCAAGATCAGGTCGATGGGCGGGCTGTCGGCGTACTCGCCACGGCGCAGCAAAAAGTTCATCGCCGCCTCGCCGGTGTTGACCACGTGCAGGCGGTTGCTCAAGCAGGCCTTCTCGAAGGCCTTTTGGGTCAGGCGCACGTCGCCGGGATTGTCTTCGACGAGCAAGATCTCGGCGGCGGTTGTCCGGTCGGTCGGCTCGGTCATGGGGCGTCCTCGGAGGCGGCGTGCGCGGGTAGTCTCAAGTAGAAGGTCGAGCCGCCGGTGCCTGCTGACTCGACCCAGATGCGCCCGCCGTGTTCTTCGACGATCTTTCGGCAGATGGCCAGCCCGATCCCGGTGCCTTCGACGGCGCGGGTGTGCGCGCCGCGCACGAAAATGTCGAAGATGCGTTCCTGCTGGTCGGCGGGGATACCGATGCCGTTGTCGGCCACGGCGATCACGCAGTCGTCTTGGTCGAGGTGGCAGCGCACCGCGATGCGCGCCGGCTCATCGCCGCGGTACTTCACGGCGTTGGACAGCAGGTTGGTGAAGAGGCGAGCGAGTTGGTCGCTGCGGCCGACGACCGGTGGCAGCGCCTCGCAGGTGATGTCCACGTCGATGTCGTCGTGGGCCGATTGGACGTCGACGATGGCCTGGTCGACGAGCCTGGCCAGGTCGACCACGCGGTCGGGTTGGCCCGACGAGCCCATTCGTGAGTAGCTCAACAAGGCGTCGATCATCGCCTTCATGCGCCGGGCGCCATCGACGGCGTAGCCGATATACTCCTGGGCATCGGCGTCGAGGGCGTCGGCATATTCGGCAGCCAACAGGCTCAAGAAGCTCGTGACCATGCGCAGCGGCTCCTGCAGGTCGTGGGAGGCGACGTAGGCAAATTGAGCCAGCTCCCGGTTGGAGCGCTGCAGCTCGGCAATCGTACGCTCGAGCTCGGCGCTCTTGTCGGCCAATTCGCGCTCGTCGCGTTTGCGCTCGCTGATATCGACCACGACCCCGAGCACGGCGTCGACGCCGGGCTCCCAGTCCTCGAACTTGACCTTGATGACGTCGACCGTGCGCGGGTTGCCGTCGAGGAGGACCTCGCGCTCGGTGCGCAGTGCGTGGCCGGTCTGCAGGACGCGCCGGTCGGCGACGGCCATGCGCTCGGCGACCTCCGGGGGGCCGACATAGTCGCGATAGTTGCGCCCGATGATTTGTTCGGGCGTCAGGCCACACGCTCGGGCGTGCGCCCTGTTGGACAGCAGCGTGTTGCCCTGGTCATCCTTGACGATGACGAAGAGCGGTAGCAGGTCGATCAGCGTCTGAAACTGCCGCTCGCGCCGGGCCACACGCGCCCGAAGTTCGTCATGGCGGCGCGCATTTTCGACGGCGTTCTGGCGCGCCAGTTGCAACTCGAGGCGCTCGACGATGGAGTCGGCCATGTCGGCCAGAAATTGGCGCTCGCGATCGCCGAAGTGTCGGCGTGCCTCCTCGCCGGCGATGATGAGCACGCCCACGGGGGCCGGTTCTCCTGGCACGCACAGCGGGGCGCTGGCCAAAAATCGCGTCGGCGAGGCGGCGATGGCCGCGTCGAGTCCGTCGCCCAGCGATAGTTCGCGGGCGTCGCCGACATACCATGTGTCGTCTTTGGGCAGCCAATCGATCAGCCGCTGGGCGGTCTGCGGGTCTCCGAGAAGCTCGCCGCTCACGGAGATCGGCCGCCAGTCGTCGGCCTGGCCGCGCAGATACAACGCTACGTTGCTGGCGCCGAGGGCACATTCGCACATGCGTTGGACGCGCTCTACTGCCTGCGGAGGGGGCGATTGCAATAGGTAGTAGCGATGCGACCGTTTCACGGCGGGTAACTCGCTGGGTTCTTCTGCACTCCCCAAAACTAACACGTCGGCAAACGTGAAAAAAGCGCTCGCCTTACCCCCCGAAATCCCACCGAAATGCCAGGCGCGTGGCCAGGCCGAAGCCGGGGCGCACGAACGCGCTGATGTCCGGGGCGAGGTGAACGCCCAGGTAGGCCGCCTTCCAGATGCGAAAATCCACCCCGCCTTCCAGGTAGATGACAGGGCGTTGGACGGTATCGGCGTCGGAAATTACGTAAAATTGCTCTTCAAAGCCGGCACCGACCACCGGCTGGACGATGTCGCCGCGCCGAAAGATCTGACGCCAGCCGAGGTCGATGGGCACGAACGTGTATTCGGGGCCGGGCAGCACCCCGAAGGCCAGGCGCACATGAGTCGACCCGTCGGCGCCAAACGGCCGGTACAGCACTTCGGGGCGCACACCGTAGGCCAGGCCGACCACGTCGACCTCGGCCTGGGCCCCCGCCGAGAAGCGCCCCGGCGCCAGCCACCCGTCCTCGGCGGCGAAGGCGGGGGCGGCCAGCGCGACACTGGCCAGCAAGACGGCTCCAAAGACCAGCGATCGCTCAGTACGCATACGTGCTCCAATTGTCGAACGCCTTGGTGAAATCTCCCCCCTCCTCGACGCCGAAGCCAAAGGAGAAGTCGCCGGTGTCGTGCTCGGGCGACCAGATCAGAATCTGATAGTGGTGAGCCCCTAGCGCCAGCGCGACCGGCCCCGACGTCCAGAACACTCGTCGGGTGAAGCTCTCGAAGATCGCCGGGCGCTTTGCGCGGTCGTTCAGCTCGACGTAGGCGCCCTCACCGGGCGGCAGGTCGTAGGGAAGTTGGACTCGCTCGTCGGCGCTCGGCTGGGGCAGGCCCGGGCCGATGATCGCATAGGCCGGCCGAAAATTCTTCCACTGGTCCTGGTGGGGCACCAGGATTTCAAAGGGCAGCGCGAACGGCTCGTCGAAGGTCAGGTGGACCTCGAAGACCTCGTCACCAGTGTGGAAGGTGCCGTAGATGGCGTGGCTGATCTTGGGCGTGTCGATTTCGAGTACGTCGTGGCCGATGGTGCCCGGCTCGTGGGCGTCGGCCTGGGTGACCAGCAGGCAAAGCGCCGCGGTCGCGATGAGCACGCGCCCCAGCTTGGTGGTGGTCTGGTGGGTCGAACTCATGGCTGACACTCCTGGGGCAAGTCGTTGATGCGCTCGCGCATCCAGGCGAGGCCTTTGGCGCACGAGCGGTCGCACAGCGTAGCGCCCTCCTCGCTGCCCCAGCACGCCCCGCCGGCGGCGTAGCGGTCGACGTTGGTGGTCTGGTCGCGGGCAGCGTCGAGCGCGCCCACACAGGCGACATATTCATGGCAGGCCGCCGACTGGTCGACCGAGCCGCCACAGCTGGTGCTGGTGAGCAGCGCGCACAGCGCGGCGGCGCCCCACAGTGACGAAATGAGGGAAAAACGCGATCCTGGCATTGGTTGCCTCTACCTCCGAGCGGACCCTGTTGTCAGCGTTGCCAGCGAGGGCAACGCGGGGTGTTGGAGGTAAGATGCAGAAGATGCTGCAGCCGTTACATCGGGCGCGCTTACAGGCTGCCCACGGCTTTGTCGACGGTGGGGAGCACGACCCGAAAGGTGGTGCCTGTGCCGGGGGTGGTGGCGACTTCAATCTCGCCGCTGAGCATGGCGATGATGCTGTGCGAGATCGCCAGGCCCAGCCCGGTGCCCTCGCCGGTGGGCTTGGTGGTAAAGAAGGGCTCGAAGATATGTGCCATATGCTCGTCGGCGATGCCCCGGCCGGTGTCGGAGATGCTGACGATGACGTCGCCGTCGCGGTGCTCGGTGCGCACGCGCACTTCGTTGTGGGCCACGTCGCCGGGCGCGATGGCCTGTGCGGCGTTGACCAGCAGGTTGAGGAAGACCTGGCCGAGCTTGGATTCGTTGCCCAGCACCATGGGAAGCTCGTCGAGATCGACGCGCAATTGGGCGCGCCGCTCGATATGCTTGCGCGCGATGTTCAGCGAGGTCTTCAGCGAGTCGGTCACCGACACCGGCTCGATGGTGAACTCACCGCTGTCGCTGCCGCCGGCCAGGCGGTGCAGATCGCGAACCACGTCGCGCACGCGCCGGCTGCCCTCGAGGGCGTCGTGCAGGGCGTCGGCGACCTCGGTCAGCGTCGCCTCGATGGGCGCGGGGACCTCGCCGGCGGCCTGTTCCTCCAACAGTCGCAGGGCGAATTGCAGGTTGCCGCCGACGAAGGATAGGGGGTTGTTGATCTCGTGGGCGACCCCGGCCGCCAGGATGCCGATGGTGATGATGCGGTCCATCTCGGCGGCCACGTCGGCCTGATTGAGCTGCAGGTCCAGGCGTTCGGTGGCCAGGGCGGCGAGGTCGGCGAGCGTCTGTCGGCCACGGTCGTCGAGCGTCTGGGGCTGCGCGGCGGCCACCACCAGTAGTCCCACCAACGTCTCGCTGCGCGAGGAGGTCATCGGCGCGGCCGCCCAGAACTGCAGGCCGCGCTCGCCGCCGACCCAGGGGTGGTCGCCGAGCGCCGGGTGCTCGCCGGCGCGCTCGACCACCGTCACCTGCCCGCCGTCGAGCGCGTCGACCAGTCGCTGCTCGTCGGCATGCTGCGTCGGAAAGTCCGCCGAGGCGTAGCCGCGATGCCACGCGCCGTCGCGGCCGCGCACGTACACGGCCATCGCCGACACCGACAGGCTGGTCGTGACCACCCGTCCGAGACGCGACAGCGAATCCATCGCCAGGGCGACGAGTGTTTGGTAGCGATCCGAAGATGTCATGAGCTGAACTACTCCAGTGGGTCGACGAGCTCGGGGCTATCGTTGACGGGGCTGTTGACCTGTCGGCTCACCGGATAGCACTCGAAGGCGTCCGCGGGGCACGGACCGAGCAGCTCGTCGAGGGCGGCCACGTCGGCGTTGGCGGGATCGAGCCAAAACTCGAAGTCGTCGCGCGCCAAGATCACCGGCATGCGATTGTGTACCGGGGCCACCAGCTCGTTGGGCTTGCACGTCAGAATGGTGAAGGTCTCGACCACCTCGCCGCTGTCGCTGTCGCTCCAGCGCTCCCACAGCCCGGCGAAGGCAAAGGGCGCGGCGTCTTTGCGGCGAAACAAGTACGGCTGCTTGGCGCCGTCTTGCTTCTTCCACTCGTAAAATCCCGTGGCCGGGATCAGGCACCGGCGCTGCTTGAACGCCGCGCGGTAGGCGGGCTTGCCCGAGGCGGTCTCCGAGCGGGCGTTGATCATGCGGTTGCCGATCTTGAGGTCGTCGGCCCAAAACGGCACCAACCCCCAACGCAGCTCGGCCAGCGAGCGCGCCTCGCCGGGCGCGCACACGCGGCAGACCGGCACCCGTTGGGTGGGCGCGATATTGTAGCGCGCCGGCACGCTGGGCACCTCATCGAGGTGCAGCAGCGTTGCGATCTGTTCTGGGGTTGTCGCCAGGGTAAAGCGTCCGCACATCGTCGGCTCCTCGGACACACACGAGCGTTCGTCGTGCAGTCTAGGGGGCATCGCGCGAATCGTGAAGTATTTTTGCCGCAATATGCGGGACCCCACGTGTACTCGGCTGAAACTGAAAACAGAGATTGGCCTGGATGGCCTGGGCGTAAAGGTATCAGGAAAGCGCGTAAAATCAAGGACTTATATGCGTTGAGTGGGCGTCACAACAAAGAAAATATCACGAATTACGCAACGATTTCGCACCGATTGCCGAAAACCATAATAGGGGCAGACGGTGTCTCCGCTCGAAACACCAACGACCCAGGACCTAATCAGGGGCGTAATAATAACGAGTCTTTTGCTATAGGTGCGAATATGCCGAACACGATTGAAGGTGGCAGTAGTGGAAGCACGGGCTTCGATCTGCTCGACGACGCCGTCGACGGGCTGAAAGACGCCGCCGATGTCGCCAAGAAGACCGTCGAGTCGGTGGTCGACGGCGGCGACGACGCCGGCGCGGGCGCCAGCGCGGGCGCCAGCGGCAATATCGACCACGCCGAGGATAGCTGGAAGGCCGACGACGGCGGCGACAGCTTCTGGGATGAGGTCAAAGGAGCCGCCTCCAAGGCGGCCGACGACGTCGAAGGCCTCGCCGACAAGGTCGTCGACGACGCCGCCACGGGCGCCAAAGCCGTGGCCGACACGGCGGCGAAAGGGGCCACCGAGGTCGCGGCCATGGACATGAAGGCCGTCGGCGACATGCTCGATGGCGCCGACCGCGCCATTCACGAGGTGGGTGACGTCGCCACGGATGTCATCGCCGGTGGTGAGAAGCTTTACGGCGAGATGCGTCATCAGCAGGCGAAGTTGGCCGACGAGATCGTCGGACTCGCCAACCAATATCCCCCGGAAGACGTCGCCGACGCTGCCAAGCAGGCGCTCGAGGGAACCTGGCAACTGGGAGGAGAGCTCCTGCAGGCGGGGATGGACGCCGCTGTCGACGATGTGGTGCGCCCCGCCGTCCACCTGCCCGGTCAGGTGCGCCACGGCGTGGAAAGCCTCGCCGAAGGCGTCGTGCAGGCCGGCGCCCGCGCCGTCGCAGGTCATTCGGAGCTGATCAAACAGGCCGCGGCCATGGCTTCCAAAGCGTTGGACAGCGACCTGGTCAACACAGTGATCGATCTCCAACTGCTGACGCCTCAGGGGCTCGCTCTCAAAGGGGCGCAGACCATCGGCCTCGAGCTCGCCCACATGGCCAGTTCCTCTCCCGATGTTGCCAAAAAGTTCGTGGAAAACCCCAACCTTGCCCACGAACTGGTGTCTTTTCGCGACGCGAACGCCATTGCGCGAGATGTGCAGAAACTCCCCATTGGGGACAGCTATCAGGAACAATCCGCCGTGGAGTTGTCCGCACACGCTGATGTCGGCGGCCTCGTCGCGGCCGGTGTGACGGCCACCGCCACGCATACCGGCAAAAACACCTACGAGGTGGCCATCGACGTCAACGGAAAACTCGGCGGCGGCGCGGGCGAGGAGACCGCTGGTGAGGGCGCCAAGGGCGATGCCGACGCGGATATGGGAGGCCACGCCGTGCTTCGCTTCACCGGGCCGGACGCCGCGCGCGACGCCGCCCGCGTCGTCGCCATGACCCATGGCGATGTTGGGGAGGTGTTGGCGTTAGCGAAGAGCGACAGTGACGCAACATTGATCGAGGCCAGCGGCTCACTTGCCAGCGGCGTCGAGGGCGAAGCGTTCGACCACAAGCTCGACATTGATGTCGAGCTTACCAAGGGTTTTACCACCATCGACGGCAAGCGCTATGTGGGTGGAACGGTCTCGGCGGGTATGAGCTTCGAGGCCAAGACCGCGAGCGTGCAGGTCGGCGACGATTTGGCGGCGGCGTGGATGAAGGATAAGTCATTTGGCAATCCCGCGCTCGACGCGCTCATGAGCCACATGCCCCCCGGGGTGGCCAAGGGAATCAAGCAAGTCTATGGCCCCACCGTTGGGCTGCGGCTGGCCGCCGAGCCCAAGGCAACCGTGGGGTTGTACGCTCCCGAGGGACAGACCGAGCCGTTGCGCGCGACCTTTCACGCGGAGGTGCCCTTGCGCGCCGGACGCACGGAGTTGAAGGGGGAAATCGGCTTCACCATCACCGATGTGGGCAAGCTCGCTCGAGCGCTGGGGTCCTCGCAGGTGGACCTCGCTACGAAGCTCGCCAAGGGTGAACTGACCATGTCGGGGTTGCGCCAGATTGCCCAGAAGCAGAACGTCGCGCTCGATCGCTATGTCGAGCTCGAAGGACCCAAAATCACGATGAGCCAGGAGCATATGCCTGGTATCAATGGAGTGTTGGGCATCACCAAGCGCCACGGCACCATCCACAATAGCGTGCTGATGGACGGGCGGGATGATCCGTATTTTGTCGACAACTTCAAAAACGCGGTCGAGGCGGCGGCCCCCGACGACACGGCGGCGATCCACGAGCATCAGATTGCCATGCACGTGAGCCACGGGCGTGTCTAGCGAATATCGCCCAACGCACTTGGGGCTTTGCCGCGCGCTGCCGGTTGATTTACACTGAGCCGAACGATGGCAGTTGCTGCAGGCTTGTGGAGTTATGATGACCGAAGAGCCGGAGTTGGATGTGGCGAGTTCGGATGATCCGGAGATCACCGTGGACGTGCCCATCGATCACATTGAGGATTCGTTCGCCGAAGACGACGAACGCACGGCCTGCCTGGTGTTTTTGAGCGGGCCGCTGATGGGCCATAGCGTGCCGTTGAGCGACAGGCCCAAGGAGGTCGGGCGCGCCGACGAGGCCGACATCGTCATCAACGACAACGGCGTGTCGCGGCGTCACGCCCGGTTTTATCTGCGCGACCGCGGCGCCTTTGTCGAGGACCTGGACAGCTCCAACGGCGTGTACGTCAACGGCAAGCGTATCGAGCGTTTCGAGCACCTCGCCCAGGGTGACAAAATCACCCTGGGGACCGAGACCATCCTCAAGTTCACCTACCACGACCAGCTCGACGAGGACTTCCAGCAACGCCTGCTGGAGTCGGCGATCAACGATCCGTTGACCGGGTTGTACAACCGCGCCTACTTCGACCAGAAGCTCGCCGCGGAGTTCCAATACGCCGCGCACCACCACACGGCGTTCGCGCTGATCATGTTCGACCTCGACCACTTCAAGCAGGTCAACGACACCCACGGCCATCTGGCCGGCGACGCCGTGCTCACCCAGTTGGGCCGACGCTTGCTCGCGGCCGTGCGCGAGGAGGACTTTTTGGCGCGCTACGGCGGCGAGGAGTTCGCCATGATCTGCCGCGGCCTGAGCCTGGACCAGGCCCACGCCGCCGCCGAGCGGTTGCGCAAGATCGTCGCCCAGGACCCCTTCGAGTACGGCGAGGTCTGCCTCGACCTGACCATCAGCGCCGGCGTGGCCGCCTATCCCGAGGTGGCCGCCGACGGCCACGACGCCATGGTCGCCGCCGCCGACAAGGCGCTGTACCGCTCCAAGGAAGAGGGGCGCAATCGCTGCACGAAGGCAGAGATCGAGTGATTGAGTGATCGATCACCCGATCACTCATTTCACCCACACCGTCTTCTTGTTGACGAACTCCAAAATCCCGTGGCGGCTCAACTCGCGGCCGTAGCCGGAGTCCTTGATCCCGCCGAAGGGAAGCCGGGGGTCGCTCTTGACGATGCCGTTGACGGAGACGTGGCCGGCCTGTAGGCGCGCGGCGAGCTCGACGCCGCGCTCTTTTTTGGTCCAGATGCACGCGCCCAGCCCGTATTGGCTGTGGTTGGCGACCTCGATGGCCTCGTCGGCGTCGGCCACGCGGGTGACCGCGGCCACCGGGCCGAAGGTCTCCTCGTCGAAGGCGGGCATGTCGTACTCACAGTCGGTCAGCAGCGTGGCCGGGTAGTAAAAGCCCTCGCGCTCGGGGATCTCGCCGCCGACCACCAGGTTGGCGCCGCGCTCGACGCTGCGTTGCACCTGCTTGTGCAGCGTCTCGCGCAGGTCGCGGCGGGCCATGGGGCCCAACTCGGTGTCGTCCTCGCGGGGATCGCCCATATTGACGGCGGCGATGCGGTCGCGAAAGGCGCCGATGAACCGCTCGTAGATGCCGTCTTCGACGATGAAACGCTTGGCGGCGATGCAGCTCTGGCCGTTGTTGATGAGCCGGGCGTGCACCGCCTGCTCGACGGCCTCGTCGATGTCGCAGTCGTCGAGCACCACGAAGGCGTCCGAGCCGCCCAGCTCGAGCACCGTCGGTTTGATCTGCTCGCCGGCCATCTTGGCGATGGCGCGCCCGGCGCGCACCGAGCCGGTCAGCGTCACCCCGCGCACGGCGGTGTGGCCGATGACCTCGTCGGTCATGTCGTTGGGGATGAACAGGCTCTGGAAGGCGCCGTCGGGAAAACCCGCCTCCTCGAAGATCTCCTGGAGGGCCGTGGCGCAGCCGCCCACGTTGTGCGAGTGGGACAGCAGCCCGACGTTGCCGGCCATCAGGTGCGGGGCGGCGAAGCGAAACACCTGCCAGAACGGGAAGTTCCAGGGCATCACCGCAAAGATCGGGCCCAGGGGCTCGTAGCGCACGAACGAGCGCGACGCGTCGCTGGACATGGGCTCGGGGCGCAGGAACTCCTCGGCATTGTCGGCGAAGTACTCGCAGGCCCAGGCGCATTTTTTGACCTCCGAGCGCGCCTGCTTGATGGGTTTTCCCATCTCGTCGGTCATCAGCGTGGCGTATTTTTCGAGGTTGTCGTGCAGCAGGTGGGCGACCCGCTGCATCAGCGGGCGGCGCTGGTCGAAGCTGGTGTGCTGCCACTCCTCGAAGGTCTGCCAGGCCCGCGTCAACTTGCGGTCGAGTGCCTCGGCGTCGTCGTAGGGGTACTCGGCGATGACGTCGCCGGTGGCGGGATTGACGGAGCGGATGGTCATGGCGGGTCTCCTCTTTTGGTAGCGCTTTTAGTACGCGGCAATAGTAACCGCAGAATCTCAGATGCCAACTGGCGTAGGCTTTGTCCACATGTGGCGTGGGTGTCCGGCCAGGGAGGGTCGCAGAGATGGCCAGCGAGGTTTGCGAGGCCGTGCGCCCCCCTGGCATAGCCATTGCACCGGTGGTGGGCGATGAATCATGATCCTTCTGCGATGCTTTTGCTCACGAGGTAGACCATGCGCCTGACCGCGAAACTTTTGCTGACGACTTCTGCCGCCGCACTTTTTGCCAGCGCCTGCAACCCGCAGCTCGGCGGCAAAGAGGGCAACCTGACGCTGACCTTCGACAAGGGCGCCTCCGGCGGCGCCGTCGGCTCGTCGCCGGTGGCGGTGGGCGCCAAGCTCGCCTACTCGGCCTACCCCAAGGGCTTGCCGGACCAGAAGGTGACGTTTACCTCGGCGACCTCCAACGACGACAAGGTCCTGCGCGTCGACAAGGTCGACGGGGGCCTGATGACCCTCGAGGCCGTCGGCGCCGGCCAGACCACCGTCGACGTCGACGCCACCCAGGCCGACGGCTCGGCCATCAGCGACGCCTTCGACCTGAAGGCGGCCAAGGTCGACGCGCTGGCATTCGCCAATCCCTGCGCCTCCGACAACGGCCAGGCGCTTTATCTGGTCGACCAGGACATCGACTTGAACTACACTATGCGCTCGGGTGGCACTGTCGCGGTGGGCTACGGCTATTATCCCGTCCAGGTCGATGGGGCGACGCTGGGCCAGACCAAGACCAACGGCTTGCTGCCGCTGCATACCGCGGCCAGTGCCGGACAGGTCACCCTCACCTCTCAGGTCGGCGACGCGTCGTTCTCCTTCACGACCGTCGAGCCAGGTGCTATCAATGGAGCCGAGCTGTTCGAGCAGTCGTTTCTGCAGGGCGGCAACCTGCCCGTCGAGCAGGGCAAAGAGCTGGGGCTGCATTTGCTGCCCACGGTTCAGGGGCTGGTCGACGGCGTTCAAGATCCGGTGCCTGTTTGCCAGGCCGACCTCGATGTGCAACTCCAGACCAGCACGCCCGATATCTGTGAGGTGTCCTACGGGCCGCGCGACGATGAGAAGACCAACCTCTTCCATCTGTACGAGCCCAACGAGGTCACCGTCAAAGGGCTGGCCGAAGGCACCTGTGAGTTTACCGCGACGATCGCGGCAGCCGATGGTGGCAATGGTATTTCCCAGAGTTTCTCGGTCGATGTTTCCAAGCAATCCCAGTCGCACTGAGTCCCGGGGGCGTCTCGACCCGCCACCCGTATTCGACGGTGTGGCGGGGGTTAAAAAATATCGGCCATTTGTTGAAAAGGAATGCCGATCTGCGTATTCTGAGAGTCCAACCTGTATTGGACGTGGCCGATGAGTGATTGGAAGCCAAATATCTTTGAATACGTCGACTATCGCGAGTACTTGCGCGACTTCTACGAGGCCGGCAAGGCCAACGTGTCCCAGTTCTCCTATCGGTACTTAGCGCGCCAGGCGGGGTTCTCCTCGCCGAACTTCTTCAAGCTGGTCATGGACGGCGATCGCAACCTGAGCGCCGACAGCGTCGAGAAGTTCGCCAAGGCGCTCAAGCTCGATCGTGAGGAGAAGCGCTTCTTCAGCGATCTGGTCGCCTTCGACCAGGCCGACGACGTCGACGAGAAGAACGCCGCCTTCGAGCAGGTCGCTGCCAGCCAGCGATTTCGTCAGGCGCGGCGCATCGACAGCAGCATGTTCGAGTACCTGTCGCGCTGGTACCACCCGGCGATCCGCGAGCTGGCCGCGCGCCCGGAGTTTCGCCGCGACCCGGAGTGGATCAGCCGCCAGTTGTCACCCACCGTGCCCGTCGAGCAGGTGCGCGCCTCGCTGGATCTGCTCTTCGACATGGGGCTTCTGGTCGAAGACGACGACGGCCATATCAGCCGCGGCGAGCCCAGCCTGACCACCGGCCACGAGGTGCGCTCGCTGGCGGTGGGCAACTACCACCGCCAGATGTTGCAGCGCGCCGCCGATTCCATCGAAGAGGTGCCCCGAGAGTTGCGCAATATCAACGCGCTGACGGTGTGCATCGACCCGGACAATATCGGCGAGATCAAGGAGCGCATCCAGGCGTTTCGCGAGACACTCCTGGATTTTTGCGACCGCGACGCCAATCCCAAGACCGTGTTTCAAATCAACTTCCAGCTTTTCCCCCTGTCGGTCGTACCGGAGGACGAGGGATCCGAATGAAGCTTTCACCCACCACCACTTTGCTCGTACTGACGGTCGGATTAGCCGCGTGCACGGGCACCGATGTGGGCAATCCGCAAACAGGCACCGCCAACGTCGAGCTGAATTTCACCGGCTACGACACCACCCAGCAGCGCAATGCGCTGACGTTGTCGAACGGCTACGAGATCGAGAGCGCGTGGGTTGGTTTGCAGGGCTTTGGCGCCAAACAGGCGAGCAACTGTGACGCCAACACCGAGGTCGACTCCGACGAGACGGTCGTCCTCGATTTGATCGGCCATACCAGCGATTATGCCGCGCCGCGCTTCCAGAAGACGGCGGGCGACTTCTGTCGCTTCGACCTGACGTTTCACAAGCTTGGCGCCAGCGAGCTGCCGGCGGCGGCGCCCGCTGATCTGGCCGATCACTCCGTGGTCGTGCGCGGCCGGCGCGACGACGGCGTCGAGTTCGTCGTGCACAGCGACCTCGCCGACAGCGTGCCGCTGCACTCGCCGTCGACGACGTTCCACCTGGACGCCGGCGATGACTACCTGTTGGTGGGCTTTGCGCTCGACGAGTGGTTCGACGCCGGCCAGATCGCCGCGATCACCGGCGAGGACCCCATCGTCATCGACGCCGACCACCACCCCGACTTGCTGACGAACTTCGAGACGGCCATCAAGACCTCGGCCACGCTGTTCAAGGACCTCGACGGCGACGGCAACCTCGACGCCAACGAGTTCACCGAAGTGCTCGCCGACGGCGACCACGACGACGCTCAGGACGTCCACACGTCGCGCGATGCCGGTTTGGTCAACGATCAAACCGGCGACTGGGATGCCGGCGCTGACGGCTCCGACGCCAGCAGCGGCGATGAGGTCGACGCTGGCAATGATGGCCATGCCGATGCCGGCGAGTCCGACGCGGGCAACTAACGCAGGGCATAAAAAAATCGACCACCGGCCTCTTTCGAAGCCGGTGGTCGACGGGAAACTCGACAGCCAGGGGCAATCGCCCCTGGCTTTGCTGCTCTGGGCTACTGCGGGCAGGAGTTGCCGTCCACGCAGATGACCACGTCGGTGGTGCCGGGCTCGATGCAGCACTTGTTGCCGCCGCAGTCGGTGCACGGGCAACTATTGCAGGTCGGGGACACCTGGAAGTTTCGGCAACGGCCGCTGGCGCAGACCTCGTCCTGGTTGCAGGTGTTGTTGCAGTCGCCACAGTGGATGGGGCTGGTGGACATGGACTGGTTGGTTACGCAACTGGAGTCCTGGGGCCAGCAGGCCTGGGTGTTGTTGAAGTCACCACAGCTCGTGTTCTGGTAGCAACTACCCTGGTAGCACACCCCTCGCCAGCAGGTGTTGCCGCACGATCCGCAGTTATAGGCGCTGCTGTTGGTGTCGACGCATCGGCCGTTGCACTCGGTCAGGCCCGGGCGGCACACACAACTGCCCGACGAGCACATCTGGGCGTTGTCGCAGCGGTTGCCCACGCTGCCGCAGTTGTTGGGATCGTTTTGCAGGTCCACGCAGCGCGGACCGCGGCGCGTCTGGACCAGGCTCAGCCCGTTGGAGCACCCACAGGTGCCGCTGGTGCACACGCCGTAATTCTGCGGGCAGCGGTTGCCGCACGCGCCGCAGTTGTTGATGTCGGTGTTGGTGTCGATGCACTGGCCGTTGCACGCCGACTGGCCCTGCGGACACACACACGTGCCCGAGGTACACGTCGCGCCGGTGGCGCATGGCTGGCCACATCCACCACAGTTATTGGGGTCGCTGGAGGCGTCGACGCATTGGCCCGTGCACGCGATCTGGCCGCCCGAGCAGGTCATCGCCTGGCAGGTGCCGTTGGTGCACTGCTCGTTTTGGGCACAGCTATGGCCGCACGTGCCGCAGTTGGCCCAGTCGCTGTTGGTGTCGACACACTGGCCGTTGCACATCGCCTGGCCGCTGGGGCACACGCAGTTGCCCGACTGGCACACCGTGCCGTTGTTGCAGGTGTGGCCGCAGCCGCCACAGTTGTTGGGATCGCTGGAGGCGTCGATGCAGCTGCCGAAGCAGGCGATCTTGCTGCCCGAGCAGGTCATGGCCGAGCAGCCACCGGAGATGCACTGCTGATTGACCCCGCAGTTTTGGCCGCAGCCGCCGCAGTTGTCGAAGGAGGTGGACACGTCCACACAGGTGTCGCCGCAGTTGATCATCGAGCCCGGGCAGGCGCACACGCCGTTTTGGCAGGTGCCGTTGGTCGGGCATTGGTGGCCGCAACTGCCACAGTTATTGGGATCGGAGTTGGTGTCGGTGCAGGAGCCGTTGCACGTCTGGGCGCCCTGCGGGCAGGCGCACGCCCCGGAGGTACACACCGCCCCGGAGCCACACGCGTTGCCGCAACTGCCGCAGTGGGTGGCGTCGCTGGACAGGTCGAAGCAGCCACCGTTGCACGCGACGGTATTTGCCGGGCAGGTACACGCCCCGTTCTGGCAGGTCGCGCCGGTGCCGCAGGGGTTGGCACAGCTCCCGCAGTGATTGGGGTCGGTGTTCAGGTCGGCGCAATCGGTGCCGCACATGGTGTTGGGCGCCGCGCAGGTCGTGCCGGTATCAGCGGTGGTGCCCGTATCGGCGGTGGTGCCCGTATCGGCGGTGGTGCCCGTGTCGGCGGTGGTGCCGGTGTCGGCGGTGGTGCCGGTATCGGTGGCCGTCGACGTGTCGGTGGCGCCAGACGTGTCACTCGCGTCGCTGGCCCCCGACGAGCCGTCGCTCATCGCGTCGCCGGCGTCCTTCGCGCTCGAACCATTATTGGCGGTCACGCCTTTCCCGGTTTGTTCGGTGCATGCCCCCATGACCAGCATCAATGCGGCCACCAGTACGCATGCCCATCTTCTGACGCCCCAACTCATTGCATCCTCCTATCGCTCCAATACTCTAAATGAACTGTCGACAGCCTCTCACAGGATCGCACACGCGCCGGGGCGGTGCCCGTACATGTTTGAGACATGCTGCGGTCTCGGCGCTGTGCGAGAATTACTCTATCCTCATACTGCATGGAATAGAGGTGCAGATCCATAAATTGATCGAGTTTTCGTATACGGCATGTATACGATGAGTTACGGCGAGCCAGCGGCGCTCGTGTATTCTCGATGAATACGATTTTCCGGCCAAAACACCCGCAAAATTTGTGTTGCGCGACGCTTCTTCGTACCCTCAGTTCAGATCGAACACGAGGCAAATACTGTGCGCATCACTCGCGGCGAGGCTGACGTTGCCCGCCGTGGCACGAGCCTGCAATGATTGTGTGTATACAAAGTTTCGGTGAGGAGGAGACAATGCATCGGCAGATCGGACAAAGGCGTGGCAAGCAATGGTTGGGTTGGGTACTGCTTCTTGTATTCGCCCTGGCGACCGGATGTACCGAGCAGGTGGCGACCGGCACCTCGGCGGCCGGCGACGCCGGCATGACTGACGCAACCGGCGGTGGCTCCACCGGCGGCGGTGGTGGTGGCGGCGGCGGTGGTGGCACCAGCGCCGACGCCGGAAGCGCCGACAGCGGCATCCCCGCCACCTGCAATGGCGGTACCTGCTCGTGTCCGCAGAGCCTGGTGGTCTGCGGCAGCCAATGTGTCAACCTGGCCACCGACCCCAACAACTGCGGCAGTTGCTCGCACCAATGCGGTAGTGCCGCCACCTGCGTCTCCGGCACCTGTGAGTGCCCCTCCACGGCGGTCATGTGCAACGGCCAATGCGCCGACCTGTCCACCGACCCCAACCACTGCGGCGATTGCCGCAAACATTGCCCGGATGGCGCGCAGTGCCAGTCCGGCGGCTGCGTGTGTCCCGGCAGCACCGTCGAGTGCGGCGGAGCGTGCATCGACGTGTCCACCGACGTGAACAACTGCGGCCAGTGCGGCCACGACTGCAACAGCAATGAGGAATGTGTCTCCGGCTCGTGTCAGCCCCTGCAATGCTCGGGCAGCCAGGTCGCCTGCAACGGTCAGTGCGTCAATCTGGCCAGCGACACCTCCAACTGCGGCCAGTGCGGCCGAAGCTGCTTTGCCGGCGAGCAATGCACCTCCGGTCAATGCGTGTGCCCGGCGGGCAACACCCAATGCGGCTCGGTGGGCAACCAGGGCACGCTGGTGGGCGGGAGTTGCCAGAGTTCCCAGAATTGCTCGTCGAGCTCGCAATGCCTGCAGCGCGGCGACTTCCCCGGCGGCACGTGCACCGTGCATTGCACCTCCAACAACGACTGCCCGACGGGCACGGCCTGCATCGACCGCAACGGCGGCAGTTGCCTGCTGACGTGCAGCTCCAACAGCGACTGCCGTGCCGGCTACGAGTGCCGCCGCCAGGACAACCGCTCCGGCGGAGGCCAGACGCGGGTGTGCATCGGCGGCTGATTACCTCGCCGCCGCCGCGCGCAGGGCGCGCTGGAAGGTCTCGATGGTCAGCCGGTCGAGCAGCCGGCCGGCCGAGACGGCCTCGCCGGGCTCGGCCAGGCCGACCGAGGCGGCCAGCCGGCCGACGACCTCACGGGGCGATTGGCCCTGCGCGCGCAGCATCTCGATCGAGTCCGAGCCGTCGCGCTTGGACATGCGTTGGCCGGCCTCGTCGAGCATCAGCGGCACGTGCCAGAAACGCGGCACCGGCAGGTCGAGCGCCTCGAATAGCTCGACCTGCCGGGGCGCCGACGACAGCAGGTCCTCGCCGCGAAGCACGTCGGTCACCCCCATGAGCGCGTCGTCGACGACCACCGCCAGTTGGTAGGCGAAGAGCGCGTCCGCGCGTCGAATCGGAAAGTCACCCACCTCGGTGTCCAACTGCTGGGTGTAGGTGCCCGCGACCATGTCCTCGATGCGTACCTCGCGCGCCGGCACCCGGTAGCGCCACGACGGCGTGCGATCGGGCTTTGCGCGGCGCACCTCCTCTTCCTGGTCGGCCGTCAGAACCCGACACGTCCCCGGATAGATGACCCTTCCATGCTCGTGCGGCGCGCTCGCCGCCTCGCGCACGTCCTTGCGCGAGCAATAGCAGCGAAACACCACCCCTTTTTCGTCGAGCCGGCCAAGCGCCTCCTCGTACAATTCGGTGCGCTCGGATTGGTTGTACGGCCCCACCGGCCCGCCCACGTCGGGGCCCTCGTCCCAGTCGAGCTCCAGCCAGTACAGGTCGTCGTAGATCTGCTCGGCGCTGCCTTCGACGACGCGCGGCTCGTCGAGGTCTTCGTTGCGCATGATGAACGTGCCCCCCAATAGCCGGCATTGCAGCCACGCCAGAAGCGCGGTGCGCGCATTTCCCAGGTGCAGCGGGCCGGTCGGGCTGGGGGCGTAGCGGCCGCGCGGGCCTTGCTCCCGGAGGACGTTCGCTTTTTGGAGGAGGTCGTCGAAGTTCATGGAGCGGCGGTGATCGAGTGATCGAGTGAGTGAGTGATCGAGTAATCAAACGGCTCTCATTTGACAATCCCCGATGCGTCGAGCATCGTGCAGCCAGGTCGCTGATTTTTCGGACCACATGAGGTTTATGATGGCCATCGAAAATATGGAACAGCGCATTCGCCAGGCCCTCGTCCAATTATTTGACGAGGAGGTGGCGAGAAGCGCCGAGCTGGAAAATAGGGGCGGGCACGCCTCGCTGCGCATCTACTGGCGCGTCCAACTTCCGGCGCACGCCCAGCCGCCGCGCGGCGAGTACACCCAGATGGCGATGGTGCTGCCGCAATCGGACGATGCGCTCAAAAGTGAGGAGGGCATGTCCTCGGAGGCCGAGGCTCCCAGCGAGCTTCCCTTCGTCAACGTGTACCGCTACTTGAACAGCATCGCGATGCCCGTGCCCGACATCGACCTGGTCGACATGGACCTGGGCGTGCTGCTTCTGGAGGATCTGGGCGACCAGACCTTCGAGCAGTCGGTCCTGGAGGTGCGCCGGCGCGACGACCTATCTGCCGAGGCCCACGAGACGGCTTTTCTGGACCTATACCGCGAGGCCATCGACCTGCTGGTGAATTTCCAGCAGGCGGTGTTGCGCTCGGCGGTCGACGACGACTTCGGCGACAACGACCAGTGCATCGCCTTCGGGCGAAGTTTCGACCGCGAATTGTTGCGCTGGGAGCTCGACCACTACCTGGAGTGGGGGTTGGAGGCGCGCCTCGACGGCGAGGCCGCCGAGCGGGTGGCCGCGCGCAAAGACGAGCTCGACGCGATCTTCGACCGCGTCGTCGACCGCTTGCTCGAGCTGCCGCAGGCGCTGGTGCTGCGCGATTACCAGTCGCGAAACCTCATGCACAAGTCCAGCCAGGACGGAGCGGCCGACTGGCACCTCATCGACTTCCAGGACGCGCTCAAGGGCCCGTTCATCTACGACCTGGTCGCACTGCTGCGCGACTCCTACATCGAGCTCGCCGGCTCGCAGGTGGACACGCTGCTCGATTACTACACCGAGCGCGGCGCCAGCGTCGGGCTCCCCTGGTGCGCCGACGCCGACCGCGTCTTTCAGGCGTTCCACCTGCAGACCATCCAGCGAAAGCTCAAGGACGCCGGCCGGTTCGTCTACATCGACCGGGTCAAAGGCGACGCGAGCTTCTTGCCGTACTACGACTCGTCGATTCGCTACGTGCGCGAGGCGTTGGACAAGCTGGTGGGGTGGGATGAGTTGGCGGATGTGTTGAGTGAGGTGGAGCCGAGTTGGGGGTAGAGGGGCTGTTCGAAAGTCGACCACGGCTACGATCACGATCACGATCACGATTACGATCACGATTACGATCACGATCACGATCACGATTACGATTACGATCACGGAAAAGATAAGTTATGAGCCAGATATCCACCAAGCCCGCCAGCGGTATGCGCGACTTCCTGCCCGGGGAGGTCCAGCGGCGAAACCGCGTCTTCCAGGTCATCCGCGACGTCTACGAGTCCTACGGCTTCGAGCCGTTGGACACCCCGTCGATGGAGCGTCTGTCGACGCTTCTGGGCAAGTACGGCGAGGAGGGTGACAAGCTCATCTTCAAGGTGATGAAGCGCGGCAAGAAGCTCGACAAGGCGCTTCGACGCGACAACCCCACCGACCAGGACGTCGCCGACATGGGGCTTCGCTACGACCTGACCGTGCCGCTGGCGCGGGTGGTCGCCGAGTACCAAAACGAGCTGCCGCGGTTTTTCAAGCGCTACCAGATCGCGCCGGTATGGCGCGCCGACCGGCCGCAGAAGGGACGGTTTCGCGAATTTTACCAATGTGACGTCGACGTCATCGGCTCGGAGTCGATGACGGTAGAGGCCGAGGTCGCCGGCGCCCTGACCGAGGTGTTGCACCGGCTGGGCTTTTCGGACTTTCGCATCCACGTCAACCACCGCCGGCTGCTCACCGCGATGATGGAGACCGCCGGGGTTGCCCCCGAGCTTCGCCAGGACGCGCTCATCGCCATCGACAAGCTCGACAAGATCGGGCGCGACGGCGTCGTCGAGGAGCTCGAGACCCGCGGCCTGGCCCAGACGGCCATCGACGGGCTGATGCCGCTTTTGGACCAGGCCACCGAGCCCACCAGCCCCGGCGAGTTCGACAACGCCCAGACGCTGGCCGCGCTGGCCAACGAGGTCGGCGATCTCGAGTCCGGCCAGAAGGCGCTGTCCGACCTGCAAAAGGTCCTCGACTTCGCCGCCAGCGGCCCCGCCGCCGACCACCTATATGTCGACCCGTATCTGGCGCGCGGGCTGTCGTATTATACCGGCCCCATCTTCGAGATCCGCAGCGACGAATTCTCCGGAAGCCTCGGCGGCGGCGGGCGCTACGACGAGCTGGTGGGCATGTTCAGCAAGCGCTCCATCCCCGCCTGCGGCTTCTCGCTGGGCGTCGAGCGCATCCTGGTGCTCATGGAGGAGCGCGGCATGTTCGCCGACACCGACTCGTCGGTGGACGTGCTCGTCACCCTGTGGAACGACGACTTCACCCCCAACAGCTTCCGGCTGGCCAACGAGCTTCGCGAGGCCGGCCTGCGCGTCGACCTGTACCCGGACAACGACCGCTACGGCAAGCAATTCGGCTACGCCGACGAGCGCAACATCCCCTTCGTCGCCATCCTCGCCCCCGACGAGTTGGAGGCGGGCGTGGTCGCGCTCAAGGATATGAAAACGGGCGACCAGGAAAAGGTCGCCCGCGAAGATGTCGCCGGGTGGTTGAAGGCGCGTATGGAATCGTAACGCACCGGGCCCGCGGCGCCTCCGCGCCAAGCCTCACTCCGCGGCCGCCGGCGTCGCCGCCGAGTCCTTATCGTCGCCCAGCGCCCGCCCCCGCGAGCTGCCTTTGGGCGTGCCGTTGGAGTAGTCGCGCCGGATGCGCCGGTGCAGGGTGACGGCGGGGTCGAGCAAAAAGCGCAGCCACAATTTCGTCAGGCTGGGGTGGTGGTACAGCTCGTCCTCGTAGTAATCCGAGGCGATGGCGGTGACCTTGGGCAGGTTGTTCCAGGCGACCGCCGGGAAGTCGTGGTGCTCGTTGTGGTAGAACACGTTGAGCGAGACCTTGTTGGCCGGCCCATAATAGGAATAGGTCTCCTGGTCGTCGTGCAGCACGAAGTGCTCCTGGATGAGTCGCGCGCTCAGCGGGTGCAAGCCCAGGCTGAACGACAGGCTCAACAGCAGGTAGGCGAACGCCCACCAGCCGGCAAAATAGATGATGGCGGCGTCGAAGGCGAAGACGACCACGGCGTTGATGACCACGTATTTGGTCCAGAACGGGATCTTGCCGTTTTTCTGGAACTTGGCGGTGCGCACCGTTTGGAACAGCGGGTAGAACACCTGCCAGATGACCTTGCGCGCCGTCGAGTTGCCCACCCAGTCGGCCTCGGCCTGGCTGGCCAAGTCGGCGTCGAACTCCGGGTCGCCCTGATAGCGGTGGTGCTTGAGGTGGTAGTTGCGAAAGCTCGACGCGCTGGGTACGAGCTGGGGCATATTGGCGATCCAGCCGACGATTTCATTGCCCAGCCGGCCGCGCAGAATGCGCTTGTGGGCGGCCTCGTGGATGATCGCGAACAGGCAGTGAGCGATGAACGCCCCGATGCCCCACGCGCACAACACCATCGCCCACCAGGGCAGAGACTGCATGGCCGCCGCCAGGGCGACGTCCACGGCCACCAGCGCCACGCAGATCACCGCCGTCCACGGGTTGCGCCCGAACAGCTCCTTGATCTCCGGGTGCTCTTGGAGCAAGTCCTTGCCCCGGGCCCGGTGCGGCTCGGGATAGTCCACGTCGACGAACCCCTCGGCGGTCGATTTCGATTCAGGTGCGCTCATCGTACTTCTCCGCGTATTAGGCTATGTTGCGGAACGAGCGGCGGGTACATCGGTGTATTGGTCGAGTGATGTATCACGCGCTACCCGGTCTAGTGCTTCAAATAGGGCTGTTTCCTAACAACCGGGCTGCTCACATGCAAGCCCATGAGCAGCCAACAGGCATTAAAAGTACATACATTCCCCGAATATTGGGTAGTCAGAGAAACGCGATGACCCATCAAGACACGACCCCGAGCATCGACCTGTCGGCGCATTGGACGCTGGACCCGGCGATTCGCTTCTTGAACCACGGCTCCTTTGGCGCCACCCCCAAGCGCGTGCTCCACGAGCAAGACGAGATTCGCAAACGCATGGAGCGCGAGCCGGTGAGCTTCTTTGTGCGCAAGCTGCCCTTCGAGCTCGACCGGGCGCGCTGCGAGCTGGCCGAGTTTGTCGGCGCCGAGCCGTCGCGGCTGGCGTTCGTGCCCAACGCCACCACCGGGGTCAACGCGGTGCTGCGCTCGCTGGAGTTCGCCCCGGGCGACGAGCTGTTGGTCACCGACCACGGCTATCCCGCCTGCAGCAACGCGCTGCGCTTCGTCGCCGAGCGCGCCGGGGCCACGGTGGTCGTCGCCGAGGTGCCCTTTCCACTGCAGTCCAGCGAGGAGGTCGTCGACGCCGTGCTCGACCGGGTCACCGACAACACCCGGCTGGTGCTCATCGACCACATCACCAGCGCCACGGGACTGATCTTCCCCATCGAGCGGCTCATCGACGAGCTGAAGGCGCGCGGTGTCGAGATCTTGGTCGACGGCGCCCACGCCGCCGGCATGCTCCCGCTGGATCTGGAGACTCTGGGGGCGACCTACTACACCGGCAATTGCCACAAGTGGCTGTGCGCGCCCAAAGGGGCGGCTTTCTTGTGGGTCGACGAGAGCGCGCGCGACAAGGTGCGCCCAACCACCATCAGCCACGGCGCGCACGCCGCGCCCCCGGATCGCTTCCAGGCCGAATTCGACTGGACCGGCACCCACGACGTCTCGCCGTATTTATGCGTGCCCACCTGCATCAGCTTTCTTCGAAGCCTTCTTCCGGGCGGCTGGCCGGCCATCTACAAGCGCAACCACGAGATGGCCCTCGCCGCGCGCGACCTGCTGTGCGAGACGCTCGAGGTCGACCACCCCGCCCCCGACCACATGCTCGGCTCGATGACCGCCGTGCCGCTTCCCGACGCCGACTACACCGAGCTCGACCCGCCCACCTACACCGACCCGCTCGAGCAAAAGCTATTCGACGAGGCCCACTTCGAGCTGCGCATCATCGGCTGGCCGAAGCTTCCCACGCGGTTTGTGCGCGTGTCGTGCCAGCTGTACAACACCCTCGAGCAATACCAGGAGCTGTGCGAGGTGTTGCCGAAGGCGTTGGCGGGGGAGAGTGTGGTGGCGGAGGGGGAGTTGCCGGTTTATTGAGAGTGATCGAGTGATTGAGTGATCGAGTGATCGAGTGAACGGCAGCGGATGAGCGGATGAGCGGATGAGCGGAGAGATGGGTTCGATGGCGGGGCGGTTTAAGGCCTATGAGCGTGCGTCTGAGCAGGTGTTGCCGGGGCGGTTGCCCGAATACATCGGGGCGTTCTTGCCCGGCTGATCGTGCCGCGCTACGCTAAATGAGGCTGCGGGAGTCTTCCCGATGCCTCCTCGCGTGTGTCCTCAAGCTCTGAACGGGGGAGTGAAAAATGACCGACATCCGAACGACAGCAGTGATGCTGAGTATGGTCTTGATGTCGACGTCGTGTAGCACACAGCAGTCGCTGAGTGTGCAGCGTGACCGCCTGCCGCAGGCCATCGAGCGCGGCCACATTCAGGTCGACGATGGCGGTGGCCACGCCCATAACTTGGCCGTGGCGCAGGTCATCCAACGGCCCTCTCCCGAGGTGGTCGACCCGGTGCCCCACGGCTACGTATTCGGCGAGGACCCGCTACCTTTTCCGAAGGTATTGCAGCGATGGCAGACTTCCGATGACTGGCAAGTGGCCGACGTGACCGTCGAGGTGCCCCCGGCCGAAAACCACTCGATTGCAGGGACGCTTATCGGCTGCGCGGCTGGCGCCCTCGGCGCCTTCGGCTACCTCCAACTGTCCGGCAACGACGACCCCCTCGCGGACATCAATATCGTTGGCTGGGGCGCGATCGGCGCCGGCGTGGGGGCGTGGCTCGGCGCAACAATCCACCCGCGGTATCACTACGGCCCCAGCGCACATCTCTGAGTGGTTTCACGGATGTCTTTCGGTGTCCGTGGCGCATTCGCCTTTCGTCGGGCCCACGTTGGCCGAAAGATCTCCGCGCACGCCCTCAGCCGCAGCAACTCTTGGCCGGCTTTTTCGCCTCGATGGCGGCCGAGCGGATATATTCGTCGACGACGGCCTCGGGGGCCCACTCGCGGATGAACTCGCGGCTTTCGTCCTTGGGCTCGATGCTAATGTCGACGAAGCCGGCCTCCTCGAGCATCGCCCGCAGGGCGTCGATGGTGCTCGCCCCGGAGACGCAGCACGAGTAGAGCTGCAGGTCGTCGAGCATCTCCTCGGGCAGCTCGGCGGTGGCGACGACGTCGCTGATCGCCAGCCGGCCGCCGGGCTTGAGCACGCGCATGGCCTCGGCGAAGACCTGGGGCTTGTCGGGCGACAGGTTGATGACGCAGTTCGAGATGATCACGTCGACGGTGGCGTCGGCCACCGGCAGGTGCTCGATCTCGCCGAGGCGGAAGTCGACGTTGGGCGCGTCGATCTTGGTGGCGTTGGCGCGCGCCTTCTCGATCATCTCCGGGGTCATGTCCACGCCGATGACCTGGCCGGTCTCGCCGACCTGTTCGACGGCCAAAAAGGCGTCGAAGCCGGCGCCCGCGCCCAGATCCAACACCGTCTCGCCGGGCTGCATGGCCGCGATCGCCGACGGGTTGCCGCAGCCCAGCCCCAGGTTGGCGCCCTCGGGCACCGACTCGGCCTCTTCCTTGGAGTAGCCCAGCCGCTCGGCGTGGATATTGGCCAGCTCGCGCTCCGACTGGCCGCCCGAGCAGCACCCGCCGCTGGAGGGCTCGCTCTTGGCGACGTCACCGTAGGTCTTGCGGATCTGCTTGCGGAGTTCTTCGTTGGTGCTCATGAGATGTTCCTCGGTTGAGTTTGGTGGTCGCTCACAACGCCGATATTAATACCCGCAGGCGCCTCAACACCTGCGGGTTGATGCAATAACACACGCGCGGGCCGTCAATTTCGCCCTGGACCAGCCCCGCCTCTTTGAGCTTTTTCAAGTGCTGCGACACCGTCGACTGCGCCAGGGGCAGCTCGTCGACGATCTCCCCGCACACGCACGCCTCGCGCCGGGCGAGCATGCGCAAGATCTTGACCCGCGCCGGGTGGCCCAGCGCGCGGGCGAGGGTGGCGAGCTCCTCGTCGGCCTGCTCAGTCCCAAGCTCATCCGGCAGTTCGGCGTTTGGAGCGGGAGTGCAACATTGCTGCTCGGTGGCGGTCATGGAGATCCTTGCGGGGCGACGGTTAATCGTCGAATTACGATTATCGTAATGTTACGATGAGGTCAAGGGGTGTTCGGGGGCGTAGAGTGATTGGTTGTTGAGGACCCCCCTCTACCTCGCGCTGTAGGGCGCGCTCGGTATCTCCCCCGGGGGTGAGAAGCCCCTTCGTGTTTGCTACGCTTTTGGTTCACGTCGAAAACCAACCACGTAGCAAACACGAAGAAGCTTCTTCCCCCCGGGGAAGTGCCTCGCGCGCAGTCACAGCGCGAGGCGATGGGGGGCCCCAAGAACCACGAGATCTACATCTAGCCCCCTCAACCCATAATCGCAAAATAGCGATGACCCAAACTCGCACAACCCCTACTCAATCGCACCACCACGCGGCGCCAACCACCACAACAGCACCGCCGCCACCAACGCCAATCCCGCGCTGATGGAAAACGCCACCGTATTGCCCAGCCACGCCCACACCGCGCCAAACCCGATGCTCGCCGGCAGCGCCATCAGCCCGACGGTGATGTGGTACCAGCCGAAGGCGGTGCCGCGGATCTCGGCGGGGGCGATGCGCGAGATGAGCGCCTTCTCGGCGCCCTCGGTCAGCCCGTAGTACAGGCCGTAGGTGACAAATAGCACCCAGATGACCCACTGCTGGCTGGCCAGGCTGAAGCCCAGGTAGATGGCCGCGTAGATGAGCCAGCCGGCGATGATCGTACGCCTGGAGCCGAGCTTGTCGGCCAGGCTACCGCCGGGGATCGAGGCGAGCATCTTGACGATGTGCAGGGCGATCCACAGCAGCGGGAACGTCTCCAGTGAGGCGCGTTGGCCGCCGGCCTTGAGCAACAGAAATAGGTCGGTGGCGTTTCCCAGCGTGAACACCCCGATGGGAATGAGCACGCGGGCGAGCCGACGGCGCATGTCCTTGGAGACCTCCAGCGATTGCTTGGCCTCCGGCTTTTCGACCTCCTCGGTGACCGTGGGGCGTTCGTCGTCGCGGCGAAGCCCGATGACGATGGTCAGCACCGCCAGCGCCCCGGGGATGGCGGTCAGCCAGAACAGGGTGCGCAGATCGGTGGTCCACCAGGTGATCACGGCGATGGCAATCAGCGGGCCGAGCACCGCCCCGGCGTGGTCCATCGCGCGGTGGAAGCCGAACGCCTTGCCGCGCTTGCTCTCCTCGACCGAGGCGGCGAGCATGGAATCACGCGGGCTCGTGCGCAGGCCCTTGCCCACGCGGTCGAGCGAGCGCACGGCCACGACGTGCCACGCCGAGGTCGCCGCGGCCACGAACGGGCGCACCACCGACGCGATGGTGTACCCGGCGAGCACGAACGGGCGCTGGCGGCCGATTTTGTCGGCCCAGCGGCCCGAGACGAGCTTCAAGATGCTGCTGATCGCGTCGGCAAACCCCTCCACCACCCCCAGCATCGTCGGCCCCGCCCCAAGAACGGACGTGACGAACACGGGCAAGAAGGGGATGATCATCTCGGTGGCCATATCCGTGAACAGACTGACCAGGCCCAGGACGATCACTGTGCGGGTGAGCCAACGGCGCGCCGAGGACCCTGCGGACCGATCGGGTTGGTTGGGACCGTCGTGTTGCGTGTCGTTGGGGTCAGTCATATCTTAGCGCTCCACATCATGAGCGCGACTACGGGAAGTTGTTGAAGTGACCGACAAATCTGAGAACAATTCGCTGGACCTCAAGCGCATGCTCAGCCTGGTACGACCGTACTGGAAAGGGCTGGCGGTGGCCACCTTCGCGCTCTTCGTGGCCTCGGGGATCTCGCTGCTGTATCCGCAGGCGGCGCGCTACGCCATCGACGACGTCATCAAGGTCGGCCAGCAGCAAAATATGAAGCTGCTCGGGCTGGGCTTGCTGGGCATCTTCGCCGTCCAGGCGCTGTTCGTGGGCCTGCGCTACTACCTGTTTACGGTCATCGGCGATCGCGTGGTCGCCGACCTTCGAAAGCAGCTCTTCTCGGCGGTGCTCGCCCAGGAGATGGGCTTCTTCGACGACAACCGCACCGGCGAGCTCACCAGCCGGCTGACCTCGGACACCCAGGCGATCCAGAGCGCGGTGACCACCAACGTGTCCATGGGGCTGCGCTACGGGGTGCAGGCCATCGGCGGGATGATCGTGCTATTCGTGACCTCCCTCAAATTGTCGGTGGTCATGATCGTGGCCGTGCCCATCGCCGTGGGCGTGGCCTTCTTTTACGGGCGCAAGCTTCGGCGCATCTCGCGCGACGTCCAGGACGCCATCGCCGAGTCCACGTCGGTCGCCGAGGAATCCATCGCCGGCATCCGCACCGTGCGAAGCTTCGCGCGCGAAAACCACGAGCGCGACAACTATGACGAGCAGGTCGAGCGCTCCTTCGACTTCGCCAAATACCGCGCCAAACTGGGGGCGTTTTTCACCAGCGGGGTGACCTTTCTGAGCTACGGCGCCATCGCCGTGATCTTGTGGTTCGGCAGCATCCTGGTCATCGACAAGGAGATGACCCCCGGCGAGCTCGCCGCCTACATCCTGTACACCCTATTCGTGGCCGTCTCGCTGGGGATCTTGAGTGGGCTGTGGAACGACTTCATGAAGGCGGTGGGCGCCGGCGAGCGCGTCTTCGAGCTCATCGACCGGCTGCCCAAATTCGACACCGTCGACGAGCCGCGCACCGAGGCGCCCACCACCGGTCGCATCACCTTCGAGCACGTCACCTTCCGCTATCCCACCCGCCCGGAGGTCGCCGCCCTGGCCGACGTCAGCTTCGTGGTGCGCCCCGGCGAGAAGGTCGCCCTGGTGGGCCCGTCGGGCTCGGGAAAATCGACGGTGGCCAACCTCGTCGCCCGCTTCTACGACCCCCAGCAGGGCCACGTGCTCATCGACGGCGTGGACATCCGCCAGTGGGACCCGGACGTGGTGCGCGACTCCATCGGCATGGTCGCCCAGGAGCCGGTGCTCTTTAGCGGCACCATCCGCGAGAACGTGCGCTACGGTCGTCTGACCGCCACCGACGACGACGTCGTCGACGCGCTCAAAGCGGCCAACGCCTGGGACTTCGTCAGCGAATTTCCCGACGGGTTGGACACGGTCATCGGCGAGCGCGGCATCCGGCTGTCCGGCGGCCAAAAGCAGCGCGTGGCCATCGCCCGCGCCATCCTCAAAGACCCCACGATTTTGGTGCTCGACGAGGCCACCAGTGCCCTGGACGTCGAGAGCGAATCGCTGGTGCAGGCCGCCCTGGAAAAGCTCATGGAGGGGCGCACCACCATCATCATCGCCCACCGGCTGTCCACCATCGCCAACGCCGACCGCGTAGTCGTCTTGGACCACGGCCGCGTCGTCGAGCAGGGCACCCACCAGGAGCTGATGGGCGGCGATGACGTCTACCGCCGCCTGGTGGAGAGCCAGCAGTTGTTGGGCACGTGAGGGTTTTGGGTTTGGCGGTGGGCGTGACGACTTGGTACTCTCGCACCCTCCGCACATCCGACCCACGGACGCCGTCATGCCCAACGCACGCACCTTGGCTCTCGCGCTGACCGCCTGCCTCGCCGTCGCCTGTTCGGGAAGCTCAAACCATGGCGGAAGTTCCTCGCTGGCGGACACCGGCACGCAAGACACCACGTCGCAAGACGCCACGCAGCAAGACACCACCACCCACGACGCATCGGGGCAAGACACCACCCCGACTAACCCCGAGAACGGCCCGCCAGCGGGCAACCCCGATGCCCCATGCACCGACATCCCCGCCGAGGCGAAGGCCGAGGACACGTCGAACCCGGACATCGTCGTCGGCGACGGTACGCCTGCTAGCTGCACGTCGCAGGCGTTCGTCGACGCGGTCGCCCAGGGCGGCGTCATCACCTTCGATTGTGGTCCCGACCCGGTGACCATCACCCTCGATAAGACCGCCAAGGTGGTCAACGACGCCAGCGACGACATCGTCATCGACGGCGGCGGCCAGGTCACGCTGAGCGGCGGCGGCCAGCGGCGCATCCTGTACATGAATACCTGCGACCAGGCCCAACACTGGACGACGTCGCACTGCCAGGACCAGGCCACGCCGCGGCTGACCGTGCAAAATCTGACCTTCATCGACGGCGACGCCACCGGCCAAGGGCCCGGCGGTGGCGGGGCGATCTTCGTTCGCGGAGGGCGCTTCAAGGTGGTCAACGCGCGCTTTTTCAACAACCGCTGCGACCCCACCGGCCCGGACGTCGGCGGCGCGGCCATCCGGACCTTGAGCCAATACCACGGCAAACCCGTCTACATCGTCAACAGCACCTTCGGCGGCGCGCCGGAGCTGGCCAACGAGTGCTCCAACGGCGCCGGGCTGAGCAGCATCGGCGTGTCGTATACCGTCATCAACAGCCTGTTTTCCTACAACAAGGCCATCGGCCACGGCGCCAATCCCGCCCGCGACGGCACCCCCGGCGGCGGCAGCGGCGGGGCGATCTACAACGACGGCAACACCTACACGCTGACCCTGTGCGGCGCCAAGATCGAGCACAACCACGCCAACGAGGGCGGCGGGGCGGTCTTTTTTGTGAGCAACGACCGCACCGGCCACCTGGTCATCGACGACTCCACCCTATCCGACAACCCCAGCGACGGCTTCGAGACGCAGGGCTTCCCGGGGATTTTCTACCTGGGCGACGGCGACATTCAGGTGAGCAACTCGACGATCGAGTAGGCGGTGGTGGAGCCGCGTGAGCAATGAACAAGCTGAGACAACATCGTTGGAAGAGAGTCTCGCTGGGGGTGGTGCTCTTGATCGGGGTCGTCGTGGCCAGCCTGCTGATGAGCCGCGGTCGCGCGGTCATGGCCATGCTAGTACTCGGCCGCAGTGAAGATGATCGATTGAGGCCGAGGACTGGACGACGAGGTCGAAGGCGTTGCAGTGAGGCGATGCAGCGCATCGTCGAGCGAAAACGCCGAAGAGATCGTCGTTCAGAACCGGCGTCAACTAGTCAAAATCACTGTGGCCGAGTACTAGTTTTCCTCGTTATCGAGCGCATCCAGTGCTTGTTCGACGTGGTTTCGCGGATCCGCCAATCCATTCGCCACCACATCCCACACCACATCGGGGTCAACGCCGAAGTACTGGTGAACGAGGATGTGACGCATGCCGATGATATTGCGCCAGGGCACCTCTGGGAATTCTTCGCGAAATTCGGCTGGCAATGCTCTTGCCGCCTCGCCGATGAGTTGAAGATGGTGGATACACCAAACCTGAATGAGTTCACTTTGCCGAAACGCGTCCTCTCCATCTTCGGTGTACGTTTCGATCTTGGTGATGGCTTGCAGGATATCCTGTAGGCGGAGGACTTCGCGTCTCATACGGCGCGGGCCTCATGCAGGATTTCCTGCTTGGCTGGGGCGCGCAGGCTACTCTCGGTCACGATGTCCACACGGCAGCCGAGCGCATCTTCCAGATCCATAAGGAGTCCGCCGAGATCCAGAAGCGACCGACCCTCTTCGAGACTTACCAGAAAGTCGATGTCGCTTTGTTCGGTATCCTCACCGCGCGCTACCGATCCAAACACGCGCACATCACGTGCTCCGTGAGACGCGGCAATGGCGAGTATCTCGTCGCGTTTTTGATCGATGAGTTCGGCTAGACGCACGGCAGGTCTCCTGCGATACTAGGGTTGGCCACAATCGAATGATATAACCGCCGGTGGCATTTTGCCAATTCCGAGCGGGACCACATCATCTCATTTACGACGCCCGCGGGCGCTGTCCGCCCGGCGGCCACGGCAGCATGCGTGCGTCGTCGCCGTCGGGCTCGCCGCGCTCGCTGGGCGGGCGTAATAGGTCGTTGGCGTCGCGGCGGATGCGGTCTTGCTCGCGTACGATCTCGGCGGCGCCGGCGCCGTAGCTGGCCAGCACGGCGCTGACCAGCCCCAGCGACGTCTCGAACTCCTCGGGGATGACCTCGGTGGCGCCCAGGTCGTAGAGGCTGTCGGCGTCGCGGGCGTAGCGGGTGCGCGCCACGATGTACAGATGCGGGTTGAGGGCGTGCGCAGCGGCGACGATGCGCCGGGTGGTGGGGGCGTCGCCGATGGTCACGACCAGGGCGCGCGCCCGGCTCACCCCCAGGTGCTCGAGGATGGGTTTTCGGGCGGCGTCGCCAAAGCAGATCGGCTCGTCGTCCTTGGCCCAGCTCACCGTGCGGGCGTTCATCTCCACGATGGCGTAGCTCGCCTCGACGTCGCGCAGCACGCGGGCGACGCTTCGCCCGTTGAGCCCGTAGCCCACGATGATCACGTGGTCGCTCAGTTGCTCGTGAGAAGGCCGCTCGGGCAGGAACCGGGGCGCGCCAAAGTCGGCGTGGCGCGCCAGCCGCTCGGCCAGGCGAAATAGCAGCGGGGTGGCCGCCATGGTCACCACCGAGACCGCCAAAAACACCGAATACTGCGCGCGCGTCAGCAGCTCGACGCGCAGCCCTTCGCGCGCCAGCACAAACGAGAACTCCCCGACCTGCGCCAGGCCCAAGCCCACCAACACGCCCACCCGCGTGCCGTAGCCCAGGCCCAGGGCCGCCCCGCCGGCGATCACCGCCTTGACCACCACCACCGCCACGATCAAACCGCCGACGATCACCGGCATCCGCGTAAACACCGCCGGGTCGAACAGCATCCCCACGGACACGAAGAACAGGCTGTTGAACAGGTCGCGAAACGGCAGCACCTCCGAGAGCATCTGGTGGGAGTAGGGCGACTCGGAGATGAGCAGCCCCGCCAAAAAGGCCCCCAACGCCAGCGACAGCCCGGCCAGCCCCGACAGATAGGCCGTGCCCACGCCCACCAGGACGGTCAGCAGCGTGAACAGCTCGCGCTGGCGGGTCTTGACCACCCGCTCGATCACCCACGGAAACACGTAGCGCGCGCCCAGCCACAGCGCCACGACCACGCCCGCGGCCTCCGCCAAGATCAGCGCGATTTGGCCCACGCCGGGCGCCTGCCCCGCCACGATGGGGGCGAGCAGGATGAGGGCGACCACGGCGAGGTCCTGAAAGATGAGAATGCCCAGCATCGCCTGGCCGTGCACCGAGCTGAGCTGGCCGGAGCTCTGCAACAGGTTGAGCACGATCGCCGTGGAACTCAGCCCCACCAGCGCGCCCCAGAAGATGGAGACGTTCCAGGCCACCCCCACGGCCACCGCCCCGGCGGCGACCACCGCCAGCGTGCCCAGAAGCTGCAGGCTCCCGCCGCCCAACACCGCCCGGCGAATGCGCACCAGGTCGCGCAGCGAGAACTCCAGGCCGATGGAGAACAGCAACAGGATCACCCCCAGCTCGGCGAGCACCTCGATCTCGTGGGAATTGGCGATCAATCCCAGCCCGCCCGGCCCCACCAGCACCCCGGCGACCAAAAAGCCCACCAGGGCGGGCAGGCGCACCCTGTGGAACACCCACACCACCACCACCGACACGGCGACGATGATCAAAAAGTCGGTGAGCAGGGGGATGCCGTGCATCGTGGGGCCTTGGGCACGGAGAAGCCAAACGGGCGGTCGACCTCCGGCTCAATTCTAGGCACCGAACTGCGCCGTTCAGCAGCAGCTTTCGCTTTGCAATAAGCGATGTTGAGCCCTATTGATGTTCCGGTGAGTTTCTGCTTTACTGCGGCTTCGAACCGATCGGTAAAACTAGCTGGCGAACCCGCACCTATGGAGCGCGCGATGGATTACGACCTCAAGATCGTCAACGGCACGGTGTATGACGGCACCGGCGGCCAGGCCCGTCAGACCAACGTGGGCATCCGCGACGGCGAGATCGTCGAGGTGGGCCCGTGCGACGGCGAGGCCCAGCGGGTCATCGACGCCGACGGGTGCATCGTCACCCCCGGGTTCGTCGACGTCCACACCCACTACGACGGTCAGATCTCGTGGGACGACCAGATGGCCCCGTCGATCTTTCACGGGGTGACCACCGCGGTGATGGGGAGCTGCGGGGTGGGGTTCGCGCCGGTGCGAAAGGAGCACCACCAGAAGTTGGTCGACCTGATGGAGGGCGTCGAGGACATCCCCGGTACCGCCCTGTCCGAGGGCATCCCGTGGACCTGGGAGACCTTCCCCGAATATATGGACGCCATCGACGGGCTGCCGCATACGCTGGATTTTGCCGTCCAGGTGCCCCACGACGTGCTGCGCGTCTATGTGATGGGCGATCGCGCCGTGGCCAATGAGTACGCCACCGACGAGGACATCGACCGCATGACCGAGATCGTGCGCGAGGCCCTGGAGGCGGGCGCGGTCGGCTTTAGCACTGGCCGCAGCGACAACCACCGCGACGTGACCGGCTCGCCGACCCCCGCGAGCGAGGCCACCAAGCGCGAGCTCGTGGGCATCGCCCGGGCGTTTCACGGCCTGGACCACGGTGTGCTTCAGGCGGTCAGCGACTTCGATCTGGCCGACGACCCCAAGCGCTTCGACCCCGAGTTCGACGTGCTGGAGGCGATGGTCGAAAACGCCGACGGCCACCCGTTCTCGATGTCGCTGATGCAGCGCGCCCGGGCGACCGACCAGTGGAAGAAGATCCTGGCCCGCGTCGAGGCGGCCAACGAACAGGGCATGGATATGCGCGTGCAGGTCGCCGCGCGCGGCATCGGCGTCATCCTGGGGCTGACCGCCTCGTTCCACCCGTTCATGGGCTTTCCGAGCTACAAGAAAATCAGCCAGAAGCCGCTGTCCGAGCGCGTCGAGATCATGCGCGACCCGGAGTTCAAGGCGCAATTGCTCACCGAATCGCCCGAGCGGCTGGCCGGCGACGGCAGCACGGTGCCGCCGCTGGCCGACGACCTCATCGAGGCCATCGAGTTCATCTCGGCGCGCATCTACCGGTTCACCGATGAGTTCGACTACGAGCGGCCCATGACCGAGTCGCTTCTGGCCGAGGCCACCGAGCGCGGCGTGCACCCGCTGGAGGCCATCTACGACGCCATGCTCGACGACGGTGGCGAGGCGCTTCTGTACTTCCCCATCTTCAACTACCAGAACGGCAACTTCGACGAGCTCTACGAGATGCTCACCCACCCGGCGGCCATCCCCGGCCTGAGCGACGGCGGGGCGCACGTGGGCACCATCTGCGACGCCAGCTTTCCCACCTTCATGCTCACCCACTGGACGCGCGACCGCAGCCGCGGCGAGACCGGCAAGCTCGACCTCGCCCGGGTGGTCCAGATGATGACCAAAGACATCGCCGACTTCGTCGGCTTTGCCGACCGCGGCGAGATCGCGGTGGGCAAAAAGGCCGACCTCAACGTCATCGACTACGACCACCTCGAGCTGCATAAGCCCCGGCTGGTCGACGACCTGCCCGCCGGCGGCCACCGCTTCTTGCAGGACGCCAGCGGCTACCGCGCCACCATCATCAGCGGTGAGGTCGTCGTCGAGGACGACGCCCTGACCGACGCGCGCCCGGGGCGGTTGGTGCGTCTGGGTCAATAGGCCACAGCGGCACGAGCCCTCTGGTGAATCAGATCCGCCGGACGCCCGGCTCAGAACTTGCACACCTTACTTGGCCGGAGGCATCTGCTGCGCGAGCGGTCCGAGCGCGAAGACCCGCCCACGCATCTGCTCTTGGAGCGCACGAGAGGGCTTTGGAAGGGGGAGGACGGGCTCGTCTATCAGCGGAGGCTTCGTGACGAATGGTGAGACATCCCCGCACCCATAACTTAGTGCTTGCCACCCGAAATATTCGCGACTTTCCTCCCGAGCGATACGAGTTCGTTCGCGTACCGTATCGGCTGCACTGAACGAAGGAAGAGCGCTTGCTAAACCAGTTCGTCGGGGCCCACCACGATGACGTCGCCATTTGCGGCGGCCGCCTCGATCGCGTCGTCGGTTTCTCCGCGACCCGAAAATAGTGCGAGGTGGAGCTCGCCGGCGCTGCCGAGTTCGTCAGCCACTCGGCGGGCGTGTTCGCGCAGTTTGCGCAGCTGACGTCCGGAGACTGGCCCCCATTTGCATTCGCCGACAAAAAGCGCGTCGTCGGGACCGATCGCGACGATGTCGACCTCATCTTGGCCGTTTGCGTCCCACCAACCGCCGACGCGCATCGGGCGAAAAGGAACGTCGTGGCCGCCAGCGACATGCTCGCGGCAGATCTGCTCGAAGACCGGGCCCATGTGGTTGTCGAGGCTGGGCTCGATTCGTTCGCGCCACAGGTCGTCGGGTTGGGCCAATCCGATACTTCCCGCGCGCACCAGAGGCGCCAGCAGCGTGTGCCAAAAGGATAGGTACGGATCGGTGATGCGATAAACGGCGCGCTTGGAGCGTTGGGGCTTCTTCTCGGTAATCGGCACCACGCGCTCGATGATTTGCATCTCCTCGAGCCAGCGAAGCGGGCGGGACAGAGCGCCGCCAGATTTTCCCACGCGACTGGTGATGCCACTCCAGGTGCGCTCCCCGGTCGCGATGGCCTCGATGATCGAGTAGTGGACGGCCGCGTCCGGCACGAACGCATCGAGCATATGCTGGGCTTCATCGACCAGCCGCCCTCCGTCTTGCAGCATCAACTCTGAGATGTTTTCGGAGAGCGACACGCCGGGGTCGACCAGGCCGAGGTGGCCGGGCAAGTTGCCCACCATGCCGTACAGCAACAGCTTTTCGCGCGGCGACCAGTCGTTGACGAACTGGGCAGCGTCCCTGCAGACAAACGGCTCGAAGGAGATGCGCGCGGTTCGCCGCCCGTATAGTAGATGCCACCGACGGCGTCGGCGAATCTCGCCAGAAAGAAGCTCTTACCGATACGGCGCCGTCCGACGACGAAAACCAGTTCCGGGCGTTTGCGTCCCCAGAGACGTTTCATACTTTGCCACTGCCTGTGACGGTCCAGCAGATCGCTTGGTTGGCTAATATCGCCGTCCATTAGTCATTCTCGAGAGAAATGGAGCTAAACTTCCACCAATGGAAGTTCCAGTGATGGAAGTTTAGCTCCCCGAACTTATGTTGACCAGTCCAGCCGAGCGATATGAGCTCGTTCGCGTACCGTATCGGCTGCGCTGACGCTCTGTGACGTGTCGCGGGCGTTATCCGACCTCGTGCGCGCGCCCCTCGGCCTCGCCGAGGCGGGACAAGGCGCGCGCTCCGATATCCTCGACGACGATGGAGGCGCAGGCCGCCGCGAAGCGCGCGGCGTCGATGGGATCGGCGCCGGCGGCGATGCGGTGGGTGAAGCTGGCGGCGAAGACGTCGCCGGCGCCGGTGGGATCGACGGTGTCGGCGGCATAGACGCCCACGTCGGTGGGCTCGCCGTCGACGTAGATGGTGCTGCCGCGCTCGCCGCGAGTAAACGCGACGATGGGCACGGCCCGCACGAGTTTGTCGAGCAGCCCCGGCTGGTCGATGACGTCCTCTTCGCTCAAACACGCGATGTCGACGCCCCGGAAGTCGTCCTCGGTGACCTCCCAGCGCTGCTGGGTCACCCGATGGGCGACTCTATTGGCGCCGCGGTGCTGGAAGTCTTCCAGCGCGGCGGTGTCGATCTCGGGGCCCGGTCCCTTGATCCACCCCTGGATATTGATGGCGAGCAAGCCGTCGTCGACGGCCTTCTTCCAGGCGAGCAGATCGAGCTCGCCAAGCACCGGAGCGAGGTGGATGAGGTCGGCGTTTAGCCAACCCGCGGGCGCCATGTCCGGCGTGACCGGCGGGGCGAGGGCCTCGAGCAGTTGGACGCGCGGCTTTCCGGGCGGGTAGTAGTTGGCGAAGACGGTGGTCTGGCCGCGACGGGTAAGCGTCGCGTCGAGGTCGGCGACCTCGGCGTCGCAGCTAAAGTCGTCGCCGACGACCGCGACCAAATGCGTCGCGCCGGACAGGCGCGCGTGCACCTTGGCCCCGTAGTAGGCGCAGCCGCCGGCGACGAAGCCCTCGTCGTAGTGGTCGTGGGTGATGTGGCCAACTGTTAGCGTTTTCATAGATTCAAACTAGCAAAGAGGTGGCCTTGCAGAAGTCGTGGCGCCCGCAATTTGGGTGGAATTAGCATTGAAGGGCGGACGATTCGCGGCGTTTGCGCGGGCCGGGCGTCTGGCAGATTAGCCACGTGACTATCGTCAAACACGTACGCCCCGCGCAAACGCCATGAGTTGTCCGCCCTTCAATGGCTGTTGCGCGAGGCCGTCTTTCAGGCCTCGCCTCAAATAGCAGGCCTTCATAAACCGAGGCGCCTCAATTGAAAAACTCGCCGCAGGCGATGTTATATGACTGCCCGGTGATCGCGCTCGCCGCATCCGAGCATAAAAATCCAATTAAATCAGCTACATCGGACGCCCCCACCATCCGCCCGAGCGGAATCCCGGCGACTGCCTGCGCGCGAAACGCCTCAGTCGACACACCCGCGCGCCGCGCGCCTTCGGCGCTGTCGGCGCGGCTCATGGGCGTGTCCACCCACCCGGGACATACCGCGTTGACGCGAATGCCGCGCGGGGCGAGCTCGAGCGCGACGCATTTGGTCAGCCCGAGCACGGCGTGCTTGCTGGCGGTGTAGGCCTCGTAGGCCGCCCGCGCGTTTTTTCCCAGCCCCGACGACACGGTCACCACGCTCGCCCCGTCGCGCAGCGTGCGCGCGGCGGCTTTGAGGCAGTAGTAGACGCCGTTGACGTTGATATCCATCGTCGTCTGCCAAACCTGGTCGCTGTTGGGGTCGTCGAGGCGCGCCTGCAGGCAGACCCCGGCGTTGGCGACGAGCACGTCGATGGGGCCGATGTCGGCAAAGAGCGCGTCTACGGCTGCCTGGTCGGTGACGTCGAGCTGGTGGGCGTGGACGTCGCCGTCGAGGCCGGCTAGCTCGCGCTTGGCGGCCTCGAGTTTGTCGAGGCTGCGGCTGGCGATGTGGACGGTGTCGCCGTTTTGGGCGAAGAGGCGCGCGGTCTCCAGGCCGATGCCGGAGGAGCCGCCGGTGATCAATATGTTGCGTGACATGGGTCGAGTTTGGAACGGGTGTGGTGTCTGCAAAGCCTGCTATTGAAGAAATTACAATTGAAGGGCGGACGGTAAGCAGCGTTTGAGCGAGGCGCAGGTATTGGCCAATAGCGACGTGGCTGATCGGCGAAACGATCGCCCCGCGCAAACGTGTCGAATCGTCCGCCCTTCAATAATAATTCGCGTCAATAGCGGGCGCCACGCCTTCTGCAAGGCACTCTCAATAGCTCGCTCCAATCGCCTCTCTCAACACGCCCTCGCTGACCGGGATGGCGTAGTCATCGTCGACCGACCACAGCGAGCCCGGCCCGTCGACCAGGGCCATGCGCGTGCCCTCGGTCAGGTAGCGCTTGTTGTAGCGCATCATCGCCAGGATATCGTCGACCTGAATAGACGCCGGGATGCGCGTGGGAAGCTCGTATTTGCTGATGACCTTTTTGTGCAGCGCGATCATGGCGTCGTCGCAGCCGCCCAGCAGCCTGGAGACGCGCGCGGCGACCATCATGCCGATGCCCACGGACTGGCCGTGGTTCAACGCGTAGCCCGACAAATACTCGATGGGGTGGCCGACGGTGTGGCCGTATTGCAGGACCATGCCCTCGCGTAGCTCTTTGGGGTCGGTGGCCATGAGCTCGCATTTGAGCTCGATATTCTTGCGCACCACCGTCTCCAGAAAGTCGGGGTCATGCATGTCGCCGTCGAAGTCGAGCAGAAAGTCGAGGTAGCCGGGGTCCTGGCCAAGGGCGTGTTTGACGACCTCGCTGAGCCCGTCGGGGATGAGCCAGTCCTCCAGGGTGGCGAGGACCTCGACGTCGACGGCGATTTTGAGCGGGGCGTAGTAGGCGCCCACCAGGTTTTTGCCGCGCTCGCCGTTGACGCCCTGCTTGTGGCTGATGGCCGCGTCGCACTGGGCCATGAGCGTGGTGGGTACGTGGACCAGCCCGATGCCGCGGTACAGGGTGGAGGCGATAAAGCCGCACACGTTGCACACCGCGCCGCCGCCCAGGCTCACGAGCACGCTGCGCTCGTCGATGCCCTCGCCGAGCACATGCTCGACCAGCCGGGTGTAATTGGTCAGGGTCTTGGACTCCTCGCCCTCGGCCATGACCACCCGGCGCACGTCGTAGCCCAGCCGGGCCAGCCCGCCGACGAAGTCGTCGCCGTACAGCGCGTCGACCCGGGTGTCGGTGAACACGTAGATCGGCGACGACGCGCTGGCGTCGGGGATGAGCTGGAGGCGCTCGGGGTGGCGCACGAAGCCGCGCTGCACGGCGACCTCGGTGTGGTGGGGCTTGCCGGTCACGAAGGTATAGCGGTGGGTGAGGGCGTCGGCGTGGGCGGCAAACTCCGGGCGCATGACCTGGCCCACCCGGCGCTGGTTGCGACAGTCCATCTCGGCGCGGATGAGCGCCGGAGGGGTGTCCACGTCGTGCCAGCTATGGCCGTCGACAAAGCGCGCGCCCACCTTGCCGGCGCGGGCAAGCTCGCCCATCGCGTCGGTCAGCCCGGCGGGCTCGTGGGCGGCGAGCACCTCGGCGAGGGCGTCGAACAGCGCCGGGCGGCAGGCGAAGAGCCCGGCGTCGACGCCGTCGGCGGCGTCGAGTTGGCGACTGGCGTCGAGCACCCGCTCGCCGTCGAGCAGGACTTTGACGGCGGCGTCGACGTCGTACACCGCGTCGACGTCGCGGTCGACCAGCATGCAGGCGACCTGGTCGGCCGCCAGGGCCACCTCGGCCATGCGTTCGACCAACTCGGGGGCGAAGACGTGGTCGGACATCGCCAACAAGAAGGGCTCGTCGAGCTGGTCGCGCGCCGCCAGCAGGCTGCTGGCCAGGCCTTGCTGCCAGCCGGCGTGCTCGACCAGCTCGACCTCGATGCCCAGCTCCGGGTGGTTGGTCAGCGCGCGGATGATCTGCTTGGACTCGAAGCCCACCACCACCACCGCCTGTTCGACGCCGACGGCCTCGAGGCGCTCGAGCACGTTGAGGATCAGCGGGCGGCCGCCCACGTCCACCAGCGGCTTGGGGGTGTTGGGGCGGTCGAGGCGGGCGCCGCGGCCGGCGGCGGGGATCAGGGCTTTGGTATACATCGGTTGATCTCGAGCAGGAGGCGAACCACAGAGCAATTAGGCACCACACTGGAGTGCGCATACCCCACCAGCGCGGGTTGGGGTGGAGTACGGTTGCTCCAGGCCCACAGGGGGTTAGGGGGACGATGGGCGCGTCGTTGCGCCCGCGTCGGCCGGGGCCTTGTGCCGCGATAACACCGTGCAAGATCAGCGCCACCACCGGGGGGCGCCCACAGGCGTTTGAGTCCCCAAAGTTGGAAGAGGTTGCCCACCGAGTTTATGCTTGGAAGTGTCGCTGCTGGATTTACCTTGAACGTTACCGCCGGAGCCGCGACTCCCCCCACCCGGAACGCGTCGGGGGCGTCATGCACTGCGGGCTGTCACTCGGCGGAACGGTCGGGCGGCGCGTCATCCATGCTATTGACACGAGCCTTGAGAGGTCATCGTGAGTAAACAAACCGAGTCGGCGAATCTAAGTGAGGCGAATGGCAAGCTGGCGGTATTGCTGCCGGGGATGGGGGCGGTGGGCACCACGTTCATCGCCGGGGTCATGGCCGTGCGCCGCGGCCTCGCCCAGCCCATCGGCAGTTTGAGTCAATTGGGCCGACTACCCCATGCCGACGACCCCCCGCTGATCAAGGACGTCTTGCCCCTGGCCGACCTCGACGATCTCGTCTTCGGCGGCTGGGATATCTTCGAGCAAAACTGCTACGAGTCCGCCTGCGAGGCGGGGGTGCTGCAGGACAAGCACCTCGACGCCGTCGCGGAGGAGCTGGCCAGCATCTCGCCGATGAAGGCGGTGTTCGACCAGCAGTTCGTGCGCAACATCGACGGGCCCAACGTCAAAGAGGCCGGCTCCAAGATGGAGCTGGCCGACGCGCTCATCGACGACATCGAGGGGTTTATCGCCGACAACGATTGCGCGCGGGCCGTGGCGGTGTGGTGCGGCTCGACCGAGGTGCATATCTCCCCCCAGGAGGTCCACCTGTCCCTGGACGCCTTCGAGGACGGGCTGCGCACCAACCACGAGGCCATCAGCCCCACGATGATCTACGCCTACGCCCACCTCAAGGCGGGGGTGCCGTTTATCAACGGGGCCCCCAACCGGGCGCTGGACACCCCGGCGCTGATGCAACTGGCCAAAAAACAGGGCCTGCCCATCGCCGGCAAGGATTTCAAGACCGGCCAGACCCTGATGAAGACCATCCTCGCCCCCGGGCTGTCCTCTCGCCAGTTGGGGGTGCGCGGGTGGTATTCGACCAATATTTTGGGCAACCGCGACGGCCAGGTGCTCGACGATCCCGGCTCGTTCAAGACCAAAGAGGAGTCCAAGCTGTCGGTGCTCAGCTCGATCTTTCGCCCCGAGGACAACCCCGAGCTGTACGGGGACATGACCCACAAGGTGCGCATCGACTACTACCCGCCGCGCGGCGACAACAAGGAGGGCTGGGACAATATCGATATCTTCGGCTGGCTGGGCTACGACATGCAGATCAAGATCGACTTTTTGTGTCGCGACTCCATCCTGGCCGCCCCCCTGGTGCTCGACCTGGCGCTGTTCGGCGACCTCGCCCATCGCGCCGGGCTGAGCGGGGTGCAGAAGTGGCTGTCGTTTTACTTCAAAAGCCCCCAGACCAACGACGGCGAGCAGCCGGTGCACGACCTGTTCGCCCAGCGCCGCCTGTTGTTCAACCAGCTCGAGGCATTCCGCATGCTCGCGGCCGCCGGCGAGCCCTGGGAGGCCCGCAGCGTCGACTCCGCGTCGGTGCGGCTGCGCTCCGAGCTGTAGCTCGCCCCGACGTGCCCGCCTCGGCTAAACGCAGGGGCGGCCGCGTCGTTTTCGACTCTCGAGTGCGGGTGAGACGATGACCAGTTCGCATTGGATGGAAGTGCTCGTTGCCCTGTCCCCCGGCCTGGCGCTGGGGGCGTTGCTGTTCATTCTTCTGGGGATCTATGCCGCCGGGCCGGCGCGCCGCCAGGGACCACTTCGCCGCGACGGCTCCATCCTCCTGCCGCGACTGCTCATCGGCTTTTGGTATTGGCTGGTCACTCCGATCATCGATCGCCTGGCCGACGCCGGGGTGCGCCCCAACCACATCACCCTGGCGTCGTTGTACATCGCCGCGCTGGCCGCCGTGGCCCTGGGGGCGGGCTACTTCATGCTGGGCACCTGGCTGCTGGTCGGCGCCGCCAGTTGCGATCTGCTCGACGGGCTGCTCGCCCGGCGCGCCGACGCCGGCTCGACGGCGGGGGCGTTTTTAGATTCGTTTGCCGATCGCGCCGCCGAGGGCATGGTCTTTGGCGGCATCGCCTTTTATGGGGCCGGCGGCGCGCTGACCTGGGTGGCAGTGTGGGCGATGCTCGCCAGCGTGCTGGTCAGCTACGCCCGCGCCCGCGGCGAGGCCCTGGGCGCCGATTGCAAGGTCGGGCTGATGCAGCGCCCCGAACGACTGGTCTGGCTGATCCTGACATTGTTCGCCGCGCCCATTGCGGCGGTGTTTACCGAACCCAAGGCCGCCCACCCGGTGTACTGGGTGGCGGTGGGCGGAGTCGGCTTGCTGGCTCTGCTCAGCACCGTGACGGCCGTGCGCCGGGCGGTGGCCACGGTGCGCGCCCTGCAGACGTCCTCGCCGCCCGACAGCGCCGAGCCGCCTGCGGAGACGTACACGTTGGAGTCCAACGCCGGCGCCGCCTCGTGAGCGGCCCGCGCAGCCTGGCCGGGCCAGTCTGCGCCGTCGGCGATGCAGTCGTGGGCCTATGAAGTCTTGGAAACAACATATCACCGACTTGTCCGGCGCCTCGCTGGCCAGTCTGGCGGCCACCGTCATCGACGGCATCGTGTACGCCACCTTGCTGTGGACGCTGGTCGACCGGGGCGAGATCTCGGTGGGCATGGCCGCGGGCATCGGCGCCTTTGTCGGCGGCGGCGTGCACTACACGCTGAGCCGCTTCTGGGTCTTCGAGCGCTTCGAGGCGCCCGTCAAACAATCGGCGGTGACCTATTTCGCCATGAGCTGGCTGGGCGCGGCCATCCACGGCACCCTGACCGGCATCCTCGTCAAGCCCCTGGGCCCCTCGGTGGGCTGGGCGGTCTCCAAAGGGGTGGTGTGGTTGCTGTGGACGTATCCGCTGTGCCGCTACGTGGTCTTCGGAGGCTTGGGCGCGCGCGCGGCCCATAACAAGACCGCCGTCGACCGCGACTGAGTGCTCCGCGGCGTCATTGCACACCTGGGGGAGTATCGATGCAGCTAGTGCACGCCTACATCCGGTTTTGCCGACGCTATACCGGGCGGATCCTGGCGGTGATCGCCATGCTGACCGTCGGCGCTGCCATCCTCGCCTCCCAACTCGGCATCGAGGGCGACATCGCGCGCATGCTGCCGCAGTCCGCCCCCAGCGTCGCCGGACTCAAACTCCTCGAGCGCGAATACGGCGGCCAGATCGGCCGGCTGACCGTGGTTCTGGAGGCCAAGTCGGCCTCGAACAAGCCCTACCACAACCCGCGCCTCGAGAAGCTCGCCGATCAGCTCGGCACCCAGCTCGCCCACGTCGACGGCGTGCGCCGCGTGGAGGCGCGCCGGCCGCTGCAGTTCTTCGAGGACCACCGGCTGCTCTACGTCAGCCTCGACGACCTGCAGACGGTCAAAAAACGCCTCGACGAGCGCGTGCGCTGGGAAAAGGAGCGGGCCAACCCCCTCTTCGTGGGGCTGGAGGACAAGCCGCCGCCCGAGGTCGACTTCTCCGACCTGGTCGACAAGTACAAAAGGGGCCTGCCCCAGTCGCCCTACTACGTCAGCAAAGACGGGCGCATGCTCGCGCTGTTCGTCTATCCGAGCTTCCCGGCCAACGACATGGTCTCCTCTCACCGGCTGGTGCGCCGCGTCGACGCCCTGGTCCACCGCGACCTGGCGGGGGTGTCGGGCGTCACCTACGGGCTGACCGGGCGCTACAAAAAGCGCATCGACCTGCAGGCGATGCTCACCCGGGACCTCGCACTGTCGACCGGGCTGGCGCTGGTCTTGTTGCTGGCGTTTTTGTTCGCGTTCATCCGAAGCGTGCGCGGCACCCTGATGGTGATCATCCCGCTGGTCGTGGGCACGATCTGGACCTTTGCCTGGGCGGAGGTGACCTTCGGCAGCCTCAACATCTTGACCGCGTTTCTGGGCGCGGTGCTGCTGGGATTGGGGGTCGACTACGGCATCCACCTGTACTCGCGCTTTCACGAGCTACTCGCCGAGTACGACCCGCGGCGGGCGCTGTACGAAACCCTGACGTCGACCGGACGGGCCAATGTCTTCGCCGCGTTGACCACCATGGTGGCGCTGGGAAGTTTGTTGGTCTCCGACTTTCGGGCGTTTTACGAGTTCGGGGTCATTTCGCTGGGCGGCCTCTTGCTCATCTTGCTCGCCTACCTGGTGTTGTTTCCCTGCGGCGTGCTACTCGCCGAGCGCCATGGGATCGATCTGCCCGCGCCGGCCAGCGGGGCGCTCACCACGCGCATCGTCGACTGGCTGAGCTCGAGCAGCCGGCCAGCCGGCGCCGAGCGCGTCCAAACGCTGGGCAACCTCGCCTGGGCCGTGCTCGTGGTGCTGGTGTTGGCCGCCGCCATTGGACTGCCGCACGTGCGCTTCGTGCGCGATTTTTCGGCGGTGCAGTCGACCTCGGCGCCGTCGTGGAAGCTCGACGAGCGGGTCAACGCAATGCTCGGCCAGTCGCAGACCCCCGCGGTCGTGCTCACCAACTCGCCCCAGCAGTCCCAGCGCGTCGTCGCCGAGCTGCGCCGGCGCAAACACCACACGCCCCAGGGCTACACCATCGACAAGGTCGTCAGCCTGGCCAGCTTCGTGCCCGAGCACCAGTCCGCCAAGCTGCACCTGCTCGACCAGCTTGAACAGGAGCTTCGCGACCTGCCCAAGCGCGCCCGTAAGGGCGACGTCGCCCGGTATTTGACCGAGATCTCCCGGGTGGTCCAGGGCGGCGAAATCTCGGTCGACCAACTTCCCACGGAAGTGCGCGTGCCTTTCTCGCGAAAGAACTCGGCGCACAAAGGCGTCGTGCTCATCTACCCGGCGATCAGCCTGTCGGATATGAACGCGGTCGACGATTACGCCCTCGCCATCCGCCATTTGCCGGGCGTGAACCCCAGCCAGGGCTACGACGCCATCTCCGACGCGCTGATGCTCAGCGACATAATCACGATGATCGAGAAGGACGCCAGCTTGATGCTCGCCATCACCATCACCGGCCTGGTGATCTTGTCGATCGTCGCCTTTCGAAACCGCATCCTGGTCAGCCTTCAATTGGCGGTTCAGGCGCTGTCGATCCTGGTGGCCCTGGGGCTGAACGGGTTGTTTGGCATCTCGTTCAACTTCATGAATATCGTCATCTTGCCCATCTGGATCGGCCTGGGGGTCGACGCCTCCTTCCACGTGCTCATGCACCTGAACCACGGCCATCGCCTCGAGCCGCACTCCAACGTGGGCCTGGCGATCGCCGCGGCTTACCTGACCTCGATGATCGGCTTTGGCACCCTGTTGCTCGCCCGCCACAAGGGCCTGTTCAGCCTCGGGGAGGTAGCCGTCGTCGGTCTCGGGTCGATATTAGCAGTAAATCTTCTGGTGCAGATGACCCTGGTGGCCGGACAGCGCCGACTTCATGATGCTCGAGCGACGACACAGCCGTGAATCAATCACTCCTCAAGAAGCTCGCTCCGCTGCTGATCCTGACGGCCATGCTGTCGGTCTATGACTTGCTCAACCCATTTCGCGTCGTGCACTGGGTGGTCCTCGCGCTGTTGATCGTGCTCGTGGTCGCCTCCGAAGCCACCCGCGACCTGGCCGTGGCCCTGGCGCCGGCGGCGATCTTCGGGTTTACCTACGACCTGATGCGCATCTTCCAGGACAGTTCGTTTCACACGGTGCACACCACCTCGGTCTACCACCTCGAGCAGTTCTTGGTGGGCTGGATGACGCCCACCGCCGGGGATCTGGGGCCGGTGGACTTCTTTCGCGACCACCACTGGTTCGTCGTCGATCTGCTGGCGGGCATCTGGTACTCCACGCACGTGCCCTCGGTCATCCTCTTCGGGCTGTACTTGTGGTGGCGCCACTGGCGAGATGACGGCCAGGAGGAAGACCGCCTGTACAAATTCTTCTGGGGGTACCTCGCCTTCAACGTCATCGGATTTGTCTTCTGGGCCCTCTATCCGACCGCGCCGCCGTGGTACGTCGAGACCCACGGCTTTGCCGCCCCCGGCCACCCCATCCAGGGAAGTCCGGCGGGGCTGGCCCGAGTGGACCACTGGCTGGGCTACCGCCACTTCGCTGACATCTACGAGCACGCCAGCTACGTGTTCGGCGCAATGCCGTCGCTTCACGTGGCGCCGTCGATCTGGATCGCGCTGTGGACGCGCAAAAAGATCCTCAAGATCCTCGCATGGTTCTACGCCATCACCATGTGCTTTTTCGCCGTGTACCTGAGCCACCACTACGTCTCCGACGTGCTCGCCGGCGGCCTGCTGGCCTTCAGCGTGTACTACTCGCTGGCGCACACCCGCCTGGGCGAGGTACCCGTGCGAATGGCGGTCGCCATGCGGGTCTACCTGGACGAACTCCTGGCGCCGCAGCCCCAGGAAGTGCTCGGCGAGTGAGCGGGGAGGACGCGCGAGCGACGCCTGCCAATTGATTTCCAAATCACCCCCCATCGTCTATTGTGTGCCCACGAATACCCCGCCAGAGGGCACACTCATGGTCCCACGCCGCGTTGCAATTTGCCTGATCGCCATCTTTCTGACGGCCTGCGGCTCGTCGTCGAGCGGCGGCCAGACCACCGACCACGCCGACGCGGGCGCCGACGCCGCCCTCACCCCGGACGCGGGCGCCGACGCCTCGGCCGACGCCGGTTCGGACGCCGACGCGGCCCCGGACACCGTGTCGACGACCGCGGGGCCGGTCGCGGGCGTCGAAAACGCCGGCGTGTGGCGGTTTGCGGGCATCCCCTACGCCAAGCCGCCGGTGGGTGATCTGCGCTGGAAGGCGCCGGTGGCGCCCGAGGCGCATGCGCAGGTGCTGGTGGCCGACCAATTCGGTCCGGCCTGTCCGCAGAAGCCCTCGGCCATCGCCACCGATGCGGCCGGCCCGACCGACGAGGACTGCCTGACGCTCAATATCTGGACCCCCGAGCCCAGCTCGGCGAAGTCGCTGCCGGTGATGTTCTGGATCCACGGCGGCGGGTTCATCCAGGGTAGCTCCCAGGAGACCAACGGCGGCACGTTGCTCTACGACGGGCAAAACCTCGCCCGAAAAGACGTCGTGGTCGTCTCCATCAACTATCGGCTGGGCGCGCTCGGATTTCTGGCCCACAAGGCCTTCGAGAGCGAAGACGACCCCGGCCAGCCGAAGGCCGGCAACTACGGGCTGCTCGACCAGATCCGCGCGCTGAAGTGGGTCCAGGACAATATCGCCAATTTCGGCGGCGATCCCGCCAACGTGACCATCTTCGGCGAGTCCGCCGGCGGGGTGAGCGTATGCGCGCTGATGGCCTCGCCGCTGACTGACGGGCTCTTCGACAGCGCCATCATGGAGAGCGGCAATTGCCTGGCGGCGATGCGAAAGCTCGACCAGCCCAACGGCCAAAAGGAGGCGGCGACCGACCAGGGCGACCGCTTCGCCCAGGCCATCGGCTGTGCTGACGCCGGCGACGTCGTCGCCTGCATGCGCAGCAAATCCGCCCAGGAGGTCCTCGACGCCCTGCCCGGCTCGATCAACCTGCTGGGCGACGGCGAGTCCTTCGAGCCCATCATCGACGGCCACGTCCTCGACGAGTCTTTGGCCAAGGCCATCGCCGACGGCTCCGCCCAACAAGTGCCGTTTGTCCTCGGGGTCAACGGCGACGAAGGCACGCTATTTACCTACACCCAACGCAGCATGACCGCCGCCCAATACGAGGCGACGGTGCGCGCGAAGTTTCCGGTCATCGGCGACCAGGTCCTGCAGCACTACCCGGCCAGCGACTACGACAAGCCGTGGAAGGCGCTGGCCGCGCTCGTCGGCGACGTCGCCTTCGTCTGCCCGGCCCGCCAGACCGCCCGCGCGCACACCGCCAACGGCAATCCCACGTTTACCTACTATTTCACCCACGTGACCGCGCTGGCGCGCTCGTTGGGGCTGGGCGCGCACCACGCCGCCGAGATCCCGTTCGTCTTCGGCAGCTTCGGCGCCGGCGCCGGCCGCAGCGCCGAGGCCGACCTGTCCGCGTCCATGCAGACCTGGTGGACCCAATTCGCCACCGACTCCGCCCCCGGCAGCGCCGGCTCGGTGGACTGGCCCCAATACGACGCCGACGCCGACCCGTGGATGCAGCTCGACACCGACACGCTCGGGCCGACGAGCGGGGTGCGCAAGGACTTCTGCGACTTCTGGGATACGTACCTGTAGAATCGATGATGCAACAGGACCGATGATGCAACGCACCACGGATGGTTCAACGCCGGTGGCCACCTTGGAGGACACGCGCGTGGTGTCCATCGCCATGGGCTATGGCCACCTGCGCGCGGCCTACCCGCTCGCGGACGCACTCGGCACACGGGTCTGGCACGTCGACGAGGCCCCGCTGGCCGACGACGAGGAGCAAAAGGCCTGGGCGCGCACCCGCTGCTTCTACGAGATGACCAGCCGCGCGTCTCAACTGCCGGTGGTGGGCGCGCCGCTTCGCTTCGCGCTCAACCAGGCCACCGACATCCCGCCGCTGCACCCCTATCGGGACCTGTCTCGGCCCAGCCTGGGCGCGCGCCTGCTCGACCGCACCATCGAAAGCGGCATCGGCCGGGGCATGGTCGACGAGCTTCGCCAGAGCGGCGCGACGCTGCTGACGACGTTCTATTCGCCGGCGATCATCGCCGATAAATTCGGCTGCGAGCGCGTGTTCTGCGTGGTCACCGACAGCGACATCAACCGGGTGTGGGCGCCCATGGAGCCGCGAAGCAGCGCCCTCCAATACCTGGTGCCCTCCAAGCGCGCTCGCAGGCGCCTGGAGTCCTACGGCGTGCCCGCCGATCACATCCACGTTACCGGCTTTCCGCTGCCGCCGAGCTTGCTGGGCGGCGCGGACCTGCCCGTGCTGCGCGACAACCTCGCCGCGCGGCTGGTACGCCTGGACCCCAAGGGTCGGTTTCTGGAGTCTACGAGTCACGAGGTCGAGCATTTTCTGGGCGACCTACCCGAGGACGTCGCCGGCCAGCCGCCCCGGCTGACCTACGCGGTCGGCGGCGCCGGCGCCCAGGCCGAGCTCGCCAAACAATTCCTGCCCGGGCTTCGCCACATGCTCGTGCTCGACAAGCTTCGCCTGACGCTGGTCGCCGGGGTGCGCCGCGAAGTGCGCGACAAGTTCCGGCAGATGATCGCCGACGCCGGCTTGGAGGCCGAGCTCGGCCGCAGCATCGACATCCTGCACGAACCCAGCTTCGAGCCCTACTACCGACGCTTCAACCGGCGGCTCGCCGACACCGACATCCTATGGACCAAGCCCAGCGAGATGACCTTCTACGCCGCGCTGGGCATTCCCCTGGTGTTCTCCCGGCCGGTGGGCGTCCACGAGCGCTACAACCGCCGCTGGGCCACGGAGGCCGGCGCCGGCCTCAAACAACGCGACCCCCGCTACGCCGGCGACTGGCTCGCCGAGCTGCTCGCCGACGGCACCCTGGCCGCGGTGGCGTGGTCGGGGTTTATGCGCCTGCCGAAGTTTGGGACGTATCGGATTTTGGAGGCGTTGGCCGCCTAGGCGAGCGCTGGAAGCGCTCGTTTTCGGTGCGTGGGCATCTTGCCCTCGTCGGCGAGTGCAGGAAGCACTCGTTTTCGGTGCGTGGGCATCTTGCCCTCGTCGGCGAGTGCAGGAAGCACTCGTTTTCGGTGCGTGGGCATCTTGCCCTCGTCGGCGAGTGCTGGAAGCGCTCGTTTTCGGTGCGTGGGCATCTTGCCCTCGTCGGCGAGTGCAGGAAGCACTCGTTTTCGGTGCGTGGGCATCTTGCCCTCGTCGGCGAGTGCTGGAAGCACTCGCACCGATGAAGCCGACCAACCTGAGCGGTCTGGAGGTGCCTCATGCTACTCGAGCACCACCACCAAATCGCCGGCGTCGACCTGGTCGCCCTCGGCGACCTCGAGGTGGCCCACCGTGCCGTCTCTGGGCGCGGTGACGTTGGTCTCCATCTTCATCGCCTCGGTGGTCAGCAGCACCTGTCCCTTCTCGACGGCATCGCCCACGGCGACGTGGACGGCCAGAACCGAGCCCTTCATGGAGGCGCCGACCTGGTTGGGGTTGGTCTTGTCGGCCTTGGGGCGGGCGACGACGTCGAGCTCGGCGGATTGGTCGACCACGGTGACCTCGCGCGGCTGGCCGTTGAGCTCGAAGTACAGGGTGCGCGTGCCGTCTTCCTCCAGGCGCCCGATGGTAAGCAGCTTGATGACCAGGGTTTTCCCCTCCTCGATATCCATCAGGGTCTCCTCGCCGGGCTCCATGCCGTAGAGGAACGAGACGGTGGCGAGGATGCGGAACTCGCCGAACTCCTCGATGGAGGTGGCCAGCTCGGTGAACACCTTGGGGTACAGCGCGTAGGAGATCTCCTCGCGGCGGGTGGGCGCGCGGCCCAGTAGCTCCTCGAGATCGGCGCCGTGGGCCTGCCAGTCGTAGTCGTCGAGGTGGGTGCCGGCGCGGTCGACGATGGGCTCGGCGCCGCGGGTGACGATCTGCTGGAGCTTGGCGGGAAACCCGCCGTAGGGCTGGCCCAGCCGGCCCATGAAGAAGTCGACGACCGACTGCGGAAAGTCGACGTCCTCGCCGTTGTCGTGCTTTTGGAACACGTCGTCGACGGTCATGTCGTTTCGCACCAAGAACATGGCGAAGTCGGCCACGACCTTGCTGGTGGGCGTGACCTTGACCAGCCGGCCCAGCGCCCGGTCGACCTCATGGTAGGTGCGCTTGATGCGCCCCCACTGGTCGCCCAGGCCCAATTGGATGGCCCGCGGGCGCAGGTTGGAGTACTGGCCGCCGGGAATCTCGTGGTAGTACACGTCGGTCGTGCTCGACTTCAGCCCGCTCTCGAACGGGTAATACACCTCGCGCAGAAGCTCCCAATGGTCGGCGAGCTCCTGGAGCTTGTCGATGGGCAGATCGGGTTGGCGCGGCTTCCCTTCCATGGCCGTGACCACGGCGTTGAGCGACGGCTGGCTGGTCAGCCCGGCCATGCTCGACAGCGCGCAGTCGACGATGTCCACCCCCGATTCGGCGGCCATCAGGTACATGGCCACGCCGTTGCCGCTGGTGTCGTGGGTGTGCAGGTGGATGGGCAGGTCGCTGGCCTCTTTGAGCGCCTCGATGAGGATCTTGGCCGAGTAGGGCTTCAACAGCCCGGCCATATCCTTGATGTTCAGGATATGCGCCCCGCAGGCCTCCAGGCGCTTGGCCAGGTCGACGTAGTAGTCGACGGTATATTTGTCCTCGTCGGGGTCGGCCACGTCACCGGTGTAGCAGATGGACGCCTCGGCGATCTTGCCCTGGCGGTTCACCTCCTCGATGGCCAACTCCATATTGGGCACGTAGTTGAGCGCGTCGAAGATGCGGAATACGTCGATGCCCGCCTGGGCGGCCTCTTGGACGAAGGCGCGCACCACGTTGTCCGGATAATTGGTGTAGCCCACGGCGTTGGCGCCGCGCAAAAGCATCTGGAACAAGCCGCCGGGGATCTTCTCGCGAAGCCTGGCCAGGCGCTCCCAGGGGTCTTCTTTGAGGAAGCGCATGCACACGTCAAACGTCGCCCCGCCCCACATCTCGTAGGAGAATAGGTTGGGAAGCCAGTGGGCCGTCCGGGGCGCGATGTCCAACAGGTCGCGGGTGCGAACGCGGGTCGCCAACAGCGACTGGTGGGCGTCGCGAAACGTCGTATCCGTGATGAGCAATTTGTCATGCTCGCGGATCCACTTGCTCAGCCCCTCGGCGCCCTGGTCGCTAAAGACCTGGTAGGCCGGCGAGTCGGCGATCTCGGCGCCGCGAGGAAGCGGCTCGGGGGTGGGCACAATGAGCGGATCGGGCCGCTCGAGCTTGTGGCCGGCGCCAGGAGGCCCGTTGACGGTGATGTCGCCGATGGCCCGAAGCGCCTTGGTGCCGCGGTCTTTGCGGTGCGGATAGACGAACAGCTCGTCGGTCTCGTCGACAAACCTCGTGTGAGTATTGCCGCTCAAAAACACCGGGTGGCGGATGACGTTTTGCAAAAACGGGATATTGGTCTTGACCCCGCGGATGCGAAATTCGGCCAGGCTGCGGTCGAGCCGGTGGGTCGCGTCGAGCAGGTCGCGCCCCCAGGCGCTGACCTTGACGAGCAAGCTGTCGTAATAGGGCAGCACCTCGGTGTTGGAGCCGCCCACGCTCGCGTCCAGCCGGATGCCGAAGCCGGCGGCCGACCGATAGGTGATGATGCGCCCGGTGTCGGGCATGAAGTCGTTTTCGGGGTCTTCGGTGGTGATGCGCGCCTGCACGGCGAAGCCGTTGGGCCGGATCTGCTCCTGGCCCTGGATGTCGATGAGCTCGTCGTCGAGCCGGTAGCCCTCGGCCACCCGGATCATCGCCTTGATGAGGTCATGGCCGGTGATCATCTCGGTGACGGTATGCTCGACCTGGATGCGGGTGTTGACCTCGATGAAGTAGATGTTGGACTGGCCATCTCGCTGCTCGACCAGAAATTCGGCGGTGCCGGCGCTGGCGTAGCCCACCGCGTCGGCCAGGCGCAGCGCATAGTCGTAGAGCTGCTCGCGCACCTCGTCGCAGATATTGGGCGCGGGGGCGATCTCGACGATCTTTTGCAGCCGACGTTGGATGGAGCAGTCGCGCTCGCGCAGGTGGACGCGGTTTCCGTGCGCGTCGCCCAGAAGCTGCACCTCGATGTGGCGCGGGTTCTCGATGTAGCGCTCGATGAAGACCTCGGGGCTGCCGAAGGCGGCCTTGGCCTCGCTGCGCGCGTTGTTGAACCCCTCGCGAAGCTCCTGGTCGTTGCGGACCACGCGCATGCCGCGCCCGCCGCCGCCGTGGGCGGCCTTGATGAGCAGCGGGAAGCCGAACTCGTCGGCGAAGGCCACCGCCTCGTCGGCCGTCTCCACCGCGCCCTCGGTGCCCGGCACCACCGGCACGCCCGCCTGGCGGGCGACCTTGCGCGCCGAGACCTTGTCGCCCAGCGCGCGCATCGCCGCCGGCGGCGGCCCGATCCACACCAGCCCCGCCTCGATGACCTTCTGGGCAAAGTCGGCGTTCTCGCTCAGAAAACCGTAGCCCGGATGGATGGCGTCGACGCCTTTGTCCAGCGCCAACTCGATGATCGCATCCCCGTCCAGGTAGGCCGCCACCGGCGCGCCCTTCTGGCCGATCAGATACGCCCGGTCGGCCTTGTAGCGGTGGATGGCCAGGCGATCCTCCCAGCTATAGATCGCCGTGGTCGCGATACCCAACTCGGTGCAGGCGCGAAAAATCCGAATGGCGATCTCGCCGCGGTTGGCGCACAGAATATTGTCGATTTTTCGGGCCATTATTGCTTATCCGGTGCATTGACTCACCACAGAGGGCACAAAGGCCACAGAGGAAGACGGCGAACTGCGTTTCTCACCGCAAAGGCGCAGAGACGCAAAGGTAGGCAAAAAATCCAGTCTTCTTTGCGCCTTTGCGGTTAATTCGCTGTTCGCTGTTTGACCCCGGACCCCCGAACTCCTGGACCCCCGGCCCCCGAACTCCTGGACCCCCGGACCCCTGGACCCCTGCCTTCACCAGCTCAGGCCCGAGGAGAAGCCGCCGCCGCTGTCCTGGATGCGTTGGTAGCGCTCGAAGGCGTACTCGGCGGAGTCGGGGTCGTAGTGGAGTTGTTTGGCCAGCTCGATGACCTCGTCGCGGGCTTCTTCGTCGAGCTCGCCGCGCCCGGCAAAGCGGCGCACCATATACTGCTCGATGAAGAACATCTGCGCGGCGTCGAGCAGTTCGTCGGCGCGGTGCTCGTCGAGGCCCAGACCCTTGGCGAAATATTCGAGCTTGTCGCTCTCCTTGGGGTCGAATTTGTGGTCGGCCATGGCGATGGCGCAGGCGAGCATGAAGAGGGTCTCGCGCGAGGGTCCGTCGCTGGCGCGGCGCAGGTCGTTCTGGCTGACCAGCCCGCGCGAGCCCGGACGGGCGGCGGTGATCTCTTCGCGGTTGACGAAGTCGAGCAGCACCTCGCGCTCGGCGGCGTCGACCTTCGCGTCGGCGGTGGCCACGTCGAGGAGCATGCGCGTCAGAAGCTCGCGGTCCTCGGGCGACTCCAGCGGGGCGAGCTTCAACTGACGCTGCAGCTCGCTTCCCAGCCCGCGGGCTTCGTGGACGATGACCCATTTTTCGGCCGCCGGATCCCACGCGAACAGGTGCATGACCCGCTCGAACGCGCGGTACAACGCGTCGTCGCGCTCCTCCTCGCTCAGTTCGTCGAGGCGGTTGACCACCGGGGCGCCGCCGTCCTTTTGGGGCTTGGGCGCTCCCTCGGCGCGGTCGATGGCCGAGTCGACGCCGGTGGCCGCGGCGGTGACCGACGGCTTGAACCACAACAGGTCTCGGACCAGATCGTTGGCCGTGCGGATCACGCTGAAATACAGCGGCTCGCGGGGCGGCTCGACGCTCTCGGTGGGCGCACGCGCCGGGACGACCGAGGCGACCGCCTCGCCGCTGTCGGCTTGAAAGGTGACGTGGAAGAGGCCGTCCTCGACACGAGTGTCGCTGGCCAGTGCTTTGATCGGCTCGATACTACCAAGTTCAGACATGGAACTCTCTAGGAGGAAACTCCGGGTTCGGATTGGGATACTTCATCAGGGGACGACGAGCAAAACGTGATCACGGCATATGGAACATCCAAAAAATACGACATGAAGCCCGGTCGCGACAAGGGCAGCGATCCGGACGGCTGGTCAGTAGTGCCGTACCCGGTCGACCAACTGCTCGTGGAATCGTAGCTCCGCGCTGTGTGCGTCGTCGCTGCAGTCTAACACGGTGTGCACGCAGGAGGCGAGGAATGCAAGGGCGATCGGGTCGTCGGGCCGCTCGAGCGCATAACGGGTCACGAGGTGATCGGCGTTGAGATGGACATGGCCGGCGCTCGCGCGGGCGACCAGGCGGGGGTCGTCGAGGTCGAACCGAGCCTCGTCCATCGAGGGATCGTCGAGCAAAACGTTCAGCTCGGCGAGCACTCGTTCGCGCGGTGTCTGCGGCTCCGGTATTGGCTCGTGAGCCGCCTCGACGAGCCTCGCCACTTCCTGGTCCTGATCGGCAAAGCGCATGTCGCCGGCCAATTCCTCCTCGTCGACGGCAGGCGACGTGGCCGGCGATGGGGGCGTGCGCTTCGCCGCGGCCTTTTTCGTGCGCCGGGGCTTGGATCGGGCGCGCGCATATGTCGCCCAGCCGCTGTCGGGATGCTCCTCGAGATAGCGCGCCATCGAGCCGAGAGTCGCGTGCAGGGGGAGCCCCAACTCCTCGAGCAGCTCGGCGAAGAGCAGGCCGCTTAGTTTCTGCCAGAACTTCTCCACGTGGGCCGCAGACGCGGGCAAGTCGTCGGCGTGGGCCTCGACGAAGTCGGGCAGGGCGCCGACGAGTCGGAAGGCAAGCTCGGTGTACTCGTCGTTGGGCTGGACGCCGTCGAAGCGCCGATTGGCGGGCACTTTGCCGCCGACGAACAACGTCAGACCGTTCAGGTCGATCGCCCACGACTGCTTGTCCACGAATTCGTGGCCGTCCTTGATGATGACGATGCGCGTGCCGCTTCGAGGCTCTTTGCTGATCGCCAAAAAGGCGTTGATGGTCGGCCCGTCGAAGCGCTGCTGAATGGGAAAGGCCTGCGGGTCGGGCTGCTCGGCGCGCGGGTGGCGCCGCCAGCGGGCCTCTTTTTGCCGGTGAGCCAGCGCGTCGTCGTAGTCGTCGGTCACGTCGATCAGGCGCAGGTCGTCCTGGTCGTCGAACAGCGCGGGCGGACCGTCGGCAAACAGCAAGACGATGCGCTGCCAGCCGAGGGTGACGCCCTCGTAGCGCCGACGCGTATAGTAGATGCTCGCGCGCTTCTCGCCGTCCTCGTCGACCAGGATTTCTTCGAGCGAACACCACCGCTCCTCGGGCTCGACGACCTGCCATAGGGGCAGGTTGGACAGCGCGTCGATGAGTTTGGGGAGCACCTCGAGGCTGCGGCCGAGCCCGCGCACGCGCTGGGTCGTCTCGATAGCTTCGGGCTCGAGCACACGCGCCATGGGCACGACCTGGTCGCATAGGTTGAGCAACCAGCGCCGGCGTATGCGCGTTTCGGCTGGGCCCATCTGGCGCACCCAGGCGTAGATGGACCGGTACAGCGCCACCGGCAGGACCTGCTCGACGAACTCGTGCCAGGCCTCGTCCTGCACGAACGCGCTCTGCGACAGATCTTTGGTCAGCCGATCGGATTCGACGACCACCCGCGCGCCCACCATCGTCACGGGCATGCGGTGGTCGATGACTTTGACGCCGTTTTGCAGGATGGTCACCGTCACTGAATCGGCGTCGGGCACAATGCCGATGAGCCCCAACTCCCGGTCGGTCTCGATCGGCGTCTTGGCCACGACTCCGTCGGGCAGTTGATGGTCGAAGCTGATGCGCTCCTCACCCAGGTAGAGGCGCCGCGGGGAGTACCGGCAGGCGTCGCGAAGGATGGTCTCTTCGGGCAGATCGCTGGCGAAGCGGCGAAAGAACTCGACGACGTGGCCGGGGCGAAACTTCTCGCGCACGTACACGTGGGTGCCCACGGGCTGGTGAGCCGTGTCGAGGCGCGAAACCTCCTCGACGCCGTCGTCGCTTAGCTCCAATCGGGTGGTGGACGTCTCGTCCACGACGTCCACACGCACCTCCGACGGGTTCAGCGCGCGCACCGCGTTCAGCCCGATGGCCAGATGACGCAGCGCGCGCGTCTTGGCGTCGACGCGGTTGGAGAAGGCCGCGTTGTAGATATCCTCGAGGTCCTCGGCGCCGAGCAGCGCGCCATCGAAGCGCATCTTCAGCTCGTTGGCGTCGATGGCGAAATGCATCGCCCGCGCCCCCAGAAGATGCGCCGCCTGCACCAGCTCGAGCACATAGTGATAGGGATCGCGAAGCTGGAATTTGCGCATCTTCTCGCGCGCCTTCTCCCGGTCGAGCCCAAACTCCCCCTCGGCGACGAGCTCACCCTCGGAACGCAACTGGTGGTGCATGGCATCGCGTTTCATCAGCAGCCCTCACGGCGCTCGCGGCGTTCGATGGCGCGCGTGGTCAGCAGGCTGTCGACCTCCGGGCGAAGCCGGTCTTCGAGCAGCAACAGCTTGACCAGCATGAGCGCGGCGAATTCGGGTTCGCGCGCGGCGACGTCGAGCAGCTTGGCGACGCGCTCGTCGTCCGCGTTGAAGATGAGTTGGCGGCCGGTGCGCAGGTTGGCCTCGCTGCCCGCGCCGACGTCCTCGGCGGGAGTGGGCTCGTAGCGGTCGTCGAGCACGACGGCCATCTGGTCGGCGAAGGCGCCGGGGCGTGCGAAGCGGCTGAAGCCGACGTATTCGAGCCGGCCGCCCAGCTCGTCGACCAGCCGCTCGACGAGCTCGGGAAGGGCCGCGGCGCCCGGGCCGAAGGCGTCGTGGGCGAGCGTGGCGTCGCAGTCGTCGGCCAGGAAGAATCGCTGCGCGGCGAATTGGGGGGCCTGGTCGGTCTGCAGCCCCACGAGCCTCATCACCCCGCCGCCGGGCGCGGCGCGCACGATGAGGAAGTCACTCGCCAGCTTTTGAGTGAGCCGCGACGCCTGCGCGGCGAGCAGCAGCCGGTCGTCGTCGGCGCGCCGGGCGCATTCGCGCGCCGAGACCGGGCCGCCGTTGACGGTCGCGAAGAGCCGGCGCTTCTCCCAACCGCGCCGAAATTCTTCGCCGCCGGCCAGCCACCTGACGAGCAGCCGGCACAATCGGTCGTGGTGGGCCGTCTGAGCGGGGTCGTTTGCCGCCTGCTCGATGCGGTCGACGAGCTCGTCGGGAAGCCTCTCGGTGGCAAACGCCTCGAGCAAGGCCCACGCCTTGTGAAAATTCGTGTCCTGCAAGATCTCGTCGCGCGTGAGCGTGTGCTCCAGGTAGCGCGAGTCGATCTTGAAGGCGACGTGCGGCCACGGGCTCTGCTCGCCTTCTTTGAGGGTCAGCCCCCGGTTGTAATAGCCGAACGGGGCGGCTTTTTTGTCCACCAGCCCCATGACCAGACGGGTGCCCTCCTCGCGGTGGACGATCTTGCACGGAGAGTCGACGTCGAAGGGCTCGTCGATCTCCTCGTCCTCGAAGCTGAGCACGACGTCGACGTATTTGCACCAGTAGCGCACGACCTCGCGCGCCCGCTCGACGAAGTCGTCGAACTCGGCGCGGGTCGCCTGCTTGATGATGCGGATCTGGGTGCCTTCGGCGGGCCGGTCGAGCGCGTAGAGCTCGTAGGTCTTGTCCGGCGAGAACAGCACCCGCCAGCTCTCGCCGGTGCGCCCGGTGTCCACGCACACCGCGTCGGGCTCGATGGCGAACACCGAGACGAAGCCGATGCCGAATTTGCCGATCTTGGTGTAGTCGTCGTCTTTGGCCGAGCTGAACAGTCGGGTGAGCCGGGTCTCGATGATCTCGCGGTTCATCCCCTCGCCGAAGTCGTCGACGTGGACGACCATCGTGCCGGCGTCGCCCGCCCCGTCGGGCTCGAAGTCGAAGTACACGTCGACCTGGCCCGAGCCGGCGTCGATGGCGTTTTGGATGAGCTCTCGAAAGAACGACAGCGGGTCGGCGAACTGATTGACCAGGTCGTCGAGGATGGTCTGCTTTTGGAGGGCTTTGGGCGAGGGCATCGCTGTTCTACGCTCTCAGGTCGAGCAATCTCTCGGCCGCCTCCTCCAACACGTCCCAATCCTTCGCATAACAAAAGCGGGTGAGCGACTCGCCGGTCTCCGCCTGGAAGAACGCGCTTCCGGGCACGCTGTTGACCCCAACCGTCTCCAGGATGTGCATGGCCGCTTCGCGCGCCGTGTCGAAGCCCAGAGACGAGATGTCGGCGAGCACGTAGTAGGCGCCCTCGGGCACGTTGGGGGTCAGGCCGGCCTCGGTGAGCGCGGCGCAGAACATGTCGCGCTTGCGCTCGTAGTCGGCTGCCATCTCGGCGTAGTAATCCGGCGCGATGCGCCCCATGCCGGCGGCGACGCCGTGTTGCAGGGGCGTGGCCGCGCACACGTAGAACAGGTCGTTGACCAGCCCGATGGCCTCGCTCAAATTTGGCGGCGCCACCGCGTAGCCCAGGCGCCAGCCGGTGATCGAGAACGTCTTGGAGAACCCCGAGATGGTCACCGTGCGCTCGTACATCCCCGGCAGGCTCGCCAGGCTGATATGCTCGCGGCCGTCGTACAGGATGTACTCGTAGATCTCGTCGGTGATGGCGATGAGGTCGTGCTTCTGGCAAAAGCGCGCGATGATCTCGAGCTGCTCCGCCGAGAATACCTTGCCCGACGGGTTGGTGGGCGTATTGACCAGGATACCGCGCGTCTTCGGTGTAAGCGCCGCCTCCAGATCCTCCTCGGTGAAGCTCCAATACGGCGGCTCAAGGGTCACGAAGCTCGGTTTGACCCCGCCCACGCGCATCGTATTGATGTGGTAGCCGTAATAGGGCTCGAAGCAGATGAGCTCATCACCGGGGTTGAGCAGGCCCTGCACGGTGCAGGCGAACGCGCCCGTCGAGCCGATGGTGACCACGATGTCGTTGGCGGGGTCGACCTGCTCGAGTTTGTTGTGGGTGCGAAGCTTTTCGCCCAGCGCCGCGCGCAGCTCGTCGATGCCCTCGTATTTGCTGTACACGCTCTTGTCGGCCAGCACCGCCTTGGACGCCTCGTCGAGCACCGCCGGCGGGGTGGGCAAGTCGCAGATGCCCTGGCCCAGGTTGATACCGCCCACGCGGTTGCACTCGCGCGTCATGCGCCGGATATCGGACTGCTGCAAAAATTCGACTCGTTGACTGCGCACTTGGTGACCTCGGGTGGCGGTGAGTTTGGGCATTTCTATCGCAATTGGGGGCGCCAAACAACTGCGAGTCGCGAGACGGCCGTTGGTTCAGGAATGACGTCCATACGACCCCAACACGCGCAGCATGGGCGAGATCTCCTCCAGATGACGCAACGCATTTTGGGCGCGTTCTTCATCCACGCTGCCGATGAAATCCAGGTAGAACAGGTATTTGAAGCGCTGGCCGCGCAGCGGGCGGCTCTCCAGCTTGGTCAGGTCGATGTCGCGCAGCGCGAACACCGACAGCGCCTTGAACAGCACGCTGGGTTGGTCCTTGAGCGAGAAGACGATGGAGGTCTTGGCCGGCACTCCCGGGGCGGGCGGCTGGGGCTGGCGGGCGAGCACCAAAAACCGGGTGTAATTTTCGGGGTCGTCCTCGATGCCGGCGGCGAGCACGTCGAGATCGTAGACCTCGGCGGCGCGCTCGCTGGCGATGGCGGCGGTGTGCTCCAGGTGTTGCTCGCGCACGAGCTTGGCGCTGCCGGCGGTGTCGTAGGTGGCGCGTACGCTCACACCCAGGTCACGCAGGTAATGCTCGCATTGGGACAGCGCCTGCGGGTGGCTGATGACCTCGTCGATGTCGTCGAGGTCGGTGCCCGGCAGCGCCAGCAGGTTGTGGCGCACCCGGTAGATATGCTCGGCGACGATGTGGAAGTCGTGGCGCAGCATCAGGTCGTAGTTGCGGTGGATGCTGCCGGCCAGCGAGTTCTCGATGGGCACCACCGCCCGGTCGGCGTCGCCGCTCTGCAAGCAGTCGAAGACCCGCTCGAAGCTCTCGCAGGGCGACGGCTCGATGGCCTCGCCCAGCGCCTCGACCGCGGCGCCCTCGGAGTACGCGCCCATCTCCCCCTGATAGGCGACCGTCAATTTTTTTGCGCTTCCCGCGTGCGCGTCGGAATGTTCGTCCATCGTTGACCTCTATTAGTGGGCACGAGCTCGGCCATCGCCTCGCTCGGAGCATACAACCATGTCGGACCGCTTCAACCGCCGTCTTGAGGCCGACCAGAGATGTTGGTCGATGTAAGTTGCTTTTGGGCGACAGGTTGATGGTATGGTTCGAGCATCGCCTCTCGCCATTCGCGTCGGCGAGTCACCGTTTCTCACGCAGTGTCAGAGAGACCATGATCATCGTATTGAAGCCCGGAACCACCGTCGAACAGACTCGTGAAGTCCTCGACCAGATCGAATCCAAAAACCTCACGCCCGTGGTGCTCGAGGGCACCCAGCGCAACGTCATCGCCGTCATCGGCGACGAACGCATGCTCGACCAGGTTAGCTTCGAGAGCCACCCTTACGTCGAAAAAGCCACCCCCGTGTTGAGCCGCTACAAGCTGGTCAGCCGGGAGGTGCGCCCCGAAAATAGCGTCGTCGACGTGGGGGGCGTGCCCGTGGGCGGCAAGCAATTTACCGTCATCGCCGGCCCGTGCTCCATCGAGAGCGTCGATCAGATGCGCGAGACGGCCCAGGCCGTCAAGGAGGCCGGCGCCACCATCCTTCGCGGCGGGGCGTTCAAGCCGCGCACCAGCCCGTATAGCTTCCAGGGGCTGGGCGTCGAGGGGCTGGAGATCATGGACGAGGTGTGCACCGAATTGAGCATGCCCGGGTTTACCGAGGTCATGGAGGTCGCCGACCTCGACCCCGTCCAGGAGCGCGGCTTCGGCTTTCAGGTGGGCGCGCGCAACATGAAGAACTCGCGGCTTCTGGCGGCCATCGGCGAGCGCCGAAACCCGGTGCTGCTCAAGCGCGGCATGGCCGCGACCGTCGAGCAGCTGCTGCTCGCCGCCGAATATATCGTCGCCGAGGGTAACAACGACGTCATCCTATGTGAGCGCGGGATCACGACCTTCGAGACGGCCACGCGCAACACGCTGGACCTGAACGCGGTGGCGGTGCTCAAGGAGAAGACCCACCTGCCGGTCATCGTCGACCCGTCGCACGGCACCGGCGTTCGCAGCTACGTCAAGCCGATGGCCCTGGCGGCCGCAGCCGCCGGCGCCGACGGCGTCATCATCGAGGTGCACCGCGCGCCCGAGGAGGCGTGGTCGGACGGCCAGCAGTCGCTGTACCCGAAGCAATTCGCCGAGCTGATGAGCTCGCTTCGCGCGGTGGTCGAGGCTGTGGGCCGGGAGCTGGCATGACGCTGGAACGCGCCCCAAGCTTCGCCGGGCTCGAGCTGCCCGACGACGCCGTGGTCATCATCGACGCCGCGTTGCCGGTGGCCTGGCGCGAGGCGCTGTCGCGCCCGGCCACCGGCGAGCCCCTCGTGGTCGAGGCCGGCGAGTCCCTCAAGCGCCTGGCCGCCGTCGAGGCGCTCGCCGATCGCGTGCTCGAGCGCCGCTCGACCCGGCCGCTGACCCTGGTCGCCGTCGGCGGCGGCACCATCGGCGACGCGGTGGGCTTTCTGGCGAGTATTTTGTGGCGCGGCGTCGAGCTGTGGCACGTGCCCACGACGCTGCTGGCGATGGTCGACTCCGCCCACGGCGGAAAGACCGCCGTCAATCTGGGCGCGGCCAAAAACCAGCTCGGTACGTTCTATCCGGCCAGCCGCGTCGTGTTGGTCGAGGAGGCCCTGGCGACGCTGCCGCTCGAGCAGCGCCGCGACGGGCTGGCCGAGTTGGTCAAGGGCCTGTGGTTGGGCGACGCCGACGCGCTCGACCTGCTGGAGGCCGACGGCGGCGTCGGCCAGCTCGCCAACGCCGCGTTTGGCGACGTCGGCGATCGCCTGATGGAGCTCCTAGAGCGCGCCATCGAGGTCAAGCTCGACATCGTCGACCAGGATCTGTACGAGACCAAGGGCATCCGCACCTTCTTAAACTTCGGGCACACCGTCGCTCACACCCTGGAGCTCCACACCGGCATCTCCCACGGCCAGGCGGTCAGTTGGGGCATGCTCGCCGCGAGTTTTTTGGGCGACGAGCCCCGTCTTCGCGCTCACGTCTATGCGCTTTTGACGCCCTCGCAGGCGATCAGCGCGTTTGGCGATCGCGACAAATTCTGCGCGGGCATCAAGCGCGACAAGAAGCGCGTCGACGGCCAACTTCGCTCGGTGCTGCTGCACGGGGCCGGCGAGCCGTACGTGACCCGCGAGATCTCGGCCGACGACTGGTTCGTGGCGTTTCGCCAGGCCGTGGAGTGGTTCGAGACGACGCCCGCGCAGGTGCGCCGCGAACAGCCGCGCGCGGCGCGGCTCGACATCGCGGCGAGCAAGTCGGAGATGAACCGGGCGCTGGTCATCGAGCATCTTCGCCCGGGCGAGACCACCGTCGACGGCCACAGCAACGCCGACGACGTCGCCTGGCTGCGAAGCTGCCTGGCGAGGCTTCGCCAGGCCGACGGGCCCACGCAGATCTACTGCGGCGAGGGCGGCACGACGTTTCGCTTTCTGACGGCGGTATGCGCCGCGCGGCCCGACGAGACGGTTGTGTTGGCCGCCCCGCGGCTGCTCGCCCGCCCGCACGACGAGCTCTTCGACGCGCTTCGCGCCGCCGGCGCGACCATCGAGCCGGTGGAGACCGACGACGGCGCGGGCATCCGCATTCGCGGCTGGTCCCAATGGCCCGAGCGCTTCGAGGTCTCGGCCGAGTTGTCGTCGCAATACGCCACCGCGCTGGCGCTGCTGGCCGCCAGCGGCCATGGCTTCGAATTGGCGTTTGGCGGCTCCGGCGAGATCGCCAGCCGACCGTACTTCGACATGACGCTCGACTTGCTCGGCGAGGCCGGCGTGGAGGTCGGCGAAATCGGCAACGGGCTTCGCTTCGCTCCCACGCCGCGTCTCGACGAGCCGTGCGTGCTCGCCCCGGAGACCGACGCGAGCAGCGCGGCGGTGTGGGCGTTTGCGCGCCTATTGGGCGTGGAGGCCGACGTCCAAACGCTGCCCGTCTCCGGCCGTCAAGCCGACGCGCGCGCCGCGGCCCTCTCCGAGCGACTGGCCAACGCGCAAAAAGCCGGCGAGACCAGCGTCGAGATCGACCTGCACGAGTCGCCCGACCTCGCGCCCGTGCTCGCCGCGGTCGCCACCCAGCTCGACCTCGAGGTGTGCATCGTCGGCGCCGCCCACCTTCGCCACAAGGAATCCGACCGCATCGGCGACCTCGCCGAGGCGTTCGCGAAGGTGGGGGTCGACGTCGCTCCCAACGACGACGGCATGACCATCCCAACACGGTGTCAGACACCATGTCAGGGGCGCCATTGGCCGGTTTTCGGCGATCATCGCCTGGCGATGGCGGGGTTGTTGTTGACCGCCCGGAGCGGCGAGTTGCGCATCGAAAAGCCGATGGTCGTGGCGAAGTCGTACCCGACGTTTTGGCATCATGCGCGCCAGTTGGGCTGGCGCGTGGAGGCCGGGGAATGAGCGCCACGAACATCTACATCATCGGCCACCGCGGCACCGGCAAGTCGACCACCGCGCGCCTCGCCGGCGCCCAACTCGGCCTGGAGGTCGTCGACCTCGACGAGGTCCTCGAGGCCGGCGAGCACATGACCTGCGCCGAGATCATAGCCGACAGCGAGCCGCGCTTTCGGGACCTGGAGCGCGCGTATTTGGCCGAGCTGGTCGCGACGCCGAGCGACGAGCCGCGCATCATCTCGTTGGGCGGCGGCTTTAGCCCGGTGCCCACTGATGGCGTGTGCGTCTGGCTGTACCGCGACGGTTGGCGAGAGACCGCCGCCGATGCGCGCGAGCAATTGCGCCCGGAGACCGATCTGGCCGACGAATTCGCCTGGATGGTCGCCGAGCGCGAGCCTATGTGGGAGCGAGGCGCCCACCTTCGCCTGGACATCGCACGCGGCCGCGGCCCCGAGCGGGCGGCGGCCGAGCTCGCCACACAGATTCAGTGGCTGCTCGAATTGGCCGATTCGCCGTGGGCCCAGCGCACCTGGATGGTGCCCGCCGACGCGTCGCAGCTCGCTCGCGCGGTGCGCGATGCGCGCCTGTTGGGCCTGGCCGGCGTGGAGGTGCGAAGCGACCTGGTGAGCGTCGCCGAGGACGTCGATTTTCCGGTCGACGTGCTGGCGAGCCTGCGCACGCCCGAGCCGCGTTGGCTGCTGGCGCTCGACGAGGCCGCCGCCATCGACATCGACCTGGCGTTCGTCGACGACGTCCTCGCCGCGGGCGTGCTCGACGAGTTGGCGCCGCGCACGCTGCTCGTGTCCTGGCATCCCTCCGAGGAGGCTTCCGGGTCGGTCGGCCGCCTGGCGATCGCCGCCGACAAGCTGGCCGAGGCGCACCCCGCCTGGGCCGACCACCTCGCGCTGAAGTACGCGCCCACGCTCGCCGGCTACGCCGACCTCTTCGACGCGCTCGATGCGGCGTCCCGGCTTCGCGAGGCCGGCCGTCCGGTGACGTTTTTGCCCCAGGGCGCCCGGTTTGCGTGGTGTCGGCCGCCGCTTTTGCGCCAAAACGCGACCAATTACGTGCCCGTGGGGCTCGCGCCGCACCGGCGCCGGCATACGCAGAACCCCGTGCAGACGCCGCTCGACCTGCAAGCGTGGCTGCCTCATCTGGCGGGGCCGGCGCCCCAAGTTTTCGAGGCCTTGCTCGGCGACCCCGTCGCCACCAGTCAGGGCGATGTCTGGCATCGGCGCGCCGCGCGCAGCGAGGGGCAGCGGGCGTCGTACGTCAAGATCCCATTCGGGCGCGACCAGTCCGCGTTCGAGCTGGACATGCTGCTCGCCTGCCTGCAATGGCTCGATGTGCGCGGCCTGTCAGTGACGTCGCCGATGAAGCGTGCTGTGCTCGACGCCGGCGGTGTCGACAATCCCGAGGGGCTGAGCGCCGCCAACACCCTGCGCTTCGTCGACGGCCGCTGGGAGGCCACCGACACCGACCAGGCCGGCATGGCGGCGACGCTTCGCGCGGCCGAAGAGCAGGGCATCGCGCCGGGCACGGTGGCCATCATCGGCCGCGGCGGCGTGTCCCCGGCGGTGCTCCGGGCCGTCGACGAATCAGCGTGGGAGCTCGTGCATCACGCCAGCGGGCGCGCCGGCTGGACCGACGAGGCGCCCGGCGAGGTCACGATGGTCATCAACGCCGCCGGTGACTCGGATACGGCTTACGAACACCCGCCCGCTTGCAAGGTGTGGGTCGACCTTCATTATGCTGGCGTGCGCCAGCCGCCCGAAGGTGTGCTGCACATGAACGGCGACATCTTCTTCGACGCCCAGGCCCACGCCCAACGCCAGTTTTGGTACGCTGGAACGGAAGAAATCACCACAGAGGACACAGAGAGCACAGAGGAAAAGACATTTTGAAGCAGTCCTCTGTGACCGCTGTGACCTCTATGGTGGAAGAAATCACCACAGAGGACACAGAGAGCACAGAGGAAAAGACATTTTGAAGCAGTCCTCTGTGACCGCTGTGACCTTTATGGTGGAAGAAATCACCACAGAGGACACAGAGAGCACAGAGGAAAAGACATTTTGAAGCAGTCCTCTGTGACCGCTGTGACCTCTATGGTGGAAGAAATCACCACAGAGGACACAGAGAGCACAGAGGAAAAGACATTTTGAAGCAGTCCTCTGTGACCGCTGTGACCTCTATGGTGGAAGAAATCACCACAGAGGACACAGAGAGCACAGAGGAAAAGACATTTTGAAGCAGTCCTCTGTGACCGCTGTGACCTCTGTGGTGAAAAAAGTAGTTCCTGAACCCCCGGACCCCTAGACCCCTGACAAACCATGGACCGCAACACGTTTGGTAATTTGCTTCGCCTGACCACCTTCGGCGAGTCGCACGGGCGCGCCCTGGGCGCGATCATCGACGGCGTGCCCGCGGGCGTCGAGCTGTCGGCGGATGACCTGGTGCCCCAGCTCTTGCGCCGGCGTCCCGGCCAGTCGAAGATCACCACGGCGCGCGACGAGAAGGACGCGCCCGAGATCTTGAGCGGGGTGTTCGAGGGCAAGACCCTGGGCACGCCCATCTGCGCGGTGATCTGGAATAAGGACCAGCGAAGCCGTGATTACGACCCGAAGTTCTTTCGCGCCGGCCACGCCGACCGCACCTGGGAGGAGAAGTTCGGCCACCGCGACTACCGCGGCGGCGGGCGCGCCTCCGGCCGAGAGACGGCCGCGCGGGTCATCGGCGGGGCCATCGCCGAGAAGATCTTGCCCGACGGGGTCTCCATCGTCGGCTTTACGCGCCAAATCGGCGAGCACCGCGCCCAGGACGTGCCCGACCCGCTGACCCGCGAGCGCGTCGACGCCCACGCCACGCGCTGCCCCGACTTAGAAGTGGCCGCGCGCATCGAAGAGGAGCTTCTGGCCTGCAAGGAGCAGGGCGACTCGCGCGGCGGCATCGTGGAATTGTGGATCGACGGGCTTCCCATCGGGCTCGGCGAGCCGGTGTTTCGCAAGATCAAAAACACCCTGGCCAACGCCATGATGAGCGTGGGCGCGGTGGTCGGGACCACCCTGGGCGACGCCGCCGAGGACTGCACCAAGTCGGGCTTCGACTTCCACGCCGGCAAGAGCGGCTACGGGCCCCAGGCCGGCGTCAGCCCGGCGGCCAACGGCATCCAGGGCGGCATCTCCAACGGTCAGCGCATCCGGCTGCTGACCTACTTCAAGCCGGCGAGCACCGTCGGCGAGATGTCCAAAAAGGGACGCCACGACCCGTGCATCGTCCCGCGGGCCATCCCCGTGTTGGAGTCGATGGCGGCGTTGGTGGTGGCGGACCATTTCTTGGAGTTCCAGATCAATCGGATCTCCGATATCGACCGATTCTAGACTCTGAAGGTAGGCGCTGCGCGCCAACCCTCAGCTATATAGGCCGCGCATAAGGCGCGCGGCGCGGCGCCTGAACTTCGGCGCCTTGAACGGCGCGCCCGCGGTGATCGTGTCGTGGCCGTTCAAGCGTAGCGCGCCAAGCGTCGTTCGCTTGGCCCATATAGGTGAGGGTTGCGTGCGGCGCTGTTCGCCGCGCGCTACCTTCACGCGTTCGTATCGTTATGAGACTCCGAAACCTCCAACCGCCCCGACAAATACGCCCGCGCTTGCTCCATCGTGTCGACGAAGCCGGCCTCGTCGCCGGCGTCGATGCAGGCGCGCAGGTGCGCCACGGAGTTGCGTAGCGCCTCGAGGACGTCGCCGGTGTAGGGGTTGAGGGCCTGGATTTCGTAGTACAGGTGGGGGTTTTCGCGGGCGACCTCGGCGGCGACGCCAACCTGGCGGGCAAACGTGGTGCTGGAGACGTCGGAGAGGTGCTCGGCGCGGCTGCCGGTCGTGGCGAGGGTGTCGCCGAAGACGATGTTGAGCGCGTGGGACAAGCCCAGCACGAAGGCGATGGCACGGTCGTGCTGCTCGAGCTGCATCTCGACCTGGGTGGCCATAGTGTCGTCGAAGAGGGCGCGGGCGGCGTCGACCGCGCCGCGGTCGCCCAGGTCGATGAATACGACCTGCGAGCCCGACAACAGTTCGGTGCTCGGCCCGAACATCGGGTGCACGGAGGTCACTGACGCCCCCGCGTCCACCAACGCTTCCAGCCCGGGGCGCACCGGTTCTTTGAGCGAGCTGATGTCCAGGACGACCCCGCTGGGGCCGAGGTCGGCCAGCTCCAAGAGCACCTGGTTAGCGGTGCGCATGGGCGTGGCGACGACGATCATGTAGAAGCCGTCGACGTCCAGCGTGTGCCAGTCGTCGACGGCCTCGAAGTCGTCGACGCCTCCGGCGGGGTCGGCGATGGTGACGCGGTAGCCCTGGGCGTCCAGAAAGTCGGCCATCCAGCGGCCCATATGCCCGGCGCCGCCGATGACGAGCACCTCGCGGCCGCCGCCTCCGCCGTGTTTGATGAGCCGGTCGCGCTCCTGGACGGTCAGCGAGGCGCGGATGAGCTGGCGGAACAGCCCGGCGGCGACGTCGGGGTCGACGCCGACCTCGGCAGCCAGCGAGCGCGCCCGCTCGATGACCACCTTCTCGCGCGCGAAATCGCGCGTGCCCCGGCCCATCATTTGCTTGACCCGACCGATCTCGGCGACCAGGTCCTGGCGCTGTTGGACCAGGCGCAACAGGTCTTCGTCGATGCCGTTGAGTTGTTGGCGAAGGTCGTCGAGTTTGGTCATGGCGATGGCCTTGCTGGGGTTGGAGCGCCGTCTATTTAGGGAGCTAATTTTGATTCGTGTGTAAGAAATCTCCCGTCGCCGTCGGCGGCTGATTTTCACGGCCTCTTCGCCGCCAATCCTCGACGATGCGCTGCATCGCCTGCGGTTGTCGGCTTCGAGCCCGCAAAAAATCAACTCGCCGAGGCTCGGTCCAACTTCTTACACACGAATCAATTTTGAAGGGCGGACGATTCGCCACGTTTGCGCGTAGAGGCCGTGTTGCAGATTAGCCACGTGGCTTGTCTGCATGACGAGCTCTTCGCGCAAACGCCACGGATCGTCCGCCCTTAAATAGTAATTGCACCTAAATAGCGGGCGCAACGCTTCTGCAAGGCCGCCGACTCACCGCGCCAAATACGCCTTCAACAGATCCACCGTCGCCTGCAAATCACCCTTGTGGATGGTTTCGGTGATGGTGTGGATGTAGCGCGTCGGGATGCTCAGCGCGACGGTGCGCGCGCCGCTGCGAGCGCGTTGCAGCGCGGCGGCGTCGGTGCCGCCCAGCGGCAAGATCTCGTATTGGTGGTTGATCTCGTTTTTCTCGGCCAGCTCGATGAACTCGTCGACCAGCTCTTTGTTGCTGACGGCGTAGGAGTCCATGATCTTGATGGCCACGCCGTCGCCCAGGTTGGTGATCTCGTGCTCGTCGGGCACGCCGGGGGTGTCCACGGCCAGGGTGGTGTCGATGGCGATGCCGATGTCCGGGTCGACGTCGAAGCTTGCAGTGGTGGCGCCGCGGATGCCGATCTCCTCCTGGACGGTGAACACTACGTAGACGTCGTAGTCGGTGCCGCTTTTGGCCAGCGCCTCGATGGTGCGAATGCCCACCCAGCAGGCCACGCGGTTGTCCAGGCATTTGCCGCTGACCAGGTCGCCGCCCAGCTCGATGAAGTCCTGGACGAGGGTGACCGGGTCGCCGGGTCGCACCAGGTCCTCGAGCTCCTCTTTGGGGATGCCGGTGTCCACGAAGAATTCGTGCATATGCGGGATCTTCTTGCGCTCTTCGGGATCGGAGATGTGGATGGGCTTTCCGCCGGGGTTGAGGTTTCCGAAGATCTCCTGGCCGTCGCGCGTCTGGATGCGCACGCGCCGGGCGAACAGGTTGCGCATGTCGAAGCCGCCCAGGTGGTGCAGGCGGATGAAGCCGTTTTCGTCGATCTTACGCACGTAAAAGGCGATCTCGTCCATATGGCAGGCGAGCATGACCTTGTCGGCCTCGTAGGTGTCGTCGGTGGGCTTGATGCGGCAGATCAGGTTGCCCAGCGCGTCCACGCGCACCTCGTCGGCCAGGTCTTCGACCTGGCTTCGGATGAAGTCGCGTACTTTTTCTTCGCGCCCCGGGGCGCCGGGAAGTTCGGAGAGGGTTTTGAGAAGGTCCATATTATACAGCTCCCATGCATGTCATCAAAATTGGCTGGTGACTTCATAGAACAACAGGCCGGTGTATGTCGAGTGCTTGCGCGGCATTTGACGCGGTTTTAACGTGGGCTAATATTTGCCCAGCGCGCGTTCTTTGGCGGGAAAGATCTCCACGCAGGTCGTCCACCAGCCGGTGAGCGCGGTCTCCACAAACTCCTCGGGCAGGCCCTCGGCGCGCATCTCGCCGGCGAGGCGCTCGTGGTCGTAGGCGACCTCCTGCAGGTCGACGTCGATGTGATCGCCGTCGACGCGTACCAGCGCGTAATCGACGGTGGTCTTGCCGTTATTCGCCGGCCGGCCGATGGCGCCCACGTTGACCACCTGGCGGCCGTCGGCGAGCCGGCGCATCCACGGGATGCCGGTGTGGGTGACGAAGAGCACGTCGGCGCCGGCCTCGTCGAGCAGGTACTCCAAGAAGGCGTCCGGCGAGCTCGACTCCCACAAAAATTCGTTGGTGCGCCTGGGCGAGCCGTGGGCCATCAACACCTTCTTGCCGGCCCACTCGCGCTCGAAGTTCGGCGGCAGCTCGCGCAGCCAATCCTTATTCGCCTCGGCGGTATGCTCGAAGGTGTAGGCGTAGCTGATCTCGGCGAAATAGTTGTCGCGGGGGTCTTCGTAGCCGCAGGCGCAGTCGTCGAGGCGGTTGCCGATGGAGTGGTCGTAATTGCCCTGCATGACGAATAGGTCGGGCGTGTCGCGCAGGATCGGAAAGACCCGATCGGGGTGCGGGCCGAAGCCGCCCATATCGCCCAGGCAGTAAAACTCGGTGGCGCCGCATTCGCGAGCATGCGCGAGGGTGGCCTCGAGGCTCAAATAATTGTTGTAGACGCCGCCGAAGATGGCGTAGGTCGCTTGTTTAGGTCGCACACGAAACTCCTTCCACGTGGCAGGTATAGCACGCCTGGTGGCGAAGCTCGATGGCCTTCAACCCGTCCTCTAACTCGTCGCCCATGCGGGCGTCGTCGTGCTCGACGAGGATGGGGCAGGGGTAGACGCCCTTGGAGGTGACCATGCGGCAATTCGAGCATTGGAGTTGCTCGGACTCGCCGTCGATGAGATCGCCGTCGACCAGCCGCTCCCAATTCTCGTAGCCGCCGCCGCGGCGCTCCTCGCGCCCGATCTTGAACGGCGCCAGAAATTTCAGCCGGGGCTTGTCGATGCCGCGCGAGCGCACGAAGTCGTAGAACTTCTTGCGCCCCTCTTCGCCGCCGCTTTCGGCGTGGCAGGTGGTCACCGTGATCACCGGGTTGAGCCCGGCGGCGTGCAGCCTCTCGATGCTGGCGATGATCTTCTCGAAGGTGCCGCGCCCGCGAAGCGCGTCGTTTTCGGGCTTGGTGGTCCCGTCGAGGGAGACGCGCAGATCGAAGCTATAGCGCGATGTGCGGAAGGTCTCGGCGAGCCAGTCAGCCATGTCCTCGTCGATGAGGATGCCGTTGGTGAGCACCGTCAGCGGGCCGTGTTCGAGGGTCAGCGCGATCATCTCGCGGATCTGCGGGTGTAAGAACGGCTCCCCACCGGTGAAATAGTAGGCTTTGACGCCCTTAGTCGCCCCCGCCTCGACGGCGCGGCGCACCTGGTCGAGCTCCATATGCTCGTGGCTGTGATTTTTGGGGCCGCAGGAGATGAAGCAGTGCAAACACGCCAGGTTGCACAGCGTGCCGGTGACCTGCAGCCACAACGTGTCCAGGTGGTCGAGGGCCAGCGTGGGCGGAGGTAGCTCGCTGCGCTCTTGGGCGTGTTGGCGGAGGTATTCGTAGTTGAGTTCCATGGGGTTCTTGGTTGCCGGTGTGTAGCGCTGGCGAGGCTTTCAGGTCGCTGAAGAGTGGTTGCATCGTGCGCATGCGTTGAGACGTTGGCAGGTCACCAAACGTTTCAGATTCTGGGCGATTTCTGCGCTCCGGGCAACCCGCCTCCAAACTGCCCAACCACGCACAGCTACGCAAGAACCAAGAACCAAGAACCAAGAACCAAGAACCAAGAACCAAAAACCAAGAACCGTACGTCAGGCGCGCAGTTTGAGCGGGCGTCGCGCCTGAGCGTCGCACCGATCATCAATTCGAGAACCAATTTCTTTGCCGAACCAATATCTTCCGTTTATAATCAACAGGTACAACATCTTGTCCTGACAACTTTTTCCCGGATAGCACGGAAGCGACTCCTGGGACTGTAATATGAAGAAGTTTTTGCTGGTTGGCTCTCGCGCGGGTTTTCCGCGGCGAACGCTGTCGTCGTTATGCACTTTGGCACTGCTATGTTCGTTTGCCGGTGCGGTGAGCGCTCAAACCACGCCCGAAAAGGCGACCGCCAAGAAGGCCGCGTCGGTCAAGAAGGCTGCGCCTGCCTCCAAGCCGGTACCCGCCAAGAAGGCCGCGCCTGTCAAGAAGGCTGGGGACGCAAAGGCCCAGGCGCCCCAACAGGCGGCGGTGCCGCGAAGCCTGCCGGCCGATGATGGGATCGACGACGACGTGGACAATGCCACGGCCGTCGGCGTTGCGCCGCCGGCGGCTTCGCCCGTCGACGAGCCCGACGCGGACACCACCGAGGCGCACGCGGCGGCGGTGATCAACAAGACGCCCAAGCCCGCCGAGGCCAAGCCCGGCGACGACGAGTCCTGGCGGGTCAAGCCCTCGGGCGAGCCGCCCATTCAGGTGCGCCGTGCGGTCGACAAGGTCAGCGCGCGGGCCATCGCGGTCGCCACGGCGATCGCCGGCGACGATCATGTCGCCGCCGCCAAGGCCGAGCCCGACGCCTCCGTGGCGAAACCGGCGGACAAAGCCCCCGCAGAGTCTCCCGCTCAGGCCGACGCGGCGCCCAAGCGCCGGATCATCCATATCCACGCCAAGAGCGCGCTGTCGCGCCTCGAAGACTCCATCAACTTCGCCAAGATCCGCCACATCGCCGGCCAGATCTTGACCGGCGGCGGTGACCAGCTCGTGCTGACGCCCTACGTCGACGATCCCCGTTGGTTCCAGGCGATGAAGCTGCTCAAAGACGACCAATGCGACGAGGCCTACAAGCTGGCCACCGACGTCGTCGGGCCGCCCGAGGAGCAGAAAAATGGCGAGCCCGCCATTCGCTACGCGCTGGCGCGCATCCAGATGTGCACCGACGATCACGCCGACGAGGGCAAGGCCACCCTCGAAAAGTTGGCCAAGGCCGGCGGCACCATTGCCACGCTCGCCCGGCTTCGCTTGGGGCTGCCCGCGGGCAAGGATTGTCACCAGACCGACGAGGGGCTGTTTTTGAGCGACCGCATCCGGCGCGCCAAGAAACTCGCCCGCGCGGGGCACGTCGACGACGCGCTGCACGCGCTGGACACGCTGGCCGAGGACCAGACGCGCGCCTGGCATCGCTATCAAATTCACTCGGCGCAGGTCGACATCCTCGAGCGGGCCGGACGCCTCAAGGAGGCCGCCCGCCAGATGCTGGGCATCTACCGGGTGGCGCGCGACTGGAGCATCGGCGACGACGTCGAAGCCCGGCTCGAGCGCCTGGAGAAGCGCGCCGGCGTCAAGGTGCTGAGCTTCGGCGAGCGCGTCGACCGCATGCGCGATTTGATCGCGCGCGGCAAATACCGCAAGGCGCGCGAGGTCTCCATCGAGAACGCCAAGCTTCGCGGCGTCGGCGGCGACGAGATCCGCGGGTGGAGCTTTTACCGGCGCGCGCTGCAGGCCGAGCGTCGCCGCGACCGCGACAAGGCCGCCGAGATGTTCGCCGAGGCCGAAAAGCTGGTCAAAGACAAGGCCATTCGCCCGCGGTTGTACTTCGGGTGGGCCCGGGCGCTTCGCCGCCTGGACCGCGACAAGGAGGCCATCGCGCTGTACGACCGGCTGTGCAAGGAGTACCCGCGCCACCACCTGTGTGACGACGCGCTCTTCGAGGCCGGCCGGCTGAGCCAATACCTGGAGATGCACCACCAGGCGCGCGAGAAATTCGAGGAGCTCGTCGGGCTCTTTCCGTTCAGTAAGCACGTGCCCGAGGCGCTGTGGCGCGGGGCGTTCAGCGCCTATTTAATGGGCGACTACAAGGCCGCCGAGCGGCCGCTCGAGCAGATCATCGCCTACTACGGCGACCTGAAGGACGCCTCCGAGCTGAGCCTGGGCCTCAAGGCGCAATATTGGCTGGGCACGGCCAAGCTCAAGGCCGGCGACACCGACGGTGCGCGCAAGGCACTGCAGGCGACCATCAACCGCGGCCCGCTGACCTGGTACGGGCGCCTGGCGGTCGCGCGTATGAAGCAGGCGGGCATGACGCCGGTGGTCACCATCCCGCGCTCGATGCTGACCTCGCGCGAGCTCGATGATCTGTCGACGCTGCGCGTGCCGCGCGACAAGCGACTGAACGTGGCCGCGGCCTACTGTCGACTGGGGCTGTACGACGACGCCGTCGACCAGCTCAAAGAGCAGGCGGCCATCTATCCCAAACCCAAGCGCGTCCACCAATTCCTGGCGGCGGTTTATCTGGCCGACGACCAGCCCAACTACGCGCATTGGATCATGAAGCGCTACATCGACGAGTCCGGTCCGGGCTACAATAACCTGCGCGACTGGGGCGTGGCCTTTCCCACCAACTTCATGAAGTTGTCCCACAAATACGGGGTCAAATACGACGTGCCCCCGTTTTTGGTCCAGGCGATCATCCGCCAGGAGAGCGGGTTCAACACCGGCATCCACAGCTACGCCGGCGCGGTCGGGCTGATGCAGCTCATGCCCGGCACGGCGCGTTACACCCAGCGCACCTTCTCCGATGAGGGCGGCCACCTGAGCCGCTCCGAGATGGTCCAGCCGGAGACCAACGTCAAGCTGGGCACGATGTATATCCGCATCGAGACGGCGTTCGCCGACGATCGCATTCCGCTGGCCCTGGCGGGCTACAACGCCGGCCCGGCGCCCCTGGAGTCGTGGTTCGATCGCTATGGCGACCGCGAGGTGGACGCCTGGGTCGAATCGATCACCTACCGCGAGGCGCGCGGCTACGTGCGCAAGGTATTCACCAGCTACGTGACCTACGCCGGGCTGTACGGCGACGGCGAGCTTCCCAGCATCAACCTGAAGATGCCCAAGAAGCTGCGCGAGTGGGGCGATGTGCCCGAGCTCGACAAGGTCAAAGAGGGCGAGCCGGTGTCGATGTTGCTGCGCTGACAACCCGAAAATTCCAAAACTTGCTCAGACCTTCCGTTTTTGTTACTTTCCCTGCGTTGAAGCAAATTAGCGACAACGGACGCCTTGGAAAAATGGCTTTTTGACCAACCGGTCAAGGGAATCCCCATGGCTGGCATGTACGTGAAACGGAGGAGTTTGATGCAGAATCGACGGCTTATTAGTTTGATGGCCCTGCTGTTCGCGGCCGGCCTTTCGCTGAGCGCCTGTGGCGGCGACAGCAACTCGGGTAACAACGGCACCAACAACGCCGACACCGGCAACGACAGCGGCATGGCCGACGCGGGCACCGACGGTGGAAATGCCGGAACCGACGGCGGCATGGCCGACGCGGGCACCGACGGCGGCACCACCTCGGGCTGCTCGACCAACGACGATTGCGGCGCCGGCCAGATGTGCGACACCAGCACCAGCCAGTGCGTGGAAGCCCCCACGGGCTGTGACCTGACCGGTTCGGACCGCCCGGCGCGCTGCGATAAGACGAGCGCCGACACCACCTGGGGTCCGGGCTCGATCTTCACCTCGTTCCAGGTCGACGGCGACTCGGATAACTTGTGCTGCTTCGACTACACCGGCGACGGCACCAACAACAACATCCTGGGCACCACCCTCGACAGCTTCGACCAGCTCGCCAGCATCAACCAGAGCATCGCCGACAATATCGACAACGGCACGCTCATGCTGTCGCTGGAGCACGACGGCCTGACCGCGATTCCCTCGACCGACTCCTACGGCCTGAACCTTTGGCTGGGCCAGTCGGTGGATTCGAACGGCGCCATCACCATCAACCCGACCAGCGTCGACCAGGGCACCTACCCGCAGGCGCACGTCAACAACGCCGAGATCGGCTCCGACGGCAGCTTCACCGCCGGCCCGGGCACCGTGAATATCACCGTGTCGCTGCTGAACACCCCGCTGACGCTGGTCATCAGCGAGGCGCAGCTTAGCGGCACCGTGGACATGGACAAGAGCTCCATCGCCGACGGCGTGTTCATCAACGACGGCAAGCTCGGCGGCGTGGTCCGCTCCAAGGACGTGCTCGACGCCGTCAACGGCTACGCGTCCACCTGCGATTGTCTGGGTCTGGGCAGCGACAAGCTGATCACCTACGACGAGAGCGACGTCAACGGCACCGTCGCGTGCACCCCGCTCGACAATGACACCTGCGACTCGAACAGCACCTGCGAGAAGGTCGGCTCGAGCTGCATGCTGATCTCGTCGGTGCCCGCGCTGGCCGACGTCGACACCAACAACGACGGTACGCCCGACGCCCTGAGCATCGGCGCGCGCTTCACCACCGACGGTGCCACCTTCAGTGGCATCGGCACCGCGCAGTAATCGCGCACGCTCAGCTCTGTAGCTGAGTCGGCCCCGGAGCTCTTCGCATGCGGAGGGCGCCGGGGTTTTTTCGTGCGTTGGTTTCGCCACGCCAATGCGCTAGTGTTGGCGACGTACTCCGTGGTCCATCTCGTCGCTTTGAACGCAATGAACCTCCATCGATCCCTGCCCCGGCTTGTCGTGGCCGTCGTCTGCGCCGCCCTGATGGTCTCGTGCGCCGGCGACCAGGAAGTCTTCGTCGGCCAGCGCCTCGAGAAGCGCTGCAACGTGTCCATCCCCGCCTGCGACACGCAGGCCTCGTGCGTGCTCACCAACCACGACTATTACTCGGGCGACTTCCCCGGCGGTTTGAAGACACTCGTGCGCACCGACACCGACCACGCCAAGCTGGTCGCCCGCCTGCTTCTGACGGACATGGTCTTCCCCGGCACCGAGCTGCAGATCACCGCCCACACCCCCGGCTGCGACACCTTCGACGAGGTCCACAAAAAGGACGTCGACCTCTTCGAGCTCGCCGGCGACAACCGCACGCTGGAGTACGAGCTCGACCTCAAAGGCCGCGGCGACCATCTGGTGGAGATCTTCTCGGATATGAGCGCGTCTTACCTGATGACGCTGGATGTCGAGGAGTAGGGCTTCATCCGACGGTAAGGTTCACCACAGAGGACACAGAGGTGCACAGAGAAAGGCGAACGGCATTCTCGCAGTTATTTGTGTCGCCTGTTGTCGATCACTCGTTCGAATCGCCCGCATCCCCCGCGTCGCCCGCATCACCCACATCCGGGCCGGTGTCGAAGCCGTAGCCCTTGGGGCCGTCGACGACCTCGAGGCTGGTGGAGAAGTCACCGCTGAGGGTGGCTTTGTCGCGGCCGGTCTGGAACTCGGCTTGGAAGCTGCCCTCGACGGGCGCGCCCTGCTTGTTGGAGAAGCTGGTGAACTCGATGGTGCCGGAGAGGAACCGCGGGATGCGGTTGTCGCCGCGCTGGCCAGTGATGTCGCCGCGCGCCTTGAGGTCGTAGGTGCCCGCCTCGATCCCCTTGTCGCCGCGTTGTACCGACACGCGGATGGGCACCTGGCCGTCCTTGGCGACGTACTCCAGGGCGAACTCCGAGGAGTACAGCCGCGCGCGGGTGTGGTCGAAGCTCAGGTCGTAAAAATCACCCAGACTGCCCGACAGGCTGCCGCCGGCGTCGGAGCAGCCGGTGGCCACGAGGGCGACGAAGAGCAGGGACCAGACCAGTTTTGAAGACAGCCAGTTTCGCATCGCTTCTATCCGCTGGGATGGTTTCTTCACCACAGAGGTCACAGAGGGCACCGAGGACAGACTTTAAAGCTGTTTTTCTCTGTGCCCTCTGTGCTCTCTGTGGTGAAAAAAGTTTCTCATAAAGGCTTGCGCCGCGCGTATTTGAGCTGCGTCTGCAGCTCGCCGTCGACGAGTTTCTCGCACTCGTAGGCGATGTGGGCGTAGCCGGTGGAGTCGAAGGCCAGTGACGGGTGGCGCCCGCAGAAGCCCTCGCTGCCCTCGTCGACCACCTCGCGGGTCCAGTCGCCGGCGTCCTCCCAGGCGAAGACCAGGGCGTCGTCGGCCGCGTCGCAGTTGCCCGGCCCGCTGGTCGCCTTGGTGCAACGGTAGTACACCGCCGCCAGGTGGCCGCTGGGGCTGACGGCGAGGCTGGCGTCGTAGCCCTCGTCATAGCGGGCGTCGCCGATGTCGTCGAGCTGCCAGCCCGAGCCGATGGAGCCGAAGTCGGACTCGCTGGTCTGGGTGGCGAGCTGGGGGTAGCCCTCCTGAGAGTTGTAGAAGAGCACCCGCGGCAGGTCGTCGTCGGGGTCGACCACGATGCTGGGGCCGCGCTCGGTGGCCTGGTTGAACAACTGCACGGTGTCGAAGGACTGGCCGTCGGCCGCCGGGCGGGCCACCCATACGCCGAGCTGGGCGGTCGTCGACTCCACCGGGTCGTAGTAAGCGATGATGGGCCGATCCTGGGAGTCGACGGCGATGGCGTTGAAGTCGCCGGCGCCGCGGCCGTAGTCGACGGGGCTGGCCGTCCAGCCGCCGGCCTGGTGGGCGAGCTCGAGGTCGGCGCGCTTGCGGTCGTCGCCTTGCAGGCCGCCGGCGTGCACGTCTTTGTAGGCGATGAAGGCGCCGCCCGAGGAGTCGTACGTCAGCGCCGGCCAGTAGCCGACGACCTGACCGTAGTCGCTGGCGGGCTCGCCGGTGGCGGCGTCGCCGCTGGTGGTCACCGCCGTCTGCAGGCTCCAATCGCCGGCGCCGTTGCGGGTCAAAAGTCCCACGTCGTTCGCCCCGCAATACGGGGGCTGCTGGATGGGATCGCCGGTCATGGTGGTGACGCTGGGCGTGCCGTCGGGGGCGAAGGCCAGGTCCAGCCCGCGTGGCTGCGACAGGCTCAACACGTCGGTGACGTCCTCGATCTGCCAGTTGCCCTGGTCGACGTCGGCGGCGGCGATGGAGGCGTATTGCACCTTCCAGAACATCTTGGTGGGCGGATCTTGGGAGCCGGTCTCCGTGCACGGCCCGCCGTCGGTGGGCTGGGTGCCAAAGAAGGCCACGCCCACCTCGTCGTCGCCGGAGACGGCGAGCTCGGGCATCAATCCGACGTCGCCCGAACCGATGGTCTGCTTGACCCAGGTCGGCTCGGTGTGGCCGGCGTCGTGATGCTGGGTCGGGCCGACGTCGGGCTCGCTCTTTTGCTTGGTCTTGCCACTGCCGCCGGAGCAGGCGCCGACGAGCAGCGCGCAGGCGAGGGCGACCGCGGCGGAGCTATTGTGTGGGCGTCGTACAACCATTTTGAGCCATCTCGCAGGGGGCTTCGCAGCCATTATAAACTTTCTCGATGCAGAACGAGTACGTCTGGTTGGGATCCCAGTCGTTGGAGGCCGGGATGGGCGTCATGTCGTCGGAGTACAGCGCGCGCACGTCGCGCACCAGCAGCCCGTACTCGTAGGGATCGCCGGTGTGGCCCTGGTAGGCGTAGAAGCAGCGGTCGGTGGTCGCCGTGCCGCCCACGGTGCCGTTTTTGGACGGCTGGGTGTCCTGTTCGTCGGCGCTCAAGACGGTGTACCAGGGGCTCGAGCCGGTGTAGACGTTCATGACCGTGTCCACCGGGCCGCCATCGACGCGGTAGTGGAATTTGAGCATGCAGTCCTCGCCCGGGCAGGGATGATCGTAGGTATACCAGTCGAGGTCGTTGCCGTACGAGATCGCGCCGGTGGTCCACTGGGCGCTGTCACAACAGGTCGGGTTGGAGCCGGTGCAGTCGTAGACGGGCACCTTGGTGGCTTTTTTGAGGTTGCGCGACACCGACATGTCCTGGGAGAGCGCGTTGGTGAAGATATTGGACGGCTCGTGGGTGTCGGTCTCCTGGTGGACGCGCACGCGCAGGTGATAGGTCGTGTCCGGGGCGGCGGCGTTGGCCTGGAAGTCGCTCACCCGCAAAAATACCGGCGAGCCCGACGGCAGCGGCGCGGCGAAATGCGCCCGGTTGGGCGGCGGCGTGGGCGAATTGGCCGCCTGGCATTCGGGCAGCCGCGGGTCGCATTCGTAGTGGCGTTCGACATGGTTCGCCCCGCAAAAGCCGCCCGGCAGGCACACCGACGCGCCGGCGCATAGCCCCTCGGGCAGGCATTGCTCGAGGTAGCCGCTGCAGTCGAGGTTGTCCGAGCAGCTCACCTGCAAGGAGTTGCACTCGGAGTCCTGGTTGCACGGGCTGTTGCGCTCGGGGATGACCATGGCGACCGACGCCTGCACCTTGGTGCTGAATTGCCACTGCTCGGTGGGGCTCATCGAGGAGGTATCGAAGGTCAGGTCGGCCTCGAGGATGCCGCCGTCGCAATTTTGCACGGGCACCTCGAACCAGTCGTTGTCGCCGGGCGCGCCGATGGTGCCGGTCTTCTCCACCCAGTTGGACCACGACGAGCCGCACGACAGCGGCGTCGAGCTCACCTTGGTGGCCGTCGCGGCGGTGTTGTTGGGCTCGTTCGGGTCGGTGTCGGGCACGAAATCGACCTTCAAGGTGTAGGGCACCGCCGGGTCGGAGTCGAAGTCGTCGTCGTCGCTCACGCTGATGTAGTAGCGCCCGCCGCCGGGCAGGGTGGCGAAGCGGTCGATGGAAGTGGGCTGGACGCGCCCCGAGCGGTTGGTCTGCTGGACGAGCACCTGGTCGTTCTCGTCGGTGAGCTGGAGTTTGGGCTCGTATTGGGCGACGTCCGATTGCAGTTGGATCTCGACGAGATTGCCCGCGGGCACGTCGATGGCGTAGCGGTCGTAGTCGCCGGGGCAGGTGATGTAGCCGGTCACGCTCTGCCCGGAGCTCAGCGCGGTGGCCGACTCCTTGGTGTTGTTGGGCTCGTTGGTGTCCTGGTCGGCGCTGGTCGACACCTTCAGCTCGTATTGGTTGCGCAGATCCGAGGAGTCGTCGCCGGTGTCGTTGACCGAAAGCAAGTACTTGCCCGGCTCCATGCAATGGACGTTGTCGAGCGCCTCGCCGACGGCGGTAAACCGCGGCGCGGCGACCACCGAGCCGGGCTGGCCGCTATTGTCGATGGACCACACCGAGTAATTGGCCTCCACCGGGCTCAGGGGCACGGCCATCTTGAGCGAGACGTTCAAGATGGTCTGACCGGTGGGCACCTCGACCTTGTACCAGTCGCGGTCGCCCTCCGGGCAGATATAGCCCGTTTGAGGATCGGTCGCCGTGGTCGACAGGGGCTGGGCGTTCTCCGGCTTGGAGATGTCGTCGCGCTGGCATTGGACGACCCCGGCGTCGAGGCCGACGCTGTGGTTACCGGTATTCTTGCCGCAGCCGGCGCCCACGAAGAGCAGCGCCAACAGGAAGCGGTTACGGGATTTTGCAATCTTTGTCCGGGTCAAAATCAGCGACCTCCACAAAATCGGACTCGGTCAACGAGACCCGCCCGCTGGGCGGGTTCTTATAGTTGCCGTCGGGGTAGTAATTGACCATCACGCAGGCCACCCGGTAGCTGGCGAACGAGCCCGGCGAGTCGAAGGCGACCCCGCCGGCGAAGACCAGGATGCGGTTCCAGCCGTTGCCCGGATAGTCCGCGTTGGGGTTTTCCAGCGTGGGCACCAGGGTGATGTTCTCGACGTCGAAGTCGTAGCAGGTCTGGCCCTTGCTCAACTCGCGCTCTTTGAGGGTGTACTGGTAGGCGGCGCGCGAGCGCAGCGCCGAGTCGTCGCATAGCGGGTCGGTGTTGCTCAGCACCTCGATGCCGTTGGGGGTGCGGTCGGCGTCGAGGTCGCCGATCTTGTCGGCCTCGACGGGGTTGGTGCGAAAGCGCGCCTCCACCGGGTCGGGCAAGCCGTCGGCGTCGGAGTCGGCGCCGTTTTGGGCGGTGCCGTAAAACACCTCCTCGCAGTCGTGCAGCCCGTCGCCGTCGCGGTCATCGTAGTCGCACAGCCCGTCTTTGTTGGCGTCCGGGCAGTCGCAGTAGCCGTCTTGGTCCTCGTCGACGCAGTCGTGGCCGAGGTCGTCGGCGCAGGTCAGGTTGGGGTCGGTCTTGCAGTCGCATACCCCGTCGACGTTGGTGTCGAGCAGGCAGTCGCAGTAGCCGTCGTTATCCTCGTCGTGGCATTTGTCGGGCACGTAGCACTGCGAATCGCTGGCGTCGAGCGGGTCGAAGCCCGAGTCGCGGTAGGTCCACTCCAAAAAGTCGTTTAGCCCGTCGTCGTCGGTGTCGGGCACCAGCGGGTCGGTGCCGATATCCTCCTCGGCGAGGTCGGACAACCCGTCGCCGTCGGAGTCCGACAGTTGCTCGCCGCAGTTGGGGTAGCCGTCGCCGTTGATGTCGTTGAAGCTAAACGGGTGCGTCCGGGGCCCGGCGTCGACCTCGACGTCGCCGGCATCGCCCACGTCGCCCGCATCCCCGGCGTCACCGACGTCGCTGCCGGCGTCCAGGCCCGCGTCCATGCCGGCGTCGGCCAGTTTCTGGAGCGGCTTTTTGGCCCACGCGGGGATCTGGTTGCTGTCCTCGACGGCGTTGAGGTTGACCGCGTCGAGCGTCTTGAGGGTGAAGATGCGCCGAAGCACCGTAAAGTCGACGAACAAAAAGTTGAGCTCTTCGCCGTTGGGGAAGCTTCGAAAGTTGCCGTTGCCCGCCTGGGCCATGCTGCGAAGCAGGGTCTGGGCCTGCTCGTCGAAGGAGTCGCGCCCGGAGGCGAGGTAGGCGGTGTGGAACTCGAATTGGCCGACCTTGAAGGTGTCGGCGAGCTCTTTGAGGCCGCGCACCGCGTCCAGGATATTCTGGTTGGAGTTGCCGCGCGCCTCCGAGGAGTCCACGTCGGGCAGGCCGTCGGACAAGAAGATGACCTCGTATTTGCTCAACGGCAGCGATTGCTGGTCGGCCTGGGTGAGCTCTTTTCGGATCTCGTAGTAGGCCTCGCCGAGGGCGTTGAGGTAGTTGGTGGTGCGGTCGGTGGTGCCCAGCGCCGTGGTGGCGTTGTCCAGCAGCGTGCGATCGGCGGTAAAATAGGTGTCGGCCACGCCGTCGCCGTCGTTGTCCATGCCGGTCTCCGGCTGGGCCTGGGCGGAGAAGCGAATCACGCTAAAGCGCACGCCCTCGGCGCCCTGGTCCAACAGGCTCGTCCAGGTGTCGCGCACGGCGCGCTCGCGGCCGGTCACGCCGGTGACGGGATCGGGCGGGTCGGTGACCTCCATGGACACCGAGCTATCCACGATGAACATCACCCGCAGCGGGAAGGTCAACGTCTCGGGCTTGCGCGTGCAGATCTGGCCGGAGACGGCCAGCTTGTCGTCGCGGCGAAGCGGTGGGGGCGGCGGAAGCTTTTGCAGGTCGGCCTTGGTGCACCCGGTAGACGTGCTGACCAACCAGACGCATCCGGCGATCACCAACAGCAGCCACAGGCCCGCGGCGCGCATCCAGAACTTGGAGCTACATAGGTTCATGGCGAGGTCGTTCCTTGCGGAGCGGGGCATTGCGCGCAGGCCGCCTCCATCTTCTCGACGAAGCTCTCCAGCAGGTCGAACTCCCAGGGGCGGTAGCAGTCGCGGTTGGCGCGGAAGTTTTGGATGGGCACGAAGAGCTGGTAGGCCCGCTGGGGCAGCTTGGGCGACAGGTCGCTTCCCAGGTTGGACTCGAGCATGGTGATGAGATCGTCGACCGGGTACAGCCGGCGGTCGAGGGCGATCTTGGGGGGCATGCACGACTGGATCATCTGCTCGACGTCGTCGCGGGTGAGCGGCTCGGGGGCCGAGGCGCCGGCGTCGGCGCCGCCGGCATCGGCTGTGCCCGCGTCGGCGCCGGCGGCGGCGGCGTGGCCGAAATACGGGCAGCTATTGAGGTTGTCGAACGCCTCGCTAAGCCGCTTGCGCACGTCGTCGAGCGACTCCTGGGAGACGTCGATGACCCCGGAGGCGGGGTTTTTGACCTTGGCGCCGTCGTAGTAGGCCTCGAAGCAGGCCACCCGGGTCTCGCCGGTGACCCCGCCGACGCGCGCCGGGCGCTCACTGGTATACAATAGGATGCGGTTCAGCCCGCGGTGGCGCGGCACCGGCGGCACCACCAGCGGGATGCGCTGGATGTCGAAGTCGTAGCAGTGGCGCTCGTCGGTGCGGTCGCTGTTGTTGGGCCGGGGCACGTCCATCAGGCCGAGGTCGTCGAGCCCGTAGACGATGCGCTGGTCGCGGTAGATCTGCTGGTCGGCCTGCGACGGAGCGGTGCCCCCGCGGATCTCGTCGCCGTTGGCGACCCCGTCGAAGTCCAAGTCGTCGTGGGCGTCGGCCACCAGCGGGTCGGTGCCGTTGAGCATCTCCTGCCAGTCGAGCAGGTCGTCGCCGTCGGAGTCGGGCAGCAGCGTGCTCGTGCCCAGAAAGCTCTCCTCGCAGCCGTTGAGGCCGTCGTGGTCGCGGTCGTCGTGGTCGTCACACGACAGCGCCGGCTTGCTGGCATCGGTGGGGTCGAAGCCCTCGGCCTCGTAGAGATGCTCGAATAGGTCGTCGTAGTGGTCGCCGTCGGAGTCGACCTTCAGCGGGTCGGTGCCCAGCTCGCGCTCCTGGGCGTCGGACAGCCCGTCCTGGTCGGCGTCCGGCTGCGAGATCCTCGCCGTGGCGGCGCTCGTTGACGTTGGTCGCCATCATCGAGGTCAGCGTCTGCGATGCCTTGAGCGAGGTGATGTCGAAGTTCAAAAAGTCGTCGTCCTCGCTGTCCAGGTTGACGTCGCGGAAGGTGCCGTTGCCCTGGCGGGCCATCTCGCGAAGCAGCGCCTCGGCCTGGTTTTTGTCGTAGCCGAATTGGGCGGAGGCGTCCGGGCAGACCTGGTTGACGACGCTTTGCGGCGAGAACAAAAGCACCGTGTTCAGCGAGACGCCGCCCACCGAGTAGGTGTCCGCCAGCGACAACATCTCTTCGATGCGCCGGCGGATCTGCGGCGGCTGGTTATACGCCGGGCAGATCCCGTTCATGTCCACGTAGACGTCGTCGGGGATATCCTGGTCGGTGTTGCACACCCCGTACAGGTTGTCGGGGTGGGCGGAGTTGTCGTCGATATTTGCGCAGTCGGGATCGGCGCCGTCGATCTTGCCGTCGCCGTCGTTGTCGTCGCCGTCGGAGCAGCGGCCGCGGTCGTCCTCGCAGCCGGCGTGGCAGCGCGGCTCGGGCACGCCGTCGCTGACGAAGACCACCTGGTAGCGGGTGCGGGCGCGCTCGGCGGGCCCCACCTTGAGCATATCCGTCTCCAGGATGCGGATGGCCGTGGCCAGCGCGCCCTGATAGTCGGTCGCCGGGCCCAGGCCCTGATTGGGGTCGAGGAAGTCGGCCACGTCGTCGCGGTTGCGCGTGAAGTCGACGTGGCGAGACCAGGAGGAAAACCCGATGAAGGCGAACTCGGTGTTGGGGTGGCGGCGCAGCGAGTCCACCGAGTTTCGAAGCGCGGCGAAGCGTTTCTGGCCGCTGTCGGTGCATTGCAGCGAGGCCGATTGGTCGACGATATACAGCACCTTGACCGGGAAGGAGACCTGGCCGCTGCGCTCGGTGCAGTAGCGCCCCTTGATGCGCAGGCGGTTGTCGACGTTTTTTTCGGCCTTGGGGGCGTGTTTTTCGAGGCGAGCCTCGGTGCACCCGCTGATCACGGTCGCGGCGGCGATCAACGCGCACAGCGCCAGCCGCGCAGCCATGCGTCGGCGGGTGCAGGTCCGCCGAACGGTTCGGCGCTGGAAGGCGATGGGCATTGCGCAGAATCCCAAAAGTACAAAGCGAGAGGTCAATCGGACCCCATCATAGAAAAAAGGCGGGCGAACTGGAAGAAGATCCAGCGCGCCCGCCTCGAAATGAGAGTGCGGAGCTTAGCTACGCCGGCGGCGGCGGATGAACGCGCCGCCCAAAAGCACCATCAGCGCGCCAGCGAAGCCCTCGGGCATGCCCGAGTCGGTGGAGTTGCACCCGCCGGCCTTGGCGCTGGAGCCCGCGGCGACCGGGTCGCCGTTGGCGGTCACGCTCAGGTCATAGTCGGCGGTGGCGTTGAGCACACCCGATTGCTGATCGTCGAAGATCGTCTCGGCGTGCACGTGGATGGTGTACTCGCCGGGCATGTCGGCGGTGAACATCGGCTCGTCGCCCTTCTGGAAGTGGTATTCGTAGGGCGTGGAAACGGTCACCGATCCGTCGGGATGCTCGACGGCAGCGCTCGAGCCGTCGGGGGCGCTGGTCACCTGCCAGGTGTAGCGCATGGCCTCGTTGCGCCGGTTGGCGAAGAGGCGCAGCCGGAAGGCCTTGCCGGTGTCGACCACCCGCGCCGGGCTGTAGATGGTCAGCGTCTCCAGCGGATCGAGGCAGTTGTCGGCGTCGCCCAGGACCACGAAGCAGAAGGTCGTGTCGCAGGCGTCGCCCACGCCGTCGCGGTCGCTGTCGAGCTGGTCCGGGTTGGGCGTCGACTTGCAGTTGTCGGCGTTGTCCTGGATGCCGTCGCCGTCGCGGTCGGCGTCACACTCGTCGCCGAATTGGTCGCCGTCGGTGTTGAGCTGCTCGGGGTTCTGGATGGTCGGGCAGTTGTCCTCGATGTCGCCCACGCCGTCGTGGTCGCTGTCGGGGAAGCATTCGTCCTGCTGGCTGGCGTCCGGGCTGGAGATGTCGGCGTTCATCGGGCACGGGTCGTCCAGGTTGGCTTTGCCGTCGCCGTCGATGTCGTCGTCACAGGCGTCGCCGATGCCGTCGCCGTCCAGGTCGGCCTGCGAGCTCGCCGAGGCCGGGATGGGGTTGGGGATCTCCAGGCAGTTGTCGTTGGGATCGTCGACGCCGTCGCCGTCGCGGTCGGTGTCGCACTCGTCGCCCTTGCCGTCGCCGTCGATGTCGGACTGGTCGGGGTTGGCTACGTCCAGGCAATTGTCGCAGGCGTCGCCGATGCCGTCGCCGTCACCGTCGGCCTGGTCGACGTTGGCCGTGCGCGGACAGTTGTCGTAGTTGTCCTCGACGCCGTCGTCGTCGTAATCGTCGGCAAATTGGTAGGTGTCGCCCAGGTCGGTGTTGTTGACCAGAACGCTGCCGCCGCCGCCACCGCCACCGCCGCCGCTCTGCTCGGGAGTGCCGCACTGGCCATAGTTGTTGTCACACTCGTACGGAGGAGATTGATCGCCACCGTTATCGTTGTTGGAGCCGCTGTTGGAGCCGTCGGCCGCAAAGGCCGCCGAAGGAACTGCACACCCCAAAACAAATAGCAATGCAAGTATTAATCTTGCCGGGCGTTTCATGAGTCCTCCCATTTGAGCTGGACGCCGAATTTTTCGATTGGACATCTGCGATCGCCGGTGTGAGCGCCGAGGCACACGGCGACACTTTCCCAATGTTGCCAGTTGAACGCAGTTTAACAACTTCGGTTTAAAGTAACAAGTGTGCTCCGATGTAGCACACGACAGAATAGTTACGGTTGGCAGGGTAGTGGATCAATTGGATTGAGAGGAAATTTGGGCGCGCAGTCCCGCGCGAGGCCGTGGGGGCCGTGGTTCCGTAATCGGGGGCTTCGAGGCGTGGAGGCACGTGGCTCTGGAGGCAGGGAGACCCCAGCGGCCTCGCGCCGCTGGTGAAATAGATCGTCAGCTACGAGAGCGGCGGGGTGTGCCCCGCAAGACCCCCGCGGGTTCATCCCGCGGGTGAATCAGATCGTGAGCTACCGGCGGCGGCGTTTGTCCCGCAAGACCCCCGCGGGTTCATCCCGCGGGTGAATCAGATCGTGAGCTACGAGCAGCCCCCAAACACAACTCGCCGCCCAAAATCCGTCCCAGACGCCGCTCTATGGTCGATCGGCCAAGAAAGGACGCAACGATTCGGCCCCCGCTGCCGAAAACTATAGTGAGGGGCACCGATAGGACGCGGCGTCTCACCCAGCGTCTCACCGTCGAACAAGGTGGCCCCCACGGAAGCGCAACCGTCGCAGCGAAACAACGCCATCGGCCCGGTCCGATGCCCGCACACCCCGCCGACTATCGGCGAAAAAGACGGGCGACCCAGGGCACGGCCGAGGTGCGTCTTGGTTGGTTTCATGGGGGAGGGCTCGAGGAGCCCAGATGGTGGGGCAGTTGGGGGCAGTGCGCGCGCTTTTGGCAACGCGCGCGCGGGCCATTCGCAGACCGCGGGGGCCACCCCGCTTAGCGTGCGATCTTTGCGTCCTGTGGGGCGAGCCCACAGGGGCGCTGGAGGCGGCGAGGCGCCCCGCTTTAGCCGACGATCTTTGCGTCCTGTGGGGCGAGCCCACAGGGGCGCTGGAGGCGGCGAGGCGCCCCGCTTTAGCCGACGATCTCTGCGTCCTGTGGGGCGAGCCCACAGGGGCGCAGGAGGCGGCGAACTCGAGCAGACATCGAAACGTCCGGCGCGTTGCCGCGATCCTCAGATCCCCAATTAGGGAACCGCACCCCTAGTGGGGTTGCATGCACGACATCGCGGCCCAATCGTGCTAACGTCGCGGCGGACTTACCGCCGTACCAAGTGGGGCATCCATGAGAGGCTATACCTACCGAGAGTTACCCGAGGACGAGAAGGAATTCCCCGCGCTGGAGCGCTGGGAGGAGTTGGCCGTCAACGCCGTCGGACACGTCATCGAGTTTTGGGGCTTCAAGCGCAACCACGGGCGCATCTGGTGCCTGCTGTATTTGCGCGGCGAGCCCATGTCGGCCTCCGATCTTCAAGACACCCTGGAGTTGTCCAAGGGGGCCGTGTCCATGATCACGCGCGACCTGGAGCATTGGGGGGTGACCCACCGGGTGCGCGTGGGCGGCAGCAAGGCGTGGCATTTCGTGGCCGAGGTCGACTTTTTGAAGATGCTTCGCCGCGTGCTGCGCGAGCGCGAGCTGCGCATGGTCGAGGGCGTGCGCGACGACTTGAAGGACGCGCTGTATTACGCACGCGAGGGCCAGGTCAACGAGCCCGCCCTCAAGCGCCTGCGTGGCATGGTGCGCCTGGCCGACATGGTCGCCGACGCGGTGGGCTTTTTCCTCAAGACCATGCGCCTCGATTTCACCGAGGCCGACGAATTGCTGGACTCGGAGCAGTAGCGATCTGCTCACCCCAATCCCTCCAAAAACGCCTCCGCGGCCTCGTGGCGCGCGCGGTTGGTCAGCAGGACGTAGGTCAGCGCCAGCAACAGCGCCACGCCCACGAAGCCTACCACAAACACAATGAGCTGCTCGCGGCGGTGGGCGCGCTCGGAGACAACGTCTCCGCGAAGCCCGCCGGCGTCTAAAAACGCGCGGTCGGCGCGAACGAATACGGGCACGCCCGTGACCTGGGAGGGCATGTCCAGATTGTCGTTGCACCACTTGCGCTTGTCGTCGGTCACGCTCGTCTGGGCGAGGTAGCCCGGAAAGCGGCGCACGGCGCTGTTGGCGTCGGGCGTGTAGCGTGCCCCCTCGAGGGTGATGCGTTGGGTGGCCTGGCCGGCGACCAGCGGCGGGCGCAGGTGGTCGAGCGGGTGGTCGGTGACGCGCAGGGTGAACCGCGCCGAATCGGCGTACATGGTGGGACGCACGATATGAAAGGCGACGATCGTCCCGTCGGCCGCGCGCAACACCTGGGCGTCCTCGGGTTCGTGATGCAGCACCCGGGTGCTCGCCGGCAGCGGATAGACCAGCCGAAGCGTCACGTCGTCGGGATGCGCCCAGTCGGTCAGCAGCAAGCGCGTCTTCCAGGTGAGCGCGCCGCCGGCATAAGTGCCGTGGTGCGAGGCCATAAAGACGGTGCGCGAGTTGAAGTCAGCCGGGCCGAGGTCGGCGGCGCCGGCGGTGGTGTGCGGCGGCGCGCTGCCGGCGGCGCCTGCCATCAGCAGGGCGCAGCCGAGCAGAGCGAGCGCGGCGAGCAGCTTGCGGATCTGTGGGGTGACTTTGTTCATTTCGGGGCCTCCTCGAGGTGGTGGCAAGACGAGCGAGTTCGGGCTCAAAAGTGAACCAGTCCATCGGCGCCGCCGCTAAACGCGGTGATCTCCGGCAGGATCGGCGAGGCGATGCCGATCAACTGGACGAGCGCGATGAGCTGGAAGGCCAACAGCACCAGCAGAGGCACGGCGATCTGATAGCGGCGCACGCCGTCGGGGAGGCGCAGCGACACCGCCCGGAAGAAGGAATAGCCCCCGGCGGTGATGGCCAGCACGCAGGTCGCCATCGCCAGCGGGCCGCCCCACTCGCTGCTGCTCAGGTAGTACAGGGCGACCAGGGGCGCGGCCGCCGCCAGCACCAGCGAGGCGGTCAGGTTGGCCGAACCCATGCTCACCAGCAGCTCGGTCAGCCCGATCTTGGCGTCGGTCAGCTTCCAGGCGACCGCCCCGGCGGGCATGGCGGCGATGCCCGAGAGCATGACCACCATGGGCACCTTGATCAGGTCGGTCAGCGCCAGGGTCAGGTCGGCGCTGCCCACAGCCACGCCGAAGACGGCCGCGCCCACGCACGAGCCCAAAAACGCCTTGAGGGCCAGGCGAGTGCGCCGGGCGGGGCCGTCGGCTTCGATGGGGCTCAACTGGCCCCCGGTCAGGTGGAGCAATGAGGACATCGATTCCATAATCTTCTCCTGCGTTTAGTCGTGGTGTCATCGAACATGACCGGACTCTCCGGCCACGCTTTTGACTCTACGAGACGCAGTTGAAGCTGGTTTCGACCCTGTGCGAAACGTGGGTGGTTTGCGTGTGAATATAATGTGAATCAGATCTCGACGGTGAAGCGGGTGCCCTCGCCGACGGTGGAGTCGACGTGGATGCGGCCGCGGTGGGCCTCGACGATGGCGCGGGTCATGGACAGGCCCAGCCCGGTGCCGCCCTGGTCGTGGCGACGCGAGAAGAAGCGGTCGAAGACGTGGGGGAGGTCGTCGGCGGAGATGCCGGGGCCGTCGTCCGCGACGGTGAGCACGGCCCGGCCGTCGTCGGCGCGCAGGCTGACGCGCACGGTGGTCTCGGCGAAGGAAGCGGCGTTGGTCAGCAGGTTGCGAAGTGCCGTCTCCAGGTGGCCGGGGGCGCCGTCGACGGTGGCGGGGGCGATGTCGGCCTCGAAGTCCAGCGCGGTGTAGCGCTCGTCGGCGCGAAACTGGTCGACCAGCGCGCTGGCGAGCGCGTCGAGGGCGACCGGCTGGCGCTGCTCGTCGGGTAGGCCCGCCTCGGCGCGAGCGAGCTCGAGGAAGCGGCTGACCAACTCGTCGAGGCGCCGGCTGCTGTCCTGTAGGATGCGCCCCAGACGCTCGGCGCGCTCGGGGCTCATTTCGCCGGAATCCAAGCGCTCGGCGGCGGCCTTGACGGCGGCGACGGGGTTTTTGATCTCGTGGGCGATGTCGGCCATGAACGCCTGGTTGGCCTGTTTTCGTTGCTCGAGCGCCTCCAAAAGCGCGTTGAACGCGTCGGCCAGCTCGCCAATCTCGCCGCGGTCGTCGACGTCGACCAGCTCGGTGGACACCGGGGTGCGGGCGCGCTCGGCGACCTGCTCGCGCAGCCGCTTGACCGGGCGCACGCTCCACCAGCCCATCCACAGCCCCAGCACGATGCTCACGCCGAGGACCTGGAAGACCAGCTTGAGCAGCGGGTAGCGCATGCCCGCGATGGTGCGCATGCGCCTGACCGAGCCGTCCCGCAGGTACAACAGGCGGGGCTTGTCGGCCCCCGGCGGGCCCACCCGGCGCACCTCCACGCAGGTCAGAAGTTGGCCGTCGAAGGCATATTCGCACAGCGCCGAGCGCCCCTCGGCCACCGCCCGATGGACCTCCTGGCGCTCGGCCAGCGGCGGTCGGGTGGTCTCGTATTGGGCGAGTTTGGGCGGCCCGGCGTCCCAGGTCAGCAGGCGCTCGAAGAACGAGGCCGACACCGAGTAATTCGAGCCGTGGTCGGTGCTGTACAGCACGGTGCCATCGGGCGACACCACCCGCAGCCACACGTGGTGGGCGGCGGCGATCTTGTCGAGGTGGTGGCGCGCCCAGCGGTCGGTGGCCACCCCGTCGTGGTGGTCGACCGAGGCCAGCATCTGGTTGGCGGCGCGGTACAGGTCGCCCTGCATCTGGCTGACGGTGGACTCTTCGACCGACGGTCCCAGCCACACGAATAGCAGCGGCGACAGCGCGATGAGCACCGAGACCACCACCGCGCGTACCCGCAATGTGCGCACTTGCAATCGCATGGCTCAGTCGATCCAGCGGTAGCCGGCGCCGATGACCGTGTCGATATGGTCGAAGTCGGCGTCGATGGCCTCGAATTTGCGCCGCAGCCGGCGCACGTAGGTGTCCACGAGCCGCTCGGCGACCACGCTGTCGTCGCCGCGGATGCGGTCGAGGAGCTGGGCGCGCGAGAACACGATGCCCGGCCGGCGCGCGAAGACCTCGAGCAGGCGAAATTCGGTGACGGTGACCTCGACGGGCGCGCCGGCGTAGCGCACTTCCAGGCGCTGGGGGGCGAGCTCGAGCTGGCCGGCGCGCAGCCGCTGGCCCTGGTCGGCGTCGCTCTTGTCGGCCTCACTCTGGCGGCGCAGCTCCTCGCGGCGAAGCAGGCTTCGGATGCGCGCCAGCAGGATGCGCGTGCTGAACGGCTTGGCGATATAGTCGTCGGCGCCCAGCTCCAGGCCCAGCGCCTCGTCGACCTCGTTGTCGCGCGAGGTCAGCATGATCAGCGGCACGTGGTTGCCGCGCTCGCGAAGCCTGCGGCACAGGCTAAACCCGTCGAGCTCGGGCATATTGACGTCGCAGACGACCAGCGACGGCTGGGCCTGCTCGATGAGCGCCATGCCCTCCTTGCCGTCGCGAGCGGTGCTGACGGCAAAGCCCTCGTCTTCCAGCGCCATCGCCAACACGTCCAGCAGCGACGGATCGTCGTCGACGATGAGCAGATGGTGGGTGGTGGGCATGGCCGTCGACCTCAATTCGCGCAATTGCTGTTGTCCGCCTCCCGATCGTCCATCACCGCCGGGGCGATGGCAAGCACCTCCGAGCAGGTGATCTGGCCGTCGCCGTTGCTGTCGGCGTCGAATGAGCCGCCCTTGCCGTCGACGCGCACCATGCGGAAGCGGCTGGCGGCGTCGTTGGATTGGACCGGCGGGGCGACGGTGCAGAAGTCGTCGGAGCCGCCGTAGACCACCAGATCGGTCACCCCGGTGGAACTCCCGTCGATCTGGTTGGGGGTGGTAAACGTGCCGTGATATTTGAGCACCTGGCGCTGGCCCTGGTAGCGCTGGCAGTTATTGCCCACCTGGAAGGTCACCGCCGGGTTGCCGTCGTGGTCGCTGTCGATGACGCTGGGGTCGTCGGCCGACTCCGGCACCGGGTCGACCATGGGCTTGTCGAGGTCGAGGCCCCACAGCGCGACCTCGGTCGAGGAGACGTACGAGCCACCCACCCGCAGCGTGGACACCACGCCCTTGTCGACCTCGACGAATTCGATGCTGTCGAGCGTCGACTGGGGGATGGTCACCTGCATGCCGAAGACCGCCGACAGGTCGGTGCCGCACAGCGTGCGGTGCTCGGTGACGGTGGCGCCGTCCTGCTCCATCTGGATGATGTAGGCCGCGTGGGTGAGCTGCTCCTGGCCCATAAGACAGGTGCTGCGCTCGTGGTACAGCAGCCATGTGCCCGTCATGGTCGCCGCGCCGGGGCCCTGGCCCAGGCCGATGTCATTGGAATTGCCGGCGTCGAAGCTGGCGTCGGGGATGCTCTGGTCGGGCAGGTTGGTGGTGCCGCGTTCGACCTGGCAGCCCGCGCCGACGAGGGCCGTCGCCAGCACCACGACGAGCAGACGATGGTGAGCGCGCGTATTCATGAATCCTCCGGCTGCCATGCCAGGTCCAGGACGACCGCGCCCAACCAGCCACCGGAGGTAAAGCCGGGAAAGCCGGGGTTGCCGGTCTGCAAGCCTTGCGCGGCCGGATAGGGTTGGCCGGTGCGCGGGTTTTGGGTGTTGTCGGGCACCTCGTCGCAGATGGCCGTGGATTTGTCGGTGCACGCCGCGTACGACTTCGGCACCTTCTTGTAGGTCACCCGGGTCACCAGCCACTGAAATTGTACCGCCCAGTCCAGCTGCAGGGGAATGTCGAAGGCGTTGAACTTATACGAGGCGCCCACGCTGGCGAGCACGCGGTCGTTGTCGACGTAGTTGGTTCGCCCGGTCTGGTCGGGCACCGGCGTGGGCTCCCAGCCCGCCCCGGCGCGCAGGTGATTGCCCGAGGCCAGGTCGTACTCGTAGCCCAGACGCGGCGAGACGGTGTCGTGGAAATCGGTGGGGTGGCTGTGGGTGTCGCGAAAATCCGACCAGCGCTGATAGCGCGCGTCGGCGACGAGCTGGGAGCGGCCGAACTGCCAGGACAGCCCCGTGGTCAGGGTGTCCGGCGAGTAGCTGGGCGTCCAGTCGAGCACCTGCTGGATGACGCGCTCGTTGTCGCCCCCGGAGGTGCCCAGCCGGATATTATTCTGGCCGTGGATGCGAAAGTAGACCTCGTTGCGGTACTGCACGCCCAGGTGCAGGTTGTCGGTCAGGTCGACGAGCACCCCGGCGTTGAGCCCCCAATTGCTCTCGGTGTCGATATTGGAGTTGACGTCGACGTCGCCCTGATTGCTCACGTCGGGGATGAACACGCTGGTGTTCATCGCCGAGCCCGGCGAAAACGACGCTCCCAGCCCCGCCGACAGCCAATTGGCCACCTTGTAGGCCACGCCCAACTCCAGGTCCATGCGCCGCACCCGCCGGTTGGTGATGGCGAAGTGCAACTGGTTGCTGAAGATGCGCTCGCGCTCGTCGACGAAGTAGGTGTTGGCGTCGACGTAGCCGGTCGACGGCACCACCAGGAGCACACCCGCTCGAAAGTTCTTGAAGCCCAGCGAGGTCACCGCCCCCAGCGTAAACGCGTACAGCGGGTCGATGTGGGTGGTGTCGCTGCGCGCGTTGTGCTCCGAGCCGCTGGGCACCGCCGGGGAGTTCGAGCCCAGGTCGGGCACATCGTAGCCCGCCGGGCGCTCCATGAGCAGGATGCGCGAGCGGTTGATCCCGGCGATGAACCCCCCGCTGACGCCGGGCTTGGCCAACGCGAGGGCGCCCAGGTTGTAGAAGATCGTCGCCGCCCCTCGCGCCGAGGCGGTCTGCGCGCCGGCCATCGCCGCCGCGCGCCCACCGGCGCCGTACATCTCGAAGGGGTTGGCCGCCGCCCTGGCCGTGGGCGCGAGCACCACGCACAGCCCCACTATCCATCCAACTACTTTTCTCACTTGCCACCTCGAAACAACATTGCGGCGGCATTGTGCCTTATGGGCGCCGTCGATGCCAGCCGCGACGGCTCGGCGTGCGCTGAAGCCCTGGCTATTGAACACATTTTGCTGAGCCGCCGCGCCCCGACCCGTGATCGTGATCGGCCGTTTAGCTGCACTGAGATCGTTTGCTGCTTTACTCTGCGGGTTGTGCGAATGCGCCATCCTCAGCGCCCCCGTGGGCTCGTCCCACGGGACGAAAAGATCGTTGGCTAGCCTCGCGCGGCTCCTGCCGCTTGGAGAGGCCTCGCGCGCGTTGCCAAAGCACGCACACTGCCCCCAACTGCCCCACCACCTGGGCTCCTGGAGCCCTCCCCCATGAAACCAACCAAGACGCACCTCGACCGTGCCCTGGGTCGCCCGTCTTTCTCGCCGATATTCGGCGGGGTGTGCGGGGATCGGACCGGGCCGATGGCGTTTTTCGAATCGACGGTTGCGCTTCCGTTGGGGCCACTCTGTTCGAAGATGCGACGCTGGGTGAGACGCCGCGTCCTCCATGGTGCCCTCACTATGGTTTTCGGCAGAGAGGGGCGAATCGTTGCGTCTTTTTTTCGGGATCTGCCGTTGAGCGCAGCCTGGGAGGGATTTTGGATGGCGAATTGTGTTTGGGGGCTGCTCTCGTAGCAGACGATCTGATTCACCCGCGGGATGAACCCGCGGGGGTCTTGGCGGGACTGAAGCGCCGATCTTAGCAGACGATCTGATTCACCCGCGGGATGAACCCGCGGGGGTCTTGCGGGGCAAAAGCCACCGCCCTTAGCCGACGATCTGATTCACCAGCGGCGCGAGGCCGCTGGGGTCTTGGAGGACAAAATGCGCCCCGCAAATGGCTCCCGGACTTGAGTCCGGGGATGACCTCGACTAGGCTAGCCCGGCTTGATTGCATATCGATTGCCGGAGAGATGAATGGATCGTCGGATAGTTGCGCTTGGACTCGCCTCACTACTCGCCACCACCGCGGCCTGCGGTGATGCGGCCGGGCCTAATAGCAGTGGGCCGCGCTCGATCGACGGGCCGGCGACGTTCGCGTCGGCGAAGACCGGCAAGGGCGACCAGATCGCCACGCCCAAGCCCTCGCAATGTCCCGGCGGGGCGCCGCGGTTGGTCGACGGGATGCCGGCGGCGTGGACGGTGCTGGTGTGGGCGGCTGGCGACAACAACCTCGAAGACGCCATCGTCCAGGACATCAACGAGATGGAGCGTGGCCACACCGGCTCGCCGAACGTCAACCTCATCGTCCAGCTCGACCGCAAGTCCAGGCCGGGCGCGTGGCGCTACCTGATCGGACCGGACGGCGACGACGAGACGATCAACTCCCAGCTCGTCGCCCAGTCCGACGAGGAGCTCGACAGCGGCAATTGGAAGAACCTGGCCTCGTTCGCCAAGTGGGCGACGGTGTGCTACCCGGCCTACGAATACGGGGTGGTCGTCGAGGGTCACGGTGGCGGCTGGTCGCCGCCCCAGGACCAGGCCGGCGGGCAGGAGCGCTCGGGGCGGGTGCGCCAGCCGGGCGACCCGGCGCGGCTGATCGCGCCCGACGACACCGACGGCACGCAGATGTCCATCCACGACCTGCAGCAGGCCCTGGAGCAGATTCGCCAGGCCACGCGCCACAAGGACGATCCGCCCTGGCTCAACCGCCTGGCGTTTTACGGCAGCGACGCCTGCCTGATGCAGGCCATGGAGGTCGACTACGACCTGCAGGATACGGCCAACTTCATCGTGGGCTCCTCGGAGACCGAGCCCGGCCCGGGCTGGCCGTATTATTCGGTGATCGACGATCTGACCACCCGCCCGCTGTACTACGCTCAGAGCCCCCACAAATTGGTCGAGGCGATCGTGGACAATTACGGGCGCTCCTACGGCTCGCGCGGCGGGCAGGGCAGCCAGGACTCGATCACGCTGGCGGCGGTGGACACCCACCACGTCTATCGGATGAGCAAGCGCATCGAGCGCATCACCGGGTTGATCCTCGAGCTGATGGACGACATCGGCCCGCACCTGATGGCCGCGCGCGACGCCACGCCCGACTACGGCGGCTACGAACCGTATTATCCGGCGGCCTATATCGACGCCGCCGCCTTCTTCACCAACCTGCGCGCCGAGCTGATCGACGCGGGGCTGATGCCTGCCTCCAACACCCAGTGGAGCGGCGACGAGCGCTGGCGCGAGCTGCGCGACGAGATCGACACACTGCTCACCGAGTTCGACCACGAGCTCATCGACGACAACACCATCGGCGCGGCCCACGAAGGGGCGAGCGGGGTGTCCATCTACTTCCCGAACACGACCGATCACTGGATGCTGTCGCTGGACGACTACGCCAAGAGTCCGTTCGGCCAGGACACCGGCTGGTACGCCATGCTCGAGGCCGCGTTGCAGTAATTACGGGTGGGCCGCGGGCAGCAAGAAGAACAGCACGGCGGCGAAGTGACAGGCGCTTCCGCCCATGACGAACAGGTGCCACACCGTGTGGAAGAAGCGGCGGCGCTGCAGCACGTAGAAGATCACCCCGAAGGTGTAAGCCAGCCCGCCGGCGGCCAACAGGGCCAGCCCCTCCGGGGGCACCGCGTGGATGATCGGTTTGATGGCGATGACCGACAACCAGCCCATGGCCAGATACAGCACCAGGGAGAGCTTCTCGAAGCGGCCGAAGGCCAGCAACTTGTACAGGATGCCCACCAGCGCCAGCCCCCACACCACCCCGAAGAGCGACCAGCCCCAACTGCCGCGAAGCGCCAGCAGCGTCAGCGGGGTGTAGGTGCCGGCGATGAGCAGGTAGATGGCCGTGTGGTCGAAGACGCGCAGCCAGCGCTTGACGCGCGGGGTCTGCACGCTGTGGTACAGCGTCGACGACAGGTAGAGCGTGACCAGGGTCGCCCCAAAGACGCTGGCGCTGACGATATGCACCGCGTCGCCCACCGCGGCCGCGCGCGCCACCAACACCACCAGCCCCACGACCGCCAAGATCAGCCCGATGCCGTGGGTGATGGCGTTGGCGATCTCCTCGCCCAGGGACTGCTCGCGCTCCTTGGCGCCGGGTCGACGTGATTGTTCGAGTTTTGTCGCCATGGTCGCGCTCCGCCGTGGGTCGTCCTGCCAATCATTCATTAGATGCGCGTAATCGCTCGAGGCTTCAAAAACCGCCGGGTGTCGCCTCGTCACGCACTTTGAAGGTAGCCAATTTTGGGCGGCCGTCATATGACGTTGATCATTCGATCGTACTCCGCTGGCTTTTCGACGCGCCAGTGAGTTACACTTCTCAAAAAGCAAAGGTTTCCCACCTCTTTCGAGACGAGCGCCATGCGTTGCAGATCTTTTTCGTTGGTTGTCGCCGTGTTGTGCACTGCCGCGCTGGGGTGGGCGCCTTGTGCCGCGGCCCAGCAAAAATCGGATCAGCAGAAACCGGACCAGCAGAAGCCCGACCAGCAAAAAGCCGACCAGCAACCGCAGGCCACCCAGCCCCAGCCCCAGGCCCTGTCCCAGTCCGACAAGCCCGGCGCCGACAAGGACGCCAAGGACGCGCCGACCAAGAAGGCGGCCTCGGCCTCCAAACAGAGCTACGAGCGGCTGACCAAGGAGGCGGTGCTCGCCTACCGCGGCAAGGATTATGCGCGCGCGCTGTCGCTGTTCGAGCAGGCCTACCAGGTCAAACCGGTGCCCAACCTGCTGTACAATATGGGGCGCATCCAGGAAAAACGCGGCAAGTTCAAAGAGGCCATCGCCAAATACGAAAAATTCGTCACCGAGCCCGGCGTCGACATCAAGGCGCGCCAGGACGCGCTCGACCGACTGAAGACGCTGCGCGAGGTGGTCAGCCTGCGCGACAAGGGCCAAAAGGTCGACGAGGAGAAGGTCAAAAACGAGCACGCCGACCGCGAGCTCGCCGCGCCCAAGCCACTCAAGACGCCCGCGGCGCCGCAGGTCGAGCGTGACTACACCGCCGCCTGGGTGACCCTGGGCGTGGCTATTGCCTCTTATGGCACCAGCGGCTTCTTCGCGCTGCAGGCGCGCTCGGCGCATAGCGACTTCGAGGACGCCACCACCCGCGCGGCCCGCCGGGATGCGGAGAGCTGGGGGCAGACGGCGTCGGTCGTGGCCGATTCGACGCTCGCCCTCGGCGTGGTGATGACCGGGCTGAGCGTGTACTTCTTCGTCTCGCCCTCGGAGCACGAGGTGCCCCCGCAGCAGACCGCGCTGCGCGTGGGCCCGCAGGTCGAGCCCCACGGGGCGGGCGTCTCGCTGGCGTTGGACTTTTAATCTACACGGACGTTTTCGAGCATAGGCATCGGCATGGAGTCGAAAGGCATGAATGAGCGCAAACCGCTTGTGGGATGGATTCTGGTGGTCGCGCTGGCGTTGACGGCGGGCGCCTGTTCGCTGCGCTACGACTTTACCGAGTGCAAGACCGACGGGGACTGCGTCCAGATCGAGCAGCCCGCCGACGGACAATTCTACCAGTGCGTCCAGAATAAATGCGTGCTCGACCAGACACGCGAGTGCCGCACGGCCGCCGAATGCGGTGCCGCGGAGGATTGCGTCAGCGGCCGCTGCCAGGCGATCAGCCCGCCCGGTGATGCCGGCGACGTCCAAGATGTCGCCGACGCCGGGGATGCCGATCAGAGCCAGGATACCGGCGACGGCGGAGCCGCCGACGCCACCGACGCCTCGGCGAGCGCCTGCGACTCCACCCAGCAATGCATCGACAACTTCGGCGACAGCTACTACTGCGCGCCGTGGGGCGAGTGTGTGGACACGGCCTCGCCGGAGTGCGACGACATCTACTACCCGGACAACGAGCGCGGCGACATCGTCATCCTGGGCTCGATCATTCCCACCCAGGGCGTCGCCTACCAGGGCATCGGCGCCACGGTCGACAACGGCGTGCGCATGGCGGTCATTCAATACGCCGCCAACGCGTTCACCCTGCCCAGCGGCCAGACCGTCGCCTACCTGCACTGCCAGGGCGGCAGCTCGCAGACCGCCAAGGCCGCCGCCCGGCATTTGAAGGACATCGGCGTGCCCATCGTGGTCGGCCCGCTGACCAGCAGCACCTTCTTGGACGTGGTGCGTGACGTGACCGAGGCCGACGATAACGGGGACGGCGTCTACGACAATCCCATGGGCGCGATCGCCATCGGCGCGACCTCGCCGGCCATCGGCAACCTGGACTCGGCGGGCAAGCACTCCTTCCAGATCATCTCCAACGACCGCTTCCAGACCACGGCCATGGTCGACCGCACCCACGACTTGCGCTGGCGAAGCTGTGTGCAGCAAAGCGGCGACAGCGAGTGCACCGACGACGCGAGCTGCCAGGCCCACTTCGGCGCCGACTACACCTTCGACAGCACCAAGCCCAATACCCCGTGCAAGGACGGCGACCCGCAAATCGCGGTGTTCTACAAGGACGACCAGTACGGGCGCGATTTCCAGAACCTGCTCATCACCCGCTACGCCAACCGCTATTCGGACGCCACGGTCAAATACTACAAATACGCCAACCCCGCCGATCTGGGCTTCGACCCCACGCGCATGGGCCAGGAATTCGCCAACGTGATCTCCTCGTCGTTGCAGGGAAGCGACGCGCTTCCCACCGCCGACCTGGTGCTGTTCATCGGCACCGGTGAGACGTCGTCTCTGGCCAAGGGCTACATCGGCGCCATCGCCCAGGCGGGGATCCCGCCGAGCTCCAAGCGCTATATCTTCAGCCACGGCGGCGCGGCCGACGCGCCCAATATGTTCTCGGGCGACCAGGCGCTGAGCGCCGACCTGATGGGCAACGTGGAGGCGGTCGCGCCCAATATCTTCAACGGCGACTATTACAAGAGCTGGTATCAGCACTACTCGTTGACCTTCGGCGAGCCCGAGCAGACCTCGGTCGCCGGGCTGGCCTACGACGCGGCCTATATGGCCATCTTCGCCATGGCGGGCGTGCCCGCCGGCCAGCCGCTGAACGCCGCCAACGTCACCAAGGTCATCGCCGACGGGCGGCTGCAAAACGCCGACACGGGCACCCAGATCGTGCTCGACAACAGCACGATCAGCTTCGAGCACGACGCGCGCGAGGCGCTCAAAAACGGCGGGGATATCGACATGGTGGGCGTGTCCGGCAACCTCGACTTCGAGTTCGCCAACGGCGAGAACCAGGGCACGGTGCGCTCGAATTACCTGGGCCTGGACATCCGCCAGCAGCCCAATTCGCCGACCAGCAACCCGGTCTACGAGGGCGTGCCCACGCGCATCTACGTGCTCGCCGACGGCGAGACCTTCGGGCAGTGGGCGCCGATCCCGCCGTCGCCCTGACGACGTCTAGCCAGTCGGGGACATGGTCGTTACAATGGCCGTGTCCCGTGTCCCATCGTATTGCTTGCGTCCATTTCGCCAAGGGGGGCCGTTGAAGCCGCACCTCACTCATATCTTCGCCGTCGCCTGCGTGGTCGCGACCATCGCAGGCTGCGCTCACTCGCGCGGCCCCCGGGTCCACGTCGATCCCGTCGCCAATCTGGGCGATGCGACGCCCCTGGCGGGCGCCGACGGCAGCCCCGACGACCTGTGGCTGGATTGCCACAAGGCCAACGCCAAAGCCTGTTATAACCTGGCCGTTCACTACGACGTTAAAGCGTCGCCCAGAGACGCGAGCCGGTACTACCAGCGTGCGTGCGACGGCGGCATCCACGAGGCCTGCGCGCGCCTGGCACGCATGTACGAGGACGGCCGTGGCGTCGAGGCCGACCAGAATCACGCCACGCGGCTGTACACCCGGGCGTGCGACGCCGGGGTGATGCCGGCGTGTACCCGCGCCGGGGCGCATTATTTTTACGGGCAGGGCGTGATTCGCTCGCTGGGGCGCGCGCGCATGCTCTTTGGCAAGGCGTGCATGGCTGGCCACGCGCGCGGCTGCACCTGGCTCGCCCGCTTCTACAAAGGCGGCGTGGGCGTCCCCGTCGACGCCAAGGTCGGTCGCGCGCTGTTCCTGCACGCGTGCGCCCTGGGCGACGAGCAGGCCTGCAACAAGGCGTCGACGAAGGCGGGCCGGGCGCTCGCAACCAACAAGCCCGCCGGGCTCGACAAACTGTGCACGCAGGGCGTCGGCGCGGCGTGTTTTGCGCTCGCCGGGCGCTACTTCAAGGGCGATGGCGTCGCCGAGGACGCCTCCAAGGTCGAATCCCTGCTCGCCAGGGCCTGCAAGCTGCACTACGCCGACGGCTGCGGCGGGCGCCTCGAGACGCCGCTGTTCCAGCCCCATTCGAAGGACGACATCGAGCCGTTCGCCAAAGCCTGCGACGCGGGCAGCGCCGCGGCCTGCCGGGGCTTTGCGCAGGCGCTGTTGAAATTCAGCAAGCACGACAAGGCCTTCCACCAGCGCTACGTCCCCGCGATGGAGCGCGCCTGCCGGCTGGGCGACGCCTTCGACTGCGAGGTGATGGGCCTGGCGTTCTTTCGGGCTCACGTGCCCAACAAACGCAAGCGCGTCGGTATCAGTTGGACGCGCGCGGCCTGCCGGTTGGGCAAGATGTCCGAGTGCAACCGGATGGGCCACGTCTACTTCGATAGCGCCCTGGTCGAGCACGACGACAAGCGCGCCCTGAAGTGGTTCATTCGCGCCTGCGACGGGGGCATGCCCGAGGCGTGCCTCACGGTTGCGCAGGGCTATAAACGTGCGCACAACGGCGTTCTTGCACCGATCTATTTCCCGCGGGCGATGGGCGGCTTTGCCGCGTACTGCGAGCAGAAGGACGACATAGTGGCGTGTGCGAAGGCTGCCGTGATCGCCCTGAATAAGTACGGTGACGTCCCGCCGCGTCAGGCCGCCGGTTGGGCGCGCAAAGCCTGTGAGGCCAAGAATGCCGAGGGCTGCTACTTGCTGGGAAGGTGCTACGTCGTCGGGTTCGGCGTCGTGGTCGATTACAAGCATGCGGTCGAGGTGTTCGACCGAGCATGCCAGGAGGGAAAAGCCGCGGCGTGCACCTCGGCCGGGTTTATCGCCGATGTCCATGTGAAATCGCTCGACGCTGCGTTCTCGACCAAAGAGTACCAGCACGGCTGTGACCAGGGCGATGCGATGTCCTGCGGCAACCTCGGCGAATATTTCGAGCTGGGAGTTGGCGACAAGCCAGATATCGAGCGCGCCGTGACCTTCTACAATCGAGCGTGCATCGGGGACAACGCCTACGGATGCGCCAACCTCGGCTATCTGGCGATCCACGGAAAGGGCGTCGACCAGAACGCCAACCGCGGCCGCACGCTGTACGAATACGCCTGCAAGCACGGCGACCCGCGCGCCTGCCTGGCGCTGGCGCGCCATTGGGAGTTGGGCACGTTCGGCAAGGTCGACAAGGACAAGGCCAAGGCCTACATCGCCAAGGTCTGCGGCAAGCGCAAGCTCGACGCCTGCTTGCTCGACGAGGGCGAGCGCTTCGAGACCGGCGACGGAGCGCCGCGCGATCCCAAGCGCGCCCGCGCCTTCTTCGAGTGGGCCTGTCAGCGCGGCTCGCAGCCGAGCTGCAAGCACCTGCAAACCCTGAAGACGACCGACACCGACGAGAAGGCCGAGGAGGTCTCCAAACGATGATGCGCCTGCGCCCAATCTACCTACTTGGTCTCCTTGCTGGTCTGGTCGCGGCGTCGCTGTCGGCCGGTTGTGCCAGCGCGCCGAGCGCGCGCTTCGACTGGCCGAAGAGCTGCCCGGCATCGCTGCAACGCTCCGGGGCGGGTGAGCCCTCCCAGCCCAGCACGACCGTGCTGGTGCCGCTCTTTCGCAACGTCACCGACATGGACCCGCTGATGCACAAACGCGTCGTCGACGGCTGCGCCGACGACGACGCCGTAAGCTGCGTGCTGGCGGGCGCGTGGTACTTCGGTTTTTACGGCCCGGTGCGCATGCGCCCGATGCGCGCTCGGCCCTTCTTCCAGCACGCCTGCAAGCTGAAGCTCGGCGCCGGCTGCTCGATGCTGGGGAGGCTGGCCGAAGTCGAGCACACCGACGACGACGCCTTCGCGCTGTATCGAAAGGCATGCAAGTTGGGCGACTCGTTCGGCTGCTCGGCGGTGGCGCGGTTTTGGCTCGCCAAGGGGGCGCATCACGACGTGGCCAAGGGCAGCGCGGTGGCCGCGCGCAGTTGTCAGCTCGGCCACGGCTTCGCCTGTCGCCGCCTGGCCGAACGCCTGTCCGACCGTTCCAAGCCCGCCGCCGACCCCAGTTGCAATATCGCGCTGTGGCAGGAGGCGTGTCGCCAGGGCGAGCAGCTCTCCTGCGAGCGCCTCGACTGGAAAAAGCCGTGCGCCAACGGCGCCGTCTGCGACCGCGAAGGAAAACCGGTGGTGGACGCGCGCGCCAAACGGGCGCTCATCGGCACCTTCGAGCGCCAATGCGACGACGGCGATGAGCTCAAATGCGTACTCGCCGGCTACGCCCACATGCAGCGCGGCCCGTTCGCCGACCCCAAGCGCACCCGCGAGCTGCTCGAGGAGCCATGCGAGGACCGCGACCTGACCGCCTGTCATTGGCTGGGTGTCGCCGAGTACAGCACCGACGACCGCGCCACGTTCTTTCGCGGCTTCCGCCGCCTGCGCCGCAACTGTCGCAGCGGCAGCGTGCATAGTTGCTACGAGGCGGCCGTCATCTGGGCCGACTTCCCTAAGAAGTACCGCGACGCCGACGAGCAGCTCTCGTTTTTGCGCAAGGCCTGCCAGGGCAACAGCGAGATCGCCTGCCTGCGCCTGGGCTATATGTACCAACACGGCGAGGGCGTCGCCGCCGACCTGCGCCGCGCCTTTCTGATCTTTCGCAACACCTGCGACAAGGGCAGCCGCCCGGCCTGCGAGCGCACCGGCGTGATGTACGAGATGGGTCTGGGCGTGCATCAAAGCGCCGAGCGCGCCGCCCAGAACTACCAGAAGGCGTGCGTGCCCGGCATGTGGGAGACCTGCCTGAAATACGCCACCGCCCTGGGCGACGGCGACGGCATCGCCCAGGACGTCAGCCGCGCCATCGAGCTCGTCCAGCCCGACTGCAACAACGGCAGCAAGACCGCGTGCGCCCTCATCGACAAGCTCCAGGCGACAGAGCACCGGGCGCAGGCCAAGTAGTGCGCCTTTCAAGGACGCTGCGTGCGCTATTTGGAGTGGAATTACCATTTCAGGGCGGACGGTCAGCGGCGTTTGCGCGAAGCGTTGGTCTCGCAGGAAAGCCACGTGGCTACTGGCGAAAGCCGACGCCTCGCGCAAACGCTGCGAATCGTCCGCCCTGAAATAATAGATTCTAAAATAGCAGGCGTGGCTCGTCTGCAAGGCGCACTCAATCGCCTCAGTGCAGCAACAGGTCGTCGTTGGAGTCGTCCTCGTTGGTCGGCAGCAGGTCGCTGCCGTGGTCTTTCTTCTTGGCGCCCGACTTGTCGTCCGATGGCAGGAGCAGGCCTTCGCTGGATTTGTCGGCGGCGGCCTTTTTCTTTGTCTTCCTCTTGGCGACGTGCTTGGACGTTGCCTTCTTGGCGGCGGCCTTCGTCGGCCGCTTGGGCGCCGACTTGGCTGGGCGTGCGCCGGCGGAATGGGCGGGCGTGCCGGTGGATGCCGGGTGAGTCGCCGGGCGGGCGCCGGCGGTGGCGCCGTCCTCGGGCTTTTCGGGCGTGGGCTGGCTCTTTGCCTGCGCGTCGTCGGGCTGCTTCTCGGCGGCCTTGGGCTCGTCGGCCTGTCGCCGCTTGGCGCGAAGCGCGTGCAGCTTTGTGCGGGCGGTCTCGTTGGAGGGGTCGCGGGTGAGCACCTTCTGATAGTTTCGGATGGCCTGCGCGATGTCGCCGTCGTCCTCGTTGACCGAGGCGGCAGCTAGCAGTTGGGCGATGGCCAGGTGGTCTTTGGCGGCGGCGTATTTGCCCTTGAGGTCGGGGTAGTGGTCGAGGTCGTCGTCGAGCATCTGGAGGGTGTTGTCGGCCTGGCCGAGCTTGCCCTCGTCGGTCAGCTCGACGGCGTGCTCGATGCCGCTGCGCACGTCGTGCTCGTCGGGGATGGAGGCGTTGCGCGTGTACAGAAAATACCCGCCGCCGCCCAGAATGAGCGCGCCCAGTACGCCCAGAAGGATATTGCGCAGCCGATTTTGTTGCTCGACCTTGAGCAGGTGCTCGCCGCTGACCCAGGTGACCTGGCCGGAGCTGGGATCGGCGCCCAGCGGGACCAGCCCGGAGTTCGACGGGGTGGCGTCACTGGGCACCTGGTAGATGGGCGTCTCGCGGCGCTGGCGCTCGATGCGGTCGCTGGGGTCGTCGGGGCTGAGGCTGCTCAGCTTAGCCACCCGCGACACGGCGTTGAACTCCCCGCTGACGTGCGGCGAGGAGATGTCGGTGCCCTCCAAGCAGGCGCCGAATTCGCGAAGGAACTCACCGGCGTCCCCGGGGCGCCCGGCGGGGTCTTTGGACAGCGCGCGGTGGATGAGATCGATGACCGGCTGGGGGATGTCCTGGCCGGGGGCCAGCCGTTGTTCGAGGGGCTCGGGATCGTTATGCACGTGCTGGTAGAGCACGGCGACGTCGTCGTCGCCGTCGAACGGCTTCTCGCCGGCGAGCATATAGTAGAACAGCACGCCCAACGCGTAGACGTCGACGCGCTGGTCGGTGTCGTTGCCCATGATCTGCTCGGGGGACAAAAACGCCACCGAACCCACCAGGTTTTGCTCTTTGGTGACGTCGCGCGCCCCTTTGACCAGCTTGGCCAGCCCGAAGTCCAAGATCTTGACGTAATTTTGCTCGCCGTGCTTCTCGGTGAGCATGATATTGGACGGCTTGATGTCGCGGTGGACCAACCCCAGCGAGTGCGCCTCGCCGATGCCCTCGAGCACCTGCAGGGCGATGGCGCCGAAGGTCGCAAAGGTCATCGGCTCGCCGGATTTGATCAGCCGGCGAAGCGTCACTCCCTCGACGTATTCCATGACGATATAGGCCTGCTCGTCCTGGTAGCCGAAGTCGTAGATGGACACGATATGCGGGTGCTGCAGCCTGCTCATGCCGCGCGCTTCGCGCTCGAAGCGGGCCACGGCCTCCTCGTCGTTGATGAACGAGGGCGGCAGCACCTTGACGACCACCTTGCGATCGAGCGCGCTCTGGCTGGCCAGGTAAACCACGCCCATGCCGCCACGGCCGATGCAGCGCTCGAGCTCGTAGCGTGCGTCGAGGGTCTGGCCGACGAGGTTTTTGGGGTCGAAAGACTTCTCCCCGACGCTCTTTTGCTGGACTTTCTCAGCCGAGCGGTCCTTGGAAGGACTCTTTGAGGAGGTGTCGTCAGCCATGACTCGGTCGTCTCACATTGCAAGGGTCGCGATAGCTACCACGATGAGAACAACAACGATAAGCGCGAGTAAAAGTCCAGTCTTGGAGCCCTTTTCGGCTTCGTCCGCGGGGCTTGTGGCGGCCGCGGGCGCCGCGGAGACGGCGGGTTGCGCGGCGGGCCCGGCCTCGTCGGGCTGGACGTCGGGCTCGGCCTCGTCGGGCTCGTCGAGCGCCGCCGGCGCGGCCTGGGGCGCGTCGTCTTCGGGCTCGTCCTCGTCGTACAGAATCAAAGCCGCCGTCGTCGTCGTGGCCCTCGTCGTCGGCCTGATCTTCGACCTCATCGACCGCGGCGTCGGCGAGGTCGCCGCGGGCGTCGGAGACGTCGCGGGTGTCTTCCCAGTCGTCCGCGAGGTTGCTGCGCGCCCCGGAGATATCGCGGGTGTCTTCCGAGTCGCCGAGCTCACCGCGGGCGTCGGAGACGTCGCGGGTGTCGTCTTCTTGCGCCGCCTCCCCACCCTTGCGCCGCCGCAGAATCGCCGCGCCCGGCACCGGCCTGGTCTCGGGCTTCTCGGGGGCCGGTTTTACAGGCCCACCCGCGGAAAACAGCTTGTCGATCTGGTCGCGATCGAGCGCCTTGGTGGCCGCGTCGTTGGTCTCTTCGCTCGCCGCCGGCGCGCTCGCCGGCTTCTTGGGCTCGCCGGCGGTGTGCTCGGGGGCGTCGTTCGCTTCGTTCGCTTCGCGCTCACGCACTCGCGCCAACCATTCGGGCACGGCTTCCTGTTCGGCCGACTGGCGGATCTCTTGGAGAATGTCTCCAGAGACCTGTCGAGTGGCATTATCTTCGTAAGCGCCGGTGTCTTCCTCGAGGCCAGACTGCGATGGCTTGGGGGCTACAGGGCTTTGAGCGTCCTGGTCCTCAGCAGACATAATCACTACCACGTGCGGGGGCGGCGCGGCCGTGGCCGCGTCAGTCAGTCAGTATTTCCACGAAACAATCGTCGCTTTCCCTGGGCACCGCATTCTTTGCAGCGCAGGGGAAAGATCCGCAGGATCGTCGCCCACACTCCCACAAATGTCAAAATTGCCGGTAAAGCCAGGGCGATGTCGCGCCCCAGAGGGCCGGCACCCATGCGCGCGGCGAGCATCGGGGAGATGATCGACACGATCACCACCGACCAATAGGCATGAAACATCTTGCCAAAGCCGATGTCCTGGCTGTGACATTTGGGGCAGGTGAGCGCCGAGGAGACCAGCCGGTCGTCGGCCTCGTCGTCTTCGAAGTCATCCCACTCCTCGTCGATGATCTGGGCGTGAGCCTGCTCCTCGAGCACCTTCGAGGCACGTTCGGCTTGATCGGCGGGCACGCGCAGCTTGATGCCGCCGACCGCCGCCCCCAGCAGCGGGTCGGTCGAGACCGTATTGATGTCGTCGAGCCGGCACGCGACGCCCTGCTCTTCGAGCTGGGTGCGCGCGATCTCCGCCTCGACGGGACTCGCAAACGTGGCAATGACGACAGCCGTGTCGCTCATTGGCTCCTCGTAAGTCACAGTGTGGGTGACGACACGAGAATCGCAGAATGGGACGGTGCTGGCAAGGCTGCGAGGTCACGTACCCGACTGTGATGCCTCGACAAAGGCGATCTCGGCGGCCTGCAGGTGCAGGGCTTCGACCTCCTCGAGTTGCTGGCTGGCGCGCGCGGCGAGCGCGTCGAAGTCGAACGGGGCCAGACGCTCGTCGGATTGGCGAGCGATCTGCAGCCCGCGCCACAGCCGCAGCTTGACGTTGATGGCCACGGCCAGGGCCTCGAGCTCGACGACCCGGCTCAACGGGGAGTAGCTCACGAGGTGGCCGTTGAGCTTGAAGCGGCCGAGCTTCTCGCCCAGCCACGCGCCGACGTCCTTGACGCGCGAACTGTCTACACCCAGCGCTTCCATGACCTCCTCGAGCGCCCGGCGATCCTCGACGATCATCGCCGCCAGCGGCTCGACGGCCTGGTGGAAGGCGTTGCCGCTGTTGCTCTTGAGAATGCGCCGGACCAATTCGACTCCGCCGTTGGCCGCGGCGTGGTGGTCCTTGAGGTAGATGGCCAGCAATTGCGGTGTGCTCATGGTTGCCCCCTGTGGACATCGGACGTGAAGCGACGGGCCGTAAGCCGCCGCGCGGGCCGAAACTAATCACTCCCACGGGGGCTCGTAGCGCCTGGGCGCGCTGGACCGCATGGAGGCCGCCGACGACCCCGAGCTCGACGCGCTCCCCGACGATCTGCGCACCGTTGTCGAGCGCTGCCTGGCCGCATCGCCCAAGGCGCGTTTCCCAAACGCTCGCGCGCTGTACGAGGCGCTCGCCGGCTGCCCGCGCGGTGACGCGCTGGGGCTGCCACCTCGGTTGTGATGTCAAAACCATCAACCGCCTGGTCAAAGGGCACACATCGCTGGATGCGAGGATGGCTCGACGTCTTGCAGCGGCGCTTGGCACTACAGCTGGATTCTGGATCAATCTACAGCGAGCTGTGGATCTCTACGATGCCCAGCAGGAGGATATGGACCTCCCTTCACTGCTCCCGGAGTTTCGACCGTCGGCCTAACTCGCCAAGTACCTTCTCTCTGAAAGGACCAGAACGTGGGCTATTGAGTCCGGCACGACGCCAACTACCAGTTGAGAATCGGCCAATCGCGCCGCTGGGCCTCGCGGCGAAGCCGGGGGTCGGGGCTGACGATGCGCGGCTCGCCGACGACCTCGAGCATGGGCAGGTCGGAGTACGAGTCGGTGTAGAAATACGACTCGGTCAGGTCGACGTCGTGCTCGGCGGCCCAGCGAAGGGCGTGGTGGACCTTGCCCTGGGCGTAGCACATGGGCGTGGCGAAGGTGCCCAGCAACAGGCCGTCGTCGTCGGTGGGAAAGTCGTTGGCCAGCCAGTGGTCGAAGCCCCAGGTCTCGGCAGCGATGGACGCCTCGAAGCACGAACTGTTGGTCAGGATGACCAGGGGATGGCCCTGTTGGCGGTGTTCGGCGATGGCGTCGGCGGCGCCGGGGCGAAGCCGATGGGCGACTTCCTCGACGAACCACTGGCGGGTGCGCCGGTCGAGTCGCGCGCGCGGCTGGCCCCGGTAATGCGAGACCGCCTCGTTGAACGCGCTCTCCATGTCGATGAGCGACAGGTGGTACATCGCCGTCCAGAAGCTGGCGCGGGCCATCTGCATCAGCGACAGGTTGCCCTGTTTGCGCTCGTGCTGGGCCCACAACAGGCCGCTGTTGACGTCGATGAGGGTGCGGTCGAGATCGAAAAACGCTGCGGGCATGGTGGGTCAGGGGTTCAGGGGTCGAGGGGTTCAGGGGGTTAGGCGTCCGGAAGGATAGACGTCGTGTCCCCGCTCATCAACGCTCCGGTGGTCGGAGCTGTTCCCTGGCTCGTCGAGGCCTGGGGCCCGAGTTGGTCGAATTGCAGGCAGATGCGCGCGCCGCCCAGTTCGGAGTCGTCGATGATGACCCGTCCGTGGTGCTCGGTCATGCAGTAGGCGACCGAAAACAAGCCCAGGCCGGTCCCCTCGGGGGCCTCGGAGGTGAACGGCTGGAGGACCGCCTGGCGTTTGTCGGGGGGGATGCCCGGCCCGTTGTCCTCGACGATCACACGCATGGGGGCGTCGTCGCGGCTGGTCAGGCTGACGCGGATGATGCCGCGGGCGCCCACCTCGGCGGCGGCGTTGAGCACCAGATTGATGACCGCGTGGGTGACCAGGTTGGGGTGCACGCGCGCCGGCAGGGACTCCGGCAAGACCACTTCCAGTTGGCAGGAGCGCAGCTTTTCGTGGGTCTCCACCAGCCCGACGGCGGTGGCCACGAGTTTGCTCATGTCGACCCGAACGGGGGTCTCGGAGATCTGGTCGCGCGCGGCGCGCTGCAGGCGGGTGTTCAGGGCGACGAGCGCGTCGACGGCCTCCAGGGAGTCCTTCAGCGCCTCGGCGGCGTTGCCCCGCGGCTCGAGGGTTTGCTGCAAGTACTGCAGGTTGGCGCGAATGGCGCCGCTCAGATTTTTGGCGTCGTGGACGATGGTGGCGGCCAGGGTGCCGGCGAGCACGCGCCGCTCCATGAGCAATAGCTTCTCGCGGTTGCTCTGGGTGATGCGGTTGGCGCGCTCGAGGCGGCGAAGCAGCGTGTAGACAACCAGGCCCAGGCCCACCGACACTGTCACCACAAACCCCAGCCCCTTGATCGACTGCCACTCCTGGTAGCGCTGCGGATCGGACACGAGTTGGGCGACCAGCGTATCCGAAAAGACGATGTACAGCGACGACATCACCGCGAAGCTGCCGCCGACGAGCAGCGCGGCGGTCATCGGCCGCAGGGTTTTGGTTGGAGACTCGGACATACCGTCAACTTCGAGCGGCAGGGAAAAGCGGGGACCGCTCTAACGAATCGGTGAACAGCAACAAATGACGCGATGAGGCCCCCATTTTGAGCGATCTTTTTGCGCTTGTCCAACGCCTGCAACACACAAAAACCCCGCCGGTTGAACCGACGGGGTTTTGGGTAGGTCAGCAGCCGGGGGCCATGGGCCCGGCTGCCATAGACCGGCTCAGAGTTCGACGACGTTGATCGCCTTGGGCCCCCGCGGGCCCATCTCGATCTCGAACTCCACCGCCGTGTCGTCGGCGATGGTCTTGAAGCCGGACTTGTTCAGCGCGCTGTAGTGCAAGAAGACATCGTCACCGCCGTCGTCGCGGGCGATGAATCCGTAGCCCTTGTCTTCGTTGAACCACTTCACTTTGCCTTGAATCCTGTTCGACATGTTTCTCTCACGTGCTCGGATGATGCATCACTATCTGGGGGGCACGTCGACCATACCCGCCCGGATCGAACGAAGTGAGCGCGCGCCAGGCCCGCCCACCGAACTGCGATTGTTCTCAATCGCGTGATAGTCCAACACCACCTCGTCGGGGTTCATTCCGCCCGGCTGTTCTCGTCGAGAAACAATGGTGGAGTGGCGCTGGTGTTGGTATGATGCCAGGCGATCGCGACGACTACCTCCCGCCCGAGTGCTCATGCAGGCTGCTCCTTCATCCCGATATGCGGTGCTGTTGGCGGCCGTGGTCTTGACTGGATGCGTGTCTCGGTTGTCGGACCCGCGGGTGAGGCGTCCGGTCCATCCGCGCAGGGATGCCAGCGCAGGTGCTGTCGACGTGGGCGACGCGGCCGCGGCGGTGGACGTGCCCGTCGCAGCGGATGACGCCGGGGTCGATGTCGGCGTCGACGCCGAAGCGGTGGACGCGGGCGTATGCGATCCCGACGCGGCCTATGAGCAGATGCCCCGGCCGAACGCCGGCCTGAGCGAAGCGCCCGGTGACGCCGGCTGTTTGCCGGGCATGGTACGCATTGGCGACCTTTGCATCGATCGCTACGAGGCGGCCCTGGTGGAGGTGTTCGACGACGGTACGCAGCGTAGTTGGTCGCCATTTTTCAACCCCGGCACGCGCCGGGTGCGCGCGGTGTCCATCGCCGGGGCGATTCCCCAGGGATATATCACCGGCGACCAGGCCGAGGCCGCCTGCGAGCGCTCCGGCAAGCGACTATGCACCGACTCGGAGTGGCTGCGCGCCTGCCAGGGGCCGGCGGGCACGACCTTTCCCTACGGCAATACCCGGCAGCCCGGGGTGTGCAACGACGCGCGCGCCGTCCACCCGGCGATCGAGTACTTCGGCACGTCGGCGGCGTGGATCTGGTCGCACTTGGGAAACGCCTGCATCAGCCAGCAGCCGGACACCGTCGACCCCGCCGGGGCCAACCCCGGGTGTGTGAGCGCGGACGGGGTCTACGACATGATGGGGAACCTCCACGAGTGGACGGCCGATCCCGACGGGACGTTTCGCGGCGGGTTCTATGTGGATACCGAGCGCAACGGCCCCGGCTGCCTGTACCAAACCACCGCCCACAACCGCCAGCACTGGGATTATTCGACCGGTTTTCGCTGCTGCGCCGATGTCCAACCGTAGTCCAGTTGGCGCTCGTCCTTAGCTTCGAATCTTAGCTAAGACAACTTCTGCTGGCGAAAACGCTCGTCGCCGGGCGAGCCCGACCCCACCGACCATTTATGAGCACCACCTTTCGAACCGTCGATGTCGCCATTGTCGGCGCCGGGACCACCGGTGCGGCCGCCGCGGCGTTGTGCGCGCGCCGGGGTATGCGCGTGCTGTGTCTGGAGCGCCGCCCGCTCGAGGAAGCCGGCGCCCACTGGGTCAACGGGGTGCCCGCGGCGGCCTTCGACCGCGCGGGCATCGCCCCGCCCGAGCCGCCCGAGTTGCTCGCCTGCGGGGTGGACTTCCACCTCATCGCCGGCTGGGGGCCGCAGCGGGTGGTCATCCGCAACCACGACCTGATGGAGGTGGATATGCGCCGGCTGGTCGCGCGCCTGCAGGAGGACGCGCGCCAGGCCGGCGCCGAGCTCGTCGGCGACGTGCGCGTCGAGGGCGTCGACGCCGCCGGGCTGGACACCGCCCGCGGCAAGGTCGTGGCCCGGTGGGTGGTCGACGCCAGCGGACTGGCGGGGGCGCGCTTGCTCGACCATCCGCGCCCGGCCGCCATGGATATCTGCGCGGCCGCCCAGCAGGTGCGCCAGATTAGCGACGCGGCCGCCGCCCGGGCGTTCTGCGAGGACAACGGCGCCCGCCCCGGCGAGACCATCTGCTTTTCGGGCATCGAGGGGGGCTATTCGATCTTGAACGTGCGCGTCGAGGGCGACCACGTCGCCCTGCTCACCGGCAGCATTCCCGCCGAGGGCCACCGCGCCGGGCGCACCATCCTGCGCGACTTTGCCGAGTCCACCCCGTGGATCGGCGAGACCCTCTTCGGCGGCTCACGCGCCATCCCGCTGCGCCGCCCCTACGAGCGGCTGCACCGGCGAAACGTCGCCGTCATCGGCGACGCCGCCTGCCAGGTCTTCGCCGCCCACGGCTCGGGCATCGGCCCGGGCATGGTCGCCGCGCGCGTGTTGGCCGACGCCCTGGCCGACGGGCGCGGCCTGCGCGGCTACGAGAACGATTGGCAGCGCATGTACGGCGGGCTGTTCGCCGGCTACGCCGTCTTCCGCCGGTTCACCCAGACGCTGACCTCCGAGGACCTCGCCCGCATGATGAGCGCCGGGCTGATGGATGCCGACCTGGCCGCCCAGGGCCTGCTGCAGCGGCTGCCGCAGGCCGACGCGCAACTCGTGGTCTCCAAGCTCAAAGCCGCGCTGCGCGCCCCCAACCTGGCCCTGCGCCTGGTGCCCGTGGCCGCGCGCATGGCCGCCGCCAAGCTTTTGTACGCCGGCTACCCGCCCTCGGAAGCTCGTCGCGACCGCTGGACGCGGCTGGTGCGCGGCGTGCTCGGCGAGCCCGCGGTTTGAGCGGCCCGCCGACCAACCCCACCGCGCAACAAATCTCACGCCGCGATTTGATCGGTGCGGGGACATCTTGCCCTCGTTTGACAAATCTCACATCGACGCCGGATAAAAATACGCCGAACAGGCCGGGCATAGCCCGTGAGAGATCTTCGGCGGAGGCGTGCGCACGAACTGCGGGACCCAGTCCCAGCGTGTCGTCAAATCGGCACGGCGGGTGCGCCGGCAGTGGGCGCATTGGACGATGAATTTGTGCTTGTCGAGGTAGGCCGCCCGTAGGTCGTGGGCGGACTCGGCGTCGTCCTGGTGCGGTATCTCGATGAGCCGCGCGTTGGTGACCAGGCAGCCGGCGCCATCCGCCATGGGCAGCACCTGCATGCGAAACTCGCGGTACAACGTGGGCGACGGGCATTGGTAGTCGAATGACCACGGCTCGCGCTGCTCCAGGCTGTGGCGAAGATGCTCCTCGAAGAAGGGCCGCAGCACCCGGGGGACGCAGTCGAGGTAGGAGCCGCCCAGGTCGTAGGTCTCGAAGAAGCGCTTCGGAGCGTCGTTGAGGCGCGCGAAGGTGTACCAGGCCTCGTTGAGCAGGGCGAGTCGCAGCTCGGCGTCGAGCCCATAGATGATGGCGTCGTCTTCGTCGAGGTCGGCCAGACGATCCTCGCCAAAATAGCTGCGAAATTCCTCAGTACATTTCACGCGCGCTCCCAGGGTTTCGAGGACCTCCTCGCCGATAACCTAGGAGCGCAAACCGCGATGCCCACTCATTGGCGACGGGAACAGCGAACAGCGAACAGCATCTTTCAGCGCAAAGGCGCTGAGGCGCAAAGAAACTGCCTTCGAACGTCTTTGAAGAGCGAGCGCAATCTCGCTAGCTCTCAGCTCAGTTGCCGCTGCCGGGCGTGGACACCAGGTTGAGCCCGCCGGGGTAGCCGTACGAGACGGCGTTGTCGAAGCCGTAGGCGGCGATGCCAAACGGCTGGGCGCCGTCGAGCACGTGCACGCCGGGCTGCAGTTGGACGGCGGCGACCTCCCAGTTGCCCGCGCCCACCGAGGTGAACTGGGCGTCGGCGACCGCCGTGCCGTCGAGCTTGACCTGGGCGCCCGCCGGGCGGGTGATGGTCACGTAGTCCTTGCTGTAGCCGGTGGGGGTGAGCAGGTGGTAGTTGTCGCGGTACTGCGCGGTGGGCACGTCTAGGATGAACGCCGGGTCGCCCACCACCTCGGAGGTCTGCTCCTGGCTGACCAAAAATTGGCCGACCATGATCTTGCCGGTGGCGTGAATCTCGAAGCTCTGGTCGCTGAAGAAGTCGACGAATTCACCGCGGTTCAGCGTCACGTTGTTGGCGCTGGGCTGCGGCGGGTTGGTCGTCAGGGTGACGTTGTCCTCGCCGGCGACGATCTTCCACTCGTCTTTTTTGGTGCCGCGCCCCGGGCTGAAGGTGGCGACATAGTCCATGCCCAGCGTCTTGACCGGGAAGAGCTGCTGCTCGAGGTGGTCGGCGCAGCAATTGCCGCTGGCACCGGTCTGCGAGGAGATCACCGCCTCCTCGTGGCCGGCGAAGACGGCGATATTCTTGTCGGCGAAGATGTGGCTGCCGCTCAGGTCGTTGGGGCCCGAGGGGCTGTCGGCCTCGGCCTCCAGGTTGAGCACCTCGCCGTAGCCGAGCTCCAGCGCGGGGTTGTGGGGCGTGCCCGGCGCCGAGTTGGCCAGGATCTTGTCGACGCCGCCGCCGGCCTTGATCTGCGCCTTGGGCGTAATGCGCACGTGGGTGGTGCCCGGCTCGGTGGCCACGATGGTCACGTAGGCGTGCTGGCTCTCCGGGCAAAATTGCGGCATGCACGGCAGCTTCTGGGTGGGGTGGTCGAGCACGTAGTACTCCTTGCCCAGCGTGCTCACCGGCAACAAAAGCGAGGCGTCGTTGCTGTAGACGTTCTCGTTGTTCAGCGGGTTGAACTGGTGAGCGATGACCGGCATCGAGCTCATGATGTGGATGCTCCGGCGGGTGATGCCGGTGCCGTCGACGTCCAGGCGCGGCATGGTAAACGCCTTGGAGGTGCCCGGAGGGACCGTGGGGTCGGGGATGTTGAAGGTGACCCCGGTCGCCCGGCTCTCGAAGGTGATCGTGGCCATGGCGTTGCCGGGGTTGCTGATGACCACCGCGTGGGGCACCTCGTCGGGTTTGGGGTTGGTCGACGGGTCGTGGTACTGGTCGAGGTCCAACGAGTAGTACTCGCAGCCGATGTAGCTCGGTCCCTTGCCGCCCAGGTCGCACGGCGTCTTGCAGGCGCCCTGCTCGCAGACGGTGTTCGGCGGGCAGGCCTGCTGGTTCTCATAGGCCGAGCCGTCGGCGTTGCACACCTCGATGGTGTTGGCGTCGGCGCAGTGGTTGGACTGGGGGACGCAGACCTGGTCGCCGCACTGGCCCTGCAAGCAGGTCTGCCCGGAGGCGCAGGCTTCCTGCGCGTAGCCGGTGCCGTCCTGTTTGCAGCGAAAGAGGCTGTGGTCGTCGGCGCACGACAGCACTTCGCCGGGCGTGCAACTGCTGACGTCGGGCGCGCGCACGTCGCTTGGGCCGGCGTCGGTGGGATTGGTGCCCGCGTCGGTCGTGGAGGCGTCGCCGCCCGAGGGGTCGGCGTCGGTGCCGATACGCCCGTTATTCACTCCACCGTTATTCGACCCCTGGCCGCTCGTATTATCCGAGCACGCCACACCCAAAACGATCAAAAATCCCAACAATACCAGCTTGCCGTGCCGCACCATCTCGCTACTCCTCGTGCATATTGCTTTCGCGTAACAGCGGCACCATAGCGAAAACTGTGGGGCGGGGAAACCCTCACAGGGGCGCGTCGTCCTTTTGCTGGCGCCTCTCTTTCTGGCGCTCCAGCAACATCTTCAGATCTCGGTGCACCTTGCCGGCGTATCCGTGGGTATATTGGCGCACCTGGAGTTCGGATTTGTGGTCGTGGAAGCGTGTGTCCAGGTGGATCTCGGCGTCGTCGCCGATCCACTTCCACGTATTCGACTCTTGGTGCGCGCCGAACCCATGCACGTAGATGCCGCGAGTATGGTCGGTGGGCTTGCCGTAGCGTTTAATAAGCGCGTCACGGACCCGATCGACGGCGTCGTGCCACTGGCGAAGGTTCAGGGGCGCGAGGCGGCAATCGAGGGCGGCGAGCTTGGCATCGCCCATAAAGTCCAGCCTGCACGTGGAGTCCTCTCCGGCGGTCTTGGTCTCGGCGACCAGTCGGCTGCCGGCGGCTTCGGCCCTGACGTCGGGATCGTCCGAGGCCCGCAAGCCCACGAACGGGGGCCTGCTGCGCTTGGCGTTCTTCAACGCAGGCATCGCCGCGGTGGCCTGGTCGATGCGCATGCCAAACTTCAGACCGTCTTTGAACGGCACGGTGTATGGCTGGCACTTCCCACCAGGGCAGGTGGGCGGGGCGGGTTTGGCCGGTTTGGCCGGTTTCGCCGGGGCCGACGGTGTCACGGCCTTGACTGGCGTTGAGGGGGCCGACACGGGCGCGGGTCCGGGTTGCGTCGTGACGACCGTCGGCCCCGGTGCCGACGGCCTGGGCGCCAGCATCGCCCACGCGCCGACGGCCGTTGGGATAATCAGGGCGACGAGCAGCGCGAAAATTTGCGCCCGTGATTTGCGCGGGCCTGCCTTGGTGGCGACGACGCGCTCGATCGCCTGGTGGGTCTCTCGAGTGACTGCTTCTTTGAACACCTCTGCGGCGGTGGCCGCCGCTTTGGCCCGTGGGGGGCGCGCGACCGGCCGATGCGCTGACTGACGGGCGTCGAGTCCGTCAATGGCGTCGGCGATGAGCTGACGGGCAGCCTCGGCGTCCGTCGGGCGATGCTCGGGGTTGCGTTGCAGCAACGCCTCGAGCAGCGTGCACGTAGCCGGTCGCGCCTCCACGCTTTGCTGCCAGGCGAGGTTCTGATCGTCATCGAGCAGTTGGTAGGGCTCGCATTGAGTCAGCAGTACCACTCCGAGCACGCCCAGCCCGTATAGGTCGGTCTGCACGGTGGCCGTGCCCCATGCCTGCTCGGGCGCCATAAAGCCGGCGGTGCCCGCGATGGTTTTGCCGTCGGCGTTGGGCGTGGCCTTGACCGAGCCGAAGTCCACCAGCATCAGGCGGCGATCGTCGCTTCGCCGCAAAATGTTGCTGGGCTTGATGTCGCGGTGGATGACCGGCGGGCGAAGCTCGCCGAGGTACTCCAAGATCTTGGCAACCTCGTCGAGGATCTCCAGGACCTCGCGCTCGGTGTAGCGCGTCGAGTCCATCTCTGCTTCGAGGGTGTGCCCGTCGACGTACTCTTGGACGAGGTACAGTGACAGCGACTTTCCCTGGCCGTCGCTGAAAAAGTCGATATAGCCGGGGATGGCGGGATGGGCGAGTTGGCGAAGCACCTTGGCCTCGCGCTCGAACATCTTCTCGACGTCGAACGAGGCCATGCGATTGAAGGCGAGTTCCTTGACGCAGACGACGTTGCCGTCGCCGACATACCGCGCCCGGTAGGTCACCCCGGTGCCGCCCTGACCGATGATGTTATCGAGGCGGTATCGCCCGTCGAGCAGCGGGGACTGCTGGCAGTGATCGCAGGTATTGGACTCAGAGGTCTGTTGGCCACACTGGGCGCAAATCATTGGGCACTCGTCTGTATGAGAACGAGTGCAGTCTAGGCATGTGCCAAGTTGGGATCAACGCAAAAGCGCTCGCCGTTGGCCAGCGCACGAATCTTCTGGTCGACGAAGTCGGTCACGCAGGGCCCGTGGCCCGAGCACAGGGTGGCCACCGGCGGGAAGTCGTCGATGACCGCGCGCACCGAGGCGTGGGCGCGCCGGGCGTCGGCGCTGAACTCGTCGTAGGCCAGGTTGAGCCGCTCGATGAAGCGAAACGGCGGCGGGCCGGTCAGGATATTATCGCCCGAGAATAAGATGCCGGTGTCCTCGTGGTGGATGAGCACCGAGCCGTCGGTGTGGCCGGGGGCGTGGAAGACGCGCAGGCCGTGCTTCCACAAGCCGTCGGCGAAGGTCTCGTCGACGGGCACGCGCGCCGGGAAGTGGTCCTCGATATGGCACAATATGCGCGCCCAAAACGGCACCTGCGGCTCGGCCATGATCGGCCGCGGGCAGTCCTCGGTCAGATAGGGCGCGTCGTCCTCGTGACAGATGACCGGACAGTCGAAGGTGCGCCGCAGCCAGGCGGCGTTGCCGGCGTGGTCGCTGTGCCGGTGCGTCAAGATCACCGCGTCCAGGTCGCCAGGGCCGCGTACCCCGGCGCGCCACAGCTCCCAGCGCAGCGTCAGCCGCTCGACGGGGTGGCCGCTGTCGATGACGAAACGCTCGCCCGAGCGCGTCTGCAACAACCACACGTTCGAGATGCGCACCTTGCTGGCGAGTCCCAGGTGTGTGTCGATGCGTTGCATAATGGCCTCCTGGTCTTGATCGTAGACGCGTGTGCGATCGATGCGACCATGGTCGGCTAACAGCTTGGTCGGTCTGTGCTTTTTTGGCAATGGGAATGTGGTGGGCGCCGTTCGCGAAGAGGCGAGCTCCGTGGCTACTTCTGCACTCGACGCCGGCGAAGCACGGCCAGGCCGCCAGCAAATAAGAACACCATCAGGGCGTTACCCGGAAGCTGGGCGGGGTCGGCGCTCGAGCAGCCGCAGCCCTGGTCGGTGTTGGTGTCGGCGCCGGTGTCAGTCTGCACCGGACAGCCGTCATCGCCCTGGCCGGCCTGCAGCGGGCAGGCGTCGTCGTCGTTGGTGACGCCGTCGCCGTCTTTGTCGCCGTCGCACACGTCGCCGGTGCCGTCGTGGTCGGTGTCGAGTTGGTCGGTGTTGTCGACCTGGGGGCAGTTGTCGGTGTCGTCGAGCACGCCGTCGGCGTCGTCGTCGTCGGTGCAGGCGTCGCCGGTGCCGTCGTGGTCGGTGTCGGCCTGGTCGGTGTTGTCGACCAACCGGCAGTTGTCGACGCCGTCGGTGATGCCGTCGGAGTCGCTGTCGGTGTCCTGGAAGTCGGGGATACCGTCGTGGTCGGTGTCGATGGGGGCGGTGGCCAGGTCCTCGTCGCCGGCTTCGTCGGCGTCGGCCTCTCCGTCCTGGTCGCTGTCATCGTCGAGGGCGTCGGGCGTGCCGTCCCGGTCGGTGTCCACGGCGTCTTGGGCGCCGTCGCCGAACTCGTCGGCGTCGGCGATGCCGTCGGAGTCGCTGTCGACGAGGGTGGGGTCGAGTCCGTTGTCCTGTTCGACGGTGTTGCTCAGCCCGTCGCCGTCGATATCCTCGTCGCAAAGGTCGCCCTGGCCGTCGTTGTCGGTGTCGGCCTGGTCGGCGTTTTCGGTGCGCGGGCAGTTGTCGGCGTCGTCGGTGACGGTATCGTCGTCGCTGTCGTCGTCCAGGTAGTCGGGGGTGCCGTCGTGGTCGGTGTCGACCGGCGGAGTCGCCAGATCGTCGTCGCCGGCCTCGTCGGCGTCCGAGATGCCGTCGCCGTCGCTGTCGTCGTCGAGGGCGTCGAGGGTGCCGTCGTCGTCGGTGTCGCGCGCGTTTTGAAGGTCATCGCCGACCTCGTCGACGTCGGCGATGCCGTCGCCGTCGCTATCGGGCGAGGACGGGTCGAGGCCGTGGGCGCTCTCCCAGGTGTCGGGGACCTCGTCGCCGTCATCGTCGATGTAGGTCACCTCCACGCTCACGGTGCGCTGGTCGGTGTCGGCGCCGTCGTCCACCGACAGCGTGAGCTGGTGGGTGCCCGCGTCTTGCCAGCCAGGCGTCCACGAGAAGTCGCCGCCGGTGGTATCCAGAGTCGCCGTCGACGCCAGCGGGTCGACCGCGAAGGTCAGCGCGTCGCCGTCGACGTCGTTGGCGGCCAGCGTGAAGGTGAGCGTGTCGCCCTCCGTCACGCTGAATGTCTGTTGGTCGGCCGGCGTGGGATCGACGAAGGTGGGCGCGTCGTTGACCGCGTTGACGGTGATGTCGACGCTGGCCGTGTCGGTCGCCCCGTTGCCGTCATCGACCTGGTAGCTCAGGCTGTCGCTGCCGTTGTAGTCGGCGTCGGGGGTGTAGGTGATGGTGCCGTCGGGGTTGACCGTGGCCGAGCCGTGGGAGGGATCGGCGGTCACAGTCACCGTCAGGGTGTCGGCGTCGGCGTCAGTGTCGTTGGCCAGCACGTCGATGGTGGCGTCGCTGTCCTCGTCGAGCTGGGCGGTGTCGTCGCTTGCCTGGGGAGCGTGGTTGTTGGATGCGCCCAGGTACAAGAAACGCGGCGCCTTCGTTTCGTTGACCATTTTCGTAACGTGGCGCGCCCACGACGATGTCGGCGAAATGGTCGCCGTTGACGTCGCCCGTACCGCTCAGTGAGGCGCCGAGCGTGGCGTTGGGGGCGTTGCTCTCGACACTCCAGGCGGCGGTGCTCTCCACACAACTGGAGTTGCCCATGAAGGCCACCACGCGTCCCTCGCCTTGTTGACCATTGGAGTACCCACGCGCGCCGACGAGGATGTCGTCGAGGCCGTCGCCGTTGACGTCGCCTGCGCTGAGACCATCGCCGAAGCCGGTGTTGTCCTGAGTCCCGTCGACGGTACATCCGGCGACGGATGCAACCCCGTTGGTGCTGCCCAGGAAGATGTAAACTCGACCAATCTGGGTGCCGGAAACCGTGTAGGCGTCATTGCTGACGGCGATATCGCCAAAACCGTCGCCGTTGACGTCCCCGGCGCTGGTCACACGCACGCCGAAGTGCCCGACTTGCTGGCCGGTCAGCGTAACCGCAGCCGTGGCGCTCAGGCCGGTATTGCTGCCCAGATAGACCAGGGCAGCGCCAAGACTTCCCTGCGAGTTGTAGTAGCCGTCTGCACCGACCACGATGTCATCGAAGCCATCACCATTGACGTCGCCGGCTGTGTCCGCGGACGTACCGAAGTACTCGTTGCCCTCGATGCCGAGCGCCGTCCATCCCGGGGTGGACTGCAAGCCGCCAACACCTCCCAGATACACCTCGGCCTTTCCCTGGGCGTTGTGAGCGTCGTGGTAATAGGGGGAAGTGATGACGACGTCATCGAATCCGTCGCCGTTGACGTCGCCTGCTCCACGTACCGCATGTCCGAAATTGGCGGCGAGTTGTGGGCCGCGCAGTGACCAGTCGGCGGTCGCCGATGGCCCCGTCGCGCTGCCGAAATACACGTTGACCTGTCCCTTGCCCGAGCTCGTCCGAGGGCCGGCGACGATCACATCGTCGAAGCCATCGCCGTTGACGTCGCCGGCCCCGGCGAGCGCGGCGCCGAAATTGCTGCCCGTTCCCGGCCCATCGGCGCTCCACGCAGGCGTCGTCGACAGGCCCGTTGCGCTGCCGGTAAAGAGGAAGACTCGGCCCGTGCTCGAGTTGTAGCCGGGGGCGCCGACCAGGACGTCATCATAACCGTCGTTGTTGACGTCGCCCGCCATGTTGACGATTCCCAGGTACAGTGCGTCGGCGTCGCCCTCGATCATCCACGCCGAGGTGGTCAGCATGGGGTCGACCATGACCGGGTACACCGCCTTGTCATCGTCGACGTGCACCGCCACTCCATGGGGCGTCGCGGCCAGGTGCGAACGCAGCGCGCGACCGGTGGCGTCGGTGGCGCTCAGGTGCGCGTAGCGAAGCTTGGAGCCGTCGGGGCGTACCAGTTGGGCGTCGTGTTCGCCGGCGTCGACGCCGACCGTGGCGCCGTCGACGGCGACCTCGATGACCAGCTCCCCGTGGCCGGCGGGCCGCCTTGCGATGCGCCAGCCCTGCTCGAGCCCAGCGGGCTGGTTGTGCCACCACTCGATGATGCCATCGTGGCGAATCTCGAGGCGCTTTAGGCAGTTGCCCTGCGGGCCCACCAGGGTCTCGTCGACGCACGCGCCTTTGGCGAGGTGACCTGGGTCACTCGCTCGGAGCGCTCCCGCGCGCCCCCACTCCGTCATGTTCAGCGCGACCGCTGCGCCCTGGCCGTCGGACGTCGACACGCGCACCGCGTGGGCGTCGAAGTCGGCGCGCAGGCCGTGGGCGCGGTTGAACGCGCGAAAGCCCTCGCCGTCCTGGCGGCGCCGGATGCGGTACTCGCCGTTGGCGATGCGCTTTTGAACGAGCCCGCGCCAGTTGGGACCGGGGTTTGACTCGTTGGAAGTCGTCGAATCTTTGGCAAGCCGCTGGCCGTGATGTTCGGCCGGCGCCGCGGTCGAGGGATGGCCGTCGCTGCACCCGGCGACCAGCATGAGGCTGGCCGTCGACAGGGCGGCAAGCTGTGTACAAGGGCGCCAGAAGCGCGGCGAAGCCACATTGCATACATCGTCAAACATTTTCATTGGCTCACTCGAAAACAGTGCCATTTGGCGGGGGCATCCCCCTGAGATTTGATGTGGACGCTGTCTACATCGCATGGGGAAGGAAGTTTTGCAAGCCCAGGGGCGTCGATTGGGGCGCGCGGCAGGCAGTGGTGTGCGGGGATCAGTCCGTCAGGTAGTTGAGCACCAGGCGCGTGGTCTCGCGGGCCAGCCGCTCGTCGTCGAGCAGCTCGGGGCGCACGACCACCGTGCTGTGGACGACGCCGTGGCAGGCGGTGACCAACACGAAGCTGAGCACGTCGAGGTCGGTCGAGGCGAGGTCGTCGTTGCGCGCCTCCAGCGTGCGCTTGACCAGCGCGCAGGCCTGCTCGGTCCAGTGGTGCATGACGTCGAGCTGGCCCACCGGCGGCAGCTCGTCGAACAGCGCTCGGCTCAACGCCGGCTCGGCGCGTTTGGCCGCCAACAGCCCGTCGATCAAGATGCGCACTGCCTTTTCCAGGGGCGCCTCGAAGACCTCTTCGATGCCCTCGGCCAAGATGGCGAACTGACGCTCGGCGAATTCCTCGACCACCGAGGCGACCACCGCTTCCTTATTGGGGAAATACTGGTACAGCGAGCCGATGCTCACCCCGGCGCGCTCGGCGATGCGGTTGGTGCTCAGGTTGTGGTAGCCCTCTTCGGCCAAAAGTTGAGCACCTGCCTCCACGATGGCGTCGAACGTCGCCCGGGATCGGGCCTGCTGGGGCTTCTTTCGAGGGGTGTACTCGGTCATGGCGCGCTGGGAGAATGCGAGTTGAGAAAATATGAGCAATGCCTCATATTTTACAATGTGAGCAATAACTCGTCTTTTGTCCAGTATGACTTTCGCCACGGAGATTGGCCATGATGGGTCTTATCGAGCGTATCAAACCGGTTCCGCCGCCCCCGACGCTTCCGCCGGGGCCGCGCGGGGTCGAGCAAGTGCGGCTGTTGGTCGACTTTTTGCGCGACCAGATCGGCTGTTTGCGCCGCATCAACGACCGGTACGGCCCCATCAGCGCGTTTCGCATCGGCCTGTACGACACGGTCATGATCACCGAGCCCGACGCCATCGAAGAGGTGCTCCTCGAGAAGAGCGCGTCGTTCCAAAAGGATATGTACACCCACGAGCTGAGCATGTTGCTCGGCGAGGGGCTTTTGACCTCCGAGGGCGACAAGTGGCGCCGCCACCGCAAGCTCATCTCGCCGAACCTTCGCCGCAAACATATCGCCCACTACGCCGACGTGATGGTCGAGCGCACCGAGCAGATGCTCGCCGGCTGGCGCGACGGGCAGGTGCGCTCGTTTCACACCGACATGATGGAGGTCACGCTGCGCATCGTGGTGGAGACGCTGTTCAACCTGCCGCTCGAAGACGACGTCCACCAGGTCGGCGAGGCGCTCAATACGGTCATGGAGAGCTGGCACCAGCAGATGCACACCCTGTGGCGTTTCGTGCCCCAGAATATCGCCACGCCCATGCGTACGCAGCGCGACGAGGCCATCGCCCAGCTCGACGCGGTCATCTACGACCTCATCGACAAGCGCCGCCAGGACGACGACCCCGACGCCGATGACCTGCTCGGCCGGCTCATCGCCGCGGTCGACGACGAGGGCCATCAGATGGACGACCAACAGCTTCGCGACGAGGCGATCACGCTGTTTCTGGCCGGCCACGAGACCACCGCCCTGGCGATCATGTACGCCTGGTATTTGATGGCCGACCACCCCTGGGTGATGGACAAGGTCCAGGCCGAGGTCGACGCGGTGCTCGAAGGGCGCTCGGCGACGGCCGCCGACTCGCGCAACCTGCCGTACACCCGCGCGGTCATCCAGGAGACGATGCGTCTGTACCCGCCGGCCTGGATCATCGGGCGCGAGACGATGGAGGACGTCGACATCGCCGGGTGGACCATCCCGGCGCACACCCAGGTGATCATGCCCCAGAGCCTGGTCCACCGCGACCCGCGTTGGTTTACCAAGCCGGAGCTGTTCCGCCCGGAGCGCTGGCTCGACGGGTTGGAGGACCGCCTGCCGCGCTTCGCCTACTTTCCGTTCGGCGGCGGCGCGCGCATCTGCATCGGCAACTACTTCGCGATGATGGAGGCGATCCTGGTGGTGGCCACGATGGCCCAGCACGTCAGCCTGGACAACGTCTCCCAGGAGGTGCTGCGCACCCAGCCGGCGGTCACCCAACGCCCGGCGACCGACATCGACATGAAGGTGCGCCTGCGCTGAAAGGGCTCGGGTTCACCACAGAGGGCACAGAGAGCACAGAGGAAAGGCATCCAAAAGCAGTCCTCTGTGACCTCCGTGGCCTCTGTGGTGAAATAATGCTGTTCGCCGACCCCGGAAGCGGTGAGAAGCGCAGTTCGCAGTTGTAGTTACATGAGCAGGACGTGCTCGATGTCCTCGAAGATGCGCGCGCGCCACTCCACCAGGGGGCTTTCGCCGGCGAGCATGCGTTGGGTTTCGGCGAGGACGGCGTCGAGCTCGACCATCCAGCAGTAGGGGTCGACGGAGCTGCGGGTGGCGATGTGGGCGGGCGGGTCGACCGGCAGCATCCAGCCGGCCATCTTGCGGTGCTCGCCGTCGAAGAGCGCGCGCACCGCCGCGTGGGCCAGCCGACTGGCGACCAGCCGGTCGAAGGCGGTGGGGCGGCCGCCGCGCACGACGTGGCCGAGCACGGTCACCCGGGTCTCCACGACGGGCTCACCGGACTCGCTCTGCTCGGCCAGGCGCGCATCGACGCGCTTTTGGAGCTGCTCGGGGCTCAGCGAGCTGCCCTCGGCCTTGACGATGAGCGCGCTGCGGGGCCGGTCGTCTCGGCGGGTGGCCTCGAGCGCGGCGCTGGCCACCGCCTCGACCAGCGCGTCGGCGTCGCGCTGGGCCTCCGGAAATAAGATGGCGTCGGCGCCGGCGGCGATGCCCGCGGTCATCGCCAGGTAGCCGCTGTGCCGGCCCATGACCTCGACGATGAACGTGCGGTCGAACGCCGAGGCGGTGTCCACGATATTGTCGCAGGCGTTCATGATCGTGTTCATGGCCGTGTCCACCCCGATGGCCATGCCCGTCAGCCCCACGTCGTTGTCGATGGAGGCGGGGATGCCGACCACCCGCGTGCGCAGGTGGGCGGCCTCGGCCGGGTCGCTGAGCAGCTTGGCGCCGGTCAGCGAGCCGTTGCCGCCGATGACCAACAGCCCGTCGATCCCCTCCTCGGTGAGCACCTGGCGGGCGCGCTCGCGGCCCTCGACCTCGCAGAACTGCGGGCAGCGCGCCGAGCCCAGGATGGTGCCGCCGTCGCGCAAAATGTCGACAACCTGGGAGGGGCCGAGGTCGACGAAGTCGGCGCGCAGCAAGCCACGATAGCCGTACTTGACCCCGACGACCTCGGCGCCGCGCGATCGCGCCAACATGGTCGCCGCGCGGATGGCCGCGTTCATGCCGGGCGCGTCACCGCCGCTGGTCAAGATGGCGAGTTTTCGCATGGGGGCGTCGTCAGCAGCAGACGTCATGGGCATCCTCCGGAAGTTGGTATGCCCCCATCATCGTCTGCCGACCGCGATCGCGCAACACCTGACAAATCTGGGGGGTGTGGTTCCGTAATCGGGGGCTTCGAGGCGTGGAGGCACGTGGCTCTGGAGGCGGGGAGACCCCAGCGGCCTCGCGCCGCTGGTGAAACAGATCGTCAGCTAGCAAATCGCACCGCTGGTGAAACAGATCGTCAGCTAGCAAATCGCGCCGCCGGTGAAACAGATCGTCAGCTAGCAAATCCGGGATAGCACCCACAGACCCCAGCGGCCTCGCGCCGCTGGTGAAACAGATCGTCAGCTAGCAGCCTGCGGAGAAATTCAAATCCAGAGCAAATTCGATCACTTAGCGGATTGGTGGGGTTTGTGTAGATTTCGCGGGAAGTTAAGAGGTTGACAGCCTTGGTGCGACCTGATCTTTTTGGGGTGTCGAAGCCTAAGAAGAAACACGCACGCCCCAAGGCTGTCAAATGCGACTATGCTTGAATGAACGCGGCGGGGCAAGCGGCACTAAACGGAGTGTTCGATGGCGTTGCGCTCACTGAATCAAGAGTCGTTTTTTAGCCCCGAATTCGTGTGTCCATCTTTGCTCGATGAGGGCAGCCTTGCCTGGCTTCTGGCTCGATATCGCTCGCGGCTCTTTCCACGATGGCTTTTCAGGGGATGGCGCGGCGAGAGTCGCTTGGGCCGCAAGGCTTGGCCGGCCGATGTGCTCATGACGCTTGTCTTGCTTCGCTTTGGTGAAACCGGGGTGTCGCGGCGCGGGTCGTGTCGGCGCGCTCGCACTGACCTGAAGTGGCGCGCAGCGATGGGGGTCAATTGCGACGTCGAGCCGCCCGACGAGAAAACGGTGCGCGACTTCGAGAAGTTCTTGCGCCAGCGCCACCCCGAGGCCAATGTGCCGCGATTTGTGCTGTTTCACGAGCACATCGTCCGACTTGCCCAGAAGGCCGGTGTGCTCAAAGACGAGACCATCTGGGTCAACGACTCCACTCCGATGTGGTGTTATGGCGCCGTCACCGACACCGTGCGTCTTGTGGGCGAGGGCATCCAGAAGTTGACGCGTCTGTGGGCCGACGGCACACGTCAAAGCTTCGAGAAGCTCGCCCGGCACTGGGATGTCGACTTCGTCCTTGCCCCGAGCATCAAGGGCGCGTTCGGTATCGACTGGAAGGACAAAGATGCCCAGAACGAGCTCATCACTCAGCTTGCCAACAGGGCGGTCGACCTGGTTGACAAGGTGCGCAGAGGCATCCAGACGTGCCGGCGTGGCAAGCGAAAGAAGATTCTGAAGCTTTGCCGCCATCTGATGACGGTCGTCGAGCAGAATCTGGAGGCAACGCCCGAGGGCAATCTGACAGTGGCCGAAAGAGTCGCCACCGGCAGGCTCTTGAGTCTGGAGGACCCGCAGGCGCGCCATGGTCGAAAGAGCAATTCGAGGAGGTTCAACGGATTCAAGCTGCACGTTTTGGGCGATGCCATCAGCGGGCTGATCGTGTCGCTGGCGGTTACCCCTGGAAACTTTCATGACCGCACACCGGCCCTTCGGCTGATACGGCGCGCCAAGCAGCTGTGCGCGTCGATCGAGGTGGTCTTGGGCGATACAGCCTACGGCTCGGTCGCGCTTTGCGTCGATGCACAACGCCTGTGCGGTGTCGAGATTATCGCCCCGCCGCCTGCTGGCGGCGAGGAAAGCGCTGCGCTGGGCAAGGCCGCCTTCGACATCGACCTTCAAAGGGGCATAAGTATCTGCCCCAACGGCCAGATCAGCGACGATATAAGGTATGTGAAGCCAGCCATCAACGGGCGCAGAGCCCCCAGGTTTATCTGGCCGAAAGACGGCTGCGTCGATTGCCCATTTATCGCCAAGTGCAAGGCCGTCAAAGACACAGGTAATCCACGGATACGATTCCACCCGCTCGAAGAGCAACTACGCGAGCGACGGGCCCAGTGGGAAAAGCCCGAGACAAAACGGCAGTACAAGAAGCGCAGCCAGGGCGAGCGCCTGATCAACGAAGCCGTGCGCCGCGGCGCCCGAAAGGCGATGGCGTGGGGATTGGGCTCGGCCGAACTGCAGGCGTACATCATCGTGATGGTCAATAACCTGACGCTTCTGGCGCGTCGGCTCGCCGACAAGGACGTGGCGCACGACGTCTTCGCTTCGGCGGCATAAACGGCAAAAGCCCATCCGAAAGTCAGGGGGAGCGTACCAGGCCAACAGCACGAATGCCGGCTTAAGGTACCGCTGTATACGTGGCATTTACCCGCAACGGCCCATGGAAGTCCTGCGCCGACGCTGAGCACACTCCGAGCCCGCTGTTGCGCGTCTGTTCGATGGACAATCGCCTGATAAAACTGCGATCATGCTGCGACTGTATGCCGAAATCCTCGACTTATGCCGCAGGCTGCTAGCAAATCCGGGATAGCACCCACAGACCCCAGCGGCCTCGCGCCGCTGGTGAAACAGATCGTGAGCTACCGGCGGCGGGGTGTGCCCCGCAAGACCCCCGCGGGTTCATCCCGCGGGTGAATCAGATCGTCTGCTACGAGAGCAGCCCCCCAAACACAATTCGCCATCCAAAATCCCTCCCAGACTTCGCTCAACGGCAGATCCCGAAAAAAAGACGCAACGATTCGACCTTTTCTGCCGAAAACCATAGTGAGGGGCACCGATAGGACGCGGCGTCTCACCCAGCGTAGCGTCCGACAAGAAAGTGGCCCCAACGGAAGCGCAACCGTCGCAGCGAAACAACGCCATCGGCCCCGGTCCGATGCCCGCACACCCCGCCGCACATCGGCGAGAAAGACGGGCGACCCAGGGCACGGCCGAGGTGCGTCTTGGTTGGTTTCATGGGGGAGGGCTCGAGGAGCCCAGGTGGTGGGGCAGTTGGGGCAGTGCGCGCGCTTTGGCAACGCGCGCGCGGGCCTTGCGCAGACCGCGGCGAACCGCCCCGCTTAGCCGACGATCTTTGCGTCCTGTGGGGCGAGCCCACAGGGGCGCTGGAGGCGGCGAGCCGCCTCGCTTAGCTTGCGATCTTTGCGTCCTGTGGGGCGAGCCCACAGGGGCGCTGGAGGCGGCGAGCCGCCTCGCTTAGCTTGTGATCTTTGCGTCCTGTGGGGCGAGCCCACAGGGGCGCTGGAGGCGGCGAGCCGCCCCGGTTCGAAGCGTGGACTCGAGCAGACATCGAAACGTCCGGCGCGTTGCCGCGATACCCAGATCCCCGATCAGGGAACCGCGCCCAAATTTGGGCAAAAAAAAGGCCGGAGGTCGTCGCTGCGACCTCCGGCCTCGATCACTCGATCACTCTCACTGCGCCGGCTCGACGTCGTAGGTCTCCACCGCCGCCTGGTCGACCTCGTCGCGGTTGTACAACAGCCTGTTGGGCGTGTTGCTCAGCCAGGAGTCGACGAGGCTGCCGTAGAACTGCGAGTCGCGGTGGTTGTCCTGGCCGCCGGGCAGTTGGAAGGTGCCCTCGATGCCGTTGTCGGTGGCCTGGAAGACCACGCGCAGCGACGGGCCGTTGGTGTGGAAGTACTTGTTGTCGAAGCCGTTGCTGTCCCCGGTGGGGTTGGCGACGTCGACCGACCACAGCCCGCCGTCGTTGACGAAGGGGCCGTTGTCATAGGTGTGGATGCCCGCCGAGGCGAATAGGCTCGAGAACGTCACCGTGTGGATGCGGCCCCAGCGCCAGTCGTCGGGGGTGGTGCTGCCGAACAGCCCGTTGAGGCGATCGGCGGTGGCCTGCAGCTCGGCGGTGACGATGTCGTCGGCCGTTTCCACGCTGGCGTCGGTGGTCACGTCGTCGAAGTAGGCGTCGCCGTTGTTGAGCTCGCCGGGGGCGTCGAAGACCCGCAACAGCGCCGACTGCAGGATGTAGTAGTCGGCCAGCGCGTCCACGCTGTCGACGCCTTTGAGCTCGTCGCCGAAGACGTCCTGGGTCAGGTACGGAAGCATGACGTGGAAGACCGTGCAGCCGATGGACTCGCGGGCCTCAGTGGCGTCGCTGACCTTGGTGGCGGTGTCGGGGTCGGTGCCGTCGAGGCCCGTCGGGCAGGTGTACTGCCAGGCGTCGAGCGCGTCGACGACGTTTTGGGCCTCCGGGCTCAGGTCGGTGTGCGTCTTGGCGATGGCCAGAATATGGGGCACCAGCTTGGCGGCGTGGCCGATGTAGGTGTCCGACTGGATCTGGTTCATCGTGTCCACGGTGTGGTTGTTGCCGCCCTGCTCGATGAGGTCGACGATGCGCTTGTGGCGGTAGCCGATGGCCGGCACGGTCTGCCAGGGGGTGTGGCCGTCGTTGGTGCCGTCGCCGTCGGCGTAGCTGCCGTCCATGTCGTTGTTGGCCGTGGCGATAAAGCCGTTGGGCGGGTCGACCAGCTTGGGGGCCTTATCGGCGGCGACGTAGCCGTCCCACTCGGCGGTGCCGTCGCCGGGCACGGGCAGCCAGTTGGGCGTGTCCGCGCTGGCCCAGGGCCGCTTGGGAATGGCCCCTTTGGGATCCCAGGCGATGGAGCCGTCGCGGTCCATGAACACCCAGTTCTGGTCGATGGCGCGCAGCGGGCCCAGCGCGTCCATCGCCTCCTGGACGTTGTTGGCGACCATCAAGTCGCCCAGAAAGTCGATGTCGTTGCCGGGCTTCTCCAGCACCCAGCGAATGGAGATGCCGCGGTGGTTGTCCATATCCTTGGAGATGAGCGGGCCGTGGTGGGGCACGTACTCGAAGGTGACCGTCTTGTCGATGCCGTCGCTGGTGTGGAAGGTGAAGTCCTTTTTGACCAGCGGGACTTCCTGGCCGTTGAACATCACGGCGGTGCCGTCGCTGTTCAGCGTCTCGACGTAGGCGTCGGCCAGGTCGAGGTAGGCGGTGGTCACGCCCCAGGCGACGTTGTCGTTATGGCCGATGACGATGCCGGGCACCGCCGGGATGGAGGCGCCGGCGACGTGCAGGTCGCCCTGGCCGTTGGTCTTGGAGTCCATCTCGATGAAGTACCAGATGGCCGGGTTGTCCAGCTCCAGGTGCGGGTCGTTGGCCAGCAGGGCGTGGCCGTCTTTGGTGCGCGACGGGCCCACCACCCAGTTGTTGGAGCCGTCCTCGCCGTCGTGCGGCCCGAAGACGATCGCCGGGTTGTCGGTAAAGCGCTTGGCCGCGGCGGCGATGGCGTTTTTGGCCGGCAGCAGCCGCTGCTGGATCTTGCGCATGGCCTGGACGCTAAACGGATGGGCGATGTCGGCGCGCGCCAGCGTCGACGGGTCGGCCCCGGAGGCCTGGAAGGTGTAGCTGTCGGTCGCCGGGCGCACCGAAAACAGGTCGGCGGCCGTCGCCGGGTCCAGCGCGGTGGCCATCTTGCCGCGGAACAGGTCCTCGGTGGCCGATTCGCCGAGCTGGTAAGCCAGCTTCAGGTACAGCGCGATGGTGTCCTGGGGCTCCCAGTCGCGGATATTGTCCTTGGCGACCAGGGCAAAGTCGTATTCGGTGGTCAGCTTGGCCCCGTTTCGACCGGCGCGCATGTCGGCCAGCCAGGCGTTGACGCCCTTGGTGTAGGCGTCGAGCATCGCCTTGGACTTGTCGCTGAGCGCGTCGTAGTAGGCGTCTTCGAGCGGCGTGCCGTCGGCGGTGGTCATCAACTGGCGGTAGTGCTTGTCGCTGTCCAGCCCCAGCGAGCCGATGACCTCGGAGAGCTGACCGCGGGTCTGGCGGCGGATGAGGTCCATCTCGAAGAAGCGGTTGGACGCGTGGAAGTAGCCCTCGGCGGCGTAGCAGTCCAGGTTGGTCTGGCAGTCCAGGTGCAGCACGCCCAGGTCGTCGACCTGCGCCTTGACCGGCGCCGACAGCCCCTCGATGTGGATGCCCTGGGGCTGCGAGGCGTCGCCGCCGGCGTCAGCGTCGGTGCCCACGTCGCCGGTGTCGCTCCCGGCGTCGGCGGTGGTGTTGTTCTTCTTTTTGCCGTTGCCGTTGTCGCTGCAGCCGGCGGCGAGTCCCGCGGCCAGGAGCGCCACGGCGGCGAGTCGGGCGACACGGCCCAGCCAGGGCGCCGCCGAATGATCGTCGGTTTGATACATCGTAATTCCTCGTGATTTATGGTTGAGCGAACGGTCTGCTTCTATCACTTCTCGCGTTGAAAATCGACTATTTTTGCGGCAGCGCTCCCGGACGGCGAACTTAGTCCCCGCCACGTCGAATCTTGTCGCCGAATTTGTCGCGGATGGCGTCGAGAGTCTTTTCGAGCTCGGCGTTTTGTTGGCGCTGGGTGTCGAAGAGGGCGAGCTGGACGCTGTCGTCCTCGTCGACCAGGTCGAAGGCGGCCGCGCCCACCAAGCGGATGGGCGCGTCCAGCTCGAGGCTGTCGAGCAGGCGCCGGCACGTGGCAAAGAGGGTGCGCGAGTCGTCGCAGGCCGCCGGCAGTGGCCCCTGGCGGGTGCGCAACTGGAAGGTCTCGGTGTAGCGCACTTTGACGCGGGCGGACTCGGCGCGAAGGCCCTTTTTGCGCAGGGCGCGGGCGACGCGCTCGCATTGTTCGCGCAGGTGTCTTTCGACCTCGTCGCGCCCGCGGATATCGTCGACGAGCGTGGTCTCGGCGCCCACGGATTTGCGCTCGCGGTCGGCGACCACGGGGCGGTCGTCCTCGCCGCGGGCGAGCTGCTTGAGGCGCTGCGCGCTGTGCTCGCCGACCAGTTCGGACAGGCGTCTGAGGTCGGCCTCGGCGATCTCACCGATGGTGTGAAGGCCGCGGGATTCGAGCTTCTTGGCGGTCTTTTTTCCCACGCCCCAGATGCGCCGGATGGACATCGGCGCCAGAGTCTCGGCCTCGGCGCCGTGGCGGATGAACGTGACGCCGTCGGGCTTGTCGAGGTCGCTGGCGAGCTTGGCCAAGAATTTGTTGGGGGCGATGCCCACCGAGCAGGTCAGCCCGTCGGTGGCCTCGCCGATGTCCGCCTTGATGGCCGCGGCCGCCTTGCGCGGTGCGCCGAACAGCTTTTCGGTGCCGGTCATGTCCAAAAATGCCTCGTCGAGGCTCAGCGGTTCGACCAGCGGGCTGTAGCTCTCCAGCACGGCCATGATCCGTTTGCTGGCCGCGGCGTAGCGCGTCATCTTCGGCGCGATGACCACCGCGTCCGGGCACAGGCGCAGAGCACGGGCCATGGGCATGGCGCTGTGCACGCCGAAGGTGCGCGCCTCGTAGCTGGCCGCGGCGACGACCCCGCGCTTTTGGGCCCGGCCGACGAGCACCGGTCGACCGCGCAGCTCGGGCCGGTCGCGTTGTTCGACCGAGGCGAAAAAGGCGTCCATGTCCACGTGGAAGATCAGCCGCAAGCGCCCCTCCTGGGCAGGCCGAAAAACGATCAGTCGCCGTCGTCGGTGTTGTCGGCGTTGGCGTCGTCAGAAGCTCGCGCCGTCGTCGTCACTGTCGACGGTCTTCTTGGCGGTGCCGTCTCCCTCGAGCTCGAGGTCGTCCCCGGAGTTCGAGTCGTCGTTGGCCTGCGAATCCTGCGCGTCCTGCGAATCCTGCGCGTCCTTTGAATCCTGCGTGTCCTGCGAATCCTGGGCGGCGGCGGGCTGGTCGGACGTGGCGTGTTTGATGGCGATGGGCGCGTTGTCGTCGTCGTCGCCCATGCCCAGGTCGATGGGTTTTCCGGGCGGCGGGGTGTCGTCGCTGGTCGACGGCGCGGGCTTGGCGGCCGGCTTGGCCGGCGCCTGCGTCGGGGCGCTTTGGGTCGATTCGTGCGTCGACTGCATCGGGCGCTTGGCCGACGAGGTAGCGCATGACGCACAGCTCAGCGCCAGGGCCACTCCAATCACCAATGCTTCGCGGCCAACATTCATCACCGGACTCCTGTCGAGGGGGCGTTGCGTATGAGAAGCGAAAGCCACAGCGGCCTGGCATCCGGGGGCGGCCTACCAGGCGTTGATCTCCACGCGTTTGGGCCACTTCGTGGTGGTCTGAATGGGCTCGTCGAGATCGAAGAGGTCCGTGTCGGCCTTCGGCGCGCGGGCTGAGAGATTGTCGACGGGACCTCGGGCGCAATTGTCCTCCTTTGTGAGGCGGCTGACAAGAGGCCGAAGCGAGCGCTTGTGGTAGGTCTTGGTCGTCGTCTCCACCCAACACGCGTGGTACAGCCCGGCGACGGGCGCGCCGCTGTAGGCGACGCCGGCGAGGTAGGCGCGAAGCTCCTCGCGGCCGGCGGCCGACAGTATCACCTTGCAGCCCGGGCAGCGCATGGTCAGCTCGCGCGCCAGGTGATGCTCCTCGTCGTAGCGATGGCGCAGCTCGTGGACGAGCTGGGGGCGGACGTACCAGGCGGTGAGCTCTTCGAGGGCTTTGTGCAGCTCGTCTTTGCGGCCGAGCAGCGTCTGAGAGGCGTCGTAGAGGGTCTGCAGCTCCTCGGTGGTGATGTCCGGGCAGCTCTCCTCGCCGGCAGGCACGGCCCGTCGCTGCAGCCGATTGAGCTGCGACAGGTCGTAGCCGAGCAGCGGGATGTACGAGAAGTAAAATTTGTTGCAGTCGCGGTCGTTGACCGCCTCGACCGCCTTCAACAGGCGGTGGCGCGCCGGCGCGGTCTGCTCGAGCGCGCCCAGCGCGGCCTCGGACAGGTGTTGTTTGGCCTCCTGGCGGATGGCCGGGGCGAAGGCGCGCTGCACGTCGGTCAGCGTGGAGTCGTTCTGGCTGGACAGCATCGGCCAGATACGCTTGGCGGCGCCGCGCGCGGCGGTGTCGACGATGCCCAGCGGGCGCTGGTCGCTCTTGGTCGCCCGGCACAGGTAATTCTCGACGACGTTGGTCTGGTCGACGCGCCGGGCGAGATAGCCATCGACGTCCTCGTCGACGGCGTGAAAGCCGATCGTGTCGAGCAGCTTGTAGTTCTTGGTATACAGCATCGGCCCGGCGCGCCGGAACATGATGTTGGCCTCGAAGTAGTACGGCTGGTTTTTCTGGCGCAGATAGTCGTTCCACGCCCACGTCCAATACAGCACGTCATCGACGTGCTTATCGACGTCTTTGGCGTGCATCAACTTACCGAGGTGGCCGACGATGTCATGCAGGTTGGGGTCTTCTTTGACCGCGTCGAGCAGCTTCTGGAAGCGCTCTTTGGTCTGCGCCGACGGCTCGCCGGTGGTGTCGTAGGACAGCGAGGCGAGCCACTCCGGCAGCAGCGTGCCGTGGACCTTGGCGAGGTCGACCGTCTTGGTGAGCTGCTGCGGCGAGACATCGTGTGGGGGCGAGTATTTCTTGTCGCCCAGCAACGTCTCGCGCCCCGAGACCACCCCGTGGACATAGCGACCCAGCCCGGGATAGGCGACCGTGCCAATGATGTAGGCCAGGGCGGCCACGATGGGGATCGCCACCAACACGCCGATGACGATGGCCGCGGCGTTTCGGCGCTTGCTGGACCGCTCGAAGGCCTCGATCGAATCGTTGGATGAGTCGCTGAGCCCGCTCATGCTCGCCTCTGCGTTGGGGGTTGGCGAGGCACCATAATCAAAACGGTGGGGCGTGCAAAGAGGGGAGCGTGGTCGAGATTATTCGACGACCACGTCGATGGGTGTTTCGCCCGGAGAAGGCGGCAGTGGGCACACAAACGACACGGTGCCAGAGACCCCGTCGAAGCGCACCTCGCCGGCTTCGAGCGGCTGGCCATCGCAGGTGATGGTGAGCGCGTCGGGGTCGAGGTGGCGCGTCGGGGCCAGGTAGACGACGTTGGGGGCGGTGACGATGCCGTCGGCGTCGGCTGCGAGGTACGAAAACCGGAGCGTCGCTTGTTCGACGTCGTAGTGCAGCGATTGCAGCACGCCGGCGACGCGACGCGGGTAGGGGCGCGACAGCGCCTGGAGACGGGCCGGGCGGGGGGCGCCGTCGTCGTCCTTCGTGATGCCCCAGCGCCCGCTTCCGAGCTCTTCCCACAGCCAAAACGTGCTGCCGATGGCCAGAGTCCGCTCCTGAAGGTCGAGCTCGTCGCGGATGAACAGCGCCGAGTTTTCGGCGCGCGGGTCGATGCCGTACTCGCCGACGAACAGGCCGGCGTCGGTGGTCGACAGGTGCCGGCCCTCCTCGCGCGCGGCGTCAACGCTCGGGGAGAGGTCGTCGATGTCGCCGGAGCCGAAGTTGTCCATCGGGGACGAAAACACCGTGGTGTAGATATGCGGCGCGTAGACGAGCTGGGGATCCTCGAAGGGCTCGCCGGGCATGCGCGCCTGGTTGAACAGGTTTCGCAGGGAATTGGGCTCGACGAAGAGCGGCTTTTCGACCCCGCGCGAGCGGCTGGCGTCGATGGCGGCGTGGTAGAAGTCCCAGAGCTGTTGGAGTTGGGCCATGAACGCCGGCTCGTTGAGCACCTCGAAGCCGACCACGGCGTGGCGGCCGCGGTAGCGCGCGGCGACGGTCGCGAAGGTGTCGATGAAGGCGTCTTGGATGCCCTGCTTGTTCTTCCAAAAGGAGACGAACGCCTCGCGCACCTGGGTGCTGGTGCGGCGTCGCTGCAACTCGTCGCCCTCCAGCGGGCCCTCGAGGAGCTGGTCGGGTGGGGGGATGATCGCCCACAGGGGCACGCCGTCCTCGCCGATCTCCTTGGAGTAGGCGTCCTGGTGAAAGTCGATCAGACAGTACACCTGGTAGCGCCCGCACCAGTCGACCATCTGGTCGAGGCGCTGGAGATAGGCGTCGTCGCGCTGGTCGCGCGCCGGTTCGATGCCGCTCCAGTTGACCGGCAGGCGAAGCACGTTGAAGCCCCACTTGCGCATGCGCTCGAAATCGGTCTCGTCGAATTCGGGAATCGACTGCACGGGGGTGCGCCCGTCGTCGAAGGTGACATCGAAGAGGCCGTTTACGCGCGCATTGACGCCGCGCAGGATGACCGTGCGGCCCCACGCGTCGCGCATCAGGCCGTGGTCGAGGCGAAGCTCGGAGAGGGCGAGGGGGTCGTCGGGCGCGGCGCGGCGGGGCAGGGGGGCCTGGGCGTCAGCCGCGGTGTCTGAGGCCGTCTCGGAGGCGGCGGCGTCTCCGGCGTCCGAGCGACGGTGATGCCCCGCCGCGGGGGGCGCGCCGTCGCACGCGCACAGCCCCAGCAGGAGGGTGAGCAGTATGGGGCAGGCGCGGCGTCTCATTCGGGCTCGTGGGTTTAATATCTACACTCACGCATACAATCATTTTTGCGGTGGGCGCAATGGCTGGCCCCGTGGTGGCCGTGGCCGTGATGACCGTGGCCGTGATGGCTGTGCTCCTTGCACTCGTGGAACTCTTCGTTGCACTCGTCCTTGCAGCTTTTGTGCGAGTGCAGGTGCTGGTGGCGGCTCTCATAGTGGCCGCCCGGCGGGATGACATGCACACAGCCGATAGCAAAGAAAATTGGTGCGATAGATACAAGTGTTTTCTTGATAAAAGTCACGGCAAGTACCTCTAATCTATGTGGAATTGTCATTCGATCGGTAGGATAGCAGAACGGAAAAAGCATCTGAAGCAAGTATGTGGAGGGGCGGTGGCGTCGGCGCGTGGGCGAGCGCCGAGGTGGACAGCGTGGCGCGCGCACGCTACAAGAAGAGCAGCAAAAACTTTACAAACTTAACGAGTTGGCGCGGCGGCCTTTGGCAGGCAATTCGCAGCCGCCGAACGGGCCCCAGGAGGATTGGAAACGATGAGTGAGCGCAGAGATCGCACCTTTCTCGACAGCATTCCGTTTGCGCGCAACGACTACGCAAGTATCGTGCAGACGAATTATCCGGGCGCGCACGACAAGGAGTACCGCGCGCGGCTCGACGAGCTCATCGGTCAATCCGAGCAAGCCTGGCCGGATATCCCGCGCTACGAGTACACCGACAAGGAGCACACCACCTGGCGGTTGGTCTCCGAGGTGTTGCTGCGCCTGCAGGATCATTACTCCTGCCGAGCCTACCTGGAGGGGCGCGACAAGCTCGACCTGCCCATCGACCGGGTGCCCCAGCTCGACGACGTTTCGGCGAAGATGGAGGCGGAGACGGGCTTTTTGTTGGCGCCGGTGGGGGGCTTGTTGGACAAGGCCGAGTTTTTGCCGATGCTGGCCCAGCGGGTGATGCGGTGCACGCCGTATCTACGCCACCACTCCTACCCGTTCTTTACGCCCGAGCCGGACATCATCCACGAGCTTCGTGGCCACGCCCCGATGTTCATGCACCCGGAGTTTGTGGACATGTCCGTGGCCATCGGCAAGGCCGCCGAGGCCGCCGTCGAGGCCGGCAACGACGAGCTATTGGAGACCATCGGGCTGTTCTACTGGTATACCGTCGAATACGGGCTGATCCGCGAGGGCGGCGAGTTCAAGATCTTCGGTGCGGGCAACAACGGCGGCATCCAAGACCTGTTGCGCTCGGTCGATCCCACCGTCGAGAAGCACCCGTTTAGCCTGGACGCCATCCGCCAGTTGAGCATCGACTACGACGCGCCCCAGGAGATCTTCTTCGTGGCCGAGTCCTACGAGCAGGTCGAGGAGATGGCCTACCAACTCGCCGAGATGGCCTGAGCGGCCCGATCAGGGGCGCCGCCATAATAATGGTGTCAGACACCATTACGGCGCAGGAAATATGGGCATTTGCGCCCGATCAGCGGCGCCGCCCATAATGGTGTCAGACACCATTACGGCGGGGGGCCGTGGGGCGCCGACCCCGTGTGCCGGTCTGAGGCGGCGGCGTATCATTGGCAACTGTGGCTGTCCCAGCCGATGACGTGGCAGCCGTCGCCGTTGGCGGTCTGGCATGTTCCATCGACGCACTTGGGCGGGCCGATGTCTTCGCAGTTGCAGGAGGCCGGGGTCATCTCGGCGATCTGGGCGTGGATGCGCGCGGCGATGGCGCGGCCGGACTTGCTGACCGCGACCTGGCAACCGCATTTGGCTCCAAAAGAATTGGGCATGAGCGCGCAGTCTTCGTCGCTCTGGCAGCTGCGGTCGATGACGTCGGTGACCGAATCGAGCTGGTAGGCCTCGCAGCTTCCATGCACGCACAGCGTCGCGGCCTGCGCGCAAGCGCCGTCGAAGCACTGCTGCCCGGACGGGCACGTGCTCTGCGCTGCGTCGCGATCAGCGCTGTAGGCGGTCGAGTCGCTGGCGTTGATGGCGGCGTTGTCGCACCCACCGCAGGCGCACACGTCGCCCTCGTAGACGGCGACGCACTCGTCGTCTTGCTGGCAGCTCTGGTCGTAGTCTGACGCCGCGATGTTCGCTTGATGGCTAGATGAGCTGCTGCAGGCGACGAGGAGGCAAGCGACGGCGGCCAGCGCGAAAGGTTTGATTCCACTCATGATTGGCTCCCCCTGAGAAGGACCGTGTGGTGTGAACGACGCCCATCGTAGGGAGAATCAAATCGCGTTTCCACTCATTTGCGCCAACAACGGTGTCAGACACCATTACGGCGCAGGGAATATGCACCTCTGCGCCCGATCAGCGGCGCCCTCAATAATGGTGTCAGACACCATTACGGCGCTCCATTGCGGCGCTGCCGTCACGTCGTGACCGAGCGCGGACGTCGTAGTCAGCGTCCATGCAGGCGAAGGCAGCGCCTGCAAAGACCCAGCCGAAGTAGCCGGCCACGCCGGCGACGCATTCACTGGCGAGCAAGGCGGTCTTGGTTGATACCTCGGCGTGTCCGATGAGCGTGAGCAGAATATGTCCATGGGTCAGGATGAGCCAGTCGGGTAACCACCACGTCAGCGCCAGAACCACGGCGGTCGCGGCGACGATGGCCGGGTTTCGACGGAGCGCTTCGAGCGACAGCGCCATGCCCCGGCCGACGTTGTGGTGGCGAGCGGCGAAGTACGGGGCGCTCAGAAAGGCGACCATGATGCCGGCGACGAGCAGAACGACGAGCAAGATCGTCGCCCCTGAGGCGAATCCCCCGAAACAGCCAACGCCGAGCACGGCGAGCTCGAGGGTCGCGAACATGCCGGCGACCAACAGACCGCGGGTCAGCGATAGGCCATGCAGCAACTTGCGGGATCGTCCGGTGAACACCACCTCGCCCAGCGCCGACCAGAACGTGTAGCGTGCTGACGCGGCCAGCGACATCGCTGCGACCATGACCACGGCCAGCACGGCGAGGACGGGGAGTTCGATGAGCAGCGTGATCACCGCGGCGCTGAGATTATCGATGTCCTTATACCAGTGGGCGACCGCGCCGATGCATGAGCGGGCCGTTATCAGGCAGACGAGCTCGAAGGCTGCGATCAATATCCACGGCACCAACAGTTCGGGAGTGCGTTTCAACAGCCCCAACGTCACTTGGCCGACCTGTGCGAAGTCGGTTCTACGCGTTCGCGGGACGGGCTGGGCGGCTTCGTCATCGATACGTGTCGGATCAGTGGTCATCGTCTCTCCTGGGCATCGTCTGCCAATGCATCGTGCTTGGTGAGGGGTCCTGCAAACGATGTGCCTACGGTTCGAAGCGCGCGCTGGCCGCTGTGCCTAATAGTTGGCGTGGGAGGCGTTGTCCATCGGTGGAGTTGAGTTGCTCCAGTCTTGATCCTTCCAACAACAGCATTGAGGGCAGCGTCAACGGCGGCCGATCGTCAATGGCGTCAACGGTATCAGACACCATTACGAGGCAGGAAATATGCGCCTCTGCGCACGTTCAGGGGTGTAGGGTGCATCCGCATGTCGGGTATCATTCGGGGGTGAAGTTCCGGCGAGGCTACAGCGAGGAGAAGTCATCGTCGGCGATGAGGTCACCAAAGCATTGCGCTGCCTGGTCGTCGAGGCCAATCGGCCGCGCGTCCAGGCCCAGCGCGTAGCGCAATTCGGCAGTCGCGAAGTGCTCGAAGACTGGCCACGCCGCGCGTGGGTCGAGTTGGTCGTCGCGGCATCCGTCGCGCGCCAACTGGGCGATAGCGGGGTTGACGTCGATACCGCTGTCCTGGGCGATTTTGAGGATGCCGCCGGCTTGCCGGCCGATGAGGCAAATGTCTGAGAAGGCCAGGTGGCCGGCGCCGGCGATCGACACGAACGCCTTGGGGGCGGGCTCCGTGTCGTAGAAGTCACGCACGGCGCGGGGGCGCACGATGCCGTCGTCGGAGCCAGCAATGAGTAATTCAGGTGCGTTCACGCCAGCGGGGTCCTGGCCGCCGACACCAACGGCCGGCGCCAGGCCGACCACGGCGACGAAGCGGTCGTCGGCCAGTGAGGCCGCCAGGGCGGCGCGACCGCCCGCGGAGTGGCCGGTGATACCCGCCTTGTCGGTGCGCAAGTGCCCGCCAAAGAAGTTGCTTGTTTGCCCGTTGGCCTGAACCAGCCAGTCGAGAGTGGCGCGCAGGGTGGCCACGTCCGTCGATCCGCTCATGTCGATGTCGTTGTTTAGCACCGCGGTGAGCCCGCGCTCGGGGTGTTCTGGCGCGGCCACAACCATGCCCCACGAGGCCAGGTGGACGGTATAGGCCGTCGACTGCATGCGGTAGCCGGCAAAACCGTGGCTGAAGAGCACCACCGGAAACGGTCCGGTGGCGATGTCGACGTCCCGGAAGGCGCCCGTCTGAAATGTTGTGGGAGCATCGGCAGGAATCTTGTCGCGCTGGTCGGCGGGCACCCAGTCGCGCAGGTCGTATGTGTCCGGCTGATGACCTTCGGTTGCCCCGGGCGCCGCCGGATACCAGATCTCCACCGGATTGCCGTCGACCTCGACGGTGGTCACGCCCACCTGGTCAGGGCCATGCACTGCGTACGCCGCGCAATCAGCATAGATCGAGGGGTCGGGCACGGTGTCCGCGTCGGATGCATCACCAGCGTCCGCATCAGCGATGTTGGCGCTATTAACGTCCCCAGCATCGACACGGCTCGCAGCGTCCGAATCCTCGCCGGCTGACATGTCGTCATGAGCATCGCAGGCGCACACAGCCACGAGCGGCACGCATATCATCGCCAGTGCAACGCATACCTTGCGGGCAGACATCATCTGTCTCCTTTTGAGCTGTTCCACAGAACGTGTCAGATAGGATGCACCCAACACAGTCACGGTTACAAGACATCCACCGTCTCCGCCGCCCCAGAAATCGGTATCAGACACCGTCACAACCCAGCATCCATGCGCCTCAGCGCCCGATCGCCCTCCTTCCCCAACACCCCCCTTCGCAAAAAAACTTGGCCCGATCACGCAACGATTCGCCCCATTTTGCCGAAAACCATAATGAGAGGACGAACGATCACCCCGAACTTATGGAGCCACCCCAATGGGAAATCGACTGCGTCATTTCGAACCCGGTATCATCTATTTCATCACCATCCGCTGCCTGCAGCAGCGCTACTTCTTTCGCCCCGGCAAGGACGTCAACACCATCATCGCCAACGTCCTCGCCTACGCCGCCGACCAGCATGACGTCGATATCTACGCGTTTGTGTTCATGTCCAACCACTTCCACCTGATGGTCGGCTCGCACTCCTGCCAGATCCAGAAGTTCATGCAGCTCCTCGACACCGAGCTCGCCAAGCAACTAAACGCCCACTGGGGCCGCTCGGGCTCGTTCTTCGAGAGTCGCTACAAGTGCTCGCCGATCCTCGACGACGACGAGCTGTTGAACAAACTTCGCTACACGGTGTGCAACCCCTGCGAATCCAACCTGGTCGCCCACCCCAAGTTCTGGCCGGGGCTGTCCTCCTGGGAGCTCCACGAGAGCGCAAAGCCGCTTGTGGGACAGCGCGTCAACAAGAAAGAGTACTGGCGGCTTCGCCGAAAAGACGTCGACCACGCCGAGGCCGAGCGCCGCGCCATGGTCGAGTACGAGCTCGAGATGGCCAAGCTTCCCATGTGGAAGGATTTGAGCGACGAGGCGTACAACCAAAAGGTTTTAGAGGAGCTTCGAGGCCACGCCGAGTACCTGGCCGACCACCGAGATGGCGGGTGCGTGGGGGTCGAGAAAATCCTCGAGCAGAACTGGTACGACCGCCCGCAGGACTCCGAAAGCTCTCCGTGTCCGCTGTGCCATACGACCGACCCGAAGCTTCGCGAGGAGTACACAACAGCGTATTGGGAAATCCGCGACCTCTACAAGCAGGCCGCCGACAAGTGGAGGGACGGCAAGACCGACCTCGAATTTCCCAACGGCACCATCCCGCCGGGCCACCGCGAGTGCATCGGCGCGCCCGAGCCGCGCGACAAAGCCAACGCCTAAGCGCGATACCCGCCAGTCCGTACCACAACACGACGAGAAAGGCCGAACACTCCCATTTAGGCAGCGTTTAGATGCACCGGTATGTTTTGGCCGCCCGCGGCTCAACTGCATCGTTGGCGATCTGCCCCAATTCGCACCCAACTCGACCCCAATCCACCATTCGAGCGCTTCCTCGCTGACGAAAATCGCGTGTAAGCCTCGCGCGCTAGACACTTCCACGTCCGCGATCGGTCGCAGGACCGCATGAGATCGGCCAATTACGGTGTCCGACACTGATTTTTGGGGCGGCCAATTACGGTGTCTGACACTGATTGGGGGGCGTGGCAGGGCCCTAGCACCTCGCCCACTTCCGTGCCACACTATGGTCATGACTGACGCTCCGTGTTCAAGACGCCTCCATCACTTGGCCCTGGGTGCTCGCGACGTCGACGCCCTCGCCGGGTTTTATGCGAAGGCCTTCGGGCTCGAAGAGACCACGCGCCACCAGTACCCCGACGGGCGGCTGCGCTCGGTGTGGTTGGATATGGACGCGACGATCTTGATGATCGAGCACACCGAGCAGCCGACGCGTCGCGTCGTCGGGGTGGGGGCCGGGCCTTTTCTGCTTGCGTTCGCCGTCGACGGGGTCGAGGAGCGCCTCGCCTTAGAGCGGCGCCTCGTCGAGTTGGGCGTGACTATCGAGGAACGGACCGAATTTAGCTCGTACCTTCGCGATATTGAAGGGAACCGTCTCGCGATAAGCCACTATCCCGGGGGGCGTGCGCCTTAACTCGCCTGTTAGGGTGGGTGAGACCCCTATTGGGGGCGCATTGGGGCGCTCTCGAGAGATTTATTCTTTGGCGGGGAGGCCTCCGGTGCAGTACACTTTCTCCAGCGTTCCTCCATGCAGGGAGGGAAGGAGTGTTTAGGGTGGTGCCAACGGCCGAATCATGAACCTACGGATACCATATCTAGAGCGACTGAGCCCTCGGAGGCTGGTCGTCTTGGCGGCCCTGATCGTGCTGGTGATGGGGTTGAGCGTGTTCGGGATGTATGCGTTCAACGCCAGCATCGGGATGCATTCGTGGTTCACCGCCCAGCAGATCTGGAAGAATCATCGCGAGCGCCTCGTCAACTGCGCGCGCAAGATGGTGCGCACCGGCGACGTCACCAAGATGGAAGCCTGTGCCGAAAGCAGGCAATTCTTCGCCGAGCACCGTCGGCTGCGCGCATTGGTCCGCCAACACAAGTGGGACGAGGCCAAACGGGCAATTCGCAAGGTGGGGTTGAATGGGCCCGAGTCCACCGCCGCGCTCGACCTGTTTCACTCCGGCCAGATTATTCCGCAGGTCGCCTCGGCCATCGAGGTGTGGACGGCGGCGATTGGCGAGATCAGCCAATTGGAGAAGTTGGCCGCCGATTATCGTCAGGCCGTACGCCAAGCGCCGCTTTCGGCGCGCCAGCGCCAGGTCTACCTGCACCAACTCGCCCATATCGATCAGCAGTTGGTCGCCGATGAGGACCGCTTCGGCGACCTGCTGCAGAGCGGGGCGCCCATGGGGCGCAACCTGGGCATCGGCTCGATCACCGCCGCCTTGTTGCTGTTGATCGGCAGTGGGGCCTATTTGGGGCGTCTGGCGCGCCGCTCCGAGCGTCAGCGGGCGGTCGCCGAGCGTCGCCTGGCACGTCACGAGCGCACCTACCATGCGTTGGTCGAAAACCTGCATGAGCCGGTGTGCGCGGTGGACACCACCTCGGGACGGGTCTACGAGGCCAACCCCGCCTTCTGGCGGCTGGTGGCCGGCGAGGAGGAGCTTCCCCAAGGGCTCTTTGTCCACGATTTCCTCGACGAGTCGCCCGACAGGGTCGAGCAATACCTGCGCACCCTCGGCGAAGACAGGCTCCACGAGAAACCCTGGAAGATCGCCGACGACGAGGTGCGCATCATGCAGATGACCTCGTGCAAGGTGCCGGGGACCGACGATCAGGTGTACCTGCTGGCGCGTGACGTCACCGCGCTGCGCGAGTACGAAGCCCGGATGATCGAGGTCGACCGCATGATGGCGGTGGGTACCTTGGCCGCAGGAGTGGGCCACGAGATCAACAACCCGCTGACCTATGTCGCCGGGGGCATTGACTTCGCGCACCGCCAACTCGCCGAGCTGCTTGCAGCCGGCCCGCCCACCAGCACCGAGGAGGCGATGGAGTGTTGGGAGCGCCTCCACGCCCTCCTCCCGGAGGTGGTCGAGGCGCTCGGCGATGCCCGCGAGGGCACCGGGCGGGTGCGCGACATCGTGCGCGATCTGCGCACGTTCACCCGCGGCGAAGAGATCGAATCCATCCAGGTCGTCGACGTCGAGCCGATCGTGGAGTTGGCGCTGGACATGGCGGCCCACGAGATCCGTCACAAGGCGCAATTGGTGCGTCATTACGAGCCCGGCTCGGTGGTCTGGGCCAGCGAGTCGCGCCTCGCCCAGGTGCTGCTCAACCTGCTGATCAACGCCGCCCAGGCCATCGACGACGGGGACGTCCGCGACAATGAGATCGGCGTGCGCACGCGTCGCGAGGGCGACGAGGTGGTCATCGAAGTGCGGGATACCGGCAAGGGCATCACCGAGGAGGAGCGCAAGATGGTCTTCGAGCCGTTTCGCACGACCAAACCGGTGGGAGAGGGCACAGGGCTGGGGTTGGCGATCTCACGGCATATCGTCGAGTCGATGGGCGGCGAGCTCACCTTCGAGAGCACACCCGGGGTGGAGACGACCTTTACGGTGCGCTTGCCCGCCGGCGACGCCTTCGCCCCGGATGTCCCCGCGGCCAGCGGCTAGCCGCCGGCGGGAAGTCGCTGCTGGTCGTCCCCGGAGCGGCGGCGCACCGTCCCCGTGCCGCCGCACTCCTGACAGGGATCTCGATCTCGAAGAGGCCCACGTACCGCCCGTTTCCGGCGCAGCCCGGGCAGGTTCTCACCTCGTCTTCGTCCAGTTCGTCACCGTCCGTAAGATCCTCGTTGTCGTCGTCGAACAGCGACGACAATTCCTTGTCGTCGAAGAGATCGCGAAATGGGTCGGGCCGGTAGTTGTTCGACATCGGTGCACCCCGCCGGCATGGTTTGACGTTTGTGTTCGGCCCACAACGAGCACCTCCCAAGGCGCGCGTGGTGTGGACTACCAGTCACGTCGAAACCTAAACACATGCAATTGCTACGAGAATAACACCAAGGCGCGCCGATTTCATCCTTCAGCGACGCTCTCGCGCCAGGGCGGCTTTCTTGCGTGACGAGCCGTTCGATTTTGGCGGCTGGCAGCCGGCGATGGACGCCAAGCTCTTCATGCTTCGCCACCCGAGCTTCCTCAAGCTCGTCCCGCCGCCTGACGCGCTCGCCTACTTCCGCGTGGCCAGCGGGATCAAGGGGTTGTTGCGCAAGATGGACGCCTCCATCAACGCCCACACCATGGCCTACGAGACCGCGCGCCGACGCGGCGTGCTCGCCGACCAGCGCGCCGGTTCAGTTCGACGCGGTCAACGTGATGTCGAGCGAGCCCACGATGTCGAAGTCGGAGGTGCCGTCGTCGGGCATGCGCTGCTGCCCGCTGCTGGAGATGGTGACGGTGTAGGCGCCCGGCGCGAATGGATCGCCGAAGGGGTTGCCGGTGTCCGAGGGGCCGTCCCAGTTGTACGCACTCCAGTGAAACGTGCCCTCGTAGGTGCCCGGTTGCAGCGTGTTCCACGCGGGGTCGTGGCGCGGACACATGCCCACGTCGCACTTGCAATAGTGGGCACCAGCGTCGCCGTCGACGCGTCCCTGGGTGATCAGGCCGCTGTCGCCGGGCTGCTGGCACGCCGGGCTCGCCGGCCCGTAGGGGTTGATGGCCACCGCCTGGTCGACGACGATGCGGTAGGGGAGGTCGACGCCGGCCTGGGCCTCTTGCTGGGTCCACGTGCACCGGCTGTCGTCGAGCTCGATATGCACGCCGGGCAAGTTGGAGTGCCCGTCGGCGTGGCACGAAGGGGTGGTGCACTCATCGGAGGACGTGCTGCCGTCGGGGCATTGCCATTGGGCGTCGACACAGGTGGCGCCGGCGGTCTGGTCGCCGCAATCGACCAGGCAGGTCGGCGCGGTGCCGGAGCATAGGTCGAAGCCGCCGGCGTCGCCTCGGTTGTTCTGCGGATGCGTCTGCGCGCCGTTGTCGGCGCAGCCGGAGATGGCGAGGAGCACAATCGCGACAACAGCAAGGCCATAACAGCGCATGGATCGAACCTGGCAGGAGGACAGAACACGCGTCGAGAAAGCAAGGACATTGTGCCAGCCGGCGATCGGCCGTGGCAAGTCTGTTGGTGCCGGGCCCTTGTGCATCCACCCCCGGGTGCTCAAAATGATCACGTCGGCATGTCACGATCCGAGCGAGTCCATGGCCCCATCGCCCTCATTGCTAAAACGCGTGCTGCGCCCGTTTCTGATCAATGAGCTCGAGACGGGTCAATCGACGTGGTACCCGGAGATCGAGCCGCGGGTGTACGCCGCCGAGCAGGACCGGGTCTTCGACGAGGTGTGCGCGGTGGTCGACCGTCACCCGCGATGGACGCTCGCCAGCGACAATCCCGACCAGATGCGCGTCGATGTGGAGGTGCGCACCAAGACCATCGGCTGGGTCGACGACATGACCGTGTGGGTCGAGCCGGCCGACGCCGACGGCGCCTCGGTGCGGGTGCGAAGCTCCTCGCGCGTGGGTCGGGCGGACTTCGGCCACAACGCGCGCACGATCCGCGAGCTATTCGAGCATTTGGACAAGCGGTTGCGATGACTGAGACGTCTATGACCAACGGCGCCCGGGGCGCCGGATTGCCGCGCTGGACGCCGTGGGCGCTGTGGGCGGGCGCGCTGGCGGTCTACTTGCTGACGGCGACGCATTATCTGGTGGGCGCGGACAACGGCGAGTTCGTGATCTTGGCGGCCACCGGCGGGCGGGCGCATCCGCCCGGCTATCCCCTGTACACCCTTTATCTGCAGTCGTTGTCGTGGATTCCGGCGCTCAACGCCGCCCACGCGGCGGCGATGGCCACCGCGCTTTTGGGCGCGACGGCCGTGGCCATTGTCTACCGAGCCGCGTGCGCCTGGGGGGCGCCCGAGCGGGCGAGCCTGCTGGCGGTGGCGATGTTCGCGCTCAGTCCGCAGGTGTGGTTTCTGCACACCCACGCAGAGGTCTTCGCCCTCAACAACCTTATCGCTGCGCTCGTGCTGTGGTTGTCGGCGCCCCGGGGGCCGCTGCGCGGCGGTGGGCGCATGGTCGCCCTCGGCCTGGTCGCCGGCCTGGGCCTGTCCAACCACCACAGCATCGTGTTGCTCGCCCCGGTTGGGCTCTACGGGGTTCTTTTGGGCTGGCGTGAGGCCAAGCGCGCCTGGTGGTGGCTGATTTTTTCGGGCCTGGCGCTCGGCGTGGGGCTACTTCCCTACGCGCATCTGCTGTCGGCGTCGGACTGCGCCGACTGCTTCAAGTGGGGCCATATCACCGACTTGGACGGCATCCTGGGCCACTTTTTGCGCCGCGATTACGGCACCACGCGCCTGGACTATTACGGCGGCGAGCGCAAGCCGCTGGTGCACCTGGTGACGTTATTCGTGCAGATGGGCGAGGACTTCGCCCTGGTGGGGCTGGCCGTGGGCCTGCTGGGCATCGTGCGTCTGCTCGGACGCGACGACGAGCACGCCCCGCCGGCGCGCGGAGCCTTGTGGCTGGTGTTGTCGTTCGTGCTCGTCGGCCCGGCGTTTGTCCTGCTGTTCAACCGCGCGCCTCACGACGTCGGCCTGGAGGTCGCCCGGCGGTTTTATGCGCTGCCCGAGCTCGTGCTGACCATCTTTGCCGCCGTGGGCATCGACCAGACGCGTTCGCAGTGGCGCGCGATGGCGCCGTGGTCGCGCGTGGCGCTCCTGGGCGCGTTCTTCGCCATCGTCATCGCCTCCAGCCTGACGCGCTTGCACGCCTATTACCGGCCGACGCTTGAGCATTATGCGCGCAACACACTCGAGCCGCTGCCCGAACATGCCATTTTGGTCGGAAGCGGCGACGCGCGCTTTTTGAGCATCGAATACCTGCGCCGGGTGCGCCGGGTGCGCCCAGACGTCCTATTCGTGCACGCCTCGCTGCTGCGCTACCGCTGGTATGCCGACCGCGTGGGTCATAAGCTCGGAGTGCATCTTCCCACCTCGCCAGATTCCCCGAAGCTCGCCCGAGCGCTTCTGGGCACCGGGCGGGCGGTGTTCTGGGCGAACCCACCTCAAGACAAGCTCGACGGCCTGACGCGCTATCCCTACGGGGTGACCCTGCGCGTACTGCCGCCAGGGGCAACGCGCCCATCGCTGGACGCGCTCATGGCCACCAACGCGCGCCTCTTCGACGGCTTTACGGTGGGCACGCCCCCGTCGCACGCGATCAACCCGTGGGCGTGGTGGCTGTACGCGAGCTATCCGCGCACGTGGTTTACACTCGAGAAGATGTGCAAGAAGGCCGGCGCGGCGTGCGCCGAGAAGGCCGAGCAGAAGGCTCGGGCCTTCAATCCATAAGGCCCCGGACAATGAAGTCCGGGGCTCTCATGTTTCAGGCTCAGACCGTCGGACGCGGCGGCTCGCGGCGGGTCTCCGGCCCGGGCTTGCTGGGTTGGACGGAGACGCCTTTTTTGCTCAGGAAGGTGCGGGTGGTCTCGGCGATGTGGTTGTCGAGCCAGTCGGCCATCGCCTCCTCTTCGGCCAAGATCTCTTCGCAGACCCGGCGAATTTCGGGCTCGCCGTAGGCCTCGCAGGCGGCGATGAGCGAGCGGTACGAGGCGATCTCGAGGCACTCGAAGGAATAGTCGCTCACCGAGGCTTTGATAATCTCGTCCTCGGCTCCGGAGGCGCCAAAGGCTTGCATCGAGCCGGTGAACTTGCCGACCAGTTCCTTGAGCGCGGAGGTGTCGCCGCCCAGGCGGGTGATGCAGTCCTTGATGCGGGTCTGCTGGCGGCGGGTCTCCTCGAGGTGGTGTTGGATGCGCTGATGCAGGTCCGGCCAATCCTTGGTGCGCTTGACCTGCTTTTCGAGGATGGACTCGGCGGACGATTCCATGGCGTGCGCGTCGCGCAGCCACTTCAGAAGCATATTCTTTTCCTTGGCCATTGCGTCTCCTTGGTCGGGTATGGCAGCGGGGCCGCTGGTGGGCCCCGTGGGTAGCGACGAAACGGAGGGCGAAGGCGCCCTCACATATCGCTTTCAATGCTGCTCACCCGCGCATTTCGGACAAGGGTTGTAGAACGCGCTACTCCATGGCCATATGCTCCATGTCGACGCTCTCGCCGCCCTTGGTGGGCGCCATCATCAGCGCCAGGGGCGCGCCGGCGAGGATGAGGACCAGACCGGAGAAGACAAAGCCGTTCTCGAAGGAGAGCACCTGCGCCTTCATGGCCACGACCTTGAACAGCAGCATGGCCGAGCCCTTGGGACTGGCGAACATCGGGCCCAGGTGCGCGCCTGCCCATTGAGACAGGTGGGCGAAGCGGTTCGACTGCATGGGCATGCTCGCCGCCAGGTGCACCGCGTGGCGGTGGGCGGAGTGGGTCACGAAGGTGTTGAGGATGGCGATGCCGAAGGCGCCGCCGACGCGCGAGGTGATGTTGATAAAGCTCGACGCCGTGGCCACCGCCGCCGGCGGCACCGCGTTGAGCGCAGCGGCCATCAGCGGCGACATCATCAGCGCCAGGCCCACCCCGCGAACGAGCTGGGGCCCGATGATCATCATCGCGCTGGACTTGGGATCGAGGTTGCCAAACATCACCAGCGAGAAGCCGGTGATCAGCGAGCCGGCAAAGACGAGCATGCGCGGGTTGTACATGTCGGTGAGCTTGCCGGCGATCGGCATGCACAGCCCCACGGCCACCGCCCCGGGCATCATCCACAGGCCGGTCTGAATGGTGGTGTAGCCGGTCAGGTTCTGCAAAAAGATCGGCAGCAAAAACACCCCGCCAAACAGGCCCACCGACCGGAAGATGGTCAGCAGGATGGACACCGTGTAGTTGCGGTAGGCGAAGAGCTTGAGGTCGAGCAGGGGGTGCTCGACGGCCATCTCCACGGCGATGAACATGACCAGGCCGATGACCGACAAGATGATCTCGGTGACGATGACCGGTGAGCCCCACCCGTCGCTCTCGCCGTTGGACAGCGCCAACAGGCTGCAGATGAGGAAGAGCGACAAGAAGGCAAAGCCCATCATGTCGAAGTTCTTGGCCTCGCGGTCGCGATTGGCGTTGAGGTTCATGATCACCAGGCCGGCGCCGATGGCGACGATGCCCACGGGCAGGTTGACCGAAAAGATCGTGCGCCAGCTAAACCAGTCGGTCAGGTAGCCGCCCAAGGTCGGGCCGATGGCCGGCCCGAGCATGATGCCGGTGCCCCAGATGCCCAGGGCGCGGCCGCGCTCGTGGGGCTCGAAGAGATCGGCAATGAGCGCCATGCCCACCGGCTGGATCGCCCCGCCGCCGACGGCCTGGATGATACGCGCGATGATCAGCACGTCGTAGCTCCACGCCCCGGCGCACATCAGCGAGCCCAGGGTAAACACGAGCAGGCTGAGGAGGTAGATGCGCTCGTACTCGAAGCGGTCACTGATCCAGCCGATCAGCGGCATGACCACCGCCGAGGCCAGCATAAATGCGGTGGAGACCCACTCGATCTGGTCGCGGTTGACCCCGAAGGCGCTCATCATGTCCGGCAGGGCCACGTTGACGATGCTGGTGTCCAGGATCGCCATGAACGTGCCGACCATCAGGATGCCCAGCACGTACCATCGATAATTCTCGTGCTCGGTATATTTGCTCATCGCTGCGCAGTCCGGGGGTGGGAATCAGCCGTGCCCGAGTGGATGTCGGCCACCACGCTCAGGCCCGGGGTGAGCATCTTGCCGGCGCGCTCGGGCAGCTTGTCCAGGTGGATGTGCAGGGGCACGCGCTGGGTCACCTTGATGTAGGTGCCCGAGGCGCCCGACGAGGGCATCAGGCTGAACTGCGACTGGGTGGCGTTGACGATCGAGGAGACTCGCCCGTGCAGGGTCACCCCCGGGAAGGCGTCGACGCTCATGTCGACCTTGTCGCCCACGGCGATGTCGTCGAGATTGGTCTCCTCGATATTGGCGTCGACCCGCATGGTGTTGGGGTTGACCAGGGTGACCACAGCGGCGGCGGGACTGGCCATCTCACCTTTGCGGTGCCAGACCTTGGCGACCATGCCGTCAAACGGGGCGTTGATGCGGGTGTGCTGCAGGGCCAACTGCGCCTGGTGGAGGCCGGCCTCGGCGGTCTTGACCTGGGCCTGGGCCGAGTCTACGCGGGCCTTGGCGAGCTCGAGCTGCGAGCGCGCAGCCTCGATATCCTCCATGCGCGTGCCCGAGGTGAGCATGGCCAGCTTCTGCTTGGCCTCTTTGAGCCCGTTTTGGGCGACCTCGTACTGCGACTGGGCGCGGTCGAGACGCTCGGTGGGGATGGCCTCGGCTTTGACCAACTTCTGGAGGCGATCGACCTCTTTTTTGGCCAGATCCACCTGGGATTGCAACTGGTGGACGGCGGCCTCGGCGCTCTTGATTCTGCTGGGGCCGCGGGCCGTGCAGCGCCTTGTCGAGCTGGGCCTGGGCGGCCTTGACGCCGGCCTCGGCCACGGGCACGGCGGTGCGCGCGGCGGCGACCCCCGCCTTGGCGGAGGCGACCTTGGCCTGGATGTCCTGGTCGTCGAGCTCGAAGAGCAGTTGGCCGGCCTTGACCGGCTCGCCCTCGCGCACGTGCACCACCGTCAACTGCCCGGGCACCTTGGGCGCGATATCGACCATGTCTCCTTCGATGCGCGCGTCGTCGGTGCTGACCACATCATTGAGCACCATATCCCAGTACAGGTAGCCGGCCCCCGCCAACACGAGGAGGATGAGGATCCCGACGTAGAGTGGTTTGCGTGATTTAATGCTCATGGTGTCTTACTGCCTCTCAGACATGAATCTGTCTTGAAGTGATGCATCGGCCATCGATGCCGTCACACTATTTCTGTTGGCTGATGCCGTGCAAAAAGATGTCGACCACCAGTTCGTGGTCCTCGTTCAGGGGGCTGCATTTGTCGCCGAAGAGCCGCTGGTGGATGACTGAAATATTGGCCTCGGCCAGCATGGTCGCCGTCTTGACGGGATCGAGGGGGCGAAATTGCCCGCTGTCGACGCCCTCGGTGATGATGCCGGCGATCGTATCGACCAGGCGCCGGTAGCGACTGGTCTTGTAGCGCCCCCATTTGCCCAACACCTTGTGGCGCTCGTACAGCAGCACTCGAAAAATTTCGTGGTGCTCGTCGAAGTAGCCGATGTGGCGCTCGACGACCCGGCGAAGCTTGGTCTCGGCGTCGTCGTCGCCGTCGACGATGGCGCGAAGGTCGTCGGACAGCGGGGCCAGGCTCGACTCGACCGCCGCTTCCAGCAGCTCGGTCTTGTTGTCGAAGTAGGCGTACAGCGTGCCCTTGGCGACGCCGGCCTTTTGGGCTACACGCTTCATCGTCAGTCCTTCGTAGCCCTGCTCCGTCAGCGCCCCCAGCACGCCGTCGACGATCGACTCGCGCATCAATTGTTCCCACTTTTCCGAGCGGCTCATCAGCGCTCCTCCAGCGCAAAGTCCGAGCGTTGTTGCTGCTTTGAACTGGTCAGTCATTAACTAGACTGGCCGGTTCAATATGTAGAATAGACAGTCATCTCACATCGATTATTCCTTTGCAACGTCGGAATTGCCCGGGCGCAGCTGATCATCGCAGGCACGTACGGAATCTGCCCAACCTCTACGTCGTTGACTACAATGGACATTCGAGCCCCGCGCCGCAGGCGCCAAGCCCCGCGCCGTAAGGCGCCACGACCTATGACCACCACTCAACGCTGGCTACCAAATGTCGACTCCGACCTGAGCAACCTGCCCGAGCTGATCCACATGCTCGAGCACCTGCGCGTCGTCGTGCTGACCGGCGCAGGCTGCAGCACCGAGTCGGGCATCCCCGACTATCGCGGCCCCAAGACCCGCCAGAAGACGCGCAACCCCATCCAATACCGCGAGTTCGTCCACAGCGACGAGGCCCGCCGGCGCTACTGGGCGCGCAGCATGGTCGGTTGGCCCAGGTTTCGCGGCGCCCAGCCCAACGCGGCGCATCGGGCGATCCGTCGGCTCGAGGAGGCCGGCGTGGTGCGCGGGGTGATCACCCAGAATGTGGACCGGCTGCACCATGCCGCCGGCAGCACCGACGCCGTCGAGCTGCACGGCGCGCTCGCCGAGGTGCGCTGCCTGGGGTGCAACGCCCTCGAGCACCGCGATTCCATCCAGGCGCGCCTGGCCGAGCTCAACCCCGATTGGGCGGCGCGCTACGCCACTGAAATCGCCCCCGACGGCGACGCCGACCTCGCCCGCGCGGTGCCCGTGGACTTCGCCGTTCCCGGGTGCAAGGCGTGCGACGGCGTGCTCAAGCCCAACGTGGTGTTCTTCGGCGAAAACGTGCCCAAGGACATCGTCACCGACGCGTGGCGCCTGGTGGATTCGTCCGACGCGCTACTGGTGGTGGGCTCGTCGCTGACGGTGTACTCGGCGTTTCGCTTTGTGCGCGGGGCGGCCAAAAAGCGCTTGCCGTTGGGGATCGTCAACCTCGGCCAGACCCGCGGTGACGAGCACGCCTGGGTGCGTGTGGAGGGGCGGGCGGGGCTTGTGATGACGCGTTTGGCGGAGGCTTTGGTGGGGTAGGGGGCTTGGCTTGGCGCCTGGCGGCGCGGGGCTTGGAGCGGATGAGCGGGCGATCGGTGCGCAGTTCAACTACTACACGCTCGGTGACTTCTCCAACGGCCTGCAGGTCGGCGGCCAAGTTCTCGTGCCGGTCGAGCACAAGACCGGCTCCACGCCGGGGCCCAATGGTCACCAGTACACCGACGATTCGTGGTCCATCAGCCCGGGTGCGTATGTCGGCTATAAGGGCATCCTGCCCGAGGTACCCTTCACGGTGAGCGCGCAGTTGGGATTGTCGACGATCGGGCCGATCATCAACCTGAATATCGGAGGGTCGTTCTGAGGCTCATAAAGCCTGTCGCTCACTCGCAAGCCGCGCAGCGTCGGTGGCTTCGGCGACGCGAAACGTCTCGTCGCCCAACGCCGGCCCGTCCTTGACGGCGGTCTCCACCCGCCAGCGTCCCGGCGGGACGTGTCGCTTGTGCGACCACATGCGCCAGCCGTCCTTGCGCCCGCCGCGCATGTGGAACCCGATGGTGTCGGTGAGCTGCCAGTCGCCGTCGACCTCGTGGTACCAGCGGTGTTCCATATTCACCTCGACGTCGCGGGGGGCGAAGATGGCCGTGAGCACGGCCACCGGTTCGCCGGGGCGGTGGATGACCACCGGGGCGGCGAGGCCGAGGTCGGTCCAGAGCGACTGCTCGTCGACCATGCAGGTGTACTCGTCGTCGACCCGCTTGAAATCGCGGCCCACGAGCGTGTTTTTCATGACCAGCGGCACCGGCGGGACCAACCCGAAGGCGTACAGCGCCACCAGCCCCACCGCGGCGACACCCGCGGCCCTGACCACGCGCGTGCCGTGGCCTGCCAGCCGGCTCAACCCCCATACGGCGGCCATGCCGGCGGCCGAACTGATATAAAACCACCACGGGGAGACGCTTCCGACCAGGTGGGGCACCAGGAAGTTGAGCAGCATCACCACGCTCACGCAGTAGATCGCCCATAACAGGTGCGTCTGCGACTCGGTCCACTCGGCGATCTCGTTGAAGACCATCGCGCCGAACAGTCCCAGCACGGTCAGCAGCGTGAGCCACTCGCCGGCGCTCTTGAAGTAGACGACGACCAGGGCGCTGAACAGCGAGCCCAGACAAAAGTTCTGCGCGAAGCTCAACCGCCGATGCCACGCCTCGCCCAGCGGGCGCTCGCGCAGCACCAGACAGGCGCCTACGCCGACCGCGTAGAACGAGACGACCACCAGGTTGATGACCTTGACGACGCGCCCCAGCGTGAGGACGTCGAATAGAAAGCCGGCCAAGAAGAAGGCCACCGGAAACCACGGCCGCAGCTTCTCCACCCACCCACGCACGCCCCACCGCCGGTCGAGGCGGTCGACCTGGCGCGAAATCATATGTCCAATTTTGCTCGTCTCGCCGTCCATGTTAGTAACCCTAACGCGCCTGCTTGCGTCTATCTATTCCCGAAGTACCAACTGATGACTCACCACAGAGGGCACAGAGGGCACAGAGAACTAAAAAACGGGTTTCCTCTGTGGCCTCTGTGCCCTCTGTGGTGAAAAATGCCGTTCGCGTTTCCTCGACCCCTGGACCCCCGATGTACCTCGAATCGAAGCCTCCGCACGACTTCTACCTCGCCCTCGACGTCGACGAGTATTTCGAAGCCGAGTACGACGCCGAGGAGATCTTCAAGGGCGGGTTCGCCCGCCCGCTCAACCTGGCCGACCGCACCGTGTTGGCGGTGATGCACTACAACGACAATCCGGTCGAGCCGGGCTTCGAGGTCGAGTTTCCCGACCAGGACGCGCCCACCGGGGCCGAGGAGGCCGACGCCAGGCGCCAGCTCGGGCGCGTGGTGGGCACCAACCTCGACGTCGCCGCGCTCCTCGAGACGCTCGACGACGACGTGATGCGCGAGATCGTCGAGGAGCACTACGGCTTCAAGCGCATCTCGCGGGCGTGTTTCTTCGACGACGCCATGCGCTACATCATTCGCACGCGCATCTCCCACGAGCCCACCCGCAAGCGCATGGTCAAAGACGTGCGCGAGCGTTGGGGCGAGGCCCTGCAGTGGCGCGGGCGCACCTATTACTCGTACCCGCGCCCGGAGGTGTTGCGCTCGGTCGACCCGGACGACTTTCGCGAGTTTGGCATCTCCCGGCGCAAGGGCGAGTATGTGGTGGGCCTGGCCGAGCTCATCGCCTCGGGCGAGCTCGACCAGTGGGCGCTCGAGCAGATGAGCCCCGAGGACTTCTGGGAGGCGGTCACCGCCGTGCGCGGCATCGGCCCGTCGACGGCGCAGTCGCTGATGTTTCGGCGCAACCGCTCCGACGGCAACTTCATGTCGCGCAAGGCCAAGTCCGGCAAATACAAGGGCATGGAGCGCGGCTGGCGGCGCTGGATCTTGCCGCATTACGGCCTCGACCCCGACGCGGCCACCGAGGCCGACTACGAGGCAGTGCGCGATCGCTGGCGCGGCTACGAGGCGCTGGTCTCCCAGTACATGTACTTCAACCACCTGATGGCCCAAAAGGAGCGCGAGCACGAGGGCTGAGTCTCATTTTCGGTGCGAGTGCTTCCAGCGCTCGCCGTCGAGTCATGGTGGGGCGAGCGCGCCCATGAATTCGGCGATGAAGTCGTTGGCGGGAGCGGCGCGCACGTCGTCGACGCTGCCGCGTTGGACGACCGTGCCGTGATCGAGCGCGCAGATGGAGGCGTCCAGGGCGACGACGTCGCGCACGTCGTGAGTGACCACGATGGCGGGGCGGCTGCTGGCGGCGAGGCGCCGGGCCAGCAGTTCGCGAAGCGCGCGGCGCGCGGCCGTGTCGACCGCCGACAGCGGCTCGTCGAGCAGCAGGATGCTCGGCTCGACGACCAGCGCCCGCGCCAGGGCCACGCGCTGCTGCTCGCCGCCGGAGAGCTCGGCGGGAAAGCGCTCGGCGAGGCCGGCGCAGTCCAATTCGTCGAGCATGGCCAGAGCGCGCTCGCGCCGATGGGCGCGCGGCAGCCCAAAGCCCACGTTGTCGACCACCCGAAGGTGGCCAAATAGCCCGTAACCCTGGGGTACGTAGCCGACGTGGCGCGCCTCGATGTCGACGTCGACGCCGGCCTGGGCGTCGAAGAAGCATCGTCCGTCGACGATGATTTCACCGCTCAGCGGCCGGTGCGCACCGGCGATCATGCGCAGCAGCGTGGTTTTGCCGCTTCCGTTGGGCCCGATGATCGCCAGCGCCGTTTGCTCCGCGCGGATATCCACGTCGATGTCGAGCGCTCCCACGCGTGTTTTCAGGCTAAGCGAAAGGCTCATCGCCCACCTCCGCCCACGCTGATGCGCTCCCACAGGCCCGGGGCGAGGCGAAGCCCCAGCAACAAGAACGCGCCCAGAAAGGCGAGCATCAGCGAGAAGACCTGGGCGACGCTGACGTTGGACTGCAGGGCGGTGTAGATGGCCAGCGGCATCGTCTGGGTCGTGCCCGACAGATTGCCGGCGAACAGCAGGGTGGCGCCAAACTCGCCCAACGAGCGCGCCCAGGCGAGCGAGGCGCCGGCGACAAGCCCGGGCAGCGCCACCGGGACGGCCACGCGGGCGAACGCATGCCCGCGGCTGGCGCCCAGCGTGCGCGCGACGATGAGCTGGTCGTCGTCGACCTTGCGAAAGGCGTTGGCCGCCGCCTGCACGTAAAATGGCGAGGCCACCACGATCTGGGCGATCACCACCGCCAGGCTCGAAAAAGGCACCGTCACCCCCAGGTGCGCGAGCACACCGCCGAGCAGCCCCCGCCGCCCGAAGGTCTGCAGCAGGGCGACGCCGATGACCGCCGGCGGCATCACGATCGGCAGATCCACCAACAGCTCGACCGCGCTCGCCAGGCGCGTGTTCGACGACGCCAACCACCACGCCAGCGGCGTTCCGGTGGCGACGATCGCCGTCAGGCTGATCAGCGTCGTGCGCAGGCTCAACCACAGCGCGGGCCCGAAGAGGCGATTGGACGTCCCCGCGACGAGGTCGTGCGGGGAGGTCGACCACAACAGCGCCACCAGCGGTAGCGCCAGCAGCACGACCAGCGGCAGCCCCAGCAGCGCGGCCGTCCAGCGTCCCCCTCGGAGATGGCGCATGATTGGAGTCATGGAGTGTCGGTGACGAAGCCGTTGTCGTCCAGGATGTGTCGGCCCTTCTTCGAGCGCAGAAAGTCCACAAACGCGCGGGCGAGCTCGGGATGGGTCGACCCGCTCATCACGGCGATGGGATAGTCGGCGCGCACGTTCAGCGCGTTCGGGATGGGCACCAGGCGTACCTTCTTCGAGGAGACCGCGTCGGTGCGGTAGACGACGGCCGCGTCGGCCTCACCCAGCGCGACCTTCGAGCGCACCAGGCGAACGTTGCTCTCGCGCGAGACGATGTGGTCTCGGACCTTCGCCGTGTAGTCGTCGCCCAGCTTCGCGCGGGCCGTGGCCAGGAATTTGTCGGTGTACATGCCCACCGGAACATTGTCGGCGCCGATGACGATGTGCTTGGCCTTTGGCAGATCTTCGACGGTCTCGATCGCCTTGGCGTCGGCGGGGGTGATGATGACCAACTCATTGTGGGCGAAGATCTCGCTGCTGGGGGCGAGCTTTTGGTCGACGATGGCGGCCATATGCTTCTGGTTGGCCGAGGCGAACACGTCGGCCTTCGCGCCCTGTTCGAGTTGCAGTCGCAACGCCTGGCTGCCCGCGAAGTTCAGGGCCACGTCGACGTTGGGATGCGCCTTCTCGAAGCTCGCCTCCGCCTGCTCGAACGCGTCGGTCAGCGACGACGCCGCGAACACATTGAGCTTCACCTGCGCCGGCGCAGACTTGTCACATCCACCCAGGAGCGCCGCGCTACCCAGCAGCACCAGGGACATCCACCCAATCGCTCTCGTCAAACCAACCATCGTACAACCTCCGCGCCTCCGCACCTCCGCGCCTCCGCTCAAAACTCGATCACCCGATCACTCAATCACTCCGCCACCGTGATCGCATGACCGGCCAACGAGAGGTCATAGCCGGGAAGCCGGGCGGCCTCCGCGCGAAAGTCGTGTTCGTCGAGCAGCTCGAGCAGCCGGGCGACCGGGGCGCGCTGGGCGCGATCCAGGGGCACGACCAGGTCGAAGCGCTCGTGGGACAGCGGGATGAAGTCGAGGCCCTGGGCGAGCGCCGCCGATTCGATGGCCACGCCGGCGTCGGCGACGCCCCAGCGTACCAGACGGGCCACGGCATCGTGGCCGTCGGCCACCGGGCCAGCTTGCAGTCGGGCGGTGTCGCCGCCCTCGGCCGCGAAGACCTCGGTCAGCAATTTGTAGGCGCCGGCGCCTTCCTCGCGCCGGGCAATGCGCACCTCCGCGCGCACCAGGTCGGCGCGCGCCTTCACCGACCGGGGATTACCCGGGGAGACGACGATGCCCTGGCGCCACTGGGTCAGATTGATGACGAGCATGGTCCGATGGGGAAAGCGTCGGCGCACCAACTCGGTATGGTCGCCGTCGGCCCCGCCGGCCAGATGCACGCCGGCGACGTGGACGAGGTCGGCCTCCAGCAAGTCCAGGGCTCGATGACTGTTGGCGGGAATCCAATGGGCGCGCGCGTCGCGAAATCGGCGGCCCAGGCGCCCGGCGAGGACGCCCAGAAGCGGGGCGCAGCCGGCGACAAGCGCGGCGCGCTCCATCTCCTGCGAGCTGCCCAGCGACTCGACGGAGGCGGCCGAGCCGTCCTCGGAGGCGGCCACCACGATGCCGTCGGCCGATGACACCGCGTCATCGCCGAGCCTATGCGCCGCCCAGCGCCCGTCGACGCGCCCCACGACCACGCGAGCGCCCGCCGTCGGTGGTCGATGGTCGGCGTGAGCGTCGACCGGTGCGAGGCGGGCGCGCAGATCCCGCGCGCCGCTCAGGCGAAACAGAATCTTCGACGCTGCAGCCGAGCTCACGCGCGAGCTGCAGCGACAGGCTAGTCGACGGTGTCTGGCGGCCGGCCTCGACCGCGCTGAGCGTCTGTCGCGACACACCCACCCGCTCGGCGAGTTCGCTCTGGGTGAGCTTGGCCGCCTTGCGCTGCTGCGCCAGCCGGCAAATCATCGCTACATCGGTCACGGTCACTCCTCGGCCCACGAGACAAACGTCCGAGGAATGTAAAGGGGGCTTTCCCTAATGTAAAGTTGGATTGCCCAAGACGCCTCCGCGCCTCCGCGCCTCCGCTGCCGTTCACTCGATCACTCGATCACTTCCCACACGCAGCTTTGCGCCCCGCATAGCACTGATACTCCAGCGCCGTACAACTCGCCGTACGCCCGCCCTCGCAGGCTTTGCGGATATACTCGAAGCCGCGGCGCGGGTTGGGTGGGATGGTGCGCCCGTTGAGGTTCATCACGCCGAGGGTGTGGCAGGAAAGCATGAAGCCGCTGTCGCAGGCTTTCTTGTACAGGCCGACGGCCTTTCCGACGTTGCGCTCGACGCCGCTTCCCTTGCGGTACAGGTTCGCCAGGTAGTTGCAGCCGGCCCACACGCCCGCCTTGCAGGCCTGTTCGTATTGGAGAGCGGCCTGGGCGGGGGCGGGCTTTTTGCCGCCGTAGCCGGCCTCGAGCATAAACCCGTGGCCCAGGCAAGCCTGGGGCTGTTTGTCCCGTTCGCATTTCTTCTGCAATTTGGCCACGGAGTTGTCGGGGTCGAGCACCTCGGCGCCGCATTTGCCGCCTTTGAGGCAGTCGTTGGCGTACAGATAGGTCAGTTGCGGGCAGGCCTCGGCGTTGCCCAGGTTGCACGCCTTCTCCAGCAGCGCCGCCGCGCGGGTGGGGTTTTGCTCGACGCCCTTGCCCTCCAGGTAGCGCCGGGCGAGGTTGCGACAGCCGAGCATCGAGCCCAGCTCGCAGCTTCGCCGGTACAGCTCGGTCGCCTTGGTCTGGTCGGCGGTCACGCCGAGGCCTTTTTGGTACATCACCGCCAGGTTGTTGCAGGCCATGCCGTCGGATTTTTTGGCCTGGCAGGCCTTCTCATAAAGCGCTTTGGCCTTGGCCTGGTCCTTGGGGACGGCCTCGCCCTCCTCGTAGAGCACGCCCAGGTCGTAGCAGGCGTCGAGCACGCCGTTGTTGCAGGCGGCGTCGAAGTAGCGCATCGCCACTTTGGGCTTGTTGGACGCCTCCAGCTCCATGCCATGAAAATAGCAATGCAGCGGCTTGACGTCGGCGCAGACCTCGGCCTGTTTGGCCTGCTCGAAGGCCTTCTGCGCGGTCGACTTGGTGCTGTGATCGCTCTTTTCTTCGCTGTTGGACGACGAACAACCTGCCAGCGCGAGCGCGGCGACGAGGATCGTGAGGGCAGAGAGGGCGGCAAAGCGCAGCGGTCGGGCCATGGTGCGAAGCTCCTGGTGGTCGAGTTATGGGACAGCGCCAATGTACGAAGGGCGCCGCGGCAGGGCAAGCTGCCCGTTCAGCGCGAGAAATTTTCGACCTCGTAGACGAACGCGCGCATCGCGTCCGACCAGAAGTCCATGGGCAGGCCGGCCTTGCGCTTGACGTGGCCGACGAAGCGCGCCGGGTCGGGGCACTGCTCCCATACCGACGGCAGCAGCGTGCCGCGGCGGCCCTCGCAGTCGAGGACCAGGCCGTGGGTGCCCGGCTCGAGCAGGCGGATCAAGTGGGCCTCGTCGTCGATCGGAAGCGCGCGCAGCGGGCTCAACACCGAGATATGCACGTCGAGGTGAGGCAGGTCGTCGGCGCGCATCGGCGCAAAGCGCGGGTCGCGAAACGCCGCCATGAACGCGTTGTGGCAGACGTCGCGTCCGAGGGGACGAGTGGGCGCGAGCGAGCCGATGCAGCCGGCGAGCTCGTCGTCGAGGTAGGTGGTCACAAACGTCGCCCGCGGCTCGGCGAGCCAGCCGTCGAGGTCGGCGTCGGCCAGCCCCAGCGGCGCGCCCTGGCGCACGCCGTGGGCGATGGACGCCTCGGCGATGTCCAGCAAGTCGTCGCGTTGGGCCCGGGTGAGTTGGGGTATGTCGATGGCGTCGTGATTCATCGACTCATCCATACCACACACGCGTCAGGGAACCAGCACGACCGAGCCGGTGGGGCGTGGTTCCGTAATCGGGGGCTTCGAGGCGTGGAGGCACGTGGCTCTGGAGGCGGGGACACCCCAGCGGCCTCGCGCCGCTGGTGAAACAGATCGTCAGCTAGCAAATCCGGGAGTGCACCCACAGACCCCAGCGGCCTCGCGCCGCTGGTGAAACAGATCGTCAGCTACGAGAGCAGCCACCCAAACACAACTCGCCATCCAAAATCCGTCCCAGACGGCGCTCGACGGCCGATCGGCCAAGAAAGGACGCAACGATTCGACCGTTTTGCCGAAAACTATAGTGAGGGGCACCGATAGGACGCGGCGTCTCACCCAGCGTAGCGTCCGACAAGAAAGTGGCTCCCCACGGAAGCGCAACCGTCGCAGCGAAACAACGCCATCGGCCCGGTCCGATGCCCGCACACCCCGCCGCACATCGGCGAGAAAGACGGGCGACCCAGGGCACGGCCGAGGTGCGTCTTGGTTGGTTTCATGGGGGAGGGCTCGAGGAGCCCAGGTGGTGGGGCAGTTGGGGGCAGTGCGCGCGCTTTGGCAGTGCGCGCGGGCTTTTCGCAGACCGCGGGGGCCGCCCCGCTTAGCGTGCGATCTTTGCGTCCTGTGGGTCGAGCCCACAGGGGCGCTGGAGGCGGCGAGCCGCCCCGCTTAGCGTGCGATCTTTGCGTCCTGTGGGACGAGCCCACAGGGGCGCTGGAGGCGGCGAGCCGCTCTCGTCGAGCTCGTCGCGGGTGGCGACGTAGTCCATGAGCGTCGGGCGGGTCATGTACAGCGAGCCGCGCCGGCTCAACTCCAGCGGGTCGACCGGCTCGGGGGCGCCGGAGGCGTTTCCGAAGGCCACGAGCATGCCGCGGCGGGCCAGCGCGTCCAGCGAGCCCTGCACGGTGTCGCGGCCGACGGCGTCGAAGACGACGTCGACGCCGCACCCCTCGGCCGCCGGTGTGGTGGATTGGGATGGCGTGGCTCATGGGTCTCCGGGGGGCTGGAGTGGCGGTTGCTCGCCGGCCTCAGCAAGCCGCCCGTGATCTATAGTGGGCGCGGAAATGAGCGTCAAACCGGGGGTGTTGCATATTCGCAACGGTGTCCTGTAGGGTGAGCCAGACAGGGACACCCCCGCGCTGGCTCGTTCCAAAGCTTGTTTGCCATCGCGTCCGTCGATGGCGACATGACTTGAGCGGAGACTTGGTCGAGTGAACGACGACGTATTTCACGACGTGGCCGATTTGCAGCAGATCATCGAATCGTTGCAGGAGGAGTGTGTCCAGAAGGAGCACTTCATTGCCACGCTTGCGCACGAGCTTCGCAACCCCATCACGGCGCTGCGCGCGGCCGTTCATCTCCAAGATCTCAGCGGCGACGATCCCGTCATCCGCGCCAAGACCTTCGACATCATCGCGCGCCAGACCGATCATATGGAGCGGCTCATCGACGACCTGATGGACGTGTCGCGGCTCAGCCGCGGCAAGGTCAGCCTGGACAAGCACGTCGTCGACGTCACCTCGGTGATCGCTCAGGTGTTCGTCGACCAGCAGCGGAGCTTCGAGGAGGTGGGCGTGGAGCTGCGCGTGCAGTTGGGCCAGGGGTCCATCTGGGTGCAGGCCGACGTCACGCGGCTGACTCAGATCTTGGGGAACTTGCTCAACAACGCGCGCAAGGCCACCGCCAAGGGCGACCGCGTGACCATGACGGTGGCCCGCCAGGACGACGACGCCGTGCTGACGGTGCGTGACACCGGCATGGGCATGCACGAGGATGAGACCGAGCGCATCTTCGACCGCTTTGCCCAGTCCTCCCATCCGGAGAATCGCGACGGCGGGCTGGGCCTGGGCCTGGCCATCGTCAACGGGCTGGTCGAGCTGCACGGGGGCACCGTCGAAGCGCAGAGCGACGGGCCTGGCAAGGGCTCGTCGTTTGTGGTGCGCCTGCCGGTGAGCTCGCCCCCGTTGGCCCAGCATGACCACGATCCCACGCGCCAATCGTTCCACGAGCACACCATTCTCATCGTCGAGGACGACCGCGACGTGGCGCAATTGCTCGTGCAATTGCTCCAACTCGAGGGCCACCACGTCTCCGTGGCGTACGACGCCGAAGAGGGCCTGGCCAAGCTCAAGAGCGACAAGCCCGACACCATTTTGTGCGACATCCAACTGCCCGGAGAGCTCGATGGCCACTCGTTTTGCCGCGCCGTGCGCGTCGATCCGCGCTACGAGGACATCCGCCTGGTGGCGATGACCGGCGGCGGTGGCGATGGCGCGCGCGAGCGCAGCCTGGACAGCGGCTTCGACGAGCACCTGACCAAGCCGGTCGATCTCGACGAGTTGCGCCGCGCGCTGCGCCACCAGCGACTGGACGAGTGACCCCCCGGCGCGCCTCAATGCCGCGCCTGCTTGCATCCCACCCACACCGCAATCTGGCCCATCGCGATGACGTCCGGGCGGCGCGCCGTGCGCTCGAGGAGCTCATAGCATTTTTCGTACAGTGCGGGCTGTACGTCGCGCAGGCGAAGCAGCTTGTCTTCCTGGCCGGCGGCGACGCCGCGTATCGACAAGGCGTCGAGCTCGGCGATGCCCCTCGCCTCGAACAGCGCGCGCACCTCGTCGATCTCGGCGTAGTAGCCCTCCTGGAAGCCCTGGTCGCTGGGGTTGTGAAACACGTGCTCGTCGAGGGCCACCTCGATGGAGCGCGCGTCGATCTGGTCGGGATGGTCGGCGGCGCGCTCGATGAGGCGCACGAAGCCGCTGGCGGGAGGCAAAAACTGGACGAAGACCCGCCCGCCGTCGCGCACCACGCGGGCGATCTCGGCGGCGGCGGCCGCGCGCCCATCGGCCTCGACGAGGTGATAGAACGGCCCGAAGGCGACCACCGCGTCGAACGACCCGTCGGCGAGCATCGATAGGTCACGTGCATTGCCCTGGTGCAACCCCTCGACGCGGTCGAGCAGGTCGTGCTCCAGGAGTTCGCGTCGGGCGCGGCGCACGTGCTTGTCGCTCAGGTCCACCAGCGTGACCCGATGGCCCCGGCGCGTGAGCGCCACGGTGTAGCGCCCCGGCCCCCCGCCCAGGTCGAGCACCCGGCTATGGGCGTCGAGCCCGTCGTTGAGCACGTGCATGCACCGGTCGAACTCCAGCCGCCCCGCCGGCGACTCCAGGCGTCCCCACTCGTCGTATTGGGCGTAGTAGTCCATCACTGATCTCGCTCCCATCCTCGCCTCCGCTCATCCGCGCCAAGCCCGATGCAGGCTGGCAGCCTGCGCTCCAAGCCGCGCTCCAAACATGGACACGACCCACGTCGAGCAACTCCCGCCTTCACCCCGGCGCCGCCATGTCGATGTTTTGCTGGGGACTCGAGCGGGGAGGTGCATCGTGGCGACCGAGCCGTTGGATTGGAACGCCAAATACGACTGTCGGGGGATGCTCTACGGGCACCAGCCCAACGAATTTCTGGCCGCCCACGCCGCCGAACTGTTCGCGCCGAGGGCGCGTGTGTTGAGCCTGGGCGAGGGCGAGGGGCGAAACGCGGTGTGGATGGGCCGCCACGGCTGGCGGGTCCTGGCGGTGGACATCGCCGCCAGCGCGTTGGCCAAGCTCGCCCACCTGGCCGCGGAAGCCGGCGTGCGGGTGGACACGCGCCGGGCGGACGCCGCCGACTTCGACGCCGGCGAGGCCTGCTTCGACGCGGTGGTCGCGCTGCATATGCACCTGCCGGCGCAGGCCCGGCGCCGGGCGCACCGGCGCGCCGTGCGCGCGCTCAAGCCCGGCGGCGTGCTCATCTTCGAGGCGCTGCGCCCCGAGCAGCTCGTGCAGGCGTCCAGCGGGCCGTCCTCGCCGGAGTTTCTCTACGCCCCGTGGCAGTTGTGTCAGGATTTTTACCAGCTTCAGATCAAGCGGCTGACCAGCGACGACCGCGACATCCGCGCCGGCCAGCACCAGGGTCTGACCAGCGTCGTGAGTATGATCGCCCGGCGGCCGGGCTAGGAGGCGCGTAGTCCGCGAGCTCAGGCCACGCCGGTGAGCACGGCCAGCAAGTTCTTCTGGTCTTCGAGCGTGCCGCCGAGCTTGCGCACCGGCTCGGGGGCGACGCGCACCAAAAGCGGTGTGACCAGCGCGCCATCGCTCGCCGCGCGAAGCGGCTGCTTGGTGACGTCGATGATCTCGAACTTGGCGTCGCTGGGCTGCAGGAGCTCGATGGCGACTTCGAGATTCTGGCGAGCCAGCGTCGAGGCGCGCGAGCCCGGGGCCACGTACAGGCGCACGTGCAGCTCGTGGTTAGTGGGTGACTTCATCGGTGTCGACCGCTCGCCGCTGCTGGCCCCGGCGTTGCGCCAGTTCCTTGAGGAAGTGTTCACGTCGCTGGCGTTGTGTACGTTGACGCTCATCGAGCCTCTCGAGTTCAGCTTTGCGCCGCTGCTGTTCCTGCTGCAGCGTCGCCAACTTCATTTCAATCTCGTCGAGGGCCAGCGCCTTTTCCTGCTTCTGCAGTTCGAGTTCTTCGACCTGCCGCGCTGCCTTATCCCTCTCCTGCTGTTCCTTCTCCCAGCGCAACGTGCCCATCAGCACTTCGCCGCCGCCGGTGTAGACCGGGGCGAGGGTGACGCCGTCGTCGTCGAGCAACAACTCGCGCACCTGATTGGAATGCTTCATGCCCCGCGACTTGATCACCGACAGCGCGCGATTCCGCTCGCCGGCTTGCTTCTGATACGACAGATGCAGCCAGGTGTCGGCGATGGTCGACAGGCCCACCGGGGTCGCCTCGACCTCGGGGGACTTGGTGGCGAGCAATGTGGTGCTCACGATAGTAATCGCCGCGTTCTTGGCAAAGTCAATTAATCGAAGGGCCGCGTCCTCGGCGGCCTGGGTGTCGCCGAAGTGGACGAACACCGAGATCGGGTCGATGACCAGGTTGTCGGCGTCGTGGCGCCGGGCGGCGTTGATGATCTCGACGACGTGGGTCTCCGGGCTGCAGCCGCGCGCCCGCAGCGACAGCATCTTTAGGTTGCCGTGCCCCACATGGGGGGCCAGATCGATGCCCACCGATTGCAGGTTGCGCACGATCTGGTGGGCGTCCTCGTCGAAGCTGACCACCAGCGTGCGCTCGCCGCGCTCGCTGGCGGCGTGGGTAAACGCCCCGGCGAGGGTGGTCTTGGCGGTGCCCGGCGCCCCCGAGATGAGCACCGAGGTGCCCCGGAAATATCCGCCGCCCATCATGGCGTCGAGCTCGTCGACCCCGGTGGAGACGCGCTCGGTGGTGACCTTGTGGTTGATCTCGAAGCGCGACCCCACGGCCACGTCCAGCCCGGCGGCGGTGATCGTAAACGGAAATTCGTTCGACGAGTGCGACGTGCCCCGGTATTTGGACACCCGCAGCCCGCGCATGGCCGTATGGCCCACCAGCTTGTGGGTCAGCCGGATGACGCAGTCGGCCATGAACTGCAGTTGGTCGTAGTGCGGGTCGAGTTCGGCCCCCTGGGGATTGGTCTTGGCGGTGATGATGCCGGTGACTCCGTTTTGGAGCACCCAGTCGCGGATGCGAAACACTTCCCGGCGCACCGCCAGTGGATCGTTGAGAAACCCCAGCAGCACGTCCACCCCGTCGAAGACCACGCGGCGCGCCCCGGTCTGCTCGACCTTGGCGCTCAAGATGGACAACAGCCCTTGCAGATCGAAGTCCGACCCGTCGAGCATGGTGTCGCGAAGCTGAGCGTCCATGAAGATGACCTCGTCGGGGGAGGCAAACCCCGTCGGCCAGGCGAACCCGGCCGCGTTCATCGTGATGTGCTCGGCGTTCTCCTCGAAGGCCACGAAGATGCCCGGCTCATCGTCGTCGATCGCTCCGTTGACCAACGACTGCAGGGCGAACACCGTCTTGCCCGCTCCCGGCCCGCCCATCACCACGCTGACACGGCCCTTGGGCAGACCCCCCTCGGTGATCTCGTCGAAGCCGTCCATCCCGGTGGGCGCCTTTTGGACCCGATGGATGTTCTTGTTCACGTTTTCCACCTCCGGAATCTTAAATGTTTATATAGAAAATGGGCTGTTTTGTTAAAATTATGATAATATTGCTGATTGCGCTAAGTGCTGCCTCTTCATTGATAGGATACATTGTATCCGATGACAAGAGGGTCGGCGGCGGTGGCGGGCGCCCGCCATCTTGGCGAAACGGGCGTCCCGTTGGTGACGGTTTGACAAGATAAGATGAAATAAATTAGAGACAAGGGGTTGGCGTTATGCTGAGAGGAGACGCCGGCGATTTATGTTGTTGTTTCGGGAGTTTCTGTGCCGGTCGAATGTGTGTAAGTTTGGCTCTCGGGTTCGTTTTCCTCTCTGCTCAGGCGGTGCCATGATGGACTATGACCGTTTCATCGACCGGCTCGAAGAGCGCACTGACTTGTGGTCGCGCGAGAAAGTCGAACAAGTTGCCAAGACCACCGTGGAGGTGCTTGGCGAGACCTTGTCGACCTCCGAGCGCACCTGGATGCTCGCCCACCTACCCGACACGCTGGGCGACGCGCTCACCCGCACCTGGGGCGGGCAGAAGTTCGGCTTCGACGAGTTCACCGATCGTATCAGCCACCGTGAGGGCCTCGTCGAAGACTTCGCCGGCGAGCAGGCGCGCGTGGTCTGCCAGGTGTTGTCCGAAGAGCTCGACAAAGACGTCCTCGACTACCTGATCGGCCACCTTCCCCTGCCGTTTCCGGCACTATTTCAAAAGCCGGTGTAAGACTCTGGCGCCTGCGGCGCGGGGCGTGGCGCCTGCGGCGCGGGGCTTGGAGCGGATGAGCGGATGAACGGAGGCATTCATTGAATCTGTTGGTGTGCTAACTGCGTCTTGTTTTCGACGGCTATCCTCCACCTGTGACGGAGTATGATGATGAAGCACCTCACCCTCGTCGCCCTCGCCCTCTCCTTTGTGACCGTGGGCGCCTGCAAGTCGTCGCCGAAGCCCGAGCAGGACGCCTCGGCGACCAGCAAGGCCGCGCCCTCCGAGGAAACGAATAAGCCGGAGGCCAGCGCCGACAAGAAGAGCACGGGCACCGAGGCCCTGCCCGACGACGCCGGCGACCCCAAGCTGGACATCGCCACGTTCGCCGGCGGGTGTTTCTGGTGCATGCAGCCGCCCTTCGACCGCACCAAGGGCGTGGTCAAGACCATCGTGGGCTATACCGGCGGCGACCAGCCGCATCCGACCTACGAGCAGGTCTCCTCGGGCACGACCGGCCACGCCGAGTCCATCCGGGTGTATTTCAACCCCAAGGTCGTCAGCTACGACAAACTGCTCGACGTGTACTGGCACCACATCAACCCCACCCAGCCCAATGGCCAATTCGTCGACCACGGCAGCCAGTATCGCTCGGTGATCTTCTACCACGACGCCCAGCAGAAGAAGCTCGCCGAGCAGTCCAAAAAGGAGCTCGCCCAATCCGGGCGCTTCAAGCGGCCCATCGTCACCGCCATCGAGCCCGCCAAGACCTTCTGGAAGGCCGAGGAGTACCACCAGGAGTACTACAGGAAAAATCCGGGCAGCTATCACCAGTACCACGACCACTCCGGGCGCCTCGAATTCTTCAAGCGGGTGTGGGGCGCTGACGCCGAGTAGGGGCGCTCGGGCGGCGGCTGGCATGTGCGCCACGGCGTGGTATGGTTCCTCGCGATTCGTTAGACGTGTGGTCCATAAAGAGATGCTGGCTTCAGGAGTAGCTGTGATGGCGAACAAATGGGGATGCAATTGGATGGCCGCCGTGTTGGTGGCGGTGAGTCTGCTGAGTGGATGCGCCACGAGCACGCCGGTGACCGACGCGCCGCTGCCGGTGGCCAAGCAACAAGAGCTTCGCAAGACCATGCTGGGCACCTGGACGCTGACCGCCTCGGAGGACACCGACGGCGGGCGCGATCCGATGAAGATGAGCCACGTCACCTGGACGTTCAACAAAGACGGCACCGGCGTCTACCACCAGGTGGTTCCGACGGTGGGCATGGACAAGACCCACAACTTCAAGTGGCAGCTCGAGGGGCGCAATATCCGTGTGTTCGACGAGGGCGGCGATGCGTCGGTGTTTCGCGCCGACAAGTGGTCCAACGACCACATGAAGTGGTTCAACTACAAGCTGACCGACTACTATCTCGTCGACCGGCAGAAGCAGGACTGACGTGGGCATCTCCTTCGACAACTTGAAGCCGCCGCGCTGGGGCGGGCCGGTGCCCGAGCGCGTCGAGCGCGCTGCCTGCGAGCTGGGCCCGGGCGTGGTCATCGACCCGCCGGTGGTGCTCTCGCCGATGGCGGCGGTGACCAACCCGCCCTACCGCATGATCTGCCGGGAGCTGGGCGCCGGGCTGGTGGTCACCGAGATGCTCCACGCCCGGAAGCTCGTCGAGGGTGACGAGCGCACCCACCAGATGCTCGACATCCGCCCCTGCGAGCACCCGGTCAGCGTCCAGCTCTTCGGAAACGATCCCGTGGTGCTCGCCGAGGCCGCGGCACTGGTCGAAGAAGCCGGCGCCGACGCCGTCGATCTCAATATGGGCTGTCCGATGCGCAAGATCGTGTCGAACGGCTGCGGCGCGGGCCTGCTGCGCGATACGGCGCTCATCTACGAGATCTTCAAGGCGATGACCGACGCGGTGTCGGTGCCGGTGACCGGCAAGATCCGCGCCGGCTGGCAGGACAGCAACGCCGTCGACGTCGGCCGGGCCATGCAGGACGCCGGCGCCAGCGCCGTGACCATCCACGGGCGCACCCGCAGCGATATGTACGACGGCCACGTCGACCTGGCGATCATCGCCGAGCTCAAAAAGGCGGTGGACATGGTCGTTGTCGGCAACGGCGACGTGCGCGACTGGCAGTCCGCCAGACGCATGTTCCACGCCACCGGTTGCGACGCGGTCATGGTCGCGCGCGGCGCGCTGGGAAACCCCTGGGTGTTCCGCGAGATCAAGGCCGACTTGCTCGGCGAGCCCATCCCCGAACCGCCCGACCTGGAGCAGAAGCGCCAGACGCTCGCGCGCCACATCGACCTGTATGTCGACACCTTCGGCGAGGGGCGCACCGCCCGCGAGATCCGCAAGCATCTGCTGTGGTATTTTCGGGGCACCCCCGGCGAGAAGGTGCTTCGCCGCCGCTTGCGCGACCTGCACAGCCGCGCGGACATCGACCGCGCGGTCGACGCCGCCTGCCAGGCCTGCCGCGAGCAACAGGCCGCGTAGCGTCCTCCACGCCACTCGATCACTCGAACACTCGATCACTCGATCACTCGATCACTGCCCATCGCCGCGCACGACCATGACCTGGCAGGGGGCGTGGCGAAGCACCTTGAAGGCGGTGCTCCCCAGAAACAGCCGGCGCATGCCGCGGCGGCCGTGGGTGCCCATGACCACCAGGTCGGTGCGGTCGTCGCGGGCGCGCTCGACGATGATCTCGGCGGCGCTGGTGTGGGTGACCGAGCTCTTCCACAGGGTCAGCTCGTAGTCGACCCCGCTCAGGTCGACCTCGGCGACGAAGTCGTCGAGCTGGCGGCGCCGGTCGGCCTCGATGTTGGCGACCAGCCCGGGCTCGGGCTCGACGTCCGGGCGCAGCACGCCTCCGTAGGGGATGACGTAGTGGTGGACGATGTCCAGGTGGGCGTGGTGCAGCCGGGCGAGCTCGGCGGCGCGGTGCAGGGCGGGGCGGCCGGCGGCGCTCAGGTCCACCGGGGCGAGGATGGCGTCGATCGGGCCCAGGTGGGCGTCGGGGGGCACGACGAGCACGGGGACGTCGGCGCTGCGCACGACCTCCTCGGCGGTGCTGCCAAAGAGCATGCCCGTCAGCCGGCCCGCCCCGGTGGGGCCGAGCACGACCAGGGTGAAGTCTTCCTCGGTGAGCACCTCCTCGATGCCCTCGGCGGCGAAGGCGATCTCGACGCGAAAATCCACCCGCCGCGGCCGCTCAGGCGGGGGCACGGCGGCGAAGAACGACGTCTCCAACTCCGCCAGCGCGTGGCGCTCGGCGTTGGCGACGATGTGGCCCGAGCGGCGCACGAATTCCTTGAGCGTCATGCCCTCGGCCAGCGCATCCAGACAGTGCAGCACGGTCAGCCGCGAGTCGGTGGCCCGCGCGTGGGCCGCGGCGGCGCGCAGCGCGTTCTGAGAGCCGGCGGACATATCGGTGGCGACGAGGATGGACATGGCGATACCTCACACAAGAAAGAAGGTCGACGGACGCCTAAGCTATGCCCACGATCGCCGCCGGCAACTCGTCGGTACGCGGGCGCGCTTGCCTTGGGTTCGGGGAGTGTTCAGCTTTGGGGCAGATGAATCGCCAACTGCGCATCTCGATGCTCGCCATCCCTCTCTGCCTGGACGACCCAACATGACTAGCTTCGATGCAACCAGTCTGCTCAAAGACATCCTCATTGGCACGGCCGGCGGTCTGGCTGGCACCGTGGCCATGAACGCTTATTGGAAGGCGGTCACCAAGGTCAGCGGCACCGACCCGCGCACCCAGACGCGCCACACCAACGGACAGACCACCTCCATCGCGCTTTTGGGCGTGCACCACAAGGAGGGCGAGTCGTCGACCGCGGCGCTGGCGCGGCTGGGCTTCGAGGCCGTCGAGAACCAGGAGCCCGCCGAATCCCAGCAGGAGACGTTGAGCAACCTGGTCCACTGGACCTACGGGGCCGCCCAGGGGGCGATGTACGAGGCCGTCGCCCGCCGGCTTCCCGGGCCGCGCTGGGTGCAGGGGCTGGCCTGGGGCGGGGGCATGTGGCTTGTGGGCGACGAGCTCGCCGTGCCCGCGCTGGGGCTGGCCGAGGGGCCCAAGAAATTTCCCGTGCGCCAGCACGCCCACCGGCTGGGGGCGCACCTGACCTACGGGGTGGCGGCGGCGCTGACCACCAGCGCCCTGCACCGCGTGCTCGATTGAGCTTCATTTGCCGGGAAGCAGACTTGTGAGCGCGTCGCGGGTGCGCTCGGCAAACCCCGAGGTCAGCGACCACGGGCTGGGCTGGCGCACCACGTGCAGCGGGCCGCTCTGGTCGACGATGTCGTAGTCGGTGCGCCCGTCTTTGCGAAAGAAGTGAAGGGTCACCCGCGCCTCGCCCACGCGCAGGCCGCGCAGGGTGATGTCGGAGAGCCAGTCGGGCAGGTGCGGGTCGACGATGAGCAAGTCCAGCGGCGCGTACGGGTACAGGCTGAGCATGGCCTGCAGATGGGAGAACACCGAGCTCGCCGACCAGGCCTGCGGGGAGTTGGCGTCGGGATAAAACGCCGGGAACGGGTGGCGCGCGCCGCGGTGGTGGCCGCTGAAGACCTCCGGCAAGCGGGCGTGGTTGAACAGGTTGGCGGCCTCGAATTGGGCCCGGCTCAGCCGATGGAGCTGCTCGTACATCCCGTAGCGCGCCAGCGCCAGGGCGAACGCTCCCTGCTCGGCGGGCCACACCGAGCCGCGGTGGTAGCTGTAGGGGTTGTAGCCGGGGTGGTCGGCCGACAGCGTGCGCACCCCCCAGCCGCTGAACATCTCGTCGGCGAACATGCGCTCGACCACCGGCCCGACCAGGTCGTCGTCGAGGATGCCCGCGGTCATGGCGTGGCAGGGGTCGGAGCCCACGCTGGCGATGGGCCGGTCGTCGGGGTCGAGGCCCATGGCCACGTAGCGCTTTTCGGGCAGCCAGAAGGCGTCGTTGAACCGCTGCTTGAGCGCCTGGGCCTGCTCGAACAGCCGGCGGGCCTCTTCCTTGCGGTCGAACCACCACAGCACCTCGGAGAACTCGAATTTGGCGGCGTACACAAACGCCTGCTCCTCGCAGGTGGCGATGGGGTCGGGCACCACCGTGCCGTCCTCGTAGATGATGCCGTCGGAGGAGTCCTTCCAGCCCTGGTTTTTGAGCCCCTGCTCCGAGCGGGTCTTGTATTCGTAGAAGCCGTCGCCGTCGAGGTCGCCGTACTCGTCGAGCCAGCCAAGCGCCCTGAGGGCGGGCTCGATGAACGGCTCGACCTGGGCGCGATCGCCGGTCCAATGCCACAACTCGGCGACCGCCGCCGGGTAGAACGCCGAGGCGGTGGTGGTGCCGAAGTAGCAGCCCAGAGGGTTGTAGTTGAGCGCCGAGCGCGGGTTGTTAGTCACCTGGTGGAGCATGCGCCCGGGTTGCTCGTCTCGCCAGTTGTCGACGTCGGTACCCTGGCGCTCGGCCAGGGCGGTCAGCGTGCCGCGCAGAGATCTCCGGGCTGCTGATCGCCGACTGCCACCCGCAGGTGAGCACGTCGCGGCCGAACAGCCCGATGTATTTGGGCACGCCGGCGGCGGTGATCCAGGCGTCGTCGGACTCGCTGAAGTTTTGCAGGCGCATGGAGGCGAGGTCGCGCTTGGCGCGGTCGATGGCCTTGAAGACCTCGGTGGACAGGTCTTCGCTGGCCGGCGGCAAGAACTCGGTGGACTCGACCACGTAGTTCATCTGGCTGCGAAGCCGCTCGTCGTCGGGCTCGTCGGCGAAGCTGGGACAGGCCTCGGGCGGGTGGAGCTGGTCGCCGTCGATGTCGGGGGCGAACTTCAGGCAGCTATGCCAGGAGGTATGCGGCGGCAGGGTGACCTCGAAGACGATGCAGCCGTCGTCGAAGCGTGGCTCGCTGTCGGCGTTGGCCACGCGCACCCGCATGCCGCGGTGGATGCTGGCCACGCCCTGGTGGCCCTGGTGGTCGTAGCGGTGCCGGGCGCGGTAGCGCCAGCCAAGCTCCCAGTCGCCGTCCTCGCCGCGCCGCCACTGGCGGTGCAGCTCGCCGCCGGTGGTGCTGTCCGTGGCGCTGGCGCCCGGCGGGGTCTCGGCCATGTCGCGGAAATCGGCCTCCAGGGCCACGCGCAGCTCGAAGCTGACCTGCTTGTTGCTGTAGTTGGTCAGGTCGAGGTCCTCGTGCATTCCCTCGAGCACGGTGCGGCGCACCACCAGCTCGACGACGTTGGAGGCCGTGCCCATGGACTCGCCGATGGTCCCATCGTCGGTCACGCACACCCCGTAATAGCCCATCCAACTGTGCTGCTCGACCGGCGAGCCCGCCACCAATTGGGGGGCGGAGGCGCCGATGAAGTAGTCCAGCCTCGAGATCAACCGCGAAGAGTCGACGAACAGGCCCTGCTGGGCGCCCGGGCGCACGCGCCCGTCGAGGTCGCAGGCGAGCACGGTGCGCCCGTGGCTGACGTAGACGCTGTCCCAGCGTGGGCGAATGCGAACGAGCCTGCTCTTTTGCGGTCGGTGAACCATGGCCGTCCCCGGCTGCTCGATGACACAATCAGGCGCTCACCGCGCAAGCGCGGCGCAACTTTCAAAGCTAAGATCGGCGCACACAGCGAAAAGCGCCGACCGGCCACGATCGCCCCGTGGACCGGCTAAAGGCGGGATGAGCGGGGTGGGCGGCGGCGGGCGACTTGACCGTTTCCAAAGCGTGCTTAGTTCTAAGCGAGCGGTGCGTGCCACGTCCAAGCGTTGCAGCGACCCTGAAACGCAGGGGCTTGGCCGCGCATCTTAACAAGCGTGCATCGAAGGACGTGAGCGGACCTTTCGATCGGCTTGCTCATCGCTCCTCGTGCGGCCCGATGGCCGCGCGAGTCCTAACGGGAACTGACGAGGAGGACGCACATGAACCAAGTGGAGTCTCGAGTCGACACGGACCAGGCCCACGTGGAAGTCGTCACCGAAGAGCAGCTCGCCGGCCGTTCGGCCGACGATGAGGATGATGGGCTGCTCGATCTTGCCACGGCCAACAAGTTGTCGGCGCTCGACGTCTCGTCGGATGCCGACCCGGTGGCCACTTACATGGCGCGGCTGCAGAAAGTCGAGCCGTTGCCCGCCGACGAACAACAAGAACTGGCGCGCCGCTACGTCGAAAACGGCGACATGGACGCCGCCAAACTGCTGATCCTGACCAACCTGCGCCTGGTGGTCAAGCTGGCCAAGGAGTACAAGCGCCGCTGGGCGGACATGCTCGATCTGGTTCAGGAGGGCAACGTGGGCTTGGCCGAAGCGGTCACCCGCTACGACCCCTACCGCGGGGTCAAGTTCACCAGCTACGCGCAGTATTGGATCCGGGCGATGATCCTCAACTACCTGATGAACTTCGTCCATCCGGTGCGCATCGGCGGCTCGCGGGCGGGCCGTAAGCTGTTCTACAACCTCAAGAAGGCGCGTCGCGAGCTCAGCCGCCGCGGCGTCAAGCCCACCGCCCAGCGGGTGGCCGACTATCTAGACGTCGACACCAGCGAGGTCGTGCGGGTGGGCGCGCAGTTGGACGCCCCGCCGGTGGCCCTGGACGCCCCGGCGCCGGGCTACGACGGCACCACCGTCGGCCAGCTCATGAAGGGCGACGCCATCGCCCCGGAAGACGCCTTTGCCGAGTACGAGATCTCCTCGCAGGTCGAGCAGGCCATCGTCGCTTTCGGCGACTACCTCGACGACCCCCGCGAGCAGGCCATCTGGCACGAGCGCATGATCGTCGACGACGCCAAGACGTTGAAGGAGCTCGGCCAGGATTGGGACGTCTCCAAGGAGCGTATCCGCCAGGTCGAGGTCGAAATCCGCGACAAGTTCAAACACTACTTGCTCGAGCGCGTCGGCGATGACGTCGAGGTCTCGTGGCTCGAGCCCTAAGGCGCATCCCATAATCCCAACAATCAAGAGCAGGTCGACGCCCCTGGTGCACGCGATGCACCAGGGGCGTCTGCGTATCTGGAGCACGGCGGCGGCGGCTTGCCGCGGCTTACGAGCGCCGCGGTCCGCGCGCCTCCGCAGGCGCCGACTGCAGGCGCACCCGGAAGCAGGCTCCGTTGCCTGGCTGGGAGTCCACCTCGATGTCGCCGCCCATGCGCTCGACGATCTTCTTGCTGATCGACAAGCCCAACCCGGTGCCGATATCGGGCTCTTTGGTGGTGAAGAAGGGGTCGAAGATGCGCTCGCGTTGCTTCGAGTCGATGCCCACGCCGCTGTCGTCGACCTCCACGACGACCTGTCCGTCGGCGCGGTACAGCCCCACCGACAGGTGGTGGTCGCCAGGGCCGGCCTCCTTGATGGACTGGGCGGCGTTGACCAGGATGTTGAGCAGGATCTGGCCCAGGCCGGACTCGTAGCCCAGCACCAGCGGCACCTCCTCGTAGTGGCGCTCCAGTTGGGCGTATTCGGGAATCTGGTGGGCGGCCATGCGCAGGGCCATCTCCAGGGCATTGTGCACGTCGAGGGGATAGGGCGGCTCGTGCTCCTCGTGTGAGAACACGCGCAGGTTGTGGATGACGTCGCGGATGCGCCCGGCGCCGCGGGCGGCCGCCGACAGGCTGTGGCGCACCTCTTCGAGGGCCTCGATGGCGGCGCGCCGGTTGGCGCGCCGGGTCGCCGGGTCGACGTCGTCGCCGTCGCTGTCGCGCAACAGCGCCAGACAGTCGTCGACGCTGCTGCGGGCCAGGTCGACGTGGCCGGACAAAAACGCCAGGGGGTTGTTGACCTCGTGGCCCACCCCGGCGGCGAGCGTGCCGGCGACCAGCAAGCGGTCGAGCTGCATGGTCTTGGCCTGCAGCTCCCGGCGCTGGGTGATGTCGCGCAGCAGCGAGATCACCGCCGGCGCGCCGTGGTACAGCCCCTCGAAGTGCGCCGTCTCCACGTGCACCAGGCTGCCGTCGGCGCGGCACAGCGCGTGCTCCTCGTAGGAGGTGATCGCCGGCTGGCGGCTGGCCTCCACCCCGGCGATGCGCTCCTCGAGCTGGCTCCACTGCTCGGTGGGCACCAGCGCAGCGAGCGCGCGCCCCTCGAGCGCGGCCGCGCTGGGGTAGTCCAGCAGGTCGGCCATGGCCGGGTTGGTGTAGATGATGGTGTGCTGGCGGTGGATGATGATGCCCTCGGGAGAGTTCTCGCTGACCGTGCGAAAGGTCTCCTCGGACATGCGCAACTGCTCGACGGCGCGGGCGCGCTCGGAGATGTCGGTGATCGCGACCAACGAGGCCTCGAAGTGGTCGTTGGTCACCCGCACCGGCCGCGACGCCACCAGCGTCTGGAGGGCGTGGCCGTCGTGGTGGCGAAATTCGTGGGAGAAGACCTCGGCGACGCCCTGCGCGCGCCGCTCGAGGTTGGTGTGCGCGCGGTGGGCCCACTCCTCGGACATGAAATCGAACAGGCTCGCCCCCACCATCTGCGCGCGGGTGTAGCCGAGCATCTCGCTCATGCGCTCGTTGACGTAGAGCACGTGGCCGTCGAAGTCGAGCAGCATCACCCCCTCGTTGATCGCCTCGACGATGAACTCGAATGAAGGCATCGGCAAGCCCGCCCCCGAGCGGGGGGATCGTTTTCGGATGCCGAGTCTCCGGGTGGGGGTGTCATCATGCCAGCTCACGTCGTGAAGCGTAGATGGCGAAAGCGACCCTTGTTGGTAGCCTGAGGCGCGCGGTGATGCGAGGCGTGGAGTATGACGACTCTGCGCGCGCCTGTCGAGCCTATTAGCCGTCGTGTTCGGCCAGCCAGGCATGTGCCTGGGCGATCTGGTGCTCGTCGAACACGGCGATGCCGTGGCGTCGCAGCAGAGTCGTGGTGATGCCGGCGCCGTCGACCAGGGTGGCGCTGAAGCTGCCGTCGTAGACGCGTTGGCTGCCGCACGACGGGCTCTTGCTCTTGAGAATGGCCAGGCGCGCGCCGGCGTTTTGGGCGGCCTCGAGGGCGGCGCGGGCCCCGCGCACGAACGCCGCGGTGACATCGTCGCCCTCGCAGGTGACCACGCGCGCGCCCCCGTCGAGGACGTCCGCGGCCGTGCCTGCGACGATTTCGGCGGGCGCCCGCGGCGTGCTCAGCCCGCCGGCGACCTCCGGACAAAACGCGACCACCCGTCCCTGCTCCCGCCAGCGCGACAATACGTCCTGGTCGACCGCCGAGTGGCCGCCGTCGTAGCGCACCCGCCGCCCCAGCAGGCAGGCGCTGACCAAGATCGCGCTTCTCGAAGCCTCCTCGCTCACCATTTCCCTCGTCGGTGTTTAAGGTCTCACTCAGCAATAGTTGACGCGACGCCCAGAAGGTGGTTCGATGATACACCATTCTTCTGTCAGGACACATCGCATGGCGGCACAGACAGGAAAGGCAGAGCGCGACGACGCTCGGCGCATCTACTACGACCACGAGCCTGCCTACAAGGCCATTGCCGAGGCCGGCGGGCGCGGGTGGGACGACTTACCGGAGTCATTTCAATCCATGTGCGACGATTGCGTCGAGGGCGATTCCTACGCTGCCTTAGAGCGTTTCTTAGCCTCGCGCTGGGCGCCCCACCCCGCGGGGACCCGCGCCATCGACCTCGGCTGTGGCGGTGGCCAGAGCAGCATCATCCTCGCCGAGCAGGGCTACGAGGTCGTCGGCGTCGATTTTTCGGAGACCGCCATCGAACTGGCTCGCCAAAACGCCGAGGACGCCGAGGTCGACTGCGAGTTCATCGTCGCCGACGTGCTCGACCTGGACGAGTTCAGCGACGGCGAGTTCGGCCTGGTCGTCGACAACCACTGTCTTCACTGTTTGGTCGAGCCCGCCGACCGCGCGCACTTCCTCGAGCAGGCCTCGCGCCTCTTGATGCCCGGCGGGGCGTTTTTCTCGGAGACGCTGACCCACGAGGGCAATTTCGACACCGACAGCGCCGACGTCGACCCGGACACGTTCATCAATCAGGAACATACGCGCATCTGGGCCTCCAAGATCGAGCTCGACGAGGCGCTGCGCGATATCGGTTTCAACGTCATGCACTCCTACGTGCGCCACCAGCAGCCCGGCCTGGGCTACCTGTACGTCAACTACGCCTACAAGCGCTGACTCGGACGCGAAGCTGTCAACTTAGTTGACACCTGCCTGTCTACCCGCTTCACGGTGCTGGCCCTCGCCGGCGCCGACACCCCCTTTAGAAGCCATTGTTGGCCGGTTTGTGCCGGTGGTACGCCCCTTGCTCGTGTGAATGAGCGACCCATTCACTCGATGATTCGAGCAAGGAGGCAGCACATGGCTATTTCGACACAACTCACCCAGGCATTGGTAGAAGTCGGCGCGGCGGTGCGCCGGCCCGAGCAACTCGCCAGCCGCTGGCAGGAGCGCGGCGACGACGCCCCGCCGGCGGCGGTGTTCGCGGTGCTGTTGGTCAACGCGGCGCTGGGCGTGGCCGCCTACGGGCTGACCATGCAGATCCATCGCGGCACGGCGGGCATGCTCCACGGGGCGTTCTTTACGCCGCTGGCGGCCGGGCTGGCCTGGTGCATCGCGTTTCCCGCGCTGTACATCATCGGGCGGCTGCTGGGCTCGAAGCTGTCGTTCTCCACGACCGCCCTGGCGGCGAGCATCACCGTGAGCTTCGGGGCCAGCGCGATGCTGGCGAGCGTGCCCATCGATTGGTTCTTCACCCTGGCGCTGCCGTGGACGCTGACGCGCTGGGTGGCCAGCGCCATCGTCTTTGCCGGCGTGGGCTTTTGCATGGCCAACGTGTTCGTGCGGGTGATGCGCGCGCTCGAGCCCGAGCGCAGCCACCTCTTTACCTACCTGTGGCTCGCCCTGCTGGGCGTCATCGGCCTGGAGCTATTCGACCTATTCCACATCTTCAATTTCTGAATTGTCCTGCCCGCGCTTGGCGCAAAGGAGGTTTGCAATGACAACGACACATCTGGAAACCATCACTGATTACGCGGACGACGCCCCCGAGTCCGCCGACAGCTTCTTCGAGTTGGTGCTCACCGAGGGCGAAGCCATGGATGACCTCGTGGTCGACAAGGGGCGGCTGGCCTGGACGATCCAGAAGCTGGTGGGGTTGTCGGTGGTCGGCCTGCTGGTCTACGGCGTGGTCGTGGGGTTGGCCGCCGACATCTCCCACCTGCCGCTGTGGTTCACCCGCGGGGAGCCGGCGCTGTGGATGCCGCTGGCGTTTGCGGCCGCGTTTTTGACGGCCATCGCGGTGTGCCTGCCGAGCTTTTATTTCTACACCCAACTGGCCGGCCTCGACGCCTCGTTTCGGCTGATCACCGCCCAATCCCTGCGCGTCCAGGCGCGCTCCTCGGTGGTCCTGCTGGGCGTGCTTCCGTTCTACGCCGCGCTCGCCCTGGGGGCGCATGTGGGCGTGACCCTCGGGTTGGGCGCCGACGGCGTCACACTGATCGGCGTGCTGCTCCCGTTTGGCGTTGGTCTGGTCGGGATCGCCACGCTTTACCGCAGCTTCAAGCGCCTGGTCCATCGCCTGCCCATCACCCATCAGCGCCGCGGCAATATCGTGGCGCGTCTGGTGGTGGCGTGGGGCATGGTGTTCAGCGCGGTCGCGCCGGTGGCGCTGTATCGCATCGGCGAATCCCTGGCACACGCTCTCTAGGAGGTCCAAAATGGGTATCACCGAAACAGCGATCATCTACGGAATCATCGGCGTGGTCACCGCCGCGGCCATGTGGCTCTCCGGCGCGGGCGCACCGGGTGTGCAGCGCGCCGGCCTCTTCGCGGTACACGCGCTTCTGTGGCCTTTCTTTGCGCCCGTACTGCTGGGCGGTGCGGCCGAGCGGGCCGCGCCGACGCCCCGAACGCGGCGCGCCGGCGCCGAGGCTACCGAGCTGGACGGGCGCGTTCACGCCGCCGAAGAGCGCCTGCTGGCGGCCCTGGCAAGCCTCGACGGGCTGGCCGAAGACGCGCTTCGCCCCGAGCTTCACCGGGTGCGCGAGTTGACCGGCGCGCTGGCGCGCATGGCTCGCCGGCTGGCCGAGATGGACGAGCTTTTGGCCACGCCCGAGTTCGACGAAGAGCGCGCCCTGGGCGCCCTGGAGGCGCTCGAGGACACCGACGCCGGCGCCCCCGACGCCCGCGCCGACAGCGTGCGCGCCCGGCTTCGCAACATCCGCCGGCTCGTCCAGATGCGACAGAACTTGAGCATGGACTTCGAACGCGCGATGGTGAAGGTCGACGAGATCAGCTCCCAGATCCGCCTGCTGCGTTTCGCCGACCGGCCAGAGCATGAGGTCGGCGAGCTCATCTGGGACATCGAAGCCACCGTCGAGGGCCTCTCCGAAGGCATGCTGAGCGGGTGAACAGAGGCACGCCCCGCAGATAAGCCATGTGGACCACTGGACCCCCCATGACCCCACTGTACGCATACAGTTTGATCCCCGTGATTTGCGTGGCGCTGCTGTTGTTCTTCACGTCGGCGTTTCGGGGCCGGCGCGCGCGCGGGTTGGCGGCGTATTGTCTGGCGACCGCCGGCTGGTCGGCGACGTTGTTGTTGACCTACTTCCCGCGGGTGGCCTGGCTGGGGCAGAGCCTGGCGGCCAGCGGCACGTTCGTGGTGGCGAGTTATCTGCACGCCGCCTACGACTTCACCGAGCAGCGATCTTACAAGCTCGTGTGGTTGGCCTACGCGGTCGCGGGGGTGATTACGGCGGCCGGGGCGGCGTTTCCGGGCGTGTTGTACGACCCGGTGGATCTGTCGGCGGGGCCGTTTTTCTGGGAGTCGATGGTCGCGGCGATGCTCGCCGCCGCCGTGCCCATGTACACGCTGTTTGCGGCGTGGCAGCGCGCGGACTCCGCCGCGCAGCGTGGCCAGTTGCTGGGGCTGCTCTCGGCGGGGGGGCTCGGCTACGCGGGCGCTTGGGTCAACGCCTATTTGCTGGCCCACGGCACGATCGTTCCCTACGGGATCTTCGCCGTGCTCGGCTCGCTGTTGGTGCTGACCGGCGTCGTTCAGGCGCGCCAGCGTGCGCGAGACCGGCGCCTGATGGAGCGAAGTCTGCTGTACGCGGCGATGACGGCAGTATTGTCGGCGGGCTTTTTGTTCGGCGTGCTCACACTGATGAGCCAGAGCGCCCAGCCGCTGGTGACCCAATACCGCTACGGGGCGTTGTTCCTGCTGGTGATGGCGGCGCTGGCCTTCGAGCCGCTGCGCCAGCACTTCCAGGAGTTTGTCGGGCGCCGCCTGGCGCGCGACCAGGCCGACGCCGGTCAACTCGCCGACGCGCTCGCCGCCCAGGAGCGCCGCGCCGACCAGGCCGAGCGGCTGGCCGAGCTGGGCACATTCACCTCGGCCATCGCCCACGAGGTGCGCAACCCGCTGGGTGTGCTGGCCGCCTGCGTGCGCGTGCTCCAATACGAGGACGTCGACCAGGAGACCGTCGACGAGATGCGCCAGCAGATCGAGCGGGCGAGCGAGTTCCTCGATGAATTGCTGGCCTACGGGCGGCCGCGCGAGCTGGAGCTCCGCATGGTCGACCTGGCCGATCTGGTCGAACTCGCCGCCTCGTCGGCGCGCCAGGCGCTCGAAGATATCGCCGTGGGCGTGGAGTTCGACATCGAGCTGGACGGGGTTAAGACCGTGGTCGAGGCCGACCAGTCTCAGTTGAGCCAGGTCTTCGTCATTCTCTTCGAGAACGCGCTGCTCGCCCTCGAATCCACCGACCGCCCGCGGGTGCGCGTGACCGGCACCGGCGAGCGCGACGGTCAGGTGGGCCTGGTCATCGAGGACAACGGCCCGGGCATCCCCGCCGAGCTGCACGGCACGCTATTCGAGCCGTTCGTCACCGGGCGAAAGCGCGACGGCAAGCGCACTGGCACGGGCCTGGGACTCGCCATCGCCCGGCGCATCGTCGAGCGCCACGGCGGCTCGTTGAGCGCGGGGCGCTCGGACGCTCTGGGCGGGGCGCGCTTCGACGTCGTCGTGCCGCGCCACCAGCATGTACTCGCGGCCGCCACGGCCGGTTGATTGATCGCAAAAGGGTAGCCCAATGTCTTACTCTTCACGCATCCTGCTCGTCGATGACGACCGCGCATTTCGCCGCGTCTACGCCAAGCTCCTCGAAGGCGAGGGCTACACCGTCGAGGTCGCCGACGACCGCCCGTCCGCGCGCGAAGCGTTCGCCGCCGGCGGCTTCGACGTCGTCGTGCTCGACCTGATGCTGCCGCCCGACGGCAGTGTCCAGAAGGGGCTCGACCAGCTCGCCGAGATGCTCTCCGAGGACCCCCAGGCCAAGGTCGTGGTGGTCTCGGGCGCCGGCGATACCCAATTTGCCGTGCGCGCGGTCAAAGAGGGCGCGTTCGACTTTCTGACCAAGCCGGTCGACCCGGACGTCTTGATCATCGTCGTCGAGCGCGCCGTTGCCCGCACGCGGCTGCAGCGCCAGGTCGCGAGCCTGCAGGACTCGCTGGCGGCCTCGAGCCCCGCCGGGGCGATGATCGGCCAGAGCCCGGCCTTCGAGCGCGCCGTGCAGATGGCCGAGCGCGTCGCCCGAAGCGACCTGCCGGTGCTGGTCACCGGCGAGAACGGCACCGGCAAGGAGCTGATGGCGCGCACCATCCACGAGCACAGCCCGCGCGCCGCGCGGCCATTTGTGGCGATCAATTGCGGCGCGTTGCCCGAGACGCTGCTCGAGTCCACGCTCTTTGGCCACGTCAAAGGCGCGTTCACCGGCGCCAACCGCGACCGCGCCGGTCTATTCGCCGAGGCCGACGGCGGCACGCTCTTCCTCGACGAGATCGGCGACACGCCCGCACCCCTGCAGGTCAAGTTGCTGCGCACGCTGGAGTCCGGCGAGATCCACCCCGTCGGCGCCGACCGCCCGCAGACGGTCGACGTGCGCATCGTCTCGGCGACCAACCGCGACCTCGACGACCTGCAACAGACCGGCGAGTTCCGCGAGGATTTCTACTGGCGCATCAAGGGCGCCCAGATCGAGCTGCCCCCGCTGCGCGAGCGCCCCGGCGACATCCCGCTTCTGGCCGCCCACTTTCTCAACCAGGCCGCGGCGCTGTCGGCTGGCGGCCGCGCCAAGGCGCTCACCGACGCCGCGCGCGACGCCCTGATCGAGCACCGCTGGCCGGGCAACCTGCGCGAGCTACGCCACGAGATGCAACGCGCCACCGTGCTCGTCGGCGAGCGCCACGAGCTCGACGCCGACGACTTCTCCTTCGCCGCCCGCCGGCCCTCCGCGCCTCCAACGGCCACCACCGGCGCCACCCTCCACGAAAAGGTCGAGGCGCTCGAGCGCCGCGAAATCGAGGCCGCGCTCGCCCGCAACCAGGGCAACCGCACCCAGACGGCCGACGAGCTGGGGTTGTCGAGGCAGGGATTGCTCAACAAGATCGATCGCTATGGGTTGTGAGGGGCGCGGTCGACCATAGCACGCCGCTCCCCCCGACGGCTGCTTGCTGGCTTCGAAGTGGTCGCCTTGCGGGAACGTCACGCCCGCTATTTAGGTCAACTAATATTGAAGGGCGGACGGCGCGCCACGTTTGCGCGAGGCGTACGTTTCGCAGATTAGCCACGTGACGTTTCGACCCAACCACCGTCTCGCGCAAACGCCGCGAATCGTCCGCCCTTTAATAGTAATTTCTTCAATAGAGGGCGTGACGATCCTGCAAGGCCATCGAACTCAAAGCGGCGGCCGATCACGACTACGACTACGACCACGATCACGGCCACGTGACGCTCCTGCAAGGCCATCGACCTCGAAGCGCGCTCCTTGTTAGGCGATTGCAGGGCCACGAGCAAACAGAAACGGCCCTTCGTCGATCGCCCTCCAGTGTGCTTCCCGGCGCGACTTTTGGGAGAAATCGAAAAAAGTACGCAACGATTGGGGCGGTTCCGCCGAAAACCATTATAGGAGCGGCGTGGTCGTGTGCAGTCGTCGACTCCCGTACAACTTTCCCTATGTGCCAAAGCGGAGGACACCACATGCTCGCCCACGTCCATCACTCTTCTGACATTGAGTTTGTGATCTATGCCGCAATTTTTGGGCTGATCTGGGTCGTATACCGGATCAAGGATTGGATGCGCGCCTCTAAGTGGGCCAAGATCGCGCCCGAATTGGGGTTGAGTTACGAGCGGCATTACCTCCAGCCGAGCCTGCTCGTCGGTGAATACGACAACGTGTCGGTTGTCATCTCGGAGCCGACCGGCAATTCGTTCGTCATTAAGGCCGACCTCGGGCCGCAGACGCCGCCAGGCTTGGCGATCATCTCGCACGAGATTCGCAATGGCAGCTCGAACCGCGGCGCGCGGGTTGCTGTGAGCAGCGCGAAGGCGCTCGACGTCGGCCTGCCGTACCTTCAAGAGGTTTGTTACGTAGGAGCGTCGAACGCCGCCGAGGCGCGTCGTTATCTGAGCCGACCGGGCATCGAGGACATGTTGCTCGAGCTATTCAGCTCCAAAACAGCTCATATCTCCGGCGGAACGCTCACTTATGTAGAGCCCGGAACCGGCGAGTACGCTTTCGAGTTCGAGCAACCGCTAGAACAGGTGGCAAAGATCGTTCACGCGCTGGATGGCGCGGAGCGCCCTGCCACCCGCCCCGTTGTCGTGGGGGTCTAAGCCGCCTCGCCGATCCTCGCCATCATCGCTTCGGTCTTGTCGAGGCGGGCGAGCCAGGCCTGGCTGATATGGTCGGCGGGGGCGGGGCAGGTGTCTGCGAAGGCGCGGTGTGCCTGGCGCATCTGGTCGATGAGCGCGCGCAGGCCGGCGACGACGTCGGCCATGCCGTCGTAGTCGGCGGCCGAGCGCAAGAGGTTGTTGAGCATGGTGCGACGGGCGCCGAAGCCGGCGGGGAGCTCGCCGGCGTGGGAGAGCGCGCGGATGTCGTCGCGGCTCAAATACAGCCCGCTGTGCACCGGGGTGAGCAGGTAGCGGGCGATGTCGCGAAGCCCGGTCTTGGGGTTGTCGAGGATGTCGGGGGCGTCGGCGAGCGCAAACGAGGTGTCCACCGGGTCGCCCAGGGCGCGGCGGTGGTCGCAGACGACCTCGCGTGTGAGCGCGGCGAGCGCGTCGAAAAAGGGGTGGCTCTGGCGCTCGATGGCCACGGTTAATGGGGTGAGCCAGCCGAGCAGGTGCTCGTCGAGAAATGTGCGGGCGATCTGGCGCGCGCGCTCGACGTCGCGGCCGGTATGTTCGGCTTCCATGCGCGACAGGAAGCCCAGGAAGTTGAGCTCGACGCCGACGTGGTCGGCGCTCTCGCCGGTTTTGACCAGCGGAAAGCCGGCGTCGAGGTAGGCGTCGCTGACGCGCTCGGTTTGTACGCTTCCCGGCTGGGCGGTGGGGTCCAAAAAGGCGCTCTGGAAGGCGAAGACGTTGAAGCCGAAGACGTGCTGGTAGTCGGCGGCGGCCTCGTCGAGATCTGGAGTGGCAGGGGTCCGGGAGTCCAGGGGTTCGGGGGTCCAGCGGGTGAGCGCCCCGGCCAGGGGCGCGACGGCGCGCACGTAGTCCAGCGTTTCGCCGGTCACCCCGTACAAGAAGAGCTTGCCGAGCAGGTGGTAGACGCGACTTCTGGCCAGGGCCTCGTCGGAAGCCTCCATATCAGGACTCCTCGGCGACGGGCGAGGGCGTCTCGGGCTCTTTTTCGGGCGGCTCGGGCGCGCCGCCCGTGCCGGGAAGCTTGTAGGCCTCCTTGGTGGGCTTGAGCGGGCGCTTGAGCCAGTAGGGCCGGCGGGTGCCGTCGGGGCTGTACTTGCTGGCGGGCCGCGTCATCGCCAGCCACTTGCGGTAGACCTCCATCGACTTGCTGGTGTCCACCCACACGTCGCCGTGTCGGTCGTTGGGCTCGGCCTTGCGCACGTCGAAGCATTTCTGCAGCCAGCAATGCGCCCCGCTCAACGGGTCGGGGTGGACCGGGTGGGTCAGGTTTTGGTGCACGCCCACGTCCTGCCACCAGATGCGGCTGGTGTCCGGGTCGACGCTCTCATAGGCGCGCGCGCCGTGCAGGATGTTGAGCTTGTGGCCGCCCTCGCCATTTTCCTCCAGGCGGGCCACCGAAGAGGTGCCGGGGTTGCCGCCCAGGTTCTCCTCCAGGCGCCAGCGCCCCAGGTGGTGGCTCATGGCGATGATGCCCGGCTTGATGCCCTCGGTGATCCATACCTTGTCGACCATATAGCCGATCTCGGTGGTCACGCGCACCAGATCGCCCGTGCTCACCCCCAGGCGCTTCGCGTCGTGCGGGTTCATCCAGATGGGGTTTTTGTGCGAGATCTCGTAGAGCCACTTGGCGTTGGCGCTGCGGGTGTGGATGAGCGTGGGCAGCCGGAAGTTGGGCAGCAGCAACATCTCGCCGTCGTCGACGTCGATCTCGTCGGGGTGGACGTGGCTGCGAAGCGTCCACGGGATGACGTACTCCTGCTCCGGCCAGCCCCACTGGGCGATGGTGGGGGCGAAGAATTGCAGCTTGCGGGTGGGCGTGCCGAAGCCCACCCGCGGCTTGTCGTCGACCATCAGGCCCACGGGCTTGCCGTCGTCGTCGACCAGCCGGCCGAACGGGTCGGTACCGGCGGCCTGGCTGGCGTCGAGCTCTTTTCGGTAGGGGGTGTAGTAGTCGCTGACGACCTCGAAGGCGCCGTATTTGCGCATATACTCCAGCGGCGTCAGGCCCTGGGCTTTAGCGGCCTCGGGAAGCCCGGGCACGCTATTCTCGAAGATATAGCGGAAGTACTCCTCGACGGTGACGATTTCGCCGTCGCGGTACGGGCTCTCGAACCATTTGCGCACGCCGAGCTCCCCGTCGGGATCCATGCGCACGGACAGGTCGATCCAGAACTCGCTCTCCTCCCAGACCTCGCCGGGGTTGGCCTCGTAGGTGCGCTCGATGGTCTTGCCGGCGCGCTCCATGGCGACCCGGCGCACCGGCTGGCGAAACGCGATCCACTGGCCGGCGTGGGTCTCCTGGCTCATCAGGTCGTGGCGCTCGGCGCTGTGGCCCATCGGGAGCACGTAGTCGGCGAACCAGGCGGTCTCGTTCCACGTGGGGGTGAGCGCGACGTGGAATTTGATCTTGTCGGGGTCCTTGAGCGCCTCCAACCACACGAACCCGTCGGGGTTGATCCACATGGGGTTGTACACCCGGGAAAAATACACGTCGATGTCGCCGCGGCCCTCGTTGAGGAAGTGGGGCAGCAAGAAGCTCATCTCGTAGAACGCCAGCGGGTACTCGTCGGGAAGCTGCAGCTCGTCCCACGCCGAGTGCGGATCGGGCGTGGACATCGGCTTGGGCTTGAACTTGTTCCAACTGTTGAACGAGGTGCCCCCGCGGGTGCCCACGCTGCCGGTGAGCACGTTCAAGAAGAACAGGCAGCGGGCGACTTGCCAGCCGCCCAGGTTGCCGATGGACGCGCTTCGCCAGGTGTGGGTGGCCAGCTTGCCGTCGCAGTCGGCCACGAGCTTGGCGGCCTCGACGATGCGCTCTTTGGGCACCTGGGCCTCTTCGGCGGCGCGCTCGAAGGTGAACTCGGCGTACAGCGCCTTCAAGAAGCGGTCGAAGACCTCGAAGTCGGGCTCGTCGAGCTCGCCATTGGCCCGCGCGTCGTCGAGCACCTTCTTGGCCGCGGGGCTGTCGATATGCTCGCCGACCTCGGCCAGGGTCTCCTGCCAGTTGACCCAGTCGCGCACGAACTTCGTGTCGTACAGGTCGTTCTGGATGAGGTAGTTGGCCATGGCCAGAAGCACTGCCGACTCGCTTCCGGGCCAGGTCGGCAGCCACACGTCGCTCTTGGAGGCGGTGTTGCTCATGCGCGGGTCGAAGTTGATGACCTTGGCGCCCTTTTCCATGCCCTCCATGATGCGCTGGGCGTGGGGGTTGAAGTAGTGGCCGGTCTCCAGGTGGCTGGAGATGAGCAGGATGACCCGGGCGTTGGCGTGGTCCGGGCTGGGCCGGTCGAAGCCGCCCCAAAACCAGTAGCCGAAGCGCGCCCCCGACGAGCAGATATTGGTGTGGCTGTTATGCCCGTCGACACCCCAGGCGGCCACGCAGCGGTTGGCGAAGCCGTCCTCGCCGGGGCGCCCGACGTGGTAGGTGATGCCGTCGCGGCGCTTCTTTCGGCTCTCGCGCATGCGCTCGGCGATGTCGTCGAGGGCCTCCTCCCAGCTCACCCGCTTCCACTTGCCCTCGCCGCGCCGTCCCACCCGCTTGAGCGGGTGAAGGATGCGCTCCGGGTCGTAGATCTGGTTGTGGGTCGCCGGTCCTTTGGCGCAGTTCCGCCCGCGGCTTCCCGGGTGGACGGGGTTGCCCTCGAGCTTCTTGATCTCGTAGGTCTTCTTGTCCACGTAGGCCAATAAGCCGCAGCCGCTCTCGCAGTTGAAGCATACCGTGGGCACAAGGGTGTAGTTGCGAGCGACCTTTTTGGGCCAGGACTTCGAGTCCCACTCCACCCAATCGTCCCAACGCTCCGGCGGCGGATACTGACTCAGGCGCCCGTCGAAATGCTCGACCTCGAGCATCTCGACGTCGGCCGGGTCGGCCTCGGCGAAGGTAGGCATGGCCTCGCCGGCGGCGTTGGTGGGGCCGGTTGGGGCCGTTTCGGAGGTGAGCGGGCCCATGGAGAGCATGGTGTGGAAGATGTCTTTGAGGTTCATATTGGCCTCGATGACCGTTGTCGGTTCAAAACGCCCACACGGAGCGGCTGCTTGCTGCCCGCGGAGTTCGCCGCGTTGTCTGCGGCGCCCGTGCAGCCCCGCGGGCTTGCCGCGGGGTCTTGCGGTGCAATAAGCAAATGCGTTCGGTCGTCCGCCGTCGCGAATCGGCAATGCATTTGGTTGTGTGACCGAACGTGTTGCCGATTCGCGATGGTGGCGTGTGACCCGCGTTCAGGAATCGCACGCCCGACCCCAAGGCAAGCCTTGGGGCTGCACTGGCGAGGGCTCCGCTCGGGGCAAGCCCCGGCTCCGCCGAACGGCGACTTAGCTATTGGGCACCTCCTGAGGTGCCATCACAAACGCATACTCGAACAAATACAGCCCGACGATCGCGCACGCCCCGGCAAACGCATACGCTAGGGGCGCGCTGACAAAGAGCAGCCCGAAGGGCAGCAGGTGGCCGACGACGATGGCGCCGGTCCAAAACCGGCCCTTGTAGCGGCCGTGGCTGATCTGGTGGGCCGCCTGGGCGGCGACCTCGCTGGCGTGGGGCATGCCGAACTCGCCGAAGAGCGTGACGAAGAGGTCCACCAGGATGGACACGCCGAAAAAGATCACCGCCAGGGTCATCAGCCCGGGCGGAAACGCCATGAACAGGCCCATGATGCTGACGGTCGCGCCGCCGACCATCGCCGCCTGGGTGAGCAGGTGGACCGGCAGCAGGCTGGACTGCCACAGGTCGCGGCCCTCGGCCTGGCCGAACAGAAACGCCGTGTAGATGGCCGTGCCGGCGGCAAACGGGCTTCCCACCGCCAAAAACCAGGGGCGCGCGCCCTCGGCGACCGACGGGTCCATCCAGCCGATCCAGGCCAGCGTCTCGAAGAGCCACCACAGGGTGGCGATGCCCGAAAAGCCGATGAGCAAGAACGCCCCGCGGGCCAGCCAGCTCTTCCACTGCGGGCGAAACACGATGCTTAGGAAACGCTCGGGGCGCTCCAGGTCCATGACCAACAGCACGGTGGTCAGCGCGGCGAAGACCACCGAGATGGCCGCCGCGATGGAGGCCACCGGCAGAGTCAACGTGGTCAGATTGGCCAGTACGGCCAGCGCCATGAGCAAAAAGACGCCCGCCGAGATGCCCTTGGTCACCAGGTAGGCGGGCACCGGCCAGTGCCACGGGATCTTGTGCTGGGCGTTGTAGGCCACCTGGACCATATGCTCGGCGCGGCGGCCCTGGGCGAATTGGATGGGCCCGGCGTCGGGCAGTCCCTGCGGTTGGGGCTGGCGCAGTGGCGTGCCGGAGCTCGCCGTGCGCTTGGGCGCCGGGACACCTGGACCCCCGGACCCCTGAACCGCCGCCGCGGACCCCTGGACCCCCGAACCCCCGGACCCCTGCCTCTCCACCACGTCGGCCCACATGTAGGTCTCGGGGGAGCGTTCGGTCGCCGTGGGATGCATGGTGACGTCGTCGCCGTCGATGTAGAACACCTTCGGCGAGGTCCCCTGCTCGGGCTTGCGCACGGTGACGCGCTCTTTGGCCAGCACCTTGCTGATCTCGGAGTCGGGGTCGTTCAAGTCCCCGGCGATGATCGAGTGGGTGGGGCAGACGACCACGCACGCCGGCTCCAGGCCGATGTCGGTGCGGTGGGCGCAGTAGTGGCATTTGGCGGCCGTGCCACTGTTGGGATCGATGTGGATGGCGTCGTAGGGGCAGGCCTGCAGGCAGGCCTTGCAGCCGATGCACACATCGGGGTCGAATTCGACGATGCCGTCATCGCGCTGGTACATGGCGGTGACCGGGCAGATGCGCACGCACGGCGGGTTGGCGCAGTGGTTGCACCGGGTCACCTGGAACTGGCGCCGGCTGTCGGGATACTCGCCGACCTCGGTGTACTTCACCCAGGTGCGGTAGACCCCCAGGGGCACCTCGTTCTCGCTCTTGCAGGCTGTCGAACAGGCATGACAGCCGATGCACGAGCGGTTGTTGATGACGAATCCGTAGTTTTTCGTTTCGATTTGTTTCACCGTTTTGAAATGAAATGAAACAAAGTGGACGGCCGACGTCGCTCTACGACAACCGGTACAACCGGTGCGGCGGCCCAAAAATGCCCTCACCAGGCCCTCCAGAGGGCGTTGACCACGCTGGTAGGACGCGGTGGACAGCTGCGATGACCTGGTTCTACCCCGTCTTTTACAGCAAGAGACGTGCCCACCGCCCCGCCGGTCTTAGATTGACCGGTCAACAGAGGACGAGCCGCCCGCTCGTTGGGGGGCGGCTGACCGATCATAGGCACATTCTTGCACCAGGAGAAGCCGATGAGCACTTCAGCACCTCGTCCCCCGCAGACGCCCGGCCACGCGCCGATCAACGGGGTAGATGTGGACGCCCTCTTCGAAGTCCTCGACCTGTTGAAGGCCGATCCCACCAAAGCCCAGACGATCTGGAAGGCGACGACGTCGTGGGAGGGAGGCGACGTCAGCCGCACGCGGGTAGGGTCGTGGGTGGTCGGTGGGGAGGAGTTACCCCAGGACTTCGACATCATGATCGACGAGCCCGTCGAATTGCTGGGAACGGGCAAATATCCCAACCCCCAGCAGGTGTTGTTTGCGGCGATCAACGCCTGCATCATGAACACCTTCGTGGTCAACGCTGCCGTGCGCGGGATTCATCTGGACACCCTCGAGATCGAGCTCGAGGGAGACATCGACCTGCGCGGGTTTTTGGGCATCGAGGAGTCGGTGCCCCGCGGCTACACCGAGCTGCGCTTCGTGGCGCGTGTGCGCGGCGACGGCACCCGCGAGCAGTTCGATGAGATTCTGGAGGCCGCCTGTGACCATTCTCCCAACTTCTACACCATCACCAAGCCCGTGCCGATGAAGGGGCGCCTGGAGATGATCTGAGCCGGGCGTCAGTTCTGGAATTGTCCGTGACAGGATGCGCTCGGCGACGCGAAGCAGCCGCGCGCCGCTCGATCAGCCGTGGGGGTCGAGCAGGCCGGCGATGGTGGCCTGGAGGCGTGTTTGGTCCACGGGCTTGGGCAGGACCGGGTTGGCGGTGGATTCCACGAACGCGCGTGTCTGGGCGGTGAACGCCCCGCCGGTTAAAAAGATCACCCGACCGGCCAACTCCGGGTAGGCGCGGGTGAGGGCAGAGTGCAGCTCCCGGCCGTCCATATTGGGCAGCATCAGGTCACATAAGAGGACGTCGAAGTCGGCGTCGTGGGCGAGCATGTCGAGGGCCTCGCGGGCGCTGGTGGCGCAGGCCACGTCGTAGTCGCGCTCGAGCATGCGCCGAATGGAGCGGCGCACCAGATCATCGTCGTCGATGACGAGCACGCGCGCCTCGCAGTGTTCAACCTCGGTGATCTCGTCGTGGGGCTCGGCGCCCGGCGCTCCCTGGCCCAGAGCATTGTCGAGGGGCAGGCGAACCCGCATCAGCGTGCCGCTGCTGCTGGTGCGCACGACCTCGAGCGCGCCGCGGTGGGCCTCGACGATTCTGATTGCACACCTCTAGCCCCAGTCCGGTGCCGTCGCCCGGCTCCTTGGTGGTGAAGAACGGCTCGAAGATTCGCTCGACGACCGTGTCGGGGATGCCGTGGCCGTTGTCCTCGACCTCGATGAACACCTCGCGCTCGTCGTGGCCGGTGCGCACGACGATGTGGTGCTCGGGCTTGTCGGTCTGGTTGACGGCGTGGACCGCGTTGACCAGCAGGTTGGTGACCACCTGGGTGAGCTCGCCGCCGTGGCCGACCACCGCGGGCACCTCGGCGAGGTCGACCTCGACGTCGGCCTGGTGGCGTAGCTGGTTGCGCGAGCGCCTTGAGCCGGTCGGCGTGCATCACCTGGCGGCGCAGCGCCTGCGCGCGGAAGCGCTCCACCGCGTAGCGCATCGAGCGCACCAGCAGCGGCGCGGAGATCGTCTCCTTGAGCAGATAGCCCTGCGCCCCATGAGCCAGCGCGCGCTGGGCGGTGGCTTCGTCTTCCAAGCCGGTGAGCACGACCACCGGCATGAACGACCCGCTCGAGGTGGACAGCTCGTCGAGCAGCTCCAGACAATCGCCGTCGGGGAGATGCAGGTCGAAGATGCCGATATCGAATTGATGGGCGCTAACCGCGTCGAAGGCCGCCCGCAACGTCATCGCGTCAGAGACCTCGAATTCGTCTGCGGATCCCTGCAGGAGCCGGTGGATCTTCATCTGGTCGATGCGGTCGTCTTCGACCAATAACACGCGTTTGGCACACATGCGTACTCCACAATCTTGCTACACTTCATTCCCCCGCCGGGAAGCAGGTGGCTCGATCAGCTCGGAAGCTCGACCAGGCGCCAATACGGCTTCAACAGGGCGAGCAACTCTTGATAACTGCTGCCGGCTTTGGACTTCTCGATATAACCGGCGATGGCGTGGGCATAGGCGCTGTTGCGGTCGGCTTGTTGCGAGGAGGTCGTCAGCACGAAGATCACCGAGTCGTGCAGCTCAGGGTCTTCGCGCACCTCGGTCAAAAACTCCAGCCCACTCATGCGAGGCATATTCAGGTCCAAAAAGATGACGTGCGGGCGGGGCACCGCCGCGTGGCCGTTGTCTCCACGCAGCATGTCCAACGCCTCGATGCCTCGGGCACGTCGTCGCCCAGATCTTCGAGGATCCATTGGGACAGGTTGTCCAGTCCGCGAAGCGGGGCGCGCAGGTCGTGCGAGGCGATGTGGGTGAACTGCTCGAGGTCGGCGTAGGCGCGCTCCAGATCGACCTCGGCCTTCTTCCAGGCGGTGACGTCGCGGAACACCAGGATGCTGACGTCGCCCTTGGTCTCGTGCAAACGCTTGCCGCGCAGCTCGGCGATGATCTCGGCGCCGTCGCGGCGAATGCAGCGCTGCTGCTCGAGGGTGGTCAGGTCGGTGGCGACCGACTCCTGGATCTGGTCGCGCACCGTGGCGACGTCGTCGTGGGGCAAAAGCGCGCCGATGGTCAACCCGATGAGCTCATCGCGCGACGCGTAGCCGAGCATCTCGGCGAGCTGCTCGTTGGCGTCGATGATCTCTAAGCCATCGATCACCGCCACGCCTTCGAAGGCGGCTTCCGCCAATATTTGATAGCGCGCGTCGATCATCGGGAACGGACTGCTAATGCCCCTGATTAATCGAAAAGAGGAGAAAATCACGCTTGGTTCGTGCTATTTCGATCATATTAACACACTATCAAATGTCCACAAAATTGATCCGTTCCAGGGATTTAACCAATTCGCCGCATTGGAATGAGCAGGCCGAACGCGGCGACGACGAGGAGCAGCGCGGGGACGCGCCGGCCGCCGGCCAGGTTGCACCCGCAGGTGCCGTCGGCTTGGACGTCGCGTCCCAAGGACGCCGGGGCATCGGCGTCGCGCCAGCCGGCATCGGAGGTGCTGGCATCGGGGGCGCTGGCATCGGCGACGCCCGCGTCGAGGCCGCCACCGTCCGCCCCGCCCGCGTCGCTGGCCTGGTTGGCGTCGCCGCCGCTGTCAGGAGCGCGCACGTCGAAATTGTCGAAGAGCGCCGAATCATTATACGAACCCACGCCCACGCTCCCCTCGCCGAACGCGGGGTTGTCGAGCTCGAGCACCTGCTGGCCGTCGAACGTCACGGTGATGGTCGTGCCCCGTCGCGCCACCTGCATGTGGTGCCACTTGGTGTCGGGGATGAGCACCTTGGAGGACTGGCCAATCTGATAGTGCTGGCCGTCCTGGACGACGAAGAGCTGGGACTCGTCGGCGTGCGCGTTGGCGAGCATGTAGTAGTAGTTGTCCGGATCCTGCCAGCCGAAGATGACCGCGTAGTCGGCGAGCGCATTGCGCGACAGATCTTCGAAGGATTTGGCGTCGACCGAGAGCGTGAAGTCGCCGAAAGTGCGCCCTTTGACCACCGCCCATTCGCCGAGGCGGTCGCCGTCTTCGACCAGGTCCTCGGGCTCGAGGAACAGGCGCTTGTCCCCGCCGGAGTTGATCACGCTCCACTTCGAATCGGTCCTCATCTGAAAGTTTCGACGGTCGCCGTAATAGTCGATGGGCGAGAAGATCGGCCCCACACGCGACAGGCCCATGCAGTCGGGATAATCGGGCGCCTCGGTGGAGACCGTGGCATTCTTCAGGTCGTAGACCATCCGGTCGTAGCAGCCGCGCTGCAGGCGCATGACTTTGGTCTGGGGGTCGACGCTGACGAACGGCGAGTTCAAAAAACCGTGGTCCAGCGCCTGCTCGGGAGTGAGCTCCTGGCCGTCGACGAAGCGACGCTCGTCCGGTGAATCGTGATACACCAATTTGATGCGCACCTTTTGGCCGGTCTCGGGATCGAGGGCGTCGAAGCTCGCCGTCATGGGGTCGGTCTTGGAGAAGGATAGGTGGCGCGTCTTCAGGTCGGCTAGGTAGTCGGCGATGGTGGCGAATTGATCGGTCGTGGCCATCTCGTAGATGCCGCCCGAGCGCCCGTCGAGGCGGTAGAAATAAAATGAGGAGTCCTGGTAGGTGTCGAAGCTTCCCGCCTCCGGCAGACGGTCGCGGTGTTGCGGACCGACGCCGACGGAGCCCAGCGGGTGGTAGGCGATATAGGCATCGCCGACCTTGCCGACGAGCCAGCCGCTGGCGTCGTCGACGCGCACCTGGCCGCCGTAGGCGGCGTAGTCGGGGAAGTGCACGCGCGTGTTCTGCTCTTGGCGCACCACGCCCGCCTGCTTGTTCTGCAGCGTAGGATCCCAGATGGAGATCATCGTGCGCCCGTAGACCATGCGTTGGTAATCGTACAACTCGCGCACGAAATCATTGGGCTGGGTGTCGCCCGAGCCCGATGGAAGCCCGCCGCTGGCGTCGTCGCGCGTATCGCCGTCGATATACGGTTGGTATTGGTACAAAATCGGGAAACTGCCGTCGGGAGCGTGGGCGTAGATGCCCATGCTCACGTGGATGGCCTGGTTTCGAAAGCCGTAGTTGACGCCCATCATGGCCTGGCCGCCGGGCAACACGACCGCCTGCCAGGGGGCGATGCGGTCGAAGCCGGTGCCAAAATCGTAGTTGTCGGTAAACCGCTGGCGCCCGGCCGGCCCATCGGTATACGCCCAGAAGTCGTAGCCGTCGCCCTTGTCCAAAAAGATCGAGCGCAGCACCGCCGGGATCTGGTAGCCGGTGACCGCGCCGATGAGATGCGGGGTCGTCTCGTGGGGGTCGTAGGGCGTGTCGCCGGTCAGGTAGCCGATGACCCGGTGCATGCCCGTGGGTGTGCCGTCGAGGGCCCCGCCGTAGTGACGGTCCCGGGCCTGGGGCGCACCCAGACCACCGCCGGGCAGGTATAGATGGGCCTGAACGATGAGCTCGTAGTCCAGCAGAATGCGTGCTTTCTGGCGCTCGGCATCGTCGTTCAGCGCCAGCATCGTCATCAATCCGGCGTAGTGGTACGTCGAGTACAGCGGCGCGTTCATCTCGATGCCCCCCTGTAAGATTGTTCGCGCATAGATCGCGTCGAGCGCCTGCTTTCCGCGCTGCCAGATCGCCGAGTTCTTGCCGATGGCTTCCCCGCCCAGCAACAGGCCGGCGACGAGGTTGATGTTCAGGTTGGAGAGGTAATCCGGGATGTTGGTCATCCAGTGGCCGCCCAATGCGTGCACGATCTTGTCGCGCGTGCTCTGGGGCAGGTCGCCTTTCCACTCGTGCAGGATATAGCCCAGCCCCAGGGCTGAGAGCATCGCGCCCGGCCAGCCCCGGTTCTCCCAGGTGCACGGCGACGAGGACGTGCCCGTAAAGCGGTAGGCTTCGTCGGCCAATGTGGCGATGTCCGAGGCGGCGTCGGCCGCCGAGATCCCGTTGGGTTTGCCCATGGCGTCGAGCTTGATCTTTGCCGCCAACTCCAGCGTCGAAAAACCCAGTTCGACGCAATTCGAGTAGCTGCTCTTGGACTGGTACTTCGCCGCAATATTCTGCAGCGTCTCGAGACGCCGCTGGCCAAACCCCAGATCGGGGGGCACGGCCGCGTGGGCGAGGGTCGAGGAACCGACGCAGTAGAAAATCGCTAGAAGCGCCAATAATCGCTTTTTCATCGGGGACTCGGCTTCGTTCTTTGGGGAGCAAGCAACGCTAAGTTAGTGTTTACTTACAAAGTCCCACAATGTGCGACGACACACAAGAGGCCGGTGAGATTGTCACAAAGCCTTTACATTCAAGGGCTTGCGTAATGTGTGCTCGTGTGGCGATCATGGATGGTGGGCGATGTCGCCCGATGGTCACGACGTATCGACCGGAAATGAGATGCTTCAAAAAAGAAGGCTGCTAGGTCTCGGAAGCCTGTGGTTCGACGAGCTGTCGCCGCAGGTCGAGGCATTCTTGGTGGACGCGGGGGGCGCCGACGAGTTCGTGCTGGGCGCGCTTCGCACCGGCCCGGTCGACGGCTACGGGGGCCTTGGCGCCGGATGGCTGGTGGTCACGGTGTCGCGGGCGTATCTCGTGTGGCACGCCGACGAGGGCGCGGCGCACGTCGAGGAGCTCTCCGGCGAGGCAGGGTGGCGCTGTGACGAGTCGATGGCGCGCGACACCTTCTGGGCCGGCGCGCGCCGGTTATTTCGTGGGCCGGTGGTCGGAGCGAAGCGGCTGCGCGCGCTCGGCGAGTTGGTGCCGATGTCGGGGCGTGAGCGACTGTGTCGAGCTGCCGAGTTGCACCATCTGGCCGGGGCCGAGCGATGGGACGAGCCCGACTCGGTCGAGGCGGCGGTGGTCTTCGACGCGCATCTCGACGCCGGCGACGCGTCGGCGCGCGTCGGCGCGTTCGAAGAGGCGGCCGCGCACTTCCTGGGGGCGATTCGCTGGCAGATGCACCGCCCGGAGGGCTACGCGCGCCTCTTCGAGGTCGCCCCCCGCCTGTCGCCGGCGCGCCGCCGGCAGGTCGCGCTCGCCCGGCAGGTGCTCGCCTGGGTCGACCCGGCGGCGCGCGACGCCCTGGCCGCGCCACTGGCCGCGGCGGTGGTATCGGGCACGCGCGGCGCTCGATTCGACGACGTGGCCCACGACGAGCTGCTGGTCCACCCCGGCGAGCGCAGCCGAAAGGCGGCCGTGCACCGGCTGTTGGCGCGCTGGGCGTGCGGGCGCGAAGACGCCGAGACCCTGCGGGTGCACTGCCCGCGCGCCGACCGCAAGACCCTCGCCGAGCTATGCGCGCTGGTCGACGAGGTCGCCGCGATGCTGGGCATCCCGGCGCCGCCGGTGCATCTGAGCGGCCAGCCCGCCGGAGTGAGCGCGCTGGGCCACGCCGGCCGGCCGTTCGTGCTGCTGGCCGAGGACCACGTGCGCGACGACAGCGCGCGCCGGTTGACCGGCGGGCAACTGGCGTTCGCGCTGGGGATGGCCATCGAGCATATTCGGGCGGGCCACCTGCTTCTGACCCACGAACATTACGTGAGCTCGCTGAAACGGCGTGGCGTCCAGCTCGCGCTGGTGGCGGGCGAGTGGCTGGGCGCCCGCGGGCTGCTCGGCGCGGCGAGCACGCGGGCGTTCGGGCTCGCCCGGCCGGTGGTCGGCGCTCGCGACGTGCGCGCGAGCGTCGACCAAAGCGGCGAGTGGCTGGCGCTGTCGGTCGACGCCGCCCGCGCCCAGCCCACCGCGCTGGCGCGCTGGGCGAAGAAGCGCGCCCACCGAGGCCACCGCCACGAGGCCGGCACCGACGCCGTCTTCGAGCGCCGCGGCCTGGCCGAATTCGCCCGCCTCGCCCAATACACCGCCGACCGCGCCGGGCTATGCGCCTGCGGCGACGTCGACGACGCCATCACCGCCGTCTTCCGGCTGCGCCCGGACGCCGCCGGCGCCCTCGAGCGGCTTCGCCGCCGCGGGCTGGCGGGCCTTGAGGACGGCGAGGTGTGCGAGGAGTTGTTGTCGCGGGTGGTCGAGCTTTGTCGGTTTGCGTTGTCGGAGGAGTACGCGAGGTTGGGGGCGTTTGGTTGTCGAGCGTCAACGTGGAGGTAGGCGCGAGGCGCCAACCACCATCCGTGAATTTTGTTGGGGGCGTTTGGTTGTCGGGCGTCAACGTGGAGGTAGGCGCGAGGCGCCAACCACCATCCGTGAATTTTGTTGGGGGCGTTTGGTTGTCGGGCGTCAACGTGGAGGTAGGCGCTACGCGCCAACCACCACCTACAGAGGCCACGCAAACGGCGCGTGGCGCGCTTCGCCTGCGGCTACGCTTGAGAGGCGTGTTGTGCGAGGCGCCGTTGTTGAGGCGCCGCGCGTCGCGTGGTTTGCGACGCCTATGTAGCTGGTGGTTAGCGCGAGGCCTTAGCCGAGCGCTTACCTCCAGAAGGCGTGACGAACTTGCGCGCCCCTCCTCTTCCTGAGACTCTCGACGCGTCGACAAGTCTTGAACGAAGCCAGGGAGTGGCGACGTGGCATCCGAGTGGTATCTGTACGTGGTCGAATGCGCCGACGAGACGCTTTATACCGGCATCACGACCGACGTGGTGCGACGCCTCCACGAGCACAATCACACCTCCAGGGGCGCCAAATACACCCGCGCGCGCCGGCCGGTCGAGCTGGTGGCGACGTGGAGCTACGAGAGCCATTCGGAGGCGGCCAGCGCCGAGTGGCATTTCAAGCAGTTGACGCGGGCGCAGAAGCTTGCACGTGTGGAGCGAGGTGCGACGCCCGAGATGGTTTGAAACGCTGCCCACGACGGCGCGGAGGTCGTCGCTCCAACAAAAAAAGCCCCGCCAATTTGGCGAGGCTCGTTGGCCTTATGTAAGGCGAGTGCGGAAGAGAGGACTCGAACCTCCACGGGATGTAACTCCCACCAGATCCTTAGTCTGGCGCGTCTACCAGTTCCGCCACTTCCGCAAAGCAGCTTGTCCCGCCCGTAAAGGCGAGCGGGACGCGATTTATAATGAGAACCCGTGGGGGTGTCAATAGTATTTCTGTACCGGGCTCAGAACTGGTCTTCGGCCAGGCGCAGAACGTCGATGTAGCTGACGATGCCCACCAGGCCGCCCTCGAGGGCATCGACGACGGGAATGGCGCCGACTTTCTCGTCGATCATCAGGGAGATGACCTCGCTGAGGTCGGCGTCGGTGCCCACGGAGATGACGTCGCCCTGCATGACGTCGCTGACGGCGCGCTCGGCGCGCTCGTCGGACTCGCCGGGGCCCTCGTACTCCATGGCGTAGGGCAGCGAGTAGCTGCGCAGGTCGCGATCGCTGAGCATGCCCACGACTTCATCGTTCTCGTCGACCACGGGCAGGTGGCGCACGTCCATCTCGAACAGCTTGTTGATGGCGTCGGCGACCGAATCGGTGACGTAGACGCGCTCGGGGTTGGGGGTCATGATTTCTTCGACGTTCACGGCGGACTCCTGTGGAGCAAAATGGTGGAGTTCAATCAAACATTAAGTGGCGCTCGATAAGCTAAGCCGTGGGCGGCGAGGTTCAAGTGGCCGTCTACTCGGCGGCCTTGCCCTCGGAGTACATCCCCTCGATCTCGTCGGCGTATTTGGACTCGACGACGCGTCGCTTGATCTTTTGAGTGGGGGTGAGCTCGTCGGTCTCCTGGGAGAAGTCCTGCGGGAGCACCCGCCACTTCTTGATGGTGGAGACGCGGGCGAGCTCGCCGTTGGCCTTTTGGACCTCTTCGTCGACGTAGCTCAAAAAGTCGGGGTGGTCGACCAGCTTGTCCAGATCGGTGGGCCAGCCGCGCTCGTCAGCCAGCGCGGGGGCGCGCTCGGGGTCGAGGGTCAACAGCGCGGACAAAAATTTGCGTCGGTCGCCGATGACCACCGCCTGGCTGATGCCGTCGATCTTTTTGAGCAGGCTCTCGATCTTGGCCGGCGCGATATTCTTGCCGCCGGCGGTGATGATTATCTCCTTTTTGCGCCCGGTGATGCGCAGAAAGCCGTCGTCGTCGAATTTCCCCAGGTCGCCGGAGTGCAGCCAGCCGTCGACGAGGGTCTCGTCGGTGGCCGCCTGGTTTTTGTAGTAGCCTTTGAAGACGTTACGCCCTTTGACCAAGATCTCGCCGTCGTCGGCGATCTTGACCTCGACGTTGGGGATGGGAAGGCCCACGGTGCCCAGGCGGGTCTGGCCGGGCATGGGCCGGTTGGCGGTGGTCGGGCCGGTGTCCTCGGACTGGCCGTAGATCTCGCGGATGACGATGTCGAAGCTGGCGAAGAATTCGAGCACGTCCAGGCCGATGGGGGCGGCCGCGCTCACGCCCAGGCGCAGCCGGTCGAAGCCCAGCGCGCCGGTGATCTTGGAGAAGACCAGCTTGTTGGCCAGCGCGTATTGCAGCTTGAGCGCGCCGTGCAACTCGCCCTTTTCGATGGTCTGGTAGGCGGCCTTGACGCCCACATCGCGCGCCCAGTCCAGCAGTTTGGCCTTGGCGCCGGTGGCCTCGCCGAGCTTGTTTTCCAGGGCGGCCTTGAACTTCTCCCACACCCGGGGCACCCCGAAAAAGACGGTGGGCCGGGCGACCTCGATGGTGTCCTTGATCTTGGACAGGTCGTCACAAAACCACACCGGGTAGCCAAAGGTCGCCGCCAGGTGGATGGTGAACATCTGCTCGGCGATATGCGACAGCGGCAGGTAGCTGACCATGCAGTCGTCGGGCTGCATGCCGCCGACCATCTTTTCGGCGGCCCCGGCGGTAAACGCCAGGTTATCGTGGGTGAGCATGACCCCTTTGGGCTTGGAGGTCGTGCCGCTGGTGTAGATCATCGTGCCCACATCATCGATGTCGATGGCCTCGATGCGCTCGTCGACCTCGTCGAGGTGCTCGCGCCCGCTCTCCAAAAACTCATCGAAGCTGATCACGCTGTCGTCGTCGACCTCGTCGGCGTCTTTGATCATGATCAGGAGGGTGAGGTCGGGCAGCTCGTCGCGGGTCTGGTCGACCTTCTCCCACTGCTCCTTGTCCTCGAGCACGATCACCGGCGCCCCGCAGTGGTGGGCGATGTAGGCGACCTCGCTGGGGGAGTTGGTCTGGTAGATACCCACGGGCACGCAGCCGGCCATCATCGCGCCGATGTCGGCGATGACCCACTCGGCGCAGTTGTTGCCGATGATGGTGATATTGGTGTGCGGGTCGATGTCCCGGGCGACCAGGCCGCCGGCGAAGAGCCGACACTTCTTGGCGTAGTTGGCCCAGTTGATGTACTGCCACTTGCCGTCGCGGTTGGCCCAGGCGGCGGGTTTGCCGGCGAGCTTCTCGCTGTTGGCGAGGAAGCGGTCGATGATCGAGTCTCTGGCCATGGTGACCTCCACGGGGACGTGTGATGTGGTGAGGCATTCCTTTTATGTCAAATCGGGGCGGGCCGTAAAGACTCACGGAAACTCCCAGACCTCGTCGACCAATAGGTGGCCCCAGCCGCGCCGGGAGTGGTCGACCAGCGCCAGGCGCACCTTCTGGCCCTTCCACTGATGGACGTCCCAGCGCACGCGGCGCATGATCTCGGAGTTTTGGCCGCGCGCCTTGCGCAGCACCTTGCCGTCGAGGCTGCGCAGCTCGACGGCGACGTGGGGTTTGTCGCCGCCGCCGACCAGGAGCGACAGCGTGCTCCCGCGGATCGCGAAGGGCGGCGAGATGGCCGTGCCCGTCGAGTGGCTGCCGCCGTGATAGGAGTTCATCAGGCGCCGGCCGCCGAAGTTGCCCGGCGTGGGCTGGCCGGGAAGCGGGCGGCTGGTGGGCCCGCGGCCCCAGGCCTTGCCGGTCAGCTTCCAGCCGTGCAGACGTGGCTTCTCGAAGTCGAAGATGACCCGGGCGTTTTTCGGGCGGTGGGTGGGCCCGATGGGCTCCCAGATGGCCAGGCCGTGGAGTTTGTGGGCGGTGGGCGGCTGGGGAAACTCGTCTTTGGGCAGCGTCTGGTTGGGCCGATAGTTGGCGGTCAGGTCGTGGCGAAACCCGAAGTATTTGGGGTTGCTGGGCAAGATGATCAACGACCAGGCCTTGTGGCGAAGCTTCTCACGCAGGTGAGCGACCGTGGTGCCGCCCTCGGGCAAGGGGATGCACGACTTGCCCGGCTTTTGCTTGTCGGGCGGCGGACAGTGTCGCGGCGTCAGGTGCGTGACGTCCTGGATATTCATGATATGCGCCGTCATCGGCTTGCCGGCCAGATGGGCGTACCAGGGAAAATAGGGCACGAAGACGTCGCCGTCGAATTGGCGAATATGCTCGACCAGCCGGTGGCCGGCGGCCTCGTCCGCATCGCTGGGAATATACGGCTTGGGCTCCCAGCGAAGCGCGTATAATTGGGCGGCGAGCACGCCCAGCACGACCACGCTGAACGCGCCCTGAAAACGGGGGCCCAACTGCCCGGCGATCTCGAAGAGCAGCACGATGGACACGGCCGTGGCGATGCCGCCGGTGAGCACCGCCGGGATGTAGGCGTTCATGACCGACCACTGGGTGATCAGCCCGATGAACGAGACCATCGCGCCTACGAAGAAGACCCAGCCCCAGTACAAGAAGTTCTTGCCCGTGCGCGGCAGGCGGCGCTCGACGCCGTAGAACACCGCCAGCGCGACGGCGGCCAGGCCCACCACGCAGAGCATCGCCGGATAGTGGTGCCAGAAGCGCGTGATCGCCCCCCAGAAGCGCTTGATGTCGGAGGTGTGGCGCTGGTGGTAGACGAAGATATAGTCCCAGAACCACCCGTCGGTGGCCTTATTGTAGATGTAGGTGCCGCCCAGCCCGATCGCCCCGGTGATGGCCACGTAGCTGGGGATGGCGCGCCAATTGGCCACCAGCAAGATGGCGCCGCCGGCGGCCACGAAGATCACGCCGGTCTGTTTGGCGAAAAACGACACCCCCAGGATGGCGGCGACCACGGCGATGCGCCAGTCGAACCAGCCGCCCAAGGTCTGGCTGTGGCGCGATCGCGGCCCCCACACCTGAAGGGCGTACAGCGCCCCGATTACCAGCGCCATGAGCATGGAGTCGACCCGGGCGATGTCGTACCAGCCGTAGGTCCACGGGTAGCCCGAGGCGTACAAGCCCAGGCCGGCGGCGGCGGCGGCGCCGCCCAATGTCCACAGTGAGGGCCGAATCGGCCCGTCGCTCAACGCCTTGACGGAGCGGTAGGTGATGCCCGCCAGGCATACCATGACCACGGCCACGCCCAGCAAGCTCACGGCCCGGGCGCACTGGTAGCTCAACCCGAAGACCGAGCCCAGCAGGGCGACCGTCGCCGGGTACAGCGGGGTGTACAGAAACGGGATGAACTCGACCGACGGCTTGGGGTAGATGGTCAGACCGTGGGCGATGCGCCAGGCGTGGTGGAGCATGCCGCCCTCCATCCACTCCAGGTCGTAGTCGTAGCCGAAGCGCGCGCCCACGGTGTAGAGGAATAGGCCGATCTGGTAGAGCGCGGGGAGGCTCAGGAGCACCCACAGCCCGGCGGTCGACCAGCGGTCGAAACGGCCTGCGGCGCCTGTTGGCGTGGCGCCTGCGGCGCGGGACGTGGGGCGTGGCGCCTGCGGCGCGGGGCTTGGGTTGGGTGGCTGGGAGTCGTGGCTCATCTTACCTGCAGTGGTTTCCGGGGCTCATCGGAGCGTCTTTTGATCGGGGCGCGGCGAATTGGCAAGACCAAGAACCAAGAACCAAGAACACGACGCAAATCAATCAGTTGCCGGGACGCCCTCCCAGTAGCGAAAAGCGAATGCTGTGCGCGAAGCCGACGCCCTACTCGATAATCGGCGCGAGGCCGTAGTCGCGCATCATAAGGCGTCGGCGGCGCGCGGCCAAGTGTTCGCGGCGCGCCTCCGGGCTCATGATGGCCAGGTCGGCGCGATTTTGGGCGGTGATGGCCTCCTCGATGCGGTCTTGCTCGACGTGGTCGAGGGCGCGGAAGTAGCCGTCGACCAGGGCGTCCTCGATGGCGGCGAGCTCGGAGAAGGGGTCGTCGACCGGGGAGTCGATGAGCGCTTTGATGGCGCTCCAGGCCTCGCGGTAGGCGGCGCGGCGGGCCTCGTCGTCGCAGGCGCGCCCGGCGCGCTCGACGTTGGCGAGGGCTTGTTCGAGGAGGGGGCGGTTGGGGTCAGTTTGGGCGGACGCTTCGGGTTGTTCGACCTCCCCACCCCGGGGCAAGCCCGCGGGGCTGGACGGGCGAGGGCTCCGCTGGGGGCGAGCCCCCGCTCCGCCGGTGGGTGCTTCGGGGGCACGGCCGCCGGCGGCGAGCGCTTTGGCCTGCTCGATGGCCTCTTCGATCCAGCGCTCGCATTGGTAGAGGCCGCGTGGAGGGTCGTCGTCGCCCATGGTCGAAAGCGCCTCTTTGATGCCGCGGCAGATGATCGCGGCGCTCACGCCCTTGTCGCGCCACGCGGTGAGCAGCGCCATGTCGCGGGCGCTGAACATGAGGTGGCGGCCGGTCTCTTCGAGGAAGAACACCTGGATGGTGTCGAAGAAACCGGCGTTTGGGGGCGAGTGACTCATGGTCAAGAACTTACACTCATCGAATGCGCTGGCAAAACCGTAATCCTACGAAAAACGATCAACTCTGCAGCGCGTCGCGTAGACGCTCGGCGAGGCGGGTGTAGCGCAGTTGGGAGCGGTTGTTGTCGACGGCGATGCTCACTGCCTTTTCGCTGCCGACGACGATGACGAGCTCTTTGGCGCGGGTGATGGCGGTGTACAACAGATTTCGCTGCAGCATGATGTAGTGCTGGGTGAGCATGGGCAGGACGATGGCGGGGTATTCGCTTCCCTGGCTCTTGTGGACGGTGATCGCGTAGGCCAGAACCAGCTCGTCGAGGTCGCCGAAGCCGTAGGTGACGCGGCGGCCGTCGAAGTCGACCCAGACCTGGTCGTTGTCGGTGTCGATGAGGGTGATCTGGCCGATGTCGCCGTTGAACACCTCCAACTCGTAGTTGTTGCGAATCTGCATGACCTTGTCGCCGACCTTCCACAGCTTCGAGCCGCGCTCGAGTTGGGGGGCGCCGGGGTTGAAGCGCTGCTGGAGCAGGCGGTTGAGCGCCGAGCAGCCCACCTGGCCCTTGTGCATGGGCGACAAGATCTGCACGCCGTCGATGGGGTCGTAGCCAAAGGCGTTGGGGATGCGCTCGGAGACGAGCTCGATGATCTTGTCCTGCGCGTCAGCGGGGTTCTTGGCCGCCAGCGTATAGAAGTCGACGAGCTCGTCGCCGCGGCGGGTGGGCGCGACGGGCAGCTGGCCGCGGTTGATGCGGTGGGCGTTGGTCACGATGGTGGATTGTTCGGCCTGGCGGAACACCTCGGTCAGGCGCACGACGTCGACGGTGCCGCTTTGGATGATGTCGCCGAGCACGTTTCCCGGCCCGACGCTGGGGAGTTGGTCGACGTCGCCCACCAGCAAAAGCGCGGTGCTCTCGGGAAGCGCGCGCACCACCGCGTGCAGCAGGTAGGTGTCGATCATCGAGGCCTCGTCGACGACCAGCAGATCGACGTCGAGGGGGCGCTCTTCGTTGTGCTTGAAGCCGCCCTCGGCGGGGGTGAACTCCAGCAGGCGGTGGATGGTGCTGGCGTCGCGCCCGGTGGCCTCGCTCATGCGCTTGGCGGCGCGTCCGGTGGGGGCGCATAGCGACACGCGCCGGTCGAGCTGCTCGGCCAGGCTGACCACGGCGCGGATGATCGTGGTCTTGCCGGTGCCCGGCCCGCCGGTGATCACCACGACCTTATGCTCGAAGACGGCCAGGGCCGCCTTTTTTTGGGCCGGCGCGAGGCGCACGCCCATCTCGCGCTCGATTTTGGCGAGGCGGTCGTCGAGCTTGGAGAACGTCAGCCAATGCTCGGCGCCGACCAGGTGGCTTAGATGGCGCGCGGCGCCGAGCTCGGCGCGGTGGGCGGGGGCGCGAAAGATCGCCGGCGGCCGGCCGTGGGCGAGCGGCTCGATGATGATGCGCTCGTCGTGGGCCAGCGACTCCACCGCGCCGCCGAGCATGTCCGGAGGCACAGCCAAGATCTCGACCGCGCGGCCCTTGAGATCGTCGAGCGGCAGGTACATATGCCCGTCGGAGTGCGCCTGGCGAAGCGTGTACAAAAGCCCGGCGCGAAGCCTGGCCAGCGAGTCGCGCTCCAGGCCGGCTTTCAGCGCGATGGCGTCGGCGGTGCGAAAGCCGATGCCGTGGATGTCCTCGGCGAGCTTGTAGGGATTTTCGCGCACGACCTGCACGGCCTTGTCGCCGTAATGCTTGTAGATCTTGACGGCGAAGGCCGGCGAGACGCCGTGGGATTGCAAGAACACCATCACCGAGCGCACCTGCCGCTGCTCGCGCCACGCGCGCATGATGCGCGCGCCGCGCACCTTGCCGATGCCCTCGACCTCGGTGATGCGCTCGGGCGACTCGTCCAGAAGCGCCAGAGTGCGCTCGCCGAAGTGGTCGACGATGCGCTCGGCGAGCACCGGGCCGATGCCCTCGACGAAGCCGCTGGCCAGGTATTTCTCGATGCCCTCGCGGGTCGTCGGCGGCACCGGCCGAATGGCCTCGATGGCGAATTGGCGCCCGTAGCGCGCGTCCGTCTGCCATTGGCCGCTGACCTCGACGGACTCGCCGGGGCGCGCGGACATGATATTGCCCACGATGGTCACGGTGCGCCCGGAGGTGAGCTCGAGCTCGCAGACGGCGAATTCGCCGTTGTCGCTCTGGAAGCGAATGCGGCTCAAGTTGCCCTCGATCATTTCGCGGGTGGGCGGTTGGGCTCGGTCGACGATGTCGTTGGATCGCGCCATGATTGGCATATGGTAACGTGCCTGGAAGCGAGTGGCGAGTGGCGCGTGGCGTGGAGCCGATTAGCGGATTAGCGGATTAGCGGATTAGCGGATTAGCGGATTAGCGGCTGCGATGTCGGGGGGTGATCGCCGGTTCGGGAATCAGACTGCGGCGGATTCCGTTGTACCCAACGAATAGGTTTTTAACCGGATTCTGCGGCGCGAGTCGTCGCGGAGTTGGGTATACTTTGTTCGCCCAATATTTCAAAAAGATCGAGAGGACCACCGATGGCGTCTGCATGGGCGTTGATAGAGGACGGGGGCCAGCTCCTGTTCGTGAGACGAGCCCTGAACCTGGGACGCGGGGGACAGTGGTGCCCGCCGGGCGGAACGATCTGGAAGAACGAGTGGCCGGAGGTCGCTTGCGTGCGCGAGGCCTTCGAGGAAACCGGGCTTCGGGTGACGGTGCAACGGCCGGTGGCCAAGTTCGAAGAGGCTTGGTACTTTCTGTGCTCGCTCAACAGCGGTCGCGCGGGGATGTCTCTGCGCCCGCGTGAGTGCATCGACGCGCGCTGGGTCGACCCGCGCGAGCTGTTGCGCCTGGGCACGGTCATGGATCTGCGTCGCATCATCCCGCTGTTGGATCTGTCGGGGTTTCGCGCCCCGTCTATGCCTCGCGGCCTGGAGCCGGCGGTGCCCGAACAATTGTTTTGATGTGGATTCATGAACGAACGCACCTCTGCGCAGATCTCCTGGCTCGATGTGGTCGTGGGGGCGATTGGAGGTACGGCGACGGCCGGATTGGGCTGGGCGCTGTACGAGACGATCGCGTTGTCCCACCAGGTCCACCTGGCGATGGGCTCGGGCATGTTGGCGACGTCGGGCGCGGCCGGCCTGGCGGCGCTGGTGGCCCTGCCCATCGCGGTGGCGTGCGGCGCGCTGTGGCGCGCTGAGCGCCTGGGCGGGCGGCTTCGCCGCTTCGCCTCGGCCAACCCCCCGTGGTTCGCCGCGCTGGTCACCTCGGTGTTGGCCGGCTTTCTGGCGGTGAGCTACGCCACCTTCTTCGAACAACGGCTGTTCTATGGGCTCTTCGCCTCGGTGATGGTCCAGCGCATCGCCGTGGCCGCGACGGTGCCGGTGTGGGCGCTGGTCTGCGCGGGCGCGGTGCGCCTGGCGCTTCCCCGTCTGGAGGGTGTCTTCGAGGGGATGCTCGGCGGGCGGCTCGCCGGCGTGGTCTCCGTGGCCGCCGTGGGTACCCTCGCCATCTGGGCGGCGAGCTTCATGGTGCTCGCCCCGCATGTGTGGGAGCAGTTGGCGTTTGCGCAATTCGCGCCGTTTCTGGTCATCCCCGCCGGCGGGGCGCTGGGCGCGATGTTCGTGCGTGGGCGCGCGCCGCGCATCGCCAGCGGCGTCGCCGCGGTCGGGCTGGTGGGGCTTTCGGGGGCGTTTGTGGTCGCCCAGCCCTCCAAACAGGTCGATCTGGCCATCGAGAGCGGCCAGAGCGGCACGGGCTTCATCCTGGGCATGCTCAGCCACAGCGCGAACGCCGCGCCGGTCGACGTGACAGCCGAGGGCAAGTCCGGCATCTGCGCGCCCGGCGAGCGCGCGCCGACGGCCGCCGACGTCGGCAAGGCCAAGCCCAACGCGCCCGACATCATCTTGCTCACCGTGGACGCAATGCGCTGGGATCATACGCCGATGTCCGGCTACCGGCGCCACACGATGCCCCATTTTGCCGCCCACGCGCGCCACGGCACGGTGTTCACCCGGGCGTACTCGCCGGCGGCGTCGACGCGCCAGACCTTCCGAAGCCTGTTCTCCGGGCTGTATCCGTCGCGGGTGGACGCGCCCAAGAGCACCCGCTGGGGCACGAGCTTCGACACCGACCAGGTGACCCTGGCGAGCTATATGAAGGCCGCCGGCTACCACACCATCGCGCTGTCGAGCGACCCCAAGGCGTTCCCCAAGAAATACCACGCCCTGCAGGGCTTTCAGGTCAAAGACGAGTCGCCCTCCAAGGTGCGCCGCAAGTTGCACCACTCGGCGCCCTACAAGGTCGATCGCATCATCTCGTACCTGTCCGATCTGCACGAAAAGAAGCCCCAATTCATCTGGACGCACCTGCTCGAGGCGCACCAGCCCTACCACATCGGCCCGGACCCCAAACGCTACGGGCATAAAAAGCTCGACCGCTACGACTCGGCGCTGCACTTCGTCGACGGCGAGATTAACCGGCTTCTGAACTTCGCCCAGAGCCCCGACCGGCGCCGAAAGACCATCGTGATCATCACCGCCGACCACGGCCAGGCCTTCCACGACCACGGCTTCAACATCCTGCACGGCATGACCGTCTACCAGGAGGAGACGCACGTGCCGCTGGTCGTCTGGGGCCCGCATATCAAGGCCCAACGCGTCAGCCAGCCGGTCAGCCTGCTCGACGTACTTCCCACCGTGCTCGACCTGGCCGGCCTGAAGGTGCCCACCGGCCTATGCGGCCAGTCGCTCGTGCCCACGCTGGAGAAGAAGAGCCCCCCGCCCACCCAGCCCATCTACGTCGAGGCCATCCCCGACCGCACCCGCGACTACTTCATGGCCGCCTATATCGACGGGGACAACAAATTCGTCATCCACCCCGACAGCGGGGTCGTCGAGTGGTTCAACACCGCCAAAGATCCCGACGAGCGCCATAACCTCGGCGAGAAGTTCCCCGATAAGCTCAAGACGTACGTGGCCACGATTCGCAAGTTCTACAAGGCCCACGGGTTGGATCCCAAGCGCTACGGGTTGTGAGCTGCGAATGCGATAGTTTCGAGGATGGTTCCACGTCGATCGTATGGGAGGGAAAGGCCAGTCACGGTCAGGGCCGCGGCCACCAATACACTGTGTATCGATCACAAATGGTTTCCGTGGCTTCCGAGGGTGCGCTCACGGTCGGGCCTAATGGCCCGAGCCGCTACGCTTACCCCCGGTCACCGTTTGGCTGGTAGCTTCGCTGGACGCAAGGGCGATTTGGCAGGTGCCTTCGTCGGGCGCAGAACCAAACCGTGACCGGGGGTAAGCCCACTCGAGGCGCCGAAAGGCGCGCTCGCGGTGGCGCACCCTCGGAAGGGTCATCGCTCGTCATAACCACGTCGAAAATCAATGCACCCCAACGTCGCTGCGTCGACGTACCAGCCGCGGCGTCCGCGCAGGGCAGCGGCGGCCTGGCCGGGCGGGCAGTGCACCGAAAACGCCTCGCCGTGGGGGCCGCCGACGGCCTGGGTCTCCTGCTCGGCGGACTTTCCGTCGCCGAGCGGCGCGCAGATGAGCTGCAGCCGGTCGATATATTTGCTCTGCAATCCCTTCATGCCCACCACTGCCGTGTCGTGCGGGCAGCGCAGGCGCACGTTGTGCTTGCCGTGGAAGCGGCCCATCCGTGTGCCACGATACATTTGGCCGAGGCGAAACTGGCCGTTCGCCTCGGCGCTGTAGCTGGCGCAAAGCGGGTGGAGGCTGCCGACGTGGGGGCCTTTCTTGGGCTGTGGGCGAACGTCCAGGCCGACCAGGACGTGGTTGCCGGGACATCGCCAGGTGAAGGGATGGCCGCCGTGGCCGCCGACGTGGTCCAGATAGGTCACCGGGCGATGCGCGTGGTTCACGCGGTACAGATACCAACTCTTGGCGTGGGAGCCCTTGGGCGCATGGGCGGTGTCGATGAGCGTGGCGACCGCTTTCGAGGGCCGTCTGTGGTGGCCGCGCACGATGACGTAGTCCCACTTTTGTAGCCGGCCGAAGTCGTGAAACGGCGAGCCCTTCAGGTGGGGATAGCCGTAGCCCTTGCGAAATTTGATGGCGTTGAAGCCGGTGCCCGGAAAGCCGAATCCGCCAAAACCGTGGGTGCGCAACTGCGCCAGCCCGTGGCAGCTATGGTCGAGCGGGCGGCCGCGGATCACCGCGTCGTTGGTGGTATGTACGCCCACGCATTCGACGCGGGCGTGGGCGGGGAGCTGGTCGATGAGCTTTACGAGCGGCGCGATGCGCGTGCGCTCGAAGAGGGCGACCTGTCCGGTGATGTAGTGGCCGAACCAGATGGAGGTGACCACGGCGGCGGCGACCCCCAGCTTCGCAAACCAGCTCCGTCGGGGAAGCCGGGGCAAGAGCGCGCAGGTCATGAAAAACAGCGGCGCGACTCGTGTGGCGATATTGGTGACGTTGATATGCGACGGGAACACCGTCTCGGCGAGTCCCAGGCACAGCACGACGAGCCAAAGCGTATGTTGTTGGGCCTCGGTCCAAGTCCTCGTCAGGGCGCGGCGCACGCGTTTCAGGAAACGCTCGTCGGGCGGGTCATTGGCAGTACTCTGGGGCGTCGGCGACTCTGAGAACCCCACAAGGAGCAACCAGGCGCCCACCAGAACGGCGAACGCGAGGATGTCCTTTTGGTCCATCATGGCGTCGATGCCCGCCTCGACGAACCGGTGCAGCTTGTGGGTGGGGCTGTAGTACTGGGCGTGCATGATCGTGTGCAGCAGGCTGCCCTTGGGAAGCCCGTGCTTTCCCTTGGTGGCCTCGTGCCAGACCATCCACATCGCTGCTCCCGGGGCGAGCGCGAGCGCGTGCAACCAGTGGCGCGGCCGTTCGGCCGACAAGAGGAGCACGAAGGCGGCTGCGCCCAGGGTAAACGGGCAGCCCAGGCCGTGGGCGAAAAACGACAGCGCGCCCGTCAGCGCCAGCCCCGTTCCCCACTTCCACTCGCCGGTCTTACCGGCCTGTTTAGCCAGGGCGATCGCGGCAAAAAACAGCGGAAAGGTGGCCACGTAATTGACCATCCCCCAGTACATCGAGCCGTTCCACAAAAAGGGCAGACACAAAAAGATCAGCCAGCGCGAGCGTCCGAAGACACGCGCCACGGCGAGCAGCGCGCCGATGGTGCCCGCGAGCACCAGGCTCATCACCAGGCGCAGGCCCGTCAGCGGGTCGACCATCGGGTAGAGCCAACTGACCAGGCGGCTGACCAGCGTATTGGGCGCCAGCCCGTCTCGCAGCGCGAACATCTGCCGGTACAGCGCGACCTCATCATAACGCGCCCACACGTCGGCGATGGAGGCGTGGGCGCCGAAGTCGGTGAACGGGGGCATCGGGCCCACCCACAAGGGGGCGATGATCGCCCAGGTCGCGACCGCCAGGAGGGCGCCAAAAAGCAGGTGACCGCCCCAGCGACGCGCGAGTTCGGGCTGCGCACGCAGGCTGTGCAGCACGCCGCGTATGGCGTCGCACTTTAGCTGCGGAAATATTTCCCCCATCGGCTACCTTCGGAGAGTTGCGGGCGCGGCGCGGCTGCTCGACTTGCGCATAAGCCAGCCGGGCCGGTGGGTCAATTGCGGCGCCATGGTGTCGAAATCGACGGTGCAATTCAAGAGGGATATGGAAGGTCCGGTCACGTCCACGCCGCGAGCGCCTCCGGCGATCACATTTCTACACATGTGGTGCGGAGCGGCAGCAAGCAGCCGCTCCGCCGGGCGTTCCGCAAAAAATGTGTGGGATCATAAGGCGTTCAGGTTCACGAGCACGTGCGCGTTCACGGGGGGGCTTGCGCGTTTGGGTGGCCTACTTCTACGCGCCACAGGTACCAATTCGGTCCTTTCTTGCCGCTGGGATGGGCGGTGGCGACCAATGTGGCGAGGGTTTTGGGCGGGTGGCGGCGCTTGCCGCGGGTGATCACGTAGTCCCAGTGGCTGACGCGGTTGTGGTCGCGGAAGCCGGTGTGCTTGAGGCTGTAGTATTTGTGGCCCTTTCGGTAAGCGACGGCGTTGAAGGCGGTGGCGGGGAAGTTCGAGCCGCCGATGCTCTGGGTTTGGACCTGCACGAGGCCGGCGCAGTTGTGGTTGAGGGGGCTTCCCTGGATGGGCAGGCCGTTGTAGCCCGGAAGCCCGAAGCATTCGACGCGCGAGTGGTGGGGGATGTGGGCGATGAGCTCCTCGAGGGGCTCGAATTCGGTGTGGTCGAAGGCGGTGATCGTCTTTGTGGCGAAGTGGCCGAACCAGAACGGCGCGGCGATGGCCACGGCGAGGCCGGCGCCGGCGAGCCAGCTTCGCCGGGGCAGGCGGGGGAGCAAGGCGGCGGTCATGATGAACAGCGGGACGACGCGCGTGGCGATGTTGGTTTGGGCGATATGCGACGGCAGCAGCGCGATCGCGGCGCCCAGGCATAGCGTGACCAGGAGCAGGGTATGCTCGTTCAGTTGGGCGTATAGCGAGCGCGCGGCGCGCCCGAGGCGGCCGGTGAGGGGGGCGTCGGTCTCGCAGGCGGGCGCGGCCGGTGCCGGGGGGCGCTGGGAGACGCCCATCCACAGCAGCCAGACGCCGAAGAGCACGCAAATGAGCACGATCTCCTGGTCTCCGGAGCTGATGTTGAGGGCGTGCTCGAAGAAGCGGGCGAGCTTTTGCTTCGGGTCGTACCACTGCGAGTGGTGGGCGAGCAGGTCCATCAAGCCCGCCTTCGGCAGGCCGGAGCCGTGGTGGGGCATCGACTTCCAATGCCACCACAGCCCGCCGGCGGGGATGAGCGCGGCGAATTGGCGCAGGGCGCGCGGGCGGCGAAACGACAAGGCGAGCACGAAGGCGGCCACCCCCAGGGTGAACGCGCAGCCGAGCCCGTGGGCGAAAAACGCGAAGACGCACGCCAGCGCCAGCCCCACACCCCAGCGCCAGTCGTCGGTCTGGCCGGCCTTGCGGGCGAGGGCGATGGCGGCGAAAAAGGGCGGCAGCGCGGCCACGTAGTTGACCATGCCCCAATGCAGCCCGGTGTTCCACAGAAAGGGCACGCACAAAAACACCAGCCATGGCGAGCGCCCGAAGGCCTTGGCCACGCCCACCAGCGCGGCGACGGTGGCGGCGAGCATCAGGCTGGTGAATAGGCGAAGCGAGGCGACCGGGCCGAGCGTCGGGAAGAGCAGGCCGGCGAAGCGCGACGGCAGCGTGTTGGGCACCAGCCCGCCGCGGCGCACGTACCAGTCGCGGTAGATGGCCACGGTGTCCAGGCGCGCCCACACGTCGGCGATGGCGGCGTGGCCGCCGAAGTCGGTCAGCGGCGGCATCGGGCCCACCCACAACGGTGCGATCACCGCCCAGGTCGCCGCGGCCAGCAGCCCCCCGAACAGTAGGCGTTGTCCCCAGCGCCTCACCCGGTCGGGCGGCGCGCCCAAGGTTTGCAGATAGGTGCGTATGCTGGCCATGTAACGTGAGTGTGTGGCACAGATGAGTCGCGCCGGATTCAACCGCAACGCCGATCGTGATGCAAGTCACGAATATTCGACAGGCTCTCGTACGTTTCTATGATTGTGGTACGAGACCACACGGATAGCCTCGGTTTCAAACCCAGAGAATGTCATGCAATATCGGCTCGCTTGGCCACCCTTTACACGCAATATCAAGATCACGCTGGCGCTGCTGGTGGCGCTGTTTCTGGCCACCGTCTTCATCCAGCCGCTGTACCTATTTTCGCGCGATTACCTGTATGTGTCGGCCGATTCGGTCGTCCGACAGGGACACGTGTGGGCGCTGTTCACCTACGCGTTCTTCCACGCCAACTTTAACCACATCCTGTTCAACGGCATCGCGCTGTGGATGTTCGGCGGCTACGTCGACGAGATGTGGTCGTCCAAGAAGTTCTGGACGGTCAGCCTTCTAAGCGCGCTGGGCGGGGGCATCGCGGTGGTCTTGAGCCAGCTCGTCTTCGGGGGCATGTCGGTCACCCTGGGCTATTCGGGCGCGATCATGGGGCTGGTGGCGGCGTATTGCTGGTATAATTGGGACACGCGCATCAACTTTTTCTTCATCCCCATGACCGGCAAGACGCTGCTGTTGTTCTTCGTGGGGCTGGACGTCTTTTTCGTGCTCGTCGCCAGCGAGCCCATCAGCATCGCCGCGCATATCGGCGGCATGATCACCGGGCTTTTGTTGGTCACCGACGTGTGGCGGCCCAGGCGTCTCAAACAGTGGTGGCGACGGCGCTCGATGAAGAAGAAATTTCGCGAGGCGACGAGGGAGGTCGACCGCAAGCGCAACGGCGATTGGATCAACTGAGCTTGATTGATGCCCGTCCCGTTCTTACACTGCGCCAAATATCCTGTGAACGACCACAACTTTTCGCAGCGGACGTCAGAACATGGACAAGACCGAGAATAAGCTAGAAATCACGCGTGAATTCGTCGAGCGGATGCCCAAGACCGACCTGCACGTGCATTTGGACGGCAGTTTGCGCCTGGAGACCATCCTGGACCTGGCCGAGCAACAGGGCGTCAAGCTGCCCGACGGGGCGGATACGCCCGAGAAGCTCGCCGAGGCCATCCACATGGGCGCGGTCTGCGACGACCTGACCGACTACCTCAAGGCGTTCGACGTGACATTGAGCGTGTTGCAGACCGAGGAGGCGCTGTACCGCGCGGCCTTCGAGCTCGGGGAGGACGCCGCCAAAGAGGGCGTCAAATATATGGAGGTGCGCTACTCGCCGCTGCTGCACACCCAGAACGGGCTGAGCTTTCCGGTCATCGTCGAGGCGGTCGGCGAGGGCCTTCGCGAGGCCAAGCGGCGCTACGGGCTGATGAGCGGCCAGATCATCTGTGGCATTCGCCACATCACCCCGGAGTCGTCGCTGCGGCTGGCGGAGCTGTGCGTGGCCTTTAAAAACAAGGGCGTCGTCGGCTTCGACCTCGCCGGCGCCGAGGCCAACAACCCGCCCAAGGACCACCGCGACGCGTTCTACCTGATTCGCAACAACAACGTGAATCTGACCATCCACGCCGGCGAGGCCTACGGCCCGGAGAGCATCCACCAGGCCATCCACATGTGCGGGGCGCACCGCGTCGGCCACGGCACGCGGCTTCGTGAGGACGGCGACCTGCTCAATTACGTCAACGACCACCGCATCCCGCTGGAGGTCTGCCCGACGTCGAACGTCCAGACGCGCGCCTGCGAGAGCTTCGAGAGCCACCCGCTGCCGTTTTATCTGTCCTACGGGCTGCGCGTGACCATCAACACCGACAACCGCCTGGTCACCGACACCACCATGACCGAGGAGACCTGGCGCTGCGTGCAGGCCTACGACCTCAATATCGGCGATTTGCGCAAGCTGATGATCAACGGGTTCAAATCCTCGTTCATGCCCTACCGCAAAAAACGCACGGTCACCGCGCGCGTATGCGCCGAGTTCGACCGCCTCGTGGCCGAATTCGAGGAGCGCCAGGGCGCCAAGGCCGTCCACGACCCGCGCGTCGCCCAGGAGATCGCCATCCAGAAGGCCAGCGCCGACGCCACCAAGCCCCACGTCGAGCTCGACCCCTACTCGGGCAAAAGCGGCGTGAAGCAGGAGGACGCCGAGTACAGCCTCGCCGACGCCTCCAGCGTGGCCGACGACGACGAAAAGGCGTCGTGACGGCGGGTTTCACCACAGAGGTCACCGAGGGCACAGAGGACGGCGAAAGGCGAAAGGCGAATTAACCGCGAAGGCGCGAAGACGCAAAGAGAAAAAATAGAAAAGCAGTCCTTAGCGCCTCTGCGCCTTTGCGGTTAAATTGCCGTTCTCTGTGACCTCTGTGCCCTCTGTGGTGATATTGTTGTTGCTGTTTCATGCAACCAAGACCAAACAAGCACATGACCAATAAGATCGACTTTCAAGCTGTCGTTATGGCTGCCGGGAAGGGCACGCGTCTGAAGTCGGAGCGGCCGAAGGTGCTCCACGAGGTGCTCGGAAAGCCGATGATCTTCTACGCGGTGGACGCGGCGCTGCGGGCGGGCGCGAAGCGCGTGGTGGTGGTGTTAGGCCACGGGCGCGAGCAGGTGCAGTCGTGGCTCGAGGCGCATATGGACTGCGAGCGGGTGCGCTTCGTGGTCCAGGAGAACCAGCTCGGCACGGCCCACGCGGTGTATGCGGCGCGCGACTACTTCGACCGGGCGCCGGCGTATACGGCGATCGTGTCGGGCGATGTGCCCAATATGGACGCGCACACGCTGGACGATTTCGTGACCAAGACGTCCAACTCGAGCTACCCGCTGGGGATGATCACCGCGCGTTTGGACGATCCCGCACATTACGGGCGGGTGCTTCGAAACGGCGGCGGTGAGGTCACCGGCGTGGTCGAGTATAAGGACGCGACCGACAAGCAGCGCGAGGTCGACGAGATCAACGCGGGCTTCTACGCCGTCGAGACCGAGTTCTTGGCGCGGTTTCTGCCCGAGATCTGCGAGGGCCCGGCGGATAACGCCCAGGGCGAGTACTACCTGACCGACCTTATCGCCATGGCCGCCGAGCACGCCGGAGTCTTTGGCTGGGTGGTCGACGAGATCGGGCTGGTCCAGGGCGTCAACACCCGCCAGGACCTGGCCGAGGCGACTCGATTCGCCCAGCGGCGCATCAACGACCGGTGGATGACCGAGGGCGTGACGTTTATCGACCCCAACGCCACCTACGTCGAACCGGAGGTGCGTCTGGCCCCGGACGTCGTCCTGTATCCGGGAGTGCACCTGAAGGGAAAGACGCGTATCGGCGAGGGCACCATCGTCGAAAATGGCTCGGTCATCGCCGACTGCGAGCTCGCCGCGGACGTGCACGTCAAGGCCAACTGTTACCTGACGCTCGCACGCGTCGACAGCGGCACGGCACTGGGCCCATTCGCCCACCTTCGCCCGGGCGCCGACATCGGCAGAGATTGCAAGGTCGGGAACTTCGTGGAGGTCAAGAAGTCACGGCTGGAAGATGGCGTCAAAGCCGGTCACCTGACCTACCTGGGCGACGCCCACATCGGCAAAGAGACCAACGTGGGCGCCGGCACCATCACCTGCAACTACGACGGCAAGCGCAAGCACCGCACCGAGATCGGCGAGGGGTCGTTCATCGGCTCGAACACCGCGCTGGTCGCGCCGGTCAAGCTGGGCAACAAGGCCTATATCGGCGCCGGCAGCACGATCACTGACGAGGTGCCCGACGAGTCGCTGGCGGTCGCGCGTGGCCGGCAGCGCAATATCGAGGGTTGGGTGAAAAAGCAGGAAGACGATTAACCGTTCGTGCCGCTGGCCGAGAGGTTCGGGTCCCACAGGACCTCCTCGGCGTCCGTACCTTGGACCGCCGCCCAACGACTCCACACGAAAAACGCATCACTCAGACGGTTGAGGTAGGCGAGCGCGAGCTCGTCTGCCTCTTCGTGCTCTGCGAGCTCGACGGCCTTGCGCTCGGCGCGCCGGCACACCGTGCGCGCCAGGTGCAGCTCGACGTTGAGGCGCGAGCCGCCGGGCAGCACGAACGAGCGAAGCCCCGGCAGCTCCTCGTTCATCTCGTCCATGCTCGCCTCCAGCGCGGCCACGTCGGCCTCTTTGATGCGCGGCATCTTCTCGCCGACGTCCTCGGGCAGCGTCGCCAGGATGCTGCCCAGGTTGAATAGCTCGTGCTGCACGCGCAAAAGCGTGTGGCCGAGCTCATCGAAGGCGGGGTTGTCGCCGTGCTCTTCGAGCAGCGTCTGGCGGCAGGCGCCGACGATGGCGTTGAGCTCGTCGACGGTGCCGTAGGCGTCGATGCGCGCCGAGGTCTTGGGGACGCGTTGGCCGCCGACGAGGCTTGTTTGGCCGGCGTCGCCCTTGCGGGTGTAGACGCGGTTGATGGCAAGTTGGGGGTCTTGGAACTTTTTGTCGTCGTTGCTCATGGTGATCCTGGTACGTGTCTAGCTAGTTGTTGCGGAGCAAGCGGAGGAGCGGAGCAAGCGGAGCAAGCGGAGGAGCGGAGCAAGCGGAGCAAGCGGAGGAGCTGCGTTAGCTGAGCGCGGAGCAGCGGAAGAGGGGCGGAGTCAAGCGAAGAAGCTGAGGAGCAGCTGAAGAGCTGAGGTCGCCGGATGCCCGCCTCCGGTGCTTCGTTGCTCCTCAGATCCTTCGTTTGCATCCGTTGCCTCTTCAGTTGCTCCGCTCTTCGCTCCCTCAGCTCCTCAGCTCCTCAGCTCCTCAGCTACTTCGATGCTCTGCTGCTCGAACCAGAGGTCGGAGGTTCTACGCCCAACTCATGCATCAAGAAGGCGTACTGACTGGCATACTCGGCCACGTACTTCTTGATCATGTCGCCACCGGTATGCCCCGCATTCTTTTCGATGCGCAGCAGCACCGGCTGGTTCGACGAGGTCGCATATTGCACGGCGGCGGTGAATTTGCGCGCGTGCATGGGGTCGACGCGGTCGTCGCTGTCGGCGGAGAGCATCAAAAGCGCCGGGTAGTCGGTGCCCTTTTGGACGTGGTGGTACGGCGAGTAGGCGTACAGGTATTTGAAGTCGTCTTTTTTCGTGGGGTCGCCGTACTCGAGCTCCCAGGTCTTGCCGCTGCCGAATTTGGCGTAGCGCACCATGTCGAGGAGGGGCACGGCGCAGACGACCGCGCCGAAGAGGTCGGGGCGCTGGGTCATGACGGCGCCGACGAGCAAGCCGCCGTTGGAGCCGCCGGAGATGGCGAGCTTTTTGGGGCTGGTGTAGCCCTCGTCGACCAGGTATTGGGCGGCGGCGATGAAGTCGTCGAAGACGTTTTGTTTTTTGTGCAGCATCCCATCTTTGTGCCAGGACTCGCCGTACTCGCCGCCGCCGCGCAGGTTGGGCACGGCGTAACCGCCGCCGGCGTCGAGCCACACGTAGATGCTCGAGCGGAAGTAGGGGGTCATGTTGACGTCGAAGCCGCCGTAGCCGTACAGCAAAAACGGCGTCGAGCCGTCCAACTTGATGTCTTTGCGGTGCACGATGAACATCGAGACCTTGGTGCCGTCCTTGGATTTGTACCACTTCTGCTCGACGGTGTACGGCGACGGGTCGACGGGCACTTTGACCTTCTCCCACAGCTTTGTTTTGCCGGTGGAGATGGAGGTCTTGAAGATCTCGCGCGGTGTGGTGAACGAGGAGAACGAGTAGTAGGCCTCGTCGCGGTCGGGGTCGCCCTTGACGCCAAAGGTCGAGCCGATGGTGGGGAATTTGACCTTGCGCACGAAAGTGCCGTCGAGGTCGCGGATGTCCATGGCGCTGTGGGCGTCGTCCAGGTAGCTCAACACGAGCTTGCCGCCGATGATCTGGGCGGAGTTGAGCACGCGGTCCTTGTCGGCGGGGACGATCTCTTTCCAATTTTTGTGCGCCGGCGCCTCGGCCGAGACCTTAAAGAGATGTTTGTGAGGGGCGCCCTCGTCGGTGAGGATGTAGAAGTTGTTCTTCCACACGCTCACCTCGTAGGTGAATTGGGTGCCGGTGATGAGTGGCTTCCAGGCGGTGTCTTTGGACTTCAAGTCGCGGTAGTAGACGTCGGCGCGGTTCCATCCGTGCCAGATATAGGCCATCAGCCAGCGCCCGTCGCGCGAGATGTCGGCGCCCAGGAAATCGCGGGCGTCGCCGGTCTTCTGGTGGACCACCGGATCTTTTTTGGGGTCGGTCCCGAGTTTGTGAAAGCGCACGTCCGCCCAGCCAGGGCGCACGTCGGGGGCGAGCTTTTTGCCGTCCGGCGAGGTCTCGGGCAGGTAGGTATAGTAGAAACCCTTGCTGTCCGGCGTCCACGACGGGTAGGCGTATTTGGCGTTGTCGATGGTGTCGACGTCGCGCACCTTATTGGTGTGATTCGGGCCGGCGCCGACGTCCATGACGTACAGCGTGGCGGCGTCGGCGTTATTTTTCTGCACGCGGTAGGCGACCTTTTTGCCGTCCCAGGCCACGAAGATGTCGCTGACCGAGACGCTGCCGTCCTTGCTCATCGCGTTGGGGTCGAGCAGCACGTGCTCTTTGCCGTCGGCGCCCTGCTTCCAGTAGAACACCGCCTTTTCCTTATTGGCCAGCCGGCGACGGTAGAAGTAGCGCCCGCCGCGCACCTCCGGGGCGTACAACACGTCCAGGTAGAACAGCTTGCGCAGCCGCTTGGCGATGGCGTCGTGGCCGGGCAGGTTGGTCAGGTAGTTGCGCGCCAATTCGTCCTCGGCGTGCATCCACGTCTGGACCTTCTTGTCGCCGGCGTCCTCCAACCAGCGGTAGGGATCGTGGACGGCCTGGCCGAAGATCTTGTCGACGACGTCCTGGCGCTTGGCCTGGGGGTAGTCGAGGGCTTGCTGGGTGGCCGACTTGCCCGTGTCGGATTGCGTCGCTTTGGGCTTGGCCTGGGTCTTGGCGGCCGGCGCGGGCTTGGTGGTCGCGCAGGAGGTGGCGAGGGCGATCGTCAAGGCGAGGGTGGTGAGCTTTTTCATGGCGGCGTGGGGGCAAAGGTGCGTTTTCGATGGGTCGAGGAGTAGTGGAGATTTGGTGGGTTGTCTATACCTCTCCCGCCAGCTTCGCTTCGCTGCGCAGGCGGCTACACAGGGGGATTTCGCCCTTCGGGCTACAGGTGTTGTGGCGCGTCGACGTACGGAAAGCGAGCCCGTAGGGCGTTAGTCGATTCCGTAGCCCCCTGCGTGGTGGAGCGAAGCGCAACGGAGCTGGGGGATGGTGGCGCGTCGATGGCAACGCCGCTCCGTCACCGAAACAAGGCTCTCAAAACTCCAACGAGACCTTCCCCATGGCGTTGGACAGCGTCATCACGAAGAACGCCCGTTCGTGGCCACCATCCTCGACCACCGCGACGTCCTGCGGCTCTTCGAGCTGCGCGTCGGTGGTTCCGAGCTCGAGCGGGCCGGCCAAGACCTCGTCGCAGTGGGTGTCGACCAGGTACATCGCGTCCTCGTTGAGCGCAGTGACGTAAAGCATCCCGTGGCTGTCGATGGCAGCGCTGTGGGCCGCGTCGCCCCCTGTCTGGTAGAGCACGATGGGGTCGGCGGTGTCGCGCAGCCATTTGCGCTGCGCCAGCCCGAATTTGAAGACCACCGACGCGGTGGCGCTGGGCAGGTAGACGGCGCTGCCGTCAGGGGTGAGCACGGGCTTTCCGGGCGCGCCCATGCGCGGGTCGTCGGTGGTGTGGATGGGGAAGCTCTTGCGCTCGGGTGCGGCGGGATCGTCGGTCTCGTTCCACAGCTCGACGGCGCCATCCGAGCGCACGAAGGCGCCGTCGTTGGTGACCTCGAGGCGGCCGGTGTCGACGACGAGCACGCGCGGGCCGTCGGGGGTATCCACGGCGCGCACGAACGCGGCGTTGGGCTGGGCGGCGTCGATCTTGGCCAGCACGTCGAGCGTGTGGCGGTCGAGCACGGTGACCGAGGCGGCGCCGTAGTCGCCGGGGCCATGGTAGGCGCTGTTGGCGACGTAGATGCGCCCGTCGGAAAAGGCGACGCCCTGGGGGCTGTCGAAGTCGCCGGCCTCGCCAACCTCGGCGATCACGTGGCCGGTCTTCGTGCTGGCCACGCTCAGCGTGTTGGTCAGCCAGTTGGTGATGTACAGGCGGTGTTCGGCGGCGTCGACGGCGACATCGTAGGGATTGTGGCCGTCGCCGACGTCGACGAAGGCCGCGTCATATTCGCCCGTGCGCGGGTCGAAGCGACTGACCGTATTGGACGTGCTCTCGACTACCCACAGGTAGCCGTCGCCCTTGGCGATGACGTTGGCGGCGGTGCCGATGGTGTGGATATCGGGGTAGACGGTCGCCTTCGGCGCCGCCGGCCCGTCCTGACACACTGCCGGACCGGTGGGGTAGGTGTGCGAGGCTTGCGGGCCTGCCGCGCCGCCGTTGCAGCCTGCGACAAGGAAGAATTCACCACAGAGGGCACAGAGGACACAGAGGTTGAGGAAATTATGCTTGGCTTCATGCACGAGTTGCCCACTCCTTGCGAACTTCGCGTGTCTTCGGTGCAAGAACCCTAGCTTTGAGGTCCTCTGTGGCCTCTGTGATGAACAGAAACCTGCTCATCGCGCCCAATGGACTACTCCTACCGCGTCCAGATCGAAGCCCACGTTATTGGCCGTCGAGTTGGTCTTGTCGAGCATGTCGTGGATGCGCACGTAGCGGGCCTTTTCGACGCCGAGGTCGGCCAGGTCGAACGCGTCGCCGCCGGTCTTCGACGGATCCAATGGCACGAGTGTGTCGGGGTCGTAGTGTTTGGTGGGCGTCCAGCCCGCGCAGCCGGGCCACTGGCCGGGTTGGTCGGGCTCGGCGGCGCACGTGAACGTGTGCCACGTCTTGCCGTCCTCGCTGACGGAGACCTCGCCGAGCTCGGCCCACACGTTAGTGGGGTCGTTACGCACCCAGAAGGGGTTTTCGAAGACCACGAAGTCCGGCCCCGGCCCGTCGGCGATCTCGCCGTCGAAGGCGAGCTCGATGTCGCCGCCGGCGCCCAGGCTCAAGATGGCGTTGGGCTTGGCCGCCGGGCCCGGCGCTTGCGCTCCGTCGGGCGGGCCGAGCACCACGTCGGGAAGGTAATCTTGGCCGAAGCCGGCGCCCTCGCCGGGCGTAAACTTCCGGACACTCGTGGCGTAGGGAAGCGCCGGGCCGTCGGTCGCCGCCGAGCAACCGGCGAGGGTGACGAACGAGGTCAATAATAAGATTTGTTGGAGCGACTTCATTGGTTTGCTCCCCCCGGACTGAAGTCCGGGGACTAGAATCATTGCGGCGTAAGCTTCGTCCACGCCGACCCGCCACACCCACCGCTGGCCGGATCGCTGTCGTCGGCGGTCTGGTCGCTGGCGGCCGCCGCGTCGGCCGTGTCCAGGCCGAAGTCGACGGTGCAGTAGTAGAACGAGCCGTCGCTGGCGGGCTCGGTCCACACGATCTTGTTGAATTTACCCGGGGAGTACTGGGCGTCCTGGGGATTCTGGGTCACGGCGAAGTTGGCGTCGTTGTCGTAGGTGGGGATCGGCGAGTCGGTGGTGCCGTAGGAGGCGACGACCTTCCAGCTATCGCTCGAGATGGTCTCGACGCTGTCGTAGTCGCTGTCGTAGGTGCCGGCGATCTCGATGGTAGAAGCGGCGGCATCGATGCCCGCGTCGGCCATGGCGGCATCGCCGCCGGCGTCGGCCGTAGTCGCGTCCGCGCCGGCATCGGGCGCCAGATCGACGTGCCCGCTGTCGGTGGTGTCGGCGTTGGAGCCGGAATCACCGCCGCAGGCTGGAAGCGCAAACGCGCACGCACACACACACAACAGGGCGCCCCACCGGCACCGTCGGGTCAAATTCATCACAAACATTGGGGATACTCCTCGAAGTTGCGGGGTTCAGGTCGAGGAGCAATCGGGAGCAGGTCGAAACAAGGAGGCACGGCCGTGCCTGTCGATCCTGCGCGCCGTCTCGCTTCCGACCCGAAGCGAAGTCCGTCGGCCCCAAATGAGGCCGGCGAAGGCTATCAGACAACGCGCAATATCCTGGCTTGCGGATCTTCCTCGCCCGACGCCTTCCCAGCCCAAAGGGCCAGTGGCTTCGTCGGGGTCGTCACCGCTTACAGTTGCGGGGGCAGCGCCGGCATCACACCGGCTTCCTGCGACGTTGCAGGCCGACTACTAGCAGGCGGCTGCGTAGGCGTCAACGCGGGCCTGTCGGCGCGGCGCTTCTGATCCGCCGATTCGGGCTACACTGGCACATGGTTGCACGAAATGTTCATTGTGTTAATCTTGTTAACTAAGTGAATCCGCCGGGGAGGTCATGGAGATTATCATTACGCAATGGGCTTTGGATTCGTACCTGGACCTGCGACACAACATTGACCGGCGGATGATCGCTCGTTTTTCAGTACACCTGACCAACATTCGTCGCGGCAACTACATCGAGCGAGGGAGGTTGACATGAGTGCCCAGTACCAGACGTCCAGTGAACATCAGGTCGACCTTTTCGAGGTAGCAACCGAAATGCGTTCGGTCGGTCTGCTCGACGAGTTCATTGCAGACGCTGTGGCGGTTGCGCGTGAGTACGAGGGAGTCTACGACCTCATGATGATGTGGTCGGAGGTTGCAGATGAAGCTGAACGCAACGAACTTGTCGCCGATATCCAAGATATGATCGATGAGTGTGTCGAGCCTGCCAGGCCCCGCAAGGAACGCTATGTACGGTTCGATGATCTCGACTGGATTGCCGACAATATTATGACGTTCAAAGACAATCTTCGCCGAGAGATCGACAACCAAGGCCTGACGCTTACCGAACTGTCCAAACGCACCGGTATGCCGCTTCCTTCACTGTCGCGATTTTTCAATAGTGCATCGATGCCTCGACGCACCACTCTGCTGAAAATCGCCGATGCTCTCGACCTCTCAGCAGTCGAGATCGCAACGGATTGGGATTACTGACCAGCGCGTGGATTTTTGGCATGACAGAGCGTGGTGGGGGTTGCTCGCGGCGGGGCTGTTGCTGCACGGCAGCGTGGCGCGCGCCGACGAGAAGGCGAAGACAAAGGGCGATGCTACCACCGTCAAGACGGTCGTCTCCAAGGATAAATCGGTCGAGGACAGCCGGCTGCCGTCGGGGTTTGTCACGCGCGTGCACGTCGGCGACGAGACGCGCTTCGGCCGCGATCTGGGCGATGCGCTCGAGCAGGTCAGCGGCGTGACCGTGCGCCGTAGCGCCGGGTTTGGGCGCGCGGCGTTTGCCTCGGTGCGCGGCGGCAATTCGCGCCAACTCGCCGTGTCCCTCAACGGCATGCGCGTGAGCGCGCCGGCGGGGCTGGGCTTCGACGTGGGGAGCCTGTCGCTGTCGGGAATCGACGCGGTGGACGTCTATCGTGGAAGCGCCGCCACCGTGCACGGCGCGGGGGCGCTCACCGGCGCGCTCGACCTGCGTACACGCCTGCCGCGCGGTGACGGCAAGCGCATCAGCGTGTCGTCGCTCGCCGGAAGCTTCGGCACCTACGGCCTGCTGGGACGCGCGCAGGTTTCTCACGAGCACTACGCGCTACGCCTCGACGCCGGGTGGCAGCAGAGCGCGGGCGACTTCGACTTCGTCGACGCCCAGGGGACGAGCCACCAGCGCGTGGGCAACGACCACCGGCGGTTGAGCGCCAGCGTGGCCGGGCGCATCGACGTCGGCAAGCACGCGATCGAACCGCTGGTCATCTATCAGCAGGGAGGCGGCGGGGCGCCCGGGCCGAGCGAGTTCCAGGACCACTACAAAGACGCCACGCTGGACAGCTCGCGCCTGATCGCCCAGCTCAGCTGGAAGAAGAAAAACCTCGCCGCGGGTGACTGGGGCGCCCTCGACGCCCATGCGCTCGCCGGCTACCAGCGTCGGCTGACCGACTACGCCAACCCGCATGCGCTGTTGGGCGACACGGCGGTGCGCGACAACTCCACGCTGCAGAGCTTCGAGGCCGACGCCGACGCCGATGCCTGGCTGGCCTTCGGGGACATTGCCCATGCCAGCCTGACCGGGCGGCGTGAGGTCTACGACGCCACCCACGTTACCAGCGACTCCAGCACCACCGCGGCCACGCGCCACACCGCGGCGGCCGCCGCCTCCGACGAGCTGTTGCTCTTCGGCCAGGCGCTCAGCCTGGTGGGCGGCGTTCGCTTCGAGTATATCGCCGATTCCGGGGCGGGCACGACCGGCGCGCGCACCTGGGTGCCGCTCATCCCGTCGGCCGGCGTCATCTGGCGGGCGCGCAAGTGGCTGAAGTTCAAGGCCAATATCGCGCAAACCTTTCGCGCGCCGGACTTCGACGAGTTGTACCTGAATATGGTGGGCGTTCGCGGCAATGTCGCCCTCGAACCCGAGCGCGCGCTGACGGTGGACGCCGGGGCGCGGCTGGGCCCCGAAAAAGGGCCGGCGAACCTCGAGTTGGTCTATTTTCGCGACGCCATCGAGCAGTCCATCTACTTCGTGGCGCGCACGGCCTACCTGTTCGAGGCCGCCAACCTGGGCGCAGGCACCAGCCAGGGCGTCGAGGCGACGCTTCGCGTCCAGCCCGGCAAGCGGCTCGACCTGACGGCGACCTACACGCTGACCGACGCCAGCCTCGACGCCATGGCTCCGGGCGTGCAGATGCCCGGCCAGCCCGTCCACCAGGTCGCCGGGCGCGTCACCGCCGAGCTCGCCGGCCTGGGCCGGCTCCCGGATATCCCCTCGTTGCGCGTATTCGCCCGCGGCCGGTGGCGAAGCCGGGTGTGGCTCGACAGCTTCGGAAACCTGTCCAACCCCCCGTTTTGGACGGCCGACGTCGGTGCGGCCGTCGCGCCGGTCGAGTGGGTCGAGGTAGCGCTCAACGTGCGCAACGTCGCCGACAATCAGCGCGGGGCCGATAGCCTGCAGCGGCCGCTGCCGGGCCGGGCGTTCTATGGATCGGTGAAGGTGGAGTTTGGTGGGATTGAGTAGGGCGGAGGGGGCGGAGGTTTGGGTGATTTGGGGACGTGTGAAGGTAGCGCTCGGCGAAAAGCGCCTCGCGCAACCCTCACCTACAGAGGCCAAGCGAACGACGCTTGGCGCGCTTCGCCTACGGCACCGCTCGAACGGCACGAATCGCGCGTGGTTCGCGGATCGTGGACTCCTGGACTCCTGACCCCTAGACCCCTGAACCCCTAGACCCCTAGACCCCTGAACCCCTACTTAATAATAATCTCGACTCGCGGCCCTGCCTCCAACACCACCCGGCCCTGCTCGGAGACGTGCATGTCGCCGTCGATGGTGTAGCCGATGGGCTCGTCGCTGATGAATTCGGCGCGCCCGGAGACCGCCGAGCGGATGACGTCTTCGTTGGCGGGTAGCCCGAAGCGGATGCGCGGCAGTTGCATGGCCGTCTCCACGGCGCCGCCGGTGATCCCGAGCAGGTGGAAGCTTCCCGGGGTCTCCTCGCTGCGGATGAACGGGCGAAAGCCCAGCCCGATCTGGTCGACGGTGGAGGCGAGCACGGCGGTGTAGTCGCGCTCGGCCCAGGCGGACTCGTGCAGCTCGATGCGCGCGCGGAACGGGCGAAATAGTTGGCGGTTGAGGTCGCTGTCGAAGGGCAGGCTGGCCACGGCCTTGACCAGCAGGTGCGCCGCCGTCGTCGGGCTGGGGTTGCCGGTGTCGTAGTAGGCCTCCAGGAAGTTGGCCACCAGACCGTTGCCGAAGATGAACCCGTAGCGGGTGCCCGTCTCGTCGCTGATCTGGAGCAGGTCGCGCGCGGTCGTCTCGAAGGGCTGGTTGGTGTAGTACTTCTCGACCAGATTGGCCAACAGCCGCGACGGCGTGCCCTTGACACCAACGGCGTTGGACACAGTGTTCATGGTACCGCCACGCAGCAAGGCGATCTTGGGAAGTGGGTGGTCACCCCACACCTCGATGAACTTGGTCAGCGTGACGTGGTTGGTGCCGTCCCCGCCGTTGAGCGCCAGGATGTCGATGGCGTTTTCCTTGAATTGGCGCGCCGCGTCGCCGACATCCTCGATGCGGTTGGTGAGCTCGTGATTGTCGTCCTGGCCCAAAATATAGGCCAATCGACGCATCTGCTCGGGGTGACGCCGATTACGTCGACTGTGGGGATTACTGATGATTCCGATGCCGGGCATGCTGATTACTCCTTGAAATGTCACCGGTTGAATAGCAAAGTGGCCGTTCCTGCGGCAAGGCTACTGAGGCTCGTTTTATGACAGACACGAAATTTCCATTGGTCGACAAGCTCGAGCATATCGCTCAGAACCTGCGGTGGTGCTGGCAACCCGATGGCTGGCTGGTGTTCCGCGATCTGGATCCGGATTTGTGGCGCGAGACCAACCACAACCCCATCGCGTTTCTCGCCGAGCTGTCTGCCGAGGAGATCGAGCGGCGCGCCCAGCGCACCGCCGTGGCCAGTCGCATCCAGAACGCCTACCGCAAGCTCAACGATTATCTGAGCTCGTCGGGGCCGACGGTGTGCATGAATGCCGGGCCCCTGCACACCAAGCCGGTGGCCTATTTCTGCGCGGAGTTTGGACTGCACGAGTCGCTGCCGATCTATTCGGGGGGGCTGGGCATCCTGGCCGGCGATCACATGAAGGCCTCCAGCGACCTGGGCATTCCCATCGTGGGCGTGGGGCTATTCTATCCGCTGGGCTATTTCAAGCAGGCCATCGACAGCAACGGCTGGCAGCAAGAGGAGTATGGGCGCACCGACATCGAGATGTTGCCGCTGACCAAGGTGGTCGACGCCGACGGCAAGCCGATCACCGTGGAGGTCGAGGTCGGCGAGGGCAGCATCAAGGCCCATATCTGGCGCGCGCCGGTGGGGCGTAACCAGCTTCTGATGCTCGACTCGGACGTGCCCGGCAACAAGCCCGAAGACCGCCAACTGACCAGCCAGTTGTACGGCGGCGACCAGCGCATGCGCATCCGCCAGGAGATCTTGCTGGGCATCGGCGGGGTGCGCGCCCTGGACGCGCTGGGGATCGCCCCGGGGGTCTACCACCTCAACGAGGGGCACAGCGCCTTTGCCACCTTCGAATTGGCCGCGCGCTACATGGATCGCGAGGGCATCTTCTTCGACGAGGCGCGCGACAAGGTCGCCCGCAAGACCGTGTTTACCACCCACACCCCGGTGCCCGCCGGCCACGACCGCTTCCCCATCCAGCTCTTCGAGGAGATGCTCGGCTGGCTGCGCCCGCGCCTGAAGCTCGACCACCGCGAGTTTCACGGCTTCGGGCGCATCGATCTGAACAACCCCAACGAGTCGTTTTGCATGACCGTGCTCGCCCTGAAGATGAGCCGGTATCGCAACGGGGTGAGCAACCTGCACGGCGAGGTCAGCCGGCGCATGTGGAAAGATCTGTGGCCCGAGCGCGAGGTCAAAGACGTGCCCATCGGCCACATCACCAACGGGGTGCACGTCAACTCGTTTCTGGCCCCGGAGCTGCGCACCCTGTACGACAAGCACCTCGAGCCGGGCTGGCAGAAGCATATGGAGAAGCCCGAGGCGTGGGCGGGGCTGAGCGAGGTGGCCGCCGGCGAGCTGTGGGAGACCCACCAGTTGCTCAAGGCCAAGCTCATCGACTTCATTCGCTTCAAGGTCGAGCACCAGAAGGCCCCGCGCGGCGACGCCGACGCCCAGATCGTGCCCGGAAGCGGCTTCGACCCGGAGACGTTGACCATCGGGTTCGCCCGCCGGTTCGCCACCTACAAGCGCGCCGACCTGATCATGCGCGACATGGAGCGCTTCAAGCAGATGATCGGCGACGCAGACCGGCCCATCCAGATCGTGTACGCCGGCAAGGCCCACCCGGCCGACGAGTACGGCAAGGCGCTCATCCAGAAGATCGTCAACGCGACCACCGACCCGGCCTTCGAGGGGCGGGTGGTGTTCTTGGCCGACTACGAGATGAACGTCGCCCGGCATATGCTCCAGGGCGTCGATCTGTGGCTGAACAACCCCCGTCGTCCTCAGGAGGCCTGCGGCACCAGCGGCCAGAAGGTCGTGCTCAACGGGGCGCTCAACTGCTCCATCCTCGACGGGTGGTGGGCCGAGGCCTACGATGGGCGCAACGGCTTCGCCATCGGCAACGGCACCGAATTTGCCGATCCCGGCCTCCAGGACGCCCACGACGCCAAGATGCTGTACGACGTCCTCGAAAACGAGGTCATCCCCCTGTATTACGATAAGGACGCCACCGGGATCCCGCGCGAGTGGATCGAGCGGGTCAAGTGGAGCATCATCAGTCTGGGCTGGAGGTTCAACGCCAGCCGCATGCTGCTCGACTACCTCAACCACGCCTACCTGCCGGCCATCGGGGCCACCAGCGTGGAGATGTAGCCAAGAGAGCGTTTAGGCGGTTTGCTGGCGCTTCATCGCCCGCTGCAGCTCTTCGTCGGACAGCCCGGAGTGGCCCTCGACGGTGATCGACTGGCTCTGGTCGGTGTTGAGGTCCTTGGCGGACACGTTGACGATGCCGTCGGTGTCGATCTCGAAGGCCACCTCGATGCGCGGCTTGCCCTTGGTCTGCGGGGGGATGCCGGTCAGGTTGAACATCCCCAATAACTTATTCTCGCTGGCCGCCTTGGACTCGCCCTGCAACACGGTGATCGTGACCATGTCCTGGTTGTCCTCGGTGGTGGTAAATACCTTGGTCTCGCGGGTGGGGATGGAGGTGTTCTTGCTGATGATCTTGCTGAAGCGGTCGCCGGCCACCCGGATGCCCAGGCTCAGCGGGGTGACGTCGAGCAGGATGACCTCTTTGACCTCCCCGCCTAGGATGCCCGACTGGATGGCCGCGCCCACGGCGACGACCTCGTCGGGGTTGACGCCCTTGCTGGGCTTTTTGCCGAAGATCTCCTCGACCTTCTCCTGAACCAGAGGCATCCGCGTCATGCCGCCGACGAGCAGCACGTCGGAGATGTCCGAGGGGCTGATATGGGCGTCCTTCATGGCCGTGCGGCACGGGGTCTCGAGGCGCTCGACCAGGTCGTAGCACAGGTCGTTGAGCTGGGAGCGCGACAGGGTCAGCGACAGGTGGCGCGGCCCGGCGTCGTCGACGGCCAAAAACGGCAGGTTGATGTTGGTCTCGGTCAGCGTGGACAGCTCGCATTTGGCGTTTTCGGCGGCTTCTTTGAGCCGCTGCAGCGCCATCTTGTCCTCGGAGACGTCGATGCCGGTCTCGTCTTTGAAGCGCTCGAGCAAGAAGTCCAGGATGGCCCGGTCGAAGTCCTCGCCGCCCAGATGGTTGTCGCCGCAGGTGGAGGCGACCTCGAAGACGCCGCCGACCAGGCGAACCACGGAGACGTCGAAGGTGCCCCCGCCCAGGTCGAAGACGATCAGGTTGGCGTCGTCGGACTTGGAGTAGCCATAGGCCAGGGCGGCGGCGGTGGGCTCGTTGATGATGCGCCGCACCGTCAGCCCGGCGATCTTGCCGGCGTCTTTGGTGGCGCTTCGCTGGGCGTCGTTGAAGTACGCCGGCACGGTGATGACCGCCTCGTCGATCTCCTCGCCGAAGTAGTCCTCGGCGGTCTGCTTCATCTTGCGCAGGATCATCGCCGAGATCTCCTGGGGGCTGTAGCGCTGACCGCTGACCTCCACCCAGGCGTCGCCGTTGGTATTCTCGACCACCTCGTAGGGCAGCGTCTTGCGCGAGCGGCCGACCAGGTCGGAGTTGAACTTCTGGCCGATGAGGCGCTTGATGTCGTAGATGGTGCGCTCGGGGTTGATGATCGCCTGGCGCTTGGCCTGCTGGCCCACGAAGCGCTCGTCATCCTCGGTAAAGCCAACCATCGACGGGGTGGTGCGCGACCCCTCGCTGTTGGGCAGCACCAGGGGGTCGCCTCCCTCGATCACCGCCACACAAGAGTTGGTCGTCCCAAGATCGATTCCGATGATTTTACCCATGCCGTTTTTTTTGTCCCGTCAAGCACTGCGTCCAATCGAAACCACCTAGCTCGATCGAGCGTAAGCGGAAATCACTTTTTGAACAAGTTTTTGAGAAAGCTCGGGCCATCGCCGCCGTCCTTCTGGTCGTGGTGGCGCTTTTTGTACAGGCGCATCTCGCGCTGAGCCTCGCGCGATTTGGGGTTGAGCTTGAGGGCAGTCTGGAAGTGGCGGACCGCCTCGTTGGTCTTGTCCTGGACCTTGAGGATGTGGCCCAAGAAGACGTGGGCGTCGGGCAGCGATTGGCGGTCGCCGATCTCGATGGCCTTCTCCAGGACCTTCTGGGCCTCGTCGCGCTTGTCGGCGTCGTGCAAAAACAGCAAGTACCCATAAAAGGTCATGTACTTGCCGTTGTCCGGCTCGAGATTGTAGGCGGTCGAGAAGCGATCGTAGGCCAGCGCGATATTTTCGTTCTCCCGGTAGGCCTTGTAGCCCTCGTTGAACGCGCGTTTGGCGGCATCGACGCTGTTGATCGACCCGGTGGTCCCGGAGGTCGTGGAGTTGCGCCGGATCTTGTCGAGCTTGGCGCGGCGCTCCTTGGTGGAGTTGCGGATGGGGCTGCGTCGGCTCTTGCCCTCGACGATGGGGGTCGATGGCTCGCGCGACAGCCCGATCGGCGTCGAGCTGCGCTTGGCCTTGAGGCGTTCGACGCGCGACTTGCGCGCCGCGGCGTCCACCGGAGGCTCGTGGGCGACGCTGGCGGCCTGCTCGGCGCCAAAGCTCAACTCGTCGATCCCCGACGGCACGGCGGTGCCGCGGGCCTGGCGCCGCGCGCGCAGCCGCTCGGTGGAGATGTCGGAGTCCGCCGAGGTGTTGGTGGTGGCGCGCGAGGGGGTCATCACCTCGGAGGAGGCCTGTGCCGCGCTTGGCGGGCGCGGGTCCGGGCGGGTCTGCTCCCGTTCGACCTTGAGCAACTCCGTGTAGGCATCCTTGATGGCGATGAAGATCTCTTGAGCCAGGCGCTTTACGTCGCCGGAGACGTTGCCACCGTAGACGTCCGGGTGATGGCTCTTGACCATCTCGTAGAATTTGGTCTGGATGGGCTGGCTCCCGCAGCCTTCCCAGACGTCGAAAATCTCGTAGGGCGTCGCCTGCTCGACCTCGCTCAAAAATTCGCGCAGCTCGCGCTCCAGGTCCAGCCGCCCCGTGCCCGTGGCGCGGTAGGCCTTGGAGGTCTTCTTTTGCTCCTCGACGCGTTGCTGTTGGAGCTGCTTGACCTCCTCGTCGTATTGCACGGTCACGCCCTGAGGGGTGGGCTGGCCGCGCAGCATGATCAGATCGGTCAGGTGGGCGAAGAGGCTCGCCTTGAAGCCGGCCGTGGCCTGGGCCCCCAGGGAGGCCAACGCCTTCTCCAGGGTGGTCGCCCCGTCGCAGGCGGCCAGAAATCGGTCGAGCACCTGCTCGTCTTTGATCGCGTCGTGGCGCTTGGCCCCCAGATGGGTGGGCGTGGGGTAGGCGCGCATATGGGGCATCATGGCCTGCATGACCCGGCGCTGGGGCATGTGGCGCTCGATGGCGCGGAAGACAAATGAGGTCCACTCTTCGGTCGGCGCGTCATCGACGTGCCCGGGCTCGAAGGCGTAGCTGCCGTCTTGCCAGGCGAACGCGCTCGCCAGGGTATCCAGCTCGCCGAAGCTCGCGCCCGGCTTTACCAGGGGCTGGCCGTCGCTGAAGGCATAGCGCCGGTGGATGGAGCCGTTGTCCAGGGACAGGGCGCCGCTGACGCCGGTCTGGGCGAGGGTATACAGCACCCGCGCCAGGTTCACGGTGGCCAGCGAGCCGTTGTCCAGCGAGGGCAGGTGGACCTCGACGACCACCGGCTCCTCGGCAGCCTCGGCCGCCGCCACGGGATCCTCGGCGGCCAGCGGCTCGTCGAGCAACGCCTCGAGGTGGGGCTGGAGCAGCTCGACGGTGGGATCGGCGCCCTCCAATTCGATGGAGTCACGAAACGAATCCAACGACGAGATGAATTGCTTGGCGCGCTGGGAGGCCTTGCGCAGGATGAGCACCGCCGGGGTCTGCTCTTTCTGCAGGACGTTGTCGAGCAGGATAAAGGCGTCCAGGCCCTCGATCTTGATGGCATCGTAGTCGATGCACACCGCGTCGTAGCGCTCCTTGAACAGCGCGTCTTTGGCCTCCGACCACTGCGCACTGGTCACCACCTCTGCTTCCAGCGCCGTGGCGCAGTGGTGCAGATGCTGGTCCAGCTCGTCATCGTCGGTTATCAGAAAGACCTTCTTCATACTTACTCAGAAGCTGCCGCCCAGTTCTTGAATCTGCTCGATCATCTCGCGTTTGGTCGCCACGGGCACGTTCTTTTTGGTGGCGATGCGTTTGAGGTACTCCTTGAACGACTTGATCGCCAGGCGGTTTTTGTGCATGCGCTTGTACAGGTAGCCCAGTGTCTTGAAGACCTCGGGATCTTCATAGCCGTAGCGCACCGCGTCCTGCAGATGCTGCGCGCCCTGCAGGGGCTTGCCCATATACATCAGGGCCATGCCCAACTTGTGCTGGACGTCGGGCAACTCCGGGTTCTGCTTGATGACCTGCGAGAAGTTGTCGATGGCGTCCTGGTACTCCTTGTCGCGGAAGTTGGCCTCGCCCATGGCCACCAGCGCCTCCTTCATGCCCGGCTGCAATTCCAGGGCGTGGGCGATGTCTTGCTTGCCCTGGCCGGAGTAGCCTAGCCGGGACAACAGCCGGCCGCGGCGCACGAACAACTGCGGGTTTTTGGTGCCGTAGTTTGCGTCGACGGTGGTCGCCTTGCGGTACTCGTCGAGCGCCTCGGTCAGCCAATCTTCGGCCTCGAAGGCGCGTCCCATCCAGTAGCGGAACTCGCCTTCGTTGGGCTTGTAGTCGAGCACGTGGCGGAAGATCTTTTTGGCCTTCTTGTAGTCGTGCTGCTCGAAGGCGGTGCGGCCCACGTAGAAGTAGGCTTTGTGGAAGCGAGGATCGAGCTCGTAGGCCTTGTTGAAGTCCTCGCGGGCGGTGTCGAAGTTGCCCTGGTCGAAGTAGATGCGCCCGCGGATGAAGATGTACTCCTGGTTTTTGGGGTACTTCTCGATGACCTTGTTGATCTGGTCGACGGCCTTGGCGAAGTGCTTCGACTGGCGGTAGGCGTCGGCCAGGTAGGCGGACAGGCGGATATCCTGCACGCCCTCTTTTTTGGCGCGTTCGAGCAAGGAGAGCGCCTTTTCGTCCTCGCCGCTCTCCAAGTACATCTTTGAGAGCGACAGGCGCGCTTCCCAGTAGTTGGGGTTTTTCTTGAGGGCCGACTTGTACCATTGCTCGGCGATCACGTGGCGGTTGCTCATCTGGTAGAACTTGGCGACCTCCGTGGCCACCGCCGCGGTGATCTGATCGGGGTGTTTGCGGATCTCGGTGACGTGGGCTTCGGCCTTGACGTCATCCTGGTTGACCTTCCAGTCCAGTTGGGCCAGGGCGGCGTGGGCCGACAGCTTCAGCGGGTCGATCTCCACGGCGCGCTGCAGCGCCTTCTGGGCGTCGAAATAGGCGCCGCGCTCGCGGTTGAGCCGTCCCAGGTACAACGGGAAGCGCGCGTCGTTGGGGAAGAGCTTCTCGCCTTTCTTGAGCTGTTTGATGGCGTCGTCCCACTTCTCCAGACCCATGTAGGCGCGCGCGATGCCGAGCATGACATCGGGGTCTTCCTTACCCAGGTTCTTGTTGGTCGTAAAGAAGTTGAGCGCCTCCTGGTATTTCTCGGCGGCCATATACTGCTCGGCCAGCGCCTGGATGGTGTCGGTGCGCCCGGCGTCCATATTCAGCGCCTTGGTCAGCGCGTCGATGGCTTCGTCGTTTCGCTGACGGGCCGCGTAAATCATGCCCGTCAGGTGATAGGCGTTGGCCTGCTCGCCGGAGGAGGCCATGGGCTTGTACTTTTTGACCACGTTCTCGAGGCTCTTGGTGGCGTCGTTGAGGTCGCCGCGATGGAAATAGGCTTCGCCCAGGGCGACGCGGGAGGCGACGTGATCGGGGGCGATATCGAGCGCCTTTTTCCAGGTGGTGATCGCCTTGTCGGTTTTCCCACCGAGCTCGTCGAGGCGCCCGAGCCAGTAGCGCGGCGCCACCGCCTTGGGGTGCAGCTTGATGGCGGCCTCGAGGGCGGCCTGGGCACGCGCGGCCTGGCGCTTGGCGGCGTCGTCGAAGATCGGCGTCTTCTTTTTGGGCGCCGCCTTGTTGGCGACGTCGCTCTTGGCCTGAGCGCTGTCTTTGGCGTCGCCCTTGTTGGCGTCTTTGGACGTGTCGCTCTTGTCGCCGTTCGCTTCGCTCTTGGCGACTTTGGGGGCGTCCTTGTTGGCGTCTTTGGACGTGTCGCTCTTGTCGTCTTTCTTGGCGGCCTTGGCGTCCTTGGACGTGGCGCTCTTGCCGTCTTTTTTGGCGTCTTTGGCCTTGGCGTCGTCCTTGTTGGCGTCGTTTGATTTGTCGCCCTTGCTGTCTTTTTTGGCGTCTTTGCCGCCTTTGCCGCCTTTGTCGCCACTCTTGGCGCCGGCTGTCGCCGCCGGCGCGGCCTGGGCGTCGCTGTCGGTCGGATGCAGCCGTTTGGTCAGCGAGAGGACGTCGCCCATGCCCATGAGCAACTGGGCGTAATAGCCTGTGTCATCCTTGGCCCCGACCAGCGGCTCGAGGTACGAGCGCGCCGCGGCGGCGCTGCCGTTTTTGGCCTCGAACGCCCCGCGGGCCAGCGCCTTCCAGCCCTGGGAGGCGTTGGCGTATTTGGCCGCCAACTTCTCGGCATGCTTGGCGATGTCCGGGCTCTTGTAGCGGGCGAGGAATAGCGATTCGACCAGCAGCAGGCGGGGTTCCTGGCCCTTGGCGAGGTTGCCCTTGCGCGCGTCGTCGATGGTCGCCTGCAGGTCGGCGTAATTGTCGCTGGAGGCCTGCTTCAGATTGACCGTGATGGGGCCGGACTTTTTGGCGGCCACCTTCTTGGTGGTGTCCGGGCCGGCGAAGAACGATGTGTACAGCACATAGCCCGCCCCGCCGAGCACCGCCAACACCAGCAGGGGCACGCCGATCAAGGTTGCCATGCCGCGCTTTTTGTCCTGTTCGACAGCCTGGTCGCGGGTGGTCTGCGCCGGGACGCCCCGCGAGGCGGGCTGGCGCATGCCCGTGGAGGCGGGCCGGAAGGGATCGTCGTCATTGGGGCGCGGGGCGTCGTCGAAGCCGCCAGAGTCGCCCAGCAGGTCATCATCGTTCCAGTCGTCGCCGCCGCCGCCGCCGCCGCCGCCGTCGTAGCGGCCGGTGCTGAAGGGATCGTCGTCGGGGGCGTCTCCGCCCATGAGATCGTCGCCCCATTCGCCGGAGCGGCCGGCGAGGTCGTCGTCGCCCGACGCCCCGCCGGGCGGCGAGTCGTCGAGGAACGAAAAGTTGGAGTCGCCCGACAGAAAGTCGTCGTCGCCACCGCCGTCGTTCTCGAACAGGTCGTCGGCTTCCAGGCCGTCGCTCTCGAACAGGTCGTCGTCGTCGTCGGCCACCGGGGCGGCGAATAGATCTTCGGAGTCCTCGTCGAGGTCGGCTTGCGCTGCGTCGCCGGCGGGGCCGCCAAAGAGCTCGTCGTCGTCGTCGCTGACCGGGGCGGCGAATAGATCATCGTCGTCATCGTCGACGACCGGCGCGTCGAACAGATCTTCTTCTTCGTCGGGCGCGCCGAACAGATCGTCGTCGTCGTCGTCGGGCGCGCCGAATAGAATCCTCTTCCTCGTCCTCGACCGGCGCGCCGAACAGGTCTTCTTCCTCGTCGTCGGGCGCGCCGAATAGAATCGTCTTCGGCCGATTCGCTGGAGCCGCCGAACAGCGCCTCTTCTTCGTCGTCGATCGGCGCGGCAAAGAGGTCGTCGTCCTGCGCCTGAGGCAAGGCGTCCTCGCCCTTGAATTGGGGCAAGGCGTCTTCTCCCTTGGCCTGAGGCAGGCTATCGGCGCCCTTGGACTGGGGCAGACCGGCGCTGGACTGAGGCAGATTGTCGGCACCCTTGGACTGGGGCAGACCGGCGCTGGACTGAGGCAGATTGTCGGCACCCTTGGACTGGGGAAGGTCGGCGCCCTTGGACTGGGGAAGATCGGCCCCCTTGGATTGGGGGAGGTCGGCCTTCGGCGTCGGCAGGCTGGGGGGCGCACTCTTGGGCTTGGGAAGATCGAGCCCCTTGGGCCGCGGGAGCCCCGGGCTGGCGCCCTTAGGCTTGGGAAGATCGGCTCCTTTGGGCCGCGGAAGCCCCGGGCTGGCGCCCTTGGGCTTGGGAAGATCGAGCCCCTTGGGCCGCGGAAGCCCGGGGGCGCCGGCGTCTTTGGACGCGGGCAGATCGGCCCCCTTGGCCTGGGGAAGATCGGCCTCCTTCGAGCGGGGGAGTCGGGGCGGACGCGGGCCGGGCAAATCGTCGTCCTCGTCGTCCTCGACCACCGAGGAGGCCCATCCGCCCAGCATGGTCCCGCCGGGGCGAGGCTGGCGGGGGGCGGACGGCGGCGCCGGGGCGGCCTCGGCGGCCAGGTCGGCAAACGCGGTCATCTCCGTCAGGGGCTGCCACAACTCCTTGTCCACCGACAGCTCGACGTTGGCGTTGAGCTTGCCCGCCTCCAGCATCATGCGAATGGCGTTGGTGTCGAACGGACCGAATACCTTGCCGGTGGTGCGCTTGACGAAGAAGCGCTCGAGGTTCGAGCCGCTCTTTGCCGCCGCACCCAACGAGGTGCTGTTGCCGAAGGCGGCATCATCCTCTGGTTGGACTTGGAAAGTGTGAGAGCACTTCGGGCACCGCATCGACAAGCCGTCGGCAGGAACCCGGGAGGAATCGACCTCGAAGTCTGCCGAGCACGAGGGGCACGTAATGTTCATAGGGACCGTTTCCTTCAAACGTCACGGCGCCGACGCTCTGGGGCTTGGTAAAGCGTCCGAAAAGCCGCAGTGGTTCCGAGAAATTGAGTCACGCGTCACTTTACCGCCCGAGGGGGGTATTGACAAGCAAATGACCCGGGAAACGGTGCTGGAAGGCGGGGGAAATCAGCAAGATGCGCGCCGATCTCGCCACCGGCGCAAGGCAGGGGGGGCAGCAGGGCATAAAAAACCCCGCATGGCTGCTCGAAGGTCTTCTCCGGCCCGACTTTACCGGAAGCCATGCGGGGAACGGTAGTGTCCTGGGATTTCCTAGGCGTCAGCGGCAAAATCACCGCCGCGTTGTCCAATGTGGATGCCTCGAGCGGACAACGGCGCCAGGACTTTACCAACTAGGAGGCCACTACCTCACCAGTCGGGTTATTTATCTTTGATCTGCGCACTGGATCACCTCCTTTTCTGGGCACCACGTTGCACGGCTCCCAAGCCGCCACGGCTGCCTGCACGCGCCCCCATGCAGGTCCGCTTCGGCGCGCCCTATGCGCGCCTTACCCGAGCGGTGAACCCGGGCCGCCCAGCAGGCAACAACCTGGGGGGCGTTTGTGTCAATTATAACAGAATTGAGAGGCCAAGCAATTCCTCAGATGTTCAGAAAGTTTGATCGCCTTGCTCGGCGAGGCGTACGAACACCTGGGCGTCGACCACCTCCACCTCGTAGGTGAGCACGGGCGCGCAGCGGCGTCGGGTGCACCGGCCGGTGGCGAGCTCGAACTCGTATTGATGGTGCGGGCAGGTCAATTTGCCGGCGAAGACCACCCCGTAGGCCATGGAGCGCTGCTTATGCGGGCAGATCTCGTCGACGGCGTAGACCTCGCCTTGGTCCCGACACACCAGCAGGCTACGCCCGTCGACGTCGACCTTCTTGGGCATCATCTGCGGGATCGCCTCCACGGCGCATACGGCCCGGTAGCCGGCGTCGACGAGCTGTTGGCGCCTGTCGCCCATGACCTACACTCCTCGCCCTGTTCAAAGGCCCAAGGATCAGATGCCAAAGGGAAACGTCTCCGATAGATCGATGTCCTCGCCGGCGGTGTCCAACCACAGGGTGCTGGGGTCGAGCGGCACCAGCGCGCGGGTGGTGTCCAGGTGGACGATCCAGTCGAATTGTTCGGAGACGCGCGCCTGGAAGTAGTGGCTGGCCCGCTCGCTCTGGGGGCGGTAGATCACCCCGACGGCCCGCTCGAGGCGCGGCTCGGCCAGCGCCTCGGCGAGCTCGGCGTCGGCGCCGGTCTCGAGGACGAAATTGGGCGCGTCCACCCGGTGGAACAGCGCCTCGAGGCTGGTGTCGAGGCCGGGGCGCACCCGCTTGTACTCGGCGTGTTCGCCCCAGTGGGAGGCGGCGGTGACCGTGCCGCTGTAGGTGGTCAAGCCCACGTTGAGGACCTGCGCGCCGTAGCGCTGGCGCAGCAACTGGCCGACGTTATGCTCGCCGCGCCGGCTCATGGAGGTCGCGCGCGCGTCGCCCAGGTGGGAGTTATGCGCCCAGATGATCACCTTGGGGGCGCGGCCGCCCCTGGCCAGGTGGTTGCTCATGGCGCTGGCCGTCTCGGCCATATGTTCGTCGCGCAGGTTCCACGAGGAGGCCCGCCCGCGGAACATCGCCCGGTAATACTCCTCGGCGTTTTTGGCCACCCGGGCGTTTTGCTCGGCGAAGAAAAACTCGTCTTCGGCCAACAGCCCGTCGCTGGCGAGCACCTGGGCGCGGTGCTGCTCGAGGTCGACGAGTTGGGCGACGACCTGGTCCTCGCAGTCGGCCGCGGCGCCCATGGTGGCGAAGCCGTAGGCCTGCGGCTCGGGCCCGTAGTGGTCGAAGCAGCCGTAGCGCTGGCGGGCGCGCTCGGCGGCGTCGGGGTCGACGTCGTCCAGGTAGCGGACCACCGCGTTCATCGAGCGGTGCAGGCTGTACAGGTCGACGCCGTAAAACCCCACCCGCTCGAGCGCCGAGCAGTCGGCGTTTCGAAGCCGCAGCCATTCGACCAGCTCGACGATGTCCTGGTTGCGCCACATCCAGCGCGGGAAGCGCTCGAAGTCGCCCAGCGCCTCGTCGGCGTCGGCGTCGGCTTCCCCGCTGACCAGCTGCACGTAGCGGTTGACCCGGTAGGCGTCGGGCCAGTCGGCCTCGACGAGCAGCGCCGAGAAGCCGGCCTCGTCGATGAGTCGACGGGTCAACTGGGCGCGCAGTTGGTAGAAGTCGTGGGTGCCGTGGGTGGCCTCGCCGAGCAGCACGAAGCGCGCCTGGGCGGCGCGGTCGATCAGCGCGTCGAATGGGGTCGACGCGCCCATCGGCCCGGCGTTGAAAGGGCGGGCGACGTCGGCGATCAGATCGGCGGTGTGGTCGAGAGCAGCCATGGCCAGACCCGTGCGAGCAGTCGGAGAAGACACACAACGCCCCTAAGGCGTGCCGTCGTTCAAAGACTAAGCACGCCCCGGGCGATGTCAGACCCCCGCTGCCTCGCGCCGGCCGCTACACCGAGCCGAGCAACTCCAGGTTGTTGTGGGTGCGATCGAGGCGCTCGAGCAACCACTTGAGCGACTCCTGCTTGCCCATGTCGGCGATGCGCCGGCGTAGATCGGGCACGCGGCGCCCCTCGACCTCGCTGAGCAGCTCCAGCTCGCGGCGGGTCCCCGAGGCGCCCAGATCCACCGCCGGGAACAACCGGCGGTTGGACAGGTCGCGATCCAGGACCAGCTCGGAGTTGCCGGTGCCCTTGAACTCGTGAAAGATCACGTCGTCCATGCGGCTGCCGGTGTCGATGAGCGCGGTGGCCACGATGGTCAGGCTGCCGCCCTCCTCGAGGTTACGCGCCGCACCGAAGAGCTGGCGAGGCCGGTCGAGCGCGCCGGCGGTGATCCCACCGGACAACGTGCGCCCGTTGCCCCCGGAGGTGTTGTTGTACGCGCGCGCCAGCCTGGTGATCGAGTCGAGCAACAGCAGCACGTCCTCGCCGTCGAGCAGCTTTTGCAGCGCCCGGCGAAACACCTTCTCGGCCAGCTTGATATGCTCGCGCGGAGAGCGATCGGTGGTCGACGCTTCCACCTTGCAGGGGATATTGCGTCGAAAATCGGTCGCTTCCTCGGGGCGCTCGTCGATGAGCAGCGCCAGCTGGTAGATGTCCGGGTGATTCTGGCGCACCGCCTGCGAGATCTTCTGCAGCACGGTGGTCTTGCCCGCCTTGGGCGGGCTGGTCACCAGAACACGCTGGCCCTTGCCCAGCGGCGCGATCAGATCGATGAGCCGGCCGGTGATCTCGTCGGGGCCGGTCTCGAGCTTGATGCGCTCGTCGGGTTGGATCGGCGTATAATCCGACAGCCGTTCGGCCAATCGTTGGAGTTTGTCTTGTCCGCGGCGACGTCCGCGCCTGCGCTTTCCTCGTCGTCCCATACCACTCGCGGTGTCGTGAGGTGAACTAGCCCAGCCGAATCTGGCTCGGAGCTTGGGCGCCTAAGATTAGGGATTTTATGGGAGGGAACAATCCTGACGGATGTCATCTCAGTCGGGCGCGTCCTGCTACGTACGTCGTTTGACCGCCCGACGCTGCCTAGTTTGACACACCTCGGAATGCTTTTCCACCCCTTCTTGTTTTTTGGGCTGAAGCTTCGAGGCCACTCGCGGCGACCCACGCGTGTTGAAAACCGGGCGTGAGTACGGTAGTCTTACGCGACAATTTATTCGGCTTTCCGAGGAGGCGCACTTTGGACACTCTCGACGTACTTGAAAAAGCAGAACGCAAAGGCGGCCCGGACCGGCGCCGGATGATGACGGAAGTGATCATGGCGGCGCGCGATCTCGGATGCGACTTCAACGTCGGCGGCGGTAAAGCGGGCGGTTTCAACGTGCGCTACGGCTCGCTGCGTTACGCGGTCATGGATCTGAACACGCGCGGCGAAGTTTTCTTGCATATTAAACATCATCCCAGCAAGGACATCACCGACGAGCAGCGCGAAGAGGCCAACAAATTCGTCGAGGGCCTCGAAGGCTTCACGATCAAAAATGGTCCCATCAACAATTATGGCCAGATCGAAGAGCCCATCGAAGAGGTGCCCATCGACGCGCTGCGCTCCTTTTTGGAGCGAACCGTCCAGGTCATCCGCGAGATCTACTACCGCCCGCATATCGAATTGGCCGGCTGAGTAAGATCGGCTGGACATCCGTGCAAGCCAAGCCCGCCCTTTGTCGGCGGGCTTTCTTGCTCTGGGGGGCATTCTCCCTGGGCGGCCCAGTGGTTAGGTTCGACAGTGGTCGCCCGACGCACCGGCTTCGAGACAAGGGAGGACGTCGATGAAGAATATGCCGCAACTCGACCGGATGCCCGGGCTCGATCGCCTGGACATGCCCGACAGTGACTTCGATCCCCGGCCACAGCCGACCCTGCTCGTGTGGGGGCTGATCTTTTTCGCCCTGGCCGCCGGTTGCGCCGTGCTCAGCTGGACGATCACCGTGCAGGGTCAGCCGTCGGTGATCTTCCAATTGCTGTTTTTGCTCTTCGCCGGGCTCGGCCTCCTGGCCATCCTGGCGCGCTACGTGAACCCGCCCGCCTGATCAGGCGATCTCCAAGACCTCATCGAGGCTCTGCTCGCGCGCCTTTTGGATGCGCGAAAACCGCTTCTGAAATTGGGCCATCGCGTAGTTGACGAAGAGCTGCTGGTCGAGGCCGAACGGCAGCTCGTCGTAGCGGGCGAACGTATCCTCGATCATCCCCAGGGCCAGCGGCAGCAAGACGCTCATGCGCGCCTCAATGGCCTGCCAGACCTCCTCGCCGTGCTCGGCGACCAGCCGCGACAGCAGGTAGACCCCGAAGGCCAGGTGGCGCGACTCGTCCTGCTTGAGCAGCCCGGAGACCTCGCGCATGCCCGGCATCAGGTCGTTTTGCTCGAGCATGTGGTGGAAGGCGTAGTAGCCCGTCTCGGCGAGCACCCCCTCGACGATCATATTGTAGGTCACCGACGCCTCGGCCAGCGCCTGCGGCGAGCTGTCCTCATACAGGCGGTTGAGCGCGCCGGGCAGTTGCTGCTCGAAGATCGCCTTGTAGTTGTCGCCGTGGTACCGGCTCAGCTCGCTTCGCTCCTGGCAGACCTCGTCGAGGAACCTGCGGAAGACCTCGACGTGCTTGGCCTCCTCGAAGAGAAACGACGTCAGGTACATCTCCTCCTCGAGGCGCCCGTCCTTGGCCACGGTCATGATCAGCGGCAACAGATCCAAGGTCACCGACTCCTCGCCGGCCAAGAACTGCGCCGTCAGGTGCAGCAGCACCTCGCGCTCGAGGTCGCTCATCTGTTGCCAGTCCTCGATATCCTGGGCGAAGTCGATGTCCTGGGGATCCCACACCCCCAATTTCTTGGCCTTCGCCCACAGGCGCATTGGCGGCAAGTTGTAGTTGAGGCCGGCGGGGCTGGTCGACTGGAAGCTGCGATCGGTGCTCATGGGTCTGCTCCTCGGGTGGAGGTGTGCTCATCGCACGGTCCATTGGGTCGATACTGCGCAAGTACGCTACTTATGCCACAAAATATCGGTTATTCCAATAGGTGTGGGAATAACGTTTTTGTGAGGGCATAGGCGTGCGTTTTGTGGTGGGAGGTGCGTGTTTTGTAGTAGTTGGCGTGCGTTTTGTGGTGGGTGGCGCGAGAGCTGGAGGTGACCTGCGGCTACGCCGAGGTCAACCACCAGCTACAAAGGCCGAGCAAACGACGCTCGGCGCGCTACGCCTTCGGCTACGCTTGAACGGCGCAAGACAACCGGGCCCGCATCGGCGAGCCAAGGCACCGGTGTCAAGGTGCCGCGTCGAGCGCGGTCCGCGAGACCTCTGTAGCTGGTGGTTGGCGCGAGGCATTTAGCCGAGCGCCACCTCCAGACAACGCGTGGAAAACCACACGAGTACGCCCGTTCCACAAAAAAGCCCCGGCTGCGCGCAGCCGGGGCTTTGTTTAGTTCGTTCAATCGAGCTTAGAACTCGACCTTGCAGGCCTCACCCGAGCAGAACTTGTCGTCCTGGTCGTGGACCAGGTGGTTGGCGTTGTGCTGCTTGAGCGGGGTGATCCCCTTCATCAGCTCGTGGTACTCGTCCTCGGTGATCGCCTCGTAGGGAGGCTGGACGTAGCCGTGGTCGCGCATGGGCAAAAAGGAGATGCCTTTGAGCCGGTCCTCGTAGGCGGCGAGGATGCGCGGGATGTCGTCGGCCTCGGTGTCGGGGTCGAACTCGGCGGTGCAACTGACCTGGTTGTCGGCCCAGTAGTACTGGACCTGAGCGGCCAGATCGACCTTCTCGCGCAGGCTGACCTCGTTCTTGCGCCGGTCGAGGGACTCGACCTTGATGGGAAACGAGATCACCATGGTGTTGTCCGAGTAGTGGTCCTCCTCGATGTGATAGCCGGCGTCACGGCACAGGTCGACGAGCTCGTGGCCCTCCTGGACGCGCACCCGGCGCAGATAATAGGGCGCGTGGTCCCAGTGCACGCCGGGCGTCGAGCCGGCCAGCAGGCTGACCGTGCCCGAGGGCTTGACCGAGGTGGTCTTGATGGAGCGCGGGATGCACAGCCAGTCGGAGTACTTCTTGTCGAGGTACTGGATGTAGCCGTAGCCCTCGTCACACCAGTCGAAGAACTCGCGGTAGCCGTGCTTGTTGATCGCCTGGACGATGCCGGTCATCGAGCAACCGATGCGCCGGTTGCGCAGCATCACGGCGTTGGTGCCGGCGTCGTGGGTCTGGATGAGGGTGACCGTCTTGGCGTATTGGTAGGCGACGCGCAGCGTCTCCTTGTAGTCCTCGAAGCTGTCGTGGTGGGCCGGGTAGGTCTCCACCAGGCAGCACAGCTCTTTGTCCCACAGGGTCTGCTCGACGCAGGGGTTGGAACCCTCGGCGTGCTCGTCCTTGTAGTTGGCCTCATCCTTCAGGCGCCCATAGGCCCGCGCGTTCTCCAGCCACAAATACCCGGGCTCGCCGTTGGCGCCGGTGCGCTTGGCCACCTCCGAGTAATCCATGCCCACGCGTGCGGCGATGGAGTTATTCGACGCCCAGCGCCAGGCGCTGACCTTCTCCGGGTCCATCTTCAGGTCCAAAAATTCGGCGTCTTCGGGCTCGCCAAAGGCGATCTGGGCGGTGCGGCGCACCCCGCCGCTGACCACGCAGCGGCCGGTGATATTCATCGTGTCGACGATGAGCCGGCTGTCGACCTGCTTGCCCACGTAGGTGTCGAATAGAGTCTCGAGGGTCTCGAGCATCTTTTGCAGCGGCGCCGGACCGCTGGCCACCCCGCCAAAGCTCTTGATGGGCGAACCCTGGGGGCGAATCTGGGAGTAATCCCACTCGCGCGGCAGCGTGTCTTCGCCCACGTAGGCGTTGAGCAGCTTGGTCAGCGCCTCCGCCCAGCCTTCGCGGCTGTCCGGGATGACGAAATGCTCGTTGGAGATCTCCGGCTTGACGATCTCGCGTTTGCCGGCGCCCTTGGTGTCGAATCCCACGCCCACGCCCAGCATGCTCATGCCGAACATCCAGGCGAACGGACGGGCGAAGTTGCGGTCGATCTCCTTGGTGGAGATAAACCCGCAGTTGTTCAGAGCGGCGCCGCCGCGCTCGTAGATATAATCCGAGCCCATCATCCACAGGCCGCGGCCCGGCGGCGTCCATTTGAAGTGAAACAGACGGTCGTACGCCTTGCAGGCAAAGCCGTGAGCCTTGTCCTCGTCCCAGGGAAGTCCGCGCTCCAGGCAGTGAACGCGCTGGATGGTGAACATCCCCTCGATGACGCGCTGGCAGGTCTGCCACCAGTCTTCGCCGTCGCGGCTGTACGTGCGCTTGTAAGTCACCCATGACAGGTCGCCGAATCCCCAATTGACCGGGCGGTTCCGGTATTCGTCAAGGAAGCGGTCGTCCAGGTTGAAGGTGCCCCACTTTTCTACATCAATGATCATCTTCGCATCCTTGCGTTGCGAGGGGTTCCCCGACCGAAAACCACCGGTCGGAAGAAGACTCGATCAGCCTTCCTTGGCCTCCGTCCGCCGTCGGCGAGCGAGGGGGGTCGAATGAGACGAGCGAAGACCCAAGAAACGGTCCGATCGACTCCCGCCAGACTGCGGCTATTTCCCGTCGAGAAACCGAATTAAACGTTAACAAAAAGAGATGGATCGCCCCGATTCGGGCTCGAGAACGTCAGCCCGAAACCACAACATGTTGGGGTGTCGTCGATCCAGAAACCACTATATCTAGTGCTTTCGATTTGTAAACTAATTTTTTCCCGCTTGTCGTCAAGAACAACGAAAACCGAGGAATTGCCATCATTTATCGAACGGAAAAAATGATGGCCAAAAGGCTGAACGTGCGTACAGTAGTCGGAGGCGCAAAAAAATGCAACCACGCTCCCACTGGCAGCACGCAGGGGGAGGTAAAAAAAGACCCCCGTCAGACGGTGATCTGAGGGGGCAGAGCGCTCGGGTGATCGGGCGCTCTGTCAAATGACCATTTTGTGGATTCTGAGAAACACGTCCGCGGCGCCGTCGTGGTTTTTAGGGAGCGTGTCCCCCGTCGCCGCTCTGTTTGACGACGTAGACCTCACCGCGGTCGTGGTGGTAGACCCAGCCCTCGAAATTCTCGTCCAGGTAGCGGGTGAAATCCTCGACGGGCTCGCCGGCGACGCGCTCGAGTTCGGCAATCTCCTCGACGTCCTCAGGATGTTCGTCGAGCCAATCGACGCTGTAGACGGCGTACTCGTGGGGGGCATCGGGGTTGGCCGCGCCACCGTAGACGGCGTCCAAGAAGATGTCGTCGTTGACGTTGCCGCTGTCGTCTCGAAAGACCTGACGCTCAAAATCCCTGCCGGCCATGCGCGACAGGCGGGCGAAGCCCTCGTTGGTCTCGATCGAATAGCTGGATTTGAGTCCGTGATAGGCGCCTGGCATGGGAGACCTCCGTGGTGATGGGGCAAAGTCAGTGTCCACCACGAAGATAAGCCAGCTAGGCTGAAATCAACCGCCTACGGCGCGGAGGAGCGGCGTCCTTGGAGCGACGGCCTCCGTGCCGTAGTGGCGTGTGGCGCCTGCGACGCTACCATTCGTCGCGGACGCGGTGGAGATCTTCGACAGTGTCGATCTCGCGCCAGCCGCCGTCGATGGGCACCCAGCCGATGTCCAGGCCGCGGTCGACCATCTCGCAGAACAGGTCGGTGAGGTAGGCTTTGCGAAAGCGCGCGGCCGCCTGAAACGGATCGTCGTCGTCGTGGGCGGCGCGCACCTCGGCGTAGACCTCACGCAGCTTGCGCGCGCCCTCGGCGGAGTATTTGGCCAGGCCGATGAACTCGCCGGCGGCGTTCTGCGGGCCCACCTGCTTGCCGACGCGCAGCACGCGGTCGCCGTCGACCTCGGCCAGCTCGGCCTGCTCGGGTGGATGGTCCTCGCGCCCCTCGTAGGCCAGGTGCCACTGGCGGTCGACCACCAGCGCGACGTCGTGGGGGCTGGCCAAAAGCTGCTCGACGACCTGCGGGGTGTACACGATGTCCGAGTAGGTGGACACGAACGCGCCGTCCATCGCCGCTTCGGCGCAAAACAGGGACAACAGGATATTGTTGGCGTGGTAGTCGGGGTTCTCGTGGTAGCTCGCCCCGTCGACGACCAGCCGGTCGGCCAGGTAGCCGCGCACGATATGGATGTCGTCGACGCCGTTGTCGGCCAGCGCCTCGAGCTGGTAGCTCAGAATCGAGCGCCCGCCCACGTCGACCATGCACTTGGGGCGCTCGTCGGTGTAATGCTCGAGCCGGCTGCCGAGGCCGGCGGCGATGATGATGGCTTTCATGGTTGGGGGTCCAGGGGTCGAGGGGTCCAGGGGTCCGGGGGTCCAGGGGTCCAGGCGGCTCACTCTGCATAAAATCCGGGCCTACCCAACTTCACCAACACGCCCAGACCGGTTTTGCCCAGGTAGAGCAAATAGACGCCTAAAAACAGGTACATGAACCAGCGCGCGCCGTCGAATTGGGCGAACCCGTCGGCCAGGGCGAGGTAGACGAACCAGGAGGGGTAGTGCACCAGCCAGGAGGCCACGCTCTGGACGACCCACAGCGCCTTGGGCACCAGTCCCTTGGGGGCGCCGGCCTTGCGGCGGGCGGATTCGCCGGGCTTGATGTCGCGCCCGGCGTATTCGGGGCGGCGCACGAAGTTGGTCAGCGAGGTGGCGATGGAGACCAGCGCCATGCCGGCCAGCCCCACGAACAGCCACCACACGTGGTGCTCGGTGAGGTACAGGCGCACGGCAAACGCGCCCACCAGGATGAGCGCCTTGACCTCGTCGATGAGAAAGTCGAGGTAGGCGCCCACCTCCGAGGTCATCTTTTTGAGCCGGGCGAGCTGGCCGTCGGCGCAGTCGAGCAGGTAGGCGAATTCGAGCGCGCCCGCGGCCACGAGCATGCCCGTCCAGCCGGGGATCAGGATGAGCGCGGCGGCCACGCCCAAAAACGCAAACGCCCCCAGAAACGTCACCTGATTGGGTGTCAGGGGCGTGCGCCGGAGCACGTACAGCAGCACCGCCGCCAGCGGGCGGGCAATGTACACGTTCCAGAAGATGTCCTGGTCTTTGCGCGATTGCCGGTAGATGTCGGCGATCTCGCCGAGCATCCCCTGACGCGCTCGATCTTGCTCGGTGGTCGTCATGAAAGACCGTGGTTGATGGCGAAGTTGGGCGCGTTGTCAGTCGGCCGGAAGATAGCATTGCAGGGGTCCGGGGGTCTAGGGGTTCAGGGGTCCAGGTGTAGTGAGGACCCCTGAACCCCCGAACCCCTGCCTTTGGAATACAAAAATCTTCTGTGCGTCTTATATTTACAGTGGCAGATCAACAAGCGGAGACGGCCATGGCGATCACACCTCGGACAGTCCTCTCGGAGCCCATCAACCTGGTGATGTTCGCCTTGAGCGGCTTTACACTCCTGGCGCTCGTCGGCATCTGTGCCGGCCGAGACGACGCCTCGCCGGCTTCGGATGCGGTGGGCGTGGGCACGGTCGCCCCGGATGTGGAGATCGTCGAGACGACCGACACGGTCGATTGGCCGCTCAATGTCGATGAGGAAGACGCCGGCGTGACCCGCCTGGACTATACCTGCCGGCTCGTCGAGCCCAGGGCCACCTGGAGCGGGCGCGAGTGGTTGCGCCACATCCACTGCATGAGCGCGCGTGGGGAGTCCGACGATGTGCTGCTGACCGAGACCAGCGCGGCCATCGCGGCCGTGGGGTTGACCCCGGATCTGGCCGTGACCAAGGCCGACTACCTCGCCAGGGTGGGGACGGCCGACGAGCAGATCGCGTTTTTGGACAGCGCCGTCCAGCGCCTGGGCGTGGTCGACGGACGGTTGGTCCACCGGCTGGCGCGCGCGCTGGTGTGGCGCGGCCACCAAGATGACCTCGAGCAGGTCCGCCACCTGGAGCTGCTGTCGCGCATGCTCATGCCCGACTCCTGCGAGGTGCGCCAGACCGACGTGTGGGCGCGCTATATGCTCGCCAGGGACCTCGCCCGGCATCCGTCACCGGCAGCCTGGGCGGGGGTACGCCGGGCGGTCGAAGCCTACGTCGACGCCGGCTGCTACGGCCGGCTCGACCAGGCCAGTCCCGCCAAATTGGCCGAGGTCGTCGGCGTGGGCATCGCCGCCGAGGCGACCAACGGCCAAACCAGCCACTCCAGCCTGATCCGCAAGGTCGCCGAGGCCCGCGACATCAAGGACGTCGCTGCGATGTGCCGCGACGCCGTGCCCGACGACACCGGGCTTCGACGCGACTGCCAGAAGCGCCTGGGCGACGAGCTATACCTCGCCCGTTGACGTCCCCACCCGCCGCGGAGTAGACCGGCGCCGAGCTGGCTCGATGAACGACAAACGGCGAACGACTTTTTTCACCGCGAAGGCGCGAAGACGCAAAGAAGACATGCTCAATTCCTGTTTTTCTTTGCGCCTCTGCGCCTTTGCGGTGAAATCGCTGTTCGCAGTTTGACGTTCCTGGACCCCTGGACCCCTGGACCCCCATGGAAGATGCGATCCTCTGGCTACAAGCCCTCCGCCAATTCGCCCTCGAGCGCCGCGGCGACCTGGTCATCCCCAACGGCCACACTCTGGACCCACTGGACAACTGGCAGCGGCGGGTCACCGGCGGCGTGTTGCTGCAATTTTTGGACTTTCTGCAGAGCGGAGCGGCCCACGAGCATTTCGAGGTCGCCCTGGAGAAGTTTCCGCTATACGAGCGCGTGCTGTTGTTCATCACCGACCTTCCCGGCGCCGTCGCCGGCCAGGAGCTGCTCCAGCAGGATACCGACCACGCCTTTTGCATCCTCAAAGACGAGTGGAGCGCGTGGTTGTCCCAGGAAGACACCGACCACGACGAGCCCTACTTCAACCACTACGAGTTCTGGAGCGTGTGGCACCAGGACATCCACTCGGAGTGGGAGCTCGACGAGCTCGAGGGCGCCGAGTATTGGGTCCACGAAGAGGGATTTGCGCTGGCGCCCAAGGCCGGCCGCGGCGCCCAACACCTGTGGAAGTGGGACGGCGAGGAGATGCACAAGGTCCAGGAGGCGATCACCTCGTGGACGGGGATCCCAATGGCCGAATGATCGCTTCCAGCGCGTCCAGCCCGTCGGTCAGCGCCGCCGGGCCCGGCTGCAAGATGATCGACGGGTCCAGCTCGTAGAGCTGGTCGTTCTGCACCGCCGGCAACGCCCCGTAGCCCGGCCGGTTCCGGATGGAATCACAGTCGACCGGTTTGCCGCACCAGGAGGCGATGATCGCCTCGGGCGGGTCGGCCAGCACCGCCTCGTGGTCGACGTAGCGCTCCTTGGCGCCCTTGCCGTGTGATTTCTCCGAGAAAATATCCCGCCCCCCGGCCAACTCCACGAGCTGGCTGACCCAGCGAATCCCCGAGATCTGCGGGTCCGGCCACTCCTCGAAGTACACCGCCGGGCGATGCGCTTGCTGGCGCGTGCGCTCGGCGGCCGTCTCCAGCCGCTCGATATAGCCCGCGGCGAGCACACGGGCCTGCGGCTCCTTCCCGACGATGCGCCCCACCGACACGATCACGTCGAGGATGTCCTGCAGCGTGCGCTGGTTGAAGATCAGCACCTGCTGGTTGGCCTCGATGAGCTTCTTGGCGAGCTCTCCCTGAATATCCGAAAACCCGATGATGAGGTCGGGCTCGAGCGCGCAGATTTTGTCGACGCTGCCGCCGATGAACGCCGAGACCACCGGCTTTTCGTCTTTGGCCCGAGGCGGCCGCACCGTGTACGCGCTGATGCCCACGATGCGCTCCTCCTCGCCGAGCAGATACAAGATCTCGGTGGGCTCCTCGACCAGGCAGACGATGCGTTCGGGAAAGTCGCGGATGTGCAGGTTCATGGGTGGGCCTTGGTGTCGGTGGTCGTGTTTGTGGCGTGGTTGGTTTTTGGGGACCCCCTCCGCCTCGCGCTTCACGGCGCGCGAGGCACCTCGCCAGGGGGAGGAAGCCGTTTGCGTGTTTGCGGCTTGGCTGCTTTTCGAACAATAACCAAAAACGGTGCGTGGTGGCGAGGCAGGTTCGAACAATGATCGCCGCCGCAGTAGCTACACGGCCAATCTGGGCGTTTTGAGCGGTTGGCGGCGCGCGATCGAGCGTATCGCCCCCTTTCCCCCAGCGTGGCGGGCGCCTTTTTCGGTGCCAGATCCTTCCAGGTCTGGCTTGCCGTAGCGCGTGCGCTGCGGCGGGTCGTCTTTTCGAAAGAGTGACGGCGTCGACTGCGGGCTTAGTCGTCGAAGGCGTCAAACGCCTCCATATCCAGCAGGGGTTCGCACAGCACCAAGAGAGTGTGCTCGATGACCATTTTCCATGTCGGTTTGAGCCATCTATCGCCGTGGGTGTAGAGGCTCAGCGACCTCAAGATCGCCAGGATGTTGATGGCCACCGCGCGCATCACCGTGCGGCGCCACACGCTGTAGCAGATGGTCTGGCCACGCTCGTCGTGCTGGCTGCGAAAGCAAGCCCTGGTGCTGCTTCTCCTCGAGCGTGGCGACGTGCTTGCCGTCGACGGCCACGGTGCTCTTGGACAGGCGGGTGGGCAACAGGCGCTTTCGGCGCTTCTCGGCCTTGATGTGCCGATGAAGACAGCGGCGAACCGCGCACCAATCGACCTTCTGCAAGGCCAGCCCAAAGGCATTGTCCGAGACGCGCTCTTTCAGGCCAATGCCTGCGCGCACCCCCGGGCGAAGCTGCTCGCTTCGATGCTCGACTGCCCGAGTCGAGCGCGCGTTGCTCGAAAGCGCCCGAACGCCCAGCTTTAGAAGCGTCGCCAGCGGCCGGAGCCGTGGCCGGATGCCGGAGCCGTGACCGGAGCCGGGACCGGAAGCCGTGGCCGTGACCGTGACCGGAAGCCGGAGCCGTGGCCGGAAGCCGGAGCCGTGACCGGAAGCCGGAGCCGTGACCGGAAGCCGGAGCCGTGACCGGATGCCGGAGCTGGCCGTCGACGCGGCGCGCTGCGCGCGCCTCGCGCGGAGGGAGGGAGAAATGCCGATTCTGGCTAGCAGCCTGCGGCATAAGTCGAGGATTTCGGCATACAGTCGCAGCATGATCGCAGTTTTATCAGGCGATTGTCCATCGAACAGACGCGCAACAGCGGGCTCGGAGTGTGCTCAGCGTCGGCGCAGGACTTCCATGGGCCGTTGCGGGTAAATGCCACGTATACAGCGGTACCTTAAGCCGGCATTCGTGCTGTTGGCCTGGTACGCTCCCCCTGACTTTCGGATGGGCTTTTGCCGTTTATGCCGCCGAAGCGAAGACGTCGTGCGCCACGTCCTTGTCGGCGAGCCGACGCGCCAGAAGCGTCAGGTTATTGACCATCACGATGATGTACGCCTGCAGTTCGGCCGAGCCCAATCCCCACGCCATCGCCTTTCGGGCGCCGCGGCGCACGGCTTCGTTGATCAGGCGCTCGCCCTGGCTGCGCTTCTTGTACTGCCGTTTTGTCTCGGGCTTTTCCCACTGGGCCCGTCGCTCGCGTAGTTGCTCTTCGAGCGGGTGGAATCGTATCCGTGGATTACCTGTGTCTTTGACGGCCTTGCACTTGGCGATAAATGGGCAATCGACGCAGCCGTCTTTCGGCCAGATAAACCTGGGGGCTCTGCGCCCGTTGATGGCTGGCTTCACATACCTTATATCGTCGCTGATCTGGCCGTTGGGGCAGATACTTATGCCCCTTTGAAGGTCGATGTCGAAGGCGGCCTTGCCCAGCGCAGCGCTTTCCTCGCCGCCAGCAGGCGGCGGGGCGATAATCTCGACACCGCACAGGCGTTGTGCATCGACGCAAAGCGCGACCGAGCCGTAGGCTGTATCGCCCAAGACCACCTCGATCGACGCGCACAGCTGCTTGGCGCGCCGTATCAGCCGAAGGGCCGGTGTGCGGTCATGAAAGTTTCCAGGGGTAACCGCCAGCGACACGATCAGCCCGCTGATGGCATCGCCCAAAACGTGCAGCTTGAATCCGTTGAACCTCCTCGAATTGCTCTTTCGACCATGGCGCGCCTGCGGGTCCTCCAGACTCAAGAGCCTGCCGGTGGCGACTCTTTCGGCCACTGTCAGATTGCCCTCGGGCGTTGCCTCCAGATTCTGCTCGACGACCGTCATCAGATGGCGGCAAAGCTTCAGAATCTTCTTTCGCTTGCCACGCCGGCACGTCTGGATGCCTCTGCGCACCTTGTCAACCAGGTCGACCGCCCTGTTGGCAAGCTGAGTGATGAGCTCGTTCTGGGCATCTTTGTCCTTCCAGTCGATACCGAACGCGCCCTTGATGCTCGGGGCAAGGACGAAGTCGACATCCCAGTGCCGGGCGAGCTTCTCGAAGCTTTGACGTGTGCCGTCGGCCCACAGACGCGTCAACTTCTGGATGCCCTCGCCCACAAGACGCACGGTGTCGGTGACGGCGCCATAACACCACATCGGAGTGGAGTCGTTGACCCAGATGGTCTCGTCTTTGAGCACACCGGCCTTCTGGGCAAGTCGGACGATGTGCTCGTGAAACAGCACAAATCGCGGCACATTGGCCTCGGGGTGGCGCTGGCGCAAGAACTTCTCGAAGTCGCGCACCGTTTTCTCGTCGGGCGGCTCGACGTCGCAATCTGACCCCCATCGCTGCGCGCCACTTCAGGTCAGTGCGAGCGCGCCGACACGACCCGCGCCGCGACACCCCGGTTTCACCAAAGCGAAGCAAGACAAGCGTCATGAGCACATCGGCCGGCCAAGCCTTGCGGCCCAAGCGACTCTCGCCGCGCCATCCCCTGAAAAGCCATCGTGGAAAGAGCCGCGAGCGATATCGAGCCAGAAGCCAGGCAAGGCTGCCCTCATCGAGCAAAGATGGACACACGAATTCGGGGCTAAAAAACGACTCTTGATTCAGTGAGCGCAACGCCATCGAACACTCCGTTTAGTGCCGCTTGCCCCGCCGCGTTCATTCAAGCATAGTCGCATTTGACAGCCTTGGGGCGTGCGTGTTTCTTCTTAGGCTTCGACACCCCAAAAAGATCAGGTCGCACCAAGGCTGTCAACCTCTTAACTTCCCGCGAAATCTACACAAACCCCACCAATCCGCTAAGTGATCGAATTTGCTCTGGATTTGAATTTCTCCGCAGGCTGCTAGCCTCCGATCTAGGCGTCCCGCGGGACAAGCCACGCGGGGGCGCTAACTGCGAAAAAGATCCGAGGCCCAATCGTTGAGCGAACCTGGGTGGCGAGGGAAGTGGCGGTTCGCATGGCTGGCACATATCCTGAATACGTGGATAATGAACCTCTGGACCCCCGAACCCCTGAACTCCTGAACCCCCGACCCGCCATGCGCCGTATTATCTGGATGACGATTTGTGTGGCCCTGCTTTTCGCAGGCGCCTGTGTCGACACCACCCATCAACCGCAGCGCGAGTGCCTGGCGTCGAGGCGTTGTGGGCCCAGCGAGGCGAGCGTGTGCGGGGTGGATGGCCAGACCTACGGGTGCGCGGCCGTGGCGCAGTGTTACGGGGTGGCGGTCGACGAGTCGGGGGCGGCCTGTGACAACCAGCAGACATGTCAACCCGTGGAGTGTGCGCAGCAGTGTCCGACCGGCTTCAAGACCGACCAGAATGGCTGTCAGACCTGTGAGTGCAAGAGCAGCGGCACGAATAACGGCAACAATTGCCCGGCGTTGGGCTGCGCGCCACGCTGTCCCCACGGGGTGAAGACCGACGCCAACGGGTGTCCGACCTGCCAGTGCAAGGACGGCGGGGGCGGTCAGGTATGCCAGGAAGACCCGTGCGTGGCCACCTATTGCGGCAGCTCGCGGGGCCAGTGCATGCACCAGAGCGAGGCCGATCAGATGGGCACCTGCGAGACCTTTCGCCAGATCTATTTCCACGAGCCCGAGCCGCAGTGCGTGTGCGGCACCGGCGATTGTGCGGCGCGCTCGTGCAGCCGCGACGACCAGTGCCAGGGTGACCACGGGCTGTGCGCGCGTACGCCCAATGAGGACAGCCCGGGTTACTGCGTGACGGCGACCTGCGACGACATCGTCACCGACTACGAGGACATCGCCGGCCAGCTCAACTCCTGCCAGACCGACGCCGACTGCCAGTTGTACTCGCCGCTGTACCAGTGTTGTGGTGCGCTGGCCGTCAACACGACCGGCGTGACGGCACTGCAGAATGTCGACGCCTTCGCCAAGCGCACCTCCTGCGGGGACGATTGGGCGCAGCGCTGCGCGGCGGTCGATTGCGTGCCGCCGCCGGTCGGCGCGGCGCGCTGCGTGCAGGGCACCTGCCGCATGCCGCGCCACTGATTGGCGTCAATCCTCGAGCGTGAAGCCCACGTCGATCTTGACCTGGTAGTGGGCGACCTGGCCGTCTTTGATGTGGCCGCGAAGCTCGTCGAGCTCGAACCAGCGCATATTGCGCACCGAGTCGCCGGCTTTTTTCAGGGCGCGGTTGATGGCTGCCTCGATGCTCTGGTTCGAGGAGCCGACGAGTTTGACGATTTTGTAGACGTGGTCGTCGGACATGCAATCCTCCCGTTGAATCAATTGGTATGAATGCAGCGATGGGAAGCTAGGAGCACGGGCTGCGACATCAACTGTGTTCTTCGAGCCACTGCTCGAGGCGCGGGTGTGGGCGGTCCTGGTCGCGCCATTTTTGGGCCTGGCGGCCGAGGGCGGCGATGCGTCGGCGGCGGGCCTCCTCACGCCCGCCGCAGGCTTGCCACATGGCGTCGACCTCGGCGTCGCTCAGCCGGCGGTACTCGCCGGCGGCCAGCTCACCGTTCGCTCCATCGAGCGTGACCGGGCCGATGCGCGGGCGGTGCAGGTGCTCGAGGTGCAGCCCGGCGCGCCGGGCCATGCGCCGCACCATGCGGTGGCGCCCCTCGTCGACGACCACCGACACCAGGCTGTGGGCCTGGCCAGTGTCGACGACCTCGGCGCGAAGCGCCGTCGCCGGTGGCTTGCGGTCGCCGATGTCGATGCCCTCCTCGAGGCGGCGCAGGCGCTCGTCGCCGGGCTCCACCGGGCCGCGCACGCTCAGGTGGTACTCCTTTTCGACGTGAAACCGCTTGCGCAGCAGGCAGAAGCACAGGTCGCCGTCGTCGGTCAAAAGCAAAAAGCCGGTCGTGGGACGGTCGAGCCGGCCGACCGGAAAGACCGTCTTGGGCAGCTCGTCGAGCCAGGGCTCGAGCGTCTTTCGTCCGTGGGGGTCGTGGGTGGTAGTGATGACGCCCGCGGGCTTGTTCAGCGCGAAATAATGGCGCGCCGGGCTGGGCTCGACCACGCGCCCGTCGAGCAAGACCTTGTCCTCGTCGAAGATCAGGCTCCACAACTGGTAGTCGTCCGGCCATCGCTCGAAGCCGCCCAGGGTGGGGCGCACCTCGATGCGCCCCTGCTCAAACGCCTGGTTGATGTCGTTTCGCGACAGGCTGGTGGCGTCGGCCAGGTATTTGTCGAGGCGCTTCGGGGTCTGCACGTGGCTTTCGGGGGTTTCGGAAGCTTTGCGGGTCGAATTTGAACCGGAACTTGCCGGTCGGTACAGTGGATTCACTTGGTGAATAATTGAAAATTGAAAAATGTGAAATGCGGGGAGTAAAAAATGAAGCGAAGTCGACTGTATTGGACATTGTCGATTCTAGCCGCGCTGGTCGTGCTCGCCGGGTGCGGGAGTGACAGCACTTGTTTTGACTGCGGGCAATGCGGATTTGCCGGGGGTCCGAGTACGACGAACTACCTCAACGCCTCGAGTGGGGTCGGCGGCGAGCAGCGCTACTTCCGTATCAATGGAAGGATCAAAGGCAAGTGTACGGCGGTGGAAGCGTTATATGAGGTGAAGGACGGGGATATCGTGCGCTTGGATACTTTCCCGCGCAACGTGGCCTGGGATCCGGCAGAAGGCCGCGTGACATATCCGGGGACGTCGGTGTCGGTGGTGGTCGACCAACAGGACGGCGCCGCCAGCCTCACGGCGACCTTTATGAATGGGGACCAGGCGTTCGCGACGCTCAACTGCAAGATCGCAGACCAGAAGTTCACGTGCGCCAAGTCCCAATGAGCCGACCTGGTCGGAGGTTCATCAAGCAACGAAGACTTCCACGCTGCCCAGCCCGTCGACGTCGGCGCGCACGTGGTCGCCGGTGTCGACGTGCACGGCGGCGGTGGCGGCGCCGGCCATAACCAGTTGACCTTTCTTTAGTTTTTCGCCGCGCCCGGCGAGCATGTTGGCGAGCTCGGCCAGTGCGTTGAGGGGGTGGTCGAGGATGGCGGCGCTGCTGCCGGTGTGGGCGACTTCGCCGTTGTGCTCGAGCACGATGCCGAGGTTTCCGAGCTCGATCGCGTCGGGAGACACGCGCTTGTTGCCCAGCACGATGGTCGACGACGAGGCGTTGTCGGCGACGACGTCGATGATGGTGAATTTGAAGTCGCGAAACCGGCTGTCGATGACCTCCAGCGCGGCGCATACCGAGTCCACCGCGTCGAGCGCCTGCGCGGGGGTGACCGGGCCTTGCAGGTCTTTGCCGAGCACGAAGCACACCTCCGGCTCGATGCGCGGATGGATGTAGTCGCCGCGGGCAATCTCGGCGCCGCTACCGGCGACCATGGTGTCGGTCAGATGCCCGTAGATGGGGCTGTGCACGCCCACCTGCTCCATCTTGGCCTTGCTCGTCAGACCCATCTTCATGCCCACGAGCTCCTCGCCGCGCTCGATGCGCCGGGCGATGGAGGCGCGCTGGATGTCGTAGGCCTGCTCGAGGGTCATGTCCGGCTCTTCGGCCGTCAGCATGGTGATGGGAGTGACGGCCACGGCGGCGGCGTCGACGATCTCGGCAAAGTATTGGATGCGTTTGGGGTTCATTTGGGGCCTCATGTTGGAACTTGGTTAGTTGTTGGGGACCCCCCTCAACCTCGCGCTGTGACTGCGCGCTCGGTAGCTCCCCCGGGGTGGGAGCAGCCGTGCGCCATCTTGCCACGCTTCTGGTTCGCGACGGAAAGCAACCACGCAGCTTTCCGCAGGGGGCTTCTTCCCCCCGGGGAAGTGCCTCGCGCGCGGTCACAGCGCGAGGCGATGGGGGTCCTCAAAAGCCAACCACGCTGCTTCGCGCACGGGTCTTCAACCTTTCGATTCAGCCAGATCCAACGCGACGTCGACGATCATATCCTCCTGGCCGCCGATCATCTTGCGTTTGCCGAGCTCGACCAAGATGTCGCGCGAGTCGACGCCGTAGAGCTTTTCGGCTTTCTCGGTGTGCAGCAAAAACGACGAGTACACCCCGGCGTAGCCGAGCATCAGGGCGTTGCCGTCGGTCTGCACGGGGCGCTGTTGCAGCGGGCGAACGAGGTCGTCGGCACCGTCGATGAGCGGGTAGAGATCGAGGCCGTGGTCGACGCCCATGCGGTCGAGCACGGCGATGAGCGCCTCCAGCGGGCAGTTGCCCGCCCCGGCGCCCATGCCCGCCAGCGAGGCGTCGGCGCGGTCGGCGCCGGCTTCGATGGCGATGACGGTGTTGGCCACGCCCAGGCTCAGGTTGTTGTGGTTGTGGAAGCCGACCTGGCAGTCCAGCGCGTCCTTGAGCGCGGCGATGCGCTCGCGGGTCTCGTCCATCAAGAGCGCGCCCGCCGAGTCGGTCACGTACACGCAATGCGCGCCGTAGGACTCCATCAGCTTGGCCTGCTCGACGAGCTCGGCCGTCGGGATCATGTGGGCCATCATCAAAAAGCCCACCGTATCCAGGCCCTTGTCGCGCGAGTACTCGATATGCTGGCGCGAGATGTCGGCTTCCGTGCAGTGGGTGGCGATGCGGATGGTGTCGATGCCGGCGTCGACGGCCATCTCGATATCCTCGACGGTGCCGATGCCCGGCAGCAGCAGCGCGGCGAGCTTGGCGTAGTCGAGCTCCTCGCGCACGGCCTCGAGGTACTCGCGCTCGGTGTGCGCCGAAAACCCGTAGTTGAACGAGTTGCCGTTGAGCCCGTCGCCGTGGCTGACCTCGACGATGTCGACCTTGGCCTCGTCGAGCTTGCGCGCGATGGCACGCATGTGCTCGACGGAGTATTGGTGCGACAGGGCGTGCATGCCGTCGCGCAGCGTCACGTCGTTGATGATGAGTTTGCTCATTTTACTCTCCCTGTTCTGCGAGAAGCTCGCCCATGCGAAGCGCGGCGGAGGTCATGATGTCGAGGTTGCCCGCGTACTTCGGCAGGTAATCGCCCGCGCCCTCCACTTCGAGGAAGCAGGTGACCTTGGTGCCGAACAACTCGCCTTCGCCGGGCACGCGCAGCGGCTCGTCGAGGAAGTCTTCGAAGACCGGGGGTTTGACCAGCCGGTAGCCGGGCACGTACTCGCTGACCTGGGCGACGACGTCGTCGATGGAGGCGCGAATGGCGTCGCGGTCGGCCTGGTCGCAGAAGGCGTAGACCGTGTCGCGCATGATCAGCGGCGGGTCGGCGGGGTTGAGGATAATGATCGCCTTGCCGCGTTTGGCCCCGCCGACCTCCTCGATGCCCCGGGCGGTCGTCTGGGTGAACTCGTCGATGTTGGCGCGGGTGCCCGGGCCGGCCGAGCGGCTGGAGATGGAGGCGACAATCTCGCCGTAGTGCACGGGGCTGACCTGGTTGATCGCCCATACGATGGGGATGGTCGCCTGGCCGCCGCAGGTCACCATATTGACGTTGTCGGCGTCGAGGTGCTCGCTCAAGTTGGCGATAGGCACCACATACGGCCCCACCGCCGCCGGCGTCAGGTCGACCGCGCGCTTTTTGTGCTCTTTCAAGATGGGCGCGTGCATCTCGTGGGCCTTGGCGCTGGTGGCGTCGAAGACCACCTCGACGCGCTCCCAGCACGAGTCGGCCATCAGCCCCTCGATGCCCTCGTGGGTGGTCTGAACGCCCAGGCTTCGCGCGCGGGCCAGCCCGTCGGAGTCGGGGTCGATGCCCACGAGCATGTCCAGCTCGAGCGCGTCGGAGCGCTCCAAGATCTTGATCATCAGGTCGGTGCCGATATTGCCCGAGCCCAGGATTGCGACGTGCGTTTTTGCCATAACCAAATCCTATTTTTCACCACAGAGGACACAGAGAGCACAGAGGAAAACAAAACAGAAGCAGTTCTCTGTGACCTCTGTGACCTCTGTGGTGAATACTTAGTCGAACGAGACCCGCACCGACCCCACATGGGCGATGTCGGCGTCGAGCCAATCTCCGGGGGCGACGTCGGTGACCGGGCCGAGGGCGCCGGACAAAATGATCTGGCCGGGCTCCAGGGCGGTGTCGAACTCGCCGAGCTTGTTGGCCAGCCAGGCGACCGCGTGCAGCGGGTGGCCCAGGCAGGCGGCGCCGGCGCCGGTGGAGACCACGCGGCCCTTCTTTCGCAGGGTCATGCCCGTCAGGCGCAGGTCGCCGGCGGCGTCCAGGCGCACCGGCGTATTGCCCACCACGAACATGCCGCTGGAGGCGTTGTCGGCGATGGTGTCGGGGTATTCGATATCCCAATCGGCGATGCGCGAGGCGATGATCTCGATGGCCGGCAGGACGAAGTCGGTCGCCTGGATGACGTTGGCCGGGGTGACGCCGGGGCCGGCCAGGCGCTCTTTGAGCACGAAGGCGATCTCGGCCTCGGCGCGCGGCTGGAGCAAGTGCGAGGTGTCGACCCGGCCGCCGTCGTCGACGCTCATGTCGTCGAGTAGGCAGCCGAAGTCGGGCTCGTCGACGCCCAGCCAGTCCTGGATGGCGTGGCTGGTCAGCCCAATCTTTCGGCCCACCAGCCGCGCGCCAGCGGCGAGGCGCCGCTCGATATTGGCCTGTTGGACGGCGTAGGCCTGCTCGACGGTGATGGCGTCGTCCAGCGCGGTCAGCGGCTGGCAGGGCGTGCGCTCATCCTGGGCGGTGCGCAGCATGTCGGCGAAGTCAGCGGTGTCCATGGGCTCAACCAGCCACAGCGAAGATGATCCAATAGGCGACGCCGAAGACGAACGCCGGGCCCGCCCACAGCGCGTTGGTGCGCGCGGTGAGCGCGGCCAGCACCAGCGTGGCGATCCCCAGCGGGGCGCTGACGAAGTCGACCCCCAGGGCCGCCGATTGGGCCAGGCCTCCGTCGGTCCACACTTCTACACCTAGCGAGGCCAGCGCGATCACACCGGTGCCGGCGGCCAGAAGCGCCAGAATCGCCGTCGGATTCGACGAAAATAGCCCCGGTGGCTTTTCTTTCTGCGTCTCACTCATCATGTGTCATCTCCACACCTAGACTTCTGAACCCCCAGACCCCTCCCTGGACCCCTGGACCCCTGGACCCCCGGACCCCTGCCTACTATACAAAAAACCGGTTGCTGTAAAACTTCTCGAAGCGCTTGAACGTCACCGCCCCGAAGGTGTTGACCGCCACGCCCACCAGCACCAGTGCCTTGAACATACGGCTCAGGGGGCGTCGTCCCACCGCCAACAGCAACACCAGGTAGGGCGTGTAGTCCAGGCTGAACCGGTAGCCGAATTGGGCGTAGCCGGTGTTCTGGTAGAACAGCCCGGGGAGCGCGGTCACCACCACGGTCAGCCACAGCAGCCGGTACCAGAATTTGTCGGCGTCGGACTCGCGCGCCTCCGGCAAAAATAGGTAGAAGAACGCCGGCGTGGTCAGCAGCAGGCTCATGCCGTGGCGGCTGACCACCACGTAGGGCGCGGTGGGCTGGAAGCGCGGCAAAAGCGTGAGCATCGCCGACAGGTTCTTGGACAAAAAGTGGATGTTGAACAGCCCATAGTCCTGGATGCGCTTGAGCCCGCCGCTGGCCAGGTAGGTGTGGCCGAACTCGCCGAGGGACTCGAAGCGCACGTCGTTCATCCACAACAGCCCCAGGCCCACCGCCAGGCAGGGCGCGCAGAACCAGGCGAGTTTTTTGATGGCCTCGTCCCAGCCCTCCTGGCGAAGCTTGCCGCCCGGAAAGGCGATGAAGGCGAAGAAGAACACCGACGTAAACAACAGCGGGGTGCGCGTGGCGAAGCCCAGCGCCAAGAAGATCCCCGCCAAGAGGGGGTGTTTGGCGTCGATCGCGCACAGGATGTACAGCAGCGTAAAGCTCACCCCCATGATCAAGGCGGTGAACCACACCTGGCCGAGCACCGCGCACCAGAAGTGCACCGAGCCAAAGCCGAAGAGCAGCGTGAGCCACAGGTTGTCGTTTCGCCCGCGCCCGCTGCGCCCGCCGATGGCCATGCGCTTGAGCAGCAGGTACATCAGCATGACGTTGAGCGCGGCGAATAGCACCGTGAGCAACACGTCGTTGACGTGGTAGCCCCAGATCGCCGCCAGGGGCATCATCAAGAACGCCGGCCCCGGCGGAAACGACACGAAGTAGCGCTTCTTGCGGTCGTGGTAGCTGATCTGGGAGCGTTTGAGCACGTAGATCTTGCCGTCGAGGGTCTTGAAGCGGCCCTCGCCCTGCTTGTCCAGCCAGATGCCCTTGAAGTGCTCGCCGTCGCGCGTCTTCAGGTCCCACCAGCTCGCCCAGTCGTTGCGGTGGGGCGGATGGCGGTCGAGCTCGAAGGGGTATTTCCCCTCGCGCTTCTTGGCGGCCTCGTCGCTGAACTTGGCGGCCACCATCGTGTTCATGGTGTTGGCCAGGTAGATGAAGTGCGGGTCGGTCGAGGTATGGCCGATGCGCTTCCAGGCAAATAGCGAGAACACCGCCGCCGACACGACGAAGATGATCAGCGGCAAGACCCAGGCGCGCTGGCAAAACCGGCGGCGAAAGAAGGCCAGCAGCGATTCGTCGTCGCCGCGCTCGGAGACCAGAGTATGGTCGGCGGCGGGCTCGGCTTTCGCGAGTCGGTATGGGGTACCCGGTTGGTGGAGCATGTGCTGAGTGCGGCAGGTAGGTTGGTCAAACTTCCGCAAGAATCGGCCGGATTGTATGCAGGGTCGACGACAAAAGTCTATAGTGTCGCGGCCGTCTGCGATTGAATTGCGCGGGCCATTCGGCTAATGATGGCCTGTAAAGCGTATCAGTGACACCTGTTTAACGTACTAATGACACCAAAGCGGGTAGTTTCGTGGGTGGTTATGGGTCAAAACGAATGGTGAATGGTTGGCGCACAGGCCGCGCCTACCTGTTGGTGGTCAGCGTGCTCGCGGCGATCGTGCTGGCGGGATGCGCGACCGGCGATATCCAAGATCAGGACGGCGGCCGCCTGCAGAACGACTATCCGGACGCGCCGTCTCAGGATAGCCGCGACTCCAGCGTGAGCACCCACGACGCGGGGAGCGACTCGGCGCCCACGGATACCTCGACGGGCGCGGACATCGGCCAGGACGTCGGCCCCAAGGACGCCGACAGCGCCGTCGACGCCGGCGACGTCGCCGATGGGGGCGCGAAGGCCGACGTTGGCGTCGATACCACGCCGCCGGTCGACGTGGGCGTCGATACGACCACGGCCCCCTGCGGCGGTAGCTGCACCGCCAGCCAGGTCTGCCAGAACGGTACCTGCGTGGACATCTGCGCGGCGGCCCAGGTCGAGTGTGGCTCGGCCACCGTCGACGGCAAGACCACCCAATGCGGCGGGTGCTCGGGCAATAAGGTGTGCGACTCCGGCCGCTGCGTCGATCTGTGCATTCAGGCGGGCGCGCAATGCGGCCAGGTCAGCTCCGGCAGCGCCACCGCCGACTGCGGGCAGTGCCCCAGCGCCAACCAGAACTGCTACGACAACCTCTGCGCCATGGCCGGCTACCGCGCCATCGCCGCCGGCTATTCGCATTCCTGCGCGACGCGCTCGGACGGCACGGTGCGCTGCTGGGGCGCCAAGCCGGCGGTGGGGACGTCGACCTATGGTCAGATCGGCGACGGCACCAGCAACTTCTCGCTGACTCCGACGGTGACCTCGAGCCTCAACGCGGCCACCGACATCGCCTCGTTGAACTCCCATACCTGCGTGCGCCAATCCAACGGTACCGCCTGGTGCTGGGGGCTGAACAGCAACGGGCAGCTCGGCGACGGCTCGGAGAATAACGGGTTGGCGCCGGTGCGCGCCTCGAACTTCACCAATATCGTCGACGTGGGCGTGGGCGGGGCGCATTCGTGCGCCGTGCGCAGCGACGGCACCGTGTGGTGCTGGGGGCTGGGCGCCCAGGGTCAACTCGGCGGGGGCACCAAGCCGGCCAACCCGGTGCTCAACCCGGTGCAGGTCAGCGGCATCGACTCCGCCGTGCAGGTCGCGCTGGGCACCAGCTTTAGCTGCGCGCGCCTGAGCGACGGCACCGCGTGGTGTTGGGGCTCGGGCGGCAAGGGCCAGCTCGGCGCCGGCCGGCTGTCGGGCTCGTCGACGCCGCTGCAAGTCCTCAACGTCACCGACGCCGTCGATGTGGCCGCAGGCTCCAAACACGCCTGCGCGGCCACCCGCTCGGGCGACGTGTGGTGCTGGGGCGAGGGAAGCCGCGGCCAGATGGGCAACGGCTCGAACTCCAATCGGCCCACCCCCGTCAAGGTTCAAAATATCAGCGGCGCGCGCCGCGTGGCCGCCGGCTCGTATCATTCGTGCGCGCTCGACGCCGCCGGCGAGGTGTATTGCTGGGGCGGCAACAGCAGCGGCCAGTTGGGCAACGGTGCCAGCGGCAACGACAGCAATACCCCGGTGCTGGTCAACTCGCTCTCCGGTGTGCTGAGCATCGGCGCGGGCTTCAACCATTCGTGCGCCGTCAAGATCGACGGCACGGCATGGTGCTGGGGAGACAATCAATACGGCCAATTGGGCGATGGCACGACCACGCCCCACGACACGCCCGTCCAGGCTCAGTAAGAGGGCCGCAGGGACGTAAGGCCAACAAAAGAGACCGAGAATCCGACGCAATTGAGGTAAATAACGTGGTGCTGAAGTACAATCGCCTTGTCATCGTCCTGTCTGTGGTGTTGGTCGCGGCCTGCAGCGACAACTCCTCCCAACCCGCCCCCAAGCAAGACGCCAGCATCGACGTGGGGGCTGACAGCGCCTCGGACGTGGGCGATCTCGACGCCGGCACCGATGCCGACGCCGAGGTCGACGCCGGACCGGCTGTGCTGCGCGTCCAGCCCAGCCAGTTGGTGTTCTCGAACGTGCAGATCGGCCAAAGCAAGACAGCCTCGATTTCGCTGTCCAACGTCGGCCAGAGCACCCTGTACATCACCCGCGCGGAGTTGACCGAGCGCGACACTCAGGACACCCCCGAGATCAAGCAGGGCGCCGATTGGCCCCAGGACAACCTCGCCATCGAGCCGGGCACCTTCGCCACGCTCAACGTGCTGTACGAGCCCGCCGACTATAAGACCGACAGCGGGTTTGTGACGATCAGCGCCACCGATCCGGACAATTCACAGGTGGTCGTGCCCATCAACACCATCAACTCCTACCCGGACATCGACGTGCCCAAGACCATCCGGCTGGGTACGGTCGCGGTGGGCGACACCGCCACCCAGAAGATCGCCATTTACAACCGCGGCTTGTCGCCGCTGACGGTCAACGACATCACCATGGCCGGGGATAACTCCTTTTCCATCCAGGTGGAGTCGCCCTACAGCACCCCGGCGGTCATCGACACCGACGACTACATCATCTTCGATCTGACCTACGCCCCGTCGACCACCGACACGGCCAACGCCACCATCACCATCGACAGCAACGACCCCGACGAGGGCAGCTACGACATCGGCGTGGTGGGCAACGAGCCCACCCCGTGCATCCAGGTCAGCTCGCCAAGCCTGGACTTCGGCGACGTCGCCGTCGGCCAGCAACAGACCAAGTCGCTGACGGTGCTCAACTGCAGCCAGAGCCGCCAGTTGCATATCTCGCAGATCGCGCTGTCGACCGACGGGGGCGGCGCGTTCACCATCGACGACGCGCCGGACACCCCGGCGGTGATTCCGCCGGCGACCACCACCACCATCAAGGTGGCGGCGAAGGCCGACGACGCCCGCCAGGCGCTGGGGATCTTGGACATCGCCTCCGACGATCCCCAGCAAGGCGGCCTGACCGTCGACCTGCGCGCCTCGTTTGTTGCTCAGTGATGGCCGCCTTCGTATGATGCGTCCAACACTCAGATACTCGGTCACTGCCAATTGGAGTTCGTATGCGTGCGTGGAAGCTTTCGGTGTTGCCCTTGCTGGCCACGATCGTGGTGTCGGCGTTTATCACCTTCACCCCGGCGAGCGCGTCGGCTCAATATGTGGATCCCGACCACAACGTGCGCTTCAAATCCGAGAAGAACCAATTTCTGGTCGCTCCACGCATCCGCGCCATCACCGTGCCCGGCTGGCTGTTGGACTTCTGGTACCAGCACCACGCCAGCCATTGGGACGGCAGGTCCAACCTGGCCTACGGCCTGGAGTTCGTCTGGCGCAAGGTGGGGGATTATGAGGTGAGCACGGCGCTGGACTATGCCGACCTGAGCATGCCCAGCGGGTTGTGGCAGGAGTCGGGCAGCAACCCGGCGTCGCCCGACTTTACCGAGGTCAACCTCAAGCTGCTGTCCCTGGTGGTCTCGGGCTATTGGTATTGGGACGTCCAGAAGTGGTTCTCGCCGTATGTCGGCGGCGGCATCGGCGCCGGCCTCGTCATGGGCGATATCGTGCGCTACGACCCGGTGGGCGGCTCCGGTTGTACCCTGAGCAATGGCTTTGCGCCCAACCAGTGCTTCGGGCCCAACGGTGACCCCAACCCCGACGCCGTCGACCTGTCCAGCCGACGCGTCGAAGGCAGCATTCCGCCGGTCGTGCCGGTGATCAACCTGAGCGGCGGGATGCGCTTCAATATCGGCAAATACGGGGTGGCCAAGCTGGAGGTGGGGTTCTACGACTACTTCTTCGCCGGCCTGTCGCTGGGTGGACAGTGGTGAGGATTGGCTCACCCTTGCCAATCCCCCTGCGATTTTAGTATCCACTCACCAGGAAGACGCACGCAGACGCACCAACCGAGTAACGTTCTCAACTCTGGAGGATCGGTCTGATGGATAAACTATTTAAGTCGGCGGCCGATGCCATCTTCGACCTCGAAGACGGCATGACGGTCATGAGCGGCGGGTTTGGCCTGTGCGGCAACCCCGAGAACTTGATTCGTGCCATCCGCGAGAAGGGCACCAACGACCTTGTGGTCATCAGCAACAACTGCGGTACCGACGACTACGGGCTGGGCATTTTGCTGCAGAACAAGCAGATCCGCAAAATGATCTCGAGCTACGTCGGTGAGAACAAGGAGTTCGAGCGCCAGTACCTGGAAGGGGAGCTGGAGGTCGAGCTCAATCCGCAGGGCACGCTCGCCGAGCGCATCCGCGCCGGCGGGGCGGGGATCCCGGCGTTTTACACCCCCACCGGCTTCGGCACGGTGGTCGCCGACGGCAAAGAGACGCGCGAGTTCGACGGGCGCGAGTACGTCATGGAGACGGCGCTGCACGCCGACTTCGCCTTCGTCAAAGCCCAGAAGGGCGACACCCACGGCAACCTGGTGTTCAACGCCACCGCGCGCAACTTCAACCCCCTGATGGCCAAGGCCGGCACCATCACTGTCGCCGAGGTCGAGGAGCTCGTCGAGCCGGGCGAGCTGGATCCCGATGAGATCCACCTGCCCGGTATCTACGTCCAGCGCATCCTCAAAGGCGAGCGCTACGAAAAATGGATCGAGCAGCGCACCACGCGCCCGCGAGCCTAGAGACAAGCGCCACGCTATCTGGACGAGTCGACCAACTCGAGCACCTACGATTTTGGAGAGACAGACATGGCTCTGACACGTGAACAAATCGCAATGCGGGCTTCCCAAGAGCTCGAAGACGGCTTTTACGTCAACCTGGGCATCGGCATCCCCACGCTGACGGCCAACTACATCCCCGAGGGCGTGCACGTCACCCTGCACAGCGAGAACGGGCTGTTGGGCATCGGCCCGTTCCCCTACGAGGGCGACGAGGACCCCGACCTGATCAACGCCGGCAAGCAGACGGTGTCCACCAAGCCGGGCTCGTCGTTCTTCGACAGCGCCGAGAGCTTCGCGATGATCCGCGGCGGCCACATCGACCTGACCCTTCTGGGCGCGATGCAGGTCGCCCAAAACGGCGACCTCGCCAACTGGATGATCCCCGGCAAGATGGTCAAAGGCATGGGCGGGGCGATGGACCTGGTCGCCGGCGCCAAGCGCGTGGTCGTGCTCATGGGCCACACCACCCGCAAGGGTAAGCCCAAGCTTTTGAAAGAATGCACGCTGCCGCTCACGGGCGTGAGCTGCGTCGACCGCATCATCACCGACCTGGCCGCCTTCGACGTCGACGGCGATCACCTCCTGCTCAAAGAGACCGCCCCCGGCGTGACCGTCGACGAGCTGCGCGAGGTGACCGAGGCGCATTTCGAAGTGGCCGATGACGTCAAAGAAATGGCGTTTTAGGCATAACGGTTGAGGAAATGGCAGCCCGTGGAGCGAGTGGCTTCACGGGCTGTTTTTTAGCTCGTGAAGCCACTCGCTTCGAAAACGCACCCCAAAACGCACCGACACACCCACATGCAACTAGGCGAAATCATCGAATTCAGCTCCGGCGACGACCACCGCATCGGCGTGATCGTCGGGGAAGTCGGCAAAAAGAAGCTCGAGGTGGTCACCAGTGAGGGTGACGAGATGCGCGCCACGCGCAAAGAAGTCACCTTCGAGACCGGCATCACCGCGGCCGATTATTCGACCGCGTCGGTCGCCCAGAGCGCGGCGCGCCGCTTCGCCGACAAGGTCACCGAGGCCGCAGGCCAAGTCGACCTGCCCATGCTATGGCAATTCGTCTCCGAGATGGGCGAGGCGATGGGGCCGGCCGACCTAGCCGACCTATTCTTCGGCTCGACCGAGCCGTCGACCCGACTGGCGATCTTCAGCGTGCTTCGCGACGACATCGTCTACTTCAAGCAGAAGAAGGGGCCGACCTTCGAGCCGCGACCGGACTCGCAGGTCGCCGAGCTCAAGCGCCAGCGGGAGGCCGAGCTCGAAAAGGAGCGCGAGCGCCAGGCCTTCGTCGAGGGCGTCGTCGAGGTGCTTCGCGCCGAGGAACAGCAGCGCGCCGAGTTGGCCGAGGCCAAGATGGCCGACCCCGACTTTCGAAAGCTCGCCCGGGTCGTCCAAAAATACGCCATCGACGACTCCGAGTACGACCGCGCCGACCAGGCTAAGGAGTTGCTCGACGACATCGAGGCCGAGCTGGGCCGCGCGCTCAAAGGGCGCTACGGCACGAAGGCGTTCCGCCTGATGGTCGACATGACCGTGTGGGACGTCCACGAGAATTTGCATCTGCTGCGCCACAATATCTCGTCGAGCATCGCCGACGAGATCGTCCACGCCGCCCACGTCATCAGCGAGCGCGGCTGGGAGCCGGAGGGCTTCCGGCGCGATCTGACCGACGTGCTCATGTTCAGCATCGACTCGGCGTCGACCCGAGACATCGACGACGCGCTGAGCTGCGAGCGGTTGGACGATGGCGGCTTTCGGGTGGGCGTGCATATCGCCGACCCGTCGGCGCGCGTGCCCGCCGGAAGCGACGTCGATCTGGAGGCGCGCTCGCGGGCGACCAGCGTGTATCTGCCCACCGGCGTCTTCCCGATGTTTCCGCACAGCCTGAGCCACGACAAGATGAGCCTGGTCGCCGGCGAGCTGCGCCCGGCGGTGTCCAGCCTGATCACCTTCGACGCGCGTCTGAACATCGTTGAAACCGAAATTGCCGTCTCCATGGTCGAGGTCGACCACCGGCTGACCTACGACGAGGCGGACCAGAAGATCGCCGACGGCGGCGACGACGACCTCACGCAGGCGCTGAGCGCGTTGAAGACCATCGCCGCGCGCCTCGAAAAAGAGCGCATGGACGCCGGCGCCGTGAGCATCGACCTGCCCGACCTCGATCTGGTCGTCGACTACACCCGCGGCGGTGAGCCCACCATCTCGGCCAAGGTCATCGACACCTCGTCGGCCTCGCGCCAGCTCGTCAGCGAACTGATGGTCTTGAACAACCGCGTGCTCGGCGAGTTCTGCCGCGACCAGAACCTGCCCACGCTCTACCGCGGACAGGCCCCGCCCGAAGAAGAGCTATACACCGACGACATCCTCGCGCTTCCCGAGGGCCTGGCCCGCGAGTTCGCCCTGGTGCGCAAGATGAAGCCCGGCGACGTCACCACCCAGCCGGCCGCTCACTTCGGGCTGGGCCTGGCGGTGTACGTGCAGGCGTCGAGCCCCATCCGCCGCTACAGCGACCTGGTCGCTCAGCGCCAGATCAAGGCGTTCTTGGCCGAAGAACAGCTCCCCTACGCCGACGCCGACATCATGGAGATCTTGGCCTCCGTCGAGAGCGCCGCGCGCGGCGCCTACCTCGCCGAGCGCGAGACCACCCGCTACTGGACGCTGCACCACCTGGGCACCGCGCTCAAAGGCGAGCCGCTGCAGGCGACCATCGTCGAGCATAAGGGCCACGACAAGGCCCTGGCGGGCGTCTTCGTCCACGACGTCGCCCTCAAGGCCAACGCCAAATTCCGCAACCGCCCGCCGGTCGGCGAGGTCTGTGAGATCGTGGTGGCGAAGGCGGACGCGCGCAAGGACGTGCTGAGCTTGCGCCAGGCTTAGGCCGGCCTCGTGGAGACCTTTCGCTTTCCGTGGCGTACGGGTGTCTCGGGTAGCGACTGGTTTACGCAGGGCTCTTGGTTCTTGGTTCTTGGTTCTTGCTGTCCGCGGGTATGTGGCCTTTCCACCTGCAGTGATGTCCGCACGTCTTGGCCGGTGCATTAGAGCTAATCTCGACGCCGAGCAGGGCCAAGAACCAAGAACACGACGCCTGGCAGCAGCCAATCGAGAAGGCGTATCCGCTTCAAAGGACACAGATCCACGTCAGGGCAACAAGAACCAAGAACACGCCGTAAATCATTGGCTAAGCGAGACGCCCACACGCCTCGAAAAGCCAAAGCTTTCCGTGCATGCGCTCACGAGAAGATCTTTCCCGGCACGTTGCTCTTGAGCGCCGCCGCCGACGTGATCATCGAGGCGCTCAGCGCGCCGGCGACGCCGCAGGTGGCGATGTCCTGACCGGTCAGATACAGCCCCTTGATGGGCGTATGCGCCCGCAAGAAGCGCTTGTCGAAGCGCTCGGGGGTGTGGTCGAGCCCGTAGATCTCGCCGAATTGGTAGCCGGTAAAATTCTGGGTCGACAGCGGGGTGGACAGCTCGCAGTGGTCGACGAGTCCCTCGAGCTGTGGTTCGACCGAGAAGAGCTTTTCGAGCATGCGGTCGGTGAACTTCTGCTTGAACGCCTCGTACTCCTCGCCGCGGTGTTTCCAGCGCGTGCCCTCCCAGTCGCGGAACCACTCGTAGGGGGCGACGGTGATGATCTCGATGGTGGCCGTGCCCGGGTAGCGATCCTGCCAGGAGGGATCTTTGGCCGACGGAAACGAGATGTAGGTCACCGGGAGCTCGGCCTCCTCGGGGTTGGCCAGGTAGCGCTCGAGGTTGGCGTCGTGGTCGTAGTCGTCGGGGTAGAGCCAGTAGTTGGCCTTTGGGAGCTCGAGCTCCTCGGCGGTCTTCTTGAAGCCCAGGTACAGGCAGACGTGCGACGACGACGGCTCGACCTGGGCGAGGTCGGCGAGCATGCCGTGGCGCTGGGTGATATCCTCGGGGAGGAGGTGGGAGACGGTGTTCATGTACCCGGCGTCGCTGATGACCATGTCGGCGCGGATGGTGCGCCCGTCGGCCATCGCCACGCCCACCGCGCGGTCGTCTTGGACGAGCACCCGGCGCACCTCCGCGCTGACGGCGAGCTCGCCGCCGGTTTGTTGGATCACCGGCGCGATATGCTCCAAGATCGCGCCCGAGCCGCCCACCGGATAGGCCGCTCCGCTAAAATAGTGGCGCGCGACCATCGCGTGCATCACGAAGCTCGACTGCGCCGGCGGCAGCCCATAGTCGCCCCACTGGCCGGTGAGCACGCCGATGAGCTTTTCGTTGTCGGTCAGCTCGCGCATCACCGACAGCGTCGAGCGGCGCGAATACTCCACGAATTTCTTTCGCAAGAATCCGCCGGCGATCTTACCCATCAGCGGCGGCATCGCCTTCTCGGTGAAGAACTTCTGCCCCTGGCCGACCACCTCGAAGACCAGGTCGACATACTCCTCGATCGCCCGCCGGTCCTCCGGCGTAGCGAAGTGTTTGGCGAGCTCCGCCTTGAAATCCTCCGTGCCCTTCCTGAGCGGGTAGACCGCCTCGCCGAAGCAGATATTGTCGTAGACATCGCCCATGTCGGCCCACTCGAGTTGGCCGTCGGTCACGTAGTCGAATAGCCGGCGCACGGTCGACTTGGGCCGGTTCACCTCGCCCACGTAGTGCAGGCCCACGTCCCACTCGTAGCCCGGTCGGCGAAACACGTGCGTGTAGCCGCCGGCGGTGTAGTGGCGCTCGAGCACGAGCACCTTCTTTCCCTCTTTGGCCATGATCGCCGCCGTGGCCAAGCCGCCGATGCCCGAGCCGATGACGATGGCGTCCCAGGGTTGGTCGAAGTCGTGGCGTTTGTAGGAGACGGTGGGTTGTTTCATGGGGGGCCGGGGGTTGAGGGGTTGGCCGGTTCCGGAGCGTCGAGCCTTTCAAGCGTAGCCGAAGGCGAAGCGCGCCGCGCGCCGTTGGCGCGGCCTCAATAGCGGAGGGTTGCACGAGGCATTTGGCCGAGTGCTACCTTCCGAGCTTCGAGCTAGCCCAAACCTTACGCTGCAAAGATAGGATGGCAAGGGCGGCGCCTTGGTCCGTGGTGAGGGTCGTCTGGCCACCACGCCAATTTTATGCACCACACCGACGCCGTCGGCGCTCGACCGAACCGTGACGCGCGTTGCAAATCCCGGTAGGCTGTCGGCGACCGATTGACGTACGTGTTCCGGCATTGCCCCGAGTAGACCGATGTATCGAACCGCGTTGCTGCGACTATTCCTCGCGCTGTCCCTCACGCTGGCCGCCTGCGGCGGCTCCGACACCACCCATCACAAGGCGCACGCGGACGTCGGCATCGCCGACGTGGGCGTGGACACGGCACTCGCCGATGCCGCCGACACGGCGCCCGACGTGGTCGCCGACGCCGGCACGGACACCGTCGCGGCCGACGCGGCGCCGTCGGACGTCGGCACCAGCGATGCCAGCACCGACGCCTCCGCCACTGCCGTGCCGCTCGACGGCTTCGGCCAGATCTCGGGCACCTGTGGCATCCTCGACGACGAGCTCACCTCGCCGGATCCGTCGTACGCGATCAACCACATCGACTTCGGCACCGACCCCTACGACGCCTCCGACGAGCCGCTTCTGACCGACGGCGGCCAGCGGATCGTCGATACGGGCAACGCCGGCGGCAACTCGCTGTACTCGGAGGCCTTCTCCTACGAGCTGCTGCACCGCTGTGAGCTGGCCACGCTGCTCAAGACCGAGACCGAGGTCCAGTACACCACCACCGACTCTAAGATCACCGACCTGCTGGTCGAGATCGACGGCCTGAAGATCGGCGTCAGCGTCACCCGCGCGGTCGCCTGGCCGTTCGACTCCACCTATACGGTCGACAAGGCCAGCCAACTGCTGACCAAGAAGCTCACCGACATCCAGGACAGCAGCGCCCACGTCGCGCCGTCGGACAAGTGGCAAAAGCAGATCTTGTACGTCATCGCCTACGGCCAGCAGCACGCCGACGCCATCCACACCGCCTGGCAGCAGCTCGACTCGTCGGTGCGCGGCGACACGGTGGTGATGGTGACGGTGAGCGATGGGGATGATGCGTTCTTGTATTGAGGCGCGGGCGGCGCTTGATTGGAGCGACGCCGTTCCGGTCACGGTCTGGTCATACGCCCGACAGCGCTACCAGCCAGACCGTGACCGAGGGTAAGCCTACTCGAGGCGCCACAAGGCGCGCTCGAGGGGCGCACCCTCGGAAGGGCCACCGCTCGTCATGTCCCGGTCACGGTCTGGTCATACGCCCGACAGCGCTACCAGCCAAACCGTGACCGAGGGTAAGCTTACTCGAGGCGCCGCCAGGCGCGCTCGAGGGGCGCACCCTCGGAAGGGTCACCGCTCGTCATGTCCTCGTCTGGCCCTCAGATCCGCCATTCGCCGCGCACGGTGGCCAATCCCGGCGACCGCGTTTATCTTCTGTCGCGCCCGACGACTCTACCACCCCACGAGGACCCCATGGAGCGCGACCCCGCCGAGCTACGCCGCCGCTACGTCAAGGTGCGCACGTTCACCGAGCAATTGTGCGAGCCGTTGGAGACCGAGGACTACGTGGTCCAGTCGATGCCCGACGCCAGCCCGACCAAGTGGCATCTGGCGCATACGACGTGGTTCTTCGACCAGTTCATCTTGCAGGAGTTGTGCGGGCGCGAGCCGTACGACGCGCAGTACAACTACCTGTTCAACTCGTATTACAACGCCGCCGGCGAGCAATTCGACCGGCCGCGCCGCGGGATGATCACCCGGCCGACCGTCGAGCAGGTGTGGGAGTATCGGCACGCCATCGACGAGCAGATGCAAAAGCTGTTGGTGGACGCGCCCTCCGACGAGCTTCGCCTGCGCCTGGCGGTGGGGCTGAACCACGAGCAGCAGCATCAGGAGTTGTTGCTGACCGACCTCAAGCATCTGATGTGGCAAAACCCGCTGTGTCCGGTGGTCTACCGGCACGAGCACGAGCCGTTCGCCGCCGAGCGCAAGCCCGATCCCCAGGATATGCCCCGCCGGGCGGTCGACGGGGGCGTCTACGAGATCGGTCACGACGGCGACGGCTTCGCCTACGACAACGAGGGCCCGCGCCACGAGGTGCTCTTGCAGCCCTTCGAGCTGGCCACCCGGCCGGTGACCTGCGGCGAGTTCATGCAATTTATGGCCGAGGGCGGCTACGAGCGACCGGACGTTTGGTTGGCGGAGGGGTGGAACCACGTGCAGCAGGAGGGCTGGGACAGCCCGCTGTACTGGCAGAGGAAAGACGACGCCTGGCACCAATACACCTTGAGCGGGCTACGCCCGGTGCAGGCCAACGAGCCGGTGGTCCACGTCAGCTACTACGAGGCCGACGCCTTTGCCCGCTGGGCGGGCGCGCGCCTTCCCAGCGAGCGCGAGTGGGAGGTCGTCGCCTCCCAGCACACCATCGCCGGCAACTTCGTCGAGTCCGGCAACTTCCACCCCCAGGCCGTCGAGCCGCGCCCCGCCGACTTCACCCAACTCTTCGGCGATGTGTGGGAGTGGACGTCGAGCTCGTATGGCGCCTACCCGGGCTACAAGCCCTTCGAGGGGGCGCTCGGCGAGTACAACGGCAAATTCATGTGCAGCCAATACGTGCTGCGCGGCGGGTCGTGCGCGACGTCGAGGAGCCACATGCGGGCGAGCTACCGCAACTTTTTCTATCCGTGGTCGCGCTGGCAATTTTCGGGGATTCGCTTGGCTTGGTCGTAGGGGCGACGTCGGAGGAGTAAAGGGGGAGGTGGGTGGTTTGGAGGCCCGTGAAGGTAGGCGCTACGCGCCAACCCTCACCTACAGAAGCCGCGAAAACGGCGCGCGGCGCGGCGCCTGGACGACGACGCCTTGGGTGATACGGCGCATGCGAGTGATTTGTGCGGTTCAAGCGGAGCCGAAGGCGTAGCGCGCCAAGCGTAGTTTGCTTGGCCTCTATGGGTGGAGGGTTGCACGAGGCGTTTTTCGCCGAGTCCGACCCTCACGGGCCCACAATCAACCCGCATTCCACGCCACCCCATCTGCCATCAACCCACATCCCATGCGCCCCGACAACCAACCACGCCGCGCGCCTCAACAACCAGCCACGCCGCGTCGCGCCCCCAACAACCAACCACCATCTCGAACTAAAGGCTACGCGCAAACTCCACCAACGTGGCCACGCCCCAGCCGGTGCCGCCGACGATGCGGTACTCGTCGGCTTCGGCGGCGTAGGCCGGGCCGGCCATGTCGATGTGGGCCCAGCGGTCGAGGTCGACCCAGCGCTTCAGGAAATGCGCGGCGCTGATGGCGCCGCCGGCGCGCCCGCCGATATTTTTCATGTCGGCGACCGGCGAGTCCAACTGCTTGTCGATTTCGGGGGTCAGCGGCATGCGCCAGGCGTCCTCGCAGGCGCGGTGGGCGGCGCCGAGCAGGTCGCCGACGAGCGCTTCGTCGTCGCTGAACACCGCGGCGGTGTAGCCGCCCAGGGCGACGACGCTCGAGCCGGTCAGCGTGGCCAGGTCGACGATGGTGTCGACGTCGTGCTCCTGGGCGTAGGCCAGCGCGTCGGCCAGCACCAGCCGGCCCTCGGCGTCGGTGTTCAAGATCTGGACGGTCTTGCCGCCGTAGCCGCGCACGATGTCGGCCGGGCGGGTGGCCCGCCCGCTGACGGCGTTCTCGGCGGTGGGCACCAAAAAGTGCAGCTCGACGCCGTCGAGGGCGTCGTCGTGGCGGCGAAGCTCGGCCAGGGCCTTGGCCGCCCCCAGCACGGCCGCGCCGCCGGCCATGTCGCTGTGCATCGTGGTCATGCCCTCGGGCCGCTTGAGGCTGTAGCCGCCGGTGTCGAAGGTGATGCCCTTGCCCACGAACGCCGCCCGCCGGCGCACCTCGCCGTCGGGGCGCAAGATCAGGTGGATGAGCGCCGGGGGGTTGTCGCTTCCCTTGCCGACGGCGTCGATGAGGTTGAAGCCCCGCTCGGTGAGCACCGTGCTGTCCAGCGAGACGCACTCGAGCCCGCCGTCGGCGGCGATCTCGCGGGCGTGGGCGGCGAAGCGCTCCGGGGTGAGCACCCCGGGGGGCTCGTTGACCAGATCGCGGGCCGTGGCGATGGCGTCGGCGATGATCTCGGTGCGCCGAAGCGCGCGGGTGATCGCCTCCGAGGTATCCAGCACGCTCAGGCTGTCGGGGCCCTCGTAGGCCTCGTCGGCGCGGCGCAAGTACTTGTCGAAGCGGTAGATCCCAAAGGAGAAGCCGCCGGCGAATTGGCTGAACGCCTCGGCCTCGTCGAGCTCCTCGACGGCCCGGTCGCACAGCGCCAGCGCCACGTGTGTGGCGCGCAAGTCGTAGGCGCGCCGCCCCGCGCGGATCCCCGCCCGGTGCAGCCCGAACTTGCCGCGGTCGTCCTCGTGGCCCACGCCCACCAAAAGCACGCGCTGGGCCTCCACGCCGTTCATGCGCCGAAACAGAATCGTCTGGCCCGGCCGGGCCTCGAATTGCTCGCGCTCGCACACCACGAACACGTCCATGCGCGACTTCTCGCTGATGATGCGCATCACCGAGTTGCGCTTGGCCTGAAGCGCCTCACAGGAGACCGGCACGACCAACAGGTCGGCCTGCACCTCCGTCGAGCCTTGCTTCGTTGTGCGATACTCCATGACGACCTCCTGCATATTACGGCTCGGGAGTTCACCACAGAGGGCACAGAGAGCACAGAGGACGGCGAACTACTTTTTTCAGCGCAGAGCCGCGAAGGACGCAAAGGAACTACTTCTCGAAGGCTTTCTTCGCGTTCTCTGCGCCTCTGCGGTGAACCTGCCGGAGTTCTCTCTGTGTCCTCGGTGTCCTCTGTGGTGAAACCAACCCTACTTGATGTGATACTGCTTCTTCGAAAAGATCGTCGCGCCCACGCTGACCGCAAGGGCGCACATCGCCAGCAGCACGACGAGCCCCACCCACCAGTCGAGGTTGAGCGGCTTGTCGAAGACCAGCCGGTCGAGGAAGCCCAGGCGCTTGCCGGCGCTGAATCCGGCCAGGATGCGCATGTGGTAGCGCACGCTGAGCAGCTCGAGCAGCGGGAACATCGTAAAGACCATCTCCACGACCACGAAGTACATCACCCCGGGGAAGAGGCTCTTGGCCGACAGCGCCCCCAGCGCCGCGAAGATGGCGGTGTAGCAGGCCGTGCCCAGGGCGGTGGCCACCAAGATCTGGGCGATGCTGCTCGCCGAGGTGCCCACGTCGCCGCCGGCGGCGATGAGCGTGATCAGCAGAAGCGACAGCACCGGCACGAGCACCAGCCCGACGGCGACGGTCGTGCCCGCCAGCCACTTGCCCACGAACAGCGCCGGCTTGGGCACCGGGCGCAGCGTCAGGTAGGTCAACGTGCGCCCCTCCATCTCGTCGACCAGCGCCGGGCCGCCGTAGAACACCGCCGCCAGCGGGATCAAAAACGGAAACATCACCGACTCGACGGTCTCCGAGAACATCGACAGCCCGTCGATATCCTTGAAGAAGACGTAGACCAGCGCAAAGATCACCGGCAAAAGCTGCACACACAGCAGCACCAGGGTTTTCCTCGCGAAGATCAGCCGGCGCAGATCGGTCTGATAGATCGTCGCGATCTGGCTACCGGGACTCACTCTACGTGCTGTTGCCATAGTCAATCCGTTGCTTGTCTCCGAGCCTCCGAGCCTCCGAGCCTCCGAGCCTCCGCTGCCTTTCACTCGATCACTCGATCACTCGATCACTTCACAAGATACTCGAAGACCGACATCAAGTTATTATCCGGCGACATAAAGCCGTTGAGCACAATGTCGTTGTCGCGCGCCAGCCGCGGGATGCGCTTGTAGCACGCGTCCGGGTCGCGGGTGGCCACGCGAAAGCCGTCGTCGGCGAATTCCACGCTGACCACGTCGTCGTATTCGGTGAGCATGGCGGCGAATTTTCGCGGCGCGTCGCAGTCGATGAAGATGCTGTGCGGGTGCTCGTCGATGAGCTCGCGGATGCGGTAGATATTGCCCTCGGCGAGCACGCGTCCCTTGTTGATGAGCAGGATGTCGCGGGTCATCTGCTCGACCTCGTGGAGCACGTGGCTGGACACGATCACCGTCTTTCCCTGCTCGCCGAGGTGTTGGACCAGCTCGATCATCTTGTGGCGGCCCACCGGATCGGTGCCGGTCAGGGGCTCGTCCAAGAACAGCACGTCCGGGTCGTGGGCGATGGCCTGGGCGAGCTTGATGCGCTGGCGCATGCCCTTGGAGTACTCCTCGATGCGCCGGTCCTTGGCCTCGCTCATGCCCGCCAGCTCGATGGTCTCGTCGGCGCGCTTGTCGGCTTCGGCGGCCGAGTAGCCCTGCAGGCGGGTCAGGTAGGTGACGAACTCCTTGCCGCTCATCTCCTCGTAGAAGGCGTCCTGCTCGGGCACCAGCCCTACCTTGCTGAACAGCGCGGCGTTGTTCCAGATGGGCTCGCCGAGCATGCGCGCGCTGCCCGTCGACGGGCGAAGCTGGCCGCTCAACACCTTGAGCAAGGTGGACTTGCCGGCGCCGTTGGGCCCCAGCAGGCCGGTGACCCCGGGGCCGATGTCCAGAGAGATGTCGTTGATGCCGATGACCTGGCCGTACCACAGCGACAGGCGGCGTACCGAGATGACGATGGGGTCGCCGCCCACCCGGGCGATGGGGCGCTCGGTCTTGTGCACGGCGGGTGTGTTGCCGGTGTCGGTGCTGCTCATGCGATCCCCTCGAGCTTGTTGATGCGCCAGCGCACCCCGAAGAGCGACAGCGCCGACAGCCCCACCAGCACCAGAATGGGCGCGATCAGGGGCACGTCCGGCGGCGACTTCGCCAGCAGCAACTTGGTGAGCAACGAGAAATTGCCGGGCAGGTTGAGCAGGGCGGCGGCGTCGGGCGACGAGTTGGTCACGTTGACGATGACCGTGATGACCAGGGGCACGAAGAGAATGCCGATCCAGGCCAGCACCGCGTAGCCGCTTCGCCGGGTCAGGCTGCTCAGCCCCAGCACCACGCTGGTGATGACCACGGCCATGAGCAGCGCGATGCCCAGGCCCACCGCCGTTTGGCGAAAGACCTGCGAGGCGAAGTCAGTGCGCGCAAAATACAGCGCGCGCACCCCGCCGATGAGCACGGCCGGCACGATCGTGACCAGCGAGCACAGCATGAAGTTGCCCACGAATTTGCCCAGGATGTACTCCCAGCGCTCGACGGGCCGTGAAAAATACAGTTGGAAGGTGCGGTAGCGCAGGTCTTCGGAGATGGTGCGACACCCGATGGCCATCATCAGCAGGGCCGCCGAGAAGAAGAACATCTGCAGCACCAGGCCCACCGCCGAGGTGCCGAAGTCGCCGGCCCCGGCGTTCATCGCCTGGGAGAGGTTCTGGCGGATGCCATACTCCACGAACACCAGACCCAGAGTGATGATCACCGGGATCCACGAGGCGATGAGCAAAAACCAGGTGCGCTTGAAGCCCATCGCCATGCGAAAGGTGGTGCGCGCGAAGATCCACCAGCCGCGGCCTTGTTTTAGGGGGCCGTCGTAGCTGACGTAATTCTGTTCGTGTATGGCCATAGCTGAATTCCGTTACGCCGCGCCCTGTTCATGTTCGGTGGGTTCGTGCCCGGTGGATTCGTGCTCGTGCTTGTCGTGCTCGTGCTCGTCGAGCAGGCCCAGGAAGGCCTTCTCGAGGGTGAGCACCCCGGGCATGAAGTGGCGAAGTTGGACGTCGTCGTCGATGGCGATGTCGAGGATATCCTGGGCGCTCTGGCCGTCGCGCAGGCGGACCTGCAGCTTGAAGCCCTCGGACTGGACGTCGAAGCCCCGGCCGACCAGCGTCTGGCGGAAGGCGTCGTTGTCGCCCTTGGTCTGCAGCTCGACGATCCTCTCCTGGCCGCTGCTCTTGAGCGCCTCGATGGAGCCGCTGTGGACCAACTCGCCCTGGTCGAGCATGATCACCGAGTCGCATACGCGCTCGACGTCGTACAGAATATGGCTGGAGAGCACCACGCTGATGCCGCGGGCTTTGACGTCGCCGATGAGGTCGAGCATCTCGTCGCGCCCCCGGGGGTCGAGCCCGTTGGTGGGCTCGTCCAAGAAGACCAGCCGGGGGCCGTGGACCAGCGCCTGGGCGAGCTTGACGCGCTGCTTCATGCCCGTGGAAAACCCGCCCAGCTTGCGGTAGCGCGCCTCGCCCAGACCCACGTAGTACAGCGCCTCGTGGGCCCGGCTAAACGCCTCCGATTTGGGCATGCCGGTCAGCTCGCCCATCAGGCTGACGTAGCCCACCGCGGTCATATACGGCAGGTAGCAGTCGTTCTCGGGCATATAGCCGATGGCCTGGCGGATGTTGTGGGTCTGCTCGGGCAGCCGATAACCCAGCACCGCCGCGCTTCCCCGGCTCATCTCCAGCAGCCCCAACAGGGTCTTGATCAGCGTGGATTTGCCCGCCCCGTTGGGGCCGAGCAGGCCGACGCTTCCCTCCTCGACTTGCAGGGTGATCCCTTTGAGCGCTTCGTAATTGCCGTAGAACTTCTGGACGTTTTGAAGGTCGAATAACATCGGATCACGTCTGGGGGGTTATTTGGCGAGCATCAAAAAGGCGATGAAGCCTATGAGCACCAGCAGGATGAACACCAGCACCCCGATGGCGACGATGATGATCTTGCGGCTGCTGTCGTCCTGCGACGCCGGTGCGGCCATGAGATTGGCGGACGCACCGCTCTGGGCGGTGGGCGCGGGTTGATTGGCGGCGCGTGCCTGCTGGACGACCGCCTGGGCCTGGCCGGTGTCCATCGCCGCCGTCGGAGCGGTGCCCAGGGCGCGCTGACCGCCGTCGTTTTGCAGGTTGGCCGCCTCCAAATACTCGTGGAGCTTGCTGACCTGGTGCATGCCGGTGAGCTCGCTTCCCGGAAAATAGGTGTCGCGGGTGGACAGGTGGCGCTCGTCCATGATCTCGCGCTCGCGGGCGACCAGCGCCTCGAACATGCTCATGGCGTCGTCGAAGCGGTCCTCGGGGTCTTTGGCCAGCGCCTTCATGATGATCTTTTCCATCGTCGGCGCCACCATGCCGGGGGCCACCTGGCTGGGCTTGGGCGGCTCCTCGAAGACGTGTTTGGTCAAGATCTGCACCGGGTTTTTGTCGGAAAACGGCACCTGCCCGGTGATGAGCTCGTACAGGATGCAGCCCAGGCTGTAGATGTCGGTGCGCTGGTCGAGATCGAGGGCCTGAGCCTGCTCGGGCGACAAATACTCGGGCGTGCCGTAGACGATGCCCGCCTGGGTGAGCTTTTGCTGGGGCTTGCCGTCGGGCTCTTTGAGCTTGGCGATGCCGAAGTCCAAGATCTTGACGAAGTTGGCCTCCCCGCGAAACTCCGTCAGCAGGATGTTGTCCGGCTTGAGGTCGCGGTGGATGATGCCCAGATCGTGGGCCTCGGCGAGCGCGCTGCAGGTTTGCTTCATGATCTTGATCGCCAACAGCTCGTCGAGCGCGCCTTGCTCCTCAAGGCGGTGGCGCAGCTCGCGGCCCTGGACGTACTCCATGACCAGGTACAGCAGGTCGTCCTCGGTGCGCCCGAAGATGAACACCCGAACGATATTCGGGTGGGTCAACATACTGATGACCTTGGCCTCGCGGTGGAAGCGCTGGACGATCTCGTCGGACTCGGCGGCGCGAGCGTGCAAGATCTTCAGGGCCACGTTCTGGTCGATGGCGTTCTGGCGGGCCAGGTACACCGCCCCCATGCCGCCCTCGCCGAGCTTCTTGGTGATCGTATACTCGCCGAAGAAGGTGCGCCCCACCAGATCGACGTTTTGGGGCCCGGCGGGCTGGGGCGCCGACGGGCGGCTCTGCTGGGGCTGAGATTGGGGCGGGCGCGGCGCGCCGGTCTGCGGGCGCTGGGCCGGCCGGCTGGCCTGAGCCTGGCGTTGCGCCGGCGCCGACGCCACCTGCAGCTGACTCCCGTCATTGGGGCATACCGACACGTTGTCGGGGTAGCGTTTGCGGCACTGCGGACAGACTTTCATCGCAGGATGCTCCGGAGCATGACCAGTTCCAGCGGCGGTCGGCCTGGCAGGCCGTCTTCGAACAACGTTAAGGTTGGGGCATATCGCAAGGACGCACACCGGCGAGTCCCCATTGTCGTGAATAAACATCGCTCTATAACATGCGCGTCCGACGCCTGCAAAGCACGGATGGTCCGTCGGCGTCGGTCGGCGGGCTCAATCTTGACTGACGCCGTGCGAGTGCTAGTCTCAGAGGCGGCCGGCGCCTAAAATGAATGGTAGGCGCCCAAGTGACCGAAACTGGATGCATGATGACGCGTACGCGACTGACATGGCGGTGTGGATTGGCCGTGCTGGCCACCCTGATGCTGGGGGCGTGCTCCACCGAGGAGTCGCTGCCCCAGCTCGACGTCGACGCCGCGCCCGCCGCCCACGAGACCCGCGCGGGCACGCTGCTGGCGGAGTACGCCCAGCCGCGCTCGTCGCGCCACAGCGGGGTGAGCGTGCATGCCCAGTTTTTGGACGTCCACGGGCTCAACTACGCCACCGCCCTGGAGGCGTTGGAGGTGTGGAGCCCCGACTGGCAGCTCGACGTCGACGCCTGCAGCATGCGCTCGAGCTCGCCGGTCGAGCATGCCCATGCCGACGACATCCGTCTGCACCTGCTCGACGTCGGCCCGATCACCGTGCGCGGCCCCGGCGAGGCCATCCGCCTGGAGGCGCGCCACCTGCCCGATCTGCTCAGCGCGTTCTCCGGGGTGATCTACGGCACCGAGCAGGGCTTCGGTTCCCAGCCCATGCGCATCGCCTACCAGCCCGGCGGGCTGTACTCCTTTGGCGCCCCCGGCAGCCGCGACAACGGCGGCTTTTATGTAACCATGAAGGCCCCCCAACCCATCCGCATCGCCTCGGTCGGCGAGGTCGACGCCTCCCACGGAAGCCAACTGGCGTGGGATTTCGGCCGGGACTTGAAGGTCGGCTGGGCGCCCACCGACGACACCCAAGATCAGGCGGTATTCTTGCGCATCTCCAGCGGCTTCGGGCCCGACCGCCCGCGCCTGACCTGCCGCGTCGACGACGACGGCTCGTTCACCGTGCCGGCCTCGCTGGTCCAACAGCTCGCCGCCGACGGCTCCGACCTGCAGTTGTCGTTGCGCCGGGTCAACGCCACCAAGGCCGACGTCGACGGGTTGGAGACCTCCGATTTCGTCTTCTCGACGGTCGACGAGATCACCCTGTCCGATACGGCTCAATCCTCGTCGAGCATGCGCCGCACCAGGTAGAGCAGCCCCCCGGTCACCAACAGCCCCACCAGCACCGCCACCACTCCGAACGGCACCACGAATATCGCTGCTAGTTGGTTCATTGCGTGCATCTCTCTGGTCGCTTCGCTTTGCTCATGGTGGGATTTTCGGGGTGGATGGGCGGAATTGCAACCTTGCGATCCCCGGACTCAAGTCCGGGGCTATTGGGGGAACGGCGTATTGATTTGAGGGTCGTTCTTTGGCAGCGCGGTTGGTTTCCGTGGCTTCGAGAAGCAACCACGGAGCAACACGTGGTTATGACGAGCGATGACCCTCGGAAGCCACGGAAACCACTTGTGATCAATAGCCCCGGCCTTCAATCCGGGGATAGCCTCGGCAACCCAACCGGCCCGTTCCTTTCCAGACCACCGCGTTGACACCGCCAAAGCGGTGCGATACTTCCCCGCGTGGACCTTCTGTCTTTCACCTGACTGCATTTTCGACAATAAGGTAGGCCCCCATGCGTCTCTCCACGATGTTCATGCCCACGCGCAAAGAAGACCCGGCCGACGCCGAGGTCGTCAGCCACAAGCTGTTGGTGCGTGGTGGCTATATTCGCATGCTCACCCGCGGTGTGTATGACTTTTTGCCGCTGGGGTGGCGCTCGGTGCGCAAGATCGAGCAGATCATCCGCGAGGAGATGAACCGGGCGGGCGCCCAGGAGGTATTTTTACCGGTCGTCCAGCCCGCCGAGCTGTGGCAGGAGTCGGGCCGCTGGGAGAAATACGGCCCGGAGCTGCTGCGCTTCAAGGACCGCAAGGGATCGGATTTTTGCCTCGGGCCGACCCACGAGGAGGTCATCACCGATCTGGTGCGCGGTGAGGTCAACAGCTACAAGGACCTGCCCCTGAACCTGTACCAGATCCAGACGAAGTTCCGCGACGAGACCCGTCCGCGCTTCGGCCTGATGCGCGGGCGCGAGTTCGTCATGAAAGACGCCTACTCCTTTGACGTCGACGAGGCCGGCGCCAAAGAGAGCTACCAGCAGATGTACGAGACCTACCAGCGCATCTTCGACCGCCTGGGCTTCGACTACGCGGCCGTGGAGGCCGACACCGGCAATATCGGCGGGTCGATGTCCCACGAGTTCCAGGTGCTCGCCGAGACCGGCGAGGACGAGATCGTGGTGTGTCCGGAATGTGGGTATGCGGCCAACGTGGAGAAGGCCGAGATCCAACTGCCCGACTACGACGCCAAGACCTTCCCGCCCCAAGAGCTCGAGCTGGTGGAGACGCCCGACAAGAAGACCATCGACGAGGTCAGCAGCTTCCTGAATATCGACCCGTCGCGGGTGCTCAAGACGTTGATCTTCAACTGCGGAGACAGCGCGGTGGCCGTGCTGGTGCGCGGCGACCACGACGCCAACGAGATCAAGCTTCGCGCCTATCTCGCCGAGCACACCGAGGTGGAGTGCGACGAGCTCAACCTGGCCTCCGACGTCCAGGTCACCGAGGTCACCGGCGCGCCGGTCGGCTTTGCCGGTCCCGTCGGGCTGGACGTGCCCGTCTATGCCGATCTCGGCGGTCCAGGAGATGACCAACTTCGCCGTCGGCGCCAACCAGGCCGACAAGCACTATGTCAACGTCAACCACGGTCGCGACTTCGACGTGGCCGCCTTTGCCGACCTGCGCCGCGCGACCGGCGGTGACGTGTGCGGGCGCTGCGGCGGCGAGTTCGAGAGCCACCGGGGCATCGAGGTCGGCCAGGTGTTCTACCTGGGCACCAAGTACTCCGAGCCGATGAACGCCACCGTGCAGGACGAAAACGGCAAGATGCAGCCGATGGTCATGGGCTGCTACGGCATCGGCGTGACCCGCATCCTGGCGGCCGTCGTCGAGCAGAACCACGACGACGACGGCATCATCTGGCCGATGCCCATCGCCCCGTACCAGGTGACCGTGCTGCCGCTGCAGATGCGAAACGACGACGTCGTGGCCACCGGCGAGAAGCTCTACGAGGAGCTTCAGGCCGCCGGCATCGAGGTCATGCTCGACGACCGCGCCATCGGCGTCGGCCAAAAATTCAAGGACGCCGACCTGGTCGGCATCCCCGTGCGCATCGCCATCGGCTCGCGCGGCCTCAAAGAAGGCAACGTTGAGATCAAGCGGCGCGACGCCTCCGACATCGAGAACGTCTCGGTCGACGAGGCCGTCGACTACGTCAAGAAGCTCGTGAAAGACGCATGAACGAAGACCAGCAAGCCAAGCTGCACACCCACCTCATCAGCGCCCTGGACGTCGCCACCATCGACGAGGCCCTCGCCCTGGTGGACGCGCTGGCCGGTCACCTGTCCTTGTTCAAGGTGGGAAGCCGCATGTTCACCCGCTACGGGCCGGCGATCCTGGAGGCCCTGGCCGAGCGCGACGTGGAGGTCTTCCTGGACCTGAAGTTCCACGACATCCCCAACACCGTGGCCGGCGCCGTGGAGAGCGCGCTGCAATTCGACTCGGTGTTCATGATGACGGTACACGCCTCCGGCGGCCCCGACATGGTGCGCCGCGCGGTGGAGACGGCGCGCCAGCGAGCCGACAATCAGCCCAAGATCGTCGCCGTGACCGCGCTCACGAGCCTGTCGCCCGACGACGTCACCCGGCTGGGCGTCGACATGCCGCTCGACGAGTGGGCTTACCGGCTCGCAGAGATCGCCCTGGACGCCGGCGCCGACGGCCTGGTCTGCTCGGCCCACGAGGCCGCCCAGATGCGCCGGCGCTTCGGCCACGAGCCGCTCCTGGTCACGCCGGGCATCCGACCGGCCCATAAGAGGGCCAAAAACGACGATCAGAGCCGCGTGATGACCCCGCGCGACGCGCTGGACACCGGCAGCAACTTCCTGGTGATCGGCCGACCGATCTATCGGGCCGCCGACCCGTTACAGGCGGTGCGGGCGATCGGAGAGACGCTCTGACCCCTGGACCCCTGAACCCCTGAACCCCTGCTCCCCCTGAACCCCTGGACCCCTGGACCCCCTGAACCCCTGGACCCCTGGACCCCCGGACCCCTGCCCATGCATATCTACGGCATTCACCCCACCGAAGAGCTCCTGCAAACCGTCCCCGAGCAGATCTACGCGATCTACAGCGACGATCCCTACGCCTCGAAGCTCGAGCGGGTGCGCGAGCTGGTGCACGCGCAGGGCATGAGCCTGAAGCAGGCGTCGCGAGACGAGCTCGATCGCATGGCCGAGGGCGGCAATCACCAGGGAATTGTCATCGAAACGCGCCCGTTCCAATACGTCGGTCTGGGCGATCTCCTGAGCGCCACCGCCGACAAGAGGTGCGCGTGCCTGTTGGTGCTCGACCAGATCCAAGATCCTCACAACCTGGGGGCGATCTTGCGCAGCGCGGCGGCGATGGGCGTCGACGGGGCGATCATCCCCAAAGATCGCGCCGCCGGGGTGACCGCGGCGGTGGTGCGCGCGTCGGCCGGCCAGGCGCTGCGGGTGCCCGTGGCCCAGATCACCAACGTGGCGCGCACCCTCGACGAGCTCAAGGAAAACGGCTGGTGGGCGGCCGGGGCGATGGTCGACGAGACCAGCACCGCCCTGTGGGATATGGATTTCGAGATGAAGACCGCCCTGGTCATGGGCAGTGAGCATCAGGGGATCCGCCGGCTGGTGGGCGAAAAATGCGATTTCAAGGTCCACATCCCCATGGCCGCCGGCGTGGAGAGCCTCAACGTGGCCGCGGCTACTTCGGTGATGCTGTACGAGGTGCGCCGCCAATGGGAGCGCAGCGGCGAGGCGACCCGCTAATCACGCGGTCGCGAGCACGCTCGCGCGGGCAGCGAAACAAAGTTTCGATTTGGCTTGACACACCTCGGGTCACCCTATATTACTCTCCGTCCGCTGGCGGCGCCGGGCGTCGCAATCACGCCCGAGCGGGCGAGCAAACAGCTTCCGCTGGCGTAGCTCAACTGGCAGAGCAGCTGCCTTGTAAGCAGCAGGTCATGGGTTCGAATCCCATCGCCAGCTTCCGCTTTCGGGCGGATGAGAGGACCCGAGGGGGAAGACAATTTGGTAGCGGTGGGGTTCCCGAGCGGTCAAAGGGACCAGACTGTAAATCTGGCGGCTTAGCCTTCGAAGGTTCGAATCCTTCCCCCACCACTTTTCGGGAGTGTCTCGGCAAACGAGGCCTCCCAGCAGATCGCCTGGCGATCTGTGCGGGAGTAGCTCAGTTGGCAGAGCATCAGCCTTCCAAGCTGAGGGTCGCGGGTTCGAATCCCGTCTCCCGCTTGCAGTGCGGCCTCGTTGAGGTCGGTTGCAGGCAACTTCTGCCGCCTGTTCGAACACGACTTGATTGCAAGCCTGGAACAGGCTAAAGAAGGCGACGCGATTGAGACGTGTATTCGAAAGCGACTCAGCGCTTAGCGCGTGTGCCCTTGTAGCTCAGTTGGTAGAGCACATCCATGGTAAGGATGGGGTCACCGGTTCAAGTCCGGTCAAGGGCTCTTCGATGCATGCTCCCACCCCATCCCGCCTTGCGAGGCGGGATGGGGCCAAAGCGACTCCCCGAGTCGCTCATTTTTTTACCGGCGGCCTTAGATGGCGCCGCAGCCAAACTAAGCACGCGATTGGTCGGCCGTCTTAGCCGACTTTAGTCGTGGTGACACCGCTCAAGGAGTCGAACAATGGCCAAGCAGAAATTCGAACGAACGAAACCGCACCTGAACATCGGGACCATCGGTCACGTCGACCACGGCAAGACCACGCTGACGGCGGCGATCACGCGCGTGCTCAGCGAGAAAGGCCTGGCCACCAACGTCGACTTCGAGAATATCGACAAGGCCCCCGAGGAGCGCGAGCGCGGCATCACCATCTCGACGGCCCACGTGGAGTACGAGACGGAGAGCCGTCACTACGCTCACGTCGATTGCCCCGGCCACGCCGACTACGTCAAAAACATGATCACCGGCGCCGCCCAGATGGACGGCGCGATCCTGGTGGTCTCGGCGGCCGACGGCCCCATGCCCCAGACCCGCGAGCACATCCTGCTGGCGTACCAGGTCGGCGTGCCCGCCGTCGTGGTGTTCCTCAACAAGGCCGACATGGTCGACGACGAGGAGCTCATCGAGCTGGTGGACATGGAGGTGCGCGAGCTGCTCGAGAAGTACGACTACCCGGGCGACGAGATTCCGGTGATCACCGGCTCGGCGCTCATGGCGCTCAACGGTGAGCACGGCCCGCTGGCCGACGAAGCGATCATGAAGTTGATGGACGCCGTCGACAGCTACATCCCCGAGCCCGAGCGCGAGACCGACAAGCCCTTCCTGATGCCCATCGAGGACGTCTTCTCGATCTCGGGTCGCGGCACGGTGGTCACCGGTCGCATCGAGCGCGGCAAAGTCAGCCCCGGCGACGAGGTCGAGATCGTCGGCCTGTCGGAGAAGGCCGAGAAGACGGTCGTGACGGGCGTGGAGATGTTCCGCAAGCTGCTCGACGAGGGCGTGGCCGGCGACAACGTGGGCTGCCTGCTTCGCGGCATCAAGAAAGAGGACGTCGAGCGTGGCCAGGTGCTGGCCAAGCCGGGCACGATCACCCCGCACACCAAGTTCCACGCCGAGGTCTACATTCTGACCAAGGAAGAGGGGGGGCGTCACACGCCGTTCTTCGACGGGTACCGCCCGCAGTTCTACTTCCGCACCACCGACGTCACCGGCACGGTGCACCTGGCCGAGGGGACCGAGATGGTCATGCCCGGCGACCGCATCACGATCACCGGTGAGCTGATCACCCCGATCGCCATGGACGCGGGCCTGCGCTTCGCCATCCGCGAGGGCGGGCGCACCGTCGGCGCCGGCGTGGTCACCGACATCGTCGAGTGAGAAATAAAGGTTGGCCCTGACAGGTTGCACCGGTGAGTCCGGACAAGCCGTCACGCCAACAACGAATCGGTCGGTTCGGGCGCACGTATCCGGGCCGACCTTTGAGGCCACTAGCTCAATTGGGAGAGCTCCGGATTCCAAATCCGGTGGTTGGGGGTTCGAGTCCCTCGTGGCCTGCTGACGGAGAACCGCCGTGGGCGGTTTTCTGCATGTGTTGGGCCCTCCGCCCTTCCTACACGATCGACTGAGGATCATGGACGTTTCGCGAATCGTAAATCTGATCTACGTCGGCTTGGCCCTGGTGGCCTTCGTCGTCTTCGACAAGGCCCTGAACTGGCTGTGGGAGGGCGTCGACGCCCTGCGCCACATCGGTCTGATCGGCGACTCGATCACCGTCTCAACGGTCATCGCCCTCGCCCTGACCGTGGGCTTGATGTTTTACCTGTACCGGAACGCGAGCGCTCACAGCTTCTTGAGCGAAGTGGTCATCGAGCTCAAGAAGGTCACCTGGCCGACCTGGGCCGAGACCAAGCGCTCCACGCTCATCGTGATCGTCTTCACGGTTCTGCTGAGCATGTTTCTGTGGGGCTCCGACCAGATCTGGAGCTTCCTGACTGACATGCTTCTTACACCTGGCGCGTAACGCATGGCGAACGAAGAACAGCAGAAAAAATGGTATATCGTCCAGACCTTCTCGAACTACGAGAATAAGGCCAAACAGGCTCTGGAGCAGCGCATCGCTGCCTCCGACCACTCCGAGGCCTTCGAGGAGATCTACATTCCGACCGAGACCGTCGTCGAGGTCAAGAATGGCAAACGCCGCGAGCGGACCAAGAAGTTCTACAAGGGCTACATCTTCGTCAAGATGATGCTCGACGACGAGACCTGGCATATCGTCAAGGATACTCCCAAGGTCGTCGGCTTCGTGGGCGGCACCCAGCGCAGGCCCATGCCCGTGCCCGAGAGCGAGGTCAAGGGCATCGAGGAGAAGATCGAGGAGGGCACGCTGCGCACCGAGCCCACCTACAGCTTCTCGCAGGGCGACAAGGTCCGCATCATCGAGGGCAACTTCGCCGACTTCACCGGTACCGTCGAAGAGGTCAACGAGGAGAAGGAAAAGCTCAAGGTCTTCGTCGAGATCTTCGGGCGGCCCACCTCGGTGGAGTTCGACTTCGACCAGGTCGAAGAAGCCGAGTAAGGCAGGGTTTTAGGGATCCAGGGTTTTAGGGGTCCAGGAACTGCGTTAACGGCGAACAGTAAAAGGCAATTTCACCACAGAGGTCACAGAGGGCACAGAGGTTAATTTAGTCTCTCTGTGGCCTCTGTGACCTCTGTGGTGAAAAAAGGAGTAGCTAGGCGCCGGATCGGTTGATCCGGCGCGTTTTTTGTTGTAACACGCCCCGTCCCACTCACGCGGGTTGCCGCGCGGGGCCGGGCATTGACTGGGAAACGCGCAGGAGTCGACACCTTCCGACGCATACTGCGCTGCTCGCATTAACGAGCCTTTCAGAGGTGAATCATGGCTAAAAAAGAGATTGCAAAGATCAAGCTGCAGGTGCCGGCCGGCAAGGCGAACCCCTCGCCGCCCGTCGGTCCTGCGCTGGGCCAGCACGGCGTCAACATCATGGAGTTCTGCAAGGCGTTCAACGCACGCACGCAGGACCAGCCCGGGATGATCATCCCGGTCGAGATCACGGTGTACGCCGACCGGTCCTTCGACTTCATCACCAAAACTCCTCCGGCGCCGGTCCTGATCCTCAAGGAGCTGGGCATCGCCAAGGGAAGTGGAGTGCCCAACCGCATCAAGGTGGGCACGCTGACCTGGGACCAGATCAAAAAGATCGCCGAGATCAAGCTTCCCGACCTGTCCACCGACGACATCGAGGCCGCCGCGCGCACCGTCGCGGGCACCTGCATGTCCATGGGTGTGAACGTTAAAAAGTGATTGGTGACTTGGATTTCTCCCGTCAGCGTCGCCGGCTGATTGCGCCGATCTCTTCGCCGCCAAGCCTCGACGATGCCGCTGGCATCGCCTGCGTTTGTCGGCTTCGACCTCGGCGAAATCATCGCGGTACGCTTCGGTCCGAAATCCAAATCACCAATCGGGTCTTATTTCAAAGAGATTCGGAGGAGTTTTAAAATGGCACGACACGGCAAGAAATATCGTGACGCCTTCAAGCAGATCGATCCCGCCAACTTGTACGGGCTCGAGGAGGGCGTCTCCCTGATCAAACAGATGGCCAACGCCAAATTCGACGAGTCCGTCGATGCGGCCATCAACCTGAACGTCAACCCGCGCCACGCCGACCAGATGGTGCGTGGTTCGCTGGTGCTGCCGCACGGCCGGGGCAAGCAGACCACGGTGTTGGTCTTCGCCAAGGGCGAGCACGCCAGCCAGGCCGAGGCCGCCGGCGCCGACTACGTGGGCACCGACGAGCTGATCAACCGCATCACCGAGGACAACTGGACCGAGTTCGACGTGGCCGTGGCCACCCCGGACATGATGGGCCAGGTCGGTCGCATCGGTCGCATCCTGGGCCCGCGCGGCCTGATGCCCAACCCCAAGAGCGGCACGGTGACCTTCGACATCGACAAGATCGTCAAGGAGCTCAAGGCCGGCCGCGTGGAGTTCCGCGTGGATAAGGCGGGCATCATTCACATCTCGTTCGCCCGCGCCAGCTTCAGCGCCGAGCAGATCCAGGAGAACCTGGTCGAGGTCGTCGGCACGCTCGCCCGGATGCGTCCGGCCAGCGCCAAGGCGCCGTACTTCCAGAAGATCAGCATCAGCTCGACGATGAGCCCGGGCCTCAAGCTGGACACCGGCTTCGCCCGCGAGATGTTGTAAAGGCAGGGATTAGGGGTCGAGGGGTCCGGGGGGCCGGGAACAGCGAACATCTGCCGGTCCTGGACCTCTGGACCCCTGGACCCCCGGACCCCTGGGCATTAACTTCGCCTTGACAAAGGCGTCGTTAATGCCTATTCGGTCTGTCGCCGAGTCGGTGACGGCTCGGAAGATATAGAAGATTCCACCCGCGTCGAAGAAGCCGGGGCGCCCTTTGGGGGCGCTTAATCCACCACCCAGCGGAGACGTTGTCGGACATAGATTTCCCGAACGGGCGCCCGCCTCACGGCGCGCACCAACCGGGGCTTTGTTTGCCAACCCTCCGCCGCTTCGTCGGCCGGAGGGTTTTTTGTTGGCCCAACTCATTTTTTTTCCAAGGAGTTGCCGTGAGACGCGCACAAAAAGAAGCACTCGTCGAGAAAATGCGCGACGAATTCGGTCAGGCCAAGTCGATCATCATGGCGAGTCACGTCGGATTGGACGTGAATACCGTCAACGAGCTGCGCAGCGAGTTTCGCGCCAACGGGGTCCACTATCACGTGGTCAAAAACACCCTGGCGAAGCTGGCCGTGGCGGGCACCGACCTGGAGATCTTGGCGGATTCGTTCCGCGGTCCCACGGCGGTCGCCTACAGCTTCGAAGATGCCGTGGCGCCCGCCAAAGTCGTCAGCGATTTCGCCGACGACCATGACCAATATGAGGTCAAAGGCGGTTTCCTCGACGGCTCGGTGCTCGACGTGGAGGGTGTGGACCGGTTGGCGAAGATGCCGACCAAAGACGAGCTGCGCGCCAAGTTGCTGCGTACGTTCATCGCCGCGCCGACCAATTTCGTCCGACTTCTCAACGCCGCCCCGATCAAGTTCATGAACGTGCTCAACGCACGCAAGGACTCGCTGGACGAGGCCGCCTGAATCGGCTGAGACTGACTTTCGACAAACACACAATCACTGCCGCGCCAGAGGCGCGGCCGCATTTCAAGGAGCAATCCAATGGCAGACGTTACCAAAGAGCAGGTCGTTGACTTCCTGAGCAACCTGAGCGTCATGGAGCTCAGCGAGCTCGTCACCGAACTCGAGGACAAGTGGGGCGTGGAGGCTTCGGCCGCCGTCGCCGTCGCCGCTGGTCCCGCCGCGGGCGGCGCCGCCCCCGAGGCCGAAGAGCAGACCGAGTTCGACGTCATGCTCACCAGCTTCGGCGACAAGAAAATCCAGGTCATCAAGGCCGTGCGCGAGCACACCGGCCTGGGTCTCAAAGACGCCAAGGACCTCGTCGAGAGCGCTCCCGCCGCCGTCAAAGAGGCTGTGGACAAAGAAGAGGCCGAGAAGATCAAAGAGGCTCTCGAGGGCGCCGGCGCCACCGTCGAGCTCAAGTAAGCTCGCCTCGAGCGCATAGAGCAAAAGCGGCCGGGCCTGGTGCCCGGCCGCTTTTTTATTTTCTTGAACTCAAAAGCTGGTGCTGGAGGGTGCGCTGGTCGCGGCCGGGGCGTTTTTCTTCTTGGCCGGTTTGGCGGCCACGTCCTTTTGGGGCGCGGCGCGGCGCTCGCGCGCCTTGCGGTGGCGCGTCTGGGCCAGGCGCTGGCGCTCACGACGGACCTGGTCGGATTTGTAGCTGGGGTGTTTGCGCTGCAACTCGGCGTAGGTCTGGTCGGCCTGGCGTGTCTTTCCCTGCCGGGCCAGCGCGCGCGCCTTGAGCTCGAGCACGCGCGCCTCGTCGGCACCGCCCGACGCGCGCGACAGGTAGCGGTCGGCCTGGGTGACCACGCCGGCATAGTTGCCGTTGGCATAGCTCGACTCCAGACGGTTGACCGTGGAGGTCTGGCCCTCGGGGCGCTGTTGTTGGCGCGCGGTGGCGGGTTTGGCCTCGTCGGCTTTGGCCGTCGCGGCGCGCGCGGGCGCCGGGCGGCTGTTGGACTCGTCGCCGATGTTGCCGGCGACGGCCTGGCCGAGGTCGGTGGAGTCGGAGAGTCCCGACGGGGCCTTATCGGCGGCGGCGGACGGTTGGCTGGGCTCGGCCGCGGCCATTTTCTGCGAGCGTTCGGCCATGCTCGACGCCTTGCTGGGCGCGGGGCGGGCGTGGTGGTTGGAACGCGCCGCCGCGCCGGCGGCCGATCCCTGGGAGGCCCGATTGGACCGGCGGAGATCGTCGTAGATGTGAATCGCCTCGCTCTTCTTTTTGCGCGGCCGGGCCTTGCGCGCCACGCCCGGCGCGGAGCGGTGGTGAGACACGTGCCGCCGGTCGCTGGAGTGACGGTGGTGCCGCGGCGAGTCCGCACGTGCCGTCTTCTCGAGCTGGGCGAGTTTTCCGATCTTGGACTCGACGCCGTCGCCGGTGTCGGTGGACTTGGCGCCGGTGGGTGCGGGGTGCTCGTTGTCGCGTTCGTCTAAGTTGGCCTGCTCGGCGACCGGCGCGGGCGCGGGCTTGGCGCTCGGCGGCTGGTCGGCCTGGGCGAGTTGATTGGGGGGGCCGAGGTCGATTTTGGCAGAGACGGCCGAGTTGGCCTCGTTGTATTTGCGCTCGGGCGAGGAGCCGGTGAATTGGACGAAGACAAACCCGGCGGCCAGCACTACCGTGGCCGCCAGGACCAGTTGCGCCACGCCGCTGTCGCCCAGCCGGCCCCACAGGGTTTTGGCTGTGCGCGGCTTGGAGGCCGAGGGGGCGCGCTCGGTGACACGCGCCTGGCGCGAGGCCGACCGCGCAGCGTGTTTGCGCGCCGCCGCCATGATGGAGTCGTGAACCGAATCGGGCACGTCCTCCTCCAGATCAGTCTGGCGGATGCGCCCGAGCATGGACTCGAACTCCACCAGCTCGCGGCGCGCCGTGGGCGAGGCGTCGACCTCGCGCTCGGCGGCCTGTCGATCCTGGGGATCGAGCTCGTCGTCGTACAGCAGATCGACGACGTTGTGGTCCAATTGTGGCTCGTCAGAAGCCATCGTCTCTTCCTCGAACCCTCGCCAACCGGCGCGGGCCTTACTTCAGTACCGCCCACATCGAGCGTATCGATGTGATGGGCGTGACTTCAACCGGCCTACTCCAACAAGTCGTGGGAACGGCCGATTGTTCCGTTCATCTGCTTGTAACGTCTGCGCCGGCACATGGATCTAAGATTGGTCGCAGACGCGGGTCATGTTCACTCCTCGGGTACGGCGACCTCCTGGCGCTCCTCGCGGTCGAAGCTGTGGTCGAGGTAGTCGGCCAGGTGGCCGCGAAGCGCCTCCAGGGCATAGCGCATGCGGCTTTTGACCGTGGGAACCTTGCAGCCGACGGTGTCGGCGATCTCGCGGTATTTGAGCCCGGAAAATTCGCGCAGCATAAACACCTCGCGCTGCTCGTCGGGCAGCTCGTCGAGCGCGGCGAGCAGCTTTTGGCGAAACTCCCCGCGGTCGTATTCCACGCTGGCCGCCTGGGCGCCGCCGTCGGCCAGGCGCTCGCCCAGCGACTGGCCGTCTTCGCTGGGCCCGCGGGGCTGGTCGAGCGAAATCTCGGTCGCCCGACTGCGCTTGCGCGCCTTGTCGATGCACAAGTTGCGCGCGATGGTATACGCCCAGGTGGTGAATTTGGCGGTGGGCTCGTAGTTGTCCGAGTACTTGATGATCCGCAGGAAGACCTCCTGCAGGATTTCCTCGGCGCGGTCGCGGTTGTGGCAACTGCGCAAGATGAAGTGAAAAAGCGGGCGCTCGTGGCGTTTGACCAACTCCTCGAAGGCAGCGACGTTTCCGTCGGCATAGCTCAGCATCAGGTCTTCGTCGCTCGTCTCCTCGACGGAGGGCGATTTGGACTCGGACCCCTTGCCGAGCATCTTCTTGGCGATCGCCAACAGCATGCACACCCGCTGGGTCGACGGGCCGCGGCCACACGCCGCGGCCAAACACTCAGGTCTTGGACAGCTCTTCGAGCACGTCTTTTGCGATATCGCCCACCGACGTCTGCTTGCCCCAGCCGGGGATCTTCTGCTTATCGGACTGCAGCTTGGCGATCTGGTCCTTGAGCTTGGTGGTCTTGAAGATGCCGGCGCATTGCAGCGCGAGCACCCGCGCCGGCCAGCGCGAACTCTTCAGGCCGCGGGCGAACTGGTCGTCGACCGAGGAGACCCCGGCGTCTTTCATCGCCCCCTGGTACATGCGGCAGAAATACTGGACGTTCTCCTTGAGGTCGGTGGCATCGACGCCGGGGTAGCTGTCCATCTCGACCGGAAGGCCCATGCCCACGTAGGTAAACGCCGCCTTGCCCATCACGTCGACCAGACGCGTGGCCGAGACCCAGCGAAGCTGGCCGCTCTTATTTTTGACCAGGTCGCTGAAGAACGGCGCGGCGTGCTCGCCGGCGGCCTTGACCATGGCGCCCATGGCCTCGTCGATGAGCTTTGGCGGGGAGTTGGGGTCGTTGATGACCTTCTTGTAGTACGGCTCCAGGGCGGGGTGCTGGAAGTTCATCACCGCCGCTTCCAACTCGGCGTCGAGGTTGGGGTGGGCCTTCTCGGCGCGCTTGCGCAAGATGATCGCCGCCTTTTTCTTGGCGTCGTCGTCGCCCTGCTTTTTGATCATGTCGGCGACCACCGCCGGCTGGACCGCCTCTTTGAGCCAGGCGAGCATGCTCTGCATGCCCTTTTTGCCGGCGCGCGGGGCGATCTGGCCGAGGGTGGTGCTGCCGAGCTTGTTGCGAAGCTGCCAGTCCTTGGACATCCAGTCGGCCAGGATCGTCTGCAGCTTCTTCTTGGTCGCCCCTTCGGCGAAGGGCTCCAGGAAGTAGGCGTCATCCTTTGCCTTGACCGATTGGGAGTTGCCGACCTTCAGGCCGCCGTTTTGCTTGGCCGCGTCGGTCAGCTTGGGCATGTCCTGCTTGTCCCACATCTTCTGGACCATGGGCATGGCCGCCTCGACCATGGCCTTGCGCATCCCCTTGTCTTTGACCCCTTTGAGGGTGGGCTGCAGGTCGTTGGGATGGCCGTCCTGCACCAAGATCTCCACGGCGCGGATGCGCACGTCGCGGGGCTCGTCTTTGCTCTGCGCCCACTTCTGCATCCTCTCCATGCCGCCTTTGGCATGGCGCCATTTCTCGAGGTCCTCGGGTTTGCGCTTGCAGCCCACGCTGGCGGTGACCAGCATCAGGGAGACGGCGATTAGGATCAGGCGCTCGATTCGTTTCATGATTCGCGTTCTCGACTATTCGTGACGTGGTTGCGGCAGCCGAATGATAGTGGGTTAAGCGCCCATGTTGCAATCCCGACCACCGCCGTCCCCCCGCGGCGGTCTGGCTCAAGTGGGTTCACGCAGAGCTTTCGCTTCTTGCCGCTGGTGGATCTCGCGGCAAATGACTGCTTTACGGCGCGTTCTTGGTGGTTGGTTCTTGGTTTTGCAGGGCATCGTGAATTGCCCGCATGTCCCGTCTGTGGCATCCGGCAGGCGATACGGCTGGTTCGAGCGAACATCCACGAGCAGCAAGAACCAAAAACCAAGAACCCTGTGTAAACCCGCCAGGTCACAATACGCCCGGCCCGCACGGAAGCCGAAAGATCTCTGTGAATCCAGTTGGTTAGCGTCCAGGAACCCCGGACCGAGCGACCGCGAGATGATTTTGATGAGTTGGGCACTTTTCGAATCCCGAGGAATATCCGTAGGTTATTTCGAGTGGTGAGAAAGTGCCCAGGTCGCAAAATCAGCCGCTGTGCGCGAAGGGAGGGGTTTCCGGATGCTAACCAGTTAAGGTTCGAAGGCCTGGTCGCGGCCCTGCGCCTGGTCGTAGCGCCACATGGGCATGGTCGCCGGCACGTCGGCGCCCGCCAGGGTCTCGGCCAGGGGGATGGACACTGTGGCGTTGGCGCCGTCGGCGAAGTCGAGGGCGTTGCCGTCCTGGTCGGTCACCTGCAGGTCGACCATGCCGTAGGTCTCCAGGGCCGCGCGACACCAACTTCTTCATCCAAATCATCGACGTCCTCCCCGTCCATAAGACGGTGCGATAGAGTTTGGGGCGTGCTTGGTGCAAGTCGCATCACCGGCGGAAGTCGTCGGCTGCCGTGTCCCATGTTCCAAGTAGGCAATCGCTAACTCTGTCGAGATCGAAATGCAATGATTTGGGGCGCAAAGAACGGCGAGAGTAAAAGAAACCTTTGCGACTTCGCGGCTTTGCGGTGAAAAAGCAGTTCGCAGTTCGTAGTCTCGCTGCGTTAGGGCTGGCATTGCGGCGCGGCGGTCGCGTCGACGCAATAGCCCTCGCGGGCGCCATCGTCGACCACGCAGATCTGGCCGGTGGGGCAGCCGTCGGCAGCACATGAGGTGGTGCAGCCGGCGCAGGTGCCGATCTGGTCGCCGGGCTCGGCGACGCAGCGGCTCGGGGCGGGGCAGTCGCCGCACGTCGCCGCCTCGGCACGGCACAACCCGTCGGCATAGCAGGCCTCGCCGTCGGGACAGTCGCTCTGGAGCTGGCAGGCATCGTAGCTGGGCGGCGCGACGCAGCGGCCCTGGTCGCATACCTTGGGGGCGTCGCAGTCGTTCTGGGCGATGCACGCGGGCGGGGCGGTGGCCGCGCAGCGGCCGTGGTCGCAATACGGGGCCTGCGCCGAGGGACAATCGCCATCGTCGGCGCACTCGGCGCAGCACCCGTCGACGAAGACCCGTCCCTGCGAGGCGCAGTCGCTCGGGCTGGTGGCGCGCTCGGGGCAGTAGACGCATTGCTGGGCGCCGGTGCACGCCTCCTGCTGGGTGTGGTCGCATTGGGTGTCGTCCAGGCACGCCACACATGCGCAGGTCAACGGGTCGCGGTAGGGGTGCAACCCGCCGCAGGCCGGCTGATCGCTGCAGTCGGCAAGCTTCTGGCAGCGCTGGTCGGCGCAGGCGAAGTCGGCGGGGCATTCGGTGTCGTCGCGGCAGGGATTGACGCACGCGCCCTCGAGGCAGTACTCGGAGTGGCCGCAGTCGGCGTCGTCGGCGCAGGCCGGGCGGCAGGCGGCGCGAAACGTCGCGCAGGCGTGCCCGACGGGGCAGTCGTCGTCGGATTGGCAATGCTCCGGCGGGTCGACGCACTGCGGCGGGCGTCCCTGGCAGACCTTGCCCGCCGGGCAATCCTCTTTGCTGCGGCACACGCCCTCCAGGCACGCCCCCTCCCAGCACGTCGCCGGCGCCTTGCAGTCGCCCACCGTCGAGCACTCCGGCGGCGCACAGTACTCGTGGACGCAGGCGGTGGCGTCGGGGCAGTCCTCGGGGACGGTACACGACACCACGTCGCATACGTGCTCGTTGCACACCAACAACTGGCCGGCCGCGCAATCGCTCAGCGATTTGCAGGGATCGCCCAACTGGGCCTTCGGCTGCGACGAACAACTCGCGAGCACGCACACCAGCGCCCCCGCCAGCACCCACCCACACCATTTTCGCAGTCCGTCAATCACCCAATCACCCAATCACCGCAGTTACGCAGTTCACTCGATCACTCGATCACTCGATCACTCCCACTCAAAATACCCGATCGAAGCTAAACAGTAGCAAAAGGTCGTTGGTGCGCACCTGCGACTGCACCAGGTGCAGCGGCGCGCTGGGATCCAGCGGCAGCGGCAGGCTAAACGCCCCGTCGAGCACCAGCAGCAGCGCGCGCTTCGACCACCGCATCAGGTTGGAGTCGAACGGCCGCTCGTACAACCACTGGGATTGGATGCTCGTGTCGGTCACGTCGACGGCGTCGACCGTCAGATCGATGCGGTCGAGACGCTCGACGGGCCGCAGCGAGACGATGACGCTGGCGGTCAGTTGGAGGATGCGCACCGGCACGCCCTGCATCTGGGCGTAGAAGTCGACGTGGAGGTCCTTCCAGTCGAGCTGCAGCGAATCGTTGGCCGGGTCGGTGGTGATCTCGGGCAGCGCCCCGGGTACGATCACCGGCTCGGTCCACGGCCCGATGGGCAGCTCGCCCAGGCCGATGTCGCCCAGGGCCAGGTCGTCGGTGGCCAGGTTCGACCCGCTGCCGTCGAGCTCGGGGCTCTCCAGCCCGCTGCAGGCAAAGCCGGCCACCGAGCTCGTCTGGGCCAGCCGCACCAGCAGCGGTGCGGCGATGGTCAGGCCCATGTCGGCGCCCGTGCGGCCCAGCGCATCCGGCGGGACCTCGTCGGCCGACAGCGTCGCCGGCGCCTCCGGCGACAGCGCCGGGGCACAGGGGGCGCGCTGGGCGTTGATGGACATGTCCAGGTCCAGGTTGAGCCCGGCCGCGCTCAACTGCGCGCCGTTGCTGCCGGTGACCCGCCCGGAGAGTTGCATGCGCCCGCGGCGATTCTCGAAGCTGCTGATATGCTCGATGTCCAGCGGGGCGTGCACCAGGCCCAGCGCGTCCAGCGGGGAGATCTCCAGGGCGGCGACCGCCGAGGCCGACCACGCGCCGCGCAGGTAATCGACCAGGCGCTGGTCGAGGGCGTCGGCCTCGGCGGCGGAGAGCCCCTCGACCTCCGGACAACTGCCCACCTGGGTGACCGACGGATTGCTCAGCGTGACGGCGGGCGCCCCCGAGGTCACGATGACGGGGACGGTGCGCTTGCCCATGGCGGCGTCGGCGTCGACGACGACGCGGTCGGTCTCGACCAGAAACCGGCACACGCGCGTGCCCACCGAGCCCTGGACGCGCACCGGCACCGTCACCGACACGTCCTGGGCGTCGATCTCGGCGGCCAGACTGGCCGTGTCGGTGGTGATCTGCCAGTTATCCACGGGCACCGTTTTGGCGATGGGCCCCAACGAGAGCTGCATGCCGAATTGGTCGACGCCCAGACTGTCGCGCTGCAGATCGATGCCCACGGGATAGTCGACCCGGTACAGGCGCTCCAGGCCGCTCGGCGAGACCAGCGAGCGCACGGTGCGCGGCTGGAAGATCGGCGGCTGGGCGCTGCGCGAGGCGTCGACGATGCGCGCCTGGTCGCAGCCGCCAAGCGCGAGCAGGGCGGCGACGAGGAAGGCGCGCACGGGGATCGGCGTTCGCATCACAGCGCCCCCTCGTCCAAAAGCTGCAGGCGCGACTCCAGCCCGCTGTCGCGCGGGCGCAGGTGCTCGGCGGCGAGCAGGCGGCCGCGCGCCGACGAGAACGCCAACGACGCCGAAAAGCCGGTGGGGCCGGCGGCGTCGACGCGCTGTTGAATCCAGCGCCCGTCGCCGTCGAGCGGGCGGCTTCGGTGCGCCAGGCGCAACTGGGCGCTGGTGGCGTCGAGGTAAGCCACCCACGGGGTGTCGTCGTCGTCGAAGATCAGGCTGGCGAAGGCGCCCACCAGGTGCTTGCGCTCCCGCGAGACCGCGTCGACCTCGAAGCCGGGGTCGGCCACCTCGGTCACGAAGCGCCCGTCTTGCTCGAAGGCGACCAGCAGTTGGCCGCGGGTGGCGTCCTGGTAGGCGATGGCCAGGGTGCCGGCGCCGTCCAGGGCCATGGAGGCAAAGCGCCCGGTCACCCCGCGGGTCAGCGAGGCGTCGTGGGCGCGCTCGAAGTCGCCGGTGTCGACCACCGTGACGCGCCACTTGCCGTCGAGGCGGTGGGCGACGCGCAGATCGCCGCAATCGCCGTCGTTATAGGCCACATACGTCGACCCGGCCCGGCTGAGCACGTCGGGCTCGAAGCCCAGCCCGCGGTTGGCCAGGCGCCGCTGCTGGGCCGAGCAGATCGCCTCGTCGGCCTGGTCGGCGGGATCGTCGACGGTGTCCAGCGTCCAGCCGCTGCCGTCGATGGGGCCGTGCAATTCCTCGAGCGCCAGCGTGCGCCGGTCGTGGAAGGCCAGGTGGATCTGGCCGGCGTCGACGGCGACGTCGAAGTCCTCGGTTCCGTGGTAGTCCGCGCCGGGGACGCTCAACGGGTCGAGCACCCGCCAGCGGGCGACGTCGTCGCCGACGTGGTGGATGCCGACGCGGTAGGTGCCGTCCTGGCCCAGCCAGGCCACCGCCACCGTGCTCGCCGAGGTCGTCAGCGCGAGCTTTCGGCTCAACGGCCGGGTCAACGCGCTGAGCACGTACATCGACGGCTCGGCCCCGTCAGACACCCCCACGAGCACGTGTCCACCCGGCGCGTCCACCGTCGCCAGAAAGGCGCGCGCGTCCACCAGACCCAGGCGCACCGAGCGCCCCGGCACGGTCCCGTCGAAGGGCTCCAGGCTGGGAACGATGCATTTTCCGGTGCTGGTATTGCAGGTCAGCCCGCCCCCACACGACGGCGAGCACGCCGTCGTGTTGATGGGGTCGCAGCCCGCGGCACTCGCCGCGAGCGCGGCGAGCATCATCAGCCAGATTGTGGGTCGGTGGGGCATGGCCGGCACGGGTACAAGGCAATGGCCCGGCCATTGTGCCAGAAACCCGCAGGGTCTTGAAGCCGTCCCAACACCTTCTTCGCGCTCTGCGCTCCAGCCGATGCAGGCTAGCAGCCTGCGCTCCAGTCTACTGCAGCTCGTGGAACTCCGGTTTGCCCTCGCTGGGGTCGGTCTGGTTGTTGAGCACGAAGTCGACCGCCATATTGGAGTTGTCCACGTCGCGCACCATCGCCGCGAAGAAGCCGTGCGCGCCGGTATAGGGATCGCCGGGCTCGCCGAGGGTCTGGGTGCTCCAGTTGCCGTCGGCGTCGCGGGTGGCCAACTGCAGTTTGTGCCAGGTGGCGTCCTGGTAGAGCACCTGGACGGTGCCGTCGGCGTGCAGCTTCAGGTCGACGTCCTCGCCGATGTCGTTGAGCAGGTAGCCGTCGACGGTGTCGCGCACGCCGTTGGCGACGATCTCGGGGTCCCCCTCGACGCCGACCTGGTAGACCAGGTTTTGGGTCGCCGGGTCCATATAGGCCAGGTGCAGCTTGCCGTTGGCGTCGAACGCCACGGAGGCGTACGGGCCGCTGCGCTTGCTCAGGAATTGCGCGTCGCCCCAGGTGCCGTCGGCGGCGCGGGTGGCCCAGCCGACGTGGCGCTGCAGGTTGTCAAAGAAGGTCACCGCCAGCCCGTCGCTGGTCTTGCTCAACTGGGCGAATACGCCGGTCATGAACGGGTAGGCCTTCTTGGGGGCCACGAAGATGGGCATGCAGCTTCCCTGGTTGCAGGCGAGCCCGTCGGCGCAGGTGTCGGTGCAGTCGTCGGTGGGCGCGGCGCAGGTGGCGCTGCTGGTAAAGCACTCCTCGCCGGAGCCACACGACGAGCCGCAGGGGTCGTTGGCGGCGTCGGCGTAGACCACCGTGGGGCTGGGGGCGAGCTGGTCGAGCGGCGCGTCCACCGGGAAGTTGATGTAGCGAAGCTGGGTCTGCCAGCCGTTGTCGGGGTCGTCGACCTGTTTGACCGAGTACACCGCGTGGACGGTGTCGCCGTCGATGAGCACGCTGGAGTAGTAGCCGGTGTCGCCCTGGTCGTCGATGGTCTTGGTCTCGAAGGTGTAGCCGTCGGCGCCCTTGGTGCCGCGGGCGTATTTGAGGGTGCCGTTGTCCTCGTCGCGGTACAGCACGTGCAGGTTGCCGTTGGCGTCCACGCCGATGGCGGTGTGGGTGCCCACGTCGGGGCCCTGGTCGGCGATGCCGCCGCGCGGGCCGTTGAGGTCGCCCTCGATGTCGCCGCTGTCGGGCACGCCGTCGACGAAGTACCAGGTGGGTTGGCCGCTGTCGTCGACGGTGGCCACCATCAGGTCGGTGTAGGTCTTGTTGTACACGGCGGCGGCGCGCACGCCGTTATTTTCGGCCACGGAGGCGTATTGGCCGTGGATGCCCAGCGGCAGCGGCGGAAGCGGCGCGCAGTCGCAGACGGCGCCGCTGACCTCGCAGGTCGCCGAGTCGCCCGTGCCCGGGCTGGTGGCCTTGGGCTCGAAGCCCGGGTCGCACACCTTGTCGGCGCAGGGGTCGGGCAGATCCTGGCAGGAGTTGTTCTTATAGCAGCAGAATTGGCCGTCGCCGCAGCCGTCGGCGCAGGCCTGCTGGCAGGCGCACATGCCGTCGTCGCCGCAGACGGCCACCTGGCCGGCGGCGTCGCAGGAGCAATCGGCGTCGGAGTTGCAGCCGTTTTCGGCCAGTTGGCAGGCGCCGTCGACGCATTGCTGGTTGGCGGCGCACGCCGGGTCGCAGCTCTTCGCCTTATGCTTGCCGGCGGCGTTGTCGCTGCAGCCGGCCAGGGCCAGCGCGGCGATGACGAGGGCGAGCGGGCCGAATTTGGCGAGCGCTCCCTTGGCGCGAGGCCGGTCCTGGCGTCGACGCCACAGGAGCAACAACACGCCGAACAGCGCGAGCACGCCGCCGGCGGCGCCCACCGGCGTGTTCTGGCCGGCCGCCGAGCAGCCGGCGGCCTGCGGATCGCCCGCGTTGGGGGCGGCCGGTCCGTCGATATGGTCGAGCTTCATGGGCTCCCAGACCACGTTTTGCTGGTCCTCGGCGACGTGGCCGGCGCGGTCGCGCACCTGGGCGACCAGGCGGAAGTGGGCGGGGGCGCCCTCCTTGGCCAGGTCGATGGTATTGTCGTGCTGCCAGGGCGTCCACGTGCTGTGGCCCTGGCCGTCGATGATGCGGTAGCGGAACATCAGGTCGCCGAGCTTGTCGACGGCGTCGCTGGCCGCCAGGGTCACGTGCTGCTTGTCGCGCTGGATGGAGAAGTCCGGCGCCGAGTAGTCGACGTTGACGTAGGTCACCGCCGGCTCGGGCTCGGTGGTCGAGGGATCGCCGCGGAAGCGCGCGCGCACCTCGATGCGGTGGCGGCCCTCGAGCACGAGCATGGGATCTTTGATCTCCAGGCGGTTGGTGCGGTGGTACAGGCTCCACAGCCCGCCGTCGACGCGCCAGCTATACTCGATGTCGCCGGCGTCGACCGCCTGGGCGTAGGCCGGCAGGTCGGCGGCGACGTCCAGAATCGCCTTGGGATGGGGGATGCCCGAGGCGGTCCACTCGCTCAGGTCCACGTCGGTGTCGTAGATGGTGGTGTCCAGCATCGCCGAGAACGGCTGGGTCGACGCCGGCACCAGGTCGGCGTACAGCGCGATCATCGTTTTGTTGTCGACGCTGGTGATGTCGTCCTGGCTCAGAGCGATGCGCATGCCCATGAACTCCGGTAGTTGGATGGGTTGGCTGATGGAGCCGGCCAGGCTGGGAAGGGCCATGCCCATCAGCGTGGGAATCAGGTCGATGACCCGCTGGGGATCTTCTTTGAGCAGGCCCGTTTTGACGGGCCGGATATTCTGGACCGCGTCGCCCAGGTCGCCGAGCACCGGGATGATGCTGCCCTGGCCGTCGGCGGCCAGGGCGATGGGCAGGATGAGGTCGGCGCGCAGGGTGAACACGCGCACGAAGCGCTCGTTGGCGTACACGTAGAAGTGCAGGTCCAGATCTTTCCAGTTGACCGTCATCAGCGGGTCGTCGATGGAGTAGGTGTCGCCGTCGGGGCTGACCGTATTCGCCCCCAGCTTGACCTTGGGGGCGGTCTGCGGGGCGATCTGCAGGTAGACCATGGCGTCGCCGCCGGCCAACTCCTTGATGCTCGGCAGCAGGATGCCCAGGGTCTTGGCGGACAATTGGGAGACGGAGTTGCTGTCGATCTTCATGCACACCGCGCCGCTGGCCCAGGTCGACCACAGGATGTGCTCGATGGTGCGCTTGTGCACGCCGATGCCGATCATGAACGGGTCGCCGCCGTTGGGGCGGGTGTCCGCCAGGATGGACGGCGACGGATCGATGGGCTCGAGGCTGGGCCGGCCGGACGGGTCGACGGGCACGCACCGACCGAAGTCGGTGGGCTGGCCGCCGGTGCGAAGCCCCAGGCTCAGGCCGGTGTCCACCGTGGCCATGTCGGCCGCTTTGCCCATCACGTACACGGCGGCGTCGGGGTTCTGGCTGTAGTTGCCCAGGAGCTGGCCGATGTCGAGCTTGCCCTCCACGCCCAACTCGCGCGGCACGCAGGTATTGTCCGGGTACATGCACGACTGGGCGTTGCCGTTGTCCCCGCAGGTCGAGCCGCCCGGGCAGGCCGGCTGGCCACTGCCGCAGGCGCGGCACAATTGCTGGGCCTTGATGTCGTCGATGGCGCTGGTGAGCTTGTCCTTGATCATGCCGTTGATGGTGCCGTTGAACAGGCTGGACAGCCAGCCGCCCACGGTGCACGCAATCCCGCTCCAGACGCCGCCGGCGCCCTTGAGCTCGTAGCTGACCTGGTCGGTGAAGTTGGCCATCTGCACGTCGCCGATGTCCAGGCGCAGGTCTTTGGTCGGCGAGTTCTGGTCGATGGTGAATTTGACCGGCAGGGTCGCCTGAATTTCGGCGGGCTGGGACTTGTTGCCGTTCTTATTGTACAGGTGCAGGTTGCACGTGGCGCCGGCGATCTTGACGTCGATGACGTCGAGGTTGTCGCCGTTGGCATCCTGGCCGCCGATGTCACCGATGGTGATGTTGGCGTCGAGCGTATCCGGCGGCTGCGGTTGGAGCTGGGCATCGCTGATGGACATGTCCAACTGGCAGCCGGTGCTGCCGTCGGCGCAGGTCGAGTCGGTGCAGATCTTGGGGGTGCCCGTCTGCTGGGGCACGCAGAAGTTCAGTCCGCCGGGCTGGACCTGGCTGATGAGCTCGGGGATGTGGTCTTGCAAAAAGCCCAGCCCCGACTGGGTCACGCGCAATTGGCCGCCGTTGGGCAGCGTCTTGTCGTAGTGCTCCGAGGGAAACGGGGTCTGCTCGAAGCCGTTACAACTGCAACTATTGCTCGAGCACGCGGCCATGAAAATGACCACGGACAGCAGTGCGAATTTGGGGGAGACCCAGCCCGGAAGTCTCCTGCGCTCACCAATATTGGCCATGATTCACTCCTCTCCGTGGTCTTCATCCAACGCCTCCGCCAAAAACGGGGGAGGCGAATTGCGCAAATAATCAATGTAGTAGCTCGCCTCATGGCGAGACTCGAGGCGGTCTTCGATAATCTCTTCTTCCAGCCACTCTTTGAGGTCGCCGATGAGCGGCGAGGGCTTCAGCCCCAGCTCGCGCATCAGGTGATTGCCCAGCCCGGAGGGAAGCTCCGGGCGGAGCGTCTGCTGCTCGGCCAGCGCCTCGATGCGCCCGGCCAACTGGTCGATCTTGGCCAGCGCCGCGCGCTCCTGAGTCTCGTCGGCCGTGACCACCGTCGCGCGAGCGAACGCCAGCATGCTGTCGACGTACGGGTCGACCCGGCGAACATAGCGGCGCACGCGGGCGTCGCTCCACTGGGCCTCGTACTGCTGCTCGGCGCCGTGGTGGCGCAGCAAAAAGCGCACCTCGTCGGCGGTGTCGTTGTCGAAGCGAAACCGCTGGGCGATCTCGGCGGCGAGCATCGACGCCAACTTCTGGTGGCCCGGAAACGCCACCGTCTCGTCGGGGCGCACCAGGCGCGTCCAGCGCTTGCCGGTATTCACCAGAAGCGCCGCCCACCGCTGGCGGGCGTCGCGCGAGGCCTGCTCGACGACCTGGATCGTCTCCGTCCACAGGTCGCGATGGGGCGCCGGACTCGTCGTGTGAAATCCGACCAATGAGTCAACTTCTGGCAGAATAATGCCAAGAATTCGGATTTCATGCAAAAAGCGTAGCGCCTGAGCGACGAACGGGCCCTTGATGAGCTTGGTCATCTCCTGCAGCCAGCGCTCGGCGCTGATGTCCAAAATGCCGTGGGCGCGCTCGGTGGCCGCCTGGCGCAGCGCGTCGGTGGGCTCGAAGCCCAACTTGCTCATGAACCGCCCGATGCGCAGGATGCGCAGCGGATCTTCGGCCAGCGTCTCCAGCGGGTCGCCGATGACGCGCAGCACCCCCGCCTGCAGGTCGCTCCTGCCGTCGTAGGGGTCGTACAGCTCCCCGTTGGCGTCGAGCGCCATGGAGTTGATGGAGAAGTCGCGCCGGCCCAGGTCCTGGTCGATGGTGTCACCGAACTCGACCACCGGGTGGCGGCTGCCGCGCCGGTAATACTCCTCGGAGCGGTAGGTCGTGATCTGGCAATCCTTGGGATAGCCTTGATCTTTGGGCCCGTGGACCACCGCTCCCACGGTGCCGAATTCGGCGCCCAGCTCGTAGACGGTGAAGTTCGCCTCCCGCAGGATGCGCGCGGTTTCCTTGGGTCGCGCATCGGTGCAAAAGTCGAGATCGTCGAGGTCCTCGACGGACTCGCCGAGCTCGTAATCGCGCACCGCCCCGCCAATCAGGTACAGGTCGCGGCCGGCGCGCTCGAACGCTTCAAAAAGCTTTTTGACCGGGGTTGGATATTTCATCTGTGGCGCGTTGGGTGAATCTGTGTGGGCTATCTATAGCAGAGGTTGGTGGGTTGGCATAGGTTGGTGGGGCGCAAAGCACTCCCAAAACCCCTCGACAATGAACCACCATTCACCCATCATGGGCGCGAGATCGCGCTGCAACCCAGTTCCAAGCCCCGCGCCGCAGGCGCCAAGACCCAAGACCCGCGCCGCCCCGCGGCGCCAAGACCCTGGACCCCTGGACCCCCGGACCCCTGGAGTACCCCCATGCTCAGCTACGACCTGACCGAAGAACAAAAGATGTACCAAAAGACCGCGCGCGACTTCGCCCGCGAGGTCATTCGTCCCGTGGCCGCCCACCACGACCGCACCGGCGAGTATCCCTGGGAGGTCATCAAGAAGGCCTACGACCTGGGGCTGACCAACACGATGGTCCCCGCCGACTGCGGCGGCCTGGGGCTGGGCTCGTTGGACTCCGCCATCATCACCGAGGAGCTCGCCTGGGGCTGCACCGGCATCTCCACCGCCATGGAGGCCAACCAGTTGGCCAGCGGCCCGGTGATTATGTACGGCACCGAGGAGCAAAAGCAGAAATATCTGGGCATGCTCGTCGGCCCGCCCGACGCCGACGGCCACCCGCATATGGCCGCCTACGGCGTCACCGAGCCCGGCGCCGGCAGCGACGTCGCCGGCATGACCACCACCGCCGTCAAAGACGGCGACAAATACATCCTCAACGGCCAGAAGATGTGGATCACCAACGCCGGCAAGGCGTCGTGGTTCTTCGTGGTCGCCTATACCGACAAGGACGCCGGCTACAAGGGCATGAGCGGCTTTCTGGTCGACGCCGACAGCGAAGGCCTGGAGGTGGGCAAAAAAGAGGACAATATGGGCCAGCGCGCCTCCGACACCCGCGCGGTGACCTTCGACAACGTCGAGGTGCCCGCCGAGAACCTGCTCGGCGGCCAGGAAGGCGTCGGCTGGATGCAGGCGATGCACGCCTTCGACAAGTCGCGCCCGCTGGTCGCCTCGGGCGCCGTCGGCCTGGCCCGCGCCGCCTTCGAATACGCCCGCGACTATTCGCTGGAGCGCAAGGCCTTCGGCAAGCCCATCGCCAAGAACCAGGCCGTCAGCTTCATGGTCGCCGAGATGGCCATGAATATCGAAGCCGCCCGTCACCTGGTGCGCAAGGCCGCCTGGATCCACGACCAGGGCCGGCGCAACACCAAAGAGGCCGCCATGGCCAAGGCCTTCGCCGCCGACATGGCCCAAAAGGCCGCCACCGACGCCGTCCAGGTCTTCGGCGGCAACGGCTTCAACAAGGAGTATCCCGTCGAGAAGCTGTATCGGGACTCCAAGATCTACCAGATCTACGAGGGGACCTCGCAGATCCAGCGGCTGATCATGAGCCGGGAGATCTACAAAGCGGCGAGCGTCTGAGCGGAAGCCGCCTGGGCGTCGACGTGCCGCGCCGACCGGGGCGCGGCCGTCCCCGGCCGCCGGGGTCCGTCTCGGGCCCCGAACGTGTCGGGGAATGGCAAGTCGTACGTGTTGCAGAAAGGCGGGCGAGTCGAGGTCGATTGCCTTGCAGGAGCGTCACGCCCTCTATTGAAGGATTTACTATTGAAGGGCGGACGATTCGCCGCGTTTGCGCGAGGCGGCGGTTTGGTCGATGAGCCACGTGGCTAATCTGCAAGGCATGCGTCTGGACGAAAAGCCACGTGGCTAATCTGCGAGGCATACGTCTGGACGAAAAGCCACGTGGCTAATCTGCGAGGCATGCGTCTGGACGAAAAGCCACGTGGCTAATCTGCGAGGCACACGCTTCGCGCAAACGCCGCGAACCGTCCGCCCTGCAATATTAGTTGAACATAAATAGCGGGCGTGACGCTTCTGCAAGGCGACCTCTTCGACGCCCTATAAGAGACGGCAGACCCTTCGCATCTATACGCCCAGCGACTTTATCGCCGCTCAGCGGGGCTGATGGCACATTGGGAGCTGCGCGCACGGACGCCGAAACTGGATTTCATCATGGAGCGCAGGTCAACCGTCAGCTCGATTCCCCTGTCAGCGCGCCTGCCCAATCCGCCGCCGTTGCCCGAGGGGCTCCTGGAGCGCGATGGCGAGCGGCGGGCGCTCGTCGACGCCCTCGAAGACACGCACGTCGTTCTCGTTTATGGCCCGGAGGGGCTGGGCAAGCGCACCTTGATTCTGGACGCGCTGCACGGCCGGCGTCCAGCCCGGGTCGCCCGTACCGTCTATGTCGAGCTGCAAGACGGCGAGCGCATCGAGCAGCTCCTGGTGCGCATCATCCAGCCCCTGGCGAAGATGGTGGGCGTGGAGCGTATCGAGTGGGCGACGCTCTTTTCCGACGTCGACAACGCCATCGCCCTCGCCTTGGATCTGGCCGAGGAGGCCGGAGTCGATGTCTTTGCCGACAACCTGGTGTCGCTGCGGGGTGAGGCCTTCGGCCGGTTCGTCCGCCTGCTGTCGCGCTATGCGCGCACGTCTCGGTGGATCCTCGCGACGCCGTCGCTGCCGAGTTGGCGCGGCGACGAGCCGGGCGCGGCCGAGGAGGGGCAGGTGGTCGAGGTGGCGGTCGGCCCGCTGTCGTCCGAGGCGCTCGGCCGGCTCGGCCGCGCGTGGAACGAAGACATCGACCAGACGACGCTGGACGAGGCCATCGAAGCGAGCCGGGGACGACCGGGTGTGCTGAAGCAATTGTTGAGCGAGACGGTCTACGCCGACCGATTCCGCCGGCTCGACCGACGTCTGGCCGCAGCGATGGACGTGCTCGCGGTGTGCGCTCGTCCGCTGCCCGGGTCTGTGGTGCAACGGGTGGGGGAGATGGCCGCAGGGGCGATCTTCGCCGATGAGCGCTTCGACGGTCTGGTGCGGCGCACCGAGCAGGGTTGGGCGGCGCGGGCCAATGCGAGGGTGCGCTGGCTGGAGAGTCGCCCGGCCGAATCCGTGGCTTTGGCGCGCCAGAAGGCTGTGCAATTGCTCGCCGACAGTGTCGAGCCGGCGCTGGTCGTCGAGAGGCTGCGCCTGTTGCTGGAGACCGGCGCCACCGACGCGGCGCTCGCGCTGTTGGAGCGCCGGGGTCGCTCGCTGTGGCTAGGCGGCTGGGCGCCGGAGGTCTGGCGTGTGCTGCAGGCCTTCGAGTTTGCCCGACTGTGGCCCTGGCGGCTGCGCACCGCGGCCCACCTGGGCAAGGCCGGCGAGGTGCGGGCGTGGCTCGACCAGGGGCCTCCCGAGGAGCTTTGCGACGATCCATTTTGCATGTTCGTCGAGGGCACGGCACGATTTGCCTTTCGCCAACTCGACGCCGGTCTGCAGGTGGCCGAGCGGCTCACCGAGCGCGTCGAGCGGCTCGAGCGCGGCGACGCTCGCCAACGACGCGAGCTGGTGCTGAACGCCTCCGTCCTGCACGCCAACTTGTTGTTGGCCGTGGGGCGTGCCAATGAAGCGCTCGAGCGCGCCGAGCGCTTCGAGCCGACCACGACGCGCGAGAGGCTGCTGAGCGAAGCCCATCGATGTGCGATTCACGCCGCGCAGGGCGACGCGCGGGCGGTCCTGGCCTCGGTGCAAAGGCTTCGCCCAGACTACCTGACCCTGGAACCCTTCGAGGCCACGTGGGTCTCCGGGCAGATGATCTGGGCGCTATATGTGGCGCGCAAGATTGCGGTGGCCCACGAGGTCGTCGACGAGCTCGATCGGGTCGATATGGGCCGAAGCTTCGTCTTTATCCACGGGCGGGCATCGGCGCTCATTCGGGTGGTCATCCTGCTCGAGGCCGGCGAGCTCGAGCGCGCCCGAGACCTGCAGGATCGGCTGGGCCCCTTGGTGGCCAATGACGTGCCGATGCAGTGTTATGTGCGTTGTTCGGAGTACTACCGGCGTGTCAGCGCGGGCGAGTTTGCCGGCCTCGAGGCGGACCTCGCCCACTGGTGGGACGTCAGCCGCAGCCAGAAGCTCAACGACGTGGCCTGGGGCATCCTGCGTTTTCAGGTGCTCGTGGATACCCTGAACGGGCGCACGACCGCGCTGCCCGATTTCGACGACATCGGCGCCAGCCACGATCCCGGCGAAGAGGCCGAGTGCCGCCTGGCGATCGCGCGGCAACAAGTCGTCCACGCCGGCCTCGACGCCGCGCCGGTCGTCAACGCCGAGGTCGGCCCGCGGTTGAAGATCCCTCAGACGATGCTGCTCGCCGTGTATCGGGCGCTGAACGGCGACCTCGAAGCGGCGCACCTCGAGGTTTCGTCGGCGATGTCGCAGGCGCGCGACGAGGGGCTGCGCGTCCAGCTCGCCGAGGCGTTGTGCATCGCGTGTGATATGTCGGTCCTCGCCGACCGGGGCCGGTTGCGCGAGTACGCCGACCAGCTCACCGACTTGGCCGAGGCGGTCGGGTCGGCGCGCTACCGGGCTCAGGCGCGGTTTTATGACGGCCTTGGCCGGGCGCTGGCCGGCGAGTTCGACGGCTGCGAGTGGTGTCGGTGGTGGTCGACGCTGGCCGAGCTGGCGACGTTGGACGACGTCGCGCCGGCGGCGGCCCGCCGCGCGCGTCACCTGTTGGGTTTGGATGCGGCGCTCGACAGGCTCGACCGCGCCCTCGTTCGCGCCGTTTGCGACAACGGGCTGGCGCGGCCGGCCTGTTTGATGGGCGAGGAGGACGGGCGCATCTGGGGCATCGACCGCGCCCAAAAGCGCGTCTGGTTCGCCGACAGGCCGTCGGTGGCGGTGAGCGCGCCCACGCAGTGGGGTGTGCTGGAGTGTCTGGCCGACCGGGGCGGTCGAGCCGACAAAGAGACGCTGCTCGAGCACGCCTGGGGGATCGAGGACTATCATCCGCTGCGCCACGACAACCGGCTGCGCCTGGCGGTGCATAAGCTTCGCAAGAAGCTGGAGCGTGACTCGCAGGACCCCGCGCTGGTGGCGACCGACGAGGACGTTTACTTCCTCGTCGGCCGCTTCGTCGACGTGTCCGGCGGGTGACGCCTCGCCGGCGTTCGACCGCCGAGATCAGGCTTTGCTTGTGCGTCGGCGCACCAATAGGAAGCCCACGGCGAAGACGATGAACGCGACCGGCATCGGTGAGGGCCCGCCGCCCGCGGAGCAGCCGCAACCTCCATCGGCCGCGGTCTCCGAGTTGGAGTTGGGGTTGGGTTTCACGACGACGGGCGGATTATCTCCGGATTGGGGCGCCGAGACGTTGATGGTGACGCTCGCCGGGGTCGACTCGAGCGCGCCGTCGGTGGTGATGAACGTGAAGCTGTCGGTCCCGGTGAATGCCGCGTCGGCGGTGTAGGTGAGGTGGGGCGCCGCCCCCGAGAGCGTCCCGTTCGACGGCGGCGTGGCGATCTGGAAGTCGATGCCGTCGCCGTCGGGGTCCGCGCCGGTCAGTTCGATGTCGACGGGCTGGCCGGCGACGGCGTCGATGGTCTGCGACTGGGCGCTCGGGGCGTGATTGTCGGGATTGTCGGCGTTGACGCCGATGGTGACGGTGGCCACGTCGGAGTCGGCCTCGCCATCATTGGCGACGAAGGTGAACGTGTCCTCGCCGACGAACCCGGGGTCGGGCGTATAGGTCACGTCGGGGGCGGTGCCAGAGAGGCTGCCATTGCTCGGTTGGGACACGATTTCGAAGGTGAGCGAGTCACCGTCGACGTCGTCGGCCTGCAGGGCGATCGAGACCGGCGCCCCTTCGACGGTGGCCCGGGACGCGTCCGCAGCGATGGGGGCGTCGTTGACGCTGGTGACGGTCACGTGGATGGTCGCCGGCGCGGAGGTGGTGGTGCCGTCGTCGGCCACAAACTCAATCATGTCGTCGCCGTGGTAGTTGGCGTCGGGGGTATAGGTCAGGTGGGGAGGCGCCCCGGTCAGCGTGCCGTGGCTGGGGCTCGTGGTGACCGTATAGGTGAGCGGATCGGTGTCGACCGCGCTCAACGTCATCGACAGCACCGTGTCTTCGTCGGTGACGAGATCCTGGTCTTGTGCCACGGGCGCGGGGTTTGGCGTCGGGCCGGTGAAGTACACCCCGCCCGCATCCGACGCCCGGTTGCGCGCGCCGATCGCGATGGTCGACCCCTCGGCGGCGATCGCAAATCCGAACCAGTCGTCGGCGGCGGCGTCGAAGGCCTGCAGCTTCTTGACCAGCCCCCAACTGTCGGCGCCGTTTTGCATGCGGTCGAAGACGTACACCGACCCGGAGTTCTGAGCGTTGTCGTCGTCGCCGGTCGCGCCGACCAACAGGCGGTCGCCCTGCAGGAGCACGTCGCGCCCGAAGTCGTCATCGTCGGCCTGATCGGGGGCGATGATCTTGAGGCGCTGTCCCCACGCGTCCGTCCCGGTGTAATTTCGCTCGAAGATGTAGACCGCGCCCAGGTGAGCACATGTAAGCCCGTCGCCGCAGTTCGTGTAGGAGCCGACGGCCAGCCGGTCGCCGTCCAGCGAGACGCGGTCGCCGAAGTGATCCCCTGATTTCGCATCGTCCGCGTCGAATGTGTGGACAAGCCCCCAGTTGTCGGGCCCTCCCGCGTTGCGCTCGTACAAGAACGCGCTGCCAGCTTGCCCGGGCGCGCCGATGACGATGACATCGCCGTCGATGTCGACCTCATCGCCAAAGCGTGCGTTGTTGCGGATGTATTGCTGCTGCAGCGAGGTGACAAACCCCCAATGGTCGGGGCCGCCCTGATTCCTCTCGAAGATGAAGACCTTGCCGATATCGTTGTCGCCGGGGGCTCCCACGACCAGCGTATCCCCGTCGAGGGCGACCGTGTCCCCGAATCCTTGGTACGTCGACAGCTCCGGGGCCCGAAAGGACGTCACTTCTCCCCAGTTGTCCGCGCCGCCCTCATCCTTCTGGTAGATGTAGACCTTTCCGTAGGCGGTAAGCGGAGACGACTCCTCGTTCTCGGCGCCCACCACGAGCGTGTCGCCTTGCAGGGCGACCGACCAGCCGAACCGACCCGAGTTCGGCGCCGGAAGCTGCTTGATCAGCCCCCAGGTATTCGTGCCGCCAATATTGCGCCCGTGGATATAGACCGCGCCACCACCGTTGGCCGTGGGCGCCCCGACAGCCATCAGGTCTCCATCGATCGCCACCGAGCGACCGTAGTTGCCCGTGGGGATGCCGGTCCCGGAGATCAGATTGGGCACCTGCTCCAGCGTCTGCGCAAACGCGCCTGCCGGAAAGAGGATACAGGCCAGAAAGACGAGACATTTTAATCGATTCATTCCGGTGCTCCGAGTCAGAACAGAAAAACACGCCTTCAACGAATCAAGACTCGGAGTTACGCCATCGAAAGTCCCGTGGTTTCCGATTTCCATGAATTTCCATACCCGCTTCCATCGGTGCGACCGCTTCCAGCGCTCGGACGAGGGCAAGATGCCCACGCACCGAAGGCGACCGCTCGGGCGACCTTATATCAGGCCATCTTGGGGCGCCGCGCCCGTTGAAACCGCCACACCCACGAGCACGCGGCGAGCGCCGCGATGAGCACGTCGATCAGCCACAGGCGGCCGCGAAAGAGTGTCTTTAGCGGCGAGCTCTCGGTGTTGGCGGCGATGTTGGCGCCGGCGCCGAAGAATTCGTACGCCGGGGTGTCCGGGGTGAGCGTGCCTATGTCGGCCTGGAGGGTCTTCATGCCCTGGCTGACCGTGGTGCGCACCTCCAGCGACTCGCTCGGTCGGGCCCACAGGTCCCAGCGCAGCGTCACTTTCTTGGGGGGCTCCGACAGATGGGCGACGACCATGACGGTGATCATCTTGGCGGCGTTGGGATCGTGGCCCATGCCGGTGGGCAGGTTGAGCAGCACGCGCTTGATGGTGGCTTTCTTGGGGCCCATCACGCTCAACCCGTCGCGCACCAACGCCCGCAGGGCGGGGCGATGGTCGGTGAACTCGCGCCGGGAGAGGATGCCGTCCTGGCAGGCCGGCACGTCTTGGAACGCCGCCACCGGCACGCCCAGCACGATATAGGCCTTGCTGCCCACCAGGTTCATCGTGCCGCGGTCGACGGGCATCAGGTGGGCGCTGGCCGGTGAGGTGTGCAGGCTCAGAGTCGCCAGCACGACGAGCGCGGCGCAGGTTAGCTTGATGTTGCGGGTCATCGTCGGATCCTCGGGTCGCAATGTTGTTGGAGCGACGGCCTCCGCGCCGTCGAGGGCCGCGAGGCGGCCCAAATCGACGCCATCACATCCCTGGAGGCGGCCCCGGCGGCGGTCCCTGCTCGCCGGTGTCCGTGGCGGTTCCCTTCACGCACCGCTGCACGTACGGGTAGGTCTTGGTGATGAAGTAGTGGTAGATGCCCTGGGGAAATTCGGGCGTGACCCCAAAGCGGCCGTTGCACTCGTCGAGGTCGCCGCTGCCGGCGACGTATCTCCAATCAGACTCGAAGTGGCCCAGCGGAAAGTCGTCGACCGACGGGCGATTGGCGGGTACGTCCGTAATGAGTTGGTAGCTGCTGTGCATCTCGGCCAGCCCCGAGCTGGGATCTTCGGGGTCGGAATGGCCGTACACCGAGTAAATCGGGAAGCCGTCGGCCGCCCAGCCGACCAGCGTCATGCTGTGCTGGTAGTCGGGGTTGAGCTTTTTGACCAGGTCTACCGGGTTGCCGTGGTAGTGGTACTGCCCGTTGGGTTGGACGTGGGCGTGGCTCTCGTCGACGCCGAAGGAAAACTTCCACGGGCTCACCTGGCCGGGCAGGGCGACCATATGCCAGTCGTCCGAGCCCCTGGCGTAGTCGCAGTCGTGGTCGCTGGTGGCGTCGTTGGGGCAGGTCCCGGCGGTGCCCGGGTCGAATTTGACGCTGTTGAGCGCGTAGCCGGGCACCTTGGCGTCGGTGGTCTGGCCGGTTCGCGCCGGGTTCAAGGTGACCGAATACGAGATATTCTGCGTGCTCACCTTGGTGGCGAAGTCGCCCCCCGTGGTCGCGTGGTTGGGCACGCCGTTGCCGGACAGCACGCGCTCGCCGTCGGCACAGCTCCACGCGTACTCGTAGGTCAGGGTCTCGTCGACGTCTTCGTGTTGTCCCGTGGGCGGGTCGGAGTGGGTGTAGACCAGGCGTTGGTCGCCGGACGCGTTCAGGTCGCACAACACGCCGTTGGTCGCCACAGTGCCTGCGTCGGTGCTGCCTGCGTCGGTGCTGCCCGCGTCCGTGCCGCCCGCGTCGGTGCCAGTGTCCATGCCGGCGTCCGCGCTCTGCGAATCGCCGCCTGTCGAGGCGCTGTTCCCGCACGCCGCGCCGGCCGCGCTGGCCAACGCCAGCACCCCGATGTAGGCGCACGCCGAATGTATGAAGTTGTCGAACTTCGCTGCCATTGCTTCCTCCGGTGTCCACGGGCTCACTCGACCGGCGGCAGCTCCGCCGGCCTCCAGCACTTACCCTAGCAGGCAAAAGTGCAGAACTTTCGCAGACAGACCGGAGAAAGGGACGAACTTCGCGCCTATTTCTGGCACGGTTTCGATCCGCCGTCAGGGTCAACCCTCATGACAGCCTTGGAAAGCCCGCCATTGGAAAAGCCGTTTACGTTTACGTTTAGGTTCACGTTTAGGTTTACGTTCTGGGTGCATGGGGGCACCCGGCGGCAACTCGAATGGCCGCGCAATTGGCGCCCGGGCAAAGCAAAACTTCCAAGCAAAACCGACGATTTACGGAAAGAGCTAAACGTAAACCTAAACGTAAACGTAAACCTAAACGGCCTTTCGCGTGTACGGCGCACGAGCACTGAAAAGTGCAGAACTTGCTTAGACAGACCGGAGAAAGGGACGAATGTGTGGATGGACCCCGTCAACCAAGAGCTTGCCAGGTCGGCGACTGCCCTCGAACGCTCAAAGCTCCCCAGAGAAGTCACTCACAGCTTGTAGCCCACCCCGTAGATGGAGCGAATGACGTCGTCGTCGGTGTGTTCCTGGAGTTTGTTGCGCAGGTTGCGCATGTGGCTGTCGATGGTGCGCTCGCTGACGATGCGCCCGTCGTCGTAGGCCGCGTGCATGATATTGTCCCGGGAGAACACGCGGCGGGGTGCGGCGAGCATCGCGCCGAGGATGCGAAACTCGACGGGCGTCAGCTCGACGTCCTCGCCGCGCACGCGGCACACGAAGCGATCTTCGAAGACCTCGATGTCGCCATACACCAGGCGCTCGGGCTGGGCGTCCGGCGTCTGATTCACCCGCCGCAAAATCGTCTTGGCGCGCGCGACTACCTCGCGTGGGCTGAACGGTTTGCATACGTAGTCGTCGGCCCCCAACTCCAGGCCCAGCAGGCGGTCGATCTCCTCGACCTTGGCGGTGAGCATCAAGATCGGCACCTGCGAGAATTGGCGCACCTCCCGGCAGATCGTCAGCCCGTCTTTGCCGGGCAGCATCAAATCGAGCACCACGAAGTCCGGCGCCTCGCGTCGGATGAGTTCGACCGCCTCGCCGCCGTCGTGCAGCAGCGTGCAGTCGAAGTGGGCCTGGGCGAAATAATCCGCCAGGACCTGGGCGATCTTGGGTTCGTCGTCGATGATGAGCACGTTCATGAGACGCCTTTGGAGGTGCATTCACGGATATTTTTCGGCTTTCGTGCGGCAGTTGCCGTGCCGCATCTCGGTCGATCGTCGCAACTGTTCTTGGTTCTTGGTCTTGCAAGTTGGCGCATGTCGCCCGACCGTGGCTTCGACACCGTGCGGACGTCACTGCTGGTGGAATGGGCTGATGCTAACAGGCGGCAAGAACCAAGAACCAAGAACCAAGAACACGACGTAATGCAGATAATTTTCGAAACGCCTGACGCCACCGAATGCCACAAGATCTCCATGAAGTCATTTTGGGAGTGTGACCGTGACTTCCAAACCGCCCATCGCCGATGGCTTGGCGGTGATCGTTCCACCGTGAGCTTCGACGATGCGCCGCGAAATGGCCAGCCCCAGCCCGGAGCCCGCCGTGCGCCGGCTGCGCGACGCCTCCACGCGGTACAGCGGCTCGAAGAGGCGTTCGCAGTCGGCCTCGGGCACCGACGGGGCGGTGTCGCGCACGACCAACTCGACGGCGTCGGCGCGCGCCGTCAACTCGACGTCCACCCGCCCGGGGGCGTCGGTGTAGGCCAGCGCGTTCAGCAACAGGTTGCGAAAGAGCTGCTCGAGGCGGCGCCCGTCGGCCTCCAACACCGCCGGGTCCAGCCGGCTTGTGGTCACCTCCAGCGGTGTCGGCGGCAGTTTGGCGAGGGTCTCCTCGAGGCAGTCGCGCACGTCGCACGGCTCGAATTTGTAGTGCAGCGCGCCCAGGTCGGAGGTCGACAATTCGTGCAGGTCGTCCACCAGCCGGCGCAATCGGCTGACCTCCTCGGCCAGCGAGTCCAGGCTGGCCTCGTCGAAGGTGCGCACCCCGTCGGCGAGCGCCTCGATCTCGGCGGTGAGCACGGCCAGCGGGGTGCGCAGCTCGTGCGAGATGTCGGCGAAGAGGCGCTGGCGAGCCTGCCGGCTCTGGCCAAGCGTCTGGGCCAGCGCGTCGAAGTCGGCCGACAGCTCGCCGAGCTCGTCTTGGCGCGGCTCATCGAGCTTCACGTCGTACTCGCCTTGCGACAGCCGGGAGACCCCGGCGAGCACGCGGCGAATGGGCGCGAGCAGCCAGCGCGCCAGCAGGGCCGCCACCACGATGGCCAAAAGCAGCGCGGCCAGCCCCACCGCCAGGCTGGACTCGAGCTGGCGGCGCGAAAACGCGCGCTCCAGCGGCGCGCCGCCCTTGCGCCGCGGCGTGCTTCGGATATGGCCGACCACCTGGCCGTCGACCACCACGGGCACCGAGATGCGCTTGGCCCCGTCGTCGAGATGATTCCCGGCGATAAAATGGTCCTGCCCGTCGAATAGCGCGGTGGGCTGCGGGCCCACGGTTTTTGGCCGCGGCCGTCGAGGCAGCGCGCTGGGCATCGGCGGCGGCGGCGGCTCCGCCAGCCGCCCCACGCGCCCGAAGCGCTCGGCGATGTCATCCGGCCAGCCATCCCCACGCGCGTACAACTCGCCCACGCGGCGAGCGACCACCTGCAGCCGGTTGTGCTCCAACCCGCTGATGTAGTCGTCCAACGCCGCCACGAAGGTCCACCGCGACAACACCAACGTCGCCGTCACGATCAGAACGGCGAACCCCACAAACGAGGTGGTGAGCTGGCCCTGCAGGGAGAGTTTCATGCGCGAATCGAGGTGGCGACGACGACCAACGGGCTTTCGTGCGTCCCACTATACCAGATTGCACGCCGTTGAGGGCTCGGCGCTCCGGATTTGCGTGATGTCTGCTGAATGTCTGCACAATTGGTGAAGCGTTTCACCCGTGGAACGACGCGCGCCACGCGCATTCTTGCGCGGCCTTTGTAGGTGAGGGTTGGCGCGTAGCGCCTACCTTCACGTGCCTCAACAACCAACCACGCGCCATCTCCCCCCTCCACCGTGACCCTTTGGGCCGCGGAAATCCTGCAGTAGTGTCGCGAGTTGTAGCCAACGCGCGCACCACACGACTCGAAGAGCGACGCCCTCCATGATCGACGACCGAGAAGACAACGCCCTCCAAAAGCTCGCCGAGCTGTGGCGGCGCGAGCGCGAGACGTGCCGGCAGCGCCACTTGGAAGAGCGCGCGGAGACGACGCTCGACGAGCGCGTCGAGCAGGGCGTGGCGCTGGCGAGGCTCGACGTCGACGAGACGGCGGCGGCGCCGGGCGAGCGTATGTTGCTGTGGCTGGCGCCTCGCGTCGCGTCGGCGCTGGACGGGTTTCGCGCCGGCCCCGGCTCGCCGGTGGTGTTGTGGCGGGAGTCGCCGGCCGAAAAGGACGCCGTCGAGGCGGTGATCGCGCGGCGAAAGGATGGCCGCCTCGGGGTGATGGTCGACGCGGACGTGCCCGACGGGCTGTTCGGCGAGGCGTTCCACCTGGACGTGGAGGCGCCGCAGACGACCTTCGAGCGCGGCGAGCGCGCGGTAGCGGCGTTTCGCCAGGCGGCCAAGCTTAGCGACCAGGGACAGATTCGCGCGGTGCTCTTCGGCGGGCGCGCGCCGACGATGCGCCGCGGCGCCGACCTTGGCGTGCTCGACGAGGAGCTCAACGCGGCCCAGCGCCGGGCGGTCGAGCGGGCGCTTTGCGCCGAGGACGTCGCCCTGGTGCACGGGCCGCCGGGCACGGGCAAGACGCGCACCCTGGTCGAGGTGGTGCGCCAGGCGGTGCGCCAAAACCAGCGCGTGCTGGTCACCGCGGCCAGCAACGCCGCGGTCGACAACCTGGCCGAGCGCCTCATCGACGCCGGCGTCGAGGTCGTGCGCGTGGGGCATCCGGCCCGGGTGGCGCCCGCGGTCGAGGCGCGCTCGCTGGACGCGCTTTTGGAGGCGACCCACGACTACAAGCTCGCCCAGCAGTGGATGGATCAGGCGCGCGAGATTCGCCGGCGCATCGACGCGCGCAGCGAACGCGGCACGATTAGCCGCGCCGAGCGCGCGGCGATGTACCGCGAGATGCGCCAGCTCTGGGGCGACGCGCGCGGCCATCTTCGCCGCGTGCAGGCCGCCATCATCGACCGCAGCCCGGTCATTTGCGCGACGGCCGCCGGCGCGGACACCCGGCTGCTCGACGACCAGGAGTTCGACCTGGTGGTCCTCGACGAGGCCACCCAGGCCGCCGACCCCATCGCGCTGGTGCCCCTGTTGCGCGCCGCCAAGGTCGTCATGGCCGGCGACCCCCACCAACTGGCGCCGACGGTCATCGACCAGCAGGCCGAGCGCGAGGGGCTGGGCGTGACGCTCTTCGAGCGCCTATGCGACCACGCGGTCATGTTGGAGGTCCAGCACCGCATGCACGCCCGACTTATGGCGTTTCCGTCGCAGTCCAAATACGACAACCAGCTACGCGCCGCCGACGCGGTCGTCGCGCACACCCTCGACGAGCTCGACGGCGTCGTCGCCGACCCCGCGAGGCCCGGGCCGTTCGTCTTCGTCGACACGGCCGGCAAGGGCTGGGACGAAAAGCAAAGCGACGACGACCCGAGCACCTCCAACCCCGAGCAGGCCGAGCGCACCGCCAAAGAGGTGCGACGGCTGATGAGCCGCGGCGTTCGCCCGCAGGATATCGCCGTCATCACCCCGTATTTCGCGCAGGTGCGCCGCCTCCGAAAGCGGCTCGAGGACGTCGACGGCCTCGAAATCGACACCGTCGACGGCTTCCAGGGCCGCGAAAAGGAAGCCGTGGTCGTCGACCTCGTGCGAAGCAACCCCGACGGGCAGCTCGGATTTTTGAAAGACACCCGCCGCATGAACGTGGCGCTGACCAGGGCGCGGCGCTTCTTGCTGGTCATCGGCGACAGCGCGACGCTGAGCGAGCATCCCTACTACGCGGCGTTTTTGGAGGCCGTCGAGGCCCACGGCACGTGGGTGAGCGCCTGGGCCGACGAGGCCGAGCCCATCGCGGAGGCTTAGGGGATTCGGGACGCGGTGGGTTATCTGCGAGAGACCCGTGAAGGTAGCGCTCGGCGAAAAGCGCCTCGCGCAACCCTCACCTACAGAAGCCAATCAAACGACGATTGGCGCGCTACGCCTACGGCTGCGCTCGAACGGCACCAACCACCCGAATGTGCCGCCTTGACCAAGGCGCCGCCGTCCAGGCGCCGCGCCGCGCGCATTCTTGCGCGGCCTTTGTAGGTGAGGGTTGGCGCGTGGCGCCTACCTTCACGTGCATCAACAACCAACCACGCCGCATCGATGCGAACCGGCATTGCCTGCGTTTCGAGGTCGGTGGCCTTGCAGGCGCGTCACGCCCTCTATTGAAGGAATTATTATTGAAGGGCGGACGATCCGCAGCGTTTGCGCGTGGCGGTCGGTTGGTCGAAAAGCCACGTGGCTTATCTGCGAGACGTACGCCATGCGCAAACGTCGCGAGCCGTCCGCCCTGAAATGCTAGTTGAACCTCAATAGAGGGCGTCACGCTCCTGCAGGGCGACCTCTTCGACCGCCGGACGCGCCAATCCCACCCTCCGGTTGCGCCGCCACTGCCATCGGCGTAGGCTTAGCCTCACCAAGCTTCCAATCACCCCCGGGGAAGCAGCACTTCTGGTCGTTGTCGAGCGGTGGCCGCATGTCGAAGACCTCCCACAACTCGAATTTCTGGTTCCTGGCCGAGCACGACGAGCGCCTCGCCAAGATCGGCTACGAGGCCGAGCAACTGGCGAGCATCAGCCCGACGGCGTGCATGATGCAATTGCGCATGCTCGCCGAACTGCTGGCCAAGGAGACCGCCGCCGCGCTGGGCATCTACGATGTCTCGGAGATGTCCTTCTTCAACATCTTGCTTCGCCTCGAGCGCCACCGGGCGTTTCATGACGACATCAAGGATCTGTTCCACGAGGTGCGCACCAACGCCAACGACGTGGTCCACGGCGAGGTCTACCTGGGCGACGCCCGCGGCGTGGCGACCCGGTATCTGCGGCTGACGCGCAAGATCGCCATCTGGTTTCACCAGTCGTTTGGCTACGACCGCGACTTCTCTGCGGGCCGGTTCATCGACCCGCCCAACCTCGCCGCGCAGCGCGAGAAGGTGTTGGGCGAAAACCGCAACCTGCGCGCGGCGGTCGACGACGCCAAGAAGGCGGTCGACCAGGCCAACGAGCGCGCGTTGCAGGAGAAGCATCGACTCGCCGAGGTCGAGGACCTGCTCGCCCAGTTGCGCGAGGAGCGAAACGTCTTCCAGTCGCTGGCCGAGGAGTACGAGGCGCGCCTGGCCGAGCTGCAGTCCCGGGCCGAAGCCGCTCCCGCCGAGGAGCACGTCGAGCGCGAGGAGCGCATGCGCGAGGCGACCGAAAAGGTCGAGCTCGACGAGCAGGAGACCCGCGCCATCATCGACGCCCAGCTTCGCCAGCGCGGCTGGCGCGCGAATACCGAGGCGCTCAGGTGGGCCGACGGGACCCGCCCGCAAGTTGGCGAGCAGATCGCCATCGCCGAGGTGCCCACTGCCGCGGGGCCGGCCGACTACGTGCTCTTCGACGGGCTCACCCCGGTCGCCATCATCGAGGCGAAGCGCTGGGACCAGCCCATCTCCGGCGGCGTCGAGCAGGCCAAGCGCTACAGCCGGGCGTGGGAGCTCGCCGAATATCAGCCGCCCGAAGGCGGACCGTGGGCGATCGACGGGCTGGAGTACGAGATTCCGTTCGTCTTCGCCTCCAACGGCCGCGAGTACCTGCACCAGCTCAAGACCCACCGCGGCATCTGGTTCCAGGACCTTCGTCGCCCCACCAATCGCTCGCGCCCGCTCGCCGGGTGGTACACGCCGGAGGGCATTCAGCGCCTGCTCGACAAGAACGTCGACCAGGCCCTGTCAAAGCTCGCCGATCTGTCGTTCGACGGGCTCGGGCTTCGCTACTACCAGCGCGAGGCCATCGAAGCGATCGAGCGCGCCATCGGGCACAGCCGCCGAAAGGCGCTGCTGGCGATGGCCACCGGCACCGGCAAGACGCGCACGGCCATCGGGTTGGTCTACCGGCTGGTGACGTCGGGCATGTTCAAACGCATCTTGTTCCTGGTCGACCGCACCTCGCTGGGAAACCAGGCCTTCGCCGCCTTCCAGACCACCAAGCTGGAGGGCCAGCATACGTTCACCGAACTCTACGACGCCAAGAGCCTCGACGAGTCCGACGTCGAGAACGACACGCGCCTGAGCATCGCCACCGTCCAGAGCATGGTGCGCCGGGTGTTCGACGTCGAGGACGGCAACAAGCCCGCCATCGACGAATTCGACTGCATCATCGTCGACGAGTGCCACCGCGGCTATAACCTCGACCGCGAGATGAGCGAGGTCGAGCTCGAATACCGCGACCAGAACGACTACATCTCGAAGTACAGGCGCGTGCTCGACTACTTCGACGCGATGACCATCGGCCTGACCGCCACGCCCGCGCTGCACACCACCGACATTTTCCGCGAGCCAGTCTACACCTACCGCTACCAGACGGCGGTCATCGACGGCTTTTTGGTCGACCAGGACCCGCCCATCAAGATCAGCACCCAGCTCGGCGAGCAGGGCCTGCACTTCGAGCAGGGCGCGCAGCTTGCGCTGCTGGACGCGACCACCGGCGAGCTCGACTTCGCCCACACCCCCGACGAGCTCGACTTCGAGATCGACTCGTTCAACAAGGCCGTCATCACCGACGGGTTCAACGAGGCCGTCTGCCGCGACATCGCCGAGCGCATCGACCCCGACTCTCCGGGCAAGACGCTCATCTTCTGCGTCTCCGAAGTCCACGCCCAGATGGTCTGCGACGAGCTCAAGCGCGCTTACGCGGAGCAGGGTAGCCCAATGACCGACACCGCCATCAAGGTGCTCACCGGCTACACCGACGACGCCGAGGGCTGGCTTCGCCGCTACAAAAACGAAAAGAAGCCCGCCATCGCCATCACCGTCGATTATCTCACAACGGGTGTCGACGTGCCCGAGATCGTCAACCTGGTCTTCCTGCGCCGCGTACGAAGCCGCATCCTCTACGAGCAGATGAAGGGCCGCGCCACCAGGCTGTGCGACGAGATCAACAAGACCGCGTTTCGCATCTACGACTACGTCAACCTGTACGACGCCCTCGAGTCGGTCACCGACATGAAGCCGGTCGTGCAGACCCCCAATATCTCGCTCGAGCAGACCTTCGAAGAGCTCACCGCCGCCGAGAATCTCGAGTTCCTACAGCTCGCCCACCGCGAGCTCATCGGCAAGCTGACGCGCAAGCTCAAACGCCTGACCGACGACGGCAAGCAGCGCTTCAAAGAACTCGCCGGCATGTCGCCGAAGGAGTTTTTGGAGAACCTGCGCGACCGCGAGCCCGAGGAGGCCGCCGCCTGGATGCAGGACAAGGGCGGCGTCGTGCGGCAGGTGCCCAGGCTTCCCTTCGAGACCAAGGGCGTCATCTACGACGACACGCCCGACGTGGTCATCGGCGCCGAGGAGGTCGAGCTCGCGCGCGCCGACTTCCTCGAAGAATTCGAGCAATACGTCCAGGCGAACCTCGACTCGATGGACGCGCTGCGCATCGTCACCCAACGCCCGCGCGAGCTCACCCGCGAGAGCTTACGCGAGCTGCGCCAACGCCTCGCCCAGGACGGCTACCACACCGAAACCCTGCAAAAGGCCTGGGCCCAAAAGACCAACCAGGACATCGCCGCCAGCATCATCGGCTTCATCCGCCAGGCCGCCCTCGGCGAGCCCCTCGTGCCCTACGCCGAGCGCGTCAAACACGCCCTGCACGCCATCTACCAGCGCCACCAATGGTCGAGCGAGCAAAAGCGCTGGCTCGAGCGCATCGGCAAAAACCTCATCAAAGACCAAAACGTCGCCGACCCCGAAAACCTCGACGAAGCCCCGGCCTTCCAGCGCTACGGCGGCTTCCAGCGCATCAACGAATCGTACTTCGACGGGCGTCTTAAAGACGTCTTGGCAGAGTTGAACGATGAGGTTTGGAACTACGACGAGAGGGCGTAAACATGCCGCAAAATTACGCCGCGTACCACCCGTCGCCGCCAAGCGTGATGCCGTTAGTCTTAATTGCGTTAATAGGCCGGCTCCCACGCCGGTGGTCGAGGCTTCGCACACTGAACTCTGGTCGATGGGCCGGCTTCTCGAATCGCCCATCAGTGCAGATCTCTCACGTCGTCCACGGGGGTGGTACCCCGCCTATTAACACATCTAAGATTGACGTTCGCAGATCGGCAAAGTGGTCGGTTCTCGATGCCGCAGATCAGCAGTGCGATTGATTCGAGGCGCACCTTTGCACTAAGAACGCAGTTCGCAGTTCCTGGACCCCCGAACCCCCAGACCCCTGGACCCCCGTATGTCCACCCACGACATCGTCCAAAAGCTGTGGTCCCTGTGCAACGTCCTGCGCGACGACGGGATCACCTACCACCAATACGTCACCGAGCTCACCTACCTGCTCTTTTTGAAGATGGCCGAGGAGACGGGCATGCAGGAGACCGACGACGAGGTCCACCTGCCCGAGGGCCTTCGCTGGGCGGACCTCGCCGGCAAGGACGGCAACGAGCAGTTGCAGTTCTACCGGCGGATGCTCGTCGACCTGGGCAACCAGGGCTCCCAGCTCGTCCAGCAGATCTTTTTGAACGCGCAGACGGCGATGCGCCAGCCCAGAAACCTGAACAAGCTCGTCACCTCCATCGACGAGCTCGACTGGTTCTCGGCCCGCCGCGAGGGGCTGGGCGACCTGTACGAGGGGCTGCTCGAGAAGAACGCCAGCGAGTCCAAGACCGGCGCCGGGCAGTACTTTACGCCCCGCCCGCTCATCAACGTCATCGTCGAGCTGGTCGACCCAAAGCCCGGCGAGGTCGTCCAGGACCCGGCGGCGGGCACGGGCGGGTTTATCATCGCGGCCGACATGCACGTCAAAGCGCAGACCGACGAGCTATTCGACCTCGACGAGAAGCTCCAGGAGTTCCAGCGAAATGACGCCTTCAAGGCCGTCGAGCTGGTGCCGGACACCCACCGGCTGGGCCTGATGAATATGCTGCTGCACGACATCGGCTGTGACTTCAAGCTCGGCGACACGCTCTCGCCGATGGGCACCGGCCTGGCCAAGGCCGACGTCATCCTGACGAACCCCCCGTTCGGCACCAAACGAGGCGGCGGCCGCCCCACGCGCGACGACTTCACCTTCCCGACCTCCAACAAGCAGCTCGCCTTTTTGCAGCACATCTACCGCGGCCTAAAGCCCGGCGGCCGCGCCGCCGTCGTGCTCCCCGACAACGTGCTCTTCGAGGACAACGTCGGCCAAAAGGTGCGCACCGACCTGATGAACAAATGCGACCTGCACACCATCCTGCGGCTGCCCACCGGCATCTTCTACGCCCAGGGCGTCAAGACCAACGTGCTGTTCTTCGAGCGCGGCGACACCGACGAGGACAACACCGACGAGGTGTGGATCTACGACATGCGCACCAACATGCGCTCCTTCGGCAAGCGCAACCCCCTGAAGGCCTCCGACTTCGACGATTTCAAACAGGCCTACCTCGGTGCGGGGGCATCTTGCCCTCGTGACAGCGACCAACTCCGCTCAGCCCGCACCGACCAGGGCGACGAAGGCCGCTTTCGCCGCTACACCCGCGACGACATCCGCGAACGCGGCGACAACCTCGACATCACCTGGCTACACGACGACGACGTCGAACGCGTCGAGGACCTGCCGCCCCCCGAAGACATCGCCACCGAGATCATCGGCAACCTCCAGATGGCCATGGACGAGATGGAGCAACTCATGGCCATCCTCGAGGGCGACGAGGACGTCGTCGTCGACGAGCCCGAAGCCGCCGAATGACCGACATCATCCTCTCCACTCGAAGCGAAGCGAAGAGAAGGAGAGGACCGAGGAGAGGTGTCCTCTTCCGCGAAGCAAAGCGAAGCGGAGGAGGATACAGGAGGAGGCTCCTTAGCGAGCGCGGCCAACGGCCGCCGAGAAGCCCGGCCCCACGACCAGTCGCAACGAAGCATGAAGCGCAACGACTAACCACGAGCGCGGGCGGCCTCGAGGCCGTCGCAAAAGGCCCAAAGCGCCATCGGTGAGAGGGCTTCTAGCCCTCGGAAACAGGGCTGCAAGCCCTGGCATCAACGATTCTGCGACAGCCTCGGACTCGCCCGCATTCACCACCAGGCCAAAGAGACGTACGGGACGCAGAGACGATGGATAAAGATGTAGAGAGCAAGGTCCAGAAAGTACTGAGCGCCCAGGCATGGCCGATTCGGAGGGTAGCCGACTTGGGCACGGATTCGGAGCAGGCTGTCCTCACGGGACCCTTCGGCTCGAAACTGTCAACCGACATGTTCACCGATTCCGGCGTTCCGGTCCTCACGATCGGCTGTCTTCAGGAAGGTGGGCTTGAGTTAGACAAGGCAAACTTCATCAGTGAGTCCACTGCCACGGAGTTTGAGCGTTATCGACTGTGCCAAGGAGACGTTCTTTTCTCCAGAATGGCATCGGTCGGACGTGCTGCGGTGGTTCCTCATTGGCTTGAGGGGGCAATTTTTAATTACCACCTCATGAGACTCCGCCTCGACGCAAGGAAAATCCTTCCCGCGTTCTTCATGTATCAAGTCAAGGGTTCTCCGATGGTGGCTGAGTATATCGACGAAGTTACTCACGGCGCGACCCGAGATGGAATTAACACCACCGAACTGCTGGAGATGCCGGTCGCAGCGCCCGCGATTCAAGTGCAACGTCGAGTAACTGCAACACTCGACACCCTCACCTCCCACGCCCGCCACGCCAACGACTACCTCACCTCTATCCCCCCACTCATCGACAAATTCCGCCAATCCGTCCTCGCCCGCGCCTTCACCGGCGAGCTGACCGCCGACTGGCGCGCCCAACACCCCGACGTCGAGCCGGCCTCCGAGCTGCTTGAGCGCATACGGGTAGAACGACGACAGAAGTACATCGACGACTATGGAGAGAAGTGGAGACTCAAGGAGAAGAAGAAAGCCGAAGAGACGGGCAAAGAGTGGACACCCGAGAAAGCGGAGAAGGTGGTGTCAAAAGCGAAGAAGCGTGCAGCAAAGCGTTATAAGCCCTTGGAAGCTGCCGACACAGCGGAACTGCCGGATTTGCCGCCAAGCTGGTGCTGGGCGACTGTTGAGGAGCTAAGCGCTTGCGAAGACTACTCAACGACCGACGGACCGTTCGGCTCCAAACTCAAGACCGCGCATTATGTGGATGAGGCGGAAGCAGCGGCACAGGTTGTCACTCTCACGAATTTGGGGGTGGGGAAGTTCGATAACTCAACCCGACGCTTCATTGACGATGCGCGCTATCAGATGCTCGAGAAACATTGGATATATCCAGGAGATTTGCTGATTGCAGCGCTTGCAGACCCGGTTGGACGTTGCTGCGAAGTCCCGGCAGACTTAGGTCCTGCAGTCGTGAAGGCTGACTGCTACCGGTACAAGGTGCATAAGAGCATCAACCGGCCCTATCTGATGCACAACTTCAACTCGCCTCAAGGACATGCTCGTTTTGAGGAGATTTCGCGCGGCGTGGGGCGTGAGCGAATCAATCTGACCAACACCCGGTTGCTTCCCGTACCCCTGCCCCCACGCGAAGAGCAGGATGAAGTCGTTCGAATTGTCCGACGCTACCTGCAGCGGAGCGATCGGTTGCTCGACCAGATGGGCGAGACTGAGGAAATTCTCGACGTGTTGCAGATCTCGATGCTGAATGACTCGTTCTCAGGGTTGACCGGATGAGCGTTCGAACGTCGTCTGGCAGCGTTCGGGCGCAATTGGCGGGAAAACACAAGGATTCACTCGCAGGCTGAACGAACGCGGACACTTTTCGGGCGTGGAGGCGCGCAGCATTGAGGAGTTGCGATGACACAAGGCATCTACATGATGATCATCAATACGTTCAACCGCAAGGCGTGGAACAAGTACGGTGAAGTGACGTTTCGCTTCGAGGTGCTTGAGGATGTTGAACGTGCCGACAACTTGATTCGACGAGAACAGCATCACATCGACGCATTCCAGTCGCAATCTAGGCACCACGGGTATAATATCGCGTATGCTCAAGGCGGCGCGCCGGGATCGCACGCTTTCGAGAAGTACGAGTTGGCTGGCACCACTATGGAGGAGGCACGTGAAATTCGAAGGTTGTCCTGGGATCTCGACATGTTGCCCGTCAATATTGCTTGGCTAACGAAGAAGCCGGTCAAACTGATCAACTGGATCTTGCGCAATCAAGTGTTCAACGAAAATTACGAATATCCCCCTGACTTCTGGTGGACAGCAGCTCTGGTGCCGAAATTCGCAAACCGCGGCCAGGCAAAGGTTTGCGCCGCCTCGATCTCTCTAAATAAGGTCGGGGGTAGCGAGACCGATGTACTTTGCACTCCGGTTCTGGAATGCAGGAGCAGTGCCTTCTAGAATGTTCACTAGGGCCTGGTTAATGCTCGGGTTTTCGATCGCACCGGTGGTATAACTTACGCGGAAGTTATCAGCCTTATCGATTTCAGCCCAGATAATCTGTTCGGCATCGCACACGACGGCCAAATTGGGGTTGTGTGTGACCATCAGGATTTGTCGCCTGCTTTTGGCTGCGCGGATGCACTGAACGAGAAGTTGGTACACAGACTGATTGTCCAGGTTCTCTTCCGGCTGATCGATAATCAAGGGATAGGTTCGACTATCAACCAACAAGTAAAACATCAAAAGCACGGCCCCCTTCTCTCCGGGCGAGAGCGATTCTATGGGTTTGCCATCCAGTCGCAAGTCATAGCGGGGCTCAAGGTAGGTGAGGCCGAAAAGATAATCGAATAGCTCGTTGCTTGAGTATCCCCTTTTTAGTTGAGAATCGATATCATTCTTTGCCGCTTGACCCGCACGACGGTCATATCGGAGCGAACTTTCGAGTTCCTGAACGAGCTTTTTCACACTGTCCCAGTCCTCAAAATTGACGTCGGCAATTATTTCGGCAAAGCGTTCCGTTCCCGGTGCAGTGCCGTAGAACGTACCACGCGCTCCATGACTAACCATGTCGAAGAAGCGACTTTGTAGCTCGCCGAGTTGGATCTTTACCGCAAAATTAAGTTGGGAAAACTCAGTCTCCATCTTGTGTGCTCGCAAGAATTCTTCCGCAGGCGCCAAAAGCTCTTCCCGAATCCGACATAGCTCCTTCTTTTTTAGAAAGATTTGGTGGCAAAGAGAGAGGCGCTTGTCCTTAAATGTTTCGATTGTGGTAGGTAAATCTTCTTCCAACTGCCTTAACTTTTCCTGTACATAAAGGAGTGTGCCTGGGCTCTCCAAATTCCCCTTTCGTTTTGAGAGTTCCGTCTCCCAAGCTTCCAATTCTGACTCGTATTGAGCGAGCTTCCTTTGCGGTCCGTGTAGCTTCTGGGTAAGGTTTTCAACTTTTTCTTTTTGATCTCGCAAACGATGTGGAAGGGAGTTATCGCCTTCCGAAAGCTCCTGTTCGATCCGAGCTAGTGTAGCTTGGACTCGCCGCTCAGCTGTATCCAAGGCGTTAAAATCTATCTTGAGTTCAGCAATGTTCGAGATAGATATATCAAGCCCTTCGGCTGATTCGCCTAATTCCCGTAGTAGTTGTTGGAATTCGTCCCTTAACCCCTTCAGTCGAGAGCGGATGTGGTTGATGTTAAGTTTCTTCTTGTTGAGTGCGTGCTTTTCTTCTTTGCGTGCCTTAAACTCTTCCTGAAGGTTTTTTGCCTCATCGCGAGCACTCTCAAGCTCGGCCTTCAGTTGTAGGTTTTCATCGTCTTTATGTTCAACATCCGGTTGTTCAGGCTTTTGTTCTCGTAGTGTCTGGATTCGCGTTTGGATACGCGAAAACTCCTGTTTTAGCTCCAGCTTTTTTGCTTCGCTTGTCGCATCTTCAAGTTCCGCGACTCGATTATTTACCTTTTGTAGGTTTGAAAGAAGGTTGCGAATGCCTTCATCTACATCACGAGTGCGTAGTTGTAACAAACTTTGGAAGCTATCCTTTCCAAACCGCTGTCCCTCAGGAACGTGGTTGAATAGAACCTCTTCAATCTCCTCTTGGAATAACTTCTCCCCTGTTTGAAGGTCATTGCACAGCCGCTCAAAGTAGTTTTGAGGAATATATTTTACCTCTTCGGTACCTCGGCGGCTATTGATCTCTGACAACTTGCGAGAAACTGTCCGGCCATTCTCCCACTCAATCTCCACACAAAAGCTATCTGCTTTGTTTTCCGGCAGCTTCCCGAAACGCTCTGGCTTTAGGAAGGCCCACCCTTCCGTCTCGCTGTTTCCTGCCAAAGCGATAATGTCGGCTAGTGCGCTCTTTCCACTCCCCTTGTTGCCAATTATGGCGATCAAACCGGGATTAAGGGTCAACGTGTTATCGAACCAGGTCTCGGTGCAACTCGCGTTGCCGGTACGCGAAATACATGCTCGTCGGATATAGCTATCCGGCCTCGCTTTAAGTGCGATAATCTGATCTGGCACCTCAAGTGCTACTCGCTCTTCGTACTCGCGGAGTGCTTGCTTAAGTCCTTCAAAGGTCGGGTCGGCTTTGAGCCAAGTCTCACAATTACCGATCCTATCCTTATTGGACGAATCTGAGAAGTCATGAGCGTCACTGCAGTCCAACAGGCGGGAATTAACCTCAGCATCCGCTAGCGCTTTTTGGGCATTCTTAACTTTTTTCGAAGACTCTCCCGCCGAGAAGACCAAATGAACATTGTTTATTAGTGACTTTTTGTCTGCGATCGACTGGTCATTCCACTTGATGTCGGCCCATTCAGTCTTCCCAACGGCGAGTAAATAGTTATTTCGCAGGTAGGTATTTTGTTTTAGCGAGTCGATTAGCGGCTCAGGCTCATAATTCAGATTGTTGAAGCCTTCAGTTAAGGGCGAGCCATAGTGCTGACGCTGATCTTCTGGCACACTGTCAATAATCATCTGACCGAGGTCCGTCAGGCTCTGGCGTGTAATGCGCGCTTTCCACTGTAGGTGCTGATGTTCCGGACTTAACTTATAGTCACGGTTGAGACCGCTAAGAAACTGGTCCTCGATGGTATCGGGTGACAGTTCATTGGAAAAAATAACGTGAAGATTCACGCGGCTAAGATTACTCCTGCTTCCACCGAAGCGAGCCATCCTCAACTCAATGACAGGAAGTATCAAATCCAAGTTTGATAGACGCCCCGAATCCTTTGCTTTAAGCACCCTGCGGTAGCCGTCAAGAAACAGGTAGTCATTGATGCCAATGACACTGAATTCAGAAGGCAAGTTCTCAAGGTCATTCAGGTACATATCCCACACTTCGTCTCGGTCACCACCGTAGTGCTGTTCTAGTGATGCAGGCGTGTGTACGTGTAGGTCCCACTTCCGCCACAAAGATCCTTGATTATCATTCATCAGGCTGACCTTTCTTTGAATACTTTACTTGCGGGGTGACGCAAAACCTATCCAACTGTCTACTGTAGCAACGCGATGGAACGTTCGATGGTCCGAAAGAAGATCGTCCGGCAGGGCTCCTATACTTGATGAGGCCGATGGGGACCGTCTTGGCGACCTTGGAGGGGTATAGGACGATGTTGTCGGGCTCCATCTCGTGGACGAAGCGGTAGAGCATGCCGGCCTTGACCGGAATGGCGCCCTCTTTTTCGTTGGGAAACACCTCACGAAGGTGTGCCTTGAACACATCGCGGGTCGGCGCTAGCTCGGACAGGTCGCCCATCTGCGGCCAGCCGATGCCAATGCGGTCGCGTTGGCGCAAGAGCTGTTCGGCTTCCGCAGATCGGCCTGCATGCAGGCCCCAGCAAACATCGTCGGACACGGTACGGCTCCTTACGGCTTCGGTCGGTCGACTCGCCCCTTTTCTGGCGGGTTCGTATTGAAAGCGATTCTAGGGCGTGGTGGGTGAAGTGGCAAGGGCGCGTCGTTTGTTTGTGGTTGTGGGGTTGTTGGGGCCCCTCTGACTTGCGCTGTACGGCGCACGGTGAACCCGCAAAAACGCAAGTCACCTCTCCGCGTCGGGGAGGAGCATCTTGCGGATCGGCGGGGTGGTGGGTTGTTGTGGGGGCGGGGTTGGGCGCCTTGCGGGACCGCGACTCCTGCTATTGAAGGAACTACTATTGAAGGGCGGACGATTCGTGGCGTTTGCGCGTGGCGGTGGTCTGGTCGACGAGTCACGTGGCTTGTCTGCGATGCCTACGCTTCGCGCAAACGCGGCGAGCCGTCCGCCCTTCAATAGTAGTTGAACTTCAATAGAGGGCGCTGGGTTTCTGCAGGGCCAACTCTTCAATCGCCAGGGCTGGAAGCCCGGGCTCCTAGACGACGGCGAGGGTCCGGGGGGCGACGACGGCGGCGCGCCCTTGCGCGCCCGGCGCGCACGGGGCACAATGCCTGCACATTTGGACAGACTGGATCATCTGGGCAGACCCCATCCCGAACTGCGTTCGGTGGGGTGTCAGAGGGTTGTCGTTCGGCGCGTGATGTGCGCCGAAACCCGGCGTCGTTGGGGCCTCGCGTGCGTGGCGGTCCGGTCAATCTTTCGAAAACCTTGGGGGTTTTTAGGAGTGGAGCTATGCCACGACCGAGTATGACGACGCCGGTGGAGACGACCGTTGCCCTGCTGCGTTCGGCGGCCGATTGGGCCGACGCCAACAAGGAGCATCTGGCCAAGGTGTTCGGCGAGGACTACGACGGGAAGTCGAAGGCCGAGGCGTTGGCCGACCGGCTGGAGACGGCCGAGGAGAATTACGTGCGCGAGCAGCGCGAGGATGTCGGGCTGACCAACCGGCGCGATGAGGCCGTCGCCAAGGCGCAGCAATTGGTGTCGTCGGGGTTGGCCCTGGCGCAGATCGTCTTTGCCGACGCCGACAACGTCGACGACATCCTCGCCGATTTCGCCGCCGAGCCGCCCAGCCGCATTCGCTCGCCGCAGATGGCCCGAAAGGCGCTCACCCGCCTGACGGCGGCGCTCGAGATCCACAAAAAGCCCATGAAGAAGGTGCTCGCCAACCTGAGCGACTTCAAAAAGACGCTTCGCGACACGGTCGACGAGCTCGAAGACGTCGCCGCGGCCAACGCCAGCGAGGCGCAGGAGACCCGCGCCGCCCGCCGCGAGCGCGACGCCGCCCGCCAGGAGGCGGTCAACTTCGCGCGCAACCTGCAGCTCGCCGCCGAGGCGATGGAGTTCTTCCAGCCCGACGCGCTGGCCGACCTCCTGGCGATCTACGACGCCCACAATCCGGCGTCTACGCCGCGCACCAGCGACGAAGGCGCCTCCGCGCCCGCCCCGGCCCCGCCGGAAGCGCCCACCGGCGATTCGGGTGCGCCCAGTGACGCCGGCGAGCCCGTAGCCGGCGATGGAAGCGGCGCAAACGTCGGCGACCAGCCCGTCGAGGCTTAGGAACGCTTGCAGACACATTTGCGGCCGCCAGGGCGCTCTCGGAAATCTCTCTGGAGATCCGGGAGCCGCTTGGGCGGCCGCGTATTTTTGTAGAGGGGTTTGGAACGCGTTCCATGGGGGGCTATGGGGCTTCCATGGGTGTCTACGAGCGTTCCAAAGGGGGCTATGGCGCTTCCAGTGGTTGCTGTTGGCGGAGGTGGTGGGTTGTTGCGGGGGCGTGGGCGTGGGCCTTGCAGGAGATGCACGCCAGCTATTTTAGGAGCTACTATTGAAGGGCGGACGATCCGCGGCGTTTGCGCAGGGCGGTGGTGTGGTCGATTAGCTACGTGGGTTATCTGCGGGACGCACGTTACGGGCAAATGAAGGGCGGACGATTCGTGGCGTTTGCGCGGGGCGGTGGTGTGGTCGATTCGAGGCCCGTGAAGGTAGCGCTCGGCGAAAAGCGCCTCGCACAACCCTCACCTACAGAAGCCAATCAAACGACGATTGGCGCGCTACGCCTACGGCTGCGCTCGAACGGCACCAACCACCCGAATGTGCCGCATTGACCAAGGCGCCGCCGTCCAGGCGCCGCGCCGCGCGCATTCTTGCGCGGCCTTTGTAGGTGAGGGTTGGCGCGTAGCGCCTACCTTCACGTGCCTCAATAACCAACCACGCCGCGTCGCGAGCCTTGGAGCGACGGCCTCCGTGCCGTCGAGGGCCGCAGCGCGGCCCAAATCGACGCCAGGGACGGCGTCGCTCCAAAGGTGTTGCGCCGCCAGTGCGCGCCGCCGCGTGAATTTCAATGTCGATGGCCTTGCAGACGAGTCACGCCATCTATTGAAGGAATTATTATTGAAGGGCGGACGATCCGCGGCGTTTGCGCGAGGCGGTGGTTTGGTCGATTAGCCACGTGGCTTATCTGCGAGACGCACGCTACGCGCAAACGCCGCGAGCCGTCCGCCCTGAAATGCTAATTGCACCTCAATAGAGGGTGGTGGGTTGTTGTTGGGTCGTGTTGGTGCAGGCATTGCCGACTCGCGGCGATGCCCCCCGCGGCGTTCGCCGCTGCCCTCCATTTTGGGCGATGGGGGGCGATATGGTTGCCTTCGAGCGGCGTATTGGCCGAGGCGACCTACTGTCAAGAGTTCACGACGGCAAACCGCACGTCCTCCTCGAGTTTGGGAAAGAGTTCGGCGAAGTCGTGGAACGTGATTCGGCGTCGTCCTCGGTCGGGTATGGGCTCTTGCAGGACGACGCCGCGCGCCAGATGCAGCAGCACGGACACGCTGGGCGTCTCTTCGAGTAGCGCCCTCACGCCGGCGACAACCCGGCGGTCAGCGTCGTGGCGCTGCGACACGATATGCGTCGCGCCGTGGCCGGCATTCACCAGCATCACCGCGCCGTCGTTGCCACCGAGTGTGGCCGACCCGATTGGGCTGCCGGACGCATCCTCGAGGTAGATGTCGTTCCCCATCGCGTCTTGGATCTGCGATGGCTCCAGCGGCGCCGCAATTGCCAAGAAATATGTCATGAAGGGTCCTCCGGAGCGGTCGGGTCTGCTATATCGTGCAGAATCTCGATGTGCCAGACGGGTTCGGCCAGATGAACGGATGAGGAAGTGATACTCTACCGGACGTGATATGAATTTTGCCACCGTCGCCTACCTGACCTGGCTCCGAACCACGGTTTGCCCATGCCGGAAGATCGCCTCAAGTTACTGTTCGTTTGCAGCCGCAACCAACTGCGCAGCCCCACCGCCGAGCGCGTTTTCCGAAACTCGCCGGTCTACGAGGTGCGCTCGCGGGGGACCGCTTCGTCGGCGCGCCGACGGGTGACGCATGACGATGTCGGCTGGGCCGACCACGTCTTTGCGATGGAGCACAAGCACGCGCGCGTTCTGCGCCAGATGTTTCGCGACGCGTTGGAGGATGTCGAGCTGCACGTCTTGGACATTCCGGACGTCTACGAGTTCATGGACCCCGAGTTGGCCGAGTTGATCGACGGGGCGGTGCAGCGCATTTTGGGATAGGCGGCCAGGAGGCTGCTAAGGCCCGACGAATGGGTCGGGGCAGAGCACCCTTGCGGATCGGCGGCGTGGTCGATGCTCAACTGGATGAAACACGTTCGGGGCCGCGGAGCGACCCCGGCGGCGCTGAGCACCACACTGCGGCCGACGCGTTGCGCGCACGGGGCGAAAGGGTCGAGCTTGGGTGCATTGCTCGTCGATCTCCGGCCTTCTCGGCGGGCGCAGGGCCCGCGCTCGTCGGCCGAATGCAGGCAAGCTGCCTGCGCTCCGCATCAATCCAGTTCGCCCGGGGCAGACGGGCTCGATGCTGGCGCACGAGTGTGGTGGCCTCGGCCGTGGGGGTAAACGACACCCCCGACGGCTTCGGCCATTGCGGACGAGGCCGCCCGCGCTCCTGGATATTCTTTCGTGCGCGCAGCCGTGCATCGCCTGCGGCTCAGCTGCGCGGGGCGGTGGTGTGGTCGACTAGCCACGTGGCTTATCTGCGGGACGCACGTTTCGGGCAAATCAAGGGCGGACGATTCGTGGCGTTTGCGCGGGGCGGTGGTGTGGTCGATTAGAGGCCCGTGAAGGTAGCGCTCGGCGAAAAGCGCCTCGCGCGACCCTCACCTACAGAAGCCAATCAAACGACGATTGGCGCGCTACGCCTACGGCTGCGCTCGAACGGCACAAACCACCCGAATGGGCCGCATTGACCAAGGCGCCGCCGTCCAGGCGCCGCGCCGCGCGCATTCTTGCGCGGCCTTTGTAGGTGAGGGTTGGCGCGTGGCGCCTACCTTCACGTGCATCAACAACCAACCACGCCGCATCGATGCGAACCGGCATTGCCTGCGTTTCGAGGTCGGTGGCCTTGCAGGCGCGTCACGCCATCTATTGAAGGAATTATTATTGAAGGGCGGACGATCCGCGGCGTTTGCGCGAGGCGGTGGTTTGGTCGAAAAGCCACGTGGCTTATCTGCGAAACGCACGCCACGCGCAAACGTGGCGAGCCGTCCGCCCTGAAATGCTAATTGCACCTCAATAGAGGGCGTTGGGCTTCTGCAAGGCGACCTCTTCGGTGGTTTGGCGGATGAGCCGCGGTTGACTCTCCGGCGTTCGAGTCGATAACTGTGCTTTCGCGGGGGGAGCACTGTCATTTCTTTGTGCCATGGAGTATCTGCGATGAGTCAGTCCGACGAATATACCTTGCCGAAAGTTTGGGAGCCTACCGAAAGCGGCGGCGCGTTCGCCTCGATCAACCGGCCGACCGCGGGTCCGCGCTATGAGGAGGAGCTGCCGGTCGGGGAGCATCCGCTGCAGTTGTACTCGCTGGCGACGCCCAACGGGCAGAAGGTCACGATCATGCTCGAGGAGCTGCTGGAGGCGGGCTTCGACGAGGCCGAGTACGACGCGTGGCTCATCTCGATCGGCGACGGCGAGCAGTTCTCGACGGGGTTTGTGGAGGTCAATCCGAATTCGAAGATTCCGGCGATGGTCGACCGCAGCCGCGAGCCGGCCCAGCGCGTCTTCGAGTCGGGCTCGATTCTGTTGTACCTCGCCGAGAAGTTCGGGGCGTTTTTGCCCGAGGCGCCCGCGGCGCGCACCGAGGCGCTGTCGTGGCTGTTCTGGCAGGTGGGCAGCGCGCCGTATCTGGGCGGGGGGTTCGGCCACTTCTACAGGTACGCGCCGGTGCGGCTCAAATACCCCATCGACCGCTACACCATGGAGACCAAGCGCCAACTCGACGTGCTCGACCGGCGCCTGGCCGATAACGCCTACCTCGCCGGCGACACCTACTCGATCGCCGACATGGCCACCTGGCCGTGGTACGGCGCGCTGGTGCTCGGCAACGCCTACGACGCCGCCGAGTTCCTCGCCGTGCACGAGTACGAGCATGTGATTCGCTGGGCGAACGACATCGCCGAGCGCCCGGCGGTCATCCGCGGCAAGCGGGTCAACTCCACCCGGGGCGACGAATCCGAGCAGATGCCCGAGCGCCACGACGCCTCCGATTTCGAGTGAGATATCGACGAGGCCGGGAGCCACTTCGCGTGGACAGCGACGCCGCCATTGAGTAACGTCTTCGGCGTCGCATTTCTCCAACTTGCTCCCGCCTCGGGCCAAATCGATGAAGACCGGCACAGTTGTGTCTGCGTTGTTGCTCCTCGTGTCGTTGGTAGCTGGCTGTGCCGACCAAACTCCCAAAGTCGAGCGTCCGGCGGCGCCGGAAAACGACGGCATCTACGGGTTTGCCGACGGCTGCTACACCGTCGACGCGGCCGCGCCCGACAGCGTCCATGCCTCGTTCCTCGCCCCGACGGCCGACGGGGCGAGCTTCGCGTTTTCGGCCGGGGCGGCGTCGGCGTCGCGGTTTTATCTGAAGGCGTCCGGCCTGGGCACCTACCTGCTCTATGACGAGCAGAAGCGCTACTTCGTCGCCGACGACGGCGAGTTCGTACGCCCCGCCAAGCTCGAGTCGGACATCACGACCCTCGACGATTCCTACCTGCCCGGCGCGCAGTGGCAATTGGAGGTCTCCGCGCAGGACCCCACCCGCTTCCAGATGCGCCACCTCAAGACCGGCAAATACCTGACCACCACCGGGCTGACCGACAAGGTCGACGACGCGGCGGTGATCACGCTGTATCCGGCCGATGGCTGCGCGCCATTTCCGGAGCTGACCCTCGACGCCCACGGCGAGGTCGAGGCGCATACGTGGCCCGACGGGTCGGTGTGGGGCTTCGTGGACACCCATTCTCATATGCTGTCGAACTTCGGCTTTGGCGGCGCGGGGATCTTCCACGGCTCCCCGTTTCACCCGCTGGGGGTCGAGCACGCGCTGCCCTCCTGCGAGCCGTTCCACGGCAAGGACGGCCGCCACGACCTGTTCGGCTACGGGTGGGATCACGCCGACGAGCTCAGCCAGCAGGATATGCTGACCGGGCTGGTCACCGGGCGCACGCCCACGTTCAACCACCACACCGAGGGCTACCCGGACTTCACCGACTGGCCCAACGCCCCGCATAGCGCCACTCACCAGACGCAGTATTGGCTGTGGCTCAAGCGCGCCTATATGAGCGGGCTTCGCCTGGTCGTCCAGCACGCCACCAGCAACGAGGTCATCTGCCAATTATTGGTGGGAAGCGGCGCCCAGCCGGCGCGCTACTCGTGTAACGACATGGTCGCCATCGACCGCGAGCTCAAAGAGATCCGCCACATGGAGCGCTATATCGACGCCCAGGAGGGCGGCCCCGGCAAGGGGTGGTTCCGCGTGGTGGAGACGCCCGAGGAGGCCCGCGAGGTGATCAACCAGGGCAAGATGGCCGTGCTGCTGGGCATCGAGGTCTCCAACCTATTCGACTGCTACCTCAACCCGCCCGAGGGCAAGGAGCGCTGCACCAAGCAGGACGTGGTCGACGCGCTCGACAAATATTACGCCAAGGGCGTGCGGGCGATCTTCCCGGTGCATAAATACGGCAACGCGTTCTCGGCGGGCGACGGCCACCGGGGCATCATCGAGCTGGGCAATTTCATCCAGACCGGCAACTACTCGAACTTCACCCTCGACTGCCCGGACGTGCCCACCGTCTTCGACAAGGGCGACGTGGTCTTCGGCGGGCTCAACCAGCCGCGCGACGACTACTTCGCCGCCCCGCCCAACGACATGAGTGGCTTTGCCGACGACCCCGTTCACACCCTGCTTCCCTACGCCCACGACATGCAGCAGGGGCCGCTGCACGGCGACTATTGTCAGAACGCCGGCCTCACGGAGCTGGGCGAGTTCTTGCTGAAAGAGATGATGAAGCGCGGCATGCTCATCGAGCTCGACCACATGCCCAAGCGCACCTACAAGCGTGCCTTCGAGATATTGAAGGCCAACGACTACCCGGGGGTGGGCTCGCACGGCAACAACAACCGCGGCAAGCTCTACGAGCTCGGCGGCGTCTCCAAGTTCAACTTCGGCGGGTGCAGCGACCCCGACCACCCGCGCTCGCGCATCGCTAGCCTGGAGCATCGCCTGGATTTGATCCGCGCCGCCGGCGGGTATCCCGCCGAGGGGTTTGGCTTCGACCTCAACGGCTTCGCCGGCGCCCCCGGGCCGCGCTTCGGCGACGACAGCAACTGCACCCAGCCCCAGAAGAACCCGGTGACCTACCCGTTCAAGTCCTACGACGGCGCGGTCACCTTCACCCAGCCGCGCGCGGGCAACCGCACGTTCGACTTCAACACCGAGGGCATGGCCCACGTGGGCTTGATCCCCGAGCTCATCGAGGACGTGCGCCACGACGGCGTCAGCGACGAGGACCTCGAGCCGCTGTTTCGCTCCGCGGAGGGCTACCTGCGCATGTGGGAGCGGGCCCGAAAGCGCGGCCGCGAGTTGTCCCAGTAGCGTCGGGGCGCCTACGCCCGGTTGTTTGCCGGCGGCCTGTCGAGTAACTACAATCAAACTCGCCGTATCGACCACGACCCCGCGAGCCGCTGCCATGACCGTTCAGCCACTAGAGAGTACACCCAGCCGACGCCGATTCTCGGTCGACGAGTACCACCGGATGGGCGAATTGGGGATTCTGTCCGAGGACGATCGCACCGAACTCATCGACGGGGAGATCATCGAGATGGCGCCCATTGGAAGCCGGCATGCCGGCCACGTCAATCGTCTTGTCAACCTGCTGTCCAAGGCTGTGGGAGACCGGGCATTGGTCAGCGTCCAAAATCCCATTCGGCTCGGCGATCATTCCGAACCTCAGCCGGATCTCACGCTGTTGGCGCCACGCGACGACTTCTACGTCTCGGCGCATCCCACCGCTGCCGACATCCTGCTCCTGGTCGAGGTCGCCGAGAGCTCGCTCGACTTCGACCGCGGCGCCAAGATTCCGTTGTACGCCGCCTTCGGTGTGCCCGTCGTGTGGTTGCTGAACCTGCAAGAGCGGGCCGTCGAGGTCTACGAGCGGCCCGACGACGACGGCTACCAGATCGTGCACTCGCTGCGCGGCGCGGCGCGCGTCGACCACGCCGGGCTGGGGCTGTCCTTCGAGGTCGGCGAGCTGTTCTTGTAGGACGGGGCGCCACCCGACGGGGCTTGATGCGATGGAATCGGTGACGTAAATATTGCGCGCCGATAATTTTAATCGCGTCCAACCGCGGAGAGACCCATGGCTGACCCTGACCCGACTCCCAACGACTCCCAACTCGAAGGCGTTTGCTGCGAGGTGCGCTGGCTTCCGCTCGAGCAGGACGCCGCGCGCCATCCCCTGCGGTGCATAGACGGGCGCTACACCGCCGAGCGCGTGGGCGCGCCGGGCGGGGACATGGGCGAGTTCTTGCTGCTGGTAGCCGCCCTCGAGCAGCTCCACCAAGAGCCCCGTTCGCCCGAGTGGATCGACGCGGCGCTCACCGCGCTGATCGACGCGTTCAGCCCCTTCCACATGCACACCGACGAGGCCGCGCTCGAGCGCTTCGCCGCCGCCTACGCCCCCGATCGCGCCGAGCAGATGAGCGTCGAGGAGATCGAGGAAGTGATCCGCCATCCCGCCGCCGACGAGCGCGAGCGCATCGAGGCGCTCCTGGTCGAGCCCGACCTGCAGGGCTGCGGCCACCTCAACGTGATGATGCACGACCCCGACGGCTATGGGCTCGACCTCGCGACCATCCAGCGGGCGCTTCGCGTCTTCTATCACCGGTTGTGGGAGGGCTCGTCGAAGGTCGATCTGGAGGTGTTGCTCGGCGTGCACACCGAGGAAGCCGTCGTCGTCGTCGAGCACGCCGACGAAACCGCGCCCGAAGGCCACGCCCCCGCGCTCGTCGTCGACGATAACGAGGGCGCGAGCATCTTCGTCGAGCACCCGCGCACCCGCCACGAGCAACGCCGTCGCTTTCTGGACGCGCTCGTTCGCCACGACCTCGTCGACGAAGACGCGGCCCGCTCGACGCTGTGGGAGAAGGCCGAAGAGCTCGAAGCGGTGCACCGCGACAAGACCATCGAGGCCCTGTGCCCGGACCTGCCCGTGCACCGCATCGAGGTGTAACTAACTGATCTTACGGAGAACTTTCGCTTTTCGCTGCTGGTGGATCTTGCGGCAAGTGATTGCTTTACGGGGTGTTCTTGGTGGTTGGTTCGTGCTCCGGCTCGCCCGGTTCTTTGGAGCCGCGGATCTCGGGGCTGAGGGCGATCAGAAAGACCCCCACCATGATCCAGACGTCGGCGACGTTGAAGATGCCGGTGCGAAGCCCGCCGATGCCCATATTCATGAAGTCGGTGACCCCGCCGTTGAAGGCGATGCGGTCGATGAGGTTGCCGATCCCGCCGCCGATGACCAGCGCCGAGGCCACCGCCATGGTCGTCGAGATGGCCTTGGTGCGAAATAGCCACCAGGCAAACCCCGCCAGGAAAATTCCCACCACGCCCGTGAAGATCAGCGTGCGCGCGTAACCGGGCAGGGAGGCGCCCAGGCTCAAAAACGCGCCGTGGTTCTCGGCGTAGGTCAGCCGAAACGTGTCGCCCAGATAGGAGATCGTGCCGCGGCCGCTCAGGTGCTCGCGGGCGGCGACTTTGGTGACCTGGTCGCAGCCGACGCTTCCCAGCAGGACGAAAGCGATGATGGCGAGTTTTTTGAACTTCATTTGAGTGATCGAGTGATCGAGTGATCCAGTGATCGAGTGAACTACGACTGCGTGGCTGCGTGGCTGCGTGACTGTTGAGTGGGTACTACGGAATGTTGTGGGTTCACAACGGTCGGGCGTCGTTTTGTGGGGAACCATTGGGGGCGTCGAGATGTTCCGCGAGGGCGCGGATGGCGCGGCGAAGCCCGCGCATGGCGGCGCGCATGCTGGCGCAGCCGGCGAGGTCGACGGTCTGCGCCCAGCTTTGGCGTTGGCGGATGCGGGCGTCGATGAGCGCGCGGTCGGGGGCGTCGAGTTCGTCGACAAGGTCGGCGTGCTCGGCGACGAATTGGCTCACGGGTCCGGCGACGGACTCGAAGGTGCGCGGGCCGAAGGCGTAGCCGCGCACGATGCGCTCGATGTCGGCCTTGTCGCGCGGCGAGGCGGCGGGCAGTTCGGCCAGGACGGCCGCCTGCGTGGCCGGGTCGAGCAGCAGGTCGTGGCCGGCCTGCATCAGCTCGAGCTGCAGGGGCAGGTCGCGGGCGAGGTCGGCGCGCACCCCGGCGAGCAGCGAGCGCGCGGCCCGGGAGACCGGGTGGAGCATCATCGCCGACGGCTCGCCGGTGCGGCTGCCGCGCGAGGAGCTCACACGCGCGAGCTCGTAGCCCACGCTGCGGCGAAAGGCGACCAGCTCGGCGGTCGCCCCGAAGAGCGTGCCGAAGAGGTCGGGCTCGTAGCAGGCGTGGACGTGCTCGACGAGCTGGCTGGCCAGGCCCCGGCGGCGAAGCCCGGGGTGGGTGGCGATGCGCACGCTTCGGCGCATGCGAAGCTCGCCGGCCTCGCGGTAGCCCATGTGGGAGACCAATGTCTCGGCCAGCGCGTGGCCGCGGATGCTGCCGCGTCCCCAGTACAACTCCTCGCACATCTCGGGGCTGAGCCCGCCTTCCTGTGCGACCAACGTCGCCGCGACGACGTGGCCGTCGCAGAGGATCGCGTGCAGGTCGAGGTTGGGCGCATCGAGCATGCGGTGGACGTCGCCGGGCGTCGTGCGATAGTGCGCCTGGACGAGCAGGCCGACGAATTCGCGAAGCAGCGCCTCGTCGGCGACGAGCGCGTCGCGGTTCAGGTGCACGGCGACGTCGTTTGGAGCGACCGCCTCCGCGCCGTCGTAGGCGGGGACCGCGTTGAGCAAGAGCGCGTCGAAGACAAACGCCTCCACGGGATCGTCGGGCGCCCAGCGTATCGGCTCGCGCAGCTCGAGCTTGTGCAGCGGGCAGGCGCGCCGCTCCAGCCACTCGACGAAGCGAAGCGAAAAGCCCCGCCCCGTGCCCTCGTAGCCGTGCGTGGTCGTCGCGAACGCGATGCGAGCCCGTGCGTGGCGCTCGACCAACCGCTCGAGCATGGGCACGGGCAATTGGGCAGCCTCGTCGACCACGATGACGTCGAAGTCCTCGTCGCCCAAGACCAGCTCGGTCAAGTCGACGAAGCGCGCGCCGTCGCCAGCGAAGCGAAACACCTCGGCGGCCTGATCGCGATGCCCGGCGCACACCGCGACGCGGCATCGGGCATCGAGGCGGGCGGCGTCGAGGCGGGCGAGCGCCAGGCCCAGCGCGCTGGACTTGCCGCGGCCGCGGTCGGCCAGAAGGGTGATACGGGCGGGTGTGTCGGCGCCGAGCACGCCGGCCAACGCGTCCACGACCGCGGCCTGCTCCGCGGTGCCGCGGCCGCGGCGTGCCGCCGGGGCGAGCGCCGCCGGCTCGCATGTCTGGGCGCGGGCCAGGGCGCGCTCGAAGTGGCGCCAGAAGCGCCGCCCCACAGCGTCGACCCCATACGGGTAGACGGCGAGCTTTGGGTCCGCCGGCGGCGCCTCGCCGTCCGGCGGCAGGCGAAGCACCAGCGCGCCGCCGCCCCACACGAACCCGTGACATTGGCCGAGCACGTCCGGCTGCAGGCCCCGGTGGACGTCGAGCACGACCGCGTCATAGGCGCGCCCAAGCAGCCGGCGCACCTTCGACGGCCGGGTCGCCGTCAGGCCGTCGGGCGCGTCCTCCTCGCTCACCCACAACACCTGGTCGGCCTCCAGCCCCGCCACCAGCCGGCGCGATCGCGCGCCGGTGTCGGCGGGCGAGCCGCGCACCACCACCAGGTGGCGCCGCGCGCTATCGTGGTGTGCTGCACAGATAAGCCGGCCTACTCGTCGCGCTCACTGGGGTCGCCCAGCTCGTAGTTGTCCAGGTCGACCATTTTGAAGTCGGTCACCAGGGCGACGACCTCGTCGTCGTCACCCAGACCCCAGTAGCAGTCGTAGCAGCCGTCGCCGTAGCCCGTTAAGAACATGATCAGGTTGGCCTCGCTGTCGGCATTGGGCGTCTCCTCGACGCCGTGTTTGTTGTCGCGATGGTGAGATATGGCCAGGCGGATGAGGTCGTTGGCGTACTCCTCGTCTTCATAGAGGCGATCGAGCACGAGTTGGGTGGCCTCGGCGTCGGCGAAACAGCCCGTGGCCGAGTCGACCGCGTACATGCCGGCGTACTCCCAGCGCACCGCCTTTCGCTGGGCGGTGCGGACCATCGCAAAGGCGATGCGCCCATCGTCCAGGAGGCTGACCAGTACGGGATAGTCCCCGAACGGCACCGCGCGCTCGAAGGGCGCGCGCTCCGGGTTGACCAGCGGGTCGCAGGCGACCAACTCGCCGGTGGTCACGTGCAGCTCGCCCAGCTCGACGACCTCGATGAGCTCGCCACAACGCTCGCCCCCGACGAACGCCTTGCCCTTCTCGAAGAACGCTGCGTAATCTACTGTCATCATCTGACTCCGTGCGTGGGTCGACCGACTATGCCCTCCGATCCCCAGAGCCGACAAGTCGATTCGACATCCGGAATGACGCCCCATCGGGCATCGTTTTTACACGCGGCGCCCCCGTGGGTTGCGGCGCGGCCCGAACGGTACATTGACGCGACCCGAAATACCTGCCTACCATCGACGCCTCCTTCGATGTGGTACGACCTATGGCCAAAGACGACAAATCCAGCCGCGAGAGCACCGACCTCGTCCCCACAAGCAGCGGCCTGCCCGGCTGGTTGAAGGTGGTCGGCGGGGGAATCTTGCTCATCGTCGGGCTGGTCCTGCTGGTCAAAATCGCGACCTTCTTGTTCAAGTGGGCGCTGATCTTGCTGGTGATCTACGGGGTGTACCGCCTCGCTCGCCATCTGCTGAGCGGCGGGGCGTCCGACGAGGGCGAGTCGGTCCTCGAGATCGAGCAGGGCCACGAGCTCGACCAGCTCGGCGTGCTCGAGCAGGAGCGCGACCTCGACGAGCTCAAGGTCAAGATGACCTCGAAAGACTGACGTGGGGCGTGGCGCCTGCGGCGCGGGGAGCCCTTGCTTGGAGCGACGGCCTCCGTGCCGTCGTGGGGCGTAAAGCGGCTCCCAATCGGGGATCTGCTGCTTAGCTTGTGGGGGCGATGGATGATGCGACGATTGGGCTAAATCTTGTGGTGTGGTGTGCGCTTTGTGTGGCGATGACCGGATGCGCGCGGCAAGCGCGCGTGGCCAAGCCGAAGATGGTGATCGAGGCGGCCCACGAAACGGTGGGCGCGCCGAAGCCGAAGGGCGACTTTCGGCAGCGCTCGGATATGCGGGCGATGTGGTTGTGGAACGAGACGCCGCGGGCGCGCGAGGTGTTGAAGAACGTGCGCGGCGCGCAGGACGCGTTGTTCGAGTTCATGCGCGCGCCGCACGGCCAGAAGGCGCGCTCGATCAATCGGCTGTATTTCGCGGCGCGGGCCCACGCCAACGTGGACACGTCGGCGACGCTCCAGCCGGTAATCTACGACCCGCTGTTGGACGACGGCGACCGGGGCGATCTGCGCGCGTTCTTGCGCCGGGCGCATGAGGCGGGCGTGGCGGTCGAGTACCTCGACGGCCAGGCGATCTGGCTGGCGAGCGACAAGAACGCCCGGGCCGGCGCGCAGGTCTGCCGCGATGTCGTCGCCTTCAACCTGTCGAGCCGCGTGGCCGGCGAGCGCCTCGACGGGGTCCACCTGGACATCGAGCCCAACACCGTCGTGCGGGGGCCGTGGGCGGGCCAGTGGTGGAAGCATCGGCTGCCCCATGGCTACAACGCCCGGTGGACGACGCGCTGGAAGCGCATTCTCACCACCTGCCGCGAGGCCTTCGACGCCTACGAGGCCGCCACCGGCCAACACCTCACGCTCGCCTGCGACGTCGGCCCCGACTTCGCCCACTACGACAAGCCCATGCGCGCCTTCCTCGACGGTGCCCAGCGCCCAGTCGACTACGTGGGCGTGCTCAATTACTACGACAATCGCGAAAACCGCGACGGCGAACCCTCCTTTTTCGCCGGCGCCTACGACGGCAACGCCATCGTCGGCGGCGTCGACGAAAACCTGCGCCTCTGGAAGCACGTGCCCGTCGTCTTCGGCCTGGAGACCGGGCCCACCGCCATCGCCCCCGACCGGCGATCGTTTCACCAGGAGGGCTACCGGGCGATGTACCGCGTGATCGACCAGCTCCACGCGCGCTGTCACGCCCCGGGGTGCCTGGGGGTGGCCATCCATCATTATGGCCCGGATGCCTATCGGGCGCTGAAGCCCTGATGTCACCCCGAACGCAGAACCGCGGCCGCGCGCGGCTTCCCTTTGACCTCCGTTATTCCCGGAAAAGATAGATATATCTTTTGAATCTATGAGAGTTATGTATTTAAGTTAGGGTATGGTTTTAATGAAACTAAAATTGTACATAATGAGTGAAATAGCCTTGTTCTTCTATCGCGAACCTTTTACGATCCCTCCACTGTCGAAGATCGATTGGCTTTCGTAAGCGGTTGGCTTCACAGTGTTTTTCGGCTGCTTGGTGAGCTGGAGCGTGGTGAGGGGGAGGCGTCTCCAGCTTCCGTGCAGGTGAAAAGCGTCACCGAGAAGTAATAGCAGTTCGGTACACACGAGAGTGCCGAGAAGTAAACGCAGTTCGGTACGCCTATGTCACATCGAAAAGACGCAGTGTTCTATCGTAGTTTCGCCCTCGCTTTTGTCGCTGTGATGCTCGTAGCCGCCGGTTGTGGCGGCGCGACGTCCTCGGACACCAGCGCCAACTCGTCCACCCGTGTCGCGCAGACGGCGGATACGCCGCCGAGCGCCGATGGGGCCTCCTCGACGGAAGCCACCACGACGAACGGGACGACGACGGTCGACAACACGCCCACGACCAAGGTCGTGACCAAGACCGCCACCACGACGAAGACGGATAGCACGACCAGCACGACCAAGACCGACACCACCTCCGGCGCCAGCAAGTCGTCGACCGACACCACATCGGGCACCACGTCCGGCAGCACGACGACGGCCGCGAATTCGACCGGCGGGACGCAGACCAGCCCGACGCCGTCGCAGCCCCAACAGCAGCCGCCGGCGACGAATCCGACCTCGTCGACCTCGTCGACCTCGTCGACCGCCTTCCTCGACCGCATCGACACGCGGGCGATGTGGGTGTGGAGTGAGAGCCCGAGCTCCCAGCAGATCTTGGAGAATACCGGCGGCGCGCAGGACACCCTGCTGCAATTTGCCGCGGCGCCTCACGGCGACGCCAGCCGCAAGCTCAACCGCCTGTTCTTCGAGGCGCGCGGCCACTCCAACGTCGACCGCTTCTCCCAGATCCGCCCGGTGACCTATGACCCGCTCAAAGACGCCGGGCCCCAGGCCAACCTGCGCGCGTTCCTCAAGCGGGCGCACGCCCAGGGAACGGCGGTCGAATACCTCGACGGCCAGGCCATCTGGGTGACCACCGACGCCAACGCCGACGTGCCCAAGCAGATCTGTCGTGACGTGGTCGCCTTCAACAAGACGGCGAGTAGCGCCAGCGAGCGCCTCGACGGGGTGCACTTCGACATCGAGCCGCACACCATTCACAGCGGGCCGTGGTCCGGCGGGTGGTGGCAGAACCGGCTGCCCAACGGCTACAACGCCGACTGGACCCAGCGCTGGGAGGACATCATGGACTCCTGCCGGGCGACCTTCGACGCCTACGAGGCCCAGAGCGGCCAGCACCTGGTGCTCGCCGGGGATGTGGGCACCGACTACGCCTACTACAACAAGCCCATCCTGGAGTTCTTCAACGGTCCCAACAGTCCCATCGACTACATCGGGATCATGAACTACTTCGACAACCGGCCCAACGTGAACGGACAGCCGTCGTTCTTCTACGGAGACAATGACGGGTCCAACATGACCGGCGGCGTCGAGCAGAACCTGAGCCTGTGGAACAATACCCCCGTGCTCTTCGGCCTGGAGACCGGTCCCACGTCCATCGCCCCGGACGCCGCCTCCTTCGCCCAGGAGGGCTACAAGGCGCTCAACGCCACCGTCGACACGCTGGTGTCCAACTACAAGGGCACCAACACCATCGGCGTGGCCATCCACCACTACAGCCCCGGCTCCTACAAGGATCTACAGCCTTAGGAGTGATCGAGCGATCGAGTGATCGAGTGACTTCCAGCCACCCGTCACTCGATCGCTCATCACCCAATCACCCGATCACTCGCAGTTACGCAGTCGTAGTTCGCTCGATCACTCAATTACTCAATCACTTTCTGGAAGTACCTGTGAAGCAAGCAGTAAGTCGTAAGGCGTTTGTTTTCTCCCTGATGTTGACCATTTGTATCGCGGCGGCCGGTTGCACCAGTGGTGCGGCCGATCGTGTCTACGCCGACCCGGACGCCGACGGTGGCGCCGTGGTCGACGCGGGGCTTCGCGACACCGCGAGCGCGCTCACACCCGATGCCTCGCACGACGCGGGCTCGGATCTATGGGCCCCCGGGGACATCGGTACCGATACCCGCGCGCCGGCGCCGGATACGGGAAGCCAGCCAGCGCCTGCGCCGGACACGGGCAGCAACCCCGCGCCGACGCCCGATGCGGGCAGCAATCCCGCGCCGACGCCGGACACCGGCGGTACTCGCGTGCCGACGCCGGATACGGGGAGCTCTCCGGCACCGACGCCGGACGCGGGCACGCAGCCAGCGCCGACGCCGGACGCGGGCACCCGGCCAGCACCGACGCCCGACGCGGGCAGCAGCGCTGATACCGGCAGCACCGGAAGCGGCGGCAGCACGGGAAGCGGCGGCAGCACGGGAAGCGGCGGGACCGGCGGCAGCACCACCGGCGCCAGGCCAGCCTTTTTGACCCAGTCGGATACCAGCGCAATGTGGCTGTGGGCCGACGCCGACACCTCCCAGGCGTTCATGAACAACACCTGGAATATGACCGACGATCTGATGCAATTCGCCTCGGCGCCGCACGGATCGAGCGCGCACCGGATCAATCGCATCTTCTTCGAACTGCGCACCTACTCGCGCACCAATATCTACGACCAGCTGCGCTCGATCACCTACGACCCGCTGTTGACGGCCTCCGAGCAACCCAAGCTGCGCGCGTTCAACGCCCGCGCCCACGCCAACGGCATCGCCGTGGAGTATCTGGACGGTCAGGCGATCTGGCTGGCCAGCAACACCAACGCCCAGTGGCCCAAGCAGGTATGCCGCGACGTGGTCACCTTCAACCAGACGACCACCGTCAACAACGAGCGCCTCGACGGCATCCACTTCGACATCGAGCCGCACACCGTCGGCGGAAATACCTACGACGGCATGTGGTGGCAAAACCGGCTTCCCAACGGCTACAACGCCGACTGGACCCAGCGCTGGGAGGACATCATGACCTCCTGCCGGGCCACGCTCGACGACTATGAGTCGCGCACCGGCCACCACATGACGCTGACGCTCGATCTGGGGGCGGACTTTGCCTACTACAACAAGCCGCTTTTGAACTTCTTCAACGGCGCCAACAGCCCGGTCGATTACATCACGCTGATGAATTATTACGACAACCGGGCTAACCAGAACGGCCAGCCCTCGTTCTTCTACGGCTGGAACGACGGCAACGCCATGACCGGCGGCGTGGTCCAGAACCTGTCGTTGTGGACGAATGCCCCGGTGCTCTTCGGCATGGAGACCGGCCCGACGGCCATCGCCGCCGACTATATGTCGTTCAACCAGGAGGGCTACAACGCCATGTTCTCGGTCATCGACACCCTGGAGGCCAATTACAGCCGGCGGGGCATGTTGGGGTACGCGGTGCATCCGTGGGGGGCGTATATCAATCTGACGCCGTAACGAGTGTCCCCGGGGGACACGCGTCGAAGAGCAACCACGTACCAAACGAACGACCCTCAAATCCGTAAGCCGTTGCCCAAATAGCCCCGGACTTCAGTCCGGGGACCTTGGGTCATTCAGGCTCACCCCGGATTCAAAATCCGGGGCTATTTTTGGAACGGCGTAATGATTTAGGGGTCGTCGTTTTGCACCGTGGTTGCATCTCGATTCGTCGAAAAGCAACCACGTACCAAACGAACGACCCTCCAATCCCTACGTCCTCCCATGCGACAAACCCACGATCCGTGCTAAACTTTACGGGCAGGCGCCGTTGGCTTGCGCCCTCCAACCTGCTCGGGAGATGACCATGGATCGCCGCTCGGACCTGTCGCCCATCGTGTACGCCTCGGTCGGGGCGTGTGTGTTCTACAGCCTGTTATTTGCGATCATGCGCCCGCCCGAGCCCCATCCGGGGCTGCGCGACGACGCGCTGCAGGCGGCGCTGCGCAAGGATTGGAAGCGCCAGCACAAACAGCTCTCCTACTTCCAGGCGCGCAATTACCTGTGGGGCGAGGTCGACGGCGACGGCCGCCACGCCGAGGGCACCTATACCGGCGAGACCATCGAATATCTCAAGCAGCCGTTGCCCAATAAGGGCGCCGTCGAGCACGCCTGGCCGCTGACGCGGCTTCCCAAGGAGGCGCGCTCGGACCTGCACCAGATGTTCGCGGTCATCGGCGAGGCCCGCGCCGCCCGGCTCAACCTGCATTACGGCAAGGTCACCGTGGCGGTGTGGTCGCGCGGCGGGTCGCGCTCGGGGCCGGGCACCAAGCTCAAGCCGGTCTTCGAGGTGCGCAAGGAGCGCCGCGGCGACATCGCCCGGGCCATGTTCTACGTGGCCACGATGTATGACTTGAACATCCCCGACGCCGAGGAGAAGGTCCTGCGCCGCTGGAACGATCAAGATCCGCCCAGCAACCAGGAGCGCAAGCGCAATGACCGCATCGAGAGGCGCGAGAAGTCGCGCAACCCCTTCGTGGACTATCCCAAGCTCGTCGGGCGCATCGCGAATTTCTGAGCTTTCTGAGCCTCAGCGCAGCGACGTGCGCGCCAGCAGCGTGGGCAGAAGGCGGCTGGCCATGGTGTTGCCCGGGTCGAGGTCGAGCAGGCGCTGGTAGTAGTCCAGCGCGCTGTGGAAGGCCTTGCGCCGCAGGGCCGCGCCGCCCAAGATCTGCAGCTTTTTGGCGGTGCGCCGCCGCTGGGAGCCGGGCACCAGGGTCTGGCGGTAGCCTCGGCGCCGGTGGGGATCGCTCAGGATCGCGTAGATCCTCGCCAGGCGCTCGCGGATGTGGGCGACCCGCTTGCGGTCGGCGTCTTTGAGCCCCAGCGGCTGGTTGAGCGTGTCGAAGTGGCCGCGCACGGCGTCGTAGGCGCGGTCGACCTCGGCGTCGTAGGTCGTCCAATGCACGCCCAAGATGTCGAAGTGGGTCTCGCGCTCCAGGCGCGCCTCCATCCAGTCGAGCCGCTCGACGGCGAGCTCATATTCCTGCGACCAACTCGCCGAGTCCAGCCCGCCCAGCCCGATGGGGGTGACGTCGAGCAGGCCCACCGCCTCCAGGCCCACCAGAATGGCGATGGTGTCGTTTTTGGGAAGCGGGGAGTTGAACAGCACCTTCTCGAAGGAGCGCCGGCGGGTGAGCACCCGGTCGACCAGTTGGCGCTCGTGCAGGCGCAGGCCGAGCTGGTTGATGCTGAAGGCCAGGTTGCTCTTGCGCACGAGCTCCATGCCCCGAAAATGCGCCTCCGCCTCGTCGATGGGCTTTTTGTAGCTGCCGGTGTGCCGGGCGCGCATGCGCTCGAAGAGCACGCCCGCCAGGGGAATGGAGGCGATGCGCAACGCGTCGGGGATGGCGTCGAGCTCGAAGAACGACGCCGTGTTCAGCGAGGCATCCATCAGCCGGCCGATCAGGTGGCGCATCCGGGCGCGCACGCTGGTGCGCACCTCGCTGGGCGACAGCACGTTGGGCGTCTGCAAGAGCGCCTGGGCCTCGCTGATCTGGTTGCGCCGGGCGAATTTGCGCAGCCGCAGCGCCTGCTTGCCGTCGAGGCGTCCGCTTCGCTCCAGGATGGCCGTCAGCGAGCGCTTGGTCGAGCAGGGCAGCAGGCGCACTTCAACCAGCCGCGCGTCGTCCACGAGCAGTTGGGCGCGGTGTTTGCCCGAGCGCACGTCCAACAGGCCCGCTCCGGGGCGAGTGACCAGGTCCAATAAGATCGCGCTCAGCGGCGTTTGGGTCAGTCGCCAGCGCCGTGTGGGCTCGCGATCGGGGCGCAGATCGCCGTCGGGGCTGACCGGCGCGTTGGTGGAGGGCTGCTGGGCCGGAGCGCCCGGCGCCGGCCGACGCGCCTGGGGCGGCAGCGGCGGCGGCTTCGGGCGGTGCTTGCTCGGGGGGGCCGGGCGCCGCGGCATGACCACCGCCGCCTCGGGCATGTGGTCGTCGGGCGCCTCGCCGATGTGGATCTCGACGGTGGGCTGATCCTGGGCTTCGCTTCGGGGCGCGCTGCCCACCACCGCCTCGGAATCGAAGGTCAGCGCCTGCCCGTCGTGCTCCCCGGCGCCGGCCGCCGCCGCTTCCTCGGCCGCCAGCTTGGCGCGCGCCTGGGCCCGGTACTCCTCGAGCACCTCGGAGATGCTGTCCTCGTCCAACCTCTCGGCGTGCTGGTCGATCAGCCGGGCCAGCTCGCGCTCGAACTCCCGAAGTTTCTGGTCGCTCTTCGTCGACATGGGGCGCCCGCTTAAAAGGGAATGAGCGTTCTGTAGTTTTGGGTCTGGGGACCGTCTGACTAAAGAATAGTGCGCGGGCTCATTCGAGGCAAGTAGGCGGCGGATTTTACATATATTTCAGAGGGTTGTGTGTTGTTCTTGTCTTGGCTTCGTCCAATATTCGAAGATGCGCGCACCTCAGTCGTCCAGTGCACTCCAGATGCGCCAACTGTTGGTGCCGGAGGCGGGGATGCACACTGTGCCGCGCATGTCGCTCTGGAAGCCGCTGCCATCGGAGAAGCCAAAGCCGTTGATGAAGATCGTGCCGCTGGCGTGCTCGAACAGCCCGGTGCCCGACTCGAGGCGATCGAACTCGGTGAACGCGCCCCCGGCGGTGTCGAAGACGCCCACGTCGCTGAAGACGAGCTCCCCATAGGAGGTGGTGATGACCAAATCGCCGGCGTAGGTCCAGGTCGTGGCCGCCTCCACCGGCGGGGTGACCACGCTGGCCTCGCCCACGGCGCCGCCGCCGACGCCCTGGGCGGTGTAACTGGCCACGCCCAGGGTCTGGCCGGTCCAGGAGGTGACGTTTCCGGCGGTGCACATGCCCACCGGGCTGTTGCAGCCCTCGGAGAAGAAATACGCGGTCATCTGGGCGTGCACCGGCACGCATAATTGTCCGTCGCTATCCTCGGCGCTGGCTGTCGCGCTCGTCAGAGTCAGGGTGAGGGCGACGGTCGCGGCGACCGACAAAAGACGTCTGGTACGATGATCCATCATCAACCCCTCTTGCACACGGGACCACCCACGCGACCGGCGAGATCCGCCGGCCGGCGCTGGTCCATCTCGATTGTACGCTGCATTGCGTTGTCTACAAATGTAGCGGGTTGCGAGGGGCGGCGCAAATGCTCGCGCGCTAAAATTTTGGCAAAAAACCTCGCCGAGACGCAAAAAAAGGAGGGCACAAAGCCCTCCTTTGGTGTCGTCCAACGACGCTAGATGCGTGTTATTGAACGGCTATTTGGTCGGGCAGGGCACTGGTGTGGGCTCGCCGCTGTCCGGCCGGATGCTCACGGCGTCTTGATACTTTCCGGCCCCGACGTACTGCTGGTGGATGAGGATCCTGACGGCGCTGCATTGGCCGGACGTCTTTTGCTTGGCCAGCACCACGGCGGGGACGCTGCGCTCGGACGGATTCCCGCTGATCTTGTTGTGGGTGATGTGCCACTGCGACGCGGTGGTGGCCACCCCCAAGATTTCGTCTTTGCTCCATTTTTCGGCCAGGCGCTTGACGGCCAGCGGCCCGACGGTGTCCTGTTCGGGGAGCTGGGCTTTGGGCAGCACGGGACCGCGGGTGGCCCAGAAGGTCTGCTTGGCCTCGTCGCTGGGCACGTTCAACGCGAAGGTGCCCTGGGCCACGTCCAACATGACGGTATGGCCCGTGCCGCCCTGGGCCTTCTCGACCTCCGCGCAGCGCGCCTCGGCGTGCAGCGTCACCTTATGCGAGCCCGGCGAGAGGTCGCGCAGGATCTTGCCGCTGAACAGGGTGAAGACCGATTTGTCCTTATTGGTCACGGAGATGGGCGCTTGACCCTCCACGCCATCGAGCGAGTAGGGATAAAACGCGGTGGTCGTCTGGGTGTCGAATTTCGTCTCGGGGAAGCCCTTCTGATGGGCGTAGATCCACTGTTTTTTGGGGGCGCCGTCGACCTGGAAGCTCACCCAAAGCGCGAACGGTTGATCGCTCGAGGACATGGGCTCCTCGCATTGGTACCCATGCTTGCGAAAGATATTGCCCAGCGAGTCCTTGTAGAGGACGCGCATGTAGATGGGGTCACCGAGGGTGAACTGGTCGGCGAGCTTGATGCTGTCGAGCTTGTCGACGGAGATCTTTTCACCGGCGAAGACGACCTTACCGGCGTTTTTCTTGTGGACCTCGCCGTGAAGGCCGTCGGTTTTGGCGAGCTTGAACTTGCTGGAGTTGTTGCCCTTGACCGCCGACTTCAGTTGCGCGCAGCCAGCGCTGCCGGCGAGGCCGAGGGCGGCCACCAGGGCGAGCGTGGCGGGGCGGGGGCCAGAAAAGACTTTAGAGGCGGCTTCAAACAATTTCACGACACACTCCAACAAGTAAGTTTGGTCAACGAATATCCAACTCGGTGCACCCAGGTTGCATGATTATTCGGCGGCGGCGCGCTCGACGCGTGGGCGCCCGGCCGGCAGGCGCATATTGCGCAGGGCTCGGCCCATCTTGACGCGATTTAACCGTTCGGTCAACGCTTGATGCTCGAAGGCGACATGGCCGCCGACGACGACCAGCGAGACGACGCCCTCGGAGCGGTTGACCAACTGGTGGTGCTCGAAGGCCTCGCGGTAGATATTCTGGACGTGCTCCTCGGAGCGGTAGGCGCGAAGCGCCTCGGGGTCGAGCAGCGTCAGGTCGGCCGGGGCGCCGGGGTCGATACGACCGGCGTCGATGCCGAAAAATTCGGCGGGCTCGCGTGTCAGCCGGCGCACCGTGTAGGCGACCTGGCCCGTCGACTCGCGCTGGGCGATCTGAAGCGCGCGCAGGTTGGCGTCATAAAACGCCATATTGGTCAGGTGGGCGCCGCTGTCGGCGAAGCCGGGCAAGATCTGCGGGTCCATGAGCAGGTCGCGAAGTCCCTGGGGGTCGATGTTGGCCGCGTAGGTATACCAGTACAGGTCGGTGTCGAATTGGCGCAGCAGCTCGACGAAGAAGGTGGCGTCGTCGCCGATGGGGTCGGGGAAGCGCTCGAAGCTGGCCCGCTCGGCTTCCGAGCGCGGCCTGCCCACCCCGTGTTGGTAGGCGATGAGCCGGTCGTAGATCTGCTGCATGTCGGCGCCGTTCCAGTCGGCGACCGGGCAGGTGTCGATGATCATATCGGCGAGGTTTCGCGTCAGCGTGTGCTGCTCGAGGCGCAGCGCGCGTTTGAGCCGCTTGGGCCCGACGCCGCGCTTGCCGTCGAACCACATCTTGCGAAAATCGGCCAGCCACTCGGGGTCGTCGAGCACGCGCAAGCGCGCCTCGCGGTCCTCCAGGTCGGGCTCGTTGAGCCGGCGAAGCTCGGGGATCTCCTCGGCCAGGGGCGTGACCGCCCCCTCGCTCCACACCTTGAAGGGCGCGGCCAGCGCCTGCAGGCGAAATTTTCCGTCGACCAACCGGCTGTTGAGGATGCGGGTGAGCACCCGGCCCAAGATGCCCAGGCTGCGGTTGGTGCGCACGTCCATGGCGGCCACCGCCGTGATGCGAAGCGGCTTTCCGTACAGCCGGCCGCTGGACAATAAGAAGTTTCGAAGCGTTTGCGGCGGGCTGTCCTTCGGGGGCGTGGCCTGCCAGACGCCGTCGTATCGGCGCACCACGTCGGTCAGGCGTTTGAGCTCGTTGAAGGTGCCGTATTGGGTGGGGATCTTGCTTCGCCGGTTGGGGTCGTTGGCCAGGTAATGGAAGGGCAAGGCGTCGGTCGAAAAGCCCACATAACCCTGCTGCATGCCCTGCTCGAGCAGCTCGCACATCCGGTCGAGCTCGTCATCGGTGGGGTCGCGCTCGATGCTGGCTTTCAGCCCCATGACCTCGATACGCAGCATCGAGTGCGGGATCATCGCCACCACGTTGCACCCCAGGGAAAGCTCGTCGAGGTGGCGAAGATAATCGGCCGAGTTATCCCACGCCTCGGCCTTGTCGGCGGCCTTTTGGAGCACGTGCTTGGGCATATTCTCCACCCGCGCGAAGCAGTCCACGATGGGGTCGGCGCCGTCGTCGCGCTGGGCGCCAAACGCCAGCCCGAGGCTGCAATTGCTCATGACCACGGTGGTGGTGCCGTGGCGCACCGACTCGGGAAGCCCCGGCTCGAGCTCGACCTCCAGGTCATAGTGGGTGTGGATGTCCAGAAGCCCGGGCATCAGCCACTTGCCAGTGGCGTCGATGGTGCGCTGGGCCCGGGCGGCGTCGAGGTCGTGGCCGCGCGCGGCCACCCGGCCGTCACTGACCGCCAGATCTCCGGTCTCAGGCATCTGCCCGGAGCCGTCGAAGATGGTCGCGTTCTTGATGAGCAGGTCCCACTTGGCCACGGCACGTCCTCGCGCTGAGAAAATCGAAGGTCGATGAGCGATGGCTCATCTTGCCAGAATTGCAACGCGGCGCAAGGCGCCCGCCTTCCCGTGGGCTCCGCGCGTCGCGCGCCGTTGCTCGATTAATGTTGCGCACACGCGACAGAAGCCGTATAGCAGGGAGTAAGCATTGATCATGCGATTCTTTCGCTGCCCCCGCGAGAACCCTCTCACCGCAATCGACGCGGATGTTCCCCACGGCCAGCGCTAACTAAAGAAAGATCGGACCAAGGGGCAGTGTATGAAATTCAGGTGGTGGATGGGTGTGCTGTGCGCGTTGGCGCTGGTGATGGCGGCCTGCGGCGGTGATACTGGTGGTACGGGCAAGAAGAACACCGAGCAAGACGCCGGCGCCGACGCCGGTGGCGGGGCGGATGCGGGGGCCGACGCCGACACCGGTAGCAACGATGTCGGCGACACGGGCAGTGCCGATGCTGCGCCCGTGGTCTGCACGCCCGATCCCACGCTCATCGCCCAGAAGCGCGAGTGTCTGCGCGACGAGCAATGCCCCTGTGGCTCTCATTGTTGGCTGGGCCAATGTCAGGCGTCGTGTCAGAGCGACACCGATTGCGCCGACGGGACATACTGCGATCAATTCGGTACCTGCCGCGATGCCCAAGACACCGCCAAGGTCGCTCTCGTCGCGCGCCGCAACCAGGGCCGCCTCGACCCACGCCGGTCCCTGGCGACCCTGTCGACCGAGCGCACCAAGACTGCGGTGTTGGTGCGCGCGTCCGATGGCCCCATCGACCAGGGCCGCATCGTCGCCGGCGACGGGCTGCTGGTGGCGGTCACCGACGGCAGCGAGCCGGCGGACGGCGACTTCTCCAAAGAGATCAGCCTCGACCAACCCGTCGAGGTCGACGCGACCGTGACGGTGTGGACCGAGCGCGACCCCGCCGACACCACCGCCGGCGTGGTCAGAAACGAGGTCACCCTCTACGATTCGGGCGGCCACCGCTCGACGATCACCGTCACCGACGACCCCAACGTGCTCGGCGGCACCACCGCCTCGACGCTGGCGGGCGTGTACTCCGGGGTGGCGCGGTTGGTCGCCCGGGGCAGCACCGGCGGGGTGGGCGACAATATGGCGGCGCCGGGGCGAGCCGAGTCGGTGCCGCTGACCGCCAAGATCTACGACACCGGCAGCGACCTGCGCGTGGTCATCGAGGACGACCTGGACGTGCTGCATCCCGATGGCCAGTGGATCGGCACGTTGAGCTCCGACGGCCAAACCCTGTCGATGCCGGCCTTCGACGCGATTCCCCTCGACCAGATCGCGTTGGCCAACCTGCAGGTGGTCGCCCGGCCGACCGATGTTCGGGTCCAGGGCGCGCCCACCGCCGCGTCGACCGACTGGAGCGGCGTGCTTCGCTTCCAATTCGACCTGCAATACGACGGCATCAGTGCCACGGGCGCCCTGCCCACCGCGCGCTGGGCCATCGCGTTGTCGCGCACCGGGGACATCCCCAGCGGTGAGACCGCGCCCGATGCCCAGCAAGACGCCACCCTGGCCTACGACACCGACCAGGCCGCCGACACGCCCTTCGACGCCGAGACGGCGTTTGCCTCGATCACCCAGACCTATCCCGACGACTACACCAAGTGGGAGGCGATCCGCCGTGTCGCCGATGAGAGTCTGGTGGCCAACGATTTGAACGTGTGCACCAAGCCATTGTTTCCGTTCGCCGACAGCGCCGATCGCAGAGCGTATTACGAGTCGTTTAACCACTCGGTGTATCGCGACGTGATCGCCGGTAACGTCTTCGCGCAGGGGAACACCCCGAGCGCGGACGCTTATAATGCCTGGCCGGTGAAAGCATCGAGCGCGTCGCAGACGAAAACGGCCGGGCAGTTGGCCGCGATGGGAATCCCCATGTACGCCGAAATCTTCGGCGGTATCAGCGATCAAACAACCCCGCTGTACAGAGCCCGTTTCAGCCTGGCCAGCGGCTTCTTTAGCCGGACGCACTCCAATACTTTTGACTTCGCGCCGCCGATTACCCTGCCCAACGGCAAGACCGTCGACAACGCCATCCCCTGCGACATCGACTTTCGCGATGCCCCGGATACGGTGGCGCTGCAGGGAAGCTCGGGGCCGGCGTGGACGTTCGACGTGCCCAATCAGGATTTCGACTTCTGTCAGGACGCCGCCCAGCGCCTCGACTGCCAGATCGTCGACGTGACCTCGCTGTTGAGCGACTCGGAGCGGGATATGTATCCGGCTCTGCACAACTCTTGGACCCTGGAAGTATGGACGGCCAACGATTTTTACAGCCAGCGCAACGCCACCGTCGACAATGTGCGCTTTACCAAGGTGTGCGTGCCGCCGGCGCTGCCGGTGCGCTGCTCCGAGGGGCTGGCCTGCGAGAGCAGCGCCCCGGCGATCACCGGCCCGGCCGTACCGCTGCACACGCTGTCGGGATCGACGCAAGCGGACGCCTCCGGAGACCTGGGCTGTAAGGACACCAGCCGTGTGTTCGGCTATCCCATGGACGATGCCAATGTGGCCGCGGATACATTGGTGGACGACTGTGTGAGCGACTCGCAGGCGATGGACGCGCCCCTGCCCTCGCCGTCGGGGACCACCGCCCAGGACGCGCTGACCAGCATCGGGTGGTATGCCGACCACGGCTGCTTCAACCCGGTGCAGTTGGTCGCCGGGGTGGCGCTGTCGAGCACGCAGTTGCGCTACTGGCGTGGACGCGTGGGAACCAAGGCGACCCTGGCCGACCTGCTGACGATCCGGTTGTTGCAAAAGTGGACCGACGCCCACGCCCTCATCGCCGGCGAGGCGCTGCACCTGGCGACGTTTGGCCACTTGAACTCTCAGCAGGCCACCGTCGAGCAGATGGAAGACCGGCTGCACCAGTCGCTGCGCGCCTGGAGCTTTTTGTTCCAGCCGCGCGTGGCGACCGCGCTGTTCAGCCTCAGCCCGCAGGCATTGCGCAACCCCGACTACCGTCAGCAGGTGGCCGGGGCGACGTTTGCCGACCAGCCGTACAACCGCCAGAGCGCCGGGCTGGTGGTCTCGCTGACCCAGTTGCTCGACGCCCAGATGAAGTTGGGCAACGCCATCGCCCAGATGCGGGCGCTGCGGGGGGCTAACGCCGAGCCCGATTCTCTGGCCGAATTGATGCGGGTGCACCAGGTCGCCGACAGCCTCATCGCGGCGCTGGACGCGCGAAGCCGCGACGTCGACGGCAACTACGCCAACTGGCAGGACCAATATAAGAGCGCCGAGCGCAGCGTGCTGGGCGGCTGGATCAAGGCTACCAACCGCATCGACGGCATGATCCACGGCAAAAACCCGTTGGGGATCGAAGACACCGATTTGCCGCTGTACTTCCGCGAATTGCACAACGATGCGGTCAGTCGCTTCGGGGCGATCAGCACATTTTTGCTGGGAGATACCAACGACTCCGATGCCTGGGCGGCCTCGCTGGTGCGCTCGGCGTCCGACGCCTACGACACCGCCAAGCAGGCCTACCTGAGCGAGGAGGCCCGCATGCTCAACGAGCAGGCCGACGACAATGCCAAAAATGCCCGGGTCGGCAACGCCAAGACCGACTTTGGCCTGTTGATGATCGACATGTGCGGCAGCCAGGCGTTCGCAGGCGCGAGCCCGGCCGATGTGTACGACCAGGGCGACTGGGCGAACTTCGACGCCTCGTCGTGTTGGTACCGAAGCGAGCGCTCCGAGTGCGCCGCCGACGGCGGGACCGCCGGCGGCACGACCGAGGCGGCGCGTAAGAAGAACTCCATCGCGTTCAGCTTGTGCACGAGCTCTGTGGGCGCTGCCGGCCCGCTGGGCACGGGCACCTACACCGTGCACGCCGACGTCGACTACCAGGGGTTGTCCTTTCCGTATTATGGTCAGGTGCCCGGATGGCACTATCACAACGGCGTGCTGACCAAGATCCAGCAGGCGATTCGCCAGACGTGGACGTCGTTCCCGGCCACCAAGGACGTCACCATGCGCCTGGCGCGTGCGGCGTGCGCCACGGGGAGCAACGGCGCGGCCGTATGTGCCCCGGCGGAGACGACCCAGACGGTGGGACTGTTGTATGACCCGCTCGCGAGCGCGCCGCCCAACCCGTGCGCCAACGCCGACGTGCCCAACTTCCCGGGGATCTTGCCGACCATCGAGCGCCAAACCGACGGCACCTACGAGGCCGTCTGTGCGCCGAATACCGCGGCCGGGTTTGCCGGGCCGACCTACCGTTTGCCGCTGTCCGATGCCGAGCTCGACGGGTTCGCCGCCGCCAGCGCCGACTCGGTGGCGGCGGCGCAGACCGCCGCCCAGTGTCGCCGCTACATTCCCGCTCTCGACGCCACCCCCGTGGTCAATTGGAATGAGGCACCCCAGACCTGCTACAGCGGATCGGTGGGCCAGCAGGTCTTCGCGACGCGCGGCCTGGTCACCGACATCGAGTCGGCCCGCGACGAACTCAAGCAGCAGACCGACTCGTACCGCATCGCCATGGATTCTTGCTTCATCCAGCAAGCCGGCGACCAACAACTGCAGCAGGCCCAGCAGACCTTCCAACAGGAGATGAATCGGTTGGGCGACGGCAAACTGGCCGCCGACCTGGTGTCGACCTGGGCAGGGGCGGCGGGCGATTGTCTGGCGACGTTGTCGGGAGCCGAAAAACCGTGGAGCTTCGGCCTGGCGGGCGGCGCCTGCGGCGCCTACGCTGTCGGCGCCGCCGGCGACACGGCCAGCCTGGCGTTGCAAAACGACATGGACCGCGCCGAGCGCCAGCACGACACCACCATGCAGGCCATCGAGCAGTCCACCGACGAGCGGCGCTGCTTCAAGGAGGCCGAGCTCGAGCTGGTCGGCGTGCGCTCGGCCTACCTGGATATCAAGCGCGCCCAACAGGAGTTGGCCAGCTCCTATCTGGACGTCCAGCACACCCTGGACAGCCTGCAGGCGCAGTATAGCGCCGCCCTGGGCGACATCGACGACGCCCAGTCCTCGCAGGTGCTCGTGCCCGCCCAGAGCCCCTGGTACAACGAAGAGTTGACCGACTATCGGCGCAAATTCGTGCTCGCGCGCCGGGCGGCCTACCTGGCGGTGCGCGCGGTGGAATACGAGTACCAGATGTCGTCGAGCTACCGCTCGGATGTGCTGCAGGCGGAGACGCCGCTGGAGCTCGAGCAGGTGCTGACCGAGCTTCGCCAGGTCTCCAACACCAACAGCGTGCAGGGCGCGCGCCCTGCCGAGCTCACCGAGGTGGTCAGCCTCAAAGACCACCTGTTGCAGCTCGGCGACCGCAGCGGTGCGCCGGCGGGCTGGCAGACGCTTACGCCCAGCGAGCGCTTCCGCAAGATGCTCGTCGACCCCAAATACGAGGTCTACCAAGACGGGGTATTCGTCGGCCGGCGCATCCCCTTCGAGATCGCGCCGTTGAGCGTGCTCAATCGCGGTCAATACCAGGGCATTCCCATCGTCAGCGACAACTCGTGTGCCGAGCGCTTGTGGTCGCTCAACGTGACCGTCGAGGGCAAAGATGGAGAGGTCTTCCGGGGGCTCAACCCGACGATCAACCTGGAGGTCAGGAAGCGCAACACCTTCTACAGCAACTACTGTGACAGCACCCAGGGTGACTTCCAGGTCGCCAGCGTGCGCCCGCAGCGAAACCTATTCCGCGAGCCGGGCGTCGGCGAGGGCATCAGCGGGGTGACCGGCCAGTCCGAGGCCGACGGCTTCTCCAAGGCGCGGGTGCAGGCCCGGGTCAACGTCGCCCCCCAGGACTTCTCCAGCGACAGCTACACCGACGGGGCGAGCACGGAGCTTGCTACGCGCGGCTTGTTCGGCCAGTACGCCCTGTTCATCCCGGCCACCAGCCTGGCGCCGGTCACCAATGGCCAGCCCAGCGGAGACGGCCTGGTGCTCAACAAGATCGACGACATCTTGCTGCGCGTCGACTACGTGAGCGTGGCGCGATGACGCCCGGCCCGGGGGGGCCGGAACTCGTGGCCTCCCCTGCGCGATTGAACGAGCGCGATTGAACGAGCGCGATTGAACGAGCGCGCGGCTTCCGCTGGTGTCGCCTTTGGGATACGATGTGCGCGTCAAGAACGATGCGAGCGCGCCGACGGTCATGGATCAACTACGCGGGCAAGATTGGGCAACGATCACCCAGATATGGGGCGAACTCCACGAGATCGGAGTGGCCGACCCCGACCGAGCGTGGGGGCATCTGCGCGAGCGTCTCGGGCAGGTCATGGGCGTCGACCAGGGCTTTACGACGATCCATGGGCAGGTCGCGCCGATGCCCGCCGACCCGTTGCTCGGCTACCGGCCCATCTTTCACGAGACTTACGGCGAAGGCGCCGCGCGCATCGACCGCGCGATGGCCGAGTGGCACGCGCAGGGGCAAAGCTTCCTCGCCGATCCCGTGCTGGGGCAGGTCGTCCGGGGCCACGGACGCCAGCGAACGTTCATCCAACGCCTGTCCGTCGACCGCCAGGCCTTCGACCGCTCGTATATCCGCCAGATCTTCAAATGCGCCCAGGTCGAAGACCGTATCGTCAGCGTCTTTCCCATCGCCGACGGCCTGGAGATTACCTTTGGCTTCGACCGCAAGCTGGGCGGCGGGCGTTTCAGCGCGTCCGATGAGCAGGTGATCGCGGCCCTGGCCGCGGGGATGGTGCCGTTGGCCAAGGCGTGCGTGCGCAGTCGAGGCCTGATGCCCGGCCAGCAGAGCCTGAGTCCTCGCGAGCGCGACGTGCTGCGCTTTTTGCTCGGCCCGCTGAGCGAAAAAGAGATCGCCGACCGGCTGGATTTGAGCGCGACCTACGTCCACCAGGTCGTCAAGGCCGTGTACCGCAAGCTCGGCGTGCGCAGTCGCCCCGGGTTGATGTCCATGTGGATCTGACGGCCCGGTAGCGTTTGCGTCCACCTTCCCCCTACTGATCCGTAGGCTTGTTCGCGTCGGGCGCTTCCAAGACCCTTTTCCGGTGAGATTCACGGGCCCCGTTTGTGGGCTGTCTGGACGCCGGGAAAGGGACATGAAGTCGAGTAAGAGGTGCTGTTTATCCCGGCGACCAGCCTGGCGCCGTCGTCGGGCGGCCAGCCCACAGGCGACGGCCTGGTGCTCAACAAGGTCGACGACATTTTGGTGCGCGTCGACTACGTGTCGGTGGCGCGCTGAGCGTCCATCACTTTCGTTTTCGTCGCCTTTGAGGTACTCTGGACGACTATCATCTTGATTTCGTCCAGAGTTTCTCCGATGAACGAACTCACAGTGCACGATTGGCGAGAGGTCGTTAACTTTGCCGGTGAACTGAGCGAGGTCGGGTGTGCCCGTGCCGAGCTCGCTTGGGAGCACGCCCGCCAGGGCATCCAGAAGTTGCTCGGCGCAGATTCCTCCATGGTGGTGGTCCAACACCGCCAGGCCACGGGCGAGCTGGACCCGCTGTGCGGTTTTCGCGCGGTGTTCAGCAAGACGTTCGGGCCGGACGCCGAGCGCCGCCAGCGGTTGGGCCGTCAGTGGGCCGAGCACGAGCCCAATGTGCTCGAAGACCCGGTGTTGCACCGACAAATGGCCGGCTTTGGCGAGGCGCGCACGCTCGACAACTATCGGATCGTCGATGCCCGCACCTTCGACCGCGCGCCGCTGCGCCGCCTGCTCGAACTCCAGGAGGCCGACGCGCGTTTGGTCACCATCCTGCCTCTATCGCCGGCGGTCGAGATTACCTTTTGCTTCGACCGCATGAACGACTCGAAGCGCTTCACCGAGCGCGATCGCCAGCGGCTCGCCGCCCTCGCTCGATGTTTGGGGCCGCTCGGTCGCTCCTTCGCGCGCAGCCGCGGCTTGATGCCCGGTCAACAAACGCTCAGCCCCCGCGAACGCGACATCTTGACCTACCTGCTGGGCCCGTCGAGTGAAAAGGAGATCGCCGACCGACTCGACCTTAGCCCCGCCTATGTCCACCAACTGGTGGTTGCCGTGTACCGCAAGCTGGGGGTGCGCAGCCGCCCGGAATTGATGGCGCTGTGGCTGGGCGGGCGTCCGCTGGCCGATTGAGTGACTCTCGGCAGATCTTTCGGGACAAGATCGTGCGCCGTGCTGGCGCGTGACCTCAACCCCCCGCGGCTGTCGCCGCTGCCCCCCTTCGGCAAACAGCGCCGCGTGGGGCTAATGGTTGCCTTTCTGGCAGCATTCGAGGCTTCCGAGGCCACCGTCGAGCAGCGTTGGAGGTGGTTTCGAGCAACCATTCACTCCCCACGGCGCTGTTTGCCGAAGGGAAGTCGGTCGAGCACGATGTGCGAGACCGGAGGGGTTGAGGTGCCGAGTCTGCAAGGCAAACTATCTTCGTGAAGTCACTCCCTCCCCCTACCGATTAGTACGGTTGTCGGACTAGCCAGGCTTCGACACCCTCTATGACTCGAAAGTGATGTCGTGCGACCGCGCTTTATGCATCGCGCGAACGAGTCAGATAGAGGATAGAAGGCATGAAATTCAAGTGGTGGTGGCTAATCGCAATGTGCGCGTTTGCGCCGATTGCCGGTGCATGTAGTGGAGACTCCGCGGGCACGGGTCATCGACAGGCTCAGCAGGATACCGGCGTCGACGCGGGCGCGGACACCGCCACGGTGGCCTGCGTACCCAACCCCGACTTGGTGGCCCAGAAGAGCGCGTGTGTGCGCGATGAACAATGCCCCTGCGGCACCCACTGCTGGCTGGGGCAGTGTCAGGCTACCTGCCAGGCGGACGCCGACTGCGCCGACGGCCAGTATTGCGACGACTTCGGCCAGTGCCGCGACGCCCAGGATGCTTCCAAGGTGGCGTTGCGCAGTAACGTCGACCAGGGCCGGTTGCAGGCGCGCCGCCCCGTGGCCACGCTCAGCGCCGCGCGCCCGGTGACGTCGATCTTGGTGCGCGCGGCCGACGGGCCCATCGACCATGCCCGGGTGGTCGCCGGCGACGGCCTGCTGGTGGCGGTGACCGACGGCACCGAGCCCGTCGACAGCGACTTTGCTCAACAGGTCAACGTCGACCAGCACATCGAGCGCGACGGGACGGTGACCATCTGGACCGAGCGCGACCCCGCCAACACCACCGATGGGCTGGGGACCAACGAGGTCACCCTGTACGACTCCGGCGGCCATAGCACGTCGGTGAGCGTGACCGATCCCGATGCGGCCGTGGGCAGCGTGCCCGCCCAGCCGGATCTGGCCGGCGTTTACACCGGGCTCGCCCGGCTGGTCGCCCGCGGCAGCACCGGGGGCCATGGCGATAATATGGCCGCGCCGGCGCGCGCCGAGGCGGTGCCGCTGACGGCCAAGATCTACGACACCGGCACGGATATGCGCCTGGTGCTGGTCGACAAGCTGCACGTGCTCCATCCCCAGGGGACGTGGATCGGCACGATGAGCGCGGACGCTCAGACGCTGGATCTCCCCTCATTCGACGCGCTCTCCCTGGACCAGATCGCCCTGTCCAACTCGCAGGTGGTGGCCTCACCGACCGACGTCAAAGTGGACGGCGACCCGACCGACGCCCACTGGGACGGCGTGCTGCGCGTGGGCTTCGACCTCGTCTACCAGGGGGTGAGCGACACCGACGGGCTGCCCACCGCGCGCTGGAAGATCACCTTGTCGCGCACCGGTGATCTTCCCAGCGGGGACACCGCGCCCGACGCTCAGCAAGACGCCCAACTGGCCTACGACACTGCCCAGGAGGCGGACACGCCGTTTAACGCCGAGACCGGGTTTGCCACCATCGCGGCGACCTACCCATACCTGCGAACCAAGTGGCAGACCATTCGCAAGGTCGCCGATCGCACGCTGTCCGGGGGAAGCCTCAACGTATGCGCTCAGCCGTTCGTGCCCTTTGTCAGCGATGACGACCGCGCCCAGTACTACCGGGCGTTCTACAGGTCGGTTTATGCCGATGTCATCGCCCACGGCGTACCTTGGGGATCGGGGAACACCGATGCAGAGGAGGTCTTCAACACCACTCTGATCTGGCAGCCCATCACCGGCCAGACGGCGACGCTGGCGGACATTGCCGCCTCCACTAACTCGTATATCTCCGAGATCTTCGGGGGAATCTCCCCCCAGAACACCGTGCTGTATGGGGCGTCGGTCAGCCTGGCCAGCCCGTTTTACGACCCCACTGTGGGCAATTTCGGCACCGATATGTACGCGCCGCCGATCACGATGCCCGACGGCACCGTCGTCAAGGACGCGCTTCCGTGCGACATCGACCTGACCGACGCGCCGGACACCATCGCGATGCACAACAGCAACTTCGGATATAACTTCACGTTCGACGTGCCCAACCACGACTTCGACTTCTGCCAGACGGCCGCCGATCGCCTCGACTGCCAGATCGTCGACGTGACCAACCTGCTCACGCCCGACGAGCGCAACCTGTATCCCAGCTCCATCAACAACCCCAATGGGATCAATATGTTCACGGTGGACATCTACCCCGAGTCGGCCAACTATCATAACAAGACCGAGGCCCGGGTGCCCAACGTGCGCTTCACCAAGGTGTGCGTGCCTCCGCCGATCCCGTCGCGCTGCGCCGAGGGCATCGCCTGCGAGAGCAGCGACCCGGGCGGCAGCGGGACGGTGGACCTGCAGCAGCTGTCGACGAGCAGCCAGTCGGCGGCCTCCGGCGACCTGGCCTGCGGCAACACCGGGCGCACCTTCGGCTACGGCATGGATCAGACCGATCTGCCCGCCGACACCCTGGTCGACGACTGCGTGGCCGACTCGCAAGCGATGGAGACGCCGCTTCCCGCGCCCAGCGGCACCACCGACGCCGACAAGCTGCGCTCCATGGGCTGGTACGACGACCACGGCTGCTTCAACCCCGTGCAATTGGTCAGCGGGGTGGGTAACTCCACGATCGCGCTGCGCTATTGGCGCCAATCTCAGGGCACCCACGTGACCACGGCCGACCTGGTGGCGATGCGGCTGTTGCAGAAGTGGACCGACGCCCACGCGCTCATCGCCAGCGAGGCCACCCATTCGACCACGTTTGCCCACCTGGACACCCAGAACAGCACCGTCGATCAGTTGGAGACCCGCCTGCACCAGTCGCTGCGCGCCTGGCGCTTTTTGTTGCACCCGCGGGTGGCCACGGCGCTGCTCAGCCTGAGCCCCAAGGCGCTGCGCAACCCCGACTATCGCCAGTCCATCGACGGCGGCAACTTCACCGACAAGCCCTACAACCGCCAGAGCGGCGGGCTGGTGGTGTCGATGGCCGAGTTGCTCGACGCCCAGGTCCAGTTGGGGAACGCCATCGCCGAACAATACGCCCTGCAGGGGGCGACCGCCGAGCCCGATTCGCTGAGCGAGCTGCTGCAGACCTACCAGGTCGCCGACGCCCTCATTCAGGCGCTGGACCGGCGCAGTCGGGACGTCGACGGCACCTACGGCGGCTGGGAGGGGCGGTTCCGCTCGGTGGAGCGCCGCCTGATGGGCGGCTGGATCAAGCTGAGCAACCGCGTCGACGGCATGCTCAACGGGCGCAACCCGCTGGGCATCGAGGACGTCGACCTGCCGCTGTACTTCCGCGAGATCCACAACGACGCGGTGAGCCGCTTCGGGGCGGTCTCCGAATTCTTGCTCGGCCCGACCAACGACTCGCAGGCCTGGGCGGCCTCGCTGGTGCGCGACGCCTCCGATGCCTACGCCACCGCCAAGCAGGCCTACCTCGACGAGCAGTCGCGCCTGCTCAACCAGCAGGCCGACGAGACCGCCAAGGCGACGCGCGTCGACAACGTCAAGACCGACTTCGGCCTGCAGATGATCGACATGTGCGGCAGCGAGGCCTTCGGCGGGGCCAGCGCCGATGGGGTCTATGACCGGATCGACCCGGACACCTTCGACGCGTCGACCTGCTGGTACCGCAGCGAGCGCCCGGAATGCTCCCCCGACGGCGTGTCCGGCGGGCCCACCGAAGACAAACGCCGCCAGGCGGGCATCGAGTACAACCTGTGCACCCAGGCGCTGAGCGCCGACCAGCCCACGGGGGCCGGTAAGCGCCCGGTTCGTCTGACGGTCAACCACTGGGGCCACGGCTTCCGCTATTTCGCCTACGTGCCCGGCTGGCAGTTCGATAGCCCCGTGCTCAAGGCGCTGCAAAAGGGGATGCTCGAGAAATGGACGTCGTTTGCCGCCGTGAGGCAGGTGATGATGAAGCTGGAGGTGGCCGCATGCGTTCAGCTGCCCGTAGGGTCGATCTGCGCGCCAACTCGAGACGGCCAGGCGGTGCCGCTGCTGTTCGACCCCGACGCGCCGAACCTGAAAAACCCCTGCATCAATACGGACGTGCCCAACTTCCCCGGGATCTTGCCGCGTGTCGAGAAACAGCCCGACGGGAGCTGGGATGCGGTGTGTGAACCCGACACCAGCCTGGGATTTGCCGGCCCCACGCTGCGCGTCTCCCTGTCCGATGCCGCCCTGGCGGACCTGCGCAAACAGGCCGGTAATTCGGTCATCTCGGCCCAGGTGGCCTCCAAATGTCGCAACTACGTTCCCGATCATGACCCCGCGCCCATGGCGGCGTGGGCGCAGGCGCCGCAGTCGTGTTACACCGGCTCGGTGGGCGCGCAGGTGTACTCGACGCGCACGCTGGTGACCGACATCGAGCTGGCCCGCGACGAGCTCCAGCAGAGCAACCACTCGTACCGCATCGCCATGCAATCGTGCTTCCTGCAGCAACAGGGAGACGCCCAACTGCAGCAGGCCGAGCAGAAGTTCAACGACGAGATGAACAAGTTGGGCGACGCCAAGCTCGCTGCAGACATCGTGTCGACGTGGGCCTCGTCGGCCGGCGACTGTCTGGGGACGCTGTCCGGCGCCGAGAAGCCGTGGGGGTATGGTCTGGCCGGCGGCGCCTGCGGGGCCTACGCCGTCGGCGCGGTCGCCGACACCGTCAGCCAGTCGCTGGCGAACGACATGGACCGCGCCGAGCGCGCCCACGAGGCCACGACCATGGCCATCGAGCAGGCCACCGACGAGGCGCGCTGCTTCAAGGAAGCCGAGCTCGAGTTGGTGGGCGTGCGCTCGGCCTACCTGGACATCAAGCGCGCCAAGCAGGAGCTGACCGGCGCCTACCTGGACACCCAGCAGACCATCGACAGCCTCACCGCGCAGTACCAAGCGGCGCTGGGCGACGTGCAGAGCGCCGAGGACTCGGCCGTGCTCACCCCCGCCCAGAGCCCGTGGTACAACGAGGAGTTGACCACCTACGGGCGCAAGCTGCGCCTGGCGCGCCGGGCGGCCTACCTGGCGGTGCGCGCCGTGGAGTACGAGTACCAGATGTCGTCGAGCTACCGCTCGGACGTGCTCCAGGCGCAGACGCCCGTCGAGCTCGAGCAGGTGTTGACCGAGCTTCGCCAGGTCGCCAACACCAACAGTGTGCAGGGCGCCCGGCCCTCGGATCTCACCCAGATCGTCAGCCTCAAAGACCACCTGCTGCAGCTCGGCGACCGCAGCGACGCGCCCGCCGGCTGGCAGACGCTGACGCCCACCGAGCGCTTCCGCAAGATGCTCGTCGACCCCAAATACGAGGTCTACAAAGACGGCGTCTTCGTCGGCCGGCGCATCCCCTTCGAGATCGCGCCTCTGAGCGTGCTCGACCGCGGCGAGTTCCAGGGCATCCCCATCGTCAGCGACAACTCCTGCGCCGAGCGGCTGTGGTCGGTCAACGTGACCTTCGAGGGCCCCGATGGCGAGGTGCTGCGCGGGATCAACCCGGCCGTCAACCTGGAGATCCGCAAGCGCAACACTTTCTACAGCAACTATTGTGACGGCACCCAGGGCGACTTCCAGGTCGCCTGCGTGCGCCCGTCCAGAAACCTGTTCCGCGAGCCCGGCGTCGGCGAGGGCATCAGCGGGGTGACCGGCCAGTCCGAGGTCGACGGCTTTTCCAAGGCGCGCATCCAGGCGCGGGCCAATATCTCGCCGCAGGACTTCGCCAGCGCCTCGTACACCGACGGGTCCAGCACCGAGCTGGCCGCCCGGGGGCTGTTCGGCCAGTACTCGCTGTTTATCCCGGCGACCAGCCTGGCGCAGTCGTCTGGCGGCCAGCCCACCGGCGACGGGGTGGTCTTGAACAAGGTCGACGACATCCTGCTGCGTATCGACTACGTCTCGGTCGCCCGATGACGCGCGTCTCCCGCAGACATGAGCTCATTTGTTGCCATGTGCTGCGGGAGATTCGTCGCTTTACGTAGCCTGCGGGCCCACAGAAGCCGAAAAATCGTCGTGGCTGTCCTCGAGATCGGCCGCCTGTAGCCATAGGATACACCTAATCTGCAAAGACCAGGGGAATTTTGCGTGACAAACGGGGGCTTTTTATAGGAAAATAAGCGCGACTGAATGAGCGTTCATTCGTTTTCCTAAGCGAGGTACCCCATGGAACGATATACTCCGGCACTCAAAGACATGCGCTTCGTGCTCGAGGCGTTGGGCTTCGAAGAAAAACTCGGCGAGTTCGAGGCCTTCGAGATGTATGACCTGGCCACCACCATGGCCATTTTGGAGACCGTCGCCAGCATCGGCGTCGACAAGCTTTTGCCGCTCAACCGCAAGGGCGACGAGGAAGGGCTCAAATTCGACCCCGAGACCGGGTCGGTCACCCTCCCGGAGGGCTTCAAAGACGCCTACCAGACGCTGGTCGACAACGGCGTGGTCGGCCTGGTGGGCACGCCGGAGTACGGCGGTGGCGGGGCGCCCGAGGCCGTGGGCATCTTGTCCGCCGAGATCATCACCGCCTGCAACAAGAGCTTTTCGATGGCCCCGGGGCTGACCAACGGGCTCATCGGCGCGCTCACCGCCCACGGCTCCAAGGAGCAAAAGGACAAATACCTGCCCAGGCTCGTCCCCGGCGAGTGGTCGGGCACGATGTGTTTGACCGAGCCGCAGTGCGGCACCGATCTGGGCCTGATCACCACCAAGGCCGAGCCCCAGGACGACGGCAGCTACAAGCTGACCGGCACCAAGATCTGGATCACCTTCGGCGACCACGATCTCACCGACAATATCATCCACCTGGTGCTCGCCCGCCTGCCCGACGCCCCCGAGGGCACCCGCGGCATCAGCACGTTCATCGTGCCCAAGGTGCTCGACGACGGCACGCGCAACCCGGTGTTCTGCTCGGGCCTCGAGGAGAAGATGGGCATCCACGCCTCGCCGACGTGCGTGATGAGCCTGGAGGGCGCCGAGGGCTATCTCGTCGGCGAGCCCAACAAGGGCATGCGCTCGATGTTCACGATGATGAACCTGGCCCGTCTGCACGTGGGCATGGAGGGCGTGGCCCTGGGCGAGATCGCCTACCAGACGGCGCTGGCCTTTGCCAAAGAGCGCCGTCAGGGCCGCTCGCTGGACAAGGCCAAGCGCGACGAGACCGCCAAGGCCGACAACATCATGGTGCACCCGGACGTGCGCCGCATGCTGCTCAACATCAAGTCCACCACCGAGGCGCTTCGCGCCCTGGGCGTGTGGATCGGCATCGAGCACGACATCTCCCACCACCATCCCGACGAGGACGTGCGCCAGGAGGCCGACGACCTGGTGGCGCTGATGACGCCGATCATGAAGAGCTACGGCTCCGAGCGCGGCTTCCAGAATATCTCGGACGCCATGCAGGTGTGCGGCGGCTCGGGCTACACCGCCGACTGGGACATCGAGCAGTATATGCGCGACGAGCGCATCGCGATGATCTACGAGGGCACCAACCACGTGCAGGCGCTCGACCTGGTCGGTCGCAAGCTTCCCATGAAGGGCGGCCGCCTGCTGATGACCTTCCAGAAGCGCGTCCAGCAGACCCTGGGCGCCATCGGTGACGACGAGCGGCTGGCCGACCTGGTCGAGCCGTATCAGAAGGCCGCCGGCCGTCTGATGCAGGCCACCCAGATGCTGGCCACCCAGGGGGCGCAGGATCCCGAGACCGCCGCGGCAGTGGCGTCCAACTACCTCAACCTGTTCGCGTTGTGTGCGCTGGGCTATATCTGGATCGAGCTCGCTCGCCACGCGGTGGACAGCGATACGCCCCTGGCGCAGACCAAGCTCAAGACGGCGCGCTACTTCATGACGATGGTGCTGCCGGAGACCGGCCTGTATGCCAAGCTCGTCCAGATGGGCAAGGACGCCATGATGGCGTTCGACGTCGAGGAGTTCTGATCGAGTGATCCAGTGATCGAGTGATCGAGAGACCCGCCGGCGGCTGCCGGCGGGTCTTTTGCTTTATGGGCGCTGGGATTGGCCGCTGGACTTGGAGATCTTCTGGACGACCTTGCCCACGCTGCGCTTGGAGTCCTCGCGGGCGATGTCCGCCTGGGCGACGACGCCGACCAGGTCGTTATTGTCGTCGAGCACGAGCAGCCGGCGGATCTGGTGGCCGCTCATCATCTCGCCGGCTTCGCTGTCGGAGGCGTTCTGGCTGATGCACACCGGGTTGGTGCTCATGACATCGCCGGCGGTCAACTCCAGCGGGTTTTTGCCCTTGGCGATGGCGCGGATGGTGATGTCGCGGTCGGTCACGGTGCCCACGACACGCTTGCGCCCGTTTTGCTCGACGATGGGGATCATGCCGCAGTCGCAGTCGCGCATGATCTTGGCGACGTCCTCGAGGGAGCTGTCCTTCGAGGCGGTCTGCGGGTTGTTGGTCATCAGTTCGTAGACGTTCATGGGGTCCTCCCGGATGTGTCAGTGAGGTTGGTCTGTGAAAAATGCCGCGCTCGCGGCGCACAACTCCGCGTTCGCTCACAAACCTAGACACGACCCTCCTGGGACGCGACCCCCTGCCAATTCAGCGCTCGAAGATGACCCGCTGGCGGTAGTTGCGGTACTCCTTGGTCTGGCGCAACTTACCCATGATGACGTCGTATTCGGCCTTGGTCAGGTGTTCCTTGAGCTCACCTTTGACCTTGCCGCCCTCGATGGGGCCGGCCGAGGAAAAGAAGGCCGCCAGGGTTCGGGCGGCCGATTGGGCGCCATGCTCGGCGAGCTGGGCGATGCACTGGCGGGTGATCTCCTCGACGTCCTCGGCGCTGGGCGGAGCGGTGGTCACCGCCGGCTCGCTGGCCTCGTCGTCGGGCTCGCTGGCCTCGTCGTCAGGCTCGCTGGCCTCGTCGCCGGCCGGCGGCGGGGCCGGCTCTTGGGCGCTCACGGGCTCATCGGCCTTCGGCGGAGCCGCCGACGGCGCGCTTGCCGTGGTCTGGGGAGCCCCGTCGAGGGACCGCTCGAGCAGCTCGAGCGCCATTTCCGAGTAGGTCTTTCCCTGCTCGTCGGCCAATTCCTTGACCTTCTCGATGATTGCCGTGCCCTCGGGGTCGCGGGATCGGACGACCAACTGCGCATTATATCCCATACTTCACTCCCAACTGCCCAAAGCCCGGCGCGATTCGGTGGCGATCGCGCGCGAGAAGCAAATTACCATCTCGGCTAAATGTGGGTACCAACCCGGCATCTTCAACCCGCCCTAGGCTGGACCACCTTGGGCCATGGTGCAAGTTATTCGTGGGATCACTTTGGCGGTGCGGTGGTCGACGCTCGTCTCGTGTGCACATTGGCACGAGCCCTGTGGCCCTGGATGCAACTCCTACGCCCACCTCGTCCATGTTTCACGCTTGCCACATCACCCGCGGGATCCGGCTGGCGGTGGTGCTGCTGGGGTTGGTCGGGTGCGCGCCATCGCTGTACGCCCAGCAACTGCCGGGGATGCCCGCCAAACCCGCCAGGCCGGCCCCGTCGGCGCAGACACCGCGTCCGGTCGAGGCCCAACGCCCGGCGGTGCCCACCACTGGCGGGCCGGTGGCGCCCGCACAGATCAACGCCGCCGTCGACGAGCGCATCGCGCGGGCCTTGCGCGAGGCCTACTCGCAGATCGATGCCCTGGCCAAGGTGAACGTGCGCGTGCGCAGCGGGGTGGTCACCGTGCAGGGCCAGGTCGCCCGGCCCAGCGCGCGCGACAACGCCGCGGCCATCGCCGGGCGCATCGCCGGGGTGCTGTTCGTCAACAACAAGCTCGTGGTGGCCGAAAAGCCCGGCGCACCCGCCGAGGCGCCCACCGGGCCCAGCGCCCAGGACGAGGCCATCCAACAGCGCCTGAGCACGATCTTTGGCCACGTCGACGCCCTGCGCGACGTGCGCGTCGACGTCGCCTCCGGCGTGGTCCACCTGAGCGGGCAGGTCTCCAGCCCGGAGGCCATCAAAAAGGCCGGCGAACTGGCCTCCTCTCTGGAGGGCGTGCTCTACGTCGACAACGAGTTGCAGGAGACGCGCGATTTCTCCCAGCGCATCCAGCCGACGGTCGACAAGCTCGACGCGCTGGCCAGCGGGGCGTTGGTCTACATCCCGCTGATGGTCGTGGCGCTGCTCATCCTGGGCTTATTCTGGCTGTTGGCGCGCCTGCTCACCCGCGCCGACTTTCTGTACGGGCGGCTGCGAGAGCGCCCGCTCGTCCAGAATATCGTGCGCCAGGTGGTGGGCAGCTTCATCATGCTGGTGGGCGTGGTCGCCGTGCTCGAGATCTTCGACGTGACCTCGCTGGTGGGCGCGGTGCTGGGCACCGCCGGGGTGGCGGGCATCGCGTTGGGTTTTGCCTTCCGGGACATCGGCGAGAACTACCTGTCGAGCATCGTGTTGAGCATGCGGCGCCCGTTTCGCCAGAACGACTTCGTGCGCATCGACGACTTCGAGGGCAAGGTCGTGCGCCTGACCACCCGCGACACCGTGCTCATGACCCTGGATGGCAACCACGTGCGCGTGCCCAACTCGGTGGTGTTCAAGAGCGTCATCTACAACTACTCGAGCAACCCGCGCCGCCGTTTTGCGATCACCGCCGGCGTGGACACCGGCGAAGATCTGGTGGCGGTGCGCCGCATCGGCATCGAGGCGCTGTGCGGCATGGAGGGCGTGCTCGACGAGCCGCCGCCGTTCGCCCGCGTCGAGCAACTGGGTGACTCCAACGTCCGGGTCACCTTTTATGGCTGGGTCGACCAGCAACACTACGACTATCTAAACGTCCAGAGCGAGGCGATCTACATGGTCAAAACGGCCCTGGATACCGCCGGCGTGCAGATGCCCGAGCCCATCTACCGCATCAACGTCAATCCCATGGACACCTCTCAGCCGGCCCAGCCCGCCCCCAAGCCCCAGCCCATCGAACCCGCCCCCGCCTCGGTGGTCAACCTGGAGGCGGAGTCCGAGATCGACGACCAGATCGCCGAGGAGCGCCAACGCGCCGACGAGCCCGATCTGCTCGACGAGTGACCGCCCACACTCAGGCGACGCGCTGATACTCCCGATACGCGAAAATCGCCGGGGCGATGGTCAGCACGGCGAGGATGCCGATGAAGTAGACGAACTGGGCGAAGGGGGGAAGGATCGGGGTGAGCACCAGCGCGCAGCCGCCCATGAACCACAGCCGGCCGGCGAAGCGGTGGGTCTTCTTCCAGACCGCGTCGTTCTCCAAGGTCCACGGCAGACGAATGCCGATGAAGTAGTTGGGCCGAAGCCGGCCCATGACGTTGCCCAGGGCGGCGAAGAGCACGCCCACGGCGGCGTACATGATCGCCACCAGGTTGACCGGTTTGCCCAGCCACACCGCCATCATGGTCACATGCATGCCCAGCAGCATCACCGGCGTGGCCAGGCGCACCAGGCGCAGGGCGCCCTTGGGCTGGCCGTTGCGCTTGTTGCGCGGGTCGATCGAGGCCAACACCACCGTGAGCAGGTGGGTGAGCACCGCGCCCACCGGCATGATCAGCACCGCGAATTGCTTGGGCGCCCACCCGTCGGGCTGGCCGCGCCAATTCCAGTGGATGGGCACCCGGTCGGGGATGCGCGAGTACAGCGCGGCGGTGAGCACGACCACGACCAACCACAGCGCGTACAGCGGCCAGTCCTGGCGCAGTTGCTCGCCGATCGATGGCTTCTCAGACGTCTTCATGGTCCAACTCCTCGAGGGGGTCGCCCTCCGGTAGAAAGTCCATAAACCAGCACATCAAGTCCTGGAGCACCGTCGTCTCGATGGTGTACACCAGGTGCTGGCCATCGCGCCTCGACGACACCAGGCCGGCCTGCTTCAACAGCTTGAGGTGGTGCGAGATGCTCGGCTTGGAGATGTCGAAGTGCTCGGCGATCTCGCCGGCCGTGCAGTCGCCCTCTTGCAGGATGTGCAAGATCTGGCGGCGTGTGGGGTCGGCCAGGGCCTTGAATCGAGTGGTGGCGTCTTCCATGGCGATATAGAGGTTTAGGTAAATGTCTAATTAGTCATATGTCTAATTATATGTAATCTCCGGTCGCCGGCTTGTCAACGCGAGCGAGTTTTTACAGCCGGCGATCTTTGCGTCCCGTGGGACAACCCCAACGCGGGCGCCGATCCGACACACCGTGACCCGGTCGTGGTCGTAATCGTAGTCATAGTCGTGAACGGCGCGTTTTGGTGGTAGCGTGACGGCGTTGTTGGACGTACTTTTTCAAGACCGACGAACTGGAGTATTGGAAATGCTGTTTCACGCCGAGCGCAAGACGCCCTGTCTGGTGCTAATTGTTTTGTTCATTGGGAGCCTGTTGGGCGCGTGTACGGAATCGAGGGCGACCAACGGCCCGCACTATTCGCGGGACACGGGCGCGGACGCCACGACCGACGCCGGCGCTGGCGCGGACGCGACGACGGACACGGGCGCGGATGTCAGCCCGGATACCACGCCAGCCCCCACCTGCGACGACGGCGTGAAGAATGGCGACGAGACCGATGTCGACTGCGGCGGTGGCGATTGCGCGGCGTGTGCGCCCGGAAGTGGCTGCGCGCAGGCCTCCGATTGTACCGAGGGCGTCTGCTCCGGCGGGATTTGCGCCGCGGCCGCCTGTGGAGACGGCGCGGTCAATGGCACCGAGCAATGCGACGACGGTACCGCCAACGCCGACGACGTCCCCGATGCCTGCCGCACGAGCTGCGTGCCGGCGAGTTGCGGCGACGGGGTGCGCGACACCGGCGAGGCCTGCGACGACGGCAACAACACCGACGGTGACGGCTGCGCGGCCGACTGCAGCGCCGTCGAGCACGGCTATACCTGCACCGAGGACATCCCCAACGCCTGCGCGACCACCTGTGGCGATACTCTGATCGCCGGCGCCGAGCAGTGCGACGACGGCAACACCGACCCCGGCGACGGCTGCGACGGCAATTGCCACACCGAGACCGGCTGGAACTGCACGACCGACGAGCCCAGCCAATGTACACCGGGCTGCGGCGACGGGCTGGTCGTGGGCTCCGAGGAGTGCGACGACGGCGGCGAGTCGGCCACCTGTGATGCCGACTGCACTTTCGTAGTATGCGGCGACGGCACCACCAACACCACCGCCGGCGAGGAGTGCGACGGCGGCGGCGAGTCGGCCACCTGTGATGCCGACTGCACCCAGGTTGTGTGCGGCGACGGCGTGAAAAACGCCACCGCCGGCGAAGAGTGCGACGACGGCAACACCGTCGACGGCGACGGCTGCGACGCTACCTGCCACAACGAGGTGTGCGGCGACGGTATCGTCAACAACGCCGGCGCCGAGCAATGCGACGACGGCAACACCGTCGACGGCGACGGCTGCGACGCCCACTGTATGGTGGAATGCCCGGGCACCAAGACCTACTGCGTGGGCGTCGCCCAATGCGTGGACACCAGCAGCGACAACGCCAACTGCGGCACTTGCGCCAACGCCTGCAGCAGCTCTCAGATGTGCGTGTCGGGGGCATGTATTTCGCGGTGTACCGGCGTGGACTGCTCGGCCGAAAACGGCCCCTGCGCCAACGGGGTGTGCGTGGTTCAAAACGGCGTGCCCACCTGCCAGGCCCAACCGATCGCCGACGGCGACGCCTGCAACGCCGCGTCGGTGACCTGCGAGACGTCGACCTCGATATGCCACTCGGGCTCGTGCATCGGCGTGTCGCTCAGCGGCGACGCGGCCACCTGTCCGCTGCAGATGCCCACCACCTTCCTCAACGCCCACTGGAACGCCTGGCACGGCTCTCACGAATCCAGATGGGTGCAGGGCACCGCCGCGTGCCAGGGCGGAGAGGTGCTCACCGGCCTGAAGGTGCGCCACAACGGACGCTATATGCCGTGGATTGGGTGGGTTCAGGGGATCTGCTCGACGGTCTCCGTCTCCGGCGACTCCTACACGCTGAGCGAGCGCGGCAACACCACCGCCCTGGGTTACGGGGCATCGATCAATAGCACCACCGATACCCTCAGATGCCCGGCCGGTGAGATGCTTATCGGCATCACCGGGCGGGCGGGGACATCCATCGACGCGGTGGGCCTGCGCTGTGCGCCGTACTCGCTGTCCGCGTACAACGGCACGCGCGCCATCGTCCGCGGCAATATCTCGATGACGCCCATCAAGGGCAACAGCGGCGGGTCGAACTTCACCGACGACTGCCCCAATGTGGACGTCGCCCGCAGGCTCCAGTTCCTCGAGACGCCGGGCACCATCGGGAGCACCGGCCTGCGCATCGGGTGCAACGAGATGTTCCTGCCGGTGCCGTGAACTCGGCGCTCAGCGCAGTACGAACGAGCCGATGGCGTCGACCACCACGGGGTCGACGGTGTCACCGATGTCCGCCGGGGTGATCTTTTGCCAGTCCGGCTGGCTCAGCCGGTTGAGCGCGTGGGTGATGGCGTCGAGCACTTTGACCTCGGTGTCGACTCCCTGGGGCGCCTTGGCCAGGCTTTGGCGCCACAGGGGCGCCTCGGCCGGCGGCACGTTCCAGTCGTAGCCGCCGATGAGCACCTCGACGGGCTTGTCCAGCGCGGCGATGCGCTCGGGCACGCGCTTCTCGATGGCGATCTGCTCTTCCCAGAACGCCAGCGGTGCGCCGCCGAAGCTGTCCGGGCCGTCGTAGGTGCCCTGGCGTACCTGGTCGATCTGGTCGGCGATCTGCTCGATGGGGCCGATCTGGGAGTCGATCTGCGCCTGGGGCACCCCCTGCGCGGCGAGCACCTCGCGAAGCCTTTGGGCCTGGGCGCGCATGATCTCGGAGATGGGCCGCCGGTTGGCCGCTACCAGCACCGCCCCGGCGAATAGGTCCCCCGATTTGCCCAACGCCTCCAGGCCCAGCGAGCCGCCCTGGCTGTGGCCGACGTAGAAGATCTTGTGGGCGTCGACCTCGGGTCGGGTGGCCAGAAACTTGCCCGCGGCGATGGCGTCGTCGACGAAGTCGCTGGGCGTGATGTCGTCGCCCGGCTTGGGGTAGCCATTTTGGGCGCAGCCGTTGAACGGCCCGCAGGTGCGCTTGTCGTAGCGAAGCACCGCGATGCCGCGCTTTTGCAGCGCGTCGGCCAGTTGCGCGAACACCGGGCGCGGCGGAAAGCCCATGGCCAACTGGCCGCGCAGGACCTCGTCGCGGCTATTGGGCCCGCTTCCGTGCACCAGCACCACCGCCGGAGCCGGGTTCTGCGCGCTCGCTTCGGCGGGAAGCTGCAGCGTGCCCTTCATCGTCAGCCCGTGGCTGTCGAACGAGACCTCCTCGCTTCGCGGCGAGGCGGCCGCCTTGGGCTTCTCGGCGGGCACCTTGTCCGGGGTCGTCTCCTTTCCACAACCGCTGGCCAACAGGCCTACCAGTAGGACCACAAACATGAGTGGCATCGCGTACCTCGACATAGAAGTTTAGCCAAACGTCTAATTAGACGCTTGTCGAAATGAGTACGCACGCGCCGGCCGGCTGTCAAGAGGGCCCACCATGGGCTGGCGCCGCTATACGCCGATAAAGGGGCGTGCCCATTGAAAAATCGACGACGGAGTGTTGTGTCAGTCTTGATGTCCGTTTAGGCTAGCACGCATAGCTACTTGAAACCCTCATTGGTTGAGCGCTCGATGTGCCCGGCCAGATCGCGGGGTAGGATGGCGAGTCGGCTGTCCTCAACGCATCAGTTTGTCCCCGTCTCAAGGAGGAATGTCTTGCAGTATGCAACTCGAACCGGACCACTTCGGCCGAGCAGACGGCCTCGTTGGCTGGCCATGCTTGCCGTCGTCACGCTGTTGGGCGCGGCCGGGTGCACCGAAAACAGCGGCGGCCATGTCGTTCGCGTGGGCACGCGCAAAGACGCGGGCACCGACGCCGACGGCGACGCCACCAGCGACGCCGGCACCGGGCAGAACCTGCCGTCGAAGGCCGTCTTCCAGGGCTGCGCCTCGGGCGGCGAGACCAGCGGTGGCGGGGTGACCGCCCTGCATTGTTTTGGGCCCGACAACGCCTCCGGCATGGAAGCCCATGGTGGCGGCGTCGTCTGGCAGCCGGGCGCCACGCGCGTTGTGCTCCCCTCGTCGAAATAATCTTTTGGAGGAAGATCCATGTTTGTACCTAGACTCGTATCGCGGCGCGTCCTGACGTCGTGTTTGTTCGCGTTGGCGGTTGTTGTGGGCACCAGCTCGGTGGCCATGGCCGTGCCGGCCAATATCACCCAGCAGGGACGTCTGCTCGACGACGGCGGCAAGCCGCTGACCGGCTCGCACACCCTGCATTTTACGCTGTACGACGCGGCCAGCTCCGGTGCCACGCTGTGGGAAGGGGAGGTCGACGTCGACCTGGGCGACAGCGGGTTTTACTCGGTGGTGTTGGGCAGCGAGTCCAACCCGCTGGACAAGAGCAAGCTGCAGGGCGACGAGGCCTGGCTGGGCCTGTCGGTCGACGGCGGTGACGAGATGAGCCCGCGCCTGCAGATCACCTCGGTGCCCTATGCGCTGGTCGCCGGGCGGGCGGACTCGGTCGCCGACGGCTCGGTGACCTCGTCGAGCCTGGCGCCGGGGGCGGTCACCGACGCCACGATCTCGTCGGTGGCCTGGACCAAGATCAGCGGCGTTCCGTCGGATATCGCCGACGGCGACGACGACGTGCTCGGCGGCATGAGCTGCCAGGCCGGCCAGGTCGCCCAATTCGACGGCACCGACTGGGTGTGCGCCACCGCCGCCAGCTACGACGGGTCGAACTTCGCCACCTCCGACCAGATGTGCAACGGCGGCCAGGTGGCCACGGGCATCGACGCCGCCGGCCAATTGGTCTGCGCCGACGACGCCAACGACACCTACGACGGCACCGACTTCGCCCTGTCCGATCAGGCCTGCGCCAACGGTCAGGTCGCCGTGGGCCTGGACGCCAGCGGCGCGCTGCTGTGCCAGCCCGACGCCGACACCACCTACGACGGCACCGATTTTGCCACCTCCGCGCAGTCGTGCGCGGCCGGCCAGATGGCCATCGGCATCGACGCCAACGGCCAGTTGGTTTGCGATGACGCGCCCACCCCGTGGATCCCCGGCGGGCCGGCCAACGCCCAGATCACCAAGATCACCGTCAGCGCCAAGGGCACCTGCGGCACCTCGGCGACCAAGCCGCAACTGGCGCTGTACATCAACCGCGAGTTGGTCAACGTCATCGCGATTCCCAACTCCTCGTATTCGAACTTCGACTTTCCGATCAACGCCACCTACGCCGGCGAGATCGGCGTGGGCTTCATCAACGATGGCATGTCCGGAAGCTGCGACCGCAACCTGAGCGTGGAGTCGATCACCATCAACGACACCATCACGGTGCCGTCGACCGACGACTCCAAGGTGTTCCTGGATAAGGGCACCTTCTTCGACAACAAAGACGTCGCCGCGGCCACCGACACGCTCACCACCAACAGCGTGCTGCGCTTCATGATCGCCCCGCAGGCGATCCCGTCGGTGCCCTCGGGCATGATCGCCTTCTTCCCGGGCAACTGCCCGCCCGGCTGGAGCGAGTACACCAAGCTGCGCGGTCGCGTGGCCGTGGGAATGCCCTCGGGCGGCACGGCCGAGGCCACCGTGGACATGGCGCTGACCGACCAGGGCAAGCGCGTGATCACCCAGGTGCCCGCGCACACCCACACCATCGACCCGCCGGCGACGTGGACCACGACCGACGGTGCGCATTCGCACGGCATCCCCACCTACCAGGACGACTACAACGTCAGCGGCGGCGTCGGGCCGAGCTTCGGCGGCGACAACGGAACGTACGGCAACCACGGTAACTTCACCCAAACAGCCGGTGCACACCGCCACCTGGTCGACATCCCACCGTTTCCCTCCAATAGCACCGGTCCGCCCTCGGTGGACGTGTCCATGCCCTACGTGCAGCTTCGGGCGTGTCAGGCGCCGTGATCGAGTGATCGAGTGATCGAGTAGACGGCGGGGCGTGATGCCCCGCCGTTTTTTTTTGCCGGGGCTGGGGGTCAATGTGGCTCGACGACCCGGGTGGTGCGGTTGCCGAAGACGTCCTCGGCGGCGATGACGATGCGGTCCTGGGCGCTGCCGGGCAGCGCGTCGAAGGTAAACCCGATGTGGTAGCGCTGGTCGGTGGTGCCGAAGCTGGCCGGGTCGATATACAACCCGGGGCGAAAGTCCGGCTGGTCGAGCACGGCCCGGTCCTCGTAGAGGTGATTGGCTCGGGTCATGTTGAATTGGTCGGCGCCGACGAGTTCGCCGGTGGTGGGGTCGATCGCGCCGACCATCACGCGGTTGAGGTCGAGCTCGTCGGTGGGAAGCTCGACGCTGAAGGCGACCTGGACGGTGCCGGCGGCGACCGCCTGGACGCGCTGGATGTCGATCTGGGGAAGCTGGTGGTTGGGGTAGGGCAGGTACAGCAGCGGGTGGACGCAGTTCTGGTGGAAGACGTCGCCCTCGCGAATCTCGAAGTGCAAGTGCGCAAATCCGCTGGCGCTGGTGCCCGTGGTGCCGATGACCTCGCCCTGGGAGACCTGCTGGCCGGGGGTGACGTCCCACGTGGCCACGTGCAGGTAGTTGCTATAATACACCTCGTTGGCGGCGGTGTGGTGTTCGATCTGGATGACGGGGTCGTCGTATTTGGGGTCGTGGCCGGCCAGGCGCACGGTGCCGTCTTGGACCGCGTGAATGGGCGTTCCCACGGGCGTGGGCAGGTCGATGCCCCGGTGGAAGTCGTAGCGGTCGCCGTCAGATGCCTTGAGCCGCGGCCCGAAGGTGCTCGACATGCGCCCGGCCGGGCGGTCGGTTCCCGACAGCGGCCAGACCAGATGGTCGCGCGGTATGGCGATCTGCGGCGCGGTGATGGCGGCGGGGGCGACGTCGGCGGTGTCGGTCGCATCGGTGGCGTCAGCCGCGTCCGTGACGGCGTCCGCGTCGAGCACGCCGGCGTCGGCGGCGGTGTCTTCGACCGAGGTCGCATCCGGGCACTCGGCCGTCGCGCCCGCACCATCCTGCGCATCGGAACTGCAGGCGGCCACCCCCACCAGGCTCCACATCATCAGGAACACATATACTCGCCGCATTTGTGACCCTCCCGAAAATCTCGTTCGAATCTGTTGCTACATCGGATGCGCCACAGATTCAATGCCCGATGCGGCGACGCGCTCGGGGGGGGGCGAGAGGGTCGAAGAGGCGCAAACTCCCGCGCCTACTGCTGCATCGCGCACAGCGTCTGGTAATCGTCGTCGCTCAGCTCGATGTCACGCGCGGCGGCGTTCTCCTCGAGGTGTTCGACCGACGAGGTGCCCGGGATGGGGAGCATCACCGGCGAGCGCTCCAACAGCCAGGCCAGGGCGACCTGGCTGGGCGTGGCGTCGTACTTGTCGGCGATGTCCTGCAGGCGCTCGTCGTCGGCCAACTCGCCGGTATTGAGCGGGTACCACGGGATGAAGCCGATGCCGTTTTCGGTGCAGTAGTCGACGACGTCGTCATTTTCGCGGTCGCCCAGGTTGTAGCGGTTTTGGACCGTGGCCACCTCGACGTATTCGCGCGCCTCCTCGATCTGGTCGACCGAGACGTTGGACACCCCGATATGGCGGATCTTACCGGCGTCCTGGGCCTCTTTGAGGGGGCGAAGCGACTTCTTGAGGGCCACGTTGGGGTCGGGGGCGTGCAGTTGGTACAGGTCGATGCAGTCGACCTCCAGGCGGCGGAGCGAGTTGTTGATCGCCCGGGCCAGGTGGGCGGGGCGCCCGTCGCGGGGCCACTCGCGCGGCCCGCTTCGCGTCAGCCCACCCTTGGTGGCGATGTGGACGCCCTCGTAGGGCTTGAGGGCCTCGCAGATAAGGTATTCGCTGACCTCCGGGCCGTAGGAGTCGGCGGTGTCGATGAAGTCGATGCCCAGCTCGACGACGCGGCGAAGCACCCGTTTGGCCTCCTCGCGGTCCTCCGGCCAGCCCCAGATGCCCTCGCCGGTAATGCGCATCGCCCCGAAGCCGAGCCGATGCACGGTCATGTCCCCGCCGATGTCGAATGTGTCGTTTGCCATGGTGGTCTCCGGTTTATGTCGGTCATTGGTTGCGACGAAACACTAGGAGCGAGATGGCGTGTAGACAAGCGCGCGTACGCAAACGATGGTTTGGATCAAGCGTAGGCATCGGCGAAGCGCGCCAAGCGCAGTCCCGCTTGGCTTGTGTAGCTGAGGGTTGGCACGAGGCCTTTGCCGAGTGCCACCTTCGAGACATCAGTCGCGCCGTCCGCCCAGCAGGCCCAGGCGAAACAGCCAGTACAAGAGCTGCAAGATGGCGGTGACCGCGGCCGCCACGTAGGTGGCCGCGGCGGCGGTGAGCACCTCGCTGACCCCGCCGAGCTCGCGCGCGCTCAGGATGTTGTAGTTGGCCAGGGCGCGCTTGGCACGCGCAGAGGCGTCGAACTCCACCGGCAGGGTGATCAGCGTAAAGGCGACGAAGCCGGCAAAGAGGATCACTCCCAGCTTGGCCAGCCCGGTCATCCCGATGATCAGGCCGATGACCATGATCCACACCCCCAGGTTGGTGCCGATGCTGGCCACCGGCACCATCTTCTGGCGGATGCCCATGGCCCAGTAGCCCTGCTTGTCCTGGATGGCGTGGCCGACCTCGTGGGCGGCGATGCCCGCGGCGGTGACCGAGCGGCCCGAATAGATGTCCGGGCTGAGCCGGAGCGTGCGCGAGCTCGGATCGTAGTGGTCGGACAGAAAGCCGGGCACCTGTTCGATGCGCACGTTGGCGATGCCCTCGGCGTTGAGGATCGCCTGGGCGACGTCGCGCCCGGTCATGCCCCGGCTAACGGGCACGTCGATCCACTTGTTGACGCGGTGCTTGACCCAGGCCTGGGCCCCCAGGCTCAGGACGAAGCCCACACCGATGATGACCAGATACAGCGGGTCGAAGAACATCTCGCGACCTCCCGGATGAAGTTGAACTACGACCACTCAAAAAACAGTCGTGTCCGACGCGCCATTCCGTGTTTGAATGTTTGGGCGTCAACGGCGTCTGAACGTTGTGCAGCTTTGCAAATGTGGCCGATCCGGCTAAGAGTATGTCCATCTCAGCCCAACTGCGGGTTCAATATTTGGAGGAGAGTCATGTTTCAGAAGAACCGTCTATTTGTCAGCCTCGCGCTCGCGGCCTGCGTTCTCTTGAGCGCGGGCACGGCGTTTGCCGACGGCGTCGGCTCGGTCGCCACCGCCAAGAAGCAAACCCACCTGATGTCGATCACCTTCTCGCCCCTCCACCTGCTGTTGCCGATGGTCGAGATCACCGGTGAGTTCAAGGCTCACGACAAGATGGGCGTGGCGCTGGTGGGCGGCTACGGCAGCGCCACCACCCACAGCGACCTCACCGGCGACGTGACGTTCAACGTGTGGGAGGCCGGCGCGCAGTTTCGCTACTACCTTCTGGGCGACTTCGACAACGGCATGCAACTGGGCGCCGAAGCCATGTACATCGGGGTGTCCAACGACAATATCCAGACCAGCTCGGGCACGTTTTCCGGCAGCGGTCAGGGCCTGGCCCTGGGTCCGTTCATCGGCTACAAATTCGCCGCCGACTTCGGCTTTACCTTCGACGGCCAGCTCGGAATCGAGGGCGAGGGCATCGGCGCCAGCGCCAAGCACGTGCAGAGCGGTGCGTCGGAGTCGAAAAGTGGCGTGAATTGGGGGCCCCTGCTCAACCTGAATATTGGCTGGTCTTTCTGAAGTTAATTGACACAACGTGGCGCCGCGCCGTGTTGCGCGCGCTGCTCCTCGGCCTGGTGGCCTATATGCTCTATGCCGGCTTGCTGGCCCTGCTGCAGCGAAAGATGATCTTTCCGCGCGCCGGCGAGGCCTCCGTGGCCGCGCCGGCCGGCCTGGCCGAGGTGGGCTGGCAGCGCTGGTGGTTGGACACCGACGAGGGCAAGGTCGAGGCCTGGCATTTGGCCGGCCGCGGCGTCAGCGCCGAGGCCCCCGGCCCGGCGGTGATCCTGGCCCACGGCAACGGCGAGCTCATCGACGACTGGCTGCACGGGGTGGCCGAGCGCTACCGCGACGCGGGCGTCAGCGTGCTCATGGCGGAGTACCGCGGCTACGGCCGCTCGGCGGGCACGCCCTCCCAGGCGGCGATCACCGCCGATTACGTGCGGTTTTACGACCGGCTGGCTGCCCGCCCCGAGGTCGACGCGCAGCGCATCTTCTACCACGGGTTTTCCCTGGGCGGCGCCGTGGTCGCCTCCCTGGCGCGCCAGCGCACACCGGCGGCGCTCATCCTGCAGTCGACGTTTACCTGCGTGGCCGACATGGCCGACGGGCTTCCCGTGCCGGTGCCCGATTTCCTCATTCGAGATCGCTTCGACACCCTCGACGAGGTGCGCCAATTGGACGTGCCCATCCTGGTGGTCCACGGCCGCCTCGACGACGTGGTGCCGTTTTCCCACGGCGAGCGCCTGGCCCGGGCCGCCCACGACGCCGACTTCGTCGTCCACGGCGGCGGCCACCACCTGATGACCGACGCGGTTGCGTTTTGGCGCGCGGTGCGCAAACTTCTGGCGCGCGCTCACGTGTTGGCACTCGACCAAAACCACGGGTGAGATTTCGCCACACGGGGATTTCACCGGACAGGGATTTCACCACAGAGGTCACAGAGGACACCGAGGAAAGGCAAAAAAACAGCGAAAGGCCTGTTCACCGCAGAGGCGCAAAGGGCGCAAAGAGAGAGTAGATGACTACAAGGCCTTGGGAAGACCTGGTCTTTAAAGGTTTTTCCTCTGTGCCCTCTGTGACCTCTGTGGTGAAAATCTATGCCCCCAGTGACCTCTGTGGTGAATCCCACCCCAACACCAACCACGAAGATCATGACTGAATCGACCCCGCCCGACCAGCTCGGCCCGCCGTGGACCATCCTGAAGATCTTGCGCTGGACGACGCATTTCTTCGAGCAGAAGAAGGTCACCGACAGCGCGCGGCTGGACGCCGAGCTGTTGCTGGCGCATGTGCTCGGCTTCGACCGCGTCAAGCTGTACACCCACTTCGACCGGCCGATGAGCTCGGAGGAGTTGGTCGACTACCGCGCGCTGGTCAAGCGGCGCGCCCAGGGCGAGCCGGTGGCCTATCTGTTGGGCACCAAGGGGTTCTGGGACCTGGATCTCAAGGTCGACCGGCGCGCGCTCATCCCGCGCCCGGAGACCGAGGTGCTCGTCGAGGAAGTGCTGGCGTTGGTCGACGCCGACACCGACGCCACCTTGGTGGACGTGGGCACGGGCACCGGCGCCATCGCACTGGCGTTGGCCGAGGAGCGGCCCCGGCTGCGCGTGGCCGCCACCGACACCTCGCCGGACGCCCTGGCGCTGGCCGCCGAGAACGCCGAGGCGCTGGGCCTGGCCGAGCGGGTGCACCTCTTCGGCGGCGACCTGATGAGCGGGGTCGACGCCGACTTCTTTCCCTGCGACTTCGTGGTCAGCAACCCGCCGTACATCGCCGAAGACGAGCGCGACGAGGTCATGCGCGACGTCAAGGACTACGAGCCCACCGGCGCGCTCTTTGCCGGCGCCGACGGCCTCGACGTCATCCGCCGGCTCATCCCCGCCGCCTATGACGCCCTCGCCCCCGGCGGCTATGTCCTGTGCGAGATGGGCTACCGCCAGGGCGCCGCCGTGTGCGAGCTGCTCGACGAGGCCGGCTTCGCCGCCGCGCGCATCCGCAAGGATTACGCCGGCCGCGACCGCATCGCCATCGCCCGTCGACCCTGACCTCCGCGGCTCCGCGGCTCCGCGGCTCCGCACCACACCCTTTTACGTGACTTTGCTGCCGCTGTGCCCAGATTGGTGCGGCGTAAGGTTATGGCCTCTTCAGGCCGCTCGCGCGGCCCTCGTCGCGGTTTGACACGGTGCGTCATTTCCACTAATTAGCGATTCTAGCTTCGAAATACTCAGCGCCGGACCCAATCAATATGATAGCTGTTTGTGCGCGTTTTTCGCCGCCCCCGGCGATGCTCAATGACCTTTCAAAAATGAGGCAAGTGCGATGGCCAAGAAAGCAAGCAAGGCAACCATCGAGGAACTCTCGCAGGTGAAGTACGTCGGGCCGGCCAAGGCCGAGGCCTTCGTCAAGGAGCTGGGAATCAGCTCGGTCGAAGAGCTGTACGAAGCCTCGAAAAACGGCAAGCTCCAACAGGTCAAGGGCGTGGGCGCGGCGCTGTCCAAAAAGATCCACAGCGCCGCCGGCGAGGTGATCGAGTCGGAGGCCAAGACCGCCGAGGCGCCGGCCAAAAAACCGGCGGCTAAGAAGGCGCCGGCCAAGAAGGCGGCGGCCAAGAAGGCGGCGCCCAAGAAGCAGGCGAAGGCGCCGTCGAAGCCGGCCGCCAAAGAGCCGGCCAAGGCCAAGGCGTCGGCGTCGGAGGCGGCCACCGGCAGCGAGGTGCCGCGCACCCCGGAGGCCAGCGCGCGCACCCGCGCCGACAAGGCCCCGGCCAAGCCCAAGGCCAAGGTGACCACCTACGACGAGCGCGTCGAGCGGTTCATCGCCACGTTGCGCTGCCCGGCGTGCGGCCACGACGAATTCGAGCGCGGCGCGACCACGCTGACCTGCACCGCCTGTCGGCGCGAGTACAACTTCCACAACGGCGTCGCCGACCTCGCCCCGCCCAAACCCAGCGGGCGAAGCGTCACCCAACGCATCATGGAGTCGCGGTTTTACGCGCGCTTCTACGAAGACGTGATGCGCCCGCGGCTGACCGGCGTGGTCAGCGATCGCAGCTTGAGCGAGGAATACGCGTTGTCGGCCGAGATGCTCGAGTTTGGCGAGGGCAGCCGCGTGCTCGATGTCGCCGCGGGCACGGGCAATTTCACCCGTTACTTCGCCCAGCAGCTCCACGAGATCACCGGCGGCACCGACGACACCCTGGTGGTGGGCATGGACCTGAGCTGGCCGATGCTGGAGACCGCGCGCACCTACCTGCGCCGCGACGGCCTCGACGAGGAGGTCTTCCTGATCCGCGGCGACGCCACCCGCATCCCCGCGCGCCGAGCGTCCTACAATCGGCTGCACTGCGCCGGGGCGCTGCATATGATGAAGAACGTCGACGAGGCGCTTCGCAACTTCGCCCGCGTCCTCGAGCCCGACGGTATCTGCGTGATCGGCACGTTCATCCTGGGCGACGGCGTGATGCGCCGGCTGGTCAAGCGCGCCGCCGAGATGCCCACCCAATTCCACTGGTTCAGCCGCGACGAGCTGCACCAGCGGCTGCGTCGGGCGGGCTTCGACGTCGTCGAGGACAGCATCGCCGGCGACGCCATCACGGTGAAGGCGCGACGTACCTGAGCTGGACTTCCCCAATCCCCCAGACTTCGCGTCCGGGGCTATCGGGACGCCCAGCGGAGCGGCTGCTTGCTGCCCGCGGAGCACGCCGCGTTGTTTGCGGCGCCCGTGCAGCCCCGGTGCCTCAGCCCGGGGTTTGGCGTGGATGTCCTGAATTCCGCACGGTCGTGATCGTCACGATTCGCCCTCATCGGGCATTGCGCGCACGGCCCAATGTGGTTGTTGACTGCGTAATGATTGATTTGGGGGACGTCGTAATGTACCGCGGTCGCGCTGCGGTCACCTACAGCAGCGCGCGGCGCACGGCCTCGAACAGCGCCTTTTGGTCGCCATGGGGGCTGACGACGTGTTCGCAGCCGGCGGCGTTGAGCCGGCCGGAGAAATCATCGTCGCGGTCGTGCACCGCGACCAGGGCGACTCGGCGCAGGTCGGGATTCTGGCGGATATTCTCGCATAGCCCCACCAGATCGATGCCGTCGACGCCGTCGTCGATGATGGCCACGTCGGGCAGCCACTGGCCGATGGTCAGCAGGGCTTGCTGGGGGTCGTCGGTGGCGTCGTAGTCGTGTTGGTCGCCGAAGTGGGCGGCGAGCTCGTCGACACGCGCCGGGTGGCGGTCGACCAGCAGCATGCGCCGGCGCTCGCGCTGGGCGAACGGATTGGGCATGGCGTGGCGGTTGAGAAAATCCTCCAGCACCGTGCGCTCGATGCGGTAGTGGCCGCCGGGCGTACGGAAGGCGCGCAACTCCCCTTTGTCGATCCAATTTTTGATCGACGTGATATTGGCGTTGCAGATCTTAGCTGCTTCGAATGTGGTGAACACTTCTTTATCGAGATCGACATCCATCAGGGTCCCTCGCTAACTTCGATGGAGAGATGGCGCGTTGCGTGCCGACCGCGAAATGCCCCCGGGTACCAGTCGGACGAACTTCATTGATTTTATCCGACAATTGACGCGCTATCCGTCGCCGGAATATCGCGGGCAGCCACGCCGTGTGTGTTTATGCACGTATCGATCTCCCAGGTCAAGCTGCCTGCGCCAAAAGGTAGCTCACGCGTCATTTGACGCGATAAATGGAGCGCCATTCAGCGCTCGCTGTTCGCCGAGACAGTGACAATCGCCGCGCCGGGCCGCCGTCGCCCGGCGCGCGATCAGTGGCGGGGCGGCTGGGCGAGGTCGTCGAGGATGCGCTCGAGCGTGTAGGCGTGCTCGAAGCCGAGCTTCTCGCGCGCCAGCGAGTCGTCGACCATGCAGACGAACTTGATGTGGTCGAGCTCGGGCACCGGCCAGTCGCTCATCTTCAACGACCAGCCGGCCTTGAGCATCATGCGCGCCATCGGCTCGGGCAGCGGCCGCGGGACTTTGCCCATCTTCTCGAACAGCAGCGACAGCGGCACCGGCGAGGGGCCGGCGATATTGAACACCCCGCGCACCCCGGGGGTGAGCGCGCGCTCGATGGCGGCGACGACATCCTCGACGTGGATCAACTGGATCATGGGGTCGAAGCCCATCACCGTGATAGGATGCTCCAGGCGCAGGTAGCGGCTGGGCGCGTTGTTGACCCGCCCGACGATGTGTACCGGGCGCAAGATCACCGTCTCGATTTCGGGGTGACGCCAAAAGAACGTGTTGCAGAACATGTCCAGGGCGATGAGATCGCGAATGGCGTCGAAGTTCTGGCCGCCCATCAGGGGCGCGTCCTCCTTGAGGAATTGGTTGTTGGTCGGGTCGGGCCCGTAGACGTTGGCGCTGGACAACACCACAATTTTGGGCACGCGGTGCTCGCTGGCGAGCTGGAACAGCTTCTGCGTGCCCACGATATTGAAGGCGTGGTGCTCCTCCTGGCGGGTGCGCGGGTCGTGCATGATGTTGAGGTGGACGATGGCGTCGATATGCTCGCGACGAAACACGTCCTCGGCGCGCCGGCGGCGAATATCGACGTTCTCGACGTCGATATCCTTGGGCAGGTAGTGCACCGAGCGCCGGTCGACGCCGATGATCTCGTAGCGCCGGTGCAGCCGACGGGCCACCGCCCGGCCCAGGTTGCCGGCGATGCCGGTGATGACCACGGTCTGCTTGCGTGTGCGAGTCGAACGGCTCAAAAGAACACCCCCTTGCGCTCGCGCAGCCCGCGCTCGATGAGCGCGCGGATGGCGGCTTTGACCTGCTCGACCTGCGCGCCGACGACGCGGTCCTCGTCGTCGGAGGCGCCGTCGAACTTCATGGGCTCGCCGAAATACAGCCGGTATTTGACCGGCAGGGGCAGCGCCCCCAGGGGCCCCAGCAGCGGCCAGGTGGGCGTGATCGGAAATGCGGGCATGCCCAACAGCTTGCCCAGCGCCTCGAAGTTCCAGATGGCCGGCATCTGCTCCTCGCCGCCGACCACCCCCACGGGCACAATGGGCGTGTTGGTCTCCAGGGCCAGGCGCATAAACCCCAGCCCGAAGCGTGCCAGCTCGTAGGCGCGGTCGTAGGTCTTGTTGATGCCGCGGATGCCCTCGGGAAACACCAAAATGCAGCCGTTGCGGTCGAGCAGGATGCGGCAGTTCTCCCGCGTGCCCACCACCTGGCCGGCGCGGGCCATGAACCAGGAGACGAACGGAATGGTGGGCACCCAATGCTCGACCATGCTGCGCACCATGCGCGCCGGGTGCTTCTCGAAGAGCAGGGCGCAGCCGATCAAAAAGCCGTCGATGGGGATCTGGCCGGTGTGGTTGGCGATGAGCAGCACCGGGCCGCGCTCCGGGATCTGGTCGATACCGTGGACCTCGGTGCGGAAATACCCCCGGTAGAGCCACTCGGCGACGGGCACGATATACTTCAAAAACTGCGGCTCGAAGCCGAAGGGGTCGAACCCGTACTCGTTTTGGCCGGCGTCCATCTGGCGGATATTCTCCCAGACGTCCGGATCGATGGCGTCGAGCAGCGCGTCGTCGACGCGCTTTCGAAGCCGCTTCAATGGTTGACTAAGGCCCATCATCAGCACTCGTTTACTGGTTGAGTTCACCACAGAGGACACAGAGGACACAGAGAACTACGGTCTCAAGGGTTTCCACTGTGTTCTCCGTGTCCTCTGTGGTGAAAAATCATTGGCAAAACGCATCGATCGCGTCCAGCGACAGCGGGCCGGCGCCCGGCGCCTCGAAGGCGTTGCCGTCGTGGTCGGTGTCGCCGTCGACGTCGACGAAGATCGGGTTGGTAAAGGCGACCACCGGCTTGCCGGTGTGTACCGGGCCGCTGGGGACCTGCCCGTAGGCGAAGAAGACCACCCAGGTATCCTGGTCGAACACCATCGACACCGTCTTATCGAAGTCGAGATGGCTGTCGGCGCCGGCGCCGCGCTCGAAGGTGTCGACGACCTGGCCGTTGGCCACCGCCACCAGGTGGTCGGCCTGGGCCCACGCCGGGGTGTGCACCTGCAGGCCGAAGTCGACGCTGTCGCCCTTGGTGGCGGTGATGGTCGTGCCCGGGATCTTGCCGTCGGTCAACTCGATGAACGCGTGCGCCCCGACGGTGACGTGGCCGGCGCGCAACACCTGGCGGATGTCGTCCTCGGTGACCTGGTCGGGGGTCTTGTCCAGCATCAGGAAGTTGCGCGGCAGCCCGGACTCCCCGCTCAGCGTGTGCGTATCGGAGTTGCCCAGCCCCGTAAAGTAGTACCCGGAGTTCAGCAGCCCGCTCCAGTCGTGGAACAGCTTGCAGGTGTCGCTGAAGCTGTTGATGATCTCCATGGTGTCGAAGTCCAGCGTAAACCGCGGGTCGTCGATGGTCGACGGGTCGGTGGTGGGGTCGTAGTCGACCAGGGCGAACAGCCCCGAGGGGCTTTTGCGCGCGTGGTTGAGCTGGACGATGGGGTCGCTGGGAAGCCCCCGGGCGATCCGCACGAGCTCGGGGATCTTGCGCTTGACGGGCTCGCCGTTGTCGTCGAGCACCGCCAGCGGCACCGTGCCGTCGCCGCGCTGATCGTGGTGCGGGGTCATCGGGTACAGCCCGATGTGGGTCTCCACCGGCGAGATCTCCACCCCCGGAAACGTCGTCATCACGTGTTCCAGGTGGTATTTGGCGATGAGCGGGCGCAGGTCGGTGACCACCTCGTGGTCGGTGGACACGGCGATCTCGACGCCCACGCTGGCGTTTTCGAGCACCCGGTCGTCGATGCTGACGCTGCTGTCGAGGCTGGGCTCCATATGCTGGTGGAAGTCCGCCGACAGCCACCCGTCGGTGTCGAACGCGCGGGGAACCTGGACGAATTTGTCGACCGAGCCTCCGGCGCTCAGCTCGACGGGGACGGTCGTCGCGTCGAACTCGGTGCCGTGGGAGACGACCACCTGGTAGCTGCCCGCGGGCAGTTCGACGGTCAGCGAGCCGCCCACGGCCACGCCCGTCCAGCTTTTGGCGCCGCCGTAGATACCCACGCGGGCATTGAGGGGCTCGCCGGGGCCGGCCTCGGTGATTTGCAGGTGCAGCGTGCCCGGGGTGTCCACCTCGACGGGGAGAGTGTCGGCGGAGGCGGTGATCGTGCGCGCGAAATCGGCGCCGGCGGCAAAGCCGCCGATGGTCAGCTCGTAGGAGGCGTCGTCGTCGAGCAAGAATTGGACGTCGCCGTGGTCGTCGGTCAGGCCCCAGGCCACCGGGGTGTCTGCCTGGCGCACGGACACGCTGTGGTTGGCCACGGGCTCGCCATCGGCCGTATGCACGTGCACCGTGCGTCGATGGCCGGTGAGCTCCTCGCCGCGCAGCCGGGCGGCGTGCTCGCGGATATCGGCCAGCGTGCCGTCACCGACCACGAACCAGCGCCGCCACGCGGCGTGGTCGCCGCTGTCCAGCCGGATGCGCTTGGCGCGCGAGGCCGCCCACGGGATCCCCTGCCGCGCGAGGCCGACGTCGTCGGCCTCGCCGTGCGGGATGATCCAGCCATACGAGCGATCTTTTCCCAGGGAGGCCAACCAGCCGTAACTGCCGGCCGGCGCGCCCGTCCCCCGCCCGGGGGTAAACAGCCGGGCGCGGTCCCCGTAGCCAAACCAGTCGCCCACGAAGAAGGCGCGGGTGTGGTCGCCGGGGTTGTCGTAAAAGCTGACGATCTCGACGGTGTCGCTGTCGGGCGCCAGCCGATACTCGGTGGTGATGTGCAGGCCCAACGTGGGGCCCAGCGAGATGCCCAACAGCCCGTAGAGGTGGGCCAGGGGGATGTCGTGGGAGGTCACGCGCAGCACGGCCGCCCCGCCGTCGGCGCCGTCGCGCACCACCTCGACCTTGTCGGCGTGGGTGGTTCCCATGCCCACCAGGGGAAAGACCGAGTCGAGGACCTCGCCTTTGGGGCCGTCGAGGCGCCGGGCATCGACGATCTTGCCGCCGGAGAACACCTCCATGCGGTTGGTCGTCTCCGACTCGATGCACACGGCGATTTTGGCGTTGTATAGCTTGAAATCCCCGGTGCGGCAGTGGGCCCAAACCCCGCTAAAGCCGGTGTCGGCGGAGGTGATCTTGCCCACCCGGGCCTGGCCCGCGGGCACCGGCGAGTCCAGGTCGGTGCTGCCGTCGGGCGCGACCCCCGGTTGGGCGGGCGTTGGGGCCAGCGGATCGACGCCCGGCGCCGTGTCGGCGGCGTCGGCGGCCGTGGTGTCGGCCGCAGGCGCGGCGTCGGAGGCGTCGGCGCTCAACCCGGCGTCGTGCTTCGAGCCGTGGGCGCTGTCGCAGGCAGAAGTGACCCCGGCCAGCAGAGCCACACAGGCGAGGGCGTACATAAATCGCAGGGAGCGAGGCATGGGGCAGACCGCGCGAAGAGAATCAGTCAAAAATCAAGTACGGCGCGCCGCAGTGTAGTACATTTGAGGCCACAAAAAAAAGGACGGCGCGTCGCCGTCCTTTCATTCGATCGCTCGACCACTCGAGAACTCAGTCGCGCTCCTCGACGGCCTCGGTCAGGTACTCCTCGTCCTTCTCGTCGACCACGCCGAACAGGTTGCGGCCCAGCTCGACGATGCCGCCGCCCAGGCCCACGATGATGTACAGGACCATGATCGTCACGAACGCCACGCTGGGGCGGGCGACCACGCTGACGGCGGCCACCAGCACGAGCAGGGCCGCCAGGGCGGCGCCGCCGCGGCCGCGCACGTTGAAGTCCTTGAAGGTGCGGTAGCGCACGTTGCTGACCATCAAGCCGCCCAGAAGCACCGACATGGCGGCGACGTTCCAGTAGGCGCCGGTGGTCGTGTGGCCGGTCACCGATAGGTGGGCCATGACGATGGAGACCACCGCGCCGGCGGCCAGGGGCGTGGGAAGGCCCTCGAAATACTTGGACTTGCCGCCGTCCTCGGCGGCTTTGACGTTGAAGCGTGCCAGGCGCATGATCGCACAGGCGGCAAAGACGAAGCCAAAGAAGATGCCCAGCATCCCCAGCGGCTTCAGCCCCCAGTTGAACAGCAGCAGGCCGGGGGCCACCCCGAAGCTGATGGCGTCGGCCAGGCTGTCGAGCTGCACGCCGAATTCGCTCTGGGCGTTGGTCATGCGCGCGACCCGTCCGTCGAACAGGTCACACAGCATGCCCACCACGATCAGCCAGGCGGCCAGCCGAAGCTGGTGGGCAGAATGAGCGGTCGACGACAAATAAATGCTCGACACCCCACAAAACACGCTCGACAAGGTCAGCGAGTTCGGAAAGATGTACTTCGATTTTCCCAAATTCATAGGCATGCCTCTCTCAACAAGCGTGCTGCCCGGTACTCTGGCCGGCAGGGCCTGCCGAAAATCGCCTCAAAATGATACCACTACCGTTAGGGAAGTTACGCGAAGGTGTCAAGTTGAATGACGCTTCATGACGTTCCGGACACGCTCGAAACAGCGCGGTGTGAGCTTTTGTTCCACCCCGGGCAAGGTGAGTTTGCCGAAGCCAGCAAACGTACCTATCGTTAGAGCAGGCTCCACTGGTAAGAGCAGGCTCCACGCTCCCTTGCTCCCTCGCACATGCGCCGATTAGATCTTCAAGAATTTCGCAAGCACCTCGGGCAGTTCGACGAGCAGGTTGCGCGCACGCCGGATGTCGACCGGTTCTGTTCGGCCTCGTGCTGGGTGATGCCCGCCTTCGAGGCGCTCAGCCCCGACCACGAGTTGTGGGTGTGGCAGGCCTCCAAATGCGACGGCTTTGTAACCCTGTGCAAGGGCGCCCACCCGCGGGTGGGCCGCTACCTGCAGCCGCTGGAGGCCTCCTGGGGGCTGGCCAGCCCGATTATCGGCGCCGATGCCGGCGGCGTGACCCGCGAATTTGTACGCGAGGCCCGCGAGATCGCCGATCAATGGGACATCCTCTTTTTGACGGGGATCAGCGAGGACTCGCGCCAATTCGAGGAGCTGGTGCGCGGCTTTCAGGCCGACCATTTCATGGGTATCGGCCCGTCGATGGGCCGCCAATTTGCCAGCCTGGAGGGCGGACTGGAGGGGTTTTTGTCGCGGCGGTCGGCGAAATTTCGGGCCAATATCCGCCGCGCGCGGCGCGACGCCGACCAGGCCGGCATCCGTTTCCAATACCGGGATATCTTCGAGGACGACGGCGAGTGCGACCGGGTCTTCGAGCGCATCATCCGCGTCGAGCGCGAGAGCTGGAAGGGCCGCCAGGGCGTGGGGATCGCCCAGGGCCGCATGTACGATTTCTACCGCTCGATGCTGCCGCGCCTGGCCCAGCGCGACGCGCTGCGCGTCATCTTCGCCACCCTCGACGACGTCGACATCGCCTACTGCTTCGGCGGGCTCTTCCAGAACACCTACCGTGGCCTGCAGATGAGCTATCACCAGGGCTACCGCGACTACTCGCCGGGCAACCTCGTGCAGGCCGAGATGATCCGCAACCTGTACGACGAGGGCATCGAGGTCTACGACATGGGCCAGTCGATGGACTACAAATCGAGCTGGACCGACGACGAGTTCGAGACCGTGGCAGTGATAGTCAGGCGGTGATTGGGGCGCCCCTCTCCAACGCAAAATAGCGCACGTCTAAGCCCCGACCTACGCACACCGCACCCACATACTCCTCCGCCACCGCTACGTGGCGCAACGACCACGCTTCTGCATCGCCCGCCTCCGTCCACAACAAGCGCGCCTCGTCGTCCACGCTGACCGCGAACGTCTTCAGCCCCACCGCCAAGCCCTTGCCGGTGGCCTTCATATACGCCTCTTTGCGCGTCCAGCACCGGTAGAAGCGCTGTAGGCGCTGGTCGTCGGGGCCGTCCATGACGGCGTCGAATTCGGAGTCGGCGAAGTGGTGCTCGGCGACGAGCTCCAGGCTGTGGCGGGGGTGGATATGCTCGACGTCGACGCCCACCGGGTGCTGGCGGCCAAAGGCGAGCAGGCTGAAGGTGCCCGAGTGGCTGACGTTGAACTCGAACGGGCCGGCGTCGGGCTGCAGGGAGTCGGCGAGCGCGGGTTTGCCGTGCGCGCCGGTGGTGAATTGGAGGTCCTGGGCGGCGGTGGGCGCGCCGAGGGCGCTCAGGTAGCCGCTCACCAGTGCGCGCAGGGTGGCGCGGGTCAGCGTGTAGCAGTGGCGGTCGCGTTGGAAGCGAAAGCGCGCGGCGCGCGCCCTCTCGGCGTCGTCGAGCAGCGCCTCCAGGTCAGCGAGGCGCGCGTGGGGCTCCTCGAGGGACAGCCGCCACAGGTCGACGGTACGTGCGGGCAGATCGAGCGTTTCAGGCGGCGTCTGCCACATGGGGGCGTCCTATTCGGGGCCGAAGTCCCAGCCTTCGAAAAACTCGTAGACCCGGAGCATCACGCTGAAGGATTGGTCCTCGAGCGCGTCGGCCGGCCCCAGCTCGGCCACGGCGTGCTCGGCGTCCTCGACCTGGACGTCGACCGGCTCGCCGTCCATGAACACGACCACCTCGTCGTCGACCGACAGGTCGAGCTCGCCCTTGCTGACGATCTCGACACGCAGAACGTCGTCGTCCTCGATGGTTAGAAAGACGGAGAGTTGGTCGTCGCTGTGCAGTTGTTCGTGCATTATTGCTGCTCCCGATTGAGCTGGATGACGAGGTTGCCGGGCGACTCCTCCATGCCCTCGACCTGAGGGAGCTCGATCTCGATGCGACCCAGCTCCGGGTTTTGCTCGACGTAGTCGGGGATCTGGTCGAGGACCTCGCGGATGGCGTCCTCGTAGCCGGGAGGCGCGGCGTCGGCGTCGCCGAAGATCTGGCGAAGCAGCGAGCGCACGTCGACCGGCTTGTTGGGGTTGACGGGCACGTTCTGCGACGGGTTGAGCAGCTCGCCGTAGACGAATTCGGGCAGGCGCGCCGAACCCTCGGCCTTGTCGTGTTCCTCCCGGGCCTTGTCGGCCTTGCCGAGCTGGTCGTAGGCCGAGGCGCGAAGGGCGTACAGGTCGGGATAGTCGCGCGGATTGGGCAGGCGCGCCTCCGCCTCTTTGAGCGCGGCGACGGCGTCGCCGGCCTGGCCGCCGGTGATGCGCGCGGCCGCCAGCGCCAGGTAGCCCCAGGGCTCGTCGGGCAGCAGGTCGATGGCGACCTCGGCGTCGCTGGCGGCGGCGTCGGCGCTTCCCAGACCCAGGGCGAGCTGGCTGCGAAGCAGCGCCCCCGGGGCCACGAACGCCGGCTCGTCGCCCTCGTCGACCAGCCGCTCGAGGGTCTCGCGGGCGCTGGCGGAGTCGCCGCGAAGCGCCTGCAGCCGCGCCAGGTTCAGCCGCGACTCCTCGTCGTCGGGATCGGAGTCGACGGCGTAGCCCAGGTCGCGCTCGGCGTCTTCGAGCCGGCCCCAGCGGATCTCGATCATGCCGCGGATGGCAAAGGGCTGGCCCTCCTGGTCGTCGATCTCGATGGCCCGGTCCAGGTCGATCATGGCGGCGTTGTGGAAGTCCAGGTAGTCGTGGACCATCGCCCGGCCCACCAGCGCCGTCCACAGCTCGCCGTCGGCGTGCACCGCCCGGTTGAACGTCTGGCGGGCGCTGTCGATGTCGTCGAGGTAGTATTGGGCGTAGCCCTTCAAGGCGAGCAGCCGGGCGCGGGCGGTGGCGTCGTCGACCTCGTCGACCGACTGCTCGACCGCGTCGATGCACCCGTCGTAGTCCTCGCTCTCCAGGGCGAGCTCGGCCTCGAGCACGCGCAGCCGGTCGACGCGGCCGAACTGGCCGATCGCCGCTTGCAGGCGCTCGTCGGCGTCGTCGATCTCGAAGTCGGCGAGGAGGTCGTCGATCTCGGCGACCGCCTCATCCAGGGTCAACTTGTCGGCGGATTCTTCGTCTGCCATGGGTGTGCCTCACGTGGTTTCTCGGTTCACGGCGGTAAATTGTCACGCAGGATGGTCGACGTCAACGCGAGTGGACTGTCCTATTCCAAATCGGCGCCCAGTTATGTTATTGCGCGAACCAATCCACACGCGACGTGCATCCAATGACAGCTAACAATGCCCCACAACGTAAACCCTGAGCCCAACGACGCCATGAGCGACCTGACGAGCAGTTTCGAGCGCCTGCGACACGATTATCTGGAGCAGATCCGCGATCTGATGGACACGGTCGCCGCCGAGGAGGCGCCCGAGGGGTCGTCGCTGCCGGCGATGTACCGCTACCATATGGATACCGGCGGCAAGCGGCTGCGCGCGCTGTTGCCTCTGGCGGTCGCCGAGGCCTTCGAGGTCGACCCCGCGCGGCTCATCCCGTTCGGCGCGGCCTGCGAGATGCTGCATAACTCCACGCTGGTCCACGACGACCTGCAGGACCGCGACCGGGTGCGCCGCGGCGAGGACACCGTGTGGGTGCGCTTTGGCGAGCCGCGCGCCATCAACCTGGGCGACGCAATGCTGTACTGGACGCTGCTTTTGGTGGCCCGCCTGGAGTGCGACGTCGCCAGGCGTGAGGCGTTGTCCAAGCGCCTGCTGCGCGAGACGCTGCGGGTCATCGACGGCCAGGAACGCGAATTCTTGCTCAAAGAGGACACCGCGCCGACGATCGACGACTATTTCCGCATGGTCGAGGGCAAGACCAGCGGGCTATTCGCCCTGCCGGTGGGCGGCGCGGCCATGTTTTGCGGCGCGCCCGACGACGTGGTCGCCGAGCTGGAGGTCGCCGCCGGGCATCTGGGCGTGCTCTTCCAGGTCCAAGACGATGTCCTCGACCTGTACGCCGAGAAGGGGCGCGAGCACCGCGGCACCGACATCTGCGAGGGCAAGATCTCGGCGCTGGTGGTTCACTTCCTGGAGCACGCCCCGGCCGACGAGGCCCAGTGGCTGCGCCAGGTGCTCGAGGCCGAGCGCGACGCCGTCGGCCAGGACGACATCGACCGCGCCGCCGAGCTCTTCCGCGAGCGCGGCTCGCTGGAGTTCGCCATGAGCGAGATCGCTCGGCGGCGTCGGCTGGCCTGCGAGACGCGTTTTTTCGCCGACTACCCGGCCATCGAGCACCTGCTCGAGGGCATGGCCGACATCTTCCTCGCCCCCATCCGCTCGGTGATGCACTGACGCGGCGGCCTCGGTGTGGGCGAAATATTTGCGTGCGATTGTGGGGGGTTAGGAGCCTTGCGCTCGGTGCGGGTGGAGATTAAAACTTGCGTGAAATCTTAACTCACCCTCGCACCCATGGCCGCTCATGACTGACGCTAAAGACTCCGGTTGCCCGGTCGCCCACACCCCCCGCTCGGACGAAGAGGCCCGGGAGCTGCTCAGCTACGGTTCCTACCTGAAAGTGCCGGAGTTGCTCGAACTCCAGCAGCTCGAGAGCGACCCGCCCGCGCACGACGAGCTGTTGTTCATCATCATCCACCAGGCCTACGAGCTGTGGTTCAAGCTGGTGCTCTTCGAGCTCGACAGCGTCGGCGAGGCCATGCGCGCCGATGACCCCTACGAGGCCGCCCGGCTGATGCAGCGGGTGCTCAAGATCGAGGAGCTGCTCGTCCAGCAGATCCATATCCTGGAGACGATGACCCCGCGCGATTTCCTGAGCTTCCGCTCGGCGCTCAACCCCGCCAGCGGCTTCCAGTCGGCCCAATTCCGCGAGGTGGAGTTCGCCAGCGGCCTCAAAGAGGGCGGCCAGGTCATGAAGAATATGCAGATGCTCGACGTCGAGCGCGAGCGGCTGCAAAAGCGCCTCGAGCAGCCCAGCCTGCGCACCGAATTTTACCGGTTGCTCCAGCGCTTGGACTACGCCGTCGAGGTGCCCGCCGAGGAGGGCGAGCTCGACGAGAAGACCCGCACGCAGATCCTCGACGGGCTCTTCGTCATCTACGAGCACCCCGAGAAGCATTTTCACATCTACAATTTGTGCGAGGCGATGGTCGCCCACGACCAGAATATTCTGCTGTGGCGCTTCCACCACGTGCGCGTGGTCGAGCGGCTCATCGGCACCAAGCCGGGCACGGGCGGCTCGTCGGGGGTGGGATACCTGTCGTCGACGCTGGAAAAGCGCGCCTTCCCCCTGCTTTGGCAGGTGCGCGGCCAGCTCAGCGACGAGGAGCTCTACGGCACCCAGCGCGGGCGCACCGAGCCCCCCACCAAATAACCGATCGGGGCTGGGAGAGGCGGGCGGGTGACCAAGATCGTCAGCTACAGCACGCGGCCCTCGAGGGTATAATCGAATTGGCTGGTGGCGCCGTCGGGCCGCTTCACGCCCACCTCCATCCCCCACACCGAGTTGCTGGGTTTGACGATGATGTCCCAGGTGATGGTGTTGTCCTGCTGGGTGCACTGGGCGGCCATATAGTCGCGGCTCTCGTTGCAGTCGATGACCCCGCCGCCCACGCGCACCTCCATGGCGTACTCGTCGGGGGTGCATTGGGCGGGCACGGTCAACTTGAACTCCACGCGAAATTGGCTGTCGCAGGGCACCATCATCAGCGTGAAGTAGTCGGCGTCTTCGTCGGAGCACAAGATGCCCTGGTAGGTCGTCGACCAGTCCTCGGGCCGCTGCAGGCTTCCGTAGCAGCCCAGGCTCGTGTCCTTGATGTAGTCGGCGTCCACCCACTTGTCGTTGTCGTAATTGTCGTCGTTCTGGCAGGTCGCCGAGAACGGGTCGACCGTGCACGTCGGGCCACTCTGCCCGTTGTTGGTGGCGGTGCCGTTGTTGGTGGCGGTACCGTTGTTGGAGGCGGTGCCGTTGTTGGTGGCGGTACCGTTGTTGGAGCTGCCGTTATTCGAGCTGGTCTGCTCCTCGCACACGCTGTTCAGGCAGATCTCGCCCGAAAAGCAGTCGCCGTTGGTTTGGCAGGAGCGCGCGCTGCCCGAGCAGCCCGCGGCTGTGCAAAGCACGGCGCCGATGGTCAGCGTGGCGAGCAAAATTCGCATGGAAGCATTCATCGATGGACTTCACGACGGGGGTCTATTGGTGAATTTGCACGCGCAACGTATACGGCACCTCGACCTTCTGGTCGGAGGCCGGCGTGACCGAAAAATACGCCGCCTGGCTCTGGGAGGCCTCGCTGGCGTCGACGATGAAGCGAATCTTGCGGCCCCCGTTGGCCAACTCCTGGCAACTCACGTTGGGATCGTCGCCGCAGGCGTGGTTCATGAACTCGAAGTCGACCAGGGCCGCGCTGCACTCGTTTTTGGGCTCGAAGTCGAAGTCGATGTAGTAGGCCGTGTCGTGGCACGGGTTGTACATGAAGTCGTAGAAGTCGGCCTGCTCGGTCGCACATAGCGTGGCGTCGAGGGTCTGGTCGAGCGAGCGAAATTGGCTAAAGCAGCCAAAGGGGGTGTTGGCGTCCAGGTGGTAGGAGTCCGTCCACGTGTTGTTGGTCTCGTAGCTGTCGGGCTGGCAGGTGGAGTTGAAGGGATCGGCTTCGCAGGCGAGCCCGGCGTCGCCGTTATTCGACCCGGTGTCACTGGAACCTCCCGCATCGCCCGCGCCACCATTGTTGGAGGCCGACGTATCCGAGGCGGTGCCCGCGTCATCGTGGTGGGCGTTGTTGGCGCCGCCCTGGTTGCCGGCGTCGGTATCGACGACTGCCAGACACGATCCGCCCCGGCAGACCTCCCCGCCGAAGCAGTCGTGGTCGCTCGCGCAGGCCGACGAGTCCGAGCAGCCCGCCCACGCCCCCACAACCAGTGTCACGCCCGCCAGCGCGCTCATCCATCGAACCATCGTCATATCGTCATCATATTTGGGTTGAGTTCATGCAGTGCACCCGAGTCTATCGCGGCCGTGGCCTCGTTTCCAGCCCTCTGCTGGCGCGCCGACGTCAGTAAATGGACGCGGACGCGCTCATGTGCTAATTCCTAGCACAGTCGTGTTAAGTGATGGATTTGATGTTTGCCGGAGTAAATTCTCATGAAAATTAGCAACGCGCGTTTGTGGTCGGTTGTCTTCGCATCGTTCGTCGCGCTCGGCTCGCAGTCGGCTTTCGCCCAGGATGGCGGTTCGGCGGCGACCGGAGCCTCGAAGGCTGCCCAGAGCAACGACAAAACCGACAAGGGTGACACCGACAAGGACACCAACGACAAGAAGAACAAAAAGAAGGACAAGAAAGACAAGAAGAAGCGCGAGAGCGCCAACGGCAGCTACGAGTGGAAGCCCTCCTGGGGTGGCGGCGTAGAGGCCGGCGTCTTCTTCAACGACCTCAACCGCTACAACCGCAGCTTGCTGTCCGGCGAGCCTCAGATCGACACCAGCACGGTGTGGCATTTTGACGGCGCCGTCGAGGCCTCCTTTCTGGAGGGCACGCGCCTGACGGTCTTTGGCGGCTACTCCTCGCCGTTTACCAGCAACCCCAGCATTCACGCCTGGTACCTGGGCCTGGAGCCGGCCTTCGCCTTCCGCCGCGACATGTGGGAGATGGCCATCGGGCTGGGCGCGGGCATGGGCGCGACCAACCTGTCGCTGGATTCGGGCAAGAGCGCCGACACCACCCTGGTGTTGCTGCGCCCCTTCCTGGAGGTGCGCCGCTACCTGAGCACGCACGCGGCGGTATACCTGCGCGCCGGCTTTAACCAGTGGCTTCCGTTCAACGTCAACACCGACGGGCTGCGCTTCGGCAACGGCGTGCAGGATACCTCCAACGACGAGCTCGATGAGGGCGGGGCATACCTGGCTCTGGGCGTGCGCTTCGGTGATTACCCCGAGCATATCAAGTACGTGCCCGACACTGACGGCGACGGCTATCGCGACGACGTCGACGATTGTCCCAACAAAGCCGAGGACATGGACAACTTCCAGGACGACGACGGCTGTCCCGACCCGGATAACGACAAAGACGGCATCACCGACGACAAGGACCAGTGTCCCAACAAGGCCGAGGACAAAGACGGTTGGAAGGACGACGACGGCTGCCCGGACGACGACGATGACGTCGACCACGACGGCATCCTCGACAAGGTCGACCAATGTCCCAAGCAGGCCGAGGACAAAGACGGCTTCCAGGACGAGGACGGCTGCCCCGATCCCGACAACGATAACGACGGCATCAGCGACGCCGACGACAAATGTCCCAACACCCCCGGCGTGACGCCCAAGCAGGGCTGCCCGTACAAAAACGTCGAGGTGACCCTCGAGAAGATCGTGATCAAGAAGAAGGTCTTCTTCGAGTACAACAAGGCCAAGATCAAGGACGAGTCCCACGAGCTGCTCGACCAGGTCGCCCAGGTCATCAAGGACAACCCGCGCATCAAGCTCATCGAGGTCCAGGGTCACACCGACCATCACGGCAGCCAGAAGTACAACATGAAGCTGTCCCAGGACCGCGCCCAGGCCGTCCTCGACTACCTGGTCAAACAGGGCGTCGACAAAAGCCGCCTGCAGGCCAAAGGCTACGGCTTCTCCCAGCCGCTCGTGCCGCTGGAGAAGGGCAAGAAGGAGACCAAAGAGGCCGCCGCCAAAAACCGCCGCGTCGAGTTCGTCATCCTCAAGCAGGATAAGGTCACCAAGGTGGTCCCGGAGAACGAGATTCCGGACAACGCCGCCAAGGTCGAAGACACCGGCAAGACCGCGCCGGTCGACAAGGACGCCGACAAGGCCAAAGCGCCGGCCAAGGACACCGACAAGGCCCCGGCCAAGGACACCGATAAGAAGTGAGGTAGAACTCGCTGCTTATTTGAGGCACCCCCGCGGCGCCTCGCGCCGACACCCCCGCGCGAGGCCGCGGGGGTGTTTCATTTGCCACGATGTGGGGCGTGTGGTTATTCAGGCTAATGACAGCCCCCTGCCGCTTCGCCCGGGGGTGCTCAACCTGGCTACGAGCCCATTCTCGCCAATGAAACGCCAAACCACCGCCGCACTCCTCCTGCTGTTCACCCTCGCCGGCTGCAAAGCCAAGCATGCCCCCAACGCCGTTCCGGACGCCCAGGTCCCCGCGCACATCCGGCCGAGCCCCCACGAAAAGCACGCTGGCAAGGGCAAGGTCGCGAAGCTCGAGCCCCACGGCTACGTCCAGCAGGCCGAGCTTCGCGATCTACCCGGCGCGGTGATCGACGGCGACACGTTCAAGGTGGTGGGGTATTCAAAGAGCCTGCGGCTGCTCAATATCAACACCGAGGAGCTCTTCCACCGCAAGGCCAAGCGCGCCCAGGCCGCCCAGAGCTGGAAGGCGTACCTCGCCCGGGAGACCCACAAGAAGGGGTTTCACACCTTCGGCACGCCCATGGGCGAGGCCGCCAAGGAGTGGGCGCGCCGCTTCTTGAAGGGCGTCGACAAGGTCTGGCTGGAGTACGAGTCGCCCACCTCCACCCACGGCTTCTTCGGCCGGCATCTGGTGTACGTGTGGTTCAAACGCGACGGCAAGTGGGTCAACTACAACCTGGAGGCGGTGCGTGCGGGCATGTCGCCGTACTACACCAAATACGGCTACAGCCAGCATTACGACGCCGCGTTTCGCGCGGCCCAGCGCGATGCCCGTACGCACAAGCGCGGCATCTGGGCGCCCGGGGCGCAGTCCTACCCCGACTACCCGGCGCGCATCCGCTGGTGGAACGAGCGCGCCGACCAGATCGCCGCCTACCACAAGCGCTTCGCCGGCAAGCCGGGCTACGTCGATCTGGCCAGCGACACGGCGTTCTCCGACCTGCGCGAGCGCCTGGGCCGGCGGGTCGTCGTCTTCGGCCATCCCGAGTCCTTCGCCGAGCGCGGGAATCCGCAGCGCATCCGGTTGAGTTATCGCTACCGGCGCGACTTTCCGGTGGTGGCCTTCGACCCGGTGGACATGCGCAAAAGCGGCGTCGATCCCGACCACGAAGAGTTTGTGTATGTCGAGGGCGTGGTCACCCTATATCGCGGCGACCCCCAGCTTCGCTACGACAAGAAGAGCTGGATGCGCTCGGGCACCCATCCTCCCAAGGCCGACTAGACTATGCGAATCGCCCCGTTTTTGCTGCTCGCCGCCGCGCTGGTGGCCGGCTGCGCGACCGCGCCGCGGCCCAAGCTTCCAGTTCTGTCCAGCGGGCTCACCGGGGGCATCTGGGATACCCGCACTGGCGAGCAGATCACCGCCGACGAGCTGTACGCGCGCCTGGCCAAACACCGCTTCGTGGTCGTCGGCGAGGAGCACGACAACCCCTTCGACCACCACATCGAGGCCAAGGTTCTGCGCGGGGTCGCCGCTCGCGTCGACCAGCCGGCGCTGGGCATGGAGATGTTCCAGCGGCCCTTTCAGGCCGCGCTCGACGCCTATGTCGCAGGCGACATCGACGAGCAGCAGATGCTCGAGCGCACCGAGTACAAGACGCGCTGGGGCATGAACACCGCGTTCTACTCGCCGCTTTGGCGCCTGGCACGCGCGCAACACTTTCCCATCGTCGCGCTCAACGCCCGAAAAGAGCTGTCCCACAAGGTCGCCCGCGGCGGCCTGGCCAGCCTGAGCGCCGCCGAGCGCGCCGACGTGCCCGAGCTCGACCTGAGCAACAAGGCCCAGCGCGCTTACGTGCGCCAGGCGTTCGGCGAGCACGGCAAGCAGATGACCAAGCAGCGCTTCGAGAACTTCTACACCGCCCAGGTGCTGTGGGACGAGACCATGGCCAACACCGCCGTGCGCTTTGTGCAAGCCCACCCCGACGTGGACACGATGGTCATCGTCGCCGGCGCGGCCCACGCCGACAAGCGCTTCGGCATTCCGCCGCGCATCGAGCGACGCACGCGCGCCGACGTGATCACGGTGATGCCCGTCGATCTTTTTGAAAAGGAACGGCCGTCGGTGGAAGAACTCGGCGCCTCGGCTGATTATGTGTGGGCGGGTCGGCTCGACGAGTCCGGCTCGCCGCACAAACTTGACGCCGGAGGGGACTCCGATTAGGGTCCCCGCCGCGTTCGGCTCGTTCCTTCCTCCTGCACACGGCGAGTCGGATCCATCGATCGATCGAGCACCAACCAGAGGCTAGAATATGGCACGCGTAACCGTCGAAGATTGCCTGGAAAGAGTCGAGAACCGCTTTGCGCTGGTGATGCTGGCGACCCAGCGCGCCCGTGAGCTGCGCCGGGGCGCCCCGCGCATCTTCCCGTCGGGCAACAAAGAGCCGGTGCACGCGCTGCGCGAGATCGCCGCGGGCTTCGTCAAATTCGACGACCGCAGCAAGCGCAAGCTCGCCCGCGTGCTCACCGCGCCGCGGCTGGCCGAAGCGCTGGAAGTCGAAGACCAAGCTGACGACTAATGTTTGGTGGAGTTGGGCGGCACGAGCCCGGCCGCGACGAGATCGTCGAGGTCGAGGTTCTCGCCGCGGCGCAACTTGGCGAGCACTTCGCGCGCGTCGCTTTGTTGAGGCGCCTTGGTGCGCCCGAGGCATTTGAACGCCTCGACGAAGGCGTCGAATTTGGCCGCCAATTCCTCGTAGATCTGCTGGAAGATCCCTCCCGTGCTCTTGTACATCATCAGATCGCTGAGTTGACCGTAGGCGATCCGGCCCACGTTGCGGTAGTATTGGGAGCTGACGGTGCCGCGTCGGGTGAGGTGGGCGTCGAAGAAGCCGCAGTTGAACAGGCTGGCGTCGCCCAGCCGGCGGTAGGCGGTGATCCGCTGCTCGCCGGGGCTATTCATGGCTTCGCCGAGCAAGAACGCCGCCGGCTTGTGGAAGCCAATTTCCTGGCGCAATTGGGGATCGAAGCGTACAAAATCCTCTAGTAGATGGACCAGGTACGCCTCGGTATTCTCCGAGCTGCGCAAGCCCAGGTTGGTGAACGCCGCCTTGAGTTCGTCGCGAAAATAGTTGAGAAGATTACTCGTGCCCTGAATCGATCCCTGCGAATCCTTCATCGAAAGCCTCCTGCACGTACTACGGTGATCGAGCAAAGCCAGTATACCAAAGTGACAGATTCGGTGCCAAAAAATCGCTTTTTTCGTCTATTTTTGGCCCTGTTAGCGGGGTGTGCGCTAACACTGACTGCCATTTCGGACTCGTACGCTGGTGATTCCAAACCAGCCTCGCCCACGTCCGAGCAGGCCGGCGCCGGCTCGCCGACGGACCCGCCGCGCAAGGAAGTTGTGCTGTGGACCTTCCAGGCCCCCGGGCTTCCCGCCGAGACGATCGCCGGGGTGCACGAGGGCCTGAAGGCGTCCCTCACCGGTGAAGGTGGACGCCATCTGTTCGGTGAAAAGGCCTTTCGGGCCTACGTGGCCGAGACGAGCGCACCGCTGCCCAAATGCCTGCAGGGTCTCGAGCCGTGCGTGTCGCCCCAGGCGCTGGCGTTCGACGCGCTGCGCCTGACGCTGGTCATCCACGTCGACATCACCCGAAAAGCCAAGGGACTGCAGGCGAGCTACGCGCTGGTCGACCGGCGCGGCGCGGTCTCCCACAAGGGCAAGGTCGCCGCCAAGACGGCCCGCGATCTGGCGTTCGCGCTGGCCGGCGACATCTTCAACGCCACCGCCACCGTCTCCGTGCACAGCCAGCCGGCGGGAGCCGAGGTCGCCATCGACGGCGAGGCCGTGGGGACCACCCCGCTGAGCTATCGTCTGCCGGTGGGAACGCACCGCTACACGATGCGCCTGGCCGACTTCAAGCCCGTTCAGGGCTCCTTCGAGCTGCACAGCACCGGCGAGGAGACGGTCCGCCGCACCCTCACCGAGCTTCCCGCCGTGCTGGTCTTCGAGGACGCTCCGAAAGGCGCGCGCGTGTTCGTCGATGGCAAGGACCGCGGCCCGGCCAGCCGACGCCTGGAGCTGACCCCCGGCACCTACAAGATCGAGGTGCGCGCCGACGGCTACGACCGCCTGCGCACCAAGCTCGCGCTGAGCGCCGGCCAGGTCGTCCACCAGAGCGCGCGCCTGGAGAAGAGCCACCCGTTGCTCAAGGACATCGCCACCAACGCCATCGCCGTCAACAGCTACATCGGACGGCTCTCCTTCGAGCAGAGCTTCCACTCGACGACCTTCCGCGACGCGCGCGGCGAGCTCGACGGCACCAAATTCGAATTCTCGGGGTTCTCCGACAAGAAGACCCCCCTGGGTAACGAGGACCTGCGCCGGTTCACCGACCCCAACGGGTTTCGCCTCGACTTTACCTATAGCTGGAAGAACTTCGGGCTGGTGCTCTTGTCGACCTCCTACGCCTCCAGCTCGCTGAACCTGAAGGCGACGGTAGATTCGTCGAACGCCGACGCCCCGGTGGCGGTCACGGTCACCGACATGAAGCGGCTGCAATTGCGCCCGCTGGAGATCCGGTATCGCTACTTCTACAAAAACCTCGCCCCGTTCGTGGAGCTGGGCACCGGCATCAACTTCCAGTGGATCAGCGTCAAGGGCGACCTGCTCGACAAGCCGGTCACCCTGTCGAACTCGCAGGCGTTTTGGACGCTGGGCCTCGGCGGGTCGTACTACTTTACGCCCAACGTCTTCGGCATGGTGCGCTACGGTGCCCAATTCTATTTCGACAGCGGGCTGGGCACCGAGCACGTGCTCAGCATCGGCGCGGGCGTGGCGTTGCCGAACCTCTTTGGATTCGAGCCCGAGCCCCCGGAGAAATTGTGATGGGTTCCCAACGGCAACAGCAAACGGCGAACGACGTATTCACCGCAAAGGCGCAGAGGCGCAAAGAACAACAAGAGAAATGTTTTCCTTTGCGACTTCGCGACTTTGCGGTGAAAAAGCAGTTCGCAGTTCGTAGTGTCGCTGCGCTGGTCGCGTTGCTCGTCTGCCAGGTGGCGTGGGCCGGTCCGTCGGCGCCGCCGAGCGGCTACGACACGGTGATCAAGGCGGCCAACAGCGCCTACAACGCCGGCGACTACAAGACGGCGGTTGACGGCTATGTCCAGGCGATCCAGCAGCGCCCGTCCAAGCCGGTGCCCTACCGCAACCTGGCGCGGGCGTATTTCTGGCAGTCGAATTACGCCGAGGCGGTCGTCCATTACGACAATTATCTGCACCTGGCCACCGACGCCAAAGATCGCCCGCAGGTGCAGTCGGAGCGGCGCCTGGCCGCCTCGCGCGCCGGCGGGACCGGCTGGACGATGCCCGAGGCCCAGCGCCGCGCGCTGGACATGCTCCAGGACAAGCTCGACAACGGCGTGGCCTACGCCCATGGCGCCGGCGGGGCGTGGGGCGTCTACCAGACGCTCCTGCGCACCGGCTACGCCCAGCCCGACCTCGCCCGCCTGCAGCGGGTGCTGGTCAAGAAGCTGCTCGACGAATACGAGGGGCTGTTGGTCCCGGACAGCGGCCAGCCCATGCCCCGGCTGGATTTGCAGCAGTGGCAGGACGAGCTCGCCCGCCTCGACGCCATTCGCCACCTGAGCGACGACGAGGCCATGTTGGGCATCGTCGGGCGGCGCCAGAAGGTCGCCGACACGGCCGTGGCGCTGCTCAACTCGCGCTACGAGGAGGCCGCCAAGCTCGCGGCCACGGCCATCGAGCAGAACCCGGACATGGCGTTTGTGCGCTGGTTGCAGGTGGACGCGTTGGTCAAGCTCGAGCACTACAAAAAGGCGCTGGCCGCGGTCGACGACCTGGCCAAAAAGCTCGCCGCGGCCAACCCCGGCCAGCTCGCCTACGCCAAGATTATGCGGGCCAATATTTTGCAGCGTATGGGACGCGGGGCCGACGCCGCCGGCCTCTACCTGGGATTGATCGACAAGTGAGCCGAGGCCCGACCATGGCGAAGACGTACCGATACGCGGCCCTCATCGCGCTCGCCGTGCTCCTCGGATGTGCCGGGCTGGCGTGCGACTCCAAAGAGAAGCCGTCGGCGCCGGTGCCGTCGGCCAAGGCCCACGCCAAAGACGCCTCCAAGATCGTCGGCGAGCTCGGCGCCAAAGATCTCCCGGTCGACAAGCGCCTGGACGCCATCCACCGGGCGGGCGACGAGAAGATCGACGCTGCCATCCCCAGGTTGCGCGCGCTGCTCTCCTCGAAGCATCCCGACGTCGTGGTCGCCGCGGCGGCGGCGCTGGCCCAACTGCACGCGCCCCATGCCGACGCCGACGTGGTCGAGGCCGCCGGCCGGCTCAGCCGCGACCGGCAGTACGAGCACCTGCGCGAGATCCTCTTCGTCGTCGGTGAAATCGGCGGTCCCGCCTCCCGCACCTATCTTAAAGCTGTCGCCGATGGGTACGACGTGCCCCCCATCCGCCAGACCGCCGCTCAGGTGCTGGAAGACCTGCCGCCGAGGACAAAACCATGACCGTACATGTCGACGAGCGAGACAACGTCCTGTGGGCGACCATCGACCGGCCCCAGGCGCTCAACGCCATCAATTTCGAGGTCATCGACGCGCTCGAAGCCGTCGTCGAACGGCTGGAAGCCGAGGCCCGGTGGCGCGTCTTCGTGCTCACCGGTGCCGGCGAGAAGTGCTTCATCTCCGGCGGCGACCTGCGCGAGTTCGCCGAGTTGCGCACCGCGGAGCAGGCCGCCGAGATGGCCCGGCGCATGTGCTCGATCCTGGCACGCCTGGAGACCATGCCCTGCTGGACGGTCGCCTGCATCAACGGCGACGCCTACGGCGGCGGCTGCGAGACGCTGCTGGCCTTCGATTTTCGCTACGCCGCCGAGGGCGTGCGCCTGGGGCTGACCCAGGCCAAATTCCACGTGCCGCCGGGCTGGGGCGGGCTGACCCGCCTGGTCGAGGCGGTCGGGCGTACCCAGGCGCTTCGCTGGCTGGGCGAGGCCTCCGTGGTCAGCGACGAGGAGGCCGTGGAGGCGGGCATGATCGACCGCATCGTCACCCGCGCCGGCCTCAAACAGGCCATCCACGCCCTGTCCACCCGCCTCGCCCAACAGGACCGCGAGCTCATCGGCGCGCTCAAGCGCGGCGCCATGCACGCCCGTGAGCTGGGCTGGACGGCGTCCATCGAGGCCGAATTAGAGCCCTTCGCCCGGCTGTGGGCCGGCGAGGAGCACCAGCAGCGCGTCGCCGAATTTTTGGAACGCAAAGCGAAGGAGTAGCACAGGACATGTCCAAATTCATCGTCATCGAAGGCCTCGACGGCGCCGGCACGACCACCCAGAGCATGCTGCTCGTCGAGCGCCTGCAGGCCGAGGGCCGGCCGGCCCTGCTCACCCGCGAGCCGAGTGACGGGCCCATCGGCGTGCTCATCCGCCAGATGCTCTCCGGGCGGGTGGTCACCCCCTCGGTCGACGGGCCCGGCCAGCCGGTGGGCCGCGAGGTGCTCGCGCTTCTGTTCGCCGGCGATCGCCTCGACCACATCCGCGCCGAGATCGACCCGGCGCTGGCCGCCGACAAGGTCGTCGTCAGCGACCGCTACTACCACTCGAGCTTCGTCTACCAGGGCGACGTCGACGACAGCGACGTCATGGATCTCGACTGGGTGAAAACGCTCAACGAGCGGGCGCGCACCCCCGACCTGACGGTCTTCTTGGAAGCGTCGGTCGACCTTTGCCTGTCGCGCATGGCCGGCCGCGGAAGCCGCGATATCTTCGAGACACGCGAGAAATTGGAGCGCCTGGAGCGGCGCTACGACCAGGTGATCGGGGCGATGGAGGACGAGGGCGAGCGCATCATCCGGTTGGATGCGGGGCGTTCGAGAGAGGAATTGGCGGAGGCGATTTTTGGGATGGTCGAGTTGTGAGGTGGTTGGCTTTTGGGGACCCCCCTCTACCTCGCGCTAAACGGCGCGCTCGGTAGCTCCCCCCGAGGGTGAGCAGCCCCTTCGTGTTTGCAACGCTTCTGGTTTACGTCGAAAACCAACCACGCGGCATTACGCAGGGGGCTTCTTCCCCCCGGGGAAGTGCCTCGCGCGTAGTTCCGCGCGAGGCGATGGGGGTCCTCAATAACCAACCACGCCCCCTTTCCCTCACGCTCACCCACCCAACACCTTGCGATACACCTGCAAGGTCTTCCTGGCCGTCATCGGCCAGCGAAACTCCGCCGCGCGGCGCTGCCCCTTCTCGACCAGCCGATCGTGGAGCCGCTCGTCAATCAGCACCCGGCGCATGGCGTCAGCGAGCTCGCCGGTGTTGTTGGGATCGACCTTGAGGGCGGCCTCGCCGCCGATGGTACGCATGGGCTCGAGGTCGCTGACGACGGTGGGCACGCCCATGGCCATCGCCTCCAGAATCGGCAGCCCGAATCCCTCGACCAGCGATGGAAACACGAAGAGGCGCGCGTGACCGAGTACGCTTCGAAGCTGGTCGTCGTCCAAAAAACCCGTCAGCGTGATGTGCTCGGCGACCTGGCTCCACGCGATCTGGGGGCGCAGCCCCTCGCAGTCGCCCACCAACACCAGGTGGCCCTGGTCGAGCTGGGGGCGAAGTCGCGCGAAGGCGTCGATGAGCCGGTGCAGGTTTTTGTAGGGCTTGGCGTTGCCGATGGCGACGACATAGGGGATCTCGTCGCCAACCAACGCGGGCAGCACATCGCCGGGGGCCGGCGCCGGGCGGAAGAATTCGGGGGTCACCCCGTGGTAGATGGTGGTGAATTGGCCGCGCTCGAGCCAGCCGCGCGCTCGGCGGGCGGTGGGCTCGCTTACGCAGATGACGTGGTCAGCGGCCTTGAGCGCATAGGGAATGGCCGCCAGGGCGAACGCCCGGATGGACTCCGCCTTCATCCAGCTCGGCTGGGATTGGTGCGGATAGTCGATCCACACCAGGTCGTGCAGCGTGACCACGATCTTGGCGTCTTTCCCCGCCGCCAGCCGCGTGCCCATGGGCAGGATATGAAACAGGTCGTGGTAGATATCCGGCGCGCCGTGCTCGGCGAAGAGCTTGCGCAGCATGGGCGCGCCCAGGGCGAAGTTCTCCAGGTTGTCGATGGGGTGGTCGACGAAGACCTCCTGGAGCCCATATCCCAAGACTTCGATGGGATTTCGGTTGGATGCGTGGCGAATGACGATAAATTCATGATGGGGGGCCTGACGCACAAGCTCCGGGATCAGACTCAGCGCATAGCGCGCCACGCCCGCCGGTCGGGCTGTAATATTACGTGCGTCCAGGTAGATTCGCGCCATGCGTTCGGTTCCGGGTTGTTTACTACGGTATTTTCACCACAGAGGACACAGAGAACACAGAGGAAAGCCAATTGTTTTGAAGTCCTCTGTGACCTCTGTGCCCTCTGTGGTGAATTTATCCTGATGTTTTTATCTTTCGAGCACCTCGCGGTACACCTCGAGAGTCGTCTGGGCGCAGCGTCGCCACGTGAACGTCGCCGCATGCTCTAAGCCGCGCTGGCGCTGAGTGTGCCAGAGGTCGTCGTCGTCGAAAAGGCTGCGCAGCGCCGCGCTGATGGCGGCGGGCGACTCCGGGTCGACCGTCAGGGCGGCCGGGCCGGCGACCTCGGCGGGGGCGCCGCGATCGGAGGTGACCACGGGCGTGCCGCAGGCCATCGCCTCCAGGGCCGGCAGCCCGAAGCCCTCGTACAGCGAGGGGAATAAAAACGCGTGCGCCATGCTGTACAGCGCGCGCAGCTCGTCGCCAGTGACGTGGTCGAGCTGGATGATGCGCGAGGCGACGTCCGGGTCGGCCATCAGTTGGCGCAGCCGGCTGGCCGGCCCGCGGGTCAGCCGGCGCACCAGCACAAAATAGACCGAGGGATCGTGGCGAAATGCCTCGATGAAGCCGGCCATCGCTCCGGCGTGGTTCTTATACGGCGAGCCCTGGCCGACGACCAACACGAAGCGCGATCGCGGCGCCAGCCAGCCGGACAAAAGCGGCCAACCTTCTTCGGGCGTCATGGGACGAAAAAAGGGGTCGATGCCGTTGTAGGTCACGTGAACGCGACCGGCTGTCTGCGGGAAGTAATTCTCGATGGACTGACGCGAGTGGTCCGAGACCGTCAGGATGCGCTCGGCCTGCGCCACCGAGCGTGGAATGAGCTGCTGGTAGAACGTGCCGGTGACCAATTTGCGCCACCAACTGTCGGTGCAATAGCTCTTGTCGAGCAGCCACATGATGTCGTGCAGCGTAAACACACACGGGGCGGGCACCCTGGCCGGCAGGATGTTGAACGGCGAGTGGAACAGGTCGACGCCGTCGAAGTCGATCACCCGCGACAATAAGAAACGGGTGCGCGGTGAATTTGGCGCGGCCGGAAACGTCTGACAGTTCACCCGCGTTGATTCGACGGGGCGTGGCCGGCTCGGATGGGTAATCAGCTCGAGCCGCAGCCCGTCGTCGAGCTCGAGCAACTGCTCGATGAGGTTTTCGGTGTAGCGCCCGATACCGCTGGTGTGGTCGCTGATGTAGCGCGCGTCGATCATGACGCAGGCGTCGGTCGTCGACCGGCGGGCAGGGTGGTTTGGGTGGGCAGACATCGACATCGCCTGGAGAAAAAACGCGGAACTATTCGAAAATCGAGCGTCGTCGTAGTATGTAACGTCGACGCTTTGACCCCGTCGCCCTGATCAGTGGGGCACGGGGAGCGTACACTAATCGAGACGGGCAACTCTGCAAGTTCAGAGATCGTGTGATGGCAGGACTTCTCAAGCGTTTCATCGCCGTCTTTTTTCGGCGCGTCGTCGGGCGCTACTACGTGTTGATCACGCTGCTCAGTCTCCTGGTGAGCGTGGCGGCGGTGTGGGTCATCGCCACCCATTGGAATATCAACAGCGATTTCAAGGCCCTGTTGCCGCGCACCTCCGCCGCCTACAAGGCCATGGAGGAGGTCGGCAACCGCGTCGGCAGCGGCTCGGCGCTGTTCGTGGTCATCGACTCGCCCGACGAACAGGCCAATAAGAAATTCGCCAAGCTCTACGCTCAGAAGCTGCGCAAGCTGCCCGAGGTCGCCCTCGCCCACTACCACAACGACAAGACCTTCTTTGAGAAGAACGAGCTTCTGTACCTCGACAAAGAGGATCTGAAGAAGCTGCACGACCGGCTGGCCAAAAAGATCCGCGACGAGAAGCGCAAGGCCAACCCTCTGTTCGTCTCCCTGGGCAGTCCCTCCGACAAGAAGGACGACGAGCTCCTCGACAAAAAGCATCTCCAGAAGAAGTACGGCAACCTCGCCCAGAACAACTACAAGGAGTACCTGGTCAGCGACGACGGCTATTCGCTGACCATCGTGGTGCGCTTCGTGGAGTCGTCGACCAACCTGGAGGAGACCAACCACCTGCTGAACAAGGTCGAAAAGCTCGGCCACAGCCTCCAGCCCACCAAGTTCAACCCCGACATGAAGATTCAATTCGGCGGGGGGCTGGTCAACCGCCAGAAGGAGTACAGCTCCATCCTCGACGACGTGCAGGCCTCGGCGCTGTTCACGATCCTGGGGCTCTTCTTGGTCATCGGGCTGTACTTCCGGCGGGTGCGCGCGGTTGCTTTCGTGCTCACCCCGCTGATCATGGGCGTGCTGTGGACGTTGGCGATCGGTTTTTTGGTCTTCGGCGAGCTGACCACGGTCAGCGTGTTCATCTTCGCCATTTTGCTGGGGTTGGGGATCGACTTCGGCATCCACCTGTTGAGCGGCTACGACCACGCGCGCATCGAGGGCAAGGAGCCCGTCGAGGCGCTCATCGACTGCTTCAACACCACCGGCAAGGCGACCGTGGTGGGGGCGCTGACCACGGTGGTGACCTTCGTGGTGCTGGCGTTCGCCCAGTTCCGCGGGTTGAGCCAATTCGGCCAGATCGCCAGCATGGGCGTGCTGTGCACATTGTTGGCGATGCTGGTGACCCTGCCGGCGATGATCTTGACGCTGCAACGCATCGCCCCGCACAAGCCCTCGCCGATCGAGAAAGCGCGCATCGGCCTGTCGCCGTCGACCTGGTTCGACGAGGCGAAGGTCAAGCCGATGGCGCCCTTGTTTTTGAGCATCGTCGTCGGACTGAGCCTATTCGCCGGGCTGCAGATGCGGCATTTGACCTTCGAGGAGAACTTCCACAAGGTCGGCAAGATCCGCCCGCCGTGGGAGGTCGAAAAGTCGCGCAAGAACGAGGTCCGAAAGGATGCGCGCAAGCAGGCCAAGCACGCCGCGCACGCCATCGCCGTGCAGGCCACCGCCGTGCGCAAGATGGTCGACCCCAAGAGCTTCAAGCGCCAGCGCAAGCAGATGACCGTGGGCGCCAAATACACCAGCGCCGTCAGCGGCAAGCAATCCTCCACGCCCACGCTGCTGCTCTTCGACAACCCCGACAACGCCCGCAAGGTCTACGAGTATATGGCCAAGCTCGAGCGCGAGGGGAAGCTGGAGACGGTGCGCTCGGTGGCCTCGATCTACGCGTTCATGCCCGGCACGATGGCCCAGCAGAAGGCGCGCATGAAGGAGATCGACCAGATCAAAAAGCTCATCAAGGACGACGACGTCCACTTTTTGAGCAAAAAGGAGCGCAAGCGCGTCGACCAATTGCGCGCGCACCTCGACGTCCACCCCTTTAGCATCCACGACCTTCCGGAGTGGACCAAGCGGCTGTTCAAGGAGGCCGGCCCCGACGCCCGGCCGCCGTCGAAGGGCGAAAAATACGCCTACCAGTACCTGATCTACGTCAACGAGGCCATCGACGGCATGCGCGGCAAGCAGGCGCGCCACTTCTTGAGCGACCTGCAGCAGGTCAAAGAGCACACCGGCATCGACTTTCGCATCGGCAGCCAGTCGTATATCTACACGGCGATGCTCGATCAGATCAAAGACGACGGCGCGACCATGATGGGCATCGCCGTGGTCATCGTGCTGTTCATCCTGATCGTGACCTTCAAGCACCCGCTGCGCGGGCTGTTCGCGTTCCTGCCGCTGGCCCTGGGCGCCCTGTGGATGTTCGGCACGGCTACCGCCATCGGCTTGAGGCTGGACTTCTTCAACGTCATCATCATCCCCGTGATCATCGGCATGGGCGTCGACGACGCCGTGCACTTCTACTACCACTACCGCGAGCACGGCCGCGGCTCGGTCGGCGAGGTCATGGACAAGGTCGGCGGGGCCATCGTGATGACCTCGGTGACCTCCATGATCGGTTTCGGCGGGCTGGCCGTGACCGACTACGCCGGGCTGCAATCCATCGGCTATATGGCCATCGTCGGCCTGGCCGCCGAGCTGCTGGCCACGCTGTTGGTGCTCCCCGCCGTCTTATGGATGGGCGAGAAGTATGATATTCGTTGGCTGGTAGGGGAGTGATACCCAATTGCGAGCCAACCGATGTCCAAAGCTGTTGCTGTACTTTTTGCCCTGACCTTTCTGCTTCCCGCCTGCGGCGGCCAGCGCAACCGCGCGCCCACCGCCGACATCTCTGCAAGCAGCACTGACGTCGCCACGGGCGACCAGGTGATCATCGACGGCTCTCAGAGCTCCGATCCCGACGGCGACCCCCTGCTGTTTCGCTGGACCGTCGACGCGCCCCAGGCGAGTACGCTCGACATCGGCGACGTACGCGCCCAGAAACTGACGTTCACCCCGGACGTCGCCGGCACCTACACGGTGCATCTGAGCGTGACCGACGGGGAGTTCGAGTCTCCGGCGGTCGACGTCAACATCACCGCCACCGGTTCGACCCAACCCACCACGCTGACGGCCGACGCCGGCGAGGACCAGACGGTCAACGTGGGCGACGAGGTCACCCTCGACGGCACCGGCTCGACGGCCCCGGATGGCGCTCAGAATCTCCTATCAATGGTCGTTCGTCCAAAAACCGCAGGGGAGCTCGGCCGCGCTGAGCGACGCCACCGCCGCCAAGCCCACGTTCACCGCCGACATCGGCGGCGACTACATCGTCGGTCTGGTCGTCGGCGACGGCACCGACCAGAGCGAGCAGGACACGGTGACCATCTCGGCCGGCGGCGGCAACCAGCCGCCGGCGGTCGACGCCGGCGGCGACATCACGGACGCCAAGGTCGGCGAAGAGGTGACCCTGGACGGCTCGAATACCACTGACCCGGACACCCAGAACCTGTCGTATTTCTGGAGCTTTACCAGCAAGCCCACCGACAGCAACGCCGCCATCGGCAGCGCCACCACGCCCACGGCCACATTCACCCCCGACGTCGCCGGCACCTACGAGGTCAAATTGGCGGTCAGCGACGGCGACAACACCGTCAGCGATACGGCGACGGTGACCGCCATCACCACGGTTACGCCCACCTGCCTGCTGATCTCGGAGTACATCGAGGGCACGGCGTACAACAAAGCCATCGAGCTGTATAACTGCGACACCGACCCCATCGACCTGTCCAACTTCGGCCTATGCGTGGTCACCAACGACAGCACCACCTGCGACAGCCGCTACGACCTGACGCTCAGCGGCACGCTCGGCGCCGGCGACGTCCTCACACTATGCGCCACAGGGATGGACACCGCCGTCTACGACCCCGCCAACTGCGATATCGTCGACAGCACGCTGCGCTACTTCAACGGCGACGACCGCATCGTGGTCTACGAGGACGACGATTCCAGCGGCGGCTACTCGGCCGGCGACCTACCCGCCGACGTCTTCGGCGAGATCGCCAGCCAGCCGACCAACTCGTCGATCTGGGCCGATGTCACGCTTCGGCGATGCAACTTCCAGCGCTTCGACGGCCTGTCCGGCTTCGATTTCACCCAGTTTTACGTGGCCTCGGACACCGTCGACGACTTCTCGGATTTTGGAACGCCGCCCACGGAGACCTGCAATTAGAGCAACTCGGGCGTGGGAATCGCTGCCAATGAAAAGACGCCACAAACTTCTCATCCTCCTCGCCATGGCGAGCCTCCTGGCTGCCTGCGGCGACGACTCTGGCGTCGGGCCGACGCGCGGCTTTCACGCCACCGCCGAACTCGAGCCTGGTTATTGGCCGGCGTTTCGGGCCAACCCCGAGCGCACCGGCTACAGCCCCACGGCGACCACCGGCCGGCAGGTGCGCGAGTTGTGGCGCGTCAAAGACATCAATACCACCGACTACGACGCTGCCAAGAGCTCGCCGACGGTCTATCAGGGCACGGTCTATGTGGGCAGCGACGACGGGCGCTTTTCGGCCTTCGACGCCGACACCGGCGACGTGAAGTGGCAGACGACCATCGAAAATACCACCCACGGGATTCACAGCTCGGCGTCGATTGGGCCCAAGGGCCTGGTGTATATCGGGGCGTATAACGGGGCGATCTTTGCCTACGACCGTGACAGCGGCGAGCGCGTCTGGGAGAGCAAGTTGGGCTTCCAGATCGGGGCGTCGCCCATCTACGTGCCGTCGCACGGGCGGGTGTACTGCGCTCACGAGCGAAACTCGTCCGGCGGGGGCTATGCCGCCGGGTTCGACGCCCTCGACGGCCGGCCCATCTGGGAGCGCGCGTTCGACGCGCAAGCTCACTCCAGCCCGGCGGTAGACACCCAAAAGAACCTGTTGTTCGTCGGCGATAACCTCGCCATCATCCACGCCTACGACCTGAAAAGCGGCGACGAGCTCTGGCACCACGAGCTCCACCAGACCAATAAGGACCAGTCCGACATCAAGTCCACGCCCACCGTGGTCGCCAGCAAGGGGCTGGTGGTCTTCGGGGCGTGGTCGAATAAGGTCCACGCCTTCGACGAGCGCACCGGTGAGCAGAAGTGGGCGCTGGACGTGGGCGCCAATATCATGAGTTCGACGGCGTATGCGCCCGGCCGCGAGGTCATCTATGTGGGCTCGCTATTTCCGACCCACGCGCTGCACGCCATCGACGTCAACACCGGCGAGGAGATCTGGCGCGCCGATCTGGGCTACGCCATCTTGAGCTCGCCGGCGGTCAGCGCCGACGAGTCGCTGGTCGTGGTGGGCACGCTCGACGGCAACCTATACGCCGTCGACGCCGACGACGGCAGCACCGTCTGGAAGTACCACGTCGGCGGGCAGGTCAGCGGCTCGCCGGCGCTGGTGGGCACGAAGGTCTATGTCACCGCGCGCAAGGGCGATCTGGTGGCGCTGGAGACGGCGCCGGAGGCCCAGTGACACGCCCGGCACCGGTCCTTTTTCTGGCCGCGTTGCTGGCCGTGGGCGTGCTGTCGTGTGCCGATTCTTCCAACGGCGACGCCTCCAATAACTGCGTGGGTGGGTGCGGCAACGCGGCGAGTTCCGAGCTGTTCGGCCCCAAAGATCCCGGCGACTGGACGTCGTTTCGAAACGGTCCCCGGCGCACCGGCTACGCGCCAAAGGCCACCGTGGGCGACACTGTCGAGGTCGTCTGGAAGCGCGCCGACTTCATGCACATGGATTACAGCGCCGCCAAGCCCTCGCCGGCGGTGTGGGGCGGCTGGCTGTACTACCCAACCGACGACGGCACCCTATACGCCTTCGACCGTATGACCGGCGAGGTGCGCTGGAAGCGCCAGCTCATCGAGGGTAGCCACGGTATCCACTCCTCGCCGGCGGTCACCAAGTCGACGGTGCTCGTGGGCACCTACCACGGCAACTTGCACTGCCTCGACCGCGAGACCGGCGAGGAGATCTGGCGCTACAAGATCGGCAACGTCATCGGCTCGAGTCCGGTGTACGTCTACGCCGACGATGCGATCTACGTCAGCCACGAGATCCCCAAAGAGGACCCGCTTCCCGGCGGCGGCTACGTCACCAAGAACGACCCGCGCACCGGCGAGGCCATCTGGCGAAGCCCCAAGCTACACCACTGGCCGCACGCCTCGGTCGCCGTCGACTCCCAGCGCGGCCTGGTCCTCGTGGGGGCCAACGACGGCATCTTCCACGCCTACGACACCTCCGACGGCCACGAGGTGTGGTCCCACGACTTCGAGCCCGGCCCCGAGAAGGACCCGCCCACCGCGGACATCAAGACCACCGCGGCGCTGAGCCAATCGCGAGGCCTGGCCGTTTTTGGAACGTGGGACGATAACGTGTACGCGCTCGACCTGGACACCGGCGAGGTCGTCTGGTCCTTCGACACCGGCGGCGCGGTGATGAGCTCGGCGGCCATCGACGAGGACAACGGCCGCGTCTTCGTCGGAAGCCTGGGCGGACGCGCGGTGTACGCGCTCGACCTGCAGACTGGCGCGATGCTCTGGAAGTTCGACGCCCGCTCTCCGGTGATGAGCTCGCCGGCGCTCAGCGGCGACCGCGAGACCGTCGTCGTGGGCTCGAGCGGAGGCACGCTCTTCGCCCTCGACGCCGCCAGCGGCCAGGCCCGCTGGCGCTTCCAGGCCGATGGCCCCATCACCGCCTCGCCGGCGCTGGTGGGCGACATGATCTACGTCGCCGCCAAGCAAGGCTCGTTGTACGCATTGAGGACGCGTTGAGTGGCCTCGGATACCCACCACGCCGCATGACGTCGACCCTGAAATCTTTACGTCGTTCCCCAAATAGCCCCGGACTTGAGTCCGGGGGTGGAATTCGCCCGGCGTGGTGTTCTTGGTTTTTGATTTTTGGTTCTGGTTTTGCCATGCGAAGTGCGTCGATGAAACGGTTCTCCCGCGATAAATGGACGCTAACGACCACGGCGGTGTGTGCGCTGCTCGCAGTGGCATGCTCGCTGACTGCGAGCGCCTGCGGCGACGACGGGCCGCCGACGCACGATTATGTGGGCCCGATCGCGCCGTGTGACGTCAAGCTCTCCGACGCGCAGCCGGCGGCGCGGGAGTTTGAGGCCGCGCGCGACTCGTCGGCGCCCGATTATTGGAAGCTCGGGCCCTACTCGGTGTGGAATACGAGCCCCGCCAAGGCCTGCGCCGACGACCCGGTCATGGCACAAGTCGGCGACCACAAAGACGTCGCGCTGTACATCACCTACCCGGCGGCCAGCGAGCCCACCGTGACCGGGGTGGGCGACGTCGCGCCGGGCAAGTGGCCGGTGATCGTGTTCGCCCACGCCAACAACGACACCAAGTGCAATATCTACCGCAGCTACTTCTCGCTGCACGATCACTGGGCCAGTTGGGGCTTTGTGGTCGCCTCGGTCGACGGCGGTTATACAAACTGCAAGCCCGGCACCAAGCAGAATATCGAGGAGCGCGTCCAGGGCGAACTGGCCGCCATCGACAAGCTCAAAGCCCTCAACGAGGACCCCGACAGCCGGTTTTACGGGCACCTGGACCTCGATAAGCTCATCTTGGCCGGCCACAGCCGCGGCGGCGGGGCGACGTTGGAGGCCGCGCGGCGCTACGGAAAGATGCTGGGCGTCATCGACATCGAGGGGATCGATCTGACCGCGTTCGGCTTCGGCTCGCAGACCCTTCCCGACTTTCCGGTCGTCGGCTTTACCGCCGGGGAGGATGTCGACTTGAACTACCCCATCGTCGAGCCCACCGAGGACCAACTCGGCGGCCCGTACACCTGGGTCAACATCAACGGCGCCATCCACGCGTACACCGCCGACACCGACCCCATCGAGCCCGACGACCACCCGCTGATCAAGCGCGGCGTCCAGCACAACGTCGACGAGTATTTCACCACCGCGTTTCTGGCGCGCTGGGTGGGCGTGGGCGACGGCCAGGCGCCCACGAGCTTCGCGCCGGACACCTCCGCCGGCTCGATTCTGTATACCCGCCACGGCACCGACGTGGTCGACGCGACGATCTCCCACAAGGGCGTCTTCCAGCGGTGGCGCTCGCCGAACGACGCGGTGTGGATCGATCATTTCGATGGAGATACGCCGGACTCGAATTTGTCCGGCGGACAGAACACCTGCACCGGCTTCGACCGCTGCGAAGAGGTCGCCACCTATCAGCCCGACAAGGCCGACCCCTGGGCGGTATACGCCAAGTCGATGTCGCGTCTGCTGGAGACCGGCGATACGGGCACGTTTCGCGTCGAGCTCGGCGACGTGACCGCGCCGGCGGGCGCCAGTTTACAGGCGCGCGTCAAAGGGCCCGACAGTGGCCCGACGGCCGACTTTACGGTCAAAGTTGAACTCGCCGACGGCTCGACCTTCGAGTATCCGGGCGCCGAGCACGTCGGTCCGCTGCCGCTTTCCAACCGCTTCACCCAGCTCGTCATCCCCGGCGATGATTTCGCCGGCAAGAAGGTGGCGGCGATTGCGTTCGACGTGTCCGGCGGGGCGATCTTTTTGGATGATCTGCGGTTTGTTCGCTTCTATAAGTGAAGTCACTGAAATCATTTGCTAAAGGACGGCCCGGGGCGCGGTCGTCTCGACCGCCGGGGTCGCTCCGCGGCCCCGAACGTGTTGCGGCATCAGCCGCGCCCGAACACGCAAGGCGGGGCCAGAGGCAACCGCGGCGGGCCGGGAGGCCGCGCCCCGGCGTCGGCGCGGTTTCCCGAAAAAGTCTACGTCAATGCACTTAGTCCGCCTTGGGCAGCATCAACGCCCGCGTCAGCCGGGCGATATGCTTGCGCTCGTCCTGGTCGACCACCTCGATGGAGGCGAGCCGGTCGGCCTCCTCATCGACGTAAATCGCCTGCGGGCGGGTGATGCGGTGCTCCAGGTTCTCCAACACGATGGAAAACGCGTCGTCTTTGGGGTCGTATGACAGCCCTTGCAACGGCAGGTGGTCGACCTCGACCTGCGCGCCCAGATCCAGCCCGTCGATCTCGATGTCGACATCGTTGGCCTCCAGGGTGCGGCTGACGCGGTCGAAATACGGCTGCCACTGGTCTCGTGCGATGATGTGCGTAGCCATGGGGTACCTCCTTGGGGGGTAGAGGTGATTGAACACGACGCCGACGCGGGTTCCCCGCACGGTCTGTCCGTGTGTTCGCCAAGGTAGGCACTGAGCTGCCCGCGCCAACCCCGGTTGTTCGCGTGCGGTGCGTTCCTACATTCTCGCCGAGCGACCCATGCCTCCCTGGAGGCCGACCTTGGCCGAGCGACAAAGCCCATGCCCGTGATTCCCCCACGCATTTTGGAGCGTATCTGGCTGCCCAAGTGGCAGATCAACCAGGAGACCTTCGAGTACGTGCTCAAACTGGCCGTCGAGATCGCCCGCGAGGGGCGCGAGGGCCGCAAGATCGGCACGATCTTCACCATCGGCGACAGCGACAAGGTCCTGGAGAATTCGCGCTCGATCATCCTCGACCCGCTGCACGGCCACAGCGACGAGGTCAAGCAGATCGCCCGCCCGGAGATGCGCGAGACCCTCAAGGAGTTGGCCCAGCTCGACGGCGGCTTCGTCGTCGCCGACTCCGGGGTGGTCATCTCGGCGACGCGCCACTTCAACAGCACCGCCCAGGGGCTGGATGTGCCCCTGGGGCTGGGCGCGCGGCATATCGCCGCGGCGAGCATCTCACGCCAGACCTGCGCGGTGACCATCGTCGTGTCGCAGAGCGCGGTGGTGCGCATCTTCGACGACGGCACCCTCATCAGCGAGATCTTACCGGAGCTGTGGATGATGCAGGTCCACGGCATGTTGGTGCGCGACGGCCCCGTCGAGCAGTCCACCCAGGGTGAGATCACCGTGGTGCGCCGCAAGGACTAAGTGATTTCACGGCATCGTAATGCTGATCGAGTAGTCGCCCTCGGTGCCCAATTCGCCGTCGACGATGATGTAGCTCGTCTGCCCGCCGGGGGCGTCGAAGGTCAACTGCTCGGCCTGGCCGGGGCCGTTGAGCACGGTGCCGTCGATGCACGCCGACGCCGAGCAATCCGAGCGCACGTAGATAAATGGGTCGAAGGTCGCGTCCGCCGGCGTCACCCTGACCTGGTAGGTCGTGGTCGTCGTCGGCGAGACCGCCCACACCTCGTCCTTGCCGCTGATCGAACCGTTGGGGCAATTGTCCGCCGACAGCGACGCCGAGTAGTCGTCGGTGGCGTCGGTGGTGCTCTGGTTGTCCCAGGTGCCCCCGGCGGTGGCGTCGAGGGCCTCGGCGCAGGTATCGCCCGCGCTCGCCGACGTGGCGGCGTCGGCGGAGGTCGCGTCCGGCGTGCCCGCGTCGGTGCCCGTATCCGGCCCCACATCCACCCCAATATCGGCGCCGGCGTCGGCGGGCACATCGGACGCGGCGTCCACCGGTTGGGTATCTGGCGCGGTGTCCACGGCCACGTCGACCGCCGCGTCGGTGGCCGCGTCCATGCCAGTCGCCACGTCCCGGACCGCCGTGTCGGTCGCGACGTCCGCCGCCGCATCGGCGGTCGCGTCCGCGCCAGTATCGGCACCATTATGATTGGCGGGCTGGTTGTCGTCGCTGCAGGCGGAGAGCACGCAGAAGCTTGCGATCAGGAGCATTAGGGCAGAGCGGTTCGTCATGTTGCAAATCATACGCATGGTCACGGCATTTCAGGTCAGAGATGATTTATGGCGATCTCTTGGATTCTGCAGTGAACTGAATTGAGAGGCAAGACTGCGGGGACAGCGCAGTTTTCGATGTGGAGATGACGAGCGTTGACCCTTCCGAGGGTGCGCCACCTCGAGCGCGCCTTGCGGCGCCTCGAGTGGGCTTACCCCCGGTCACGGTCTGGTTCTGCGCCCAACGGAACTGCCAGCCAAACCGCGCTCATGCACGTTGGAGCCAGCCAAACCGCGCTCATGCACGTTGGAGCCAGCCAAACCGCCCCCACAATGCCCCCCCCTTCACCACCGGCGAAATTTGACACCCTCCACGCCCACAACATACCCTGCAAGGGCAGAAAACCGCCAAATTGGTAGAGGGTTTGTTGTACCGACCGTCGAAGACGATAGCAAATAGGAGGGGTGCCGCGCGAGCCCGCCTCGCCTTGTGGGGGCTGCTGCTTGCGCTGACGTGCATTGCCACGCCTGCCCTCGCCGGTGACCGCACCGAGTTGTCGTCGGCCCAGGCGCGCACGGCGCAGTACGTGTTCATCATCGACGATTCCGGCAGCATGAGCCGGCGCGTCGGCGGGGACGCGGCCGCCGACCCGGACCGCCTGGCCGTATTCGCCGCGCGCTCGACGCTGAGCATGCTCGACGACGTCGACGAGGCCACGGTGGTGCGCCTCAACGGGCCGCCAAATGGCGAGCCCATCGTGCCCATCGCGCCGCTGGCCGACAACCGCAAGAAGCTCGAGCATGTGCTCGCGCTCGACGGGCGGCTGGCCCAATACGGCGGCAAATACACCCCGTGCTCCAAGACGCTCGGCGCGGTCAAAAAGGCGCTCAACGACGCCTACCGGCCCAACGTCGCCCAGGTGGTGATGTTTTTGACCGACGGGGCGTGCACCGGCCAGACGCCGTCGGCGTCGGGCTTCTTGAAGGGGCTGAAGTCGGCTGACGACGAGCTGTTCAAATTCTACCTGCTGCGCTTTCGCGGCCGCGACTACACCCCGGCGCTGGCTCATCTGGCCAAGCGGACCGGCGGCATGGCCTTCGAGGCCAGCGCCGGCGACCCGACGGCGATCTTGAAGCCCTTTGCCAGCGCCCTGTCGCGCTCGCAGGGCTATGAGTCCTACCTGCTCACGCCCAAAAATCACATGCTCGCCGCTCACCAGGGCGCGCGGCGCGTGCGCCTTCTGGCGGTCGCGCCCGACCGCGGCAAAGACCTCGAATTTTCCATCGATCCCGCGCGCAAGGGAACGAAACCCAAGCTTTTGGGCGCGCCCAAAAAGGGCCTGCACCAATACGCCGACGGGCGGCGCTACCGCTACGCGGCCATCGACTACAAGCCGGGGACCACGCCGGTGAGCGTGACGGTCAACGGCGCCGGGCGCGACTGGAAGGTCGTCGCCGTGCCCGAGTACCGCCTTTTCGTGGACATGAACCTGCGCGAGGGGCCCTGCGCCAAGAAGACCGGCCACGACCACCTGCATTATGCCGAGGTGGGCGCCAACATCTGCGTGGAGGTCGACCTGATCAACGAGAAGGGCCAGACGGTGACCGCCGACGTCGCCCGCCGCGGCAGTGAGGCGCTGGTGCGCTACACGCCGCCTGGTGCCGATAAGCCGCGCGAGCTGCCCGCTTCGCGAAGCGGTGACAAGGCCAGCTTCGTCATCGAGCGCGCCAATCTGGAGAAAGGCGACCACATCTTTCGGCCGGTGGTACGCCTGGCGGTGCCCGGCCAGTCCGGCAAAGCCGGCGCCACGGTGACCATCAAGGGCGCCGCCCAGACCCTGCAGGTCAGCTCGCTGAATATCGCCGCCACGCCCAACCGCGTCGACTTCGGCGCGCTGGTGCCCGGCACCGCCAAATTCGACAACGTCAAAATCGCGGGCAACTTCCCCACCGCTCGCGCCCGGCTGGTCGTGCAAAGCCGCGACGACGTGCCCGATTGCGTGCGCTTCGCGCTGGGCGGCAAGAAGGAGGGCGAGCCCCAAAAGATCACCTCCGGGCAGTCCTACCAACTCGGCGTCGACGTCGCGTCGTACTGCGGCGCCTCGTCGTTCAAGCGCGACATTCAGACGGCCGTGCGCGTCGAATTCGACCAGTCCGGCCAATTGTTGAACCTGCCCACGCTGGTCATCCCCGTTCACTTTGGCCTGGTCGACGAGATCTCGGTGCCCAAAGGCCTGTCGGCCGACCTGCACGCCGGCGAGTCCCAAGACCTCGACCTGCGCGTGGGCGGCAATTTCAAGAAGGACGCCACCTTCAAGGTGCTCGTGCCGCCGATCGACGAGCGCAAAAGCTGGCCGTCGGACGGCGACAAACTCGCCCTCGAATTTCTGGATGATCACGGCCAACCGATCCACAATGCAGACGACGAGCTCGCACAAGCGACCAAGGTGAGCTTTGCCCCCGGCGGTAAGGCCGCACCGTTGCATCTGCGCGCTCAGTCGGACGCCTGTTGCGGCGGAGGCACCTATCGCACCGAGCTGGCGCTCGTGCCCACGTCGGGCACCAAAGAGCCCATCCGCGTGCCCGTCGAGGTCCACGTCCAGGAGAGCAGCGTGTGGAATTGCTGGGGCCCGGCGATTCTGTGGGGCTTGCTCGCGCTCTTGGTGCTGTTGTTGGTGCTGTACGTCTACAATATGTTTCGAAACAGCAGCTTCTTGAGCAAAAAGCAGCTCATCAACCAGCTCAAATTGCTCGAATGGGGCCCCACCGGCATGCCCACGGCGGCGTCCGACGGCCCCACGAAGGTGCGCAACATCATCGACAAGGAGTTTAGCTTCGGCGCTCGCCTGGCGGCCTGGCTCAAGGCCAACCCGCTGAAGATCGGCCTGCCGAACGACTACAAATACGACGAGACGATCCGCGTGACCTTCAACGCCGAGCAGCCGCGCCTGACGCGCATCAAAGTGCTCGACGAGGTCGGCCACTACGATAAGCTCGACCGAAACCCGATCTCGGCGGCTTCAGTGTACGCCTCCAAAAACCGCGGCTTTTACGGCGTCCCCGACCTCGACGGCTTCGTCGGCTCACTATGCCACGAAACCTACATCGGCCCGCCCACCGGCGAGCTTGAGGTCGCCGCATTGAACGGCGTGCAGCTCGTCCTCGACGACCGTGAGCGCCTACCGGGCAACTTCGCCGGCTGGGAGATTGGATATTGATGCTCTGAGGCACGGAGCCTCCGAGGCTCAGAGACACGTGAGCGCATGAAGGCATGGAGCGAGCACATGGAGCGGCTTTGAAGCACGGAGGAAGGGCGACCGTGCTGCGGGAACGCGCGAATGAGCGACAGCATCTTCAATGGCCTCAAAGCCGCTCCACGTGCTCGCTTCGTGGCTCCAAGAATTCCATGTCTCCACGCATCAGAGGCTCAGAGGCTCAGAGGCTCAGAGTCTCAGAGTCTCAGTGAACTGACTGCATAGGATCTCAGATCCAGCGAGTGAGATACAGATGGCCAATGAACAAGCCGTTGTCGAAGAGATGCTGACCAAGCCGAGCATGGTCTGCCCAACGCTATTTGTGGGGATCGGCGGGTGTGGCTGCCGCATCGCGGTGCGCGTGGTCGAGCATTTGAAGCGCCAGCCCGACTATAAGGAGCGCTACAGCGACCTGATCAAGGTGGCCCTGGTGGACACCAATATCAACGACCTGGAGGCCCACCGCGAGCACGCCGACGAGGCTTTTCTCATCAGCAACTTCGAGAAAGAAGAGTACGCCAACCTGGCGGCGGGCAAGCTCTTTTTGGAGGCCGACGACTACTTCACCCAGTGGGTGCCCCAGGACTATCGGTTCCGCGCCGGGGACACCGCCGGGGCGGGTCAGATCCGCATCGAGAGTCGTTTGGGCACCTACTACCAGATGAAGCACAAGAATATGGTGCCGCGCTTTCGGCGCCTGCTCGAGCAGATGAAGTCCCACGAGCACGGCCACCGTCGCCTGGATAGCACCGAGATCCGCATCATCATGTGCTACTCGGTCGCCGGCGGCACCGGCTCGGGCAGCCACCTGCCGCTGGCGTATACGCTTCGCGACCAGGCCAAAGAGCTCGGAAAGCCCACGCTCATCGGGGTGTGCGTGCAGCCGGCGGTCTTCGAGGACAAGACCGGCGCCAACAAAGACGGCACGTTCGCCAACGGCTACGCCGCGCTCAAGGAGGTCGAGCACCTCATGAAGCTGGGCGCGCCGGAGTCGCGTTTTTACCCCGAAGACGGCATCGAATTTCACTACGACCCGTCGGACTCCTCCAAGCGGCGCGTCCACCAGCAGCCCTTCGAGTTCGTCTACGTCATCGACAAGCCGGAGTCGTACAGCCTCAAAAACCCGGTCGAAGCCGCCGCGGACGGGCTGTATTTGCAATTCTTCTCGCCGATCTTCAGCGAGCAGGCCGGCGACTACGACAACTACACCCAGCACCAGCGCTTTTTGGTGCCCCACGATTTCGAGGCCAAGGGGATCGTCGGCTACACGCAATATTACGGCTCGTACGGCTCGGCGGTGCTGCTGGTGCCCGTGCCCGGGCTGGTCGATTATTGCGCGCGCTCGGCGGCGCTGGGTCTGATGCGCCAGAGCTTTTTGGGGAGCGTGCCGGGCGATGCCACCTACGAGGCGGTGCGCGCCAACTCCAAGACCTTCTTCGAGGTCACCGAGAGCGACGACAGTGAAAGCGCGCCCATTCACCTGGCCGACTTTCGCAAGAAGGACTCCCAGACCCAAAAGCGGCTGCGCGATCGCCTTTTCCAGAAGCGCGTGCGCCTGCTGGCGGCCTGTGAGCACGACAAGGGCCAATCCAGCCAGTTCATGGAGATCTTTCGGCACGGACACGTGCCTGGAAGCGTGCCTACCATCGAGGGTGGCGTGGACGTCGACGAGGAGGCCGAGCGGCGCGACCGCGACAACCTCGGCCAGGGCGGCATGCGCTACTCCATCGGGGCGATCTTGCTCGAAGCGGTCGCCGGCGAGCACTCGGCGGGGCTGACGCGGCGGGCGTATGCGACCATCGACTCCGAGATGAAGAGCCGGGTCCAGAAGACCGCCTACGAAAAAGAGGACTTCGGCTACTGGCGAAGCATCGTGAGCAACGCCGCGCGAAATTTTGCACAAGCGGGCATGCGCATCATTGAGAACGGCTACCGCGACCATCGCACCGACACGATCATCCCCGGTATGGAGCAGTTGGTCGACCTCGATTTCATGAAGGACGACGCCGGCGAGGTCAACCTGGCTGCCCAGCGCTACGCGGCGCTGAGCGTGCTCGACGCGCTCAAGGCGGACGACACCCAGCTTCGTGAGCCCAAGCCGCCGCAATTCGACTACGACGATGACGACCGCGTCAAAGAGGACGACTTCAAGCGCGTGCTCGAGCAATTGTATAAATACGAGGCCGACAAGGCCTTCCACGAGGTCCAAAAGGCGTTTTTGGACCAGCGCGCGCTGTTTCGCGACAAGCTCGCCCGCATGGCCGACCAACTTCGCGGCCTCGAGCAGGGTTTCGAAGAGTTCGCGCGCAAGCAGGACAAAAAGATCCAGCGAAAGCGCATCGAGGGCGACGAATCGGCCAACCAATTCGTCATCGACTCGGAGGCCCTGCAGATCGAAAACGGCCGGCGCATGTGGGACTTTTACTACGAGGACAAGGTCGCCCCGCTCAGCGAGCTGAGCCTGCAAAATAAGCAGGTCCAGGCGCGCTTGAGCGGCACCGTGCGCATGATGAGCCTGCAAAAGAGCCTGGGCAATACCGCTAAATTGCAGAAGCTGTTCGAGTCGCTGCACGACTACGCCCAGGGCTTCTTGGAGATCCACATCGGCGGCGATCCCAAGGCCCAAGATCCGGTGCGCCGCGATGGGCTTCGCCTGTCCGACGCGCTCGAGCTCGAGGCCGAATACCGCGCGCTCTTTCGCACCAACCAGGAGGACATCGAGCGCGAGGGCGCCCAGGCCATCCGCAACGTCGTCGCCGAGTACCGCGCCCAACCCGACGAGGAGCAGATCGACCTGGGCCACGAGATCTACCAGGAGTATTTCCGCGACAAGATCAAGCGCATCCAGGCCGAAAAGGCCTCGCTTCTGTGCAGCTACGACGAGTCGCGCGACCAGCACGGCGGCGTGCGCCCCGACCATGTTTTTCTGGGCGTCATCGCCGAGGACTTCGATAACGGCGACATCGAGGCGGCCATCAAGAGCGTGGAGACCGCCGGCATCAAGTGGGTCACCGAGGGCTGGCACGACCCACACAAGATCGTGTTCTACCGCGCCGTGTTGAACGTGCCGCTGTACGTCTTCGGGCGCATGAACGAGATGAAGGAGTATTACTACCGGTTCAAAAACCTGGCCAAGCGCTCCAAGGTGTTGCACATCGACAAGAATTGGGAGCACGCGCTGCCCGATCTGGACCCCGACGGCGCCCAGGAAAAGCACCGCCAGGAGATGGTGCGCCAGCATATCATCAACTTCGGCGTGCTTTTGACGGTCAACGACCCCTTTGGCAACAACAAGGGCTTCATCGTCCACCGCGACAGCAAATACTACCTGCGCCCGCCCAACAGCGTGCCCACCGAGGGCGCCGACGGACTCGCCTGCCTGGGAGACACGCTCACCGAGGCCATCGAGGCGCTGCCGACCGTGCTCGAGCGCGAGAAGGTCAAATACCTCTCCTTCCAGCAGATGCTCCAGGCCGTCCAGGATGGCCTGGCCCCACTGGTCTTGGAGCGCGTGGTGCGCCTGCCGTTCAAGTGGCGCAGAAACCGCGACCAACTGCGCACCCAATACGGCACCGAGCCCACTGCCGAGCAACAGCTCAAGCTGCAGGATTACACCGACAGCTTCGAGCGCATGAAGGAGGCCCTGGAGGCGCTTTTGGACCGGCTGCGCAACATCGAGGCCGAGCAGATGACCATCGGCGGCGCCATGGACGCCAACTCGGCGGGCTTGACCGACCAGCAGGCCCAGTCCAACCTGCGCCAATCCATCGAGCTTCTGCGAGGCTTCGTCGAGGGCTGGCGCGGCATGGAGCACCCCGAGGAGAGCCGCACGGTGCCCCGCGACTTCCAAAACCTCTTCCAGCCCATGCAGGAAGAAAAGCTCAAGGACACCCTCGAAATCCTGCGCTCCGGCGAGATCGACCGCGCCTCCTTCGAGAAGCCGGCGCCCAAGGCGCCGCAGCCCGAGGCGTGGCCGACCGAGGACGAGTGAGCGCCCCTGGCCCCGTTCTGCAATGCGCGATGTTAGCCGGTGCGCAGGCAGCCTGCCTGCATTCGGCGGTCGAGCGCGGGCCCTGTGCCCGCCGAGACGGCCGGAGACGAGGGCCTTGCAGAAGGCCCACGCCAGCTATTTGGGTGGAACTATCATTGAAGGGCGGACGATCAGCCACGTTTGCGCGAGGCGGTGGATTTGGCAGGGCAGCCACGTGGCGATGAGGGCGTACGTCCTGCCAGGTCGCGCCCTCGGTCCCCCGGCGTAGCTTGCCTCTGGCTGGACTCGCCGCCCCCCGAGAACTACAATCCTCACTGGTCGTCGCCAAGAGCACCGGAGCGTGGCATGCCAATCCCCAACATCCCACCAGAATTCGATAAGTTGAGCACGTCCGAAAAAATTGAGTACGTGCAAAAGCTATGGGAACGCATCGCCGAAGACACGGAGGCTGTCGAACTCACCGAAGCGCAGCGCGCCGAACTCGAATCGACGGCTCGATGCATACCAAGAGAACCCTCACGATGTCTCAGCGTGGGATGACGTCAAGCGACGCATTCGGAGTGACGAGTGACGAGCCAGATCGACTTCCGCCCGGAAGCCGAGAGAGAGATGCGCAGCGCATTCGTCTGGTACGAGGCTCAACAACCCGGCCTCGGCGAGGCGTTCGTGTCAGCAGTCGAGTCCGCCCTTGAAACGATCTCGACCTTTCCCCAGGCCGCGCCGACCGTACATCGAAATGTCCGCCGTCATCTCCTGAAGCGATTCCCTCACAGTATCCTTTACCTGGTCGAGCGCGGTCGTATCGTCGTGGTGGCAGTCTATCATGGACGGCGCGACCCGGGTGGGTGGAAGGGCCGCGGTTGAGACATCAACCGCATTGGCAGTACGCGCGTGCTCCGTCGGTCCGCAGCCAGCCTGGCTGCATTCGGCGGTCGAGCGCGGGCCCTGTGCCCGCCGAGACAGCCGGAGACGACGGCCTTGCAGAAGGCCCACGCCAGCTATTTAGGTGGAATTATCATTGAAGGGCGGACGAACAGCCACGTTTGCGCGAGGCGGTGGATTTGGCAGGACAGCCACGTGGCTATTTGCTGGAGCCGCCGTCTCCCGCAAACGTTTCGGATCGTCCGCCCTTAAAGAGTAATTCGACCTCAATAGAGGGCGCCGCGACACCTGCAGGGCGCGGCTTCCATCGGCAAGCGAGCGCGGGCACGCGCCATAGCACGACGTCGTCGATGCGTTGTGCAACACACCTCGAAGATCGCAGGCGTGTCGATGGGCCGCACCTATCCACGGGCCAAGGCCCGAGGCTCGTAAAAACGACCATGACAAGGCGTGCGGGCCAAGGCCGCGCACGCCGAGCGCGTGGTCGATGATTTGAAGATTCGTCGACGACGAGGCCGTGTGTGGTGGGTTGCGCAACGGGCACGTCGTCGCCGACGGGTCATGCGACCGACAGAATTGGCGAATGCCCCCACCCATTTGATTTCACAATACGCCGACATGGATCGGCGTTCTATCCGCCGACAAACCATCGACCACCTGCTTGGCGTGCGCGGCCTTGGCCCGCACGCCTCGACGTGGCTGTATTTTACGAGCCTCGGGCCTTGGCCCGTGGTGAGGGTCGACGTGGCAACCACGCCCGCGCCGACTTGCCGTCGAGGGCCGCGCAGCGGCCCAAATCGACGAAATGTGCGCCTGAGCGAAACACGTACGGGGCCGCAGAGCGACCCCGGCGGCGCAGAGCACCGCGGCCCGTCCCGTGATGTGCGCGTTGTTAGGTGGAGCGCAGCCAGCTTGGCCGCATTCGGCGGTCGAGAGCGGGCCCTGTGCCCGCCGAGACGGCCGGAGACGAGGGCCTTGCAGAAGGCCCACGCCAAGCTATTTAGGTGGAATTATCATTGAAGGGCGGACGAACAGCAACGTTTGCGCGAGGCGGTGGATTTGGCAGGACAGCCACGTGGCTATTTGCTGGAGCCGCCGCCCTCGCCAAATCGACCGCGTTGACCTCACCTCATGCGCGTGCGCTTGCGAACACGTCTCCAGATGTGCAGGAGAGCGACCCACGCCACTCCCGGAAACCACATTCCCAGGAACATCCCCCCCACGCACCAGTCAGCGATTAGGCTAATGTAGTTGGAAACTGACCATGGCGGAAGTCGCTGCCAGTCGTAGCCGGCGTGCCACGACCCGTACAGCGTGACGGTACCGACTAGCCACGAGGCGAGCGGCAGGGTTAGCCATTCTTTCCTTTGCAATAGCCGCGGTGCGACAAGCGGCATTACTATTGCGATGGTAGGAAAGTAGATTACGGCCCACGGCTTAGCATTTGGCGGTTGAAACCAAAGCGAGACCCACGGATAGACTACACACGCCGTAAGGACCGTCGCGATCGCCGTCATCACAAAAAGTTCCAGCGTGCTGGGGCTCTGATTGCGCGCAGACCCCGGTTCTCCCCCTTCCTGTTGATCGCGAATCATGAGTATCCTTGTGTCCTTTCGCTGACGAACACCGAGCTATTTGTCGACTCCGTCTGTCCGATGTCGTTCTCGCCATTCGCTAAAATCAACTGGGCCGAATGCGCTTGCCGCCTTTCGTATTGAGTCGCGAGATTTCTCTGTCTCGCGTGCTTCTTTGATATTCTTGAACACATCGGTGGAATGTTCTTCGAGTTCATCGTCTAAGAGGCCCGGGAAATCAATCCATCCATCAGGTTCGTCAATGAAAGCAAAGAAATCTGACTTTCGGAGCGCCGTACGACACGCCTGCGTGCAATGCATGGGCTCGGTATGATTTCCAGAATTTTCTTTCGCTTGAATTGCCTTTCTGATTTTATGCTCGTCCTTTCTCGTCGTGTCATAAGTTCGTACACTTATCTTTGTGCTCGTTTTCTTTTGGTACCTCAAGTAGTCATCGATCGTCACAGGCGAACCATCGTCGTGTTGATAATCATTAAGGTTGAGTAGATCCGAGGTGCCGCGCCTGTTCCGCATGAACGAGCCCGCCGGGTCGTACAAATACCGCTGACCGTTACGTTCGATGTAGAGCGCAGAATGATCTCCCATCTCGATTCCGTAGTCGCCGTAGGTTGTAATTACAGCGGTAAACAACCCAGAAGGGTCGACGCGACCCACCGGTGAGTTGGCGGCATAGGAGTATAGGTTCATTTCGCGCGCCGTTCCCAAAGCCTCTTCGGGCTACAGCAACACAGCCGGGTCGGGCGACAACCACCTTCTCAAGCTCGGGTCGTAGACCCTCGCGCCCATGAAGTACCAGCCGGTGGCCGGGTCGGGCTCGAAGCCGACGAATTGGTGGGTGGGAGGCTTTTTAGGGCTCACCGACAGCGTCTTGCCCCAGGGGCCGTACTCGGCCTCTTTGAAGGGCAGCGACATCTGCGACGACCAGCCGGTCTTGGCCAAAGTCGAGCCGCGCATGTCGGTGTGGATGTAGCCCGAGCGGTCGGTTCGGCGGCTTCCGTCGACAAGCGAGCGCGCCTCCTCGACGGTGACCGCGCCGTTGACGGGCACGCGCCACAGCATGACGCCGTCGTCGGGGCGTATCTCGGCCAGTCCGGCGAAGTCGATGACGCGCTGGGTGGTGCCGGAAAGGTAGTCGACCGTCTCGCGAAGCACGCGCCGGCCGCCCTCGCCGCATACCTGACGGGTCGTCTTGTCGAGCACCGTCGCGCCGCTCGAGTCCGTGTTCGTCACGTCGATGGTGCGCATGCAGCCCGCGGCGTCGTATTTGACGCCGGTGGTGGCGTTGACCCAACCGTTTGCGGTCTGCTTGTAGGAGTCCTCGTGGACCATGTTCACTTACGACCACCATGGGGTCGTTCGTGCGCAGCTCATCGCCTACGTTGCCGTTGGCGTCGTAGTTCGAGTAGGCAGCCTCGCGACTGATGCTGGCGGCGCCGTCGATGGCGGTCTTGGCGATGCCCGAGCCGCGGATGTCGGCGATTTGCGGCGCCTTGCAGACTCGCGACGCCAACCGAGGGTAGGCGCTTCGCGCAACCCCCGGCTACAGAGGCCGCGCAAACAGCGCGGCGCGGCACCTGAACGTCGGCGCCTGGTACAACATGCCCCAAAACGGACGTTTCGAGGCATTTCAAGTGTAGCCGGAGGCGAAGCGCGCCAAGCGTTGTCCAGCTTGGCCTCTGTAGCGGAGGGTTGCGCCGGCGTAGTTCGCCAAGCGCCTACCTTCCGTTTGAGGCGCAACAACCACAAATCTCTCATCACGCGTTCATGCTTGTCGGGCACATCCCAATCGCCGAAGAGCAACCACGCCGCAATCACCACAGGAACTGGCCTTCGGGGTCGAGCCCGTCCTCCCGCATTCGCCCAAAGAGCCACCTCACGGATTCCGGTGCAATCGGTGCTCGTTTAATCATGGCCATGGTCCTCGGACTCAGTCTGTTCCGGTAGCTTTGCTCTCCACTCTCGTTTGCCGTCCTTCGAAGCCAGCCGCACGCTCGACTTGTCGACCCACGAGAACTTTCCGAGCGGCGATCTACGACCGACGAGGTTCATGGGGAACGGCTCGAGTTGACCGAGCAACTCGCGGGCACACTGTTCGCCGGAACGCGTGAAAAAAATGACAAACAGGTAGATCGCATCGCTGTCGAAGTAGTATTCGACCTGCGCCTTATGTGCACGATCCGGGCTCGCCTTAGGCTTGTCGATGCGCGCGACGAATTCGAAATTATTTTCCTCGACGCAAGCGTAGGCCGCGTCGAACGGCGCCTTGTCCCAGCCGGCCCATTGCGCAGCATCTAACGCCCCGCGGTGCACTATCTTGGCGGCAGCGCTCTTCCTCTCACTCTTGTCTTTGGCCCAGTAGGCTTCGAAGTCGAACTCGTAGTGTACGGTGAGAATGTCGACGGAAGGCTCGATAATTCGCCTACGCTGGTCGTTGATAAGAGTTGTGGGACTGGGCTCCAGATTTACCTCGAACCACAGCTCCTCTGGAAATGTCTCGTGTAGCATTATGACGAGCTTCGCGAACCTTTCATTTCTGAATTCTGATAGGCACCTCGTATACAAACTGCTCACGCAGTTCGCGCTCGAACTGAATTTGCGCTGCACCTGTTTTCGATCATCGCTATACAGGCCAATCTCACGAAGGATAGTCATTCTTCTCCTCAGGCCAGTGACTGAACGCCTCAAGTATCATTGACCGTCAAGTGGAATTGCACCCATGACATTGCCTGGCGTAATAATCGCCGCGCTTACTTTCGGAAGCTTATTGCCGAGCGGCGCACGATTGTGTTCCCGGGCAAAATTGTCGACCTGCTCGTGCTCCCATTCTTTGGCCGACCTCCTCAGATGTTGCTTCCTCAGTCGCCAGTGGCAAGTCTCTTCCGCCATCACAAACCGTGAGCTCTCCACTAAGCTCCCTCTCCACCTCATCTTGGCCCATCCCGCTGGGATCAACGAACACCGTGGGCCTATTGCTGGCGTAGGAATACAGGTTCAACTGCCCACTACCGATCGTCACCTCGGGCAAGCCCAACATCAACGGATCGGGCGACAACCACCTTCTCAAGCTCGGGTCGTAGACCCTCGCGCCCATGAAGTACCAGCCGGTGGCCGGGTCGGGCTCGAAGCCGACGAATTGGTGGGTGGGAGGCTTCTTGAGGCTCACCGACAGCGTCTTGCCCCACGGGCCGTACTCGGCCTCTTTGAAGGGCAGCGACATCTGCGAAGACCAGCCGGTCTTGGCCAAAGTCGAGCCGCGCATGTCGGTGTGGATGTAGCCCGAGCGGTCGGTTCGGCGGCTTCCGTCGACAAGCGAGCGCGCCTCCTCGACGGTGACCGCGCCGCGGCCCAAGTCGACGCCAGGGACGGCGTCGCTCCAAACGTGCGCCTGAGCGAAACACGTACGGGGCCGCAAAGCGACCCCGGCGGCGCAGAGCACCGCGGCCCCGTCTCGTTGTGTGAGCGTTGTTCGGTGGAGCCGGAGACGACGGCCTTGCAGAAGGCCCACGCCAGCTATTTAGGTGGAATTATCATTGAAGTGCGGACGAACAGCCACGTTTGCGCGAGGCGGTGGATTTGGCAGGACAGCCACGTGGCTATTTGCTGGAGCCGCCGTCTCGCGCAAACGTTACGGATCGTCCGCCCTTCAAGAGTAATTCGACCTCAATAGAGGGCGCAGCGACACCTGCAGGGCGCGGCTTCCATCGGCAAGCGAGCGCGGGCACGCGCCATAGCACGACGTCGTCGATGCGTTGTGCAACACACCTCGAAGATCGCAGGCGTGTCGATGGGCCGCACCTATCCACGGGCCAAGGCCCGAGGCTCGTAAAAACGACCATGACAAGGCGTGCGGGCCAAGGCCGCGCACGCCGAGCGCGTGGTCGATGATTTGTAGATTCGTCGACGACGAGGCCGTGTGTGGTGGGTTGCGCAATGGGCACGTCGTCGCCGACGGGTCATGCGACCGACAGAATTGGCGAATGCCCCCACCCATTTGATTTCACAATACGCCGACATGGATCGGCGTTCTATCCGCCGACAAACCATCGACCACCTGCTTGGCGTGCGCGGCCTTGGCCCGCACGCCTCGACGTGGCTGTATTTTACGAGCCTCGGGCCTTGGCCCGTGGTGAGGGTCGATGTGGCAACCACGCCCGCGCCGACTTGCCGTCGAGGGCCGCGCAGCGGCCCAAAACGACGCCAGGGACGGCGTCGCTCCAAATGTGCGCAGAGCGACCCCGGCGGCGCAGAGCACCGCGGCCCGTCCCGTTGTGTGCTTCTGGCAGCCACGCCAACGCATCGGCCGCGAGTTTTCTTGATGTTCGCCACCACGTCGTTCATCCTCGGGGGGAATAGGTGTGTCCGACAGCTCTACCAGCTCGCGAACGATGACCAGCTCCTCCAAGAATTCCCAATACCCGTCCCCGACAATCGTCGTCGGGCTGGGGCGCTTTGGCCTGGCGGTGCTCGAGCGGCTGGGGGAGGACTGGGAGTCGTTGGAGCAGGCGACCGACGACCCGTCGCTCAAAAACCTGCGGCTGTTGCATGTGCGCGCCGACGAGTCGGTGCCCGAGCGCGAGTGGCGCCGCTCGGAGCGCCAATTCGTCGAGATCGCGCGGTATACCGGCGATGGGGATTTGCCGACGCTGGCGCTGGATTTCGTCATTTTGCGCTCGCTGGGGCTGGTACGCTACCGAAACGGCACCTATCAGGTGGCCGTGCCGCGCGACCACGGGGTCGTCGAGGTTCCGGCTGACCGGCGCCGGGACGTGGTGCCGGTCGAGGAGGCCGACGAGGACGCACCGCACGCGGACTTCGCGCGTCAGCGCTACTTCGATTGGAAGAACCTGAGCCCCGACCCCATCAGCTCGGTCGAGCGGCTGCGCGTGCTGCAGGCGCGCCAGCCCGACCTGGATCTATTCGTCTCGCCGCTGGTCAACCGCATCCGGCGCGGCCACAGCCCGCGGGCGATCCTGGCGTGCATCAGCCGGTGTCGGGCGCTGGCCGAGGGGCGCGACCCGTGGCCGTTTGCGTGGCTGTTCCGCTCGCTCGTCGAAGGCGCCGCCCACGAGCCGCACGCCCACGAGCGCTTTCGCACCGTTCCGTTCAACCGCGAGTGGTTGGTGCCCAACGACGTGCGCGGCTTCCTCGAGGGGTTGGCCGACGAGCCGGTAAACGGCTGGAGCGATTGGCTGCGCGCGGCGCGCGCCGGGGACGACATGCCCGACGTGGACGACGTGGAGCTGCCCGACGGGGGCTTCCCACTGACGCTGCCGGAGGCGTTCGTGCCGCGGGCGAGCGACCTGAGCGCGCCGATTCGACCCTTCCAACTGCTCAAGGTCGACTGGGAGACCACCGGCTGGGCGACCAACGCCATCGGCGCGGGCGGTGCCGTCGAGTTCGAGCCCGTCGCGGTCAGCCCGTTTCGCCTGGGGCTGTTCGACCATGACGATTGCTCGCGCATCCACAAGACCCACGGTGCGGACTTTCGAAAGCGGCTGCGCGAGCTCGCCATCCACGCTCACCGCGGCATGGTGCGCATGTGGGTGGACCTGCAGCGCGAGCGCGTGGAGACCGGCGAGGAGGAGATCGAGCCGACGCGACGCCGCGAAGGCGTCGACGACTCGCTCGACCAATCCCTGGAGGTGCTCGGCGAGCTCTTGGTGCGCCCGCTCATTACCGACAGGGCGGCACGCCCGGACGTCATGGCCGACAAGGCGCGCGAGTTCGAGGAGTTCTTCGAGCATGAATACCTCGACCGGAGCGAGGATTTCGGCCTCGACGACTCCGCCAGCGGCTTTTTGCGCGAGCTGGTGGTCGAGGATCCGGCGGCGGAGAACGCCGCGCGCGACGCCCTCGACGAGCGCCTGGCCCAGCTCGGCTTCGACCCGCCGCGCACCCGCGACGCGCGGCGCATGCTGTTCTCCGATGTAAGCCTGTGCCCGGCCGACATCTCCCACGAGCCCGACGAGAGCAGCATCGTCGACCCGGACGTCGTCAACCGGCGCAGCGACGGGCTCCTGGACATGCGCACGCTCTTGAACGAGCGCACCCGCCAGCTCTTCGACTTCGGCTTCCTCAAGCAGTACCGCAACAAGCCGGTGCGCCGCTCGCCCCGGCTGTCGATCTACGTCATCGGCGACGCCAGCGAGGCGTTTACGCGAAGCTCCGTGCGCACGGTGCTGCGCGAGGTCCACGCGGAGCTTCTGCGCGCCTACGGGCCCATCTTCGAGACCTTTCGCGAGGGCTTCGACCGGGCGCTGTCGGTCATCCCGATCATCTGGATGCCGCACCCCGCGGACACCTTCGGCGGGCGCCACCCGCTGGCCAATCGCTGCGAAGAGGCGGCGATCATCGAGTCCATCCAGGGCGTTCGGCGCTGGGCGGAGACCGTGCCTCGCGGCAAGCGCTGCATCCCCCAGCTCATCATCAACAGCAGGGTGACCGACAACGCCGTGTTGTCGGTGTGGGATTCGATCCGTCAGACGCGCGACTTTTTGAACTTCCAGATGCGAAACGATCTGTCCAGCGACCCGTGGCTTCGTCGCACCGCTACGGCCACACGTGGCGATGACTTTTTCGCCTCGTTCTCGTGTCACGAGATCTCGTTTCCGGCCGAGAAGGCCCGCGAATACCTGGCCAACCGCTACGCGCGCCACAGCCTCGAGCGCCTGGAAAAGGGCGAGCAGGACGCCCTGCCGGACGTCGCCGGCGAGCCCATCGAGCCGCCGCGCGTCGAGGCGTTGGTCAAAGAGCCCCAAAAGCGCCTGGGCGCCGAGACCGGCCAGGCCGCCGACACCATGAAGCGCCAGGTGCTCGGCCAGGTCGACACCAGCGCGCGTACGTCGGCCGACCAGATCGAGCGCCTCTTCAACGAGTCCTTCGAGGCGCATCTGCTCGAGAATATCCACCGCCAGTGGCAAAACTTCACCCGCCGCCGCGGCCAGATGGACGACATGGTCGACGCGCTGCGCCGCGACACGTCGTCGAGCCTGGCGGAGACGCTCGACGTGGTTGCCCGCGCCGGCGACCGCCTCATCGAGGAGCACGCCAGCAAGGGCGGCCTGCGCCGCGCCTACGCGGGCTTCGGCGAGCTGCATTCCATCGCCCGCGACCGGCTTCGCGAGCGTGAGAGCGGCCGGCTTCGAAACGAGGCGCTTTGCCTCGAGCACCGCATTCCGCAGACCAAAAGCGTCGGTTCCACCCGTGAGTCCGTGCTCGAAGCCGGGCGCCAAAAGCCCGACTGGTCGGCCATGAAGGTCGGCATCGTCATCTGGGCCTTGATGGCGCCGGTGCTGGGCGCCCCGCTCGCCTGGGCGACCGCCAAGGCGCTCGATCTCGACCAGGCCCCCGGGGTCGCCGAGTTTATCCTGGGCCCGCTGGGGCCCCTCGTCGGCGGCCTGGTGTTGTTTTTGCCGGTGTTCTGGCTGCTTCGCCGCCATATGCGAAAGCACGTCGAGCGCCTGCGCCAGGCCATCGAAACCATGGCCCAAGCCGTCCACCGCGTGGTCGACGGCGGGGCGAACGCGCTCGCTGGTGCGCCGTCGATCCGCTCGTTCATGGAGGCTCGGCTGGTCCACACCGCCGCGCTGGCCACGCGAAGCTATGCCCGCCAGGTCTACGAGCGCGTCCTGCAGGACTTGCAGTTGGCCGGCCGGCTTCGCCGAAGCGTCGACCTGCAGCGCGACGTGCTCATGCGCCACGCCGAGGACCTGGGCGTGCAATTGACCATGAGCGACATCGACGACGAGCAGGGCGAGGACGATCTGTCGCGTTTGTTCGACGCGCGCTCGCCGCTTCCCATGGACGAGCTCATCGAGCCCCACCAGCTCGTCGACTACTACGGGCGGCGCATCGGCGGCGAGCGCGAGGTCGACGAGATGCTCGAGCGCTTCATCGAGGAGGTCGGCGGCTTCGACAATTGGCGCAAGGTCGCCTCGCTGTCGGACACCCAACGCATCCTGCGCTACGCGCGCACCCAATTCGACGAGCTCATCGAGCATCCGGTCAGCGAGCAATTTGTTTTCGAGGACGAGGTGCGCCAGCGGTTGATGGCCTTCGTGTTGGCCAATTATCCCAATATCGGTTTCGGCGCGAAGTTCGCCGGCTACGAGGGGCTCGATCCCGACGGCGTCGACGTGCTCGCCCAGACGGCGCTGGTGCTCCACCCGGGCCTGGAGTCGGTCTTCGAGGAGGCGCGCCGCGACCCGGACGCGCCCACGCGCATGCAGACCCTGGAGGTTCGCAGCGCACCGGTGGCGCCCAACGCCGCCTTCATGCTCTCGCTGGTGCAGGGCATCCGGCCGCATAGCGTGCGCAACCTGCGCCGCTTCGAGTCTTTCCACCACCGCGCCCAGATGCCCGACGACCGCACCTTCCCGCTCTCCGGCGAGAGCCGGCGGCATTGGGAGAGCGCGCCGATCAACCACCTGACCGGCTACGACGGCGTTGGCGAGGAGATCTACCGCCACGTCTCCAGCATCGTCGACCGTCTGGAGCCCACCGCGCCCATCCAGCCACATTCGGAGGGCGACGATGGGTGATACGAGCTTGTTCGAAGCCATCGTCATGCTCCTCCACATCCTGAAGGAGAAGATGTGGCATCTGGTGGCGCTGATCTTCGACGTCACTCGGCATATCAGCGCGCTGGGCAGCGGCATGCTCGTCGTGGGGCTGTGCCTGGCGGTGACCGGCATCGCCTTTGCCATGCAGTGGCGTTTGACCAAGACGCTGACCGACGACCCCAAGGCGAGCGTGTCGCTGATCCGCCAGGAGATCTCGTTTAGCCTGCCGGTCATCGTGATGTTCATCATCGCCCTGCCGGCGCTGATCGTCGTGTGGGCGGTGCGCGCGGCCGTCGACCTGGTGAAGTCGCTGATCATCTCCGGCGGCAAGCCCCCGGACAAGAAAGCCAAGGAAAAAGACGTCTCCGTCGTCGTCGCCAGCCTGGGCCCGTCGTTTATGTGGGCCGGGCTCATCGTGGCGGGCATTTATCTGGCGGCGTGGGCGATCGAGCCCCTGCTTCGCTACCAGCTCGACCTGAGCGACGGCTATCCCGCCTGGCAATATCTGATCTTGGGCGCGCGCCCCGAGCTGCAGTGGTATCTGCCGCTGGAGCGCTTCCCCTATTTGGGCGCCCTGTGCGCGATCGCGCTGTGGGGGACTTTGTGGTGGTGGACCGGGCGCATCGTGCGCATCGTGCTCGCAAGCGACCTGGGCAACAACCTCGCCGACAAGCTCGACAACTCCCAGGTCTTGGCCAGTTGGCGCACCTGGTTTGGCGCGCGCGAACTCTTCCAGCCCGACGACTCCTACAAGCGGTGGGCAAAGTGGCTGCCGCTCGCGGCCGTGCCGTTTTTGGTGTGGGCGTGGGCGTCGATCTCGGCCAAGCCCTACCGGATGGGGAGCTCGATGTTCGCCGTCAGCGTGGTGTTGTGGCTCTCCTGGGCGCTGCACCTGAACCTTCGCGGCCACTGGCATATCGCCGACAATACCCCCGAGCCCGAGCCCAAACCCGAGCCCGAGGAGGGCAAGGGCTGGGCGGACGTGCTCGACGATCTGCAAAAACGCCTGCAGGTCGCCGAGCCGTATACCTTCGACGCGCCGCGCGTCGTCGAGGCGCTCGAGGCCGCCTCGCGCGCGCCGCGCCACGGGCTGATCTCGCCGCTGCTCTCGGAGGTGCTCCCCGACGACGCCGGGTTTACCCCCATGCAGCAGGCGGTGCTCGAGACGCTGTCCCACCAGGCCTACGTGCACGTCGATCCACCCTCGGAGCTCGGCGAGCTCGAGCTGAGACGCGTCAGCGGCGCGGGCATCGAGGACGAGTCCGGGTTTCGCCACCGCAACCAGATCGTGCTCGCCCCCGGCGGCAGCGGAAAGACCACCCTGGCGATGCTCGCCGCGTGCAACCACGCGCTCGTACACACCCGATCGACGCTGGTCGTCACCCGCGACGGACGCGCCGCCGAGCGATTCGCCGAATTGCTGCGCAGCAAGCTCGAGCCGTCGACGCTTCGCTGGACGGTGCGCGTTCGCACCGCCGGCACAAGCCTGGTCAACGACTTGAGCCAGGGCATCATCCCCGACGTCCTCGTCACCAGCCTTCGCCAACTCGTGGTCGGCATCCTCGACAAACCGCGCACTTACGCGCCGTTTCTGAAGACCCTGGGCCTGATCATCGTCGACGATGTCGAGTCCTACTGCGGCCCGGTTGAGATCCACATGCAGCTCGCCTTTCGCCGGCTCACGCTGCGGGTGCGCGAGCTGTTGGGGATTCACCAACTCGGCGAGGAGAGCGCGCCCGTGACCCTGATCCTGGGGGCGGATTCGATGCACGACACGCCCACGTGGGTCAAGACGCTATGCGGCATCGACGGGGTCACGCGGGTCTTCGATTACGGCAACGGCCGCGGGCCCATCGAGCGCGTCGAGCCGGAGGAATCGGACGACGCCGCTGACACCGACGACGCCGAGTCGACCGACGAGTCCGCGTCGAGCACCGGCGGCTCGGGCCAGGGACTGAGCGCGCTGCAGGACGCCGTGCCCGGGCGCTACCACCTGTTTTACCACTTGAGCGATTTCGTCTCCGAGTCCGGCGCCGCCGTGTCGGTGCACGACCTCATCGAGTCCTGCGAGCGGTTGAGCATCCCGTGGCACTGGCGCACCTGCGGCGACGAGCACCGGCGACACACGCGGCGAAACCTCAAGCTCGCCCAGGAGCCCCAGCACGAGGTCGAGTCACCCCTGGACGCCTGCGTGGTGTTTTTGGCGGGCAACGTCAGCACGGTTCGCCGCGAGATCGAGCATTTGAGCCGCGCCGGACTTCGCTACGAGCCCGTCGCCGGCCAGGAGAAGCTCGCCAGGCCCGTGCCCATCGCGTTTGTGAGCGTGGTCAACCCGGACGAGCGCATGGCGCTGACCGAGCTCAACCCACACTCCTCGCTGGCCGACGTGGTGCGCACGCTGCCGCGCCCGGTGGTACGCGCGCCGTTTGGCCGGGCGGTGGAGGTGCATCTGGCCAGCGACCTGGCCGACACCTGGACCGAGGTCGCCGATATTTTGGACGTCTTCGGAAACGCCACCGTGCACACGCTGGCGCGCCTGGCCGACAGCGGGCTTCTGGTCTACGAGTCACGCACCGACCTGGACGACGACGCCACCGGCTACGAGAAGAACCTGTACGTGCGCGTGCCGTCGAAGGCCGTGGCCTCCAGCGAGGACGCGCTCGAGCGCGACGGCAACGTGGCGCTTCTGCCCCCGCGCGTCTCCCAGGTCGAGCGCCCGCCCGGGCGCACGGTGGCCATCCGCGACCGCACGAATTTGACCGTCATCGAGCAGACCGACCGCGTCAGCGCCCGCCACGTCTATTACCCGGGGCGCATCTTCGAGACCGTCCAGGGCCGCTACGTCGTCGTCGGCGTTGCCTCCGACACCGGCGAGTCCGGCGACAAGGGACCGGTCTCCGAGCACGACATCCTGGTCGAGCCGTTTTTGAACGACGACATCTCCAGCCCCCGGCGGCGCGCGCGCTTTCGCACGCTCGACGCCGCCGAGCTGCTCCCCGGCGAACTCGACACGGCCGAAGAATCGACCCCCAAATCAAAACGCAACTCCAAGACTAGCCTCACGGTTGAAGAATCGACCCCCAAATCAAAACGCAGTTCCAAAAATAGCCCCGGAGTTCACTCCGGGGTTCCCAAGCGCATCGACGCCGAGCCCGTCTTCATCGGCGACTATCCGGTGGCCGTCTCGCTGGGACCGGTGGAATGCCAGACCACCCACTTGGCGACGTTTCGCCTCGACCCGCATAGCTTCCAGGTGCGCCAGCGCATCGTCTTTGCCGGGCGCGACGCTCACCGCACGGCCCCATCGACCGACAGTGTGCGCACCATGGCGCTGGGGATCTTCCCGAACCCCGACCTCGACGTGGTCCACGAGGACGGCACGCCCCGGCTGGAGCTTCGCGACGCCCGGCTCATCGCCGCGGCCATGCGCGCGGTGCTGCCGTCGATGTATCGCGGGGCGGAGGTCGACATCCAGGTCGCGCTGCACGTGGAGGGCGACGACCCCGAGCCGGAGCATGTGTTGGGTCCGCGCGACGGCTTTTATCTATACGACCCGCATCTGGGCGGCACGGGCGCCGCGCAGGCGATTCATCGCGACGGCGTCGAGCTGCTGCTCAGGCTGTGCCGGGTGTATCTGGAGCGCGTGCTCTACCACGACCGGCTGCGCGCGCGGTACGATCTGTGGGCCGATGAAGAAGAGCTCATGGGGCGCCGACGCGCGGGAGACGATGGCGACCGCCAACGCGACCACGCCGCGCGAAAGCGAGCGCTGACCTGGCTGGACAGCCGGCTTCGCCCGGAGGGGAGCGTCTCCGGCGGCAAGCGCCGCGGCAGCTATGGCGTGGGCTCGGAGGAAGGCGAGGGCGACGTCATCGACATCGGCCGCTGCTGGTACTCCGAGGACGGCACCGTCACCGACCTCATCTGGACCAAACACCGCTGGGTGCGTGACGACGGCGCCGAGGCGATGTGCGATGTCGGTATCGGGCGAAAGACCGCCGCCGGCACGCGCACCTACAGCGCCGACATCCCTCAATTGGCCGAGCACCTGGCGTGGGTCGAAAAGCAGCTCGACAACCCCGCGTTTCGCCTCGACGACCAGACCATCTGGGGCCGGCCCAACACGGTGTGGTCGCTCGACGCCGGCGAGGAGATCCCCAGCGGCTCGGACGGCAACCTGCTCAAAGACGATAAGGTGCTGGCGTTTCACCGGCTGGTCTGCGCCGTGGCCTGCGATAGCTACCCCGCGCTCGGCCCCCTCGCCGAACTCCTCGCCGAACACAGCCGCGGCGCGACCGATACCGACGAGGCGCGCTTCGAGCTCGCCCGCTATCTGGCCGACTTCGTCCAGGGCATCCCGTTCGCGTCGAACCGCGAGCCCGACACCTTCTTCGGGCCCATTCACACGCTTCTGTACCGGCTCGGAAACCAGCAGTCGCAGACGCTTTTGCTCGCCTTGATGCTGCGCCACGTGGGCATCGACGCGGGGATGTTCCTGCACCCGAAGACTGGGCGCATGCTGTGCGCGGCGGCGCTCCCCGAGACCCCGAACTCCGGCAGCGACGCCGCCGCCGGCGCCGACGAGCTGATGGCCGAGGCGATGGTCGCCTGGCGCGAGCGCTTCGGCCGCGTCGACCAGCGCCTCATCTGGGGTGAGCTTCCCCCGCAGCCGGGCGCGACCTCCAAGCGCTTGCAGGTGTTCGTGCCCATCGCCACCGACCGTCACGAGGCCCTCGGCGTCGCCCAGGTCGACAGGCCCGCCGAGTGGGTCTTCTTGCCGCTGTCCGCGGCGTGGGTGCGCCTGGGCGTCGAGCGGCTCCAGAATCCCGGGGGTGGGGTGATGAAAACTGAAACCAACACCTCCGGAAAGCTGGAGAGGTCGACTCGGCTTCCCGTGACCGTGACCGTGGCCGTGACCGGTCTTTTAAGAGCAATGAGTTCGCCCAGCGTCAGGTTCTCAAAGGACCCTCCTGCTGGTCTTCGAGTCTGTCGAATCAACAATCCCTCCAGCCCAGGAACGGCCGGTCACGGTCACGGCCACGGCCACGGATCGAAGCGTATGCCTCCGCCCGATTTGAAACTCTGGGTGTTGGCGAGCTGTATGCTGTTGTTTGTGGCCGGCTGCGGCCACGACGGCCCGCGAAAGCTTGCGTTTCCGACCTTCGACGCGCGGGCGCCGTTTCCCGAACTCTCGGGCACGTCTGCCGGCAAGAAGCACGGCTCGAAGGCCGCGAAGAAGGGCAAGAGCGCCTTCGAGAAGGCCATCGCGGACTCCATGAACGAGGGCGGGGCGGCCAAAAGGAGCAGCAAGAGCGCGCCCGGCACGGTCAAACGCCAGAAGGTGCCCCTCCCCGGGGGGCTGGCCTCGTCCATCCCGCTCAATTTCGACGAATGGCAGTGGTCGACCAGCGGCGACGTCACGCTCGTCAGCCACCGCGAGGCGGGGGCGAAGGAGCCCGACGCGCTCATCTACGCCGAGGGCTTCTCGGGGCTGATGAACGCGTTTCCCTCGCTGGAGGTGCGCCGCTTCGAACACACGGTCGACCCGGCGTTGAGCCCGCCGGTGGTGCCCCAGAAGATCTCCGACACATTGCTGCGAGGCCTGTCCAAGCGAACCGGCATCGTCCCCGGGCGGCTTCGCGACGCGTTCGGCCGCGCGTCCAGCCACACCATGGGCCTGGGCCTCAACTACAGCTCCTCGAAGGATAGCTTCACCGGCTGGCAGTGGGTCGGCCACAACGACCACGACGTCGCCGTGCGCCTGGGACGAACCTCCGGCTACTGGCTCACCCATCCACGCGCCGACGCCAACGCAGCGGGTACGCTCAATACCCTCGCCAAGCAATTCCACGGGATGAGCGGTGCCGCCAAGCGCTACCAGAAGATCGTCGCCCAGCAGCCGGCGGGCTCGAAGCGCGACGGTTGGTCCGCCTGGATGCTGCTCGGAAGCGCCGTCGTCAACAAAGACGTCGGCGCCCACATCGCCATCATGTGCAAGACCCCTTGCGCGCCCGCCGACGAACTTGCCGACTTTCTGGCCGACCTCGCCCCCGCCGACACGGCTAAACTCGATGCGCTGCGCGAGCAGGGGAGTAAGGCGTCGATGAGCGAGTTTGCTGGCCAGCAGGGGCTGGCATACTTGCCCTCCCGAGACATGCTCCCCTCGGCGAACCGTTGATGGGACGCGCCACGTGTGGTTGGACGAAGTGTGGTTGCAATGCACGTATTTCCGCGTCAAAATGGCGATCGTTTCCGCATGCCTCAGTAAATCGTCGATCGCGTATCCTGTGCCATCTCGGGCGGTGCAGCGTCGGCGACAGGAGAAGTCGATGCTCGAGCGAGGAATCGTTTATTTTCGCCTCCCGTTTTTGTGCACTGGACTGGTCGTGGCCCTCGCCATTGTGGTGGGCATCGAGGGTTGTTCGGGCGGCAGCAGTGGCCACTCGGGTCCCGTCATCGTTACGAACAACGACAACGGCGGCAATCCGCAGCCTCGCTGCGGAGACGGGGTGAGGTTTGGCGCCGAGCGCTGCGATGTCGGTGACCTCGACGGCAAGACATGTCAGGACTTCGGCTACACCGGCGGCAGCCTGTCGTGCGACAACACCTGTCACTTCAGCACCGCGGGTTGCTTCGGCATCCCCGACGGTTGTGGTGATGGTCAGTTGACGACTTCCGAACAATGCGAGGGGGTGGAACTGCGTGACGAGACCTGCCAGTCCCAGGGCTACTACTCCGGTGATCTGTCCTGCCGAGAGACCTGCGTGCTGGATACCTCCGGTTGCACCGGCTTTTGTGGCGACGCCCAGGTCAATGGGCAGGAGACCTGCGACGACGGAGTCAACGACGGCACGTACGGACACTGCCAGCCCGATTGCACCGACCCGGCCACCTACTGTGGTGATGGGGTGGTCAACGGCCCGGAGAAGTGCGACGACGGCACCAACGACGGCAGCTACGGCGGGTGCGCGTCTGATTGCATGAGCGTGGGCGGCCATTGTGGCGACGGCGTAGTCAACGGCAATGAGGTGTGTGACGACGGCACCAACGACGGCAGCTATGGCGGCTGCATGCCCGGCTGCACCGCCAAAGCCGCCTACTGCGGCGATGGGCAGGTCAACGGCCAAGAGACCTGCGACGACGGCACCAATGACGGCAGCTACGGCGGGTGCTCCCCCGGCTGCGGGGCCGCCGGCGGCAATTGTGGGGACGGGCAGGTCAACGGTAACGAGGTGTGCGACAACGGCACCAATAACGGCAGCTACAACGGGTGTATGCCCGGATGCATGGCCAAGGGACCACGCTGCGGCGACGGGCAGGTCAATGGCCAGGAGGCCTGTGACGACGGCGTCAACGATGGCAGCTACGGCAGTTGCACCTCCGACTGCTCCGCCAAGATCGGGTTTTCCGAGATCGCCATTGGGCGGGACCAGGCATGTGGCCTGCGCTACTCGGGCGCAATCAAGTGCTGGGCGAACTCCTCGGGTACCCCACCGTCGGGAAGCTTCACACATGTGGCATCGGGCTATAATTTTACCTGCGCGACCCGTCCTAACGGGATGGTGACCTGCTGGGGGAACCCCGATGCCGGCATGTCTACGCCTCCATCGAGAGCTTTCGAACAAATTGATGGTGGCAACCGCTTTGCCTGCGGCGTTCACCCCGACCACACGGCGAGCTGCTGGGGCCCCAATCGCGCCGACCCCCCAGTGGGTAACTTCATTCAAGTTACGGCGGGCTACGCCGTCGCCTGCGGGGTCCACACCGACCACACGGTGGAGTGCTGGGGCACCAGTCAGTATGCTCTCGACATTCCGCCCCAAGGAACATTTACCCAGGTGTCCGCGGGCAAAGGCTACGTCTGCGGCGTTCACACCGATGGCACGGTCGCTTGTTGGGGGGACCCGCTGGCTACGACCCCGTCAGGCACATTTACTCAGGTCGCCGCTTCGGGCTACCACGTCTGCGGGGTGAAGACCGACGGGACCGTGGCTTGCTGGGGGTACAATACCCAGGGCCAGAATGACGCGCCGTCATCCAACGACTTCGTCGCTGTGGGCGTGGGCGAAGGCTTTTCGTGCGGGCTTCATGCCAACGGCCGGGTAAACTGCTGGGGAAAATACTCGGGGCCCTGACGTTTGATGATTCCGGATCAAGCGGATACGCCGATTTGGGGATTTTGGGATTGGCTGCATCAGCCAATCAGCCAATCAGCCAATCAGCCAATCAGCCAATCCCGCTGGTGGAGAGCGTCCTGCGTCGTGCGGTTGCCAAGACGCAGGACTGTTCCAGCAACAATCGGCCTAGTACGACAGCGTCACCAATTGGCATTTGGACGTTGCGCCGCCAGCGTAGTCGTAGATGACGCGCAGGTTTGCGCCCTTGCTATTCTTGATGGGCAACACGATTTGGCGGCGTTGGGGTTGGCTGCCCGCAGATTTGTCCGCGACCTTCTTCATGATCTCGGATTCCAGGTCCGACGGGCTGTTGATGCCATCTTCGGGGCCGCGCTGCTTGGCGCGCTGATAGAAGTGGTAGCCGTTGTCGGTCCAGTTCGCGGGCAGCATTTTGCTCCAAGCCGAGGGCGTGACGCTCTTCCAAAACTCGGTGGTCTTGCCGCTCAAGGTGAATTTGTAGGGACACGGTTTGGACTTCCCGAGCGTCGGGGCGGGCTCGGCCGGTGGTGCCTCGGAGTTGTCGGTCTGGGAGTTGTCGGCCTGGGTGTCTTTGGTGTTCGAGCTGTCGGCCTGGGTGTCCTTGGCCTGGGCGCCGGCGGAGTTCGAGGTCGCGGCGGTGCTGCCTTGTTGCGCACCGTTTTGCGACTTGTGCGTCGAGGCGCATCCGGCGCCGGCGAGCATGATGATGGCGGCGCCCAGAACGAGTTTGCGAAGGCTCGGGGCAACGATGGACGGGCGTGTCTTCATGGTAATTCCCTCTTTAGAATGGGTGAACGAATCAACAATTACCTCAGTGACGATGAGGTCTTCGGCCACCAGCCGTCGGGCACGGGAATGCGCACGTCCGTGAGGCTGGCCAGCGGAAGTTGGGTAGATTTCGTGGTGGCGATCAGCGTGATGGTGATGCCGACAAACGCGCGGTGGGTCGACATCTTTTGTTGGTGGTACCAGGCGGTCAATTCGTCGGCGACTCCCTGGGCAAAGGCGTCCAGGGAGGTGCCCGTGTCTGCCTGGGGCGCGGCGGCCTGCGAGGGGCTCGGCGTCAGGTGAAGGCGGTCGGCGAGCACCACCGCCGATGAGCTGAACAGGTCGTCGCCATTGGCGTCGCACCCCAGCGCGTAGGAGTAGCGGAACTCGGCCTTGAGCTCGCACGGCTGGGTGTGCGCTCCCGGTGTGACCGCCTGCAAGAAGGGCTTGAAGACGTTCTCGAGCGCGTCGGCGAGCGTGTCCGCCGCCGGCACCTCGATGGGATCGGTGACCTGGATGTGGGGCAGCGTCGGCGACGGGAACGCGGTGGGCTGCGTGCAGTAGATGAACGCCGGGTTGACCCGGTATCCCGCCGGCGCCTCGAGGTTGGCGTCGCGCACGATCCAATAATCCGACGTCGCCGTCTGATAGGTCAGGGCGTTGAGGTCGGACCACACCATCTCGAGCGCTTCGTCGTGCTTGGCCTCGTCGTACGGATAGGTCGCCACCTCCCAGTCGCCGCCCACCGGCGCCTGCGATGGCGGCGGCACCGGGGTGGGGGCCTGGGAGTAGCGCTGGCCGTTGATCGTCGGCCAGGGCGCGCCCTTTTGGGCGTAGACCTTCAAGATCTGCTGGCCGTCGTAGGCGTCGACGAAGTCGATCATATAACTTTGCTGCTCGGTGGTCTCCGAGTCGGTGCCCAGATCGGCCGACGGATCAAAGAGCGCGAGCCAGGCGTCGGCGACCTCGGCGATCAGAAAGTTCATGGTCTCGATGAGCTCGTCGGGCGTCGGCTTCGAACCCGCCTCGCCCGGCCACAGCTTGCCGGTGATGCTGTCTAATTGCGACTCGATTTTGGCGTAGGTGACGCTGAAGTTGACCAGCGTCTGCAAGAGCGCCACCAGCCGGGACGACGGCGAATCGGACTGCGCCAGGGCGGTGACGCCGGCACCCTTTTGGCCCTCGGGATCTACCGGCGCGTTGTAGGTGATCGTCATCCACAACTCGTCTTCGGCGTCCCGGTCCACCTTGTCCACGGTGACGTCGTAGTCCCAGGTCATGGCGCTGGCGATGATCTTGGCGATGGGATCGCCGTTGTGAATGCCGCCGGGAGCGGCCACGCCCTTCTGGCGCTTGCAACGGGGCAGGTCTGGGAAACGGCGCAGAGGGACGGGCACGTCCACCTCGCCCAGGGCCACGTCGAAGCGCGGGTCGGCGTCGGTGAGCACGAATTTGAGCCACGACGACGGTGTGTAGCCATAGTCCTCGTCGTCGGGACGGATGTCGTGTTCCAAGAAGCCCGGTTGGAATCGGGGCTCCAGCGGCAGCACGACCGAGGTGCCCGGATGCGCCGTGGTGGCCAGAAATGTCAGCCAGTTGGGCGCGGACTCGGTTGGCTGCAACGACAGCCGCGCGCTGGTCAGAGAATAGGGATGCGACGTGTCGTCCGCGCCGGTCGAGCTGGTCTTGGCGTCGCAGACCGGCCCGTAGATCCTCGGGGCGATCTTGTGGGCGCGCTCGAGGGTGCCCTCCACGCGCACGTCGAACGGGCGTTGCACCAGGGCCGTGGTGCCGTAGGCGCTCGACAGACTACGCAGCAACGCCTGCTGGAAGCGCTCGCGGGCCTGCGCGATGTCGCCGGGCGGCGGCGTACTGGCGTCGTCGGGCACGAATACCGGCTTCAATCCCTGCGAGATGGCGTCGGCGAGCACGGCCTTACGCTGCAGAAGGTTCTGGTAGATCTTTGGCTTTAGCGCGGCCACGGCCGTGGCCATCGAGGGCGCCAGGAAGGCGTCGAAGGCCTTCAGAAACGCGGCCGCCAGGGCGTCGATGTCCAGGCGCGCCGGCAGTTGGACCGGCTGGCCGTCGTCGTCGAGCGGGGGGACGATGTCGGAGATGTCCATCAGCTTGGTGCTCAGCGGCGCCAGCGAGAAGAACGCCGCCGGTTGACTGGTGTCGCAGTCGAAGGCGATGCCCTGCGTCTTGCTCAGGCGCACCCCCCACAAATAATCCGGCTGCATGGCCGCGTGCGCCCCGTCGGTGTCCGCGCGCAGCGCGAGCTTGAGCTCGCCGTCGGCGCCGTCGTACGCCGCGAAGGCGGCCTCGAAGTCGCGCGCGAACTGGCGCATCGCCACCCGGTCGGCGTCGCTGCTCGACGCCGTGTCCGAGGTGCTCGCCGGTTGCAAATCTGGCGGGATGGACGAGCTGACCTGATAGGCCTCGGCCATATGGTCGAGCGCCAGCGGGCTGACCAGCCCTTTGGGCCGGGTCAACCACAGCGTCTGACGCACCTCGAAGATGTCGTCGAGCTTGCAGACCTGAGAACGGTCCATCTGCAGCGCCAGTGAGCCGCGGACCTCGGATGCCTTCGTGGAGGGGTCTTTTACGACCGCTTCGAGCTGCTCGAGGACCGCGCCGACGAATGTCCGCAGGCTGGACAGGATGGTTTTGCTGGAGCCGCCGCCGTCGGGATCGACCGCGCCGTCGCCGGCGACCAGCGTGCTGGTGACTTTTGCCGAGGTGTTGGAGTCGTTCAGTTGCGCCACGACCACCCCGAAGCGTTTGACCGCCTCCTGTGCCTTGGCCTTGCGCTTGCCCGACGCCGTCGCGGCCGCATCCTTGCCGAGCACCAGTTGAGGTAGGAAGTGCAGCGACACCGCCATCGACGGCGCGCCGGACTTGTCCTTGGCGATCTGGTAGCCCGCGTGCACGCCCGGCCACTGCGCCGGCGGAATCAGCGCGTCGTTGTAGCCGACGGCGAAGTCGTGCTCCAGGCCATTGACCGGCAACGGATTGCCGAACAGGTCCAGCAATCGAAGGCTCAGGTGGGCATCGTCGCCCACCGGGGCGTAGATATGCGAATTCTCGCCCGGGTTGACGCCCGACTCCTTGATGAACCGGTAGGCCGGCACGACCTGGTGGTACAGCAGCGAGCCCTCGGTGACCTGCCCGGTGTCCGGGTTCGTGGGCTGTTTGGGGCCGATGGCGCGGCTCCACAGCGAGGCCCAATAGTTGGAATCGCTGGCGGCGTCTGCGGGGGCGTCGCCGCCGAGCCGTACCTGCATCATGTGGTAGAGACGGTCGGTGAACGACGGCGAGAAGGGCGCGTCGTTCTGGGCGCCGAGCATGTGAGAGACCGGCGTCCAACACACCTCGACGCCCACACACCCCGGCGGAAACGTCGGCTGGTATTGGGCGAGGTAGTTGCCCTGGGCGTCCCGGAGGCCCAGGTAGATCGAGCCGGCGACGTTTTTGTCGACGAGCAAGCAGTTTTCGATCGCCGGTGCCGGGTCGGTGTTAGCGGGCGCGAGCGTCACCAGCAGCGTCAGATCGGCGGACTCGCCGCGGAAGGCGCTCTCGGGCAGGCCCTTGCCGTCGGCCTGGGCGTAATACAGGTAGAACCCCGAGGCATGAGCGACGCTATTCTCCCACACCAACTCCAGCGCGTCGGGCACCTGATCGATGGTGGCGTGGGTGGGCCCGAGCGGCGCGGCGCTCTCCTCGGTGGGCCGGCGCCGGGCGAGCAGGTGCAGCGGAACCGCCACCGAGTTGGGATGGGTAGCGGTGGACAGGTTGGTCTTCAAAAAGATCGCCTGGCCGCCTTTGTCTTTGCCCGTGATGCTCACCGATTCGTAGCCCGAGCTGGCCGACGTGGTGTGTAGAATCTCCAGCGTGGCCATGCCGAGATCGCCTCGCGACAGCGCCTTTTCCAGCAGCGTGCGCGTCTCGTCGTCGGCGCCGTCGAGTTGGTACAGGTTCGGCACGTACGGCGACACGGCCTTGGCCTTGCCATCGTCGTCGAATTGAATTTGGGCGCTAGTGGTGGCGACGTCGCCGGAGCGCTCGCGATGGACCTTGTGGGCGCGCAGACGAATCTGGATCGCCCGGGCGAAGTTGATGGTCTCGAGCGCCGTATCCGAAGAGCTGACCGGTTTGTCGGTCAGAACCAGATCGTAGGGCGCCGCGCTCAGCTCCTTTTGCACCGGCTCGGGAAGCGGCACCACGAATTGATAGGGCTGGCCGTCGCGCGTCCACGGGATGCGATTTCGTGCGGCGAACCAGTGAGGATGTGACGAGACCGGCGCGATCGGCGTGACGGTGAACTGCCCGTCGCTGCTCGAGGCGTTCGCGCCGCCGGCGGCTTGCTCGACCTGCCAATTTGGCTGGGGCGCAGGCGGGGGCGCGGCGGCCGGCAGGTGTGAGGTCACGCTGGTCGGCGTCTTGGCCTCGGCGGCGAGCGTCGAGGCAGCGCTGCCGAATGTGATGGCCTGACCCAATGGGTCAGTCTCCACGCCCGGGTCGACCGAAAGAGTCGCCGAAAACGTACCCTTGTTCATCTGCATATCGACCTGCTGGCCGGTGAGCCCGAACACGCCGCCGAATTCATCGTCCTTCCACGCCCAGGGCGCGTTGGGGGTGGAGATCTGGGCGGGGTCGGGGAGTCGCATTCCGTGGAGCATGAAGCGCGAGACCATGCCGGCGACCGACGCGGCCACCGTGGCGTCGGGCATGGGCGGCGCGGCCGCCGGCGACGGGCGGCCGGCGCCGTCAGAGGCGTCGACCATCTTCTGGGCCAGGTAGCGCGACAGCGTCAGAAAATACTCCACAAAGATCACGCCCGTCATCGACTTCCACACCGGCTCGCTACCCAGGCCCAGGCGCTCGAGCAGGACTTTCGTGCCTTCTTTGGGCGGCACCATCAGGTCCAATTCGGCGAAAAACGCCTCCACGATGGCGTCGTAATTCGACGGGGTTGGCGACGATAGCCCGAAATGTACCGGGCTTTGGGCGCCCGAGCAGGACATCTGCAGTTGCGGGAACATCGGGAAGATCGCTCCCTGCAGCGCGGCGTTGCTCGCGGTCAGATCCACGGCCTCGATCCGGAAGTCGAACGTGTCGGCGAGGTGCGCCGCCAGGTCGTGTTGGAAGCCGGCGGGGCGCTGCCACCCGTGGCCGAGCGCCAAGCGGACGGCCTGCCAACTCGGCGAGGAACCTCCATAGTGGGCCAGCAGCCAGCCGGCCATCTCGGTGAGCAAGACCTCGAAGTCGGTCGTGGTCGCAGCGCTCGCGTTCGGGCTTGCGGGCGCCGGAACCACAAGCGAGGCCACCGCGCAGTTGGTGCCCTGGGCACTGGCGTCGTAGACCGTGGTCGGGTTGAGCAAAAAGTGGACGTGGACCGTCGTCTTTTCCTGGCCGGCGCCAACCGAGCGCGGCGCTGGCCTCGAGACGTCGGGCAGGTCGGCATCGCCGACCTCGCGGTTCACATACACCGGCTCCGGGCGCGGTTCGTCGAATAGCGGTTGGTCCAGCACATCGGGCCGCGGCGCCTGGAGCGACTTCTCGCCGGGGAATTGGTCCATGTTCTTGAGCGCCTTGACCGACGGCCCGTCCGGTTTGGCGTACCCGTTGCCCACGCCGATGACGAAGGTATGCGAGATGGTGGCGTGGAACCCGATGTGGATGGTGATGAACGCGATGTGGATGCTCAACGAGATATTGACGTGGGCCCAGATGGTGATGCCCGTCTTCTTGTCGGTCTCCACAGCGATATTCGCGCCCACCGACAGCGTGAGGTTGAGCGTCGCCGAGATGATGCCCAGGTCCACCGAGCCCGACAGGATGCCCACGATGCTGGCCGCGGCGGTGAACCAGAAATAATCCGGCGGTCGGTCGATGCCGGCGTGCTCGCCCTTGGGAAGTTGCCAGGCCAGCAGCCCCTGGAACGAGGCGTGGACGGTCAGCGTGGCCTGCGCCGAGACCACCCCCTCCTGGAAGCTGCGCCCGATGCCGAAATACGCCGCCAGGCCGAACTCCAGGATGGGGTTGTAGTTGACGACGTCTTTTCCCTTGTCCTGGTGGGGTTGGTCGCCGCTTCGCATCTTGCCGAAGTAAAAGCCTCCCCCTCCCAAGAAGACCTCGAATTGGATGCCGATGGGTTCTTTGCCCGGCGGCCAGCCCACCGCCACCTGGAAGTCGCCGTTGGTGTAGATCCAGATGGCGAACGACGGCAGGCTCAACGAGACTTCGCCGAGCTGAATCTGGCGGAATTTCTGCGGGAGGCTCAACTCGCCGTAGTACACCCCCAGGTGGGGGCCGAGCTTCTCGTACAGGATCTCGAAGACCAGGCCGTTGAACGGGCTGGCCGGCCGGCTGCAGGAGACCTCCAGGCCGTAGAGCACCGGGTCGTTGAACAGCACCCGCACTTCCCAGCCCTTGAGCAGCACGTGGGCGGCGATGAACCAGTCGCGGTCGGGGTGGTAATACTGCTCGATATGGTTCTCGAGCAGGCTCTGCGGGTCGTTGTCGGTGAAGAATTTCTCCAACTTGTCGAACGCGGTGGCCAGCGGGTCTTCGACCTGCATGTCCACCTCCGGCCCGAAGCGCTGTCCCAGCCCGAGGTATTTGATCTCGAAGAGCTCACCCTGTCCGCTCGAGGGCACGGGAAAGGGATAGCTGACGATCTCGGTCTTGGAGGACTTCTTCTTGCCGGCGCCCGCGCTGGTGGGCCCGTTGCCGGTCTTTTGCGGCCAGAACTTCACCAGGGCGCGCAGGTCCATGCCCTCGCCGCGCATATAGCCGACCAGCAGCTCGTAGACCGTGATCTTGGGCTCCATGGTGATGCCCGGCACGAGCTGGCCACCCAGCGTGATGCCGCTGCCGGGCGCCGCGCCGGGCTCGGAGAGCTTGAGCACGGCCTGCACCGAGGCCTTTGCGCCGGTGGGCGTGGCGGTGATCTCGGGCTGGATGTTGACCTTGAAGATCTTGCTCCACGGCTCGTGCGCGCCGATGTCGGCGACCTTTTCGAGGACGTCGTATTTGATCAGGTCGGCGATGTCTCGGATGAGATCGTCGATGGAGAACGCCAGCACGGCGTTGGGATCGTCGGCGGGCTTGTAGGTCTCCAGGAAGAAGGTCGTGGGACCCATCCCCCGCCTAAAGCCCAGCTCCAAAAAGACGTCGGTGCCTTTGGGAGTGTCGTCGAGCTGTGCGGTAACGCCGAGCGTGAATTTGGGCATGGTCTGCCATCAACGAGCAGGAGAAAACCGAAGGCCGTGCGATGACGCGTAACCCGCCGCGGGAGGCCCCACAGAGGCGCTCCCGCGGCGCGTGCTGCGCCCGTCGTGTTCGGCGATCAAGACTCTTCGGAGGCCGTGGCGGGCGCGGAGGCTATATTGGTCACCCCGAAGGCGCCGCCTTTGACCGTGGCCACCCCCAGGTCGATGCCGTCGTTCTTTTGCCACTTCGCCGACATCTGCAGGGCGTATTGGGTGCCCGTTTGGCCGGTCTGCCCCTTGGGCGGCACGTCGAGCTTGAAGCGGTCGATGGAGATGTCCAACTGCTCCAATTTGTTGACGATGGTGTTCAGCGGCGCGGGAAAATTGTCCGCCGAGGGCACGTCCACGCCGGTGATCTTCAGATCCTGCTCGATGAACGTGTCGATCTGGCCGACCGTGCCCAGGTCGATGGGCTCATCGAGGTCGAATTTGACGCCGTTTTTGGCGATGCTGCTCAGATCTGACGCGCTGATGGTCACGTCTTTGTCGTTGATGTCGAAGATGACGCCGAAGGTGAATTTTGCGGACATGATGGACACTCCTGGGTGAAATGGCCCGGTGGACCGGGACGGTGAACAAAACACAAACACAAGACGGCAGGTGCGCGAACGCGCCGGCTAATTGATCAGCGCGCCGTCCTCGCTGACGGTGAAAAAGACGGTGCCGGGCTTGCCCGGAAACACCGAGATGGGCGCGGTGGCCTGGGCTCGATAGGTTTTCGAGCCGGCGTCGTGTTCGACGTCGACCTCCAACTCCCAGATGCTGTGCAGCAGACTGTCGGGGTCCAATTGGTCGGCCACCGGCAGATTCAGGTCGTACTTTTGGTTCATCGATTCGATGAACGCGTTCAATGTCATGGTCGCCATGAACGAAACTCACGGTTCAGCGGGCATGTCGCCCGCGGGTTGGGGAAGGCGGCGCTGGGCCTCATCGAGGTCGTCGTCGGCCAGCGCGCCCGACTGCGGGGGTAGCATCGCCGCAAAGCTCCAGGCCAAGTTGCTCGTTCCCGGGTGGTCGGGGTCGCAGAAAATGATGAAATCGGCGATGACGCGCGGCGGAATGTGGATTCCGAGCACCGACAGCGCCACGTTGTTGAAGCAAATTACGTAGATCGGCGCGTCGTCGCTCCCTTTGGGCGAGGGCACACACACCAGGTTCGCGTCGCCGAACACCGTCTTGACGATGCCTTGCAGGTCGAAGCCCTTGTAGCCGGCGGTGATCTGGGGCAGCTCGACGAGCACGGCGGCGGCGTCGTTGTCGGGCGTGGCGGGGCTCGGACCCCAGCCCAGATACAGCCGGGCGTTGAGGCCGGCGTGGACCTCCGAGAGCGACCCCAGCGAGCCCAGGGGCAAGTCGAACTCCAGCGCGCAGGTCGGCGCCGAGGTCGTGTTGGCGCCAATGGCCGGCACGTGTACCGCGATGGCCCCGAGCTTCGAGGCGCGCAGGCCGTCGGCGGCGAAGTGGAAGCCGGCGAGCTTCATCGGCAGGTTGTTCAGCATGCCGTGCGGGCGCGCCCCACCGGTCAGGGTCGCCACCTGCACGCCGGTGGCGTCCTCGACGATGGTCGGCGGGGCGCTTCGCGCGCCGTCTTTGTCGAGCTTGCAGGTGATGTTGAAGCGCAACTGCTGGAAGCTCAAACCCTTGGCGTCGCTCCCCGCGGCGGGGTTGCCGTAGGTGAACAGAATCTGGCTCGACGCCCGCGTTCTTCTGGAGGGGAAAGGGCTTTGGAGCAAAGCGCAACTCACCGGAGACCGAAAAGCACGAGTGAATGGTCGCCGGCGCGCTGTCGTTAGTCGCGCTGTGGTCGGTCTTCTTGGGTTTGACCGGCGCCAACGAGGCGTGGGAGATCTCCACCCCGGAGACCACACGCACCAGGTCCGGGGTGTTCGGCGGCACGAAGAAGGCGTCCTCGGCGTTGTCGAAGATGACCGTGCCGCCGGTCTTCCCCTCCTGCTGGTAGCGCCCGTTGACCACCAGCTTGCAGCCGGGGGCGTCGCTGGGGTCGTCGTCGGCGTGGGCGCTGGGCACGAGTTGTCGGCCCAGAAGGTCGTAGAACGTCAACTGAACGCGGCAGTGAAATTGGGTGACCACGGAGTTGAACAACTCGACGTTGAGCTCGAGCACCTCGAAGGTGGCGGGCTTGTCGTCGGGCGTGTCTGCCTGGGGCGCTGCGGCAGGCTCGCCGGGCTGATAGTGGATGACCCCAAAGAGCGAACTCTTGTCCAACTGGGGCGTCGCGCCGGGCGCGTGCTTCTTGACCTGATTGTTCATCACCCCGAAGTGATGGGCCATCAGTTGGCCGTCGACCCCGGCCAAGATCATCTGCAGGCTGGGCGGCATGTCATTGCCGTTGATCGGGCAGTTGAACGCCACCATGCCCGTCCACTGCGGTGATGAGGCGATCACGTCGCGGAAATGGCCGAAGGGGTCGTCGGGCTTGCCCTTGGAGGCGTCGGCGACGGCGAGGGCGTGTTGCAGCACCTTCTGGGCCGCGCTCACCCCGCCGGTTTCGCTGACGAAGGTCTCCGGGGCCCACCACGACTTCGGGGTGTCGATGAGGTCGCGCAGCGAGCGCGTCGTGGCGTATTTGAAAACGATGATCGTGTTGTCGGGCGCGGCCGCGTCCGGCTCGGGGCGCACGCGAAACGCAAAGCCGCCCACCTCCAACTCCGAGTGCATATTCGGGAAGGCGTCCCACCGATTGAGCACCAGGAAGAGCTGGTTGTGCATCAGGGCGTTGCCCAGCGCCGTGGGGACGAGGCCGTCGGGGCCGGCGTCGAAGGACAGGGTCTTGTCGCCACAGACGCCGAGCAGCAGTCGATTCCACGTGCCCTTGCTTGCGTTTGATGGGCTTGCGTTCGACGGGGCTGCGCTCGAGAGTTCGGCACTGCCCGAGTTGAGCTGGGCGATGAGCCCCTGCGGGGTCGTGGATCCGCCGGAGAGCGACGTCGTCGGGTCGGCCATGAACACCGGCCCGGTGGTCGCGTCTCCCTTCAGGCGCGCATGCCTCAGATGGGTCAAGGCGTGGTGCTCGACGAGCTGGAAGAGCGTCGCCGGCACGTCTGAGTTGGGCCAGTCGTTGGGCCGTTTGGCATCCGGCGGAGCAAAGACCCCGCCGTAGGGCGCCATCGGAAAGAGCACCGGGGCCTTGGCGCTGGCCTCCTCCAGGTCGAGCACGTGGGCGGTCACGGCCCGCGGATACGACGGGGCCTGGGCGCTGGGTGCCGCCGACCCGGGCAGGTGCTGATAATAGACAGAGGCGTTGGGCTGCGCGTAATACGCGCGCCCCTTGGCGGTCTGCGGACGGTCGAGGCGAAGCCACGAGGTGGTGCACTTATCCTGGAGCAGCGCGGCGTTCGAGCTGCGCTCGTCTTCCGGCGTCGACGTGTCCGCCGAGGCTCGCACATGCGGCGAGAACGCCGGCTGATTGGGCTCGAAGTGCATGACGTCGCCGGGCCAAAGCCGCAAATACTCCATCCCCGACAGCCCGCACATCACGAGGCCGGCGTCGTCATCGGCCTGTTCGAGGCTGATTACGAAGGGGCCGTGGGGCGCCAGATACGCCGCCGGCGCGTTGTTGATGTCGGCGCGCTTGCCAAAATAGAAGCCCGCGCCGTTCTGCGCGGTCAGCGTGACCGGCGAGCCGTTGGTGCACCGCCAGAACGGGCAGGCCGGAGCCGCCGAAAAGTCGGCCAGTCGAAAATCCAGGTGGGTGCGCGCAGGGTCGAAGGCCGCCAACGGGTCCAAAAACGCCGTCAAATACCAGGTCTGGGGACCGCCTTCCTCGGGGGCGGCGAAGACCGGGTAGATCAGGGGTTGGATGCGCTGGTTGTCGTCCTCATAAAAGTAGCGCACCTCCCCGCCCCAGGCGGCCCCGGGTTGCATGAGGTTGTCGCGCAGAAGCTGGTAGAGGTCGTGGGCCCGCCAGTCGGCGTCAAATCCCAGTTGGCCGGTGGCGCCGGGCTCCAGCGAGACGTGTAGTTGGCCGGCCTTGGGGCCGAGGTTCCCCACGCTTTGTCCCTGGCGGGTGAGCACGATCCCGCCGGGCTGATCGGCCAGGAAGACCAGCCGTTGTGACGCGGCGTCCAACGTCATGTTGGTCTGGGCTTGCAGGGTGAGCGCGACATTGCCCACCGCGACGTTGGCGGTGCGCGCGAGCCGCCCCGTGGTCGCGTCGACCACCTCCAGCTGCATTGTGTCAGCGGCGTACTCGCCGGGGGTGGTGGCGCTCATCCACGCCACCAGGCGCGCGCTTCCGGCGGGGGTGGAGAAGCCGAGCGCGCTGGCCAGTTTTCCGAGATCGGGTGGCTGGAAGGGCGCCGAGAATAGATAGCACCCCGGCAATTTCCAGGAGTCGTCGAGATCGATGTCGACCGGAGGCTGAGCCTGCGCCGATGCATCGGCGCAAGACAGCAGCCAATACAAGCCCACCGGCCCATCGGCGGTTTGCCGCGCCGCCTGATAGAACGCCAGGTCATTCTGCACGAGCGTGCGATGGAAGGAGATCGAACTCAACACGGCCCCATGAGCGTGGTTTTCAGCGCGCACGGGCGCGCCGGTGCAGACAGGCGCAAACCCATGCTTGCGCCTGCCCCCAACTATCTCTTTGGCGACGCGGCGCACCGGGCGGCACACCACCGCTGGTGGTCTGCGCCCCTGTGCTCCCGGTCACCGCGTTTGCGGGTGCTGGTGGTTAGTCGGTGGTCACGTCGAAGGTGTCCAGCACGAAGCCGCGGGCGTCGAGCAAGATGGCCTTGTTGACACAGACGTACAGGATCAGGTCGTCGTCACCGCTGACGCGGTCGGCCGGGGAGGGAATCTTGATGGTGGCCGTGCCCTGGAAGGAGTCCCACGGGATCACGATTTGGTTGTCCCCGTAGGCGAATCCTGCCGAGGAGAGCTCGTCGGCGTGGCGCACCCGGCCCACCTCCAGCGCGCAGGGCTGGTACGGGTTTTCCGTCGTCTTGGCCGCCCACGCCTTGATGCTGCCGGCCGCATAGCCATGAATCGACAGGCTGGAGATCGCCTCGTTGTAAGAATTGAATACGTAAACCTTTCCACTCAATGCGTTGCTGTCAGACATACATCCTCCTGCATTACTGCGATCCCGCATTATTGGGGATCCGGGTTGTTATTAAACACAATATTCACGACACCAGTGGGAGTTGCTCGCGCGACAGAAGGTGGAAGTCGACGTCGAGTAGCATGCCACGATGATTCATCAACAAGATCCGGTCTCGAAATACATACATTATCAAGTCATCTTCGAGGGATATGTTGCGTTCCAATTTAAAACTATAGTCCAGGCGCACGTGGCGTTGGCCGGGGGCACCGGTCTGGTCCAGAAAGGTGACGCGCAGTTCGTTGGTGCCGTAGCAAAAGGCGCCGACCACCTCGTCGCGGTGGCGGACGAAGGCGGCGGAGACCTGCCGGGGCACAAACCCGGTGGACGTGTCCGTTGGCTCAATCGGAGGGATCGCCCCCTGGTTGACCAAGCAGGTTGCGTAGGCGGAGGTGGGATTGAATAGAAAAACCATTGAAAGCCAAATCCACACAAACAACGACACACAGTACAAAGATCGTATTACGACCTATGTGTACATAGTCCGATAGCCCGCCGAAAGACTGCAAAGTTGTGCCAGCAGGCAGTTGCGTTCCCTGAACGCCTATTGGTGTAAAATCATTCTGGGCGAGTTTAAGAAACCATGACGGATGTGTCAAAGGGGTTTGTGTTAAAATGTCATCTCTCTTGTGATGGTGTAATAATAGTATCTTCAAAGTGATTAATGTAACTTATTTAAAATAAAATATTTTATGGGAATTATGGGAGATTGAGTTGGTTGTGATTTGTAGGGCAACGGCGCCGCCTGGTGCCCGTCCGCGCAAGAAACTCCTTGAGTTTCCACAGATCTCCCACGTAAGATCGCTTCACGGCGTGCTCAAGGAGGAGTGCGCCCGGAGACGTACCACCAGGGATGGTCATGACACGCGACGAACGCGATCGCTTTGCCGATCTTTTCCACAGGCTGATGCACACCGAGCAGGCTTCCGACGAGGGAGCCGACCGCGACTCGGCGCTGCGCCTGTTGAGCCACTCTCTTCTGAATTTTCTGGGGACCGAGGGCACCGACGCCACCGACGAGCTATGCGACGCTCTGCCGTGGCTGGCGGCGTTTTTGGACTGGACGCGCGGCGAGGCCGACCCGGCGCAGATGGCCGGGCATCTGGAGGCGACCCCGGTGGTGCGCACCCTGAGCCCGGCGATGATCGAGCGTCGGCTGTCTGCCCACCCGGTCGCCGGCGAGGAGCCGGTGAGCCGGGCGCCGGCGATGTGGGGGAGCGACGACGCGCACGTCGAGATCATGGCCGTGCTCGCCGACACCGAGCGAAGCCTCGGCGAGCTCGTCGGGCTGAGCGAGGACGAGCTGCGCGCGCGACTCATCGGCGACTCGGGCGTGCTCGCCGCGGCGCTGGAGCTATGCGAGGACGCCTGGCAAAACGCGCTGTCCGAGCGGTTGCGCCGTGCGTTCGCCACGTGGCGCTACGGCGACGCCCAGCCGACCGAGCGCCGGCGCAGCGAGGCGCTGTGGATACTCGCCGGGCTGGAGGCGGGCGACGATACCCGCAATCCGCTGAGCGAGGACGGCTTCGAGCTCTCCAAGCGCTCGCGCGGCTTCGAGCGGGGGCTGGCGCAGAATATGGAGCGCGTCCAGCTCATCACCGCGGTGCGTGCGGCGCTGGCCTTTGGGGCGGTGCCTGGCGAGGCGTGCGAGCTGGCCGACGCCGACGCCCGCGAGGCGTTTCTTCGCCAATTCGACGTCTTTCGCGCCGACGCCGCGCTGATGCAGCTCGCCTCGGCGCTGATGGAGGTGCGCGGGGTGTGCATCGACTACGTGTGCGGCGGAGCCCCGCTGTCGTGTCTATCCCCGTGGATCGCGTACCTGCGCGGGGCGTGCGTCGAGCTCGCCGAGGTGCGCGAGTGCACGCTTCGCGAGGCGATGAGCTACGCGCATTATTGTCTGCATCTGGTCAACGTGTGCGACTTCGCCGCGATGGGCCCGCAGGCGTTCAACGAAGAGACGCGCGAGGCGCTGTCCCACCTGGAAGAAGAGCTCAAGGAGTTCGCGCTCGCCGGCCAGCGCGAGGGCCTGAGCGACGCCGACGCCGACCTGGCCAGGTTCCAGAACGCGCGCTGGCGCCGCGCCGGCGACGCCGCCTACCTCGCCGACCGGCTCAGCCGGCTTCGCGGGGCGTGGCGCAAGGGGATGAGTCCAGGCCCGATGGGCGCGCCGCCGCGGCTGGACGCCGACGTCACCGCCCACAGCCTGGCGCTCATCGAAAGCCTGGTCGGCGAGTCCTCCGAGGCGGAGATCTCGGCGCTGGCGCGCCTGGTGGAGCACGCCCGGTTGCGCGATCTGTTGTGGCTCGAACACCTCGAGCCGTCGCATATCCTCAAGATTTTGGCGATCAGCGTCACCGCCGCGCGCGACCTGCCGGGGGTGGATATCTGCCGGCCCTTCGAGGTCGATCTCGGCGGACTGGGCCGCTTCGCCACCGATCCCGAGCGCGGCCGGCTCAACCGGCGCATCCTGGCGGCGCTGTTGGATCGCCGCGAGATGGCCGAGATCCTCAACGGCGCCGGGGAACACAGCGCGCTGCGTCGCGGCATCGTCGGTCATGTCGCCGGGGACGGCCGGTTGATGATGCAGTTCGTGGCCGACCCCGAGCTCGAGGCGTTGCTCGAGCTGTTGGTGACCACGACCGCCGAGGACGCCGAGTTCGCCGCCGTGCTCGAGCGACGCCTCGCGTCCATGCTGCAGCGCCACGAGCCGAGCCGCGCCGCCGACTCGGATGTCGCCGAGGTCGCCGCCCGCGACGCCACGGACGCTCGCCTCGTCTGAGTTCCTGTTCAGCGCCCGAGGCGTGCCCGAGCGCGCTCCCAGCGGCTGGGCTCCGGCGCGAGCGCTTTATTGAGCACGCCATACGCCGCGTCGGCCGCGGCCGCATAGACCACGTGCCCGGCGATCATCTGCACATGTTGTTTAGTGGGAATCTCTCGCGGCGGCGGCGCCAGCCCGGCGAGCGTGACCAGGATTTCATCGCTCAACACGCCGAAGAGCAGTCCGAACGGCACGCCCATACCCCACGATAGAGCAGGGACGCGATTTCGAAGGGCGCCGTACAGCGCCCCCCAGCTCGCCCCATAACTCCAGTGGATGACCTGACCCAGCCGCGCCTTGCGCTCGGCGGTGGGCTCGGCGCCGACCACGTGGTGCAGGCGCTCGGCGAGCACGTGGGTGCCGGGTTCCTGGCCCTCGCCTTCGACGCTCTCCCCGGTGAACTTCTGCATCAGGCCGAAAGCCTTTTCGATCGCGAAGGTGCCCGCCAATCCGGCCACCGCGCCGATGGCCATATCCCGGATGAGCGACGATTCTTGATTGCGTCCGAACATCGAGTCCTCCCCCGTATCGATTCGTCGGTTGTTTCGCCAGCCACACTCAGAACGTACGCCCCAAGCCCGATGCAGGCTAGTCCAGCCCGATGCAGGCTACTCCAGCCCGATGCAGGCTAGCAGCCTGCGCTCCAGCCCGGCGCCGCAGGCGCCAAACCTCAAGCTCGCAAGTCCGCCAAAATCGCGCGCGCCTTGCTGACTTTGATCTCTCCGGATTCGATGAGCCGCTCGACCACCGCGCTCATCTCGTCGCTGGTGGCGCCGGCGGTGGCGGCCACGCTGCGCGCGTGCAGAGACATGTGGCCGCGTTGGATGCCCTCGGTGGCCAGGGCCTTGAGCGCGCCCAGGTTCTGGGCCAGGCCCACGGCGCCCATGACCTGGGCGAGCTCGCGGGCGCCGTCGATGCGCAGGATGCGGTGGGCGAGTTGGACGGTGGGGTGCAGTTTGATGGGGCCGCCGACGGTGCCCACCTGCATGGGCACCTCCAATTCGCCGACCAGGCAGTCGTCCTCGATATACCACACGGCCATGGGTCGGTACTGGCCGTCGCGGCAGCAGTAGGCGTGCGCGCCGGCCTCGACGGCTCGCCAGTCGTTGCCGGTGGCGATGCATACCGAGCTGATGCCGTTCATGATCCCCTTGTTGTGGGTCGTGGCCCGGTAGGGGTCGGTCTCGGCAAATTCGCTGGCGTGGGCGATGCCCTCGGCGACCTGGCGGCCGGTGTAGCCCTTCCAGGCCAGGTGCTCGAAGGGGATCTTGCAGCGCGAGCGCACCAGGCGCTTGTCGGCCAGGTTGGATAGGATGCGCAAGAAGACCTTGCCGCCGGTCAGCTCCTCGACGCGCGGGGCGATGCCCTCGGCCATGGTGTTGACCAGGTTGGCGCCCATGGCGTCGACGGCGTCGATGTGCAGGTGGACCACCAGCATCTTGCGGTAGGCGCCGTCGTCGAGGATGCGCACCTCCACGTCGGTGGCCCCGCCGCCGCGCTCGAGCATATTGGGCTCGAAGCTATTGGCCAGGGCGACCAGCTCGTGGCGGGCGTCGAGCACCGCGTCGCGCGCGGCCTCGAAGTCCTCGCAGCCAACCACCTGCACCTGGCCGATCATCACGTTGGATTCGCAGTGGGAGTCGAACCCGCCGCTCTGGCGCACGATCTTGGCGCAGTGGCTGACCGCGGCGATGACGCTGGGCTCCTCGACGGCCATGGGCACGACGTAGTCGTGGCCGTTGATGGTGAAGTTGAGCCCCAGCCCCAGCGGCAGCTCGAGCACGCCGATGCAGTTCTCGACCATCTTGTTGGCCGTCTGCCGGCTCAGACCCCCGCGAGGCCCGCGCAACAGGCGCGCGTCGGCCGGCTGGAGCACGCCGCGCTCGACCAGGCAGTCGAGGCGCTCGTCGAGATCCATGCGGTAGAACCCCGAGATGCGGCTGGAGGGACGCTCCGAGGCGCCCGCCGACTGCGTGCGCCCGCTGGGGCGGCTCGGGTCAGATTCGCTGTCGGGGTCGAACTGGGTCATATTCGAGTTCGCTCTCAACTGCAGCATGTCGTCTGTCCTGTGCGAAAGACTCGCGCGTTGTTACATGAAGTGAGCCGGCGGGCAACCGTGCCCGACTGCCCGCAGCCTCCTAACCATTCGATGCACACCGGTCGCATCCGGTGACACCAGCGCCCCAAACTCGGCCGATTGGGGCACCGTAGTGGTTAGTGCAGGCGCCTGCCCACCTTCAACGGTTTTCCGACGAATGGTCGAAAAGGCGAGGTGAATCGCAACCACGAGACGTGAGTCGTGTCGACTCCATGTCGACTCGCGGGAAGAACGAGGTCCGCGCGGCGATCGTTCCGAAAAAAACGAGCGCGCCGTCAGCGCTTGAAGCGACGGATATACAACTGCGGGTCGATGCCCTTGGCCCAGCGCACCAGCACCTGCACCGCGCCCTGGTAGGGCTGTTGCTGGTCGAGGTTGACGTGGGTCCACACGTCCTCGACCTCGCATACCTTGGTGGAGCCGCGCCATTTGACCAGCACGTGCTCGCCGATGCGCGGCACGCGGTATTCGTGGTCGGAGCGCGACCCGGGGATGGGGACTTCGGCGTTTTCGTCGACAATGACAATCTGGTACATAATGGCACCGAGCACTCGGCAAGAATACGAACGACTGCGGCCTACACTGGGTTGAGGCCTACACTGGGCAAGTATAGGCAGTTTTGCACACGCGCGGAAGGCATGACGGAGCCGGCGATGTATCTGGCAAGAATGGTGGCGTTGTTATTGGTGGTGTTGGCGCCGGCGGTGGCGATGGCCGAGCCCGGCGGCGCGCCCGACGAAAAGGGAGCCGACCAGGCGACGGACACGACGCGGTCCTCCGACGCGCAGGCCGTGCCAAACTCGTTTGTGTCGGGCTCGCTGCGCACCGTTGAGCCCGACCAGGACTTCGGCCAGCGCGCGCCCGCGGCCTCGGAGCGTTTCGCGGGACCGCAGTTGTCGGCCGCGCCGGTCGACCGTCGTCGGGACATCAATCCCATGTCCGACCGCAATATCCTGGCGCCCATGGCCCTGACGCCGCCGGCGGGCACGGTGTCGTTTACCAACGTCGACATCCTGGGCAATTACCTGACGTACGCCCCCACCGATCGGCTGGCGGTGACCGCCGGGGCGGTCGTGCCGCTGAGCCGGGGCGACTTCGTGGGCAGCTTGTCGGTCAAATACACGGTCTACAAGTCCAGCGACCTCATCGTGAGCGTGCTTCCATTCGGCGCCGGCGACCGCGGCACGCGCGCCACGGATACCTATCAGTGGGGCGTGGGCGCCGGGGTGTTCGCCGACGTGCCCGTCGTCGACACCGTCGTGCTCAGCGCCGGGGCGGCCGGCTACCTCCCCATCGACGCCGGCTACGACCGCTACGCCTGCTCCGGCGGCGGAGACGTCGTCGATGTGCCCTGCGCCACCGACACCACGAGTACGCCGGTCTCGACCGGCGGACGCTGGTTCGCCGGCACCCTGGGCGCGCGGTGGTATCTGCTGGACAACTTTGCGCTCAGCGGCGAGTTGATCATGGGCGGCAGTTGGGGGACATTCTTGGGGATTGGCGACGTCGGGAATGATGTCGAGACCCTGCGCGATCGCATTGAGAACCCGGACTTTGCCTTCGGCGTCCCTCACGGGCAGGGACCGATCGTGTCGGTCAGCGGCACCTGGGCCGGAAGCAAGGGCCGCACGGCGCTGCAATTCGCGCTGGTGCTGCTCCACCATCAGGACGACCCGCAGACCCTGGTGACCGACGAGAGCCAGCGCCTGCTCTTGCTGCCGATGCTGTCCGCCACCCTCAATTTTTGAGGCTCCGAGCCCCGCGCCGAAAGGCGCCAAGCCCCAAGCCCCGCGCCGCCCCGCGGCGCCAAGCCCTAAGACCCAAGCCCCAAGACTATGTCCAACTCATCCATCCCATTCGGCCAATCCCCGCCCGATCTAAAAACCGACATCCCCGGCCCCCAATCAGTGGCCCTGGTCAGCGACCTCGCCCGAAGCGAGTGCCCGGCGATCACCGCCCGTCGCGCCCGGCGCGAGCGCCAGAGCGGCGTGCCCCAGGATCCCATCGTGTGGGAGCGCTCGCTGGGGGCCAATATCGAAGACGTCGACGGCAACGTCTACGTCGACCTGACCGGGGCGTTCGCCGTGTGCGGGCTGGGGCACAACCCGCCGGCGGTGGTCGCCGCGGCGCGCGAGCAGGTCGGTCGGCTGACCCACGCCATGGGCGACGTCTACCCCAGCCGGGTCAAGGTCGAGCTGGGCATGTTGCTCGCCGACATCGCCCCCGGCGAGCTGCAGCAGTCCATCCTGGGGCTGTCCGGCGCCGACGCCGTGCAGGCGGCGCTCAAGACCGCGGTGATGCACACCGGCAAGCCCGGGGTCATCGGGTTTTGGGGCGGCTACCACGGGTTGTCCTACGGGGCGTTGAGCGCGACGGCCTACCGCCGGGAGTTTCGCGAGCCGTTCCTCGACCAACTCAGCCCGCACGTCACCCATGTGCCGTACCCGGATCCGTATCGGCCGCCGTTTGGCCTGTCGGCGGACACGGCGCCGGCCGACATCTCGCGGGCCGTGCTCACGCACCTGCGCCAGACGCTCGAACACCCCGCCAGCGGCGGCGAGGGCATCGGGGCGATCATCGTCGAGCCCATCCAGGGCCGCGGCGGCGAGGTCGTCCCGCCGCCGGGATTTCTGGCCGGGCTGCGCGCGCTATGCGACGAGTTTGGCCTGGTGCTCATCTTCGACGAGATCTTTACCGGCCTGGGGCGCACCGGCTCGATGTTCGCCTGCGAGCAGGTCGGGGTCCTGCCCGACATCCTGTGCATCGGCAAGGCCATGGGCGGCGGCTTTCCCATCTCGGCGGCCATCGGCCGGCCGGAGGTGATGGGCTCGTGGGGGTTGTCCTCCGGCGAGGCCATCCACACCTCGACCTTTCTGGGCAACCCGCTGGGCTGCGCGATGGCCCGAGCCGCCATCGAGACGTTGGTCGACGAGCAATGGCCCGAGCGGGTGCGCGAGCGCGGCGAAGCCCTGCTCGAGCGGCTGCGCGGCCTGGGCCAGCGCTTCCCCGGGGTCGTCGGCGATGTGCGCGGCCGTGGGCTGATGCTGGGGGTCGATCTGGTCGAAGATCCCGCCACCCGCGCCCCCAACGGCGCGCTGGCGCTGGCGCTGACCGACTATTGTCGCCAGCGCGGCTACCTGGTGCTGCCGTCGGGGGTATACGGCAACGTGCTCGGGCTGAGCCCCCCGTTCGTGATCACCGACGCCCAGCTCGACGGCTTTTTGGCCGTGCTCGAGGCGGGCCTGCAGAAGCTGGGCTGATCGTGCGTTTGGGCGGTCGGCAAACGCCAGAAACTTGACGTTTGTCGAGCAACGCCGTAATCAGAAGGAGTCAAAGTTAGCAACGACTCCGCTCCACTCCCTTTGCCGCAGTAGCGCATGGCCACCAAGTCCGGTTCGAAGCGAAAAGAGCAAGAGCACTCCGCAGGCGGCGTGCTCGTGCGCCAGGTCGACGGTGAAAACCTCGTCTGCCTGGTCCAGATCCCCACCCGCGGGGGAAACCCCAGTTGGCGGCTTCCCAAGGGCGGCATCGAGGAGGGCGAGAAGCCCGAGGAAACGGCGGTGCGCGAGACCCGCGAGGAGGCGGGCTGCGACGGCGATGTGCTCTCGGAGTTGAGCGACATCGAATATTGGTACACCCGTCGCGACGACGACACCGGCGAGCGCATCCGCGTGCGCAAAACGGTCGACTTCTTCTTGATGAAGTACACCGGCGGCGACGTCGAAGATCACGACCACGAGGTCGACAAGGCCGCCTGGTTTTCGTTCTCGGATGCCTTGAGCACGATCAGCTACGACGCCGAGCGGCGCGTGCTCCAGGAGGCCATCCACGCCTGGGACGCCTATCTGTACCGCAAGAGTTTCGACGAAGAGGGCGTCGGCTCGACGCTTTAGGCCCGGGCCCGCCGCTTATCCCACCTGGCGCTCGGCCAGATTGAGCAGCGACGACGCGAGCCCCGTGGGCAGCGTCTCGTCGGTGCTCTCCAACAACTCGTCGGTGATGGCCTCGTAGTTGCGGGCCTCGCCGACGGTGACCTTGGTCTCCATGACAAATTGGCCACCCTCGCCGGTGACGACAAGCCACACCGGCCACGCCTTGTCGGCGTGATGCTCGCCTTGCAGATCCTCGGGGAGCGCGATGGAGAACAGCTCGTAGCTCGGTTGGTCGACGTCGACGAGCGCCTGCCCATTTTCCAGCCAGGAAAACGACGCTTCGTCGGCGTCGATATCGCGGCGTACCTCCAGCCGGGAGACCGCCTGACTAGCGAAGAAGCCGCGCAAAAAGAAGAAGAGCACGACCCACACCACTACCACGATCGCCGAGATGATCAGCGCGTCGGTGGGCGCCGTTTGCACGCCCTCGAAGGCCTGCGACATGGCCAGGAGCACGGCGAGGATCCCGCCGATGAGCCCGGCCAGCAGCGGGTGGGCGCTCATCCAGCGCATCAGCGCGCCGAAGGCACCGGTGCGGGGTTGTTCGATGACGGTGGTGTAGGAGATATGGGCGTCGGACATGGGCGGGCGGCCTCTACAGACGGACGAGCGCGGTGCCCCAGGTGTAGCCGCTTCCGAAGGCGGCCAGGGCGACATAGGTTCCCGACTGGGCTCGCCCATCTCGCCGGGCGATGTCAAGCGCCATCGGCAGGCTGGCGGCGGTGGTATTGCCGAAATGCTCGATGGTGTGCACCACCTGGGACGCATCGAGGCCCAGGCGTTGGGCAACCATCTCGTTGATGCGCTTATTCGCCTGGTGAGGCACGAGCAGCACCTCGTCGAGGCCGACGGTGGCCTCGTCGCCGCCGATGGCGTTGCGCTCGAACAGCGCGCGCAGTTCGCGCTCGAGGGTGCGCACCGCGTCGCGAAACACCGTGCGTCCCTTCATGGTGGGGAAGTGGCGGCGCCGGTCGAGGTCGTCGGCCGAGATATGCGGTCGGCTGGTCGAGCCGGGCGCCTCGCACCACAAGGCCTCGGCGCCGGTGCCGTCGGCCCCCAGCGACACCTCCACGAGGCCGGCGTTGGCACGGTCAGCGCGCTCGAGGACCGCGGCGCCGGCGCCGTCGCCAAAGAGCAGCGACACCGAACGACCTTCCTCGGAGAGGTCGAGTCCCGGCGAATGCGCCTCGCTCCCCACCAGCAAGACGCGCTCGTACAGGCCCGCCTCGAGCCAGGCGTGGGCGACCGACAGCCCGTACAAAAAGCCCGAGCACTGGTTGCGCACGTCCAGCGCGGGCACGCCCGGCAGGCCCAGGCGACGCTGCAGGAAGACGCCGCTGCCCGGGAAGACGACGTCCGGCGACAGGGTCGCAAAGACGATCGCGTCGATGTCACCGGCGGCACAGCCGGCGTCGGCCAGGGCGGCGCGCGCCGCCCGCTCCCCCATCGACGAGGCGGACTCGTCGTCGGCCAAAAAGCGCCGCTCGCGGATGCCGGTGCGCTCCTTGATCCACTCGGCGGTGGTGCCCAGCAGGGCGGCGATCTCCGCGTTGGGCACCACGCGCTCGGGCACGTAGTGGCCGGTGCCGGTGATGACGGTGGACATGGGTCTCATCCTGCCTTCGAGTTGCCGCAATGATCCCAGTCTAACCAAAGCCCCGCGTCTCCAAAAGCAAAAGCCCGGGACTTCGGAAAAGTCCCGGGCTTCGGTCAGGCGCTTAGTGGCGCTTCACTCAGTCCATCCAGCGGCGGCGCCGCCACACGGCGATCCCGCCCAGGAAGACCGCGCCCAGCAGCCAGCCGGGGGCGGTGGGCTGCTCGTGCTCGACGCTGACGCACCCGCAGCTCGAGCCGGACAGGTCGCCGGCGTGGTTGCTGATGGGCGGGGCGGTGTCACCGGTGCCGGCGTCGGCCATGCCGGTGTCGCCGCCACCTGCGTCGGCGCCGGCGTCGGCGCCCGCATCGGCGCCGGCGCTGTCGCCGCCGGTCATCGGCGAGACGGTCACGTCGTGGAGCACCGGGTCGCTGTTGACGCTGCCGTCGTTGACCACCAGCAGGAAGCTAAACGTCGTCGTCTCGGTCAGGTCGCTGGGGAAGGTCACCTGGAAGGTCTCCTGGTCGGTCGCCCCCATGTCGGCGAGCGCCGGGCCGCCCGCGCGGCTCCACTTGTAGGTCAGCGTGTCGCCATCGGGGTCGGAGCTGCCCGAGGCGCTCAGCGTGATGGTGTCGCCGGCGGTCGCCGAATCCGGCCCGTCGATGACCGCTGTGGGCTTCTGGTTGGGCCGGTTGCGAATGATCACCGTGGTCTGCACGGCGTCGCTATTCTCCTGGCCGTCGTTGACCACGAGCACGAAGGTCAACAGCTCGTTGCCCGGCGACGGGTTCGGCGCCGTGAACTGCGGCGTGGCCGTGTCCCCACCGGTCAGCGTGACCGGCTCGCCGCCCTGCTGGCTCCACACGTAGGTCAGGTTGTCGCCGTCGGGGTCGCTGCTGCCGCTGCCGTCGAGGGTGACAGTGTCGCCAGCGCTGACGATCTGGTCGTTGCCGGCGTCGGCGATGGGCTTGCGGTTCGCCGTGCTGCACTGGTCGGTAGTAACGTCGCACCACGCCCCGCTCATGCAGTCGGCATCGCTGGTACACGCCGTGATGCAGGCCCCGTTGGCGCATTTGAACGGCGCACAATCGACCGTCGCCGGCACCGTGCACATACCCGCGTTGGCGTTATTCGGGTCGCTCTCGCAGAAGCCCGCCGCCTGCGCCACCGTCTCCGACTCACAGGTCGCCGGCGCACACTCCGTCGTCGTCGCCATCGCCTGCGTCTTGCACAGCCCATCGGCCGAATCGCAGTAGCCCTCGGTGCAATCCTGCGCCGGGCTCAGCGAGCAATCCTTGGCCGTGCCCGTGCACACCCCACCGACACACACGTCGTTGTCGGTGCACAGATCGCCATCGTCACACGCCTTCATGTCGCTGTCGGCCACATCCGTCCACCCGGTCACACTCGCCGGATCGCCGTTGGCGTCGACCGCCTTACACACCTGGCAGGTGTTGCTCGGGTTGACGTCCCCGTCGTTCCAAAATTTTCCGTCGGCGAAGCAGGTGGGCCCACCCGAGTACACAAACGCCTTACCGGCGTTGCTGATGGTATTGCCGCCCGAGTCGGTCACGTCGGCACCGTACGCGCCGACGATGAAGTCGTCGAAGCCGTCGCCGTTGACGTCGCCGGCGCCAGCGACGGAGCGACCGTAGTAGGCATCAGTGCCAAGACCTTCATCGCCCCCTTTTCTCATCCACTGATACTCGCCCAGTTGAATACCTGACGACGATCCCAGGAAGAGGTAGGCGGCGCCTTCTTTCGGGCTCGACCCGTTGTACTCGAGCGCACCGACAATTAGATCCGGAATCCCGTCCGCGTTGACGTCCCCTGCGGAGTTGACGTAGGAGCCAAAGCGCTCGCTGGCAACAAAGCCGTCTTGTACCTGCGTGGGGTTGTTGGGAAGTGCCGACGAGCCGCTTTGGCCGTCGAAGATCAAGACGCGTCCCGCGTCATTAGCGGTTCCCGTGTCGAATAATGTCGCTCCCACCACTGCATCGGCGAAACCATCACCATTGATGTCCACGCTGGACAGAGCCGAGCCGTAAAAGCTGCTCGCCTGGCTGCCGTGGAAAGTCCAAGATGGCTGAGTAAATGCTCGCCCGGTATTTCCAACGAGTAGCTCAACGCGTCCGGTGTCTTGTGCGAACGTCGAATCCCAGTAGGGCGCTGCAACAAGCGCATCGTCGCACGCATTACCCGAGTCAGTATCAGCGTCGAAGTTCCCGGCAGCCACGGTGCGTCCAAAGGATTCACCAGATTGGCTACCAGAAATGGTCACTGAGCCTGCTGAAAACCCGCTGCCGTCGCCAAAGTAGATATCGGCTTCGCCAGTGCCACTATTCACGAAGGGGGCGCCGATCAACAGGTCGACAGAGCCATCACAGTCGAAGTCACCAGCGGCTATGGACCACCCGAAGAACGAAAGGTTCGAGCCGGTTAACGTCGCCGCAGGAGTGGCGTCCACGGGACTGGAATCCGAAGCGTTCGGAGCTCTTCCGGTAAACACGAAGACTGTAGCTCCGTGAGGAGCACCAACGGCAAAGTCAGCATGCCCGTCGCCATTGAAGTCGCCGATAGATGTGAGGCTATAGCCCATCCGATAATTGGCGGTATCAGACTCGATACTGACCGCCGCCGTTTTCTTTAGCCCGGTTGCCGACCCGCGAAACACCAGGAAGCGTCCCTCGAAGCTCTGGCCATTTGCGAAGTGGGGCTCCGTGACAACAACGTCATCGAAGGAGTCTCCATCCAAATCACCGACCCCGCGAACCTCGTAGCCAAAGCGGCTATCAGCCGTGCTACTCGTGGCGGGAGGCAGATCCGCGTCCAGCGAAAAAAGAATCGGGTCAATGGTGATCGGATATTCGGCTTGTCGATCGTCGATTCGGATTCCATAGCCGGAAGCGTCGGCATAGAACGTGGCCGCAATCTTCCGGCCGCCAGCATCCCATGCTTTGAGCTTGCCCCAGGCAAAGCGGTGCTCGCCATTTTCGTCGAAAGACAGGACGGCGCCCTGGTCACGAACTTGCGCGCTCAAACTGTGAGTTTGGGAAAACCCAATCCGTAGGTCCGCTTTGCCAGCGGGGCGCTGCGAGATTACGAATGTTTGCTCCAGCGTTTCCGCACGGCGCTCATAGGTGGCCTGTAACGCATGTGAGTAATGGCTGACGACTTTATCGGTGCCGAGTTCTGTGCTGACGTGCTGTGTGGGCACGAGATTGTCACTGCGGCCGACGCGCGGCATCCCGAGGACGAATTTCTCGGCGGCATGCACCGAGCCATCCTGGATGGACCGGGCGGCGGTGGATTGGAGGTCGACCGTACCGTCGTCATTGATTTGTACGTCGAATGGTGTACCCAGAAGGGTGGCCGTCGCAGCATGCGAATCAACGTCAAACCCTTCGAAGAGGGCAGCGGCGAGTCTTGGTCGCTTGACGCGAGTCGGCTTTTCCGCTTGTTGCAGTGCGGCCGTATGGAGCTCGGTTCGACTATCCGTCGTGGGAGCAGAGGCGCTGTCACTGCAGGCTGGAACTGCGGCGGCAACGAAGACTAGTAAAGCCGTTGAAACGAGCCGTTGGGACATTTTTTGCTCCAAACCATTTCCTGAGATATTGCAAGGCGGTGAGTGAGGATATGCGTCTCATTTAACAACGGATGCATGCCCCACGGAATCGGCGCCCTTCGGCCCTGGTTACTGCCGTATTGTGTCGGACTTTCTCCATGAACCTATTTCTGGACATCAGCCCCAAAGGTTCGCCTGTCACCGCGCTTCCAGCCGACCGCTGTCGAACCATTGCGCCGTGGACGCACTTTAGAGCCTCATGTGGACGATATCAGATCCGCTTCGTGATGCAAGAAAGCGATCGGTTGGACTCGGGATTTGGCATGTGGACGGGAGGTGCACTCGCCTGGCTCGGCTCATTTCGACGGCTTCATGCGCTTCGCGTGCGGCTCGGACTGGCAGGCACCGCTCCTCTAGCGAGCGTACTCGCGCGCGGGCTGCAGCGTTTTGGAACGGGCATTGCTCGCCACCTCGATGGCGAATTTGCACTGGTGGTGGTAAATCGCGACGATGCATCTGTGGCCTGGGTGCGCGATCGTTTTGGCCGCATTCCCGCCATGTACCAGCTTACAAATCGGCAGCATGCTTGGGTGGGGACTTGCCTTTGCGCATTCGAGGGGCAACATCCGCGTCCAAGCCGATCCCGATTGGCTCAGTTCTTGACCTGGACCCTGGACCAGTCCAACCAAGATTTCTTTGACGGCGTTCAACGGCTCAAGCCCGCATCGACCCTGCACCTGGGGTTGAGTGACCATCTTTCTTCGTCGACCGAACAGTACTGGTTTCTTCGGGCGGGGTTACCCGCCGACACGCGCACGTTTCGGCGCCGCTTCCGCGATCTGGTCACGGATCGCGTGGAAACCGCCCTGGTTCATGCGCCCGCGCCGGCGGTGAGCTTGAGTTCTGGGCTCGACTCTCTGTACTTGGCCTCCATTGCGGCTGAGCGGGCAGCCATCCACGGTGCTCCACCGTTTTCTGCGGGAACGATGGTTTTTCCATCCCATCCAGATACGGATGAGACGGAACAGGTGGAGCTGCTCTCCAGCGAACTTCAGGTGCCCACTCAACTGGTGAATTTGGAAGACTGCCCGCCACGGCCACCCGCCGCGGAGTACGGAGATCTTTGGGGCTACGGCCCGTGCTTCCACCCCGGGGAATCCTACGAGACAGAATTTATTCGGCGATTACAAAGGCATCGCTCCTTCGATCTTTTACTCACTGGCATCGGCGCGGAGTTGTTATTTCCTGGTTCGGCCCCTGCGATCACCTCCTTGGCAATCGAACGTCTTCGAGCCTTCGCACGACTGAGATCGGTATGCTCGCCGGAGGCTTTGGCCGTCGCCCAACAGCCTCCCGTTCATGAACTGGTCACCGGACTCATTCGCAGGCGCGTACCCCAATGGGTGAAAACGCCAGTCCGCCTGGTACGCTCAACTTTGCGACCGGGGCCATATGCGCGCCAACTTGGCCGAGCCAGGACGCTGTTCCTTGCTCAGACTTCGATAGGCCAGGATCCCGATTCCTCGTTGGCCCAGACAAACGTTTTGGGCTGGGGGTGGGAGTTGGTGACTAGAATGGCATGGCGCAAGTATCTGCGCACCGGGGTGTGGTTGGATTTCCCCTTCGCTGACCGGCGACTATGGACCCTATCCCAACGCGTACCTGCGCCCTGGCTGGCCAACGAAAGCAGGTCGAATCGCTATATTATGCGGCGGTTGGTCGCCGGCGTCATCCCCGAGCGCTTTCGTCGGTTTCCCAAGCACGGCTTGTTTGAAGATTTCGTAAGACGGTCGTTTAGACAGTACCTGCTTGAATGGAACGAGTTGTTTCAGACATCAATTCTTGATAACCTCCAGCTGGTCGACGATGGGTCGGTTTCCGAGTTCCTGATTCGCCAGCTAATGGTGACCGGCACACCTTCGCATCCAGCCAAACAGGTTGGCTCAATGATTCTATGGACTCCAATGACTGCTGAGCTGTGGCTGCAAGCCTGGTTCCGGTAATTTGGTGTGCCCTTTCGAGACTTTTAAGGTTCGGTGATGCAAAAGCGCGAAACGGTTCACGTGAAGTCGGAGTCCCGACGGGACTCGTGCGATAACAAACCCCGCTACTCTTATTCTGCTCCGACGCTGGAGCGGTTGGGCAGCCTGCGCGAGGTTGTTCGCGGGGGGACCGGTGCGAACCCCGATGGCGGGTCGCTCGGCTTGGGCGTGTGAGATGGCACGCACACCTCTTGGAGAGGAACGACTGCGTGGCCGCGAGCGGCGCTCTTAGGCGGCCCTGTCGACACATTTCATGACCTCTCTTGTTCGGAAGCTCGGGTTCAACACCATTTCGCTGCTTGCGCTCGGTTTTCTTCTGCCGCTTGTCCTTCCCTACTTGGTCAAGCGCATTATCGATGACGCCATTCTCGGGGGGCACCTGCAATTGTTGTGGCTCTATGCCGGGATTGGCGTGGTCGCTAGCGTTGGAGCGTACGCAGCACAGTATTTCGGAAAGGCTGCGGCGGCACAGAGTGCCGAGGGTTTTTGGCAGGAGTTGCGTCTCGATGCCTTCACTCAACTGCGTCGCTTATCCGGCGATTTCCACGCAAGTCAGCCGTCGGGGGAGTTGGTTTCCCGAATCTTTGCGGATACTTACCATGTAAAAACCTTCCTTGGGGCAATCGCGCCAGCGTGTGTCGAACTTTTGGTCGCTGTGGTGGCCACCGCGGGAATCCTGATCGTACTAGCGCCGAAGGTCTTCTTTCTCGCGCTAGTACCCCTCCCGCTTACGGCGATTCTCATCATCGCGTTTCGCAAGCGTGTCCAACGCCTGGCCACTCGGGTACGTGAGCAAGAAGGAGCGCTCTACGCGCTGCTCGTGCAGGGGGTCGTCGGGATCTCCGAGCTTCAAGTGTTGGATTCGGGCACCGCCTATCAACGCGACCTCGAGGTGGCCGGGCGTCGGCTTTGCGACTCTCAGGTCGCATTCAAGCGTTTCCGCGCCATGGTCATGTCGACCGTTAGCGCCTTGGCCGCCATCTTTCTGTTGGGCGTGCTGGCCGTCGGCGGCTTTTATGTGGCTGCTGGGGCGCTGAGCCTGGGAACGCTTGTTGCCTACTACTTCTACATCTCGCGTAGTTTGGCCCCCGTTCGTGGGGCTGCAGCCGTGGTGATGGGCTGGCATACTGCCAATGCAGCGCAACTGCGACTTCGCCAGTTCTTGGACCACCAACACTTCCTTGCTGAGCCCGCGGAGCCAACACCTGTTCCCGCTTCTTGGTCGACGACGGTCGTGCAAGACGTTTCTTTTTCCTACTCGTCCCAAGATCGAGCCACGCATGTTCTGCGCGGAATCAACTTGTCCATCAACAAGTCCACATCAATTGCCATCTTAGGTGCATCGGGCGCTGGAAAGAGCACGCTGGCCAAGCTGATACTCCGTTTGTTCGATCCCGACCAAGGTGAAATTACTTACGGGGGGATTCCTCTGCCGGACTTCAACTCGACCGAGTGGCGCAGCCATGTGGGCTACGTGGGTCAAGAAGCCATTCTCTTCCACGGCAGTATCGCGCACAATATTTTGGTAGGGGCCTTGGGGAAGGTCTCGGACGAGGAGCTACAAAGGGTTGTGCGTATCGCCCGTGTTGCCGAGTTTGCCGGAGACGGGACCGATACCTTGGACGGCGAGGTAGGCGAAAACGGAAGGCGGCTCTCCGGCGGCCAAAAGAAGCGCATCGCCCTGGCGCGCGCGCTGATTCGCAACCCGCGCATTCTGGTCATCGACCAGCTCGCCGCCGATCTCGAGGCCGATCTGTGCCGGGCGATCTTCGAGGATATCCGTCGCGAGTATCCCGACATGGCGATCTTGCACGTGGGGCACCGGGTGCCGGCGGGCTTCGAGCCCGACCAGGTGTTTTGGATGGAGCGTGGAAGACTTCGGCCCCACGAGAATGTTCCCGAGGGTGAAGAGGGCGCCAAGGTGCGCCTCGTGACCTCGCAGGAGTGACGAGAAGCTGTTAGTGTCGCGTCTGTGTTACGTCCGATTCCCCGACCGGAGAGCCAGGTGTCACAAGCCGTGTTTGACGATACCGCCACATTCGCCATTCGTGATGATCTCGTGGTCGAGCAGGTCGACGACGAGTTCTTGGTGCTCGATCTGCGTGGCAACGAATACTTCGGGCTCAACCCGGTGGCCCGGCATATCTGGGCATCGGTGGAGTCCGGCGCTACGTTCGGCGACATCGTCGATCTGATCTGTGCGGAGTTCGAGGTCGACCGCGATACCGTCGTCACCGACGTCACGGCGTTTCTTTCCGACGCGCAGGAACATGGCCTGGTACGCCGGCTCGATACCTGAGTCGCGGACCAGAGTCACCGCCACGTATCCCGTCAACCATTCGAGATCATGAGCGCTTTGGTGGAGAAGTTGCACTGTCACTACCTCGCCTTCGGACGCGTGATCGCTGCTCCGGCTGGGCTGCCGTTGGTCGAGGCGCCGTCGGGGTCGACAGCCTCTTTGCGCTTGGTCGAGACCCCGGCGCTGGCGGAGCAGCCCGAGCCTTCTGATGGTCTTGTGCATAGCATGGAGGATTATCCGGGGGGCCCCGTCATGCGCCTGTGGCGCGTCGGTGAGACGTTCGCGATCGCGTATGACGGGTGGCGCTTTGTGTTGGATCCCGTGCGGGCGCACATTGACTACGCTGACATCGACCACGGCCATTCTTTTGGTCTAAATCTCACGATTGAGCGCGTCGTCCTGCCGTTGTACGTGCTCTTCGATCAGCCCGGCGCGTTGGGCCTTCACGGCAGCGCGGTGGCGATCGACGGGCGGGCGTACGTGTTTATCGGGCGTTCTGGGGCGGGAAAATCGACGACCGCCTACGAATTGATGTGCCGCGGAGCGCGCCTGCTCGCCGATGACATGACTGTGGTCGACGTGGGGCAGGGCACTGCGCTGGGGGCGACACCGACGATTCGCCTGTGGAAGGCGGCCGGCGAGGTTCCCGAGGCGCTCGAGGAGCGCCGGATCTGGGAGCAGGCGTCCAAGCGATGGTTTCGCGTGGGCGCAGAGCGCGGATGCGGCGACGCGCTGCCGCTTGGAGCGGTCATCTTGCTCGACCCGGACCGGCCCGAGCTGCCCAACAGCCCGATGCTGGAGACACCCGGCGAGCGCGACGCGCTGGTCGCGCTGTTGGAGCAAACCTTCGACTTCTCGCATCCCTGGCGCGACTGGATGGTTCGCCGGTTTCGAAACGCGGCGCGTCTGGTCCGTGAGTTTCCGGTGTATCGATTTGTCTACGCCAAGTCACCCAGCGGCGAGCCGACACATGTCGAACCCCTGCTCGACGCGCTGCAGACGCCGAGCGCCGACGCCTCGGCGCCCCTGGAGACCCCATGAAACCGCTCCATCCGATCGCCCAAACCGAGATGCTCGTCGAACTCGCCATTGCGCGGGTGATCAGCGAGATGGCAAGCATCCAGCAACTGATGCACCTGGCGGGCCGGGCTGCGCGTTGGGCGGGGCGATACCCGGCTCACGAGGAACGAACGGCCGACGAGTCAACCGACCTCGCCGAACTGCTCGCCCACCGCGCGTCGCGTTTTGTCCCAGGCGCACGCTGTTTGCACCGGGCGCTCGCCAGTCGCGTGTGGCTCGCCCGCCGCGGGGTGGACGCGCAGATCGTGGTCGGTTTCCGCAACCGCGGCGCGCTCGAAGGCCACGCGTGGCTGGAAGTACACACGCCGCAACATACGTACACTCTGTTCCGAGGCGCCGGCGACGGCTACCGCGAATCGTTCCGTGAGGCGGCCGCGTGACTCGTCGTTTGGCCACAGCCGACTTTCCGGGGCACATGACGGCGACGCGGCTCGTGCTGGCGCGGATCTCCGAGGGTAGCCAGTTGCGCTCGCGCGATCTCGAGCGCGCTCGCTTGGTCGAGCGTGCTGCCGAGCGCGGCGTACTCCCGATCGTGTACCGCTTTTTGAAGGCGACGGGCGAGCCACTGCCACGCTCGGCCTCCGAGTACTGGCGCCAACACCTGGCTCGACTCGCGCTTTATCGCGCCGAGTTGGGCCGTGTTATCGACGTGTTGAGTCCGCTTGCCCCCATCGTGGTCCTCAAGGGAGAGCCGTTGGCGTGGCTACTCTATAGCGACGGCACGATGCGCAATACGACGGACATGGATCTGCTGATCCTTCCGCAGGCGGTCGACACGGCGGTCGAGGCGCTCGCGGATCTAGGCTACCAGCCGGCACACGGGGCACGCTCGAAGACATGGACCTACAACCAGATCGCCCTGAGCCATCACACCTATGGGACTATCATCGAGCTGCACTGGCGGATCGCCTTCCCGCACACGGACAGTCCCCCGATCGGTGATCTGTTGGCCGAGACCCGCTCGATCGCTGTCGGTGATCGCCACTTCGAGACGCTGCGACCGGAACTCCTCTTTTTGCAGCTCGGCTACCATTTCCACCAGCATCTGGGGTTTCTGAAGGGCTTGCTGGACATCGCCGGCTGGATCGATCGCTTCGAAGATAGCGCCGATCTGGACGAGATCCGCGACTGGCAGGACAGGCTCGGCATCGGGGGGATCGTGCAGTGGCCGCTGCATGTGCTCGACCGCTTCGCCGGCTATCGCTCGCGCCTCTATGATCCCGGCGCGGACCGCATCGCGCGGGCGTGGGCCGCGTGGACCTGCGCTCAGTTCGAGCGGGATTTCATCGAGTTGCGCCCTCATTCCGGGCTTTCCAGATGGCTGCAGGCCCAGAGTTTCGGGGCCAAGGTGGCCGGAGCGGCCCTCCAAGCGTTGAGCATGACGGTGGTCGACGGTCCGGCCCGCAAGCTGCGATCGGCAATCAGCCCGCTGATCCTGGGGCCCCACCGCCTCGGCCGGGCGGTCTTCGGCGGCCTGGAGCGCCTGGGCGTGGTCGATCGGGATCAGTTATTCGAGCGAAGAATCCTGGGGTGAAGCGCACGCTTGACAACCGACCCGAAAACTCTATTATCCCCCCTCCTAAAGTTCGCTCGGCCCGCGTGTGCGAAATTTGCGGTCGCGCCGCCGTGTTGAGTCGGGCGGAAAATCGAATTTGAGGGCGTGACGAACACGCCCGCTGAGCACGAGTCGCGGCCGGTGGTCGCACCACGTGAATTTCACAGGTAGAGTCAGATGCCCACAATTAACCAGCTTGTCCGCAAGGGACGTAAACAGGTCAAGAAGAAGACCGACGCTCCGGCCCTCCGGGGTTGCCCGCAGAAACGCGGGGTGTGCACGCGTGTGTACACGACGACGCCCAAGAAGCCGAACTCGGCGCTCCGTAAGGTCGCACGTGTGCGCCTGACCAACGGAATCGAGGTGACCAGCTACATCCCCGGCGAGGGACACAACCTGCAGGAGCACAGCGTGGTGCTCATCCGCGGTGGCCGTGTCAAAGACCTCCCCGGTGTGCGCTATCACATCATCCGCGGCACCCTCGACGCCATCGGCGTCCAGGAGCGCCGTCAGGGTCGCAGCAAGTACGGCACCAAGAAGCCGAGATAACTTGTTTGGCCGCCAATGCGGCGGTCGATACATCGCAGAGTAGAGAACATGCCCAGAAAAGGACCAGTCTCCAAGCGCCCCGTTCTGCCCGATCCCAAATTCGGCGACCAGAACGTCACCCGTTTCATCAACGTCATGATGCGCGACGGCAAGAAAAACGTCGTCGAGCGCATCCTGTACGATGCCTTCGATCTCATCGCCGCCAAGACCGACGCCGACCCGGTGGAGGTCTTCAAAGAGGCGCTCGAGACGGTGCGCCCCTCGGTGGAGGTGCGCTCGCGGCGCGTGGGTGGCTCGACCTACCAGGTGCCCATGGAAGTGCGCCAGGAGCGCCAGATGGCCCTGGCCATGCGCTGGCTGGTCAACGCCGCGCGCAACCGCAACGAGTACACCATGGTCGAGCGGTTGACCAACGAGTTGCTGGACGCGTCCAACAACCGCGGCAACGCGGTGCGCAAAAAAGAAGAGATGCACCGGATGGCCGAGGCCAACAAGGCCTTCGCCCATTATCGGTGGTGATGCGCTGGCCTTGGCGGCGCGGCCGATCGCGTCGCGCCGCTCGGGCCCACGCTGCCGATTGAGTCCCATCGGCCCCCTCCACCACACCCGAGGGGACGTAGTCTCCTGAGTTCACTTGACATTTGCGGCGTAATCCTGATGATGCGCCCGACGAATGCTCGTGTTGACGCTATCCGCCCTCGTGGCGGATTTGGTGTGCCTGTGTAGGAGGAATTCCACGGCACCGCGGGGTGTTTGTGGCTTCAAGCAGGCGTGAGCCTGAGTCGTAATAATGACCGTACATCGCGCACCGGTGTGTCTTCGCCCTCGGGCCCTGGAACTCACAGTGCGTGCGAAACCAAGCAGATAGATTTCTTAGACAAGGCAGGGATCAAGGTGCGACGCAGTATACCTCTAAAGCGAGTTCGCAACATCGGCATCATGGCGCATATCGATGCCGGTAAGACGACCACGACCGAGCGTGTGCTCTATTACACGGGTGTCTCCCACAAGATCGGTGAGGTGCACGAAGGCGCCGCCGAGATGGATTGGATGGACCAGGAGCGCGAGCGCGGTATCACCATCACCAGTGCGGCGACCACCTGCTCGTGGCCGCTGAACAACCAGAACTACCGCATCAACATCATCGACACCCCCGGTCACGTCGACTTCACCATGGAAGTCGAGCGTTCCCTGCGTGTGCTCGACGGTGCCGTGGCGGTGTTCTGCTCGGTCGGTGGCGTCGAGCCGCAGTCCGAGACGGTGTGGCGCCAGGCCAACCGCTACAAGGTGCCGCGCATCGCGTTCATCAACAAGATGGACCGCACCGGCGCCAACTACGACACCGTCGTCGGCCAGATGGAGGATCGCCTCAAGGCGCGCCCCGTGCGCATCCAGATCCCCATCGGCGCCGAAGATCAGTACAAGGGCGCGGTCGACCTGATCACCATGCGCGGCATCGTGTGGAATGACGAGTCGCTGGGCGCCGAGTACGACTTCATCGAGATTCCTGAAGATCTGGTCGACGAGGCTGAGGCGGCCCGCGAGGCGCTCATCGAGGCGGCGGCCGACTTCAGCGAAGACATCATGATCAAGTACCTCGAGGGTGAGGAGATCACCGACGACGAGCTGCATGAGGCCATCCGCAAGGGGACGCTGGCCCTGGAGATCGTGCCGGTGTTCTGCGGCACGGCGCTCAAGAACAAGGGTGTCCAGCCCCTGCTCGACGCCGTGGTGCGCTACCTGCCCGCGCCGGTGGACATCCCGCCGGTCAACGGGGTCACTCCGGACGCGTTCCGCCGGATCACCGAGCAGCACGCCGACCCGGACGACGAGGATCAGCTGACCCGTCAGGCCGACGACGATGCTCCGTTCTCGGCGCTGGCGTTCAAGATCATGACCGACCCCTACGTCGGCCACCTGACCTACTTCCGGGTGTACTCCGGCCAGCTCGAAGCGGGCAGCTACGTGTACAACTCGACCAAGGATCAGCGCGAGCGCATCGGTCGCATCCTGCGCATGCATGCCAACAAGCGCGAAGAGATCGACGGCGTGCTCGCCGGCGATATCGCCGCGGCGGTGGGTCTGCGCAATACCACCACCGGTGACACCCTGTGCGACGAGCACGAGCCCATCGTCCTCGAGGCGATGGACTTCCCGGACCCGGTCATCGAGATTGCCGTCGAGCCCAACACCAAGGCCGACCAGAGCAAGTTGAGCGAGTCGCTGCAGAAACTCGCCGCCGAGGACCCCAGCTTCCGCGTCCACGTCGACGACGAGACCGGCCAGACGATCATCGCCGGCCAGGGTGAGCTCCACCTGGAGATCATCGTCGACCGCCTGCTGCGCGAGTTCAAAGTGGAGGCCAACGTCGGCAAGCCGCAGGTCTCCTACCGCGAGACGATCGCCAAAGAGATCGAGCACCGCGAGCGCTACAAGAAGCAGTCCGGTGGTAAGGGTATGTTTGCCGAGGTCTACCTGAAGGTCGAGCCCCTCGAGCCCGGCAGCGGGATCGAATTCGAGGAGACCATCAAAGGTGGCTCGGTGCCCAAGGAGTTCTTCAACGCCGTCGAGGGCGGCGTGCGCGAGGCCGCCGAGGGCGGCGTGCTGGCGGGCTTCCCGCTGGTCGACGCCAAGGTCACCCTGTACGACGGATCGTACCACGAGGTGGACTCCAGCGAGATGGCGTTCAAGATCTGTGCGTCGATCGGCTTCAAGAAGGCCGCCCGCAGCGCCGGCGCCAAGTTGCTCGAGCCGATCATGGCTGTCGAGATCGTCACCCCCGAGGAGTTCATGGGCGACGTCATCGGCGACCTCAACGGCCGGCGCGGCAACGTCCTGGGCATGAACCCGCGCAGCGGCGCCCAGGTCATCGACGCCGAGGTGCCCCTGTCGGAGATGTTCGGTTACTCGACCGATCTGCGCAGCCGCACCCAGGGTCGTGCGAACTATACCATGCAGTTCTCGCACTACAGCGACGTGCCGCGCAGCATCGCCGATGAGATCATCGACAAGGCCACTGGCGGCGCCTGAACGCTGGGAGATCGGCCCCAAAACCTGCAGGGAAACGCCTGAAGTACCACTATTCGGGCGTTTCCCTGTTTGTAGGGGGCTTGGACAGTTGAAATTTCGCGCTCGAGATGTAAGAACCGGCGCGTCTAGAACGAGCCCCCAGCCGCTCGTGCCAACATTGTGGACCAAGGACCATTCCAACGAGCGATCGGCTGACGAGCGCTCGACTGAGAAATTGAAAGGAGAGCAAAGATGGCCAAGCAGAAATTCGAACGAACGAAACCGCACCTGAACATCGGGACCATCGGTCACGTCGACCACGGCAAGACCACGCTGACGGCGGCGATCACGCGCGTGCTCAGCGAGAAAGGTCTGGCCACCAACGTCGACTTCGAGAATATCGACAAGGCCCCCGAGGAGCGCGAGCGCGGCATCACCATCTCGACGGCCCACGTGGAGTACGAGACGGAGAGCCGTCACTACGCTCACGTCGATTGCCCCGGCCACGCCGACTACGTCAAAAACATGATCACCGGCGCCGCCCAGATGGACGGCGCGATCCTGGTGGTCTCGGCGGCCGACGGCCCCATGCCCCAGACCCGCGAGCACATCCTGCTGGCCTACCAGGTCGGCGTGCCCGCCGTCGTGGTGTTCCTCAACAAGGCCGACATGGTCGACGACGAGGAGCTCATCGAGCTGGTGGACATGGAGGTGCGCGAGCTGCTCGAGAAGTACGACTACCCGGGCGACGAGATTCCGGTGATCACCGGCTCGGCGCTCATGGCGCTCAACGGTGAGCACGGCCCGCTGGCCGACGAAGCGATCATGAAGTTGATGGACGCCGTCGACAGCTACATCCCCGAGCCCGAGCGCGAGACCGACAAGCCCTTCCTGATGCCCATCGAGGACGTCTTCTCGATCTCGGGTCGCGGCACGGTGGTCACCGGTCGCATCGAGCGCGGCAAAGTCAGCCCCGGCGACGAGGTCGAGATCGTCGGCCTGTCGGAGAAGGCCGAGAAGACGGTCGTGACGGGCGTAGAGATGTTCCGCAAGCTGCTCGACGAGGGCGTGGCCGGCGACAACGTGGGCTGCCTGCTTCGCGGCATCAAGAAAGAGGACGTCGAGCGTGGCCAGGTGCTGGCCAAGCCGGGCACGATCACCCCGCACACCAAGTTCCACGCCGAGGTCTACATTCTGACCAAGGAAGAGGGGGGGCGTCACACGCCGTTCTTCGACGGGTACCGCCCGCAGTTCTACTTCCGCACCACCGACGTCACCGGCACGGTGCACCTGGCCGAGGGGACCGAGATGGTCATGCCCGGCGACCGCATCACGATCACCGGTGAGCTGATCACCCCGATCGCCATGGACGCGGGCCTGCGCTTCGCCATCCGCGAGGGCGGGCGCACCGTCGGCGCCGGCGTGGTCACCGACATCGTCGAGTGATCAAGCTGCCGGGAGCGCGCCGACCCGAGATGTACGCCGAAATCCCACTTGATCTGTGGTAAGGCATGCTGTAGGGTCCGCGCTCCCGCCTGACTACGGTCGGGATTTTCCGAATGACTGACGCGACTTCACGCGTTGTCCATCGACACGTGAAGTCGCTTTGTTTCGAGAACATGTTCACGGCTGCGCAGCCAAGCTGACGCAGACTCAGGGTGTGTCATGGCAAACGAAAAAATTCGCATCAAACTCAAGGCGTACGACCATACGCTGCTCGACGCTTCGGCTGCCGAGATCGTCGAGACCGCACGGCGCACCGGCGCCCGGGTCTCCGGCCCGGTGCCGCTGCCCACGCGCGTCCGTCGCTGGACGGTGCTTCGCGGCCCGTTCAAGGACAAGAAGTCGCGCGAGCAGTTCGAGATGCGCACGCACAAGCGCCTGCTCGACATCCACGAGCCGACCCAGCAGACCCTGGACGCGCTGATGCGTCTGGACCTGGCCGCGGGCGTGGACGTAGAAATCAAGACTTGATCTGACAGGGTGCGATCGCCGGGCATAGGGCTCGCCGATCGCCGAGCAGATCGAAATTCCACTCTTTCGCGCGGTCGAGCCTCAGTCAGGCCGGCGCAGGAGTCACGAGATGAAATTTGACGTTGTTGATCTAAAAAACGACAAGGTCGGCGAGGCCGAGCTGGACGACGCCATTTTCGCCACCCCGGTGCGTGAGCACCTGTTTTGGGAGGTGATTAACTGGCAGCGTGCCCGGCGCCGCGCCGGCACCCACAAGGTGAAGGGGCGCTCGGAAGTGCGCGGCGGCGGCAGGAAGCCGTGGCGCCAGAAAGGCACCGGCCGCGCCCGCCAGGGCACCATCCGCGCCCCCCACTGGGTGGGCGGCGGTGCGGTGCACGGCCCTTCCCCCCGCGATTACAGTTATTCGATGCCGAAAAAGAAGCGCAAAGCCGCGCTTCGCTCGGCGTTGAGCATGAAGGCGCGCGACGGCCACTTGCGGATCGTCGACAGCCTCGAGTTCCCCCAGATCAAAACCAAGTTGGCCGCCCAGGCCCTCCAGACCTTGGAGGCCCCCAGCGCCCTGCTGGTCGACGCGACCAGCCGCGACGAGCAGACCAACGCGGTCGCTCATAACGACACGCTGCGGCTGTCGGTGCGCAACCTCAAGGACGCCAAGTACCTCGCCTCCGAGGGACTCAACGTCGAGGACGTGCTTCGCTACGACGTCCTGATTCTGAGCCAGCGAGCCCTCGATCACATTCAGGAGGTCCTGAAGCGATGACTACTGCATACGACATCATCATTCGCCCGGTGATGACTGAAAAGAGCACCGACCTGTCCAATATGGAGCAGAGCCAGGTGACCTTCCGGGTGAAATTCGACGCTACCAAACCCCAGATCAAGCACGCGGTCGAGCGCCTGTTCGGCGTCAAGGTCGAGCGCGTCAACACGATGATCATGCCCGGCAAACCCAAGCGGGTGGGCCGTTCGCTCGGCCGACGCGCCGCGTGGAAGAAGGCGGTCGTCCAGTTGGCCGAAGGTGAGATGATCGACTTTTACGCCCTGGAAGGCGCCGGCGAAGAACACGGTGTGGTCTGAGACGGTGGTAATGATCTAGGACTCCACGGGCTGGCGCCAGCCGCCGGCTCGTGACGAGGGAGATACAACGATGGGAACCAAAAATTACAAACCAACTGCTCCGGGCCGGCGCTTCGCGCGGTTGCAGGACTTCGACGAGGTGACCAAGAGCGCCCCGGAGAAGAGCCTGACCAAGGCGCTGTCCAAGAGCGGTGGGCGCAACAACAAGGGCCGCATGACCATCCGCCGCCGCGGCGGCGGGCACAAGCGGCGCTATCGCAAGATCGACTTCAAGCGCAACAAGCTGGGCGTGCCCGCCAAAGTGGCGGCGATCGAATACGATCCCAACCGCTCGGCGTTCATCGCCCTGCTGCACTACGCCGACGGCGAGAAGAGCTACATCCTCGCCCCCCAGAAGCTCAAGGTGGGCGACGAGGTGGTCTCGAGCAAAGCCGCCGACATCACCCCCGGCAACTCGCTGAAGCTGCGCAACATGCCCGTGGGTACCATCCTGCACAACGTCGAGCTCAAGCCGGGCAAAGGCGGCCAGATGGCCCGCTCGGCCGGTTGCTGGGCGCAGTTGATGGCCAAAGAGGGCAAATACGGCCTGCTCAAGCTTCCCTCCGGCGAACTTCGCCGGGTGCTGTTGGAGTGCCGGGCGACCGTGGGCGCGGTCAGCAACCGTGAGCACGAGAACGTCTCGCTGGGTAAGGCCGGCCGCGCGCGCTGGCTGGGCCGCCGCCCGAAGGTGCGCGGTGTGGCCATGAACCCCATCGACCACCCTCATGGTGGTGGTGAGGGTCGCACCGCTGGTGGCCGTCATCCGGTCACCCCGTGGGGCAAGGGCACCAAGGGCCTGAAGACCCGCAAAAACAAGCGCACCGACAAGTTCATCCAGCGTCGACGCAAGAACAAAAAGAAAGGTTGAGTTGACGGCGCTCCCACAGGGATCGCCCCAGCCACTCAGGAGATATACGTGCCACGTTCAATTAAGAAGGGCCCGTTCGTAGACGACAGCCTTCTCAAGAAGGTCCGCAAGGCCAAAGAAGCCGGAGATCGCCGGGCCATCAAGACCTGGAGTCGCCGCTCGATGATCGTGCCCGAGTTTATCGGCATGACCTTCGCGGTCCACAACGGCCGCGAGTTCGTCCCGGTGTTCGTCACCGAGAATATGGTCGGCCACAAACTCGGCGAGTTCGCCCCCACGCGCACCTTCTACGGCCACGCCGCCGACAAGAAGGGCAAGCTGCGCGGACGGTAAGTCTCGCTAGGCAGACAACAGAAACCGCGAACGGCGATCGAGCGCAAAGGGCGCAGACAGCGCACCGAACAACAACCCAAGGGCAACGCCAGTTTCTCTTGGTGGCCTTCGCGAACTTTGCGCGTCGACCGGCAGTTAACGCAGTTCCCGGACCCCCGGACCCCCGGACCCTGGAACCTATTTTTGAGTTGAGTTAGAGCCATGGGTAAGAATTCAACAGGACATCGGGCCAACCAGGCATCGGCCCGCAATGTGCGCATCTCGCCGCAGAAAGCGCGGCCGGTGGTCGACCTGGTGCGAAACAAGACGATCCTCGAGGCGCTCAAGATTCTGCAGTTCACGCAGAAAAAGGCCGCCCCCATCGTCGCCAAGGTCGTCGAGTCGGCGATGCATAACGTCGAGAACAGCGCCGAGCTGGACTGGGATCCCGAGGATCTCGTCATCGCGCAGGCCTACGTCGACGAGGGTCCGACGCTGCGCCGGTTCAAGCCGCGGGCGATGGGACGTGCGACTCGCATCAACAAGCGAACCAGTCATATTACCGTGGTGCTCGAGCCGCGCTAGAACCTCCAGGAGGTTGTTTTGGGTCAGAAAGTTCATCCAACAGGATTTCGCCTCGGCATCATTCGGCCATGGTCGTCGAAGTGGTACGCCGAGAAGAACTACTCGGACTGGCTGCATGAGGATCTGAAGATCAAGAAGTTCCTCTACAGCCGGCTGCAGCACACCGGTGTGAGCAACATTGAGATCGAGCGCATGGCCAAGAAGGTCAAGGTGACCATACATACGGCCAAGCCCGGGATCGTCATCGGTAAGCGCGGCAGCGGCATCGAGGGGCTCAAAGACGAGCTCAAGCGCCAGACCGACAGCGAGGTCTTCCTGAACATCCAGGAAGTGCGCAAGGCCGAGCTCGACGCCAAATTGGTCGCCGAGGGCATTGCCACTCAGCTCGAGCGGCGGGTGAGCTTTCGCCGGGCCATGAAAAAAGCGGTCCAGACCTCCATGAAGTTTGGCGCCCTGGGCATCCGCGTGAACTGCGCCGGACGCTTGGGCGGCGCCGATATGGGTCGGCGCGAGTGGTACCTGGAAGGCCGAGTCCCCCTGCACACCCTGCGGGCGGACATCGACTACGGGCTCGCCGAGGCCAAGACGACCTATGGGATCATCGGCGTCAAGGTCTGGATCTTCAAAGGTGAAGTCCTCGAGGCCGAAGCTAGATTTTAATCGAGACGGCGCCCGCCCGACGGGCGCCTTCATAAGGAGTGCATCATGCTGAGTCCGAAACGAGTACGTTGGCGCAAGCGCCAGAAGGGACGGATGCGTGGCAAAGCTTACCGGGGCAGCAAGCTGTCCTTCGGAAAGTTCGGGCTGGTCGCCCTGGAGCCGCACCGGATCACCGCCCGGCAGATCGAAGCGGCGCGTATCGCGATGAACCGCTACATCCGCCGTCAGGGCAAGATCTGGATCCGCATCTTCCCGGACAAGCCCATCAGCCGCAAACCCGCCGAGACCCGCATGGGTAAAGGTAAGGGTAGCCCCGAGGAATGGGTGGCCGTGGTCAAGCCCGGCCGCATCCTCTTCGAGATGGACGGCGTGCCGCGCGAGGTGGCTGAAGAGGCGTTCCGCCTGGCCAGCCACAAGCTTCCCATTAAGACGAAATTCGCGGTGCGAGGAGAGACGCTATGAAAGCCGCCGAACTCAGAGAGAAGAGCGACGACGAGCTGCGCGACCTCGAGCGCGAGGTACGTGACGAGCTGTTCCGCCTGAAGATGAAGCACTACACCGGGCAGTTGCAGAACGTGGCCGACATTCGTCAGCGCAAGCGCGACGTGGCTCGTATCCGCACGGTGTTGCGTGAGCGCACGCTCGCCCAGGGCTGACGCGCCCGCCCGGCGGTTGCCAAGCAGGTGTGGCATTGTTTAGAAGCGTATCATTGTGAAGACCGGTCGGGGATCGGTCGGAGGCCGCCCAACGGGCCCGCCTCCGCCCGGCGCGACCGACCAGGAGAAGATTCATGGCCGAAGAGACTCAAACGGGTAGGGGTCGCAGCAAGACCCGCGTCGGCGAGATCGTCAGCGACAAGATGGAAAAGACCATCGTCGTGGCGGTCACCCGGCAGTACATGCACCCGAAATACAAAAAGTACGTTCGCAAGCAAAAGCGCTACAAGGTCCACGACGAGGCCAACGAAGGCCGAGTGGGCGACCGCGTCCTCATCGAAGAGACGCGGCCCTTGTCCAAGCACAAGCGCTGGAAGCTCAAAGAAATCATCGAGAAGGCACCCGTGGTCTGACGGGGTCGCGAGGTCCAAAAATGATTCAGATGCAGACAAAGCTGTCGGTGGCGGACAATTCCGGTGCCAAGAAGGTCCAGTGCATCAAGGTGCTGGGCGGCTCGAAGCGGCGCTACGCGTCGATCGGCGACGAGATCATCGTCTCGGTCAAAGAGGCGTTGCCCAACTCGAAAGTCCGAAAGGGCGACGTCCAGCGCGCCGTGGTGGTGCGCACCTCCAAGGAGATCGCCCGCGACGACGGCACCTACATTCGCTTCGACGACAACGCCGCGGTGCTTATTGACAAGCTCGGACAGCCCCTGGGTACCCGTATTTTCGGGCCGGTGGCGCGCGAGCTTCGTGGCCGCAATTACATGAAGATCATCAGCCTGGCGCCCGAGGTTCTGTGAACCGGCGGCCGTCAGCCCCTGATACCCTAGAAGATTCAACCTCGGGAGTTGACCGATGCACGTAAAGAAAGGAGACGATGTTGTGGTTCTCTCCGGCAAGGACCGGGGCCTCCGTGGTGAGGTCCTGGAAGTTGATCCGAAGAAGAACCGCGTCAAGGTCGCCCGGCGCAACATGGTGGTCAAGCACCGTCGCCCCAACCCGCTGACCGGCGAGTCCGGCGCGCGCGTGGAGGTCGAGGGCTGGCTGCACGCCTCGAACGTGGCGCTGTACAGCGCCGAGCGGGGCGGACCGGTGCGTACCGGCAAGAAATTCGTCGGCCAAGGCGGCGAGTTGTTCGACACCAAAAAAGAAGCCCTCGAGAGCTTCGGCGGCGACGCTCCCGCGCGTATCCAGAAGGTGCGCGTGGGCAAGCAGACCGACGAGGTCTTCGACGAGATCAAATCGGCCTAACCGATGCACATCTAGTGGGTAGTTCCTTGACACCGATTCGTCGGTCGGCTAGGAAGGCCCACCCTGACCGACGGTGCGGCGCATCGTCGATTTTTTTGTGACGGTTGCGCCGAGCAACCAGGACCAGAGGCCGGCGGCACAGAAACCTGTCGGCAATGGAGAGTCCGCGATGCCATTTTTGCAGACCAAATATCGAACCGAAGTCGTACCCGCGCTGATGGAAGAGTTCGGCTACGACAATCACATGACCGTGCCGCGCATTGAGAAGGTGGTGGTCAACATGGGCCTGGGCGAGGCTGTCCAGAACCCCAAGGTCGTCGAAGCGGGTGTGCGTGAGCTGCGCCAGATCACCGGCCAGCAGCCGGTGGTGACCCGCGCACGGCGCTCGATCGCCGGCTTCAAGCTTCGCGAAGGCATGCCCATCGGTGCCAAGGCGACGCTGCGCGGCGAGCGCATGTACGAGTTTTTGGAGCGCCTGATCTATGTCGCTCTGCCGCGTGTGCGCGATTTCAAAGGGATCAGCCCGAAATCTTTTGACGGCCACGGCAATTATACCGTGGGTGTCAGCGAGCAGATCATCTTTCCGGAGATCAACTACGACGAGGTCGACAAGATCCGCGGCATGAGCATCACGGTGGTCACCAGCGCCGAGAACGACGACGAGTCGCGCGGCTTGCTGGCCAAACTGGGGATGCCCTTTCGCAAGACGCGTTCTTGAGAATTAAGGAGAAGAGCTTTGGCACGCAAATCGCTCGAAGTAAAAGCTAAGAGAAAGCAAAAGTTCAAGGTCCGCGAGTATAACCGCTGCCCGCTGTGTGGGCGCTCGCGCGCGTACCTTCGCAAATTCGACATGTGTCGTATCTGCTTCCGCAGCCTGGCCCTGCGCGGGGAAATTCCCGGCGTGGTCAAGGCGAGCTGGTAGGTCCGTCCACAATGGTGGACCGGCGCCAACGCCCGGTTCACCTTAAAGTCGAGTAAGGCCCGTCCCGACTAGGCGCGCCGCGCTCCCGGCCGGGGTGCTGCGCGCGACGGGAACCCATTCGGTAGAGAGGAGATCATGGCCAATACGAACGATCCGATTTCGGATTTTCTTACCCGCATTCGAAACGCCCAGACTGCTCATCACGCAAGCGTCTCCATCCCTGGCAGCAAGCTCAAACGCTCCATGGCCGAGATTCTGGTGCGCTACGGCTACGTGGCATCGACTCAGTGGCGAGACGAGGGCCCCCAGGGCTTCGTCGACGTCGGGCTGAAGTACGATGACGACGACCAGCCGATGATCACGTCGCTCAAGCGCATCAGCCGGCCGTCGCGTCGGGTCTACGTTGCTGTCGACGACATCCCCCGGGTGCTCAACGGCCTGGGTATCGCCATTTTGTCGACGTCGAAAGGCGTGTTGACCGACAAGGAAGCCCGCGCCGCGAACGTCGGCGGCGAGCTCCTTTGTGAGGTTTACTGAGCATTCGCTCCAGGGAGGTTTCAAAATGAGTCGCGTTGGAAAACGTCCAATCGAGATTCCAGACGGCGTCGAGGTCAGCATCGACGGCAACAAAGTTCGCGCCAAGGGCCCCAAAGGGGAACTCGAGCGCGAGGTCTCCGAGGTGGTCAGCATCGAGCTGGCCGATGGGGAAGTGGTGGTCAGCCGCCCCGGCGAAAGTCGGCAGGCGCGCAGCCACCAGGGACTGGTGCGCAGCCTGGTGGCCAATATGGTCGACGGCGTCGCCCAGGGCTTTACCCGCGAATTGGAGATCCACGGCGTGGGCTATCGCGCCGAGCAGCACGGCAACTACGTGCGCTTTGATCTGGGCTTTAGCCATCCGGTGCTCTTCGAGGTGCCCGAGCTGATCGAGGTCAGCATCGAGCGTCAGACGCGCATCAAGCTGGTCAGCCCCGACAAAGAACTGCTCGGCCAGGTGGCCGCCAAGATGCGCGGGCTGCGCCCGCCCGAGCCCTACAAGGGCAAGGGGATCCGCTACGCGAACGAGCGCATCATTCGCAAGGTCGGCAAGGCCGGCGCCGCATAATGAATGGAAGGGTCGGCGCCGTGGCCAACCACGGCCGCGGCGTCGTCCCCATGATGGCAGAGGTTTACGATGCTGAAAAAACGCCAACTCAAGAGCACGCGACTTCGTCGCAAGCGGAGCATCCGCAAAAAGATCCTCGGCACGCCCACGCGTCCGCGGTTGTCGGTGTACCGCTCCAACAAACATATCTACGCCCAGGTCATCGACGACCTCAACGGCGAGACTCTGGTAAGCGCGTCGTCGGTCGACAAGGCCGCGCGCGAAGAGCTCGACGGGCTGGAGAAAGAAGAGCAGGCGCGCCAGGTCGGCAAATTGGTCGCCCAGCGGGCCCAAGAGCAGGGCATTGCCCAGGTCGTCTTCGATCGCAACGGCTTTATCTATCACGGCCGCGTGGCGGCTGTGGCCGATGGGGCGCGTGAAGGCGGACTTGAATTCTAAAGGGAGTCACCGTGGCTTACGGAAGAAGAAGAGACGACCAGAATCTGGTCGATACAGTCATCGACATCAACCGCGTCTCCAAGGTCGTCAAGGGCGGCCGGCGCTTTAGCTTTGGCGCATTGGTCGTGGTCGGCGATACCGACGGAAAAGTCGGCGTCGGCCATGGCAAGGCCAACGAGGTGCCCTCGGCGATCCGCAAGGGGAACCAGGGTGCGCGCAAGACGATGATCGAGGTGCCCCTGGTCGAGGGCGGCACGATCCCTTATGCGGTCATTGGCCAGCATAATTCGGGTCGCGTGCTGCTCAAGCCGGCCAGCCCGGGTACCGGGGTCATCGCCGGCGGGGCGGTGCGTGCGATCCTCGAGGCGGCCGGGGTGCAGAACATCCTGACCAAGAGCCTGGGGTCGAACAACCCGCACAACGTCGTGGGAGCGACCATGGACGCGCTGCGCCAGTTGCGCCACCCCGACGAGTACCGTCGGCGCTTGGGCCAGTCGCTCGAGGACGAGGAAGAATAAACGCGGGCGCCGTCAGCGGCGCTCGCCCCAATACGGTAAGCAACGACCGAGGCCCGTCGGGCCCGGTCGGCACCCGGGGTAATTTGTGATGGCACAGTTGAAAGTAGAGCTGATGCGCGGCCTGTCCGGCCAGACCAAGCGGCAGCAAGCCACGGTCAAGGGCCTGGGGCTTCGCAAACGACATCAGAGCGTAATCGTAGAGGACACGCCCGCCATGCGCGGCATGATCGAGAAGGTCTCGCACATGGTGCGTGTCCAAGAGTTGGAGGACTGACCGATGGATCTGAGCGAACTGAAACCACCGCGCGGGTCGCGCCACGACAAAAAGCGCGTCGGCCGCGGTACCGGTAGCACGCTCGGCAAGACGAGCGGGCGAGGCCAGAAGGGCCAGAACGCACGTAGTGGCGGTCGCGTCCACCCGCGCTTCGAGGGCGGACAGATGCCGCTTTTCCGACGCCTGCCCAAACAAGGCTTCCGCAATTGGAATGCCAAGCAGGTGGCCGTCGTTAACGTGCGGGACCTCGAGAGGGTGTTTGACGATGGCGACCAAGTCGACGTCGATATCCTGCGAGATCGGGGCCTGGTCAAAGGCAAAATCGACGAAGTCAAAATCCTTGGCGACGGCGAGCTGACCAAGTCACTGACGGTCAGCGCGCACAAGTTTAGCTCATCGGCTCGCGCGAAGATCGAGTCCGCCGGGGGCACCGCAGAGGGCGTCTAACGTGGCTACAAAGTTCTCCGACATTACGAAGGTTCCGGAACTCCGCCGGCGGCTGTTATTTACGCTGGGCGTGCTCGCCCTGTATCGCGTCGGTGTGTTCATCACCGTCCCCGGGGTCAACCGGGGTGCGATGTCGCAGATTGTCGGAGGTCAGGCCGGAGGTTTCCTCGGGCTGGTCAACCTGTTCACCGGTGGTGCCCTGAAGATGATGAGCATCTTCGCCCTGGGCATCATGCCGTATATCTCGGCTTCCATTATTCTGCAGTTGATGACGGTCGTCGTCCCGGCGATCGAACGCCTGCAGAAAGAAGGCGAACAGGGGCGCAAGAAGATCACCCAGTACACCCGCTACGGCACGGTGATACTGGGGGTCATCCAGGGCTTCGGCATCTCGCTGTATTTGCAAAACCTCAACACGTCCAACCCCGAGCTCGGGCTATTGGGCGACGTGAGCACCACGGCACAGATCTGGGGCTTTCGCCTGCTGACCATGTTGACCTTGACGGCCGGCACGGTCTTCTTGATGTGGCTCGGTGAGCAGATCACCGAGCGCGGCGTCGGCAACGGCATCTCGCTGATCATCATGGCGAGCATCATGGCCCGGTTCCCGGGCACGGTCATCCAAACCTACACCCAGTTCCAGACCGGGGCTCTGTCCACGTTCATGGTCATCGCCCTGGTCGCCATCTGCTTGGCGGTCACCGGCTTTATCGTGTACATGGAGAGCGCCCAAAGGCGCATCCCGTTGCAATACGCCAAGCGCATGGTCGGACGGCGCATTTACGGCGGCCAGACGCACCATCTGCCGCTGAAGGTGAATATGGCCGGGGTGATCCCGCCCATCTTCGCCTCGTCGATGCTGATCTTTCCGACCACGGTGGCCAGCTACTTCAAGGACTACGCCTTCGGGCAGTGGATCCAGACGGTGCTGGTGCCCGGCGACTGGCGTTACAACCTGGTGTACACCGGACTGATCATCTTCTTCGCGTTCTTTTATACCGCGGTGCAGGTCAACCCTGTGGACATCGCCGACAACCTCAAGAAGTCGGGGGCGTTCGTGCCGGGTATTCGACCGGGCAAGAAGACGGCCGATTATATCGACGACGTACTCAGCCGGTTGACCATGGCCGGGTCGGTGTACCTGGCTGCGGTGTGCGTGATGCCGTTCTTCCTGCAAGACAAGCTGGGGATCAGTTTTTACTTCGGCGGCACGAGCCTGCTGATTGCGGTCAGCGTGGCACTCGATACGGTGTCGCAGATCGAGAACCACCTGATCACGCGTCATTACGACGAGTTCGGCTCGGGAGCGGTGCGCACTGCGCCTTCTGGCGGCGGTGGCGGCGGCATCAAGGGGCGCACGCGCCCCGAGACGTAAGCGTCGGGCGCTCACGCCGGCAAGGTCGACCCAGGCAGTAAACCGGTCGCGGATGCGGGGCCGGTTTGCCTTTTTTGGACACGCGACGGATTCGAACGATGGCGAAGACAAAATTGATGATGTTGGGGCCGCCGGGCGCCGGCAAAGGCACCCAGGCACAGCGTCTGGCCGAGGCCTACGGCATTCCGCAGATCTCGACCGGTGACATGCTGCGCGGTGCGCGGCGAAAGGGCACCGAGCTGGGCAAGAAGGCTGCCGAGTATATGGACGCCGGCGATCTGGTGCCCGACGAGGTCGTCATTGGCATCGTCCAGCAGCGCCTGAGCGAGGACGACGCCCAGCAAGGCTTTATCCTCGACGGGTTTCCCCGCACCGTCGGCCAGGCCGAGGCTCTCGCCCAGATGGGCATCGAGCTCGAGGCCGTGATTAATATCGAGGTCAGCGAGGACGAGGTCGTCCGTCGACTCGGCGGGCGCCTTAGCTGCCCCAATTGTGGCGCGACCTTCCACGAAGAGTTCAAAGCCCCCGCCCAGCAGGGCGTGTGCGATGAATGCGGCCGTGAGCTGGTCAAGCGCGCCGACGACAATCCGGAGGCGATCCGCGAGCGACTCAAGGCGTATCACGCCAAGACGGCGCCGCTGATCGGGTACTACCGGGAGCAGGGAGTGCTGGCCGACGTCGATGGCCAGGGCGCCCCGGACGACGTATACGAACGTATCGAGCAGGTGATCGCCGAGTAGGCGATCGAACGCGGCTGCCCCAGGTGGGCGATCGGGTCGATCCCGCGATCGCGGGCCCTTTTGGGGGCGCGCACGCGGGTCTAGAAGGCTTAATTGTGGCCGTAGAGCCTGTGAGCCTTGACTCTGAGTGGGCGACTATGTATGTAACGCCCCCTTGCCGGGGACCGCGTTCTCGAGGCTAGAGACTGACAAGCATCGCAATCACATCAGGTGAGCGATAGATGGCAAAAGAAGAAGCAATTGAGGTCGAAGGTACTGTGGTCGAGCCGCTGCCCAACGCCATGTTCCGAGTGGAACTGGAGAACGGGCATACCGTGCTGGCCCATATTTCCGGCAAGATGCGGATGCACTACATCAAGATCTTGCCCGGTGATACCGTCACCGTCGAGCTGTCCCCGTACGATTTGACGCGGGGCCGGATCGTGTATCGGCAACGGTGACCTTCGAGGCAACCGGGCGTTGAGATAAATCGCCTCGCCGGTAGATACCGGTGCGGGCAGTGAGGTGAAGAGATGAAAGTTCGACCGTCTGTCAAAAAGATCTGCGACAAGTGCAAGATCATTCGCCGCAAAGGTGTGGTGCGTGTCATCTGTGAGAACCCGCGCCACAAGCAGCGTCAGGGATGATCGCCTCGGCTGAGGCCGAAGCATTTGTCGACTTACGAAACACCGAATACTAGGAGTATACCGTGGCACGCATCGCAGGTGTCGACTTGCCGCGTCGCAAGCGGCTGGAAATCGCGCTGACCTATATTTATGGCGTCGGGCGGTCCCGAGCTCAAGAGATCGTCGAGAAAGCCGGCGTGGACGGAGCCACCAAGGTCGAGATGTTGACCGAGGAGGAGGTCCGCTCCATTCGCACGGTCATTGACAACGACTACAAGGTCGAGGGCGATCTGCGCCGCGAGGTGCAGATGAATATCAAGCGCCTCAAAGACCTGGGCTGCTACCGTGGGCTTCGCCACCGCAAGGGGCTGCCGGTGCGCGGCCAGCGCACGCGCACCAACGCGCGTTCGCGCCGCGGGCCGCGCCGGGCGATGATCCGCAAGCGCCGCTGAGAAGATAGCGCGCCGCCCAGGTGGCGCGCGCCAAGACCAAGTCGTCTAAGGAATTTCAGTCCGCCAACCGCAACGCACCTGCGCACAAGGCACGGGTGCGGGGCGAGAGCGGACGAACGGAGAGAGTATGGCCAAGGGCAAGACCAAACGCGGTAAGCGCAAAAGCCGCACCAATGTGCAGGTGGGCATTGCGCACATCCACGCGACGTTCAACAACACGATCGTCACCATCACTGACACCAACGGCAACGCGCTGTCGTGGTCGAGTGCGGGATCGCGCGGCTTCAAGGGGTCGCGTAAGTCGACCCCGTACGCCGCCGGCGTGGCGGCCGAGGACGCGGCGCGCAAGGCGCAAGACGAGTACGGCCTCAAGAAGGTCTCCGTCTTCCTCAAAGGGCCGGGCACCGGCCGGGAGTCGGCGCTGCGCTCGCTGCAGTCGGCTGGGCTGAAGATCACCAAGATCCGTGACGTCACGCCCCTGCCGCACAACGGATGCCGTCCGCCCAAGCGTCGGCGCGTGTGAGCGAAGCCAGCAACGACCTGTTAACGAATTAATCCGGGCGCCGACCCTGCTCCCCTGAAAGGAGAGGCGGCGTCGGGGCTTACCCTCAAGTACGTGGTGCGGAGGCAATTCCCATGTTTCACCGAAACTGGCGAGACCTGATCAAGCCTCGCGAAGTGTCCATCGACCAGCGCTCCAAGACCGAGACGTATGCGAAGTTCGTATGCGAACCGCTCGAGCGAGGCTACGGTATTACGGTGGGCAATGCGCTTCGGCGAATTCTTTTGAGCAGCATTGTCGGCTCGGCAGTGGCCAAGGTCCGGATGGAGGGCGCGCTGCACGAATTTACCAGTCTGCCCGAGGTCAAGGAGGATGTCGCCGACATCATTCTCAACCTCAAGGAGCTGCGCCTCAACCTGCACACCGACGACGCCCAAGTCGTCGAGGTGGACGTCGAGGGCCCCAAGGTGGTTACCGGTGAGGACCTCGCCGGCAGTGGCAACGTCGAGGTGCTCAACCCCGACCACGTCATTTGCACGGTCAGTGAGGGCGGGCGTCTGCAGATGCAGTTGACCGTCGAGCACGGCCGGGGCTATGTGCCCGCCGAGGAAAACAAGGACGACGAGGATCCGATCGGCACCATTCCGGTCGACAGCCTGTTCAGCCCGATCCGCAAGGTGAACTACAAGATCACCAACGCCCGTGTGGGCCAGCGGACCGACTACGACAAGCTGACCCTGGAGGTGTGGACCGACGGCTCGGTGCATCCCGAGGATGCGGTGGCCTACGCCGCCAAGATCCTCAAAGAGCAGTTGACCATCTTCATCAACTTCGACGAGTCGATCGAGCCCGAGCTGCCTCAGGAAGAGGAAGAGCCGGAGTTCAATGAGAACCTGCTCAAGCCGATCGACGAGTTGGAGTTGTCTGTGCGCAGCTTCAACTGCCTGCAGAGCGCGGGCATCAAATATGTGGGCGACCTGGTCCAGAAGACCGAAGCAGAGATGCTCAAGACCAAGAACTTCGGGCGCAAGTCGCTGAAAGAAATCAAGGAATTGCTCGCCGATATGGAACTCGAGTTGGGGACGGAGCTGGAGAACTGGCCGCCCAAAGATCTCGAGAAAAAGTCCGCTGAGGCCTAAGCTAGTTGGAAGGATAGAGTCATGCGACATCGCAAAAGAGGACGCAAACTCGGCAGGACGGCTGCCCATCGCAAGTCGACCCTGCAGAACCTGGCGCGTAGCCTGGTCGAGTACGAAATGGTCCAGACGACCGACGCCAAGGCCAAAGAAGTGCGTAAGCTGGCCGATCGGCTGATCACCCTGGGCAAAGATGGAAGCCTGCACGCACGCCGCCAGGCGTTGGCGGTGCTCCAAGATCGCGACCTGGTCGCCAAGGTCTTCGACGACCTCGCCGCGCGCGACGAGATCGCCGGCCGCCAGGGGGGCTACGCTCGGATCATCAAGATCGGCAACCGTGCCGGCGACAACGCGCCGATCTCGCGGGTGTCCTTCGTGGGCGCCACGCTCGAGAGCACCGAGGCGCTGCGCTACCCGGAGCATATTCGCGAGCTCATCGAGACCGAAGAGGTCGACGAGGACGAGGAAGCCTGAGCAAGGCCCCGCGACATTGTTGATTGAAAGAACGCTCGATCCCATGGGATCGGGCGTTTTTTTTCGGGTGCAGGCGCCACACGGGACCCGCCTCGAGGAGCGTGGGCCGTCACTCGCTTGTCACACATCGGCCCACAGACGTGGTATGATGGCGCCGGTTTAGATCCAATCGAGCCTGACGGCGTTGGTTGGAGTGTCCCCGTTCGGTCCCCACCACTGTGGCCATGATGAACAAGTTTACCCGTGTCCTCACCATCGCCGCGGCGCTCGCCGTGCTCGCGCCGGCGTGCTCTAGCCAGAAGAGCGGCCGCTCCCGCTCAGAAGGCGCCCAGCGCGCAGGAGGAGGCAGAGCAAAAGGCCCAAGCGCGTCCAAGCGACAAGCCCAAGCGCATCATCTTGCTCATCGGCGACGGCATGGGCGTGCCCGAGTTGACGCTGGGGAGCTACGCCGCAGGCCGTCCGTTGGCGATGCTGGGCATGGACCAGATGGGGCTGATGACCACGCACTCCTACGAGTTCGTGACCACCGATTCGGCTGCGTCGGCGACCGCGCTTGCGACCGGACATAAGACGCAATTCGAAGGGCTATCGGTCAAGCCGGGCACGACCCGGGCGAACGAGGAAGACCCAAAACAACATTTCGAGACGGTGGTCGAGAAGGCGGAAAAGGCCGGCTGGCGCACGGGGCTGGTGGCCACCAGTCGGATCGTACACGCCACGCCGGCGGCATTTGCCGCGCACCGGGCCAATCGGCATAGCTACGAGGACATCGCCCTCGATGAGTTTAACTCCGGGGTGGACGTGCTTCTGGGCGGGGGACCGAGCTTTTTCAACAAGCGCGCCGACGGCAAAGACCTGCTCGCGGGCTTTCGCAAGAAGGGCTACAAGGTCGCCCTCGACAAGAAGCATATCGATCAGGCCAGCCAATTGACCGGCAAGCTTGTCGGCCTGCCGCACGACCCGGATTTCCCGGCGGCGGGCGAGCCGAGCCGCAAGATGACGCTGGCCCAGATGACACGCGACGCGCTGCGCGCACTCGATCACGACAACGACAAGGGCTTTTTTCTGATGGTGGAGGGCTCGCAGATCGACTGGCGCGGCCACGAACTCGACGGAGCCGGGATGGTCGATGAGTTGTCGGATTTCGACGGCGCGATCCGTGTGGCGCTTGACTACGCCCGGGGGCGCGACGACACCCTTGTGGTGGTCACCGCCGACCACGAGACCGGCGGCATGGCCGTGCTCGACCCGGCGGACGTCGCGCCGCTGGAGCAGGCGCTGGGCGGCCACAAGAAGGTCGAAGCCGCCACCGACTGGCCCGACGGCACCGACGCCAAAGCCGCCGAGCGTGTCGCCCGGGTGACGTGGGGGGCTGGCACCAAGGCCACCTTGGGGCCGAAATACGCCGAGGACCACACCCTCGACACGGTCTTTGGCCACCTGTCGGTGGCGAGCCGAGCGGCGTGCACCACCCCGGACGAATTTTCCGGGATGCACAATCCGTCGTTCATCCCGGTCTTCGCCCAGGGCAAGGCCGCGCGGTATATCACCCAGTCCGACGACAACGCCGAGTTGGGCAGGCGCATCAAGAGGCTGGTGGGGCCGGAGTCGGTCGTAGGGCTCCAGCCGGTGCGCCCAGGAGCGTCGCACCAGGCTCGCCAGAAGCCTCAGAACGTCATCTTGATGGTCGGCGACGGCATGGGGATCGGCGCGCTGACCGCCGCGTACTACGCTCACGGGCCGCTGGCGATGCGCTCGCTTCCGGTCAAGGGCCTGGCGGCGACGTATGCCGCCGACCGCCTCGTGGGTGACGCCGCGTCGGGCGCGACGGCGCTGGCCACCGGCAAGGTCGGCGATGTCGGGGCGCTGGGCATGGGGCGCACCGCCGAGGGACTCGAGCCAGCGCGCACGCTGCTGGAGAGCGCCGAGGCTCGCCAGATGGCCACCGGGCTGGTGACGACGTCGGCGCTGACCGACCCGTCTGCGGCTGCGTTTTACGCCCATGCGGCCCGGGGGGCGTCGGCGTCGACGCTGGCCGGCGCGTTTGTCGCGATGCCGAAGAAAATCGCCGGCTCCGACGGCATCGACCTCGCCTTCGGGGCGGGGACGAAGGCGTTTGGGGCGAAGCCCCGGGCGGCGTTGGAGGCGCGCAAGGTCAGCGTGCAGACCACGTGGGATGACACTTTGCCCAACGGCCAGGTGGTGCGCCTTCTGGGCGCGCGATCAGCCGGCTCGGCAGCCCACGGCGACGACAAGAAGGCCGCGCCCAGTCTCAGCCAGATGACCCGCGCTGCGCTGGGAAGGCTGGCCGGAGCGTCGTCTGCAGGGTTTGTGCTGGTGGTCGACGCCGGCGGGATCGGCCGGGCAGAGGCCGGCCTGGCGCGCGACCAGCGGTTGGTCGACGAGGTGGACGACTTCGACCAGGCGGTGGCGGTCGCCCGCGATTTCGCGCATAGCGACGGGAACACGTTGCTGGTGGTCACCGGGGACTACGACGCGACCACCTCGGTCATCGACCACCACTATGATTTCGACAATTGTTCGTGCGCCGCGGCGGTTCGCTGTGGTGGAAGCTTCGAACTCACCAATCTTCGGGCGGCTGTCGACAGGGTCGAGCACAACGAGGGGCTGACCGACCGGGCGTTGCAGGGCAAGTACGCTCCCCTCGACATCAGTATCCAATACGGGTGGCTGGCACAGGTGGGCGCGCCGCGGGCGGGCGTGGACGCGCCGCGCTCGGCGAATTTCGTGCCCTTATTTGCCGACGGGCCGGGTTCGACGGCGCTGCGCGGCTTTCATGACCTGGCGGCGGTTGGGCGGGTGCTCCAGTACGCTGTGCGCGGCGCGTCGAGCGCGGCGAAGTGATGGTGTAGAAGCTTAGGGCTGCCGGCGTTTACCGCGTAGGGCGGCGAAGAAGCGCTCGAGCAGGACGCGACTCTTGAGGCCGGCGGAGGTCTCCACACCCAGGTTGACGTCCAGTCCCCAGGTGCCGAACGCGTCGGCGCGGGCGGCGTTGTCGGCCGTGAGTCCGCCGCTGAGAATGACACGGTCGCGCTCATCCTGGTCCAGCGTCTCCAGTACCGACCAGTCGAACACCTCGCTCGAAGCGCAGCGGCGGCCGAAATTGTCCAACACGATCCGGTCGGCGTGAACCGCCGAGATATTCGGCAGGCGGTCGCGCACGGCCATCGCCTTCCAGATCTCGATGCGGGGCGGAAGCCGACGGCGCAGCTCCAGCAGGTAGTCGTTGGTTTCGTGGCCGTGCAGTTGGACGGCGCGCAGCGACAGGCGCTGGGCGCAGCAGCACACGTCGTCGATGGGATCGTCGACGAAGATACCCACAAATTGAAGGGGCGCGGCCATGCGCAACGCGCGTGCTCGGGCGTAGGCGACCTGGCGCGCGGAGCCGGGAGCGAAGATCAGCCCGCCCATGGTGGCGCCGGCCTGCCAGGCCGCCTCGGCATATCCGGGCTCGGTCAGCCCGCAGACCTTGATGCGCCCGAAGATGAGCTCGCGCAGGGCGCGGGGGACGTCGTCGCGCTCGACCAGCGAGCGGCCGGTCAGGAAGGCGTCCACCCGAGGGCGCTGGTCGAGCGCCTGATGGTGGTCGACGAGCTCGCCGAGCGCGACCGTCAATCGGTCGGCGGGGATGCGTGTGGCCAACTGCGGGTCGACGGGGACCGTCGGCCCCCCCTGGTCGGCGGCACGGTGGTCGAGGCCGACGATGCGGTTGGGGCGGTCGAGCGCGCGCTCGAGTTCGGCGGGCGTGCGAACCACGAGCACGACGTCCATGTTGAGCCGGTCGGCGGCGCTCACACAGGCGTCCAGTGTGTCGTCGTCGAGCGCGGCGAGCAGCAGCGTGACGGCATCGGCGCCGAAGTAGCGCACCTCGTCGACCTGACGGGGGTCGACGATGAGATCGGTGCACAGGAGGGGCACATCGACCTCGGAGCGCACCGCGTCGATGGTCGCGTTGCGCGGCTCGGCGAGCGCTTGCGGCGCCACAGCGGCGTGGGTGCTTACGGCGATGGCGTCGGCAAAGGGCGCGTAGGTGCGGGCGAGGGCCGCCGGGTCGAAGTCGGTGCGGGTGAGCGTTTCGCCGGGCGCGGGGCGCTCACATTGGAGGATATAGCCAGTGTGCTCGCCGGCGAGTGCCCGGCGAAGGCTTCGATTGGTGGCGTGCGCACGGCGCCGGAAACGCGAGAGATCTTGTTGTCGGATGCGCTGCTCGAGGGCGGCGCGAGTTCTGCTGACTAGGTCTTCGAGTGCCATCGGAAAACCTTAAATAGGTTCGTTATTTCGCGTACTTCTGTGCGGCGAGTAGCCGCAACATCTGTCGAAAGTAGCCGCGAATGACCGCGTGTGAAGAAAATTCGAAGCGTGGGGGATTTGACCGAGCCGCCCGGGGGTCGGTATTCTGGTAGGACATCAATCTGCTTCACGTTCTGATGGAGGAAGCTGGCGATGCACCAAGACGACCTCCCAATTACGGGTCCCTGCCCGGTTCGACAGGACCTGGGTACGCCCGACGAGTGGCGGGAGTGGTTCTGCCCGCGATGCCAGACGCCGACGCATAACCTGTCGGACATGACCGAGCCGCAGGCGCGCGCATTCATCGCCCGGCGGCGCGGCCAGACAGGCTGTGTCAGCTATCGCACCGACGCGGCGGGCAACATCGTCTTTCGCCGGCCTGCGCCCGCCGGCTCGGCGTCCCGCTGGCGTTGGCTGGAGCATCGGGGCATGCGCGTGCTGCTGATGGCGGCCCTGGCGATGCCGTTGACGGCCGGCTGTGACGCGCCGTCCGCCACGAGCCACCACGCCGCCCGCCCCATCGACGTCAACGGCTCCCACGCCGCCCTGCGTCATCCCGAGCGCAAGACCCCCGAGCGCGACACCGAGCACACCGACCCCGCCCAGCCCGACGCCTTCGACAAGATCGAGAGCGCGTTCGACCGCTTTTTCGAGGACGTCGGCCTGCGCGAAAAAAACCCAAAATTCGAAAAGGCCAACGAAGCTGTCATGACGGGCGAAGTCACGTTCTGACGCCCCCACCGCGCCGCGCGATCCCCCGATCTGGTTGCCCCCCCTGAATGGGTGCCCCCTGAATGGGTGCTGCCCCCTGAATGGGTGCCATGCACTCTTACGACCCGCCTCTCATGCGGGTGTGAGGCCATTCACGCGGCGATATCCGCCCGATCTCGAGCCTCATTTCGAACCGGCAGCACGCAGTTCGTCGAACGCGCGTTCATGTGGGCCGCGCGGCCCGGGTCATCTACCAGGATTTCCTCCGATCTATGCGATGCGAGGTGGGACGGAGCGCGCTGCGGGCGCACCGCTGCGCCTACCGGTGGAGTCGGCGTTTCAGGTGGGACTGGACGCTGGGATACAGCGGAACGTGGCGGCGCGGGCGTCAGCCCTCGGCGCTCAGGTCGGCAAACGGAGCCGGCACCGGCGGTGCGCCGATACACCGGGTGTGCCCCGGCGGGATGGTGCCGTAGGGAAAGCTGATATTGGTCTCGCCGTCGCGCCAGCGGCCGCTGGCCTTCTTGTAGGCGTCCATCGTCTCGTACAGTTGCTCTCGGTAAGCCTTGCGCTCCTGCGCACTGCTGCAGTGGCACAGCGGGCGGGGCGACTTCTTGGGGTCGTTGGGTCGGTCCCACCACTTCGTGGCCAAGATCTTACGCGGCCCCATACACTTGTCTTGCCTGTCGGCGCGCTCCTTTTGAAGCCTGGTCGCCGTCGGCTCGATATGCTCGCAGACCTTTTGCTGGGCCTGCTTTGGTGTGAGGTCCTTGAAGGTCGGCAGGGTCGTAAGCTCGAGCTTAAACTCCTTGTAGGCCTTCTCTTCGGGGGTGTTCTCGTCTTTGCGGCGAAGCCTGCGAAGCTCGTCGCGGTCGAGCCACTTTCCGACCATGGGCTCTGAGGTGGCGTGGAAGTCCCAGGAGCTAACCCCCGGCCAGTGCTTGATGTGGCGCACCAGGTCGTCGTTGCAGGGGTTGTTGAGGGTGTAGTCGAGCTTGTCCAGGAGGGCCTCCTCGTCGAGGATGGGCTCGGCGCTGAAGCGGCGCGAGAAGAACTTGCCGTTGCGGCTGCGCAGGCGGTTGATCTCACGGGCGATGTCCGCCTGAAAGTCGCGCATGAACTCGCTCATATTCATGAAGGGGGCCTTGACGAGCATGTGGAAGTGGTTGCTCATGAAGACGAAGGCGAACAGCTGGACGTGGTGGATGGCCACGGCGCGGGCCAGACAGCCCAGGATGATGCGGTTGACCTCCTCGCCGGGGGCCATCAAAAAGCAGCGTTGAAAGCAGGAGTTGGTCACAAAGTAGATGGTGTCTTTGTCGAAGGTGCGGATTTTGCGTCCCATGATGGTGCTCCCAAATGAGGCGAAGTGATCGAAGACGTCCCTCATAAGGGTTTTCGGCAAAAGGGGGCGAATCGTTGCGTACTTTCTTGAAAAAAGTTGGGTGGGAGGGGGAGGCGCTGGGCGGGCCAATCGGGCGCACAGGCGCATGAGACGGGGCTCGTCAAGGTGCATGGCACCTTTTGAGGGGGGTGGGGTGGGGGGCAGATGTTGGGGGCGCGCTGTGATGGGGCGGTCGTTGACCCAAGTGGGGTCTGCCCGTAGGATAGCGGCGCCCTGAGCAGTGATTTTTGGCTCCGGCACCGGAGCTGTCTATTCGGAGCAGTACTTCATGGCCAGACGCAAGACGAACCACGCTATCCGTAAGTTGTACGAGGCAGGCACGCCCATCACGATGGTGACCTGCTACGACTATACTTTTGCCCGTCTGGTCGAGCAGGCCGACATCGACGTCATCTTGGTCGGCGACAGCATGGGCAACGTCATTCAGGGCCAGGAGACGACCCTGCCGGTGACCGTCGATGACATCATCTACCACACCCGCGCGGTCATGCGCGGCAACCAGTCGGCGCACGTGGTCGCGGACCTGCCGTTCATGAGCTACCAGGCCGGCCTCGACGAGGCCATGCGCAACGCCGGGCGGCTGCTCAAAGAAGGCGGCGCCCAGGCCGTCAAGGTCGAGGGGGGCCGCTCGATCGCCGAGTTGGTCGCCCGGCTGAGCGCCGCCGGCGTGCCCGTGGTCGGCCACCTGGGCTTTACCCCCCAGTCGGTCCACAAATTCGGCGGCTACCGCGTCCAGGGCCGCGGCGAGGACGCCGGCGACGCCCTGCTCGCCGACGCCCAGGCCCTGCAGGACGCCGGCGCCTACATGGTCGTCCTGGAGATGGTCCCGCGCGACGTCGCCGCCCGCGTCACCCAGGCGCTGTCCATCCCCACCATCGGCATCGGCGCCGGCAACGCCACCGACGGCCAGGTGCTCGTCATCCAGGACCTGCTGGGCATGAACAAGAGCTTCAAGCCCAAATTCGTCAAGAACTTCGCCGACCTCGACGACACCATCACCGAGGCTCTGAGCGCCTACCGCGACGAGGTTCGCCGGCGCAGCTTCCCCGGTGACGAGCACTCCTTCGACTAACGGGCGCCCCCATGCAAGTCCTCGACTCCATCGACGCCCTTCGCCTGGCCCGGCGCGATCTGCCCGGCGCCGTCGGCTTCGTGCCCACCATGGGCTTTCTGCACGACGGCCACCTCGAGCTGATGCGCCAGGCCAACCAGCGCTGTGACCATCTGGTGGTGAGCATCTTCGTCAACCCCACCCAGTTCGGCCCCGGCGAAGACCTCGACGCCTACCCGCGCGACCCCGAGGGCGACCGCCAAAAGTGCGAGCAGTTGGGCTGCGAACTTTTGTTCATGCCCACGCCCGACATGATGTACGCCGCCGACCACTCCACCACGGTCGAGGTCAGCGGCCTCGACCAGGTGCTGTGCGGTCCGCGCCGGCCGGGCCACTTTCGCGGCGTGACCACCGTGGTCAGCAAGCTGTTCAACATCGTCCAGCCCGACGTCGCCGTCTTCGGCCAGAAGGACTACCAGCAACTGGCCATCGTGCGGCGCATGGTGCGCGACCTGAACTTCCCCGTCGACATCGTCGGCGTGCCCACGGTGCGCGAGGCCGACGGCCTGGCGATTCTCGAGTCGCAACAAGTACCTCGACGCCGGCCAGCGCCGCCGGGCGACCTGCCTGTCCCAGGCGCTTCGCCGCGCCTGGCAGGCCTACCGCGACGGGGAGCGCGACGGCGCCGCGCTGGTCGAGGCCGCGCGCCAACGCCTCCTGCAGACCGTCGACGCCGCCGCCATCGACTACGTCGAATGCGTCCACCCCGTCACCCTGGAGCGCTACGACCAGGCCGCGCGCCCCGTCGACCCGGCCGACGGCGCCGTCGTCGCCATGGCCGTTCAGATGGGCCGCGCGCGCCTCATCGACAACCTCAGGCTTGACAGACCCCTGCCGGACGCGCTTAGGTGAGCGCCCACTTATTAGGTGAGCGCCCACTTACTTGGGCGGCCGCGCCGCCGGGCCTGTCGGTCAAGCCTGTCTTGACTTCGTGGGCGCGTGTGGTTAGGAATGAACGGCGATTCATTTTATGGCTGAATGGCCATTCAATTGATACGAATCCCGCAGGATTTCATACCGGGACCAGCGAGCATGACCGACGCCGAAAAAAAGCGCAGTGACAAGCGCGAACGCATCTTGGATGGCGCGCTCAAGGCGTTTGCCAGGAAGGGCTTTTACAACACTAAGGTCTCCGAGATCGCCAGTGAGGCGGGCGTCGCCGACGGCACGATCTACCTGTATTTCAAGAATAAGGACGATCTGCTCATCTCGCTGTTCGAAGATCGCATGGAGTGGATCATCGACCGGTTGACCACCGAGCTGAAGGCGCTGGGCGGCGATCCCGTGGCCAAATTTCGGCGCATGGTGACCATCCACTGCCGGCTGGCGGTGGAGAATCCCGACCTGGCCGAGTTCATCACCGTGGAGCTGCGCCAGAGCGCCAAATTCGTCAAAGAGTACAAGAATCCCAAGTTTGGAGATTACCTCAAGATCTTGCAGAGCCTGGTCGAAGAGGGCCAGGCCACCGGGGTGATGCGCGACGACGTGGACGTGCGGCTGGTCAGCCGGGCGTGTTTCGGCGCGCTCGACGAGGTGCTGCTGCAGTTGACCCTGTCGCAGGCCACCCCCGAAGAGGTCGATGATAAGGCTGCGCAGGTCGCGGCGATGCTCGCCGAGGGTCTGCTGAAAGCATGAGAGCAGGCCGGCGCCGCAAGCGCGCCGAGGCTGTGCGGGCCAGGATGGATGAGGGCTGTCTGCCGCAGGCAGGTGGCATAAGGAAATGGTAGTAGCTTCGTTAGGCTAACCAAGGAGGACGATCGTGAAAATCCTCACGACGGTAAAGCGGGTCGCAGACCCGGACATGAAGATCAAGATCGCGCCGGACGGCTCGCATCTCGTCACCGAGGGTGCCGAGTATGCCATGAACCAGATGGATGAGTGGGGCGTCGAAGAGGCGATCCGGCTCAAGGAAAAGCACGGCGGCGAAGTCGTGGTCGTGTCGGTGGGTCCCTCGGCGGCGACCAAGGAGATCCGCGTCGCCCTGGCCATGGGCGCCGACCGCGGCATCCTGGTGGAGACCGACGCCGATCTCGACAGCGACGCGGTCGCCCGCGTGCTCGCCGAGGTCGTCAAAGAAGAGCAGCCCGACGTGATCACCATGGGCAAGCTGTCGCTGGACACCGACCGCAACCAGACCGGCCAGCTTTTGTCGGCCTACCTGGACTGGCCGCAGGCGACCTACGCCTACGAGGTCGAGATCGCCGACGGCTGGGCGACGGTGGGCCGCGAGATCGACGGCGGCACCAACACCAAGCGCGTCAAGCTGCCGGCGATCATCACCGCCATCGAGCGGCTCAACGAGCCGCGCTACGCCAGCCTTCCGGGGATCATGAAGGCCAAGCGCAAGCCCATCGACACCAAGACCCCCGAAGATCTGGGGGTGGACGTGGCCGTCAAGGTCAAGGCTGTGCAGTACGAGCTGCCGCCCGAGCGCGCCGCCGGTGAGATCGTCGAGAGCGTCGACGAGCTCATCGACAAGCTCAAGAACGAAGCCAAGTTGATCTGAGGTTGGCGCTGCCAGTGCTCGAGAAACCCTATTTTTGAGTTCCAAAGGAGTGATCCATGGCCAACGTACTCGTTGTTGCCGAACATCAGGATGGAAAGCTGCGCAAGGTGACCTTGCCGACGATCACCTTCGGCGAACAAGCCGCCGAGGTTGTCGGCGGTGAGGTCCACGTGCTCGTGCTGGGCCACGAGGTCGACGCGGTCGTCCAAGACGTCGCCCAATACGGCAACGTCGCCCAAGTCCACTACGCCAATTCCCCCGCCCTGGCCAACTACACCGCTGAGAGCTTCGCCCCGGTGGTCGCCCAGGTCGCCGAGAAGGTCGACGCCGAGATCGTGGCGGCGGCCGCCAGCGCTCAGGGCACCGACTTTTTGCCGCGCGTAGCCGTGGCGCTGGACGCCGGCATGGTGACCAACGCCGTGGCCGTGTGGGACGACGGGGGCGTGCGCTTCCGGCGTCCGATGCTGTCGGGCAGCGTGCTGGAGACCGTCGAGGTGACCACGCCGCGCAAGGTCGCCGGCGTGCGCACCACTGACTTCGACGACGCTCAGCCCGGCGCCGCCGCCCCCGTGGAGACCGTCGAGCTGGGCGAGACCCGCGACGACGTCGAATTCGTCTCCATGGAGCTGGTCAAGAGCGAGCGCCCCGAGCTGACCGACGCCGAGGTGGTCATCTCCGGTGGCCGCGGCCTGAAATCGGCCGACGCCTTCGGCATGCTCGAAGAGCTCGCCGACCTGTTCGGCGGCGCCGTGGGCGCCAGCCGTGCGGCCGTCGACAGCGGCTATGCCCCCACCGACTGGCAGATTGGCCAGACCGGCAAGGTCGTCGCGCCGAACCTGTACGTGGCCATCGCCATCAGCGGGGCCATCCAGCACCTGTCGGGCATGAAGGGCTCGAAGACCATCGTGGCGATCAACACCGACCCGGAGGCGCCCATCTTCCAGGTGGCCGATTACGGACTGGTCGAGGACGCCTTCAAGGCCGTCCCCGAGCTCAACGAGAAGCTGCGCGCGATGGGGCTGGGAAGCTGAGCGCGACCCGGTGGGCCGCGAGGCGGCCCGCACGTGCGTAGATCGACCCCACGGGAGCATTGCTGAGGCGATGCTCCCGTTTTCTTTGGTCACCAGGTCGCGATTTGCCGCGCGGCGCCCCTTGGGTATAATGGCGCCGTTCGAGTTTTTTGCCCCGCAACGCCTTCGATAGTCGATTCGACCGCCGGATGGTTGTGTGTGCGCGGGGCGTTGACGGCCTATTGGGAGCAACACCACATGAATGTGTTCGATGTAAAGCGTTCGTCGCTCGCGATTGTCTTGATGGGAATGATCAGCCTGGGGCTGCAGATGGCCGGCTGCGCACCCGAATTCCACGACAACGCCTGCAAGACCAATCAGGATTGCTTCCCCGACGAGGTATGCACCATCGAGGGCGTGTGTCGCGTCAAGGCGTTGAACCCCGACGCTGGCGACGCCTCGGTCGACGGCGGCGACACCGGCCAGGATGCCGGCGTGGCACAGGTGGCGAGCGTCGAGATCTCGCCGGCCAGCGCCGACGTCGGCGTCGGGCTGACCCAGCAGCTGGAGGCGACCGCCTACGACGCCGACCATAACGCCATCGACGTGGCCCTCTTCGACTGGACGTCGGCCGACGAGTCCATCGCCACGGTGGATAGCCGCGGGGAGGTCACCGCGGTGGCCCTGGGGACCGTCGAGATCACCGCGCGCTCGGTCTCCCAGCCGGACGTGTCCGCCACCGCCCAGATCAACGTCGTCGAAGGCGACGTCGCCCGCATCGAGCTGTCGCCGGACACGGCCACGGTGGTCATCGGCGATACGGCCAGCTTCGACGTCGTCGCCTACAACGCCGCCGACGTCGAAATCGGCAGCCCCGACGTCACCTGGGCCGTCGACGACGAGAGCATCGCCACGGTCGACGACAGTGGCGTGGTCACCGGCGTCGCCGAGGGGTCGGTGACGTTGACGGCGACCAGCGTGGACGACAGTCAGATGACGGCCACGGCGAGCATCGACGTCACCACCGTGCCCGTCGACCACCTGCAGATCTCGCCGACCGACCCGTCGATCGCCGTCGGCTCGGCGACCCAGTTGACGGTGACGGTCTACGACGCCAACGACAATGAACTGACCGATTGCACGGTGACCTGGTCGAGCGACGACGAGACCGTGGCTACCGTCGACAGTACAGGCATCATCACCGGGGTCGCCGCGGGGAGCGCCACCATCACCGCCGAGAGCGAAGGCAAGACGGCCACCGTCGACGTGACGGTGACGGTGCCCAACACGCCGCCGGTGGCCAGCGCCGGCCCCGACCAGACGGTGGTCGTGGGCGATACGGTGACGCTCGATGGCCGGGCGAGCCACGACAACGACGCCAACGACACGTTGACCTACGCGTGGACGCTCAACAGCGCCCCGAGCGGGTCGAGCGCCACCCTCAGCGACACCGCCGTGGTTCAGCCGACGTTTACGGCCGATGTGGCCGGCGATTACACCCTCACGCTGGCCGTCAGCGACGGCATCGCCACGCAAACCGATCAGGTGATCATCACCGCCCAGGCCAACACGGCTCCGACCGCCGACGCGGGCTCCAACCAGACGGTGGCGCTGGGCGCTCAGGTGACCCTGGACGCCTCGGCGAGCGCCGATACGGACCCCGGCGACTCCATCGCGAGCTACGCCTGGGCGATGGACTCCAAGCCCACCGGCTCGACGGCCGCGCTCAGCGACGCCACGGTGGCCCAGCCGACCTTCACGGCCGACGTGGCCGGCGATTACGTGTTCACCGTGACGGTCACCGACACGCACAACGCGACCGCCAGCGCCACGGTGACGGTCACCGCCAACACCGCGCCGACCGCGAGCGCCACGGCGCCGACAACGGTGATCCAGGGCGACACGGTCACCGTCGACGCCAGCGCCAGCCAGGACGCCGACGGCGATGCGCTGACCTACGCGTGGACGGTCGACACCTATCCGGGGACCGCGGCGCCGACGTTGAGCGACGCCACGGTGGCCCAGCCGACGTTTACCGCCGACGCCGTCGGCGACTACACACTGACAGTCACCGTCACCGATACGCATAACGCGACCGACACGGCCACGGTGACCGTCACCGCCCAGGCCAACACCGCGCCGACCGCCGATGCCGGCTCCAACCAGACGGTGACGCTCGGCACGCAGGTGACCCTGGACGCCTCGGCGAGCGCCGACGCGGACCCCGGCGACTCCATCGCGAGCTACGCGTGGGTGATCGACTCCAAACCGGCCAGCTCGACGGCCTCGCTCAGCGACGCCACGGTGGCCCAGCCGATGTTTACGGCCGACGTGGCCGGCGACTACGCGTTCACCGTGACGGTCACCGACATGCACGGTGCGACCGCAAGCGCCACGGTGACGGTCACCGCCAACACCGCGCCGGTGGCCAGCGCCACGGCGCCGACGACGGTGGTCCAGGGCGACACGGTCACCGTCGACGCCAGCGCGAGCCAGGACGCCGACGGCGACGCGCTGACCTACGCATGGACGGTCGACACCTATCCGGGAAGCGCGGCGCCGACGTTGAGCGACGCCACGGTCGCCCAGCCGACCTTTACCGCCGACGCCGTCGGCGACTACACGCTGACGGTGACGGTGACCGACGCCCATAACGCGACCGACACGGCCTCGGTGACGATCACCGCCCAGGCCAATACCGCGCCGACCGCTGACGCCGGCTCCAGCCAGACGGTGACGCCCGGCACGCAGGTGACCCTGGACGCCTCGGCGAGCACCGACACGGACCCCGGCGACTCCATCGCGAGCTACGCGTGGACGATGGACTCCAAGCCGTCGACTTCGACGGCCGCGCTCAGCGATGCCACGGTGGCCCAGCCCACGTTCACCGCCGACGTGGCCGGCGACTACGCGTTCACCGTGACGGTCACTGACATGCACGGTGCGACCGCCAGCGCCTCGGTGACGGTCACGGCCAACACCGCGCCGGTGGCCAGCGCCACGGCGCCGACGGCGGTGGTCCAGGGCGACACGGTCACCGTCGACGCCAGCGCCAGCCAGGACGCCGACGGCGACGCGCTGACGTACGCGTGGACGGTCGATGCCTATCCGGGGACCACGGCGCCGACGCTCAGCGACGCCACGGTCGCCCAGCCCACGTTTACCGCCGACACGGTCGGCGACTACACGCTGACGGTGACGGTGACCGACGCGCATAACGCGACCGACACGGCCACGGTGACCGTCACCGCGCAGGCCAACACCGCGCCGACCGCGAGCACGGGCGGCGACCGCACCGCGGGGATCGGATCGGTGGTGACGCTGGACGCCACCGGTAGCTCGGATAGCGACCCGGGCGACGCCATTGCCAGCTACGCGTGGACGATGGACTCCAAGCCGTCGACTTCGACGGCGGCGCTGAGCGACCCCACCGTGGCCCAGCCCACGTTCACCGCGGATCTCGGCGGCAGCTACGTGCTGACGGTGACGGTGACCGACATGCACGGGGCCACCAACAGCGCTACGGTGACGATCACCGCTCAATGATTGACTCGCAGCGCCCACGCTGATCAGGACGCCGCCGCCGCAAGCATCAGGGCTTCGGCGGCGGCGTTTGTATGACAGGTATTCTTTGACAAGCTTGGTTTCTCGTCCGGGAGGACGCCTTATGTGGTTCCGACGCGCAGCACTAGGATTCTGGTTGGTCTCGTTGGCGCTGATCGCAGGCTGCTCGGACGGCAGCGGGGGCGCCAAGCACACCCACGCGCTCGACGCCGGCCCGGCGGACGCGACCGACGCCACGGCGACCGACGCGACGAGCGCGCCCGATACGGCGTCGGACGCCGACGCCCAATGCCCCGGGGTCGCCGCCTGCCCCCCCGGCCAGCGCATGGTCGCCTGCAAGTGCTACAGCGACCTCGACCGGCGCTGCGTGAGCGACTCGGATTGCCGCGATGGCGAGTCCTGCGAGCATTTCGACAAGCGCGACGTGTGCATGTACCACCCCAAACCGGTGCGGGTTTGCCCGGGCAGCGACGGCTGCGACGCCGGCGGCGACGGCGTGTTTTATGCCGGCGCGGCCAGCCGGGTGATCAACTTGCAGGGCTTCGAGACCCCCACGGCCCAGGGCGTCGACGAGCATAACCTGTTGTCGTTCAACCCCGGCCAGGTCTCCGACGAGGTGTGGCACGATTGCGGCTACGACGGGCTGTGCCCGGGCGACGACGGCTACCCCGGCCCCGACGAGGGCGAGGGCGACGGCAAGATGCAGGGCATGTGGCTGGCCGGATTTTCCAGCGGGCGGCCCGCCCAATTTTGCCCGGCTGAAAAGATCGGCTGCGACGGGCCCGATTGTTGCGTGTCCAAATACGCCCACGACAACCTCAAGGTGCAGGTCGCCGCGATGCGCTACAACGACGTGACCGTCGTCTTTGCCAGCGTCGACAGCATCGGCTGGTTCCACAGCGACCTGGCCGAGGTGCGCCGGCGGGTCGCCCAGCAGGCCGACGTCGACCTGCTGATCATGGCGGGCACCCACGACCACGAGGCGCCGGACACCGCCGGGCAGTGGGGGCCGGGCAACCCCGCGCCGGTGCAGACCGGGCGCGACCCCAAATTCATCGAGAATATCTACCGGAAGTCTACCGAGGCGATCGTCGAGGCGGTCGGCAATATGCAGCCCGCCGAGGCGCAGACCACCGTGCTCGACGTGGGCGTGCACGGCCTGGCGCTCAACGACAGCCGCACCCCGTACATCATCAACGACGACGTCCCGGTGTTGCGCCTGGTCTCCAAGGACACCGGCGACACCATCGCCACCATGCTCAGCCTGGGCAACCACGCCGAGGTTTTGTGGAGCGAAAACCCCTATATCACCGCCGATTACCCGCATTTCGTGCGCAAATACATCACCGAGGGGCTCGACGCGGTCACCGACGCCAACGGCAACCAGCTCAAGCCGGCGCTGCCCGGCCTGGGTGGGGTGACGGTCTTCTTCGCCGGCTCGGTCGGCGGCCTGGTCACCCCGGGGCCGGGCGGGGCGCTGGATTATGCCGACCACGCCCCGGCCGACAACCACTCCTATGAGGCCGCCGACGCGGTGGGCCAGCGCCTGGCCAGCCACGTGCTCGGCGCCGTCAAAGACGGCAAGCTCGAGACCCTCGACGCCCCCGATCTGCGCTTTGCCGACAAGGAATTCCTGTCGCCGATCAAAAACAAGCGCTTCCAACTGGCCGCCTACGTGTTGCACGTGCTCGATCGCAACATCTACAACGCCAGTCCGCTCACCCCCACGACCTACGTGCCCGACGTGCCCGAGGTGCTCACGGAGACGGCGGTGGTGCGCCTGGGCGAGCTGAGCCTCTTTTCGGCCCCCGGCGAGGTGTTCCCCGAGACGCTGACCGGCGGGTTTCCGGGCAAACCCAGCACCCACGCTCCGGTCATCGGCGACGCCGAGGAGCGACGCACCCCGGCGGTCTGCGATGCCGACGGGCTGCCCACCGACGACCCCAGCGCCGACCACGCCTGCATCGTCAAACCCGACCAGGAAAATCCCCCGGATTGGACGGCCACGCCCGACGGGCCCTACGTCTACGACTGGGTGCCGGGCAAATACCAGTTCTTCATCGGGCTGGGCATGGATTTTCTGGGCTACTTCGTGCCCAGCTACGACTACAAAATCGACAACTTCATGAGCGCCGCCCCCGGCGATCACTACGAGGAGACCAACGGCATCGGCCCGGACATCGTCAACGACTGGAAGACGGCGTTGCGCACGTGCATCGAGCAGGTGCAGTGATCGAGTTGACCGGGCGGTGCCGGTGCCTAGTTTTGTCTCGAATAAGAAAGACGTGACGGGGCGAGATAGACAGCTGCGGCCCGCCACCTTCCACCCAACTCGAGAAGTATAGGATGTCGAATGCGTAGTGAGAAATTTACGATCAAGTCGCGCGAGGCGATCGCCGACGCGCAGGATCTGGCCGCCGATCGCAGCCACGCCGAGGTGCGTCCGATTCACCTGTTGAACGCGCTGCTCGAGCAGCGCGAGGGGATCGTGCCGCCGATCATCGAAAAATTGGGCGTGGGCACCGACAGGCTGCGTACGGCGGTGGCCAAAGAGATCGACCGGCTGGGGCGCGTGCAGGGTGGCCAATTGGGCGTGTCCAACGCGCTCAACGACGCGCTGCGCGTCGCCCAGGACGAGGCCGACAAGCTGGGCGACGAATACGTGTCCACCGAGCACCTGCTGCTGGCGCTATGCCAGAGCAAGGACGCCACCGGCCGGATGCTGCGCGAGCACGGCGTCGAGCGCGATGCGGTGTTCCAGGCCATGCAGGAGGTGCGCGGCTCGCAGCGGGTGACCGACGTCGACCCGGAGGGCAAATATCAGGCCCTGGAGAAGTACACCCGCGACCTGACCGACCTGGCCCGCCGCGGCAAGCTCGATCCGGTCATCGGCCGGGATATGGAGATTCGCCGGGCGCTGCAGGTGCTCAGCCGGCGCACCAAGAACAACCCGGTGCTCATCGGTGAGCCCGGCGTGGGTAAGACCGCCATCGTCGAGGGGATCGCCCTGCGCATCGCCGCCGGTGACGTGCCCGAGTCCATCAAGGACAAGCGGGTGTGCGCGCTGGATCTGGGGGCGCTGGTGGCCGGGGCGAAATTTCGTGGCGAATTCGAAGATCGCCTCAAGGCGGTGCTTCGCGAGATCGACGCCGCCCAGGGCCAGATCATCGTGTTCATCGACGAGCTGCACACCCTGGTGGGCGCCGGGGCCGCCGAGGGCTCGATGGACGCCTCCAATATGCTCAAGCCGGCGCTGGCGCGCGGGGAGCTGCACGCCATCGGGGCGACTACGGTCAACGAGTACCGCAAGTATATCGAGAAGGACGCCGCCCTGGAGCGCCGCTTCCAGCCGATCATGGTCGAGGAGCCCAGCGTCGATGACACGGTGACGATCTTGCGCGGCTTGAAAGAGCGCTACGAGGTCCACCACGGTATCCGCATCTCCGACGCGGCGATCATCGCCGCCGCCAAGCTCAGCGACCGCTACGTCGCCGACCGCTTCCTGCCCGACAAGGCCATCGACCTGGTCGACGAGGCCGCCGCCGGCGTCAAGATGGAGCTGGAGAGCCTGCCGGCCGACATCGACACCATCGAGCGCCAGATCACCTCGCTGGAGATCGAGAAACAGGCCCTCAAAAAGGAGACCGACACCTCCAGCATCAAGCGGCGCGACGAGCTCGAAGAGGAGATCGCCGAGCTGCGCGAGGAGGCCAGCGGCATGAAGGCGCAGTGGATGCGCGAACGCGAGGTCATCTCGACGATTCGCGAGCTCAAGCAGACCATCGAGGACCTGCGCATCGAGTACGAGCAGGCCGAGCGCAAAGGCGAGCTCGACCGGGCCGCCGAGATCCGCTTTGGCAAGCTGCCCGAGGCCGAGAAGAACCTGGCCGCGCGCCAAAAGGACCTGGAGAGCCTGCAGGAGCAGGGCAGCTACCTGCGCGAGGAGGTCACCGACGAGGATATCGCCAGCATCGTCAGCCGGTGGACGGGCATCCCGGTGAGCAAGATGCTGGAGAGCGAACAGAAGAAGCTTTTGCACATGGAGGATCGCCTCCACGAGCGCGTCGTCGGCCAGCAGCAGGCCGTCGAGGCCGTCAGCGACGCGGTGCGCCGCGCTCGCAGCGGGCTGCAGGACCCCAACCGGCCCATCGGCAGCTTCATCTTTTTGGGGCCCACCGGCGTCGGTAAGACCGAGCTGGCCAAGAGCCTGGCCGAATTTCTGTTCGACGACGAGCAGAATATGGTGCGCCTGGACATGAGCGAGTTCATGGAGAAGCACGCCGTCGCTCGCCTCATCGGCGCCCCTCCCGGCTACGTGGGCTACGACGAGGGCGGTTATCTGACCGAACACGTGCGCCGGCGCCCGTACACCGTGGTGCTATTCGACGAGATCGAAAAGGCGCACCCGGACGTGTTTAACATCCTGCTGCAGATCTTGGACGACGGCCGGCTCACCGACGGCAAGGGCCGCACGGTCGACTTCACCAACACCGTCATCATCATGACGTCGAACGTGGGTAGCCACTACATCCAGGAGTACGCGCTGGACGACCCCGAGAAGGCCGACGAGCTGGTCCAACAGGAGCTGCGCTCGATGTTCCGCCCGGAGTTTTTGAACCGGGTCGACGACACGATCATCTTCCGCGGGCTCACCCGCGAGGACATGGACCACATCGTCGAGATCCAGCTCGAGCACGTCCAAGGCCTGCTCGCCGAGCGCGGCTTCGGCCTCGAGTTGACCGGCGCCGCCAAGCATTGGCTGGCCGATCGCGGCTACGACCCGGTCTACGGGGCGCGCCCCCTCAAGCGCGTGCTGCAGACTGAGGTGCAAAACCAGCTCGCCAAGCACCTGCTGGCCGGCGACTTCACCCCCGGCGTCACCATCCACGTCGACCTCGACGAGGACGCCGGCGCGCTCACCTTCACCGCCGCCGGCCCCGCCGGCGAGCAGGTCAGCGTGGCGCAATAAGCGGCGATTATGGCGGGTGGCGTGGCTGTGCCGCGCCATCCGTCGTCGGTCGTCTGCCACCCGCACATCATCAGCGCCATCCGCGCGCAATCGGCGCTCCGCCTCCCCCCAGCCCCAACAACCACTCGTTGTTGATTTGGCAAATGAAAGCCCCCCGCTGGGGGGCGCGGCGGCGTAGGCCGCCGAGGGGGCGGTCGGCATGGCTTGGCGTCCGTCACGCGGCCCCATGACGCATTATTTCTGCAAATTTTCTTGAATAGAGACTTCATTTGACGGTCTAATGCGCACTCATAGAAGGAGAGTGTGGGGCGCACCTGTGTGCGCGCCCCCAATTGACGTGCAGTATTTCGTTTCTCATTTGGAGCATTTGCCAATGATGCGTTCGAGTAAGCGGTGGATTCTGTGTTTGATGATCGGTTGTTTGATGGCCTTTGGTGCTGCCTGCGGCGATAGCTCGGGCAGCAGCAACAGCAACACGAACAACGGGACCGGCACCAACAACGGGACCGGCACCAACAACGGGACCAGCACGAACAACGGCAGCGGAGGGGGCAGCTTCTCGTCGAGCGTCGACGGATCCAAGGCGGTTGGGAACCTGACAGATGCGGAGACCCAGACGCTGTGCACCGATTACATCGACTACGCCACGAACGTGATCGGGCAGGACAAGATGTGCACCTACATGGGAGTCGTAACGGGGGCAATGTCCAGCCCGCAGACCGACTCCGACTTGCAGACGGCCTGCGCCAGCGGGCGCGACTCCTGCATGCAGAACGGTGTGGATCAGAGCTGTGATCCCCTGCCGTCGGATTGCACCGCCACGGTCTCCGAGCTCGAGGCCTGCCTGCAGGCGCAGGTGGCGGAGCTGCAGACCATGGTCGCGGGGATCCCCGCCTGTGAAAACATCACCATGTCCGACCTGCAGTCGCTGAGCAGCGACCAGAGCTCCAGCCAGACCCCGCCCGAGTGTCAGTCGGTGTACGACAAGTGCCCGTCGATGGCCGGTGGCAGCGGCAGTGCTGGCAACTAAGAGACTGCGGCGAAGATAGCCACGAAGTTCGCCAGGGCGCGAAGGAGCTGCTTCAATGCTTCTCCTTCGCGCTCTTGGCGTTCTTTGCGGTTAATTCGCCTGTCGCGGTTTCTCGCTGTGCCTCGGTGATCACCCCCGGCAACGGGTGCGGTTCCCTGATCGGGGATCTGAGGATCGCGGCAACGCGCCGGGCGTTTCGATGTCTGCTCGAGGCACGGCTCGAGTCCACGCTTCAAACCAGGGCGGGTCGCCGCCTCCAGCGCCCCTGTGGGCTCCCCCAAAGGCCGCAAAGATCGTCGGCTAAGCGCGGCGGCACCCGCGGTCCGCGAAAGGCCCGCGCGCGCGCTGCCAAAGCGCGCGCACTGCCCCAACTGCCCCGCCATCCTGGGCTCCTCGAGCCCTCCCCCATGAAGCCAACCAAGACGCACCTCGGCCGGGCCCTGGGTCGCCCGTCTTTCTCGCCGATGTTCGGCGGGGTGTGCGGGCATCGGACCGGGCCGATGGCGTTGTTTCGCTGCGACGGTTGCGCTTCCGTGGGGGCCACCTTGTTCGACGGCGCGACGCTGGGTGAGACGCCGCGTCCTAGTCGGTGCCCCTCTCTATGGTTTTCGGCAAAAAGGTCGAATCGTTGCGTCCTTTCTTGGTCGATCGGCCGTCGAGCGGCGTCTGGGACGGATTTTGGATGGCGAGTTGTGTTTGGGCAGCTGCTCTCGTAGCAGACGATCTGATTCACCCGCGGGATGAACCCGCGGGGGTCTTGCGCGGCACACGCCGCCGCCCTTAGCTGACGATCTGATTCACCAGCGGCGCGAGGCCGCTGGGGTCTCCCCGCCTCCAGAGCCACGTGCCTCCACACCTCGAAGCCCCCGATTACGGAACCACGCCCCCCGGCAACTTCCCCGGTTGCCAACTCCGCCGAGCCTCACTATAGTGCCGAAAACTCGCGTAGCGAGATCTCAGGCTTGCTGGCACTCACCCTTTAATCAACTGATAAATAACCGAAATCGATGCTGGAAGTGCATCGAGCGTGGTGTATTTGTGTTGATCGTGTGCGGGTGGGAAATGTATGCGGGGAGCGGGGCGTTTGGCCTTGGAAAGTCAGGCGGCGGGCCGCTTGTTGACCTCACCAATCCTTGTTGAAGAAGTAGAAGATCATGCCGAGGAATCAGACAAAATATGTGTTCATTACCGGCGGTGTCATGTCGAGCCTGGGCAAGGGGATCACGGCCTCGGCGCTGGGCGCGCTGCTGGAGAATCGGGGCCTGAAGGTCACCTTCGTCAAGCTCGATCCCTACGTCAACGTCGATCCGGGGACGATGAACCCGCTGCAGCACGGCGAGGTGTTCGTGACCGACGACGGCGCCGAGACGGACCTGGATCTGGGCCACTACGAGCGGTTTACGACCGCCAAGATGACCAAGGCCAACAACTTTACGACCGGCCAGATCTACGATTCGGTGATCAGCAAGGAGCGCCGCGGGGAGTACCTGGGGCGCACCGTGCAGGTCATCCCGCATATCACCGACGAGATCAAAGAGTCGGTCTATCGTGCCTGTGAGGGCGCCGACATCGGCATCGTCGAGGTCGGGGGCACCGTCGGCGACATTGAGTCGCTGCCGTTTTTGGAGGCGATCCGCCAGGCGCGCCTGGACTTGGGCCCGCAAAACTCGGTGTCGATGCACGTCACGCCGGTGCCGTATATCGCGACCGCCGACGAGATGAAGACCAAGCCCACCCAGCACTCGGTCAAGGCGCTGCGCGAGATCGGCATCCAGCCCGAGTTTCTGGTCTGTCGCAGCGAGCGCGACCTGCCCGACGAGATCAAAAAGAAGATCGCCCTGTTCTGCAACGTCGATCCCAAGCGCGTGGTCACCTGCCGCGACGCCGAGTCGATCTACGAAGTGCCGCTTTTGCTGGCCGACCAGGGCATCGACCATGAGCTGGGTGACGCGCTCAATATCTGGTCGCGTGCCACCGACCTGAGCGAGTGGCGCCGGGTGGTCGGGCGTATCCAAAACCCCAAGCACGACGTCGAGATCGGCATCGTGGGCAAATACGTCGACCTGACCGACGCCTACAAGTCGCTCAACGAGGCGCTGTTCCACGCCGGCATCGCCAACGAGACCAAGGTCAAGCTTCGCTTCATCGACTCCGAGAAGGTCGAAAAACAAGGCGCCGAGGATCTCCTGGAGGGCTGCGACGGCGTGCTCGTGCCCGGCGGCTTCGGCGAGCGCGGCACCGAGGGCAAGATCCAGGCGATTCGGTACGCCCGCGAGAACAAGGTGCCGTTTTTCGGCATCTGCCTGGGCATGCAGTTGGCCGTGGTCGAGTACGCCCGCGACGTGTGCGGCATGGACGACGCCAACAGCTTCGAGTTCGACGAGGACACCGAGCATGCGGTCATCGCCCTGATGGCCGAGCAAGAGGACGTCGTCGACAAGGGGGGCACGATGCGCCTGGGCGCCTATCCCTGCAAGCTCAAGGAGGGCTCGCGCGCCGCCGAGATCTACGGCACCGACCAGATCAGCGAGCGCCATCGCCACCGCTTCGAGGTCAACAACGCCTTCCGCGAGCGCCTGGAAGCCGACGGCATGGTCATCGGCGGCACCTCGCCCGACGAGGTCCTCGTCGAGATGATCGAGCTGCCCGAGCACCCCTGGTTTGTCGGCTGCCAATTCCACCCGGAGTTCAAGAGCCGGCCGACCGAGGCCCATCCCTTGTTCGCCAGCTATATCGCGGCGTGCCTGGCCGGCCAGGCGTGAGGTAGGTTTCCTCACAGAGGGAGCACCGCAACAACAGCGAACGGCGTTTTCACCGCAAAGCCGCAAAGTCGCAAAGGAAACTCACTGAAAGCTTCCTTCTTTGCGCCTCTGCGGCTTTGCGGTGAGAAATGCTGTTCGCTTTGTGCCTTTAGCCGTTCATTGTTGTGCTCGCGGTGATGTCGCGGGATCAATCCAGCGTCACGTAGAACAGTCCCAGACACATCTCGTCGGTGGTGCCATCGCCCCAGGCGACGTCGCGCGGGGGGAGCTGTTGGCCGTCGACGACCGGCTGGTTGTCGGCGGTATTGTCCCACTGGCACTCGATGCCCAGCTTGTCGCCGGGGTGGAGCACGGTGGGGGTCTGCAGCCGGTACATAAACTGCCAGTCGAAGTTCCAGCGGGGGATGTCCAGCAGGCAGTCCTCGGTGCCGTCGGCGCGCTCGATCCACAGCCGGCCGGTGTCGCCGAGGGTGTGCATGTGGAAGCCGACGTCGCGGATGACCAGGTCGCGGTGCAGCATCGAGCCGATGTCGAACGTGAACGTGTGGGTGGTGTCGGCGGTGCCCGCGGGGATGAGCATATTGTCGCCGCGCAGCCACGCCGGGTTGGTGTAGGGCACGAAGAAGGCGGGATGGGCGACCTGGTCGTCGAGTTTGACGGTGAACGAGGATTGGTCGGGCACCGGGTCGGCGTACAGGGTGTTGTAGTGGACCTGCAGGATGACCGTCGAGCCCGGCTCGACCTTGATGCCCGTGCCTGCGGGGAAGTCGTGGCCGGTGCCCCCCGGTGCCCACACGCCCAACCAGGTCACCGAGTTGGGGTCGGTGGGGCTCTGGGTGCCCACGCCGGGGCCGCCAAAGCAGGTATAACCCGGGCCGTCGTCGGCGGCGTCCTTCTGGTCGATGGCGTCCTTCAAGCCGGGGCTGGCCAGGTAGGCGATGACGTGGTGGACGATCTGGGGTTGGTCGGGCTCGACGCCCAGGCCGGTGACGTATTTGGCGGTGTCCTCCGGCCAGGGAATGGGGAAGCAGCGGTAGTCGTCGGGGCGCACCTGTGGGGTGTATGCCTCGGGCATCTTGACCGTGCGATCGACCCGCGACAGCCCGCCGCCGACCGGCGCAAGGGCCTGGCCGGGGTTGTTCGGGTCGCCCTCGGGGGTGCCCTGGTCGACCCAGCTTTTGACCAGCGCGATCTGCGCCTCGCTCAGCGACTCATTGTGCTGGTAGTCGGCGCATTGCTTGCCGGCAAGCCACGGCGGCATCAGGCGGGTGCCTACCTGCTGGCGGATACTCGCGCTCATGGCCTTGGCCGCCTCGTAGGTATTCAGGGCAAAGCCGCCGATGCCACCGTCGACGTGGCATTTGGTGCAGCGTCCATCGAGGATGGGCTTGATGTCCTGGTAGTAGGTGACCTGTTGGCCGGCGTCGGCGCCGGCGTCGCTGCCGGCAGCGTCCGGAGTCGAGCCGCCGCCGACGTCGCCGCCGGCGTTGGTCGTACCTCCGTTGTTGCTGGCGTTCGAGCTCTGCTGGGAGCCGCAGGCCGTGGTGGTCGCGGTGAGCAGGGTAGCGAAGAGCACACAGAGGAGACGAGGGTGGCTTGTCATTTTGCTATCATCCTGGGCCCGGTTTCGAAATGGTGGGCAGATGATAGCAAAATGACGCGCCGGTTGGAATGACGGCTTATTGATTTTGCGAGGCGCTCTTGGCGGCGTTGATGACCGCGTTGTAGTCGGGCTCGTTGGTCGCCTCGCTGACGATTTCCTTGTAGACGACGTTGCCGCGGCGGTCGACGACCAGCGCGGCGCGCGCCAGCAGATCGAACTCGGCGATGGTCAGCCCGTAGTTGTCGCCGAACTCGCGAAACTGATAGTCGGACAGGAAGTTGACCCGCTGGATGTCGTGTTGGTCGGCGAAGCGCTGCAGGGCAAAGGGCAGGTCGCGGGTGATGTACCAGATCTCGATATTGGCGTCGTTGAGACTCTTGGCGCGCTCGTCGAACTCCTGGAGTTGCGTGGCACACACGTTGGTGTCGATCGACAGCGCCGAGGTCAGCAAGAAGACCTTGTCGCCGCGGCGGTCGTCGAATTCGACGGTCTCCTGTATGCTGCGTTTGACCCGGAAGTTGGGCGCGCGCTTATTGGGCTCGACGAGGTTGCCCTCCAGCGTAAGGGGGTTTCCTTGAAAGTGAACGACGCCTTCGAAAGTGGCCATGGTGGCCTCCGTAGATTCAGGAGTGTGGTGGCTGTGAGCATTGTGAGCATGCTCACGTGCGCGGCGATGACAAGGTCAACCCGTCCGGGGGGTGTACACCGTGTCCAACGCGTTGACCGTCGGGGCCGAGGGTGTGTCGGCTTGACTCCACGGAAAATGAGCACTGGTTTACAGGCACGTCGTCGCCGTGTTTGAGTGTGTTCAAGCCGGTGGTGCTTGGCCAGGGGGCGCTGCCGCCGGGCCCCGAGCCCGGCGCCGGCTACGACGCCGACAGCTTGTTCTGGCGCCACGAGCGGCTCCACCGCCTCGCGCTGCGCGACTACCAGCGGCTGCAGGCGGTGTTTGCCGAGGAGCGACGCACGCTCCAGGACGGTCTTTTGGCGTCGGGGCACACCCTCGAGGCCAGTCGACGCGCCTTCGCCGACCACCGCGCGGCCATCGTCACCCGCAAGGCCCTGCTGCGCTGGACCGAACGGGTCGAGCGCGGCGGCGCTGACGCCGTTTCAGATGTTTTGGAACTATCACGACGTGTTGGATGCAGAGCCAAATTGCCAGGATTCCACGGGAGGTGGACGATGATCGTCGAGCGAAAACGCGCACAGATCAGGATTGCCGGCAAAGTCCAGGGGGTATTTTTCCGAGCGTCGACCCGCGAACAGGCGCGCGCCCGGGGGCTGGCCGGCTGGGTCAAGAATATGCCCGACGGCACCGTCGAGGCGGTGCTCGAGGGGCCGGCTGAGGATGTCGAGGAGGTCGTCGAGTGGGCGCACGAGGGGCCCAGGGCCGCCCGCGTGGACACCATCGACGTGGACTGGCTGGAGCCGCAGGGAGACGTTCAGACGTTCGAAGTCAGGCGATAAGCACGTGTCAGGATTGCCGGTCGATGCCGTTCACGGGGAGTTTGTCGAGGCGCTGAGCGCCGCACGCCCGGTGGTGATCACCGCGCCCACCGGCTCGGGCAAGTCCACGCGCATCCCGCTGTGGATGGCCGACGCGCTCGACGGGCCGATCCTGGTGGTCGAGCCCCGGCGGGTCGCCTGCCGGTCGCTGGCCGGCTGGCTCAGCGAGCAGCGCGGCGAGCCGGTGGGCCGCTCGATCGGCTACGCGGTGCGCTTTGACGAGCGCACAAGCGACCACACGCGGGTGGTGTTTGCGACCACCGGCGTGGCCCTGCGCATGCTGGGATCGTCTGCTGATTGGCCCTTTGCGGGCGTGCTCATCGACGAGTTTCACGAGCGCAGTTGGCAGGTGGACCTGGTCTTGGCGGTGCTGCGTGCCCGGCGCCGCGCCGGCCGGAACATCCCGCTGGCGATCACGTCGGCGACCCTGGACGTCCACAAGCTCACCCGCACCCTCGACGCCTACGTGATCGAGGCCAGCGGGCGCACGTTTCCCGTGGACATCGGCCACACGTCCGAACCCAAAGCGCCGTCGGGTCGCGACCTGGACGCGCGCGTCGCCCAAGCCGTGCGCCGTGCCCTCGACGCCGATCCCGACGGCGACGTGCTCGTTTTCTTGCCCGGCAAAGGCGAGATCGCCGACTGCCAGCGCGCGCTCGGCAACGTGGTCGAGACGCGCGGCGCCGAGGCCGTGGCGGTCCACGGCGGGCTTCCTCCCGACCAGATGAAGCAGGCGCTGGCGTCGTCGGCCGACAAGCGGCGGGTATACCTATCAACCAACGTCGCCGAGACGTCGGTGACCCTGCCGGGGGTGACCACCGTCATCGACAGCGGGCTCGCCCGCATGCGCATCCATCGCGGCGGGCGCTCGGCGCTGGCGCTGGTCGCGATCGCGCAGGACTCGATGGACCAGCGCGCCGGGCGCGCCGGGCGTGTGCGCCCCGGGCGGTGCATCCGGCTGTGGAGCGAGCGGTTTCGCCCGCCGTCGGTGACCTCCCCGGAGATCGAGCGCATCGAGCTCGACGACGTGCTGCTGCACGCGGCGGTGTGCGGCCTGGACGGCGAGGAACTCGATCGCGCGCCGTGGGTGACCGAGCCGCCCGAATTCGCCGTCGACGGCGCCCGCGAGCGCCTGATCGGCGTGGGCGCGTTCGACCACGACGCGCGCCTGACCGACAAGGGCCGCCGGCTCGCCGAGCTTCCCGTCGACGGCCACGACGCGCGTATGCTCATCGGTGCCAGCGGCGACTTCGCCGGACTGGCCTGCGATCTGGTGGCGCTGTTGCAGCGCGGGCGCTCGTTGCAGCTATCGGCCGGCGGCCAGGACGTGCGCCAGGCGCGCGCCGAGTTATGCAAGGGGCTGGACAACGAGGTCTACGTCGAGATCGCCATGCTTCGCCGCGGCCATCCTCGCCGGCACGCCCTACACGGCGCCGCGCTCGAAGAGACCCGCCAGGTCGCGCGCAGTCTGCGCGAACTCGCCGAGGCGCCGGTGGCCGATCCCACCGACGACCGCACGCAGTATCCCCCCACGGCGGCGTTCGCCGCGTACTTGCTCAAGCGTGTTCCAGAGACGGCGTTCGTGCTGCGCGACCGCGCTAAGAAGCGCCGCCACGGCGGCAAGCCCCGACCCGGCCGAAGCGAGCCGTGGGCCAACGGGCAGGTCGAGCTGAGCGTGTGGCCGTACCAGCCGCCGCGCCTGCAGCATGAAGACGAGCCCGACTACCCGCAGGCCGGGTTGGTGCTCGACCATTTTTGGATCGGCGACGGTGGCACGGGCGTGCGCGGCACCGGACGGATGGTGCTCCCGTGTACCTACGACCAGCTCGCCGACGCCGGATTGGGCGACGAGACCATCGGCGAGGTCGAGCTTTACGGCGGGCGCTCACCGCGGGTCGTGGCGCGTGTCGAGCGCGAACTCGGAGGCGTCACGATCTCGTCGCGCCAGGAGCGGCTGACCGGCGTCGAGCTATGCGAGGCCGTCGCCGGTCTGACCCTGGCGGGACGTCTCTTCAAGGGCGCGGCCGACGCCGTGCGCGACGATCTGCATCTGTGGGGCGTGCTGGCCGCCTGGCCCGAGGAGGAGCGCATGTGGGAGGCGACCGACCCGCCCGGTGCGCGGCTCTTTTTGGTGAACCGGCTGGCCACGCTGGGGCTGTCGACCTGCGACGAGCTCGCCCTGCTCGAACCCGACGACCTGCGACCCGACCTCGTCGACGAGCTCGGCGTTCCCCGCTACGAGATCGAACGCTACGCCGACGATTTCCCCCGCATGTGGGAGCATATGGGCTGCGAGTACGTCTGCCGGGTCCAACCGCAGGCGCGCAAGGTCATCCTGGAGCCGGCCAACAAGAAGGCCCGAAAGGCCAAAGATCCCAACGCGGCGGTGTTGCCGCGGTTTCGGGGCTTTTCGGTCTACTTCCGCAACGCCAGCCGGGTGGTGCCGATTCGTTAGGAACGACATGCGCCGAACAGCGTATCCACCGCAAAGGCGCAGAGGCGCAAAGTACTACAAACTTTAGGCGAGGCGGTTGAGGATGAGCCCCCAAAACTCGTTGTCGGCCGACCAGAAGCGCCAGCCCAGGTGGGCGCGGCAGCTCTGGCAGACGGCGACCTGCCAGGTGTAGCCGTCGAACCAGGTGAAGTCGTCGGACTCGGGGCCGAGGTGGCGGCAGCCCTGGGCTTCGGTGAAGCAGCCGATCTCGAAGAGAATGCCGGCGGGGTTGACGCAGGTGTGCTGGAACAGGCCGCCGACGCTGGTGCGGTGCTTGGTGTGGGTGATGGGGTGGCCGCAGGCGGCGCAGTCGAGCTCGCGGTCTTCTTCGTCGAGCTCCTCGGCGTCGGTCTGGGTGACCGGCGGGGCGGCGGTGACGGGTTCGTCGGTTTGGTCGAGTAATTCCATGGTGGTTTCGTCGGGCCGGTTTAACTTCTAAGGTAATTTGGGAGCAGGAGCCGGTTCGGCAAACCCAGCGATGGATAGACCATGACCCACACACCCCGCCTCATCATCCACGGAGGCGCCGGCAGCGCCCTCGAAGATCCGTCACGCGGCGAGCGCATCCGCCGGGCGTTGGTGGCGGTGCTCAATCCAGTCTACGAGATGCTCGAAGGCGGCGCGACGGCGCGCGAGGCGGTGGTCGAGGGCTGTCGACGCCTGGAAGACGATCCCACCTTCAACGCCGGCACCGGCTCGGCGATCCAGTCCGACGGCCAGGTGCGCATGAGCGCGTCCCTGATGGACGGCGAGCGCCAGAGCTTCAGCGGGGTGATCAACGCGATGCGCCTGGCCCATCCCATCGAGCTGGCCGACTTCCTGCAGGACGGGCGCGACCGAGTGCTCGCCGACTCCGGGGCCACCGAGTTGATGCGCGAGCTGGGCGTGCCGCTGCACGACCCGGTGGTCGAGCGCCGTTTTCGGCGCTGGATTGGCGAGCGCGAGCGCGGCTTTGCTCGCGAGGCCGTTCATGTGGTGGCCGAGGATGATCGCGGCCCCGAGGATGATCACGGCCCCGAGGATGATCGCAGCAAGGGCACCATCGGCGTGGTCGCCTTCGACCAGCAAGGTCGGCTGTGCGCGGGCACCTCGACCGGAGGCCGGGGCTTCGAGCGCATTGGGCGCGTGAGCGATTCGGCGACCCCGGCGGGAAATTACGCCGACAAGCATTGTGCGGTGAGCGCCACGGGGATCGGCGAGCATATCATCGACGCCTGTCTCAGCGCGCGGATCTGCGTGCGTGTGGCCGACGGGATGAGCCTGCACCAGGCGATGGAGCGCTCGATGAAGGAGTGCGACGAGCGCGGCTTCAACCTGGGCGCCATCGCCATCGATCACAACGGCAACATCGGTTGGTGCAAGACCAGCGACATCCTGCTCGCCGCCTTCCGCGTCGGCGCCGACGTCTCCGACACCATCTCTCTTCCCCACGGTACGCTGGCCGACGTGCGATGATCTCCAGAAATCGCACCTTTCCTTGAAATGATCCCTCGCGCCTCTTATTATAAAAGAAGCACTAATATTGCTGCATTTCAATGTCGATATGCAGTTTTTTAGGCGCCTTCCTCGCTCCTTCCGAAAACAGCGGTGAGGGGGGGACACACGTGGACCCGACCGTGTTGGTCGGGGCGTTCATCTATTTCAGCGGATGCGTATGTGCATCCCGGCCAGGAGGTATGCGGTATGGCTTTCAAACGAACCTTTTACTCGGCGGCATTTGCCAGCGGATTGACCACGACGGAGAAGCAGGCCTTCGTCGACAACACCTTCGACCGATGGGTGACCGACGGCATCGACGGCGTCATCATCGCCGACGGTGGTTGCCCGGGTTGCTTCATTCTGGAGGGTGACTCCACCGCGGTCGATTCCGAGGTCACCACACTCAATGGCGCTCAGGAGTTGACCTCTCAGCAGGTCCTGCATACCGAGAAGTCGGGCTCGGCGCGCGGCTACGTGATCAGCCATATGGAGGGCGATCAGCGCGAGAAGAGCTGACCTTTTATTGACCTGCCGGGGCGCGTCAGGACGTCGCGACCGTGATCTTCTGGCGCGCCTGGTCTGCGCGATCGTGCTCGCCGACTTTCTGCCACTGAGACGCCGCAAAATCGAGGAGCCGCATGGCCTCTTCGCGCTGGCCGGCGCCCAGGCACATCTCGGCGGCGCGCTGGGCTGGCGCGGCCAGGTCGGCGTCGCACACACCGGTGTCCTCGGTCACCTCCAGGACGAAGTCAAGCGCCTCCCTCATCGCTGACCACTCTTCATCGAAGGCCAGGCAGGGAAGTAGTACGCAGCGGGTGTAGGCGAGCATCACCCGCCGGGAGACGCGCTCGTAGGCCTTGCCAACCGCCTGCAATTCCACGCGCGCCTCGCGGTAGCGCGACTGCAGGACCAGCACGAGCCCGAGGTTCAGGCGTCCGAGGACCGAACGCATGGGATCGCAGTTGCGTGCCTCGCGATAGACGCGCTGATAGAGCGAGACGGCCTCGTCCAGATCGCCCTGACTGCGCATGAGATCGGCCAATACGACCAGCGCGTCGAACTTCGGCAGGGCATGACCGGCTCGGCGGTAGTGCTCCAGGGCCCTCTCCAGATGCTCGCGTGCCCGTTCGGGATCGTTCATTCGTGAGAAGACGATTCCGAGGGAGTAATGGGTGTCGGACAGCCAGGCATAGGTGCGCGGGCTATCGGGCGCCTTGTTGAAGACCTCCAGCGCCCGCGTCAGATGAGTGCGTGACTCGTCGATCCTTCCTCGCCGGATAAGGTTCGAGCCGAGAGACAAACAAAAATGGGCCCACAAGTCGGGGTCGCTGTCTTTGTCGACCAGGTCGGCGGCACGCATGAGGGCTGCGATGGCGTGATTGTAGTCGCCGAATGCCGAGTAAATGGTGCCCTGACGGGCCAGCGCGGCGGCTGCCAGGCTGGGGTCGTCGTCATGTTCGAGGGCCAACTCGACGGCCTCGTCGACGATGTCGCGGGCGTGAACGTCGCCGCGCAGCCCGAGGGCGAGTGCGCGGTCGAGCATATTCTCGATGCGCGGCTTACTTGCCGGCGCCGCGCCCATCTTGTCGAGCGCCTCCAGGCGCAGGTCGAGCGTGAGGAGGGCGGCGTCGAACTCCCGGCCGTTGCCGTGCTCGCGCGCGGCGATGAGCAGCGGGTCGATGGCGTCGGCGTAGCGGCCGGCGAGCATCCAGTGGCGCCCGAGGCGCTCGGCGACCGACGGATCGTCGCCGAATCTGTCGACGAGCATCGTGGCGCAGGTGGCGTGGTGGTCCGACCACCGGTCGGCGGCGCGGGCGCGCCGCTCGATGGTCTCGCACAGCATCCCATGCACGAAGCGGTAGCCCGACGGCGCGTCCTCGATGAGCCTGTGGGCCAGGAGCAAATCGACCGCCCGGGCCGGACAGTCGTAGCCGGCGATGTCACAGCAGGCGCGCCAACCCTGCTCGGCGACCTCCTGGCCGAGGGCGGCGGCGAGCTCGAGCGCCTCGAGGTCCTGCGCGTCGGCGTCGGCCAGGACCTTGTCCAGGCGGCTCGTCCACACCGCGAAGATGTCGTCGGGGATGAGCGCATCTTCGCCGTCGCTTAGAACAAAGCCCTCGCCGGCGGCCTCCAGGACGCCGCGGTCGACCCAGTCGCCCACCAGTTGGACGGCAAATAGCGGGTTGCCGCCGGTGCGCGCGGCGAGCTTTCGAGCCAGCGCCGGCTCCAGGTAAAGCAGCCGCTCGATGAGCTCGGCCTGCTCGTGGTCCGACAGCGGGGCGACGTTCATCTCGGTGAGCCCGTCGTGGCCAGCGAGCTTGTCGAGCTCTTGCTGGGCGAGCGGCTCGTCGACCAGCGCCTCGTCGCGGAGGGTGCCCACGAAGAGCACCGCCAGCTCGCGGGTGGCCTCGGAGACCAGGCAGTAGCGAAGAAACCCGAGCGCGTCGGCCGACCACTGCAGGTCGTCGAGGTGGACGACCACCGGGCGCTCGGCGGCCAGGTGCGACAGCGCGTGGGCGATCGCCGCGTAGCGCTGGGAGCGCTGGGCAAATTGGATCTCGGGCTGGCCGGCCTCGATGTCCTCATCGCTCGCCGGGGCGACGATCTCGGTGAGCGCCTGCCACTCGTAGGGGTCGTCGACGCCGCGGGCGCGCAGGCGCTGCTCGAAGCGCGCGAGGATCTCGGCGCGATCGAGACCATCGGTGCGAAAATAGCTGGCCAGCATGCGCCCAAGGCCATCGCCGCCGGCGGGGCCGGGGCTGTGGGAGGCGCGCAGGGTGGTGGCCGCGCCGGTCTCGTGAGCGCGCTCGGCGAGCCAGCCCGCCAGGCAGCTCTTGCCGGTGCCGGCGGGGCCGCGAAGCAACACCGCGCGCGGCCGGTGCATCTGGTTGACCTCGCACAGCTTGTGCCACAGCACGTCGCGCTCGTCGGTGCGGCCCACCACGGGGATGTGGCGAAGCCCGTACAGCCCCAGGCCTGCGCCCAGAAGGCGCATCGAGGGGCGCCGGCCGACCAGGTGGTGCCACTCGAGGGGCACGGGCGGCTGGCAGGGCTCGAGGGCGCGAGCGTCGGGGCCGGCTTGCTGGGTGCTGGGCTTGACGTAGGGAAGCCCCGGGCCGGTGCTGCTTCGCGGCCGGGAGTCGTAGGCGCTGATGATGTCGTCGAAGGCCTTGAGGATGACCGTCTTGGAGCCGGCGTCGAACTTCAGCGCCGCTGCGGTGTTCTCCGGTGACGGTGCGTCGTCGACGGTGGGATCGTCCATCAGAAACAGCGCCCAGGCGGCGTCGGCGGCGTTGCGGTAGCGGTGCATGGGATTCTTCTGCATCAACCGGCGCACCCACGCCTCGAAGTCCTCGGGCACTGCGATGCGCGCATCGAGGGCGGGGATAGGCGCCTGCAGATGCTTCTGGGCGATCTGGACGATGGAGCGGCCCTCGAAGGGAGCGTGGCCGCAGACCATCTCGTAGGCCAGACACCCCAGCGCGTACAAATCGGTCCAGGCGCCGACGTCTCGCCACTGGCCCTGCAACTGCTCGGGCGACATATAAGCGGGCGTGCCGCAGGCGGCGTTGGCGCCGTAGGCGCGCTGGTCGTCGCGCCCGATGACGAACGCGAGCCCGAAGTCAGTGAGCTTGACGCCGGTCCAGCCGGTGTCGTCGCCCAGCAGGATATTGGCGGGCTTGATGTCGCGGTGGACGACGCCGCGCGAGTGGGCGTGGGCGAGCGCGTCGAGCAGCGACAGCAGGATGGAGCGCACGTTTTTCCAGGCAAGCTGGCGCTGCAGGTCGGCCAGCGAGCCGCGCGGGCAGAGCTCCATGGCCAGGTAAGGGCTGTCGGCCAGAAGCTCGCCAAAGGTCCCCTGCTCGACCTCGTCGGTGACGGTGCCGTAGTCGAAGACGCTGACGATGCCCGGATGGCTCAACCCGGCGACGGCGCGCACCTCCTGGTGGAATTGGCGCCGGTAGTGCTCGCGCCGGGCGCGCTGCTCGGTGATGACCTTGATGGCCGCGGGGATCTGCTGGTCGCGGTGGACCGCCCGCCACACCTGTCCCATGGCCCCCTTGCCCAGAAAAGAAACCAGGTCAAACGGGCCCAGCGAAGCGATGGGATGGTCGACGCGGCGGGTGTTCACTGGCGGACATGTCGAGTAAAGTCAACGTGGCTGCAAGAATGATCGATTTGTGTAGATTTGCCAAGCCCGACAATGATGTGGCGCATGGACGACAGCCGCTCAATAAGCGGACTCGATGGTCTGGACGCCGAAGGTGCCCGAGAACGGCACCTGCTCGTCGCGGGGGCCGTTTTGCCCGTCGACCAACTTGAAGGTGTGGGGGCCGATGGTCAGCTTGGAGTCGTCGGGGAAGGCGCGGTTTTGGGCGATCATGCTCGCGGCGACGTCCATGAGCCGGAAGTACGCGGCGTTCATCCCCTGGTCGATGGGTGTCTCCAACTCCGGCAGCCCGAAGGCGGTCAGCCCACGGGTCATCATCCAGTCGTCCGCATGCCAGGCGTGTACGCATAGGTTGGCCAGGTTCTGAGACTGGTGCAGATCCATGGTGGCCACCTTGACGAAGCGCGGCGAATGCAGGGTGACGATGCCGGGCATGAAGATGCCGGCAGCGCCGGCTTCGACCAGGGTGCTGGCGATGCGCCCGAAGCGGCGTGCGGCGCGCGGCGAGCGCTTGGAGCCGCCCTTGACCGAGAAACGCCACGAGGCGGTGTGTCCCTTGAGCTGGATTACCTCGGCGGGCGTGTAGGCCTCTTTGCTGGTGCCGGCCAGGGTGTGCAGCTCGGCAAGCGGCTCCTCGACGATGAGCGTCACCTCGGCGCCATCGTCGAAGGTGATCGTCCCGTGCGCGAGGATCTGCTCGTCGTCGGTATCTTCGACCGGCTCGACGTGCCAGGTGGTCTCCTGCTGCCAGTTCATGGCGTGGGTCTCGGCGAGCAACTCGGTGTTGTCGAGATCCCAGTTGACCGGGGCGATGCCGACGAAGGAATCGGGGGTGGCTTTGGGCAAATGCGTCATGGGTTTTTCTTGTGCTTGAATTGGCGGATGTGCAAGCCGGCTTCCAGCCGCCCGAGCACCAGCTTGGCGGCCCCGGGGCCGTCGAGCTGCTCGGGCGTGAGTCCTTTGAACAGCGCCGGGGAGATCGTCTTGTCGATGAGCATCATTCTGGAGTCGCCGGGCTGCTCGAGCTTCAGCGGGCTCGCACCAGTGTTGGGGTCGGTGGCCTTGATCGCGACGACGTCACGGGTGTCGGTCGACGAGGTGAACGGCGTCCATTGGGCGTCCTTATCGGGCCGCCAGCGCCCGCTCAACAGCATGCTCTTGCCGACGATGTCGCCGGTGTCCAGGGTGCTGCTCTGGTTGAGCACGTCGCGGTCGGCCGGCGAGACGATGGCGTACAGCTTACAGTAGTTGGCCAGCGGCGGGGCGATCTCGCCGACGATGCGCGCGCGGCCCTTGCTCAGCAGATCTTCGACGAACGGAATGCCCAGGCGGGTTGCCGAGCTGGGCACGTGGGCATAGGCCGGCGGCACCAGCAGGTCTTCCAGGGGCTCGAGCAGGCCTTCCTTGACGCCGTTGGCCGCCGTCTTGGGCTCACATAGGTGGACCTCGACGGCCGCGATGACCATATGGGCCTGCTGGATCTCGATCTGGGCGCCCTTGGCAGTGGTCACGGTGATCGGGCCGCCGGGCTTCACCCCGTCGAGGCTGTGATAGTAGCCGAAGTTCATCGCCGCGCGCGGCGGCGCCTGGGGAGCGCTCGGCGTGGCGGCGCCGCTGTCTTTGGCAGGCTGGTGACATCCCACCAGGCTGGACGAGGCGAGCAGCGCGAGGAGAACGAGCAGACGTTTGGCGGGCGAAATAATCACGGTATCGGCCGGTCTCGGGTCGGTTGATGGGCGGCAGACTCCCGCGGGATCGGCGCGTGGGAGCAGCGCCGCCGGGTTCGTATAACATTGTCGAAATCCAAGGACCAACTCCGATTTGAATCCGGGGCACTTTCTGTCAAAGTTTAGATCCATGGGGCGCGCGAGCCGGGCTTGTGCGCCCGTCGCACATTCACCATCTCATCGAGGCCAGGCGATCAGAGATGGAACATCTCGAAGCATTGCTGCATAGCGCGAGTTATCTCGGCGTCATCGACCAGCTCATGCGGATGTCGACGACCGACATCGCGGTGCTCTTCCTCATCTCCAAGCCCGCGTTCATCTTGACGGCGGGCGTGGTGGTGCTGACCACGGGCAAGGAGCAACACCCGCCGGGCCTTCCCGAGGCCGAAAACGATGCAACGGCGGGCTATCTTCCAGAGGACGAGTAAACGGCGCGGGGCGCGCGCCGCGAGCGATGTGCACCGTGGTCGATTCGGCGGTGATGGCTTATGGTGGGGATGAAAAGCGCGCGGCCGCCGTGTTGGCACTGGTGGGCCGCGAAGCGCTAACCAGACCCATCACCCTGTGTAGACGATGTCCGAAGTCGAAGTCGAAATTCCTGGCAAAAAGAACAAGCTCACCTACCTGATCGTGGGGGTCATCGCGCTGGTCGGGCTGGCGGCCATCGGGTCGGTGGGCTATCTGTCGGGCGCCGGCTGGTTCGGCTACCGCCAGATTCTGTACGGCTCGGGAAAGATCTACCTGCTCAATATGGGCGACAAGCCCTTCGAGGTCAGCGTCGATGGGCGCAAGGCCGTCAAGGTGCCGCCCCAGGATGCGCGCACCGTCGAAAACGTCGGCGGCCAATCCAAGGTGGTCGTCACCGATGCCGACGGCAAGGTCGTCTCGCGTCACACGGTGGTCACCGACCACTCCCACGCCCTGCTCAAAGTCAGCCCCAACGGCTGCCTGGCCGTCAGCGACGTGGGGGCGTTTTACGGGCGCGGCGGCAAGGATATGAAGATCATCAACACCATCGACAAGGACACGCTTCTGTACGTGCCCGGGTCGACCAATATCATCTGGCCGCGCGAGGTCTTCCCCTCCACGATGGCCCACGACGCCGGCCAACCCCTGTGGATCGAGTTGGTGGCGTGCTCGCTGTTGAAGGAGCCCGATTTTCTGCGCGCCTATCTGGACGTGCGCCTGGGCGAGCGCCTCAAGAAGGCGCGCGGGGGAAAGAAGAAATAAGCGCGGAGTGCTTCTGGAGCGACGCCGTGCCTGGCGTCGATTTGGCGGGCTATTCGGACATTTTACCCAACCACCAGCGTTTGACCGCCGGGGCGGTCCACGCCAGCGGGGCGGGCGGCAGCGAGTCGAGGAAGTAGCTGCCGTAGCGCTTATTGGCGATCCGTGAGTCCAAGATGGCCACGATGCCGGTGTCGCTGCGCGAGCGGATCAGCCGGCCAAAGCCCTGCTTGAGAGACAGCGCGGCGGCGGGCATGGACAGGTCGCGAAAGGAGTTGCCGCCGCGCGCGTCGATGTCGTCGAGGCGCGCGCGTGTCAGCGGGTCGGAGGGGTTGGCGAACGGCAGCTTGTCGATGATGACCAGGCTGAGCGCCTCGCCCTCGACGTCCACGCCCTCCCAGAATGAGCTGGTGGCGAAGAGCACCGAGTGGGTGTCGGCGCGAAATGTCTCCAGCAGCTCGGATTTTGGGGCGTCGCCCTGCTTGAGCACCGGGTAGTCGAGCTTGTGGGCCACCAGATCGTAGACGGCGTTCATATTCGAGTAGCTCGTAAAGAGCACGAACGCGCGCCCCTCGGTCACGTTGGCCAGGTATTCGACGATGAGGGCGACATTGTCGGCGAAGTCGTCGGAGTTGGGCGCGGGCAGCTTCTTGGGGATGTACAGCGCGCATTGGCTCTCGTAGTCGAACACCGGGTCGAGGACGAGCTCGTCGACGTCCAACTCGGCGCGCTCCTCGCCGGTCATGCCCAGGCGTTTTTTGAAAAAGTCGAGGGTGCCGCCCGTCGCCAGCGTCGCCGAGGTGAACACCAGCGAGTCGTGGGTGTCCAACAGCTTGGTGCGCAGCAGGTTCGACAAATTGATGGGAGCGGCTTGCAAGAAGATGCCCTTGTCGCGTTTTTCGACCAGGTAGGCAAATTCGCTGCGCTGCATCGACAAGATCGTGGCCAGATCGAGGCGCACCTCGGTGCACCGGTCGGCGAGGCGCTGGCCGGCCTCGCCGAGCTCGCTGACCGCGGCGACGGCGTGATGCAGGTCTTCGAGGGCGCGCTCCAGGTCGCGCCGACTCTCGCGGACGCGCTCGGCCTGCGAGCCCTCGACGACCCTTTCGAGGGCGTAGCGCCCGTCGTACAGCCCGAAGGAGACGAACGAGAAGAACTCGGTGTAGGTCGTCGACAAGGTGTCGATAGCCTCGTCGACCTCGACCGAGTCGGCGTCCTCCTCGTCGAGCATGCGCCGAATGTCGCCGATGAGCTCCTTGAAGCGATAGTTGGAGACCTGCAGCCCGAAATACGACGTGGCCACGTCCTCGAGGTGGTGGGCCTCGTCGAAGATCACCGCGTCGTACTCCGGCAAGATCGCCCCGAAGCCGATGTCGCGAAGGGCGAGGTCGGCAAAGAAGAGGTGATGATTGACCACCACGATGTCGGCCTTCTGGGCGCGCTCGCGCGCTCCGAAGACGAAGCAGTCGTCGAAGTGGGGGCATTTTTGGCCCAGGCACTGCTCGGTGCCCACCGACAGGTCGTTCCACGCCGGGTAGTCGTCGGGAAGCCCCTCGATCTCGGCGCGGTCGCCGGTCTCGGTGGTGGGCATCCACTCCATGATGCGCGGCCAATATTTGGCGTCGTCGCGACTGCGGAAGCGGGGGCGCTGGCGCATCTCCTCGTAGCGCTGCAGGCATAGGTAGTTGCGCCGGCCCTTGAGCTGGACCATCTCGAAAGGGCGGTGCCAGTGGCGCTGCAGGAAGGGCAGGTCCTTGTGGAAGAGCTGGCCCTGCAAGGCTTTGGTGCCGGTGCTGACGACCACGCGTTTGCGCGACAACAGCGCGGGCACCAGGTAGGCCAGGGTCTTGCCGGTGCCGGTGGCGGCCTCGACGATGAGCGGGCGGCGCTCGCTCAGCGAGCGGTCGACGGCGCGGGCCATCTCGATCTGCTGCTCGCGGTACTCGTATTTGTCGTGCACGCGGCTGAGCAGCCCGTCGGGCCCCAGGATGTCGTCAATGGTGTGGGTCACGGGTGGCGGATCATCCGTTCAGTAGATCGTAGATCGTCTCCCAATCATTTGGCGCAACATGGGCCCAGATGTCAACGTCGTCCTCGCCGATTTCTTGGACGATCTCGTCGACTTGCTCGCTGTCGGGCGCGGCGGTGGCGCAGATCCAGATGGACTCGGCCTTGCGCGCCGACGCCGGGCGCACGCCCAGGCAGCGCTGGTGGTCGCGGCGGCGAAGCTCGACGGTGTGTTGGCCGCGATCGACGAGCACGCGGCGCAGTTTCTTGAAGCCGGTGTCGTCGGATTGGCGCAGGATGAGCCGCTTGCCGTCGTAGGCGAGCTCGCCGGGCGTGCGGGCGTCGCGCTCGCGTCGGGTGCGCAGCCGGTAAAGCCGGGAGCGCCAGGCGCTCTTGGTAATCTCGGAGAGGGGCAGGACCAGGGCGGCGATCATGACCAGCGCGCCCACCAAAATCCACGGCAGGATGGCGCCAAAGAGCATGACGGCCATGCCCGCCACCAACAGCCCCACGCGCAATTGGTTGGCGTTGCGCCGCCCTTGCTTGGAGTCGCGATACGCCGGCAGCACCGAGACGAGTCGCTCGACGGGCTTTAGGAGCACGCCCCAGGCAGGGGCGTACGTCTCGCGGCGCACCAGGGTGGCCGAGACCGTCAGCGGCTCGTGGCTCAATGGCCGGCCTCGGCGGGCTCCTTGCCGGTGATGCGCTGCACGCCGGTGAACTTGGCGAGCACCCAGGCGATGGGGCCGGCGCCGAAGCTTAGAAGCGCGCCCAATTTGAGCATGTCGCCCACGTGCGCCGGCAGGTGGGTCCAGCCCTGCATGGGGGCGAGGTTCAAGGCGGTGGTGGTCACGAATAGCGCCACCGTAAAGCCGATGCCCGCCGCGCAGCCCATGACCACGACCTGGGGCATGGTGATGGGATCGGGCAGCTTGAGGCCCAGTTTTTTGCCGATCAAGGTGAACGTGAAGATCCCGCAGGTCTTGCCGATGAGCAGGGCCAAAAAGATCATCCAGGTGACCGCGCCACCAAAGGACTGAGCGTTGAGGGCCACCCCGGCGTTGACCAAACCGAAGGTGAACAGCCCCACGTCGACGATGGGCGAGAAGAAGTGCTCGAACTCGTTGAGGGTGTCGTGGCGGTCCTCGTTGTCGCTGAAGATGCCCGAGTCGCGCTCGGCGTGGGGCATGAACGGCATGATCGGCACCAGCGCCAGCGCAGCATGCACTCCCGTCCAATGCAATCCGAACCAGCACAACGGCCCGCCGATGAGCACGTAGGGCCAGAAGCTCTTGACCCCCATGCGCCGCATGACCTCGCAGATGACCAGCCCCAGCAACACCAGCCCCAACCAGGCCAGGTGCACGTGCGGGGTGTAGTAAATCGCGATGATGATCATGCCGATGAGGTCGTCGAGCACCGCCAACACCAGCAAGAAGTTCACCGCCGGGTGGGCTCGCCCGAAGATCAGCCCGGCGAATAGCCAGCAATAGGCGATGTCGGTGGCCGTGGGCACCGCCCAGGCGGCGTTGGCCAGGTCGGAGACGTGTTGGGGATTGTGGATGACGACGAAGTAATAGATGAAGAAGACGACGATGGGCCCGAGCACGCCGCCGGCGGTGGCCAGGGCGGGCATGGCGGCCTTGTTGAAGCTGGACAGCGCGCCCCCGGGAAGCACGCTCTCGGAGACCTCTTTGGAGGCCATGCCGAAGAACAAGACCATGAACAGGTCGTTGACCACGAAGTGGAAGTTGACCACGTCGGCCGCCCCGCCGCCCTCGTGGGCCGCCATCCACCCGGTGGCTGCCTTCAGGCCGCCCTGCCACCAGGTGTTCAGCGGCGCCTCGACGAAGGCGTGATAGGCGTGGGGATTGACGTTAGCCCAGAGTAGCGCAACCGCAGTGCCCAGCAGCAGGAAGACCGAAAACTCACGCAGTCGGGCGAAGCCCGATTTCAGAAATTCCATTTGTATCATCGTTCTCGAGGCTCTGCAGTTACGGGATGGTGCAAGTCGCGCAGCGCTAGTCGCGGTCGGGCGCCTCTGGCACGCTGGTGTAAAGGGCGCGAAGCGGGTCGGCCTCGTCGCCGTAGATATAACCCGGCCCCAGGCCGATGGTCTGGCCTCCCAGCGCGTCGGCCAGGGATTCGCCGGAGTCGTCGCGCCGCCAACTCATCTCCTGGGCCTGGGCGGCCTCCCACTGGGCTTGCAGCACCAGCAGGTCTTGCAGGTTGTCGGGCAGCCGATCGCGGAAGGCGTACAGCACGTGGCCGGCGACCTCGGCGTCGTGAGTGGCCCGGTGAGCCTCCTCCAGGGGAATGCCCAGAGTGTCGGCGATGGTCCCCAGGTTTTTGCGGCGCAGGTTCTTGTAGAATTGGCGCGCGAAGATCAGCGGGTCGAGGGTGGGCGCGTCGTCAGGCCAGGCGAGCCCGCAGCGCTCGAGTTCGGCGGTGACAAACCCCTTATCGAAGCTCAGGTTGTAGGCGACGATGCCCACGCCTTGCAGGCGCTGGTGGATCTCGTCGGCGAGCTCGGCAAAGGTCGGCTGGCCCTCGAGATCTTCGGGCTTGATGCCCGTCAGCTCGACGACCTCGGCGGGCACGTCGCGCCCGGGATCGATCAACTTGCCGTAGCTTTCGACGACCTCACCGCGCTCGAAGCGGATGATACCGATCTCGATGACGCGATCGGTGCTGCTGTCCAGTCCCGTCGTTTCGACGTCGATGACTGCCAGAGGAAGGTCGAACCATTTGTCAGGCCACTCGGACACGCGCATCGCCTCGAGCTGTTTTTGGTTGGATGGTCGGAAAAAATGTTCCGGAGGCGGATTGTGCCATTTCGGGCGCATGCGCACAAGGAGCGCGTTACTTAGGGGAGCCCACTGCTTCCCGCGGACCCCACGGAAGCAGCGGAAAGCAGCGGCACACCCCGAAAGCATTGCACCGCCCCGCCCACCCAACTACACTGCAGGCCGTTCCCTACTCCATCGCGAGGCTGCCGCCGACCATGAACCGACAACTGTTCGCCATCCTTCCCGCCGCCTTGTTGCTCGTGAGCGCCTGCCAGGCCGACCAGGTCGGCTCGGATATCACGGTCAGCGGCACCGTGCTCGACCAACCGTTCAGCGCCTCGAGCGGCTCGGCCGAGTTGGCCAACGGGACGTATGTAATCACTCTGTCCGACGACCCCAATTTTACCTGCACGACCAGCCCGGCGGGCGATTATTTGAGCGTGGACATGTTCAACGTCAGCGGCTCGGGAAGCTACAACGCCGCCGACAACGTCACCTTTAGCAGCAACGCCAATCAGGTCCTCGACCAGGAGGCCGCCGACAGCGGGGTGTTCGACGTGACCTTGGCCACCGATACCGCCGGAAACAGCCGGCTGCAGGGCTCGATCAACGCCAACGGCGCGACCAGCTCGATCAACGGCACCTTCGACGTGCCCGTGTGCAAGTGAGCCCGCCTGTCAGCCGGTGTGCGTCGCCAAGCGGCGCAGCAGCGCCTCGATGTAGGCGCGCACGGCGTCCAAACCCTTCCAATTGATCTTGTCGATGGTGTCGCCGGGCATGTGGTAGTCGACGTGGTGGCCGGTGGTGATGTTGAGCGCGCGAAATCCGAGATCGTAAAACGAAAGATAGTCGGTGTGGCGGGCCTGGCGCCCTTCGAGGACGATGTGCAGGCCGCGGGGCGCGGTGGCGTCGAGGACGCCGCGAAGCGACGGCGAGGCCAGGGCCACGTGCAGGCGTTGGTCGCGCAGGCGGCCGAGCATGTCGAAGTTGATCACCGTGCCGCCGCCGTATGCGTCGGCCATGCGAGTGGCCATGCGCCGCGAGCCGCGCAGGCCGAGCTCTTCACCGGCGGGGGTGGCGAAGATCAGCGGCGGGTGGTGCGCCGGCGGGCGGTGGGCGAGGGCGCGGGCGAGCTCGAGGAGGACGGCCACCCCGGAGGCGTTGTCGTCGGCGCCGGGGTGCAGCGCGGGCAGGTGTTTGCTGAGGCTGCCGGCCTCGCCGAAGCCCAGCCCGTCGTAGTGGGCGGTGACGATGATCGGCTGGGAGGGTGCGTGGTCGGTGCCTGGGATCATGCCGACGACGTTGTCGATGGTGGCGCGGCGGCGCTCCAAGGAGAGATCGCCCTGGACGCGAAGCTCGAGCGCCCGGCTGAGGGGTTTGTCCGACCGGTCGATCTGTCGCTGGACCTCGGCGAGGTCGACGCTGGCGTCGGCGAGCACGCGCGCGCCGGCGCGTTCAGTCAGCCGGGCGACGCTTAAGCCCTTTAGAGCGAAGTCCGGACGCAGGCGCGGCAGGGTGTCCGGGCGCTGGTCGGGGCGCGCGCCGTGGCTGCGCGGGTCGTTGACCAGCAGTAGCGCGCGGGCGCCGTGAGCGAGGGCGACGGCCGCCTTGGAGCGCGCCGACATCAGGTACGCGCGCGTACCGGCTTCGAGCGATTGGACGTGGGCGCTGGGCGCGCCGGTCAGGGCGACGACGACCTTGCCGCGCACGTTGGTGCCGGCGTAGTCGTCATAGCCCTGGGAGGGGGCGGACAGTCCATAGCCCACAAAGACCGCATCGGCGTCGAACGCGCCGCTGTCGCTGAAGCAGGTGGGCGCGAACTCCACCCCTTCGGCGAGCACGTGTTTGCCGATTTGCAGCGAGACGCTGCGGGAGAGTTGGGAGTGGACGACGGCCGGCAGCCCGGTAAGGTACCCTTTGGCGCCCGCCGGCTTCAGCCCGATCGCGCGCATCTGCGAGACGATATAATCGCGGGCCTTGCGCGCGCCGTCGCTGCCATTTCCCCGGCCGGCGAGGGCCTGGGCGGCCAGAAAGGAGATGTGGGCGCGCAGGCGCGGGTCCGTCGATTGGGCCCGCGCCGATGCCGCCGAGCCGATCACCAGCCACAACGCCGCCCAGGCCGCCATGGCGCGCAGTGTGTGGTGCGCTGGTCGCTTCACCGAGACTCCAGGCGCGAGCTACGGGCGGCCCAGGCCGGTGGCGCTGCGCACGCGGTCTATGACCTCTTCGACCACCGGGCGCACCATGGCCGCACCGTGGGCGAGGACCTCTTCGAGGTACTCCTCATCGGCGCGCAGCTTCTGGTACTTCTCGCGGTAGGGCCCGAAGTAGGCGTCGAGTTTTTCGAACAGCGCCTGCTTGGCGTGGCCGTAGCCGTAGCCGCCGGCCTCGTAGTTGTGGCGCATCTGCTCGACCTCGTCGTCGGTGGCGAACAGCTTGTACAGCGTGAACACGTTGCAGGTGTCCGGATCTTTGGGATCCTCGAGTGGCGTGGAGTCGGTCTCGATGGACATGCACTGCTTGCGCAACTTTTTGGGCGGAAGCAGCGGCTCGATGAGGTTGTTGTACGACTTGGACATCTTTTGGCCGTCGGTGCCGGGCACCACGGCGACCTCTTTGCGCACCTTCGCCTCGGGCAGCTTCAGGTACTCGGCGCCGAAGGCGCTGTTGAACTTCTGGGCCATGTCGCGCGTCATCTCCACGTGCTGGATCTGGTCCTGGCCCACCGGCACCACGTCGGAGTCGTAGATGAGGATGTCGGCAGCCATGAGCACCGGGTAGCTGAAGATGCCGTGGTTGATTTCCTTTTCGCGGCCCTCATCTTTGGCAGCCTTGTAGGCGTGGGCGCGCTCGAGCAAGCCCATATGGGTGACGCAACTGAGGATCCAGGTCAGCTCGGCGACCTCGGGCACGTCCGACTGGCGAAAGAACGCCGACTTCTGCGGGTCGAGGCCGAAGGCCAGAAAATAGGAGGTCAGTTCGTAGACCGATTCGCGCAGCTTGTGCGGCGAGTGCACCGTGGTCAGCGCGTGGTAGTCGGCGGCAAAATAAAAGGATTCGTAGTCGTCCTGCAGATCGATGGCGGGACGAATCATCCCCAGGTAGTTGCCCAGGTGGGGAAATCCGGTGGGCTTGATTCCTGACAGACTGCGTTTTTTGGCCATGGTTCTAGCTGTGCGTGGGAATTTGTATGGCCCTACGGGTCATAGCAGATTGGGGGTCCGGGGGTCCAGGGGTTCGGGGCCGCCAGCGGACTCGAAACTAATCGTCTATTCGTTTATCATCACCGTATCACTACTGACGAGAGGGCTCTGATGCTACGTTTGATCACCGTCGTATTCGTCGCGCTCGATTTGTTCCACGCGCGCCTGACGCGCCCGTTGTTGGGGGTCAACTCCGGCTACCAGCCACCGTCGCAGCCGCCGGGGGGCTCGAATAGCGCCGAGCAGCCCTCGGGGATGGCCTACGCCACGCTGGCGCTGGGCATCGCCTCCTGGTTTCTCGTGCCGCTGATCGGCGCGGTGGTCGGCGCGATCATCGGCTGGATGGAGCTCAAGAATATCGAGCAGGGCAAGAGCCCGGCCAAGGGCAAGTCCATCACGCAGGTGGGCTTCTGGCTGTGCGTGGCCCACCTGATCTTGAGCGTGGTGGGCACGTGCGCGGCGATCGCGATCATCGTCTTTGTCTTCGGCGGCTTCGCCGCGGCGATGAGCGCGGCCGGGCTGTCGCACGCCGCCGGCCACTGAGCCCCTGGGCCATCCATCAAGCTGGGTCATCCAGCAAAAAAGCCGGCCTGCGGGCCGGCTTTTTTGCTGCTTCGTGTGTCCGTTTTCGTCACACGGCGAAGCTCGTACCGCAACCGCAGGAGCGCTTGGCGTTGGGGTTGCTGAACTTGAACCCGCTATCGACCATGCCGTCTTGCCAGTCGATCTCGGTGCCGTTGAGGTACAGATAACTCTTGGGATCGCAGTAGACGTTGACCCCGTGCATCTTGAAGGTGCGGTCGTTGTCGCTGGGGCTGTCGACGATGTCGAGCACGTAGTTCATGCCCGAGCAGCCGCCGGCCTTGACGCCGATGCGCAACCCGTAGCTGCTCTCGGGGTCGATGTCGTTGTCGCGCATCATGTGGACGGCCTGATTGGCCGCTTTTTCGGTCAACGAAATCATCGCTGTGCCTCCTGTTAAAAAATGGGTCCCACCGACTACGACCGTAATTTCGAGGCGTGCCGGCGTCAAGGCGTGCCTGCGCGGTCGGGTCAGTGATGCGTCAGTTCAACATTTGAGCTAGACTTGAAATTCCGTAGCAAAGCGCAGTCAAACCGGACCAAAAGAGCGTTTATATGAAGTTGCAAGCATGGGCGTTGAGCGACCTTGGCAACGTGCGCGAAAATAACGAGGACAATTTTTACTGCGACCCCGACCACGGCGTGTTCGTGGTGGCCGACGGTGTCGGCGGGCGCGACAAGGGCGAGGTCGCCAGCAAGATGGTGGCGGTGGCGGCCAAAGAGGCGGCCGCCAATATGCAGGCGGCCGCTCATGAGGACGATCCGCACGAGAACCCCGAGCACCGCGAGCGCATGCTCGATCTGCTGCGTCGCCACCTGCGCCAGGTCAACACCGACATCTTCCAGCGCGAGGCCGGCCGCGACGAGCGCCACGGGATGGCGACCACGGCCGATCTGTTGGTCGTGGGCGACGAGGCCGCCTACGTGGGGCATGTCGGCGACAGCCGGGTGTATCTGGTTCGCGACGGAGAGATCTTTCGGATCACCGAAGACCACACCTATGCCGAGATGCTGCGTCGCGACGAACGCAGCGGCGTGCGTCGTCTGGCCGACGAGAATAAGAAATTCGAGCATATGCTCACCCGCAGCATGGGCGCGCGCCCGCACGTCGACCCCGACACGTTGTTTTTGGGGGTGCGCCCGGGCGACCGCTTCGTGCTGTGCACCGACGGGCTGACCGACTACCTGAGCGGCGGCGACATCCTCGAGTTTGCCATCGAGCACTCCGGCCAGGCGCTCGCCGAGGCGTTGGTCGCCGAGGCCAAGCAGCGCGGCGGGCGCGACAACATCACGGTGGTGATCGTCGAGCTGCAGCAGCTCGAGGACACCTTGCGCGAGCTGCCGGCGCAAAACCTCGATACGATTCGCCAGATCAACTTTTTGGAGCAAATCCAGCTTTTCGAGGGGCTCACGACGCTGGAACTCATCAAGGTGCTGCGCACGGTCTACGAGCGCACCTACGCCGAGGGCGAGGTCGTCTTGCGCAAGGGCGAGCCCAGCGCGGCGCTGTATCTGATCGTGGAGGGCAAGATCGCTCTGACGGTCGACGGCGCCGAGGTGGCCACGCTGCGCGCCGGCCAGCACTTCGGCGAGCTCGCGCTGTTTGCCGACGACCGCACCCGCTCGGCGACGGCGACCAGCGTCGGCGAGTCACTGCTGCTGGTCATCCCCGCCGACAAATTCCGCAAGCTGACCAACGGGGAGCTCGAGGTGGGCAACAAGCTTCTGAGCAACCTGGTGCGCCACGCGGCCACCCAGATCCGAATCATGAACGCCCGGCTGGCGGCCGAGGCGCACGCCGACACCGTCGACCTTCGCCGCCCGGACTTCGGCGGCGGCGACGACTAAAAGACTGCTGCTCAGCCCGACGAGCTCAGAAATTCGAGCAGATCGTGGGCGTCGAGCTTGTCGGCGGTGACGAGCGCGAGGACGGTCGCGTAGATGAGTTCGGCGGGGGAAGCGTCTTCGAGGCGGGCGAGGGCGCGTTCGTCGAGGTCGGCCAACTCGGTCATGCGCGCCAGAAAGGCGGCGTGCAGGCCCGACTCCGAGTTCATCTCGCGCACCTTGTCGAGCACCACCGCCCGATTTTTGGCGGTCGAGCGAATCCCGCCCGAGTCGGAGCTCTCCTCGACGCTTCCGTCCTCGCCGGCCGACCCGTCGGCTTCCGGCGCGGAGGCCTCGTCGGCGGCGGAGGGGGCGTCGGCCTCGGACTCCTCGCTTCGTAGCGAGGCGGGTCCGAAGCCAAAGGCGGTGTGTCCGGTGTCGTCGAGTTCGTCTTCTTCGGACTCCTCGTTCATCAGTGAGGCGGGTCCAAAGCCGTAAGCGGTGTGGCCGGTGTCGTCGAGCTCGTCGTCCGCCTCGGAGGCCTCGGACTCTTGCGATTCCTCGGAGGCGTCGGAGGCGTCGGAGGCTGACGAAGCCGACGATGCTGACGAGGCCGACGACGTGTGAGACGTCTCGGAGTCCTTGTCGCCGGTCGACGAGCGCCGCTTGCGCTTGCGCGGCATGATGATGGCGGCGGCTTCCGATTTCTCGCTTCCCAGCGAGCCCAGCGCCGAGGTGCCGCTTCCGGCGTCGTCGTCGGCCTCGGAATCGTCGTCGGCGTCGTCCTTGGCCGTCTCTTCGGGCGCGCTAGTCGACTTCGGCGCTTTGGGGGGCTCGTCGGCCTTCTTGGACTTTTGGTCGCGTTCTTTGGCCTTGTCGTGCTCGTTGTCCGGCGAGGATGCTTCGCTTTCCTCGACCTCGGAGACCGCCTTTTCGGGGGAGTAGACGAACAATTGGCCGATCTTGGCGTAGTCGCGGTTGGAGGTCTCGCTCTCTTCGCCGTCGATGGCGGCGTCGAGCTCCCACTTGGCCAGGTCGGGCTCGATGCCCCCGGTGATCTGGCTACGGCTGAGGGGCTCGTCGAGCGATTTGAGGCTGTCCTCGTCCTCGGCGTCTTTATTGTCGGGCGGGTCGACGGCGTCGAGCACGCTGGAGATGGCGCGATCCTTCATATCGCGCGAGATCACCGCGCTGTCCTCGGCGTAGTCGACGTTCTGGGCTTCCTCGAAGAAGGCCGCCCAACTGTCGTCGGTCAGCCCATCGGCGTCGTCGACCTCGAAGCTGTCGAGCTCGTCGCCGGGCAGGTCGACCTCGCCGGAGGCGGCCTGCTCGAGGACGTCGAGGTGGGCGTCGTCGTCGCTGTCGACGGGCGCGCCGTATACGCGCTCCAGGCCGCGCCTGAGGTCGCCCGGGCTCGCCAGCACCGGGCGTACGTCGACGCCGGCGTGGGAGGCGATCTCGTCCATGGCGAGCACGTCCAGCGGGTCGACCATGGCCAGCACCAGGCGTTTGGTGCTGCCGGATTTTTCGACCTTGAGCGGCAGGACGCGGTTGCGCACCGCCAGCGAGCGGGGCACCTGGTCGGTGACGTCGGCGTCGGGGGTGCGATCGCCCAGCCAGACCGGGCGCACATTGAGCACCTTACCGGCGGCCTTGACGAGGGTGCGCTCGTCGATCATCTCGCGATCGACCAACGTCTCGTATAGCGACTTTCCCAGTTGTTTGGCGAGGTCGAGGGCCCGACGCAACTCCCGCTTGGGGATGGCGTCGCTGCGCACGAGTTGTTCGACCAGTTTTGAATCGTCGATCATCGACATCGCAGACTCGATCTGGCGTCGGTGAGCAGTGTCCGCGTTCGGTCACCGAGGCGAACACATCGCATGGCTACGCTCCGTTACCGAATGGCATGGCCATCCTCTACGTGGATGACTTTGCTACCCGGGGGAGGGGGGAATTGAAACAGGGCATCTTGCAGATTTGCGTCGACCTGAGTCTCCCCGACATCCAGCGAGAAGTCAAGATCTCGGGCGGGCCACACGAAGCGTCGGTAGTCGGGCAGAGCGATGGGGCCGTGGCGCTTCCAATCGTCGGTGGTGTACTCGTAGGTGGCATCACCGTTGGCGTTCTTCTCGGTCACCGACACCACGGCATAGTCGGTGGGGCGTACCTCCATCTGCAGGCGCCCGCCGCCAGGCATGGTGCGCGAGTAGTTATACCGGCCGGTGTGGCGGTCCCAGCGAAGTTTGGGGGCGCCCTGGCCGCGCGCGAAGCGGTCCCAGGGGGCGGCGCCGAGCATCACGCGCACCACGTCGGTGGCCGACAGATCCACCGGCAAAAGCCGGTTGATATTTCGCGGCGTGGGCTTGCCGGTGAAGTACTCGTTGGTGTCGCGCTTATGCATGGCGAAGGTCTGGCCGTCGGTCACCAGCAGGCTCATGATCTCGTCGCTGCCGGGCACCCGCGTCTGCACGCGCAGCTCGGCGGGGCGCTTGACCAGGATGAGCTGGCGGACTTTGACGCGTTTCCCCTTGCCGAAGTAGTCGAGCACGACCTCTTTGAAGCGGGCGTCCTGGACCTGGGAGAGGCGCGCGTCGATCGCCTGGTGCAGCTTGGCGGGGTCCTTAAGGGCGTTTTTGGGCGGCGGGATATTCTTGGCGCAGCAGGCCGTAAAAAGGGGCAGCGCGACGAGCAGTGTAAGCAGCGACAAAATTCGGTAAGGTTTCATTCAGTTTCGCTTACGTTGAACTTGGTTGGTGACGTCTCGAACCTATGCAACGTGTGCCAGTTGCGCAACTTGCCGCCGGGGTCGTCGTGTGGATCATGGCGTTGAGCGCGCCGTGTTTGGCACAACAGCACGCCTCGCCCGATTCATCCGGGCCCGATTCATCCGGCGGCCTGGAGGGCTCGGTGCGCGTGGGCATGGAGTACGACGACAACCCCTTCCGCCTGCAGACCGACGACCCGCGCCTGCACTCCGACGACCCGCGCCTGGCTTTTCTTCAAGATAAGCCCGACATGCTGGCGCGCTATTTTGCCTCGCTCAGCTCGACCCACCGCGTCGGGCGCGACGGCGTGGCCAGCCTGAAGGTGCGCCACGGGGGCAAATTCTTCGCCCATTCGTCGCAGGCCGACACCATGCTCACCCAGGTCGTCGCCGGCTACCGCCAGCGGCTGGGGGCGGGGTTGGCGCTGTTATTCGACGCCGACGTCAAGGACCGCACCGAGCGGCTGTCCAGGCTAGATTACAACCGCGGCGGCGCCCGCCTGGGGCTGGGGTGGCGGCCGGGCAAGTGGCGGCTGAGCGCGCTGGCGGGCTGGCGGTATTTCGCCTACAAGCCGGTGCCCGCGTTGGGCAGTCAGGGCCCGCAGATCGACGCGCTGGTGCGCCGGTATCTCGGCGACGCGTGGGCGGCGCAGGCATCCTATAGCCTGGCGCGGCGCGACTTTGACGGCGGGCGCGCCGACACCTTCCACGTGCTTCGCCTGGGGGTGGTCTACCGGGGTACGTTATTCGTCGACGCCAGCTACGTGCTGTCGATCAACGACTCGACGAGTAGCTCGCAGAACCTGACGCGCCACGGTCTGGAGTTGACACTGACCACCCCGCTGTTCGAGAAGTTCTACGCGTCGTCGAAGCTGCAACTGCAGCGCACCGCCGCGCCCGAGCAATCCGCCCCGGACGCGCTGTTCTTCGTCGACGAGCAGAATCGCAACGTCGTGGTGCTCTCCGTGGCGCGCCCGGTCGGCGAACAGTGGGAGGTGGAGGCGCGCTGGAGCATGTATCTCGAGGAGTTCAGCGACGCCAAGCCGTCGAAGGGAAGCGTCAGCCTGGACTATTCGCGCCAGACGGCGTTGTTGGCGGTGGGGTGGAGTTTCGAGTAAGCGGTTGTCTGTAAACAGAACCCAATCGATTGACGATATGAAATACCTCGCAAAATCGCTCATCTTCGCCGGTTGCATCACCCTCGCGGGCTGCTCGACCTCCCACGGTGCGTCGCATGGCACGGGAGGGCTAATGGGCCTGGACGACCAGCCGGCGCACGCGGTGTGGCGCGATTGGACCGCGCAGCCGGACACGCGGCTGGTGCCCAAGAGCTTCGTCGACCAGGTCGTCGCCTTCGACTACTGGCAGATCGGCGACGAGGACTTCATCGAGGACGCCTGGGCGGGGGCGTCGGCCGTGCTCGACTACGCGCGCCGCGAGGGGTTGTCCGACGAGCAAGAGCACACCGACACGCTGCTCCTGGAGGCGCTGGACAGCCGTCAGGGGCCCGGCGACAAGCACATGGACGTGACCTACGTGGTCTCGCTGGACCAGAAAAAGCCCGTCGAGGGATTGGTGGTTCGATTCTTCGAGGAGCTTCCCGACAAGCACGTCGCCCCTGGCTTGTCCATCTACCTGGGCCGCGCCGAGGGCGCCTCCGGGGGCTTCGACCGCGCGGTGATGTGGGCCGTGCCTCGCTTCAAGCAGGCCCAGGCGTTTACCATCGCCCTGCACAAGACCGATAAGGGCTGGGTGGCGCACAAATTCGACGGGGCTGCCTACCCGGCCGAGGCCGGCCCCGAAGAGGCGAGCAAGAATGGTTCGCTCAAGGGCGTGGCCGACCTGGCCACGAGCATCTTTACCAACAAGCTGTGGACGCCGCTGACCGGGGCGAATTACGTCGAGGCCAAGCCCAAGGCCGCCGAGGGCAAGGAGCGCGCGCTTCCCAAAGACGTCCCGGCCGCGCTGGGCCTGGAGGTGCGCGAGCGCCAGATCGAAGAGACCTACCAGGACACCGTGTTCCCGCCGCGCGTGGAGGTGCCGCCGATGGGCGGCACGAGCGCACCTTGACTCGGTTTGCGCGCTCCTGATGTTTGGTGGGGAGCAGACTTCAGCGGGTGCGCAGATTTGAGCGAGAAAAAGGGCGAAAACTCCGGCGGTGAGTCCACCACGACGGTGATCGTCGCCCTGACGGCCAACGCCATCATCATGGTGGCCAAGTACATCGCCTTTTTCGCCACCGGCGCCTCGGCGATGCTCTCCGAGGCCGTCCACTCCACCGCCGATACCGGCAACCAGGGGCTGTTGCTGCTCGGCAGCAAGCGCAGCGAGAAAGAGGCCGACGAAGACCACCCCTTCGGCTACGGCCAGGAGCTGTATTTCTGGAGCCTGATCGTCGCCATCGTCCTATTCGGCCTCGGCGGCGGGCTGTCCATCTGGGAGGGCATCGCGCGTCTTTTGGGCCACCACTCGAGTAGCCAAGAGGGCGGCAGCGTGTGGTGGAACTACGGGGTGCTCGCCGTGGCGTTCGTCTCGGAGGGATCGTCGCTGCTGTTCACGCTGCACAAGTGGAAGAAGCGCTACGGCGATTTTCCCACCTGGACGACGGTCACACGCAGCAAAGATCCGCGTCTGTACATCCCGCTGGCCGAGGATACCGCGGCCATCGCCGGTGTGATCGTGGCGTTCCTGGGCGTCTTTTTATCGCGCCTGCTCTCGGCACCTGCCCTCGATCCCCTCGCCTCCATCGTCATCGGCTGCATTCTGGCGACGGTGGCGTTCTTTTTGGCCTACCAGACCCGCGGCCTGCTCATCGGCGAGCGCATCGAAAAAGACCTGCTCGACAAGGTGGCCGCCGCCGCCGAGCAGGACGAGGCGGTCGTCGACGTGTCCCACGCCCTGACGATGTATTTGAGCCCCCGCGAGATTTTGCTCAACCTGGGCGTGGTGTTCACCCCGGAGGCCGACGGCTCAACCAACGTCGCCGGGATCATGGACCGCATCGAGGAGCGGGTGCGCCGGTGCGACGAGCGCATCACCCGCATTTTCATCGAGCCCGAGCATCCCGGCGAGAGCGGTGTAAAGCCGCCGATGTGAAGGATCATTTGGCCAGGTCGACCACCTGGGCCTCGAAGCAGAAGTGGCGCCGGCCGACGTTTTTGGCGTGGACCTCGAAGCTGACCTCGCGGGAGTCCTTGTTGCGATCGAGGGGGATGTTGAAGTGGGAGATCTTCTCGGCGCGATCGCTTTGGAGTTGGGCCTTGGCGATGCCGTCGATGCCGACGGTGAACTCGACGGGCGCGCGCCGGCTGGCGGTGCCGGTCTTGGCGACGCCGTAATAGCCCACCAGGGCGTCGCCTGGGGGGACGTCCGGGAAGTCGATGACCAGCTTCGCGTCCTTGAGGGGATGGGCCCAGATGCACCGGCGGATCTCACCGGCCTCGAAATCGACCGCCTTCTGGGCGACCCGGTTCCACTCGTGATTGCTGCAAAAGAAGTAGTCGAAGACCTGCTCGCAGGGGCGGAAGTCGCCGCCGCGCTTCACCCCGACGGTGGCGTGGCGCAGGCTGTCGCCGAAGTCGTAGTTGACGCTGGCGATTTTGGGGGCGCCGGGGTCGTCGGATTGATCGAGCCGGGGCGTGTGCCAGGCCAGCAACATGCCGACCAGCGCCAGCACCGCGAGCGACGTGCCGAAAGCGAGGTCGAGCCGGTGGCGGTGTCGCTCGGCCCAGGCGCCGGCGCGAGCCTCGAGCTTTGCCAATAACTCGCGCACTCGCGCCGCTTTCTGAAAGCGCGATTCGGCCACGCACAGCGCCAGCGTGCCGAGCATGCCCACGATGAACAGCACCAGGCTGAGCCAGTCCACAAAGCTTCGGCGGAAGACGAACCGGTAGGTGCCCGGCTTCAGGGCCACCGCCATGAACCCGGTCTTGTCGTGGCCGGGCAGCGACATCGTCGAGATCTGGACGGGCTGACCGTCGCGGGTGGCGTGCCAGCGCGGGAAGTTGGACACGTTGAGCCGGAGCCGGCCGTGCGAGCCGGGGCCGGCTTTGAGCACGATCTCCTCGTTGTCGAAGCGCTCGAGGGTGACGTCGCCCTGGCCGTCGACGACCTCGAAGGGATTCTTCTTCCAGCGCTTGTACTCGTAGAGGCGAAGCGAGCCGAAGTCTTTGACGAGCTTGTACAGGCTCGACGGCAAGTGCTGCGGGGTGATCGCGTAGCGCACGTTGAGCGCGTCGAGCAGTTGGGGCTCGTCGGTCTCCATCTTGTAGCGGTAGTTGGAGGCCGGGGTGAACCCCGTCTTGTACAGCGGGAAGGGGATGCGCGTGCCCAGATCGGCGAAGCTGTGGTTGTGGTACTGCAGCTTGAGCATGACCCGGAAGAACGGCTCGGGCTTGGGGTAATGCTCGTGGAACCAGGCGACCACGGCGTCGCGCGCCTGCAGGTCGGGCTCCTCGGACTTCTCGGTCAGGTTGCGGTTGACCTGGGTCTTGCCGAACTCGTGGATGAACCCGGTGGCAAACGGCATGAGGATGAAGACCGGCAGCGCCACCGACAAAAAGAGCATTCCGCGGCTTCGCGGGGCGATATTGTGCTCGTCCAGGCGCTCACGCACCCGCCGGTGGGCCCAGCCGAAGATCGCCACCACCGCGTAGCCGGCGGCGACGAACCAGTAGGGCTTGGCCATCACCGAGAAGCGCTGGAACTGGACGTGCTGGAAGGCCTTGGACAGCTCGAGCAGGTGAAAATCGCTCAACACCGTCACCGACCCGGACAGCAAGAAGGCAAAGACGAGCAGCGCGGTGAGCAGGTGCTCGAATTTCCGCCCCCACAAAAGGGCGACCGAGCCCAAAAAGCCCAGCCCCACGACCAGGGCGAGGGAGCCGGGGAAGATGTCCAGCTTGAAGAGGTGCACGCCCATCGTAAACGTCGTCGACCAGACCTCGCCGTAGGAGGCGGCCATGTCGCGCACCGACAAAAACGGGAACAACCACAGCCCGCCGATGAAGATGCCCAGCACATACCCCGCGATCAGCCGCAGCGAGGCGACCGGCCAGTTTCGCCGCGCGTCGGACATCCAGTAGGCCATCAAGATGATCGGCCCGGCGATGGCGAAATGCAGCAGTTGGATGGGGTGGGTCAGCAGTGAAATGCCCAAAAAGAAGGCGAAGATGCCGACATCACGCCAGCGCGCCCCCCTCATGAGCTTGGGCACTCGGGCCATCGCCAGCATCGCCCACACCGTCGACAGCGACTGCGGCCACACGCCCCATTCGGCGGCGTAGACGAATCCGCCGAAACGGTAGCTGGCCGTGTCGGTCATAAACAGGATGCCGGCGAGCAGGCCCACCCAGCGCCCGTAGCCGACGGTGGCGAAGCGGTAGACCGAGTAGCCCACCAACACCCAGAACAGCCAGTAGGCCACCCCATAGGCCTGCGACAGGCTGAGCGTGCCCAGGCTCAGAAGCTGCACGAAATTGACCCACAGGTCGGCGCCGATGGGATACAGATATTGGGCGGGGTAGCCGGCGAACCACTTGTGGCTCCAGCCCCACAGACGTCCGTGGGCCAGAAAGTCGTGGCGAAGCTGCCAGGCCTTGAAGAAGTGAACGGCGTGGTCGTGGTTGACGGGGCGATCGCCCAGCGCCGCCTCCGGAAGCATGGCGGTGGCGATGGCGACCATCGCCGCCACGCATAATAGCTCGTAGATCAGCGACAGCGGCACGACCTCGAAGCCGAGCACCCGCCGTGGGCGCTCGAGGTGGTCGCGAAGCGCCAAGATCTTGTCCCAGCCGGTCTGGGCGGCGATCGCCAGCGCGCCGGCGATGATCGCCGCCCCGAACCAGGGCATGGGGCGCCCGGCAAAGAGCAGCGCGACGCCGACGATCACGGCGCCCGCCGACAGAGCGTATGGCTGGCTGAGGCGTTTCACGAGGTGTACTTCTCGGCTGTGAAGAGCTTGTTCAGGAGGCGCTTACGTCGACCAGCACCGCCGTCCACGGAAACGGCGCGCGCACCTCGACGACGCGGCCGAAGCGGCCCACGAAGTCGACGAATTGGGTGCGCGACCAGTGGTTGATATGCCCGGGGGTGTTGCCGAGATCGCTGACGTAGGCGCCGCGCATGACGTTGAGCACGCGCCACAGCGGCTCGCGCGGCACGCTCAACACCAGCCACTTTTCGGCCACCCGCGCCATCTCGGCCACCGACGCCTGCGGGTCCTGGACGTGCTCGAGCACCTCCAGCGAGGTGATCGTGTCGAAGGAGTTGTCCTCGAAGGGAAGCGTCTCGGCGACGCCGGTGCAAAACTCGAGGCCGTCGCGCCGACGCTTGTCCCAGTGGGCGGCGAGGTCGTCATCGTCCAGATCGATGCCGGTGACGTCGACCGCGCCGTAGCGATCGAGGATGGCCTCAGCCATGATGCCCTCGCCGCAGCCCACGTCGAGCAGGTGGTGCGGCCGGGTGCGGTCGAGCAGCTCCCAGATGGTGTCTTTGAAGCCGCGCATCATCCAGCGCACCACCGGGTTGGTCGACCCGTATTTGTCGTAGGTGTTGCCGGTGGGCACGGCCGCAGCGGCCGGATCGGTGACTGCCTGTTGTTCGGTCATAGTGTCTTTGCGCGATGGTTAGACGACGGCGGCCTCTTCGGCGGTGGTGGCCGCCTCGGGCTCGACGTCGCGGTCGAATTCGATCTGGCGAACCCGCCACAGAGTCTCTTCGACGAGCTTGCGGTTATTTGCGATCAGGTCGGCCAGCAAGCCGGTCAGCCCGGTCTGGAAGCCCAGCGACATCAACAGCACCGCCAGCAGCAGGGACTGGACGTGGCCGTCCCCCTGGCCGACAAAAATGAAGTACAAAAAGCGTGCGCCCAGCGCGAAGCCCGCCAGAAACATCACCACGCCGATGGTCATAAAGACCTTCAGCGGCTGGTAGGTGGTGTAGATGCGCACGATCGTGCTCATCGACTGGGCGATGTAGGCGGGGATGGAGCCAAAGAGCCGGCTCTCGCGCAGCTTGTCGTTGGTGCGAATGGGCACATGGGACACGGCGATATTCTTGCGGCCCGCCTGGATGATCGTCTCCAGCGTGTACGTAAAGTCGCTGACGACATTGATACGCATGGCGCCGGCGCGTGAGAACGCGCGGAACCCGCTGGTGGTGTCGGGCACGTCGGTATTCGACGCCTGGCGCACGACCCACGAGCCCAGCTTTTGCAGCCGCTTTTTGGACCAGGAGAAGTGCGCGATCTTGTCGGTCTGGCGGTCGCCGATGACCATGTCAGCCTTGCCGCGCACGATGGGGGCGACCAGCGCGGGGATGTCGGCGGCGTTGTATTGGTTGTCGCCGTCGGTGTTGACGATGACGTCGGCGCCCAGGCGCAGACAGGCGTCGAGGCCGGTCTTGAACGCGCGCGCCAGGCCCTTGTTGCCGGTATGGCGCACCACGTGGTCGACGCCGTGTTTGCGGGCGACCTCGACGGTGCGATCGCTGGAGCCGTCGTCGATGATCAACCACTCGACGGTGTCCACGCCGGCCACCTCGCGGGGCAGGTCGGCCAGCGTCGCCGGCAGCGTGTTCTCCTCATTGTAGCACGGGATCTGGATGATGAGTTTCATGGAGTCTCGTCACGACCCTCGGGAATCTGGTACGGCGCGTGAAGCTCGAAACGGCCCCAAGCCGACGCGCACCTTAACAGGCACTAGCAGCGGAAACAACGCATGGTGACCTCACTCGGAGGCCTGCTCGGCGACCGGCTGCGGCAGCCGATGCATGAAGCGTAGCATGAACGGGATGCCCACCAGCGCGGGCACCCCCAGCACGGTCAGCCCATAGCTCAACGTGGCGGCGACCAGCGGGGCCTGGTGGACGGTCGCGCCGCTGACCAACCCCAGCAAGGCGATGAACGCCGAGTCGCGCGTCCCCATGCCCCCCACCGTCAGCGGCAGAAGCCCCACGAACACCGCGATGGGCCAGATGGCCACGATATCGGCGAAGGCCACGTGGGCGCCGAAGATTTCGGTGAGTGTATACAAAATACAAAGCGCGATGGACCACGCCGTCAACGAAATAAACGACAACACCGCGTAGCGCCACGGCCGCTGGCGCATCGCGCCAAAGGCTCGAAACAGCTGGACGAACTTGCGCTCGAAGCGGTTGAGCAACGGCAGACTCAAAAAGAAGCTTCGCTTCCAGCCGATGATCCCCAGGGCGGCGAAGCCGGCGACCAGCGCCCCGGTGATGATCAGCGACCACTGGTACAGCCCGGTCATCACCCCGCCGATGATCCCCAGGATGCACAGCGACTGGACGTCGACGAATTTGTGGACCAACACGCTGCCCGAGCCCTCGGCCAGGGGCACGATGTCGCGGATGCCCACGGCGCGCAAGAAATCGCTGATGCGCGACGGGGTCACGATCGCCAGCGGGCAGCTGGCCAAGATCACGGACATCGTGCGCTTGAAGGGCACGAAAAAGCCCATGGTGTGCACGATATAGCGCCAGCGGATGCCGGCGAGGAGGATGAACACCACCAGCAGCGCCCCCGTGGCCGGCAGCAGGTGCCAGTCGGCGGTGCGCACCGCCCGGCTGAGCTGGTCGAAGCCGGCGAGCTTGTTGATGAGCACATAGACCACCAGCGCCGTGCCGGCGAACATCAGGGCCATCTTGATGATATCGCGTGGCTGCGTCTTGCGAGCCACGAGGCTGTCGTCGGGTTGGCTCATGGCGACGAGGACCTCGCAGGCTGGCTGCACAGCAGGCCGGCGGCGTCGACCAGCGCCCCCGAGCGGGTGACCACGCCGGTGGCGACGGTGCCGTCGGGGCAGGTCAAGTCGAAGGGCTCGCCGCCGCTGCCGGTGGTGCCTGCCGGGTGGGCGGCGTCGCTGGCGCGCGCGCCGGTCTTGTCGAGCGAAGCACATACCGGGGTGAGCCGGCGGATCCAGCGTTTGGTCCCGCCGCGAAGGCCCACCACGACGCCGCCGTCGGGGCAGTCGAGCGTCTGGCGGCGCGCGTGACTCTTGCCGCCAAAGCGCGGCGCGGCGCTGGGCGCGCCGGTAGTGACCAGGCGGCCGTCGCGCTCGTCGAGCTTGCGACACCGGGGCTCGAGCGAGGCCAGCGCGTGGGCCTTGGGGCTGAGCCGCGTCCACATACCGCTGAGTGCGTAGCCCGCCGGGCAGCGCCAGGAGCGGCGTCGCCCGCCGGGGCCGCCGCGGATCGCCGCGTGCGGGGCGGCCACGCCGCACAGGCGCTGTTCGGCCTCGAATGGGTTACTCGGAAAGCGAAGTTCGTGGAGGCGAAACGCCTCGCTCAGATTCGAAAGGAAGCGCGACGCGGTGATGGGGCCCTCGACGGCGTCGAGCAGGTCGGCCAGCCCGCCGCATTTGAGCGCGTGGCGAGCCGCGCTCACCCGGGGATCTTCACCGAGCGCAGGCTTGGCGAAACGCGCGACCATCCACACCGTCGGGAGCGCCTTCTCGTGGCCCGGCCGGCCGCGGTGCTCCAGGATGAGCCGTGACGCCAACGGCGAGGCCAACCCGGCGTGGTCGACCACGTGGGTGTGCGGGCCGAGCACCATGCCGCGCATGCCCATGGCCGTGCGCATCACCACCAGCGCGATGCCCTGTTTGGCGTAGCGTTCGCGCAGCGGAAAGGTCTGGCGCGCCGGAAACAGCCTGCCGAAGCCGGTGGCCTGCACGAGGCGCGCATAGACGATGCGCTTGCACGGCTTGTCGGCGTGGTCCGCCGCTTTCCCGCCGTCGAAGACCGACGGGCAGGAGCGCTCGCCCACCGCGCGCAGTCGGCGCGCGTCGACGGCGAAATGCATTTTGGCGTAGTCCTCGATGGCGATCGGGTGGTCGACGTGGGCCGAGCGCACATACCAGCCGCGCTCGTCGCCGATGCCGTGGCTATTCTCGCGGGGCACCCGGATATGGATCGCGCAGTAGGCCGCCCACGCCACCACGGGAAGGCCGACGGCCAGGCGCCACCAGCGCCGCGCGAGGCTGCCGCGCGGCGCGACGATGGGCACGCTCGCCAGGGGCATGACGGTGGCGAAGACCGCCGGCAAAAAGAGCCGGCCGTGCATGAAGCCGCCGCCGATTTTGACCACGTACAGGATGTAGAACAGCCCGCACAGCGTCGGCGCGGCGGTGAGCACCACGCGCAGGTAGTTTTGCTTGCCGGCCGCGCGCACGAGCTCGGCCACCCAGATGACGCCGATGAGCCCGAGCGGCAAGAGCGCCTTGTACAGCCCGAAGAAGTTCCAGAAGAAGTAGCCGCCCTGCTTCCAGCGCGACCGGAACGCCTCCTTGGCCAGCGCCGTGTTGGGCACCAGCGCGGCGAAATAGCCCATCCGAAAGATCTGGTAGGCGACCGGCACCGCGCCCATGGCCACGCCCAGGAGCACAAGGCGCTTGAAGCTAAAGCCGCCGTTTTGGCGCCGGAAGACGACCATCAAGAGCGGGGCCAGAAGCGTAAAGCTCATCAGGGCGAGCTCGGGGCGAATCAGCGGGCCCAGCCCGAGTAAAAAGGCCAGCGCGTAGGGATGCCAGGCGGGCCGTTGGCCGGCGTCGTCGCCGGTTTCGTCGATGGCCAGGCGCGTGAGCAACAAAAAGCTTACGCCCATCCAGCCCAGCGCCAGGCCGGTCTCTAGCCCGGAGGTGCCGTAGTCCCAGGCCGGCGGCAGCGCCATGTAGATGAGCGCGCCCAGCGGCGCGCAGCCGGCGAAGACGCTCACCCCGGCGCGCGTATCCCAGCGGTGCAACGTCGCCGCGCCGAGGGTGGCCGCAAATAGGCCCGCCATCGAAAAGAGCAGGCCCATGCCCACCGCCGCGTACTCCACGCGCACGCCCACGGCCCCCAGAAGCGCCAACAGCCCCACCCACAGCGTGCTGGTGTAGGTCTCGACGCGCTCGCCGACGTTGAACACCGGCCCGTGGCCGTGCAGGAGGTTGCGCACCACCGTCACGTTGATGAACCCGTCGTCGCTCATCCAGCGCTGGTGCCAGATGAGCACGCCGAAGATCACCACCGGCACGAGGGCCAGTAGCGTCCACGCCCACACGCCAAAGCGGCGCGAGGTCGGCGTTGTTGTTGGGTTGGAATCGGGTGACACGAGGCTCTTCTTCCCCCGAGGTGGGGCAGTTTCAGTAACGGCGGCGGCGCGCGGCCGCGGCGAATTTAATAAAGATCTGCGCGTGATACCAGCGGCAACGATCCCCGAAGCATCTACCACCGCCGACCACGAAACCCGAAATCTTAATTGTGTAAATAGGCCGGCTCCCACGCCGGTGGTCGAGGCTTCGATGCCTGAACTTTGGTCGATAGGTCGATCACACGAATTGACCATTAGTTCAGAAGACCCACGTCGACCACAGGGGCGCGACCCCGCCTATTAAGGCAATTAAGATTTCAGTTCGGCGATTCGACCGGTGATCAGAGACCCCACGTCGACCACGGGGGCGCGACCCCGCCTATTAAGGCAATTAAGATTTCCGTTTCAGTCCCCCAGGTGAATGACGATGCGGCGGCGTTTGGGGCTGGTGCGGTGCTCCCACAGGAAGATGCCCTGCCAGGTGCCCAGCGCGAGGTCGCCGTCGACGACCGGGATGGATAGTGACGTCGCCGTGATCGCCGCGCGGATATGCGACGGCATGTCGTCGGGCCCCTCCATCGTGTGCGTGTAATTGGGGTCGTCCTCGGGCACGTGGCGGTCGAGCCAATCCTCCAGGTCGCGTCGCGCCGACGGGTCGGCGTTCTCCTGGATGATCATGCTGGCGGACGTGTGCTGGATAAAAAGTGTGCACAGGCCCTCGGCCTGGCCACTGTGGCGCACGATGTCGCGCACGCGGTCGGTGAACTCGTAGAGCCCCTTGCCGGGGGTTTCGATGGTGATCGTTTTAATCATGCTCGCCTCGCCTCCTCAGTCACCTTGCGCAACCTCGACCACGCCTCGCCTTGTTCCACGATGGAGCCGTCAGCACGCCAGGTCCAATTATTGCCGTTGCCGCCGGGCAGGTTCATGCGCGCCTGGGTGCCCAGCTCGAAGATGTCCTGCACGGGCACGATCGCCAGGGCGGCGACCGAGTCGAACACCGCCTCGATCATCGCCCAGACGACATCGTCGTCGCTGCACGACAGGTATTGGCGCACCTTGTGGCGCTGCATCTGGTCGAGCTGGTCGTACCAGCCGCGGGTGGTGTCGTTGTCGTGGGTGCCGGTGTAGGCGACGAAGTTCTCCTCGTAATTCTCCGGCAGGAAGATGTGGTCGGGGTCGTCCCAGTCGGCGAATTGGAGCACCTTCATGCCCGGTAGGCCGTGGCGGTCGCGCAGCTCGATGACCTCGTCGGTGATCATGCCCAGGTCTTCGGCGATGAACGGCACCTCGCCCAGGTCGGCTTTGATGGCCTCGAATAGGGCGTCGCCGGGGCCGTCGCGCCACTCGCCGTCGACGGCCGTTTCCGCCTCGGCGGGCACCGCCCAGTAGGCCTCGAAGCCGCGAAAATGGTCGATGCGCATCAGGTCGACCGTCTGCAGCACGGTCTCGACGCGCGCCAGCCACCAGCCGAACGCGCGCTTATTTTGAGTATGTCGGGCGATCGCCTGCCAGTCGTATAGCGGGTTTCCCCACTTCTGGCCGGTCTTGCTGAAATAGTCCGGCGGCACGCCCGAGACCTCGTCGACGTTACCGTCGTCGTCCATCTGGAACATGTCCCGGTTGGCCCACACGTCGGCGCTGTCCATGGCCACGAAGATGGGGATGTCGCCGATGAATTTGACGTCGCGCGCGCCGGCGTAGTCGCGAAGCTCTTGCCACTGGCGAAAGAACAGCCACTGGCGAAACTGGACCTGCTCGATCGCGTCGGCGTGCTCGCGGCGCGCCTCGGCCAGCGCCTGTTCGTCGCGCTCGACGTATTCGGCGGGCCACCCGCGCCACTCGCCGCCGCCAAAGTGGCGCTTGAGCACCATGAACAGCGCGTAATCGTCCAGCCAACCGGCCTGCGCATCGACGAAGGCGTCGAAGTCGGCGCGCGTACCGGCGTCGTCGTTTGCCCAGCGCTGCCAGGCCTGGTCGAGCACCGCGCGCTTGTGCTGCTCGAGCTCCCAATAGTGCACGCGCTCCTGGCCGAGGCCGGCCATGGTCTGGCGAAACGCGTCCACCTGCGCGCGCTCCAGCCATCCGCGCTCCACCAGCGGCTCGAGGTCGACCATCATGGCGTTGCCTGCGAACGCCGACGCCGCCGAATACGGCGAGCCGCCGTGGCCGGGCGTGTTCAGCGGCAGGACCTGCCACCACGTCTGGCCGGCGTCGGCCAGGCGGTCGGCGAAGGCACGCGCGTTTGCGCCCAGCGTACCGATCCCGTCGGGGCCGGGCAGGCTCGTCGGATGCATCAAAACGCCAGCAGAGCGAGTGAGTTTCATAAGCGGCCGGGGGATGTAGAAGGGTCGGCAGTTGGCGACTCGTTGCAATTACAACCGTAAACGCATTGGCGCAACTGTTGTTGGAGCGTGGCGCCTGCGGCGCGGGACTTGAAGCGGAGGCGCGGAGGTCGGTTTGTCGAGGGGATTGGGTGGTCTGAAGGGTAGAAGGAGCTTGGTTTGTAGTGGCGGCGGGTGTAAGTTGTTTGGCGGTTGCCGCTGTAGGGCGAAAGCGCCCTTATTTGGCGGTCAACCTCAACGCAAGCAAGACTCAAGACCCGCGCCGAAGGCGCCAAGACCCAAGCCTCGCGCCGCAGGCGCCAAGCGCGCCGCAGGCGCCACGCCACATGACCCAACGCTATTTCGCCATCACCGCCCCCGGCTTCGAGACCGAACTCGCCGACGAGATCGACGCCGTGGGTGGGCGCAAGATCGAGAAGTTGACCGGCGGCGTCGAGTTCGACGCCACCAACCGGGTCTTCTACCGCGCCAACTACGAGGTGCGCACCTGTAACCGCATCTACCTGCGCCTGGACGAGTTCCGGGCGCGCGATTTCCCGGAGCTGTACCGCAAGACCCGCCGTTTTGCCTGGGAGCGGTTGCTGGGCGAGAACAACCGCGTGTTCATCAAGGGGGTGGCGCGCCAGTCGCACCTGATGCACACCGATCGCATCGCCGAGACCGTCGGCCATGCCCTGCGCGAGCATTTCACGGAAGATCTGAAGCAGCCCGCCCCCGAGATCGTCGAGGAGCATACCGAGGACAGCCAATATGTGCTCGCTCGTCTGAGCGAGGACCGCTGTCAGTTGAGCCTGGATGCCTCCGGCGACCATCTGTATAAGCGCGGATGGCGCCAGGAGGCCGTCGAGGCCCCCATCCGCGAGAGCCTGGCGGCGGCGCTGCTGGTCCGCGCGGGGTGGAATCACCGCAAGCCGCTGGTCGATCCCGTGTGCGGCTCGGGGACGTTCGTCATCGAGGGGGCGTGGATGTCGGTGCGCCGCCCGCCGGGCGATCTACGCGACTTTGCCTTCCAGCGCTGGGTCAATTTTCGCCAGCCGCTGTGGGATGACGTCGTCGGCAAGGCGCGCCAGCGTATCCGACAGGTCGACGACGTGCAGTTTTTCGGCTTCGACGCCGATCCCGAGGCCATCGACGCCGCCCGCCACAACGCCGACATCGCCGGCATGAGCGCGTGCACCGAGTTTCGCCAGGCCGACGTCGCCGAGCTCGTCGCCCCCAATGACGACCGCGGCATGGTCATCGCCAATCCCCCCTACGGCGAGCGCCTCGACGCCGGCGCCGGCCCGCGCACGGTGTGGGAGACGATCATCGAGCGCTTCGCCGAGCACTTCCAGGGATGGCGCATGGGCATCGTGCTGCCCAGCGACGTCACGCCCAGCCACGAGCGACTGAAGTTCAAAGAAGACATCCACTTCCAAAACGGCGGCATTCACGTGCGCTTCTGGCTCGCCAGGCACCGGTGAGGCTCGCGAGGCGGCAAAGCGCGCAAGGTCGAGTTCGTTTAGGTTCAGGTTTAGGTTTAGGTTTAGGTTTAGGTTTGTGAGTATTCGGGCAGTGTTGGCTGTTTTTGAAACTCACGGATAAAGTGCTCATCAGCGACCTAAACGTAGACGTAAACCTCAACGTAAACCTAAACGGCTTTTCCGCCTCCGCGTGGGCGTCGGAAATACTGTGGACATAGGTTTGTAGCCTGACGCTGCGATTGCACGCGGCGTCAAGAACTGGACGGGGCGGCCCAAATCGCGCATGGTAAGAGAGAGACGGTAGATCTCCTACACGCCACGGAAGGCCACGGAGCGCGATGTACAAACGGCACGCCAGACCGCAAGTTTTGGGGATGTTTTTGGCCATGCTCGTGTCGAGCTGGTCGGTGTCGGCGTGCGCCCAGAAAGCTGGCGGCGGGTCCGCGGGCCTGCGTACGGCGGGCAATTCGGCGAAATTTCGCGTCATCAAGCGCTTCCCGGCCAAGGCGCCCACCGCCGAGGAGGTGCTCGCCGGGCAGGGAAAAGCGGCCGTCGACGACGCGGTGCGCGACGCCATCGACCAGCAGCGCTTCGACGTCGCCCACCTGCTGGTCGAGAAAGCGGGCACCAAGCACGACCCCTTCCTGACACTGCTGGACGGCTATTTGACCTACCGTGCCGGGGAGCCCAAAAAGGCGCTTCCCCTGCTGGAGTCGGTGGCCGGAAAAGTGCCCAACCTGGAGGATTACCGGCTGTTTTGGACGGCGCAGGCCGCCTTCGACGCTGACAAGGCGCAGGTGGCCGTGCTCAGCGCGGCGCGCGTGCCTCGCAACAGCCGGCTGTTCGGCCAGAGCCTGATCTTGCTGGCCAACGCGCTGACCAAGGCGGGCACCGACAGCGATCTGAAGCACGCCGTGGAGACGCTGCGGCTTTATCTGGCCAAATACCCCCACGGGCGCTCGGCGCCGGACGCGCGGCTGTTGCTCGCCCAGACCCTCGAGCAGACCAAGCAATGGGACCAGGCGGCGAAGGCCTACCTTGCCGTGCTCGACGAGGACGCCGTGGGCGACGGCGCCCAGACCGCCCGCGAGCGCCTGAAGGCGATCCGGGCGCATCTGAGCAAGGCCGTGCGCCAGGCCATCGACCACCCGCCGCTGGACCAGCGCATGGAGCGCTACCGCGTACTATTCGCCCACCACCGCAGCCAAGAGGTGATCGACGCGCTGGAGAAGGAGATCGCGGGCATCAAGAAGGACGACCCGCACCGCTGCGAGGCGATGTATCTGGTCGCGCGCAGTCACAGCAAGCTTCGCCAGCACACCGAGGGCGCGAAATGGTACAAGCGCATCCTCGACGAGTGCGGCCACACCCACTACGCCATCAAGGCGCTGTACCTGGGCGGCAAAGGGCTTTGGAACGCCGGCAAACGCGACCAGGCGCGCAAGTGGTTCCAGCGCATCTGGTCGAAGTTCGCCAAACACTCGTTTGCCGACGACGCGATGTATTTCGTGGCGCGCATCCTTCGCGAGGAGAAGAAGCCGGCCAAAGCGCGCGCGCTGCTCAAAAAACAGGTCGCGCGCTACCCCGACGGCGACATGGCCAAGGACGCCCACTGGCTTTTAGTGCGTCAGATGTTCGCCAAATCCGACTACCAGGGCGTGGTCGACTATGTCGACGCGTTGAAGGACACCGGCGAGGACGACATCTACTCGCGCGGCCGGCTGCATTATTTCCGGGCGCGGGCGCTCGAACTTCTGGAGAAGGACGCCAAGGCGCGGGCGGCCTACCAGAAGGTGATCACCAGCCTGCCGCTTTCGTACTACGCCTACCTGGCGTTCAACCGGCTGGGGGCCATGGCCGCGACCGGCAACAAGGGCGGGCACGCCAAGGTCTCCGACGTGTGCTCCCTGCACGGCGGCAAGCTATGCGATTTCGTCGAGCCCGCCCGCTCGCCCGGGGTCGTGCTGGGAGACGACCTGCGCCAGGCGGTTCACTTCAAGCGCGGCGCGGCGCTGTTGCGCCTGGGCCTGACGGACCTGGCCGAAGACGAGTTTCAGGCGCTGCTGCACGGCCACGGCGGCGACGCCAACCTGTGGGCGTTGAGCTACCTGTTGGACGCGGCCCATGCCTACCGGCTCTCCCACGATCTGCCGCGCCGCCAGATCCACGGCTGGAAGACCCAATACCCCAAGGACTCCGACGACCCGCGCTGGTCGTTGGCCTTCCCGACGCCATTTCGCGACCTGGTCGACAAATACGCCAAAAAGCGCAAGCTTCGCCGCGCGCTGGTCTACGCGATCATGCGCGAGGAGAGCGGGTTCAACCCGCGCATCGAGAGCTGGGCGAATGCCCGCGGGCTGTTGCAGTTGATGGAGGCGACCGGGCGCCACATCGCCCAACAGGACGGGCTGGCGAACTTCAGCGCCGACGACCTGCTCGACCCCGCCATTAATATCCGGCTGGGCACCGGCTACATCGCCGAGCTCTCCGGCCAACTCGCCGCTCACCCGGCGCTGATCATCGCCGGGTACAACGCCGGCTATGCCAACGTATCGCGCTGGCTCAAAAAGCGCGGCGACCTACCCCTGGACCTGTGGGTCGAAGACATCCCCTACGGCCAGACACGCAAATACACCAAGCGGGTCCTGGCGAGTTTCTGGACCTATTCGTGGATGTACGGCCACGATCGTGTGCCGCGACTTTCCTTCAAACTGCGAAGCAAGTGATCGAGTGATCACTCGATCACTGGATCACTCGATCACTGGATCACTCAGTCCAACGGACCGACGCGAGCAGCTCGTCGACGGGAAGCGTGTTGAGCACGTCGTGGGCGGTCAGCCAGCCGCGGCGCGCCTGCTGGACGGCGTAGGTCAGCGCCTGGAGTCCCTGGGTGGAGTGGGCGTCGGAGCCGAGCACGAGCTTGGCGCCGCGCGCCTTGGCCTTGCGCGCGTTGTCGGCGTTGAAGTCCAGCCGCCCGGTCGAGCCGTTGATCTCCATGGCGATGCCGTACTCGACGGCCGCCTCCAGAATGGCGTCCAGATCGTAGGTGTAGCCGTCGCGCCCGCCGAGCATGCGCCCGGTGGGGTGGCCCATCTCCGAGACCAGCCCCGTTTGCATGGCGCTGAGCAGCCGGTCGGTCATCTCGGCCGTCTCCATATTGAAATGGCTGTGCACGCTGGCGACCACCCAATCGCAGGCCTCGAGCAGGTCGTGGTCCATGTCCAAGGAGCCGTCCTTGAGGATGTCGACCTCGATGCCCGCAAGGATCGTGAAGTCGTCGATCTCGGCGTTGGCCTTGCGGATGCGCTCGATATGGGCCTCGAAGCGATCGGGGGTCATGCCGTTGGCCACGGTGACCGCCTGGGAGTGATCGGTGATGGCGATATACGAGTAGCCCAGGTCTTTGGCGGCCTGGGCCATCTCCAGGATGCTGGCGCGCCCGTCGCTCTCGGTGGTGTGCATATGCAGGTCGCCGCGCACATCGTCGAGCTCGATGAGATCGGGGAGCCGATCTTGCTCGGCGGCATCGATCTCGCCCTGTCCCTCGCGGATCTCCGGGGGGATATACGGCAGGCCGAGGGCGGCGAAGACGTCCTCCTCGGTGCGCGAGGCGATGGGCGCCTCCTCGTCGTCGCGAAACACGCCGTATTCGCTGATCTTCATGCCCTGGCGCTTGGCGCGGGTGCGCAGCTCGATGTGGTGGCCCTTGCTGCCGGTGAAGTAGTGCAGCGCCGAGCCGAACAGCTCGTGGTCGACCAGGCGCAGGTCGACCTGCAAGCCGCCGACCAGGCGCACCGACGTCTTGGTCGGGCCGCTGACGAGGACCTCGTCGACCTCGGGCAGCGACACGAACGCCTCGGTGACGTGCTCGGGATCGGCGGTGGCCACCAGCAGGTCGACGTCGCCGATGGTCTCGCGGCCGCGCCGGATGGAGCCGGCGATCTCGATGCGCTCGACGGCGTCGAGGGCGGCGAGTTGGTCGCGAATGGAGCTGGCCACGCGGCGCGCCTGCGGAAGCGGGGTGCGCCCGGCGTGACGGGCGAGGCGCTCGATCTCGGACAGAATTTTCTGCTCGGTCTTTTTGCCCAGCCCGCTCAGCTCCTGGATGCGCTCTTCCTCGGCCGCCCGCTTCATGGCGTCGAGGTTGGAGACGCCCAACTCCTCGTAGATCAGCTTGATGCGCTTGGGGCCCAGGCCCTGGATCTTGAGCAGATCGAGCAAGCCGGGGTCGAGCGCCTCGAGCAGCTCTTGATGGTAGCCGCAGGTGCCGGTGTCGTGGATCTCGCGCAGGTCCTGGGCGATGCTCGAGCCGATGCCCGAGATATCCTCGAGCGTGCCCTGGTCGATGCGCTCATCGATGGATTCGGGCAGGTTCTCGACGGTGCGCGCGGCGTTCTCGAAGGCGCGCACCTTGAAGCGGTTCTCGCCCTTGATCTGGCTGAGCGCGGCGATCTCGCCCAGAATGCGGGCATAGTAGCTGTTGTCCATGGTCGTACTCGTACGGTGCGGGGAGCGCAGGGTTGTCCGGTGGAATTCAGCACACCGTTACCACGTCCGGCAACCTGTGCGAAAGCCGGTCGGCCCGACCGCCCCCGGTCTGGACCGCCCAGGGCCAATGAATCAAGGCGGCCGGCCCGCGTCCAACAAAGCGACCGCGCCCAGGTGGGCGGCTGACGGGGGGATTTGCTTGACGTCTCCGGTCGGATGCATCATTCTGCGCAAGCATGTGTTTTAGTTGGGCCTCTTCGGACGTGGACCAATTGCCGATTAATGCCCGTAAGATAGCGGGGAGGTCACGAATGATTCGCCTGCCGAGCTCTGGTACAGTGATGTCGATAGTGCATTTCGACCGGCCGGCGAATGGTGTGACGATCGAGCGAGCAACGCCGTCTTCCCGGGAGGGCGGCCGGTTTTATGGCCAGTGAAGGCCGGTCCCGACCGCGCGAGGGTGCGGGGGTCGCACCTTCAACGAGCATCAGCAATCATCCTGGTCGACCAAGGGATTCTCTGTATGAAAACGCGATCCATTGCATGTCTGGCAGCGTCGCTGCTGGCGCTGACGGTGAGCCAACCGGGGTTCTCGCAGGATAACTCCGGCGGAACCCAGGCGGCGCCGGCGGGCCAACAGGATGCGACGGCGGGCGATTCGTCCGGCGCCACCAAGGCCGCCGGGGGAGATGAGAAGGCGAAGTCCGGCGATCAGGCCAAGGCCGACGATAACGCGAAGTCCGACGATAACGCGAAGTCCGGCGACCAGGCCAAATCCGGCGACCAGGCCAAGGCCGGCGACCAGGCCAAAGCCAACCCGGGCGATGCCAAGGCGGCCACCGCCGAGGCCGCGCAGGCCGGCGCGGGCAAGCCCAAGGACGACAAGCCCAAGCTCGGCCCCGGCGGCAAGCCGCTGCGCGAGGACTACCCGGGCACCCCGGAGTCCAAAAAGGCGCGCATGGAGACCGACCGCATCAAGGGCCTGAACTTCGAGGAGGGTGACTCCTCCGACAAGGGCTACGACGTGCGCATTCAGGAGCTGGAGACCAAGGTCGACGACCTCAAGGAAAAGGTGTTCCGCTCCAAGAGCCGCATCGTGCTGCTCAAGGAAACCGTGCTCAGCGGCAACGTCAGCGGCAGCCAGGCGGTCGTTTCCCAGGAAAACGCCCTGGGAAGCAGCTACGCGCTGGTGCGGGCGCATTACGCGCTGGACGGCACGCGCATCTTCAGCAAGCAGGACCACGACGGCGATCTCAGCGATAAGGACCGCATGCAACTGTACTCGGGGGCGATCAGCCCGGGTACGCACCGCGTCTCGGTGCTCATGCAGCTTCGGGGCTCGGGCTACGGCTTGTTCAGCTACATGGACGGCTACAAGTTCAACATCCAGGGTGCCTGTGAGTTCACCGCCCAGGAGGGCAAGAGCACGAACCTGCGCGTGCGGCTGATCGAGAAAGGCGGGGCGTTCACCGCCTATCAGGATCGGCCCGGCATCGAGTGCGTGGTGAAGACCGCCAAGTTGAGCCAAAACAAGCTCGAAGCTGCGAAGAACGCCAAAGACAAGGCCAAGGCTGCGGACAAGGCAAAGGCCGCGGACAACGCCAAGGCCGCGGACAACGCCAAGGCCGACGGACCCAAAGGCACCAGCGCCCAGGCGCCGGCCGACGCCAAGACCGCCGCGCAGTGATCTGGACACCCGGCTCGCTGAAGGCTGTCCTCGGGGAAGTTGAACTCGTCGCAACGATGTCTGACGTATGAACCCTCCAATCCGACCAAGTACCACTCGTCGCCGTCACCGCTGGGCGCGATCTGCCCTGGGTGTCCTGGTGGTCGCGCTGTCGATGACCACTCTGGCTCTGCCGGGCGCGTTCGCCCAGGACTCCGCGGATTGGCAGGCCCAGGTCAACGGCCTCGACAAGCAGGTCTCGCAGCTCGAGGACCGCTACCTCAAGCCGGCTCTGTTGCGATCGCGCTATAAAGTCGAGAGTCGCTACAACGACGCCAAAGTCGCCTACTTGCTCAAGGACTACGCCCGCGCCTCCATCCTGTTCGTCGGCCTGGTGGACAATCCCCGCGCTCAAAAGCAGGATACCTATCCGGAGTCGCTGTACCTGCTCGGTGACAGCCTCTTCAAACAGCGCAACTACCTGGCGGCGCGCAAATACCTCGAAAAGGTCGTGGCGCGCGGCCCCGGCAAATACTACCAGGAGGCGGTGGTCGAGCTGCTCGAATTGGCCGCCAAGACGGGCAACTACGAGGGCGTCGACAAGCTGTACGACACGCTCGACGCCAACGCCTCGGTCAGCCCGGCGGTCAACTATCTGCGCGGCAAGACGCTGTATCGCCAGAAGCGCTTCGCCGACGCGCGTCGCTACTTTCAGAAGGCGGCAGCCGCGCCGGATTTCGCGCTGCGCGCGGCCTATTTTCGCGGCGTGTCCTTTGCCGCGCAGGGCCAACTGGACAACGCGGCGCAGGTTTTTCAAAAGATCGTCGCCGACGCCAAGGCGGACACGCCCCAGCAGCAAGAGGTCATCGATCTGACGTACCTGGCCCTGGGCCGGATTTCCTACGAGAAGGGTGATTACGACCAGGCCGTCGACCACTACCAGCATCTGAAGCGCACCAGCCCATACTTCGACCAGATGCTCTACGAGCTGACCTGGACGTTGATCGCCCAGAAGAAGTTCAAGGCGGCGAGCCGGGTGACCGACATCTTTTTGTACCTGTCCAACCCCGACCCCACCTTCGTGCCCAAGGTCAAGTTGCTCAAGGCTGACTTGCACCTGCACATGCAGCAATATCAAAAGGCGAGGGCGGCCTATAGCGACGTCATCCAGACCTTCACCCCGGTCAAAAAGGACATCGACGGGTTCGTCGACGACACTGCCAACCTGCAGTCGTTCTTCTCCAAATTGGTCGACGACGAGCTCAACGGCGAAAAGCCCGAGTATATGCCGCCGCTGGTCGAGCATTGGGTGAACACCAGCGGCGCGCTCGACAAGGCCAAGACCACCGTCCACGACCTGGCCACCATCCACCAGAGCATCGCGTCGTCGAACGCCACGCTCGACCAGATGCAGGCGCGCCTCGAGTCGGGCACGCGCATCCAGTCGTTCCCCAAGCTCGCCGAGGGCATGACCCTGGCCGTGGAGATGGAGAGCCGGCTCATCAGCCTGCGCCAGGACATGATCGAGGCCCAATACCACCTGCTCGCCTCGGCGATGACCCCCGCCGAAAAGCAACAGTGGGACGCGCTGGAAAAGAAGGTGTCCGCGCTGCGCGGGCAGTACGAGAAGATGCCCAAGACCAAAAGCCAGGTGCGCCAGCGCGCCCAGCGCATCGACCAGCGCTTCGGCAAGTTGCGCCGCGAGCTCGACGAAGTCTCCTTCGAGATCGACAGCCAGAAGGAAGAGCTCGACGGCATCGACGACTATTTGGCCAACGGCGGGCAGTCGAAGTTCAGCGCCGAACAGATCGCCAAGGTCGAAAAGAAGAAGAAGCAGGCCCGCGCTCGGCTCGCCCAACTGCGCGAGCTGCAAAAGAAGCTGCGCAACGAGGTCGACATCGCCCGCCAGAAGGTCGGCGTGGGCGACCGCGTGTCGGTTCGCGAGCAAGCCGTGCGCGAGCAATATGCCAAGATGCTCGCCCGCCAGCGCGACTTTCTGCAGGGCATCCAATCGCGCTCCACCAACGGCCACGGCGCCGAATTGGCGAGCCTGCGCACGGCGCGCCAGGATCTGCCGCGGGTGGAGTCGCGTCTGCAGCGCTTTTTCTCGCGCATGAACGAATTGGTCGGCGACCGCACCAAGGAACTTCGACGGGATCTGGCCAGCGAGCGCAAGATGCTGGCGATGCTCGACCGACAGGTCACCCACCTGATGGGCGAGTCCAAACAGGTCACCGCCGGCGTGGCGTATCACAGCTTTTTGGACGTCAAAAAAGAGTTTCGCGACATCATTATGCGCGGCGACATCGGCCTGATCGACGTGGCCTGGCGGAAGAAAGAAGATATGACGCAGAAGATCAACCAGCTTTACGAGGATCGCACCGCCGAGCTCAAGACTCTGCAGGAAGCATTTGACGAAGTTCGATGACGCGCGAGTGCCGCCCGAGCGCGTGTCAACGTATCGCGCTCGCCGGCCGGTCGTTCGAAGCAGCAGGCTGACCATGGTCTTTCGCACATTACAACGCAGCTCCTCCGCCGCTCTGAGCTTCGCCGGGTGCTTTCTGTGCCTGTGCTTGGGCTATGCCGCTCCGGCGGCCGCCCAGGAGCCGCCGGCGACGCCAACTCAGGCGCCGGCCGCCACCGGTGACGCCGCGCCTGCGTCCCAGGCCAAAGGCGATCATTCAGCCGACGCGGCCAAGGCGGACGGGGCCACTAAGGCGGCCAAGCCAGCCAAGCCGGGGGACGGCGCCGACAAGGCCGCCACGCCCTCAGCCGATGCGGCCAAGGCCGCCAAGGCGGGCGACGGCGCCGACAAGGCCAAGAAGCCCGAGGATGAGCACTCCCGTCAGGTCGACGCCTTTAGAAAGGCGTACGCCCGGTATTCTCACGAGATGAAGGATTACGAGGATACCGTCGACTCCATCGTCGAGGCCCAGTACAACAAGCGCGTCGCCAAGGTGAACTCCGCCTACGACGCCAAGATCAACGCCCTGGAGGCCGTCGAGCGCAAGCGACGCCTGGAGGCCATCGCCGCCTTCGAGCAGTATCTGAGCCGCTACCCCCACACGCCCGGGTATACGCCCGATGCGCTGTTTCGCCTGGCCGAGCTTTACTTCGAGAAGTCCAACGACGATTACCTGCAGGCCGACGAATCCTACCAGGGCAAGTTGGCGGCGTACGACGCCGGCAAGCGCGCCGATCCGCCCAAGGTGCCCCAGCGCGACTATGGCAAGACGGTCAGCCTTTTCCAAAAGCTGGTCGACGATTGGCCGGACTACAAGCAGGTTGACGGCGCGGTCTACCTGCTGGCGTATTGCAAGTTGGAGATGGGCGAGGACGACGCCGCCCGTGACCTGCTGACGCGGCTGGTCAAAGACTATCCCAAGAGCCGCTTCGTCCCGGAGGCCTGGATTCGCATCGGCGAATACTGGTTCGCCTACGCCGACGGACCCGAGCAGTTGGAGAAGGCCAAATACGCCTACCAACAGGCGATGCAGTTCAAGAAGAGTAAGTTTTACGACAAAGCTCTCTACAAGCTGGCGTGGACGTACTACCGGCTGGACAATTTCGACAAGGCCATCCGCGAGTTCAAACGCCTGGTCAAGTACAGCGACGACCAGAAGAAAAAGACCGGCCGCTCCGGGTCGGTGTTGCGCGCCGAGTCCGTCCAGTACATCGCCGTCAGCCTGGCCGAGGAGGACTGGGACCTCGACGGCGCCGTCGATCCCGACTTCGGCCTGGCGCGGGTCAAAAGGTACCTGAGCGGCGACCAGCCCTACGAGCGCGAAGTGCTCGTGCAGTTGGTCGACTATCTCTTCAAGAATACCCGTTATAAGATCGCCGCCAACGTCATCCGCTACGCGCTGGACAAATACCCGCGCGACCCCAAAAACCCGCAACTGCACGAGAAGCTCATCCTGGCGCTGGTGCGCGACGGCAATCGCGACGCCTCCTTCGCCGAGCGGCGCAACCTGCTGGCCTACTACGGGCCGGATAGCGACTGGTACGCGTTCCAAAAGCGCGCCGGCCACGAAGACGCGGTGCGCTACGCCAACAACCTGGTCAAAGACAACCTCATCCAGTCGGCCACCTGGTTCCACGAGCAGGCCCAGAAGCTCAAAAACGAAGCCGTGGTGCGCCAGGATACCCAGATGCTGGCGCTGGCGCGCGAGAAATATGCCAAGGCGGCGGCCGCCTACGCGGACTTTTTGGCGCGCTATCCCAACGATAAAGATGTCTACCAATGGAACTTTTACTACGCGGAGTGTCTCTATTACTCCGAGCAGTACATGCCGGCCTACCAGCAATACAAGGTGGTCCGGGAGTTGGACATCAAGGACAACAAATACCAGGAGAAGGCCGCCTTCAACGCGATCAAATCACTCGAGTTCGAGATGCGCCAGCTCGCCAAGGAGGGCAAAATCCCCGCCAAGGCGGTGCCTGGCGAGGCCGCAAAGTCCGCGCGCAAGGCCGCTCAGAAACAAGAGACCGCGAAGGCGTCCGCCAAACAGATGGCACGTGATCAGCAAAAGGTGGCCATTCAAGCCGAGCCGCTGCCGGGCATCGCCAAGAAGTATATCACGGCGATGGACCGCTACGTGGTGCTCGGCCTGGAGAACAAGAACGACCCCAAACTGGGCCTCAAGTTCGCGTTCCAGGCCGCCAAAATGTACTACGACTTCAAAAACTACCCGATCGCGCGCCAACGCTTCGCCTGGATCGTCGACAAATACCCCGAGTCGGAGCTCGCCTACCTGTCCGGCAGCCTGATCCTGGAGACGTACCGTCAGGAGAAGGACTACACCAAGCTGGCCGAGTGGGCCGAGAAGTTGAGCAAGGTCATCAAGGGCAAGCAGGCCCAGGCCATCAAAGAGGAAGTGCGCCAGTTCAAGCTGGGCGCGATGTTCAAGTCCGCCGAGCAGCTCTTCGCCGCCAAAAAGTACGAGAAGGCCGCCAAGGAGTACCTGCGCCTGGTCAACAACGCCCCGCAACACGAGTACGCGCCCAAGGCGTTGAACAACGCGGCGGTGGCCTACGAAAAGATCGGCAAGTACGAGTCGGCCATGAAGCTGTACGAGCGCGTCTACAACGACTATCCCAAGAGCCCCCTGGCGGGCTACGCGCTGTACCGCGTGGCGGTCAACTCCGATCGCTTCTTCGACTTCGACAAGGCCGTCGACTCCTACATGTTGTTCTACGACAAGTACGAGGGCCAAAATCCGCCCGAGCTGCAGGCGATGAACTTCGACATCGCCGAGAAGCGCCGCCTGTCGCTGCGCAACGCGGCGGTGCTTAGCGAAAACCTGCAGCGCTACACCAAGGCGGCCAAGCTCTACGAGAAGTACGTGCGCGAATACCCCGGCGAAAAGGACGCGCCCGCGGCCCAGTGGCGCGCCATCCAGAGCTGGAAGAAGGCCAAAGAGCCGCGCAAGATGATGGGCGCCATCGCCGACTACCGGCGTGAGTTCGGCTCCAAGCCCGACAAGGCCCCGCGGGTGCTCGAGGCGATGATGATGAACGCCGACTACTACGCCGACAAGGGCGACCAGCGCCACGCCGACAAGTGGTACAAGGACATCCTCGACGAGTGGAAAAAGCGCGGGTTGACCAAGGAGTCCGAGGCCAAATACTACGCCGCCAAGGCGCGGTTCATGCTCGCCGAGAAGTCCTTCCAGAAGTGGAAAGACATCAAGATCGAGGGCAGCATGAAGCAGCAGGGCCGCCTGCTCAAAAAGAAGATCAAGGTCCAAAAAGAGGTCGCCAAACAGTTCGCCGAGGTGTGGCAATTCGGCAGCCTGGAGTGGACGCTGGCCGCCTCGTTCCGCCGCGGCAGTCTGTACCAATCCTTCGCCGAGGCGCTGTACGACGTGCCGATTCCGTTTAAGGAGGGCACCGAGCAGTGGGACATCTACCGCGACCAGCTCGACCAGATGGTCGTGCCGCTGGAGAACAAGGCCATCGAGACCTACGAGCAGACGATCAAGAAGGCCCGCGAGGAGAAGGTGGTCAACAAGTGGACCAAAAGGACCCTCGAGGAGCTCAACAAATACGAGCCGGACAAGTATCCGCTGTACAAAGAAGAGCGACGCAAGATCGCCGGGCGCACGGTGACGGGCTCGTCGCTGATGGGCGTGGACGACTACACCAAGAGTCAGACCGAGGCGACGCTGTCGGCGCCTGACAAGTCCGACAGTCCCAACTCGGACAAGTAGGAGACGCGCGTGAGTCGATTCAAATACATCACCGGCCTGTCCTCATTGGTATGCGTGGCGCTTTTCGCGGCGGCGTGTTCGACGCCCCCACCAAAGCCCGACAACGCCCAGGACAAGGTCGCCGACAACGCGGCGCAGAAGACGCCGGACGCCGAGCAGGAGCCGGCCCATAAGGACACTCTGCCGCAGGCCGACGACGCCAAGGTCGACAGCAAGTCCGACAAGCCCTCCAAGATCAGCGACGGGTTCAAGTCCGATCTGGCCTCGGCGATCGACGATATGCGCTCCGGCGATCGGGCCGGCGCCATCAGCAGCCTGCAAGACCTGGTCGACGATCCCGCCGGCGGCTTCCTGGCCGCGTTTAACCTGGGCGTGGTCTACGAAAGCGAAGGCCACTACAAGAAGGCCGCGCAGCGCTACGCCCAGTCGTTGGGCAAGCGGCCCGGCTTTTCGCCGGCCCTGCGCAACCTGGTGCGCCTGTATCTGAGGCTGGGCCAGCCGCGCGACGCCGACAAGATCGCCCGCAAGTACATCAACGCCCGCCCGGACAATATGACTCACCGGGCCGTGGGCCTGGAGGTCGAGCTCAACCAGGGCAAATACGAAGAGGTCATCCGCAAGGCCAAGCAGATCCTGCACCGCGACGAAAAGAACGTCGAGGCGATGATGATCATGGCCGAGGCGAATATCCAACTGGGCCGCTACGAATTGGCCGAAGCGATCTTGGACCGGGCGCGCGAGCTGCGCCCCAACCGCGCCGAGATCTACTTCAAATACGCCAAGATCCGCATCCGTCAGGACAAGACCAGCGACGCGATCACGCTGCTGCGAAAGTCGATCAAGCTGCGGCCCAACTATCCGGAGGCGCATAACAACCTGGGCGTGCTGTACCACCGCGCCGGCGACGATCCCTCGGCGATCAAGGAATTCGGCGCGGCCATCGCCGACTACCCCGACTACAAAGAGGCCTACCTCAACCTGGGCAACTCGTTGAAGGGGATCGGCAAGTTCACCAAGGCCGAAAAGGCCTTCAAAAAGGCTCTGGAGATCGACGCGAAGTACGGCGATGCCCTGTTCAACCTGGGCGTGCTGTACCTGGACAGCGATCTGGAGGGCATCGATAAGATCGCCCAGTTGCACACCGCCGTGGACTATTTCACCAAGTACAAAAGCGCGATGGGAAGCCGGATGACCAAGGACGACCCCGCCGACAAGTACATCGCCGAGGCACGCAAGAACATCAAAGTCGAGAAGCAGCGCCAGCAGATGCTGCGCCAGGCACAGATGCAGACCGGCGGAGGCGACGGCAGTGGTCAAAACGGCGGGGGCGGCGACGGCGGCGCTCAGCCCGACGGCGCCGACGGGCAGTAGCTCAGCAGCGAAAACCCGTCGAATCAATGGAACTTACTGTACAGAAGTTGCTCGGTCGATTAAGGTAGAGGCGAATTCTCGCTCGCACGCATAAAAAGCCACTCAGAGTAGCGAGGGCCCTGGCCGTGAAGGCTTGGTCAGGCGTCGACGCGAGAGTTGGAGTAACGACGGGACGACCCGCTTGGATCACGATATGCGATCACTCAATGACACCCTTCGCTTGGCGCTGATGGCCCTGGTGGTGGTGGCGGGGCTCGTAGCGAGCTCGACTGCCTTTGCCCAACAGGGGGTTATCGACCTGGAAGAGTCGGTCATCAAGGGGCGCATTCAGAAGCCAGAGGCGTTCTACATTCTCCAGCATGCCAACCTGCACTACGAGCCGTTTGACAAGAAACCATCCTTCATTCCCAAGCTACTCAAATCGGTGAAGAAGGAGCCGTTTTAGGCATGTTGTCAAACACAAGAATCCCCGCATTGCTGGGCCGAACTCGTTGTGTTATAGAAGTGACTCCTCGTTTTGGACCGCAGATCCCATCCACCCAATGGGAGGAGCCTTCGGGATGGTCCGACGTCGGGGTCTACGACAGATATAAACAGTGGAGCTTTTCGGTCTTCGAAGGAAGCGCCTGAGTAATCAGACTCAATTACCCACGGAGGTAACAGGACATGAGCGCAATTGCTGACGCGTTTCGCAACGGCGGTATTTGGATGTATCTCATCCTCGCCACCAGCATCTTTGCTATTGGCATCACCATCGAGCGATTCATCTTTTTGTTCTTCAAGTACAACATCAATGCCCAGGCCTTCATGGCCCAGGTGCAAAAGCTTGTCATGGCCGACAACATCGATCGCGCCATCAAGCTTTGCAACGCCGCGCCGTCGCGCGCTCTGCCGCGCGTCATCAAGGCCGGTCTGACCCGCGCCAACAAAGGCGAGGTCGAGATCCAGAACGCCATTGAAGAGGCGACGCTGGAGGTGGTGCCGATGGTGCAGAAGCGCACCCAGTCGTTGGCAGCCCTGGCGAACATCGCCACGCTGCTGGGACTGCTGGGTACGGTTCTCGGTCTGATCAGCGCGTTTAAGGCTCTGAAAACGGCCTCGCCCGAGAACAAGCAGGAGATGTTGTCCGCCGGTATCGCGCTGGCTATGAACACCACCGCGTTCGGGCTTATCGTGGCTATCCCGACCCTGACGGCGCACCTGATCCTGTCGGGTATGACCAAGAAGATTCTCGACGAGATCGACATGTACAGTGTCAAGCTCGAGAACCTGCTGGTCACCCGCGGCAAGGGTGGCGCGAGCGTCGAATAGTAAGTGCGCACACGTTAGGCGCATCCACAGTATCGGCGGCTCGATGTGAGCCGCCGATACGAGCCTAACCGACGAGAGCGACCATGGGGTCGCTCGCCAAGGAGGATTTCACATGGCGCGTCAACGACGCGGAGGGGACGACGCTGAACTTCCCGAGCTTCAGCTTCTCCCTTTCATGAACATGGTCGTTATCTTGATTCCGATGCTGTTGTTGTCGGTTGTCTTTATCAAGATCGGCGTGATCAACATCACCGCTCCCAAGTTGTCCATGGGTCCCCCATCGGACCAGCAGCCGGAGAAGGATAAGGAGCCGTTGAACCTGACCATCGCCATCAGCGCGAAAGGGTTTCGAATCGGCGCCAAAGCCGCCATCTTGCCGGCTGAAAGCGGTTGCCCGAGCGACGGGCCGACGATCTGTCTGGAGAAGAAAGACGTCGACGTGGCCGCCAAGTTTTCGGAGTCGCGTCAGGATTACGCCAAAGGGCGTAGGTCTGCCGGCCAAAAAGCGTTGGATGAGGGCGTTGGCGCCTTCAACTATCGCGAGCTGTACAACAAACTGGTCGAGATCAAAGACAAGTATCCCGACGAGACCATCGTCAACTTGTCCGCCGACCCCGACGTGCCCTACTCGGTGCTGGTGCGGGTGATGGATACTGCGCGCTATCGTCTCGAGAAGGACTCGTATAGCCAGGACAGTGCGTTTTTGAGCGCCAAGGCCAAGTCCAAGGGATCGAAGTACGTCGAGTTGTTCAGCGACCCAGTGCTGTCGGTGGCTCAATAATCGCGCGTTGCGCACGGGAGAAGATTGATGGCGAATCAGGAAGAAGTGTCGGGATTCAGTCAGGAGGAGGAGGAGTGGATCCAGGCCCAGCGCGCTCGCAAGGCGCGCCGTGGCAAGGGTGGCCGCGACGATGGTGGTGGCGGCACGCTCAACATGAACTCCTTCATGGACATCCTGGTCATTCTGCTGGTCTTCCTCATCGAGAGCTTCGGCAACCAGCCGATTAAAGTGACCGGTGCGGACCTGCAGGTGCCCAAAAGTAATACCAAGTTGCACCCCGAGGATATGACCGCGATCACCATTTCGCGCAGCGCCATTCTGGTCAACGACAAGAAGGCCGTCGATGTTAAAGACGGCGCCGTCGACAAGAGCCAGAAGAAGGGCGGCGAGACCGGGTTCAATATCCAACCGCTGTTCGATACGCTGACCGAAGAGACCAACAAGAAGAAGCGCCAGATGGAGCTTCTTCACAAAGACTATCAGCCGGTGGCCACCATCATCGCTGATCAGACCACGCCGTACCGGTTGCTCACCGAGGTGATGTACACCGCCGGTCAGGCGGAGCTGAGCAAGTTCAAATTTGCGGTCATCATGGGAACGCATAAGGCGAGCAAGTAAGTGAGCGGCGGCGTCGTAGACACCGAAGAAGCGTGGCGAGTAGAAGGGGACACAAAGGGACGATGCTGACGGCTCTTTGGTTCCCCTTTTTTCTCGCTCTGATGTACTGGCGAAGCGCAAGGGTTCTTCATGTCCAGTAAGCCCGGCAACAAGATTCTTCGCATCGGTCTGATTCAGAACGAACGGATCGTCGAAGAGCGCTTGATGCGTACGGCCCAGCCGGTACGCATCGGCCACGGCCTCAAGAAGAACGACCTGGTCGTTCCTGCCTCCAATCTCCCCAAAAGCTTCCAACTCTTCGAGCCCAAGGGCAACGGGTACCTGCTGTACTTTACCCCGAAGATGTCCGGGCGAATTTCGCTGGGCGACGGGGTTCATACGCTGTCGGATCTGGCTCGCCAGGGCCGCGCCAAGAAGAGCGGGGACGGCTACGTCCTCGAGCTCAATGCGCGGGCGCGGGGCAAGGTACAACTCGGGGAAGTCAAAGTCCTCTTCCAGTTCGTCGCCCCGCCGCCACCGCGTCCGCGTCCGGTGCTGCCGGCGTCGATGCGCGGCGGCTGGTTCAAGGGCATCGATCGCTACCTGTTGGCGGTGGTGTCGATCTCGGCGTTGCTGCAGATCGGCTTCGTGACCTACGTGCAGAACCACGACTGGCCCGAGCCAGTCAGCGACCTCGACAGGGATATCCCGGACCGCTTCGTCAAGATTATGACCAAGAAGGAGCCGGAGCCCGACAAGCCCAAGGACAAGCCCAAGCCCGAGAAAAACGACGGCGAGGGCGAGAGCAACCAGAAGGCGGACAAACCCCAACCGTCGCATCACGTCCAGAAGCAAGCGCCGAAGAAGGAAAAAGACGACAAGCCGAAGACCGCCGAGCAGCGCGCCAAGGCCGAGGCCAAGCGGCGCAAGATGATGGCTGAGCAGGTGCGCAAGTCGACCATCCTGCACCAGATCGGCGCGGTGACCTCCGACGGCGGATCGCTGGTCGATACGCTGTCCCAGGGCGCGGGCAAGACCACGATGAAGGAGGCCTTCGACGGCTCCACCAGCGTCAAGACCGGTGTGCTCGGTGCCGAGAAGAGCGGGCTGAAGAGCGGCTCGGCCGACGCCGACGGTACGGGCTCGGCGGCGGGCATCGGCAGCCTGGGTGAGACCAAGGGCGCCAAGGCCGCCCAGAAAGGGGTCAACACCGGCTCCAAGAAAGAAGAGCACGTGCACGCCCATATCGATATCAAAGGCGGCGGGCAGACGGTCGGTACCGGCAAGCTCGACGCTGGGCGCATCTCGAGCGTGGTACGCCGGGGCGCGAGCTCAATTCAGCGATGCTTCGAGCGCGAGCTGAAGACTCACCCCGATGCCGGGGGCAAATTGGTCATCACCGTGACCATCGGCCGCGCCGGGCGCGTGACCAACGTCGTCGCCCGCACGGGCATCGGCGGAGGCTTCAAGAGCTGCTCGCAGCGCGCCGTCAAGCGCTGGCGGTTCCCGCGGCCCAGGGGCGGCGAGGTCATGTTCAACAAGACCTTCGTGCTGCAGGCGTCTAAATAAATCGCCGCCTCGGGCGTCTATCCAATAGAGCCCGAGGCCGACGCGCCAACTAAGTTGAAATGTCTTGGGCGATCGTCTACCTTGGATAGCCAGTGATGGATTAGTCTGTATACGCCCGCCTGTTGGGCGCGAGCCGGAATCGGCGAGTAGCCGGAGGAATCATGAAACTAACCCGCGTTGCACAAGTGATGGCCGTGGCGCTGATGTTTCAAATGCTCGCTGTGGGCGTTGCTCGTGCGGAGGATTCGACCTCACAGGCGAAGGGCGCTCAGAAGGGCGCGGCGTCGATGGGCGATGACGAAGATCTCTCGCTGCTCGATGAAGATGTGAAGTCGCTGTCCAGCAAGGAGAAGCTGAGCCGTGCCGCCAAGAAGATCAAGCGAATGCGGACGACGCTGAACAATATCAGTGAGCTGCTCCAAACGGTGCGCGACAAAGAGCGCGACATCCTCAAAATTAACTGTATCAACGAAAAGCACGCGGCCATCAAGGGTTTCCTGAAGGTCAGCGAGCAGAGTTATATTGAGCTGAAGAGCGCGGTAGACAAGGGGGACGGGGGATCGGCCGACCACCACTACACGCTTATCGCCGTCGCAGGCCAAAAAGTGCGCAGCCTCGCCGAAGAGGCGCGCCTGTGCACCGGGGAAGAACGGCGCTACGGCGGCAAGCCCAAGGTCAAGGTCTCTCTCCCCAACGACGGCGACGATCACGTGGATATTCCCGATGATAGTTCGCTGACTGAAGACCTTCCCGCGCTGACGCCTTACCAGTAGCCCGCACTATGCAGCTTCTGGGGTGCCCCAAGTTTGATGGCATTTTAGTGTTTTTGACGTAGTTGTGACGGCCTTTGGCCGCTTCGGACTGCCGTATGAATTTCCGACACCTTCGATGGCTCGCAACCGGAGTCCTTGTACTGGGGCTCACGCCCTGGAGCCGCCCTGCGTTTGCGCAGCCCGGTGATGGGGTCCACTCATCGGATGGGTGGAAGCTCACGCCGGCGATTACGCTGACGGGTGGCTACGACAGCAACCTCTTTCGCTCCACCGCCGGCAACGACGCCTCGGCCGTGCTGGGCGCGCCGTTGCTGTACGTCGAGCCCAGCCTGAGTATCGCCGATCCCGGCGATCGCAACTTTAAGCTGAGCCTCGACGCCGGCCTGAGGTGGAATCAGTATTTTGGTGGCTCCACGACGACCGGCACCGGCGGTGTGATCGATCCGACCCAGCAGAGCGGGCTGAGCGCACGGGCGAACCTCGACGGTGAGCTCAACCCCAAAGGCACGGTCGGGCTGAGTTTCGACGAAAACTTCGTGCGCACCAACGTGCCCGCCAACTACGCCGGGATCGTGTCGTACAACTGGATCGCCAACCGCGCCGGCGCCACCATCGGGCTCCATCCCGGGGCGCGGGTGCTCGACGTCGAGCTCGGCTACCACTGGTTGAAGTACGCCTACCAGACCGAGGCGCTGCAGTATCTCGATCGCGACGTGCATCGCTTTGCGCTGGATACGACGTGGAACTTTTTGCCCAAGACCGGCCTTTTGTTGCACGCCGACTACGGGCTGATTCGCTGGGCGGATAGTGCACACCGCGCGGCGAGAACCGATGTCACGTTCGATCCGCTGCTGAACGCCAACGGATCGCCATTTCGCGCCGAGGGCGGTCTGACCGGCCTGTTGACCAGCCGCATCGCGCTGCGCGCGCTGGCTGGCTACGGCATGTCGATGTACGACGCCGGCCCAAACTTTCAGGGTGTCATCGGCACCGTCGCTCTGGGGTACACGTTTGGCCGGGTCGACCTCAACAACAAGATCGAGCTCGGCTATCAGCACGATTTTCGGAATTCCACGGTCGGCAACTACTATTCTATGCATCAGGTCTTTGCGAACTACCGGCAAGGCCTGATGGACCAGTTGGTCACGTTGCACCTGGGAGCGCGCTTCGAGCTGCGAGATTATTCGCAGAACCTCGACGGGACCCAGAGCGCGACCAACAATCCGAACTCGCTCAACGATCAGCTGCTCATCGGTGAGGCCGGCGTTCGGACGAATATCAACGATTGGCTTCTCATCGACGTGGCGTACGCTCTCCGTGCGAACTTCACCAATGATCAGTACAGCATTCCGGCGGTCGACCCCGCCGACCCCTCGCTCACGATCCTTCGCAAGTACACCGAGCATATCGTCACGCTCAGCACGACCTTCCAGTACTGAAATGGACGCGGTTGCCGGCGCGCGCCGGCTTCGCCTGATGGTGGCGCTGGCCGGGCTGGCACTGTTGGTGCTCGCCGCTGGCTGCGTGACCGATCGTGTCGATCCCGCCTATATGGAGCTGGTCCACCAGCAGCAAAAGCAGAAGGCGCCCGTGGCTGGTTCGCTGGGGCCGGGCGACAAATTCTCCATCCGAGTCCACGAGGAGAAGGAATTGTCCGGCGACTATACGGTCTCGTCGGACGGGACGATCAATTACCCCTATATTGGGCGCATTTCGGTCGACGGCATGACCTGCGGGCAGGTCGAGCGCACCATTACCAAGGGGCTGGCCAACGGCTATCTGCGCAAGCCCAGCGTGTCCTGCTCGATCGTCGAGTACAATTCCAAGAAGGTGTTCGTCTTTGGGGAGGTCAAAAAGCCGGGGAGCTACCCGTACAAGACCAACCTGACGATCGTGGATGCGTTCGCCCTCGCCCAGGGATTTACCAAGCGCGCGGACTCCAACGACACCAAGCTCACGCGCAAGATCCACGGCGTGGACGTGCAGGTACGCGTTCCCATGCAGGAGATCGTCGAGGGACGACGCCCCAACCTCAAGCTTCTGCCCGGGGACATCGTCTACGTGCCCGAGTCGGCTTATTGAGCGACCCGTGCGCCGGAGCGCTCAGAGTTTGAAGTAGGCTTTGACGTCGGCGACGTCGCGTTGAATTTGCGCGACCAGATCGGCCGGGCTGTCGAAGTTTTGCTCCGGGCGCACGAATTTCCAGAAATCCAACTTTACGCCCTCGCCATATAGGTCCAGGTCGACGTCGTCGGGGCCGTGGCTGAGCACGAAGCACTCCACGGTGACATCCCCGCCGCCGAAGGTCGGCCGCACGCCCACGTTGGTGATCGAGTGCAGCGCCGGCGAGCCCGGCACATGCAGCGAGGTCGCGTACACGCCGTGGGGCGGAAGCAGAGGATTTTCGGGCACGATATTGGCGGTGGGAAAGCCGAGCTTGCGCCCGCGCTGATCGCCGTGTACCACCTCGCCGACGATGCGGTAGGGGCGGCCCAACAGGCGCACCACCTCGGCCATATGCCCCTGGCACAGCTCGTTTCGCACCCGCGTCGAGCCCACCGGCTCGTCGTCGAGGGTGACGGGCGCGGCGATCTCGGTGTCGATGCCACGCTCGGCGCATAGCTGCTGGAGGTCGTCGGTGGAGCCGGCCCGGCCTTTGCCGAAGGCGAAGTCCTCGCCGACGATGACGTAGCTAGCGCTCAGTCCGGCGTCGAGGACCCGGTCGACGAATTGCTCCGGGGTCAGCCCGGCCAACGTCTCGTCGAACGCCAGCACGACGGTAGCGTCGAGGCCGTACTCGGCCATCAACCCGAACTTTTGGTCGTCGGTGCTCAAGCGAAACGCGGGCTGGTCGGGGCGAAAGAAGCGCACCGGGTGGGGCGAAAACGTCAGCGCCACCGCCTCGACGCCGCGCTCTTGGGCGACCTGGCGAGCGCGCTCGAAGATCGCCTGATGGCCGATATGCACGCCGTCGAAGTTACCGATGGTGACCACGGGGCCGTCGAGGGCCGCCGAGGCTTCTTGGAGGGTTCGAAAGACCGTATGCTCGCTCATGGATACCGGGAGAGGCGTCAAGAAGACCCTGTGAAGCGCGGGATTCCTGTTTAGGTTTCCACACTAGCGCCTAACTTGATACATGTTGAAGAACCACGTAGCGTTGGTCGCCACGTCGAGGTGTCTGGCTGCCACCTAGTAGCATATTTTGCGGAGGTTATGAATGAAGATCGCGGTCGTTGGTACCGGATACGTCGGATTGGTCACGGGGGCCTGCTTGGCCAACGTCGGAAATAGGGTGATCTGCGCTGACAAAGATGCCGCGAAGATCGACGTACTGAACTCCGGCGGTATTCCCATTTACGAGGAAGGGCTGGAGACGATCGTCAAGCGCAATCACGCCGACGGCCGGATCACCTTTACGACCGACACCGCCGAAGCCATTCGCGAGTCCGACGTCATCTTCGTGGCCGTGGGCACGCCGCCCGACGAGGATGGCTCGGCCGACCTCAAACATGTGCTCGCCGTCGCCGACGAGATCGGGCGCAACATCAACGGCTACAAGATCGTCATCTGCAAGAGCACCGTGCCGGTGGGCACCTGCGACAAGGTCGCCGAGGTCGTCGCCTCGCACACCGACCAGGACTTCGACGTGGCGTCCAACCCGGAGTTCCTCAAGGAAGGCACCGCCATCAAGGACTTCCAGTCGCCCGACCGGGTGGTGATCGGCTGCGCCAACCGTCGGGCCGCCGAGACCATCGGCGAGCTGTACAAGCCGTTTATGCGCCGCAGCGAGCGCATCGTGTACATGGACGTGCGCAGCGCCGAGATGACCAAATACGCCTCCAACGCGATGCTGGCGACCAAGATCTCGTTCATCAACGAGATCGCCAACATCTGTGACGAGGTCGGCGCCGACGTCGAGAAGGTGCGCACCGGCATGAGCCTCGACGAGCGCATCGGGCCGCACTTCATCTACCCGGGCGTGGGCTACGGGGGAAGCTGCTTTCCCAAGGACGTGCGCGCCATCGCCAGCCTGGGCAAGGAAAACGGCCTCGAGACCACGCTGCTCGACGCGGTGCGCGACGTCAACCACGCCCAGAAGATGCGGCTGTATCACGCTGCCAGGGCCAAATTCGGCGCGCTGAAGGGCAAAAAATTTGCGGTTTGGGGCCTGAGCTTCAAACCTAGAACGGACGACGTACGCGAAGCGCCCGCCCTGCTCAATATTCGTCGATTCGTCGACGAGGGTGCCACGGTGGCGGCCACTGACCCGGAGGCCATCGACAGCGCCCGACGCGCGCTGGGCAGGTTGGGCGACGCCGTGCAATTTGCCGACGACGATTACGCGGTGCTCGAAGACGCCGACGCGCTGTTCATCTTCACCGAATGGGAAGAGTTTCGCAGCCCGGACTTCGAGCGCGTCAAGGGGCTGATGCGCGCGCCGGTCATCTTCGACGGGCGCAACCTGTTTGCGCCGGCGAAGATGAAGGCGCGCGGCTTCGATTACTTCAGCGTGGGTCGTCCCTGAGGTGTGGTGGTGTACCGATGCCGACGTGAGGCGCAGTGAGACCAGGCAGTCACAACTCGGCCAGGCGTCCTTCGAGGCGCGCTGCACGGTGGCTGGGGTGGCTCCTCGGCGTCGCGCTCGGCGTCGTGAGCGCCCAGCACCATGCCTACGCCGATGACGCTACCAGCCGCGCTCCCCAGGGCGGCGCGGCCGTGGAGCTGGGCTACGGCAAGCTCGCCGAGGACAGCTTCCTGGATGTGCACCTGAAGCTCGGCTACAGCTTCGACGTCCCACAACTTGGCTGCAGCAAACACGAGGAGCCCTCGGGTTGTCAGACGAAGCTTCGGCTGGCCGCCCAGGCTCCTCTTCGCTTTCGCGTCGCCGACGCCGCACCCGCCGACGACTCGCTGCTGCGCCGGGCGGATTGGGACGAGCCCAGCGATTACCTGCGGGTGGTGCGCTCCATCGAGTACGGCCGTCCCACCGAGGCGTTGCACCTGAAAATTGGCGAGCTCGGTCCCATCTCGCTGGGCCACGGCACGCTGGTGCGCGACTACTACAACGTCATCACCACCGACCATTTCCAGCTCGGCGCCGCCGGCGGCCTCAATACCGTCTACGGCGGCTTCGAGATGCTGCTGGACAACGTGGTGGCGCCGTCGGTGGTCGGCGGACGGGTCTTCGTCAACCCCTGGGCGTTCGTGGACAAGGATAGCTTTCTGTCGCGCATCGCCCTTGGCGCGACGATGGTCTCCGACATCAACGCGCCCACTCACCTGGCCGCGGCCTCGCCCACGAGCGTGGCGGTCGACGACGCGCTCAACCCGGTGGTCATCGCCGATCAGGTCACCACGCTGGTGGGCGCCGACGTCGAGATCGCGGCCGTCGACACCGACTTCTTCGGCCTGGTGCCCTATGCGGACTTCAACCACCACGTCAGCCTCGGCAGCGGCGTACACGTGGGCACGTTCGTGACGCTTCGCCCGCTGGACTCCCTGGAGCTGCTCTCGCAGTTGGAGTTTCGCCGCGTGGGCCAACATTATCTTCCCGATTATGTGGGCCCGCTGTACGAGATCGAGCGCTACCAATTCGCCGGGTGGAGCCAGCGGCTGCCGGCGCCCAAGGTGCGCGCCGCCGCCAGCCTGAACAACCCGGCCTCCAATGGATTCTACGCCTCGCTGACCGCGCGCATGCCGGGATTGTTCAGCGTCAGCGCCGCCTTCAGCGACCACCAGGGCCCGGCCAATCAGATGCTACGGCTCCGGGCCTCGGCCACGCCGATTCGCACGGTGCAGATGGGGCTGTTCTACCAGAAGCAAAACTTCGATAAGTTCTCCGATGTGCTCGATCTCGACGGTGCGCTGGTCGCGGCCGAGTCGCGCATCGGCGTCTACGGACCGACCTACGTGCTGGGACGCTATGGGCGCATGTGGCGCCTGAGCGACGATGGCCGCTACCAGACCGTCGATGATTGGAGCCTGGGACTGGGCGCTTCGATGGCCTTCTGATCGGCTCGACGATGGACAGGTTTTCCAAACGCGTCGGTGGGTTGTGGACGATGCCGCTTCGGCTGGTCGTCGCGCTCGTACTGTGGGCGCCGCTGGCTGGGGCCTTTGGAGGCTCGTTCGCGCTGGCGCGCTGGTCGGATGCCATTCCCAAGGCGCCGGATATCACCGCGCTGCATCCCACGCGCCCCAGCCTGGTCGAGACACGCACCGGCTGGCGGCTCGCCGGCCAACAAAGCGGCGCTCCTGTGACGCTGGACGAGCTTCCCCCGCGCGTGACCGCCGCTTTCCTGGCGGCCGAGGACGCCGACTTCTTCGAGCACGACGCCTTCAACCTCAAAGCCATCCTACGCGCCGCGCTCACCGATCTGAGTTCGGGCGAGAAAGCCGAGGGCGCGAGCACCATCACCCAACAGCTCGCCAAGCGCTTCCTGTCGTCGAAAAAGACGCTGCGCCGCAAATACATCGAGCTGCTCATGGCCCGGCGAATCGAGGCGACCTACTCCAAGCCCCAGATTCTGGAGGCGTATCTCAACAACGTATACTTCGGCGAGGGCGCCCACGGCATCGCCCAGGCGAGCTGGACGTATTTTGGCAGGCCCGCCGCAAAGCTCGACGTCGGCCAGGCGGCGCTGCTCGCCGGGATTCTGCCCGCGCCGAGCGCCTACAATCCGGTAGTCGCGCCCCAACGGGCCAAGCGCGAGCGCGATCAGGTGTTGCGGCGCATGGGCACCCTGAATCTTTTGGACGCCGATGCCGTGCGCCAGGCCGTCGCGGAACCGGTGCGCGTCGTAGATCAGCGCGACGTCCAGCCCGAGCGCATGCCCTACGCGGTCACGAGCGCTCTGCGTTCGCTGGAGGACAATTTCGATGACAAGGCGTGGGCCGAAGGTGGCTACACCGTGGTCGTGCCGCATAGCCCGGTGCGCCAGGCGAGGGCGCGGGCGGCGCTGCGCGCCTCGGTGGCGGCGCTCGATCGCCGCCAGGGATTCCACGGCCCGCTGGGTCATGTGGTGGAGGCGGCCGAGGTCGACCGTCGGCTCGCCGCGCAATCGCCCGACTGGGACTTCGTCCTCGCCCGGGTCGCCTCGGTGTCGGCCGACGCCGCCACCATCGTCACCGCCGGCGGCCAGCGGACCCTCGGCCTGGCGCAGGCGTCGTGGGCGGCACCGATGGACCGGCCCCGCCACTACAAGCACCCGGCGGTGCTCGACGATCTCAGCGATATCTTGAAGCCCGACGACCTCGTCGTCGTGCGCCGCGAGCAGGGCCTGTGGCATCTGGTGCAATTTCCCGCCTACGAGGGCGCGTTCATCGCCGTCGACTCCAAGACCGGCGGCGTTTACGCCTCCGTAGGCGGCTTCGACGCCGACCGCAGCATCTTTCATCGCGCCGAGCAGGGCTGTCGCCAGCCGGGAAGCGTGTTCAAGCCGGTGGTGTACTCCGAGGCGCTCGCCCAGGGATTGACGGCGGCGACCATGCTCGCCGATCTGCCCGGAAGCGTGGCCACCGGGCGGGGCAAGGTCTGGCAGCCGACCAACGCCGACCGCGACTTCAAGGGCTACATCATGCTCGCCAACGCCCTGGCGTGGAGTCGCAATATCCCCACGGTCCATCTGATGAACTACCTGGGCATCGCCAATGTGGTGAAGCGAGGCCACAAGTTGGGGATCACCTCCCACATCGCCACGACGTCGTCGTCGGCGCTGGGCGCCAGTTGCGTGCGCCCCATCGAGATGGCCCGGGTCTACGCCGCCTTCCAGCGACGAGGCCGCACGGTGGACGTCTCTCCGGTCGCCTACATCGTCGATGCGAGGGGCGACGTCATCGTCGATCACGAGCATTTCTCGGTGGCCGATTGGTCGACGGCCGCGCGCCTGGACCGCATCGCCACCGAGGCGCCCCCGGCGAAGGTCGGCGTCTCCGAGCAGGTCGCCTACATCATCACGCGCATCCTGCGCCGGGTGGTGACCTCGGGCACCGCCCACGACCTCCCCGACGACTGGAAAGTGGCTGGAAAGACCGGCACGACCAACAAATACGACGGCTGGTTCGTCGGCTTCGACGGCAACCTCACCGGCGTGGCGTGGGTGGGAAGCGACAAGAATAAGCGGCCGCTCGGCCGCGGCGAGCACGGGGCGACGGTGGCCATGCCCATCTTCGAGCAGTTTTACTCCCACTACGTCGATCCCGACCCCGCGCTCTTCGACGCGCCGCCTCCCAAGCGCGTGGTCTTCCAGACCATCGATTCACGCACCGGACTGCGAAGCGCACCCGGCGAGCCGGGCGTAAAGCTCCCGTTCATCGCCGGCAGCGCGCCCACCGAATATGCGCCCACCCGCGGCACCCGTCAGGCGGAGCATATCGACACGCTCAGCCAGGATTTCTGACGCGTCTCACTCGGGGGAGTTGGTCTCGACCTTGTACTTGATGGTGCCGCCGCCGGCGGCCTCGGGCTTGGCGGGGGTCGACTTGGCCAGGGTTTTCGCGGCCTGAAGGATCGCCTTGGCCTTGGCCTGGTGGGCCTCGAAGGCGCTCGGCGGCGCCTGGAGGCTGTAGGAGATCACCAGATCGCCCTGGCGGAATTGCCACAATTGGAGCATGCGTGTCTTTCCGTCGACCTCGCCGCGCAGCCGCAGCGACAGGCCGCGACTGGGGGTGACGTCGGTGGGGGCGACGCCCTCGAGCTTGGCCTTGTCCAGGGAGTGCTCGAAGGCGGCGACGAGTTTCTTGCGGTAGGCGTCGGTGCCGAAGGCCGGGCCCAGCGGGTTGTCGAGCTCGATGGTCATCTGCAGCAGTGAGCCGTCCTGGTGGTGGGCAAACCAGCGCACCGGGCCGTCGTCGGGCTGCTCGACGCGCCACTTATCGCCGAGCACGCTCAGGTCGAGGCCGAGGTTGGTCGCCGGGTCTCGCCAGGCGCGCTTTTTCATCGTGGCCCGCTTCATCTGGCCCACGAGCTCGTCCTGACGGGTGGGCACGAAGTTGACCGGCAAGCCCTGGCGGGGGAGCAGCTCGAGGTGATGGGCTCCGAGCAGATGCTCGGCGCGCTTGCGGCGAGCCTTGGCGTCCTCCTCGCTGATGATCACGCCGACCTTGAGCCCCTTTTGGAAGACCACGAAATGCTCGTCCGCTGCTCCTTTGCCAGCGAAGCGGTCGCGCAGGCGCTTCTCGAAGGCGCGCGCCACCTGCTGGGCGCTCTCCGGGGTGTTCCACAGCGACAGCCACTCGAAGCGTGCCGGATGGCCGGCGCTGGGTTTGAAAAAGCGGTAGGCGTCGGTGTCGTAGCCGGCAAAGACCGACTGGGCCTGGGCGGGGCTGACCACATCCTCGAGCCACATCGAGATGACCGCCGGGCCGACCAGCCCGGCGAGGTCGGCCGGGGCGGTCTGTTCGTCGGGCCAGGTCCACTGGCCGATGGGCTCCCCGCTCATCCAGTGATCCGGGCGCACCACGTCGGCACATTGATGCGGGGGCATGAGCTGGGCCAGCTCGACGCCTGACCAGCCGTTGCTTCGAAATAGGGCGGCCGCCAGCGTCCATCCCTCGCGGGTGACGAAGGCGCGCTGGAGCACGGCGAGCGTGTGGCCGGCCGCCCCGGAGTGGGCGTCGGTGGCAATCCATCGGCCGACGAGCGGTAGCTCGGTGATCAGCTCGGGGCGCCGGGCGAGCATCGCGGGCGCCAGCTTGGGGTGCGCGTTGTGCAGGGCGTAGCTGGCCAGGGCGAAGGTGACCGTCGCCTGATGCGCCGCCGCCAGGGCGAGCTGCTCGTCCCAGCCCTGGGCCGCGGGGGTGGGATCGAATTGTTGGTGGTCGAGCGCCGCGACCAGCGCGGCCACGATCGCCGCGCGCAACTGCTCGGCGGAGGCGTCGCCGCGCGTGTACACGATACGGTTGGTCGACGTCTCGAAGCGCGCCAATTGCTGATAAGGTGCGGCTTGCATACCCAGCTTGGCGCCGGCCGCCGCGCCGAAGAGCTGCTCGCCGAGCAGCTTGCGCTCGCTGGCCGCCGCCGGCGGTGGAGCAGGCATTGCCGGAAGCTTGTCGGCGCTGTCGACCACTTGAAACGTGGGCGGCTTGTTGAAGTTGCGGTCGCGAAGCTTCTGGGCCTCTTCGAGCAACTGTTGGGTGGCGTGGTGGTCGAGCGCCGCCGGTTTGGTCTTGGGAGGTGTGTGGGCGCGACCGGCCTTGGACGTCTCGCAGCCCGCGGCCGCGAGCATGACGAGGAGAAGGCCGAAGGTGATGAGTTTACTCGACATAATGCTACCGCTTGAGCAGAGGGGTCGGCGATGACGGCCTCCTCTGGGATACGGTGTGCGAGCCGCTTCGTCAATTTTGGCGCTGGATTTCGACGCCGCCGATAGTGGCGAGGAGAGCGCAGATGCGCTAATTTGGAAAGTCGTGACACCAAGGAGATGCAGGGAGCACGGGGAACAGCGTGGCAGGGCAGGTGACTTCACAGCAACATTTCCTCGCGGGTGCCGAGGACTTCAAGCACTTTTTGTGGCGGCGGCATAGGCGCACGGACGCGCTCGACGGGTTCGTCCCGGAGGTGCTGGCGACCGACGGGCGGGTCGTGCGGCGCATGAGCGTCGACGCGCGCCAGTTGACCTTCCAGCAATTCGAGGACCAGCGCACCGCCGAGTGCATCGTCAATTCGGTGGAGTCGAACTCCTCGTCGGCGGTGGGGATGCTGGGCTACTCGATGTTTTCGAACGCCGAGGCGCTGGCGATCCTGCACTCCGGCGGAGACCTCGACGCCGGCTGGCTCGCCTTTCCTTGTCCGGTGGGCAGTGGGCGTCCGGCGGCGATTCCGACGATGCCGATTCGCCTCGACGATATCCCCACGCTTCGGTTGTGCGGCGGCGCTCAGGTGCGTTGGCGCGATTGCAATCTGGTCTTCGAGGCCGCCGTCGAGCAGCGTGACAGCGGCGTCGACGAGCGCGTCGATCTGCTCGATCACCTGATCGGCTGGCAGGTGCGCACCACCGTGTCGCGCGACGGCATCGCCCGCCCCAGCCGGCTGGTCGCCGACAAGCAGGCGCTCGACGGCATCCGGCGCACCGGAGGCGGGCGTGCCGAGGCGTCGTTTCGCCTCGACGCCGCCGCCTACCAACGCCTGGACAGCCCCGGAGACGTGCGCGCCTGGTTTGTGCTCGAGTTCGACCGGCGCTTGTTTTGCCTGCCCCCCGGCTGGTGCACCTGGTGGTTCGAGCTGCGCTTTCCGCCTCGTATCAGCAGTTGAAGCGCGCCGCAGTTGCTTTTACATCCCGCGGGGACAACTTTGGGGCGTCGCCATTGCGAACCCCGCCCATCTGGTGCACCCTCGTGGGCGAAATTGCAGTTTCCAACAGTCGCAAGTGCCATCGATTCATATTTTGAGACGGAGCCCAAGGATGAACCCGGACATTTTCCGAAAATACGATATTCGCGGTATCGCCGAGACCGACCTCGATGACGCCACCGTCACCAAGATCGGGCGCGCCTTTGGCACCAAGTTGGTGCGCGAGAAGGGCAGCGGCTTGCGCGTGGGGATCGGGCGCGACGCGCGCGGCTCGAGCGATCGTATTTTTGCCGGCCTCGCCGAGGGCATCCGCAGCACGGGCATCGACGTCATCGAGCTGGGCATGGTGCCCACGCCGCTGGTGTACTTCGCCGCCCACACCCACAAGCTCGACGGGGCCATCCAGATCACCGGCAGCCACAACCCGGCGGAGTACAACGGGTTCAAGATGATGGTGGGGCTGACCACGCTGCACGGCGAGACCATCCAGGAGCTGCGCGAGATCGCCGAGAGCGGCGACTTCGCCAGCGGTGAGCAAGGCGAGCTGAGCAGCTACGCCGAGCTCGTCGACGAGTATATCGACTGGGTCAAAAACGACATCACGCCGGGCGATCGCGGCTTCAAGGTCGCCCTGGACAGCGGCAATGGCGTGGCTGGCGTGGTCGCGCCGCGGCTGGTGCGCGAGGTCTTCGGCGGCGAGGTCGTCGAACTGTTCACCGAGCCCGACCCCAGCTTTCCCAACCACCACCCCGACCCCACCGTCGAGGAGAACCTCGAAGACCTCATCGCCACCGTGCGCGAGCAACACTGCGATCTGGGCATCGCCTACGACGGCGACGGCGATCGCATCGGGGTGATCGACGAGAACGGCGAGGCCATCTGGGGCGACAAGTTGATGATCGTGCTCAGCCGCGCGCTGCTCGCCGAGATCCCCGGCGCGACGGTCATCGGGGAGGTCAAATGCTCCCAGACCCTCTACGACGACATCGAGGCCCACGGCGGCGAGGCGATCATGTCGCGCGTCGGCCACAGCCTCATCAAGGCCAAGATCAAGGAGACCGACGCCGAGCTCGCCGGGGAGATGAGCGGCCATATCTTCTTCAACGACCGCTTCTTCGGCTTCGACGACGCCCTGTACACCACCTGTCGCACCCTGGAGATCCTGTCGCATACCGACCAGCCCTTCTCGGCGCTGCTCGACGGGGTGCCCCAGACCTTCGCCACCCCCGAGCTTCGCCTGGACTGCGACGAGCAGCTCAAATTCGAGATCCCCTCGGTGGTCGCCGGCTACTACGCCGACGATCACGAGGTCATCACCATCGACGGCGTGCGCGTCAAATTCGACGACGGCTGGGGGCTGGTGCGCGCGTCGAACACCCAGCCGGTGCTGGTCGTGCGCGTGGAGGCGACGTCGGCGGCCAAGCGTGACCAGTACCTCGACGACATCCAGTCGGCCATCGAGCGCGCCAAAGATGAGCTGAAGTAGAACAACGGGGGTACTTAGACGCGCCAGGGGGCGGTGCGCTGCTCGCGCAGCTCGACGAGCAGCGCCGCGGTCTCGATGACCGTCGGGTGCAGGTGCGTCGAGTTGCGCACCTGGCGAAGCTTGTGGATCCCCAGGGTGGGCAACACCTTGAGCGACAGGCCCGTGCCGGTATACGGGTTCATGACCACCGAGTGGCGCACTTCCCGGCGCAGATACCAGCGCTTGTGGTTGATCACGTGCAGCAGAATTTCAGGCAGGTTGGGGCGCCGCGAGGACACCAACAGCACGTCTTGCTCGCGCAAGTTGGGGTTGTCCAGCAGGTGTTCGACCACCAGGGGATTGGGGTCGAGCAAGAGGCGCTCGATCACCAGCCGATTGGTCCCACGGGCCATGGTGCGCCGCTCGCCGAGGGTGACGTCGCGGTCGATCTGCAGGTCGACCTCGGGCAGGCGCCGGCCTTTGGGCAGTTGTTGGTATGGCGGTGGGTCGCGCAAGATGGCGATGACGCCCTTGCGCTCCTCGGCATGGGCGGCCGCGAAGATGCTCTTGATCAGGTCGTAATCGTCATCGAGGCGCTCGCGGATCAGCCAGCGCGAGCAGGCCATCATGGCATCGATTTCGGGGGATTTGCCCCACAACGCGCCGCGCAACAACTGGTCGATCCACCAGGCGATCTCGTCGGCGGGCCGCTCGCGCAGGCCCTCGTCGACGGCGGCGACGCGCATGTCGAGCTCGGGCAGGTTGGCGATGGTGCGCAGCTTGGCCTGGTAGGCCTCGTGCAACTCGTCAAAGCCCGGCTCTGGCTGGCTGGCGGTGTCGGGGGCGTCGTCAGTCATCGTTTCAGGCCATCTCAGTTCGACGCAGCAGCCGCGTCATCTCCTTTTTTGTCGGCGATCTCTACGCGGTACATCACGTCGGGCTTGTCCAGCACGTCCTGGGGGACCTTGTCGAAGATCAGGCTAAACGGTTGGGTGGACTGACTCGACAGCGGCTTGGGGCTGTCGGGCAACAGAGACTTGGTCTGCTCGGCAGACTTCTGCTTGGCGATCTGCGACTGGAGAATGCGCCCGCCCAGCGGCGCGGTGGTCTGGGCGATGACGCGCTCGTTGGCGTCATACATGATCGCGCGAACGACCACCCCGGTGTAATCGGTCGACGAGACATTCTTGGCCTCGCCGCGCACCAAGATCACCGCGTGGGACTTGCCCACGTTCACAGGGGTGGCGAAGACGCTCCGGAAGCGAATGGGATCTTCGGGGGCCGGCTGTGAGGTCGGCGCCGACGATTGGGCCCACTCTGGACGCGGCTTGAAGGTCGCGCCGTCGAAGGCGACCTCGAGCATGTGCGGGAAGCGCTTGAGATCTGAGGAAGCCGCCGCTCAGGCCGGCGACGAGCCCCAAAAAGCCGATGCCGACGATGAGCAGGATGAGCAAGAAGTTGGCAAATTTCTGGAAGCCCGAGCCGCCGATGGTGTGCGGTGCCAGCGGTTCGTCGACCATGTCGACGTCCCACTCGGGGGACGCCGACGCGGCGGGCTCGGCGCGTCGGGTCGCCGGTTGGGGCGCCTGGGCGGCGGCCATCTGGCGTTGGCGTCGCGGGCTGGGGCCGGAGGAGGCCGGCTGGGGGGCCGCCGCCGCGGCAGGCTCGTCGCGCACGACCTTGCCCTGGTTGGGATCGAAGGACGGGCCATCCTGGCCGAAGCTGGGGTCGACCATCTCCTCGGGTCGATAATTCGATTGCGGCGGATTGAACGGGCTGGCACCGGCCTGGGCGCCGGCGGCCGCCGCTTCCACAGCCGCTGCCGGTGCCGACGCCGGGGTGGGCGCCGGGGCAGCCGCGGGCGGCGCCTGAGTGGCCACGGGCGGAGCCTGGGCGGCCGGCGGAGGTGCCTGAGTCGCCGCCGGCGGCGCCTGGGCGGCCGCGGGAGGCGCCTGAGTAGCCGGTGCGGGGGCGCCCGGCGCGTCGTTCTCATCGAAGGCATCGCCGAAGGGATCATCGTCGACGACCTGCTCGTTGCCCTCGAAGGCGCCGTCGAAGGGATCGTCGTCGACACGCGTGGCTTCATCGCCCCAATCCAGCGATTCCTCCGGGGCCTGCTGGGCGGACTCGTCCGCGGCGTCCCCCACGGCCTCCTCGGCCTCCTCGGCCTCGGGTTCCGGTTTAGGGCTGGGCGCGCCCAGCGCGGTGGTGGACTTGGGCTTCAAATCCAGATTGGCGTGCGGGAAGGGGTTGTAATCCGACGACGCGCTCTTGGAGAGCTTGCGCGAACCACTTGAATTTGCCGACGACAATGGACTGGTCGCCGGCATGCCCAATTGGGTCTTATTGCCCGCTTCCGGGTCGACGTCGGCCTCGGCGGGCGCACCCGTCGTCGCTGCCGGTGAGCCAATCTGGGTCTTCTGGGCGTCTTCCCAATCGTCGGCGCCGTCGTCGGCCTCGTCGGCTTGCGACGCTGTAGCCTCGTTGTCTCCCTCGTTGTAGAAGATCTCGGCCTCGCCGTCCGCGCCCGCACGAATGCGAAAGACGTGGTTGCACTTCGAGCAGCGCAGCTTGACTCCCTTCTCGGAGACCTGGTCGTCGGGAAGTTTGAACCCGGTCGAGCATTCCGGACACCGGACAATCATGAAGCGACCTCACAAAGCGGCTTGCGTTTCAGAAGTTTGTACGCCTTTGGTGTGCTGGCACAACTCTACTACCGCCGGTGCTCTTTTTCCAAGGCCGTTCGGCGGGCCTCGGCGCCGAGCGCTGGCGGGGCGTGGGGGCTCAGGGCAGATGTTCGTGGGGATTGGTCACCGTGGCACGCCGCGGGGGCTGGCTGGCGTGTACGTCCTTTTCCAGGCGCTTCAGGCGCGCTTCCAGGTCGAGCACGCGCCGCTCGAGGTGGTGCATCTCCCGGTTCATCTCCGGGATGTGGGTGAGCTGATCGACGGCGTCGCGCAGGCGATCGTCGATCCGCCGCTGCATCTCGTCGATGGATCGCTGGGTGGAGTCGACAAAGTCGCGCACCGCCTTGCCTCCTTCCTCGATGGCTTCGGCCTTGCGGCGAAACTCGTCGCGAAATTGGGTCACCGGCGATTGCAGCCGGTTGATGAAGTCCTCGCCCGATTGGATGATCCCGCGCAGCGCCGACAGCGGCAGCATGCTCTGCTGGGACTTCTCCTGCTCGAAGATGATATGGGCCAGGGTCGCCTTGGTGATGTCCTCTCCCGAGGAATTGTCGATGATCTTGAGATCTTCACCGTCGCGCACCAACTGCTCGATCTCGTCGAGGGTCACGTAGGTGCTCTTGTCGGTGTCGTACAGCTTGCGGTTGGGATAACGCTTGATGATTCGGGTCATGGAGCTGACTTGGCGAAGCGGGGGCGGCCTACAAACTGGCGACGGCGCCAAAAAACGGCGCCGTCGCAGACTACTTCTTTGGAGATGCTCGCCCGCAGTGCGTCAGAAATCAACACCACCGGACAGCGTAAATTGAGTGACGTTGGGAGCGTAGACGCCCTCGAGCGAGAAGCTCAAAATCCATACGTTGAGCCGCGCTCCCACAAAGAAGCGGTTGATGGCCTGGGTGGTCTGCGAGAATACGAATTCGGGGTTGAAGGTATCGTCGATGCCGTTGCTGTCGGTCTGATCGTCGAACTGCGGCGGACGCGGATCCTGGGGATAAGCGTTGAGCAGCCGGCTGGAGGCGATGACGTACAATTGCTGGTAGCCACCGTAGGGCGTCAGCGACATCACTCCCGAGACGTCGAAGGCCTTCGAGATCGAGATATCCCAGCCGGTGGTGACCATGTTGAGGTCGCGTGAACCCAACAGGGTATTGACCGAGCCGCGCACGGCGATGTCCGGGAAGTAGTAAAATCCCTCGTTGAGCGCCCACTTGAGCTGTGCACCCAGCCCGAACATCGAGCTGGCAAACAGGTAGCTCATATCCGAGGCCAGCTCGAAGGAAAACGGCAGGCCCTTGCGGATCTGCAGGTGCGCCGTAAACAGCGACGACGATGGGTTGTGGTCCTGAACGGCCGTCTTCCAATAGTCGGCGTTGTTGTCGATGAACGACAGGCTGGTCATCAGGTTGACCGCAAACCCGGCCTCGCCGAGGGTCTCGGCGGGGTTGAGAAAGCGCGGCGCAAAGACTTGACCGAGATCTCGGGTCAAGTTCTTGAACGCCTGGTTGTCCTGATTGACATAACCACACGTACGCGCGCAGTTGGGCGAAGTCTGCTCGAACGTGCCGAAGCGCGACAGCACCAAGTCATTTTGACCGGCATACGCCGGCAGTGCGGTCAGAGCCACCAACACCAGGGCAATTCCAGCCAATACGCGTTGCATCTGGGGCATCATAATACCAGTACCTCCGGGCGCAGATGATGCCGCACCGGACATCAAGCTGACAAAAACATCAAGCAGACGCGTCCACGAGACCTGCAAGGTCTAACAAGGGGCCCCTCACACGTCAAGTTTGAGGGGGGCAGTGGACGGTATCTCCGGTGATGATACGGGATTCGGCCATCCGGGTCCAATTTCCCGTCGAACTTCGCCGTCGAAAGGCGTGGTTGGAGGGGGGGACGGGCTTTTCTTTACAAATCGAGGTTGTAGGTGCACTCTTAGTCCGCTGAACGGCGATCATGCCGTTCGGGTCGATGTTCCCCACGGACGCAGTAACCCGTGTTTTTCACCTATACCAAACCATCGCGCGCCGTGCCCATCCGCTCGGTTTATCGCCGGGCGCCGGGCTACAACGGCTCGTTCCACTGGCTGGAAGCCGGGTGGCGCAACGACGAGACCATCGTGCTGGTGCACGGGTTGATGGCCCACTCGATGGCGTATCGCAAGATCGTGCCGCGCCTGGCGCAGCGCTACCGGCTGATCATGCCGGACTTGCCCGCCCACGGCCGCGATCAGACGTTTCGCTCCACGCGGCTTCCGGCGCGGGTCGATAGCCTGATCGACTGGTTGGAGACGCTTCTTCGCGTGGTCGACGCCGAGCGCGTTCACCTGGTGGGGCATTCGTTGGGGGCGCTGGCGGCATTTTTGGCCGCCCGCCACACCGACGGGCTGCCCACCGTCGAGACGGTGTCGCTGATCAGCCCGGGCATTCGCATCGGATTGCCCCGGTGGACCCACCACGTGGTCAAGCGCCTGCCGTTTGGGCTGGCCAAGCTCAGCGCCAGCCCCCTGGGCGTGCGCTGCTACGAGCCCATCCAGTGGCGAAAGAGCCGCATGACCAGCTCCGAGGTCGACTCCTACGTCGCTCCTTTTCGCGAGCCCGATCGCCTGCGCTTCATGATCGATATCGGCGCCGATCTGGTGCGCGAGCCCGACCGGCTGGTGGGCGCCGACCAGATCCGCCACCCCACGTTGCTGGTGTGGGGCGATAAGGATCACTTCCTGTCACTGGACACCGGCCACGTGCTCCAGGCGATGATCAAGGACGCGCATTTCGAGATCCTCGAAGGCGTCGGTCACTGCCCCATGGAAGATTCCCCGGATGAATTCGCGCGGATTCTGGAGAGTTTTCTGACGCGCTGACCGAGCGTCGGCGCCGTCACACTTCCCGCAACAACAACTCGCCGGGGTCCTTGCCGAGCTTTTCGCGCAGCTCTCTGCGCCCGTCGTCGAGCTCGTCGACCAGGATGCGCCCGCGCCCGCTGGCCAACTCGCCGCTGTCGAGGGCCTGGTGCCACAGGAAATCGAGCTGCTGGCCGCGGATGGCGCCAATGAGGTGGCCGCGCTGGACCGGCGTGCCGCGGTAGTTCGCCTCGAGTAAGGAACCGGACTGGTGAAAGAGAAAGACGCTGCCCGGCGGCAAAGTGGCGTCGGCGGTGGTGTTGTGGATCAGGCGAAACGCGCACTGATCGAGGCCGCGCTTCTTCGGCTTGTAGCGGCGCACCATCGGCACCGATCCCTCGGGGGCGCGGGCAAAGGCCGGGTGGGCGCGCACCGCGTAGGGAATCTTGTCGGGCTCGAGAAGTTCGAAGCCGAAGTCGGCGAAGAAGCGGCGCGCCGTGCGCGTGGTCAGATACACGTCGCGCACCGGTTGTTGGTCCATCGCCTCACCGAGCACGGTGGCCAACATGGAGGCGCCAATACCGCTGCCGCGCGACGGATTGGCCACCGCCAGCGAATGCAACACGATGCAGTCGTCGCCGCGCGTCCAGCCCACGCAGGCGGCGGTGCCCCCGGCGTTGGTGCATGCCATCAGGTAGGTCGAGGGCTGCCAGGGGCCCGCCGGGCCCTGCTCGCCGAGTTCGATGACTCCGCTGGCGCGCAATAGCCGGCGCACCTGCTCGACCTGCTGGGTATCTTCGAGATGGTATCCGAGACTGGCGATATGTTCGTTGCGCGCCATGGCGTGTACCTCACAAACTCATTCGCCGTCGGCAGCGACTTTGTCGGCGGCCTTCTTCATGCAATCGACGGCGGATTTGACGCCCACGACGCGCTTTTGCAGGTCGGCGTCTTGGACACCGGCCGGCGACAGCTTGGCGAGCTGCTTGCACAGCGCGTCCTTGGTCTGCACGCGCCGCTTCGTAAAGATCTCTTGGGTCTTGATGCGCTGCTCGCGGTTTTTCTCGAGCTGCTGACGGTACTCCTCGGCCTTTTTGTGATCGCCGTCCTTATCGGAGGCTTTGGCGGCGTTGATCAGCCAGTCGTCGCTGGAGCTATCCGAGCTCAGGACCATGTCGATGCGGCTGAGGTAGTGGCGCAGGTGGTCGGCGACCAGGTACTGGGCCTCGACCTGGGTGTCGAGGTCGTCGTTCTTTTTGGCCCAGGCCAGCGTCTCATCGTACTGCTTTTGGGCGTCTTTGCCGATCGAGATGGGGTTGGGCGAGTCGTGTTTGCGCTTTTTCATGCGCAGGTCGAGCAGCGCCTCCAGGCGGCGAAGCCGGATCCAGGCGCTGTTGGGCATTTGCTTTTGCGCCTCGGCCAGGTTTTTGGCCGCGTAGGTCAACCGCTCCTCGCTCTTGTCGTCGTCGGTGATCGCCTTTTTGGCGCGCTCGAGGTCGGGCCACTCGGCGCTGTACAGCGTCCACACCCCGCTGCCCTCGGCAATACGCGTCTCCCAGCGCACCGGACCGGTGAACGCCTCGGCGCTGACCTCGCTGGTCATCTTGAACTTGGTGATCTTCTTGTCGCAGGTCGCCTTGAGGATCTCGTCGGTCTTATCGCCGAAGAGTTTGACCTTGTAAAACGGCCCGTCGGCCTTGGCCTTGCGGCACGTGGTCACAGCTTCGGTAATGGACTTCTTGGCCTTGGCCTTATCGCTGGTGCAGCCCGTGGCGAAGCTGGTGGCCAGCAGGCCGACGCCCAGCAACAACAGCAGACGGCGCGGCACACAATACCGGGGAGGGGTGGTAGCAATCATGGAAGCTCTCCTGATGTATCGGCGATTCATCCGGGCGCCAGAGGCGGTCGAGTATGCGTTTAAATCCGCCAGAGAATTAGCACAGCCTGGCCAATTATGACAGTGCGGCGCCGTGGACGGGATCTGTGGTGGGGTTTGCGCTATAATGGGCTTATGAGCGAGGCCGATACACAACTGGAGCTGCTCGGTTCGGGGGCGCAGGTGCCCCAGGCCAACAACGTGCGCCTGCTGGTGCAGTTGATGGAATCGGTCGAGCAGGGCGTGCGCCAGGTGGCGGAGTTGGGCGAGGCGCTGGGCGTCGAGGAGCGCACGGTGCGCTACTATGCCGACCTGGCGCGCTGGCTGGGGTTTGTGCGCCAGACCGACCATGGCCGGTGGGCGCCCACGCGCACCGGCGCGGCGTTTGCCAGCAGCGTCTCGGCGCGCGGGCGGTTGTTCAGCCAGGCGATCTTCAAAAAAGACGTGGTGCGCATGGCCAACCAGCTCAAACGCCAGGCGCTCGACTCCGGCAAGGAGTTGGAGACGCGCGAGGCCTGCCTGTTGGCGATCGAGCGCACCACCGATCTGTCCGATTCCACCGCCCGGCGCCGCGCCAGCGGGCTGGCGAGCATGCTGGAGGCGGCCTACCGGCCCTCGCGGGTCGACTGGGCGAGCGGCGAGGGCCTCGACACCCGCGGCCATATCGCGCTGGAGTTCGAGGGGGAGTCGTTTTTGACGGCGATGGCGATGCGTTCGTTGGGCGTATCGCACGACGTTCAGGTCGGCTTCCCCCGCCAGGTCGCGCGTTTTGTGGGGGGCCAGGCCCACAAGCTCGACCAGGCGCGCTGGAAGCGGGCGAGTTGGCAGGCCGGCCCGCGCGGCCAGTGGTTCGGCTCGGTGCCGGTCAATGACGTCACCCGCGAGATCGCGCTTCGCGGCGGGCGCGACCTGCGCCTTCTGCTGGGGATCACCGTGCCGTATGTGACCCTGGCGTGTGCGTTTTTCGCCCTGCGCGACCCCCTGGAGCGCCCGCTGACCAGCGTGACCGAGGATATGTACGGCATCCGCATGTGGTTCCACGAGACCGACCTGGGCACGCCCTGCGACGTGCTCGCCAGGGTGGCCCGCGAGCTGGGCCTGCAGCTGTGCGAGCGCCCCCCGCAGATGGTCGGCATCGACGCGCCCGACGCCGAGCCCGCTGACGATCGCGCGCTGGTCGACATCCTCCAGACCGCCGGTATCGTGCGCCGCAAAGACACCGTCATCGCGCTCGCCCCGGGCGTGCGCGACGAGTGGCGCGAGGAGTCGGCCGACGCCCCCTCCGTCGAGGAGCGCCTGGCGCCGCTTTCGGATGAGATTCTCCAGATCTTGCGATGCTGGTGAGGGGTTAGTGCCCCGACAATGTCCGCGCCGGGTCGACGTGGCTGGCCTGGAAGGCCGGAAAGAGCGAGCCCAGCCAGCAAAACAGCACGGCCACGCCCACCGAGGCCGCCAGCATCCACGGCTCGATGACAAAGAGGCTGTCGGGTTTGAAGGGGAAGTTGCCCACCTGGGTGGCGAAGATGTAGTCGATGAGCTCGATGACCCCAAAGCCCAGCGCCAGGCCGGCCAGCCCGCCGAATAGGCCCAGCACGGTCGCCTCGCTGATGACCAGGGCGCGGATGTCGCCGCGGGTGGCGCCCAGGGCGCGCATCAGGCCGAGCTCCTGGCGGCGCTCCAGGATGACCATCATGAACGTGTGCATGATGTTGACCGCCGAGATCGCCAAAATGATCAGGCTGATGAAGTTGAACACGATCGTCAGCAGCATGATCAACAGCCCGGCGCGCTGGGCATCTTTGTAGCGGTCGGAGAGGGCAAAGCCCATGTCCTTGATGCGCTGGGCGACGCGGGGCACGGCCTCGTTGCTGGTCGTCTCCACCACGATGGAGTGGTACTCGCCGTCTTGCTTCTCGTTGCCAAAGCGCTTGTTGAGCCGCTTGACGTAGCCGATGGGCATGGTCGCGCCCAGATCGATGGCTTTGTCGGAGAAGCCCACAAACTCCATGCGGTAAGCCACGGCCCGGCCGCGCGCCGAGCGGCCCAGGTAGCCGCGCCCGAAGATGGCGTCGGCTTGCAGGCCGACCAGGGCGTCCTCGGAGAGCTTGGGAAGCTTGGAGAGCATGCCCCGCGCGCCGCCCATGGCGGTCTGAAAACTGCCGTTATACAGCTCGAGCAGCTTGGGGGAGGCGATGACGGGAATCGGCATGCGGCACTGGCCGCTGTGGACCTGGCAGTAGGACTTGCCGGTGCACGCCGGGTCGCCCTCCTGGGAGCAGGCGTTGGCTTTGCAGGTGCCGTCGGCACAGGCATGTCCGCCGGGGCAATCGCTGTCCTGCGAGCACGACGTCGGGGCCTCGAAGTCGCGAAACTTCAGGTCCCCGGCGAGTTTGTCGTCGTCGACCAGCCGCGGTGGGATGCCGTCGGCGATGAGTTCGGCGACCATATCCTGGCCCAAGATCTCCTTGCCGCCGCGGATGCTCGCCGGGAAGGTGAGCTTCATCTTGGGGTAGACCTGGGCGACACCGTCGATCTTTCGGAGCCGCTCGACGGCGGCGTCGTCGAGCTTCTTGCCCCCGAAGAGGCCCTCGGTGCGAAGGCCGGCGACGTCGTAGGTCTTTTTGACCACCTCGAGCTGGCGCACCACGAAGATGCGCTCGAGCACGACCTGCTTGATGCCCGCGCCCAGCGCCGTGAAGAACAGCAGGGTGCTGATGCCCACCACGATGCCCACGCTGGACAACAGAAAATCGCGCCGGTTGCGCCGGATAGACTGGGAGACCAGACGGGTGAGCTTGGCGAGCTTCACGAGGCCTCCTCGGACACCGAGTCGGTGTCGGTGGGGCCGTCGGCGGCCTCGGCGGCGGGCGGATCGCCCGTGTCGTCGGCGCCCAACTTCAGCAAGCCGAGCTCGTCGGGTTGGACGGGCTCATTGGGTTCGTCGGCCACCAGCGCGCCGTCTTCCAGGCGAATGATGCGCCGGGCCATGCGCGCGATATGCTCCTCGTGGGTGACCACGACCAGCGTGACGTCCTCGTCGCGGTTGAGATCTTGAAAGGTCTTCATGATCTGCAGGCCCGTGCGGCGATCGAGGCTGCCGGTGGGCTCGTCGCAGAAGATGATCGACGGCTGGTGGAACAGCGCCCGGGCGATGGCCACGCGCTGTTTTTGGCCGCCGGAGAGCTGCGGCGGACGCTCGTCGGCTTTGTCACCCAGGCCGACCTTGGCCAGCAGTTGGCGGGCGCGCTCGGCGGGATCGGCCGAGCCCGGGCCGGACTTGGTGCCAAAATAGGAGGGCAGGGCGACGTTTTCGGCCGCGCTCAAATGATCGAGCAGGTTGAACTGCTGGAAGACGAAGCCAAACTGGCTGTTGCGCAGGCGCGACAGTCGGCGGTCGGAGAGCTGGTCGACGCGTTCGTCGCCGGCGCTGACCTGGCCGTCGTAGGCGCGATCGAGCCCGCCCATGATGTTCAGAAGGGTGGTCTTGCCGGAGCCGGAGGTCCCGACGATGGCGACGAATTCGCCGGAGCGGATGCTCAGGGAGATATCCCCGAGCACCCGCGTTCGGCCTTGTCCCTTGCCATAGAATTTGGAAAGGGCTGTGACGGAAATGCGCACAGTAATGCTACTTATTGCTTGTCGCCTGCGCCCTTGTCGGCGCCCGCTTTGGCCGCCTGGGGAGTCAGGTCGATCGTCAGGTCGAGGAAGGCGCCGGTCTCGCCGACCTGGGTGGTCAGCGAGGCTTCCTGCAGCTTCTTGAGGAACTCGACCGCCTTGGGCTGAGTCTTGGCGAGCAGGTCACCCAGTTGATTCTGGGCGCGCACGAAGTTCAGGTACAGGCCGTTGTAATGCTCGTTGGTGGCGAAGTCTTTGCCCAGCTCGAGCTTGTCGGCGTCGGCCAACTTCTTCTCGTCGCGCTTGCCGGCGATGTACTGGTAGACCGACTCGTCGGAGAAGGCGCCGGTGGCGTACACCAGCAGCTTGTTCTTGATGTAGAACTGGCCCATGGGGCGGGTGATATTCTTCATCTTGAGCACCTCCACCCCGTCCTTGACCTTGCTGCGGGTGACCGCGCCGTCGCCGGCTTTGATCAGCGCGGCGACGACCTTCTCGAGGCTGGCCTTGTCCTTGAACTGCACGGGCACCATGATCGCCAGGGTTTTGAACGGCTGGGTCATCACGGCCATCATCAGGTTGCCGTTGGCCTGCTGGACGACGTTTTTGTCCACGCCGTAGAACAACACGCCCAGGTTGCCGGTCATCTTCTGGATGACATCCTTCTCGACGTTGAGGCCGGCGTTTTGAGCGGCCGTGTCGAGCTGGGCCATCATCTGGTCGCGCTGCTCTTTGGGCAGGGTGTCCTTGTAGAACTTCCACAGCTTGGGCATGTCCACCGACACGCGCAGCCCGGCCATGGTATTGACGGTGGCGAAGTTGCCGATGGGCGACTTCGTCGGCGGGGTCATGATCGCCTTGGCGCGCTCGCGCACCTTCTGGGGCAGGCTCGCCCAGGCGCGCACCTTCAGCGCGCTTCCCTCGACGTTGAGGCTAAAGCCCAGGGCGTCGACGTTTTTCTGCATCCAGTTGACGGTGGCCTTCTCGATGGGGTCGGCGTTTTTGCGCACCTCGGCCAGGCGCTCGTCGGTCATCGTCTTCTTGGCGTTGACGAAGATGGCGATGGCCTGCTTGGAGCCCAGCGCCTTGTCGAACTTCTTGTAGCCTTCGACCGAGGCCAGTGATTTGGCCTTGTCGAGCTTGGTCAGCTTGGCCACCAGCACCTTGGGATCTTTGGCGTCCATCGACGAGGTGATGTTCTCGGTGCTGTCGCTCTCGGGGAACGCCACCGCCACCAGCTTGCCGTGGTAGGCCCAGGCGACGCTGTTGGCGTCCTTGCCCAGGACCTTGACGCTCTGGCCGTCGGCCTTCTCGGATTTGGCCACGCCCTCGATATTCATGCTCTTTTTGAGCTGATCGGCGAAGGCCTTCTCGAATTGTTGCTTGTTGGCCACGTAGGTGATGAGCACGGGGCGCTTGCCGACCACGCTGACCATCAAGCCGCTGTCGGCAGCGATGCCGGACTTTTTCCAGCTCTTGGCGTCGAAGATGTCGATGCCCAGCTCGTTTTTGGCTTGCTCCTCGATGAGGCTGGTCATCGGCACCGCGTCACCCAGGGTGTCGCGAGCGGTCTTAAGGGAGGTGCGCATGCCCTTGAGATCGCCGACGACGATGCCCGCCGGGGTGTCCGACGGCAAGTGGCTTGCCATGTCCTCGACGCGCGCGCTGGCCGAGTCGGGGACCTTCCCGGACTTGTCGCAGCCGGTGGCGGTGGCCAGCAACAGGGCCAGCGTCAAGAAGGCCAGTCGACCGGGGCGGCCGCGGCGCGTGGAAAGGGACGATACGATGTTCATGACAGTCTCCTCGAAGTGTAGTCAAAAGCGTCGCCCCGCTCGGCGCTCCGGGCACACAAGCGGACCATGACAGGCGGGTCGAGCTACGCTCACCCGCCGACGACTGACAATTCACAGCCTCTAACCGATGCCACTGTACATAGCAAGCAGCACGACAAACGTCACGTGTAATTTCGGCCACGCGCGGCGGGTTCTTGCTGGCGATCTGAGGCCGGATCAGTTACGGTTTCTTCAGAACGCATCTCCCGATGAAAGCTTCCCCGGTTCGCATGTCGAATTACCAAGATGGTTCTACCGTAGCGGGTCGCTTTGTCGTGCTCGACAAGATTGGCGCAGGGGGCATGGGCGCCGTCTATCGAGCCCTGCAGACCTCGTTGGACCGCGAGGTTGCCCTCAAGGTGTTGCACTCCGACAAGGCGTTCACTGCGAGAGCGCGGCGACGATTCGGCCGCGAGGCGCGCGCGATTGCGCGGCTGAACCACCCGCATATCGCCGGGGTGTACGACTTCGGCACCGACAACGACGACCAGACGCTGTGGTTGGCGATGGAGCTCGTCGACGGCTTTGCCCTGAGCCGTCTGAAGCGAGACGACGTCGACATCCTGCGCCTGGCCTCGCTGACCGATCAGGTATTGAGCGCGTTGTCGGCCGCCCACGCCCGCGGCATCATTCACCGTGATCTCAAGCCGTCGAACATCCTGGTCAGCAAGGATGACGAGGGCCGCGAGATCATCAAGCTGGTCGACTTCGGCCTGGCGGCCACCCAATCGGGTGATTTGCACCTGAAAAACGCCCCCGGCGGGCTGGGCAACGAGAAGAGCGAAGTCGACAACCGCAGGGTGATTTTAGGCACGCCGCGGTATATGGCTCCCGAGATTTTTCGGCGCAAGCCCGTCGACCCGCGCGTCGACCTGTACGCGCTGGGGGTCATCCTCTTCGAGATCCTGGTGGGCGCCCCGCCGTATCCCGGCGACGATCCCAAAAAGGTCATGAAGGCCCACCTGAACGCGCCCATCCCCCAACTGGAGGTGCGCAGCGGCCGGGAGGTCCCCGCCGAGCTGGAGCGGTGCATCTACCGGCTATTGGCCAAAGACCCCGCCGAGCGCATCCAGACCGCCGCCGAGGCGCGCGAGAGCATCCAGACGGTCATCAACCAGTTTAGCTACGTGCCCTGGATGGTCACCGGGCCTCAATTCAACGACCCCAATTCGCTGAGCCACCCGGGCAATATCTCGGCGGCGGGCTTTTTGAGCGGCTACGGAGGCCAGACCGTGCCGCCGGCGGCGATGTTCGGGGGCAGCTCGACCTTCGGGATGCCCTCGAGCCAGACTGCCCCGCTGGTGGGCCGCGTCGAGGAGCGCCGAAGCATCGAGCGCCACGTGCGCCGGGCGGCCGAGCGCGGCCAGGGCGGGTTGGTCTTCGTGGAGGGCACCGCCGGGGCGGGCAAGTCCCGGTTGGTCGAGTGGATCCGCGTGCGCGTCGAAGAATCCGGCGTCATGCGCGTCGTCCAGGGCAATTACTCGCGCTCGATGGGCGGGTTCAACGGAGTGCGCGCCGTGCTCGAAGCGGTGCTCGACACCCGCGACTCCTCCTACGATCAGCTCCCCTTCGTGGTGCGCTCGCGCATGGAGCAGTGGGGCTTTTCGGACGACGAGATCGAGCAGACCGTCGGCTTGATGCAGCCCGGTGGCGAGGACGTCGTCTTCCAGCCCGGCGACTTCGACGGCCCCCGGGCGACCAACCGGCGCGAGCGGGTCTTCTCGACGCTGGAGACGATCCTGCGCCGGGTCGCCCAGGAGCGCCCGCTGCTGATCGTGCTCGACGATCTGCACCACGCCGGCGAGCCCACCGCGGCCTTTCTGGAGCATTTGAGCGTGGGCCTGCAATTCGACCCCGCGCCGCTGGTCGTCATCAGCACCCTGCGAAGCGGCGAGCACCGCAACGCCCCCCATGTCTTCGCCACCCTCGACCGCCTGGAGCGCGTGGGCGCCGAGGACGTGCTTCGCCTGGGGCTCGATCGGCTCAGTGACCGCGAGGTCGTCACGCTCATCGAGCACCTCGCCCCCGTGGAGACCGGCGTGGCCAACGAGATTGCCCGGCGCGTCTCCGGCAACCCGCTGCACGCCACCGAGCTTTTGCGCTACCTGCAGGAGAGCGGCAAGCTGTTGTACGACAACGGCAGTTGGGCGCTGGCCGAGGGGACCGACATCGACGCCGAAATCCCTACCGAGATCGCCGACATGATGCGCTACCGCGCCCGGCAGGTCTGGGAGAGCCAGCAGGATTCGGCCTCGATGAAGGCGGTGCTCGAGCGCGCGGCGATCCTGGGCACCCGCTTCGATTACCGGCTGTTTCGCTCGATGATCACCCGCGAGCAGGGCCGCCCCTGTGCCGAGGTGCTCGATCCCGCCCTGGAGATCTTGGTGCGCGAGGGGATCCTGCGCGAGGTCGGCCACAGCGGCGAGGATATCCTGGAGTTCGACCACGTGCTCATGCGCGAGGTGCTGCTGCACGACATGGAGGGGCGGCGCTCGTTGCGCGGGCTGCATAAATTGGCCGCCGAGGCCAAGATCGAGTTCTTCGCCGATCGCATCGACGCGCACGCCGAGGAGATCGCCGAGCATTACCGGCGCGCGCGCGAGCCGCAGGGGGTCTATATCTACACCCTCAAGGCGGCGCGGGCGGCGGCCAACGCCGCCGATCTCACCCGCGCCATGGAACTGTATCGGGAGGCCGAGGGGCTGTCCGACTCCGCCCAGACCGAGCAGCTCGACGGCATGCTCGCCGAATCGTCCTACGTGCTGCAAAGCGAGGAGGTCGCCCTGGAGGTCGCCCACCTGGAGCGGCGCGTGGGCGAATACGACTCGGCCCGGTCGCATTACCGCAAGCTGTTGAGCGGCGACAATATCAGCGTGGGTCTGTGGGCGCGCTGGGGCCTGGGCCAACTGGCCGAGCGCCAGGGCGATCTGTCAGAAGCCGAGGGCTGGTACGAGGCCGCCCGACGCGAGGCGCGCGCGGCGGCCGATTTGGGCCATCACGAGGCCGCCGAGCAGGTCGACGCCTTCAGCATGTGCGCGCTGGGAAGCATCGCGTCGATGCGCGGCAATTACTCGGCGGCGGCGGTGCTGTTGGGCGAAGCGCTTGAGAAGGCCGAACAATTCGAGGAGGCGGCGCTTCAGGCCGAGGCGCTCCAACTGTTGGCCGAGGTCAAGGCTCGCCGCGGCGACCTGGACAACGCCGAATTGTACAGCCGCCGGGCCGCCATTTTGGTCGAGGGGCTGGGCGACGCCGAGTTGGCGGCGCGTGTACAGATGAACGCCGCCACGCTTTTGGCCGAGTCCGGCGAGTCCGACCGCGCCCTCAAAATGCTCACCCAGGTGCTCGACAGCGTCCAGGAGCTCGGCGAGCAACACCTGCAGGCGGAATGCCGGCTACGCCTGGGCGTGGTCTACTGGCGTCGCGCCGACTACAAGCACGCCGCGCGCAGCCTTCGCAAGGCCCATAAGGCGTTCGCCGACTTCGAAGACCAGCGCGGGATCACCCGCTGCAAATTTCACCTGGCGCGCCTGGCGTTGAGCATCGGGCGGCACAAAGAGACCCTGTCGCTGGGGCGCGATGCCCTGGAGGGCTTCCGCGACCTGGAGGACCGCCGCGGCATCGCCCGAGCGCGGCTTCTGCTGGGACGCCTGCAACGCCAGTTGGGCAAGGAAGACGCGGCGCTCAAGCTCGTCGAGCGCGCCGAGACCGACTTCGAGGCCATCGGCGACGTCCACGGACGTCTGGCCTGTCGGGCGGTCAAGGCGCTGTTGCTCGAGGAGATGGCCGAGCACGTACGCGTCGACGAGCTGCTGGCGTCGATGATGAACGGCGCGGCGCTGCAGCGCTCGTCGGACGAGGACGTCGCCACGGCGCTCGACGACCTGTCCCGGCTGCTCAACCGCCGCGACCCCGCTATGGCGATCGAGGTCGACGAACACGCCGAAGGCGCTTATCGTCGTCTGGGACGCCCCGCCAGTGCGCGTGGGCAGACCGCGACGACCTGACACGCCGCACCAACTCAACCAATGACCCATCAGCAGTCATGAATCACGCCGAGTTCGAAGCCGCTCTGACGCCCTACGTCTTGACGATGGGATCGAATGTGCCGCACCTGCACCTCGACCTGGATGTGGGCAAGCCCATCGAGCTGTTGCGCGTCGAGGACGAGCGAAATGCCGAATTCTGCTCCATCCTCAACCGCGGCAATCAGGCGGCCTTTGGCGGGCCCGACGACATGGGCATGCCCCTGTGGGTGATGCTCGACTGCGCGATCCTGCCGTCGGCGATGATCGGCTATATGCTGCCGCGCGAGATGGTCTCCGCCGAGATCATCGACCGGCTCGACGTCGACGACGACTACGACGGCTACATCCCCATCTCCGAGTATTGCGCCTGTCCCACCGTCGAGCCGGACACCTTCTCGGGCTTTTCGCTGCACAGCCACGTGCCCGGCCGCGGCATCGCCACGCGCACCAAGGCCCTGGGCCTGGCGGTGCTGGGGGCGAAACACCAGGTGGGCGTGACCCAATTCGACAACCCCGCCATCCGGGTCCACGTGCGTTTCGGGCCGCTGGAGGTGCGCATCCACCGGCCCATCGTGCACACCCACCCCGAGGACAGCTTCGTGTACCGCATGGACGTGCCCCCGTTGGACGATCTGGTGCAGATGGTGCGCGGCGAGAGCGAGTTTGGCACCGGCGAGCGCCCGCCCGGGCAGCGGTGGACATTCTTGCACGACGACGAAGTCGCCCACGGCCGCCTGCGCGAGCACCTGCAGGACGGCGGGCGCGCCTGGGTCATCCCGCCGGGCTGGCGGGCGACCGAGCAGGGCTACCAGATCTCGATGGTGCTCGGCGAGTAAGCTGCGACGCCTGACACAACTTGGACGGCGTCCGCGGGAGCCGCGGAAACAGCGGAAACAGCGGAAACAGCGGAAACAGCGGTATTCGCTGGTCGCGGCAGCGCTGAGGGATGCCGCGGAGGCGGCGCGAAAGGCGCGGGAGATTGGGTGAAGCGCGGAAGCCGTGTTGGGCATGGTGAGCGCGTTTAACCCTCGACTCACGTACGAGCAAAGAACACAGCGCCGCCGCGAATCTTCCGCGGCCATCCGAGGCGCCTCCGCGGCATCCCTCAGCGTCACCGCAACCAGCGTCCCCCGCGAAACCAGCGTCCCCCGCGAAACCAGCGTCCCCCGCGAAACCAGCGTCCCCCGCGAAACCAGCGTCCCCCGCGAAACCAGCGTCCCCCGCGAAACCAGCGTCCCCCGCGAAACCAGCGTCCCCCGCGAAACCAGCAGTCGGGGTGGTGCGCGCATCTGATGACTTTCGGCCGGAGCCTCTCGGGGCTCACATGATGGTACGTGGTTGGTTCTCGGGGACCCCCATCGCCTCGCGCTATGACTGCGCGCGAGGCACTTCCCCGGGGGGAAGAAGCCCCTTCGTGTTTGCGACGTGGTTGGTTTTCGACGTGAACCACAAGCGTGGCAACATGGCGCTGGGCTGCTCCCCCCGCGGGGGAGCTACCTCGCGCGTCGTTTTGCGCGAGGTAGAGGGGGGTCCCCAACAACCAACCACCCGGCATCGCATGCGTTCCAAAATCTACGTCCGAGCGACCACGCACGCCTCCTACCCCTGCGGCGTACATTCCGATTTGCCCAGCGCGTTGGTCACGCAGAGCCAGCCGGGCTCTTGAGCGCAGGTGCCGTCGCAGCCGTCGCCGTAGGTGCGGTTGCCGTCGTCGCATACCTCGCCCTGGTCGGCCTCGACGACGCCGTCGCCGCAGGCGCCCGCCAGGGTGCAGTCGGGGTTGCAGGTGCCGTAGGTGCCGTCGTTGACCCCGTCGTCGCACTCTTCCCCATTGGCAGTGCTGACCTGACCGTCGCCGCAGTAGGGCGCGCGGGCCATGCAGTCGGGGGTACACGAGCCGTACGAGCCGTCGTCGACGCCGTCGTCGCAGACCTCGTTGGGGCCGACGATGCCGTCGCCGCAGGTGGCGATGGTGCAGTTGTTGGTGCAGGCGTCGGTGTCGATGTCGTTGCCGTCGTCGCATTCTTCGACGCCGGCCTCGACGACGCGGTCGCCGCAGGTGGCGGGCTGGCAGCGGTTGGTGCACCCGTCGGTGTCGACGTTGTTGCCGTCGTCGCAGCCCTCGCCGGGGTCGACGTTGCCGTCGCCGCAATGCTCGAGCTCGCAGGTCGACGAGCAGCCGTCGCCGTCGATCTGATTGCCGTCGTCGCACTCCTCAGGGAATTGGATGGTGCCGTCGCCACACGGCGGGCGCTGGCATTGGCTGGGAGCGCCGGTGCAATTGTAGCCGGGCTCGATGGCGCAGCCGGCCGAGCAGCCGTCGCCGTCGGCGGTGTTGCCGTCGTCACATTGCTCGTTGCTGCTCAAGATGCCGTCGCCGCAGACGCTGTGGCAGACGGCGGTGCCGGTGTTCAAGAAGCCCGCGAGCGTCAGCTTGTAATGCGAGCCGGTGGAGTGGCGCTCGGCCTGGAAGACGGCGATCTCGTAGACGCCGCCGGCGAAGATGTCGAAGCGCGGGTCGTAGATCTGGCCGGTGTTGGGATCGGTGGAGTTCGACAGCGTGACTGAGCCGTTGACGGCGGTATGAAGCCCGCCGAGGTCGACGGCCAGGTGCCCGTTGATGAACACCCACACGTCGTCGTCGCCGGTGAAGTCGAGTTTCTCGCCGCCGCGGTATTGGAAGTAGCTGCGGAAGATGCTGGTGAACCCGTAGTTGTGGGTTCCGCCGGGTGTATTACCCCAGCCACGGCCGTCGATGGGGAAAAAGGCATCGCTGGCAAAGCGATAGGTCCGACCGGTGGAGTCGAGGTCGGTGCGTTGGGTGAGCGTGAGCGTGTCGGTGATGGTCTTGTTGACCCCGGGCACGTCCCGATACCACTGGTTGAAGGTCTGCGTGCTCGTCGCCTGGCCTCCGTTGCCGGTGTATACGGGCAGGCCGTCCGCTCCGAGCAGGGTTTCGACCATCCCGGTAGTGGCTCCACTTCCGTGGAACGACTCGAAGTCGGGGTGGCCACCGGGCTCATTGGCGCCCTTGAAGTCGTGGTAGACGATGGGAATGTCGACGGTGGGCGGCGTCTGGTTGGAGAAGTCGGTGCACTGGAAGCCATCCTCGACGGTGCACGCCGCCGAGCAGCCGTCCCCGGAGGTGAGGTTACCGTCGTCGCACTCCTCGAAGGGGTACAGCGTCACGCCGTCGCCGCATACGGGGTTGCACGAGCCGCCGTGGCACGACCAGATCAGCTCCTGGCGGCACAGCGGGTCGCAGCCGTCGCCGGCGGTGAGGTTGCCGTCGTCACATTCTTCGAGGCCCTCGGTGACACCATCGCCACAGGTCGTCTGGGTGCAGGGCTGGCCAGAGAGGGGACAGGCATAGCCGGGCTCGATCTGGCAGTTCTGGTCGCAGCCGTCGCCGGGGTCGGCGTTGCCGTCGTCGCATTGCTCGGCGCCCTCCACGTAGCCGTCACCGCAGGTCGTGGGCACGCAGGCTTGTCCCGGCGTGGGGCATTTGTAGCCCAGTTCCAGGTGGCAATTCTGGTCGCAGCCGTCGCCGGGGTTGGTGCCGCCGTCGTCGCATTCTTCGGAGCCTTCTTTTAGACCGTCGCCGCAGGTGGTCGGCTGGCAGGCGGCGTTGGGTGTGGGGCATTTGTAGCCGTCTTCGAGCTTGCAAAACTTGCTGCAGCCGTCCAGCGAGACGCCGTTGCCGTCGTCGCATTCCTCGTCGGCGGCGATGATGCCGTCGCCGCAGCTCGCCGCGATGCACGGCTGGCCGACGATCTGGCAGTCGTAGCCCGGCTCGATGGCCGAGCAGGTGCTGTCACAGCCGTCGCCGTCGGTCTGGTTGCCGTCGTCACAGACCTCGCCGTTCTCCAGGGTGCCGTTTCCGCAGGTGTTTTGCTTGCAAGCGTCGCCGGGCGTGCGGCAGATATAGCCGTCTTCGACCTGGCAGTTCTGGTCGCAGCCGTCGCCGGGATCGGCGTTGCCGTCGTCGCATTGCTCCTGGTGGGTAATCAGCCCGTCGCCGCAATACGGCGCTTTGGTGCAGTTGATGCGGCAGGTCCCGTAGGAGCCGTCGTTGGTGCCGTCGTCGCACTCTTCACCGGGCTCGACGACGCCGTTTCCGCAGCCCGGGGTGAGCTCGCAGGGCTGGCCCGGGGTCCGGCACGTGTAGTCGGCCTCGATCTTCGAGCAGTCCGCGGCGCAGCCGTCGCCATCGTCGGTGTTGCCGTCGTCGCAGGCTTCCCCGCTTTCGAGCTGGCCGTTGCCGCACACGCTGGGATGGATGGAAGTATCGGCGCCCGATTGCCCGTCAGCGTAGGCCGCGTCCGAGGCGTCAGCGCCAGCGTCGGCGTTGGTGTTCCAACCGTTCTTGTGGCCGCTGGTGCTGTCGGAGCAGGCGTACAGACTGCTGATCAGGAGAACGAGCAGGGAGCAGAACACAAGTTGAGCAAATCGTTTCACGGCGAGGTACCGACTTAGAAGGAGACCTAGTCGACGCAACGGTACCAGAGGATCCGAACCTGCTCAAAGTAGTCCGGTGAAAATTGATTTGGGCTACGCGATGGTACGTGGTTGGTTTTTGGGGACCCCCTACCCCTGCGGCGTACACTCCGATTTGCCCAGGGCGTTGGTCACGCAGAGCCAGCCGGGCTCCTGGGCGCAGGTGCCGTCGCAGCCGTCGCCGTAGGTGCGGTTGCCGTCGTCGCATACCTCGCCCTGGTCGGCCTCGACGACGCCGTCGCCGCAGGCGCCCGCGAGGGTGCAGTCGGGGTTGCAGGTGCCGTAGGTGCCGTCGTTGACTCCGTCGTCGCATTCTTCGCCATTGGCCGTGCTGACCTGACCGTCGCCGCAGTAGGGCGCGCGGGCCATGCAGTCGGGGGTACACGAGCCGTACGAGCCGTCGTCGACGCCGTCGTCGCAGACCTCGTTGGGGCCGACGATGCCGTCGCCGCAGGTGGCGATGGTGCAGTTGTTGGTGCAGGCGTCGGTGTCGACGTCGTTGCCGTCGTCGCACTCCTCGACGCCGGCCTCGACGACGCGGTCGCCGCAAGTGGCGGGCTGGCAGCGGTTGGTGCACCCGTCGGTGTCGACGTTGTTGCCGTCGTCGCAGCCCTCGCCGGGGTCGACGTTGCCGTCGCCGCAATGCTCGAGCTCGCAGGTCGACGAGCAGCCGTCGCCGTCGGTCTGGTTGCCGTCGTCGCACTCCTCGGGGAATTGGATGGTGCCGTCGCCACACGGCGGGCGCTGGCATTGGCTGGGAGCGCCGGTGCAATTGTAGCCGGGCTCGATGGCGCAGCCGGCCGAGCAGCCGTCGCCGTCGGTGGTGTTGCCGTCGTCACATTGCTCGTTGCTGCTCAAGATGCCGTCGCCGCAGACGCTGTGGCAGACGGCGGTGCCGGTGTTCAAAAAGCCGGCCAGGGTGAGCCTGTAATTCGATCCGGTGGTGTGGCGCTCGGCCTGGAAGACGGCGATCTCGTAGACGCCGCCGGCGAAGATGTCGAAGCGCGGGTCGTAGATCTGGCCGGTGTTGGGGTCGGTGGAGTTCGACAGCGTCACCGACCCGCTCGCTGCGCCATGTACACCGCCGATGTCGACGGCCAGGTGCCCATTGATGAACACCCACACGTCGTCGTCGCCGGTGAAGTCGAGTTTTTCGCCGCCGCGGTACTGGAAGTAGCTTCGGAAGATGCTGGTGAAGTGAAAATTGTGCCCCCGGCCGGGCGTATTGCCCCAGCCGCGGCCGTCCAGCGGGAAAAACGAGCCGCTCGCAAAGCGATAGGTCCGACCCGTCGGGTCGAGGTCGGTGCGCTGGGTCAGCGTGAGCGTGTCGGTGATGGTCTTGTTGACCCCGGGCACGTCGCGATACCACTGGCTGAAGGTCTGCGCGCTGGTAAGACACCCGCCGCCGGCATAAACCGGCAGGCCGTCGGCGTCGAGCAGCGGCTCGACCATGCCGGTTTGGACACCGCATAGGAAGGCTTCGAAGTCGGGGTGGCCGCCGGCTTCGTTGGCGCCCTTGAAGTCGTGGTAGACGATGGGGATGTCCACCGTGGCCGGCGTCTGGTTGGAGAAGTCGGTGCACTGGAAGCCATCCTCGATGGTGCACGCGGCCGAGCAGCCGTCCCCGGAGGTGAGGTTGCCGTCGTCGCACTCCTCGAAGGGGTACAGCGTCACGCCGTCGCCGCACACGGGGTTGCACGAGCCGCCGTGGCACGACCAGATCAGCTCCTGGCGACACAGCGGGTCGCAGCCGTCGCCGGCGGTCAGGTTGCCGTCGTCACATTCTTCGAGGCCCTCGGTGACACCATCGCCACAAGTCGTCTGGGTGCATGCTTGGCCGGGGGTCGCGCAGGCATAGCCGGGCTCGATCTGGCAATTGGCGTCGCAGCCGTCGCCCGGGTCGGCGTTGCCGTCGTCGCATTGCTCGGCGCCCTCCACGTTGCCGTCGCCGCAGGTCGTGGGCACGCAGGCCTGTCCCGGCGTGGGGCATTTGTAGCCCAACTCCAGGTGGCAAGTGGCGTCGCAGCCGTCGCCGGGGTCGGTGCCGCCGTCGTCACATTCTTCGGAGCCTTCTTTCAAGCCGTCGCCGCAGGTGGTCGGCTGGCAGGCGGCGTTGGGCGTGGGGCATTTGTAGCCGTCCTCGAGCTTGCAAAACTTGCTGCAGCCGTCCAGTGAGACGCCGTTGCCATCGTCGCACTCCTCGTCGGCGGCGATGATGCCGTCGCCGCAGCTCGCCGCGATACACGGCTGGCCGACGATCTGGCAGTCGTAGCCCGCCTCGATGGTCGAGCAGGTGCTGTCGCAGCCGTCGCCGGCGGTCTGGTTGCCGTCGTCGCAGACCTCGCCGGGCTCCAGGGTGCCGTTTCCGCAGGTGTTTTGCTTGCAGGCGTCGCCGGGCGTGCGGCAGATATAGCCGTCTTCGACCTGACAGTTCTGGTCGCAGCCATCGCCGGGGTCGGCGTTGCCGTCGTCGCATTGCTCCTGGTGGGTGATCAGTCCGTCGCCGCAATAAGGCGCTTTAGTGCAGTTGATGCGACAGGTTCCGTAGGAGCCGTCGTTGGTGCCATCATCGCAGTCTTCACCGGGCTCGATGACGCCGTTGCCGCAGCCCGGGGTGAGCTCGCATGCCTGGCCCGGTGTCTGGCACGAGTAGCCGGGCTCGATCTTCGAGCAGTCGGCGGCGCAGCCGTCGCCATCGTCGGTGTTACCGTCGTCGCAGGCCTCGCCGCTTTCGAGTTGGCCATTGCCGCATACGCTGGGATGGGTGGAAGTATCGGCGCCCGATTGCCCGTCGGCGTAGGCGGTATCGGTGGCATCGCCGCCGGCGTCGGCGTTGGTGTTCCAGCCGGTTTTGTGGCCGCTGGTGCTGTCGGAGCAGGCAGAAAGTCCGACGAACAGGAGAACGAGCAGGGCGCAGAACACAAGTTGAGCAAATCGTTTCACGGCGAGGTACCGACTTGGAAGGAGATCTAGTCGATTCAACGGTACCAGAGGATCCGAAGCTGCTCAAAGTTGTCCGGTGAAATTGATTTGGGCTACACGATGGTGCGTGGTTGGTTTTTGGGGACCCCCTTCGCCTCGCGCTGTGACTGCGCGCGAGGCACTTCCCCGGGGGGAAGAAGCCCCTTCGTGTTTGCGACGTGGTTGGTTTTCGACATGAACCACAAGCGTAGCAACATGGCGCAGGGCTGCTCCCCCCGCGGGGGAGCTACCTCGCGCGTTGTTTGGCGCGAGGTAGAGGGGGGGCCACGTCAACCGACCACGTCCAACAAACAGCGGTTGCAATCAGCGCGACGCCTGCTTGATGAGTTCGTCGATGTTGGCTTGCCTGGCGAGGGCCGGGTCGCTTTGCTTGGCGCGCTTCCACAGGTCGATGGCGAGCTTGTTGTCACCGAGTTTGGAGAAGGCGAACAGGCCGACGTCGTACAACTGCCGTGCGCTCAGATCGTCGCGCTTGGCGAGTTTGCGCAGGTCGCGGCCGGCCTGGTTGCGGCGAGCGTCGTCGGTCCAGGCGGCGCGGATGAGGCCGAAGCGGGCGCTGGCGCTGTTGGGCTTTTGCTGGAGCGCCTTCTTGTAATATTGCTCGGCCTTGTCGGCGTCGCCCTGGGAGAGGGCGATGTCGCCGCGGGCGATGATGACCTCGGCGGTTTCGGCCTGCGGCGCGGGGCTTGGCGCGCTTTGCGCGGGGCTTGGCGCCTGCGGCGCGGGGCTTGGCGCGCTTTGCGCGCGGGGCTTGGCGCCTGGCGGCGCGGGGCTTGGCGCGGAGGCGCGGAGATCGGAGGCGCGGAGATCGGAGCGGGGGGCGGCCTTGATCGGTTTCTTGGCGAGGTCTACCGGCTTTTGGGCGATCTCGTCGACGGCCTTCTTGATGGCCTCTTTGGGGGTACGCTGGCGCAGGGCGGCGAGCTGCTGGCGAAGCGGCGGCGTGTTGCCCTGGCCGGCGACGTTGAAGTTGGGGTCGATCTCGAGCGCTTTTTGCCAGCTCGCCACCACTCGCGCGGCGGCGTCTTCGGAGTTTTGGGCCTTGGGCAGCCAGTAGGCGCCGTTGAGGAACCAGGTCTGGGGCTCGTTGGCGCGATGAAGGATCATCTTGTCGAGCAGGGCGCGGGCCTCGGGCTCCTGGCCCAAACGCAGGTAAGCGCGTGCCAGATGGGGCACGGCGTCGCTGGAAATACCTTGTTTCTCGACCACATTCTGGTAGATGCCAACCAGGTCGAGGTAGTGGCCGCTGGCGATGAAGACGGTCTCGATCTGGGACAGGCGCCCCTGGGGATCGCCGCTCTGGAAGAATTTGAGCGCGTTCTTCTTGAAGCCGTCGATGATATCCTGGACCTGCTTCTTCTGCTTGGCGGGCACCTGCTGGCGGTCGGAGACGACCTCGGGAGTGACCGTGCCGGTCTCGAGCGGCGAGAACGACACGGCTCCGGCGGAGTCGTCGACCGGCCCCTGGCCACAGCCGCTGGCGAGCAGGCCGACCCCGGCGCCGAGCGCGAGCGCACATATCAATTTCTGAAAGCGGTACATCGACTGCCGTCGTGGTGAAGTAATGGAAACCTTCTGTGACAACGTCTACCTCGGGTTGGGCTCGAACCTCGGCGACCGCCCGGCCAACCTTGGCCGCGCCGTCGAACTCATCGATGCCCTGCCGGACACCGCGGTCACCCGCGTAAGCTCGCTATACGAGACCGAGCCGCGCATGTACACCGACCAGCCCGATTTCTTGAACGGCTGTGCCAAAATTCGCACCGCGCTCGCCCCGTCCGACCTGCTCGCCAATCTGCTGGACATCGAGCAGGCGCTCGGGCGGGTGCGCTGCCTTGAAAACGGCCCGCGCACGCTCGACCTGGACGTGCTGCTGTACGGGCATCAGATAATCAGCGAGGACGGCCTCGAAATTCCACATCCGGGGCTGCACGAGCGCGCGTTCGTGCTCGTGCCGCTGGCCGAGATCGGCGCCGAGGCGCGCCACCCGACGCTGGGGCGCACAGGTCGCCGAGCTGCTGGATATGTGCGCCGACGCCGGCTGGGTGCGCCGCGTCGAGCGCCCTCAGGCCAACTCACCCAAGAAGCTCGTCCCCACCTCCCACTCGACGCCGAAGTAGTCGGCCACCGTGGCGCCGACGTCCGAAAAGCAGGTGCGCGTGCCCAGGTCGTGACCCTTGGCGGCGCCCTTGATCATGGCGATGATCGGGACGTACTCGCGGGTGTGGTCGGTGCCGGTGTAGGTGGGGTCGTTGCCGTGATCGGCGGTGATCATCAGCAGGTCGCCGTCCTCGAGCGTCTCCAAAATCTGGGGCAGTTGGCTGTCGAAGCGCTGCAGGCACTCGCCGTAGCCCTGCGGGTTTCGGCGGTGGCCGTATTTGGAGTCGAAGTCGACTAGGTTCGTAAAGATGAACCCGTCGCGGTTCTTCATGCAGTCGAGGGTGACCTCCACACCGTGGTCATTGCTCTTGGTGTGGATGGCGTCGGTGATACCGTGCTCGGAGTAGATGTCGCCGATCTTGCCCACCCCGGTCACCGCGATACCGGCGTCGACCAGCGCCTCCATCACGGTCTTGCTGGGCGGGGGGAAGGCGAAGTCGCGCCGATCGGAGGTGCGCTCGTAGTTGGGCCACTCACCGACGAAGGGCCGGGCGATGACCCGCGAGATGCCCCGGGGCGTGACGATGTCGTAGGCGGCCTCGCACCACTCGTACAACGTGTCCAGCGAGACGACGTCCATGTGGGCGGCGATCTGGAAGACCGGGTCGGCAGAGGTGTACACGATGGGCTTGCCGGTGGCGATATGCTCGCGGCCGAGCTCTTTGATGATCACCGTGCCGCTCTCGGGGCGGTTGCCGAGCACGCCGTCGACGCCGATGGTGTCGCAGAACGGCTCGATGATGTCGTCGCCGAAGCCGTCGGGGAAGCTCTTGAACGGCTTGTCCATGAGCACGCCGGCGAACTCCCAGTGACCGCTGGTGGTGTCCTTGCCGGGGGCGATCTCCTGCATGCGCCCGAAGTTCGCCTGCGGTTGGTCGACCGCGGCGAGGTCGTCGATGCCGGCGATATTGCCCAGGCCCAGCGAGCGCATATTGGGCATGTCGAAGCCGTCGACCGTCTGGGCGATGTGGCCCAGCGTGTCGGCGCCCACGTCGCCGAAGTCGGCGGCGTCGGGGGCTTCGCCGACGCCCACGGAGTCGAGGACGATGAGGACTGCGCGTTTGTTGTCTGATGTCATTGGCGTTTCGACAGAAAGATGGGCTAAAAAATATCGTCAAATTTATCAATTAGTTGGGTCGCAAGGTTTAAGAGCCTTGAGCCCCACTGGTTCTGTGGATCCTGGATCTCACGTGCCAGAGATAGGTCGCGTGCCGGAACGCCAATCGAACCGTCCGAGCGTTCCCAAGGATACTCGAGTACCCCCCGCGCAAGAAATCCAGCTCCCGATTCGCTTGGTCGACTACGCTTGAATACAATCTGGGGATGACGATCTTCCAGTTCCTTGATGTATAGCCGGAGCCGATTCCAATCGTGATGGAGGCCAAGAGGTTTGGAGAAGCGGTAAAGTTGATCCGCCATTCTGGAGGCAGCAACGTGTGTGGATTTGGCCTTCGAAGCGTCGATCTGCCCGCCTTGAAGCAAGGCAGCCTTGGCAATCTTTTCGAAGACCATCTGCAGGAGCATACACAAGACGGACGGGGCCTCGCCGCTCCGGGCAAGAAACTTTTGCCGCAATAAGATCCTCGCGGCTTTGATCCAAGTAGGCCGCCGCCCATTTGGACGCGTTGGTCATGCCGAGGCTTCCTCGTCGAGAGGTGTGAACGAGTCTGGCTTGCCCCATGAGTCTGGCAACGACAACTCTCCCGATTTCACGCGCTCCCAGTCGTCCAAACTGACCAGAACGACGGTGGTCGGATAAGGAATCCCTGAGTCGGGTTGCTCTCGGAATCGAAATGGCAAAATTTCGCCGGTGGTGGCCACGGAGCCAGAAACCTCGATAAGGCGAATCTCTCTCGCATCGGAATCGGTCGCAAAAAGGACCTTGGTGGTTTCTGGATCTTGTTCGCGGTGAGCGCGGGCAAGTGTGTAGGCAGTTTGTTCGATGGACTTTTGAGGTGACGTTGTCATTGCAGGCACTCCTCCCACTAAAGGTCTATCGTACCTCGGCGCAACCAAGCACAATTGTAGGTTTGTGGAGGGCACAAGCCAAGTGAATCTCATTTCTCCAACACCGGTCACACCCGCTTTAGTCCTTCGTGCCACAGGGCCAGGTGGCGCTCGCGCACCTCGGGGCCGATCTGGGGCTCGAATTCTTTGTCGACGCGCCACTCGTCCTCGATCTGGTCGAGGCCGTGGAAGATGCCCTGGCTCAGGCCCGCCAGAAGCGCGGCGCCCAGGGCGGTGGTCTCGGTGATGGCCGGGCGCACGATTTGGCGGCCCAGAAAATCGGCCTGCATCTGCATGAGCAGGTTGTTGGCGCTGGCGCCGCCGTCGACCTTGAGGCGTTTGAGCTTGTCGCCGGAGTCGTTCTCCATGGCCTGGAGGATGTCGACGTTTTGCAGGGCGATGCCCTCGAGCGCGGCGCGGGCGATGTGGGCGTCGGTGGTGCCGCGGGTCAGCCCCCAGATGACCCCGCGGGCGCTGGGCTTCCAGTGGGGCGCGCCCAGCCCGGCCAGCGCCGGCACGGCGACGATCTCGCCGGCGTCCTCGACCTGCATGGCCAGCGCCTCGATCTCGTGGGAGGCCTCGATGATGCCCAGCCCGTCGCGCAGCCATTGGACCATGGCGCCGGCGATGAACGCGCTTCCCTCCATGGCGTAGGTGACCTCGCCGTCGATCTGCCAGCCCATCGTCGACAGCAGGCGGTGCTGGCTATGGACGCGCTCGGAGCCGGTATTCATCAGCAAAAACGCGCCGGTGCCGTAGGTGCATTTGGCTTCGCCGGGGCGAAAACAGCACTGGCCGAACAACGCGGCGTGCTGGTCGCCGGCCATGCCGCAGATGGGCGTGCCGTCCTTGATGCCCTCGAGGCCGTGCGTGACCCCGTAGACCTCGGAGTTGCTGGCAATCTCGGGGAGCAGCGAGGCGGGCACCTCGAACAGATCGAGCAGCTCGTCGTCCCAGGCGATGGTGTCCAGGTTCATCAACAGCGTGCGCGAAGCGTTGGAGGCGTCGGTTTTGTGGACCTGCCCGCCGGTGAGCCGCCACAACAAGAAGCTGTCGATGGTGCCGAAGGCGAGCTCGCCGCGCTCGGCGCGCGCCCGAGCCCCGTCGACATTGTCCAGGATCCACTGCAGCTTGGTGCCGGCGAAGTAGGGGTCGAGCAACAGGCCGGTGCGCTCCTGCACCCAGCTCTCGTTGCCGTCGTCGATGAGCTGCTGGACGCGCCCGCGGGTGCGCCGGTCCTGCCAGACGATGGCGTTGTGGATGGGCTCGCCGGTCTCGCGGTCCCACACCACGGTGGTCTCGCGCTGATTGGTGATGCCGATGGCGGCGATGTCATCCGCCGAGATCTGCGCTTTGCGCCGCGCCTCGGCCAGGGTGGCCAGCGTCGACTCCCAGATCGCCTCGGGGTTGTGCTCGACCCAGGAGGGCCGCGGGTAGATCTGCTCGAATTCCTTGTTGACCCGCGCACGAATGCGCAGCTCGTCGTCGAGGATGATGACCGTCGTACCGGTGGTGCCCTGATCGATAGCGCAGATAAACTGAGACATGGGAGGTCTCCGGTGGGGTTGTTAGTCGTTCGTGGTCTCTCGGTGTATTCGATGTGGGCCGTTGGATGCAACCCCTGCGCGGCTTGTCACTCGAACACTCGACCACTCGCCATCAAGGTACGCCGGCGTACACGAAGTCCAGCGGCAGGTGTTCGGCCTGCGACTGGGTAAACCGCTTCCAGCGGCCCAGGTGGGCGCGTTTGCGGGTGGCGCCGTCGCAGGCGTCGTCGCGTAGGATGCGCTTGTACAGGTATTTGGCGGCGCCGCGTTGGTGCTGCAGGTCGAGCGCCCAGGCCAAAAATAAGCCCACCTCGGCGCGGCGCGCCGGCGCGACGATCTGCTCGAGGGCGCGGCGAAACGCCCCCTCGGCGCGCTTGGCTCGCCCGATGCGCAGGGCCAGCAGCCCGGCGAGCACGTGCAAATTGGGCTCGCGCGGCCACAGGGCGAGCGCATGCTCGATGAGAATGAGCAGACGGCTGTCGGTCTCCCCGGCCCAGTAGCGGTGGCAGGCCTTGCGGTACAACTCGAACGCCTGGCCGTGGGCGCTTTGGTGCCAGCCGCGGTCGGCCACGAACGGGCGCTGGCCCAGGTCCGGCCCACCGGTGTGCGTGTCGGTGGCGTCCAGGCGGAAAGGGATAAACCAGTTGCGCGACGTCGGCGAGCCCCCCGCGCCCACCCACACGCGGCGATGCTCGGGCTCGAAGACCACGCTGGCCACGGTGTTGACGTTGGCGATGCTCGGCCCAAACAGCCGGCGCCGGCCGGTGCTCGGGTCGTCAAAATCACCCAGGATATCGGCGATCTGCCTGGGGGCGACGTCGTCGCCGCCGGCGGCCAGCTCGCTGAGGCGTTCATTGACCCGCTGCTGGCGGGCGTGGTTGGCGCGGCGGTATTGGGGGTAATAGTCCAGCTCGGTGTCGACGAATTGCGGCCCCCAATACAGGTTGGCGTAGCCGAATTTTTCCTGGGAGCTGGGCACGAGGTAGAAGTTCTCCTTGCCGGGGGCGACCTCGTAGATGCCGGCGCGGCCGGTGTCTCCCTCGGTCATCACGTAGGTCCAACCGGCCACCGGCGGGTAGTCGCGCAGGATGGCGACGGCTTCCTCGAGGGTGTGCGCCTGACGCATGACCACGTCGCCGGCATACCCGATGGGCACGCCGTCGAGGTCGAGGTCGGCGACGAAATGCTGGTGGACCGCCAGCGTCAGCCCGGCGGCGTTCATGGCGGTGATCCCGCCGCCCAGGATGCCGGCGCTGCTCACGGCCACGTAGTCCAGGCCCTCGTCGGGGTGGTAGAACACCACCGTGGCCTGCTTATCCCAGTGCTCGACGCCGAAATAGTCGAAGTTTCGCCCGTGCAGCACAGTCGAGGCGCCCGGCGGGCGCATCACTGCGCTGGTGCAGCCGAAGGCCGGCGGCGCCCCCAGCCCCGGCGCCGCGGGGGTGCCCAACACCTCGTGATATTTGGCCAAGATCCACAGGAAGCTCTCCGGCATCAGGTAGGCCTTGAGCACCGACTCGAGGTTGAGTCCGGCGGCGTTGGCCATGGTCGCCGTGGCGTCGTACAGCTCGGCCGGCAGGTTGTCTTCCAGCCGGCGAGTCACCCAGCGGTGGGTCGCCCAGCGCAACACGTTGGACAGCCGCGCGACCGGCGAATTTTTGCGCAGCACCGCCTGCAGGTAGGTGGCAAAGAAGGGGATGGCCCCGGCGTGAATCTCGTTGGCCAGGCGCTGGCCCAATTGGCCGGCCATCTGGCTGACGCTGCCGCGCACGTTCAAAAATAACAGGTCACCCTGAGGCGTGGTGACCCGGCCCGGGTCGCGCTGGCGCTCGTAATGAACCACACACGGCGGGTCCGTAGGGGCGTTGGGGTCCCAGGGGCGGGTCTCCGGCGCGGGCGACCGAGGATTGTCCTGAATGTCGTGCATGCAGCGTGCAGGGGAGTGTTGGACGTCCGGTGAACTGCATACCCCACTTTGAGCGGCCCAGCAAGCTCTCCGACAGTCCATCGCAGGTTCGATCAATGATCGCCGCCGCAGTAGCTACACGGCCAATCTGGGAGCTTTGAGCGGTTGGCGGCGCGGGCGTGGCGTTTCCGGCATCGACGGTCACCCGCTCGATAAGGCTTGTGCGCCCGTAGGCCGAAAGCAGCGCGCCCAGCGTCAGCTCGATGGTCGTCCACTCGTTGGTGTGGCCCTTGATGGGCCACTGGTCGATGACCAGCGCCGCCTCCGACGAGATGAGCGTGGCGCGGTGGACGCGCACCAGCCCGCGAAGCTTGCCGTCGGTCGACTCCTGGAGCTGAACATAGGGAAACAAGGTGTTCAAGGCGCGGCGAAGCTCTTCGGCACAAAGGCTCGGGGCGTCGAGCTCGCTGGGCTTGCCGACGAGGGCTCGCAGCTGCTTTTCATCGAGCGTGGCGACGTGCTTGCCGTCGACGGCCACGGTGCTCTTGGACAGGCGGGTGGGCAAAAGGCGCTTTCGGCGCTTCTCGGCCTTGATGTGCCGATGAAGACAGCGGCGAACCTCGCACCAATCGACCTTCTGCAAGGCCAGCCCAAAGGCATTGTCCGAGACGCGCTCTCTAAGGCCGATCTCGGCGCGCACCCACCGGGCGAAGCTGCTCGCTTCGATGCTCGACAGCCCGCGCCGAGCGCGCGTTGCTCGAAAGCGCCAGAACGCCCAGCTTTCGAAGCGTCGCCAGCGGGTGGATGACCCAGGCCTGCTTTCGCTTATCGCCAACTCGCTCAAAGCCAGCGTCTTTGACCCGGCGCAAAAAACCCTTGGGTGTGGTTGCTTTTCTGCATATCTTCATTGCTGCCATATCATCCTCGGTTTGGAGGGACATTGGCATCGACGGCGTCCGCGTTTGCCCGCAGGGACGCCGTCACTCTTTCTTGGGGATCAGAATATGAAAAGTCGCTCGGTCGGTCGATCCCTCAGCCGTGGCCGGATGCCGGAGCCGGGACCGGATGCCGGAGCCGGGACCGGATGCCGGAGCCGTGGCCGGAAGCCGGAGCCATGGCCGGATGCCGGAGCCGTGGCGGGAGCCGGAGCCGGAGCCGTGGCCGGATGCCGGAGCCGGATGCCGGAGCCGGATGCCGGAGCCGGAGCCGGAGCCGGCCGTCGGCTCGGCGCGCTGCGCGCGCCTTGTAGGGAGGGGGAGAAGCCGATTCTGGCTAGCCTCCGATCTAGGCGTCCCGCGGGACAAGCCACGCGGGGGCGCTAACTGCGAAAAAGATCTGAGGCCCAATCGCAGAGCGAACCTGCGTGGAGGCATGGAGACGCCAAAACCCCGAATCCATGGAAACATGGAGCGAGCACATGGAGCAGCCTTGGGGGCCGAAGAATGCGGTCGCTTATCTACGCTGCCACCGCCTCAGCAATACCGTGCGCACCTCCTCCGTGGTCTCAGTGCCGCTCCATGTGCTCTTTCGTGGCTTCATGGACTCGCGTGCCTCCGAGCCTCCGAGCCTCCGAGCCTCCGAGCCTCCGAGCCTCCGTGACTCCGAGCTTCTGCGATGTAGGGCCGAGGGCCCAACAACCGACTCGGCGCGCTGCGCGCGCCTCGCGCGGAGGGAGGGAGAAAAGCCGATTCTGGCTAGCCTCCGATCTAGGCGTCCCGCGGGACAAGCCACGCGGGGGCGCTAACTGCGAAAAAGATCTGAGGCCCAATCGCTGAGCGAACCTGCAGTCCATCGGCCTCGCCGGCCTACCAGCATTGAAAAACCGCCGAGTTTCGTGAATAGTGCCCTATACTCTCAGGGGAAGAACGTTTTTTTGCGATTTTGGAGGCTCCGGGGCCTCCTATATTCGGTCATAAGTCATGGCCGACGAATACCTTTGCTCTTTCTGTAGATATCGAGATGGTACGTCCCAACGTATTTGTTGCCCGTCTGTTCGTTGCTTTGCTCTTGCCTGTCAGTCTCCTCGTGGGGCTGAGTGGCTGTGGTGGATCATCGTCGTGCGACGGCGTCTCCTGCGATTTCGGGGTGTGCAAGGCGGGAGCGTGCGTCAACCCCAAGAGCTGCCAGTCGGACTACGACTGCGTGCCCGGATCGTCGTGCAGCGCCGATCATGTGTGCAAGACCACGACCCTGTGCGCCGAGGACCTCGACTGCGTGGTGGGCGTGTGCAAAGGCGGCAGTTGCGTCAACCCCAAGAGTTGCCAATCCAACGACGACTGCCTGCCCAAGACCTACTGCGCCGATGACGGCACCTGCCAGCCCGACCCGTGCAACACGTTTATCTGCACCCAGGGCCAGTGCAAGCGCGGCACCCAGAGCTGCGAGAGCAAGGATACGTGCACCGTCGACACCGAGGCCACCGACTGCATCGACGGCGAGCAATGCCTCGACGGCAAGTGCTATGACGAGCAGGGCTATTGCGAGGCTCTGGATTGCCAGCGCGGCGAGTGCAGCTTCGCCGATCGCGGCTGCGTCAACGCCGACGACTGCGCCGGCGACGACAACAACTGCGCCGACGGCTACTACTGCAACGGCGACAACGAGTGCGCCGAGGACAAATGTGTGGCCAACAACGTCGACTGCTCGAGCGGCGGGGTGTGCGTGCCGGCGGTAGGCGAGTGCCAGGACGCCTCGCCGTGCTCCACGAGCACCGACTGCATCGCCGGTCACGTGTGCATCGACGGCACCTGCACACTCGCCGACATGGCCTGCGGCGACCCCGGCTGCCCGGGCAACCAGATCTGCGCGTACGACCCCACCACCATGACGGCCAGTTGCAAGGAGGCCACCAACTGCGAGACCTCGCTGGGGTGTCTCAACGGGCGCCAATGCGCCGGCGGGGTGTGCATGGAGCCGGTGACCTGCGTGCCCGACCGCTTCGAGTCCAACGACGACGAGGCCAGCGCCACCAACTTCGACACGGCGGCGTCGGCCCGCGCGATCGCGGCGACGGTGTGCAGCGGCGACATCGATTATTACACCTTCGATACCCACGCGATCCCCAACTTCGCGCAGTCGCTGCGCGGCACGCTCGTGGTCACCGCCGAGTACGCCCACCGCGACGCCGGGCTGGGCGAGGTGGAGATGGAGCTTTTCGACCCCGACGGCAACTCGGTGGACACCGCCACCAGCGGCGCCCACGGCAAAGATGGCGTGGTCGAGATTCGTCACAACATCAACGCCGCTCACCAGGGCGTGTACACGGTGCGCCTGGCCGACCACGGCGACGTCTCTCAGGCGGGGGTGACCTACACGTTGAGCGTGGACGTGGTCGCCGATGATGTCGACGCGGCGTGCACCGGGGCGACCACCCTGGCGCCCAGCCAGTCGGTGACGGCGAATATCAACGACCCGTCGAGCACCGGGTTGGGTTCGACGTGCACCGGCATCCACGATCCCAAGCCCGAAAATGTGTTCACCTTCACGCTGACCGACCCCAGCAACGTCGTGCTGCGCGCCAAGCCGAACGCGAGCAGCACCAGCTTGGACCTGGCCATCTCGGTGCGTCGGGCCTGCGAGCGCGTGTCCACCGAAGAGGCCTGCGTCAACGACGCGGTCTCGGGCAACGAGACCCTGTCGGCGTTGCTGCCGGCGGGCACCTACTATGCCATCGTCGAGATGGCCTCGGGCACGCTTGGCGGCACTTATACCATGAGCATGTCGAGCTCGCCGGCGTTCTGTACGTCCGCGCAGTCGAGCTGCTCGGACGCCAACACCGCTCAGGTGTGCACCGGCGGCACGTCGTTTTCCACCAAAACCTGTGCGTTGGGCTGTGACCCGCGCACGGGCACCTGCCTGACCGGGCCGGGCGATACCTGTGAGCAGGCCACCGAGGTGCAGGGGAACTTTACGGATACCATCACCTGGAGCGACCACACCAACCAGTACGAGATGCCCTCGGGAAGCTGCGTGCCGACCACCGCCGGCGACACCCGCACGCGCGGGGCGGATGCGGTCTACGCGGTGACCGTCCAGCCCGGTTGGGGCCTGGCGGCCACGCTGGACTTCCCCAGCGGGGAGTACGGGGCCATCTACCTGCTTCGTGGCTGCTTCAGCCCGACCGCCTCGTGCGTGGCCGGCGCCAACGGCAGCACCGCCAACGGCTACGAGGTCGACTACGTCAACGACACCGCCAACGCGCAGACGTTGTACGTCGTCGCCGACAGCGCCGGCGGCGGCCAATCGACCGCCGAGCTGACCATCCAGACCGGCGAGGTCGTGTGCACCCCGGGCGTGGCCAGCTGCAACAGCGATCAAAACGTCATTCGCTGCAACGGCGCGGGCACCGGCACCGTGGTCGAGGATAATTGCGGCTACGGCTGCGCCGGCGGGGTGTGCAATCCGCCGCCCAACGACAAATGCCAGGACGCCACCGCTCTGACCTCCGGGCAGGCGGTCACCGACAAGATCGACGCCTTCGTCAACAACACTGATCCGGGCACGGACTGCACCGGCTCGGCGACCGACGGGCCGGACGCGTTCTACTCCATCGCCACGCCCCAGGATAATATGGTGGTGTCGGTGCAGGTGGATTCGGACTTCGACGCGCGCGTCTACGCCCTCGACTCCTGTGGCAGCGCCGCCACCGGGTGCGTGGCCGGCGTCGACGACACCAGCGGATCGGGCACCGAGACCCTGCAGTTCTACGCCCCCAGCGCCGGGCGCTACCTGATCGGGGTGGACACCGCCTCCGGTCAGCCCTCGGGCAACTTCACCATCACCGCCGACGTGCTCCAGCCGCAGTGCACGCCCGGGCAGATCGAGGGCTGTTCGACCACGTCCACCGGCGTGCTCGACTATTGCAACGCGGTGGGCCTCGACGACCAGTTCACCTGCCCCAGCGGCAGTTGCTCGAACGGGGCGTGCGACAACGCGGCCGGCGACGTGTGCTTGGACGCCATTCCGGCGCTGCCGGGCAATACCTACAGCGGCACGTTCGCCGGGGCCAACGACGACATCGATCCCCAATCGACCGATAGCTGCATCTTCCTGCACGACCTGTACGGCAAGGACATCTTCTACTCGGTGCCGCTCAACGCTGGCGACGTGCTCGACGCGCGGCTGACCACCCAGGTCAGCAACGCCACGGTGTATGTGCTCAGCGACTGCAGCCGTGATCCCAGCAAGGCCTGTGAGTGGGGCCGCTCGGACAAGTCGAGCGTCAAATTCTACGCCCCCACCTCGGGCACGTATTACGTGGTGGTGGATTCGACCTCCTCGAGCACCACGGCGGCGTACTCCCTGGAGTTGAGCGTGCAGCCCGGCGGGATCTGCCAGCCCGGCGGCGTGAGCTGCGACCCGAGCTCCGGCGTGCTCAGCCACTGCGACGCCACGGGCACCACCCTGCGCCCGTCGGTCACCTGCGCCAACGGGTGCAGCGGCCAGAGCTGCAACCCGCCGCCCACGCCCAACGACACCTGCGCGGGGGCGATGGCCCTGGGCGGCGCGGCGCGCATCGTCGACTCCTGGGCGCGCTTCACCGGAAGCTACGACCCCGCCGGCTCGTGCAATATCACCTACGCCAGCGGCCCGGAGGCCGTCTACTCGCTGGATATGCAGCCCGGCGACGTGCTCAGCGCCGAGCTAGTCTCCTTCGACACCATCAACTACCCGCGGCTGTACGTGGCCACCGATTGTTCGGACGTGGGCGGCACCTGCGTCGCCGGCGCCCAGGATAGCGGCCAGCCGGTGTCGGTGGACTATTACTCGCCCAACGGCGGCACCGTGTACATCTTCGCCGACGTCGACTGGAGCTTCGCCAACGACCCGTTCATGCTCGACGTGGACGTGCGCCCCGCGGAGTGTACCCCCGGCGACTCGCAATGCTTGGACGCCAACACCGCCGAGACCTGCAACAGCTATCACGTCTACGAGCACGAGCATTGCCCGTTTGGCTGCGGCGGCGTCGGGTGTAATCCGCCGCCCAACGACCAGTGCGGAACGGCGACGATCATCCCCAAAGACGACACCTGGCATACCTACACCGGGCCCATCGACGCCTACGCCGACGACTACGATTTGAGCTCGGCGTCGTCGAGCTGCACGGGCAGCGGATCGACCGGGCCGGACGCGCTGTACGCCATCGACCTGTCGGCGGGCGACGTCGTCGAGGCCGACTGGACGACGCCCAACGACGCGTCGTTGTGGATCACGACCTCGTGTCCCAACAACGTCGAGGATAGCTGCGTGGCCGGGGTCGACGACGGCTCGAACAATGGTCACCTGGTGTACACCGCGCCGACCGCCGGGCGGTACTATATCGTCGGCGACGTCTCCGCGGCGACCGCGACGGGCAACTTCCAGTTGCGCGTGCGTGGCATCACCCCGCAATGCGACTTCAACAGCACCGCGCCGTCGTGCACCACCAGCAATACGCTGACCACCTGCGTCAGCCCGGGGGTGTACAGCGACCAGACCTGCGACTTCGGCTGCTCCAACGGGGCGTGCAACCCGCAGACCAACGATACCTGTCCGGACGCCCTCGACGTCAGCGGTGGCGGTAGCTTCAGCGGCAACTTCGCCGACCTCAACGCCGACTACAGCCCCTCGGGCTACAACTGCACCGGCTTTAGCGAGGACGGTCCCGACGCCGCCTATGTGCTCACTCTGAGCGCCGGCCAGACGGTCACCGCCGACATGACCAGCGCCACGGGCACCGATATCGCGGTGTATATCGTCACCGACTGCACCGACGTGACCAACACGTGTTTGGACGGCTCCGACAGCGTGGTCAGCAGCGGCACCGAGTCGGCCTCCTACACCGCGACGACCGCCCAGACCGTCTACATCATCGCCGACTCCTACTCCTCGTCGACCTCCAGCGGTACCTACGCGCTGGACGTGTCCGTGTCGCCGTAAGTCGTCGTCGGAAGCCGAGCATTGCCCAGCTTGTGATGTTCGGCTCCCGGTAGACGGCGGGCGCCATCGCCGGTAGACTACGCGCGTCTTATTGATCTTTGCGTCGTCACGAGTCGTACGCGCCCATGCCAAGGACTTCCCCAGTATTGTTGTTGATCGCCGCGCTCGCGGCAGGCCCGCTGTGGCCGGCGTCGGCGTATGCTCAGCAGCCGCAGGCCGGCGCCGATCACAACGCCTCCTCCGACCACAGGCAGGACTACAAGGAGTTGGCTCGCCAGGGCGCCAAGGCCTTCGGTCAGAAGAACTATGGCGCGGCCGCCGAGGCCTTCGAGCAGGCCTATAAGCTCAAGCCCGTGCCCAACCTGCTGTATAATGTCGGGCGGGCGTTGGAGAAGCAGGGCAAGTTCAAAGAGGCGGTGGCGTACTACGAGAAATTCGTCACCCAGCCGGACGTCGAGCTCAAGGCCCGCCGGGACGCGCTGCAGCGGCTCAAGACGCTGCGCGAGGTCATCGCACTTCAAGAGAAGGGCAAAAAGGTCGACAAGCAACAGGTCGACAAAGAACAAGGCGAGCACGAACTCGCCAGCGCCGACAGCGCCCAGAAGGCCGAACACAACAAAGCCGCACAGCCGGTCAAGCCGCCGCCGACCGTCGTCGAGCACGACTATACCCTGGCGTACGTCTTCGGCGGCGTGGGCACGGCGGCGCTGGTGGGCAGCGGGGTGTTCGCGCTGCTCGCCGCCGGCAAGAAGAGCACGTTCGACGACGCCACCACGCTGGCCGAGCGGCGCGATGCCGCCGACTCCGGCCAGACCTACACGACCGTCGCCGACAGCATGCTCGCCGCGGGCGCGGTGCTCGCCGGCATGGGGATCTACTTTTGGGCCTCGCCGCCCGAGGAGCGCCACCCGGCCACCGTCTTAGACGCGTCTCCCACCGCCCGCCTGGCGCCGTCGGTGGGCGCCGATGGCGCCTCGGTTACCTTGACTCTGGATTTTTAGGGGCACCGCTGATGCGAAAAGCCGGGTATATCATGGCCTTGGGCTTGCTCGTCGCCCTGCTGATGGGCGCGGCGGGGTGCTCGTTTATCTTCGACTTTACCGAGTGCAAGACCAACGCGGACTGCCAGCAATTCGACAACCCCGCCCAGGGTGAGTTCTTCATGTGCTCGCAGGACGATAAATGCGTGCTCGAGCCCGAGCGCGAGTGCCGTGCCGATACGGACTGCCCATCCGGGCAGAGCTGCAATGCCGACTCTGGCAAGTGCAGCGGATCGTCTTCCTGAACATTTTGGTGATCATTCGATAGGCAGCAGCTTCACGCCGTCGTCACTGTCGTCGCTCGACTTCTTCTTTGGCTCATTGTTCATGGGCAGGAGGTTGACGCCGTTGTCGTGGTGCGGCTTCGCGGCCGGCGTCGGCTTCGCAGGCGCCTTGGGCGCCGGCTTGGTTGCGTGAGCGTGGTGGCGGTGCGCCTTGGCTGGCGTGGGGGCGGGTTTGGCGTGCGCGACGGGCTTGGCGGTGATCTGTGCCCGCGCGGCCGCCGTGGCATCGCCGACCAGCTCACGAGCGCGAGCGACATGCGGCTGGATCGACACCTCGACGGGCGCGGCTTTCTTCACCGGGGCTTTGGCCGGCGTCTTGGCTGCCGGTGCGGCCGCGGGGGCTGCCGGCGCGATTGGGACGGGAGCTCGGGATTGGCGATCGCGCCACATCATAAACCCGGTCACGCCGCCGGCGACCACCAGGGCGGCTACCAGCGCGATGACCAGCGAGCGCCGCGTGTTCTCGCGCTGCATCTGCAGCATCTGCTCGCTGGTGATGAAGCTGCCGCTGGGTTGGGTGCCTGTCCCCACCGACTGCTCAAGCGCCACGTGCGACGGCGAGGTATGCGGGGATTGCTGGGCGATGGGAGTCTGGCGCCGGCCGCGCTCGAGGCGGTCGCTGGGATCGTCGAAGATCGCCGAGGACGATGGGCTCAGGGCGGCGAATTCTCCGGTCGTCCACCGGATCTGCAGCGAGGTCGTCGCCATGATGCCGGTCAGCTCCTCGACGATGCTGGCGGTGTTGGGCGGCCGGTCGTCGGGCTGCTTGGCGAGCATGCGCTCGACGAGCTCGACGAGCTCGGCGGGCACGCGGTGCATCTCGGGCAGCTTGTCGGCCAGCGGCGGCGGCGCGTTGTGCACGTGCTGGTACAGCACGGTGATGTCGTCGTCGGCCACAAACGGCTTCTCGCCGGTGAGCATGTAGTAAAACAGTACCCCGAGCGCGTAGACGTCGACGCGCTGGTCGATGTCGTTGCCCATGATTTGCTCGGGCGACAGAAACGCCGTCGAGCCCACCAGGGCCTGTTCTTTGGTGACGTTGCGCGCCCCCTTGACCAACTTGGCCAGGCCGAAGTCCAAGATCTTGACGTAATTTTGCTGACCGTGGCGCTCGGTCAGCATGATATTGGACGGCTTGATGTCGCGGTGGATCATCCCCAGCGAGTGGGCCTCGCCGATGCCCTGCAAGATCTGGGCGGCGATGGGGGCGAACTCCTCGACGTCGATGGGGCCGTCGCGTTTGATGCGCCGGCTGAGCGTCTCCCCGTCGACGAACTCCATGCAGATATAGCCCTGATCGTCGTCGTGGCCGAAATCATAGATGGACACGATGTTGGGATGCTGCAGCCGGCTCATGCCCAGCGCTTCGCGCTCGAAGCGGGCCAGGGCCTCCTCGTCGTCGACGAACGAGCGTGGCAGCACCTTGACGACCACGCTGCGGTCCAGGGCGCTCTGGCGGGCGAGGTACACCACGCCCATGCCCCCTTTGCCGATACACTTTTCGACCTCGTAGCGCCCGCCCAACGTCTTGCCGATGAGCTCCTCGGGGTCGTAGGGTTTACGCGCCTTCGACCCGCTCTTCGAGCGTGTCTGGGAGGCTTCGCTGGGGGAGTCGTCGGCCATGGCTCGTAGGCGGCGCGTGGTGGGAGCGTCACGCGTGGAAAAATGATTCGTGCGTAAGAAGTCGGACCGAGCCTCGGTGAGTTGATTTTTGCGGGATCGAAGCCGACAAACGCAGGCGATGCAGCGCATCGTCGATGATTGGCGGCGAAGAGGCCGTGAAAATCAGCCGTCGACGGCGACGGGAGATTTCTTACACACGAATCAAAAATAGCACGCTGATCAGCGCCGCTGCAACACCGCCACGGCCACGCCGATGAGCATGAGAAAGCCCACCAGCATCATCATGCCGGCGATCACCGGGTGGATCTGTGTCAGCACGCCCTCGGCGAGGATGCGCGCGCCACCGGCGCCGACCAGGGCCGCGCCGCCGACGCCGCCCAGGCCGATGAGCAGTCGGGATTCGCTGCTTCGGAACGTCTCGAGGGGCGCGTCGTCCATCAGGTCGGCGGGTGCAGGCGGCGCCGACGGTTGGGGCGCCGGGGGCCGGGCAGCCGGCATCTGCGGGGGGGCGACCTCGAGTTGGGGGGCTGGGTTGGCCGGGACGGTGCGATCGGCCAATTCGGCCAGCTCGTCCAGGTTGCCGGTGTCTTCGCCGGGCTGGGGCGCGGGGAGATCGACGCCGGCGTCGCCGCCCACCTCGACGCCATCGTCTTCGCCGTCGCCAAAGACGACGGCGCGCAGATCGGCGTCGCTGAGCTCATCGAGCCCGTCGATCGGCGGCGGTTGATCGCCGCCGAAGACGACGTCGTGGAGATCGGCGTCGCTCAGCTCGTCGAGGTCGAGTTCTTCGATGTCGTCGATGGGATCGACGCCCGGCGAGTCGTCGTCGGCGTCCATCCAATCGGCGTTGGCCATCGCCTCGCTGATCGCAAGATCGGCCAGCGCTCCATCGGCCACGCCCGTGTCGATGTCGTCCTGGTCGACCTCGGCGGTCGGGGGATCCTGATGCAGCAGAGCGTCCAGGCGGCTGCGGTCGAAGGTGCGCGTGGAGTCCTGCTCCTCGTCGGCCGACGCCTGCGCCTGAAGCCGTCGCCGGTTGATCTCGCGCAACATCTCCGGGGTCATCGCCGGATTGTTGGCCGATTGGCGAATGGCCGCCAGCTCCGCCTTGGAGATCTGGACGGTGGCGTCCTCGCCGTCGGCCTTGTCGCTGGCTGGGCCGTTGGCGCTGGGGTCCTGGTTGTGGCCGTCCTCAGACATCGCGTCCCGTTGTCCGGATGAGGGTCCTCTCCAACTTAAACCGATCGCACCCAATATAAAACGTTCGAATACATTGGCCAGCAAACAGCGTATTCAATTCATCGAGCGGGCACGCACCAGCACCACCACCAACAGCACGTTAAAGACGCTGGCGAGGATGGCCTGCGCCCAGATGAGCGCGTCGAGGCTAAGCGCCGCGCACATGATCGACCCGTAGATGAACAGCATATGCGTGCCCAGGCCCATCATCGAGGTCATGCGCATCGTCGGCCGGTGGGCCTTGCGAAACGCGGCGATGTCCTCGGCGGTACGACCGACGGTGGCGTCCTCGGTGTCCCCCGAGGCCAGCCGCTCCTGGACGACCAGGTAGCCCAGGTACAGCCGCAACAAGAAGCGCTCGAGCAGGCTGCCGCTCTGGCGGGCGCGCTCGTAATCCGCGCGCACGTCGTCGGCCGTCTCAATGCCCGATCCCTCGCCGCCGGTGGGGTTGGTGCGCGCCAGATACAGCCGCTTTAGCTTGTCGTAGACGATGGTGCGCGCCCAGCTCGTCAACCCGGCCACCGCGGCGATCCAGATCCACAACGTACCGAATTGCTGCTTGATGCCGAAGCCCAACAGCACGTAGGCCGGCAGCAGCACCAGGGCGTCGACGAAGCCGTCGAGGATGCGGCCCACCCGGCTTCCGCCGCCGCGCGCCCGGGCGAGCTGGCCATCGGCGCAATCCAGGATGACCGAGGCGAAGAGGAAGAATCCCGCCAGCAACAGCAGATAGGGCTGTGTCAGCGCGGTTCCCTGCCACAGATGGCCGAAGAAGGCCTGGTACAGGAAAAACGATCCCAACCAGCCCACCAGCAGGCTGGAGACGGTGATCTGGTTGGGTGTGATCGGCGTGGGATTGGCCAGAGCGGTGACCATCGCGGCCAGCGGCCGGTGGAACCGCGCGTCGATGGGCTCTTCGACGTCCAGATCCTTGAAGGCGAGGGCTTCGCGATACCGCGTTCGAAAGCTCATGAAAAGTGATCGAGTGAGTGAGTAATCGGGTAAGTGAGTCAACGACAACTGCGTCACTGCACCTGCGTAACTGCAACGACGTTACCGGGTCGCGGTGGCGTCGGCCCAGTCGGCGTACAGCTTACGAGCATATTCGAGGTCTTCGACGGTGTCGATTTCGGTCCAACAATTCGCGTCGACGCGATGGGCAAAAAACGGGTGCTCCTCGCCCATCAACTCGGCGAAGATGTCCTCATAATACCAGCCGGCGCGCTCCTCGTCGCTCATAGCCTCCAGACGGTCGAGCAGGACCTCGTGGAAGCTCGCCGAGATGGTCTGCACGCCCAGGGATTCGCCGTGGCTTTGGGCGGGATCGAGCTTTTTGCTCAGCCCGACGACCTGGCGCTCGTGCAGGGGCGCGTCTCCGTCGGCCAGGGCGATCTTCATCTCCTCTTCGCCCATCTCCTCCGGCGAGATCATCGCCAAGACGTTGCCACGCTCGTTGCCCAGAAGCTCGCCGAGCCATCCGGTGCGTCGCACCAGGATGTCGCCGTCGCACAGCACGAACCCTCGGCCGTGCAGCGGGGGCATCGCCCGGCGAAGAGACTCGGCGTTGTTGGTCTCGGCGAAGTGCGGGTTGTGGCGGATGGTGATGTCCGGGATGCGGGTGTATCCGGCGACGCAGGCGCGGATCTTGGGCTCGAGGTAGCCCGTCGCCAGCACGACATGCTCGATGCCGTGGTCGTTGAGCTGGCGCAACAGCCGGATGAGCAGGGGCACACCGCCGACCTCGAGCAGGCATTTGGGAAGCTCGTCGGTCAGCGGGCGCAGCCTCGAGCCCACGCCGGCCACCAGCAAGATGGCGTCGCGAATCTGGTTGGTCTCACTCATTGCTAACTCGCCTCAATTGCTACGAAAGGCGCACGTTTTGCGCGCGATCTTCATAGCACAGCCGGCGCCGAGATGGCAGAGGCGAGGTGACGCCAGGGCGCGTTTTCCCAGGTTCACTCGGCGATTGGGTCTCAGAGCTTTTTCGCAGTTAGCGCCCCCGCGTGGCTTGTCCCGCGGTACGCGCAGATCGTCAGCTAGCGAGATTCGGCTTCTCCACCTCCCCACGAGGCGCGCGTAGCGCGCCGAGCCGACGGCCGGCTCCGACTCCCGGTCCCGGTTTCCGGCCACGGCTCCGGCCTCCGGTCCCGGTCTCCGGCCACGGCTTCCGGTCCCGGCTGGGGGATCGACCCGCCGAACGACTTTTCATATCCTGATCCCCAAGAAAGAGTGACGGCGCCCCTGCGGGCAAGCTCGGACGCCTGCCGCCTGTGGAAGCCTCGCGCGCGTTGCCAAAGCGCGCGCACTGCCCCCAACTGCCCCACCATCTGGGCTCCTCGAGCCCTCCCCCATGAAACCAACCAAGACGCACCTCGGCCGTGCCCTGGGTCGTCCGCCTTTCGCGCCGATATTCGGCGGGGTGTGCGGGCATCGGACCGGGCCGATGGCGTTTTGTCGAGCTGACGGTTGCGCTTCCGCGGGAGCCTCCTTCTTGTCGGACGCGACGCTGGGTGAGACGCCGCATCCTACTCGGTGCCCCTCATTATAGTTTTCGGCAGAGGGGGCGGAATCGTTGCGTCTTTTTTTCGGGATCTGCCGTTGCGCGCAGTCTGGGATGGATTTTGGATGGCGAGTTGTGTTTGGGAGGCCGCTCTTAGCAGACGATCTGATTCATCGGCGGCGCAAGGCCGCCGGGGTCTTGGGACCCGTGACACCACACCTCACTGATTGAGGTGCTGCTCGATGTCGCGCAGCACGCTCTGTCGGCCCATATGCTCCTTCTCGAAGTCGAGCATCGCCTGCAGCTTAGACTGCGAGCACTCGTGGAGCATGTCGCGCACCTGGTCGGCCTTGTACGTGTCGTAGTCGTCGGGCAAGCTCGAGCTTCGGCGCGCGGCGATGGCTTTGAGGACGATGTCGCCCTTGGGGATGTCGTTGTCGGTGTCGACGATCTTTTTCTGCGTGTCACCTGGCACTCGACCCAGGCGGCCCACTTGTCGCCCAGGTGCAAAATGCGGTTGTGGTTGGTGGTCTCGAATAGCTCGTAGTCGCCTTCTTGGCGGTCTGTGATGGGCATGGTATACCTCCCCGGAAAAAGCCGTGACAAAACGCGCGGTTGGCTTCCCCCATTATTGGAGTTCTAAACAGATGGGCGAGGCTGTGAAGGTGTTCTACAGCAGCAACGCCGCCGCCAATCGGCGCGCGTCGACATCGCTGGCGACCTCGGCGTCGGGCACCTCTTGGCCGTGTTTGCGCAGATGCGCCCGGGCAAATTGCAGCGCCGTGTCCAGGTCGCCGCGCGCGGCGAGCAGGTGGATGTCGCGGTTGAGGGGCACCGCGCCGGTATAGCAGCGGCGCGCCAGCGCCCACGCCGGGTCGGCCGCAGCCTCGTCGTCCGCGCCGCCGAACGGATCATGGTCGAGGCGCCACAGGTCGATAAGCGCGAGCTCGAAGGCGTAGCGCGACAGCAGCGCCTCGTCGGTCTGGCCCTCGAGAAATGCGTTGATGTCGGCGGCGCGCGCCCGGATGGGGTCGGCGAGGAAGCCGCCGGGATCGTCGGCAAACAATTTCAAGCGCCGCGTGAAGATGGCATTGAGCCCGTCGACGTCGCTCTCGCGATCCCAGGCGACCTCGCCGTGCGCGGTGAAATCCCAGGCGACGCTCGTCGTCCCCAGGCCGACCTCGTCGGGACGAAAGTGGTAGTCGATGGGCTCGAGGTGGCTTCGAAACGGGCGGATGCGCGCCGGCTCGCCGCTGTCGGCGTCGAGGCCGGCCGGGCGAAGGGCGTTGAGCGCGGCGGCCAGGCGAAACTCCGCCGAGCCGTCGTCGACCAGGCCAAGCCACGCGGCCGGCAAGGGCTGCAGGGGCGGAAGCCCCGCTTTGCCGGTAAACGACGGAGCTTCGGCCAAGACGAATTCACACGCCGCCAGCGCGGTCAGCAGGCTAGGGGCGTGCGCCGCGTCGCCGGTCTCCAGCAGGCGGGCGATGGAGCGGCACACCGCGCCGTAGCTAGCCAGAAAATCCTCGGGCGCGTTCAGGATGTCGGTGGCGTCGACGGCGTCGATCCACGCGATGATCGGGGTGACGAGGTCGTCTCGGGCTGCAGTCATGATTCTCAGGCGTCCATTTGCTTGGTGTGCTCGATGATCTGGGCGAGCATGGCGTCCCACTTCGAGCGCAGGCTGCCGGCGCCGATCTTCTGGAGCACCGGGCTGTTGGCGGTCACGAAGGCTTCCAGCGCGTCCTCGAGGCGCATAGGCTCGGTCTCGTCGAACGCCGGCTGGCGCTGGGCGCGGCCGAGCAGGTCGAAGCAGATGTCGAAAGCGCGGTCGAGCTGGTCGACGCTGCCAAGATCGTCGGCCAGCTCCATCAGGTCGGCGTGCAGGTCGAAGAACGCCTGGCCGCCCGACGAACGCGCCAGGTAGGTGGCCCGGCCCAACGACTCGACGGCGGCGTCGTATTGGCCGAGCTTGCGCGAGCACCGGATCGACCGCTCGAGCGCAGCGATGGCCCGATCATGGTCGCCGCGCTCGCGGCAGACGAGGGCGACCTCCTCGTGCAGCTCGCGCGCCGCCGGCCAGCACTCCGGGGTGTTTGGCAGGTACGAGCGCGCCTCCTCGAGCAGCTCGATGGCCCGGTCGAGCTGGCCATCGGCGCGCTCGCGGCGGGCCTGCTCGATGAGCGCGCGCACCGAGGCGGTGTCGGTGAGCGTGGCGTCGAGCTCGCGCGCGGCCTCGACCAGGTCGATGGCCGGCAGGGGATCGTCGTCGGCGCCGTGGGGCCCGCCGCTGTTGTGCAGTTGGTGGCGAAGGGTGTTGACCTGGTGCTTGAACCAGGCGTCGCGATCGCCGCGGCGCCCGCTCAAATCGGCCATCTGGGCGGCGACGGCGGCCAGCCATACGCGGTCGGCCTCGTCGGCGCGCGCGTAGTATTTGGCGGCGGTGGCCTCGGCCTTCTCGCCGAGCGCCGCCAGACGGTCGGCCTCGCCGGCCACCTTGGCCATGCGCAGCCGGGCACACCACCCGTACAGCGACAAACTCTCGTTGTCGGCGTGGGCGCTGTGCTCGTCGATGTCGCGAAGCGTGCGCTGGGCGCGCTCGCGGCTGACCGAACTCTCGCCGGTCAGGCGGCTGCGAAGCGCCAGAGCCTCGCGCAGCATCTTCTGGCGGTCACAGGCCGTGATCGCCTCCAGCACGGTGTTGACGTAGCGCTTGTGGTTGAGCCGGCCGGTGAGCAGCTCGCGGCGCAGGTTGGCGATGGCCCGCTCGTCGGCGTCGGTGTGGGCGCTGGCGCGCTTTTTGTCCCAGGTCTCGACGATGGCGCGCGCGCGGTCACGCCACAGCCCGAAGACCTCGGCGTAGCCGATGCGCGCGCGGTCGGCGGTGGCCTTGTCGCCCGCCGATTGGGCGCTGTCGACGGTCAGCTCCAGGATCTCGGCCATGCGCCGGCTGCGCTCGAGCAGCTCGATGGCCGCCCGGATCAGCCCCAGCGGCTCGCGCGACTGCAGGTAAAACCAGCCGTGGAGGACGCGCTCCTCGCGCACCCGGGCGTCGAATTTCTGCAGCAAGATCTCCAGCCACTGCTCGGCGAAGCCCTGCGCGCGCGCTTGTTTGGCGACGTCGGCCAGGTCGGCGTGGCCCACGTCGCCGCTGTCCCAGCGCTCGAAGAGCATCTGCGCGTGCGCCTGGAGCACCAGGGTGTAGGCGGCGTCGGCGATCTCCGAGCGCCCCAGGCGATCGATGGATTCGGCGATGTCCTGCAGCCGGCGCACGCTCACATCCGGGTGCTCCAGGCGCTGCAGCGCGCTGAACAGCTCGATGATGTCGGCGGGAAGCGCGCTCGTGCGAAACTCGGTGATCGCTTCCTCGAAGACCTCGCGGGCGCGGCGGTGCTGGCCGGAGCGATACAGCGCGATCAGTTGGCGAGACAGCGCGCGCAGCTCGAGGTCGCGCGCCTCCAGCCAGCGCGCCGAGCGAAGGGCGTCGTCGAGCAGCGCCAGGGCGGTCTCGTAGCAGCCCATGCGCACCCGGCAATCGGCGGCGATGATGGCCACGTCGAAGGCCGCGCGCACGACCTCGGCGGGTTCGCTTCGCGGCTGGATGGCCGCCAGCGACAGCAGCGTGCGCTCGGCCAGCCGCGTCAGACCGACCACCTGGCGGGCCTGCTCGGCGAGGGCGAATTCGTTGGGGTAAGCCGGTGGGGCCAGGGCGCGCAGTGCCTCGCTCAGAAAACGGGTGGTCTCCAGCGCGCGGCCCGCGCCTTCGAGGTGACCCACGAGGATGTGATTGAGCGCGCGCAGCGCCGCGTCGAGCTTGTCGGCGTCGCGGGCAAACCGCTCCGAGATCGTCTCCGGGCGTTGCTCGCCTTGCTCGGCCGACAGGCGCTCGCGGCCATCGCGCAGCCGGCCGCGTTGCAAGAGCAGGTGATTGGCGATGCGCCCGTGCAAGATTTGGCGCTCCTCGGGGCTCAAGGTCTCGCGCAGCGTCTGCACGTACAGCGGGCTGGTAAATTCGAAGACCCCGTGGCCGAAAAAGTCGAACGGCGCCGGCCCGCTCGCCCGGCGCACCATGCCCGTGGAGGTCAATTGGCTGAGCAGGCGCACGACCTCCAGCTCGTCGCGCCCGCTGACCGCCGCCAGCGTCGCCGGGCTGAAGCGCCGGCCCTGCAGGCTGGCCATGGCCAACAGCTCGCGCGGGGAGTCCTCGCGCCACTCGTCGAGCCAGAACCCGGCGGCGAACGCCGCCTGGCGATGGGGCTCGTCGCCCAGAAGCCCCAGCCAATGCTCGATCTGGGAGGGAAGATTCCACCCGTCGGTGTGCTCTTCGAGGGTGTCGACGGCCTGCAGGCGCCCGCTGCGGTTCTCGAGCAGGCCTCGCGCGTGCAGCCCGCGCACCAGGTCGCGCACCGTGCGCGGATTGCCCCCGGTATGCTCGGCCAGCCAGTCCAGCACCGCCTCGTCGCCCAGCGGAATGCCGCCGAGGGCGTGTTCGGCCAGCGCGGCGATGCCCGGGTGGCCCAGCCCGTCGACGCGCACCCGGCTGATGATGCGGTTGTTGGGCCGGTCGTGGCGCTGCAGGTGCTCCTCGAGGCGTTGGAGCATGCCGCGGCTGTGGGCGAGCGTGGGCTGGTAGGCGAGCACCAGCAGGAAGTAAAACGGCTGGTCCTGCTCCCACAACACGTCGACCAGGTTGGCCAGAAGCGTCAGCGTGGAGGCGTCGGCCAGCTCCAGCTCGTCGATGAACAGGGCGACCGGCTGCTCGGCCGACAGCGTCAGCAGGCTGTCGCGGATGAGGATCTCGGGAGAGGCCAAAAATTTGTCGCGCGGGATGCGCACGTTGCCGTGCTCGTCGCACAAAAGCCTGGCCAGTGGGGCGCCCACGCGCGCCAGATGGGCGTCGGGCACGACGGCCGACAGCCGGGTGACGCCCGGCAGACAGCGGTAGTCGGCGGGGCCGTCATGGCGCACGCGCTCGGCCAGAAGCTCGGCCAGCCCGTCCCACGCCGGGCGCAGCGGCTCGCTGAACCCGTCGACCTCGAAGCAGCGCGCGTGGCCGATGAGCGGGCGCTTCTCGGTGGTCTGCTGGTCGCGGATCATCTCCAGAAAGGTGTTGACCAGGTGGCTTTTGCCCACGCCCTGCTCGCCGTCGACGAAGACGATGCGCGGCCGACCGCTCAGAGCCACCGCCCAGGCTTTCTGCAGCTCGAAGAGCTTATCTTTGCGCCCGAAGGTGTCCATGGATGATCATCCGTCGTAGAGCGTGGAGGCCCAGGCGGCCAGCCGGCGCGGCACCAGCCCGCTCAGCGCGCTCCAGGTCTTCATGGTCGCGCCGTACAGCGAGTTGAGCCGGCCTTTGCGCGCGTCGGCGATGGACTTGCGCACCACGTCGCCCGGATGGGCCACGACCAGCCCGGGGATGCGGTGCTCGCCGCTGCGGTGGGCGATCTCCTGGAATTCGGTGTCCACCGGGCCGGGGCAGACGGCGGTGACCTTGATGCCCCGCGGGCCTAGCTCGGCGGCGAGGGCGTTGGACAGGCTGAGCACATACGCTTTGGTGGCCGCGTACACCGCCAGGTTGCCCATGGGCGCAAACCCGGCGCTGCTGGCGACCTGCAAGATCTTCGAGCCGCGCGTGCACCACGGCAGCACGCGCTGGGTCATCTCGGTCAGCGCGCGCACGTTCAGGTCGATCATCCCCAGGTGGGCGTCGATGTCGATGTTTTCGAACGGCCCGATCTTGCCGTAGCCGGCGTTGTTCACCAGCCAGGTCACCGTGGGCTGCTCGCGCTCGAGCTGGTCGAAGAAGCCGGTCATCTGCTCGGCGTCGGTCAGATCGACGGCGAACACGCGCCCCTCGGCGCCGACCAACTCGCCGGCCAACTCCCGCAGGCGCTCCTTTCTGCGGGCGACGAGCCAGATCTCGTCGACCTCGTGGCGCGGGGCGAGCTGCTTGGCGTACTCCCGACCCAGACCCGATGACGCTCCCGTGACGATTGCGACGTTCATCAATGGACCTCGCTACGTTGAATTTCCGTTGCCTCGGGGATACCACGGGCGGTGTGATCGGGGCAATCCGGACGTTCCAAATACCAGGCGCCCATCCGGCTCGTCTGCACCCTGGTCGGTTGGCCGATCTCCTTCCTCTCGGCGACTCCGTGATCACGTTTGTCCGCAACGTTCGCGCGTACAACACAACCCCCGGAGGACACACGAATGGCAAAGAAGAAAAAGAGGGCCGACAAACGCAAGATCCGCTACGCCGTGGTTGGGCTGGGCCACATCACGCAGGCGGCGGTGCTGCCCGCCTTCGACAACGCCGACAATTGCGAACTCGTCGCCTTGGTGTCCGGCGACGACGACAAACTCAGCGAGCTGGGTGACAAATACAATATCGAGCACTGCATCAAGTACGACGACTACCAGGACTTCCTCAAAGAGGGCCACGTCGACGCGGCGTATATCGCGGTGCCCAACCACCTGCACTGCGATTACACGGTGACGACCGCCGAGGCCGGGGTGCATGTGTTGTGCGAGAAGCCCATGGCGGTCACCGTCGAGGAATGCCAGCGCATGATCGAGGTGTGCGACGACAACGACGTCAAGCTGATGATCGCCTACCGGTTGCACTTCGAGGCGGGCAACCTGGAGGCCATCCAGATCGCCCAGCGCGGCGAGCTGGGCGATCTGCGCTTCTTCGACGCCACGTTCAGCCAGGACGTCAAGGAGGGCGACATCCGGCTGGGGCCCATCGGGAAGGGCGGCGGGACGATCTACGACATGGGCGTCTACTGCATCAACGCCGCGCGCTACCTGTTCCGCGCCGAGCCCTACGAGGTCATGGCCTGGTCGGAGAGCAGTGACGACCCGCGCTTTTCGGAGGCCGACGAGATGACCAGCGTCATCCTGCGCTTCCCCGGCCACCGGCTGGCCTCGTTCACCACGAGCTTTGGCGCCGCCAACACCGACATGTTCCGGCTGGTGGGCAGCAAGGGCGAGCTGGAGATGGAGCCGGCGTTCACCTACGCCTCGCATATCAGCTACAAGGTCACCCTCGACGGCGGCACGCGCGGCCACACCTTCAAAAAACGCGACCAATTCGGCCCCGAGCTCATCTACTTCGCCGACTGCATCCTGCAGGACAAACATCCCGAGGCCGACGGCGCCGAGGGCATGGCCGACGTCCAGATCGTCCAGGCCATCTACGAGGCCGCCGAGCGCGGCGAGCCCGTCCAGATCGAGGGCGTCGAGGAGCAGATCCGCCCGGAGCGCGCCCAGGAGATCACCCGCCCGGGCTTCGAAAAACCCGAGGAGGTTAAAACCTCGGGACCCAAACGTCAGGAGAAGTAAGACAGCGAAAGGCGACAACTGCGAACAACACTTTCACCGCAAAGGCGCAGAGACGCGAAGCAAACCAATAGGAAGATCAGTTCTTTGCGGCTTTGCGGCTTTGCGGTGAGACATGCAGTTCGCCGTTTCTTCGATTTGACACGGTTACGTCACGAATAAGCACACCAGGTCGTTGACGTTGGTGTTGGTGGGGCCGGTGGTGATGAGCTCGCCGGTGGCCTCCAGGAAGGGGCAGGCGTCGTTTCGGTCGAGGTGGTCGGCGGCGTCGAGACCCTGGTCGGCGCCGCGGGCGACGGTGTGGCCGTCGACGATGGCGCCGGCGGCGTCGGTGGGTCCGTCGGTGCCGTCGGTGGCCAGGGAGGCGATGGTGATGCCGTCCTCGTCGGCCAGGGCACGGGCGGCCGACAGGGCGAGCTCCTGGCAGCGCCCGCCGGTGCCCTCGCCGCGCACCGTCACCGTGGTCTCTCCGGCCATGATCAGGCAGGCCGGCGCGGCGACCGGGCGTTGGTGGCCGCGTACTTCGCGGGCGATGGCGGCGGCGACGATGCCGACTTCGCGGGCCTCGCCCTCGAGCGTGGTCGTCAGGATGGCGGCGTTGAAGCCGCGGTCGTTGGCGGCGTTATCCGCGGCGACGGCGGCCGTGGAGCAGTCCCCGATGATCTGAATCTGGCTGCGCGCGAAGGCGTCGTGGCCCGGCTTGGGCGTCTCGGTCAGTTCGCCCTCGACGCCTCGTCGCAGGTGCTCGACGATGGCCGCCGGCAGGCGATCGGCGAGCTCGAAGCGCTCGACGACGCGCTGGGCGTCCTCGAAGCTCGTCGGGTCGGCCACCATCGGACCGGAAGCGATGGCGTCGAGCGGATTTCCCACCACGTCGGACAGCACCAGCGTGAGCGCGGTGGCCGGCGCGATAGCCTCGGCCAGCCGACCGCCCTTGATGGCCGAGCAATGCTTGCGAATCGCGTTGATGGCGGTGATGTCCGCGCCGCTGTCGACCAGGACGTCGGTCATCTGCTGCAGATCGCCAAAGTCGACACCCTCGGGAGGCGCCACCAGGAGCGCGGAACCCCCGCCAGAGATCAGGCAGATGACCAGGTCGTCCTCGCCGGCCGCCTCGGCGAGCGCGAGCACGCGCCGGGCGCCCTCGACCGAGCGCTCGTCGGGCACCGGGTGCGCGGCCTCGAACAGCTCGATGCGCTCGGTGGGCACCGTGTAGCCCTCGCGCACCACCACCAGGCCTTCGGCGATGCGATCGCCGAGCATCTCCTCGAGCGCGCGCGCCATCGGTGCGCTGGCCTTACCGGCGCCCACCACGACGACGCGCTCGACCTGGTCGAGGTCGTACTCCTGCCCGGCGCACCGAAGCGTGCGCCCGTCGTACTCCAGCGCCTCGCGAAGCAGGCGGTCGGGCGCGACGGCGTCCAGGGCGGCCGACAGGACGCTCAGGACATCTTGGCGACGCGGTAGGTGGTGGTTGGGGTGGTCGATTTGCATGGTGGTGGTGCGGCTGGGGTTGATAAGCAAGTGAAATATAATCACTGCCGCCGCAGGGGTGCTCGACCTGGCTGGGTGTCCAGATACACCCAAGAAATACAAAAATGCCCTCAGAGGACGTAGCGTAGCCATAGGACACGTACTTGGCTAACGGTCTGGGGGGAATTACGTGCGACCGTCCTCCGAAGGCAGAACCCACTTTAGCAGAACATTGGCACCTGTCAAACAGTTTTTGTCACCTTTGCGAAACCGCCGTGAGACAGGTGCCAATGTGATCGGATTTATTCGGCCGCCGCCTTGGCTGGCTCGGCCGGCGCTTCCGGATGCAGCCGCGAGACCAGGCGCTCGCCGGTGGTGGTGATCTCGTCGACCAGGAAGCGACAGCGCGGCTCGGCGCGATCCAGATAGCGCAAAAACAGCTCGCGACGCTCGGGATGCTTGCGCTGCTGCTCGAAGAGAAGCTGACAGATCTTCACATCGGTCAGAAGCTTGGTCAGCCGCTCGGCGTGGAGCATCGCGAAGGCGAAGTCGCGCTTGGGATCCCACTCCTTGGTCAGCTCGTGGGGCCACTCGAAAATGGAGACGTTGGACAGCGTCTTGAACTTGTCGACGGCCGTCTTGGTCACCAGGTACTGCTGGGCGCTCAGCGACAGGCTCTCGAGCTTGGCCAGCCGGCGGGCCAGGGGATCGCGCTCGGAGACGCTGCGCCAGCGGGTCTGGGCGACCTTTTTGACGAAGGCCTGGGGGTTTTTGATGATCCCGCTCATGGTGTCCTTCATGGCCATCAGCGCCTGGATCTGGCTGGTGCCCTCGTAGATGGGCATGACCATGGCGTCGCGCAGAAGCTTCTCGGCGCCGTATTCGGTGGTGTAGCCCACGCCGCCGTGGATCTGGATGGTGCGCCGGGCCATCTCCACGGCCTTTTCCGCGGCCAGGTACTTGATGAGCGGGGTGATCTCGCGGGCCTTCCACTGGTGGCGCTTGTATTTTTTGTGCGCCTGGCGGCTCTGTTCGGGATCGTCGGTCATCTTGGACATGATGTCGTACTTCTGGGCGATCTCCTCGTGGAAGGCCGCCTCGACGACCAGAGCGCGCATGCCCTGGATGTCGGTGGCCATCTCCTCGAGGTAGTCGGCGATCATCTCGTGGTGATCGATGGTCTTGCCCATGCTGGTGCGCTCGGCGGCGTAGGCCTGGGCCATCCGGTAGGAGGCCTCGCACAGACCGATGGACTCGAAGCCGATGCCGATGCGCGCGTTGTTCATCAGCAGGAGCATCTGCTTGAAGCCCTCGCCGCGCTCGCCGATGAGGTAGGCGGGGGTGTGGTCGAAGTTCATCACGCAGGTCGCCGACAGGTGGTGGCCGAGCTTATCCTCGATGCGCTCGACGGTGGCCACCCGCTTTTGGTTGCCGTCCTCGTCCTCGACGAAGGCGGGCACCAAAAAGGTCGACAATTTGCTCAGGCCCGAGTAGGCGCCGTCTTCGTCGTCGTCGGGCTCGGTCTTGGCGATGACCACGTGGTATTTGCCGTGGCCGGAGGTGATGAAGATCTTGGTGCCGCTCACGTACCAGTTGCCGTCGTCGTCCTGCTCGGCCTTGGTGCGCAGCGACGCCATGTCGCTGCCGGCGTTGGGCTCGGTGATGTCCATCGAGCCCCAGGCCTCGCCGCTGATGATCTCGGCGATGGCGTCGCCAAAGCGCGTGTCGGTGATGTGGCCGGTCTCCTGGTCGAAGTCGGTGGTGCCCTCCATGATCGAGTAGACCAGCAGGGACATGGCGATGCCGCCGTGGAAGCCGTGGTGGGCGGCCACGGAGACGTCGGCCCGGGCCATCAGCTCGGTCTGAAACATGTATATCAGAAGGGGCACGTTCATGCCGCCGAGCTCGCGCGGCACACACATGCCATGGACGTCGAGCTGTTTGATCTGCTCGAAGATCTCGTCGAATTTTTCCGGAAAGACCACCTCGCCGTCGACGAAGTCGAGCCCCTCGTGCTCCATCTGGGCGACGTAGGGGTCGATCTCGTCGGCGATGAACCGACCCATCATCTCCAGGATATTTTTGTAGAAGTCGACCGCCTCGTCGGTGTTCTGGAAGCCGTACTCGTAGTTGAAGTCGTGCTCGGTCAGGCGCACCAGAGGCTCCCAGTCGATCCACTTTTCGACATAGAAGCGCAGGTCGTCGTTGTCCTTGTAGAAGTTACTCATCTGTCAGCCCTCGTCGTCAGGCGTGTGGTCGAATGGTTGGGTGCCGGCGTGTTCCTGATCGATGAACAAGCTGGAGTGGGCGATGCGGATCACCTCGTCGATCTGGCGCCGGTGGGGCATACGCTCGCCCTGCGAGCCGTCGAGCAGCGCGTCCACCACGTCACCGATCGCGATGGTGCCCACCACCAATTGGATGTTCTGCAAAATGTAGGCTTCCGGGTCGACGTCGGCGTGGATGATCTCCTCGTCCTGGCCGCGCCGGATATAGTCGGCCAGGATGGTCATCCACGGACCCAGGTACTGCTGGAAGAGCTGCTTCATATGCTCCGGGCGGTCGAGCATCTCGCGCACCAGCAGCCGAGCGCGGTCGGTGTCGGCGGTAAAGAAGGCGACCACCTCGTTGATCAGTGACTCGAAGCGGCGCTCGCCGCTGGTCGCCGCGTGCAGCAGCCTGGGCAGCACCTCGTTCCAATGCGACATCACCTGGTCGAGCACCGCGCGGCGCAGCTCGTCTTTCGACGGAAAGTGATACAGCAGCGACGGCTTGGCGATGCCCACCTCGTCGGCGATTGCCTGCAACGGCGTGCCGTCGAAGCCGTGGGCCGCAAAGAGTTGGGTGGCCACATCCAGCACCTGGGTGCGGACATCGGGGGCGTCGGCTTTATTTTGAGAGGCGTGGGACATGGCGTCTACCGCTTGGTTACCTACTCTCTACCAAATGGTAGGCAAGTTGGCAACGACGGCAAGATCGCCAGGATGTTGATGGCCGTGGCCGGAAGCCGGAGCCGGATGCCGGAGCCGTGACCGGGACCGGAGCCGTGGCCGGATGCCGGAGCCGTGACCGGAAACCGTGACCGGAAACCGTGACCGGAAGTCGGAGCCGGCCGTCGGCTCCGCGCGCCGCGCGCGCCTCGTGGGAAGGGGGAGAAGCCGAATCTCGCTAGCTGCCGATTCTGTGCGTCCCGCGGGACAAGCCACGCGGGGGCGCTAACTGCGAAAGAGATTCTGAGGCCCAATCGCAGAGCGAACCTGCGTGGAGGCATGGAGACGCCAAGACTCCGAATCCATGGAAACACGGAGCGAGCACATGGAGCAGCCTTGAGGGCACCGAAGAATGCGGTCGCTTATCTACGCTGCCACCGTCTCAGCAACACCGTGCGCACCTCCTCGGTGGTCTCAGTGCCGCTCCATGTGCTCTTTCGTGGCTTCACGGACTCGCGTGCCTCCGAGCCTCCGAGCCTCCGTGACTCCGTGACTCCGAGCTTCTGCAATGTCGGGCCGAGGGCCCAACAACGGACTCGGCGCGCTGCGCGCGCCTCGCACGGAGGGAGGGAGAAAAGCCGATGCTGGCTAGCCTCCGATTCTAGGCGTCCCGCGGGACAAGCCACGCGGGGGCGGCGCTAACCGCGAAAAAGATCCGAGGCCCAATCGCTGAGCGAACCCGGAATCCTCCCCGTCTCGTCGCTAGGCGCCGAGCGGGGAGGAGGATGTCGCTCAATAGGTCTACTTCGCCAACTCGAACGCCCCGACGAGGGCGTGGCCGCCGGAGGCGCCGGCGGGCACCGGCTGGGGCACGCCATTGGTGGGCTGGCCTTTGGCCCAGGTGCCGTCGACGAAGTCGGTGCGCGTCTCGGCGCCCAGGTCGAAGAGCACGGTGGCGGGCAGGTCGGCGGACTGGCCGGGCTGGCCGGTGATCACGCCCTGGCGCACGTTGGGGCCGAGCACGATCAGCGGGACGTGTTTGGAGGAGTCCGGGCCGTAGAAGTCGGCGTCGGGGTCGTCGATGGGGGTGGCGCCGCGGCTGGTGATCACCACCAGCGTGCCCTCGGGGGCGGCGTCGGCGATGGCGCGCACCTGCTTGGCCAGTTTGGCGAGCTCGGCGATGGCCTTCTTGCTGTGGCGGTCGCCGGTGCGCGCGCCGCCCAGCGAGGCGACCACCAGGGCGTTGTCGTGGCTGGACAGGTAGTCGCCGACCTTGCCGGCGATGGCGCCGGCGTCGACGCTCGTGTTGGTGTCGATGGCGCCGGTGTCGATATGCTTGTCCTGGAAGTCGACCTGGCCGAACAGCGCGGTGGACATGCCCATCGACTTGGCGGTGTCGAAGATCGTGGGCACGCCAAAGTCGCCGTCGCCGTGCCAGGTGTCGTAGCCGTCCTGGTCGGCGATGAAGTTGTCGGCGGCCGGGATCTGCAACAGCCCGTAGCCGGGGAAGGCGGCGATGCTGGGATCTTGCTCGGCGTAGGGGATCCACGGGCGCTGGACGGGATAGCCGCCGGTGAGCATCTCGTATTCGTTGACCGGCCAGTCGCGGTAGCGCTGCCAGAAGTTCTCGAAGAGCACGCCCTTTTTGGCCAGCGCCCGAATGGGCTTGCCGGCCGAGGCGGGGATGTCGGCGTCGGTAAAGACCTCGTCGTAGTACAGCCCGGCAGCGTCGATGACGAGCACGGACTTGGCGGAGTCGCCCGCCGGTTTGACCGCGCCGTGGAAGCCGGCGGCGTGCAGCACGGTGTCCCGGCTAGTGGTCATGTCGGCGGGCTGGTCGACGGCGTCGCCCGGGTAGCCCTTGAGCGCGGCGAAGATGGGCGTGCCCTCGGCGCCGGCCAGGTTCTGGTGGTCGAGCACAAAGGCCGCCGTGGCCGCCACGTCCGGGTGGTTGACGGGCGTGGGCAAAAGCTTGCCCTCCTTGATCGCCGGGCCGGCCATGATGACGGGCACGTACAGCTCGTCTTCGCTGAAGCCGCCGTGGCGCCCGAAGGGATGCTCGGTGTGCTCCTTAAACGTGCCCGGCTCGGCGTTGTTGGGGTCGACCTTGTTGAGCGTCCAGTCGGGCTTGGGAAAGACGATGATGTCGGGCTGGTGGGGGCTGGCGTCGTGGAAGTCGTGATAGCGGCGCGTTCCCATGGCCCCGTCGGCGGTCATCGTGCGCGTGGTGTCCAGGCCCTCGATGTCGCCCGATTGGATGACCTGCAGCAGCGCGTCGGTCACCTCCTTTTGGCGCTGGGCGCCCGCGGGAGTGCCCGCGCCGTCGACCTTGGCGTAGATCTGGGCGTCGCCGTCCTCGTTGAGGATGCCGTAGTCCTTGCTGGTGATGCCCAGCTCGTCGCTGCGCGCGTCGACCAGTTGGCCGAGCTGGCCGTCACCGGGCTCGCTGCCGCTGCCGCCGTGGGTTCCCAGGTTGACCTGTTTGTGGGTGTCGACCTTGCCGTGGTCCAGCGTAAAGATGATGTCGGTGTCGTCCAGGTGCCCGGTCTCCTCGAGGGCGGCCAGCACCTCACCCATGCCGCTGTCGTAGTCCTCGATGACCTTCTGGAGCTGGGCGCCGTCGGCGCCGTAGGTGTTGGTGGGGTTGTCGTCCAGGGCGATGAAGTCCCAGACGAACATAAACCGCGGAAGCTTGCCGTCGGCGTCGGTGTGGCGAATCACGTCGGCGGCGTCGCGCAGCGTGTAGTGCATGATCGACTCGCCGTCCTGACCGGGGCCGTCCAGCTTGTAGGAGTCGATGACGTCCTGGGGATATTTGAGCAGGTTGCGGAACAACGTGCGCCCGGTCGTCTCCGTGATGGTCAGCCCCTGCAGGGTCCGCCCGGCGATGGTCATATGCACGTTGTCGGCGCCGGCCTCGAACGGCGGCAGCGGGCCGACGTAGGCGGGGTGGTCGCCCAGATTCTGCTTGGCGAAGGTGTACAGGCTCTCGCTGCGATTGAGCAGGGGGTTTTTGTCCCAGAAGGCGTAGTCGCCCAGGCCCAGCCCGCCGAAGCCCAGCGGCTGCTTGAAGCGATTGTCGCGGTCCAACCACCCGTTATGAGGCACGTTATTGCCGTCGGGATACTGGGCGGTGAGCAGCGCCATATTGCTCTGGTTGCTGTGGGTGGGCACGATGACCCGGGTGTAGCCCAACGTGCCGCGAGCGATCAGGCCCTTGATATTGGGCGCGTGCGCGTTCCACAGGCCCTTTAGGCCGTGGTCGTCGATGTCGATGAAGATGACGTGCTGCTCGCCCGACGGCATCTCGCTCTGGGTGGGCATCGCATAGGTGTCCGGGCGTTTGTGTTGGGAAGTGTCATCGCCGCAAGCGGCTAGAATAAACGCGGCGAGTACGGCAAATCCACAGACAAGACGTTGCTTCACGGGGGCCTCAGATGAGCGGGCGCACAGGCGCAAAACGTGACAAGACAGTTACACAACGGTGACATTCTGTGCGAATGCGGCCTGCCAAGCAAGCCCCATGCAGGCTAGCAGCCTGCGCTCCAGCCCCGCGCCGCAGGCGCCACGCCCGCCTACCCGGCCACCGACACCCCCAGCAGGTGGCCGATGCCAAAGGTGATCGCCGCCGCGGCCAGCCCGAAGATGACCTGACGGCCGCCCGACAGCCACACCGGCCGGCCGGTCATCACGGTGATGAGCGCGCCGATGGCAAAAAGGCCCACAGTGCTCAGCGCCACGCTGGCGATCACCGCCTGGTAGCCGGCCATGCCGAAGTAGGGGAGCACGGGCAGGATGGCGCCGATGGCGAAGAGGAAAAACGAGGTGAACGCCGCCTCCCAGGCCGAGCCGCCCAGCTCCTCGGGGTCGATGCCCAGCTCCTCGCGGGCCAGGGTGTTCAGGGCCTGCTCCTCGTCGGAGATCATCTGCTCGGCGAGCTGCTGGGCGCGCTCGCGCGGCAAGCCCTTGGCCTCGTAGATGAGGGCGAGCTCCTGCATCTCCTCCTCGGGGGCGAGTTCGAGCTCGCGGGCCTCGATGTCGATTCTGGTGTTGGTACAGCTCGCGCGAGCTCTGCACCGACAGCCACTCGCCCAGGGCCATGGAGAAGGCCCCGGCGAGCAGGCCGGCCATGCCGGTGATGAGGATGTTGTGGGCGGTCAATTCGGCGCCGGCCACGCCCATGACCAGGCTGAGGTTGGAGACCAGCCCGTCGTTGGCGCCGAGGACGGCGGCGCGCAGGGCGTTGCCGCCCACGGCGCGGTGGCGGCCCTCCAGACGCGCGATCAGCGCCCCCTCCGCCCCGGGGGTGCTCGTGCGCGACAGCTCCGAGAGCACGCGCTGGTGGCTGCGCTCCTCGGTGGCCATGCCGGCCTGTTTGGCCTCGGGCTGGTGGGCGTAAAACTGGGTGCGCTCGGCCTCTCCGCTGACCAGGGTGGGCAGCACCCATTGGGGCCCCAGCCGGCGCGCCACCCACATGAGCACGCGGGCGCGCCAATCCGGACCCAGCGTGGGCACGGGCCGTCCCTCCTGGCGGAGTTGCTCGCGCCAGAACTCGGCGTGCTTCTCCTCGACGTCGGCCAGGTTGGCGTAGATGCGCGCCAGGTCGGGGTTGGGCTCGGCGTCGGCGAGGGTGCGGTAGATGTAGCTGCTGTTGACTTCGTCTTGCAGACTCTCGAGCTGCAGCGTGCTCTCGGATTTGGCCATGGATCGTGCTCACGGGCGCAGAAGTGGCGGACACTTGGAACCGACGATTCCCGCTCAACCTAGCAGCGCCGCCGGTGCGAGTGAAATTAGGATTTTCTTAGAATGGCGGGCGTCAGGGCTGCCCACTCTTCTGGCAGGCGGCCTGGTCGGAGAAGGTCTGCCAGCCCGTCGGGGCCTCGCAGGGGGTGGCGTATTGGCAGCAGGCGCCGGTGTTGGGGTCTTTGGCCCACGTGATCACCTGGGCGCACATCGCCTGGGACTGCTGGGGGGCCGGGCAGCTCGCCTGGGCTCCGGCGTCGTTGGCGGGGGGATTGCCGGCGTCGGCGGTCTGCCGGGCGTGTTGGCCGACGCGCTCGCAGGCGTCGCGGCTGGTGTAGGTCTTCCAGCCCACGGGCGCGGCGCAGGCGGTCTCGTAGCGGCAACATTGGCCGGTGTCGGGATCGCGCGCATAGCGCGGGATACGGGCGCAGAACATCTCGTCGGAGTTTCGCCCCTCGGGACATTGGGCCTGGCCGCGCGTCTGGGGCGCGCTCTTGCAGCCGGCGACGGCGACCAGTCCAAAGAGGAGCAGCGAGGACAGCGTTGCGATGGTGCGCATACCTTGGCTCGGGTGTGAGAAGTCCGCGCGGCGCGCCGCCTACTCGCGACGCTTGACGGTCTCGATGAACTTGCCCAGCTCCGCGGGCGTCAGCTCGCCTTTGAAGGGCGTGGGCTGGGCGGCCTTCAACATACTAGGTTCGAGAGGCGTTTGGGCCAGTTGGGCCAGGGGCGGGTGGTCGTAGCCGCCGCCGTCGGTGTCGACGTAGATGGGGTTGGCGAAGGCGAACGGCTGGACGTTGGCGTTGGGGATGACCGGAAACATGCTGGTGTCGCCGTCTTTGCCGCGCACGACCACCACGACGTAGGCGTCGGCGCTCAGGGTCATGGGGATGTCGACGGTCTTGACCCAGTGGCTATGGGTTTCGTTGCCGGTGGCCACCTCCACCAGGTCGGTGGGTTGCCAGTCGATGGGCGTCGAGGAGGTCGGGGGGATGGGATCTTCGTCGACGCCGCCGGGGCTGGTGACGATGTCGTCGGCGCTCAGGTTGCTGTAGATGTCGACGGTGTCGACGTGCATCCACTCGGGGACGTCGATGCTGACGTGGGCGGTCACGGCGCCGTCGCTGCTGGCGAGGGTCTCGCCGAGGCCGGCGGTGTCGCCGGCGGTGTTCTCCAGGTGCACACGGAAGAACGGGCCGTTGGTGCCGATGGCTTTGTGGGCGTTGGAGGTGGCGGCGAAGTTTTGCTTGTCGAAGGTGGCCACGGTGTCATGGCCGGGGCCGGTGAACACGAACGTGCGCGGGCTGCCGCCCAGGTCGGAGTACAGCTTGTGGGTGTCGGTCACGGCGGTGGCCGTGGGGGTGAAGCCGCGGCTGACCATGGACAGCCACCAGCGCATGATCTTCCAGACCCGCGCCATGCTCTGGCCGTTCATGACCTCGATGGCGGTGAAGTCGTCCGACCACAGGCCGGTGTCGCCGGTGGTGGGGTCGGGGGTGGTCGGCTTCATGCGCTTGGTGACGGGGTCGGCCAGGGTGATGCCGCGCAGCACGTCGGCCTTGAGCGGCGGGATGGTGCTGCCGGCGTGGTTGATCTGTTTGACCTGGGCGTTGGTGGGGTCGCCGTCCTGGTTGTCGATCCAGTTGAAGATCTCGGCCGGGGTCATGTCGTAGTCGGCGCCGCGCGACCAGTCCAGCGCGCCGCCGCGGCGGTGGTCGGGGTCGCGCACCAGGGGAAAGGCGTTGAAATGGCCGATGTGGGGAGTGGTGATCTCCTCGCCGCACATGCTGGCGATCTGGTCGGTGGCGCCGAGCTCAGCGATGGCGGGGGCGTAGTCGGTGATGTAGTCGTGGTCGGTGCTGATGAGCACGTCGACGCCCTCGCCCATGAAGTCGAGCACGCGGTTGGACTTGCGCACGACGCTGTCCGGGGAGGTGACGCCGTGGACGTGGAAGTCGGCGGAGATGGCCCCGCTGGTGTCGACGACGTGGGCGATCTCGGCGTCGAGGTCGACCGAGTCCCCGGCGGTCAGCGAGACCAGCTTGCCGCCGTCGTCGGGGGCGGTGGGCGGCCAGACCGACCATTCCATGCCGCGGTCGACGGCGACGCGGTAGTCGCCGGCGGGCACGTCGATGTCGGCGGTGCCACTGACGCCGACGGAGACGATGCGCAAAAAGCCGCCGGGCAGGTGGTCGAGGGTGACGTCGCGCTCCTGGGAGGTGGGCATGTCCGGGCAACTTCCCTCGCAGATGATGGAGGCGCGCGCCGGGGTGGGCGTGCCATCGGGGGTGTGGATGGTCAGGTGGATGGTGGCGGCGTCCTTGAGGGTGAGGTCGGCCTGGGCGTCGTCGTCGGTGGCGACGGTGGCGGTGGCGTCCTGGGGGCTGACGCGCACGTCCAGGCGGGCGCGCAGGTGGTAGTCCCCGGGGGGCACGCGCATGCGGTAGGTGCCGTCGGCGGCGGTGCGCGTCTGGTTCATGGCGCGATCATCGGCGTTGATGGCGGTGACCAGCACGTCGGCGACGGGTTGGCCGGCGGTGTCGGTGACGGTGCCATGGACCGCGCCGGTGTCGGCGCCCAGGGTCTTGTAGATGGGGTCGACCATCGAGGAGAGGGTGTCGCCGAAGTATTCCCAGTGTTCGATGACGCTGACGTCGCCGGGCTGCAGGTGGAGCAGGCCGTCCATGGATTCGAGGACGCGCTTGGAGGCCAGGAGCGTCTGCAGGATGTTGGCGCGGCCCATCAGGGAGACGCTGACGCCGGAGATGGAGACCTGGGCGCCGCCGCGGGGAAGCGCGTCGGGCGAGGGGCGCAGCGAGGGGTCCGGTTTGGGGACGTAGGCGTAGCCGCCGTCGGCGCCGGCGTAGGCGACGAAGGGCAGGGGGTCGCCGGTCAAGTTGTCCGGGCCCAACGAGGTGTACCCCCAGCCGTGCAGGCTGTTGAGGGGGTTGAAGTAGTGGCCGTGGGCGCCGCCGCGCATCAGGTGGCCCACGCCCAGGTGCTCGGGCTGGTCGCCGGTATTCTTGAGGGCGGTGACGATGTGGACGTCGTTGTCGCCGGGCTGCAGGATGAAGTAGCGCGTGATGTCGGCGGGCACGTCGGCGTCGGGGTCCATGGCGACGTGGTCGAGGATGCCGGGGGCGTAGTCGTTGGCCATGGCGCTGATGTCGATGAACCCGAGCAACTCCAGGTGGCCGCTGACGGCGAGGATGGCCGGGCCGCCGTCGGCGCCGTCGCGCACGACGTCGAAGCGGTCGGGGGCGAAGGTCTTGCCGACGTTGACCATCAGGCAGATCTCGCCGGTGACGTCCTTGGTCAGCGAGCCGTCGGGGCGCTTGTACTGGGCGTCGACGATGTCGCCGCCCCAGGGGCACGGGCTCATCGCCCGGTCGGCGCCCTCGACGAACAGCTTGACGCGGTCGTTTTCGAGCACCCAATCGCCGGGGCGCGCCTCCACGACGACCCCGTCGGCCAGCTCGTCGGTCGACTGGACCTTGTAGAGCTGGGACGTCCCCTGCGAGTGGGCCTGGCCCAGGTAGGGCGTCAGGTCGAGGGGCACCGCGACCCCGTCGGGCAGCGACGAACCGGCGTCGGCGCCGCCGTCGGCGGCATCGGCGCTGGCGTCACTGGTCGTATCGGCGCCAGCATCGTGCGTCGATGCCTTGCGGTGATGGGTCTCGGAGTCGCAGGTGGCGCCGGCGGTCAACAGCGCGATGAGCGAGATTGCAGCGGTGCCGGCGAGCAGGCGCGGCCGCAGGGGCGTAGGCAAATTCATGGGCCACTCGGTCGTTGTGACAATTAAGTGACGGGATTCTAGCAGGTACCGACGGTTGTTGGAAGGCGATCCACCCACCCGCCCCAGAGGGAGCGAAGAGGGTGCCATGCACGCTTACGAACGGCCATTCATGCGCCTGCGAGGCGGGTTGGCGAGGTGAGCCGGCGATGAATCGAGCCTCGTCAGCACGCTTTGAGCGCGCCTCGTCGCCAAACCGGCGACGCTGACTTCATGACCCAGAGATTTTGGCGGGGATTTCGGCGTGCAGGGCGCGCCTCGCGGTACGGAGGGCGCACCGATGCGCTCGCCGGCGGGGTCGGCGTTTTTGGCAGGACTCGAGGCTGGGATACAGCGGAACGTGGCGGCGCGGGCGTCACCCCTCGGCGCTCAGGTCGGCAAACGGCGCCGGCACCGGCGGCGCGCCGATACACCGGGTGTGCCCCGGCGGGATGGTGCCGTGGGGAAAGCTCAAGTTGGTCTCACCGTCGCGCCAGCGGCCGCTGGCCTTCTTGTAGGCGGCGATCGTCTCGCGCAGTTGCTCGCGGTAGGCTTTGCGCTCCTGCGCACTGCTACAGTGGCACAGCGGGCGGGGCGACTTCTTGGGGTTCTCGGGCCGGTCCCACCACTTGGTGGCCAAGAATCTTACGCGGCCCCACGCACGTGTCTTGCCTGTCGGCGCGCTCCTTTTGAAGCCTGGTCGCCGTCGGCTCGATATGCTCGCAGACCTTTTGCTGGGCCTGCTTTGGTGTGAGGTCCTTGAAGGTCGGCAGAGTCGTAAGCTCGAGCTTAAACTCCTTGTAGGCCTTCTCTTCGGGGGTGTTCTCGTCTTTGCGGCGAAGCCTGCGAAGCTCGTCGCGGTCGAGCCACTTTCCCACCATGGGCTCTGAGGTGGCGTGGAAGTCCCAGGAGCTAACCCCCGGCCAGTGCTTGATGTGGCGCACCAGGTCGTCGTTGCAGGGGTTGTTGAGGGTGTAGTCGAGCTTGTCCAGGAGGGCCTCCTCGTCGAGGATGGGCTCGGCGCTGAAGCGGCGCGAGAAGAACTTGCCGTTGCGGCTGCGCAGGCGGTTGATCTCGCGGGCGATGTCCGCCTGAAAGTCGCGCATGAACTCGCTCATATTCATGAAGGGGGCCTTGACGAGCATGTGGAAGTGGTTGCTCATGAAGACGAAGGCGAAGAGCTGGACGTGGTGAATGGCCACGGCGCGGGCCAGACAGCCCAGGATGATGCGGTTGACCTCCTCGCCGGGGGCCATCAAAAAGCAGCGCTGAAAGCAGGAGTTGGTCACAAAGTAGATGGTGTCTTTGTCGAAGGTGCGGATTTTGCGTCCCATGATGGTGCTCCGAGTTGAGGCGAAGTGATCGAAGACGTCCCTCATAAGGGTTTTCGGCAAAAGGGGGCGAATCGTTGCGTACTTTCTTGAAAAAAGTGGGGCGGGAGGGGGAGGCGCCGGGTGGGCAGAACGGGCTCACAGGCGCATGAGACGGGGCTCGTCAAGGTGCATGGCACCTTTTCGGTGCCCTTGTGGGAGGTGATGGTGCGGGGGGCGTGCGTGTTTTGAAATCGGGCGTTGAAATCCCGTCGCAGAGTGCTACGTTGCGTGGCGGCCGTCGGAAGTTTTCGGCGCTTCCTCCTGTTGTCGACGAGGAACAGCCTCTTCGACCTGCCGAGGTCTACAACCCATGCGTAATCTCCGCACACTCGCGCTCGTCGCGCTCCTCCTGGTCGGCTTGGCCGCCGGCTGTAAGTCCAAGCAACATGGCAGCAGCGCCCCCCCGCCAGGGACGTCGAAGGGCGGCGCGCCCGGCCAGTCGGCCGACGCCGGCGCCAACGCCGCCGCCTCCCAGACCGACATCCCCCAAGACCAGACCATGGCCGGGGCCACCCAGAACGGTAGTTTCTACGTGGTCGCCACCCCCAAGCCCAACCCCATTCCCTTCCAGCAGTTGTTCGGCCTGGACGTCAAGGTCTACCAGAGCCCCAAAAAGCAGACGCTGGCCAAGGGGGTCTCGCTCGACCAGGTGCGCGCGGTCATGCCCGCCCACGGCCACGGCATGAAGACCCAGCCCAAGATCACCGACCACGGTGACGGTACCTTCAGCGTCGAGGGCATGAAGTTCCACATGCAAGGGGAGGGCAAAGACGGCCACTGGGTCGTCGAGATGGTGCTCAACCAGAACGGGACCATCGACCAGACCAGATTTGACGTTCAGTGCTGCCGAGAGTGATATGAACTGGCAATCGAGCAAGATTCGCGTGGCGACCGGGGTGGGCGTCCTCTTCGTGCTGGCCCTGGGCAGCGCTGCCTGCCACAAATCGTCGCCGCAGGCGACCGCCGTGGGCTCCAAGGCCGCCACCAGCCATCAGGCGCCGACGTTTTCGCCCCACGAGCGCGCCCTCATCGAGCGGCTCTCCCCGCTGGGGAAGCCGCCGACCGACGAGACCAACGCCGTCGCCACCGACCCCCGCGCCGCCCGCCTCGGCCAGTACCTGTTCTTCGACAAGCGCATCTCCGCCAACGGCAAGGTAAGCTGCTCGAGTTGCCACCAGCCCAGCCACGGCTTCACCATGCCCGCCCCGCTGGGCAAAGGGCTGGCGTCGACGCCGCGCAATCCCCCCAGCCTGCTCGACGTCGCCTTCCACCACTGGTACGACTGGGACGGCCACGCCGACACCATGTGGGCGCAGGCCTTCGGCCCCATGGAGAGCTCCAAGGAGATGGGCTTCTCGCGCAGCGGCCTGGCCCACCTGATCTACACCGACAAGGACCTGCACGCCGCCTACGTGGCCATCTTCGGCAAGCTGCCCGACCTGTCCGACACCACCCGGTTTCCCGCCGACGCCAAGCCGGTGGCCGGCCAGCCCGACAACCCCCAGAATAAGGCCTGGGCGGCCATGCGCTCGGAAGACCGCGACGCCGTCAACCGCATCGCCAGCAATGCCACCAAGGCCATCGCCGCCTACCAAACCCGGCTGGTGCGAGGCCACGCCCCCTTCGACACCTTCGTGGAGGGCCTCAAGGCCAACGACCCCCAGAAGATCGCCGCCCTCAACCCGGCTGCCCAGCGCGGCCTGAAGCTGTTCATGGGCAAGGGCGGCTGCGTGCGCTGCCACTCCGGGCCCACGTTTACCGACGAGAGCTTCCACAACCTCGGCCTGGGCCCGCGCCCCTGGCTCGACCCCAACGACGAGGGTCGCTGGAAGGGCGTCGACATGGTCAAGCAGGACACCTTCAACGCCGCCGGCGCCTACAGCGACAATCCCCACGGCAAGCGCGCCCAGTGGCTGGAGTTTCTGACGCGCACCCCCGAGGATCACGGCCAGTTCAAGACCCCCAGCCTGCGCAACGTCGCCCTGAGCTCGCCGTACATGCACGGCGGCCACTTCAACACCCTCGAGGAGGTCGTGCGTTTTTACTCCACCCTCAATGAGCAGGGCAGCGTCGGCCACCGCGAGGACATGCTCAAGCCCCTGAGTCTGACCGACGCCGAGATCGGCGACGTGGTCGCCTTCCTGAAGTCGCTCACCGGCAAGCCCCTGCCCGCGCGACTGACCCGCCAGCCGGACTCGCCGCTGCTCGAGCAGGCCGCCCGCTAACGAGCCGGCGGCTCGCAAACTCGTCGGCGCGCGCGCGGCGTCTATCTTCCCAAACGCGCGCTGAGTCGGGGCCGGACCCCACGGCGCGTCCTTACACGGCTTTTCGACCCGCGGTCGGGGGAGGACCCAATGGACAGCTTTGTCGGCGAGGTGTTGAACCACAAGGGGTGGTATATCCACACCATCGCCCCCCAGGCGACCGTCTTCGACGCCATCGGCAAGATGGTCGACTTGAATATCGGCGCGCTGGTCGTCGCCGCCCACGACGGCACCTTGGCCGGCATTGTGACCGAGCGGGATTATCTCAAGAAAGTGGCCATCAAGGGGCGCTCGTCGCGCTCGACGTTCGTCCACGAGATCATGACCGAGCAAGTGGTCGTCATCGAATCGGGCTTTACCATGCGCCATTGCCTGTACTTGATGACCCAGCAGCGCTGCCGCCACCTGCCGGTGATCCGCGATGGAAGCGTCGCGGGGATCATCTCCATCGGCGATTGCGCCCGTGAGATCGCCCGCGATCACGAGGTGACCGTGCAGTATTTTGTCGACTTCATTCAGCGGCGCTATCCTGCATGAGGACGCGCCGGCTGGCCTGACCCCTGCGGTTCGACGTCGAACCAACAAAGTTTCCCCGTCATGCCAGCCGGCGCGCTCGTGGATTCGTGGGTCGTCAGCCGTTTGGGCGTCCACCCACGAATCGACGGTCTGCAAGTGAGTGCAGACCCACCGTGGATTTCAATGCGCTCATCGCGCGGGGTCTATTCGCCCGCCGGCGCCTGCATCGGCCCGCCCAGCGGGGCCAGAGCCGGCTCGGTGCCATGGACGTGATGGCCCGCCGCGACCGGCTCGGCGGGACGAAGCTGGAAGCCGGCGTAGGCCTCCATGCCGTGCTCGCCGAGGTCCAGCCCCTCCATCTCTTCCTCGGCGCTGACCCGTAGGCCCATGAGCGCCTTGATGCCGGCGAAGATCGCGTAGCTCGTGGCGAAGCAGAACACCCCGGTGGCGGCCACGCCCACAAGCTGGGCCACCAAAGAGACGTCGTCGGCAAAGAGGCCCACCGCCACCGTGCCCCACACCCCACACACCAGGTGGACGGCGACCGCCCCCACCGGGTCGTCGATGCGCAGCCGGTCGAGCAGCAGCACTGCCCCAACGACCATGATCCCGGCGACGGCGCCCACCAGCACCGAGTCCAATGGGCTGATCACGTCGGCGCCGGCGGTGATGCCCACCAGCCCGGCGAGCGCGCCGTTGAGGACCATGCCCAGGTCGGGCTTGTCCTGGACGATCCAGGAGGTCATCATCGCGCCCATCACGCCGGCGGCGGCGGCAAACGTCGTCGTCACAAACACCGTCGAGACCTTGGCGGGATCGGCCGACAGCACCGAGCCGCCGTTGAAGCCGAACCAGCCGAACCACAACAAGAACACCCCCAGGGTGGCCATCGACATATTGTGGGGTTTGATCTCGCGCACCTCCCCGTCGACGTACTTGCCCAGCCGGGGACCGAGCACGAGCACGCCGCCCAGGGCGGCCCAGCCGCCCACCGCGTGCACGAAGGTCGAGCCGGCGAAATCGTGGAAGCCCAGCTTGGCCAGCCAGCCGCCTCCCCAGCCCCACATGCCCACCATCGGGTAGATCACGGCGACGTACAGCGCCGAGAACACCAGAAACGAGCGCAGCTTGATGCGCTCGGCGACCGCGCCCGACACGATGGTCGCGGCGGTGGCGGCGAACATGGCCTGGAAGATAAAGTCGGTCCAGTAGGTGTAGCCGGGGTTGTACGCCGCCGTCAGGCCACCGGCTGCCGGGCCCACGCCGAACCCGGAGAACCCGGCGAATCCGCCGGCGAAGGCCGTCCCCGGATACATCAGGTTGAAGCCGACCAGCGCATAGGTCAGGATGCCAATGGCGACGATGACCGTATTCTTGAACAGGACGTTGACGGTGTTTTTGGCCCGCGTCAGCCCCGACTCCAGGGTGGCAAACCCCAGGTGCATGATGAACACCAGGATGGTCGCCACGAGCATCCAGGTATTGTTGATGTAGAACATCACCTCTTGGTTGCTCGGTTGCTGCCCCCCAGCAGCGAAGGCCGAGGCGGGCACGGCCACGCCGGCGATGAGAGCACAGGCAGCGAGCGACGTCTTCGTAATCGTCGGTTTGCGTAAATTCATAGTCATTTCGGTCGGTTGAACGTATCGGTGAATGAATCTCCCCATATCCAGCCATCCCCGTGGCCGCGACGCCCCAGCCCCTACGCAACGGCCATGCCAGGCGGCCCAGAATTTGTGAGATTTCTCGCCGATCGCCGCCTCGGCGGGTCCAGACGGGGCAAAATTTTTGTGCAGGGTGTCAGGGACCCTTACGAAGGGTGCCAGGGACCCTTACGGACGGGGGATGAATCCTACGTAAATGTAGGATCTGGCGTATTAGCCTACATTGATGTAGGATTTGGGGGTGAAATGGGCCGAGTTTTGGCTATTTTCGGGTTGAATCGGCGCGTCTGGGGCCAGGCGCGGCGGTGGCAGGTTCCTACATTTTTGTAGGATGTTGGAGGCGCGCGTGGCAAAACGGGCCGCGCCCACCCGTCAGGTTGACTGTCGATCAGGACTCGGACGCGTACACGACGATGACCAACGATTCCCACAATATTCGCGAGCTCAGCCTGCTGTTCGACATCAGCCAGGAGCTCGACCGGTCGCTGAACCTCAAAGAGGTGCTGGGCACGGTGGTGCGCCATCTGGTCGAGCAGACCGACATGACGCGCGCCGCGCTGACGTTGCTCAACCGGGAGACCCAGCAGATCGTGACCGAGGAGAGCTACGGGCTGTCCGAGAGCGAGCAGACCCGGGGGCGGTTTCGCATCGGCGAGGGCATCACCGGCCAGGTGGTCCAGACCGGCGAGCTGCAGATCGTGCCGCGCATCAGCGACTCGCAGGCGTTTTTGAACCGCACCGGCCCCGAGAGCCGGGCGCGGGCGCACGACGTGTCCTATATCTGCGTGCCCATCCGCCAGGAGACCGAGGTCATCGGCACGCTGAGCGTCGACCGGCCGTTTGCGCCGGAGGAGATGCTTCGCAGGGATGCGCAGCTCTTGTCGATCGTCGCCTCCATGATCGCCCAGGCGGTGCGGCTTCGCCAGGCCGCCGAGGAGGAGCGCCAACGGCTGGTCGAGGAGAATACGCGGCTGCAGCGAAAGCTGCGCGACCGCTTCCAGCCCGAGAATATCATCGGGCGCTCCAAGAAGATGTTGCAGGTCTTCGACATGATCCGCCAGGTCGCCGACAGCCACACCACCGCGCTGATTCTCGGCGAGAGCGGTACCGGCAAGGAGCTCATCGCCAACGCGCTGCATTACAACAGCGGGCGGGCCGACCAGCCGTTCATCAAGGTCAACTGCGGGGCGCTTCCCGAAAACCTGGTCGAAAGCGAGCTCTTCGGCCACGAAAAGGGCGCGTTTACCGGGGCGCACAAAAGCCGCAAGGGCCGCTTCGAGCTGGCCGGCGGGGGCACGATCTTTTTGGACGAGGTCGGCGAGCTCTCCCCGACCATGCAGGTCAAGCTGTTGCGCGTCCTCCAGGAGCATACCTTCGAGCGGGTGGGTGGCACCGACACCATCGAGGTCGACGTGCGCATCGTGGGCGCGACCAGCCGCGACCTGCTGAAGCGCATCGAGCAGGGCAATTTCCGCCAGGACCTTTACTACCGGCTCAATGTGTTTCCGATTCATGTGCCGGCCCTGCGCGAGCGAAAGTCCGATATCATGTTGCTGGCCGATCATTTCGTGGAGAAATATGCCAAGATCCACGCCAAAGAGGTGCGGCGCATCTCGACGCCGGCCATCGACATGCTGCTGGCTTACCACTGGCCGGGCAATGTGCGGGAGCTGGAAAACTGCGTGGAGCGCGCTGTGCTCATGAGCGTCGATGGGGTCATCCACGGCCACCACCTGCCGCCGAGCTTGCAGACCGCCGAGGCGACGGGCACGACCTTCAAGGGCGACCTGCAAACGGCGCTGGACAGCCTCGAGCGCGAGCTGGTGCTCGACGCGCTCAAGTCCACGCGTGGCAACCGGGCGGCCGCGGCGCGCCAATTGGGCGTCAGCGAGCGCATCATGGGGCTTCGGGTAGACAAATACGGCATCGAGACCGAGCGATTCAAATGAGCCATTGGCTGTGGAAGCACAAGTGGAGAGTGGGCGGCGGCTTGCTGTTGGGCGGCGTCGCCGCCGGCCTGTGGGCCGGGTGTCGCCTGTTTTCGGCGCCGGCCTACGACGGCCCCACCAGCGATCATTTCGACGGCGAGTGCTTCGCCAACCAGGCACGCTTCGAGCAGCGCGGCCTGGGCGCCTTGCTCGAGTGGGAGTTGGGAAGCGGCGAGCGCACCAAATGGCCCAAGTGGGTCGAGGCCGCGCCGGGGCCCCCGCCGCCCCGACGCGTGGGGCGCGGCGACGTGCGGGTGACGTGGGTCAACCACGCCACGGTGCTGTTGCAGATGGATGGGCTCAATATCTTGACCGATCCGGTGTGGTCCGAGCGCGTCAGCCCCGTGTCCTGGACCGGGCCGCGGCGGCGCCGGCCGCCCGGGGTTCGCTTCGACGACCTGCCGGCGATCGACGCGGTGGTCTTGAGCCACAATCACTACGACCACCTGGATCTGCCCACGCTCGAGCGCCTGGCGCGCGGGCACGCCCCGCGGTTTGTGGCGCCACTGGGCAATACGCAACTGTTGGCCGAGCACGGCATCGACCACGCGGGCGATCTCGACTGGTGGCAGAGCGTGTCGCTGGGTGACCAGATGCGTGTCACCCTGGTACCCGCCCAACACTTCTCCGGGCGGGGGTTATGCGACCGCAAACAGACCCTGTGGGGCGGCTACGTCTTCGAGGGGCCGGCCGGAGTGGTTTATTTCGCCGGAGATACGGGCTGGGGCCCGCACTTCCAACAGGTGCGCGAGCGTTTCGGCCGGCCTCGCCTGGCGCTGCTACCCATCGGGGCGTACCGGCCGGTGTGGTTCATGCACCCGGTGCATATGTCCCCGGCCGAGGCGGTGCGCGCCCACAACGTGCTCGACGCCGAGCACAGCGTGCCCATCCATTACGGCACCTTTCAGCTCTCCGACGAGGGCATGTACGAGCCGGTCGACGATCTGCAGCGTGCCCTGGCCGACGCCGACGTCGACGACGAGAGCTTCTGGATCCTCACCGAGGGGGAGGGACGTGCGCTGCCCCCGGCCACCGAGGCACCGGCCGCCTCCTGAACCCCTGGACCCCCGCAACTCCTGGACCCCTGGACCCCCGGACCCCTGCAGTTATATAGTCGGCTGAAACTGCCGCACTTATCGAGAAATGATTGTATGTCCACCGAGCAGCCTACAGCCACCAAGATCGCGTCGAGCGAGGAGTCGTCCGACGACGCGGATTTAACCGGACGCATGATCTCGGAGCGCTACCTCGTCGAGGGCTGCCTGGGTGTGGGTGGCATGGGCACGGTGTGGCGTGCCGAGCACACGCTGATGAAAAAGACCGTGGCGCTCAAGGTCCTCAACCCCGACGTCATCGGGCGCGGCGAGGCCGTCGAGCGCTTTCGGCGAGAGGCCCAGGCAGCGGCCCACATCGACCACCCCAACGTGTGCGTGGCCACCGACTTCGGAGAGATGGCCGACGGCGGCTTCTTTCTGGTCATGGAGTATTTGGAGGGCAACACCCTCGACGAGACGCTGGTATGCGTGGAGCGCTTCGACCCGCTGCGCGCGATCCACATCCTCGATCAGATCTTGGCGGCCCTGGAGCAGGCCCATAACCTGGGGGTGGTCCACCGCGACCTCAAGCCCGAAAACGTCATGCTCGTCGAGCGCGACGGGGACAACGACTTCGTCAAGATCATGGACTTCGGCGTGGCGCGGGTGCGTATCGGCGAGGACGGCGCCGACGCTCGGCTCACCCAGGCCGGGCGGGTCTACGGCACGCCGATGTACATGTCTCCGGAGCAGGCCGCCGGCGCCGAGGATATCGACCAGCGCGCCGACCTGTATTCGGTGGGCGTGATGCTCTTCGAGATGCTGACCGGCCAGCTGCCCTTCGTGGACAAAAACCCCGCGCGGGTCATGGCGATGCACATGACCGAGGAGCCGCCGTCGGTGCGCCAGCGCGTGCCCGAGGCCCGGCTGCCCAAGCGCCTCGATCGGCTGGTGCGCCGGTTGATGGCCAAGGAGCCGGCCGACCGCCCCGCCTCGGCCCGCCAGGTCCGTGACGAGTTGGCTTCCATCGCCCAGACCCGCAGCACCCAGAGTTGGATGGCGTTTACCCTCGAGGCCGCCGACACCGGCGGGGAGGCGCTGCGCCACGTCGCCCAGGAGGTTCGCCCGTGGCTGCAGACAGTGCGGGCCTGGGTCCACGAGAAGCCGCGCACGCGCGGGCTGGCGTTGGGAGCGCTGGTCGTGCTGCTCGTCGCGCTGGTCGCCGTGCCGCTCGTCACCGATTGGGGCTCCGCCGCGCCCGCCTCGACCCAGGAGGCGCGCCAGAAGGAGGCCCAGGAGCTGGCCGATGAGCGCGACGACTACCTCGACAATATCGACGCCAGCGACATCGTCGATACGCTGGCCACCGGCGACGCCAACGACGCGATCGCCCGCCTCGACAAGCTCATCAAAAAGCACGGGCCCAACGCGCATCTGTTCTTCTTGCAGGCCCGGGCCAACGCCGTCGTGGGCGACTGGAAGAAGGCGCTGCAATTTTACCAGAAGGCGCTCGAGCGCGAGCCGCGCTATGCCAGCGAAGACCGACTGGTCGACGACGTCGTCGACCGCTACGAGTCGGGCGACGACAATCAGGTCGCCCTGGCCCAAAAGATCCTGCTCGACCAGCTTCCCCCGGCCGTGGGCGACCGGCGGCTGAGCGCGCTGGCGCGCATGGGCGATGGCTTTACGGTGCGCCGCCGCGCCCGGGAAGCGCTGGAAAAGAGCGGGCGACTGGCCAAGCTCGAGCCCTGGAACCGCGCGTCCATCGCGCTGCGCTTTGCCCACGGGTGCAGCGAGCATCGCCAGCAAATCGAGGCCATCGTCAAGGCCGGGGATGCGCGCGGCCTGCAGGTGTTGCGCTATTACGACCACCAGCCGCGCACCGGCTGTGGCGCCTTCGACCGCCACGATTGTTACGGGTGCATCCGAAAAGACCTCGCCAAGGCCATCTCGACGCTGCAGAGCGGCGGCAAAACCCACAAGCAGGCCGACGCCGGCGCCGACGCTTCCGCCAAGTGACCGACCGCTATTGGTCGTCGTCGCCGCTGGCCTGGGCGACGTCCTCCGGCCCCAGGTACCAGGGGCGGCCGTCGTTGGCGCTGTCCTCCAACTCGGCGATGATCTGGGCGCCCAGCAACAGGATCACCGCGCCGATCTCCAGGCCCAACAGCACCAGGATGACGGTGGCCAGCGAGCCGTAGATGACGTTGACCATCGAGATGTTGGCGAAATACCACACCAGAATGCGGCGCACGATCTCCCACAAGATGGCAGCGATCACGCCGCCGACGAGGGCACGCTTAGTGTCGATGTCGACGACCGGCAAGATCTTGTACACCGAGGTGAACATCGCCGACATCCCCACAAAGGCGGACACGTACAGCAGCGCGCCGGGCAAGTTGGCCAGCGACAAGGTGTGGCCGAGCACGATGTAGGTGGCGTCGCTGTAGGTCTCGAGCACGGCAGTCAGGGAGGTGACCACCACGATGCACAGGCCGATGACGATGATGTATAGGTAGGGAATGATCGCCGACATCCAGAAGCTGCGCTCCTCGACGTGGTCGGGCACATGGAAGATGTTGGCCATGGCCTCTTCGAGCATGCGGAAGGCGATGGAGCTGAAGAATAGCAGCACCAGGATGCCCACCCCGCCGATGACCTCGCGGTTATCCAGCAGGGCGGTGACCGCGCCGGTCAGCGCCTCGGCGTGGCTGGGGATGAGCAGGCGCACCTCCGCCGAGATGGTCTCGATGAGCTGGCGCTGGTCGAAAAAATACGACAGCGCCATGACCAACACCGACACCAGGGGGATGGCCGACAGCAAGCTGTTGTAGGCGAGGCTGCCGGCGAGCAGCAGTCCCTGGTTCTTGATAAACCGGCCGAGCACGCGGCGCACAAACTTCCACAGATGCGCGGCATGCGTCCTCGTCTTTCCGAGCCATGCTGCCACGTGTGCGCCTTGAAGAAGTGGAGGGAAGTGACCGCGTCATCGAGCCGACGCCCGGCGCCGGCCAAGGCGGCGGTCGTCGGCACGGCGGCTCAATGACACAATCTCATCGCTCAGGCGGGTTCGACCACCGCGGTGATCTGCCAGCCCTGACTCTCCGGGGCGCTGACCACCTTGATGTCGCGATCGACCAGCTCGCGCAGCTCGTCGATGACCTCCTGAAGCTGCTCGACCCAACGATCGGTGAACTGGCGCTCACGCCCGCGCATCTGCATGACGAATTTGACCTGATTGCCCTTCTCCAAGAATTTGGAGGCGCGATTGAGCTTGGTGTTCAGGTCGTGGGACTCGGTCTTGGGCCGCATGCGCAGCGTCTTGAGCGAGACGTTGTCGGTCGCCTTTTTCTTCTTCTTGGACTGCTGGTACTTGAACTTCCCGTAGTCCATGATCTTGCACACCGGCGGGCGGGCCTTGGGAGCGACCTCGACCAGGTCCAGGCCGTATTCCTCGGCCTTCTCGCGGGCCTCGTCGGAGGTCATGATCCCCAACTGCTCGCCGTCGGGATCGATCAGGCGTACCTCACGCGCTCGCACCTGCTGGTTGACCCGGTACGAGTCGCCACCACCTCTGGAATCTCTGCTTCTCCTAGCGATTGTATTTCACCCTTGTCTGAGGTTTGGTCTGCCCGGGTTGGGCGTGGCTGCCAACATCAACACCGATAACAGACGAATTAAACCAAAAATGCCACCACACAGGGGATCTTGGCGCCCTTAAAAATAGCGCCTCCGACCGCCGTTGACAAACGTCTTGCGCAGTTTTGCGCCAAGAAAATCAACCCCCGGGGATGCACTGGGCGCTGGTGGAGGCGGTGTTTTTCTGAGCGCATTGAAAGACTTCGCCGTCGGGGTCGACCGTGGCGGTGACGTCGAAGGGCACCCCGATAAATCGGGCGGGGATGTTCCAGGTGGTGCTCAGATCCTCGGAATCGCCGGCGTTCAGGGCGTTTTGGGTGCGCACTTGGCCGATCTGCGTGGTGGCCGACGAGGTGGTCGCCGTCAGCCCGATGGGGGTGTCGGCGGGGATGGTGTCGGTGCCGTTGTTCTGCACGGTCAGGGTGATGGGAAGCTGCTGGGTCTGGTCGCAGGCGACGTCGTTGGCGTCCAGGCTGGTCACCTCCAGGCCGGGCCGGCCCACCGCCAGCGAGGCGCTGTCGGCGTCGAGCTGGTTGTTGGTCTCGTCGCATTCGTTGACCTGGCCGTCGGGGTCGATGGTCGCCTGGATCTTGAAGCCGTCCTGCCACCAGCCGGCGGGCACGGAAAACGGCGCCGAGACGACCTCGGTTTGGCCGGGGAGCAGTCGCTGGGTGGTCTGCACGGTGGCCACGTTGGTGGTGTTACCGGCATGCACGACGGCGAGGACCACCTTGACGCCGGCGGACTCGCCCAGCGCGCCCCGGTTGGCCACCGTCGCCGTCAGGGTGATGGTCTGGGCGCCGGAGCACGAGCCGCCCACGCCCACCTGCTCGACGGCCAGGTCGGGGGCGTCGAACACCCCGCCGGGCTGGATATTCTGCCGGTAATTGTTCAGCCGGCCATTTCGCCAGTTGGGCTGGGGGTGGGCGGGGATGTGGCCGTTTTCGTCGATATTGGTCACCGAGTAGCTGTGCTGGTTCCAGATGCGCCGGGTGCGCACCCAGTTGTCGTCGCTGTCGGCCCACACCTTGATGGCCTTGTCGGTGTCCGAGGGGATGACCACCTCGGAGTTGCCGTCGTTATCGACGTCGGCGACCACGGGCATCTCGATGCGCGTGTTGCTGGCGTGGGTGTCGTCCTCGTACAGCAGGGCGCCGTCGGCGCCGGCGCGAATGCGGAAGGTGGTCTCGTCGGCGTAGACCATCTCGGCTTTGCCGTCGCCCTCGAAGTCGAACACACTCGAGGCCGTCGCCCGGCTCGAGCAATCCTGGTTGGGCTTGGCCCACAACACGCCCGGGAAGCGGGGATCGCAGCCCTGCTGGACGCCGTTGGGGTGCAGGTTGGGATCGCAGTCCATGTCCATGACGGCGTAGTAGTCCGCGCCGGCGGTGCCGATCTCGGGGTGGCCGTCGCCGTCGAAGTCGGCCACGGTGGGCGGGCCGGACTCGTTGCGCTTGGCGCTGGCCGTGCCGCAATCCTGCCAGGGGATGTCGGCCTTCCACAGCAGCGTGCCGTCGTCGTTGAGCACGAATACCTGCCCGCGGCGCACGATGACGACCTCGCCTTCGGGGTCGTTGTCGAAGTTGGCCATGGCGTCGAAGCCGTCGCAGGGGAGGCTGCCCTGACAGATCGAGTTGCTGCTGGTGTACTGGTAGGTCCACAGCACGGTGCCGTCGTAGTCGTACAGGGTGTTGCCGGCGGCGACCTCCTGGTTGCCGTCCAGGTCGATGTCGCCCACCGCCGAGGACGGCCCCAAAAAGGCGTTGTTGCCGATGCCGCCGGTGCCCCCGCTGGTGACCAGGCCGTCCCACTTGAGAGCGCCGGTCTGGCCGTTGAGCACCACGTTGCCGATGATGACCTCGGGGTTGCCGTCCCCGTCGAGGTCGGCCAGGTTGACCACCGCGCCGCCGCGGGTGTGCACGTTCCATTTGGGGTAGGTGGTGTTTCGCCACAGCACCTTCCACTGGGAGCCGTCGTCCTTGGTGCGCGTCCAGGCGACGGTGCCCTGGGGGTTTTGGTGGTCGTTGGTGGAAAGCGGCCCGTTGTAGCTGATGGTGACCAGCTCGGGCACGCCGTTGCCGGTCAAATCCCCCAGCGCCAGCGGGGCGTCGTTGATCATCTGAGCGCCGTTCAGCGAGGCGATCTCCTTCATGGAGCCGTCGGGGTTGCACGCGCCGCTGACGATGCGCAGGGTCGCCGGCTTGTTGCAGCAGCCCGGGGTGCGCGACAAAAAGGCGATGTCGGGGATGTCGTCGGTGTCGGTTTTGCCGTCGCCGTTGTCGTCGGTGAGGTTGCCGACCACCGGGGCGTTGACCACGCGGGTGCGCCCGGCGTTGACCGTCAGGTTGAGGCCCGTGGGCCACGAACAGGCGATCTTGGGGGTGAATTGGCCGACCGGCGGGTGGAATTCGCATACGTCCACCGCGCTTCGCGGCACGCATTTGCCCACGGTGGGCTCGCAGATAGAATCGACCGGGCATTGCTCGGTGCGCTCGCAATCCTGGCCAGGCGTGACGCAGGCGCCGCCCAGGCACAGGTCGCTGCCGGTACAGCACAGGCTGAGGTCGTCGCCGCAGCGCGTGCCCGCGCAGGCCGCAAGGCAATGGTCCTGGACGCACTCGTCGGTGCCCGTGCAGCACTCGCTGCCGCATACCGTGCCGGAGCACGTGCCCGAACCGCCGTCGGAGTAGCTCCCGTCGGTCGTGGCATCGCCGGGGCCGCCGTCGCCGTGGGTGTAGGCATCTCCGCCCCCGCCCCCGTCATTGTTGAGCGACCAGGCGTCGCCGTGGCCGTTGTTGGTGCTGATCGCTCCCTCGTCGCAGCTACCGCAGTTGAGCGAGGTCAGCCCAAAGAGCAGCAGCACGAGAAGGGGCAGAGCTTTGCGGGACGACTCGAACATGGCAAAAACTTTGGTAATGTCATCATGATGTCAGGGCAGAACGCGCCCATTCTAGAACATCGAGAACCGGATGGGAAATAGTGTCGGTAAAGCCCTCGAGCGCGAAGACCTGTGGTTCTGGGGGCTCTTGGTCGCGGTGGTGGGGCTGTTGGTGCGTCCGCTGTGGATCGGGCCGATCCCGCCGCTGACCGATTTCGGCGGCCACGCGGCCATGGCCGACGTGTGGAGTCGCCTCGAGCAGGTTCATTTGTTTGCGCTCATCTACGAGCGAAACGGCGGGCTGGTGCCCAACCTGGTGATGGCGCGCTTTGTGGGCTGGGTCCACCCGTGGTTGCCGACGATGGTTGCCGCGCGCCTGTGGACCACGGGGTGCCTGGTGGCCACGGTCGCGGCGGTGCTGTACATGGCGGCGGTGTTCGGCCGCTCGCGCTGGCTCATCTTTGTGGGACTGCCGTTTTTGTGGGGCGGGGCGCTGGTGTGGGGATTGCTCAACTACCTGGCGGTCATCCCGTTGTTTTTCGTGGCGGTGGCGCTGGCGCGCGAGGCGGCGGGCCGGGCCGATTGGCGCTACGGCGTGGCGTTGGCGGTGGTGTGCGTGGCCAGTTTTTTCGCCCACGGGGTCGGCTGCGTGTTCGTGGTGGGGGCGTCGGTGTTGGTGGTGCTGGCCAGCGCGGACCGGCCGGCGGGCGTGGCGATGGCGGCCGCGGTGGTGCCGGCGACGGCCCTGTGGGTGTATTGGCGCCTGCACACCGCCGGCCAGCCCGGGCTTCCGCCGGCGAGCATCGCCGAGACCGTGCGCCGCTACGCGCGCTGGTGGCCTGCCGGGCGCACGCTCGTCCACCTTTTGCACTATATGCTCGACTCCACCCAGGCGTTTTTCGACACGGCGGTGTGGACGGCGCTGACGGGCGCCTGGATGGTGTTGATGTGCGTGTGGGCGGTGTCGGCCGTGGACGGCGCGGCGCGCCTGGAGGCTCCACGCGCCCTGCGCGCGATCGCCGCGCAGGTCGTCGAGCGGGTGCGCGCCGATGGGCGCGGCGCCCTGCGCGAGTATACGCTCGTGGTGCTCGGCGCGGCGTTGGCCGCGGGCATGTTCGTGCTGCCGGTGTCCATCAAGGCGGTCGACATCGACACCCGCCTGGTGCCGCTGTTCGTGATGGTCGCCGCCATCATGCCGCGGCTGTCCACCGAGGAGCTTTGGCGAAGCCGCGCGGCGCGCGCCGCCATGGGGATCGTCATCGCCAGCGCGATCGTGTGGGGCGTCTTTCTGGCCCGCAGCGTGCGCCGCTTCGAGCGCACCGAGGTGGCGCCCATGGTCGAGCTGATCGACCGCATCCCGCCGCAGTCGCGCGTGCAGTGTCTGGGGGTGCATCGCGCGCTGATCTTTCACGGCTATCCCCTCAACAACAATTGCCCGGGGCTGGTGCACGTGCGCCGCTCGGGGTTTGGCGGGTTTACCTTCCCGGCGACCGCGTTCAACGCCGTCAAATTCCGCCCCGGCCACGGCTATGCATCGTTGGCCGGGCGAGGCTTCAACGACCGCGAGCGCCTGCGCCAGTGGGACTACGTGCTGGTGCGCGGCGCGCATCGGCCGCCGCCGGTCGGCGCCGCCGAGTTGGTCGCCACGGCGCGGGCGCACAACCATCGTGGGGCGACCTGGTACTTATACCGCGTCGTGGATGCCACGCCGCCGGGCTGAGCACGGGCGGCGCGCAGGTTTGATTGATTTCCGCCGCGGGCGTGGTATTCAGACAGGGTTGAAAATCCAGCGTGGCGGACAGCGATGAAATAGATTGTCCCCCGGCCCAAGTTGTCGTGGGGACGCGTCGTATAGTGTATCGAAGCCCGCTCGCAAGCCCCATGTCTCGTTTTCCATGACTTTACTCAAACGCTTGTTACACGGAGGGATCTACGGACTGGCCTTTGCTGGTGCGTGGTTTCTGGTCGAGGGGTTGTATTTGACGGTGCACGGGCCCCAGACGCCCTGGTGGAGCTTTCCGCTCGACCTGGGCGTGGCGGCACCGCTGGCGTTCGTCGCGGCCATCGCGGCGGCGGCGGTCTTCGGGGCGTGGAGCGTGATGTACGAGCGCGCCGATCCCGTCCACGACGCCATCGCGGCGCTGGGCCGGTGGACGTGGCAGGGCACGCTCGACGAGCAGGCCGGGCGCATCGGCTGGGTGCTGGCGACGCCGGCCCTGCTGGCGGTGTGGATCGCGGTGGGCGTGTGGTCCGGCGACCGCATCTTACAGACGGTCAAGACCACGGCGTTCGCCGCGGCGCTCATCCTGGTCGTCGCCCTCGTCGCGGCGGTGGCGCTGGCGGTGGGTTCGGCGGCCGTGGTGGTGCCCCTGCAGCGGCTGACCGCCTGGATCGGCCGGCGGGTCGGGGGACGCGGGGTGCGCGCGGCGTTTGTGCTGGGCGCCGAGGCGGTACTGGGCGTGATCCTGCTGATCGTGTTGTGGCGCACCTACCCGGACGTCTTACCCCACCTGCCGTGGAACTTCGCGCTGGCGCCCATCGCGGGCGTGTTGGCCGTGGCCGCGCTGGCGCATTTTTCGGATGCGGTGGGTCGGCGCACCCCCCTGGTGCTGGCCGCGCTGGCCGTGCCGGTCGTACTGCTGGGCATCCTGGCGGCCTACCTGCCGCAGTCGTTGGCCGATGGGCGCGACGTGTTCGTGGGGCGTACGTCGGTGGGCGGCGCCTGGTATGGCCAGCTCGACAAGCGCTTGGACTACGACCACGACGGGTCGATCCACCTGTATGGGGGCAATGACTGCGCGCCCCACGACGCCTCGCGCGGCCCCCAGGCGCGCGAGATCGTCGGCAACGGCATCGACGAGAACTGCTCGGGCGGCGATCTCAAGGTCAATATGGCCGATTTCAGCACCGGCAAGGCCCATCACGCCCGGCCGACCAAGGGGATCGCCCGACGCCCCAACATCATCCTCATTACCACCGACGCGCTGTCGTTCCACCACACCAGCATTGGGGGCTATCGGCGCGACACCACGCCCAACCTGGCCAAGTGGGCCAAGCACGCCACCGTGTTCGACCAGGCGTTTTCGCTGGGGCCGAGCACGCGCCTGGCCATGCCCGGGCTGGTCGCCGGCACGTTCAACAGCATGGTGCCCATGAAAAATGGGCGCATCCACCCCTACGAATACGCCCACGGGGTGCCCACGCTGGCGGAGACGCTCAAAAAGCACGGCTACAAGACGGTGTTCATCCCCGGCCACAAGTACTTTTTGCCGGGCCGCTGGCGCGGGTTTACCCAGGGCTTCGACGTGGTCGACTCGTCGGCCTATCACGACGCCAAGGACAAGCTGCACACCTCCCCGGAGGTCACCGCCGAGGCGTTGAAGTATTTGAACGAGCAGGACGACGACAAGCCGCTGTTTTTGTGGGTGCACTACTACGACCATCACTCGCCGTACCGCGTGCCCAAGGGCCACCGGGCGTTTCCCGGCAACAAGGGCATCGACCGCTACGACAACGAGCTGCATTACGCCGACAGCCACTGGGCACAGTTGATCGCGGCGGTCGAGAAGAAGTGGAAGCCCGACCAATACGTCATCGCCTTTACCTCCGACCACGGCGAGGCCTTCGACCGGCGCCACCCGCACCACCATCACGGCTACACGCTGGACACGCCGGTCGTCCACGTGCCCTTTGTCGTCCAGATGCCCACGCGCCGCGGCGAGCGCATCCACGGGCTGGTCACCCACGCCGACCTGGTGGCGACATTCGCCAACCTGGTGGGGGCGATGCCGGCGAAGTCCTGGGTTGGCGAGAGCCTCACGCCGGTGTTCTTCGAGGGCAAGGAGCCCGAAAAGCAGGTCGTGTACTCGCTGTTCTACATCCCCGAGGCCGCCAAGCGTCACGAGGACGGCTTTGGGCGCATCAGCGTGCGCACGGCCAAATACGCCTACATCGAAAATATCAAGAAGGGTTTTCGGCGCCTGGTCGATTGGCACAAAGATCCGGTGGGCGACAAGAACCTGGACAAGAAAAAGCCCGAGGTCTTCGAGATCTACCGCTACCTGGCGGCGCGCAAGCTCGAGTGGCTGCGCAAGCACGAGAAGGCGCTGAGTTTTCTGCACAAGAAAAAGAAAAAGGCTCGCCACAAAAGCGAGCCCCGGCGGGCGAAGAAGGCCGCGCACAAATAAGTCAGGGAGCCTTGCCGCCGCTGGCCTCGACGCGCTCGGCGGTGTGCTTTTCGTAGTCGTCGTGGACCTTCTGCATGCTGTGGTTGTCCTCGTCGATGCGGTGGGTGACCGCGTCGGCCATGCTGCCAAATCCGTGTTCGATCCGCTGCAACCCCAGATCCGCCGAGCCCGGCACATCGAAGCTGCCGGACTCGTCGGTCAGCGCGAAGTAGGCCACCAGCCCCACCAGGGCGGCGATGACCAACTTCTGCAGGCGGCTTTTCCAGGAGACACGTTTCATCGCAGCCGTCAGTAGCGTCGAATGGAGTAGGGCGTTCCCACCGCCGGCGAGCTCACCGAGTGCGGGTAGACGTGGACGGTCCAATGGTCGTTGGCCGCACAGCCACAGCTACCGGTGAGCGTGCCCGAGGTCGTGGCGCTGCTGCCGCGAATTGCCCCGCAGAGGGTCGTGCCGCAGAAGAACTCGATGTCCAGGTCCGGGTAATTGTCGCCCACGTGATTGGTGCCGGTCTCCTGGGTCAGCTCGAGCTTCACGCTGTCGGTGGGAGCGTGGTAGCCGAGGTCGAACCAGTCGACGTCGTAGCCGGAGGTGTAGTCGCCGCAAATCACCAGGTTGTTGATGGTCTTGGCGGTGGTCAGGTCGGTGCCGTTGAGGCTGGATTGGTTGGGCTCGTAGGTGTCGTCGGTGCAGCTATTGCACATCGCCTCGTCGACCTGGCCGTCGCAGTCGTTGTCGATGCCGTCGCAGATCTCCATCGAGCCGGTGCCGCCGCCGCCGGGGGCGTCGCAGTAGGTGCCGGTCTTGCTGCTGTCGCATTTGATCGTGCCGGTGGCGGCGCACGAGCCGCTGCCCACGGTGCACGACTGACCGACCGACGCGAAGCCCTCGTCGATCTGGCCGTCGCAGTCGTTGTCGATGCCGTCGCCGCACAACTCCGTGCCGCCGGCTTGCGGGGCGGGGGCGTTGCATTTCAAGTCCGAGCCGTCGGCTTTGCACACGTAGGTGCCCGTGGTGGCACAGGTGCCCTGCCCGGAGGTGCACGAGTGGCCCTTCTGGGCGAAGTCCTCGTCGATCTGGCCGTCGCAGTCGTTGTCGACGCCGTCGCACAATTCGAAGGCGTTGGGGTGGATGGAGCTGTCGCCGTCGTTGCAGTCCGGCCCGGAGGCGCAGTTGGCGCCGTAGCCGTCCCCGTCGGAGTCCACGCACGCCCCGGTATCCTGCACACATTGGCCGGCCGAGCAGATCTTGTTGCTGCCGCAGGACGTCGGCGAGGCGGGCGTGCCGCAGCCATTGCCGTCGTCGACGCAGTTGGCGATCTGGCCCTGGCCCACGCAGACGCGGTCGCCAATCGTGCACGCCGACGGGCTGCATGTGGGGCGGGTGTCCACGCCCACATCCTGAGGGAGGCCGGAGTCGGCGGGCTGGGTGTCGTAGCCGGTGTCGTAGTGGTAGTGCGAGCCGCCGCCGTTGCCGGAGTCGGCGTGCTGCTGGGATTGCGACACGGGCTTGGTGCCCTGGGCACAACCCGCAGCGAGCGCGAGGGCCGCCAGAAATACGGTGGCCGGGACAAAGCGAGAGTGACGACGGATTAACATGGACATCTTAGGGTGTTGGAGAGGAAGAACGAACCATTGCGCTCACCGTAGCCGAAAGTCGAACCCCGCGGCAAGTTTGACGAGAATCCTCTGGTGGCGCATGTCCGAAAGCGTTTGTTATGCTGGAGTAACCATTTGTTCTTCAATCCTGTCAAACACCAAAGATCATGCCCCGGTATCGGATAGCTTTCCCGACAATTCTCGTGCTGGCCGTGTGCCTCATGGCGGCCTGCGACCACGACTCCAAGGAGCAGGCGGCCGGCGGGGCGTTTCTGAAGGCCAATTCGGGCAATCCCGGGGTGCTGTGGAAGGCCCAGCCGCCGCCACCGCCGGTCCAGCCCAGGCTGGACTCCTTGCTGCACGACGGCCAGCAGGTGGCGTTTTTGGAGCTGGGGGCGCGCGCCGCCCTCGGGGGAGCGTTGGAGCGGGGCGACCGCGTCGACTTTCTGTTCGACACCGATTTCCCAGAGTATCACAACCCGTTGGCTGTCATTGAAGAGGCCCATCACGATGGGCCGGATGAGGCGTCGGCGGCTGGATCCTCGGACGGCGCGCCGTCCGACTCCGCTCCGAAGCCGGCGCCGCCGCCCGAGCCGCACGTGTACGCGGCCGCGCGGGTGCTGCAAAATGTGCGAGTGCTGCGATCGTCGGCGTCGTGCGCGGGGTGCAAGACGTTTACGCTGGCAGTCGCGGTGACGCCGCGCGAGGCCCAACTGCTCCGGCTCGCCCAGGCGAGCGGCCGCGTCGCGGTGCTCGCGCGCCACCCCGCGGATACCGCGATCGGCCCGCCGCTGGAGACCTCGCTGTCCGCGGCGGTCAAATCCCTGGACGTGTTCGCCCAGAGGCGCGCGGCGCGGATGACCAAGGCGGCGCCCAACGAGCAGCGTTTTCGCCGAAAGCGGCTCACCAAGCGCCTGCGGCGCGGGCTTCGGGCGATGGCCGTGCCCATGAAGCTGTCGCGTGCGGTCGCCAGCCAGTTGCACCCCGGCGCGCGGGTGGACGTGACGGCGACCATACCGCTCGATGACCGGAACGAGGTGGTGGCGACGCACCAGGCAGCGCCGCCCAATCACGTCGACCTGATGTTGTTGCAGGATGTGCGTGTGCTGGCCGTGCGCGGCGTGAGCGCCGCCACCCGCGGCAAGAAACAAGCCCCGGCCGCGCCCGGTGAGCCGGTTGTGGTGGTGGAGGTGTCGGTGCACGAGGCGGCGTTGCTGGCCATGCTGGCTCGCAGGGCCACGCTTGGCCTCACGCTGCGGGCGCGCTCCGATTCCAGCCACACGGCCGATATTGCGCTGACCGGGCGTCGCCTGCTCGAAGACCTCCAGGTGATCGACCGAGAGCGGGTGGTGCGCCTCCACAAACGCCGCCCGCCCAAGAAGGACGGCTCGATTAAGATCTACCACGACCACGCCAAGCACCATCGAGTGGCGCGCAAGGACCACGGTCTCATCAAGCTGTGGGGGACCAAGGACGCCCATGCGTCGCCCAAGGCGGATTCGGTGGCCAAACCCCAGGCCGCCAAGGCGGCGCCGGCCACAGCGTCGGCAGCGGCCAGCGCGAAGCCCAAGCCGGGCCCGGCGCCTGCCCAACCGGCGGCCTCGGCGGCATCGCCGCCGGCCACCGCGCCGCCGAAGGCGCCGACCACGGGGGTGCTCGCGACCAAGTACGCGCCGCGCTCGAGCTTTGCGATCGACGTCGACACGGCCAGCTACACGCTGGCGCGGCGCTATCTCGCGGACGGCACGCTGCCCCCAAGCGACTCGGTGCGCGTCGAGGAGTTCATCAACTACTTCGATTACGACAACCCCTGGCCCGACAAACAACCCTTCGCCATCACCGTGGAGGGGGCGCCCAGCCCGTTTTGGCGCTCCAATCGTCACTACCTGATACGGGTGGGCGTGCAGGCCCGAAAGACCGGCAAGGCCATGCACAAACCGGTCAACCTGACCTTCCTCATCGACACCTCCTCGTCGATGCGCGGCGGCGACCGGCTGGGCATGGTCAAAAAGGCGCTCATCGAGCTGACCAAGCGGCTGCGCCCCGAAGACTCGGTGGCGATTGTCGGCTACGGCGACGGCGCCCACGAGATCTTGGGGCGGGTCGGCGGCGACAAAAAGCCGGCCATCGCCCAGGCGATCAAGGGGATCGTCGGGCGCGGCGCGACTGATATGCAGGCGGGGATGCGGTGGGCGTACCGGCTGGCGCGCCCCCGCGCGGGCAGCCACGCCGAAAACCGGGTGATCATCCTGTCGGACGGCAACCCCAACGTGGGGGCGGACACCGCCAGGGCGCTGTTGGCCACCGTGGCCAAGGAGCGCGACGAGGGCGTGACCCTGTCGACCATCGGCTTCGGCCACGGCAAGACCCACGGCAAGCTTATGGAGCAGCTCGCCGACCATGGCGACGGCAACAGTTTCTATGTCGACAGCGTCGACGAGGCCAAGCGCCTCTTCGGCAAGCGCATGCTCTCGACGGTGCTCACGGTGGCGCGCGACGTCAAAGCGCAGGTCGAGTTTGACCCCAAGGTGGTCACCCGCTATCGGCGCATCGGCTATGACGACCGCGCGCTGACCGAGGCGCAGTGGCAGGATTCGTCGACCGACGCCGGCGAGATCGGCGCGGGTCATCGGGTCACGGTGCTCTATGAGGTGGAGTTGGCCGAGGATGCCGGCGGGGGGGCGCTGGGCACGGTGCGCTTGCGCTACAAGGAGCCCGAGGGGGACAAGGACCTGCAGATCAGCGCCAAGATCGAGCGCAAGACGCTGCACGACAGCTTCGCGTCGGCCTCCGACGACCTGCGTTTTGCCGCCAGCGTCGCCGGTTTTGCCGAGGTGCTCGCGGAGTCGCCGCTGGGCCAGTATTTGAGCCTGGACAGCATCGCGCAGACGGCCCGCGCGGCCGCGGGCGATGACCCGCAGCGCAAGGCGTTCGTCGCGCTGGTCGAGCGGGCCCGCAAGCTACAGGCCGGCCAGAAGCTCGCCCGCGGAGAGCAGGCGAGCCCGCAGTGGAATGATTACTGAGGTTAGGCCTTGGGCCCGAAGCCCAAAATGACGTAGCCGCCGGATTTCTCGTCCTTTTCGATCTCGACCAGACCGCGTTTTTCGGCGTCTTCGAGCAGGTGGCTGAAGTTTCGGTAGCCGAAGAAGGTCTCCGAGAAGTTCGGCCGCTTGCGCTTGAGGGTCTGTTTGACCAGCGAGGCCCACACGTTGGCGTCGCGCTCGCGAAACAGCGCCTCGACCTGGTCGAGGACCATCTCGAGGGCCTCTTCTTTGGAGCCGCCCTCGCTCGCGGTGCCCGCGCTGCTCTTGCTCGCCCGCTTCTTGCTGCTGCCCGAGGACTTGCTGTTGCCCGAGGACTTGCGCTTCTGGGAGCGCTGGTTGGACTTGCTCTTGCGTTTGTCGCGCACGAGGTCGTCGTAATAGATGTACTCGTCGCAGTTTTCGATGAGCAGGTCGCTGGAGGTGTGCTTGACGCCGATGCCGATGACCCGCTTGTTATTCTCGCGCAGCTTGGTCACCAGCGGCGAGAAGTCGCTGTCGCCGGTCAGGATGACGAAGAGGTCGACGTGCTCGTTGCTGTAGCAGGTGTCCAGGGCGTCGACGACCATGCGGATGTCGGCGCTGTTTTTACCCGAATAGCTCACGTGGGGGACTTCGATGAGCTCGAAGGCGGCCTCGTGCAGCGGCTTTTTGAGCGACTTGTAATTCGACCAGTCGCAGTAGGCTTTCTTGACGATGATATTGCCCTTGTCGAGCAGGCGCTCGAGGACCAGGGAAATATCGAGCTCGCCGTACTTCGCCTCGCGCACGCCGATGGCGACGTTCTCGGTGTCGGCGAAGATGGCGATATTGGGGGTAGGTTCGAATCGTTCGTTCATACTGCAAATCCTTGCATAATGGCTGGAGTAATGCGGCGCCGGACGCGCGATGCGCCGGCTGCCGGGCCTCCCTCAGGTCGCTAGCTGGCCAGCCGTGGTCGCAGCCAATGACTCGGCTCGAACGGCCCCGGCATAAGTCATGCGAGGAGCGCTCAGCCCGAGCCTTCATCGCCGTTGGCGATGGCCTCGAGGTAGGTAGGGATTGGGGCGCAGACAGCCGTAAGGCCGTATGCGCACCGTCATAGTCTCAAAACATCGAGCTGCCCGCCACATTCCGTGCTGCCCGTTTACGGGCGTCAAAAAAAATCTGAAAAGATGAAAGGTATTCTTGTATCGGCGGCGCTTTTATGTTTCAACACGGGTCAAATACTACAGGCGGCTATCCGCCGGGGGGCTGATAAAGTTGGCCGCACCGACGCGTTCGTCTCCGACCACCGTGGGCTTCAGCTCCATGGTCGTGTGTGGCGCGTCCAAGCGGCGATGTCAACCACAAAACTGTGCCGGGCGCCTGTTATAGCCGGCACACCCAACAAGCAGTAGGTGATGTATGAAGTCTTACCGTAGTTTAGTGTATGTTGCTGCCGCTTCTCTTCTCGTCAGCTTCGCCGGCATCCAGAATGCCAGCGCGACCACCGCGCGACGCAACTAGCTGGCGGGCAACCAGCTCATCGAAGATCGCAACGACGTGTATACCTATCCCCAGTTGGCGGTGAACTATGCCAACCTGGTCGGCTTCGACTACGGGGCGAGCCCGCAGCAGGGGACGGGGCTGCTCATCATGGGCAGCAAGCGCGGTGCGTTCGGCATCTCGCTGCACCGGGGCAACCTGTTCACCAACGACATCTTCCCGTATGCCAACGACAACGGCCCGCTGGGTGACACCCAGGGCCCGCTGGCGGCGATTCAGCCGGCCGGGACTATCTTCGATGTGTTCGGCGGCTTCGACATCGGCGGTGGGCTGGCCGGCGCGCGCCTGGCGCTGGGCCATGGAAGCAACACCACCACCCCGGCGACCGGCGATGAGACCAGCACCTCGCAGACCTTCGTGCTGCTCGAGGCGGGCTACTCCATGACCGGCCCCCTGGTGTTGGATACGGCGCTGAACCTGTCGTTCTCCACCGGCAGTCAGACCCAGGGAAGCGACACCCCCGTGTCGGCCACCGAGTTTGGCATCGGGCTCAATGGCCGCGGCTACACCAAGATCGGCATGCCCTGGGAGCTGGGCTTTTTGGGCAATATCAACTTCCAGACCGCCAGCACCGATCAGACCGCCGGTAACAACACCACCACCAGCAACACCAACCAGTTCGGCATCCAGGCCGGTGCCGGTCCGGTGTGGGACCTGGGCGGCGACGACAACGACAGCATCGTCGCTGGCTACGCGGTGCTCGGCTACAACCACACCAGCGCCGATCCCAACACCGACCAGAACAACGACGCCAACAGCGCCAGCGCGGTGATCCTGCCGGGCTTCCAGATTGCCGCCGACATCCAGCTTCTGGATTGGCTGTACTTCCGCAGCGGCGCGCAGTACCTGTGGGCGATCAACACCACCAGCGCCGAGGCCCCCAACGGCTCGAATGACACCAGCCAGACCGGCAGCGGCGGCTTTGGCTGGACGGCCGGTATCGGCTTCAAGAAAGGCAACTTCCGCTTCGACGGGCAGTTCGCCAACAACTTCCTGCTCAACGGCCCCAACATCATCGGCGGCGGCACGGGGTTTTTGACCACCGCGTCGGCCGAGTATATGTGGCAGTAACGTAGCGAGGCGTCGAGCTGCTGAGGGTTCTCCTCAGCAGCTCGTCGTCTGCAACACCTCTGGCAGTTCTCCCGCCTGTGTCTGCCGCTGTACGCTCACTGGCTTGTCCGCCACCCGTTCCAACACGCAAAAACTATAGGGGAACCGGTTCTTCTCGTCGGGCTGGTGATGCTCGACCGAGACGAGCTTCCACTGGTCGATGTCGAAGCGCGGAAAGAAGGTGTCCCCGCCGTCGAATCGCTGGTGGATGACCGTCAGGTAGATGCGGTCCGCCCGGGGCAGGAACGTCTCGTAGACCGTCGCACCGCCCAGGATCATCACCTCGTCATCGGCGTGCTCTTGGGCGACGTCCAGGGCATCGTCGATGGTGTGGGCGATCTCGACGCCGTCGGGGGCGAAGTCGGCGCGGCGGGTGAGCACGATGTTGAGCCGGCCCTTGAGCGGGCCGGGAAGCGTGTCGAAGGTGCGCCGGCCCATGATCATGGGTTTTCCCATGGTCGTGTTCATGAAAAAGCGCAGGTCGGCGGGTAAATGCCAGGGCAGGTCGCCTTGCTTGCCGATGGTCATCTGCAGGTCACAGGCGGCGATGAGGGAGATGGTCATGGTCGTAGGCCTGGAGCGCAAGCTGCCAGCCTGCATCGGCTTGGCGCCTGCGGCGCGTTTTTAGACGGCAATGGGTGCTTTGATGTGCGGGTGCGATTGGTAGCCGGCGATCTCGATGTCGTCGTAGTCGAACTTGTCGATGTCGTCGACGTCGGGATTCAAGCGCAGCTCGGGCAGCGGGTAGGGCTCGCGTGTGAGCTGCTCTTTGGCCTGCTCGAGGTGGTTCGAGTACAGGTGGGCGTCGCCCAGGGTGTGGACGAACTCGCCGGGCTCGAGCCCGCAGATCTGGGCGATCATATGGGTCAAGAGCGCGTACGAGGCGATGTTGAAGGGCACGCCCAGAAAGATGTCGGCGCTGCGCTGGTAGAGCTGGCAGCTCAGTCGGCCGTCGGCGACGTAGAATTGGAACAGCACGTGGCAGGGCGGAAGCGCCATCTCGTCGATCTGGCCGGCGTTCCACGCGCTGACGATGTGGCGGCGGCTGTCGGGGTTGTGCTTGATATTGTCGATGACCGCGGCGATCTGGTCGACGTGCTCCCCGGTGGGCGTGGGCCAGCTTCGCCACTGATAGCCGTAGATGGGGCCGAGCTCGCCGTCGTCGTCGGCCCACTCGTTCCAGATGCGCACCCCGTGCTCCTGCAGATAGCCCACGTTGGTCGACCCTTTGAGGAACCACAGAAGCTCGTAGATGATCGACTTGAAGTGAAGCTTCTTGGTGGTCACCGCCGGGAAGCCCTGCTGCAGGTCGAAGCGCATCTGGTAGCCGAAGACGCTGCGTGTGCCGGTGCCGGTGCGGTCGCCCTTATTCGTGCCGTTGTCGAGCACGTGGGCCATCAAGTCGAGGTATTGCTGCATGGGTCGGGTAGGGCCAGAAGGTTGTCGGTTTGCTCTGAGGAGCAACCTACAATCTGGGGGCGGGATGGGCAACCGTGAAGGGGGGAGAAGCGGGGCGCGAGGCGCCCCGCCGTCTTACTCAATCGTCGTAGACCTCGACGGTCTGGCTGGGGCTGGAGTCGTAGCCCAGGCCCAGCGAGATGGTGAACGAGGGGGTGTACACCGAGCTGGCGTTCGCGCTGATCGGGTCGGCGGTGTAGAACGGCAGCACGGCGTTGGCCTCGACGAACATGCGGATGGTGCTCGCCCGCAGGAACTCGTAGCCGGCGCCGATCTCACCTTGCAGGCCGCTGTCCTCGTAGCCGATGGTGTCGCCGTTGATCTTTTTGGACACGCCCGAAAAGCCCCAGCTCAACGCGGCGTCGGCGTAGGCCGAGCTGTTGGCGTCGGGGTTGAAGAAGTACACCCCGCCCAGGCGAAGCAGCGTGAAGGTCGCCCCGGCGCCGGTGTCCGCGGTGTCGTTGTACACGAAGTTCAGCCCGGAGATGTCGATGCCCATCCGGTCGAGCTCGTAGCGCCAGCCAAAGCCAAACGCCGGCCCGCTGGCGAAGTCGCCGCCGAGCACCGTGCCGTAGCCCAGGCGCAGGTAGTAAATGGAGTCGGCGTGGACCCGCCGCGGCGCGGCCTGCTTCTTGGTGACGTTATGCCGGTCGACGCCGGCCATCTGGCCTTTGTCCCCGTTGAGCAGGCCCTTGACCAACTGGTCGTAGGTCTCGGAGAGCTCCTCGATATTGTGGGCTTTTTGAGTCTTGGTGCCCTGTGGCCCGCGGATATTGGCGACCACGGAGTTGCCCAGGCGCAGGCTGTAGATGGTGTAGGTGGTCGTGCAACTGTCCTCGGTGACATCTTGGCCGGCGCGGCGCAGCGAATCCTCGACCATCGTCTTGACGGCGGCGCGGTCCGAGGCGGGAAGGTTGTCGCGCTCTTGGTCGACTTGGACGCATACGCCTGCCCAGGCGCTCGAGGAGGCCAGCAGGACGACAGCAGCGATGGTCAGGTTGATCCAGTGTTTCATCGTTTTACTCACGTGCTTCAGGGAAGTACATCAATTCGTTCATCATAGACCGGGTGTGAGCGGACTACAAAAAATAGTGGCCGCCGTAACGCTCGAGATGTAATGCATGGGGCGTGCCAAGGGCCTCAGGGCGCACAACACCATGGTATAAACGCTCGATCAAGGCTTTTTTAATCGTTTTGTGGGCATTTATGCCGCAGACGTGGAGTAGGAACGCTCCACTTCAGGCATGGAAGGTCTGGGCCAACCACTCAGCCAACTCTTCGAGGTGGCGCCGGTCGGCTTCGTCGAACGCCGCGGGGGTGTTCGAGTCGACGTCCAGCACCGCCACGAGCTCGCCGTCGGAGGCGACCAGCGGCACGACGAGCTCCGAGCGCGTGGTCGTCGAACAGGCGATGTGGCCGTCGAAGCTGCTCACGTCGTCGACGAGCTGGGTGGTGCGGGTGCGCGCCGCCGCACCGCACACGCCACGGGCGAAGTCGATGCGCAGGCAGCCGTGGGTGCCCTGGTAGGGGCCGATGGTGAGTGTGGTCGGGCCGGTGCGCCGATAAAATCCGGTCCAGTCGAAATGCTCGAACTGGTGGTGGAGTTCGCAGGCGACGGTGGCCATGGCGGCGATCCAGTCGTCCTCGCCGTCGAGGATCGCGCGTATGCGCTCGAGGACGTCCCGGTACTGCGTGTCGCGCTCGTTCATGACTGCATCTTCTCGGGGTGTACGTTGGGGGCGATGAGCCCGTGGCGTTGCAGGAAGTGCTCGACCTCGGTTTCGATGACCTCACCGTGGCCCAGCAACCCGGTGTGGCCGGCCTTGGGCACGACCAACAGCTCGCTGTCGGCGATGAAGCGCTGCATCTTCTGGCCGATGCGCGGCGGGGCGAACGAGTCCTTGCCGCCGGCGATGATCAGGGTGGGCACGCGGATGGTCGGCAGCACGTCTCGCGCCGAGTGCTGTTGGGCGGCCACGCCCAGCGCCGCCCAGGTGGGCCCGTCGATCTCGGCCAGGTGCTCGAAAAACGGCTCCATATCCTCGTAGCGCACCTTCTTGCCGACCAGCCCGGCCAATTTGGCGATGGTGTAGCTGACCGGCAGGCGGCTGGTGATGCTGGCGCCTTTGAGCGCGCGGCCCCCGAAGCGCGGGCCCGCGCGGCGCATCACCTGGAAGACCAGTCGGCCCACGCCCGGGGGAAAGGCGGTGTCGAAAGGGCGCTCGTAGGGGCCCAGGATGGGTACCAGCGCACGGATGCGATCGGGGGCGTGGCGCCACGCCTCCAAGATGATCTGGCAACCCAGCGAAAAGCCCACCAGGGTGGCCTGTTCGACCCCGGCGGCGTCCATCACGCGCAGCATATCGTCGACCGATCCCTCGATGCTGGCTTCGTCGAGGTCGCGCGCCGCCCCGGAGCGCCCGTGCCCTTTGAGGTCCCAGGTGACCACCTGAGCCCGGCGGCGAAACCGCTCGATGAAGTTGGTCCAGTAGGAGTTGGACGTGGCGTAGCCGTTGGTGAAGATCAACGCCGGGCCGTCGCCCTCGGTGCGCCAGGCGATGGGGGTGCCGTCGCGCGCCTGTGTGTGCCGGTTATTCTCGTACACGGAACTCCTCGACGATGCGGTGCTTTTGGACCTTGCCCAGCGCATTTCTGGGGAGCTCGTCGACCACGCGCAGCCGACGCGGCTTCTTGTAGGCCGCCAGCGACTGCTCGACCTGGGCGGCGAATTCGGCCAGCCACGCCTCCTCGTCGACGGGCCCGCCGTGGTCCGGCGAGGCCACGACCGCCGCGGCGATGAGTTCGCCCCATTCGGGGTCGGGAAGGCCCACCACGGCCACCTGGTCGATCTTGGGGTTTTGGCGAAGCACGCGCTCGATCTCGCGCGCCGAGATCTTGTAGCCGCCGGACTTGATGATGTCGACCGACCGGCGTCCCACGATGGACACGTAGCCGTCGGCGTCGACGGTGGCGACGTCGCCGGTCAGAAACCAGCCGTCGGCGAAGGCCTCGGCGGTCTTGTCGGGCTGCTTCCAATAGGCGCGCATGACGCTGTCGCCGCGCACCACGATCTGGCCCGTCTGGCCGGGCTCGACGGCGTTGAGCTCGTCGTCGACCACGCGCACCTCACAGCCGGGCACCGCAAAGCCCACCGTGCCCGGGCGACGCTCGCCGTCGTAGGGGTTGGACAGCGTCAGCATGGTCTCGCTCATGCCGTAGCGCTCGAGGATGGCGTGGCCGGTCAGCTCGCGAAACGCCTCGAAGACGTCGATGGGCAGCGCCGCCGAGCCGGAGGTGAACAGCCGGGCGCCGGCGAGTTTGTCGGCGAGCGCGGCGTCGGCCTGCATGGCGCGCACCAGGCGGGTGTGCATCGTGGGCACGCCCATGAACACGCTGGCGCCGGCGGCGATCTCGTCGGCCACCCGCGCGGCGTCGAAGTGCTCGAGCAGCACGGTGGTGCACCCGCGAATCAGCGTGCCGTGCACGCCGATGCCCAGGCCGTGCACGTGAAAGAGGGGCAGGGCGAGCACCTGGCGGTCTTGGGATGTCCACTGCCACAGCCCGGTCAGGTTGTCGATATTGGACACCACCGACCGGTAGGTGTGCTCGACGCCCTTGCTCTGGCCGGTGGTCCCGGAGGTGTAGATGAACAGCGACAGGTCGTCGTCATCGCCCACGGGGTCGCCGTCGATGGGCTCGGCGTCGCATAGCGTGGCGAACCCGAGCTCGCCCTCCTCGCCGGGCTCGCCCAGCACGACGCGGTGCTCGAGGGTGTCGGGGGCGTCGATCTCGCCAAGCACCTCGTGCGAGGCGCTGTGCGCGTCGACCAGCACCGCGCGCGCTCCCGAGTCGCGCAGGATATGGCCCACCTCGACCTCCCGGTAGGCGGTGTTCACGGGCACGTGGACCAACCCCAGCCGGTAGTGGCCCAACAGCGCGACGACCATGTCGATGGAGGTCTCCAGCAGCACCGCCACGCGGTCGCCGCGTCGCAGACCCAGCTCCCGAAGCCCGGCAGCGTAACGCCGCGACAGGTCGTCGAGCTCGGCCCAGGTGACCTCGCGCCCGCCTAAGGCGAACGCGCAGCGCTGGCTTCGATCATGGACGTGTCGAAAGAGTTTGGAGACGTAGGAGTCAGACATGGGCGTGGGACGTTCGGGCAACAACCATCGATGTCAAACAGATTCATCGCGTGTCACCGCGCGGATGTCAACGAGGGCGCCGTGTCACTGCCGCGGGCGCAAATGCGCGCGAATGGTGTCGAGCATCTGCTGCTGGGTGGTCTGCGACTTGTTGAGCGTGTCGGCGACGTGGGAGGCGAGCGCGTCGGTGGCGTCGCTGGCCGACATCAGGATGACTGGCACCGATCGGCCCCGCGGGCGGTTGAGGAAGGGCAGTAACTCGGCGCCCAACCCGTCGGGAAGGGTCAGGTCGAGCAGCACCAGGTCGTAGTCCTCGTTCTCCTTGAGCATGCGCCGTGCCTCGGCCAGGGTGGCGGCGCGATCGGTCTGGGCGACGTCGGCCAGGGTCTGGCGCACGTGATTGGAGAAGTCCTCGTCATCTTCGACCTGCAGCACCCGCGGCAGACGGTCGGTGTCGACGTGGACCGCGCGGGTCAGCGCGTGGCGCAGCTTGTCGATGTCGAACGGCTTGTTGAGCCAATCGACCACCTGGGCGGTGTTGCCGGTGAGGCGCTCCTTGGCCCGGTCGGCCGACGCGCTGACCACGATGACGGGCAGGTCGGCGGTGTCCTCGTTGGCGCGGATTTCGTGCAGCAGATCCACGCCGTCGCAGTCGGGCAGCACCAGGTCGAGGGTCATCGCGTCATAGTGCTCGTCGGCGAGCATCGACAGCGCCTCGCTGGCCGTGGCGGCGCGCTCGGTGACGTAGCCGCCGTGCTCGAGCATGCGCGCGATCATGCGCGCGGCCAGCCGGTCGTCCTCCACCACCAGGATGCGCGGTGGGCTGGCGGGCGTGGGCTCGGCGGCCTCCTCGCCGGGGGCGACCGCCTCGGGAAGTCCGGCGCGCAAGTCGCGCAGCACCACGCGGAACCAGGTGGGCTCGCCGTCCTCGAAGCGACAGTTGATCTTGGCCTCGACGGTCAGGCGCTTGCCGCTGGCGTCACGCGCGGTCAGCTCCACCGGCCCCACCGTCTCGCCGGCGATGAGCTGCTCGCGCAGGTTGGCGTAGGTCGCCCGCGACTCCTCGGCCAACAGATCGGTGAATTGGATGCTCGCCAGGGTCGCGGCCGAGTGGCCGAGGGTGCGCTCGGTCGTGGGGTTGGCGTACAGAATCGCTCCCTCGGGCTGCACGCACAGCACCAGGTCGGGGCTTCGCTCCACCAGGTCGCGAAACAGCTTGTCGGCGTCATCGCCGCTCAAGTCGAAGCACCGGTGGTGACGCTCGTCCTGGCCCGCGCACTGGGCGGCCTCGTCATGCTCCCCCTGGCTATGTTGGCGGCGATTCCCAGCCATAATATTCGTCAGCCTCCGCAGACTCTGCGACAGCGTTCCAAAGGTAGTCGCCTGTCGTACGCTGCCAAATAAATCTGCAGATTGCGTGTTAAACCCACCGAGCCACCTGCGTTTTGAGACGTGTGCCAACCCTAGCAGGGTCGGGGCGTCTGGCGCAAATCCCAACGCGGGGGCGATGGCTCACCAGGCTCACCAGGGCACCTCACGGCCGTTCCACTCGAAGAACCGCCCGCTGTGGTCGGCGTCGGCGCCGTCGATGATCTCGAGCATGCCCTGCACGCTTTGCTCGGGGCTGATCAGCGCGCTCGCTCCACCCATGCGCGTTTGCACCCACCCCGGATGGATGAGCAGGGCGACGATGCCGTCGCTGCGAAGATCGCGGGCCAACGAGCGCGTGGCCATATTCAGCGCGCATTTGGACATGCGGTAGGCGTAGGAGCCGCCGCTGCCGTTGTCGGCGATCGAGCCCATCTTGGAGGTGATGTTGACGATCTTGGCCGCCGAGCTGCGCCGAAGCGCCGGCAGGAGCTGCTCGATGACCCGCAGCGTTCCCTTGGTGTTGACCTCGAAGTCGGCCTGGATGTCGTCGAAGTCAAACCCCTCGGGGCTGCCGCCGCGCGACAGACGTCCGGCGTTGTTGATGAGCAGATCAATGGCTCGTTTATCGAGCGCCTCGCCCACCCGCTGGAGGGCGTCGGCGTCGGTGATGTCGAGCGCGTGGAGCTCGAGCTGGTCAGGATGGGCCTGAGCCAGCGCCTGCAGCTCGTCGGCCTCGTCGGGCCGGCGGGCCGTGGCGATGACGTCGTCGCCGCGCTCGAGCAACTGACGCACAAATTCGAGGCCGATGCCGCGGTTGGCGCCCGTGATGAAGGTGGTCATGGGTCCCTGGGGTTGAGGTCGCAAAAAAGGGCCCGGGGCGAGCCCGGACCGACTGCCTGTCTGCGCAAGCGTGGGCACGCCGCGCGCCGCTGTCAACCTCCTGCGGGCGTGGCCTCGGCATAGCGCGGCTGCGTTGTACGTTGGGCAGGCTTGGTGGCTTCGAGGGGTTGGACAACGCCGGCGCCGGCGGGTTCCGCGCCGCTTCAACGTACTGGACTCATTGGGAGAAATGCTCTAACACGTTGCGAGGCCAAAATTTTCGAGAGGATTCGACGATGTCCGACGCGACGATCGCGCAACAGCGAAAGCATTTCCTCGGCCACCCGGCCGGGCTTTTCGTGTTGTTTTTCGCCGAGATGTGGGAGCGCTTCAGCTACTACGGCATGCGCGCACTGCTGGTGCTGTACATGACCCACGCGCTGTTGTTCTCCGACGCCATCAGCTACGGCGTCTACGGCGCCTACACCTCGCTGGTGTACGCCACGCCCATCATCGGCGGGCTGCTCGCCGACAAGATCCTGGGGTTCAAGCGCGCCATCGTGCTCGGCGGCATCTTGATGGTCTTCGGCCACGCCACCATGGCCATCAACCAGGAGTCGCTGGGCTTTTTGTTGGGGGCGGCGGCGACCCCGGTGGGCTCGACCGCCCTGCGCGTGACCCTCGGCGGCGCGGTCCACATGATCGACACGCAGTACTTTTTGTACGCCGCCCTGGCGTTTCTGATCATCGGAAACGGCTTCTTCAAGCCCAATATCTCCAGCATGGTCGGCCGGCTGTACGACGACGAAGATGCCTCCGACGCCAAGCGCGACAGCGGCTTCACGATCTTCTACATGGGCATCAACCTGGGCGCGCTCATCTCCACCTTGCTGTGCGGCTACATCGGCGAGAAGTGGGGGTGGCATTTTGGCTTCGGCCTGGCCGCCATCGGCATGGTCATCGGCCTGATCACCTTTACGAGCCTGCAAAAGTGGCTGTACGGCCACGGCGAGCCCGCCAATCCCGAGCGCCTCGAGCACCAGGTCATTCCCGGGCTTCGGCTGGGGCACCTGATCTATCTGGCGGCGTTTTTGGCGGTGCCCTTGGTCGCCTTTCTGGTCAGCGCCCAGGGGATCATGAGGACGATCCTGGCCATCGTGGGCCTGCTCGTGCTCGGCGGCATGTTGTGGATCGCCCTGGAGCCCAAATTCACCTCCCGCAGCGACAGCGGCTTCGAATTGGGCATCAAGCCGCGATTTCACCTCCAACTGGGCCACCTGCGCGTCGACTTCACCGGCGACAAGGTCCAGCGCGACCGCATGTTCGTCATCCTGGTGCTCATCTTGTTCAGCACCACCTTCTGGGCGTTCTTCGAGCAGGCGGGCAGCTCGCTGACGCTATTCGCCGACCGCAACGTCGACCGCCACCTCTTTGGCTGGGAGATCCCCGCGTCGACCTTCCAGAGCGTCAACCCGGCGTTCATCATCCTGCTGGCGCCCGGCTTCGCCTGGCTGTGGCAGACGCTGAGCAAACGCGGCTTCGAGCCGCGCACGCCGGTCAAATTCGGCCTGGGCCTTCTGCAATTGAGCGCCGGCTTCGGCATGCTCATGCTCAGCGCCTACTTCGTCGGCGAGGGCGGCAAGGTGCCGATGATCTTTTTGGTGCTCGGCTACCTGCTGCACACCACCGGCGAGCTGTCGATGTCCCCGGTGGGCCTGTCCAAGGTCACCCAACTCGCCCCCAAGAAGCTGGTGGGCGTGGTCATGGGGGCGTGGTTTTTGTCGAGCTCGTTCGCCAACTACATCGCCTCGCTCTTCGCCAAGCTGGCCGCCGCGCCCGAGGGCGAGAGCATGCGCAAGTTGGCGCCCATCCAGACCCTGCACATCTACACCGACCTATTTCGCACCATCGCGCTCATCGCGCTGGTGGTGGGCCTGGTGTGCGTGGCGCTGTCGCCGATCCTCAAAAAATGGATGCACGGCATCCACTGACGCCGCGCGTCAGCGCTCGTCGACGAACAACACAGCCACCGGCGGCACCTCTTCGCCGGCGCGGTGCACGTAGGCGTGCATTGTGTCGGCGCTGAAGCCGCCGGCGCGCTTGATGAGCTCGAGGTGGTCGGGGGGATAGGTCCGATGGCCGCGGCTGGTATTGGCCAGAATGACCGAGTGGCCCAGCTCGCGCGCATGCAACGTCAGGTACAGCGCGACGGCGAATTTCTGGTCGTGCATCGCCTGTCGGGCGGCCACCTGATAGACCACCGCCTGTCGGTAGCGCTCGCGGTGTCGGCGCCCGCGCAGGGCGAGCCGGTGGGCGGTGGTCAACAGCGAGGAGGTGCCGCGGAGTTCCTGGCCAACGATCGAGCGCTTTCCCTGAGGGTAGCTCTGGGCGAAGGTCTCGGTGGAGACCGCCTCGAAGGCGTGTTGAATCTCCAACTCATCGTGGCTGTCGGGGCCAGGTCCGCCCTGTTGGGCCCGGGCGCTGGCTCCAGATGCGCCGATGAGCAGCACCGATAGCGCCGCTCCCAACATCCATCGCGTCCAGGTGCTCGCCATATCCTCCCCCCGGTGTGGCAGTCGTGTGCGACATCAGACTACATGGCAAATGTGGGCACGTGGAGGGGGGCGAGAAGGACCCAGAGGGGCCGTTGACGGGGCGATGTGGGCACGATGGACAGGCCGAACAGGGTGTGTGATTGACCCCCCGGTCGAGCGCGTGGTAATTCAGAGATGTTGAGTTGAAGGAACGTTTGAAGTGTTGTGAAAAGAGATCGAAAACCTCGATCGTCATGCGGCGATTCCATCGTATTCACGCAACAGAATGATGTGAACATATGGACGTGGCCGCCCCACCAAGAGGAACCCACTTGATGAACGCTCTCAAATTGTCACACATTGTCGTCGCGCTCGCGATGTTTTCGCTGGTGGTCGGCTGTGGCTCATCGGATTCGACCACGCCGAGCAAGTCGACCTCGAAAACGGACCGCGAGTTGGTCGCCTACCTCAAGGACAATTGGGGGATTCAGATGCGCGGCTACCAAGACTGGGACTCCAATTACCAGGATCTCGGGGGCGGCAAGTGGAAGTCGACGGCCACCGGCTTCACGAAGGTCGACGGCGAGGGCGAACACGCCATTTCCATCGAGGAAGACGCCGAGCCGGTAGGCGCGGGCGAAGACCTGGCCTTGTTCGTTACCGATGAGGAGACCGGAGATCTTCGCTTCTTCGACTACAACGTCGGCGAACAATACGTGAATATCGGTTCCGCCGACGTGTCGGTGACCGTGCTGGCGAATCCCGATGGTTCGTACGAGGTGTGGACCTACGACGAGAATAATCCGGACAATAAAGAACAAAAGGTCGACGTGGCCAACGGCTACGAGGCGGTCCGGGAAGTCGAACAGCGAAACGGCTTCGGAGATATGTCTCCGCACCTTTTGCTGACTGCCTTCGCGCTCGCACACACCCCCACGCCGGGCGCTCGCTTGCCCGTCAACTGCGGAGTTGGTGGAACCTCCGACGCGCCATCGATGTGCTCAATTTTCCAAGAATTCTGTGACTGCACGGCCTGCCTCGCGCTGCACAAGACGGGCGGCACGTGCGATCTCTGCCCCGAACTATAGGCCCGAGGCTCGCAGCCGTGCTGACGGCGGTGGTGTTGGTCGCGAGCTTGCTCGGTGCGGTGGGCGGGTGTCGGTCTCCACAGAGCCCCGCGCCGCGCCGGGTCGTGGTTCAACCGATCTGGTTTGACGGCGTCGGCGACGACGACCGCGCGACGATCGACCGCTTTTTGAGATGCCTGGTCGAGGGGTCCAACCTGTCCACCTGGTGGGATGGTGACGTCACCATCGAGCTTCGAGACGCGGTGACGCTGCCGGCTCCCGACGAGCAGATCGCCCGCGAAGCCCTGCCCGCGTGGATCGACGCCCGTCTCGACGAGGCCGGCGTCGAGCTGCCCGACCCGGCCGTGGGCGATGTGCAATTTTTGACTTTCGCCGGCGCTCCCATGCTGCGCATGTCCGAATGTGGGCACAACTGGAGGGCCCAGATTCACGGGCGCCAGGCGAGCATCGCGCTGGTGCGCACGACGCCGCTGTGCTGGCCGACCGGCGACTCGGTGCGCAGCGAAACGCAGGTGGCTGCCCACGAGCTGGTCGAGGCGATCGATGCCTCGCTGGGCTACACCGATTGTTCGGGCGACGGCTCGTGCAACGGACGCGTCATCTGTGCGAATCATTGCGATACGTTCGTCGGCCTAAGATGCCCCGGCGCGCCCACCAATACCCGAACGGGATGCGGCGACCAGCGCGTCGACGGATGGGTCATTCAGAGCTTCAGCCGTGCCAAGCGCGAAGATAAATCCCTATGCCGTAGTTGTACTCCGTGCGAGTTTTCGCCGACGCCCTGGTAGGTTGATGCCCTCGATGGCCCTATGCCGCTCGACTCCCCCAATAAATCTGTATCCGAAGCCCCGGCAATGCTGAGCCTGCGCCAGCCTCGATGGCGTCGGCTCGGGGTGTGTGTCGTGGCCGGCGGACTCCTGGGACTGGCGCGCCTCGAGCCGTCGTGGGCCGGGTGGGCGGCGTGGGCCGCCATCGCCTTGCTCGCGGGCGCGCTGAGCCGGCCGCAGACGACCCTGCATGCCCTGGTCGGTGCATTCGCCTGCCTGGCGACGGCCATCGTCGTGGGGCTTCCCTGGCTCAGCGGGATGAACCACGCCCTCTTCGCCGATTGGAGCGGCGCTCAGCTCGCGGGCGTCCTGGTCGGTGAGTATGTGGTGTCGGCGGGCAGCGTGGCCGTGGGGCTTGGCATCGCGCACGGCTCGCTGCGCCGTTGGTTGCCCGTTCAGGTGTGGCTACCCGCGGGCTGGGCGCTGGGCGAGCTGATTCGAACCGCGGCCATGACCGAGGGGCTCGAAGATTGGCTGGTCACCCAGTGGCAGAATCCACCGGTGCTCCATCTGTTGGCGTGGGCCGGCTGGTGGCCCACTCTGATCGTCTGCGTGGCCGGGGCCGCCGCCGTCGGGGAGGCCTGGGCGCGCCGCTCGTGGCGCCACGCCATTGTGGCGGCGCTCGTTGGGTTGGCGCTCGTGGTCCTGCCCGCGCCGTCGAGGGGACCGCTCGGGCAGCTCGAGCATATCGGGGCCGTGCACTCGCTGGACACCCAGACGCTAGTCGCTGCGCCGCCTCGCGATCATCGCGTCGATCTCTTCGTCTGGCCCGAGCAGGCCTTGGACATGCATCCGCGTCTGGCCGAGGGGACAGGACACGGCGGTCGCATCGAACCCCTCTTGCCCGGCAGCGACGCTCGTCACATCCTGGGCGTCATCGCCACGACCCCGGGCCTCGGGCGGCGTAATGTACTCACCGTGGTGCGCCCCGACGGCACCATCGCGGCCACACGGGCCAAGCGGCTGTTCATGCCCATGGCCGAGCGGCGCGCGTTTGGCATCGGTAAGAATCGCTACGCTCCCGGACATGCTGCGCCGGTGTTGCCCGTCGACGGACACCCCGTTGGTGCCATCGTCTGCGGCGAGGTGTTCAGTCGCTCGATCATTGAGGAAGTGCGGCGCGCCGGCGCCAGGGTGCTGTTGGTCAGCGCTCGCGACGGCTTTCTGTCGGCCGACAGCGGCCGCCAACTCGCCCTCGGTGTGCAGGTGCTGCGCTCGGTCGAGTTTGGCCTGCCGTCGGTGCGGGCATCGCACGGCGGCGAGGCCTCGTTTGTGGCCGCCGACGGAACGGTGCTGGCGTCGAGCGCCGAGCAGACCCCCGGTGTGCTCACCTGGTCCCAAAGCCAGGGAGGCCGTGACTTCGACCTGTGGGGTCGACCGCTGCGCGGCGGGACCGCGGCGCCCAAGCCGCCAGTGCCGCCCGATGTGGCCGTGTTGTACTCCAAGAATGCCCCCGACTTTCGCACCCGTTGTCCGGCGGGGCATTGCTCCTACCATGCCGTCGAAGATCTGAAGTGCTCGGGAAAGCAGGCCGACGTGGTCGTGCTGGCGGGCCACGGCAAGCTCGACAGCTACCTGGGGCTGGACGTCGAGCACGTGGTCGCCGATGTCGCTTGCTTCGGGCCGCGTTTAGTCGTCGTCGATACATGTCTGGGCGCCAGCGAGCCGCTGCTCAGCGCCCTCGCCGACAAGGTCGACGCCACGGTGGTCGCGGCGCCGCGACTGGTGCCCACCGACGGGTTTGATTATGGGCCGCAGTTCTTCGAGAGCAGCAATGTGCAGCAGCGGGCGGCCGCGGTCAGCGACCCCAACGGGCGGCCGCTGCTGCGCTGGCATCTGGACGCCGGTGCCTTGGTGAGCGTGCAGCGCAAAGCTGACACCCTCGATGCCAAGGCGTTGGGCGCCGCGCTCGCCTTGCGCAAACCCACGTGTATCCAACTGAAGCTGCCCGGCGCCGGGCCGGTGTTGGTGCCGGTGGCTTGGAAGCGACTGCGGGGATCGACCCCACCTCCACTCCACCATCCGCACCTCAATTGATCCACGTGGGCAACTTCTTGATCGCGTCGCCGAAGATCTTCATCGCCGGCTTGACGCGCTCGTATTTGAGCCAGTCCAACCCGGGCTTGTCGTCGGGCACATAGCCGGGGATGTCGGTCTGGCTGTCCAGCCCCCAGGGATGCCAGTGGTAGCGGTCGGTCTCGACCAGAAGCTTGCCGTTGTAGGCCACGCTTACCGCGATGCCGCGGGTGATGGCGTGCTCGGGGCGGCCCTTGCGCACGGCGTTGCGCACGGTGTGTAAGACCTCGAGCTTGCTGGGGTCGGTCACGTTGAGCAGCGTCCAGGGGATGCGGATGTCGATGTGGTCGTCGTAGACCACCACCGCGTCGTGGCTGGTGGCCTTGTCGCCGTCGCGGCGGATGGCCAGCTTGCCGACTTTGTCGAAGGTCTCCGGGAACCAGTACTTCTTGTCGTTGGATCCGTGCTCCTGGCTATTGAGCCAGGTCACCAGGTTCCAGCCGCCGCCGTCGGTCTGGGTGGAGTGAAAGACCTGCTTTTCGGCGAAGCGGTCGCCGTACCAGATGCGCATGCTGTCATAGGCCGGGGTGACCATCAGGTTGGCCTTTTGGGCCCCCTGGATCTCCAGGGCGAACTCGTTGCGGTTTTGGGTGTGCACGCCGTCGGGCAGGATGGACTCGCCCAGCTCCTTGTCGAATTGGGGGCTGTCTTTGCTGCCGTAGGTGTCGAAGCCGATGTTCATCTTGTCGTTGTCCCCCAGCCGTCCGTTGGTCTGGATGCGCACGTGGAAGTACTCGTTGTCGTGGACCAGGGTGACGCTTTTGACGAAGCCCGAGCCGTCGGTGGTCACCCCCTTTTCGTCCCACGGCGGCGGGCCCAGGTCGTAGGCGATGAGCCCGAAGTTCTGCTCGGGGGCGGTCACGTTGTGCCAGAAGGCACGCCGCTGGGCGTTGGAGCCGCGCGGGTCGGTGATCCAGGTGGGCTTCCACCACTCGTCGATCCAGGCAAAGACGGCCCCTCCGGCGCAGTTGGTGTCGAAGACGGTGCGAAACAGCCGGCCGTCGACCTCGCCCTGCTCGGTCTCGGTGTGCCCGCCGTGGTTCATATTCTTCCAGCCCCAGTGGGCGCTGCCCCAGCTCGACGGCACCCCGGTCTCGCCGATGAACAGCGGCATGGTGTCGAAGTGTTTTTTGAGGTCGAGCAGGTAGCCCAGATAGGAGTTGGGGCCCTCGTCGTCGGAGTGCTGGCGGTAGCCGGGGTCGTCGACGATGAAGTCCGGGTAATACGGATAGGCGTGGAAGGTGGCGAAGAGCCCGCCGGGGGCGTCGACGGGCTTGAGGTGCATCATGTCGAAGCTCTCGATGTCCTCGGAGGTGTATTTGTCGCCCTCGGTGGGGTGGTGCAGGGGGTCGAGGGTCGGCCAACTGGACACGCTGACGGGCCGGGTCTGCCCGTAGCCCTTGAGCTCGTAGTCGATCAGGTAGTCGACGCGCTCGCCCCACCACACCTCGCTGGGCTGGGCGTCGGTGACCTTGATGTGCTGGCCGTCGAAGTTGCGGTGGTCGTGCAGGACCTCGTTGGTGATCTCGACCTCCTCGGGGTTGACCTCCCGGCCGATGACCCACCCCAAGATCCACTTGGAGACGTCGGTGTCGAAGGTGCCGTAGGCTTTGCCGTAGCGGTGGTTGATGTGGCAGTTGCCGTGGGTGCAGTCGACGATCTCGCGGATATTGGCCTCGAATTGGTCGGTCAGCAGGTGCAGGCCCTCGAATTTCTCGGGCAGCCAGATGCCCTGCAGCAGGTAGATGGGGTGGTCGGGATTGGCCTTATTATGCTTGGCCAACTCCTCGTAAAACCTGGGGTAGTGCAGCGTGTAGATGCGCAGGGCGTTGATGCCCTGGGCGGTCATCTGGTTGAACCAGGTGCGGTATTGCTCGCGGGTGGCGGCCAACTGCCCGGCGCGGGTGCCGGGCACGCCCACGCCCAGGTTGACCCCCTTGATGAACATCGGCTTGTAGTTGCCCCCTTTGCGCACCAACAAGAAGTCGTCGTTGGTCTTGAAGGGCACCTTGACGTTGGCCTTGTCGGGGGTCTTGTCCAGCCGGCAGATCTGGGCGCCGTTGCAGGGATCGTTGGGCTTTTGAGGGCCGGCGTCCGGGTTGTCCTGGGCGTTGGGGTTGCCAGGCACGGGCGGGTCTTGCGGGTTGATGTCCTCGCAGCCCACCAGGGCGAGGGCGACGAGCACGGCCGCCAGCCACGGCCACACCCGCGGGCGTCGAGGCGGGCCCAACCAGCGGCAGCAGTGGACGTGAGAAGGTGCGTCAGAATCGTGTTGCGAGACCTCGTGCGATGGACTCATCAAAACTGTGGAAAAATCACCGACATCCGTGGACGCACCACAGAGATGATTAGCTTTCATACCAGCCCCCGAAGTAGCCAAAATCAATGACCGGAAGACATGTTCCAAGCGTCTGCACCCAATCCTAACCGCCTGTTCGAGGCGCTCAATGGGGCGGGGTTGGCCGGGGGGGGGCGCTTGGCGAGGCCGACGCGAGTGCGACGCGCCGGCGACGCGCGACCGACGAGCTTGTTCGATGCCATACCAGTGGTGAGGTTTTCCGGTAGGGCATTACCAATGACGACGGGGAAGCAGTCATGCAGCAGGAGCTGTCTGAGCGACTCATTTGGGTCTTGGCGGCCGACGCGCTGGGCGACGAACTGGTTGATGTATTGCACAAGGGAGAGATCGACGCCGAACATTTCCAACAGGCCGACGCGCTGGTCGAGGCGCTCGACGACGCCGTCCCGGCGGCGATCGTGGCGGCGATGGCCGTCTGGGAGCATCCCGGCGGGCTGGAGGCCCTGGTCGCCCGGGTGGGCCACGACGGGCCGCCCATCGTGGTGAGCACCGCCGACGCCAGCCCGATGATGCGCCGCCGGCTGTTCAAGGCGGGCGTGGCCGACTTCATCGTCGAGCCGCTGGTGCCCGCCGAGGTGCTGCACCGGGTGCAAGCGGCGCTCGCCGGCTGCGCCGACGCGCCGGCGCGCGTGCCATCGGCCCCGGCGCGTCGGGCCCCGCCGGCTGCGCCGGCCGACGCGAGTCACCTGTCGGTGCTCGTCGCCGACAGCGAGCCCATGGTCCAGCGGGTGTTGCGCGCCGCCTTCGAGCGGCGCGGTTGGACGGTGCACGCCGCCGCCGACGGGCGCGAAGCGATGCAACTTGCGCGCACCCATGGGGTTGACCTGGTGGTCTTGGAACTCAATCTTCCATTCAAGAACGGGTTCGAGTTGCTCGGTGAGCTCGGGGGAGCCACCCACGGCCGCCGGCCGCACATGGTCGTGGCCAGCGCGGAGACCCGTCAGCAGTCTGTGCTGCGCGCCTTCGAATTGGGGGCCGATGATTTTGTCAGCAAACCGGTCGACCCGGATGTGTTAGTTGCGCGGATCGAGCGCTTGGTCCGACCGGCCATTAGGGGGAGGTACTGATGTTCGAGTCCATGATGGAGATGTTTCGTGTATTATGGGCTAATCCACTTTATCGGGGGTTAATGATCGCCATCGGCGTCGAGCTGGTGCTGGTGGCCGGCCTCATCGGCTGGCTGTGGGTACAATCGGCTCGCCAATTGGCCCAGGAGTACGCCCACAAGCGTTTTTTGGACGCCATGGAGGCGCCGTTTTTCGACGCCCTGGGCGACGAGGCCAAGCTTCGCCAGTGGATGGAGCGCGCCGGCGGGTTTCGCCGCGACTTCGTGCGCGACTTCGTCGCCGACTACCTCTTACAAACCCGGGGACGCGCCCACGACACGCTCGTGGGGCTGTACCACGACTTCGGCTACGCCGACGACGACCACCAGCAGGTGCGCTCGTTGTCCGAGCGCAAGCGCCTGGAGGCGATGCGCCGGCTGTACGTCGTGGCCACCCCCGCCGACCGCGAGGTGCTCCTGGAGCACGCCGACGCCGACTACCTGTCGCGCATCCTGGCCGCCCAGACCCTGGCGCGCGTGGGCCAGCCCGAGGACATCGTTCAGGTGTTGCAGGGCCTGGATCTGCGCACCCAGATGATGGAAGAACCGGTCCACGCCGTGCTCGACGCGCTGAGCACCGACCAGCTTCGCTACGTGTTTACGCGCTGGCGCCAATTCGATTCCGCGCGGGTGCGCCGCATCCTGCTGACGGTGGCCGCCGACAAGGGGCTGAGCGAGGTGCTCGGCGCGCTGTCGCAGGCCGCCCAAAGCGAGGATATGGAGGTGCGCATCGGGGCGTGTGCCGCCGCCGCTGCGCTGCCCGAGGGCGACGCCGTCGAGCTGCTGCTCGGCTGCTTGAAAGATGACGCCTGGCAGGTGCGCGCCCGGGCGGCCAAGGCGCTGGGTCAGCGCCGCGAAGCCGCCGCCGTCGAGCCGCTGGCCGAGGCCCTCAAAGACCGCGCCTTCTGGGTGCGCCAGGACGCCGCCATCGCGCTGCGCAAGATCGGCCAGCAAGGCCTCGATCGTCTGCAGCACGTCGCCGACCACTCCGACGATCGCTACGCGGCCGAATCCGCCGGCCAGGAATTGCAGCGAAACCGACTGATCCTCGAGACGCGAGGTGCTCTGGCATGAGACAATGGGTCGATGTCTTTGTTCTATGCTACTTCATCGGGCTGAACTCGTTTTATGGTCTGTTGATTTTCTTCTCGATCTTCGAGATCGCCCGGCGCAAGGCCTCCCAGTTGCCCGAACTGGACGCCTCGGTGCTCGCCCAGACGAGCACGCCGCCGATCTCCATTTTGGCGCCCGCCTTCAACGAGGCGGCCACCATCGTCGACTCGGTGCGCGCCTTCTTGCAGTTGGAGTATCCCCAGCATCAGGTCATCGTCGTCAACGACGGCAGCACCGACGAGACGCTGCAAAGGTTGTTCGACGAGTTCGATCTCGAGCCCGTCGATCTGATCGTGCGCCGCCAGTTGGAGACCCAGCCGGTGCGCGAGATCTACCAGTCGCGCAAGGACGCCCGGCTGTACGTGGTCGACAAGGAAAACGGCGGCAAGGCCGACGCCCTCAACGTGGGCATCAACGTGGCGCGCTACCCGCTGATCTGCTGCGCCGACGCCGACACCATCGTCACCCGCAAGGCGCTGTTGCGCATGGTCGAGCCGTATTTGTACGACCCCCAGGGCGTGGTCGCCGTGGGCGGCACGGTGCGCCTGGCCAACGGCTGCAAGTTCAACCACGGGGTGCTCCAGCAAGTCGACGTGCCCGACTCCTGGCTGGCGCGCTTCCAGATCATCGAGTACCTGCGCGGCTTTTTGTTCGGGCGTATGGGGCTGAACCGCATGGGCGGCAACCTGATCATCAGCGGCGCCTTCGGCCTGTTCAGCCGCGAGGCCGTCGTGGAGGTGGGCGGCTACGAGACCGATTCGGTCGGCGAGGACATGGAGCTGGTGGTCAAGCTGCAGCGCCACGTCAAGCGCGAAGACCCGCCCCGCCAGGTCATCCACATCTCCGACCCCATCGCCTACACCGAGGCCCCCGAGAGTCTCGAACTTCTGAGCAACCAGCGCGACCGCTGGCACCGGGGCATGGCCGACGCGATGTGGCGGCACAAGGCGATGTTGCTCAACCCCAAATTCGGCCCGGTGGGCACGCTGGTGTTTCCGGCCTACCTGATGTTCGAGCTGTTCGGCCCGGTCATCGAGATGTTCGGCTACTTCTGGTTCGTCGCCGGACTGGTCTTCGGGTTCGTGGACGTCAAATTCGCGGTGCTGTTTTTGGTGGTCGCCTTCTGGCTGGGCGCGCTGATGTCCATCCAGGCGCTGCTCATCGACAGTTGGGGGTTCAACCTGTTCAAGGGCGTGGTGCCCCGGCTCAAGCTTCTGGCGGCGGCGGTCTTCGAGAACCTGGGCTACCGGCAGTTGACCCTGTGGTTTCGCATCCGCGGGCTGCTCAAATACCTGGTCGGCGAGAAGTCCTGGGGCAAGATGACCCGCAAGGGCTTCGAGCGCCACCCGGACACCGGCGAGGACGACGAGCAGCCCTCCGACAGCGAGTCGACGCTGCCGCCGCTGCCGGCGGCCGCCGACGCCGGGGAGTGAGCATGGCACCGCTCAGCCCACATAGCCTGTGCGTGGTGGGGCTGGCGCTCGTGGTCGGCCTGGCGGCCGTGGGATGTCACGCCGAGCCCGCCACCGACGCAGGCAGCGCCCAGCCGCCGGCCTGCTCGGGCGTCGGCCCCCACACCTCCGAGGAGGCCACCGTGGAACACGCTCGCGAGGCCGCCCGCCAGCGCGCCGAGCGTTGGCTCGACCTGGTCGAATACGCCCCGGCCACCCTGGGGCGCTCGCCGGCGCTGGCGATCGTCTCTTACCCGCGGGCGCAGGGGCCGATGGCCCGGCGAAGCTTCGTGTACGACGACGCCCTGGCCTTGTTGTGGTTCGCCTGGAACGGCCAGAAGCGCCGCGCCGCCGGGCTGGCCGAGACGTTGATGTACCTGCAGAAGGCCGACGGCAGCTGGGGCTTTAGCTTCGCCACCGGCCCCCAGGGGGGCTATGACGCGAGCTACGTGCGCAGCGGCACGGTCGCCTGGGCGGCCCACGCGCTGGGCTACTACGGCGAGCGCTTCAGCGAGCCGCTGGCGGTGCGCGCCGCCCAGCGCGCGGCCACCTACTTGCGCGAGCTTCGCCTGGGCGAGGGCCGGGCCCGCGGGCTGGTCTCGGCGGGCACGGGCTCGCCGAATTTGCCCGCCGACGCCCCCGCCGGCGCGCCGCTGGGCTACGCGGTCGCCGAACACCAATTCGACGCCTACGAGGTGCTGGCGCGCTACGACGCCATGACCGCCGAGCGCATGGCCGAGCGCATGCTCGAGGTGTTGTGGCTCGACGACCAGGGCCGCTTTGGGGTGGCCGCCACCGCCGAGCACGTCGACCACAAGCGCGCGCTGGACGCCGCCGGCGCCTGGGGGGCGCTGTGGCTGTGGTCGCTCGGCGAGCGCGCTCGGGCCCAGCGAAGCTACGCGTATACCCGGCGCACCTTCGCCACCGATAAGGCCGGACTGTTCGGCTTTCGCCCCTACGAGGACGATATCGACGGCTACGACCCGACGGCGCACCCGGGTCATATCTTCGTGGAGGGGACCATGGGCATGGGGCTGGCCGCCCATCGGCTGGGCGACGAGGCGACCGCCCGGCGCGTGCTCGCCACCGGCATTCGGCTGAGCTGCCAGGGCCAGGCCGGGCTGGCCTACTCGAACGTAAAGGTGCGCGGCTTTTCGACGCGCCCGGCGGCCGCCTCCACGCTGTGGTTCTTATTTCTCGACCGCGAGATGGCCACCGGGATGACCGCGCCGCTTTTTGACTCCGGACGTATGGATTCCACCGGCTGAGCTGCCGCGAGGGGCGGCCGGTGTCGATGTCTCCGCAAGGGGGAATGTGATGCGATGGTTTGCAATAGTCATGACCGTTTGGGCCGTGCTGGTGTCCGTGCCGGCGGCGGGCTGGGCGCAATGCGCCGCCAAGGCGCGCCACCTGCGCATGCAGCGCCGCTTCAAGGAGGCCGAGCAGACCGCGCGCCAGTGCACCAAGACGGAGGTGGGAAACGCCGACGCCTGGGTGGAGTTGGCCCGGGCGCTGGCCGCGCGCAACAAGCCCGAGGAGGCGCTGCAGTGGGTCAACAAGGCGCTGACGAAGTACAGCGACGACGTCGACTTGAAGCTGCTCAAGGCCCGGCTGCTGGCCTGGACCGGCCACGCCGACGACGCCCTGGCGCTGCTCGGTAAGCTGCCCGCCAAGGTCTACCAGCGCCCCGAGGCGATGCGGCTGCGCGGCGACGTGCTCCTGTGGAGCAACCACTTCGAGGACGCCGTCAAGTGGTACAACCGCTACGACCAGGTCGACCACGACAACCCCATCGTGCTGTTCAAGCGGGCCATGGCCTACCGGGGGATGGGCCAAAACTCCAAGGCTCTGGCCGACCTGCGCAAGTCCTGCGACATCGCCCCCAAGGCGACCAACGCCTGCAAGGCGCGCGATTCCTTCGCCCAGATGGCCTACCCCAAGCTGTACGCCAACGTGTTCTACGGCTACAGCCGCGTCGTCCAGCGCCTCGACGGCTGGCGGGTGCGCGGGGCGGTGGGCAGCGAGGTCAACAAAAATATCACCCTGATGGGCACCTGGGAGTGGATGCACCGGCCGTTTTTCGACCACCGCGACGCCGACTGGCGTTTCAACGGCTACGGCGCCTACCAGTTCAGCGACATCGGCCTCGACCTGAAGGTCGGCGGCGGCTTCAGCCCCAACGCCACCTTCTCGCCGCAGTGGAACGGCTTTGTCGAGCCCGGCTGGGAGTTCAAATACTTCAAGCTGTCGGCGCGCTACTGGCACATCCAATTTCCCGGCGAGCCCAACGAGGTCATCAACCCCAACCTGGAGCTGTACTTCAAGCCGTTTATGTTCGAGTTCCGCTATTTTATGACGTTCGCGCCCGACCAAAACGGCATCGCGCAGTCGGGGTTTGGGCGCATGTTCTACTTCTTTACCAACCTGACCCAATTTTACGTCGGCGGCGGGCTGGGGGACAAAAGCGACTATCTGGAGCCGCGGAATATCAACGCCCAGTCGCACTGGCTGGTCACCCTGGGGTTTCGCTACATGCTCACGCCCAACCACCGGCTGATGATCAGCGTCACCCAGCGCAACGACCAGGCCAATTGGCAGACGTATGACCAGACGGAGGCGTTGGTGGGCTATGAATTCCGGCTGTGAATGGGCGCCTGTGGCGCCTGCAGCGCGGGTTTGAACTTCCGAATAGTCACTCGTTTGTGATGGAGGTCTGTGATGAAGATATGGCGACGATATATGGCGATCGCGACGCTGGGCGTGCTGGTGCTCTCGGGTTGCTGGGGACAGCAAAACAGCGACGCCGACCAGAATAAGGCGGTGGCCGACTGCCGCAACACGCGCACGCTGACCAACCGCATGCTGCATAAGAGCATGCACCTGAAGGCCGCGCCGGGGCTGTGCTATATGGTGCCCGAGCAGCTCACCGTGGGCACCGACGTGCATCTGACGATCGACCCGGGCGTCAAGATGGTCTTCGCCGACGACACCGGGCTGACCGTCCACGAGGGCGTGCTCACCGCGCGGGGCACCCCGAAAAAGCCCATCGTCTTTACCTCCCAGCGCGCGACACCGGGGGCGTGGTCGGGGGTGCGGTTCATGAATACGACCAGCTCGGACAACGCGCTCGAGCACGTCGTCATCGAGTACGGCGGTTCGACGCCGGGTTATAAGGGCGTCAAACCGGCCGACCTGATGCTCGACGACTACTACGGCAAGGTCAACGTGACCATCAAAGGCGTCACCCTGCGCCACAGCGGCGGCTACGGGCTGTACGCCGAGGCCGGGGCGCAGTCCCATTTTTCCAAGAACGTACTCACCCAGAACGCCAAGGGGGCGGCGTACCTGGACCCGGTCTTCCTCGACCAGATCGACGCCGACAGCAAGTTCGACGGCAATCAAAATGACGTGGTGATGCTGGCGGGGGCGAGCTTCGACCAGCAAAACCTGCACTGGCCGGGGCTGAAGGTCCCGTATGTGGTCACCGGCAATATCAGCCTGACGGGCAACTCCTATGTGGAGGTGGGGCCGGGGGCGGTGTTCCAATTCGACGAGAACACCGGCATCTCGGTGTTTCGCTCGCGCTTTGCCGCCCGTGGCAAAAAAGGCGCGCCGGTGGTGTTCACCGCCCGGCAAAAGGTGCCCGGCTTCTGGCGGGGGATTCGCTACGTCGACAGCAACAGCGTCGACAACGTGCTCGAACACGTCGCCATCCGCTACGGCGGGGCGAGTCCGACGTACAAGGGCGTCAAGCCCGCCGACCTGATGCTCGACGACTACTACGGCAAGGTGCGCGTCAAGCTCAACAACTCCGAGCTGTCCCACAGCGGCAATTACGGGCTGTACGCCGAGGAGAAGGTCGACCTGGACTTCGGTAACAACAAACTCGTCGACAACAAGCGCGCCGCCGCGCTGCTGCACCCGGCGGTGGTCTCGGCGCTGGACTCCCAGAGTGACTACGCCGGCAAGACCAACGACGGCAAGCCCACACAGGGCACCGTCGAGGTCATGGGCGCCCACCTCGACGGGGTGGAGGCGAGTTGGCCGGCGATCGACGCGCGCTACCTGGCCAAGGGCGATATCCTGGTGCGCGACGACTCCCACCTGACGCTCGCCGCGGGCACCACGCTGGCCTTCGCCGAGGGGGCGGGGCTGTCGGTCTACCGGGCGCGCATCACCGCCCGTGGCACCGCCGACAAGCCCATCGTCTTCACCGGCGAGCACCCCAAGCCGGGCTTCTGGAAGGGGATCGACCTCATCGACACCTCCAGTGTGGAGAACGTCTTCGAGCACGTCGTCATCGAATACGGCGGCGCCCCGCGCACCTTCAAGGGCGCCGAGCCCGCCAACCTGATGCTCGACGACTATTTCGGGCTGGTCTCGGCCACCCTCAACGACGTGACCAGCCGCCACAGCGGCGCCGCCGGCATGCACATCGAGCCGGGCGCGAAGATCCGCAGCAGCAAATGCTCGTCGATCAAGATCGAGGACAAGACCAAGGTGACCAAGGACGGCAAGAGCTTGCGCCGGGCGTGTCGGGGGTAGGCGTCTTGCGCTGGTACACCAAACTTCGTTATTGGTGACCCATGAGCGACCAAACACACCTCGATGAACTCGCCCAAGCCATCGTCGCCCGGATGCGCGGCGACGTCGCTTCCTTCCAGGGCCACGCCGTGCGCGCCGACGCCGGCGAGGCCGGCATGATCTACGTGGCGCTTCGCGGGGCCAAGCGCGACCGCGACGCCGGGGAGGCCCTGGCCGCCCGGATCTCCGGCCTGGTCGAGGCCGCGCTGGCCGACGAGGCGCAGGCGGTCGATTTCGCCGTGTCGCTGGGCCAGGGCGACAAGGATTTGCTGCTGCAAATCGAGTTGCGCGCGCTATGAGCGGGCCGCGATTGAATTGGACGCCGTCGCGTTGATTATTCAGGTGGGGAAAGACGGTGACGTTCGTTGGCGATTTCTTCGATGTGCGGGAGGCTGCTATGGATTCGCCACCTTCGGACCTGATTCATCGCCCAAAACCAATTCACGACCGCTCCCTGAAGGTCGTCGCCGTGTGGGCGGCGACCCTGTTCACCTCGGTGATCTTCATCGCCGCCGCCGTGCCCATGCTCGGCGGGGTGGGCTTTTTTGTCGAGCGCTTCAAAAACTGGGGCTACCCGTTCTGGTTCGAGACCGTCGTCGGCATCACCGAGGTGGTCGCGGCGGTATTCCTCATCGTGCCGAGCACCGCGTTTTACTCGGCGCTCGTGCTGGCCGCGATCATGTGCGGGGCGATCTACACCCACCTGGTGCTCGGTCAGGCGCTGTTGGCGATCGTGCCGGCGCTGATGTTGAGCCTGCTGGTGTTCATCGGCTGGGCACGCAGGCCGCGACGCCTGCGCACCCGCCAACCCCGGGCGACCGGGGAGTAGCCGCGCTCAACCGCTTTGGCGCGCGCCTGAAAGATCCGACTGGGAAAAGGTGACCTGGCGGGTCATCTTGCGCAGCCCGTCGACGTGCTCCTGCTCCTCGGCGATATGCTCCTCGAGCCAGAATTTGTAGCCCGGCGCGACCGCGTCGGACAGGGCGTGGGCCGCCTCCCAGGTGGCCAGGGCGTCTTGTTCGAGCGCCAGCGCCGCCTCCAACATCCCATCGACGTCGGCCGCCTGGCGGATGCGCGCCGGCTCGACGCTGGGAATCCCGCCCAGCGCGGCGATGCGCTCACCAACCGCCTCGGCGTGGTCGCGCGCCTCCTCGCTGCCATCGTGGAAAAACTCCATCAAACTCTCGCGCAGCGGGCCGGTCACCATCACCGCGTGCTGCATATATTGGATGATCCCTGCCAACTCCCAGGAAAGAGCCTCGTTGAGCGCGTCGATGAATTCCTCTTTGGTCGCCATTCTTCGTCCTCGAATTGAGATCGTGGTCGCGTGATTCGCCTCAAGTATGGGCAGGCGTACCTGCCCCCCAAAAAGTTGACCACGCACGCCGGGAATGCCACTTCTATAGGCGCACCCCTTTCGCGACTGCCGAGCCGTCATGAAACGCCTGTTCAACCGCATCTACTACTTCGTGGAGTCGTGGATCTTGCGCGGCACGCCCTACCAGGTGGTCGCGGCGTTGCTGGTGGTGGTGGCCGTGTCGGTCTTCGGTGGCTGGGTGGTCTTCGCGTTCAGCCCGCAGTTCAACGACTTCTCCCAGGCGGTGTGGTGGGCGTTTTTGCGGCTGACCGACTCGGGCTACCTGGGCAGCGATACCGGCGCGTTGCCGCGCACGGTCTCGACCGTGCTGACAATGATGGGCTTCGTCATCTTCACCGGCGCGCTCATCGCCATTTTGACCAACGGCCTGAGCCGGTTCATGTCCCACCTGGCCTCGGGGCGCTCCAAGATCTTCGAGAAGGAGCATATCCTGATCATCGGCTGGCACCAGCGCCTGCACGCCATCGTCGAGGAGCTCGTGCGGGCCAAGGAGCGGGTGACCACCCAGCTTGGGCGGGTGCGCATGCCGGCGATCGTGGTGTTGGTCAAGGAGTTTCGCCCGGACCTGCTGGCCGAGCTTCGCGACAAGCTGCCCGAGGAGCTTCGCGACGAGGCGCGCATCCTGCTGCGCTCGGGCAACCCCCTGGAGGCCGAGAGCCTCGAGCGGGTCGATTTTTCGCGGGCCTCCTCGATCATCTTGCTGTCGCAGGCCTCCTCGACCGTGCCGCGGCACTTCTCGGACATGACGCTGGTCAAGATCCTGATGAGCCTGCGCGCGCAGGCCACGCAGGTGCCCGACCACAAGCTTCCCAACGTGGTGTTGGACATCGCCGTGCCCGCCAACAAGATCCTGGCCGAGTCCGTCGGCTGGCACCGCACCGAGGCCATCGCCGGCGCCGAGTTCATGAGCCGGCTTCTGTGCCAGTCGCTGCGCCACCCGGGCCTGTCGCAGGTCTACCTGCACCTTCTGACGGATATGTACGGCGAGTCACTGCACCTGATCCGCGCCGCGGAGCTGGGCGCGGGTGGCCAGACCATCCGCCAGATCGCGCATAACCTCGAGCGCGCCATCCCCATCGGGTTTCTCAAGAGCGCGCGCAGCCAGTTCAGCAAGGAGGACAGGCTGCGCCTGATGCAGCTCGACGAGCCCGTCGCCGGCGACGACGAGCTCATCTGTGTGGCCCCCTCCATCGAGAGCATCGCCGACTGCTACGACCCCAAGCGCGCCGCGCGCCTGCAGCCGCGCCTGGAGACCGTGCCCTGCGCTGGGCTGCTCGCCGACGGCGGCAAGCCCGACTCGCGCGGGCCGCGCCGCATCCTGCTGGTGGGGTGGAGCAACCTGGTGCGCCCGTTGATCGAGGAGATCGGCTCCTACCACCAGGACGCCTTCGAGATCACCCTGGTCACCGAGCTTGAGCCCCACGAGGTCGACAGCCAACTTCGCGTGGCCGCCCGACGCTTCGACAATATCGAGATCAGCGTGGTGCAGTCCGGGCTCAACTCCATCGAGGAGGTGCGCCAGGTCCGCGCCGAGGATTTCGACAATATCGCGCTGTTGAGCCCGGAGTTCATCAAGAATCCGCTGCTCTCCGACGCCGAGACGGTCATGGCGTTCGTCCTCTTCGACCGCTACCTCAAGCAGGTCGAGCCCGACCACGACATCGCCTTTTTGGCCGAACTCAACGACGAGGACAACCAGCCCCTGCTGCGGTTGAGCCGGCCGGCCGATATCCTCATCACCCAGGAGATCGTCAGCCACTTGCTCTCCCAGGTCGCCGTGCGCCGCGCGCTCGCCTGGGTCTACGAGGAGCTATTTACCTTCCGCGGCTCTGAGATCAGCTTTCGAAGCTTCCAGGACGTCCTCGATCTGAGCGACGACCCCCAGGTCACCTTCGATCAATGCCAGGAGGCCTGCCTGCGCTGTGGTCGGGTGGCCATCGGCTACAAATTGGCCGCGCCGCGCGCATCGTTTGCACAGGGGGTGCATATGAACCCGCGGCGCGACGCGGCGTTCGTGCCCGGCGAGGGGGATCGGCTGATCGTGGTGGAGGTGTGAGATGGAGCTTTCCAAGTAAGTGTGTGTTTACTAACTTATCCCTGTCGTACAATTCTAACAACAGGGAGCAGCGATGACCGAGATACGAAATAAGCGCGTGGTGGTCACCGGCGCGGCGATGGGCATGGGCCAGAAGATGGCCGAACAATTCGCCCTGCGCGGGGCGACCGTGGCGATGGTGGACATCAACGAGGACGCGCTTCAGGAGACCTGCGAGGCGCTGCGAAGCGACGGCCTCGACGTGCAAGCGTTCGTCTGCGACTTGTCCGAGCGCGAGCATATCGTCGCGTTGCACGACGAGGTGCTCGAGCGCATGGGCCGAACCGACATCTTGGTCAACAACGCCGGGGTGGTCGCCGGGGGTCACTACGAAGACGTCGCCCCCGAGCTCGACGACATGATGCTTCGCGTCAACGTCGACGCCGTGCATTGGATGACCAAGGAGTTCTGGCCCGACCTGAAGGCCGGCCGCGAGTGCCACCTGGTGCAGATGGCCAGCGCCGCCGGGTTGATGGGCGTGCCCGACCAGGCGGTCTATTGTGCCAGCAAGTGGTTCGTCATCGGGCTGTCGGAGGCGCTGCGCCAGGAGCTTCGCGCCCAGGCCATCGACCATATCCACATCAGCATCGTCTGCCCCAGCCTGGTCAACACCGGCATGTTCGACGGGGCCAACGCCCCCGTCTTGTCGCCCATCCTCGAGCCCGACTTCGTCGCCGAGCGCGTCATCGAGGCCGTCCAGCACAACCGGCTGCACGTGCGCGAGCCGTGGGTGGTCAAGGTCACCCCGCTGCTGCGCCAGTTGTTGCCCAATCCGGTGGTCGACCTGTTGTCGGACAAGCTGGGCGTGTCGCGCCTGATGAAGGGATTTCACGGGCGCGATTAGCTCACGCGCTCAACTTGCTCGCCTTCGAGCCGCCCGGGCTCACCACCATGGTGCGCGACGGGTCGGTTAGCCAGCCCATCTCGCGGAACCAGGCCACCGTATCTTTGAGCCCCTCGTGCACGTCCGGGTATTTGTACTCGTAGCCGGCCTCCAGGCTCTTGCGGTTGCTCAGCCAGTAGCTCGAGCTGATGTAGGTGGCCGACTGAATTTCGAAGACGCGGATGCGCGGCACGCTGAAGGCGCGCTCGAGCCAGGTCCAGCCGTAGGCCAACTTCTCGAGCAACGGGTGCAGGCTCTTGAGCTTGAGCAGGGGGATGTCTTTGAGCGAGCGCCCGGTCAGAAGCGCGATATAGTGCAAGAACTCGTGGTAGCTGATGATGCTATTGTCCACCACGTTGTAGTCCTCGCCGATGGTGCCCTCCTGGTCGGCGATGTAGACGGCGAAGCCGGCGATGTCTTCGACGTGCACCGAGGTGGTGATGTAGTTTTTGGCGTCGGCGGGGATGCCCGGCACCCACCCTTGCGCGATGGCCAGGATGATGCCGCCGTGGCCGTAGTCGCTGCCGGGCCCGTAGATCGGTGCCGGGCGCACCACCGTCACCGGAAGCCCATTGTCGCGGTGCTCCTTCCACACCATCTGCTCCTGTTCCCACTTCGAGATCGAGTAGTCGTTGACCAGATGGGTATTCTCGGGCTGCTTGGTGCCGTAGGGCATCGTCTTGGGCGACGGCGAGTGCTCGTCGAACGGCACGTTGACCTTGTGGCCGTTGTGGCCGTCGGCGGCGGTGTACGGCTTTCCGAACACTCCGCAGGTGCTCCAGTGGACAAAGCGCTCCAGGGTGTCCAATTCGACGGCGAAGTCCAAAAAGTTGCGCGTGCCGTCGACGTTGACCTTGCGCAGGATGTCCAACGAGGCGCTGTAGTCGTATAGTGAGGCGACGTGGAAGATATGGGTGATGTCCCGGTCGAAGAGCGGCTCGAGGGTCGTCTTGTCGAGCAGGTCGGCGGGCACGACCTCGACATCCGGATGGTCGAAGTCGACCCCGTAGCTTCGAAGCACGTCCAGGTGGTCCTGGTCTTCGAAGGCCTGGGGGAGGTCGGTGGCCACGACCTTCTGGCCCTTGGCCAACAGGTCGCGCACGACATACGAGCCGGTAAAGCCGGTGGCGCCGGTCACGAGGTTCAGTCTCTCAGTCATGATCTAGCCGGTTGCTAAGGTTCGTCCATATCATGTATGTAAGCACTCACTAACTACTGCGCAACGTTAAACCACGAATGGCGCGAGATTTCCAGTCGAGATTAGCCGATGAGTGAGATGATTCCCGGTTTCGCCCCGCGTTACAAGGGCCGCGGGCCCCACTACGAGGTCTGGTACGGCAAGGTCGACATCGCCCCCGGGCGCGCGTTGTGGTTTCGCTACACCACGCTCGACGGGGCCGTGAGCGAGGCGTCGACCTGGGCGATCTTCTTCGACGGCGACGCGTGTGTGGGGGCCAAGGACGACTTCGAGCTCGGCGAGCTGCGCCGTCCGGGCGACGGGGTGGCGTTTGACCTCGCCGAGGACCTCCGCCTGGACGAGCGCGGTGCCGTCGGAAGCGCCGGGGACATCGGCTGGGAGTTGAGCTGGCAGGACAGCGGGCGGCGCTTCAGCTACATGCCCCACGTGCTCGAAAGATTGGGCCTCGCCAAGAGCACCTATGACGACTGCTTACTCGACCTACACGTCAGCGGCGCGATTAGCTGCGGCAACCGGCGCTTCCAGCTCGATGGCGTGCCCGGCATGGTCGGCCACATCCAGGGCAAGCGCATCATCGGCCACAGTTGGGCGTGGAGCCACTGCAACTGCTTCGACGACGATCCCGACGCCGCCTTCGAGGGGCTGTCGGTGCGCGCGCTGCTGGGTGGCCGCGTCACGCCCAAGCTCAGCGCGTTCGTGGCGTGGGTCGACGGCCGGCAGTACAGCTTCCGAAACCCCACCGGTCTGCTGCTCAACCACAGCGAGTACTCCCGCGACCATTGGGTCTTCCATGCCCAAAACGACGGGGTCACGCTCACCGGAGAGGCGCGCTCGCCAATGAACGTCGCCCTGGTCGAGTATGCCGACACCGACGGATCTCATTTGTGGTGCTATAACAGTAAGTTATCGGATGTGGAGATCCGCATCCAGGACCCGGCGAGGGGGCTCGACCGCACGCTCAAATCGACGGGCCGGGCGGCCTTCGAGCACGTGAATCGAGAGATTCCGGTGGCGGTGCCGTTGATCCGATGACTTCTCACCAATCCTTCTCGAATTCCGGCGGATAATCCGCGAAGATCTCCTCGGGTTTCTCCACGATCTCGCGCAAAAACTCGAACGAGTACACGCCCGTATTGTGCCCGTCGGCCCAGGCGATGCAGGCGGCATAGCTCCCCACCTGAGAGACGTCGTCGACGACGATCTGACGGCGGAAGGTGGGCGCGTTCCACTTGAGCGGACGCGCCCCGTGGCCCTGACAGTGCGCGCAGGGACAGTAGCCGCGCAGGATCACCGTGTCATAGTCGAACGACTCGCCGTCGCTGAACTCGATATGCAGGGTGTCCTCGTCTTCGAGGTAGCGAATTTCGGTGGGATGGGCATGCCACATGGGTCAGGGGTCCGGGGGTCCAGGGGTTCAGGGGTTCAGGGGTTGACGCGAAATCAGCGTCTCCAGGCGAAGCGCGCCGCGCGCCGTTTGCGCGGCCTCTGTAGCGGAGGGTTGCACGAGGCGCCGTTCGCCGAGTGCTACCTTCCGTGGTCGAGTCACCAAATGCCAAATCCGCCGCCAGTTAGCAACAGGAGTTGCTTGCCTGCAGGGCGTTCTCTCCGACGACACGGCCTTGCAGGGCGCACACGCCCGCTATTGAGGTGGAATTACCATTTCAGGGCGGACGAACAGTCACGTTTGCGCGAGGCGGTCGGGTTGCAGGTAAGCCACGTGGCTAATTGCCCGAACGCACGTCACGCGCAAACGCTGCGAATCGTCCGCCCTGCAATAGTAAGCACAAAAATAGCGGGCGTTGCTTGCCTGCAGGGCGTTCTCTTTCTCGACCCTCAGCGAAATTCGTAGACGCGCTTTTCGCCGTACTTCGCGACGAGCTTGTCGACGCGCGTGAGCAGCTTGTCGCGCTGCTGCCAGAATAGCTTCAAGCGCCGCTTGTCGATGGCGTCGGGGTGGGGGAAGAGCACCGGGTTGACCGCCTCGGGGTCGAGGGCGCGCACGGCGGTGATCATCGAGCGGCTAAACCGCGTCGTCTTCTCGAAGCGCGGGCGGACCTGGCTCTCCATGGACTCGTCGTAGAACGCCGCGCCGTTGTCCAGCGAGATGAACCGGCCGTCGGCGTATTGGTTGTTGACGCCGTAGTATTTCTCGGTGGAGCTGAACCGGTCCCAGTTCTGGGTCAGGTAATCGAAGACCAGAATCGAGGAGAGTTGGCGAGCGACGTCGCGCAGCGTGGCGTCGCCCTGGTTGTCGATGAGCTTGGTGTAGAACGCGCCGCCGCCGAGGGTCTTGAACGGGTCCAGCGCCTCTTTGTAGGGCGTGTCCAAAATGGCCGGGTGGAAGCGCACGTCCAGCCAGTTCTGCCAGACCTGGGTGTACTCGATGGGCCAGTCGACGAAGTGGGGCACCCAATCCTTGAGGGTGCCGTATAGGTACGGGTGCACGGCGCCGTCGGGGCCCTTCTCGTCGACCCAGTGAAGCCCGCCGAAGCGCTGGGCGTAGCTCGTTTGCCAGTCGCCGCCGATGCGGCTGTACAGGGTCTGGAAGCGCGGCTTGCTGATGCGGGCGGCGCGGTTTCGGGGCACCTCGAACTGGCAGGGCACGATTCTCGCAGAACCGGTAGGCGGCGACCTCCGCGCGCCAGCCGTTGCCCCACTCGTCCTGAGCGGGCTTGAACGCATACACATTCTTTCCGGCGTAGGTCATGCGCAGCGAGATGGAGTGGCCGCCGCCCAGCGCGTGGATGGCGTGGACCTTGGCGCTGTCGTCGACGCCGATGGTGACCAGGTCGGGGTGCAGCGAGGCGTCGGCGGCGATGGCGTCATTGAACACCCTGGCGAGCCTGGGCTTGACGCCGCGGTCGACCATCGCGCGAAGCGCGACTTTTCGGGCGATGTCGGGGTGGCCGGCGTCGACGAGCGCGCGGGCGAAGGTGTCGGCGCGGTGGGCGCGCGCCACGATCTTGTTGGCGCGGGCGATGGCTTTGCGCAGGTCGGCCCCGAAGGGCTCCGACGGCGGCGGCACCGCCAGCACCGGGTGGGGCTTGTCGGCCTGCGCCGCGCGCCCGGCCTGGTGCGGCTTGCCGAGCAGCGGGATGACGATGGCCAGCGCGACCGTGCCCATGGCGACCCCGCCGAGCACCGTCAACAGCCAGGACAGCCACACCGGCGTCTGCGTCGGCGGCGCCGCCGGCCTCGCAGGGATCTTCGCAGGCGCTTCCGGCGCCTGGGGCGGCGCCGGCTCGCGCTGCCACTCGCCGGTGGTGATCTTCTGGACCACCTCCTGCGTCTGGCGCAGCAGGCGCTCGCGCACTCGCGGATAGGCCGGGTGTTGCTCGAGGGACATCCACTGCCCCCCGGCCGTCCCCAACTCGATGACGGCGAGCCACACGCCGCTTTTGAGCAGCGCAGCGAGGCCGGCCTCGTCGACCGGGTCGAAGACGACGTTGTCCACGCGAATGGGCCACGGGCCCTCGTCATCCGCCGCGGTGAGCGGCACCGGCTCCGGCTCCGGTTCCGGTTCCGGTTCCGCGACCGGCTCCGGCTCCGGCACCGCGACCGGCTCCGGCACCGCGACCGGCTCCGGCACCGGCACCGCGACCGGCTCCGGCACCGCGACCGGCTCCGGCTCCGGCTCCGGCACCGCGACCGGCTCCGGCTCCGGCTCCGGCACCGCGACCGGCTCCGGCACCGCGACCGGCTCCGGCTCCGGCACCGCGACCGGCTCCGGCTCCGGAAAGACCAACTCCGCCGTATCCCCGACGGCCCCCGCCACCTCATCCGCAATCGTCAGCAAGTCCTGATCGAGCGCCTCCTCGAGCGCCTGCTCGTGGCGTTCGAGCGTGTCGGGTTCGTCGGGCTCGTCGGCGGGCGCGCGCAGCCGGCCCGGCTCGAGTCGCTTGAGCCGCGACAGCAGCGAGTCGTCGCGCGGCGCGGTGGGCTCGTCGAGCGCGCCCGTCGGTTCGGCGTCGTCGGGCTCGTCGGGGGCGTTGGGGCCCAGCGCGAGGGTGGGGCGGCCCACGCTCGTGACGTCGCGAAACACGCGCTTGGATTCCTCGGCCGCGCCCTCGCCGCCCGCACGGCGCGGGTGATCTTCGGGGCGCCGGGGCGCGTTGGGGTGCTCGAAGATGGTCGAGATCTCGGTGCGCTTCCAGCCGCGGTCGCCCTTGGGCACGGCGATGGTCTCCTGGCAGCGCGGGCAGGGGATCTCGTCGGGCAGAGCTTGCCCCGGGGCCGGCCTGAGCCGGAATCGCTTCTTACAACCGGGGCACGTGATTTCGATGGCGCACGTCTCCTACAACTCGAGGACCAACCCCGATCATATCGGCCCCGGCGTGGTTTGTGAAAGAAATTGGTGCTTGGCACTCGACGGCGCCGCACTCGACGGCGCGGAGGCCGTCGCTCCCAGGACGGCGCGGAGGCCGTCGCTCCAAGGACGGCGCGGAGGCCGTTGCTCCAAGGACGGCGCAAAGGCCGTTGCTCCAAGGACGGCGCCCCCTATTTGGAGCGACGCCGTCCCTGGCGTCGTTGGATACGCGCAAAACTTGGGCTGTGGATGTTGCTCGACGCAAACATTTCGCTGCCGTGTCGACAACGATCGCCGCGAGACGGCCTTCTCGCAGCGATCCGACGCGCCTAGGCGAGTTGGCACGCCGTTCGCAATGGTAAGCGGGTGAGGGGTAACGAAACGTTTACTTATTCAACGCCAGGACCGTGGAGGTATGAAATGACTGCACTTCAGAAACTCGCCAACGAAGGAAGCGCCGATCGTGTGATTCGCGTGGTGCTCGGCGCCGTGCTCATGTTGCTGGTGTTCATCGGGCCGAAGACCGCCTGGGGCTTCATCGGGTTGATCCCGTTGGTGACCGGCGTGTTCGGCTTCTGCCCGCTGTACCGCCTGGCGGGGATCAACACTTGCCCGAACGGCAAGTGTGTCCCGGAGGGGTGAGCACCTTACAGCCGCTGGGAGACGTCGTCGTAGATGCTGCACAGCGGGGTCCAGTCGTGCTCGGTCTCGGTGTCTTGGCTGACATCGGCCTGCGGGCAGTATTCGTCCGCGCTCCAGTCGACCCAGGCGTCGCCCTGGCCGACCGACTGGGCGTATTGGCGGAAGACGTCGAAGCCGTCGGCGCCGTCGTCGCGGCCTTTGAACACGACCACGTCGTTGCAGGTGCCCGACTGGGCGTCGTCGACGTGGTTGAGGTTGTACTCCATGACGAGGTCGTACATCTCGGCGGTCGACGAGTCCCAGCAGCAGGTCTTGGACTTGTGGTAGTCGAGCTCGGCGAAGACGTAGTCCTCGAAGCGGCGGTATTTGCGGTCGACGTCCTCTTTGGTCATGCCCAGCTCGGTGGCCACGTCGTACAGGTCCTTGAAGGCGTCCTCGCGGTCGATGCGCGCCGCGCAGCTCGCCGGGTAGCGGCGCAGGTGGGCGCGCTTGTCTTTGATGACCCCCAGGATGACGTCCATCTTGGCGCGCGGGCCCAGCTCGGTCAGGATTTGCTGGAAGCGCGCCGGGCGCTGGCCCAGCGTGTCGAAGTCGGTGCTGTTGATGAACGCGTCGCGCGACTCCTCGGGCACCATATTGGTCCAGCGGCCGTGGACGTTGACCGCCTCGCGCCAGCGCTTGAGCCCGCCGCCGTTCTCGGCGTAGCCCTCCCCACCGGTGTACATCGAGGTAAAGTAGCGCTTGCTCGCCGGGGCGGTGTCCCACTTGGGCTGGCGGCGCGGCATCGAGCCGCTGGCGAGTTCCGCCTCCATCTGGGGGACCTGCTCCCCGTCGATCTCTTTGGTGCCCAGGTCGCGGCTGCGCATCACGATGAGGGTGTGACCGATGCCGGTCTTCTGCCAGCGCTCCAGCAAAAAGTCACCGGGCAGCACGGCCTGCGGCTTCAGGTTGAACGTGTTGGCCGAGTCGGCCAGGTTGATCGAGCCGAACCACACCAGTTGCAGGCGCAGGAAATACCCCACGCGTTTGTTCAAAAAGATCTCGTCGAAATAGGCGCCAGCGTGCTTCTCCTGGCCGTCGTCGCCTTCGATCATGGGCTGCTCGTCGTCGAACGAGCCCGGGATGCTCAACCCGGCGAGCTTGTCGTCGTGGGGCCAGTCGACCTCGCCGTCGCGATAGGCCTGGGCCTGGTCGGAGTAGTCGGCGTAGCGGGTGCGGAAGTTGGGCATATGGCCCCAGCGGCCGTCCTTGGTGCGGATGCCGAAGTGGCCGAAGTACAGCCGGCGCCCGTGGCGGTCGACGCCCTCCATGAAGTAGGGCAGGTGGTACCAACTGGCGAAGGTCACCCGCAAAAAGATCGCCGACTCGGCGCATTCGAGCGCCGGGGCGGGCACCTCTTTGCCCCAGGGGGTCTTCAGGATGTAGGTCTTGCCGTAGTCGGTGCTGTCGGTGCGCTGCAGCGAGTCGATCCAGGCGCGGTATTTCTGCTCCCAGGTCATCCCGCTGTTGGCCGGCCAGGCGATGCCGGCCTTGCGCGCCGCGGCGGTGTCGGTGTCCGACCAGGCGTTGTGCACCTCCCAGACCGACGTATCGGCCTGGTCGACCGACACCGGAAGCCCGCGGGCCCCGGAGATGGCGTCGTCCTTGCCCGTCGGCTCGTTGAAGCCCGTGCCCCCGAGGACCGGCTTGCCGTTGGCGTCGATCTCGCCGCCTTGCGAGAGCAGACCGTTCGAGCCCGTATCGCCACACGCCGACATCAGCAGGGCGGCACACACCAGCACGAAGGGGGCGACCGCGAGGTGTCGTTTCAGCGCATTCATCATCATGAGATCATCTCCAGCCGGGGGGCTCGCCAGTCAGCTTTAGCGCATCGTTATTGCTGCATTAGTGCTGCATTAGAATTCAAGAGCCGTGCCAGGCAGAGATCGCCGCCTGCAGGCCGTCCAGGGTAGTTTCGGGGTGGCTAATGGAGTTGCCGGGGTGGCAAGAGTAATTGTCGCTCACCGGGGTCAATCGTACCCTTAAACGGCAGTAAATCGCTCGTGAATTGACCGTATTAGTAGAAATACGCGGAGAGCACATGAAACGCAAGATGTGGACGGTGTTGATGGCGGGGCTGCTCGTCCTGCCGGCGTGCAAGAAACAGCAAGTCGAGGCTCCAGCGGAGCCCACGGAGAAGACGCAGACGACCAAGGCCGAGCCGGCCGCGCCCACGAAGGACGACGCGCTGGCGACGGCGCGCAAGAATACCGAGGCGTTCGCCCCCCTGCCCGAGGCATTCGCCAGCAAGGACAACCCCATCACGCCGGCCAAGGTCGCGCTGGGGCGCACGCTGTACTACGACGTGCGCCTGTCCCAGGGCGACAAGGTCTCGTGCAATTCGTGCCACGGGCTCGACAGCTTCGGAGTCGACGGCAAGCAATTCTCCACGGGCCATGATGGCCGCAAAGGCGGGCGAAACGCGCCCACGGTGTACAACGCCGCCGGCCAGATCGCCCAGTTCTGGGACGGGCGCGCGGCCAACGTGGAGGCGCAGGCCGGCGGGCCGATGCTCAACCCCGTGGAGATGGGCATGCCCAGCGAAGACGCCGTGGTCGCCAAGCTGACCAAGATCAAGGGCTATCCGGCGCTGTTCAAAAAGGCGTTCCCCGACAGCAAGGAGGCGCTGACCTTCGCGCACGTCACCCAGGCCATCGGCGCCTTCGAGCGCGGGTTGGTGACCCCGGCGCGGTTCGACAAATTTTTGGCCGGCGACGCCAAGGCGCTGAGCGCTCAGGAGCTTCGCGGGTTCAATAAATTCGTCGATATCGGCTGCAGCGGCTGCCACAACGGCGCGCGCGTCGGCGGGGCGATGTACCAGAAGGTGGGCCTGGTCGAGGCGTGGCCGAATCAATCCGACAAGGGGCGCCTCGGGGTCACCAAGGACGAGGCCGACATGATGAAGTTCAAGGTGCCGGTGCTGCGCAATATCGCCAAGACCGGCCCGTACTTCCACGACGGCTCGGTGGCCAAACTGCCCGAGGCGGTCAAGATGATGGCCAAGTACCAGCTCGGCAAAGAGCTTAGTGACGAGGACGTCGCCGACATCGTCGCCTTCCTGAAGGCGCTGACCGGCGAGGTCCCCGCCGACTACGTCAAAAAGCCGGCGCTTCCCGGCGAGAAGACGTGAGCGCTCACGGCTGCATGTCGCGGTATTGAGCGCAGGCGTCCAGGTTCCCCCAGTCGCAGGCGGTCTCGTACAGGTCGTAGGCGCGCTGGGGGTTCTGGGCGACGCCGTCGCCTTGCTGATAGGCACGCGCCAGCGCCACACACCCGCTCATCAGCCCGGCGTCACAGGCGCGGGCGTGGGTGACCAGGTCTCGAGGGGCGTCGGCGGGGAGCTGGCGCTCGTTGCGCCCGACCCGATGCTGGGCGGGCGCGCGAGCGCAGTCGGGCTGGTAGCCCAGGGTGCAGGCGCGCTCGAAGTAGCTGTCGGCATATTGGGTGTCCACGTCCACGCCCAGCCCGTCGCGCGCGTCCACCGCCAGCATGTGACAGGCCACGGCCAGCCCGGCGGTGCAGGCCTTCTGAAAGTAGACGCGCGAGGTGCGAAAATTCTGGGGCACGACAACGCCCAGGTGAAAGCGCACGCCGATGTCGTAGCAGGCGCGCTGGTAATCGCCGTGACAGGCGTAGGCGATGAGGGCGACCGCCAGGTGGTTGTCGCGTTTGATGCCGTCGCCGCCGTGGACCTTATCTCCCAGTTCGTAGCACGCCTTCGCCGAGCCCTTTCGGCAGCCCCGCAGCGCCGCGCGCGCTTTGTCGGTGCGCGCCGTCTGCGCGATGGCGTCGAAATCGAAGCGGGTCTGCCGCAAGGCGTCGTGCAGCCACCCTTTGATTTGGGGCGCCGACTGCGCCTGGACCCGAGGCGCGGCGGCGGCGCTCAGCGCCACCACCCCGGCGAGCAGCAGCGTCGTGGCCCATGTTTTGTGCATACGTCGTCGCATCAGTGCCCCGTCAGAGTTCGAGTCCACTCGGTGTTGCCGTCGGGGTCGCATTCCTCGACGACGACCTTGTTGGGATAGAATTCCATGAACAAAAAGCCCAGCGTCGCCTGCCCGAAGGCCAGGTCGTTGTTGCGGTCGACCATGGTGCGCAGCTTGGAGCCGGCGCCGCTGACGCCGAACCAGGTGTTACACGGGCGCTGGTTGGTCTGCCAGACCGGCCAGGTGGGGATGTCGGGCACGCTGTTGAACCACTGGCGGTTGTGGTCGTGGCCGGCCAGGTAGAAGTCGGCTTTGTTGCAGATGAACTCGTCGACGAATTTGCGGAAGTCCCCGCCCAGGTAGGTCAAATCGCCGGGGATGCCCTCGTAGCTGCCGGCGTTGCCGTGCTGGCCGTTGGAGCGGTAGGTGTGGTGGCCAAAGACGATCGACCAGCGCGCGTCGGTGTCGGCCAGCGCCTGTTGGACCATCTGGCCCTGCTCGTCGTAGTGGGTGCCCAGGTAGGCCAGCGAGTTGGTCTCCAGGGCGATCAATTGGACGTTGCCGACCTTCTTGGTCCACCACGCCGAGGGCAGGTAGAACCAGTCGTGTTGCTGGGCGTAGGCCAGGTAGTAGTCGATGAGCGAGCGGTTCAGGCCGGCGCCGCCCAGGTCGTGGTTGCCCAGGGCCACGTAGATGGGCATGCGCGGGCGGTTGTCCGGCTGGCCGTCGGGCGGCGGCGGACCTTTTTTGAGCACCTGGTAGGGCTGGTCGATCTTGGTGTCGAATTGGGTGTCGTTGGCGCTCGAGGGTCCGGAGTCGTAGATGTCGTCGCCGAGCATCACGAAGCCCACGCAGCCGCCGGCGCGGTCGCAGCGCGCCTGGGCGCCGCGAGCGATGCGTGCCTGAGCGGCGTTGCCCTCGCCGGTGTCGCCCATGACGATGAGGCGGGTGACCTGCGGGGGCGCCGGGCCGGTGTCGACGCCCGCGTCCACGCCGATATCGGCCGTGCCGGTATCCGCCAGCGCGGCGTCCTGGCCGGTCGCCGCATCCGCCGGCCCCACGTCCTCGGGCGGGAGCCCGATATCCCGGTGGCCGGAGGCAGCGGTGTCGGACGTTGACACCGCCGCGTCGGTCGTGCGGCCAGAGGCCGCCGTGTCGTCGGAACAGGCCGTCGCGGCCAGCGCCACGGCGACGAGCGCGCACACACACAGCGTTGGTGCGCGGCGCCGTCGCCAGGATCGTTTGGAGGCGGGCAGTGCGGGTGGGGCTGGGGCGTCGGGCCGAGCCATCGCTACCTCGTGGCCATGGGAACACAGGCGATTCGTTCGATGGTCGGTCATTGTAGCGGGGCGCGGCGTGATCGCAAGGCAGTGAGGGGCCGCCGTTGGAAAAGCCGTTTAGGTTTAGGTTTACGTTCAGGTTTAGGTTTAGGTGTGGGGCTGTGAAGCCCACAGAACCTCAACGTAAACGTGTACCTCAACGTAAACCTAAACGGCCTTTCCCGCCGATAGGGTCGATGTGGAACCACCCCCGAAACTATCGCATTCGCTCCTGTACGCGCGAGCCGACGATCACGTCGAGTCGCGGTCCTTGTCGCGGTCGCGCCGCGGATGGGTCTCGATCTCGTCGGTCGTCGGCGGGCGCCACAGCCAGCGCGCCGGCAGCAGGCGATGCAGGGGGGCGGGCTGCTCGACCCAGTTGATGATGCGGTCCGACGGGGCGCGCACCGCCAGGATCAACGAGGCCAGCGTGACCAGCCCGAGCACGATGAACACGACCCACCCTGGGATGGGCCCGACGTGCGCTCGGGCGACGAATTCAGCCGACGTCGCCGGGCGCTGCGGGTGCAGGTCGAGCTTGAGCAGCCAGGCGCCCACCGTGATCGTGAACAGGTAAAAGTAGTTTCGCCGGATGCGAAACCCCAGCGCGTCGATGAGGCTGAGCCGCGGCAGCGTGTAGCCCAGATCCCGGGCCAACGCGTCGAGGTTTTCGTGGACCTCTTCCGGGGAACAGCTCTCCTCGTCGGACAGCGCTCCGGCGAAGACGTATTGGTGCAGCAGGCGAATGCGCGCATTCCAGATGTCGTAGATCTGATAGCGACGCGACTCCATGAGCAAAAAGAATGAGTCGATGACCAGCAACAGCAGCAGCACGAAGTGGGGCGTTTCGGCCGAGCCCAGCACGAACGAGAGCACGCCGGCGTTGGTCACCACCGCCCAGTTGGTGGTGGTGTCCATGCGCTGGCGCCACACGTCGGCGTGGGCGATGGCCGCCCGGTAAAAGTGGATGACCGCTGTCGATGGCTCCGCCATAGGCTCTACTCGAAGAGGCGCTCGAAGGCGTCGACCATGTCCTTCCAGGAGTGCGCGTCGGCCAGCGGGTTATACGCCAGCCCGTGCTCGGGCATGTTGACGCCGGGATGGGTAAAGGCGTGGTAGGTCTTGCCGTAGGCATGCAGTTGCCAGTCGGCGCCACACTCGGACATCTCGGCCATGAACGCCGCCAGCTTCTCGGGCGGGGCAGCGGGGTCCTCGTAGCCGTGGTAGACGCGCACCTCCGCGTCGACGGCGTCGGCCTCGGCCGGAAACGGCGTATCCAGGGTGCCGTGGAAGCTGGCCACGCCGCGCACGTCGGCGCCGCTTCTGGCGAGCTCGAGCACACACATCCCTCCGAAACAAAAGCCGATGGCCGCGACGCGCCCGTCGTCGACCACGTCGAGCGCGCGCGCGGCCGCCAGCCCCGCGGCCAGGCGTCGGCGCAGCGCCTTTCGGTCCTCGGCCAGCGGCTGCATCAGGGCGCGCGCCTCCTGGCGATCGTCGGTGAACGTGCGCCCGCCGTAATTGTCCAGCGCGAAGCCCACCCAGCCGAGCTCGGCGAATTTCTCGGCCTTCTCGCGCTCGAAGTCGCCCTGGCCGCGGAAGGCGTGCGAGATCAGCACGCACGGGCGTGGCCCGTCGATGGAATCATCCCAGGCGGCAAAGCCCGATAGCTCGGTGTCACCGTCGCGATAAGCGATGTCGGTCGTCTTGATCATGGTGTGGCTCCTTTGGGGGATTGGCCGTTCGTTGTGGGTGCTATTGACATAGCAGGCGCGGCCATTTTCGCAAGACGCCCCGGCCAAACGCGACGACCTCGATTACAGAAATGCAAAAAAGATCGCCGTTTGCGCCCACTCACGCCGCGATCTCGGCGGGGCCCACGCAACGAAACGGCCTGTTCTGCCGAAAACCATTATGAGGGCAATGCGCCCCGACAGTGACAGAGTCCGACCTTGCTACAGGAAACGACATGCGACGCCCGAATTGGATGATCCTCATTGTAACGGCCCTATTGTTGATCCCGGCATGCGGCGGGCAAATGCCCGAGTCGCACGCCTCGGCGTCGGACACGCCCGGCGATGCCCGCGATCCCGGCTTCACCGGTGGCGGAAAGGCCGACTCGGAGGTGCCCGAGGAGGGCTGCAGCGTGACGCCGGACGCGCCGGCCGCGCCGGCCGCGCCGCCGCGCCTGGAGGTGGACAGCGACCAGACGACCACCGCCATGCCCGGGGCACCTCACCTCGCTCAAATCCCGGCGGGGGTGGTGGTCGAGGGCTTTGGCCCCGGCGCGTACCCCCAGTGGGAAAGTGACTGGCATCTTTTCGATCCCGAGACGCTCCAGACCCTCGATAAAGGCGGGGAAGTCATGAGGGTCCCCGGCACGCACGGGGTGATTGCGCCGGTCATCGCCGCGGGCCAGGACCATATCTACTTCGGCTTTACCCGAGATGGCGGCTACCACAACGGTCACCAGTGCATGTTGACCCGGCTCGACGCGCGCAGCACGCAGACCGTTACACATGCCGGACACTTGGATTTTTGTAACGGCCAGTACTATGCGTCCGCTGACGACTATGCCTCCGTGCTGTACGTCAACACCGAGGACAACGCCGTGCGGTTCGCCACGCTCACGGGCACCGCGGACGAGCAGACCGGCAGCAGGGTGGTGGTCGCCGAGCCCGATGCTTCCTCCACGTCGTATGTCTATGCGAGGGCGTTGGCCTACAGCCCCGGCGTCGAGCGCTACGTCGCGGTGTACCTGGGCGTGAATTACCCGAAGGCTAGTCTTTACAGCGTGCTCGTCAAACCAACGCGCAATTTTGGCAGCGTCGCCACCCAGCCGGTCGCCATCCTGAACACCAACCTCGACGAGGGGCAGCAGTACACCGCGGCGTTGTCCGAGGTGTCGCTCACCTGGAACGGCGAGGGCTTCGGGCTGTTTGGCCTCGACCATAACACGCTGGTGTTTCGCTCGTTGGACGCCGCCGGCGAACCCGAAGCTGACGCGGTCGACGTGGTCGACGATGTTCGCAGCTTCGCCGCCGTTCGCAGTGGTGACCGCTATGTCATCGTGACCAATTCGACGTCCGACGCCCGGCCCACCGCCCATCTTGTCTCGGCCACCGGCGAGGAGCTGGCCAGCCTGCAGTTGAGCGCGGAGCCGGCCGCCCATCCAGCCCTCGTCGCCGCCGAGGCTGGCTTTGTGGCCGGCTGGGCCGACCCCAATAACAAGATCAACTTGATGCGCTTTCGGCTGGCCGAATGAGCCTGGTCGACTGAGCGTGGCACAGTCCAAACGACGGAGACGAACGATGAAATATCTACGAGCTTGTTTCAGCGCACCCGAGGACAAAAGGCAGCGCGCGATCGAGCGCTTCGACTGGCTGGCCGACGAGCTGCGTGACGCGGTCAGCGGCGTCGACGTCGCCGACTTGCAGCAAACTCTGCACGACCCCGAGGCGCGCACCGCCGCCAAGGAGCGCGCCCTGGTGATGCTCGGTCTGCTGGCCAGCGCCCACGCCAGCGCCGTGCTCGCCTGGTTCGACCCGGCCGGCGAGCACTGGCGGGTGCGCATGTTGCATCGGCTGGTGGTCTCGGAGTGTGCGCGGCGCCGAGCGCCCGCGGTCGGCCCACGCCGAGCGCGGCGGCGGGCCGCGTGAGGCCTTAGTCGGAGCTGCGTTTGAGGATCTCGAACTGCACGCGCCGCTCCTTGGCCCAGTCGGCCTGGCTCATCTTCTTATCCGGCTTGCTCGCCGCGCCGTAGCCGGTCGCGCGCAGCCGCTGCGGATCGACGCCCGCCCGCTCGATGAGGTAGTAGCGCACGACCTTGGCGCGCTCCCAGGACAGGTGGAAGTTGTACTCGCCGGGGCCGCGGCTGTCGGCGAAGCCCTGGATCTCGACGAGCTTGATCTCGGGGTGGTCCTCGAGGGTCTTGGCGAGCTCGTCGAGCACCGCGAACGAGGCCTTCTGGAGCACGGCGCGGTCGGTCTCGAAGTAGATCTTGGTGTCGATGTCGATGGTGTGCTTCTTGACGACCACCTTGGGTTTTCGGCCCTGGTCGGGGCAGCCGTCGCCGTCGTCGTAATTGTTGAACGTCTCGGGCTCGTCGGGGCATTGGTCGTCGGCGTCGACGATGCCGTCGGAGTCGTTGTCGAGGTCGGGGCAGCCGTCGTCGTCGGCGAAGCGGTCGAGGTCCTCGGCCACGTTGGGGCATTGGTCGACGTCGTCGTTGACGCCGTCTTTGTCGTTGTCGATGTCCGGGCAGCCGTCCTCGTCGGCGAAGCCGTCGAGGTCCTCGGCGGTGCGCGGACACTTGTCGACGGCGTTGATGATGTCGTCGTGGTCGAAGTCGAGCTGAGGACAGCGCTCCGGGGAGACGCTGGCGAAGCTACCATCGGGCGGATCGACGCAGGGGTCGCCCGAATCCCCGGCGTGGAAGGCGAGGCTTGCGAACGCGCGCAGCGCCGGTGCGCCCAGCCCGCGGATGACCCCGCGGCCGACGCCCGCGCGTACCTCCGTGCGCTCACTGAGCGCCAGGCGCCCGCCCACGACCACCTCGCCGCTGGTCTCGAAGCGGTTGTGAAACGGGGTGGTCAGCGCCGTGGCCATGGTAAACTCCGCGCCCACACCCCAGCGCCGCTCCTGCCACTTGGCGCCGGCCTGGGTGGTGAGCTTGTCGCCGTCGATGGCCATGTACAGCTTGGTGTCCGGCTGCAGGCGCGCACCCACGTTGACGGCGGTGACCAGCCGGCCGAACTGGGTCGACAACAGCAATTTTGGGTGGACGGTGATTCCATCGGCGCCCAGGTAGGCCGCGGCGCTGGCCGTCGGAAAGATCACCGGCACGACCAGGCCGATGCCGCTGTGGCCGGCGCTGGTCAGGGCGGCCTTGGCGTATAATTCGATATTTCCCAGCCCGGTGCTGGCGACACTTCCCAGCCCGAAGCCCGGGTATTGGGCGCTCTGGTGGGGCACGGTGGGCACGATGAAGCCGGCCTCGAGGTGGTGACCCAGCCCGACGGCGCCGGACAGGTCGACCTGCAGGCGGTCGTCGAGCAGGGCGCGCTCGGGCAGGCTGCCGTCGCGGGGGTCGACCACCAGCGGCTTGCTCACGTATTGGCCCGTCGCCGCGATGCGAAACGCCATATTGGGAAGCGTTTGCGCGGTCGCCGTCGAGAAGATTGCCCGGCCGGAGGGCTCGAGCCGGTACGGGTTTCCCTCGATGGCGGCGTGGCGAGCGTCGGGATGCTCGGCGGCCTCGGCCGACGCGGCCGCCAGCAGGACGACGAGCACCAGCAGGGTGGCCCCCCAGGGCCGGGTGCGCCGGGCGTTTGGCGAGCGCCGTCGGCGCCAGATGGCCAACGCGGCGAGCGCCAAAAACAACAGCACGAGCCCACCGGGCGTGGGAGCGCCGCCTTGCCCGCTGGTCGAACAGCTCTCCCCGGCGCCGCCGGTCACCGGTCCCTCGAACCACCCCACGCCGTCATCCTTGGGGTTGAGGGGGTCGGATTTGTGCACCTGGACCTCGGTCTTGTCGGGCACCCCGCCGTTGTCGGAGTCCAGATCGCGGTAGTCGGGCGTGCCGTCGCCGTCGGTGTCCCGCGGGGGCGTGCGCCAGTCGGCGTCGCCGGCTTCCTCGGCGTCCGGAATGGTGTCGGCGTCGCTGTCGAGGTCGAGCGCGTCGATCACCCCGTCATGGTCGGTGTCGCGGGGGTGGGCCGGCTGGCCGACCTCGTCGCCGTCGGAGATGCCGTCGCCGTCGGTGTCCGGATTGCGCGGATCGGTGCCGATGGTCTGTTCCTGGTGGTTGGTCAGCCCGTCGTGGTCCGGATCGGCCGTCCAATCGTCGAGGGGGTCGAGCGGGTCGGTGTGGTCGTGGTTGACCTCGGTGCCGTCGGGCACGCCGCCGTTGTCGGTGTCGCGTTTGCGCGGGTCGGTCTCGTCGTGGTCGCGCACCCCGTTGTGATTGGCGTCCTCGTCGCCGTCGATCAACCCGTCGTGGTCGCTGTCGGCGATCAACGGGTCGGTCTCGGTGGGTCCGGTGGCGCCGTCGTGGTTGCGGTCTTCGACGCCATCGGGCAGCCCGTCGTTGTCGGTGTCGGCGCGGGTGGGGTCGGTATGGGTTGACGGGTCGGTGTCGCCGCGAAGCCCGACCTCCAGGCCGTCGGCCAGCCCGTCGTGATCGGTGTCGCGCTCCAGCGGGTCGGTGCCCACGACGTTGACCTCGGTGCCGTCATCGAGGCCGTCGTCGTCGGTATCCGGCTCCAGCGGGTCGGTCTCGTCGGCGCCGCGCTGGCCGTCGTGGTTTTTATCCTCGACGCCGTCGGCCAGCCGATCGCCGTCGGTGTCCGGGTCCAGCGGGTTGGTCTCGTTGTCGAATTGCCACGTGCCGTCGTGGTTTTTGTCCTCGATGCCGTCATCCAGCCCGTCTTTATCGGTGTCCGGGTCGTTGGGATTGCTCGGCCCCAGCACACCGTAGCGCGCGTGGACCTCGACGCCGTCGCCCAGCCCGTCGTGGTCGCTGTCGGGATTGCAGGGCACGGTGCGGTTGACGATGTCCTGGCCGTCGGTGTCCTTCCAGGTCACCCGGTACTCCTCGACGCTGGTCAACCCGTCGTGATCGGGGTCGCGCGCGGCGTCCGAGGGGTCGAGGGGATCGAGGAATTCGGTGACCGCCGGGTCGCACTCCTCGCGGGTGCTGTAGCGCACCTCCCAACCGTCGTCCATGCCGTCGTCGTCGGTGTCGAAGAGGGTGGGGTCGGTCTCGCCTGCGTCGCGCATGCCGTTGTGGTTGCGATCTTCGTTGCCGTCTTCGAGCTTGTCGCCGTCGCTGTCGGCGCTGTTGGCCACCGTGTGCGTGCTCGGGTCCTGGTCGGCCACGAAGCGCGTCCTATCGGTGGCGCCGGGGTCGCGCGGGGAGATCTGCGGGGTGGTCAAGCCGCGCTCGAGGCCGTCTGAGAGCCCGTCGTGGTCGGTGTCGAAGGCGATGGGGCTGCTGCCGTAGCGCACCTCGCCGTGATCGAGCACGCCTCCTTCGTTGCCGTCGAGCAGGCCGTCGTCGTCGCTGTCGGCGTCCAACGGGTCGCTCTGCATATGGTCGACCAGCGGCAGGACTTCCTGGGCGTCGTCGAGGGCGTCGCCGTCGGTATCGCGTCGCTGGGGGTCGGTGTGGCTTCTGGGTTTGCTCGAAGACGTCGCTCAACCCATCGCCATCGGCGTCGGCGTTGTGCTCGGAGGCGGCGTTGGGATCGGTGCCGTCGGCGACCTCGACGAAGTCGTAGATGCCGTCGCCGTCGCTGTCCGGCTCGCAGGGGTCGGTGTGGGTGTCGTTGATCTCCTGGTTGTCGTCGAGGCCGTCGAAGTCCGAGTCCGCCAGGCTGGGGTCCAAGCACTGGTAGGTGCTTCGGCGAAGCGTGCGCTCCTCGCCGTCCTGCATGCCGTCGCCGTCGGTGTCCGGATTGTACGGATCGGTGTGGTAGGCGTTGAGCTCGAGGCCGTCGTTCAGCCCGTCGTGGTCGGTGTCGGCCTCGGCCGGGTCGGTCTCCTCGCCGTACAGCGGCTCGAAGATGCCGTTGCCGTTGGGGTCGAAGGCGACCTGGCCGTTGTGATCGGCGTCTTCCTGCCCGTCGGGCAGCCCGTCGGCGTCGCTGTCGGTGGTGACGTCGCTCGTGCCCAGCAGGCTCTCCTGGTAGAAGGTCAGCCCGTCGCCATCCTGATCGAGCAGATCGTCGGAGGGATCGGTGGGGTCGGTCTGGTCGATCTGGATCTCGGCGCCGTCGTCGGTGCCCCCGCCGTCGGTGTCGGCCACCAGTGGGTTGGTGCCCAGCCCGCGCAGCTCGGCGGCGTCGCTCAGCCCGTCGCCGTCGGTGTCCGGGTTGGTGGGATCGGTGTGGTAGCGAAGCTCCTCGTTGTCCCGTAGGTAGTCGCCGTCGGTGTCGATGGAGGTGGGGTTGGTGCCCAGTTGCTGCTCACGGGCATTGCTCAACCCGTCGCGATCGGGATCGCCCTGGGCCGATTGCGAGGTGATATCGCCGAAATACTGCGTCTCCCAGGCGTCGTCGAGCCCGTCGTGATCGGTATCGGCGGCAAATGCGGTCGCGCTCACGCATACCACGACCACGATGGTCACCCACCCCGCCAGCCATCTACCACACTGATACATCACGACCCCGAAAGCCCGATTCGCCAGCACTGCACAACCCTACGCGCCCATCTTCTCAGCTCCCAAAGCTGGGAATACTGGGGAGTGTGCGCATAGTTTCATAACTTCGCTGTGCGGATCTGCGGTTCAACCGCAATCCTTAAGATTTTAGACGCTGTTGCGTCCACGTCAACTTCTCCCCGCATTAAAGTCGCACAAAAATGAGGAAAAGTGGAGGTTTTTGAAGGGGCTACGTGATGGTGTTTCTTTATTCGAACAGCGCCAGCACTGCCTCGGGCGGTCGGCCGACGGCGGCTTTACCGTCGGCGATGACCACCGGGCGCTCGATGAGCGACGGGTGTTCGACCATCGCGCCGATGAGGTCCTCGCGGCTCAGGGTATCGTCGTCGAGGTTGAGCAGGGTGTAGGCGTCTTCTTTTTTGCGCATCAGGTCGCGCGGCTGCATGCCCAGCATGTTCAGCACCCGCGAGAGGGTCTCGGGGTCGGGCGGGTTGTTGCGATATTTGCGGATCGTCGGCTCGATGCCGCGTTCTTCGAGCAGCGCCAGGGTCTGCCGCGATTTGCTGCAGCGCGGGTAGTGCCAGATTTCGACGTTCATTGGTGCTCCTTGCTTTTTCGACGGATGGGAATCAGCCTCAGTTGGAATAACGCGCCCGGTTGGGTCGGTCCATTTATTCGAGCCGGCCGAGCGCTGGTATAGCCAAAGCAGACGCGACGGACAATCAATGATGGACGAGCCTGGGTTTTCTTCTAGATATCGAGCCGTGATCAGCCTCGGCGTCGCCCTGTTGGTGCTGCTGTCGGCGACGGCCGCGGCCGCCCAGCCAGCCCACCTGAAAGACTACACCCAATGCCCGACGCCCCCCGGCTTTCCGGATCTGCCCAGCGTGGAATGGACCCATCTGGGCAACGAGATCGTGGCGCATATCGCCGAGCCTCGACATTTCGCCCGCGACGCGGTGACCACGCCGGGCGCGCCCGTGCGACTCAGCGCGAAGATGACTTACGGCGACGCCTCCAAAGATCTGGAGGACGCGCGGGTGCGCATCTTGCTGCAGACGTGCACGGGCTGGAAGAAGCTCGGCACGGTGACCACCAATGACGAGGGCTGGGCGCGCCTTCGGCTCAAGGCAGCGCCCGCCGCGGGGATCTACCGGGTGTATTTTCAGGTGCTGGCCGACGGCACGCTGACCTCGTCGCGGCTGTGGGTGGTGCCCCACGGCACGAAGGTCGCCGTCTTCGACATCGACGGCACGCTGACCACCCGCGACGCCGAGGAGTTCACCGCCGTCAAAAACGAGCTGCTCGAGCGGCCCCGCTACGTGCCCAAGATGTACCCGGGCGCGCGGCGTCTGACGCAATTCTTCGCCCGCCGCGGCTACCTGGTGGTCTATCTGACCGGGCGTCCCTACCTGCTCGAGCCCCAGACGCGTCGCTGGCTCAATGCCAAGGGCATGGCCAAGGGCGTGCTGCGCCTGACGACCACCAACGCCCAGGTGTGGCCCTCGGCGGGGGCCGTGGGGGTGTTCAAGCTCGCCGAGGTCAAGTGGCTGCGCGCACGCGGCCTGGACGTGCGCTTCGGCTTCGGCAACGCCACCACCGACATCGGCGCCTACCTGGGAGCCGGGCTGCCAGCCAAGCGCGTGTGGATCATCGGCCCGCACGCCGGCGCCAAGGGCACCCACGCCGCCCACGGCGGCTGGAAGAAGGCCCTCACCAAGCTGCGCCAACACCTCCGCGCCTCCGCGCCTCCGCCCCAAGCCCCGCGCCCCCAGGCGCCAAGCCCCACGCCCTAAGCGCCATAGGCGCCAGGCCCGATGCAGGCTAGCAGCCTGCGCTCCAGCGCCAAAACCGTAGTTCTCCCTTGAATTTTCGCGCCCTTATTGTCAGAGCCTGTTGAAGAATTGTTGCACGTGCCCAAAATTGGGGCACCGAAATGACTTTATCCCGAGGTTGACACCCACCATGACAGTCATTCCCGCCGGCGCGCTCATTCGTAATCGAGAAGTCCCCGAGCTTGGCTCGGGCCGGATCATCGCCGAACTCGAAGGGGGGGCGGCTCGGGTGGTCTTCGAGAACTCCGACGAGGTGCGCGAGGTGCGCCTGGAGCACGCCGACATCGTGCGCCAGCCGCTGATTCCGGGCACGCGGGTGCGCGTGCAGAAGGGCAGCAAGGCGCTGGAGGGAGAGATCGTCGAGGTCGACTTCCCGGACTCGCCGCGTGAGCTTTGCGCCTACGTGGTGCGCGTCAACGGCAGCGACGATACCGTCTTCGAATCGCAGGTCACCCCGCTGCCGCCGGCGTCGAACTCCCCGGGCGATCATCTGGGTGCGCTGCACTGGCGGGGGCCGTTTCGCTTCTTCTCGCGCTGGGATATGCATCGCACGATCTCGCGGTGGTACGAGGACTCCGAGGGGCTGCCCACGGCCATCGGGGCGCGCATCGTCCCGCAGGTCCACGAGGCCCACGCGCTGCGCCGCGTGCTGTGGGCGAGCACCCGGCGCCATCTGCTGGCCGACGAGGATCCCCAGGCGCGCCTGTACGAGGCGGGCATGGTCTGCCAGCGCATGGCCGCCGCCGACGAACACCTGCGGGTGCTGGTCGTCGCTCCCGGCCGGCGCACCCACCGCTGGCAATCGGACCTGGAGCTTCGCTTCGGCGGCCGCTCGTTCGTGCGCGTCGACGCCAGCCACTTGGCCGCCAACCCGCGCGAACGGTGGGCGTCGGTCAGCCAGAATCAGCGGTTGGTGCTGTCGATGGGCTGCCTGCAGCAGTACCCGCAGGCCTGCGCCGAGCTCATCCTGGAGGATGTGTGGGACGTGGTCGTCATCGACGACGCCCACCTGCTTCGGCCCGAAGACCCGGCGTATTCCTGTCTGACGGCGGCCTCGTTGGAGGCGGAGAATCTGTTGCTGCTGGGGGCGCTGCCCGAGCGCTGCGACGCCGGCGCGCTCGCCGCGATGTTCGCGCTGCTTCGCCCCGGGCTGTACGACGCCGACGCCCCCGAGGCCGTCGAGCAGCGCATCGCCGCCGTCGACCAGCTGTGGGGCACGCTTGCAGACGCCCACGCGGCCGTCGAGGCGCTGGGCGACGGCGCCGAGGTCGACGCCTCCACGCTCACTGACCTGGCCGATGCCTTCGGCGCCGCACTCGCCGATGACGAGTACGTCGCCGACAAGACCGGGGCGCTGCGCGACGGCGACGAGGACGCATTGGGCGAGCTCGTCGGGTACCTCAAGGAGCACTACCGCCTCGAGCGGCGCGTGGTCAGGAGCCGCCGCGAGCATCTGGAGCGTTTCGGGGTCTCCTGGAGCGAGCGCACCGGCGAGACCGTCGCGTACGACGCCGACGAAAGCGAGCGCGCGCTGGCGGCGCACCTCGACACCCTCGCCGCCGCCAACCCCACCAGTCCGCTGCAAATGGCGCTTCGCGGCCTGTATGAGCAGGCCGTGGCCAGCGCCCCCGATCGGCTATTTACGCTGATGGAGGAGCGCCTGGACGCCCTCGACACCACCGCCGGGCGGGACCACCAGGACCTGGCGGTCTTCGAGCTGCTCGACGTCGATATGGGGCCGCGCGAAGAGGCGATGTTTCGCGACTATGTCATCGCCGGGGCGCCCGCGCTGGACAACGAGGCCGTCTGGATCGCCGAGGGGCTGAGCATGGTCGGCCAGTGGCACGCCGAGTCGTCGTCGGCGTGCGCGCGCTTCGTGGCCGCCGCCGACTGGATCGAGGCGCGCCTGGCGCGCGAGGACGACGACGAGCAGGACGAGGCCCCCCAGGTCAAGGTCGTGGTCGCCTGCGCCGAGGCCGCGACCGCCCAGGATATGTGCTACTTTTTGGAGAGCCGCCTGGAGCCCGACGCCGTCGAGATGATTCACGCGGGCATGCACTTTGCCGAGCAAAATGAGGTCGTCGAGCGGTTTCGCCGCGACCACGACTGCCGGGTGTTGGTCTGCGACGAGACCGGCGCCGCCGGTCGCGACCTGTCCTGTGCCAGCGCGGTGGTCCACCTGGAGCAGCCCTGGTCGGCGCGGCGCGTCGAGCGGCGCATCTCCTGGGTCGATCGGGCTCAGCGCACCCTGACGACCCCGGTCGAGTCGGTGGTGCTGGTGGGACCCGTGGAGGTCGAGCAGACCCTGCACGGGCTGTACGACGAGGCGCTGGGGCTCTACGAGAGCTCGGCGGCGCCGCGCGAGCACAGCCTGGTGGCCCTCGACCAGCAGATTCGCCGCGCGGCGTGCGGCGGCGCCGGCGAGCTCGCCGAGGTCGTCGAGGATATCACCGCGCGTCTCGACCAGGCGCCCACCGCCACCGACCAGGCCTACCGGGTCTCGTTCGACCCGTCGGACGCCCACCTCGAGGAGGACGCCGAGTTTGCCGACCTGCTCGACTTCATCGACGGGGTCGCCGACTCGCTGCCGGTGCGCCACTGGGCGCGCATGCTGGGCATCCAGGACCACTCGGCCGGCCCGGGTATCTTCGACTTCAAGTGGCATTGGTCCCACGTTCGCCGCGCGCTGACCGGCTTCGACACCTCGCCGGAGGACGTCGAGTTTTTGATGCCCCAGGAGCAGGTCGAGATGATGTCGGGCACGTTTAGCCGCAAGCGCGCCCTGCGCAACGAGAACCTGGAGTTTTTCGCCCCCGGCCACCGCTTCATCGACGCGCTCATCGAGGACGCCCTGAGCCCCAACGACGGGCGCGCCACGGTGTTTGCCCGGCGCCTGGGCCCGACGAACCGGGGCAAGGTCTTTTTGAACGTGGTCGCCACCGCCCGGCTCGACCCGCAGATGTGGGGGGCGATGGACATGCCCGCCGGGCTGGTCAACCGCGCCTACCGGCATCTATGGCCGGAGTCGGTGTCCGTGCCCGTCGAGATCGACCTGAAGGGCCGGCGCGAGCCGCGCGTGGTCGAGGCCTTCGACCTCATCCAAAAGATTGAGGAGAGCTATCAGGGGCCGGAGGCCGACCAGAAAATCGAGTACGAGATCTTTATCCAGGCCATCGAAGACGTCGCCCGTTTTCGCCGGGTGCTCGACGAGGCCATCGCCCTGGCGCTGGACAAGCTGCGCGACGAGCGCGCCGGGCTGGTCGACGGCGCCGCCGCCGAGCTCGCCGACGACCTCGCCGCCGAAATGGCCTTTCTGGACGTCCAGGCCGCCCGTGACAACGAGCGCCAGGCCGGCGAGGCCGAGTTCGAGCTCAAGCTGCTGACCAAGCTCATCGAGAGCGTGCGCCACGAGAAACTCGAGCTCGACGCCCTCGCCCTGGTCGTGGCGGGCACCCCCCAGGTGCTCATGCACTAGCCGGGCGGCGCCCCGACGGTGAGATCACACCGCGTCGAGCAGGTTGCGCACGCGCACCGTGCTGATGCGGTAATTCTCGGCGCAATAGTCGCAGGTGATGTCCAGCGGCTCGTTGGCGTCGACCAACTCCTCGAGGTCGGCGCGGCCCAGAGTGGCCAACGAGCTCAAGAAGCGCTCGGTGCTGCAATTGCACCCGAAGTGGACGCCGTTGTGCTGCAGCACGTCGAAGGCGATGTCGCCGAGGACTTGCTCGAGCATGGCGGTGGGCTCGGCGTCGGTGGCGGCGAGCAGCGTCTCGATGTCGCCCAGGTCTTCGAGGCGATCGGTAAGGGCGGCCAACGTCTGCCGCTCGGCTCCCGGCATATGCTGGAGGATGAACCCGCCCGCGGCGCGCACCTCGTCGCCGTCGAAGGCGCATCCGACCGCGATGGCCGTCTGAACCTGTTCGGAGCGCACCATATAGGTGGTCAGCGAGGCCGACAGGCCCTTGTCGGCGGCGGTGGCGACCACGCCCTGGTGCAGCTCGCCGTTGGGCAACTCCCGGATCACCTGCAGGTGGGCGCCGTCGCCGAGTTCGATGGGGTGATCGTCGCGCAGGTTGACCAACCCCCGGGTCATGCCGTCGGGATGGGAATCGGCGACCATGCTGCCGCCGGCGGTGCGCTTGAGGATGGTCTGCACGCGCATCTTGGGGGCCATGGTCTCGCGAATGAGCACGGCGCCGGTCACGAGTTCGGCGTAGGTGCGCGCGGTGGGGCCATGTACGTTCTGGGTGGCGATCGCCTTGCGCACCGTGTCGGTGCTGCGGATGGCCACCGCGCGAAACCCGTCGCTCACGGTCATCGCACGAATGATATGATCGGAAGTGGGCTGGTCAGTCATGGTGAGCTCCTCGTCCTCGACGGCGAATGGGGCGTCCGGCCCCGGCAGGTCAGTATAACATACCAGCAGCGGTCAACATTCACCGCAAGTGGACGCCTCTCACCGGAGGGAAAAACCGCCTGGGCAAATCTCAGCGGTTGTCATCGAGGGGGCGCAACAACTCGCGCGGATCGACCTCCAGCGCGGTCGCGATGGCCATGATATTGTCGATGGAGATGTTGCGTTTGCCGTTTTCGACCGTCGAAAGGTAGGCGCGGTTGATCCCGGCCTCGCCGGCCAGATCCTCCTGCGACATATCGTGGTCGAGGCGCAGCCGCCGGATATTGGTCCCGACCAGCCGCCGACCATGCTTGATGCGTTGGATTTGTTCGTCGCGGGTGTCAGACATGGTGCATCGCTCGCGTCGAGAACATTCGAAGCTCTCTGTGAGTCTCAATTCAAAACGTAGTGCCGCTGGTCCATTTGTCGACTTCCCGTAACAAGGGGCTTGCCTATGGCAGGGACTCGTCGACCCGCCGGCGCCTCGTTCCATGGGTTGTGTTGAATATAAACCACATGACGGTGCAAAGCACAGAGAAGACCAGCGATCCTTAACTGACCCGACAATCAGTATACGTCGGGGTAAGGTCCAGCCTGTTTAACACGTTGTTAGTCGATTAAAAAGTGTCAGTTATCCACTTTTTTCGGGGTTTTGAAGCCATACGAGCAACTGCTGGGTCAACCCGGCCGTGGAGGCCAGCCCGGTGTCGACGCGCGTGGGGAAGAATACATGGCCGCCGTCGTCGGCCCAGCACAGGCGGGCGTGGTCGGGCAGGGAGCCGGCGATGGCCTCGACGCTGTGGGGGGGATCATGGGGTCGTGACGCCCGGCGACGATGAGCGCGGGCACCTGCAAGTGGGCCAGGCGTGGGCCCACGCTCATGCGGGTGTAGTAGTCATCGGGGTCGGCGAAGCCGAAGCGCGGCACGACGGTCTGGGCGTCCCACTCGCGCAGGGTGCGCACGCGGCGCACCTGCTCGAGGGGCGTGGGCGCCCGGTCGCGGGCGGCGACGGCCTCGTAGATCGAGCGCAGCTCGCGCAGGATGTACTCGCGGTAGACCTTGCGCGCCGGCGCGTCGAGCCAGGCCTGGGAGGCGGCCAGGTCCAGCGGCGGACAGACCGCCGCCACCCCGGCCAGACGGCCCCCGGCGGCGCCCTCGACGCCCAGGCGCAGCGCCACGTGGCCGCCCAGCGAGTAGCCGATCACCCACACGCGCTCGTAATCGGCGAACGCGGGGTGGTCGAGCGCGGCGTGGACGTCGGCGGTCAACCCGGCGTGATAGATGTCCTCGCCGCTTTGCTGCGAGCCGCGCAGACATAGGCGCAAACAGGCGTGGCCGGCTTGCTCGACGGCGATGGCCGCGTCGACCATATAGGCGCTGCCGGCGTGGCCCCCCAGCCCGTGGAGCACGACCACCAGGGTGTCGGAGTCCGGGCGCGCCCGGTACAGCCCGTCGATGGTGACCTCGCCCAGTCGGGGATCATCGAGCGTCGTCGACCAGGCGCGGGCCCCGGGCGCGCGCCGGGGCAGGAAGCGATGGCGCAGCGTCGGGGCGATCGTCCAGGCGTGCCCAGCGAGCTTTTTGGCGAGTTGGTCGAGGTGCATCCGGCGTCCTTTGGCGGGCGATGGCGGCGATGTAAAGCAACATCCACACGGCGCAGGCGATCGGCAACACGCTGCCGGCAGCGGTGATCCACAGCCCGCCCATGCCCACCCACGCCGACGGCCACAACCCCGTGGTGGGCAGCATGGTCACGAGCAGCAGCCCCACCGCTACCTGCATCGAACGGCTGTGCCGGGCGGTGACATTCCCCCAGGTCTGGCGGGCCGATTCGACCAGGGTCAGGGTGACGGCTCCCAAAAAGAGCACGTGCAGGTACAGGATACGCAGCCCGGCGCCCTCGGCCCAGCCGGAGACCACCGGCACAATAAACATCATCTGGGCCAGGCCTTTCAAGGCAAAGCAGGCGATGGCCGCGGCCCACAGCCGCCCGTTGGGCTCGGCCCAGCGGCGCCGCGCGGCGCGCCACAGCACGACGGCGTGGCCGACAAAGCCAGCGCCCACCAGCAATCCGGCCACGGTCGCCAGAGACCACAGCGCCGGCGGCACCACCGACGGGGGCATGCCCAGCACGAAGGTCATGGGCAGGCCCACGGCGATCAGGGCGGTCAGCCAGCGTTGACGCCCGCGCATCTGCACGCCCAGGTGATCGTGGACCAGGGCGAGGGCGGCGACGGCGAGCCAGCCGTCGGAGAAGATGCCCAGGAAGAAGTGGACGGCGGCGTTGGTCCAAAACGGGTCGGTGACGTGCATGCCCACCAACGCCCCGCGGGCCCAGGCGCCCACAGAGCTGAGCACCATGGCGATCACGGCGATGTCCCACAACGCCAGCGCGCTGTCGCGTGGCACGCCCCGCGTACGACGTCGGTACACCACCGCAAAGGCGTACCAGGTAAACATCTCGGCGGTGGCAAAGATGATCGACAGGGGCACGGCGTGGCCCCCCAGATCCATCGGCGTGTAGCCGGCGAGCAAAAAGGGCACGAAGCTCGCCAGCCCCAGCGCGATCGCCGCGGCGATGATGCGGCGCACCGCCCGCCCAAACACCACCGTCGGGCGGCGCTCCAGGCGCGCGGCCACCAGCGCCATCAGCGCCGGGGTCACCCAGCTAAAGAACATCAGATGGGAGTGCGCTCGGCGCACGTTGTCGAAGTGCAGGCCCATCGGCAGTGCGCCGTGGGCCATCGAAAAGCGAAAGAACGCCCCGGTCGACCCGGCGAGGATAAAGCAGGCCAGCGCGGCCGCCCACCAGGCCCTCAGGGGTCGAAGCTCGGGGGTAGTCTTGGCGTTCGCAGACGAAGTCATGGTGGGGAAGGCTCCCGTGCAGGAAAATCGTGCACGTGCGTCGGGCGCGGCGGACGTGATCCGGGGAGTCCGGACCCTATGTGGGGAAGCAAGGCCCGTACCAACGCCACGGTGGCGTTCGGCGCGGGCCCTGGGCGCAAGTTTTGCGTACAGAGCGCATTGACGCGCATCTCTTGCGCAAAAAAATGCGCCCTCGGCGCAAATTTTTGGGGTTGGAGCGGCCGTGGCGGCCATTAATCGGTAATTGCGGCGGGATCGGTCGTGAATTTGCATTCACCGAAAGTAGGTCACTGCGGCTGCGCCGAGCTGACGCCACCGGCGGCCGCGATTTCCCCCACTCTTTCGTCTCGGAGTCGACATGCCGCGTCCTCATTCCCCGAACTCTTCTGCCGACGTCGCCGGCGCGCGCCACGCCGACGGCCTGGTCGTCGACCTGGAGTTGCTGCGCAAGTACAACGTGCCCGGCCCCCGCTACACCTCCTATCCGACCGCGCTGCATTTCGACGACGCGGTCGACGCCGAGGTGGTGCGCCGGCGCCTGCAGGCCCAGCGCGACGTCGAACGGCCGATGTCGCTGTATTTTCACATGCCGTTTTGCCGCCACCTGTGCTGGTACTGCGCGTGCACCCGGATCATTACCGGGGACCGCGCGCAGAGCGCCGCCTATATGGAGTTGTTGCGCCGCGAGCTCGATCTCAAGGCGTCCATCACCCAGGAGCGTCCCGTCGTCCAGATGCACTTCGGCGGAGGCACGCCCACCTTTTCGAGCCCCGACGAGCTCGCCCGGCTGGGCGAGCTGCTCCACCAGCGCTTTCGGTTCGACCCGCGCGCCGAGATCAGCGTCGAGGTCGACCCCCGCGAGTTCGACCCCGACAAGGCCCGTGTGCTCGCCGACATCGGAGTCAACCGCGCCTCGCTGGGCATCCAGGACAGCAACCCCGTGGTCCAGGAGGCGATCAACCGGGTGCAGCCGATGGCCCAGAATCGTCAGACGGTGCGCTGGCTGCGCGACGAGGGGATCGACTCCATCAACGTCGACCTGATCTATGGGCTGCCCCATCAGACCCTGGCCTCCTTCGAGCGCACCCTCGAAGAGGTCCTCGAGCTCGAGCCCAACCGCTTCGCCATCTACAGCTACGCCCACGTGCCCTGGGTCAACCCCGCCCAAAGACATCTCGAGAAATCGGGTTTACCTGGCGCCGAGCTCAAGCTTCGCTTACTCAAACTTGCCATCGAGACCCTGACGGCGCGCGGCTATGTCTACATTGGCATGGACCATTTCGCCCGGCCGGACGATGAACTGGCCGTGGCCCGGAAAAGCGGGCGGCTGCAGCGAAACTTCCAGGGCTATAGCACCTGGGGTGGCACCGAGATCATGGCCTACGGCATGTCGGCGATCTCGCAGTCGCAGGATATGTATTTTCAAAACCACAAGAGCCTGCCCGACTACCGCCAGGCGCTCGAAGAGGCGCGCTGGCCGGTGGCGCGCGGGGTGGTGCTCAGTGACGATGACCTCATCCGCCGCCGGGTGATCATGGAGGTGATGTGCCGCGCCGCGGTCGACTACGCGGCGCTCTCCGAGGAGTTGGGAATCGACGTAGGCGCGTACATCGGCGCCGATATCGCGCGCCTCGACGAGCTCGAAGCCGACGGCTTGGTGCGCCGGGCTGCGCATAAATTGGAAATCACCGACACGGGCCGGTTGTTTATACGAAACATTGCCATGACCTTCGATGGTTATCTGGGCAATGAGGGCAGCACACGCAGTTATTCTCGCACCGTCTGAGACGGTTGAGGCATCGGCCCAGTAGGGTTTTGCGTGTTCTGCAGACAACGCGCTTCACGTATGGGTGTTGCTCGTGTAGTTTATGAGCAACGTTTGGCCGCGTGGTCAGCGTTTTGACCGCGGAGAGGGGTTCATTTGATCGAGAAACAGGCGATTCGAAGCCACATTGGTGACGCTTTTTTCCTGTTTCTTTTTCAAACTCTTAATTCCTCCCGTCGATCGACCGACTGATTGGAAATGCGGCGAAGTCAGACGCGCGGCCCAACAAGTCGCAACAATGCTCCTGGGAGCTGCCGATGAAGAAAACTCTACTCTCCGAGGCCAAAGCGGCTCTCATCGATATGATGAAAGTCGAGGGGGAGATCTCGGTCGACGACGCCGTCGACGAGCTCGAACTGGCCAAAACGACCATACGCCAGCATCTGCAATTGCTCGAGCAGTACGGACTGGTCAAGCGCCGCCAACAGCGCCAAGGGCGCGGGCGGCCGCGGATCATGTACAGCCTGACCGAGGATGCCCGGGAGTTCTATCCCAACCTCGAGGGTGACCTGCTGCGCGAACTGGTGGCCTACCTGATCCAGCAAGGCCACCTGGCGATTGTCGACGACTTCTTCCGCACCCAGTGGGAGAAAGACGAGCAAAAATTGCTCGCCCAGACCCGGGCCACCGGGGGCAGCTGGCAGGCACGCATGGATGTGCTGGGGGCGTTTTTGAGCGAGCGCGGCTTTCTGCCCGAGGTCGGTGAGGACGGCCAAAGCTACACGGTGAAGGTGTGCAACTGCCCGTATCGCTCGGCGGTGTCGGCCACCCGGCTGCCGTGCCGGCTGGAGAGCGATCTGCTGGAGAATATCAGCGGGCGTCGGGTCGATCGTGTGGAGTATATTCTGGACGGCGACCCTTGCTGCGTCTATGAGTTTGGCGCGGAACTGGTCCAAGAGACTTGACGCGCCCGGCGCGGGGGACGTAAGAAGCGTGCCCATCCCGCGCGGGTCCAGACAGGGCTCGTCGGGCTCACCGGGCTAGCGCAGCACCAAGGGGGTGGTGCGCTTGTGACTCGTCAATCCGGTTGTGGCTGTGCTCGAGGCGCGGCCCGATTGTCTGGCTAGGAGATCCCATCATGACCTTTGTCATCACCGAGCCCTGCCAGGGCACCTGTGACACCTCGTGTGTGGAAGTTTGTCCCGTCGATTGCATCCACGGTCCCATCCCCATCGACGAGATCCGTGACATTCAGGCCGCCGGAGAAGATGAGCGCCTGGCCAACGTGCAGTTGTATATCGACCCGGATATCTGCATCGACTGCGGGGCCTGCGAGCCGGAATGCCCGGTCGAGGCGATCTTCGAGGAGTGGGACGTGCCCGGCGAGTGGGAAGACTACATCGAGAAGAACGCCGAGTTCTTCCAGCAATAAGCCCGGCGCCCGGCGCCCTCAGGGCAGCTGGGCGTGCTCGCCCAGCTCGTCGCGCACCCAGCGCAACACAAAGTCGCCGAAGTCCTCGTCGAAGAAGTTCGGTTCCTGAATTTCGCCGTAATCGCGGGGAAATTCAGCCACCGGGCACTCGCCGTCGTGGCGCCGGTCGGCACAATCCAACGCAAACACCGCTTCGCGCCCGTAGGGGCCGACGACGATATGCTCGTCGGACATATCCGTGTGCGCGCGCTCATCGAGGGTGACGCGCACCACGTCCAGGCGCGGGTCGCCGTGGCGGCCGACCACGCCGAGCACGTCGTGGCCGGCGAAGCGCACCGCCCCTACCTCCTCGATAAATTGGCGATAACTGGGCGGAAACCGCACCCCCAGCCGTGCTTCGGCGGCCTCGATCTGCTCAGCGCTCGCCCCTCCCACGAATTCGGCCAGCGCCCGGTGTCGGCGCATCAGCGCGATCGCCTGTTCGGTCTCCATCGTTCCCATCACGGTCCTCCCCTGGTTGGCGTCGGCAGATGGCATGCCTGTGTCAAAGATGGGCACTGCGCCTCGGCGCGCAACCGCCGCCGGACAGCGGCGGCGCCTCCGGGCCGATTTCTTGATGGATTCCCGGTCGTGTAAAGGTTCCCATCGGCAACCAACAACCGATGAACAAAACAAACGGAGGACGCATGGCCAAGAAGAACCTCTCAGAGATATTGGTCGACGTTTTGGTCGACTGGGGCGTCGAATATATCTTCGGCATCCCCGGCGACGGTATCAATGGCTTTGTCGACGCGCTGCGCACCAACCAGGATCGCATCAAGTACATCCAGACGCGCCACGAGGAAGCGGCGGCGTTCATGGCGTGTGCCTACGCCAAATACACCGGCAAGTTGGGGGTGTGTTTTGCGACCTCCGGGCCGGGGGCGATTCACCTGCTCAACGGGCTGTACGACGCCAAGATGGACGGCCAGCCCGTGCTGGCGATCACCGGCAACCAATTCCACGACCTGATGGATACCCACGGCCAGCAGGACGTGCGCGTCGAGCGGCTCATGGAAGACGTGGCCGGGTACAACGTGCGGGTCATGGGGCCCAACCATATCGAGGCGGTGGCCAACATGGCCTGCCGCACGGCGCTCAACGACCGCCGGGTCGCCCACCTGACCATCCCGGTGGATCTGCAGACCAAAAAGCCCGACTCCAAGATGCGCTCGATGCGCAATATCAAGGGCCATACCCGCGGCGCCGACCGGGTGATGCACTACAAATCGGTGCCGCTGGACGAGGACCTCAAAAAGGCCGCCGAGGTGCTCAACAGCGGCGAGAAGGTGGCCATTTTGGCCGGGCGGGGCTGCTTCGGGGCCACCGACGAGCTGTTGGCGTTGGCCAAAAAGCTCAACGCCCCCATCGCCAAGGCGCTGTTGGGCAAGGCCGTCGTCCCCGACGACAACCCCTACACCACCGGCTCCATCGGCCTGCTGGGCACGCGCCCCTCCCAAGACGCCCTGGAGCAGTGCGACCGCTTCGTGATGGTGGGCACGTCGTTTCCGTATATGGAGTTTCTGCCCAAGCCCGACCAGGCACGCGCCGTGCAGATCGACAACGATCCCACGCGCATCGGGCTGCGCTATCCCATCGAGGTGGGCCTGGTGGGCGACGCCAAGCATACCCTGGAGGCCCTGCTGCCGATGATCGAGCAGAAGTCCAACGACCAGTTCCTCAAGGAGGCCCAGGAGGGCAAGAAGAAGTGGATGGACGAGATGGAGCGCCGCGGCACCAGCCAGGACATGCCCATGAAGCCCCAGGTGGTCGCCTGGGAGCTGGGCAAGCGGCTGGCCGACGACGCCATCGTGGCCTGTGACTCGGGGACGATCGCTACCTGGTGGGCTCGCCAGATCCCGGTGCGCAAGGGCCAGATGCACACCCTGTCGGGCAACCTCGCCACCATGGCCTGCGGGCTTCCCTACGCCATCGCCGGCCAGGTCGCCTACCCCGACCGCCAGGTGGTCGCGTTCGTGGGCGACGGCGGGCTGAGCATGCTCATGCCCGAGATGGCCACCTGCGCCAAATACGAGCTGCCCGTCAAGGTGTTCGTCATCAAGAACAACTCGTTGGGCCAGATCAAATGGGAGCAGATGGTCATGGAGGGCAACCCCGAGTTTGCCTGCGATCTGCAGCCGATCGACTTCCCCAAGATCGCCGAGGGCTTCGGGTGGAGCTCGTTCCACATCGAGGATCCCGCCCAGGCGGGCTCGACCATCGAGCAGGCGCTGAACACCGACGGCCCGGTGCTCGTCGAGGCCCTGGTCGACCCGTTCACCCCGCCGCTGCCGCCCAAGATCAAATGGGAGCAGGCCGAGGAGTTCGCCAAGGCGTTGGCCAAAGGCGAGCCCCATCCGTTCGAGCAGGCGCTGACGGCGGCGGCCGATAAGGTGCGCGAGTTGATCTGATAAGCTGCGTGGCTGGTGTTGGTGGACCCCGCCGTGTCGCACCACACGACGTGCGAGGCGGCGGGGGCCACAACAATCGACCACGTCGTGTTTCCCCAAGAACCATCATGTGACCCCCCATGAACATCACCTCCCTCGACGTCGGCGCCTACAAAGTTCCCACCTCCAAACAACCCGAGTCCGACGGCACCCTCGAGTGGGACGCGACCACGATGGTGCTCGTCGAGGCGAGCGCCGGCGACACCACCGGCATCGGCTATACCTACTGTCACAGGGCCGCGGCGACGCTCATCGCCGACAAGCTCGCCGACGTGGTCTGCGGCCAAGACGCCATGCAGGTGCGGCACCATTGGCAGCAAATGCTCCACCAGATTCGCAATATCGGCCGGCCAGGCCTGGTCGCCTGCGCTATCTCCGCGGTCGACATCGCCCTGTGGGATCTCAAGGCCCGGCTGCTGGAGCTTCCGCTGGCGACGTTGCTCGACGCCTGCCACCAGGAGGTGCCCATCTATGGTAGCGGCGGCTTTTGCTCGTACACCGACGCCGAACTCGAGGAGCAGCTTGGCGGCTGGGTCGAGCAGGGCATCCCCCGGGTCAAAATGAAGGTGGGGCGCGATGCCAAGGCCAACCCGCATCGCGTGGAGGTCGCGCGTGCGGCCATCGGCCCGGACGCCGAACTCTTCGTCGACGCCAACGGCGCGTGGAGCCGCAAACAGGCCCTGGAGATGATCGAGATCTTTCAGGAGCAGCGGATCAGTTGGTGCGAGGAGCCGGTGTCGTCGGACGACCTGGAGGGGCTGCGCCTGGTGCGCGACCGCGCGCCGGCCGGCGTGGAGGTGACCGCCGGCGAGTACGGCTACAGCCCGTGGTATTTCCAGCGGATGCTCGACGCCGGCGCGGTCGACTGCCTGCAGGCCGACGTCAGCCGTTGCCTGGGCATCACCGGCCTGCTGCAGGCGGGCATTATCGCCTACGCCCACCATATCGACCTGTCCGGCCACACCATGCCCACCGTCCATACCTCCGCGCTGTGCGCGGTGCCCAACCTGCGCCACCTGGAGTATTTCTGGGATCATGTGCGCCTCGAACACCTCTTCTTCGACGGGGTGCCCCAGCCCCACGAGGGGGCGCTTCGGCCCGACCTCTCCCGGCCCGGGTTGGGCATCCAGGTCAAGCATCAGGATATCGAAACATACGCCATCGCCCGTCTTTCCTGACACATCGTTCGTGACACATCGGCGTTGCGCCGGACGCTGTCTGCCGACCCGCTCGTGCCCCTCGTGCGTGCGCGGCGAGGGTGGTCATGCGAGTCTAATGCAACGAAAATGAACGAGTTTTCTGCTTTCTTGCCTGCGGGGGGTTTTCGCTCGCCGCGGCCCTCTTACCTTCACTACTGCAGCAACGAAAAAGGTGCGACATTGTCGCCTATTTGGTGACATGTCGCCACGTCCTGCGCACGGGGGGACGCAGTCAGTGCAACGGACGCATGTTGTGTTGGTTTTTCTCACTGCGAGGAGGCAACGAGACGTTGCACGGCTGCGGGCGCTGAGACGAGATGTGGCGCCCGAGGACCGCCGGGCAGTGATCGGCCTCCGAGGGGGAGACATCGTGAACCTGAGAAGCAGAAACTTCGCAAATCTGTTGTCTTTCGCGCTGATGTCCCTGCTGGTGGCAGGGGCGAGCGCCTGCGGTCAAGCGGGGGATTCCGGCCCGGCGACGCCCAGCGCATCGCGCCCGTCCGGCCAGACCGGTACTGGCGCGACCAGCGGCAACTCGAGCGGCACCAACTCCGGGTCATCGAATTGTCAGACGATCACCCAGGACGTCATCATCCACTCCAACGCCGATCTGCAGCAGTATGCGGATATGAGCTGCTTCGACGTCCAGGGCCATGTGTTCGTGCGCAAGACCACGGACATCACCAACCTGGACGCACTTCACGGCTTGCGCCACGTCACCGGCTATGTCGGTATCGCGCGCAACCAGGCGTTGACCTCGGTGCGCCTGCCCAACCTCGAGGACACCGGCGAGGGGCTGGTCGTCGAGGGCAACCCGGCGCTGCAGAGCATCGAGTTCGACTCGCTGCGTGTGGTCCACGGCTACTTGCACGTGTTCAACAACCAGGCGCTGGCCTCGGCGAGGTTCCCGTGGCTGTTCGACGTCAGCGGCGATGTCATCTTCGCCGGCGACGACGCGCTGACCATGCTCGACCTGCCCCGGCTGACCTGCGTGGGCGGTCGGTTCATCTTCGAGCACAGCGAGGCGCTCGAGTGCCTGTGCTTGCCCAGCCTGGTGGTGGTCAACGGCGACTTCATGATCCACTACGATGCCGCCCTCAAGAGCATCGCCGCGCCGTCTCTGACCACGGTGTGGGGTGACGTGACCATCATCCGCGATCCCAGCCTGCAAGCGCTGGATCTGTCGTGTCTGAAGTGGGTGACGGGCGACGTCAACATCCACAACAACGCCCAGATGGCTCAGTGCACCATCGACGACCTGATCAGCAGCATCGATCATATCGGTGGTACGACCAACACCCACGACAACTCCGACCAGTGTCCGGAGAAGCCGCTGACGCCCGAAGATGTGGGCTGCCCGAACTGCCAGACCAACATCTGCACGCCGGGTCCGCAGCCGCCCACACCGCCCGGCGACGCCGGCGTGGACGCCGGTCAGGATGCCGGCCCGCCGGTTCAGCCCGACGCCGGTCCCGATGTTAGTCCGCCGCCGCCCGCGGATGTGGGTGTCGACGTGACGCCTCCGCCGCCCGCGGACGCGGGTATCGACGTGACGCCTCCGCCGCCCGCGGATGTGGGTATCGACGTGACGCCTCCGCCGCCCGCGGATGTGGGTATCGACGTGACGCCTCCGCCGCCCGAGGACGTGGGCATTGACGTGACGCCGCCCGAGGACGTGGGCATCGACGTGACGCCGCCCGAGGATGTGGGCATCGACGTCGGTCACGACGTGGGCGAGGACGTCGGTGTCGATGTCGGCGAAGACGTCGGTGTCGATGTCGGCGAAGACGTCGGTGTCGATGTCGGCGAAGACGTCGGTGTCGACGTTGGCGAAGACGCCGGCGGCAAGGTCTGCACGCGCACCCAGGGCTACTGGAGAACCCACTGCGAGGGCGACAGCCGTTGCAAAGCCAGTCAGACCTCGCCGTGGCCGCTCAACACCCAGAACAGTACCCTGGCGTGTCTGGGCATGACCTGGCTGGACGCGCTTTGGACACCGCCCAAAGGCGACGCCAACATCATTCTGGCCAAGCAGTATATCGCCGCGCGCCTGAACGTGGCCGCGGGCGCGCCGTCATCGTCCCAGGTGGATCAGGCGATCGCCGCCGCCGGAGCGATCCTCAACTCGGCGAGTTGCGGAACCGCCAGCCGAGCGGAGAAACTCCAGCTCGCCAGTATCCTCGCCGATTACAACGAGAGCGGCGAGTGTAGCGGGGGGAGCAACTGATCTAGCGGGCACTCCTAACGTTGCTGCACTCGGGTAGTGCTTTGGGGGAGCGCAGGAGTGCTCCCCCGGCCACCCGAACCTTCCGACGCCGCGGCCCGCCACGGGCCGCGGCGTCGGCGCTAGGGCGGTGCATTCTTGAAGACCGCTTGTGGAGTGAGGCAGAGGCTCGATGATGACCGAACATATCGATAGACATACCGGAAGTCGTGACGATCTCGTTCGACGAGCAGAGAGAGAGGTGGGCGAGTGGGTCGAGGCCATGGCTCACGTGGGCGACTGCGCGCGGGGCTTCGTCTGCGTGGCCGCGGGGATCCTCGCAGCCGCGGTGGCTCTGGGTTACGGCGGTCGCTCCTCCACCCATATGGGAGCGCTGGGTCAGGTGACCGCACGTCCGCTGGGCCAGTTTTTGCTCATCGTGCTCGCGATGGGCTTATTCGCCTGCACGGTGTGGTGCGTGGTGCGCGCGGCGGTCGACCCCGCGGGCCGCGGGGGACCCGTGCGTGCGGTCTCGCGCAGGCTTGTGCGACTGATGTGCGCCTTGCTGTACGCGGCCGGTGGAGTCGCCGCCGCGCTGCTGTCCCAGCACCATCAGTGGGACGGTGTGGGCGTGCGCGTCGCCGTGACGACACTGCTCGAGCATGCCTACGGGGTGTGGCTGGTCGGGGCCGCCGCGGCCGTGTTGGTCGCCTACGGAATGTTGAACTTGCGCCGGGCGTACCACGGGGGCGCACCCGACTGACTCGCGTCCGCGAGGCCGAGCCGGGCGGACCCCGCCCGCGGCGTGCGCAATTGGCTCGTTCGGGCTACCATCGGCGGCCGACGTCGATCCGTACCCCGTCAGGAGATTCCGTGAGCGAACGCACGCCCAAGATTCTACTTCTGCAGGCCCGCGAGGCCGGCGACCCCATGCTCGCCCACGAGTTGGCGTGTTTTGCCGCGCGCTGTGGGCTGGACGAGGCGGCCTTCGCCCCGGTCAATATGGCGCTCACCCGGCCCGGACCAGACCTGCTCGACGGCGCCGACGCCGTCATGGTCGGCGGCGCCGGGGAGTACTCGGTGGTCACCGGCGGGTTTGACTGGCATGAGGCCATGCTCGAGTTGATGCGCACCATCGCCCGGCGCAAGTTGCCCATGTTCGCCTCCTGCTTTGGCTTTCAGGCGCTGGTTCAGGCCTTCGGCGGCACGGTGCAATCCAAGCCCGCCATGGCCGAACTGGGCACCTACCGGGTCACGCTGACCCCCGAGGGACGCGCCGACTCCATGTTTGGCGCACAACCCGACAGCTTCGACGCCCAATTCGGCCACAACGACTCGGTGACCGAGCTTCCCGAGGACTTCACCTGGCTGGCCAGCTCGCAGCGCTGTCGCTACCAGGCGATTCGCCTGCGTGGGGCTCCCATCGTGGCCACCCAATTCCACCCGGAGCTGTGCGCCGCCGACAATATCAAGCGCTACATCGCCTACCTGCAAAACTACGAGGCCGCCGCGCTCGATGCCGAGCAGGCCGCCCAGAAGGCCCGCCAGATGCACCGTGAGAGCCCGCACGCCAGCCACCTGCTGCGCGAATTCGTCGAGCACATCATCCGTTGATGGATCGCCCCGCCAATGACCCCCAGGCCGGGGCGCGATTGCGCCGGGCGGCGTCGTGGCGACCTTTAGCAGCGGGGGGAGAGCGCCAACCATGCAGTAGTCCCTCGTATGCGAGGTACGACGATGAGCACTAAACAATGGGCGAGTGCGAGCCTGTTCGCCGCCCTGGCAGCTCTGCTGGCGCTGCCAGCATTCGCCGCCAAGGGGGAACAGGACACCAATTCCACCAACACCACCACCAGTCAGGCCAGCGAGCAGCAAGTCGAGCAAGAGTTCTCCGGCATGTGGAACCTGGAGGGCGGCGCCAAGCAAGCGCGCCAAAAGATCAACCACAAGATCGACCAGGTCGTCTCGGATATGTTGTTCATCAAGCGGCCGACCGCGCGCAGCAAGTTGCAGGCGAAGACCGGCCCGTGCACCGGGTTGCAGATTTCCTTTCCGAACGACGAAATCGCGGTGACCTGCGACAACCGCCCGATTTACCGCTCGCCGGGCAACGGCCAGCCGGTCAACTACACCTCTCAGGACGGCTCCAAGTACAAGCTCAAGCAGCAACTGCAGGGGCGTACGTTGATCCAGACCTTCATCAGCAGCGACGGCAAGCGCGTGGACCGGCTCACGCTGGGTCCCGACGGTCAAACGCTGCAAACACACTCCAAATTGACGAGCAGCCAACTTCCTCATCCTTTGGAATACGAATTGAGCTACCAAAAACAATAGGATATCCAGTCGGTTGAGTCTCCCTCAACTCGCGCCCCGACGGGGCGTTAATCGACGAACGGAACGGGTTTTGCTTACAGCCGTGGGGATGGCGCGTATCTGAACGTTCCAACTGTCTTGGAGTTGAGGGAGCAACAAATGAATCGTTTGAAGAGTCTTTCGCGTCTGGCAGCGCTGCTGCTGGTCGCGGCAACCGTACTTACGGCATGTGCGCAAGATGTCCCGGACATCAACCGCACCCAGCCCAACGCCATTCGCAAGTCCGACCTGGACGGCGAGTGGTATTATCAGCGCACTGTGGTCGACATGCCCGCGGCCGACGGATTTACCTTCGTGGGTAATACCGACCAAAAGGGCCTGACCAAGATCAAGTGGGATATTCAGGAAAACTTCCTGTACGCGCGTCGTCAGACCGAGCTCATCGAGGGCGCGGACCTGAAAGCCCAGCAGGGCGACAATTACCGCGGCGAAGTCGTGGCCGCCTATCGCATCCTGAGCCACTTCGACATCCAGCGGCAGTACAACCCGCAGACCGGCGAGCAGACCAACGTCATCGTCGAGAATATGTCGGACCGCCCGTGGTACGAGCGCAAGTATATGCGCGTGGATTGGTCGACCAACCTGGTGACCAACTACGACCTGGACTTCGAGCGTCAGTCGGTCGAGCCGGTGCCGTATTACGTCCAGCAGCAGACCGACCCCAAGACGGGCAAGGTCATCCCCAACCCGGACGCGCCGGTCTTCGACTACAAGACCGACGATCAGACCAAGGATAAGCAGCTCAGCTACTTCGACATCACCAACCGCCTGTACGCTCGCGCCGGCACGGTCAACATCCCCGGCTACGGCGAGGTGCCCATGTGCTGGTTGATGGGCCACGAGTTCTCCGAGTGCGGCGCCGGTGAGTACACCATCCGCAACAGCTTCAAGCGCATCGACCCCAACCACCAGTACGTGCCCCGGCCCTACAAGGGCAAGGCCACGGACATGTTCGGATTCTTCACCACCGACCGGTTGGTGTACGACTCCAAAAACGGCATCCGTGAGCAGGAGAAGAAGCGCTACCTGAACCGGCACAATATGTGGAAGAAGTGGTACGACGCCGACGGCCACCTCATCCCGGCGTCGCAGCGTGAGCTGCGCCCGATCGTCTACTATGTCAACCGCGAGATGCCCGAGGATCTCAAGCCGATGGCGCAGGCGGTGGCCGACAAGTGGAACAAGGTGTTCGACGACGTCGTCACCGCGCAGGGCTACAACCTCAAAGACGGCGAGCGCACCTTCATCCTGTGCCCCAACAACCCGGTCAAAGAAGGCGACCCGGCGGCCTGTGGCGACCCCGGCACCGCGCCGCGGCTGGGTGATATCCGGTACTCCTTCATCGCCTACGTGCCCAAATTCATGCAGTTCGGGCTTCTGGGCTACGGCCCGTCGAACACCGACCCGGAGACCGGCGAGATCGTCAGCGGTATGGCCTACGTCTACCACTGGAACAACGTGGCCACCTACCAGACCCAGGAGATGGTCGAGCTGCTCAACGGCACCAAAGATCCCAAGAAGTTCATCGACGGGGTCGACCTGACCCAGTGGGTCCACCAGGTCAACGATCCCGACGTGGCCCCGGCGCATACCTACCCGCTGAACGCCGACGAGAAGTTCGTCGACAACATCGCCAACCGCTACAAGGGTCAGCGTATGCCGATCACCGCGGCGGACGTGGCCATGCAGAAAAAAGAGGGCTTCGACAAGTTCATCAAGGGTCGCTTCGACCAGATGTACCACATGGGCATCCTCAACGGAGAAGGCCACTCGCCGGAAGGCAAGCTCGCCTCGCTCAAGAACACCTACATCGAAGACATGATGGTCAACGACGAGGTGCTCATGGGCACCGGCCACGAGCCGGGCACCGCGGTCACCGACGCCGACATGAACGCGGCCAGCGTGCTGCGCGGCGGCATGGGCGAGCAGACCCTGATCAAGGAGAAGCTGCGCAACAAACTCGCCGCCCAGCGCAATATGTACCTGGCCGGTATGAACGACGACGCACTGATGGGCCTGGCCCGCGAGCTCAAGGGCAAGGACCCCGACACCATCTACAAGACCATCCGCAAGACCATTTACACCGCCGTGTGGGCCCACGAGGTCGGCCACACCCTGGGCCTGATGCACAACTTCGGCGGCTCGGAGGACGCGGTCAACTACTGGGATAAGTACTGGCAGATCCGCGACGACGGCAACGTCGGCCCGCGCATGACCGACCCGATCACCCAGGACGAGATCAACAAGCACCTGTACGACTACGGCTACGCCTCCATCATGGACTACGCCGGTCGCTACACCATCGACGGCAAGGGCCCCGGCAAATACGACCGCGCGGCGATGCTGTACGGCTACGCCGGCAAAGTCGAGGTGTTCAAGGATGCCTCCGGCGTCTCCCCCACCGTGTTGCGCGACTGGGCCGATCGCCAGGGCCAGGTGCTCCAGTTCACCCAGCTCGGCCCCCGGGCGTTCCACTATACCTCGTGGTACAACCAGATGGGCGACAAGCTGTACAAGGCCAGCAACCGCATGCTGGTGGACGTCTCCGACCTGGAGGTCGTCGACGGCAAGCGCGACTGGTCCAAAGCCAAGGTCAACGGCAAAGAGTACTACCGCGTGCCGTATATCTACTGCTCGCACGCCAACGCCAACCTGAGCGACACCTGCCTGACCCGCGATGCCGGCGCCGATTCCTACGAGCGCATGAAGAATATGATCGACGGGCTCAACACCTGGTACATCACCCGCGCGTTCCCGCGCGGCAAGGTTGGCCGCAGCTCCTGGGGCTACGTCAACGCGTACTACCCGAGCATCTACCACCGCCTGAAGTACTGGAACGACCTGTACGGCCTGTACACGGCGCTGCTTCCCACGGTGTACCCGCCCAGCACGGTCAAGAGCTTCCTGACCGACCCGGTCAACGGGTGGGGCGAGAAGTCCTGGGCGGTCAAAAACGCGTTCAACTACCTGATGCAGACCCTGTTGATGCCTAACGTGGGTCAGTACCAGAAGCGCACGATGGTCGACGGCACCACCATGCTGACCAGCCCGCAGACATCCGTCGACGCCAACCTGGACATCACCCAGGGCCGCTACTACTCGACAAGCTGGGGTGACGGTAACCGCGAGTGCGGTTATTTCTGGTGGGAGTGTCTGCACCACATCGGCTACTACCTCGACAAGATCATGGCCATCGAGGCGTTGACCGACACGCGCACCAACTTCGTGGCGCGCTCGACCCCCGAGGACATCCGTCAGTGGGAGGTCGGCTACTTCAACACCTTCCCCGACCAGATGCTCGAGCTCAACGACGCGATCATGTCGCAGAAGTGGGATAAATACGCGCCGTACATGACGTCGAACGGGGGCGTTCAATTCCCCGACTACTCCGGCGACATGAACGACACCCACGCCGAGCCGGTCGATCCGTATGCGACGTTCACCATTCAGTTGTACTGGACGGTGCTCGGCCAGGCGCGCTTCCCCGACGGGTTCTCGCGTAACTTCCTGGACGAGTCGCGCATCTTCGTGGAGGGCACGGGCAACGCCCCGGACGTCGCCCAGGCCGACAAGGTCGACTTCACCGACCCGTGGACCGGCTTCACCTACGGGGCTGCCAAGATGCAGGACACCTCCGGTCACCAGGGCGCCGGCCAAGGCATGCTCGAGCGGGCCAACCTGCTGCTTCGTCGCTCGACGATGTGTGACGACAGCGCCAGCACCATGGACACCGCCGATGACTGCGAGCAGGGCGTAAGCGCCCAGGAGCAGGCTCAGGCGACCCAGAAGCTCAAGAGCTACATCGACCTGATCAAGGTCGTGGCTGACTTGGCTCCCCGCATGGGCTACGGCAACGCCTACTCCCCGTGATGGGACAGTGATCGAGTGATCGAGAGATCCAGTGATCGAGAAAAGCCCCGCGAGCCTTCACCGGCTCGCGGGGCTTTCTTTTTCCGCGGCTCCGCGCCTCCGCTGCAGTTCACTCGATCACTCGATCACTCAAACATATTGCTCATGGCGAAGAAGGCGAGCTTGTCGTTCGAGGCGCGCAGCCGCTCGGCGAGCGTATTGACGAACGAGGTCAGAATCTCGACCCCCGCCTCTTTGTCCTCGTCGAGCAGCGCCTGGAAGTCGGCGCGCCCCAGCTTGGCGACCTTGACCGGCGAGCTGGCGATGGCCGAGGCGCTGCGGTGGGACTCCTCGCCGACCAGGGACATCTCGCCGAAATAAGCGCCGTCTTGCAAAAAGGCCAGGGCCTCTTCGCCCACGCCAGGGATGTCTTTGGAGATGCGCACCTCGCCGCGCAGGATGAGGTACATCGCGTCGCCGACGTCACCCTCTTCGAAGATGCGCTCGGCGGGCTTGTACTCCGCGGTGGCGGTGCGTGAGGCGATCTCAGTCAATGCGTGGTCGCTCAGCGAGCTGAACAGCTCGACGTCACGCAGCATGGAAATGTCCAGAAACTGCCAACCCATGGGCCGCATCCTCCCGGCGCGCCAGGCTCGCGCGCAGCCTTCAAAGCCGGGGCGCGGCCACGCAATTACTCGTGGACGCGTTTGCGCTTGGGCTCAGCGAGCTCGTCGGTGTTGAAGACCACGTCCCACAACCGCGTGGACACCCCAAAGCGAAGCTCGGAGTAATCATCGACGAAGTGGTGGCTGACGTGGTGCTTCTTGAGACGCTGCAGCCAGCGGAATCCGGCGCGTCGATGATGGACGTGATAGTGGATGATATCATAGCACATATAGCCGAGGACGAAACCAGCATGGAACGCCCAGCCAAATGGGCCCAGAAGGGTCGTCCACAGCAGCAGGAAGGCGAAGAAGAGAAGGATGCTGACCGTTGGGGGCATGACCAGCCGGTATTTGTCGTGGGGCCAATCGTGGTGGACGCCGTGCAAAAAGAAGTGCATGCGCTCACCCCAGCGGGTGTCGGGCACCCAGTGGAAGAGGGTGCGGTGCAGCCAGTACTCCACGAAGGTCCACGCCAGCAGGCCCCCGGCGGCTAGCCCCACCGAGGCGAGCAGGCCGACCTCGGCGCGCGCCAGGCTGTACCACATCAGAAACGCCGTCGCCGGCACGTACAGCAGCGGTACGATGACCCAGTGTGTGCGCGACAGCGCGTCGAGAATGTCGTTGTCGAACATTCGCGGCGACTCGGGCGACTCTTTGATGACGAACATAGTCTCCTCCCTCGTCCTGACTCTGGGCGGTATCCGGCCCGGCCTGCGGGTAAAAAATTAAACATGGTCGCGTCGATGGCACGGGCGCACCCGCGGCTTCGTTCCACGAGGTACGCACGAGACCGGACAGATCGGCTTGCTGGGCTACCAGATCGGTCCGCCGTTGTCCATGAGCGCCCGCGTGGGCGCGTTGGGAGCGCCTAAAAGCGCGGCCATCGCGGTGTGGCTGGCGTTCTTTCGGGCAACCCTCTATGGTGAAGGAAAGGTTGAGGAATTCGAGCGTTCGGCGAGTTCCCTGCCGAGAGACCCTCACCACATCCCCCTTGGAGTGGGCGTCACCGGGGATTCCAAGTGAATTCGTCGACTAAGATTGAGGCCACGGGCAAGGCCGACCCCGCCGCGCGGCTCAGCGGTCCCGTTGTTGTCTTTAAATGGACGGCGACCGAGGGGTGGCCGGTGGAGTTCGTCTCGTCGAACGTCGAGGAGGTCTTCGGCTACCCGGCCGCGTTGTTCTTGGACAAGGAGCTGAGCTACGCCGAAATCATCCACCCCGAAGATCTGGGGCGGGTGGTCGAGGAGTGCGACGCCTACCTGGAGAGCGGGGCCACCCATTCGACCCACATGCACTACCGGGTCATCCGCGCCGACGGCGAGATCATCTTCGTCGACGAGGCCAACCGGGTGGTGCGCGACGCCCACGGCCGCCCCAGCCACTACGTGGGCCACGTGGTCGACGTGACCGAGCGCCGCCAGGCCGAAGAGGAGCTTCGCCGGCGCAAGGCCGCCCTGGCCGAGGCGCTCGACATCGCCCAGTTGGGCTATTGGGAGTGGGATTTGGCGACGGGCTACGTGGACTGGTCCGCCGAGATGTACCGCATGTTGGGCGTCGAGCCCGGCGACATCGAGCCCTCGCTGGAGGCGTTCTGCGAGTTCGTCCACCCGGAGGACGTCGACTTCGTCATGGACGTCAGCCGCACCGCCGTCCACCAGCACACCCCCTTCAACGCGGTTCACCGCATCTACCGGCGCAGCGACGCCGAGCTGCGCTACCTGCGCGGTCGCGGGCGGGTGTTTTCGCGCGACGAGCAGGGCCAGCCGGTGCGCATCGTCGGCACCATTCAGGATATCACCGAAACGGTGCGCGCCGAGGAGGTGCTGCGCCACGAGCGCTCCTGGCTGCACTCGCTCATCCAGGCCATGCCCGACGGGGTGTCCTTTCGCGACGGGGAGGGCCGCTGGTTGCTGGCCAACGATTTCATGCTCGAGTTCCTCGGGCTCAAGGGGCTGGAGTACCAGGGCCGAGGCGGCGAGGAGTTGGCCGAACTCAGCGACAACTACCGGGTCATCCGCGACCAATGCGAGCGCACCGACGCTCTCGTGTGGCAGCAGGGCGCCCCGCGCACCTTCGAGCACGAGGTGCCCACGCGCCAGGGCGATGTGCGCGTCTTCGATGTCACCAAGGTGCCGGTGTACGAGGCCGACGGCAGCCGCAAGGGGCTGCTGGAGGTCTCGCGCGACATCACCGTGCGCAAGCACACCGAGCAGGCGCTCAAGGATAGCAAGGCGCGGCTGGCCGAGGCGCAGCGCATCGCCCACCTGGGCAGTTGGCAGCTCGAGTTCGCCAGCCGACGCGTGACCTGGTCCGACGAAGTCTACCGCATCTTCGGCCTCGAGCCCCGCCCCGAGGGCGTCGGCTTCGACGTGGTGCTCGACCAGGTCGTCGACGAGGACCGCGAGCGCGTCCAACGCGTCGTCGAGCGCGCCCTGACCAGCGGCGAGCCGTTCCAGATCGAGCACCACATTCGGCGTGGTGACGGCGCCATCCGCATCGTGCATTCCCAGGGCAAGGTCGTCTGCGATGATGCCGGCGAGCCGGTGCGCGTTATCGGCATCATTCAGGATATCACCGAGCGCAAGGAGGTCGAACAGCTCAAAGAAGAGTTCGTCTCCATCGTCAGCCACGAGCTGCGCACGCCGCTGACCCCGATCACCGGCGTGCTCGGCCTGCTCGCCGGCGGCGGCGGTGGCGAGCTGTCGCCGCGTGTCCAGAAGATGGTCGACCTGGCCCTTCGCAACAGCCACCGCCTGCTGTACCTGATCGACGACCTGCTCGACATCCAAAAGATGTCCAGCGGCCAGATGGACTTCCACATGCGCGAGCTCGATCTGGGCGAGGTCGTCGCCGAGTCGCTGCGCGTCAACGTCAGCCTCGAACACCAAAACGACATCAAATTCGTCCTGACGAATCAGGCCCCCGGGGCGCATATCTTCGGCGACAAGGGCCGGCTCATCCAGGTGATGACCAACCTGTTGAGCAACGCCGCCAAATTCTCCCCGCCCAACAGCATCGTCGACGTGGGCGTGAGCGCCGACGACGAGGTGGTGCGCGTCTCCGTGCGCGACGACGGCCCCGGCATCCCCGTCGACTTCCGCCCGCGCGTCTTCGATAGATTCGCCCAGGCCGACTCTTCGTCGACACGCAAACACGGGGGCACGGGGCTGGGGCTGACCATCGCGCGATCGATCATCGAGCGCCTCGCCGGGCGCATCGACTTCGAGACCGACGTCGACGAGGGCACCACGTTTTTCTTCGAGCTCCCCCGCCGTCAATGTTGACGTTGGTGTGTGGGTAACTGCTTGAGAAGTAAGCATTTATGGGGTGGGTGGGGTTCGACAAGTTCTCTCAGGGATTTACCTTCCTAGACGAGCGCCCTGCGATGTTGAACTGCAGGTCGATTGTGACTCCGACACGAAGGGGAAGCCATGACTAACATCGGACGTATCGGCGCCGGATTGCTCGTCACGCTATTTGCGCTCAGCCTGACCGCATGCGCTGGATTGAATAAAGAGCAGAAACCCGAGGGAACGACCTCGGTGGGCGAGCAGGTCTCCCAGGCCGGTCAAGCCACCGGGGAAGCCGCCGAGGCCGTCGGCGAGAAGACCAAACAAGAGGCCCGAAACGCCGCTCAGGCGACCTCCAAGGGCGCCGAGCAGGCCGAAAAGTCCATCGAGACCGGCATCGGCGGGGGCCCGCCCAAGAGCGACACGCTCGACAACCTCAACAAGGTCGATCGCGAGACCAAGCGCTGGCAGCCGTTGGTGGACAAATACGGCGACAAACTCAAGCCCGAGACCAAGCTGCGCTTCAAGCAGGTCCAGCAGCAGTCCAAAGAGCTGCGCAAGATGTACGACCAGATGAAGCAGAAGACCAACCTGGGGGTGGTCGATCTCGACCAGAATTACGAGAGCCAGTCCGACGAAATCGAGGACGCCTGGGATAACGTTCAGAACAGTCTGCGCGACCAGTTGGGCCTGTATCCCAAGGACATGAACAACCAGCAGAACAACCAGAACAACCCCAGCAATCAGTAGCGTTGAGGGTCTCGTGAATCCCTGCCGCTCGTGGTACGTCTGATAAGTGTAGGCGTCCACGCCACCCAAGGGGTTCGCGTCTCATGAGCAGCAAGCTTCGCATCACCGCCGCCATCGTGCTGATCATCGCGCTGGCGGCGGTGTATTTTTTGTTTCCCGTGGGGGATTGGCTGGGCGCGTTCGTGCGCTGGGTTCAGCAATTGGGCGTGCTCGGCGGGCTGGTCTTCGCGCTGGCCTACGTGCTGGCGGCGGTGTTGCTGATGCCCGGCTCGCTGATCACCCTGGCGGCCGGCTTTACCTTCGGGGTGGTGTGGGGCACGGTCATCGTCTCGCTGGCCAGCACCACGGGGGCGGCGCTGTCGTTTCTCATCGGGCGCTTCCTCGCCCAGGACTGGGTGGCCGCGCGTGTGCGCCAACACCCGCGCTTCCACGCGCTGTACCGCGCCATCGACAAGGAGGGCTTCAAGGTCGTCCTGCTCACCCGCCTGGTGCCCATCTTTCCGTTCGGATTCCTCAACTACGGCTTTTCGGTCACGCGGGTGCCGTTTGGGCGCTACGTGCTCGCCTCCTGGCTGGGGATGCTTCCGGCCACGGTGATGTACGTCTACCTGGGGTCGGCGGCCGGCAGCCTGGCGCGGGTGGTCTCCGGCGACGTGCGCCACACCCCCATGCAGGCGGCGCTGTTCGTGGCCGGAGGACTGGCGGCGGTGTTGGTCACCGTCTTCTTGACCCGCCGCGCCCGCCGCGAGCTCGACCGCCTCACCGACGACTCATCCACCGACGACTCATCCGAGTAGGGCGGGCGCGTACTCGCGCAGGTAGTGCTCGAGGGTGGCGCGCAGGAACAAGCGCGCGCGGTGCAGCCGGCTCTTGACGCCGGGGATGCTCAGCCCGGTGATCTCGCCGATCTCGTCGAGATCGAGCGCCTGGACTTCGTATAGCAAGAACACCGTCTGGTATTTGGGCTCGAGCTGGTCGACGGCGTCGATGATCCGGCCTCGTAGCTCGCGGTGGGCGACGATGTCGTCGGCGCGCGCCTCCCACTGGTAGCTCGCCCAATGCGTGGGGTCGGTCGACAACTGCTCGACGTCCTCCAGCGACGGACACACCGCCTCGAGGGCGACCTCGCGGTGGCGCTTGTGGCGTCGGATGCGGCTCAGCGCCGTGTTGATGACGATGCGGTAAGCCCAGTTTTTGAAGCTGGCATCGCCGCGGTAGCTTTGCAGCTTGCGGTACATCTTCAAAAACGCCATCTGGACGACATCCTGCGCGTCGGCGTCGCTTTTGAGGTAGCTCCAGGCCAGCCGGTGAAACTCGTCCTGGTAGCGGCGCACCAACACCTCGAAGGCCGACCACCGGCCGGCGTTGGCCCGCGCGACCAGGGCTTCGTCGGTTATCTCGTCGGGCCACGTGCGCTGGCCGGCGGCGAGGATCTCGGCGGGTTGCATCTGCATAAAGCCTCCAATGGGGAGCGGGGCACTCGTCGAGCCAACCGAATTGGGTGGCTTTATGGGATTAGTTCGCCGAGCGGCCCAATCGTTACACTTCAACCCTGGATTTTTTTGTGCGATGGTCCGTTCCGTTCATCGTCAGGAAGCAAAAGCGAATCCTGAAGCCGGCGCGCGGCGTCTCTGAGTAGACGGACACGCCCAGAGGTGCGCTCGCCGGTGCCACGACGCACGGCGTCCATTATGAGCGGCGGTACATCGGACAGCGAGCACGCGCTGATCGCGCGGCTTCGCCAGGGGGATGAACAGGCCTTCGGCGAGCTCATCGAGCGCTACCACGCCTCCATGGTGCGCCTGGCGGCCATGTTCGTGGACACCGAGGCCAGCGCCGAGGAGATCGTCCAGGAGACCTGGGTGGCGGTCATCGGCGGGCTCGATCGCTTCGAGCAGCGCTCGTCGCTCAAGACGTGGATGTTCAGCATCCTGACCAATCAGGCCAAGAAGCGCGCGGCCAAAGATTCGCGCACCCGAGCCTGGTCGTCGCTGTTTGACGTGGCGATGGACGAGGAATTGTCCAGCGAGGAAGGCCGCTTCGATCGCTCCGGGCATTGGGTGCGCCCGCCGATTCGCTGGAAGAGCGATCCCGAGGAGCGCTTGATGCACCAGAAGCTGCTCGAGGTCGTCGCCGCGGCGATCGACGAGCTGCCCGCCAGCCAGCGCTCGGTCGTGTGGCTGCGCGATGTCGAGGGGCTGAGCTCCACGGAGGTCTGCGAGGTGCTCGAGATCACCCCCGGCAATCAGCGTGTACTGTTGCACCGCGGCCGCGCGAAGGTACGCCGCGCGGTCGAGGACTATGAGGCGTCGACATGATCACCTGTGAGCAGATGACCAACCGGATCACCGAGTACCTCGAGGGCACCGTGCCCCGTGGTGAGCGTATCGGCATGTGGCTGCACTTGCTGATCTGCCATCACTGCCGGCGCTACCTGCGCCAGATGAAGCGCGCCATCGCCATGATGGGCGAGCTGGCCGACACCCCCGGCGCCGCGGTCGACGAAACCACCAAGCAAGACCTGCTGGCGCAGTTCCGAGAGCACCAATCCTCCCCGGGCGACCCATCGCCCTGAGTGCACTGAGCCCCTGTTGGTCGAATAAAATGGGGGCACAAACAATTATTTATTGAACGTTTTCTTTGCTACACTGCGTCTAATTCTGTGAGCTGAGTACGATCGTGCCTGCGAGCGGCAAATTGCAGCGATGAAGATACGAGTGATGTTCGTCAAAGAGGCGCGCCCCCTGCCCCGGGTGGCGGTGCGCTTCCCCGAGTTGGGCAGCCAGGAGTACCTGACCGACGAGGAGGGGCGCATCGAGGTGGAGCTGGGCGAGGGCACCCACGTCGTGGAGGTGCGCGACGGCGAGGCCTGGGGCCGGTACCGCCTCGACGCCGACGTGCGCTCGAGTCTGCTGGTGGTCGACACCGGCGCGCGCGCCAGCTCCATGGGCGCTCGCTCGACGGACGCCTACCTCGACTTCGGCGACCCCCGGCTCGCCGAGCGCTATCAGGTCGCCAAGCTGCTCGGCCGCGGCGGCATGGGCGTCGTCGTCGAGGCCACCGACACGCTGCTCAAGCGCAAGGTGGCCATCAAGATGCTCAACGACCAATTGCACGACAACCCCGAGGCCGAGCGCATCTTTTTGACCGAAGCGCGCGCGATGGCCAAGCTGTCGCATCCCAACCTGGTGGCCGTCCACGACGTCATCGCCGGGGACAGTCGCACCCTGATGGTCGTCGAATATATCGAGGGCCGAAGCCTGGAATCGATGATCATGGAGGCCGGCGACGGGCTGCCCGAGCAGACCGTGGTGGCGGTGGGCGCGTCGCTGTGCCGCGCGTTCGCCTACCTGCACTCCCAGGGCGTCATTCATCGGGATCTCAAGCCCGCCAACGTCATGATCCAGCCCGACGGGGCGCTCAAGCTCATCGACTTCGGCCTGGCGCGCTCCTTGGAACATATCGCCATGCGCGGCACCAGCGTGCGCGGCACGCCGGCGTATATGGCCCCCGAGCAGGTGCTCGGCGGCGAGCTGGGCGCGGCGACCGACATCTACCAGATCGGGGTGACGTTATTCGAGGCGCTCAGCGGCCGGTTGCCGTTCGAAACCGGCAACGTGGCCTATGCTCACGTCCATACCGAGCCGCCGCGCATCGACGAGCTGGTCGCCGGGCTCGACCCCGGCCTCGCCGTGCTCGTCCACGCGTGCATGGCCAAAGACCCCGCCGACCGGCCGCCCGGCGCGCAATTCGTCCAGGACCAGCTCGAGGCGCTCGCCGCCGGCGACGACATCGCCGCGCGGCTGACCGAGCGGTTTGGTGGCGCCAGCGGGCCTGCGCGCACCGCCTCGTTCGGGCTCTCAACCCACGGTGGCAAGCCCGCCCCAGGCGGCGGGGTCGAAAGGCCTGGGCGCGGCCATCGTCATCGGCCTGCTCGTCGTCGCCATCGCCGCCGCGGGCGCGGTGGTGCTGTATTTGGCCCACAAACACGACGCGTCGCCCGAGAAGGCGCCCGACACGGCCGCGTCGGCCGTGGCCGAGCAGCCTGGCAAAGCGGCGACGGCCGAGCCGCCGAAGACGGCACAGCCACCGGCCAAGAAGGCGTCGGCGCCGGCGCCCGTCCTTCGGGCCGAGCAGGCCGCCCGCGAGCGTCTGGCCGCGGCCACCCTGGCGGCGCATGCGCTCGTCGAGACCGAGCATGACCACACGCCCCAACCACCGGCCCACCCGCATGTGGTGACTCCGAAGAAGCCGGCTTCATCGGCGCACGCGGTGGCCGACAAGCCCTCGAAGGCCGAAAAATCGCCGACCGCGAGCGCGCAGCCCAAGCCCAAGGCGACGGCGTCCAAAAGCGCCACCGACAAGTCGTCCGCACATGACAAAGGTCTGCGTCAAGAGGTGGTGAAGAAGCCTGCGCTTTTGAAGGCGCTTTCCGACAAGCACGCCGAACAGGTGCAGGACGCCGTGGCGGCGCCAAAGAAGGACGCGGACAAGGCGAGCACTCCGCCCGCCCCGCATAAGACGGCCAAAGACAGCGTGCGTGCGTCCAGCGACAAGGCCGCCGCCAAACCGGAAACGAAGGACAAGTCCGACAAGGCCGAAAACGACGAGCCCGACAAGAAGCCCGCCAAGAAAAAGCACCGAGTGCCGCGCGCGCCGCTCAGCTTTTGACGTGAGCGCACCGTGGCGATCCCACCGATTCAACGAGTTGACGATGTACCGTAGGCCCGCCATTTACGCTGTATCGCTTGTGTGTGCCCTGATCTGCTGGGCTCTCCCCAGCGCCGCGCACGCATCACCCTGGACGCTGCCCAACGACAAGTTCGTGCTCGGGTTCGACTCCAACTTCCAGATGGCCGACCACGAGTACCTGGCCGACGGAACCCACCAGGTGTTTCCGCTGGAGGGCGATTTTACGGCGCTGACCTTTACTATCAGCGGCCGCTACGGCATCACCGACCGTCTCGAGGGCGCCGCGGAGTTGGAGATGAAGCAGGTCGACTATCAGGCCGACCCGGTCTTGCTGGCCGTGCCCGATCAATCGTCGGACAAGCAGACGCTCAACCAGTCCATCCTCAACTTCAGTCAGACCCACGCCGGCCTGGGCGACGTGAACCTGCACCTGCGCTACAATTTTCACAAGGGGTTGCTCATGGCGACCTCGGAGACCTCGGCGAAGCTGCCGATCGCCTACCAACCACCCCAGGGCACCTTCGCGCAGGGCCAGGCCGACACCACCGCCATCGCCGACGACGTCACCCTGGGCGACGGCCAGGTCGACCTGTGCGAGGGCATCCTCTTTGGGCTGTACGTGCCGCCGACGCGCAGCTTCGGGCGCCTCGACCTGACCTACGCGCACCGCTTCGGCGCTCCCGGCGACCAGGGCCGCGCGCTGCTGAGTGTCGGGCAATATGTCGGCGATATGGTGCTGCTCTTTGCGTCGGCCGACGGCGCCTACACGCTGTTCGACGGCGACACCATCGGCACCTCGTACATCACCCACTCACCCCAAAAGCCCGCCGGCGAGATCGGCACCAGCGACATCGAGGTGATCCCGCTGACTCTCGACAAGGACTATGTGAGCGTGTCGGCAGGGGTCATCTTGCAGTTGCGCAGCATGGAAATTCGCGCGTCGGTCGGCCAGATCGTGTGGGGACGCAATATCTCGCAAACCCAGTCGATGTCGCTGGGCGTGGTCTACTCCATCGACGGGCTGACCGGCGAGAAGTGAGCTCGGCGCTACTTTTCGCTGATCCAGTAGCGCTGGAAGGCCGGGCCGCGCGGGCCGGAGAACAGCGCGCCCACCTCGCCCCAACGCCCGGCGTAGCGCAGCCAGTTGATACCCGAGCGGGGGCCACTCTCGTCGGCGACGATCTTGAACTTCTTCCAGGTCTGCCAGACCGCGCCGCCGTCGGCGGTGTGGTCGGCGGGGAGCATCCCGCGGGCGTGGACGCCCGGTCGGGCATAGGAGGCGTGTCCCCAGCGGCCGCTGTAGACCACCGGGTGTGTCTTGTGCTGGAAGCGAATCTGCGACGGGCGCAGCCAGCGGCCCTCGCTGTCGTGCGCGGCGTAAAAGATCTTTTTGATGTGACGCAGGCTCTGGTCGACGCGCACCGTGACGTGTTCCCAATCGCCCTCGTGAGCGCCGCCCACCGGCCCCCCGATGAGCGGGCCGCTGTACGGATAGAAGAACCAGTACTGGATGTCGTAGCCCTTGGCGTGGTGGGCGGGCTTGCGCACGTGGACGTAGACCACGGCAGTATTGAGCTTTCCGTGGCGCGTGGCCACTTCATGGCCGTCATTGGCGATCTGCAGGAAGTAATTGCTCGGCTTGCGATGCCCCGCCCGGTAGTCCTTGACGTCGAGGGTAGGCAGTTGCGTGGCGTGGAGCTCGCCGGCGGCCACGGTGGGATGGTCGCTGCCCCCGGCGATCGCGCGGCGCATCTGGGTGCGCTCGAGATACCAGGTGACCGACGACGGAAAATAGCGCTCCTCCGGGTGCAGGCGCACCTCGGGGGCAAAGCGCTCGACCGTTTGAGCGATGGTCGGCCGCTCCGAGGGGGGCGGCGTAAACCCGGCCGTATTCGGCGACATCGGCTGGATGAGTCCGATCGCCACGGCCGACAGAAAGACGCCGTAGAAAATGTCCACGCAGCTCGACGGCACCGCCTTTCCGACGGGCAGCCATTGGCTGATGAACGAGACGACGAGATGGTCGAGGGCTCGAAAGAGCGTGTGGAGGCTAGACATGAACTGCTACTGCGTCCGAATACAAACCGGGAAAGCGCCGGCGTCGACGACGCCTGGGCTTCCACCCGTACAACTTACGGAACCGAACTTCCTACGGAGAGATACCGCTTGCCTTTAGGCTAGCGAATACTCGATGGCGTGTCCATAAGTCTCTGGGATAATTGTGGAATCGCGAGTCGCGATTGCCGGGTCCGTGTATTGGTACAAGTCCGGACGCAGTTTTGTTCCCACTGAAATTTTTCAGTGTAGGTGCAGCAGACGCCGGTGCTCGATCATGGGGTAGGTTGCGCCGAAAAGCGGAATTGGAAGGGGGCTCGGTCGAAAATCTGGCCGTGGGCGGCCCCCTGGATCGCCTCGTGGGCGTATGTGCCCTCGAGGTGAATGGCGCTCGAACCGTGGGTGCCCCCGGCCTTGAAGCTACCGTCGCGCTGGGCGCGCCCGCGAAGCGGCAACACGAAGCTCTTGCCGTCGACGCTTCCCTGGACGTTTCCGTGGATGCCCAGATCTTCGCGAATGACGATCTCCATCTGGAGCGTGTCGAACCCGTCGGGGCTCATCGGGCCGGTCTTGTACATCCCGGGCACGGGCATGTCGGCCTGCCCGGGCGCGTGAAGTTGTTGGTTGGATTGCTCGCCGTTTTCGGCGGGAGCGGGCGTCGGCGTCTCCGATTCCGCGGGCTCGTTGACCTCCTGGGCGGGGCGCTCGCTTCCCACCTGCTCGGCCTCGCCTGCTGGCGTGTTTTTGGCCGGCGAGCGCGTCGCACAGCCAGTCATGGCCAGGGCGACCAGTAGTATCGTCAATTCCGCAACACGCATCATTAGCTCCACCCTCAATCACCCAATCACCCAATCACTCGATCACTCGATCACCCAATCACTCGATCACTCGATCACTGCAGTTACGCAGTTCACTCGATCACTTCCGCCCAAACGTGCCCACCAACACCGCTTCTGCAGCCACATGGGGTCGGGCCATGCGCTCCAACTCGCGAACCGTCGGCGTGCGGTCGAACTCCAGGTTGGCGATCTTGAGGGCGAGGACCCGAAATCGATAGCGGTGGGGGTCGTCGCCGTGGGGCGGGCAGGGCCCGCTGTAGCCGATATTGTTGAAGTCGTTTTCGGCCTGCTTCATCCCCTCGTCCTCGGTGCGCGGGGGGACGTTTTCGAGCAGGCTGGTCTCATCGACGGGGATGTCATAGACGCCCCAGTGGTGGAAGGTGCCCCGAGGGGCGTCCGGATCTTCACAGATGACCACGTAGCTTCGTGTCCCTTCCGGTCCGTTGGACCAGAATAGCGGTGGCGAGACGTCGTCGCCCTCGCAGGTATATTTGGTTGGAATCGGGCTGTTGTCGTCGAATGCTTCGCTTCGGATCTCCACGGCCACCTCTCCCGTTGGGATGCTTGGTCCACCTCCACGAAGAAAAGTCGTCAACCCCAACGGCAGTTTCAACCCATTTGGTCGGCGGCGGGGCGGGGTGGTCACTGTCGTTTGAGCGGAAACTCCCGCGCTTCGCCCGCCTGCAGCCGGTAGATGTCTCCGGCGAAGCCAATGCGAATGGGCTTGACCGCCCCGTGGCGCGCGGCGATGCGAAAGCGGTCCTTGGTGATGGTTACCGCCAGCGAGTGCGACCGCCAGCGAATGTCCAGGTGCAGTCGGCTCAACTCGGTGGGCAGTTGGGGGTTGAACCGAAGCACGTCGTCGCCGCGGATCTCGATGCCCGCGTAGCTTCGCTGGACGAGGTCGACGGTGCCCGCCATTGCGCCCAGGTGAATGCCCTCGGGGGTCGTGCCGCCCTGGATGTCGGTGACGTCGCTGTGCAGGGCGTCCAAAAACAGGTCCCAGGACTGGCGGCGATCGCAGTTGGCGGTTACCCACGAGTGCACGACCCGGCTGAGCGTGGAGCCGTGGGAGGTGCGCCGGGTGTAGTAGTCGATATTGTTGCGCTTGGTGTCGGGGCCGAATTCGTAGCCCAGCCGCTCGAATAGGTCGGCGAGCTCCTCGTCGCTGAACAGGAAGAAGAGCATGAGCACGTCGGCCTGCTTGGAGGCCTTGTAGCGGTTGGGGGTGTCGCCCTCGGCCTCCAGGATGCGATCGAGGCGCTGGATATTGTCGTAGCGCTCGCGGTAGCCCTCCCAGTCGAACTCCTCGAGGTCGTCGTAGCCCTGAAACTGGCTGATGATGCCGTCGTCGTGAAAGCAGATGCGCATCCGGTGGGTGATGTCGCCCCAGCGCTCGATCTCGTCCTGCTGCAGGTCGAGCATGTCGCGCACCTCGTCGTAGCGCAGCTCGGGCAGCCGCTCGAGGACATCCAGGGCCTTGAGCATCACCCACACGGCCATCACGTTGGTGTAGGCGTTGTTGTCCAGCCCCGGTTTCGGGGCATCGGGCAGCCCGTCGTGGTACTCGTCGGGGCCCATCACCCCGCAGATCTCGTAGCGCTCGATCTCCTCGTTGTAGGTGGTCAGGCTGGCCAGGAAACGGGCCACCTCCAGGATGATCTCGGCGCCGTAAAACTGCAGGTATTCCATGTCGTCGGTGACCTGGAAGTACTGCCAGACGTTGTAGGCGATGTCGGCGCTGACGTGGTACTGCAGGTGGGTGTTGTCGGGCAGCCAGCGCCCGGACTCGGGGTTGAGGTGCAGGACCTGGCTCTCCTCGCGTCCGCTGCTGCCGCTCTGCCAGGGAAACATCGCCCCGCGAAACCCCGCCTTGCGCGCTTCCTGACGGGCGGTGTTCAGGCGGCGATACCGGTAGTTGAGCAGCGAGCGGGTGACCTCGGGCATGCGCAGGTTGAGCAGCGGGAAGATGAACAGCTCGTCCCAGAAGATGTGGCCGCGGTAGGCCTCGCCGTGCCAGCCGCGCGCGGGCACGCCCACGTCGAGGTCTTTGGTGTTCGGCGAGGCCGTCTGGACCAGGTGAAAGACGTGTAGGCGCAGCACCAGCGACGGGTGGAAGCGGTCGTGCTCGTGGTTCTCGACGTCCAAGCCGATGTCGAAGCGGCGCCACAGAAGCTCCCAGGCCAGCGAGTGGCGCTGCTGGACGGGATCGAAGCGGCCCAGCTCGCCGACCTCGTACAGCGCGGCCAGCCCGGCCTCGGCGATGGCGTCGTCGCGGGAGGTGTACAGCGCGACCATCTTTTCGATGGTCAGGGTGCGCTCCTCGGCGAGGTGGGCGTGGAATTGCTGGCCGATGAACCCGTCGTCGGTCTGGACGAGCTCGCGCGGCGGTGTGAGCCGCTGGTGGCGGTGGTAGACCCGGGTACGCGCCGCCGTGGCGATTTCCAGGCGCGACTGCAGGGTGCGCACCCGCAAAAACACGGTCTCCTCGTCGGGCTGGTCCATCTCGACCGGCTCGTGGTGGCGGCCCTCCAGGCGCTCGTAGCGCTTGACCCCGCTGTTGCGCACGCTGCCGTCGATGGCCGACAGCACCTCGATGTCGCCCGACCAGTCCTCGGCGGTCAGGGTCACCTGCAGGCCGGCCACGTGGAATTGCGACTGGTGGACGAAGCGCCGCTCGACCAGCAGGGTGGTGCGTTCGGGGTCGTCGCGAAAGCGCACCTGCCGGCGCAGCACGCCGGCCTTGAGGTCGAGCTCCTGCTCGAAGGAGACGATCTCGACCTGGCTCAGATCGAACCAGCCGCCGCCCTCGATGCGAAAGCGCAGCACCAGCCAATTGGGCAGGTTGACCAGATCTTCGTTCTCCACGGTGCGCCCGGCGATGTCGGTGCGCACGCGGTTGTAGCCGCCGGCCAGGTAGGTGCCCGGGTAGTGGACGCCGTCGGCGCTGGCCTCCGGGAACGCCCCGCGGGTGGCGAAGTAGCCGTTTCCCAGCGTGCACAGCGCCTCGCGCAGCCCCTGCACGTCCGGGCGGTAGTTGTTGTACACCAGCGACCAATGGGTGTCGGTCATCGCGTCCTCAACGTCGGGCGGAAAGGCGGGCGGCCAGGGCATCCAGGAAGCGCTCGACCTCGGCCGGGTCGGCCAGCCGGTAGCCCGCCGCGGTGGGCGCGGGCGGCGCCTGCACGGCCACGGTCACCCCGCGGCCGGCCAACGCCCCGAAGGCATCCTCGTCGGTGACGTCGTCGCCCAGATACATCGGCAGGACCTGCGGCCCGCTCAGCCCCAGCGTGTCCAGCAGCCACTCGACGGCTTTGCCCTTGTCCCAGTCGATATTGGGCTGCAGGTCGAAGACCTTTTTCCCCAGAGTCTTGCGCAGCTCGGGGATCTGCTCGACGACCTGGTCGACGTGTTTTTCGACCGTGGGCACGTCCTTGGGGGCGACGCGGCGGTAGTGCACCGCCAGCGAGTAGCGCTTGCGCTCGAGCTGGGCGCCGTCGATGCGCGAGGTGCGCCGGCGAAGCTCATGTTCGGCGCGCTCCAGGGCGGGCAAGAACGCCTCGCCCTTCTCCAGGGCCATGCTCTTGCCGGCGGGCCCCAAAATGTCGAAGCCGTGGCTGCCGGCGTAGGCGATCCCGTCGATGCCCACCCGCTCGCGCACGTCGCCCAGGTCGCGCCCGCTGACCACCGCCACGGTGCTCACCTGGGCCAGGCGGCGCACGCTGGCGCGCATCTTGTCGGAGAGCACCGCCATCTCCGGGCGCTCGACGATGGGGGTCAGGGTGCCGTCGTAGTCCAAAAACACCGCCAGGCGGCGCTCGCCGAGGCGCTCGACGATCGCGTCGACCGACTCCAGGGCGTCGGGAAGGGGGCCAGTAGACATTGCTCCTCCAGCAGGTGCCAGGTTCAATTCATCGAAATGTCGAATCACCACGTCGGCGCCGGCGGCGGCCAGCGCCTCGTCGTTGCCGGCGCGGGCCATGCCGATGACATAGCCGAAGTGGCCGCGCCGGCCGGCCTGCACCCCACTGACGGCGTCCTCGACGACGACCGCGCGCTGCGGCGGCGCCCCCAGGCGGCCGGCGGCCTCCAGGAACATGTCCGGGGCGGGCTTGCCGGCCATCTTGTGGGCGGCGAGGTCGTTGCCGTCGACGCGGGCCTGGAACATCTGGGTAAGCCCGGCCGCGTCGAGCACGTCGGCGCAGTTTCGGCTCGACGAGACCACCGCCCGGGAGATGCCGCGCTCGATGAGGGCCTCCAAAAAACGCACAGCGTCGTCGAAGCGCTCGACGCGGCCCTGGCTGAGAAACTCGCGGTAGCGCGCGTTCTTGCAATTGCCCACCCCGCAGATGGTGTGCTGCTCGCAGGCGTCGTCGGGCTGGCCCTCGTCGAGCTCGATGCCCCGCGCCTCCAGAAAGCTGCGCACCCCGTCGAAGCGCGGCTTGCCGTCGACGAACGCCCGGTAGTCCTCGAGGGTGAACGGGTCGACGTCGGGGCCGCTTCGCGCGCGCAACAGCTCGTCGAAGGTCTGCTTCCACGACTGGAAATGCGCCGACGCCGTGGCCGTGAGCACCCCGTCGAGATCGAAGATGACCGCGTCGATTCCGACCAGCGAAAATGGTTGTGATGACGTGGACATGGGCGCGCTCGCAGACCGGCGGTGATTCGCTTGAGGCGAATCTGGCCACGCCCGCGCCCAGGTCAAAGGGGGAACTCACCACAGAGGGCACACAGAACACAGAGGGAAGAGCCGCTTAAGTGGTTCACGCAGCTCTTTCGCTTTTTGCCGCTGGTTGGTCTAGCGGCAAATGACTGCTTCACGGCGCGTTCTTGGTGGTTTGTTCTTGGTTTTGCAGTCCATCGTGACTTGCTCCCATGTCCCTTTCTGTGGCATCCGGCAGGTGATACGGGTACTTCGAGCGAACATCCACGAGCAGCAAGAACCAAGAACCAAGAACACTGTGTAAACCCGCCAAGTCACAACACGCCCGGGCCCCCACAGCAGCCGAAAGATTAAGTCTTGCCCTCTGTGCCCACTGTGTCCTCTGTGGTGAATTTTACCGTGCTATTTGCGCTCGACGTCGGCGATGACCTCCAGGGTCTTGGCGATGCTGTCGGGGCTGAGCGAGATGGAGTCGATGCCGTGCTCGACCAGAAACGCCGCGAAGTCCGGGTAGTTGCTGGGGGCCTCGCCGCAGATGCCCACCTTGCAGCCGTGCTCGTGGGCGGTCTCGATGAGCTGGGCGATGAGGCGTTTGACCGAAGTGTTGCGCTCGTCGAATAGGTAGCTGAGCCGGCCGGCGTCGCGGTCGACCCCCATGGTGAGTTGGGTGAGGTCGTTCGAGCCGATGGAAAACCCGTCGAAGCGATCGCAGAACTCGTCGGCCTGCACGATATTGGTGGGGATCTCGGCCATGACGTAGACCTCCAGGCCGTTCTGGCCGCGCTCGAGCCCGTTGTCGGCCATGACCTCCAGAACCTTGTCGGCCTCCTCGGGGGTGCGGCAAAACGGGATCATCATGACCACGTTCTCGAAGCCCATCTGCTCGCGCACCCGCTTGATCGCCTGGCACTCCAGGGCGAAGCCGTCGCGGTAGTCGTCGCTGTAGTAGCGCGAGGCGCCTCGCCAGCCGAGCATGGGGTTGTGCTCGTCGGGCTCGAATTGGCGCCCGCCAATGAGGTCGGCATACTCGTTGGTCTTGAAGTCGCTCATGCGCACGATCACCGGGTCGGGACACTGCGAGGCGGCGATGGTGGCGATGCCCCAGGCGAGGTTGTCGACGAAGTAGCTGGGCTTGTCGGCCGCGCTTTTGGCCAGCTTCTCGATGCGCGCCTTGGCCTCCTCGTCCTCCACCTCGTCGAAGCGGGTGAGCGCCAGCGGGTGGATCTGGATGACGTTGTTGATGATGTACTCCATGCGCGCCAGCCCGATGCCCCGGGCGGGCAGGCGCCACCAGCTCATCGCCGCGCCCGGCGAGCCCACGTTCATCATCAGGGTGGTGTCCACCTTCGGCAGGCTGTCCAGGTCGATCTCGTCGACCGCATAGTCGAGCTCGCCGCGGTAGACGTAGCCCTCGTCGCCCTCGGCGCACGACAGGGTAACCCGGTCGGTCTTCTTGATGTGGTGGGTGCAGTCGCCGGTGCCGATGACCGCGGCCACGCCCAACTCGCGGCTGACGATGGCCGCGTGCGAGGTGCGCCCGCCGCGCTCGGTGACGATGCCGGCGGCCTTTTTCATCAGCGGCACCCAGTCCGGGTCGGTCATCTCGGTGACCAGCACGCACCCCTCCTCGAATTCGTCGGCCTGCTCGATGCTGTCGATGACGCACACCGGCCCCGAGCTGATGGCGTTGCCGATGGCCAGGCCCGTGCACAAAAGCTCGCCTTCGCCCTCGAGCTCGTAGGTCTTCATCGCCCCGGCGCTTCGCTGCGACTGCACCGTCTCCGGGCGGGCCTGGACGATGTAGACCTCGTCGGTGTCGCCGTCTTTGGCCCACTCGATGTCCATGGGCCGCTCGTAATGGTCCTCGATGATCTTCGCCCAGCGCGCCAGGCGCAAAATCTCGGGGTCGTCGAGCACGAAACGGGCGCGCTCGTCCTCGGAGGTCTCCACGTTGAGCGTGGTCGAGCCGTCCTCGCCGGCCTCGTTGCGGTAGACCATCTTGTGTTCCTTCTCGCCCAGGCTCTTGCCGATGATCGGCTGGCGGCGCTGGTCTTCCAAGAAGGGCTTGTACACGTTGTATTGGTCGGGGCGGATGGTCCCCTGAACGACGTTTTCACCCAGCCCCCAGGCGGCGTTGATCATGACCACGTCGGGAAAGCCGGTCTCGGTGTCGATGGAGAACATCACCCCGGCGCTGGCCTTGTCCGAGCGCACCATCTTCTGCACGCCGATGGACAGGGCGACCTGCATATGCTCGAAGCCCTTTTCGTCGCGGTAGCTGATCGCCCGGTCGGTAAACAGCGAGGCGTAGCAGCGCCGACAGGCCTCCAAGAGCGCCTCCTCGCCGGTGATGTTCAGGTAGCTCTCCTGCTGGCCGGCGAAGCTCGCGTGCGGCAGGTCCTCGGCGGTGGCGCTGCTGCGCACGGCCACGTCGACGTCCTCGGCCTCGTAGCGCCGGCTCAACTCGCGGTAGGCCTGGCAGATACTCTCGGCGATGGCCTCGGGAAAATCGGCGTCCAGAATGCGCCGCCGGATGGCCTTGCCGACCTCGTGCAGCTTCTTGTCCCCGGAGCGCAGCGCGTTGAGGTGCTGGCGGATGGGGTCTTCGAGCCCGTTATGTGCCAGAAACTCGCGGTAGGCGTCCGCGGTCGTGGCGAAGCCGTCGGGCACGCGTATGCCCTCGTCTTTGAGCGTCGCCACCATCTCGCCGAGCGAGGCGTTCTTGCCGCCGACGCGAGCGGTGTCGTTGGAGCCGAGGTCGTCAAACCACGCGACGTAGGTGCCAGTCATGCATCCTCCTGGGGTTTCAGGGAGACTGCCTAACCTCCCTGATTTTAACGCAAATCTTGAACTTCTACGCCCCTTGAGCCTAACCGCATCGCGCTTTGGTTCAATAGTTTGGCTCGACAGGTCGGTTGTGGTTGGCTGTCGAGATTGCCCCGGACTTGGCGCCCGGCAACCCGCGCCTAAATTATGTGCGAACCCACGACGTGGATGCGCAAAGGAGGTCCCACATGGATGCCTACCTGACGCTGGGAGAGTTGCTCGAGTCGGCCGCCCATCGGTGGCCCGACCATCCCTTTGCCGCCGGCGGCGGCAAGTCGCTGAGCTATGCGCGCTTCGTCGAGCGCACCGCCAGCGTGGCCCACGGGTTGGCCGAGCTGGGCGTGACCAGGGGAAGTCGGGTAGCGATCATGTTGCCCAACCAACTGGAATGGCTGGAGGTCTTCTTCGCCGCGGCCCGCATGGGGGCGGTGGCCACGCCGGTCAATCCCACCTACAAACGCGACGAGGTCGCGCGCATCCTGAGCGACAGCTCGGCGAGGGTGCTGGTGACCGACCAGGAGCACCGCGACATGGCCGAGGCGCTGTTCGACGACTGCTTGACCCTGCGTCGCATCTTCGTGGTGGGGTTGGCCGAGCGCGGCCTGCAGGCGGCCAGCTCGCTCGACGACTACGCGACACTGCGCCAATACGAGCCGGAGGTGCCCGACGTCGCCGTCGCCTCCGAGGATACCGTCAGCCTGACCTACACGTCGGGCACCTCCGGCGAGCCGCGCGGGGTGTTGCTTTCGCACGCCAACTACCACGCCACCGCCGCCGCCGTCGGTGAGGCCGTCGGGCTCGACGGCGACGACCGGGTGTTTTGCGCGCTGCCGTTTTGCCACGTTGGCTCCCAGATCGTCGGCCCGATGGCGGCGCTTACCAGTGGGGCGACGGTGCTCGTGCCCCCGGCGCTTCCCACGGCACGCCTGGCCGGTGCGGTGGCGCTGGCCAACGCCAGCGTGCTCGCGGCGGCGCCGGCGCTGCTCGATCGCCTGGCGCGCTCGCCCGCCGAGCAGTTCGAGGGCCTCGATTCACTGCGGTTGATCGTGACCACGGGAGCGCCGCTCGACGTGGACACCCACCAGCGGTTACGCGCGAGGTTCGATGTCCCCGTGATCACCTCCTACGGGCTGACCGAGGCCTGCGGAGTCAGCACCGTCTACCGCGGCGACCCCGCCGACGGTGTCATCGGCCGGCCGCTGGAGGGCCTGGAAATGGCGGTGGTCGACGACCAGGGCGGGCGGCGCCGCGACGGCGCGGTCGGCGAGGTGGTGGTGCGCGGCCCCAGCCTGATGAAGGGCTACCTCGACGACGTCGCCGCCGCCGGGCGCCCGTGCTTCGACGGCTGGCTGTGTACCGGCGACCTCGGCTTTGTCGACGACGACGGCCTGTTACACATGGTCGGGCGCAAAAAAGAGCTCATCGTTCGCGGCGGCGAGCACGTCCACCCCGGCGAGATCGAGGAGGTGTTGCTGCGCCACCCGGCCATCGCCGAGGCCGGCGTGGTCGGCCTGCCCGACCGCGCCCAGGGCGAGGAGGTCGCCGCCTTCCTGGTCCTCGCCGATGGCCACGACGTGCGCGCCGCCGAAGTCCTGAGCTACTGCGGCGAGCATCTGGCCAACTACAAATGCCCCGGCATCATCGAGTTCCGCGACGCGCTGCCCAAGACCGCCACCGGCCGGGTGCGCAAAGCCTTCCTGGCGCAGAACTACGCCAACGGCCCGGCGGCCCCGGGCTGAAGCCTCGGAAACCCTCCACGATTCAAAAGAACGACCCCCCAATTCCCTATGCCGTTCCTCAAATAGCCCCGGACTTCGGGTCCGGGGAGCGTGGCAGCGCCGCAGCCTTCTTGATTTCGGTTGCGCTTTTGGTCGAGGCGAGTATACGTTCTACAAACGTACACCAGAATTTGTCGCCCAAGCGACCGACCTGGGGCTTACTCGGCACCGTGTAGTCTGCACCGTCTCCGACGTCATGCAGCGGGAGATTGAGAGCTTGTTTCAGACGTCTTACGCCTGGAGATGCTCCCAATGCACTCGTCGATCCCACCGGCTGTCCGTCGGACGCAGTCAGATGGCCATGTCGCGTTGTTCGTCGACCAGTATCGGCTGCTCGAGCCGTTGGGGCAGGGGGGCATGGGGGTGGTCTACCGCGCCGAGCACATCGAGACCGGCGAGCTGGTCGCGCTCAAGACGGCGCGCAGCACGCGGCGCTCGGCGGTGGCCAGCATCCGGCGCGAGGCCCAGATCCTCGAACATCTCCACCACCCGGGGGTGGTCACCTTGCTGGACCACGGCGTCGCCCAGGGTGTGCCCTGGTTCGCCATGGAATGCCTGAGCGGGCCGACGCTGCGGTCGTTGCTCGAGGCGCAGGGCGCCGCTTACGACTCCCAACGCGACCTGGGCCCGCCGAGCACCTCGACGCGCCTGGAGCTGGTCGAGGTGGGGGCGTCGATGGCCGCCGACGGACCCGCTCCGACCAGCTCCGCCGGGGCCGTGTCGACGCCGACCGAGCCCTTCGACCTGCAGGCGTGCCGCCCGCTGCTGCAGATCTTGGGGCGGCTGTGCGAGACGCTGTCGTATTTGCACGGCGAGGGCGTCGTCCACCGGGATTCGAAGCCGTCGAACGTGTTTTTGCGCGTCAAGCGCCGCCCGGTGCTCGTCGACTTCGGGGTCGTGACCTGGTTCGAGGGGGCCCACAGCCGCGACCGCCTCAGCGGGGTCGACCGGCGCCGCTTCGCCGGCACTCTCCAATACATGGCTCCCGAGCAGTTGCGCGGCGAATTGGTGGATGCGCGCGCAGACCTTTATGCGGTGGGCTGCCTGCTATACCGCGCGGTCACCGGCTGCCAGCCCTTCGACGCCGCCACGCCCGTGGCGCTCGCCCAGCAGCACTTCCTGGGCAGCTATCGGCCGCCCCAGCAGTGTCGCCGGGGCATTCCCCCGCAGTTGACCGGGCTCATCGGCCGGCTCCTACAGCCCGACCCCGAGCGCCGGGTGGGCCACGCCGACGTGGTCGCCGGGGTGCTCGCCGAGGTGTGCGGGCAGGCGCCCGGCGACACGGTCACGGCGCAGCGCTTGCCGGTTCACCTGCACAAGCCTCGCTTCGTCGGCCGCGAGCGCCTCCTCGCGCAGGTGAGCGCGCGGCTGGGGCTGGACGCCGAGCGCGCTGAGCGCACGCCCTCGGCGAACGCGGCGCTCATCGGGGGGGTGACCGGCAGCGGCAAGACCCGGCTGGCCATGGAAATCGCCGCGCGCGCCGAGCCTCATGGCTATGTCGTCGCCCTGGGAAGCTGCGACGTGGGGCTGTCCAGCGGGCCGCGCCACGACCCCTCCGAGCCGCTGTGGGCGTTCCGCTCGGCCATGCAGGCGGTGGCTGACCATTGCCGCGAGCGCGGCGCCGCCGAGACGCGCCGCGTCGTCGGCCGCCGGGCCAACGTGCTCGCCCAATACGAGCCGGCGCTGTCCAACCTGCCCGGCCAGCCGGCTTGCCGGGCCCCCGTCCCACTGCCGGCGCGGGCGGCGCGGGCGCGGGCGCTGGCCTACCTGACCGAGACGTTGGTGGCCTTCTCGGAGGTGCGCCCGCTGTTGATCATCGTCGACGACCTGCACCTGGCCGACGAGCTCTCCGAGGAGTTTGTGCGCAAGGTGTTGCGCACCGGCAGCTTGCCCAACGTGCGCCTGGTGGCCACCTACGACCTGACTCGCGGCGGCGACGTCGCCGACCTGCTGGCGTCGCCGCGCGTCTGTCGCTTCGAGCTCGAGCCGCTGAGTCGCCAGGCGGTGAGCTCGCTGGTGGCGGATATCCTGGCCATGGACGAGCCGCCCGCCGAGCTGGTCGCCCACCTCGTCGAGCACGCCGCCTTCAACCCCTATGTCATCTCCGAATACGTCCACGACGCCGTCGACGAGGGATTGATCACCCGCAGCGGCGCCGGCGACTGGCAGATTGCCGAGGACTTCGCCGCCCGCGCCGCCGACAGCGTCTTGCGGGGCACCTCTCGGCGGCTGGCGGCGATCATCGAACGCCGCCTCGAGCGGCTGGACGACGCCGAGAAACGCCTCCTCGAGGCGATCGCGGTCATCTCCCACGTCGACGACCTCGACGTCCTGGGGGCGATCTGCGCGATGGAGCCCGCCCAGGTGCACGCCCTTGCCGGGCGTTTGTGCACCATGCACCTGCTCGAGCAGGGCGCCGACGCGCCGGTGATGCCGGCGCAGGTGCGTGAGGTCGCCTACCGGCGCATCCCCGCCCAGCGACGCCAGATGCTCCATCGCACGGTGGCGCGGGCGCTCGAGCGCCGGTCGGGCGGCGAGGTCGAACCGGGCGTGATGGTCGAGCATTGGCGGCGCGCCGGGGTGCGCTCGCGCGAACTATGCTACATCGACAAGGCCGCCGAGCAGGCATTGGTGCGCGGGGCGACCGCCTCGGCGCGCCTGCTGCTGCAACGGGGACTGCGGTTGGTCAATCAGCTCGACGCCACGCGCCGCGACGACCCGTCGCTGGGCCGGCGGCGCGCGCGCCTGGAGCGTCTGCTGGCCACGGTCTACTGGGCGTCGGGCGACCTCGGTGGCACGGTCTGCGCGCTGCGCCGCGCCCTCGACCACCTCGATTTTTCGTTGCCGTCGACACCGGCTCAGTGGGGAGCGGCCGCCGTGCGCGAAACCGCCCGCCAGCTCGCCGACCTGGTCTGGCAACCCGATGCACGCCTGGCGTGCCCCGCCGAGCGCCAGCGACTTCGCGACGTGCTCGAATGCGGCACGGCGCTGTTCGAGCCGCTGGTCGCCTGCGGCCAACAGCACCGCGCGGTGCTGGTCGCGACGATGATGGCCAATCTGGCCGATCGTCTGGGCGCCGGCGACCGCTGCGCGCTTCCCTACGCGGTGCTGAGCACCCTCGCCCAGACTGTGGGCCTGGAGCTGTTGGCGGACCTGTACCGCACCCGGGCGCGCATGAACCTGAGCGAGGAGACGGCCGCGGCGGACTTCTTCGGCACCGTGCGCCTGTTCGTGTACACGGCCTCGGCCAGCGGCGACTGGCCCGAGGTCGAGGCCCTGTTGCACCACGCACGCGCCTACAGCAAGCGGGTGGGCGACCCGCTGGACTACCAGGCACTGCTGGTCCACGAAGCCTACATCCATCTCGTTCGCGACCAGCGCGACCGGTTCGACGATCTGCTCGCCGAGATCGAGGGGGGCAGTCGGCGCGCGGGCACCCGCAGTGGTCAGATTTGGGCGCGCGTGCTCGGCGCCATGGCCGCCCACCAGGACGACGCGCCCGGCGAGGCCCTGGCGTTGCTCGACGGCGTGCTCGAGCCCGCCGAGGGCTTCTTCCCGCCGACCGCGCGCCTGTACGCCCTGGCCACCGCGGCCGTCTGCCAGGCGCGCCTGGGCCGTCTGGGCCCGGCGCTGCAGCGGGCCGAGGCGGCCATCGAATCCCTGGAGGCGCTGACCGGACGCCACGACTCGATGGTGTCGTTGTACCACGTCTACGGCTGCGTCGCCCCGGCGTTGCTGGCCTGCTCGGAGGCCCTCGACCTATCCGCCCAGCAGCGCGGACGGGCGATGCAGCGCGCCCGCTACATGGTCCGGCGCACCCAGAGGCTCGCCGAGCAGGTTCCCCTGGCCGGCGCCATGGCCCATCGACAGCAGGCGATGCTCGACGCCCTCGCCGGCGATCTTCAGTCCGCCTCCGACCGGCTGTCGGCGAGCCTGGCGGAAGCGCGACGCTTCGAGTTGGCCCACGAAGACCGGCTGACGCGGCGCGCAGCGCGTTGTCTGGGGTCTGCGGGTCGCATTGCCCGCGATGCTGTTTAACTTCCACAGGGCAAGCAGCACGACTCCATGACTTTGTGTAGTGACGTTGGCGATGAGAACGCCCTGCCACGACGCCTATCCTCCCATCGGCGACTACGCCGCCATCGGGGACTCCTCGGTGGTGGCCCTGGTCTCCTCGACGGGCTCCATCGACTGGCTATGCCTGCCGCGTTTTTCCAGCCCGTCGGTCTTCGCCGCCATCCTCGATGACCAGCACGGCGGGCGCTTTCGAGTCAGCCCGGCGGGTGAGGACTTCGAGGTCGAGCGCCGCTACGTCGACGACACGGTGGTGCTCGAGACCACCTTCCGCACGCCCACCGGCACGCTTCGGCTGACCGACCTGATGCCCGTGGAATCCGAGGCCGACAAGGCCGCCCATCTGCGCCCGGAGCGCGAGATCTTGCGCAAGATCGAGTGCCTCGACGGCGAGGTCGACGTGGCCGTGACCTACCAGCCGCGGCCCAACTACGGCACGGCGCCGCCCCCGCTGGACGAGCGCGGCCCGCTGGGGCTGTTCGCCGATGTCGGCGGGCGCGTGCTCGTGCTGCGAAGCGAGATCGACGTGCACCCCGCCGGCGACGGCCGCCGGGCTCGCGGCCGTGAGCGCTTGACGCGCGGCGACGTGCGCTTTTTGTCGCTGTCGTTCACCGACCAGGAGCCCACCGCGCTTCCCACCCTCGCCGACGACGCCGAGGCACGCCTGCAGCGCTCCATCGACTGGTGGCGAGACTGGGCGGCGCAGTGTCAGTACCAGGGCGACTACCGCGACGAGGTCGTGCGCAGCGCCCTGACGCTCAAGCTGCTCGACTACCCGCCCTCCGGGGCGGTCATCGCCGCCCCCACGACCTCGCTTCCCGAGCAGCCCGGCGGCAAGTTCAACTGGGACTACCGGTATTGCTGGCTGCGCGACGCCTCGATGGTGGTGCGCGCCCTGCTCGAGCTGGGCTACACCGACGAGAGCGACGCGTTTTTGAGCTGGCTGCTCGACGCCACCCGGCTGACCTGGCCGCGCCTGCAGGTGATCTACGACATCTTCGGGGAGAGCCGGCTCACCGAGCACATCGTCGACCGCCTGGAGGGCTACCGCCAGGCGCGTCCGGTGCGCGTGGGCAACCAGGCGCACACCCAACTGCAGCTCGGAGTCTACGGCGAGGTCGTCGAGTCGGCCTTCCACCACGTCAACCACGGACGCGCGCTCGACTGGTCGGAGCGGCGCATGCTCGTGGGGCTGGGCAAGGTCGTGTGCGACGACTGGGAAAAGCCCGACGCCGGCATCTGGGAGACCCGCGGCGACGACAGCCAGCACACCCACTCCAAGGCGATGTGCTGGATCGCCTTGGACCGGCTGGTGCGCCTGCACGAGGCCGGCCATCTGCAGGCCGACGTGCAGCGGTTTCGCCGGGTGCGCGACGAGATCGCCCAGGCCGTCGAGACCCACGGGTACAACCAGGACATCGACAGCTACGTGGGCGTGTTCGACGACGACCACGTCGACGCCGCGCTCTTCTTGCTGATGATCTACGGCTACGAGGGCGGCCCCAGGCGCCGCCGCGAGGCCACCTGCGACCGACTGCGCGAGCGGCTCGGCCAGGACGGATTGGTGTACCGATTTCGCTCCGGCTACGACAAATGCCAGGGCGACGTCGCCCCGTTTGGCATTTGCAGCTTCTGGAGCGTCAGCGCGCTCGCCCGCCAGGGGCGCGTCGACGAGGCCGAACAGGCCTTCGAAAAGCTCCTGGACTACGCCAACGACGTGGGCCTGTACGCCGAGAAGATCGAGCCCGACACCGGCGCCGCCCTGGGCAATTTCCCCCAGGCATTCACCCACGTGGGCGTGATCAACGCGGCGGTGACCATCGCCGAGGAGCGCGGCCACATGACCACGCGTACCCAGCCGCCGGGTCCGCACGAGCGCCGCCCTGACCCCACGGAGGCCCCCCGATGAGCGTCTTGCATTCGGCCGTCATCCATATTCTGGGCGTGCCCGTATACGCCGGCGACATCCTGGTGTGGGGGGGACTGGCGACCCTGCTGCTGACGCTGTCGATGGCGCTGAGCCGTTGGCTGGGCTGGTCGCGCATGTCCATCCCGTTCATGCTGGGCACCATGTTCACCGCCGACCGCCGCAAGGCGACGATCGTCGGGCTGGTCGTGCACGCCGTCGACGGCTGGATATTGGCGGTGATCTACGCCATGGCCTTCCAGCGCCTGCACACCGCCACCTGGTGGCTGGGCATGGGCTTTGGGCTGGTCCAGGCGCTGTTCATGCTGCTCATCTTGGCCCCCAACCTGCCGGCGATCCACCCGCGCATGGCCTCCGAGCGCCACGGACCCACCGCCCACCGCGCGCTGGAGCCGGCGGGGTTCTTCGCGCTCAACTACGGACGCACCACGCCGTTGGTGACGCTGGCGGCCCATCTGATCTACGGGGCGGTGTTGGGCGGGGCGTTTCAGGTGGTGGTGGGGTGAGGCGTGGCGCCTGCGGCGCGGGGCTTGAAGCGGATGAGCGGATGAGCGGATGGTCAGGCTTGCAGGGTGGCGGCTTGCTCGACGATGTTGGCGAGTCGCTTGAAGTCGAACGGCTTTGGAAGGAAGCCGGCGGCTCCCATCGAGCGTGCCTTTTCACTCAGATTTTCGTCGCCGGAGACAATGCAGACCGGGACTTTGGCCAGGCGTTCGTCGGCGAGTTGGTGTTGGCGGAAGGTCGGCCCATCCATGACCGGCATGGATAGGTCGAGAAGCACCAGGCAGAGGCGCTCGTCGAGCTCACGCATGCGCTCGAGCGCCTCCTCGCCATCACGAGCCGTGGCGACGTCCCAGCCGAGGAGGCTTAGGTAATCGGCGATCCCCTCACGCACATCCTGGTTGTCGTCGACCACCAATATCGTCCGGCTCAACTGCCTACTCCGCTACTGGGCGCGTGCTTCACATTCACACGGAGTATGGTACCGGCCGTTTTACCGAACGGCAAAATGTTTTTTCTGTGCAACAACGGGCACCGTGCCGCAGGCGCCAAGCCCCACGACGGCACGGAGGCCGTCGCTCCAAGATAGGGCGCCACGCCTCCGCGCCTCCGCGCCTCCGCTCAAGCCCCGCGCGCCAAGCCGCGCGCCGTCACACCTGCACGCCCCCGTCGACGTCGATGCACCGGCCGGTGAAGTAGTCACACTCGATGATGAACTTGACGGCCTGGTAGATCTCCTCGGGCTTGCCCACCCGGCGCAGCGGGATCTGGGCGGTCATCTTCTCGAGCATGCGCTCGGGCATGCCCTGCAGGATGGGGGTGTCGACAAAGCCGGGGGCGACCGCGCCCACGCGGATGCCGTAGCGTGACAGCTCCTCGCCCCACAGCTTGGTGTCGGCGATCAGGCCGGCCTTGGCCGCCGAGTAGTTGCTCTGGCCGCGGTTGCCGTGGCGGCTGACCGAGCTGATGTTGACGATGACGCCGCCGTCGGCGCCCGACTCGATGAGGTGGGCGGCGACCTCGCGGGTGCACAAAAACGGGCCGGTCAGGTCGACGTCGATCACCGACTGCCACTCGTCGAGGGTCATCTTGCGCACCGCGCCGGTCTCGCGGTTGCGCTTGACCAGCAGGGCGTCGCGGAAGATGCCGGCGTTGTTGACCAGCCCGTTGACCGAGCCGAAGGCCTCGACGGTCGCCTCGATGAGCGCGGCGACGTCGTCCTCGTTGGTCACGTCGGTGACCTGGGTCTCGACGGTGCCCTGGGCCTCTTCTTTGAGGGAGGCCAGCCCGTCGGCGTTGACGTCGCAGGCCATGACGTTGGCGCCGTCCCTGGCGAGCAGAAGCGCGAAGTGGCGCCCCATGCCGCTGGCGGCGCCGGTGACGATGATGTTGACGTCGGATAGGTTCATTTCAAACTCCTGTTGGGAAAACGGTGCGTCAAACGGCCAATAGCTTCTCGCCAAACCACTTGGCGATCGCAGGATATAAAACTTTGGGTCCCTTGCTGCCGACCACGGCGCCGACGTGGCCGCCGGATACGCTGAGCACGTCGGTCTGCTCGGAGCCCACAAGCTCGTTGAGCGCGGTGGCGGCCTTCGGTGGGCAGATGGTGTCCCGATCGGCGGTGATGGTCAACACCGGGCAGCCAATCTGGGCCAGATCGACCCGCCGCCCGCCCACCCAATGCTCACCTTTGGCCAGCAGGTTTTGCTGGTACAGCTCCCGGATGTAGGTCACGTAGGCCGACGCCGGGAAGGGGATATTGTCGCCCACCCACTGCTCGAGGGCCTGGAAGCTATCCACGAAGCCGGGCCTGTGGGCCTTGTCGGCCAGGAGCACCCACTTCGAGATCTGGCCGGTGGGCCGCAGGGTCACGAACCCCTCCTGCATCTGCACCGGGGCGAGGTTTCCCGGCGCGGTCAGCGCCTCGGGGTCGAACCAGCGCTCGTCGACCAGCCGGGCGAGCAGCCCGCCCTCGCCGAAGTCGATGGGCGCGGTCAGGCTGACCAGCGTGGCCACCTCCTCGGGGTGCAGCGCGGTGTAAATCGCGCTCAACGTCCCGCCCATGCAGTAGCCGAGCACGCCCACCTTCTCGGCGCCGGTGGCGCGTTTGACGCGGCGCAACATACGCCCGAAGCGCCCGAGCACCTCCGCCCAGCTCAGGTAGCGGTCCTCGTCGTTGGGGATGCCCCAGTCGAGCAAGAAGGTGTCCAGGCCCGCCTCCACCAGCGCCTTGGCGAGGCTTGCGCCCGGGCGCAGGTCGAGCACATACCAGCGGTTGATCATCGACGGCACCAACAACACCGGCAGGGTGTCGGTGCGCTCGACGCCCTCGGGCGTGCGAAACCGGTACAGCCTGGCGGTGCCGTTTTGAAAGACGGTGTCTTTGGGGGTCGTGGCGATATTCATGGATGGGGCTCCGGGGGCCGAGAGTCTACGTCACATAAGTGCAGGCGCGAGGATCTTTTGATTATTGAGGACCCCCCTCAACCTCGCGCTGAACTACGCGCTCGGTAGCTCCCCCGGGGGTGAGCAGCTCCTTCGTGTTTGCGACGCTTCTGGTTCGCGTCGAAAACCAACCACGTAGCAAAGACGAAGAATCTTCTTCCCCCCGGGGAAGTGCCTCGCGCGCAGTCAAAAGCGCGAGGCAATGGGGGTCCCCAACAACCAACCACGTAGCAAAGACGAAGAAGCTTCCTCCCCCAAGGAAGTGCCTCGCGCGCAGTTACGCCTTGGGCACGAACAAGCTGCCCGCCTGGCGCACCGACTCGATGCCGATCTCCCACACATCCTGGGTCAACGCCTGGGCGTAGCGCATCGACGCCCGGTTGAGCGCGGCGGCGTTCTCCATGGCCTGGTCGGCCTGCTCGTAGGCCTGCTTGTGCAGCTTGTCGACCTGGGCGTACCAGGCGTCCAGGCGCTCGACCTGCTCCTCGAAGGCTTTGTGCAGGAAGTCGTAGTTTTTTTGCGTCTGCGAAGTCTTTTTGTCGGCCATCGTTTGGGCTCCCGTCTTGGAAAAACAGCGTTGGCACATGATGTAGGCGGACCTTCCGCCCGGTGACGGGGCTAAGACTTACGGACGCGGTGGGTGGGTGTCAAGATGTTTTTTGTGCGGTGCACAATTTCGGCGCTTCAATCCTTGCCCGCCATCCCCCGAATCATGTCCTTGAGCTCGTCGAGCTCCTTTCGCATCGCCGCAATGTCCTCGGCCTCCGAGGACTCCTCGGCGAGGCCCTCGTCGGCCGACGGCGTGGGGGAGGTCGGGGGGGCCGGCGGTTGGTAGTTCTTCCACGGCGGCGTGCCGCCCCAGGCGCCGCTCTGCGAGAACATGCGCGCGAACGGGTTGCCCTCGCCGAAGGGCATGGCGCCGAAGGGGTTGAACGGGGCCATGGTCTCGTAGCCCTGCTTGAAGCGCAGGTAGATCTCGAGCGACCAGCTCATGAACTGGCCGAAAAACTCCGTCAGGTTGTCCTCGCCCATGCGGATCAGGCGCACCAGAAGCGGCACCGGCAGCAATTGGGCGGCGCCGCGGCTCTCCAGGATGATCTGGGCGAGCACCTGCTGGGTGAGGTCGTCGTCGCTCTTGGCGTCGACCACGCGCACGTCGGCGCCGGCGCGGATCTTGTCGGCCAGGTCTTCCAGGGTGATGTAGGAGCTCTGGGAGGTGTCGTATAGGCGACGATTGCTGTATTTTTTAATGGTGATCATGTGGGTGAGCTTGTGTTGGGGCGTGGCGACGCGGCGATGTCGGCGCGGCGGCGAATTTGTGCAATGCGGTACACTACTGTCAAACCGATCGCTACGCAACCGCCTCACGTCAACGCCTCCTTGACGAGCGCATGTCCATTCATTATGTTCGCCCTCGTTTGTTGCAATGCACAAAAGCGGAGAGCCGCGATGCACCGAAGATGGACAATTCTTCTGGTCGTGCTGGCCATGGCGGCCGGCTGCTCGGAGGGCTACGCCCCTCCGGAGACCTCGCAGGGGGCGGACGCGGCGTTGTCGGCCGATGCGACGGACGCGGCCGACGCCGGCGCGCCCGACTTTGATGTCGACGGGATGGCCGATGCCGCCCCCGACGGCAGTTCCACTACCCACGACGATACCGGAAACGCCTCGACGGGCGACGCCGGCGGCACCGAGAGCTGCGTGCCCAACCACGACGGCACCATCGAGCGCGGGGAGGTGAGCTTCGAGGTCGGGCTGCACGCGACGTACCGCGTGGCAGAAAACGTCACCGTCGACACCCACGGCACCGAGCAGAGCGACGGCAGCCGGGTGTGGGATTTGTCGGGCACGCTCGACGGGGACCACTCGGTGCTCGTGGAGCTGCGCTCCCTCGACGGCACCTGGTACAAGCCCGAATTTCCGGACGCGACCTACGCGGCGAGGCTGTCGGACACCGACCAACAGCTCGGCATTTTCGGCGCCGACGCCCAGGGGCTGCACCTGCAGGGCGTGGTCACGCCCGACGACGGCATGACGCGCACCGACCTGACCTACGATCCCCCGGCCGATATTTTGATGTTCCCGCTGTCCCAGGGGGATACGTGGAGCTCGGAGTCGACGGCCTCGGGCTGGTATATGGGCGGCTATTGGACGGCGAGCGAAAAATACGCCTCCCAGGTCGACGCCCACGGCACCTTGAAGACCCCGTTCGGCGACTTTGAGGTGCTGCGGGTGCGCACGGATCTGACGCGCACCGTCGGCCTGATGGTCACCACCCAGATTACCTACAGCTTCGTGTCCGAGTGCTTCGGCACGGTGGCGACGATCCGCTCGCAGGATAACGAGACCCAGGACGAGTTTACCGACGCCGCCGAGGTTCGGAGGCTTGCGCGATGAAGAGGAGCCTGATCATGGCGATGTTGGCGATGCTCGGGTTGGGGGCGGGCTGCGTGTCGTTTCACCCGGGGCCGCTGCCCGGCGAGCCCGAGGACGCGACCTTTGCCAAGGTCAACGACACCCGCGTGCACTATATCGACGTCGGGCAGGGCCCGCCGGTGGTGCTGGTGCACGGATTTGCTGCCTCGCTGGACACCTGGAAGCCGATCATCCCGGTGCTGGCCAAGCACCACCGGGTCATCGCCCTCGACCTCAAGGGCTTCGGCTGGTCGGGTCGCCCATCGGGCGACTACTCGCCAGAGGCCGAGGCCGATCTGGTGTGGTCGCTGCTGGACCAGCGCGGCGTGGGGCGCGCGGCCATCGTCGCCCACTCGTGGGGCTCGTCGGTGGCCCTGGCCATGGCGCTCGAGCATCCCGACAGGGTCGAGCGCATCGCGCTGTACGACGCGTGGGTCTACGAGGAGCAGTTGCCGTCGTTCTTCGTGTGGGCGCGCGCCGGGGGCATCGGCGAGGTGATGTTCGACCTGTTCTACAAAGAGCGGCCCGCCGACAAGATCGCCCTGGCGTTTTACAATAAGGACTACGTCACCGAGGCGCTCGTCGAGCATACCCGCGCCATGCAAGACCGGCCGGGCACGACCGCGGCCGCTCTGGCGGCGGTGCGCGGCCAGCGCTACCTGAAGGTCCAAAAGCGCTACAAGACCATCGACAAGCCGGTGCTGCTTTTGTGGGGGCGCGACGACAAGGTCGCCACCCTCGATATCGGCGAGCGCCTGGCCCACGAGCTTCCCGACGCCAAGCTCATCGTCTACCCGCACTGCGGCCACTTCCCGATGGTCGAGGCCCGGGCGGCGTCGACCCGGGATTTGGTCGCCTTTCTCGACGAGGGGGAGGCTCCGAAATGAAGAACCTCGTCCTCACAGGTAGTTGTCGTTGTACTCGTGATCGTGATCTTAGTCGGGGCAGCGCTAGTTTGGGGAGTATTTGGGCGGTGTTGGTGGCTGCTTTTGTGCTGGGCGTGGCGGCGCCCGCCCGGGCCGCGGAGAGCGACTTGGCGCGCACCGGTCAGGATTTGCGCGAGCACCCAAAGACCGAGGTCGATCTCGACGGGTATTTTCGAAGCCGCGGCGAGGCGTTTTACAACCTCGATCTCGACCGTGGGCCGACGCCGTCGGGCCAGTACCTGTACCCGCTGCCGCTTGGAAACCCGCGCTCGCAGTGGCTGACGGGGGCGGATATGCGCCTTCGCACCGACTTGTCGGTGTACGCGCTGCACGGAAGCGCGGCGGTGCGGGTGCGCATCGACGTGCTCGACAACCTCGCCTTTGGCAGCACGCCCAACGGCAATCCCCTGACGACGACCTCCCAGCAATCGCCGGGTACGGCCTTTCGAATCAAGCGCGCCTACGGCGAGATTTTGACGCCCTTTGGCGTGCTCATGGCCGGGCGCATGGGGGCGCATTGGGGGCTGGGGATGATGGCCAACGGGGGGGATTGTGCGAGCTGCGACACCGGGGATTCGGCCGACCGGGTGGCGTTCATCACGCCGCTATTCGGCCATCTGTGGGCGCTGGCCTACGACATCGCTTACGCCGGGCCGACGACCACGCGCACGCTGGACAACCGCACGCTCGACCTCGACCCCAGCGACGACGTGCACGCGGTGACGTTTGCGATGATGGGCTGGCATAGCCCGTTGAGCCGCCGGCGCCGGCTGCGCGCGCAGATGGCGACCTTCGACTACGGGGCGACGGCGTCGTATCGCTGGCAGCAAAACGACGTGCCCGCCAATTGGCTGGCGACCAACAGCGACGTCCAGCTCACCCCCCGGCAGGTCGTCCAGCGCGACTTCAACTCGTGGGTCTTCGACGGCTGGGCGAGGTATTTGCACCCGTGGATGCGCCTGGAGATCGAGGCGGCCTACCTGCTGGCGACCATCGGCCAGCCCTCGGAGATCCCGGGGCTGAAGATGCACGACCCGGTGACCTCCCGGCAGTACGGCGTGGCCTTCGAGAGCGACTTCGGCCCCTGGGACGGCGACTTCGCCGCCGGGGTCAACGCCGGGGTCGCCAGCGGCGATTCGGCGCCCGGCTTCGGCTCCTCGCTGGGGCTCGCCGGCCATCAGCCCAAGCCCGGCGACCTGGAGGGCCCGCAGGCCAACCCGCCGTACGACAATCAGATCAATAACTTTTTGTTCCACCCCGACTACCACGTCGACCAGATCTTATTTCGCGAGATCATCGGCACGGTCACCGACGCGATGTACCTGCGCCCACACGTGGCCTGGCGCTTTGCGCACCTGGGACCGGGCACGTTTATGGCGTCGGCGGCGGCGACGGCCTCCTGGGCGGTCAACGTGCAGTCGACGCCGGGCGGCGCGAAGCATCTGGGCGTCGAAATCGACCCCAGCCTGAGCTACCGCCACAAAGACGGCTTTTCGCTGACGTTGGACTACGGGGTGCTCTTTCCGGGCAAGGGGCTCGCCAACCCCGACCTGGGGTTGTCGGCCCAGCCGGCGCAGCTTTTCCGAGCACGAATCATGTACGGGTTTTGATGATGCCAATCGCCACCACATATCGAAGCGTCCTGGGCGCGCTCGTCTGCGCGACGTGCCTGGCGGCCTGCGCCGACCCGCTGCCGGAGAATCCCGGCAACTACCAGCCCTACCAGTCCAGCGAGCTGCAGCCGCTGGACTGCGTGCCCAACCTCGACGGCAAGATCACCGCCCGCGAGATGGCCCCTCAGGTGGGCGTGCCCGAGCGCTTCCTGGTCTCGCCGGTCGGCCAGACGCGCCCGGTGGATCTGATGGGGCGTCCGCGCGGAAACGAGTACGTTTGGGATTGGTCGGCCCAGATCCCCAGCGACCAACTCGCCACCATCGAGGCGTCCTCACTGGGCGACAAGTGGTACGCCGACAGCTTCCCCAACGGGCAATTCGTGGCCCCGTTCGACCTGAGCGGCAAGACCGACGCCATCTACTCGCTGACCGACGAGGCCCTGTTGCTGCACGGCATCGCCTCGAGCCAGGAGAACCCGCCGGAGGGTCAGACGCTTTTGATCTACAACCAGCCCGTCGAGCTGTACCGCTTCCCGATCGCGCCCGGGCACAATTGGGTGTCGGTCGGCGAGGTCCAAAACGGCACGCTGCGCGGGCTTCCGTACGCCGGCCGGGACACCTACGAGGTCAACGTCGCCGCCACGGGCGAACTCGACCTGCCCAGCTTTAGCTTCGACCAGGTCCAAAAGGTCGAGACCAAGGTCACCGTCGAGCCCGCCGCCGGCCGGTCGGTGACCACCCGGCAGGTCTCGTTTTTATTCGAATGCTTCGGCGAGGTCGCCCGCGCGACCAGCCAGGACGGAGAGACCAACGACAACTTCAGCACGGCCGCCCAGGTGCGGCGGCTGGGCTTTCAATGAGGAGGTACGCGATGTTTTGGAAGATGTGGAAGAAGAGCTTTTACGCCTGGGAAAACGCCACCGCCGACTACCTCGAAGAGGTGCTCAAAAACCCGCTGGTGCTCGGCCCGTCGGGCGCGATGCTCAGCGCGGTGATGAAGGCGCGCGCCAAGCAGCAGGACGCCACCACCAAGTGGTGGGGCTCGCTGGGCCTTCCCACCAAGCACGACCAGGAGCGCACGCTGCACGCGCTCAACAAGCTCGAGAGCAAGCTCCTCGACCTCGAGGAGCAAATCTGGGAGCTCAAAGAAGCTAAAGAACAACAAACGGCGAATTAACCACAGAGGACACAGAGGCCACAGAGGGAAAGAAATCTAAAAGCAGTCCTCCGTGCCCTCTGTGTCCTCTGTGGTGAATGCCTGGACCCCTGGACCCCTGGACCCCTGGACCCCTGGACCCCCACCCATGGACATCTCAGCGTATCTCGACGATCAGAAAATCGCCCCCAGGGTCGTCTTCGACGCCCTCGCCGAGCGCGGCTCGCGCGTGCGGTTCATGCTGCCCACCGCCGACGGTGACTGGCAGGGGATGACCTGGAACGCCTATGCCGACCAGATTCGACGCTGCGGGTTGTTCTTGATGGACGCCGGGCTCGACCACGGCGTGCACGCGGCGGTGTATGCGCCCAACAGCGTGGAGTGGTCGTCGGCGGCGCTGGCCATCCAGGGCGCCGGCGGGGTGATGGTGCCCATCTACCCGTCGAGCACCTCCGAGCAGGCAGCGTACGTGGTGCGCCACAGCGACGCGCGGTTCGTGTTCGTGGATACGCCCGAGCTTTTGACCAACGTGTTTGCGAGCTGGGCGGCGTTCGACGGGGTCGACAAGATCGTGTTGCTGAGCTCGGGGGTCGACGTCGAATCGGTCTTCGATTCGTTTCGCACCGAGAACGAGCTCAACGGCGACGGCGACGACCTGCCCGAGTGGGACGACGTGGCCCGGCGGGTGGTGAGCTGGGAGAAGGTCATGGAGGTCGGCCGCGGGCTGGAGGACGCCAGGCCGTCGAGCTTCGAGGCGCGCATGGACTCGGTCACCATGGCCCAGCCCGGGCTGATGCTGTACACCAGCGGGACGACCGGAACACCCAAGGGCGTGCCGCTGACCCACGACAACGTCGTGCAAAACGGGCGCGACTGGATCGAGGTGCTCGGCGGGGCCATCCCCGAGGACGCCGTCGACCTGTGGTGGCTGCCGCTGAGTCACGTCTTTGGCTTCGGCGAGGTCTGCCTGGGCAATATCCTGGGCTTTACGACCTATATGAGCGACCCGTACTCGGTGCTCGACAAGCTCCCCGAGGTCAAGCCCCACGTCTTCATGAGTATCCCGCGCTATTGGGAAAAGCTCGCCGTCGCCGCCATGGGCGAGGAGACGCCCGACAAGCAGCGCGAAAAGCTCGCCGAGGTCACCGGGGGCAACTTGCAGTTTTGCCTGTCCGGCGGGGCCGGCCTGAAGGTCGAGATCAAGGAATTCTTCCTGCAAAACGACCTGCTCATCATCGAGGGCTATGGGCTCACCGAGGCCAGCCCCACGCTGACGATGAACCGGCCGGACGACTTTCGCTTTGACTCGGTCGGAAAGCCGTTTCCGTCGGTGGACATCAAGCTCGCCGACGACGGCGAGATTCTGGCCAAGGGGCCCAACGTCTTCGGGGGCTACTACAAAAACGACGAGGCGACCGCCGAGACGTTCACCGACGACGGCTGGCTGAAGACCGGCGACCTGGGGCGGTGGACCGAGGACGGCTTCCTGCAGATCGTCGGGCGCAAAAAGGAGATCTTGGTGACCGCCGGCGGCAAGAATATCTCGCCGGCGCATATCGAGGCCCAATTCAACGACGACCCGTATATCGAGCACGTGGTGGTCTACGGCGACGGCAAGAAGTACCTGACCGGCGGCGTATGGCCGAATACCGCCGCCGTCACCCAGTGGCTCGCCGACAACCAGATCGCCGACGACGAGCGCGAGAAGGCCATCGAGAAGCTCCTCGCCGAGCGCGTCGAGGCGGCCAACGACCGGCTGCCGCGCTACGAAACGCTCAAGGCGTTCGCCGTCATGGACACGCCGCTGACCGTCGAAAACGGCTTTTTGACGTCGACCATGAAGGTGCGCCGCAAGAAGGTCTACGAGGCGTTCTCGGATGAATTCGAGGGATTGTATTGAAGCTGACGGCCCTGCAGAGGAGCAACGCCAGCTATTGAGGTGAAATTAGCATTGAAGGGCGGACGATCCGCGACGTTTGCGCGAGGCGGTCGTCGTGCAGAAAAGCCACGTGGCTAATCTGCAAATCGAGCGCTACGCGCAAACGCTGCAAATCGTCCGCCCTTCAATAATCGCAGTTCGCATAAATAGCTGGCGCCACGGCCTCTGCAAGGCGACCAACATGGACAGTTCAACCATGCTACAACGACTCACAAATCTGTTGACGCTCAAACAGCGCTGGGACGACAAGCGTCCCGAGATCGGCAGCACGCCCGCCGACGTGGTCCACCGCGAGAATAAGTGGCGGCTGTTGCACTACCGGCCGCGGCCCGAAGGACTCGCGTACAAGACGCCGCTGTTGCTGGTGCCCTCGCTGATTAACCGCCACTACGTGCTCGACCTGATGCCCGGGCGAAGCTTCGCGGAGTGGCTGGTCGCTCAGGGACACGACGTGTGGTGTGTCGACTGGGGGACGCCTGCCGACGAGGACCGCTATGTGAGCTTCGACGACGTGTGCGAGACGTATCTGGGGCGCGCCGTGCGCACCGTCGCCCGGCACTCCGAGACGGGAAGGACGCATCTGTTGGGCTATTGTCTGGGCGGCACGCTCACCACGATCTACGCCGCCAAACACCAGGAGCACCTGGCCGGCCACATCGCGTTGGCCGCGCCGGTGAGCTTCCACGACGACGGCCTGTTGAGCCGGTGGACGCGCACGCCGAGCTTCGACGTGGCCACGCTGGTTCGCGCGTGCGGCAACGTGCCCTGGCAGCTCATGCAGGGGGCGTTCCACCTGCTGCGCCCGACGATGAACTTGTCCAAGGCCGTCTATTTGGTCGACCGCGCCTGGGACGACCAATTTTTGGATGGATTCGTGGCCAAGGAGACCTGGGCGAACGACAACGTCAGCTTCCCCGGCGAGGCCTACCGGCGCTATATCGAGGAGCTGTACCAGGACAACGCGCTCGTCAAAGGTGAGTTCGCGCTGGGCGGCACACCCGTGCACCTCGAGGCTATCGAAAACCCCACCCTCGTGCTCGCCTTCGAGCACGACCATATCGTGCCGGTCGACAGCGCCGGCGCGCTCGTCGAGCATATCAGCTCGCAGGACAAGGAGCTGATGCGACTTCCCGGCGGCCACGTCGGCGCGGTCGTTTCGCGCAAGGCCGCCGAGCACCTATGGCCGATCATCTCGGGCTGGCTGGCCGAGCGCGACGGCGCCCAAAGCGCGCCGTCGGCCCGGGCTGCCGAGTAGCTCATTCGGCCAGATTGGCGATTACGCGCTCGAGGCGTTCTTTGACTTCATGCGCGATGGGCTGGATGTCCTCGCGGCCGACCACTTCGAACATCTCCACCGGGTCGATCGCCGAGACCACGGCATTGCCGTCGTCGTCCACGGAGACCACCACGTTGCACGGAAGGAGTAGCCCAATGGGTGCCTCTGCGGTGAGCGCCTTATGCGCCAGCGGCGGGTTGCACGCCCCCAGGATGGCGTAGGGACGGTGGTCGACGTCGAGCTTCTTTTTGAGCGTCGCCTTGATATCGATATTGGTCAGCACCCCGAAGCCCTCTTCTTTGAGCGCCGCGGTGGTGCGCTCGATGGCCTCCTCAAAGCCGACGCCTTTCATGGTGGTGGTGATGCCGTAGTTGGGTTGACCGAAATAGCTCATCGTGGACTCCATCGATTGGGAAGGTGCGACAGTCGAAAATCTCAGCCATGAGATGTAGCGACGGGGCGGAAGGTTTCAAGGGAGAACTCTCCACGGGTTGCTCGTCAGCGACCGGTGCATCTGCTAGAGTCTGCGCGCTTGTGATTGACCAATCATATCATGCTAAAGCGCCGGAATTGCTATGTGTGGACCGTTCGGATGCCGCCCGACGACGGGATCGGTGAAGCCCTGCTGGATCTGTTTGCTGATCGTCGTGGCCGGGATGGTCATTCCCCAATTTGCCGACGCCGATCCCGGCCTGCTCGAGCATCCGCCCGAGGGGGCGGTGAGCATCGACCATGGCACCGACGGTGAAATTGGCGAGGCCATCCCGCCGCAGGCGCTCGACCGGGCGCTGGCGGCGCATCGGGCGCACAAGCTTCGCCAGCGTCTGTTCTATACGGCGACGCCCGGCGAGGGGGCGTTGAGCGGGATTCGGCTGGGGATGAGCGCGGGCCACGGTATTCAATGGTACAGCGACCAGGGCAAGTGGTCGTTCCAGCGAGGCATCCAGGATTTTGGTTGGGGCGGGTTGCGCGAGGATATCCACACCAACCAGACGATGATCGACTTTCTGCTCGACATGGTCGAGCGCGCCGGGGCCACCACCGTGACCATGCGCGAGCGCAACTACGGTGAGCACGCCGTGGTCGTCGACAACGACGGCGGGGATGGCTACAGCGAGTCGGGCACGTGGGCCGATGGCGCGAGCGAGGGCTTTGGCGGCACCTACCGCTACGCCTACCTCGCCGCGGGCGGCGATGCCACGGCGACCTGGCATTTCAGCGTGCCCGAGACCGGCGAGTATCCGGTGTATGTGTACTTTCTGGCCGGCGGCAACCGCACCGACGCGGCGACCTATACCGTCGAGCACTACGGCGGGCACACCACGCGCACGGTCAGTCAGGCTAAGCTGTTGCCGGAGAATTGGCCCTCGGCGACCTATCCCAATATCCCGCCGGGAAGCGAAGCCGACGTCAGCTCCAACGACCTGTGGCATTACCTGGGGACCTATCCCTTCGAGAAGGGCGTCGACTACACCATCGAGCTGTCCAACGACGGCAGCGACGACCAGAAGGTGGTCATCGCCGACGCCGTGCGGGTGGGCGCCGGCGAGGGCTTCATCAAGGGCGGAAACGGCCAGCCGTCGGGACGGCCGCGCTGGGAGGAGGCGTCGGTGCCCTATATCAAATGGGTGGGCGCGCCCGATTGGATCCGGGTCAACGACGTCTCCGAGCGGCCGCTGTACTCGATTTACCGCGGCGTGGACGCCTATTTCGCGCTGCACACCAACGCCGGCGGCGGCACGGGCACGTCCACCTACACCTGGTATCCGGAGATGTACGTCAAGCAGTCCGACTGGGGGGCGAATTTCGCCCACGACAACCTGCCGCCGGGCACGGTGGACTGGGGCGACCGGCTCCACCAGGAGGTGCTGCGCCAGATCCGGGCGCGCTGGGACGACCAGTGGACCGACCGCGGACGCATGGGCGCGAACTTCGGTGAGCTGCGCGCCTTCGAGAAGGGCTGGCACGAGGACAAATACAGCCGCGGGGCAGCTAACCCGCTGGACGTGCCCTCAGCGCTCATGGAGCTGGCGTTCCACGACAACGCCTACGACGCGCGCTTTCTGCGCGAGATGGAGTTTCGAAAGGACGCCGCCCGGGCGATCTTGGTGGCGATGATCCGCCACTTCAAGGGCGACAACGCCCTGATTCCGCCGCTGGCGCCCAAGGCGGTGCATGCCCGCGCGGTCGACGGCAACCTGGAGGTGAGCTGGAAGCCCGCCGAGGACACCGTCTACCCGAATTCGCAGCCCGATCGCTACAAGGTGTATACCTCCACGGACGGGCTGATCTTCGACACGGTGCCCATCGAGACCGACGGCCCCAGCGTGAGCATTCCGCTGTCGGGCTGCGAGGCACTGTACGTGCGCGTGACCGCCGTCAACGACGCCGGTGAGAGCCTGGACAGCCCCGTGGTCGGCGGCCAACTCGCCCACCAGGGTGGCGTGCACTTTTTGTACGTCGACGGCGTCGACCGTGAGGTCAAGACGGTCGAGGATCCCAACAACCCGCGCACGTACGCTCGCATCTACGGCCCGGCGCTGGCGGCGGCGGAGATGGGGGCGGGCTTCGACATGACCACCGACGACGACGCCGGGCGCGCCATCGCCCAGGGGCAGTACGACGTGGTCGTGTGGGCCACCGGCGAGACCAGCACGCGCAACGAGAGCCTGTCGCAGGCCGACCAGCAGGTCATCAGCCAGCTTCTGCAAAACGGCACCCGTGTGATCGTCAGCGGCGCCGAGATGGGCTGGGACCTGGTCGAAAAGGGCAGCGACACGGACAAGGCGTTCTTCCAGGACACGCTGGGCGCGGCCTACGTGCAGGACGACGCCGGCTCCACCGAGGTCGACGCCACCGCCCTGGGGATGTCGACGATCACTTTCGGTGATTGCTCCCACGACGCCAACTGCGTCCAATATCCGGACGTGCTCGACAAGCAAGCCGGCGGAAGCGTGCTCCTGGCGTATGCCTCCGGCGCGGCCGCGGTGGAGTCGGCTGACGGCAGCGTCATTACGGTGGGCTTCCCGCTGGAGACGGTCGCCGACCCAGCGAAGCGACAAGACCTCATCGTCGCGCTCGTCGGACAATTGCTCGGCGACGGCCACATGCCCGCAGGAGACTGCCCGATCAGCCAGAGCGGCGGCGACACGGGCGGCGCGGACGCCGGCGGAAACGCCGACGCCGGCCTTCCCGGCGACGACACCGGCACGGACACCGACGCCGGTGGCGCCGACGACGACGCCGGGACGACGACGTCGTCGAAGATCTCGACCAACGAGGGCTGCGGCTGCGGGTCGACCGGGCAGGGCGTGCCCGGCGGGTTTGTGGCGTTGGTGTTCGTGGTGGGCGTGGGGGTCGTGCGGCGTCGGCGCGGGTGAGGACGCCAACCGAAGGTAGCACTCGACAAAAGACGATGCCTTGCAGGAGCGTGACGCCAACGGAAGTTTGTGTGGAGAAGAGGGCGCCTTGCAGGAGCGTGGCGCCCTCTGGAGGTGGACCTCGGCAAAAGGCGCCTCGGCCAACCACCAGCTACCGAGGCCGAGCAAACGACGCTCGGCGCGCTTCGCCTTCGGCTACGCTTGAAAGGCGACATTCAGCCAGATACGGCCGGATTAACCAGTCGTAACGTAGTTCAAGGCGCCGTTGTTCAGGCGCCGCGCCAAGCGCTGTTGGCTTGGCCGCTGTAGCGGAGGGTTGCACGAGACGTCGTCCGTCGAGTGCTACCTTCCGTTGGCGTGGCGCGTCTGCAAGGCGACCTCTTCGTGAAAAAATTGGCATGGCGCGCTTTACGACGGCACGGAGGCCGTCGCTCCAACGAGCGCGCTCCTGCAAGGCGTCGTCTCCTGGCTCAATCCTTCTCCTCCAGCGCCGTTTTGGCCACCCGGTCGATGATCTGGGGGGCGAACGGCTTGACGTAGGCGCCGAGCTTTCCTCGAAGCGTCATCACCAGCTCGCGGCGGCGGTGGCGGATGGCGTCGAGCATCTGGCGGGAGCATTCCTCGACGGACATCGTATCGGATTTGGACTCGTCGCGCCGGCTCTCGCCGTGGTGCTCGCCTGTGCCGTCGAACGCCTTGGCACGGATGTCGGTGGCGACGAAGCCCGGCGAGATGACCGAGACGTCGACGCCGCTGCCCTCGAGTTCGATGCGGATGGAGTCGAAGAAGCCCTGCATGGCGTGCTTGCTCGCCGAGTAGCCCGAGCGGGTGGGCACGCCGGTCTTGCCGGTCAGCGAGGACACGGCCACGAGTAGTCCCGACGTTTCTTTGAGGTGGGGCAGCGCGAAATAGCTGCAGTAGACCGCGCCCAGGTAGTTGACGCGCATGATCTTGTCGAAGAGGGACAGGTCCTCGACCTCGTCGAAGCGCGTCCACATGGTGATGCCGGCGTTGTTGATCAGGATATCCAACTTGCCGAAATGCTCGACGGTCTTGTCGATGAGCGCCTGGCACTGGCTCTGCTCGGCGACGTCGGTGGGCACGACCAGGGCCTCGGCGCCCACGCGCTTGCAGGCGTCGGCGACCTCGGCGAGCTTGTCGGCGCTTCGGGCGGCGAGGGCGAGCTTGGCGCCCTGGCGGGCCATGTCGATGGCGAGCTGGCGGCCGATGCCGGCGGACGCGCCGGTGATGATGACGACCTTGTTGGTCAGATTCATGGGCGGGTGGAGCAGGTCGGTGATCGGCATGGTGGTGTCTCGCTAAGTTGTACCCCAACCATGGAGCACGTTTTTACCGGGTGTGGCGCACAATCGGCACGTAGGCCCTCACCGTAACGTCTGGCACGCAAATCGCAACACCCATCGAGCGAGAACCTCGAACCGACGAGAGATTCGCTCATGACCATTCTCATCGCATTTGGTGTCATCGCGCTGGTGTTCACGGCGCTGGAAGCAGGCCGGCGCTGGTCGGTGGCCGAGCGACGCGCGCAGCTTGGGACCGACATCTGTCATGCGCTGCTGAGCACGACGGCGTCGGCCGCCCTGGTCGACGCGGTGGCGCTGGCGCTGTTGTCGCGCTACGCCGACATCTTTCCGAAGGGCTCGTTTCATTTGATGCAGGCCAGGGCGGTCTGGCTGCAGGTCGTCGTCTTGCTGCTCCTCAGCGAGGCGTCCATCTACACGGTTCACCGCTCATTTCACCGGGTTAGCTGGCTGTGGCCGTTCCACCGCGTCCACCACAGCCCTCGCCACTTCGACTGGCTCAACGGCTTTCGAAGCCACGTCCTGGAGACGGCTATCCACCGCATCCTGCCGCTGGTGCCGCTGGCGGTGCTGGGCTTTGCGAAGCCGGCGTTGGTGGTCTTCGGGGTGATCAGCGTGTTCTTCACCGCGTTTGCCCATCTGGACGTGCCCTGGGAGTTCGGCTGGCTCAATTATGTCATCGTCACGCCCGAATTTCACCGCTGGCACCACGACTACGAGGCATCGCCCGAGGGCGCGAACTTCGCTGGAAGGCTGGCCTTTTTCGACTGGGTGCTGGGGACGGCGCGCTACGAGGTCGGCGGCGCGCCGCAGGAGTTGGGCATTGCGGAGACGCTGCCGGAGAGTTGGCTGGGGCAGCAGCTTTCGGCGTTTTGGGAGGCTTAGAGGTGAGTGCTGAGTAACGGCTACGGCTGCGATCACGATCACGGCTACGACTACGATCACGATCACGATCACGACTACGATCACGACCACGACTACGATCACGACTACGATCACGACCACGACTACGATCACGATCACGATCACGACCACGATCACGGTGAGGAGACAATGATGCGGAAGCGAGATATTGCACGAGACGTCGCCACGACCCCGTTTCACTGGGCCAAGCAGGTTGTGCACAATAGCTGGGGCATCATCAACGTGCTCGATCTGATCCGGGTGCGCCCGATGGAGGCTGGCCTGGTCGACCCGGAGCACCCGTTTTGCACGGGTGTCAATCCGGACACCGGGGCGTATGTGTGGCACGATAACCTGGTCTTTGCGACCGAGCGGCGCGCCGAGTGGGGCTCGCGGGACAAGGGGGAGGCGCCGGACAAGCTGTGCCCGCATTCGGATGACGAGATCATCGAGCGCGTGGGGCGGTTTATGGCCAAGATGGTGCGTCGGGCGGCGACCGGCCCCGAGCAGCCCGAGCCCAAGCCAAGCCGCATGCCCCCGGCGATCAACTACCTGCACGGCGGCGTGCACTACAACGGGGCGTGGCTGTTATTCAACGACTTCGAGGAGGCCATCGCCCACTTCAGCCACAAGCGCTTTCGCAAAGAGCTTCGCCGGATGGTCGAGCGCGAGCAGCGCGAGCCGCTTTTGGTGTTTCGCAAGCGCAATTACGACCACGAGGCCTACGCCCAATTCGTGTGTTTTTTGCGCTCGCAATTTGGCTGGTTTGCCAACTCCAACGGCCCGCGACGGCGCGTGCTGTGGGGGAATCCCGGCCCGTACGCCACCGTCAACCTGATCACCGGCCACTGGATTCGCGACGTGCGCAGCCTGCGCAAGCCGGCGAAGTACGGCCAGGCGCCGCGCGCGCCGATCACCGAGTCGTATTTCGATGACGGGCCCTATGACGGCTACCGCCGCCGCGCGCTGGGCTACGAGCGGGCGCTGGCGCGGCTGACCCGGCTTCGCGTGCGGGCGCGCCGGGGCAAAAAGAACCTATTCTTCGTCGACAACCGCAAGCTCGACGACGGCTGGATGTACGTCCAGCGCGACGGAAAGCTTCGCTTCGAGCCGTACCGGCGAAGCGCGTAACGCTCGTCCCCGAAGAGCGCCCATCTGGGGGGAAACGGCGGCTCTTCCCCCCGAAAGAGCCATTCCCCCCAGAACCTTGTGCGAAGGTAGGTTGCATTGTTGTGGTGTACTACCAACCCTAGGAACGGCAGTCATAGCTGACTATCCCATAATCGGGGCATGCCGCGCCGGAAGGCCTTCTCGGGGCGATTTTTGACAAAAATTTTTTCAATCTGAAAAAGGGAGGATTGTCGCGAAGATCGGGTGTTGTTCCTCGTTATACGGTAAATGATTGAAATGGCCTGAAAAACGCCTCAATACACCGCCCACGCTCCGTAGCCCACGACGCTATCGCGCGGGCCGGCGGTGTCGCCGGAGTTGCGCAGGTCGAGGGTCTCGATGTCCAGGTGGCGGTGGCGCGCGACGCGCAACAGGCCCTGGATTCCGGTGCGCCCGCAGGCGTGCTCGTAGCCGATGTCGTCGAAGCGAAGCTCCTCGATGGCCCGGCAGGTGGCTTTGTCGATGCGCCGGGCCTCGTCGTAGGAGTGGAAGTGGCTCAGATCCGAGCTGATGGAGACGAAGGTCGCCGGGTCGTCCCACACGGCGTCGAGCAGGTCGGCGACCTGCTGGCCGGTGGCCCGCCCGACGGTGACCGGCAAGACGTCGAAGTCGCCGAGCACTTCCTGCAAGAAGGGCAGGTGGGTCTCCAGGCTATGCTCGCGGGCGTGGGGCTCGTCGTGCACGCGGACCAGCCCGCGTTCGACCAGATCTTGGCGCAGCGCGTCGTCCACCACGACGTCGCCCAGCGGGGTCTCGAAGGCGTCGGCGCTGCTGACGGCCAGGCCCTCGAAGCGCACGTGGTGCGACGGGCCGATGAGCACGACGCGGCGGATGGTCCCGGCGGCCCGGGCCAGCGGCGCGAACGCTCGGCCGGCGACGTCGCCCGAGTAGATATAGCCGGCGTGCGGGGCGATGACCGCCTTGGGCAGGCGGTGTTCGCCGTCGCCGTGGGTCAGGTGCGTGCGCACGGCGGCTTCGAGCTCGGCGGCCTCGGCGGGATAAAAGCGGCCGGCGACGGCCGCGGGGCGGATTGTGGCCATGGTGTACCTCCTGTGCCTGGCGGATCGCCAAGAAATTAGCACCTGTTATGGTACGTTCAAGCAAGGAGGTATGGGCGAGGTAGGAGCCCTGCGATTTTCAACAGGAGCGGAACCAACGATGCGCGATACCGTGCAGACCAAGTACTGGACCAAACTCGACAACGGCAAGGTGCGCTGCGACGTGTGCCCGCGGGCCTGCAAGCTCAACGAGGGGCAGCGGGGGATGTGCTTTGTGCGCATGCGCCAAAACGACCAGATCGTGCTGACCACCTGGGGGCGCTCGAGCGGATGTTGCATCGATCCCATCGAGAAAAAGCCGCTCAACCACTTCTTGCCGGGCACCCCGGTGCTCTCTTTTGGCACGGCCGGGTGCAACCTGGCGTGCAAGTTCTGCCAGAATTGGGACATCAGCAAGTCGCGCGAAGTCCGGACGCTCGCCGACCAGGCCTCCCCGGAGGTCCTGGCCACGGCGGCCGCCGAGATGGGCGCGCGCAGCATCGCGTTCACCTACAACGACCCGGTCATCTTCATGGAGTACGCCATCGACGTCGCCCAGGCGTGCCGCGAGCAGGGCATCAAGGCGGTGGCGGTGAGCGCGGGCTATATGGAGGACGCGCCCCGGCGCGAGTTCTACGCCCATATGGACGCGGCCAATATCGACCTGAAGGCGTTTACGCAGTCGTTTTACAAGAAGGTCGCCGCCGGCGACCTGCAGCCGGTGCTCGACACCCTGGAGTACCTGGCGAACGAGACCGACGTGTGGTTCGAGATCACCAACCTGCTCATCCCCGGGGAGAACGACTCCGACGAGGAGCTAAGCCAGATGGCCGCCTGGATCGTCGAGCACCTGGGGCCCAATGTGCCCATTCACTTCTCGGCGTTTCACCCCAACTACCGCATGCGCGACAAGCCGCGCACCCCGCCGGCGACCCTCGCCCGCGCCCGGCGCATCGCCCTGGAGCACGGCATCCGCTACGCCTACACCGGCAACGTCCACGACGCCGAGGGCGACACCACGTTCTGCCACGCCTGCGGCGACAAGCTCATCGAGCGCGATTGGTACGAACTGGTTCGCTGGAACGTGGACGACGAGGGGCGTTGCAGGGGGTGTGGGACGCCCGTGGCGGGCGTGTTCGAGCAAAAGCCGGGCGCGTGGGGCAGAAGGCGCCAGCCGGTGCGGCTGGCGGATTTTCGGGCGGGGTAGACTGCGAGACGATGGGACCGCAGAAAAGCCACGTGGCTAATCTGCAAGACGAACTCTTCGCGCAAACGCTGCAAATCGTCCGCCCTTCAATAATCGCAGTTCACAAAAATAGCGGGCGCCACGCTGTCTGCAGAGCGAGCTCTGGGCGAAAATAACGCCCTGCAAGTGAGCAACGCCTGCTATTGAGGTGGAATTAGCATTGAAGGGCGGACGAACAGCGACGTTTGCGCGAGGCGGTCGTCGTGCAGGAAAGCCACGTGGCTAATCTGCAAATCGTTGCGCTGTCTGCAGGGCGAGCTCTGAGTGAAAACAACGCCATGCAGACGAGCAACGCCTGCTATTGAGGTGGAATTAGCATTGAAGGGCGGACGATCAGCGACGTTTGCGCGAGACGGTCGTCGTGCAGGAAAGCGATGTGGCTACTTAGATCGACAATTTCTTGAAAATCCGTTCCGGGATCGCCTTGATGATACCCATGACTCCCCGCCAAAAATGGGGGTAGTAGAACGCGTCCACGCCGCGTTGTTGGGCGCGCGCGATCGCCTGGCCGACCTGCTCGGGGGCGGCGATGGGCAAGGGGCTGTCCATGCCGAAGGTCATGCGGGTGTCGACGAAGCCCAGCTTGACGGTCATGACGTGGACGCCCTGGTCGCTCAGCCGGTTGCGAAGCCCCTGCAGATACAGGCTAAAGGCGCCCTTGGCGCTGCCGTAAAAGTAGTTGGACTTGCGGCCGCGGTCGCCGGCGACCGACGAGATGCCCACGATGGAGCCGTGGCCGCGCTCGGCCATGCGCCGGGCGATGGCCTCGCACAGCGACGCCGCGCCGGTGTAGTTGACGTCGATGACGCGCCGGGCGCGCTCGAAGTCGGCCTCGCTCTGCTCCTGGTCGCCCATGTCGCCGAAGGCCAGAAGCGCCACGTCGATGGGGCCGGCCTCAGCCTCGACGTTGGCCACGAAGGCGTCGTGCTCGTCGAAGTCGAGCGCGTCGAAGCTGCGCGCCCAGGTGTCGACCTGGTAGCGAATGTGGATGTCGGAGGCGACCGCGTCGGCCTCGTCGGCGTCGCGCGCCGCCAGGACCACCGCGCGGCCCTGGCGGGCGTATTCCTCGGCCACGGCGCGGGCAATCGGCGAGGTCGCTCCCAAGATCAAAATAGCCATAACAGAACTCCATTTGTCACCGCAGAGGTCACCGAGAAACAACGAACTGCAGGTTTCACCGCGAAGGCGCGAAGACGCAAAGGAGACTACCTACCGCTGCTGTTCTTTGCGCCTCTGCGTCTTTGCGGTGAAACAAGTTGTTCGCCTTTTTTTCCTCTGTGCCCTCTGTGCCCTCTGTGGTGAATGAAACTGTGGTGAATCCTACGCAGTCAGCCCCAAACGTTTGCCCAGCTCGGACTGGAAGACGCGCTGGGGATCCCACTGGTCGCGCACGGCCTTCCATTTTTCCCACTCGGGGTACATCTGGCGGAAGTTTTGCTTGCTCAGCCGGGCGTCTTTGCCCAGGTAAATGCGCCCGCCGACGCCGACGACGATGTCGTCGAGGCGGTCGAGCATGTCGAACAGCGGCTTTCCGTAGTTAGGGAAGTCCAGCGCCAGGGTCACCCCCGGCGCCGGGAAGCTCAGGCCGCCGTGTTCCTGTTCGCCAAATTCCTTGATGACCGCCAAAAACGAGGCCATGCCCGAGGCGCTGACAATCTCCAAGATCTCGCGGCAGGCCTCCTTGTCGGGCACGACCATCTGGTACTGCAAAAAGCCGCGCTTGCCGTACACGTAATTCCAGTGCTGGACGGCGTCGAGCGGGAAGAAAAACGGCACGTAGTCGACCACGCTCTCGTGCATGCCCGGCGGGGATTTGCGGAAGTAGGCCTCGTTGAACATGCGGATGGTGGCCTTGTTCAGAAGCCAGTTGGCCTCGAAGTGGCGCCCGTCGATGATCGATTGGCCGACCTCGGCGATGGTGTCCAAGAAGCTCGACTTGGCCTGCACCCCGCGCGGCGCGTGGCGCCCGCGCATGAAGATGCCCCGGCCCATGGCCTCGCCGGACTGCACGCAGTCGATCCAGGAGACGGTGTGGGTGTAGCCGCCGCTTTCCTGGCTGACCTCGAAGAATTCGTCGAGGTTTTCGACCCGGATGGACTCCATCTCGATGGCCGGGCTCTCGACCGGGTACAGCTTGATCTCCATGCTCAAGATCAGCCCGGTCAGCCCCAGCCCGCCGGCCGTCGCCCAGAACAGCTCGGGCTCGTGATCCTTGTCGCAGATGACGATGTCGCCCGAGGCGGTCAAGAGCTCGACGCGGCGCACGTGGTCGCCCCAGCAGCCGGCGACGTGGTGGTTTTTGCCGTGGATATTATTGCCCAGCGCGCCGCCCACGGTCACGAATTGGGTGCCCGGCACCACCGGCGGGAAAAAGCCGCGCGGCAAGAAGGTGTCGATGATCTCGTCGAGGGAGACGCCCGCCTCGCAGCGCAGCCAGCCGGTCTCGGGGTCGAAGGCGAGCATGCGGTCGAGGCGGCGGGTGATCACCTGGCGGCCGTTGGCCAAGAGGGGCGCGTCGCCGTAGCTCCGCCCCAGCCCGTAGGCCAACACGGACTCGCCGTCGCGGTCGGCGAGCGCGGCGATCGCCTCGGCGCGGCGCTCCGGGCGGGTGCACTCGGTGTCGACGACCGGGTAGCGTCCCCAGCCCTCGAGTTGTTTTTTTGCCCAATTTGTCGAGCTCATAAGCTGGCCTTTGCCAATGTCGCAGTGGGTGCATCAGGGCCACGGTTTGATTAGCGCGGACGCCCTCGGAAGGCAAGTCTTCGCCCAGGCTCCCGCGCCACCAGGCGGCCAGCCGTTTGACGTTGGCGGGCCTGTGCCCAGTTTGAATGCGGACGCAAAATAGCGATGAATCCTCATTCAACCCACGGAGGTAGGACCATGGCTGACAACAGCAATCTTCAAGAAGCGTACGACAAGCTCAAACAGCGCCGCGACGAGCTGAAGGTCAAGCTCAACCTGGGCAAGATGGAGGCGCGCGACACCTGGGAGGAGGTCGAGAAGAACTTCCAGCAGCTCGACATCAAGATGAAGGGGCTGCGCGACCAGGGAACGGCCGAAGTGGACCGCGTGAAGGAGGATATCCGCCTGTTGATGAGCGACATCAAAGACGGCTTCGAGCGGGTGCGCAACCGCACCTGATGTCCAGGAGGAGTGCGCCTTGCGAGGACGTGACGCCGATAAGGAGTGCGCCTTGCAGGAGTTGCAACGCCCACGGAAGGTAGCACTCGGCGAACAACGCCTCGTGCAACCCTCCGCTACAGAGGCCAAGCAAACCACGCTTGGCGCGCTCCGCCTTCGGCTACGCTTGAAAGGCGCGCGGTTCGTCGCATTTCAAGACGCCGTCGTTCAGGCGTCGCGCCGAGCGCTGTTCGCTCGGCCTCTGTAGCTGGTGGTCGACCGAGGCGTCGTTCGCCGAGGTCTACCTCCAGAGGGCGTCACACTCCCCGCAAGGCGCGCTCTTTTCTTTGCCCAAATTTGTACACCCCCTCTCGTACAACCCCTCTCAATTCCCCGTTATTGGCTCACGGTCAGCGTGCCCTGTTGGGCGCTTCTGGAAGCCGTTGTGCGTGTCGTCGAGGTCGCAGTAGGTCCAGGTGGAGCCGCCGTCGCCGCTGAAGCGGTAGGCGTAGCCGTAGTCGCCGGCGTCGCTGACGTTGAGCGTGGCCTGGTACTCGTCGTTGTTGTCGCTGGTGTGTCCGGCGTTGTAGGTGGCGTCGACCCAGGTGTAGGCGGTGGCGTCGCTGGTGGGGTCACCGTCGCTGGGGCCGTAGCCGAGCTGGGCGGTGATGCCGTCGCATTGGGCGGTGCCGTCGGTGCAGCCCGACGAGTACACCCGCCCGTAGATGGCCTCGGTGTCGGTGCCCACGGTCGTGGACGTCGACTCGGGCCACTGCAACTTGCACCAGTCGATCGTCACCGTCGTGGGGGTGGTCGCCGGCTCCACGTTCAGGTTGCCCATCTGGTCGAGGTCGAAGCTGCTGGAGCCCAGCGGCTCGACGCCGTCGAGGTCGCAGTAGACCCGCTCGCTGCTGCCGTCGATCCAGAATCGGTACGCGTAAGAAAACGTACCTTCGGCGTCCGGGGTCAAGGTCGCCTGGTACTCGTCGTTGTCGTCGTTGGTGTGGTCGGCGTTGTAGCTGGCGCTGGTCCACGTCCACCCGCTGGAGGCATCGGTCGGATCGCTGCCCTCCGGGCCCCAGCCAAGCTCCGCGTGCAACGTGTCGCACTGCGCGCTTCCCTCGCTGCAATTCTGGACAAACGCCCGCCCGAAGATGGGCTCGGTTTCCGTGCCCACCTTGGTGGTCGTCGACGCCGGGTGCTGAATCTTGCACCAGTCCACGACCTGGGCCGGGCTGGCGATGTTGGCGTAGGTAAAGCCCTGGGTCAGCGTGGCCTCGGTGCCGTCGGGGTTTTTGACCACGACGTCGACGGGACCAGCGTCACTCACCGCCGGGGTGGTCGCGTCCAGCTCCGTTTGGGAGACGAACGTGGTCGATGCCTCGGCATCGCCGAAGTAGACGGTGGCGCCGTCCTGAAAGCCGGTGCCGGAGATGACCACGTCGTCGCCACCCTCGACCTGGCCGGTATTGGGGTCGATGGACGCCACCGACAGGCCCTGGATAGTCGTGTCGGCAGAGGTGTCGGCGGTGGCGTCGCTGCCAGCGTCGGCGTGGCTGTCGGCCTTATTCGAGCCGGTGCCGCCGTCGGCGGCGCAGCCGCTCAGGGCGAGGGTGGCGGCGAGGATGAGGGTGAGACTGCAATAGACTTTCATTTTATGTGCTCCGATTGTGACGTGTTCTACCCCTTCACGCTTCCCGCCGTCAGCCCGCCGACCAGGTGCTTTTGCAGCGCGAAGAATAGCGCCATCACCGGGATGGACACCAAGATCGCGCCCGCCGCAAACCTGCCCCACTCGGTCGAGTAATCGCCCACATAGCGCTGCAGGGCGACCGGAAGGGTGAATTTAGTGGGCTCGCTCAGAAACGTCGCCGCCAGGATGAACTCGTTCCACGCGGTCATAAACGAGAACAAGGCCGTGACCACGATGCCCGGCTTGGCCAACGGCAAGATGATCTTCGTAAAGATCCCGAACCGGCCCATGCCGTCCATGATGGCGGCTTCTTCGAGCTCGCGAGGGATTGTATCGAAATAGCCTTTGAGCATCCAAACGCAGAAGGGAACGGCCGTGGTCGAGTAGACCAGGGCCATGCCGGTGAGCGAGTTAAGCAGGCCGAGCTTCTGCAAAATGATGTACAGCGGGATGGTCATGACCACGCCCGGAAACATCTGGGTGACCAGCAGCAGGTTCATGCCCCCCTCGCGGCCGGGGAAGCGAAACCGCGAGAACGCGTACGCCGCCGTGGTCGCAAAGCCCACCCCGAGTACCGTGGTGGCGACCGAGACCATGGCGCTGTTCAAAAACTGGCGCAAAAACAGCCAGTGACCCTCCATATCCTGGGCGAAGAGGAGGTCCTTGAAGTTCTGCAGCGAGAATTGGGTGGGGATGGGGTTGATGGACATGGAAAACGCCTGCGAGGGCGTCAGCGCCATCTTCACGACCCACAGCACCGGGTACAGCGTGACGAAGACGGCGAGCACGAGCACGGCGTGCGTCGCGTAGACTTTCCATTTCGAGGGACGGTCGATCATTCGTCCTCCGCGCCGCCAGTCAGGCGCTGCGTAAACCAGGAATACGCCAACAAGGCCAAAAAGATCAGCGTGGCGTAGGCGGCCGCGTAGCCGTATTGCTCCTGGCGGCTAAACGCCCACTTATAGGCCTCCGAGATCAAGATCTCGGTCGACCCGTCGGGCTCGCCGCCCGAGACCAGGTAGATGATGTTGAACATGTTGAACGTCCACACGCTGCCCAGCACCACGGCGGGCACCAGCGCGGGCTTGATCTGCGGCAGGATGATGCGCCAAAAGCGCGTCCACCCGTCGGCGCCGTCCATCATGGCGGCCTCTTCGAGGTCGCGCGGCACCGCCTGAAGCGCGCCCAGACACACCACCATCATGAACGGGAAGCCCAGCCAGGTGTTGGTGGTTACGTCGGCGGCGAACGCCGTCCAGAAGCCCGAAAACCAGGGCACGGGCTTGATGCCGAAGGTGCCCAACAGCCCGTTGACCGCGCCGAATTGGGTGTTGAACATCCCCTTCCAGATCAGCGCGGTGATGTAGCTGGGCACCGCCCACGGCACGATCAAGAGCACCCGGTAGACGCCCTTGAGCTTGAGCCACTTATTTCGCAACAACATCGCCAGGGCCAGGCCGATGGATACGTGAAAGGCCACGTTGATGGCCGTCCACATCACCGTCACGCCCAGGGTGAAGTAAAACGACAGCGGGTCGCTGATGGGGTAGTCCTTGCTGAGCACGATGCTCACGAAGTTGGACAGCCCCACGAAGGTAAAATGCCCGCCGCGGTGGGAGAAGAACGCCACCGCCGTGCCCACCACGAACGGCACCAACACCAGCAACACCAGGGCGAGGCCGCCGGGCAGCAGGTACAGATAGGCGTGCTTATTCTTGCGGATGCTCACCAGGCCGCCGCGGCGCTGCAGCCGAAGCCACGACCACGCCAGCGCCGCGCAGAGGAGCAAGATGAACCCGATGAGGTAGGGCATCGGGTTTTTGGCCGTCGGCGGCGGCCGGGTGACGATGGCGAAGCGCTTCTGGGCCTTCGCGAGCGCGGCTTTCGGGCCCAGCGACCCGCGGATGAGCGAGCGCATGGCCAGCGCCGCCGGCTCCCACACCGCGCGCATCAGCGGGCGGTTGGGCATGGGAATGGCGTGGTGGGACTGCGCCTTGAAGGCGCGAAGCGCCTGGGGCAGCTTCACCGTGGGGTCGTCGTAGATGGCCTTGTTGGCCACGAGCTGCTCGCCCTGCTCGAGCCGGACCCTGGCGGCCTCGGGCGACGCCAGATAACGGGCAAACGCCAGGGCGCCGGCGGGATTTTTGGCCTTGGCCGAGATCAGCGCCGCCTCCACCGTCAAAAAGGGCGTGGCCGGCTTGCCGGTCTTGGACACCGTGGGAAGCGGGGCGACGCCGTAGTCGACGTCGTCGTGGATCTCGCCGAGAAACCAGGGGCCCTGGATGACCATGGCCGCGCGCCCGTCGTTGAACAGCTGGTCGACCAGCGCCCCGGTGGGCTCGCTGGGCAGGAGCCCGTCGCGGCGAAGCTTGTCGACGAACGCCAGGCTGTCGGCGTTTTCGGGGCGGTCGAGTTCGACGGTGCCGTCGTCGTTGAAGATCTTGCCGCCGAAGCCGAAAAACCACGCCGAGTGGAAGTAGAAGCTGTCGGCCTGGTAGGCCAGCCCGAAGGTCTCTTTGCGGGGATTGGTCAGCTTCTTGGCCACCGAGACGAGCTCGTCGGTGGTGCGCGGCGGCTGGTCAACGAGCTTTTTGTTGTAGAATAGCGCCAGGGTCTTGAACGCCAGCGGGACGCCGTACAGCTTTCCCTTGTAGCGAAGGGCGTCGACGGTGACCGGCAAAAATGCCTGTTGCTCCTGCTCGTCGACCTTGTCGTCGAGCGGGGCGATGATGCCGGTCTCGGCCCAGTCGCCGATGCGCTCGTGGGCGAAGATGAACATGTCCGGGCCCTGCCCGCGGGGCACCGCCGAGGTGAGCTTGTTGGCGTAGGCCTCGTGGGGCACGGCCAGCAGGTGGACCTGCTGGTCGGCGTGGGTCTTGTTCCAGCGGTTGACCAGCTCGGTCAACGCCTTTTCCTCGTCGCCGCGATAGCTGTGCCAGACGTGGATGTCGGCGGCGAAGGCGGCCGTCGTCGTCAATACGACGACCAAAGCCGCCGTCAACGCGATTGCAAGGCGTTCAAACCGACCCATTTCGGGCCTCCCCGCCGTCCGGACGGATGGCCTGGCCGGTGTCGGCGTCGAAGACGTGGACGTCGTCGGGGGCGACGCCGAGCTCGATGGCGTCGCCGGGGCCGAAGTCGCGGGCTTGCTCGGTGGGCAGTTGGGCGACGACCTCGTGCTCGCCGACCGACACGTGTACGTAGGACTCCCACCCCAGCGTTTCGACGACGATGACGCGGCCTTCGACTGTGCCGTGTTGGCTGGGGTCGAGGACCAGCCCGGAGGGGCGCACGCCCGCTGTCACGGTGTCTGTCACGGTGTCTGACACCATGTTTTGGACGGTGAGATCGAACCCGTCGCCCGACAGGTGTTGGCCGGCGGCCCGGGCGGGCAAGAAGTTCATCGGCGGGCTGCCGATAAAGCCCGCCACAAATGTGTTCGCGGGCCGCTCGAACAGCTCGACCGGCGAGCCCACCTGTTGGACGTGGCCGCCCTCGAGCACCACGATGCGGTCGGCCAGGGTCATCGCCTCGACCTGGTCGTGGGTCACGTAGATCATCGTGGCGCCCAGGTCGTGGTGCAGTTTTTTGAGCTCGATGCGCATTTTGCCGCGAAGGGCGGCGTCCAGGTTGGACAGGGGCTCGTCGAACAAAAACGCCTTGGGCTCACGCACGATGGCGCGCCCCACGGCGACGCGCTGGCGCTGGCCGCCGGAGAGCTGCTTCGAGCGCCGCTCCAGCAGGTGGGTCAGCCCCAGGCGCTCGGCGACCTCGGCGACGCGCTTTTCGATCTCGGCCTTGTCGTATTTTCGCACCGTCAGCGAGAACGCCAGGTTCTCGGCCACGGTCATATGCGGGTACAGCGCGTAGGACTGGAAGACCATCGCCAGGTCGCGGTCCTTGGGGTGGACGTCGTTGCATACCCGCCCGTCGATCGACAGCGTGCCGGCGGTGATCTCCTCGAGCCCGGCGATGCAGCGCAAAAGCGTGGACTTGCCGCAGCCCGACGGGCCCACCAGCACCAGAAATTCGCCGGGGGCGATGGACAGGTTGATGCCCTTCAAGACCTCGGTGTCCCCGTAGGACTTGATGAGGTCTTGGAGGGCGATGGCGCCCTGAGTTTTGGTCGTTTGAACTGCTGTTGCCATGGTTTGGCCTGTGTCCCCCAGCTTCGCTGCGCTACGCTGGAGGTTACGGTCGGGGGAGGATTCGCCCTTCGGGCTTTGCTATTGCTTCACGAAGATCTTCCCACTCTTCGGCTGAATCTCGACATTGAGGGCGCCGTCGGGGCCGATGGTGACCTGGTTGTTGGACGTGTCGCCGTCGTCGAACACATTTTTCAACACCGTGCCCTGCGCGAAGCTCGTGTGCATGTTGCTTCCCTCGAAGCTGGTGTGGCTGGCGTGGTCGGCGTTGGTGTTGAGCACCACCAGGATGGTCTGGCCCTTGTAGCTTCGCTCGAAGGCGAAGATGCCGGCGTCTTCCTCGTCGCCGGTGCGCGGCGTCGACCACTTGATGGTCATGTCGCCGCGGCGAAGCGGGGCGTATTTCTTGCGCGTGGCGATGAGCTTCTTGATGTACTGGAAGGTCGGGTTGGTGCGGTCGTAGCCCGACTTCCACAGGTCCTCGCGGTTGTACGGGTCGTTGCCGCCGTGGAACTCCTGCTCGGTGCCGTAGTAGATGCACGGGATGCCGTCGATGGTCAGCAGGTAGAACAGCGCGTTGTGCAGCGCGTCGATGCTGGGGTTGGTGTACAGGAAGCGCGGGATGTCGTGGTTGTCCAGGAAGTTGACGAGCAACTGCTGGGGCGTCAGCCCGTTGCCGTCGGCGTCGGCGGGGCCGTTGGCCACCGGCTCGGAGGCGTAGTTTTCCTTGCGGGCGTCGAATAGGTCCTCGATTTTTTTGGTGGGTCCGCCGTGGGCGAAGACGTCGTCGATGACCTGGAATTTGTGGGAGAAGTAGAACACCGAGTCCACTTCGCCGTTGAAGGTGTAGCTGCCGGCCAGGGCGTCGTCGCCGTCGAAGACCTCGCCGAACATGAAGAAGTTGTCCTTGCCGTGCTCCTTGGCGTAGTTGCGGATGGCCGGCGAGAACACATCCCAGAAGCCGTGCTCGACGTGCTTCAAGGTGTCGATGCGAAAGCCGTCGAAGTCGGCGACGCCAATCCACCAGCTATACACGTCGATGAGCGCCTTGCGCACGTCCGGGTTGGTGGTCTTGAGGTCTTTTAGGCCCCCGGGGAAGTCGCCCGTGAGCACCTGGTCGCGTTGGTTCCAGTCCCACACCCGTCCCTTGCGGTTGTACCAGTCGGGATTTTGAAACTCGCGGGGCCGGGGGGCCATGCGATTGATGTCCGGGCGATTGAAGAAGATCACCGGCGCCAGGCCGGCCTCGCCCAGGGAGGTGTGTGAGTGGATGCCGCGCGGGTCGTAGTCGGGGTCGTATTCGGAGACCCGCCTCAGCGGGGAGCTCGTCCCCGAGCCGGCCACGGATTCGTCGGGCTGACCGTTGCCGTTGATGTCGTAGTAGAACACCTGGCCGACGTGGTTGGTCACGATGTCCAGGATGACCTTCATGCCCCGGGCGTGGCACTTGTCGACCAACTCGCGCAGCTTGGCCAGGTCGCCAAAGTGGGGGTTGGGCGCCATGAAGTCCTGGGCCCAGTAGCCGTGGTAGCCGTCGACGCCGGCGTCGGTCTCCACATTCTTGACCACCGGTGAGATCCACAGCGCCGTGACGCCCAGATCCTGCAGGTAGTCCAGGTGGTCGATGATGCCCTGCCAATCGCCGCCGTGATAGGAGGCCATCGAGTAGGGGTTGACCCGGTAGTCGTTGTTGGGGTCGCCGTTGGCGAAGCGGTCGACCAGGACCTGGTAGATGACCTCGTCGCGCCAGTCGGTGACGTTGCTGGTGAGGTTTTCACCGGGGGTGATGGGCTGGACGTCGGTACAGCCGGGCAGGGCGAGGGTGGCAGTTAGCAATGCGAGGCAGAGAAGCAACGCTCCTCCCCGCCCCACCTCGATCCTCCCCTTCGCTTCGCGCGGGGAGGAAGTCGTCGCGTATTCGGACTTCATGCTTGCTCTCGACACGCCATAACCTCCTAGACTGCCGCGAGATTAGGCGAGAATCCCGGCCTGCACAAGCCACCTCTGTCCTCCCATGGCGTTGACCGGCATGGGCAGAAGTGCAAAAATTCGCTGGTTTTATGACAACCGCAAGCGGTGATGGAAGGTCGAGATGAGAACCCGTAGAACCCGATGGATCGTCGCGCCGGTTCTCTTCGCTATGCTGGGGCTGTTGGCGGGCTGTTCGGACACGCCGACCGACCACGCCCACGCCGGCCTCGACGCCGGCGTGACCTCCGACGCCGATGCCGCCGCCGCCGCTGACGCCTCGCCGCCGCACCAACAGGTGCGCTCGTGCACCACCGAGGTCGCCTGGGCCGGCGCGCCCAACGCCTCCCAGGTCGCCATCGCCGGGGAGTTCAACGACTTCAGCAAGACGGCGACCCCACTCGAGCGACGCGACGGCAAGTGGCGCGCCCAGCTCGACCTCGAGCCGGGCGAATACGCCTACAAATTCGTGGTCGACGGGCAATTCGAGGGCGACCCGCCGCCGCAGGTGCTCACCAAGTGGGCGGGCGGGGTGGAGAACCGCGACCTGGTGGTGCCCGACTGCCAAAAGCCCACCTGGAAGGTGGTGAACACCTCGGTGGGCGACGACGGCCACATCGCCGCGACGTTCGCGTTCGTGTCGGCGGCGTCCGAGGCGTTGGTCGACCCCGAGTCGGTCGAGGTCACCGTCGGCGGCCAGCCCGTGCAGGCCCAGGTCGACGCGAAGACCGGCACGGTCACCGTGTCCTACCAGGCCGACGACTACGGCAAATACTCCCTTCGCATCCAGGGCGCCGACGCCGACGGGGTCGGCGCCGACAACAACCCGGTGTGGATTCCGCTGTGGTACCAGAAGCAGGACTTCAAGTGGCAAGACGCGCTGATGTACCTGATCTTTACCGACCGTTTCGTCGACTCCGACGGCACCTCCCCGGTGCCCCCGGTCGACGGGGTCCAGCCGCGGGCCAATTACGAGGGCGGCGATTTCAAGGGGATCATCGACAAGATCAACGACGGCTACTTCGACAAGCTCGGGGTCAACCTGTTGTGGCTGTCACCGGTGACCGACAACACCAACGACGCGTTCATCGGCTCGGACGGGACGCACAAATTCACCGCCTATCACGGCTACTGGCCCATCGATCCACTGAAGGCCGAGAGTCACTTCGGCGACGCACAAGCCTCGGCCGACCAGCGCCTCAAACAACTCGTCGACACCGCCCACACCCACGGCATCCGCGTGCTATTCGACCTGGTGCTCAACCACGTGCACAAGGACCACATCTACTGCACCGAGCACCCGGATTGGTGCCAGACCACCTGTCTGTGCGGCTCGCCGGGCTGCGGGTGGGACGAGAAGCCGATCACCTGTCAATTCGCGCCGTACCTGCTCGACCTGAACTACAAGAACCAGGCCATCACCCGGCGGGTCATCAAGGACACGATGACGCTGGCCGAGACGTTCGACATCGACGGCTTTCGGGTGGACGCGGCCAAGCATATGAACCACATCATCATGCGCCGGCTGCGCCACGAGCTCAACCACATCGAGGATGAGGGCGGCGCGCCGTTTTACACCGTCGGGGAGACCTACACCTTCACCGGCGGCCAGGGCCTGATCATGAACTACGTGTCCGACTACGAGCTGCACGGGCAGTTCGACTTCCCGCTGTTGTGGCCGATTCGAGGTACGTTTGCCAACGACGGCTCCTTCAAAGACCTCGACCAGGCGGCCGCCGCCAGCCAGCAGGCGTACGGCGAGCACTACAAGTGGATGTCGCCGTTTCTGGGCAACCACGACATTCCCCGCTTCGCCACGATGATCGCCAATCACCTCTCCCCGGGCACCGACCAGGGCCCCTGGGGCAACACCGAGGACTGGATGCAGATGGGGCCGGCCAACCAGGTCAGCCAGTGGGACATCATCAACCGCATGAGCATGGCGTTCGCGTTCTTGCTGACCCAGCCGGGCGTGCCGCTGATCTACTACGGCGACGAAATCGGCATGGCCGGCTCCGGCGACCCCGACAACCGGCGCATGATGGACTGGGACCTCAACGCCAACCAGCAGGAGCTGCTGAAGCGAGTGCGCGCGCTCGGACAGGCCCGTCGCGCCATCAAAGGGCTGCGCCGCGGCGATCGGCGCCAGTTGTGGGTCGACGACTCGTTCTACGTGTATGCACGCGGCGTCGGCGTCGACAACGCCGCCATCATCGCCATGAATAAGGGCAGCCAGACGCGCACCGTCACCGTCACCGTACCCTACAACCTGGGTCTGGACGGCGAGACGCTGCATAGCTACCTGTCCGACCGCGAGATCACCGTGCAGAATAAGCAGGTCGATATCACGCTCGATCCGTGGGAGTACGCGATTTTTGTGGCGAAGTAGAGGCAGCTTGTGGCCACGAGAGCCGACCACGTAGCCGATCGGCAAACGTCAATCTTAATTGTGTTAATAGGCGGGGTGACGCCCCCGTGGTCGACGTGGGGTTCCTGAACTCATGGTCAAATCGAACCTTTCCATCCTTCCGTTCGGTAATCCAATGCGCAATCGACGCTCATTTGGCTTTCTCCTGACCCTGCTCCTGGCAATGAGCCTCGCAACCTCGGCCACGGCCGCGACACCCACGCCCCACCAGTCGTTCTTCGAGCTGCCCATGAGCAATGGCTTCGGGGTGGGGCACTATGCGGTCAACGACAAGAAGCTGGCGACGTTTTACCCGCATATCTACAAGCGCTACGACGCCGGACAGCCGGAGGTGCCCAATTGGATGTACGACGCCTATTTCGGCATCCGCGGCGGCTCGCCGACCTGGTTCAACGACGTCGACGTCGACAGCGCGGGCTACCTGCCGGGGACGGGCATCGTGAAGGTGGTCCAGCACGTCGAGGCCGGCGGGACGACCCTGACCGCCACGCAGTATTTCTTCGCGCCGTTCTCGGCTAACTTTCCCGTGCTCGTCGCGCTGGTGAAGCTGTCCAACGATACCCAGACCGACAGCACCGGCTTTGCGAGCTTCGCCCTGCAGAATTTCCACATCGGCAGCGGCGACCAGTCGTTGACCGGTGAGCAGTACGAGCGCATCCCCGGCAAGGGTTATGTGGAGGTGGGCCGCGGCGGGCTTCGGATGTACTACCGCTCGGTCACCGCGCCCGACGGCGCGCAATTCGGCACCGGCGGCTCGAGCCCGTGGCAGGTGATGAAAGACGGCGGCGATTTTACCGACCAATCGACCGGCGTGCAGCCGGCCGGCGACGACCTCGCCAGCGGCTTTCAATACAACGTGCCCCAGGGGTTGGCCGCCGGCCAGTCGACGTGGTTCGGCATGGTGATGGCGGGCACCGAGGACGGCGACCAGGCCGCCCTCCAGCAGCGCGTCGACGACTGGCTCGCCGGCCGCCAGCCCGAGGCCGTGCTCGATGACGCCAAGGCCGAGTGGGCCAACTGGATGTCCCAGGGCCAGGCCCAGGTGCCGGCGGGGCTGTCCGACGACGAGCGGGCAGTGTGGAAGCAGTCGCTGGTCGTGCTGCGCATGGCCCAATCGCGCGAGCCCAACGGCCCCGACGGCAGCGGCGACCATCCCTACGGCCAGTTGCTCGCCGCGCTCCCCAAGGCCCACCCGCGGCCCGGCGAGGGCATCTGGAATATCGCGTGGGTGCGCGACGGGGCGTATGCCATCGCCGGGCTGGCACGCGCCGGGTTCACCAAGGAAGCCCGCGCTGGCCTCGAGTTCATGCTCAACGCCGACGTCGGCGACTACGAGGAGTACGTCGGCCACCCCTATGCCATCAGCATCACGCGCTACTATGGCCGCGGACGCGAGGAGACCGACACCAACCAGGACGGCCCCAATATCGAGTTCGACGACTTCGGCCTCTTCCTGATGGCGCTGGGCGAGCAGCTCGACGGGCCCAACCTCGCCGACGCCAACTGGTGGAAGCCGTACTGGCCGACCATTCGCGACAAGGTCGCCGACACGCTGGTCTCGTTGTTCGAAGACGACACCTGGCTCATCGCCCCGGATTCGTCCATCTGGGAGCGCCACTGGAACGGCAACCAGAAGCATTTTACCTACACCAGCGCCGCCGCCGCCCGGGGGCTGTGCGTCGCCGCCCGGCTGGCCGACGAGATGGGCGAGTCCGACAAGGCCGACGAGTACCGCGGGGTCGTGAGCAAGCTTCGCAAGGGCATCGCCTACAATATGCTCGACGGACGCGGCGCCATCGCCGGCAACCTCGAAGAGCTGCAGGCCGGCCACGGCTACATGGATATGGCGGCCGTCGAGGCGCTCAACTTCGGGCTGGTCGACCCCGCCGGTCAGATGGGTTCGGACACGCTGGACGTGTTTCGCGACACCTTCTACGACGGCGCGCCCGACGGCTACGGCGGCTATTTTCGCAACGACGACGGCGACTGGTACGACAGCCAGGAGTGGGCGTTCATCGACCTGCGCACGGCCACCGCGCTGGGTTACGCCGGGCGCACTGACCAGCGCGACAAGCTCCTCGAGTGGGTCGTCGCCCAGACGCGTCAAAACTACGGCCTGATGGGCGAGCTATACTGCCGCGGCGGCACCGATTGCCCCACCCGCGGTGACTACCGCGGCTCGGTGCCCATGGTCGGCTTCGGCCCCGGCGCGTTCATCCTGGCGATGACCGAGCGCCAGGCCGGCGACCACGCCCCCGAGCTATGCGCGCCCATGGCCGACGGGCTGCCCCCGTCGGCCCAGCAGGGCGGCGACGCCGGCCAGATCGACGCGGGCCAGAGCAACGCCGGTGATGATGCCGGCGGAGATGCTGGCAGTGGCAGCGACGCCGGCGCCGACGCGGATGTGGCAACCAGCCACAAGCAGTCCAAGGCGTCGGACGGCGGCTGCTCGGCGGCCGGCGCGCGTGGCGCGGCGACGCCGGGGTTGGCGTGGATGCTCGCCTTCGCGGGGCTCGGTCTGTGGGTGGTTCGCTCGCGGCGGCGCGAAGTGTGAGGGTGATTGCACTCCCCCAGCTTCGTTACGCTACGCTCCACTACTAGGGCAGCGGGCTACGGTTCAAGGCAACGCCCTTCGGGCTCGGCGGCCGGGAGTCCGGCACGACCATGAACACGTGGGGTTTGTGGTGAGTTGCCCAGACGTGCGTGCGGCGAGCCGACCGGGGTCGACCGACGGCGTGCGTCGTCTGGAGCCCGGAGGGCGGCGTTCCGATGTGTAGCCCCCTGCGAAGCGTTGTTTGCGAAGCTGGGGGAGGGTCGCTAAGTGATACGTGACGCAGCCAAGGTCGACATGGTTCGGTGCATGTCTTATGTTTAGAAGTACGTTCAGTTGTACGCCTAAACGTTCAGGCGCCTGCCATGAAACCCATCCGTCCCAACCAAGACTGCGGCTCGGTGCTCGTCACGCCCAGGCTAAGTCGTGAAGACGGTCCCACGGAACCACATCCCCTCGGCTACGCGTTTGGCGTTGACTCCCGCCATAGATCAAGCGCGAAGATACCGTTGCCCACTCGTCGCGTTCTTCGAATTGCTCGGCGATGTCCGACAGCGGCGCGAGGTACTTGTTGTGGGCGGTGGCGCCGGACTTGACCTCCACTAGAAACGCCGTGTGCCCGGCCTCGACGATACAGTCGATCTCGGCGCCGCGCGTGGCGCGAAGATGTGACATGGCTGGCTGCAGCCCGGCATGCACGCGCGCCTTGTAGATCTCCGAGACGACCCAGCTCTCGAAGATGGCCCCGCGTAACGGATGATGGACCAGTTGGCCCGGCTCCATGATACCGAGCAGGTAGCATGCCAGTCCCGAGTCCAGGAAGTGCAGCTTGGGCGACTTGACCAGGCGCTTGCGAAAGTTGCGGTGAAACGCGGGCAATTCGAAGGTCAAGAAGCTCTAGATTTCGTTGAATGAGGGGCATGGAAACAGATAGCGCACGAGGAAGTGAAAGGGATGTACGGATTGTAAGTACGACTTACAATTTGTGCAATCGCCTGAAAATGATGGCGGTCTTTCCCTGAATCCCTGTCCCCTGCGCTGCGCTGCGTGGAAAGGGACGCCCCACCTCGGTCCTCCCCTCGCTTCGCCGCTTCGCGGGGGAGGATGCTGTTGGCTGGTCGTTCGTCTTCTTAGTACGTCGACGAGTTGCACCACGACTATTAGACCGATTTACAGATACTCTAGAGACCAAGCGGATTTCACCGATTTCCCCTTCGTTTGCAGTGCCTTGGTGAGATCCGTTTGGTTCCGTCTGGTTCCAGGTGGTTCCGGCGAGTGCCAAGGGTTTGGAGCACGCGCTTCGGTTCATGCGGGGTTGCGGCATGTCGGGATTGCTTGGTGAGCGTGGTCCAATATTGGACTCGCCTCGGCTGATTGGAATCTCCGCATGGCGACGGTATATTATTGCCAGTGGCACGAAGGCAGTTGGTTGGTCCAAGAGAGCGGGGACGCGATGAATCGTATTCAAATCGACATTTCAGACTCGGTCGCCGAGCACTTGGAGCACGAAGCGGAAACGCGGGGCGTGTCGGTGGCCGAGTACGTCCGCGAGCTGTTGGAAAGTCAAGCACGTGGCCACGACCAGTGGCCAAACGGCTTTTTCGAGCGTGTTGCTGGAAGTTGGAAAGGGGCGGACGCTATCCTGATTACTCACAACACTGGGGAGTTTTCTCGAGTATCCAATCTGCGGATCGAGGACTGGGAACTCGAGGACTAGAAAGTGAGTTTTCTTAGGACAACGCTGATGCGCTCGAAAGGCGTTCGCGTTTTCCAGATGGCTCCCGCGAGTGCCAAGGGGTTGGAGCACATGCAGAGCGCATTGTTCTGCTAGTTTGGTCGAGCGTGGCTTATATCTTCGCGATGCGTGACAAGCAGGATGGGGCGCGCCCGCTCTGCGGCGCCAGCGTCGCCTCCGGCGCGCCGAACGTGGTCGACCGACGGCGTGCGTCGTCTGGAGCCCGGAGGGCGGCGTTCCGATGTGTAGCCCCCTGCGAAGCGTTGTTTGCGAAGCTGGGGGAGGGTCGCTAAGCGATACGTGACGGGAGGGGTCGGAAACGGCCTCACCCTGAATCCCTCTCCACGTCGCTACGCTGCGTGGAAAGGGACGCCCCACCTCGGTCCTCCCCTCGCGTCGCGGGGGAGGAGGCCCTCGCTCGGTTGCAGGTAGTTGCTAATACGTCGACGAGTTGAACCACCATTCTGCGCCCACGCTGAAGATATGCTCGACGGGTTCGCGTCGGCGGGCGTCGGCGGTGGGGTAGTAGTTTTGGGCGGCCTGGTTGGCAAATGCGATGGTGTAGGCCAGCCGGATCTGGGGGCGGGTGTAGTCGCCGCGGCCCAGGCTCACAAGCTCGAGGGCGCTGGCCTGGAAGATGGCCGGCTCGTGGTGTTGGCCGGTCTCGGGGTCGAGTCCGAAGGGGTGGCGGCGCTGGTAGCTCAGCTCGACGGCCTGCTGGAAGTGGTCGGTGATGAACACCGAGGGGCGCACGACGGCGGCGCCCTCGACGTATTCGTGGGGGCTGTCGGTGTTGGTGTCGGCGTCGGTGAACCGGCGCAGGTAGGCGCCGGCGAGCACGCCGAACCAGTGGTTTTCCCAGTTGCCGGACAGGGCGCCGACGAGGTCCTGGGCACCGTCGGCGGTGCCGTTGGCGGCCGTGCCGTAGGGCACGCCCAGCTCGCCATAGGCCGCCAGGCCGCGGGCGAGGCGAAAGAAGAGGTTGAGGTGGTTGGCGGTGCCCGTCTGGAACAAGCCGGCCTGGGCGCCGAGCACGAAGCCGCTGTCTTCGGGCAGCGTCTCTAGCACGTTTTCGGGGGGCTGGACGGGAGCGCCGTTTTGCATCAACTCGGGCGGGATGCGCTGGCCCTTGGGCAGGTGGTGGTACTCCCCGTAGGCGACCGCTTTGGCGCCCCAGGCGCCCATCAGGTCGGGCACGGCGTACTCCAGGCGCGCCGAGGTCAGCAGGCGCTGGCGGTCGAGCAGGACCTCCGAGCGGCTGCCAATCGGCTTGGCGGGCACCTTGATGACCTGCAATTGATAGGCGTTATCCAGCCGGTTGACGCCCACCTGGACGCGCCCGTCGAAGCCGCCGCGGTGGTATTTGGCGCCCGCCCCGATGGTGTTGAGCTCGTCGAGCGGCCACCAGTCGAGCAGGTAGACGTCGTCGCCGCGGTACATGCGCGAGCCCGCCCACAGGCTCAGCCCGTCGAGGGCGTCGCTGATGTGGCTCATCTGGGCGTATAGATTGCGCACCGCCAGCCGGTCGTCGAAGGTGCCGTCGTAGTGGGCGAACGGGCCGAACAGCGCCATCGTAAACAGCACCTGGGAGGTAAAGCCGCTGGGCTGCTTCAAGGTGTAGTTGAAGTCGAACTCGGCGTAGTCCTCCTGAAAGATGCGCGGGCCGTGGGTGACGATGTTGTTGGAGGCGCCGGCGTTTCCCTGCTTGTCGAGCTCGACCTGGGCGCGCCCGTAGGAGCCAAATAAGAAGCTGCCCACGGTCTCGCCGGCGCCCTTTTGCTCGGCCTCGGCCGGCGGGCGGCCGCCGGATTGGTTGACGTCGGTCTCGGTGGGCGGCTTGGTCTTGGCCGGGGCGTCTTGGGCCGCGGCGGGCGTCGCCGCAGCGATTGCGCAGGTAAAAACGGTGGCGACGGCTGCGTGGAGGGAGGACTTCAACGTTCTTACTTCCAGACGACAGAAAACTTTGTATTTCGCCGGAGTGTACGGCGCTGCGCGGCAAAATACAACTGGTTGGGTGGGGGCGACTCACAGCCCCTGGGCGCGCAGGTAGTCGACCAGGTCGACGTAGAATTGCTGGTAGTCGAAGGCGTTGCCCTCGCCGGGCGAATCGCCCAGCAGTTGGCCGACCTCGTCGAGGTGGTCGGCGGGGATGCACCCCAGAAAATCGCCCCACATCGCGTCGGTCACCCGCACCAGCCCATCGTTGGCGCGGTGGTGGAAGCCGTCGCTCAAGATCGTCTCGGGCAGCGCCAGCAGCGGGTCGACCGGGTCGTCGTAGTAGTCCCATTTGATCAGAAAGTCGGGGGCGTCGTTCGCCCAGCAGTTCAGCCCGCCGTTGGAGCCGGCGGTGCGCCCGGCGATGCTGGCGTAGTACACGCCGGGCTGGTCGGTGATGCGCCGGTTGAACTCGGCGATGCCCGGCGTGGAGAATTGGCGCAGCGAGTCGAATAGGCTGGTCTCGTTTCCCACCGCGTCGTACAGCGGCTTGCCCACGATGCGCACCACCGCGTCGACCAATTGCTGAAATTTATCGTTGGCGGTCAGCTTGAGCACGATGTCGGCGATGGGGGTGCCGTGGTTGGGCGTGCCGATGGTCACCACCGAGGCGACCAGGTCGGGGCGCTTGTGGGCGACGTAGCGAATGTCCAGGCCGCCCTGGGAGTGGCCGATGAGGTTGACCTTGGCGTAGCCGGTGCGCTTGACGATGTCCTCGACCTGGGGGAGCAGCTGCTCGCCGCGGTCGTAGGAGTCGTTGAGCGGGTCGACCTCGGTGACGAAGACCTGCTCGCCATTTTGCTCGAGCACCTCCGGGATGTGGTACCAGTAGGGGACGGCGTCGACGTTGGCCAGGTGGTCGAAGCCAAACATCCCGTGGCACAACACGATGGGGTAGGGCGGCCCCAGCGGCTGGGCGTCGGCGTCGGCGCCAGTATCGGCGTCGGGGCGAGCGTCGACGGCGGCGTCCGGGGCCAGGGCGCCGTCCCGAGGCCCGGCGTCGACCGGGTTGGTGAGCAGGTCGCTGGTGTCCTGCGCGCCCACCTGCCCGCCGGTGCGGTCCGCGCTGCCGCAGGCCGCCGACATCGCCGCGCTCAGGCTCAAAATCAACAACCACAACCGCGCCGATCTGCCAGCACCCATCTCTCTCCGGGGGAAGTGGGGAGGTGTTCTTCGATGGCCTAAGACTACCGGCTCCATCCACCCCTCTCAAGGCCCGCCGCCAGGTGTATCCCGGGGTGTATACGAAACGAATACGAAAATTTCTCGATTATCTAGAAACGGGCTTTCGTTTTATGCAGTATGCTTAGTGAGTGTAATTCGAGCGAAAATGTGTGCTGTGTCGCTAAGATGCAGTTTTTTGCTGCTTGGGGAGCGTTTATTCGCTGTCCTTGACCAAGGAGTCGTGTTGATGGAGACGAGGAGACGGATCGCGATTTGTGTATTCCTAGCAGTGGCGATGACGCCCCTGCTAGCCTCGGCCCAGGGGCCGGGGCCGTCGTTGCGCCTGGGCGCCAAGCCCGACGGGAAAAATCAATTGGACGTGCGCGTGGTCGCCGGCGCCGGGATGACCGACGAGGCCCAGACCGCCTCGGACATGGCCGGGGGCGCCGGCCTCGGGCTGACCTACCGGCCGCTGTCGCGCATGCTGCTGGACGCGCGCTTTGGCTGGGCGCGCTACTCCCAGGGGTATCTGTCGACCAACGCCCAGCCCGACGGCAGCCGCGGGGTCACCGTGGAGGAGTCGCGCTGGGACGGGGCGCTGGCCATGGGCTACGACCTGCTGCCGCCCAGCGTGCTCGGCGGCAAGCTCGCCGTGGCGCCGGACGTGGGCCTACACATGTTCTGGCTGGATAATTCGTCGTTTGGCTCCTGGTCGGGCGCGCCCCAGATCGGGCTGCAGGCGGCGGTTCAGGCGACCGATCGCCTCAGCGCCCAGGCCGGGTTCAATTTCGGCTACGTGCTCTTCGGCAAGCAGGGGGCACCCAGCGTCATGGGCGATTCCAAGGCCATCTGGGACTACCACGCCGGCTTCGCGCTGGCTTTCGGCAAGCGCTACCGGCTCGACCTCGCCTACGTCGGCGAGACGCTCGTCTTCGAGCGCACCTACCGGTACTCGAATGGGGCGGCGCTGGCCCTGGAGATTCAAACGCTGTGACGCACGGTGGGGGGCGTCGAGAGATAGGAATACTAAATAAAGTCAACGGAGTATAAGAATGTCAAAGCTAAGAACCCATTGGATGCGCTGGTTGCTCGCCGTGATGTTGCTCGCCCCGGTCGTCGCCAGCGGCTGCGCGAACGAAGTGGTACCGCCGACGGCCAAGGCCGCCCAGACCTCCCAGGCGATGGTCGGCCAGACGGTCACGCTGGACGCCAGCCCCAGCACCGACCCGCAGGACCTGTCGCTGAGCTACAACTGGAGCTTCCGCGATATCCCGGCCGGCAGCCACGCCGAGCTCAATGACCCCACGCTGGTGCGCCCGTCGTTCGTGCCGGACGTGCCCGGCACCTACGTCGCCACGCTCATCGTGACCAACGGCGTGCTCGCCAGTAAGCCCATCTCGGTCAGCGTGGACGTCAGCGCGTGTGGCAGCGCCGCGCCGACGGTCTCCGAGATTCAATTCGACCCCGCCCAGCCGGGCGTGGCCACGCCTATCCAGTTGAGCGCCACGGTCGATGACGCCGACAACGCCGACGCCTGCGGGCTTTCCCAGACGATGAGCTACCACTGGTCGCTGGCGGCGGTGCCCACCGGCAGCCAGGCGATGATCGCCCATCCCACGCTCGAAAAGCCCACGCTCAAGCCGGATATGGCCGGCACCTACGTGGTCAGCCTGGTGGTCACCGACTCGACCGGCCGGGCCAGTGAGGCCGCCCAGACCAGCATCGACGTGTCCGCCTGTGGGACGAACGCGCCCGCGCTGTCCAACCTGGCGGCCACCCCCACCCAGCCGGCGGTGGGCCAGGCGGTCAAGCTGACGGTGGACGCCGCCGACGCCGACAACGACAGCGGCTGCGACCTGGGCCAGACGGTCTCCTACCAGTGGGCGCTGGCCGACAGCCCCGCGGGAAGCCAGGCCACGCTGAACAACGCCACGGCGACCAGCCCGTCGTTTGCCCCGGATATGCCCGGTGACTACGTCATCGAGGTGCAGGCGACCGACTCCACCGGCCTGAGCAGCGACGTGGCCACGATGACGGTGAGCGCGTCGGATTGCGGCGCCAACGCCCCCGACGCCGGCGCGATCACGGCCACGCCCTCGGCGGGCGCCATCGGCCAGCCGGTCCAGCTTTCGGCCACGCCCACCGACGCGGACAACGCCGACGGGTGCGGCCTTGGCCAGACGATGACGCTGCACTGGAGCATGGTGGCGCTGCCGGCGGGCAGCCAGGCCCAGCTCAACCAGCCAAGCGCGCGCAACCCCTCGTTCGTGCCCGACCGCCCCGGCGACTACACCGTCGCCCTGGTGGTCACCGACAGCACCGGGCTGTCCAGCGCCGCCAGCGAGGTCACCGTCAACGTCTCCTCGTGCGGCATCGTCGCCCCGAGCATCGCCTCGGTGACGGCCAACCCCGCCTCCACTCCGGTCGGCCAGGCGGTGCAACTGTCGGCCTCGGTCAGCGACGCCGACAACCAGGCGCCGTGCAATATGAACCAGACCTTGAACTACCGCTGGACCCTGGTGGGCCTGCCCGCCGGCAGCGCCGCCCATCTCAACGGGGCCGCCGCCACCCAGCCGTCGTTGGTGCCCGACGTGGCCGGCGACTACACCATCGAGCTGGTGGTCACCGACTCCAACGGCATGAGCTCGGCGCCCAAATTCGTCACCGTGACCGCCAACGACTGCGGCGCGGCCAACCCGATGGCGCTGGTCGACGAGCTGTATCCCGACGCCAGCGCCGGCTCGGCGGCCACCGTCAGCGGCCCGGACGTGCCCGTGCGCAGCCTGGTGCAGATGTCCGGCGAGGCCTCCTACGACGCCGATAACAACGGTACCTGCAACGCCGGCCAGCAGCTCAGCTACACCTGGGCGATGCTGGCGCTTCCGGCGGGCAGCAACGCCTCGCTCAACGACGCCCACGTGATGAACCCGTGGTTCCGCCCCGACGTCGCCGGCACCTACGTCGTCGAGCTGCACGTCACCGACGACACCGGGCGCACCAGCGACCGGGCGACGTTCACCATCACCGCCACGCCGCTGGTGGGCGTGCAGACGCGCAACGGCTTTACCACCTCGACGGTGCTCACCGGCGCGATGCTCGACGGGCCCATGGGCGTGACCGGTGATGGCAACGGCAACCTGTACGTCGCCCAGTACGACGGCAACTCGGTGCTCGAGATCGGGCCCAGCGGCAGCGTTAACACCCTGGCCACCGGCGGCATGATCGACCGCCCGGTGGGCGTGGCCTACGACCCGGCCACCGGCGACGTGTTCGTGTCCACCAACCGCAACCGCAACAACAACGTCAGCCGCATCGTGCGCGTCAGCTCCAACGGCGCCCAGAACGACTGCATCGGCCAGTGGTGGACCGAATTCGGCGACATCACCTTTTACTCCGGGACCCAGGGCGTCCGGCTGGTGGCCGCGGCCAATATCCGCAACAACCCGGATGCGGTGTTGTTCATCGACCCGAGTAACTGCCAGATCGACCACACCAACACGTTCAACGACAACCTGGACAACCCCTGGGGCGTGGCCGCGGCCACGATCAACGGCACCGACACCGTCGCCGCCACCGACCGCGGCCCGACGGTGTGGCGCAACACCGATGGGGTGTACGGCAACAACGGCAACACCAGCCGGGTCACCGACCGGGTGTTCGAGCCGCGTGGGGTCGTCTATACCCCCTGCGCGAGCAACGCCAAGCTCATCGTCGCCGACTCGGCCGGCGGCACGGTGACCGCCTACGACAACTGCGGGGGCGGGAACTGCGGCGCGCAGACCCTGGTCAGCGGGCTGGACCAGCCCACCGGGGTGTACTTCGACAACAACGGTGACCTCATCGTCACCGACCCCGGCAAGCAGGCCATCTTCAAGGTCAGCGGCAACTTCTGCGGCCTGTAAGGGCGCCTGAGGGACGCTCGAGGATGAACGGCCGGCTCGTCACACGAGCTGGCCGTTTCGCCTCTTGCGCTCCCCGTGTCACAGAGTTATCACGCGCCTGATTTGTCGATGGAACAAATTTGTACCCATTCGCTGTATTGATATACTGACACATCGAGTGTGGTTCGTGTCCATGTTTGTGAACCTGATGTAAGGAGTAGTTCTAATGCGCAAGATGAAAGCGGTTTTGATGGCTCTGTTGTTGGTGGTCTCCGTGTCGATGGTTGCCTGTGGCAGCAACGACAACAACAACAAGAAAGGCGCCTCCGACGCCGGCACCGATGTCGCCACCCAGCAGGACGGCGGCACCAACGAGGACACCGGCACCATGAGTGACGCCGGCAACAGCGAGGACACCGGCAGCATGGGCGCCGACACCGGCATGGGCGCCGACACCGGCACCACCGCCGACGCGTCCTGAGTCGACCCCGCTTCGACAGAATACAGGCGGCGCTCCGCGAGAGCGCCGCCTGTTTGCGTTTAACGCGTGTTAAAATATGTGAATTTACTTGAAATTTCGCGTGCTGGGCTTAACGTTAGGCCACCACCGTAGTTCGACAAGTTCTGGTGAACCTGAATACGGAGTGAGAATCGATGCGTAAATTGAAAATGGTGATGTTGACGATGTTGGTCGCCGTGTCGCTGGCTGCGTGCGGCGGGGACAACAACAACAACAACAACAAGAACGACGCCGGCGCCGTCGATACGGGGATGGCCGACGCCGGGGGGATGGACGCGGGCGCCTGCGACCCGGGAAGCAAGCCGACCTGCTGCGACACGACCCTGCAGGCCGTCGCGCCGGTGTGCAACGCCGACACCACCGAGTGGAGCTGTCCGAGCGGGTCGACCCAATTGCCCATCGGCGGCGTGTGCGGCCAGAGCGATGCCGGCACCGCCGACACCGGCACCATGAGTGACGCCGGCGGCGGTGACGCCGGCTGAACCGAGCGCCCTCGGGCCCGGCAGCGTGTGGCGCTGCCGGGCCTCTTCTCTTTTTAGAAAGGGGGGTTAGTCGAGGTCGCCGTTTTTGGCCTTGGCGACCCATTTGTTGATCTCGGCCTCGATGATGCTGACCGCCTTCTTCTTGAACGGCTTGAGGATGAAGGGCACGTCCAGATCGATGAGGACGTCGTCGTCGGTGACCTCCAGGCTGCCGTCGAGGCCGACGCCCTTGGCCGAGAAGGACACGTTCGCCTTGTCGTCGGTCACCCAGTTGACCTGGGGGTTGTACTTGGCGAAGCGCTCCTTGTAGCTCTCGGCGGCCTGATGGGTGGCCTTGCGGGCGAGTTCCCTGTCGAGTCCGTGGTGAACCTTGTGCTTCATGATTCCTGCCGTTTAAGAAAACCGGGGGTGACTGTCGGCGCCGTCGGCGCGCGCGGTGCTACTTGACCACATACCGGTAGCTCACCCGATGGTGGTGGCGTTGCAGGACGACGTCGAAGGCGTGCATCTGGTGCATCTTTTGGTAGCAGGCCAGCACGTCTTGCTGCGACGCGATCCTGGCTCCGTTGACCGACACTAGCACGTCCCCGCTTTGAATGCCTAGCCGTGCGAAGATGCCCGCCGGGGCGACGTCGACGAAGCGAAGTCCGCGGCGGTGCCCGTTGACCGTATAGGGCACGATGCGCCCGTGGCCGGCGAGGTCGGCGGGCGTGCGAAACTGCCGCTTGAGCTGGGCGCGGTTGACCACGAAGACGCGCCGGGGACCGCTCCTCGCCGTGTGATGGTGCGCGTGGTGCGCCCGGCTGGGACGGGCGTGGCGCCGGGATGCCTTGTGGGAGGCTCTGGGCGCCGTCGAGGCCGCGTGGTCGGCCACCGGCTGTTCTTCGACCAGGTCGGGGGCGAGCACGACCGGAGCGGGCGGCGGTGGCGCCGGCGGTTCGACGGCGACCGGCGCGGCCGGTTGGGGCGCGTGGCGGGCGAGCTGCCAGACGAGCGCCTGGTTCAGCCCCCAGGCCGCGCTCGCGCCCACCACGGCGGCGAGCGTCAGTCCCGCCAGCCAACCTCGATTGGTCGATATGCTGCCCATCGTCACGGCGCCTGCGTCCCGGAAAATGCACCCACCTCGGGCGGGCCACTGCCCACGAAGGATAGGCCATCGCCGCGCGCACGTCACGGGATATAGCCGGCCACGACGCCGTAGGCGAGCAGGCAGACGGCGGTCAGGGCAAAGGCGGCCAGCACCGCCACGATCGCGCTGGCGCCGTGGTCGTCGTAGGGGTCGCGATTCCCCGGGCCGGGGTGAGCCGGCGGCCGATGTGCGGGCGCGCGACGGCCGTGGGATACCTCCGCCTCCAGCGGTGCGTCCCCGCGCGGGCAGGTGTCATCCGCCTCCAGCTCGCGCAGCGTCTCGGCGATACCGGCGGCGATGCGGCGCAGCCGACTCGCCCGTTCGGCGGCGTCCGGACGTGACGGTGGGCGCTCGCGGCGCACGAATCCATCCAGGGTGTCCTGCATGCAAGCCTCCCCGCGCAATCGTGCACCGACCCCCGATGCACGCCTGCGCCATTGTCCCCCGTGAGCCGCCCCCGGAAACTGCCATCGGCGCCCACGCAATGCTGGGCTCGAAAAGTGTGGTCGAGATCGATTGGAGTACTGTGTTTCTCAACCTAACCAATATGCACCGGCCGACAATGCGGCGCCGGGATCAGGGAAACGGCTGCGGCCACGGAAAGTAGCCGAAGTAGGGCCAGCCGTCGTAGTAGGTCAGGTTGAAGCTGACCGCCTGGGTCGACGATGCGTCCGCGGGTTGGAGGGAGGTCACGTACAGCGAATCGCAGGTATAGCCGCGGCCCAGCCCCAGGTTGTCACCGGGGCGGGTGCCCAGCAGACACAGCCCGACGTTCCGGGCCTGCAAGGTGCTCAGCCAGTCGGGAAAGTCCACCTCCCCGGAGCGCGTCGCCAGCGGCACATGATAGGCGTAGGCATAGGTCGGCGAGGTGACCGTGTAGGGCACATACAGGCTGATCCAGGCTGAAATATCCCGCTGTTGAAGCCGCCGCCAGTCCGCGGGGGCGATGGCGTAGTCGACCTGGACCCGCCCCATGGTCTGGGCCGCCTGCAGGTTCTCGAACTGCACCCGAAACGCCAGCGGCGCGGGCGCCTCGTCGTCCTCCTGTTGGGCGCTCGCCGGCGGGGCGCCCACGATCAGGGCCGCCAGCAGGACCAGGCCCGCGAGCAAGGCCAGGCCGAGCACCCACGTGTGGGAGGCGCGCTCCCGGTGTGGGGCGCGCGGCGCCCGGGACTGTGACGGCAAGTCGGCCATGGTGACCCCCTCGTTTCAGGCGCGCGGCGACCCGCGGTGATCGTCACGCTAAAGCACTATTACTCCGAAACCCGGAGTCTTGGCGTCGCCAGACCAGCGTCTGTTGATTTGTCCTCACTCCACGGAGCGCTGCTACGCGTCAATCGGCCAAATCAACATCCATCTGGCCTGGCTATGCCAATTTCTCCGGTTTCCGAAGTAACAGTGCTCTAGTCGTCCCACACCGGATTCCACTGCGCCGCGGTGCACTGTCCGGTGCGCATGCGTCGCGAGACCTGCGACTGCAGCTCGCTCATCACGTTGCCGTAGTAGACGGGCAGCGCGGCGCATACGTCGGCGTTCTGACCGACGAAGTCGTGGCGCAGGCGCAACAGATCGGCGCGGACGTCGCCGTTGTGGACGCTGTCGGCGGCCTTGAAAAACCGCGCCAGCGGGCTGTGGCCGCTGCGACAGCCCTGCTCGATCTGCTTGTCGGCCTGGGCGCGGGTGTCGGCGCCGATCAGGTATTGGTCGGCCCATTGCATGTCGGCGGCGTAGGCCTCGAGCACGTCGCCGACGGTGACCGGGTTGAGGTCGTAGCCGTCGACCTGGGTGCGGTAGATCTTGTGGGCGACCGCGCTGCCGGCGGCGCCGGCGCAGGCGGGCTGCTTGTCGGTGTGCTCGCACTGCCACTGGCCGTAGTCATGCTTGGGTTGGGACGGCTCCTCGATCATGATGATGCCCTTGTGCTCGTCGGCCGGCCCGCCCCCGCGCGGCGTGCCCGCCTGGGAGCGCGCCGCCACCACCGCCTCGGCGACGTCCAGGTTGGCCTCGGCCATCGCCTGGCGTTGGTCGGACGCCTGGGCCATCTTATTTTGCTGGTTGCACACCGTCTGGTCGTAGCGTGTGGCCAGCGTGGTGGTGGCGTCGACCAGGGCGCTCTTGGCGTCGTCCACCTTGTTGGTCACCCGAGCCGGCATGCCCACGGCGACGGGTTTGCCTTCGCTGGAGTAGGTCGACTGACACCCACTCATCGCCACCGCCACCATCGCCAACGCGGCGGGCCCCCACCCGAATCTGCGGCACCATTGCTTCGAAAACGTCTTCCATTTCGTTTGCATCGGTATTCCTCCCCATCCAACGCGGTTATCACCCAGTATAGAAGGTATGCACGTTGGCGTGCAAAATGCAGTGATCGAGAGATCGAGTGAACGGCAGCGGAGGCGCGGAGGTCAGTCGGTGTGGTGGGGGGCCTGGGCAGCGGCGGGGGCGTCCTCGTCGGCCTGCTCGAGCTGCTCGAAGAGCAGTTCGACTTCGGCGTCTTCGTCGAGGGGGGACTGGGCGGTGAGCTTGTCGCGGCCGTTGTCGGTGAAGGCGGCGAAGACGTAGACCTGCTGGCCGGAGTCGCTGACCTGAAGGTCGGCGACGCCGTGGACCTGGAAGTCGTCGAGGATGGCGCGCGCCTCGGCCATCTCCAGGCTGGTCTCCAGGGTGATCTCGGCGAGGGTAACCCGGCCGTCGTATTTGCGCGCGATCTGGAGCACGCCGCGCTGGCGGCTGCCGGCGAGCAGGTCGGCGTCGTCGGTCGTGGCAGGCGCGGCCTTGCGCGCCAGGACCAGCAGGCCCGCCCCGCCCAGCGCCATCAGGCTGACGACGATGAGCGCGCCCACGGTGGCCGCGGACGCGCCCACGGTGACCAGTTGGAAGAGGCCGTAGCCGACCAGCCCCAGCCCCAGCATCAACAGGCCCGCGCCGCTGGCGGTCAGGCAGCCGCGGTACATCACCTGGGAGGGGTCGCGCTGGTTTTCAGAGTCGGACGCGGGCATCGCCGGTTGCCAGTCGAAGCGGGGGCTGAACACCTCTACCATGGCACCCGACGGTGGATTGTGCAATCGCTCACACAAACACGCTCGATCCCCCATCGGCGCCGCCGGCGCGCAGGTCGGCGTCGAACGGGTTGATCAGGCGCGGTTGGGGGCGGCTGCGGGTGTTGGCGTAGCCCGCCGTCAGGGCGACGGTGCCCAGGATGTCGCGGCTGGTCGCGCCGCGCGAGATCAGCCCGATGGGATGGGCAAACCCCTGGAGCACCGGCCCGCACACGGTCGCCGAGGCGAGCTGCTGGGCCATCTTCAGGGCGATATTGCCGGCGTTGAGATCGGGGAAGACGAGCACGTTGGCGCAGCCGGCGACGCGGTCGGCGCCCAGGCACGCCGGGGGCAGCTTCTGGCAGGCGATGGCGGGGTCGAGGGCGGCGTCGAGCTGCAGCTCCCCGTCGACGCGCAACCCCGGGGCGCGCCGGCGCAGAATGTCGACGGCCTTGCACACATGCTCGGCGCGCGGCTCCAGGGGGTGGCCGTGGGTGGCGTGGGACAGCAGGGCGACGCGCGCCTGCCAGCCCAGCAGGGCCTCGACGTTGTCGGCGGTGGCCAGGGCAATGTCGGCCAGCGCCTCCGGGTCCGGCGCGGGGTTGACCACGCTGTCGGCCACGGCCAACAGCGGGCCCTCGGGGCCGCGATAGCCGGGCACCTCCAGCACGGCGAAGCTCGAGGCGGTGCGCACCCCCGGGCGGGTGCCCACGGTCAACTCCGTGGCCATCAAGATCTCCTGGCTCGAGCAGCTCGCCCCGGCGACCATCGCCTCGGCGTCGCCGCACGACAGCATCAGGGTGGCGAAATAAAACGGCACCGTGGTCATGCAGCGGGCGGTGTGCAGCGGGATCTGGCGCTGCTCGGCGAATTCGAGGGCGTACTCCTCGAATTGATCGGATTGCTCGGGGTCGATGATCTCGACGCCGTCGAGGTCGAAGCCGGCCTCGTCGGCCAGGGCGCTCACGGTGTCGACCGCGCCCAATAAGACGGGGCGGGCCAGCCCCAGTCGGCTGGCGCGCCGGGCGGCGTCGACCACGCGGGGGTCGGTGGCGTCGGGAAAGACGATGCGGCGCAGGGGGTGGTCGGACAACGAAAAGGCGTCGAACAGGCTCGAATTGCCCGTCGTCATGTGATCCTCTCGGTCGGTTGGTTCGAAGTCGGTGGCGGTTCGTCGATGATGCGCTGTTGCACAACGCCGACAGTTGCCTTACCGACCTCGTTTCACCGACGGGCGGCGAAAACGACCGAGACAAACAGGCCAACTGTCCAGCCCCAATTTTGGCCAGAAAGCCCACCGCAGATCAAGCGCTAAAATGCCCATCGCGCTCCCACGCGGTCTGCGGGCGGTCAGTCGTTGATGAGGTCGACCTGGACGCGATCGTCGAGCGCGATCCATCCAGTCACCGAGGCCGTCTCCACGCGCACCCACCACACTCGTTTTTCGGGCTGCATCTGCTCGGCGCGGGACTTGCCGGAGAAGTCGCCGTTGAACTGGTGGGGAGCCGGACACGACGTCAGCATCACGGTCTGGCCCACGCCCACATAGCAGGTCGCCCCGCCGGCGTATTGGTAGACGGCGACGGGCTGGCCCGGGTGGACGGTCGCCGAGATCGGCGAGTCGTTGAGATCGGGGTTGCCGGGCACGTAGCGGGTGCCGTCGAGGTGCACCTCAGTCTTGGCCCGAAAGATCGACGGTCGGTACACCCCCACCCACGAGCTTCGCCAGGGGATCTTGTCGCCGCGCGCCAGGTGGTACTCGCCGCTGATGGCGCTGTTCAGATCGGGTTGCTCGTGCACCGCGATGCTGGCGGCGGCCGCCCCCCAGGTCAGCTCGAAGGTGGTGCCGTCCTCGATGAACGGCCACACCGGCGCCCCGAAGATCGCCTTGGGGTAGCGCTTGTCGGGAAGCCGGCGCTTGTGGTGGTCGGGCAGCAAGATGCGCCGCTCGCCGCCGGCGCGCGCCTGCGCCGGGCCGGGATCATCGGGCGGCGGCTCGCCGACCAGCGTCTGGTGGTGGGGCGTCGAGCACGCGCCGACGCTCATCAGTACGGCGGCGAGCAGGGCAAAGAGGGCAGCGCAGCGGGCGATACGCATGGGTCGAAGGCCATGGTGGGAGGCAGGGACCATTGATGTTACGCTCCCCCATCATGCACCATGTGGCGCGTGACGAAAACCCGACCGCGGCCCCGCCCACGCCTCCGGAGACCTCATGGCCGACATCCACGCGGCGATCGACCTGCACGTCGACAGCATCATCCAACAGCGCCTGTTTCGCTACGATGTCACCGGCCGCCACCGGCGCGGGCTGGCCGGCCAGCCGCTGTTCTGGCACGCCGACGTGCCCCGCATGGTCGAGGCCGGCTACCGCGGCGCGTGTCTGGGGATTCACTATTTTCCCTGGGAGAGCGAGCGCGGCTGGCGGGAGATGAACCGCCAGATCGACTACCTCGACGAGGTCGTCGCCGCCGACGCGCGGGTGTGGCGGGTGCGCCAGCCGGCCGACTGGACCCGGGCGGCCGAGGCCCAAAAGCTCGCCCTCGCCCCGGGCGTCGAGGGCGCGCATATGCTCGCCGGGCGCCTCGAGCGCGTCGCCGTGCTCGCCCAGCGCGGCGCGGCCTACCTGACGCTGACCCATTTTTCCAAAAACTCGGCGGCCACCCCGTCGATGGGCCGCGGGGCCAACGAGGTCGACGGCTTGAGCGGCTTTGGCCGCGAGCTCATCGCCGCCCTCGACGAGGCCGACGTCCTCGTCGACCTCGCCCACGTCAACACCCCGGGGGTGCTCGAGGCGTGCGCGCTGGCCAGCCGCCCGGTCTTTTGCACCCACACCGGCGTCAAGGGCGTTCACGACCACGCCCGCAACATCACCGACGAGGAGATCGACGCCATCGCCGAGACCGACGGGGTCATCGGCGTGATGTTCGCCCCGGTGTTCTTGGCCGGACAGCTTCGCGCCGACACCGGCTGGGTGGTCGACCACATCGAGTACATCATCGAGCGCGTGGGCGTGCGCCACGTCGCCCTGGGAAGCGACTACGACGGGTGGCTTCCGACCATCCCCAGCGACCACCGCGACTGCCGGGACATCGGCCGGGTGGCCGACGAGCTGCGCCGGCGCGGCCACGCCGACGACGACATCGCCCGCATCTTCGCCGGCAACGCCGCCGAGCTGCTCACCCGGGCGCGCTGATCGCGGTCGAGTTGAATCACGGAACTCTTTCGGCTTGTGTGGGCCCGGGCGTGTTGTAACGTGGCGGAGTTCCACGGTGTTCTTGGTTCTTGGTTCTTGGTTCTTGAGGATGTTCGCTCCATCCACGTATGACGCCTTTCGGGCGCCTCTGGAGGCACGCCCGGGCAATTTACGATGTACGGCAAGAACGAAGAACCAACCACCAAGAACACGCCGTAAAGCAGCCGCTGGTCGCTACTACGCCGTGAGCAGGAGTAGACCCAGATGACTGCAAAGTTCGACAGCGGGCTGGACAAGGCGACGCGACGAGGCGATGCCGTAGTGCATCGTCGAGGAGCGGCCACGCAGTCCAGGTCGTTGTCGACGCGCAGGCGCTGGGGTCTACTTGTGCTCACGGCGTAATAGACCCGGCAGCGGCAAAAGGCGAACGAGCTCCATGAGTGCTCTCAGTGGCACAGCGACTTGGCGTCGTGCACGTCGGGCAGGCTGATCACGTACAGCCCTCGGCCGCGCCCGCCGGTGGTGTCGGCGGCCGCAAATCCCAGCAGACCGGGCAGCGCGGGCGGGTTGGTGAAGTTGGTAAACCCGTTGGTGAACTGCCAGGTGGCGTCCAGGTTGAGCTGGTCGAGCTGGCCGAGGTGATGCGCCGCCGGGCGCACCACGCCGCTGACCGAGCGGAACTGCGTCTTCATATTCCAGCTTCCCAGCTCCAGGTTGGCGTCGGTGTTGCCGTGCGCCAGGGCCACCAGGGCGGGGCCGCCGGTGGCGAAGGTCCACACGCGATCGACGTCGGCGCTGGAGTAGCGCAGCCAGTCGTTGCCCTCGATGGGACCCAGGCCGCCAAAGACGACGTCGCCGCCGTCGCGGTCGACGCCCACATACCCGGGGGTGATGGTGCCGTTGGCCGCGCCGTCGCCGAGCTGATAGGCGAACGCAAAGTGGCCCGCCGACTCATCCAGCGTCGCCGGCATCGCGAAGGCGTCGGCGCCGGAGTGCACCTGGTAGGTTCCGGTGCTGGTGGCCGGGCCGCCGTTGGCCAGCTCCACCGGCCGCGGGGGCGTCGTCGAGTGGTCGAGCATGTACAGCAGCGGCTTCTTGTGGGCGTACTCCGGCCAGCCCAACGCCTCGGTCAGCCCGAAAAATCCGCCGCTTCCAAGTTGGGTGTCCACCCCTTCGACGCCGATGCGGTCGACGCGGGGGCCGGTCAGCTGCAACTGGAGCAAGAACACCCCCAGATGGTGGTCGGCGCCGCCCTCGACGGTGATTACGTAGTCGGTCAGCGAATTCTTGAGCGGCAGCCATTGGAAGCGGCGCGCCGGGGTGAGGTCGGCGCTCAGGGCATTCTTGATGGCGGTGTCGACCTGACACGTGGAGGCCACGTTGTCCAATTGGTCGCCGTTGGGGTCGCCATACACCTTGCAGTCGTAGGTGCCGGCGTTGGTGGCGACCAGGAAGCTGTACACGAAGTCCTGGCCGTCGGGGCCCTTGCCGAACAGGTTGTTGGCCGGGAAGACCTCCACGCTGTACACCTCCAGCGCGCCCCCGCTGGTGGCTCCGGTGACCGGGGCGATGGTGCCGCCGGCGAATTTGACGGTGGCGCTGCCCACGGCCTGAGCGTCGGGGGGTTGTTGCCCGTCGGTGTCGATCGACGCCCAGCCCACGGCGAGCTTGTTATCCGACGTCGCCGCGACCACGGCGATGGCGTGGGTGGTCTTCTTTTGTTGGGCCGAGAACACGTTGTCGGCCGGCGGGCCGATGTCGAAGTGTGTGGGGGCGCTCCCCGCGAACAGGGCGTCCTTGGCGTCTCCGAAGGCATTGGTGGCCACGCGAAACACCGGCACGTCGCTGCTACAGGGGGTGTTGTCGGCGATCAAGGTGCCCTCGGATCCGCCGGCGTCGGCGGCATCGACCACGCCCGCATCCTGGCCATCGGTGTCGACGTTGGTGTCGCGGCCGGCATCGCTGCTGGCGTCGCGGCCGGCGTCTTGCTTGGTCTGCGTCGCCGACGCCCCGGTGAAGTCGTGGCTGAGGATACACCCCGGCGACATCACCAGAGCAGCGGTGAGCAGCAGGAGGACGGGAGATCGGGGTGTCCCGAGTCTGGAGGGGATCACTACAGGCTCCATGCATTGAGCGGCGAGACGTTGGACTAACCAGCCCAGAGAATCACAACCGCCCGTAGAATTCAACTTTTCGCGTTGTCCAAAAACTCGCGCATGAGTTGGTTGACAATTTCAGGACGGTCCTGCTGCACCCAGTGGCTGCAGCGGGGGATATACTCGACGCGCAAGTCGCCCACCCAGCGCTCGGTGCCGTAGGTCAGCTCTTTTCCCAGAGCGGCGTCGTCCTCGCCCCACAGGAGCAGCGTGGGCACGTCGAGCACGCCGTAGCTGTGGCGGTCGAAGCGAAGGCTCTCGGCGAGCAGGCTTCGGTAATAGTTGAGCATGGCGGTCAGCGCGCCCGGGCGGCTGGCGGCGCGGCGATACGCGTCCAGGTCCTGCGGGGTAAACGCCTGCGGATTCTTGGCCTGGGAGGCGAAGACCCCCGCGATGGCGCGGTAGTCGCGCCGCGACAGCACCCGCTCGGGCAGCCAGGGCAGTTGGAAAAAGAAGATGTACCAACTGCGCCGAAGCTGGGCGAGGGTGCCCAGGCCCTCGTAAAAGCGCACCGGGTGGGGCAGGTTCATGACCACCAGCTTGTCGAGCATCTGCGGGTAAGTGTAGGCAAATTGCCAGGCGACCGCCCCGCCCCAATCGTGGCCCACCAGCACGCAGCGCTCGTAGCCCAGGTGCTCGATGAGGGCGCGCACGTCCTCGACGAGCACCTCCAGGCGGTAGGCGCGCCGCCCGTCGGGCTTGTCGCTGAGGTTGTAGCCGCGCATGTCCGCGGCGACCACGTAGTAGCGGTCGCCCAGGGCGCGCATCTGGTGGCGCCAGGAGAACCAGAATTCGGGAAACCCGTGCAGGAATAAGACCAGCGGGCCCTGGCCCGCCTCGACGCCGGCGCGCCGCTCGACACAGTGCAGCTCGACGCCGGCGCCGGCGACGCGCCGATGGGACCACTCCTCGGAGTCGACGGTGTGCGGGCCCATGTCACACCTCCGGAAGCGCGCCCAGGTTATCGGCGGTCAGCGGCTGGCCGTCGACGCGCAGGTACAGCTCCGAGCCCGCTTCGACCAGCTCGATCACCTCGCCGAGCTCGTCGGCGTCGTGGTCCCAGGTGACGATGAGCTCGCCGTCGTCGAGCATGGCGACGATCTGGGCGCGGCTCAAAACGCCGGCGTCTTCGAATTGACCCTCGCGTCGCTCCAGGATGCGCAGGCCGTCGATGCGCGCCGGCTCGTCTGAGCGGCGCAAATGAGTGGCGATATAATTGATTTGTTCGTCCATGGTGGAGCCGGGGGCTGGAAAAAAAACGAAGCTGTTTATGATTTTTTAATAGCATGCACGGGTCTTTTTGCGCCATTATGGCGTCTGGTTTGTTATCATCCGTCTTCGAGCGCGACGCAAGCACAGCGAGGTCTGTGCGTGGGGTAGCCACAAGCGATTTGCCGACGGTGCGACCATGACCGACACATCTGAAATCAGCCCGGCCGCAGCGGAGGCCGCGTCGCGCTTGCTCAGCGGCTTTACCCACGATCTGGCCGCGCCGCTGGCCAATATCAAGCTGGCCGCCGAGCTGGTGGCGGCGGCGGACGGGCGCCTGGCGCCCGAGCGGATGGTCGCGCTGGGCGAAAATATTGGCGTGGAGGCCGATCGACTGCGGCGCATGGTGGACCGGCTCGTGATGTGGTATCGACTGGAGGCCAGCCTGCGCGCGCTGCGTTGCGAGTGGCACCTGGTCGAGGAGGTGGTCGGTTCGGCGCTCAATGCCCTGGGCGACCTTCTTGACAACCGTGAGGTCGTCATCACCATCGAACCGGACCTGGCGATGGTTCGAGGCGACGCGGTGTTGCTGGAGGTGGTGCTGACCAGCCTGCTCGAGCAGGCGTTGCACTTCGGGCCGCCCGAGTCACCCATCGAGGTCCACGTGCGCGGTGAGGAGACGCGGTGTTGCGTCGAGGTCCGCGATCGCGGCCCCAGCCTAGATGTCGACCAGCCCGCCGGTAGCAACGCGCGTCAGGGCCGGACCGGTCCCCCAGGCGGAGAGCTGAGCCTGGCGGTGAGCCAAAAGATTGTGCGAGCACACGGCGGTGAGCTTCGCGCGCACGACCGCGCGGAATGCCCCGGAGTTGTATTTACCTTCGTCGTGGGGTTTGGCCAGCACGCGCCGCCCCCATTCCCCAGCGGCGTCCCATCGGACGAAGACGGGACTGATTAGAGGTAGCCCCCATTATGAGCCAGAATGCAGTAGTAATTCTGATCATTGAAGATGATCCGAAAATGCGTCGGTTTCTGCGCACCCTGTTGGAGTCGAACGACTACCAGGCGCTGGAGGCGGAGACCGGCGAGGAAGGCATTCAACGCGCCGCCGAGCACAACCCCGATTTGATCCTGTTGGACGTGCGCCTGCCCGACATCCGCGGCGAAGAGGTGCTGCGCCGACTGCGGGAATGGACCCACACCCCCGTGGTCGTCGTCTCCGGGCTGGACTCGGAGGACTCCAAGGTCAAGGCGCTCGACGCCGGCGCCGACGATTACCTGACCAAGCCCTTCGGCGCCCAGGAGCTGCTGGCGCGCATCCGCGTGGGGCTGCGCCACGCCGAGCAGGTCGCCCCCGACGACGAGAACGCCGTGTTTACCAACGGGGAATTGCGCGTCGATCGGGTCGCCCGCCGGGTGTTCGTGGGCGACGACGAGATCGACCTGACGCCTACCGAATACCGCCTGTTGCTCACCCTCATCAAGAATGTGGGGCGCGTGCTCACCCACCGCCAGATCCTCGAGGAGGTGTGGGGCCCCGACTGCGTGGGACGCGACCACTACGTGCGCGTGTACATGGCGCACCTGCGCCGCAAGCTCGAAGACGACCCCGCCCAGCCGCGCTACATCGTCACGGAGACGGGGGTGGGCTATCGGCTGCGCAACCTGTAGGCCGGCGCGGGCTTGACGTTCCAGATGCTGTGCCCAGCTTTGGGACGCCGCTCGCTAATTGATTCGTGCGTAAGAAGTCGGACCGAGCCTCGGCGAGTTGATTTTTTGCGGGATCGAAGCCGACAATCGCAGGCGATGCAGCGCATCGTCGAGGATTGGCGGTAAAGAGGCCGTGACAATCAGCCGCCGACGGCGACGGGAGATTTCTTACACACGAATCCTAATTGAATAGCTGCATCAGACCCAGGAGCAACACCGCGATGGGAGGCCGGCCCCACGACAGCACGAGTGACGAGCAGGGCATTCGTGTCCTGGTCGTCGAGGGCAACGCCAAACGCGCCGCCTCGGTGCGCAACATGCTCAAAGCCGCCCGGCCCAATTTCGTCGTCTCGCCGGCGCGGCGGCTATGGTCGGCCAGCCAGATCCTGGCAGGAATGCCCATCGACGCGGTGTTGCTGGGGTTGAGCCTTCCCGACAGTGAGGGCTTGGAGGCGCTCGACGAATTGCGCCAGCAGGCCCCGGAGGTCCCGGTGCTCATCCTGGGCACCGATGCGGCCCTGGCCAGCCGCGCGCTGGAGGCGGGGGCCGATGATTACCTCGAGCCCGACGAGAATCGAGGCGCACACCCTGGGGCTGCGCCTGCTCGACGCCATCGGTCGGCGCCGACTGCCCGAGGCGCCCGAGGCCGTGGCCAGTGCGCCGGCCAGCGCAGACACGTTGCACGTGGTCGTCGTCGAGGAAGATCCCTGGGTCCAGCGCCTGCTTCGGCGCAATCTGCAGCGCCACGGCCATCGCGTCGAGGTGCTGGGCACCCCCCAGGATGTGCTCGCCTGGATGCCCGGCGTCGATCATGAGGTCAATCTGTTGGTCTGCGACGTCCACCCTCCGGGCATGGACGGGGTTCGCCTCAGCGAGCATCTGCACAAGCGCTTTCCCGACATGCTCACGCTGTTGGTCTCGCCGAGCAACGCGCCCCCCGCGGTGGTCGTCGACCAGCCCGAGCGCTTCGCCTTTTTGTCCAAACCCTACGCCCTGGACGACTTCGAGGCGCTGGTCGACGACCTCGTCGCCCGCGCCCATGACCTCGCCCCCACCTTGGCCGAATCCTCGTCGTGAGGCGGCTCAGTCGTATTGGGCCACCAGGAAGTACACCGGCTCGTCGGCATAGGGCACCGACGCCTGGCGCCGGCGAGCGTCGGCGCTCATCGAAAAGTCGACCGCTTCGACCTCATCCAACTCCACGCTGGCGATGACCTCACCGATGATCCCCGTCTCGTGGGGCAGCTTTTGCATATCATGGCCCCAGACGTACTCTCCGCCGGTCAACTCGGCCTCGTCGCGGGTGCCGGCGACGCCGAAGACCAGCGTGCCGGTGGCCAGCGGGCCGGTGCTGCACAAGAACACGCCGGCGTCGATGGCATGGGCGGGCCCGACGACCTCGCCCAGGCGGCTCTCGAAGGCGGCGTCCATCGTGGCGAAGGCGGCCTCGGCGACCTGCTGGACCTCGTCGGCGTCGAATGGCTCGGAGGGACCCACCGAGGCGCTGGTCCACACCACCGGCTTGCCCACCACAAACGGGCCCTGGATGGTCAGATCCTGATCGCGGCCGCTCAGGTCCGCCTCGCAGCCCGCCGGAACCATCGTCAGCCTGTGCGCCTGGGCGAGGGCGAGGGCGCGGCGGAAGGTGGAGACGGGCAGGTCGACGTCGTAGCAGCGCCCGGCGACCAGGCGCGTGACCACGTCGAGGGACAGGTCCGGCAGCGTTGTGCCGTCGAATGACTCGGAGGAATGCGGATATTGGGAAGTCATGTCGGCTTCCTCGGCCTGGGTGGACGGGGCGCGCGGGGCGGGGACTGCTCGCCGGGCCGCCGCGATGCGCTTCGGGATACCCAAGCAACCTAGGCACGAAGCCTGCGGGGCAAAGCGGGCGGGGCGCTCAGCGACAGCGCTTTTGCCAGATCTTGGACAGATCCTGGATCTGCGCGGAGTTTAGCCCGGCGCGCACGGCATTTTGCAGGGTGTTGCTGAAGGTGTAGGCGGCCGCCTGGATCTTCTGGCTGTAGGCGGTCGTGTCGCTCAACACGTCCTTGCGGTAGCGCTCGGCTTCCTTGTAGTGGCCCTCGTCGACGAGCTTCTGGTGGTGGGCGACCTGGGCGTTGCGCTCGGCGATGGTGTCGGCGCACTTCTGGGCGGCGGCCACCACCTTCTTGCGGTACTGTCGGAAGACCTTCTTGGAGGCCGGCGGGGGCGGCGACCACGCCGGGGGCCGGGAGGCCGCAGTCGGCGGGGTCGACGGGGACTTCGCCGGTGTCCGCGTCGGGGCGTGATGTCCCCTTTTGGGGTGGTCGTGTTTGGGGGCATCCTTGGACAAAAAGCGCGTCGTCTTGCCGTCGCGCTCGACGCTGAGTCGGCCGTTGTCGGCGTCGTAGGTCATCTTCCAGCGGTGCCACGGCGCTTTCTTGTCGTCGGCCTCGCGCACGGCGAGCTGGTGGCCCCCGGCCAGGTTCGCCCCGCTCAGGATGCGATAGACATACTCGTCTCCGCCGAGGGTGAAGCGCTGACCGGAGGCGGGCACCACCAGCGTGCGATGCGCATCCTTGGCGGCGGTGAACGTGCCGCTGAGGGCCAGGCGGTCGTAGAACTTTTGGACGGCGTGCTTTCGGCACACGAAACGATTGGTGTCGGCGAGGCGGAAGACTAGCTTGTCGCCGCTGGCGCGCACGTCGAGCGTGCTCGGCTTGCTGTGTCCGGGGTCGTGGTAGGTGATGCCGAGCGTCTTGCCCTGGCGGTGTCCGAGTTTCAGCGGCGACCACAGCAGGCGCTTGTCGCCCTGGAGCATCAACTCGCCGACCTCGGGATACAAAAAGACGGTTTGGAACCAGGTGTCGCTCTCGCCGATGACCATGCAGCGCCCGGCGAAAGTGCTCAACGGGACCGGTTTGGACGTCGGCGGCGGCGTCGGGGGGACCGCCGGCTTGGCGCTCGCCCCGGGCGGGGTGGGCGTGTCGGTCGCCCCCGTCGTCTTATGCGACATCAGGTAGGCGAACGCGCTGCCGGCGACGGCGATCGCCACCACCAGCCCACCGGCCAGCCAGACGAGCGGGCGCATATTCGACCCGTCGGTGCGCCGTTGGGGCGCGGTCTCCGGACCCTGAGGGCGCTCGGCGGAGGCGTCACTGGGCCCGACCTCGACGGTGGTCTGGTCGCGCTGGTCGAGCTGGCGGCGCACCTCCGGCGGGGTCGACGAATCGTAGGCCGTCGCCGCCTCAAACACCGGGGCGTCGGTCGCCGGCGCCAGCAGCCACTGTGCGAAGGCGTCGGCCGACGCATCCTCAATATCCATGCGCGGCTCGGCGATGGCGCAGCGCTTGCGGATGACCTCGATGCGCTCGCGCACCGCCCGGGCCGACGGCGGGCGTGCCTCCGGGTCTTTGGCCATCAGATCGTGGACCAGCTTGATGACCTCGGCGGGCACCTCGTCGGGCGGCAGATACTCCGACAGCGGCGGCGGCTCGGCCTGCACCTGCATCAACAAGATCTGGAAGTCGCTGTCGGCGCGAAACGGCAGGTGGCCGGAGAGCATCTCGTACATGATGATGCCCAGCGCATACAGGTCGGCGCGCCCGTCGAGGTGCTGGCCGCGCGCCTGCTCCGGGGCCACGTAGTAGGCCGTGCCACAGATCATGCCGGTGGCGGTGATGCGCGTGTTGGACTCGCGCGGAAAGGCGATGCCGAAGTCGAGCACCTTGGCCTGGAAGGAGTCGCCCACCACGGGCACGAGCTGCAGGTTTTCCGGCTTGAGGTCGCGGTGGACGATGCCCGCCGAATGCGCCTGCACCAGCGCCCCGCACACCTGGTAGGCAATCTCGAGGGCCAACGCCAGCGCCAGGCGCCCGCGCCGGGTCAGATCCGCCAGCGACACCCCGCGCACCAGCTCCATGACCAGGTAGGGAAGCCGGTGCTCCTGGTCCTCTCCGAAGTCGATCAGGCGCACGATATTGGAGTGGCTAAACCCGGAGATGACCTTGGCCTCGCGCAAAAAGCGCTCTTTGACCGAGCGCTGGGCGAGCGCCTCGCCGCGCAGCAGTTTGATGGCCACCTCGCGATCGACCGACAACTGCGTGCCCGCATACACCCGCCCCATGCCGCCCTCGCCGAGCAAGCGGTCGAGCCGGTAGCGCCCATCGAGCACCCGTCCGACCATGGGGTCGTCTTGCTCACCATCCTCGCCGGGCAGCGCCGATACATCGAAAAACGATTCCCCGATGGTGTTGTCATCGCTCATCTCGGCCTCCGTTGCCCTCTTATATCACCGGAGGCGGCGTTTGTGCACTGATTTGACCCTTCAAACCTGGCACATCAATCGACCGAGCGCCTTGCGCTCCAACTGCCGGTCACGGCCACGGTCACGGTCACGGTCACGGCGCGTTGCCGATTGCTCTCTAACTGCCGGTCACGGCCACGGCCACGGTCACGGCGCGTTGCCGATTCGGCTTCGTATGCCCTGCGTGTGGTGCCCTGAAAAACGAGGCGGTTCTCTGCCTCCAGCGCCCCCGTGGGCTCGACCCGCGGGACGCCAAGATCGTCGGCTAAACGAGGCGGCTCGCCACATCCAGCGCCCCCGTGGGCTCGACCCGCGGGACGCCAAGATCGTCGGCTAAACGAGGCGGCTCGCCACATGTGAAAGCCCCGCGCGCGTTGCCAAAGCGCACGCACCGCCCCCAACTGCCCCACCACCTGGGCTCCTCGAGCCCTCCCCCATGAAACCAACCAAGACGCACCTCGGCCGTGCCCTGGGTCGCCCGCCTTTCTCGCCGATATTCGGCGGGGTGTGCGGGCATCGGACCGGGCCGATGGCGTTGTTTCAATGCGACGGTTGCGCTTCCGTGGGGGCTCCTCGTCGTCGGACGCGACGCTGGGTGAGACGCCGCGTCCTAGTACTCGGCCACAGTGATTTTGACTAGTTGACGCCGGTTCTGAACGACGATCTCTTCGGCGTTTTCGCTCGACGATGCGCTGCATCGCCTCACTGCAACGCCTTCGACCTCGTCGTCCAGTCCTCGGCCTCAATCGATCATCTTCACTGCGGCCGAGTACTAGTCGGTGCCCCTCTCTATGGTTTTCGGCAGAAAGGGTCGAATCGTTGCGTCCTTTCTTGGCCGATCGGCCGTCGAGCAGCATCTGGGACGGATTTTGGGTGGCGAATTGTGTTTGGTCGGCAGCTCTCGTAGCGGACGATCTGATTCACCAGCGGGATGAACCCGCCGGGGTCTTGGAGGGCAAGAAGCGCCCGCTCGTAGCAGACGATCGGATTCTCCAGCGGTGCGAGCCCGCCGCACTCACCGTCAATCGCCCACGCAGCGGTCGCAAAAAGCCGGGAAGCGGTCCTGGGGGATGGCGCCGCGAAGCGGCTTTAGGCCCTGGCGCATCTGCTCGTAGTCGGCGGCGCTGATGGCCTCGTAGGGCGGCTGGGCGTAGCCGTGTTGTTCGCGGGGCAGGAAGGTGATCGCCTTGAGGCGGTCCTCGTAGCTGGCCAGGACGCGCTCGAGTTCGGCGGGGCCGAGGGCGGGGTCGAAGTCGGCGGTGCAGCTTACCTGGTTGTCCGACCAGTAGTGCTGCATTTGGGCGGCGAGGTCGACCTTCTCGCGCAGGGAAACCTCGGCGGCGGTGCGCCCGACGTGGCCGACCTCGACGGGAAAGCTCACCACCATGGTGTGGTCGGCGTAGGTATCCGGCTCGACGGGATAGCCGGCCTGGCGGCACATCTCGACCAGCGGATGGGTCTCGTTGATGCGGATGCGGCGCACGTAGTACGGGGCGTGGGCCCAGTGCACCCCGGGGCTCGCCCCGGCGAGCAGGCTGACGGTGCCGCTGGGCTTGATGGTCGTGGTCTTGATGCTTCGTGGCACGCACAGCCAGTTGGAGTACTGGCGGTCGAGGTGCTGGATGACGGTGTAGGCGCGCTCGCACCAGCGCAAAAACGGGCGGTGGCCGTGGCGGTTGATCGCCTGGACCACCCCGCTCATCGAGCAGCCGATGCGCCGGTTTTTGAGCATCACGGCGTTGGTCTTGGCGTCGTGGGTGGCCACCAGGGTGACCGTCTTGGCGTATTGGTAGGCGACGCGCAGGGTCTGCTCGAAGTCGTCCAGGTCGTGGTGGCGCGCCGGGTAGGTCTCGACCAGCGTACACAGCTCGCGGTCCCACAGGGTCTGCTCGCCGCAGGGATTGGAGCCCATGGCGCGCTCGTCGCGCCAGTTGGCCGGATCTTTGAGGCGCCCGAACGCCCGGGCGTTGTCCAGCCACAACACGCCGGGCTCGCCATTTCGGGCGGCGCGCGCGGCGACGGCGCCGTAGTCCATGCCCATATGCGCGAAGACCGAGTTATTCGACGCCCACCGATAGGCTCGGACCTTGGCGGGATCGGCCTTCAGATCCAGAAATTGGACGTCGTCGGCCTCCCCGAAGGCGATCTGCGCCGAGCGGCGGGTGCCGCCGGCGACCACGCAGCGGCCGATGAGGTTCATGGTATCGACGATGAGCCGGCTGTCGATGCTGTGGCCGATATAATCGCGGTGGAGCTTCTCGACGCTGTCGAGCAGGTCGGCCAGCGGCTCGGGGCCGCTGGCGAAGCCGCCAAAGCTGTGCAGCCGGGCGCCTCGCGGGCGGATCTCGGTGAAGTCCCAGCGCGCCGGCAGCCGGGCGTCTCCGGCGAACGCGCGAAGCAGCCTGGCGAGCGCCTGGCTCCAGCCTTCGCGGCTGTCGGCGATGGCGTGGGCGTCGTCGCCCGTTTGGGGTTCGACGATGCGTCGCTGGCCGCGCCCGCGGGTGTCGAACCCCACGCCCACGCCCAGCATGCTCATCTCGAGCATCCACGCAAACGGCGCGGCGTAGTCGTGGGCGAGGTCGTCGGTGGAGATAAACCCGCAGTTGTTGAGCGCCGCCCCGCCGCGCTCGTACATGAAGTCGGTGCCCATCACCCACAGCCCGCGCCCGGGCGGGGTCCACTTGAAGTCGAATAGGCGGCGGTAGGCCTGGCGGGCGAACCCCCGCGCTTTGGCCTCGTCCCACGGCAGCCCGCGCTCCAGACAGTGAACGCGTTGGACGGTCAACATCCCCTCGATCACCCGCCGGCACGTCTGCCACCAGGCCTCGCCGTCGCGGCTGTAGGTGCGCTTGAAGGTCACCCAGGACAGCGCCCCGAACCCCCAATCGACCGGCTTGTGGGCAAATGGCGCCACAAACGCGTCGTCGAGGACAAAGCCTCCGTATGTGCTCAAGTCGATCATGGCACGGCTCGGGTCTGGCAAATCACCACAGAGGTCACCGAGGTCACCGAGGAAACACCAAAAAATTAACCGCGAAGGGCGCAATGTCCGCTAAGAAGCCTACGCGCATTTGCGCAGATCCTTTGGTTGTCGAGGTCCGCTGGTGCAGAACGAAGGCCGATTAGGTTTACGTTTAGGTTTACGTTTAGGTTTAGGTTCTGTGGGCTTGTATGCGCTGGGGGCACTGGTGCTGCCGGTGTGGTTATTGGCGTCAAAGCGAGACGACGCAGCTCGGCAAGGTTCACCATCTGGCAACGGCTCCAAACGTAAACCTAAACCTAAACGTGAACGGCGCTCCAACCGTAGGTTTGGCGAGACGATCTTCGTAATTGGACTCAATGCCCCTCGGAGGGGGCCCCGTGCCAGATCATGTGCCAGATGGCCTCGAAATGCTCGGCGACCTGCAAGCGGCCCAGGTGGAAGTCGGCGTATTTGAAGTCGGCGACCTTGCCGCCGGGTTTGATGTCGGCGCAGGCGCCCCACATCGCCCGCTCCGGGTGCAAGATGCCGCCGTAGCGTTGGTCGGCCAGGCAGATGTCGTGGCCGTGAAAGTGGGGGTCGTGCACGCTCACGCTCACGAAGTGGTCGCTGAACCAGTAGAATAACTTGCCGCGATCGGTCTGGCGCACGCGGTGCAGCAGCGCGTGGTCGGGCACGGGCACGTCATGCCATTGGACCGGCTCGGGGTGGGCGATCGAGAACAGCCCCACCTCGATATCGCCCTTCTTGTCGCGCGCGACGACGCGCCACAGCCAGATATTTCCCAGCGTGGGGATCGCCCGGTAGGACACGGCGTGAAAGCCCTTGGGCAGCGAGTGGCGCGTCTGGCGCGCCGCATAGATCGAGTTTGCCTGGCCGCCCACCAGGTAGCCGAAGACCACCACCAGAGCCGCGCGGGCGCTCCACGCGGCGATGTCGCGGCGCCGATGGCGGTAGATGATGGCCAGCACCGTCGCCGCCAGCAGCCAGATGGTAACCGCCGGGTCGATGAGCGCGACGGTGTCGGTGAAGTAGCGGTGGTCGGTGATCGGCCAGAAGAGCTGGGTTCCCCAGGCGGTCTGCCAGTCCAGCAGCGGGTGGGCGAGCATCGCCAGAAAGGCGACCCCGGCCCAATGCCAATAGCGTCCACGCTTCTTGAACAGGCGCCAGGCCACCCATCCCAACAACAGCGCCCAGAGCGGTAAGAAGAGCAGGTTGTGCAGCAGCGCCCGGTGATATTTCAGCCCGGTCCATTCGCCAAAGAGAAAGCTCGCGTAGTCCAGGTCGGGAAACCCGCCGCAGACCGCCCCGACGGCCAGGGCGCGCCATCCGTAGCGTTTCTGGGCGACGGCGGCGCCGATGGTGGCGCCCATGGTCATGTGGGTGACGATGTCCATGGCGATGACTGCTCCGCCCGAGGGCCTGTGAACTGCTCGCAGTCTGGAAGCTAATCCCGGGCGCAGTTCTCCCCAACCGGCGCCAGGTGCCATTTGGCGGGCTTGACGCGTGCGGTCGTCGAGCGCGGGTCGATCTCGGCGGCGTCGAGGAGGTGGTCGGCCAGGGTGCGGGCCAGGCGGGGGATGCGAAACAGGCCCTTGGAGCCAAAGGCGCCAAAGACGAATAGGCCCGGCTGGCCGGGCACGGGGCCGACCAAGGGGCGATTGTCGCCGCGATAGGCGGCGCGCACCCCGCGGCCCAGGCGCACCGGCGTGGCGTCGGCGAGCGGCGCGGCCAGCGGCGCACAGCGCTCGAGGAGTTCGGCGATGGCCTTATCGTCGTCGCGCCCGCCCAATTCGTCGGCGCTCCAATAGGTCGAGCCGGCCACCCAGGTGCCGTCGGCGAGGGGGGCGAGGTGGCCGGAGGCGTTGATCACGCAGCCCAGCTCGGCCCCTTTGGGCGGGCGCACCGCCAGAACCTCGCCGCCCTTTCCTCGGATGGGCAGGCCGGGAAACCACCGGGCGAGCCCGAAGCCAAGGGCGAGCACGACTGAGCCCGCCTCGACGGGCTCGGCGCTCGTCCACAGCGTCCACCGCCCGGCGCTTTGCTCGACGCACTCGACGCGGGTGTGGTCGACAAACGTGACCCCCGCCGCCTCGAGGCGCTCGCGCAGGTGGCGGCGTACCCGGCCGGGGTCGACCGAAAACGCCGGCGTATACACCAACACGTCGTCGAATTGAGCCAGCAGGGGGTCGATGTCGCCAAGCTCGGCGCCCCGGGCGATGCGCGCGTCGAACCACGCCGGAAAGCGGCCCTGCATGGCCTCGAAGCTGGTGCGCAGACTCTCGCCGAGCCGGCCCACCAGCGGGCGCGCCATGGGCAGCTCCACGATGGCGTCGTCGGTCGCCTCCTTCAGCCCGCGCAGGTAGTCGATGCTCGCCTCGGCGAGGCTGAATTGGTCGGGCTTGGGCTCGAGGCTTCGGCCCGGAAACGGGTGCATCAGCGCCCCGGGGACGTCGGAGGCGCGCGCCGCGTCGTCGGCATCGACCACCGCGAGGTCGGCAGGGTCGGCGCCACGTGTGACCAACGTGTCGGCCAGGATGAGACCGGCAAAGCCGGCTCCGATGATCGCGAGTTCAGGCATCGTCGCCCTCCGCAGGCTCGTCCAGGTAACGGGCTTTGTCGACCAGCTCCACGTCGGCGCGCGCGGCCAACACCTCGCGGCGGCGCGCGGCGAAGGTCACCTCACGCTTTCGACCGGGCCCGGGCGCGCGGGCCACCCAAAACCCGGCCTCGAAGAGGCGGCGCTTGACCTGCGTGGCCGCGCTGTAGGTCGCCAGCACGCCGTGCTCGGCCAGGTGGCGCCGGGCGACCTCGAAGCACGCGGTGGTCCACGACGCCGGCTCGCTTCGCGGCCCGAACGGGTCGAAGTAGACGGCGTCGGCGCCCAGGTCAGCGCGCTCGAAGTCCAGCCAGGCGATGGGGTGGACGCGCAGTCTCACCCGCCCGCCGAAGCCCACGACCTCACAAGTCTCGCCGTAGTCCGCGATATCGGCGAGGGCGCGGCGGGCCATCTCGCCGGCCTCGCCATCGTGGAAGGCGAGCAACTCCGGGGCGACCGCGGCGTACTCCACCGCATCGTACTCCAGGCGCTCGACGCCGGCGTCCATAGCGGCGAGCACCGTCTGGATGAAGTTGACCCCGGCGCCAAAGCCCAGCTCGAGCACCCGCCACGGCCCCGGCCGGTCGAGCAGACCGCTGCCCTCGACGAAGACATAGCGCGACTCGGTCACCGCGCCGGCCTTGGCCCGGTAGCTGATCTGGCGCTCCCGGTCGTACAGCGTTCGCGAGCCGTCGGCGGTCTCGATGATGTCGATCTGTCTGCTCATGGTCGCTCCCGGGTTAGCCCCTCTCTAACAAGCACAGCCTGGGGTTTGAATCAACCACAGCGCAAACCCGTAATGGCCCAGCATCTTGGAGCCCTCCGCCTCGCCCTTACCTTCCAGAGCAGTCGAGACCGCCTCGACTGTGTTATGCAACGGCAATGGTACATGGTGGACGTTTGACACTTGTGGGCAGGAGGCATCGATGAACCCGAGGAAGACCCACCTCGCAGCGCTGGTGTTGTGTGTGATGGTCGCGTTGGCCGCCGGTTGCGCGACGCCGACGACCTTTCAGATGACCCCGGATCCGAGCACCCCGGCGGCCGAAGGGACCGTGGCGATCAAGGAAGAGGGCAACAAAAACCTGAAGTTGAAGGTCGAGGTCGCCCATCTGCCGCCGCCCGAGAACCTGGCCGGCAACCTGAACACCTTCGTGGTGTGGCTGCAGCCCGCGGGCACCCAGAAGTTGGTCAACCTGGGGGCGCTGACGATCGGAAGCGACCGCAAGGGCAAACTGTCCACGACGACGCCGTATCGCGACTTCACGTTGTATGTGACCGCCGAGCCCTCCGGGCAGGTCAGCCAGCCCAGCGAGCACCTGGTGCTGCGCCGGGAGGTCACCTACCAGAGCAGTTGAGCGCCGCGTTGCCGCCGAAAATAGTCGTCGATGTAACCTCGGATTGGTCGCGCGCATCCCATCTGTGGGAGCCGGCTATGAGACGAGACGACGACATGACAATCGGGGGCGCACACCACGCATTCGCCACGCCGCACGTGGTGTTGAGCGCGTGCATCGACATCGCGCAGTGCCGCTACGACGGCCAGCGCATCGCCGACCGATTCATCGATCGGCTGATGCCGTTCGTGAAGGTCACCCCGGTGTGTCCGGAGGTGGCCATCGGGCTGGGGATCCCTCGTCCGACCGTTCGCCTGGTCGACGAGGCCGGACAGACCCGGCTGGTGCAACCGGCGACGGGACGCGACCTGACCGACGAGATGCGCGGCTTTGCCGGCGATTTTCTGGGCGGTCTGGGCGGGGTCGACGGCTTTATCCTCAAGAGCGGATCGCCGTCGTGCGGCACCGGGCAGGTCAAGGTCTACGCCGGGCTGGAGCACGCCCCGGGCGTGCGAAAGGAGGCCGGGATCTTCGCCCGTGAGGTGCTCCGGCGCTTCAACGGGCTGGCCGTCGAGGACGAGGGGCGGCTGCGCAACTACCCCATCCGGCACCATTTTTTGACCCGGCTCTTCGCCCTGGCCGATCTCCGCCGGCTCGGGCGCGACCCCTCGATGCACGCCATCAGCGACTTCCAGCGCCGCTACAAGCACCTGCTGATGATCTACGACGAGCCGGCGATGCGCACACTGGGGCGCATCGCCGCCAACGCCGAGGCCCTGGCGCCCGCCGAGGTCTATGCGCGCTACGCCGCGCCCTTCCGACAGGCGCTGGTCGACATACCCGGGCGCGACGTCCACCTCAACGCCCTGATGCATATGTACGGTCATTTTAAGACGCGCCTACCCAAGGCCGAGCGCGACGCCTTTTTGGACATGCTCGTCGAGTTTCGCCACTTCCACCTGCCGCTGCACGCACTGCTGGCCGTGCTGCGCACGTGGTGCGCGCGCTTCGAGTATGCCTATCTGGCCGACCAGGTCTACCTCGAGCCTTACCCCCACGAGCTCGTCGCCATGCGCGACTCCGGCAAAGGCGTGGATTTTTAGAGCGTCATCCGCATTCGATGACGCCGTTCTCGCTGCCGAATTCGTTGGGCACGAAGCCGTCGGCGTCGGGATCGTTGGCGTAGGCGACCTCGCCGTCGCGTTTGATGCGGTAGCGAAATTCGTAGCGCCCGCCCTGGTCGACGTCTTGCTGGATCTTCCACTTGCCGCTCTTGAGCTGTTTGAACGGCACCGGCTCCCAATCGGTGAAGTCGGCCACCAGCTCAATCTCGTCGGCGTCGACGTCCGGGGGCATCTCGAAGGTGAGTTTGCAGACGGGGCGGCTTTTGAGGGTCTGTTTTTTGATCATGTTGGGGTAGGGGTCCAGGGGTCCAGGGGTCCAGGGGTTTAGGGGTCCAGGGGTTCGAGGGGCCAGGGGCCAGGGGTCCAGGGGTTCGAGGGGCCAGGGGTCCAGGGGTTTGGGAGCCCAATGCCACTACTGCGTTGGCGGGGGGATTCACGATTCATGTGATCGCAACAGTAATCGTGATCGGAGTCGCGGCAAGTTGTGGAAGGTGCGATGGCCTCAGGACGCCTGGGAGGCGGCCAATTTGCGCTCGGTCCACGTGGGGCCGGAGGGCCAGTCGACGAGCATGTGGGCCAGGCAGACGGCGGCGTGCTCCAAGGTCTTGGGGCCCACGCCGTCGAGCTCGGGAAGCAGGTCGGCGAACTCGAATAGATCACCGACCCGAAGGCGCAGCCCGGTAAACCCGGCGGCGTGCACGGCGCGCTCCAGGCGGCGCCAGGTGCCGCGCGCCGAACGGGTCGACAGCGCATCTTGCAGGCGCGGGGGCACCGACTCGGGCAGATCGACGACCGGGACGTGCCACAACTCCGAGCGAAATAGCCGCTCGACGCCCACCATCAGCTCCACGAGCGTGGGGGATTTGCGCCAGTGGGACTGCGGGTCGAGCCAGCAGCGAAGGATGCTCGTCCAGCGCACCCGCACCCGTGCCAGATAGATCGCGTCGCCCAGCGACTCCAGGGCCTGCGGCGAGAGCATGGCCGTGCGCGGCAGGGCATCCTCGAGAGGCATGTCCGGGTCGACGCCGCATTGGTCGAGCTCGTGGCATTGCACGCCGAGTTGGCGCAGGCTCAGCTCCAGGTAGGCGGCGCGCTCGTCGAGCGCACCCTCGTCGGTCAGCCCGACCGTCTCCATCAGCTCGGTCGACGGCAGCAACACCTCCAGGGTGTGCTCGCCGATGGGGTGGCGCGGCTCGAGGCGGGCGGTGACCGCGCGGCGGCGCACCGCCCCCAACTGCTTCATGAGCTCGTCGAGGTCCTGGGCGGTCTCCGCGCGGGCAATCGCCAGGTGCCAGGGCATCGCCTCGCCGCGGTGGCGCAGCCCCTCCTCGGTGAGCAACTCCTGGACGGCCGCCGGCAGATCCATCGACGCCAGCCCCCACCCCCAGCCCTCGATGACCGGGCTCAAAAACACCCGGCCGCCGCGCGCCGCCTGCAGGTGGGGCGCCACGCACACACCGCGCCCGCCGATGTCGATGCACAGCGGCTCGGCGAGCAGGGCGAGGACGTCGGCCTCGTAGTCGCGCTGGCGGAAGCTGGTGTGGTCCCCCCACGCGCTGCGCGCGGCGGCGATGGCCAACTTCTGGGCGGCGCGCTCGTCGAGCTCGCAGGCCAGCAACAACATCTGCAAGCCCTCGACCTCGACCAGCCAGCCGGCCACCACCGCCTCGTGGCGAAGCGGGGTCAACTCGCTGGAGGTGGCGTGGACCACCTCGACCGCCGCGGGCACGCCGCGCCCGTCGATGCGCTCGACGAGCGCCGCGGTGTCCTCGCCGCCCGGATGATAGCTCCACGCCCCGAAGTAGGCGTTGGCAAAGGTGGCGTAGATCTCGACGACGGCCGCGTCGAACTCCCGGCCCAGATGCTGGCGCAGCAGCGTGCGATCACCGCCCAGATCGCGGCGCCCCCAGTAGGCGTAATGCGCCTGGCAATGGGCGACCTCGATGCGCCCGGACTCGTCGCACAGCTCCACGGCGCGCTCGAGCGCGTCGACCAGCGACGGCTGGCTCTCGCTGAGCTCGTGATGGATGTGCGCGCACGCCGCCAGCATCTGAGGAACGCGATCGACGAATTGCTGAATGCGCAGACTGCGGGACGGATCCGTGTGATTCATACTGCTCTGCGGGACTGGGGAGTTGCCAGGCCGGGGGAAGTCCTTTTCCAGCGCATACGAATAGACGAAAAGACAAGCAAAGGCAATTGGTTATCTGGTGATGGGGTGACGCCCCCCGTGGACGACGCGGGGTTCCTGAACGGATGGTCGATTCGAGGCATCGAGGTGGCCGAGTTGGAGGGATGTAGGTGTCTGTGGGTCCTTGTGCCGAAAATGGGGACAAAACCCCCCATGGAGCCACATGGTGTGACAGGGTGTCACACGTATGGATTCTATACTATCCAGTCGTATGAGATGGAAAATGCAGTAATATCAGTAAGTTGCTTTGTTTTGCGTGGGAGGGTGGATACACTGCTTTCCGGTATGGCATACTGTTTGCTGAATAAAGACGTGAGAGAACGCGCTTGATGTGCTCCGCAGTGCCACAAGCGGTCAACACCGTATGAGGAGCGCATCAACTCCACGTCGAACCTCCAGCCGGGAGCGGAAGGATGATGGCTCGGAATTTTCTAAAGTTGAGATATTTGCTGCTGCTGGTCGCGGCGCTGTACGTGACCGGGTGTGGAATGTACGACGACCAGCCGCTCCAGGGCGAGTCCGGTCCCGAGTGGGACACGCGCCGCGCGCAGTTGACCGACTTTTGCTCGGTGCGCGTCGACGGGTACGGCAAACTCAGCGTCGAGGACGAGTACCTCGCCCAGGTCGTCACCTGCGAGGACGGCGGCGCTCCTTTGGAGGCGCTCAAGGCGCAGGCGATCGCCGCGCGTGGCTACGCCAAATACGTCGCCGACGTCGAGGGACGCTCCCTATCGCCGTCGACGCGCGACCAGTCCTATAATTGTGGGCGGCCGATCACCGCGGCGGCGCGTCGGGCGGTCAAGGAGACCTCCGGGATGGTGCTGACCCACAACGGCAAGATCATCATGCCGTTTTATGTAGCCGGCTCCACCCGGGTCAATCACAACACCTGCATGGCCTCGGGCAGCGCGGGCACCCAACGCTACGTGACCTACAACCACGGGCGCATCGGCTCGCGGGTGCACACCACCTCGCTGGGATGGAGCGGCAGCCCGGCCAACCGCGGGGCGATGTCCCAGAACGGGGCCAACTGCCTGGCGCATAACGGCTGGAAGGCCCAGCGCATTCTGCGCTACTTCTACGGCGACGACATCCGCGTGGCCCAGCTTCCCGGCCAATGCGTCGACCACAGCGCCACCAGCGACAGCGGCGCCGCCGGCGGCACCAGCGGGGGCACCGGCGATCCCGCCAGCGACGGCAGCACCATCGACACCGGCTCGACCGGTGGATCGAGCGACGCGCCCACCTGCGACTCCAACGCCGCCCAGCCTCACATCATCCCGCGTTCGGCCTGGGGCGCGGCGCCGTCGCGCTACAACCGGCCGCACCACACGCCCAAGATGTTCACCATTCACCACACGGTGACGTCCAACCACGACACCACCCCCAAGGCGACCATCCGCGCGATGCAGCGCTACCACATGAATAAGGGCTGGGGTGACATCGGCTTCCACTACGTCATCGACCAGCAGGGGCGCATCTACGGGACCTACCCGGTCGACCGCATGGGCGCCCACGTCGCCGGGCATAACCGCGGCAATATCGGCATCGGCTTTCTGGGCGACTACCGCACGCTGCAGCCCACCGAAAAGCAGTTGGCCGCCGCCGGCAAGCTGATCCGCTACCTGGCCAAGAAGTACAATATCTCGGTCAGCTCGAGCACGGTGAAGGGCCACAACGACTTCAACGCCACGCTGTGTCCGGGGGCGAACCTGGATTCGAAGATCGGGCGCATCATCCGCTACGCCAAGGGCGAGGACCTGGGCTGTGACGACGGCTCGGGCAGCAGCGGCTCGTCGACCTACCAATACGTGCGAGTGCGCGCCACCAGCGACGTGCCCCTGGGCGACAACGACACCATCGACGGCTTCGAGCTCGACAGCGTGTTCACCGAGGCCAGCGACGGCACCCGCCATATGGCCGGGTCGGTGACCTCGTCGAGCGGGACGACCAACGCCAACGCCGCGCTGGGCGCGCCCGACAACGACAGTTGCGACAACCGCTCGAGCACGGTCGCGGGCATCTCGACCACCGGCCAGGTCGTCGTCAAGATCAGCGGCGGCTTCAAGCCCGGCGACGTCGTCCACGTCGTGCAGGCCAACTACAACGTCGCCATGGCCGACTGCGCCCCCAGCGGCGCCGCCCAGGTGGCCATCTCCAAGGACGGCCAATCGTGGACGGTCCTGCAGCAAGACGTCAGCGGCAACGCCGCCCTGCGGGTCAACCCCTCGTTCATCGAGTTCAGCAAACCCGGCGACGGCAGCACCCAGAACACCAAGGTCGACTTCGCGGTCAACGCCTCCTCCGACATCGTCAAGGTCAAATACGTCGGCGACGGCAGTGTGGGCATGGGCTCCAGCACGACGGGGCCGCATTTCCCGGTGACCTACACGTTCATCCACACGGGCACCCACTCGGTGGTCGCCAAGGGCCTGGACTCCAGCGGCAACGTGGTGGCCACCGCCAAGATCAGCGTGACCATCCAGCAGAGCAGCGGCGGCGGTGGTGGCGGAGGCGGCACCGGCGGCATGGACTCGACGATGGCCTCCAAGCTGGGCACCCAGGGCGGCCAATGCTCCGGCGTGGGCAACGGCGGCGGCGGCGCGCGCTGCCACAACGGCCGCGGTGGCTACAGCACCGGCAGTTGCTGGGCGTACGTCAAGGCGGCGATCATTCGCTCCGGGCTGGCCACCCGCGCCGACATCAACACCCTGGCCTCCCGGGTGGGCCTGAGCGGCTACTCCGTGCAGGTCTCGGCGGCCGGCTTCAAGCGCGCCGCCGACCGCGCCTCGGCGGCCACGCTGGCCAGCACCATGCACCTCAAGAAGGTCAGCACGCCGCCCACCCAGGCGCCGCGCGGGGCGATCATCGCCTGGGGCGCCGGCTGCATGGGCTACAACGCGCGCTACGGGCATATCGAGATCGCCCAGGGCGACGGCTACGCCTGTTCGGACTTCTGCGGCCATATCAAAGGCAACGCCAGTTGCGGTAGCGTGTACGTGCCCGTCAACTGAGGACATGTCGACAGCGCCCAGCCGTCGGCGAGCTGCCGACGCCGGGCGCGGGCTTGAAGGATAAGGTGAACATCATGACGCACTTTACGACTGACCAAGGCGATACCATGAAGACCCCGTCGACTCTCCGGCTGCTCGTTGCCCTCGTCGCCCTCACGTTGAGCCTGGGCGCGCTCGGCTGCGACTCCAATAACGCCCAGCTCAGCGGTTTGAACAACTCGTCGAATAACGGCGGCGCGACCAATAACGGCGGCGCCACCAACAACGGCACCGGCCAGACCGACGCCGGCCCCGACGTCACCCCCAGCGCCACCGACGACGCCGGCCACGGCGCCAACCCCGGCGAGATCCCCCACGTCGACCCCGGGTTTATGAACGGGTCCTGGCGAACGGCGACCACCGCCGACGACACCCCGGTGGCCTACTTCGACACCTTCGAGGACAAAGGCGATACCAGCGTCACCGGCACCTACCTGATGGGGCTGGGCATCTACGAGCGCCTCGACGGCCAGAGCGGCGACATCGATCAGGCCAGCTTCGACGGCACCACCCTGACGTTGAAGTGGAACCCCACCAACGACACCGAGGAGATGTTTACGCTGCAGGCGACCAAGAGCGACGACAACACCCTGACCGGCAAGGTGACCTCGGCGCGCAACCCCGACCTGAACGTGGACGTCACCCTGACGCGCCAACAGGCTCAGTAGGACGAGCTGCGGCTTAAAGCGGCCCCGGAATTGATTCCGGGGCTTCCTTTTGCGCCGGCTTGCGCATTTGCCTACCAAACGGTAGATTGCCGCCTAACAGGTGGTTGATAACGACCCGAGGTGGCATGATGGCGGTATCCAGCAAGCATATTCTCCAGCAAGGGCCGGTCATCGCCGGGTTGGCCAAGACGGCCGCCGCGGCGATCAAGCAGCGCTTCTCCGAGCCCGCCGGCCCGGTACAGACGCCCGGGCCGGTGTTTCGGCGCACCATCGAACCCCGCCCGCGCGACCTGGTACGCGACTACGTGCGCCACGTCGGCGGCGAGCCGCGCGAATACCGCGACCACCTGCCGCCGCATCTATTCCCGCAGTGGGGCTTCCCGATGTCCACGCGCACCCTCGAGGGGATCCCGTACCCGCTGATGCGGGTGATGAACGGCGGGTGCCGCATGGAGGTCAACGCCGAGCTGCCCACCGACGAGCCGCTCGAGGTCAGCGCGCAACTGATGAGTATCGACGACAACGGCCGGCGCGCCGTGCTCCACCAGAAGGTGGTCACCGCCACCAGCGCCCACCCCGAAGCCGTCGTCGGCCACTTCTACGCCATCGTGCCGCTGGGCGGCGCCAAAAAGAGCTCGTCGGGCAAGAAAAAGCGCAAGGAAAAGCCGCGCGTGCCCCAGCACGTGCGCGAGGTGTCGCGCTGGTGGCTGCCGCAGCACGCCGGCCTGGACTTCGCCAAGCTCACCGGCGACTTCAACCCCGTGCATTGGGTGCCCGGCCACGCCCGCGCCTTCGGCTTCAAGAACGTCATCTTGCACGGTTTCTCCACGATGGCCCGCGCCTACGAAGGGCTCAACCGCGAGCTGTACAAGGGGCTCGCCAGGATCGACGTCTTCGACGTCAAATTCACCCGTCCGCTGGTGCTGCCCCACGACGTCGGCCTGTACGTCGACGACGACGGCGGGGTGTTCGTCGGCGACGCACCCGGCGGCCCAGCGTATATGGTGGGAACGTATGAGCTGCGATCCCCGGAATGAATTCCGGGGCTATTGGTGGAACAACCTAGGGATTTCTGGGTCGCTCCGATGTCACGGAAGTGGCTACTGGGGCACTCAATCACTCGATCACTCAATCACTCAATCACTCCAACAAGACCATGTCCGATTTTCTGCTAGAACTGAGCAAGAATCCCCGCGCCCGAAATATCGTCAAGTCGCTGGGCCTGCCGCTGCCGATGCCCCAGGACTTGCGTCGCACCGACGAGCCGCGCGACGAGCGCCCGCTCTTTGGTCGCAACGTCGCCGTGTGGACGGCCGCCGACAGCACGCTCGCGGACACGCTGGCGCAGACGCTGGCCGAGGCCGGAGCCAACCCGCACGTGCCCGACGTCGACGGGGTGCGCGCGCATTTCGAGGCCCCCGGCGAAGCCTATGGCCGCCCGGCGGCGGCCCTGGAAGACGGCGCCGAGGGCAAGCTCGACGCGTTCGTCTTCGACGCCACCTCGCTGGAGACCCCCGCCGAGCTGCGCGCGCTATACGACTTCTTCCACCCCAATATCGGCCGGCTGGCGCGCAGCGGGCGCGCCGTGGTCATCGGGCGGCCGCACGAGGCGCAGACCACAGCCGAGGCCAGCGCCGCGCAGGCCGCGCTGGAGGGGTTTATGCGCAGCCTGGCCAAGGAGATCGGCAAGAAGGGCGCCACCGCCAACTTGCTCTACGTCGACGACGGCGCCGAGGCGGCGCTGGCCGGCCCGCTGCGCTTTTTGTTGTCGGCGCGCTCGGCCTACGTCGACGGCCAGTCCCTGCACGTCGGCAAGGCTGCCGGCGCGGTGCCCGAGGCGACGTGGACGCGCCCCCTGGAGGGCAAGGTCGCCCTGGTGACGGGCTCGGCGCGCGGCATCGGCCGCGCCACCGCCAAGCTTCTGGCCGGGGAGGGCGCCAAGGTCGTCTGCCTGGACCTGCCCAAAGACGACGGCCCCACCGCCCGGCTCGCCCGCGAGATCGACGGCGGCGTGTTGCTGTGTGACGTCAGCGCCGACGACGCCCCCGAGCGCATCGCCCAGGAGCTCGACGCCGAGTACGGCGGCGTCGACATCGTCGTGCACAACGCCGGCATCACCCGCGACAAGACGATCAAGCGAATGAAGCCGGACTGGTGGGACGCCACCATCGGCATCAACCTCGAGGCCGTCGCGCGCATCACCCACAAGCTGGTCGACGACGAGGTGCTGCACGACCACGGCCGGCTGGTGTGTCTGAGCTCCATCGCCGGCGTCGCCGGCAATATGGGCCAGACCAACTACGCCTCCTCCAAGGCCGGCATCATCGGGCTGGTCGAGCATTGGTCGGCCGAGTTTGGCGCGCGCGGCATCACCGCCAACGCCATCGCGCCCGGCTTCATCGAGACGCGCCTGACCGAGGCCATGCCCGTGGCCATCCGCGAGGCCGCCCGCCGGCTCAATAACCTCAGCCAGGGCGGCCGCCCGGTGGACGTCGGCCAGGCGATCACGTTTTTGAGCTTGCCGCAGTCGCAGGGGGTGACCGGGCAGGTCTTGCGGGTGTGTGGCGGCGCGTTGGTGGGACGGTAGATCGCATAGCAAACGAGCCGAATACGCAACTCGACGAAAAATCGGAAACGTCATGCCCAAGAAGAGCACCAAAAAACGCCGCGCCGTCGTCGTCGCCGGTTGTCGCACGCCGTTCGTCAAGGCCTTCGGCGAGTTCATGAAGATGGACACCATCGACCTGGGCGACCGGGCCGTCGAGGGATTGCTCAAGCGCACCGAGCTGGCCCGACACGAGGTCGACAGCATCGTGTGGGGCGGGGTGATCCTGCCGGGCACGGCGCCCAACGTGGGCCGGGAGATCGCGCTGGATCTGAAGCTGCCGGCCTCGGTCGAGGCGATGACGTGTACGCGGGCGTGCGCCACCGGGCTGCAGGCGGTGACGCTGGCGGCGGCGGCCATCGAGCGCGGCGAGGCCGACGTGGTCATCGCCGGCGGGTCGGACTCGACGAGCAACGCGACCATCAAGCTGCCCCAGAAGCTCGTGCACGCGCTGGCGCCGCTGGCGTTTGGCAAGGCCGACCCCAAGGATGCGCTGGCTGTTTTGTCGCAGCTTACGCCGATCACCGAGATCTTGCCGCGCCGGCCCAAGATCGCCGAGCGCACCACCGGCCAGGTCATGGGCGAGGCTGCCGAGGACATGGCTCGGCGCAACGGCATCTCGCGACAGGCCCAGGACGAGTTCGCCGTGCGCTCGCACCACCGGGCGGCCGCAGGCCATCGCCAGCGGGCGCTTCGACCAGGAGGTCGTGCCCGTGGAAACCCCCGAGGGCACGTGGGTGCACACCGACGCCATCGTGCGCGGGGACACCAGCGTGGAGGCAATCTCGCGGCTTCGCCCGGTGTTCGCCAAGGACGGCACGCTGACGGCGGGCAACTCCAGCCCGCTGACCGACGGCGCCGCCTCGGTGCTGTTGATGAGCGAGGAGAAGGCCCGGGCGCTCGGCTACAAGCCCCTGGCGGCGTTTCGAAGCTGGAAATACGTCGGCGTCGACCCCGCCGACCAGCTGTTGATGGGCCCGGCCCTCGCCATGCCCCAGGCGCTCGAGCGGGCCGGCATGGAGCTCGCCGACGCCGACCTGGTCGACATGCACGAGGCCTTCGCCGCCCAGGTGCTCGCCGTGCTCAAGATGATGGCCAGCGACGCCTTCGCCGAGGCCCGCCTGGGGCGCACCACGGCCCCCGGCGAGGTCGACGACGCCCGGCTCAACGTCCACGGGGGTTCGGTGGCCATCGGCCATCCCTTCGCGGCCACCGGCGCGCGCATGGTCACCACCATGGCCAACGAGCTGCACGCCGCCGACAAGGAGACCGCGCTTCTGGGCATCTGCGCCGCCGGCGGGCTGGGCGTGGGGGCGGTGCTCGAGCGGGTGTAACTCGTGCGGGTTGTGGCTATATTGAAAGGCGGGAGGCCGGTATATGAGCGCACAACCCGAGAACCCCTATCGCCTGCTCGATCGCGACTACGAGGCCGATGGGCCCCAGGTCGCCACCCACGACGGCTATGATCCGTCGCTGATGGACCGCGTGGTCACCTGGCCGAGCCGGCTGCTCGATCGTTTCGCCTTGGACGTGATGGAAAAGGCGTTTCTCTTCGGCGAGTCGCTGGATTGGAGCGCCACGGTGCCCGGCGGGCTCGGTGGCGTCCACGAGCTATATGCCGATGCCAGCCTGCTGAGCAGCCCACGCGACTTCTTTAGCGAGCCGGACACCCCCGATCGCTTCGAGTTTCGCAAGCTGCAGGACCTTCCTGGCGGCGAGCGCGTGCGCCTGCGCTTCCAGAGCACCTACCAGACCTTCGACGCCGAGTTCTGTGACGAGTTCGGCTGCCATTCGGCTAACGCCGAGGTGGGCGTGCACCTGTGGCGCCATCGCGACATGACCCGGCCCACGGTGATGTGCCTGCATTGCTGGTGTGGCGGGTATTTGCGCCTCGAGGAGCGCATCTTCGCCGCGCGACGGTTGTACGCCGAGGGGTTGAACGTGGCGGTGGTCACGCTGCCGTTTCACGGCGAGCGCACGCCCACCGAGGCGCTGTTCTCCGGCCAGTATTTTCCCAGCCCCGACCTGCGGCGCACCAACGAGGCGTTCGGCCAGGCCGTCGCCGACGTGCGCCTGCTGACCCGCTGGCTGCGCGAGGAGGGCCACGTGGGCCCGCTGGGGCTGATGGGCATCAGCCTGGGCGGCTACGTCAGCTCGCTGCTGGTCAGCCTGCACGACGATTATGACTTCGCCATCCCCATCATCGCGCCGGCCAGCTTCGCCGACATCCTTTGGTGGCACGGCCACGAGCGGCGTGCGCGCTCGGAGTTCGAGCAGTTGGGCGTCGACCGCCAATTCTTGCGTGAGGTCTGGGCGATCCACTCGCCGTTGTCCCACCAACTGTCCATCCCCAGGGAGCGCGTACTCATCGTCGCCGGCGCCGGCGACGAGGTCGTGCGTCCCGCCCAGAGCCTGGCGCTGTGGCACCACTGGGGCGAGCCCGAGCTGCGCTGGTTCGCCGGCAGCCACCTGGGCCACTTCCGCTGGCTGGCCGGCAGCTTCGTTCGCGGCGACACCTTGTTCGACTTCATGCACCCGGTCGTCGAGTGGTTGAGCGAGCGCGTGATCAACTGAGCGCAGCCTCGTCGACGGCGCTCTGCCTGCGCAGCGGCGCGTATGCCGTGATCGCCGTCGACTTGCTGGACAATTGCCCGATGGGGGCAATCATAGACGGGAGCGACTAGGCTTCCTTTGCCCAGCAGGTTGACACCGTGGATTACGGGGACATCGATTCGGTCGAGTACGCCGCACCCAAATACGAGGGCTACTTTCACTGTCTGGAGGCCGGCCCGCGCGACGCCCCCACGATGGTGTTGCTGCACGGGCATATGGCCCACGCCATTGCCTTTCGGCGGGTGTGGGGACGGCTGAGCAAGCGCTTCCGGCTGCTGATTCCCGACCTGCCCGGCCACGGCGCCGACGAGACCTTTCGGGGCCTGCAGTTGCAGCCGCGCATCGCCACGCTGGCCGAGTGGCTGTTCGACTTTTTGGAGATCAGCGCCGACGGGCCCGTCCACCTGGTCGGCCACTCGCTGGGGGCGAGCGTGGCCTACGAGGCCGCCCGCCTCGAGCCCAACCGGATGTGCTCGCTGGTGCTCACGAGCCCGGGCTTTTGCGTCAGCGCGCCGCCCGGGGCGGCCGCCCTGCTCGAGCATCTGCCCCCGGGCCTGGTGCGCATGGTCATGAACCGCCCAGGCATCCGCTTGCTGGAGCCATTTCGCTGGCAGGGCGAGCCCATGGACGCCGCCGAGGCCGACGCCTACGTCGAGCCGCTCAAGGATATCGATCGCCTGGAGTTCGTGCTGCGTCTGGGCGCCGAGATCGTGCGCGAATCGTGCAAGATCGACGACCTCGAGCCCATGGCCGTGCCCACGCTGGTGCTCTTCGGCGCCGGCGACGACGTCTGCGCGGTCGACAAGGCCGACCAGCTTGGCGACAAGCTTCACGCCCAGAAGGTCGAAATTTTCTCGGAGTCCGGCCACTCTCCGCCCGAGGACACCCCCGTGGAGTTCGTCGACGCGCTGGTCGACTTCATCGACGAGTCTGGGCGTTGTTGAGCCTCACGCGGCGGCGTCGCGCGCGGCCTGGGCGAAGCGGCGCACGATGTCGCCGGCGGGCTCGACCTGCTGGATGCCCGCGACGCTCTTGCCCGCCTGGAAGTAGTCCTTGTAGTTCATCCCCTTCAGCGAGGCGTTCTTGAGCTGCCACAGCGACTTGAGCGAGTAGAACGTGCGCATCAGGTGCTTTCCCTTGGGATGCTGCAACAGCTTCTTGGCCAGAAAGCCCGCCTTGGTGCCCACCTTCTTGACGTAGTCGGTCTCGATGACGGCCACGGGCACCCCGGAGATCTTCTCGGTGAGCACGATGTCGTCGGCCTGGGCGCCCAAGATCGCCTGCTTGTAGTCCGGGTGGGCGTGGCATTCGGCGGTGGCGATGAAGCGGGTGCCCATCTGCACCCCGGCGTAGCCCATGCCCAACGCCTCGATGAATTGGGCCTCGTCGCCGATGCCTCCGGCGCAGATCAGCGGCACGCCCAGGTCCCGGAGTTCGTCGTACAGCGCCTGCGGGGCAGTCTTGCCGGCGTGACCACCGGCGCGGCTGTTGACGCAGATGAGCCCGTCGACCCCGCCGTCGAGCGCGCGCAGGGCCCACTTTCGCTCGGTGACGTCGTGGTAGACGATGCCGCCGACGCCGTGGACCTTCTCGACCACCCAGTCGGGCGCGCCCAGCGCCGAGATAAAGAAGCGCACGCCCTCTTCCAGGGCGATATCCACCCACTTTTTCATGCGCTCCTCGTAGACCTTCGAGCTCTGCTCGACCAGGGCGTTGAACCCGATGGGCTTGTCGGTCAACGAGCGGATATAGCGGATCCCCTCGCGCAGATCGTGGTCGTGCACGAACATCATCGAGATGGGTTGGATGATGCCGATGCCCCCGGCGTCACTGGCCGCGGCGATGAGCTCGGGGTTGGAGCACGGGTACATCGCCCCGCAGATCAGCGGGACGTCGATGCCGACTTGTTCGGTGAACGAGGTGTTGAGACTGGCCATTGCTCGCCTTGGATGAATGGTCATTCATTTTTGGTAGGGATAGCATGGAGTGGGCGAAAATGGAATCGAAGAGGTGGCCTTGCAGGGCTGACACTCCCGCTATTGATGTCGAATTATTATTGAAGGGCGGACGAACCGTGACGTTTGCGCGTGGCGGTCGTCTTGCAAGTAAGCCACGTGACTAATCGACCAAACCGCCGCCTCGCGCAAACGCAGCGAATCGTCCGCCCGTCAATCCTAATTTCTTAAATAGTTAGCGTGCATCTTCTGCAAGGCGTACGTCTCGCCTCACCGTCCCGGCAACAAACTCGTGAGCAAATCCTTGGTGCGCTCGGCAAACCCGCTGGTCATCGACCAGGGGCTGGGCTGGCGCACCACGTGCAGTTTGCCCTGCAGATCGTCGACGCGGTAGTCGGTCGAGCCGTCGTCGTTTCGGAAGACGTGGATGGAGACGTGGGCGTCGCCGATGCGCAGATTCTGCAGCGTGATCTCGGGGAGCCAGTCGGGCAGGTGCGGGTCGACGAAGAGCAGGTGCAGCGGGGCGTACGGATACAGACCGAGCATCGCCTGCATGGCGCAGATGGTCGTCGAGGCCGACCAGGCCTGCGGCCAGTTGGCCTTGGGGTACAGGGCCGGGAAGGGGTGTTCCTCGTCGCGCGGGTGGCCGGTGAGCACCTCCGGCAGGCGGTTGTACTCGTAGAGGCTGGCGGTCTCGAACAGCGCCTTGCACAACTGATGGGTGCGCTCGTGCAGCCCGCAGCGCGCCAGCCCGATGGCGAAGGCGCCGTGCTCGCTGGGCCACACCGAGCCGCGGTGGTAGCTGTAGGGGTTGTAGGCGGTGTGTTCGCTCGACAGGGTGCGAATGCCCCAGCCGCTGAACAACTCGTCGCTGAACAGCCGGTCGACGATGGGCGCGATCCGGTCCTCGTCGACGATGCCGGCGGCGACGCAGTGGCCGGGGTTGGACGCGATCGAGCGCACCCGCTCCTTGTCGGGGTCGAGGGCCATGGCCAGGTAGTCGTGCTCGGGCATCCAGAAGGCGTCGTTGAACCGCTTTTTATGCTCGCCGGCCCGGTCGAATAACACCCGGGCCTCGTGGTGGCGGCCCGCCCACCACAACACCTCCGACAGCCCGAGCATGGCCGCATAAGCGAACGCCTGCTCTTCGCAGGTGGTGATGGGGTCGGGCACGATGGAGCCGTCGGGGTAGACGATGGCGTCCGAGGAGTCCTTCCAACCCTGGTTTTTGACGCCCTGCTCGGAGCGAGTGCTGTAGGCGAACAGCCCGTCGTCATTCTCGTCGGCGCATTTGAGCAGCCAGTTCATCGCCTTGACCGCCGGCTCGATATACGGCTGGACACGCTCCATATCGCCGGTCCAATGCCACAACTCGGCGACCACGAAGGGGTAGAAATCCGAGGTCGTCAGCGAGCCGTAGTAGCGGTTGAACGGGTTGAAGTTGAGCGCCGACAGCGGGCCCTTCGACGATTGGTGGAGCATGCGCCCGGGCTGGGCGTCGCGCCAGTCGTCGACCTCGGTGGCCTGGTATTCGGCGAGCTTGGCCAGCGTGCCGTCCATCATGTCCGGGCTGGTCATCGCCGCCTGCCACGAGGTCGTCAGGGTGTCGCGCCCGAAGATACCCGCGTAGATGGGCATGCCCGCGGCCATGATCCAGGCGCGCTCGTTTTTGTCCAGGTCGTACATGCGCAGCGCTGCCAGGTCGCGGGTGGCCCGGTCGAGGGTCTCGACGACCTGCGAGGAGAGTTTGTCGCTGTCGGGGGTCTTGAACGCGGTGGCCTCGCGCAAAAATAGGTTGGCGCGCTGGCGGTGGTCGTCGCGGTCGTGGCTGGTAAAGCCGCAGGTCTTTGGGGGATAGCGCCAGTCGCCCTCGAAGTCGACGCCGAAGCGCAGGCAGGTGTGCCAGCGCTCCTTGGGCTGAAGCGTCACCTCGAAGCTCAGCGTGCCGTCGTCGTACTGCGGCGGCGTGTCGTAGTTGGCCACGCGCATCTCCACGCCGCGCTCGATGCGGGCGACGCCCCGGTCGCCCTGGTGGTCGTATTCGTGCTCGGCCCGGTAACACAGCCGCAGCGCATATTCGTCGCCGTCGCGCCGCCAGGTGGTGTCGATGTCGCCGTGTTGCTGGCGCTCGCCCTTGGTCTCGGAGATGTCGGCGAAATCGCCGTCGACCTCGAGGCGAAGCGTAAACGTCAGCGGCTGCTGGCTGTAGTTGGTCAGGTCGACGTCCTCGTGCACCCCATCGAGCACGTTGCGTCGCACGCGCAGCTCGAGCATGTGCATGGCCTGGTCGATCTCCTCGCGCAGCTGGCCGGTCTCGCCGTCGACCTCCAGGGCGAAATAGCCCATCCACTGGTCCTGCTCGACGCTGGACAGCGCGACGGCCTGTGGCTTCAAGCCGTCGATCCGGTAGCGCAACCGGGAGATGAGCCGGGTCTGGTAGGCGAATAGCCCGTTGTCCTTGCCCCCGTCGATATGTCCCTCGCGGGTCATCGCCAGGACCACGTCGCCGTGAGTGACGTAGACGCGGTCGGCGCGCGGGCGAAGTGAGACGAGTGAGCGAGTCGGGTTTTGCGAGGTCATGGGGCGTCTCCGGGGCGGGGTGGCGTCGTGGCGAGCCTACCGTGGAAGGTTCTCACTTCGCGCAACCCTTCAAGACGCGTACGCCCAATACAACAACGTCATTTTCGACGTGAGCGCGGATGGCGCTCACGTCGAAAATGACGTTGTAGTACTAATTGACAACAACCCCCGGCGGCCCACCTTTTCACACGTAGTCGCTGTGCGTTTCACACACCGCAGTGGCCGCGCAGGTGCGGGCGGGAGAGTCGAACTCGTCGCCCCGGCGGGTTACTGCCCCACATACACTAGGAGGAGCACCATGAGCGCGACGCCTCGTTTGATAAACCCGCGGCCACGGCGTGTGTGGCAAGCGGGCCTGATCGCGGCGCTCTTCGCCGCCGGCGCGTTCTTCGCCGGCTGTCAGAAGGAGCAACGCGCCGAAGAGCAGCCCACCGAGCAGCCATCCACCCAGCAGCCCGCTCAATCCGAGCAGGGCCAGCAGGCCCAGAACCAGACCGGCGAGAACAAGCCGCTCGAGATCGGCGGCAACGACTACGGCACCTTCGCCGACTACGATACCAACGGCGACCAGAAGGTCACCGAGACCGAGCTCAAAAACGGGTTGCAGCAGAATAATCTGTTCGCCGCCTGGGATCGCGACAACGACAACACCCTCGACAAGACCGAGTTCTCGGCGAGCATGAAGACCATCGCCGACACCAACCGCGACGACGTGGTCGACCAGCAGGAATACCAGAGCTTTACGGACACCTTCGGGTCGGACAAGGTCAACTTCATGAACTTCACCACCCTCGACGTCAACGGCGACGACACCCTCGACACCACCGAGTTCAACGGCGCCATCGACCGCTCGGGGTTGTTCGCCGCCTGGGATCCCGACAGCGACGAGTCCGTCGACTACAATGAATACGCCACCGGGCTGGTGAGCGTGTGGGATAAGAATGGCGACGGGGTCATCGAGGTCGATGAATTCGGCTTCGCCATGCCGCAGGCGCCGCAGGTCTCGCAGATGTGACTGATAGCCACGTGGCAACCTCTGCAAGGCGTTGTTCGAGATGGACGACGGCCTTGCAGAGGCTGGAGCGCTCGCTACAATCTGGCGGTGTTACCCATTCAGTGCGCCCCCACGGGAGTCACCGTCATGTCTTTCTCCCCGTACAACGCCGACGACTACGTCGATTTCCACTACGTCGAAGACTTTTGCCACCGCCTCGCCCGCGCCCATCCCGAGTGGGTCCATCTAGAGGATGTGGGCGAGTCGCGCCGCGGCCGGCCGCTGTTGATGTTGACGTTGAGCGCCGAGGAGGTCGGCCCCGACGGCTCCCGGCGCGGCCAGCGCCCGGCGCTGTGGCTGGACGCGGGCACCCACGCCAGCGAGTGGACGGGCATCAGCGCGGCGCTGTTTAGCGTGTCGCGCTGGATCGAGCGCCTCGATGTGGGTGACGAGCAGTTGCGCGCCTGGTTTCGCACCCACGAGATCGTGGTCATGCCGTGCATCTCGCCCGACGGCGTCCAGGCGCTGCACGAGGGGGCGGCCTACCTGCGCTCGACGCTGCGCCCGCCGCGCGAGGGCCAGGTGCGAAGCGGGCTGGAGCCCTGCGACATCGACGGCGACGGCGCCGTGCGCATGATGCGCTGGAAGCACCCCGCCGGCAGCTTCGTCGAGGACCCCGAGTGGGCGCCGTTTTTGCGCCCGCGCACCCTCGACGACGACCCCGAGGACGCCTGGTTCGTCTGCGACGAGGGTGAGTTCATCAACTGGGACGGCGTGCGCTGGACGAGCGCCCCGCAGGAGTTCGGCCTGGACCTGAACCGCAACTTCCCCAGCGAGTGGAAGCCGTTTTCGATGTTCGGCATGGACGCCGGCCACTTTCCCCTGAGCGAGCCGGAGTCGCGCGCGGTGGTCGACGCGTTTGCCGCCCACCCCCACATCGGCTGCGCGCTGACCCTGCACACCTACACCGGCTGCATCCTGACCCAGCCCTACAAGCAGGACAGCCCCATCGGCCGCGGCGACCTCGACCTGCTCGAAGAGCTCGCCGGCGACATCGTCGAGGGCAGCGACTACCGGGTCTTTCGGGTCGTCCCCGACTTCGAATACGAGAAGGGCAAGGCCATCGTGGGCGTGTGGGCCGACACCATCAGCAGCGTGTTCGGCGTGCCCGGCTACACCATCGAGATTCTGGGACCCCATGGCCTACGCCGGCATCGAGGTCGACAAGCCCGCGGCCTTCCTGATGCGCCCCGACCCCGACAAAGTGCGCCAGATGCTGGCCAAATTCGCCCAGGACCCCGCCAATATCGAGCCCTGGCACACCGTCGAGCATCCCCAACTGGGCGAGGTCGAGGTCGGCGGCCTCGAGTATCTGCGCACCATCCGAAACCCGCCGGTCTCCCAGCTCGGCGAAGAATGCCTCAAGGTCTTCGAGATGGCCGAGCGCGCCCGGCGCGCGCTGCCGGAGGTGCGCTCGTTTCTGAGCGTCATGCCCCTCGACGGCGACGCCTACCATGTGCGCCTGGTGCTCGAAAATGTGGGCTTTCTGTCCACCAGCGGCCTGTCCCACGGCGCCGCCATCGGCGCCAGCCCCGGCGTCAGCGCGCATCTGCACCTGGACGAGGGCATGACCACCGACGACATCCTCGAGTGCCAGCTCGACCACCTCGACGGATGGGGCAACCTGCGCACCGGCGCCGCCCGCCACCCGGTCTACGCCGGGCTTCCCGGCCGCGGCCACCGCCAGTTCGTCGAATGGGTCGTACGCGGCGAGGGCGACATCGAGGTCCACTGGCGCGCTGGCCGCGCCGGCCGCGGCGAGGAGTACGCCACGCTGGGCTGACTATTGGAGGTGCGGCCGATCGATGGAGCGCGCCCTGCAGGGGTCGCGGCGCCATCTATTGAGGTGGAATTAGCATTGAAGGGCGCACGGTGCGCAGCGTTTGCGCGAAGAGTAGGCCCTGCAGCAAAGCCACGTGGCTATTGCCCAGACCACCGTCTCGCGCAAACGTGTCGGATTGTCCGCCCTGCAATGGCAGTTCGCGCGCCGTCCAGCGCCCTCAATAGCAGGAGCCGCAACCTCTGCAAGGCGACCTCTTCGCCTTCCGCGCCGCCGACCGCGTTGCGCGACATCGGCGGCTGCCTTAAACTCGACGTGTACGTGCAACAACCCTTTGCCGAGGCGTGAATCGAGCCGATGTCCTCCGACCAACATGAGCTGCCCGCCGAATACATCCGTTTTGCGCGCCACAGGGCAGGATTTGTCATCGCCGCGGCGGTAATGTCTGTCCTCGGGGCAGCGCTCCTTCTGTGGACAATGGTGCTTGAACCGGCGCCGGCGAAGGCCAACCCTATACGGGTTGCATTGGGGAGCAGCTATGCTGCGCTCGCGGCGGTGGTCGTATGCTTTTACGTGTACAAGACCTTCATCGCCGGGCGGGGCGTCGACAACGGGCGGCCGGATCTCCACGACTTCCGAGCTGCGTTCCGCGTCTTGACCGGCTTGTGGTTGATGGGCATGGGATTGAGCACGCTCGACGATTATTTGTTCTATAGCGTACATCCGTGGGGCGCGTTGGTCGCGGGCGCGCTGCCCGTAATCGGTTCGATCTTTTTTCCCATCTACGACAAGCGCCAGTTCGAGAAGTACTTCCCCCGTCGCGAGTGATCGGGCGGTCGACGCAGTGCGCCCTACAGAGATCGGCACGCCTGCTATTGAGGTGGAACTAAACCACTCCTACTCCGAAACCCGGAGTCTTGGCTTCGTCAGACCAGCGTCTATCGATTTGTCCTCAATCCATGTAGCGCGGCTACCTGTCAATCGGCCAAATCAACATCCATCTGGTCTGACTTTGCCAATTTATCCGGTTTCCGAAATAGGAGTGCTTTAGCATTGAAGGGCGGACGGTCCGCAGCGTTTGCGCGAAGAGTAGGCCCTGCAGCAAAGCCACGTGGCTATTGCCCAGACCACCGTCTCGCGCAAACGTGTCGGATTGTCCGCCCTGCAATGGCAGTTCGCGCGCCGTCCAGCGCCCTCAATAGCGGGAGCCGCAACCTCTGCAAGGCGACCTCATCCGCGAAACAACCATGACCGAATCCCCCACAAACGCTCCCCAACAGCCCGCCATCGCCATCATGGCCGGCGGCCAGAGCCGGCGCATGGGCCGCGACAAGGCCGAGCTCGAGCTCGGCGGCCAGACCCTGCTCGACCGCGTCGTCGACCGAGCGCTCGGTGTCCGCGACACCGTCGTCGTGGTCGGGCGCACCGGCCAGCGCGACGACGTCGCGTGGCTGGAAGACGAGCAGCCCGGTCTGGGCCCGCTCGGCGGCCTCGAAACCGTGCTCGCCGCGCTCGACCGCCCGGTATTGCTCGTCGCCTGCGACATGCCACTTGTCGACGAAGACGCACTTTGCTGGCTTCTCGACGCGTTTGCGCGGGCCGACGCGCCCGCTCACGGGCTGGCGACCATGCGCGAGGGAAAGCTCGAGCCGCTATTTTCGGTGTACACACCCGCCGTGCTGCCGCTCGTCGACGAGCGCATCGCCGCCGGGCGGCGCTCGCTTCGCGGGCTCATCGAGGCGGGCAACTTCGGGCGTGTCGAGGCACCGCCCGAGGTGGCGCAAAAGCTTCGAAACGTCAACACGCCCGGCGAGTTCGAGGATTTGTCGTAGACGAAAGAGTACGCCCTGCAGAAAAGCCACGTTCTAACCCAACACCTTGCGCGACTTGCGCAGCGTCCTGACGACGTGCAAGACCGCTGGAAATAGCGCATCGCAGGTGTCGCGGGCGCCGCCGCGGCTGCCGGGGAAGGTGACCACGAGCGTATCGCCCACCAGCCCGGCGACGCCGCGGGACATGAATGCCAGCGGCGTAAGTTCCTGGCCGTGGGCGCGGGCGGCCTCCATGATGCCGGGCACGGGGCGGTCGAGCATCGCCTCGACGGTGTCGACGGTGACGTCGGTGTGCGCCAGGCCGGTGCCGCCCACCGTGAACACCACGTCGACGCCGTCGGCGACGAGCTGGGCGATGGTCTCCTCGATGCGCGCGGAGTCGTCGGCGAGCACCTGGTAGTCGGCGAGCGCGACGCCGTGGGGGGCCAAATCCTCGACGGCCTGGCGCACGATCTGGCCGGCGCGGTCTTCTTTGTGGCCGCCGGCCACGGCGTCGGAGGTGCTCAGGACGGCGGCGCGCACGGGCGGGTCGAAGTTGTAGGCCAGCGCGTCCAGCCCGCCGCGTTGCTCGGTGATGCGCGCCTGGTCGACGCTGGCCGCCTCGCGCCCCCGGGGGAGCATGTCCACGATGGTCGTGGCGCAGACCTGCGCGGCGAGCAACGCACGGCTTCCCAGCCCGGCGCGGGCGAAGCCCTCGACGCAGGTGGTGATGTGCAGGGCGTCTGCCTCCCACGAAAATGCCACGTCGATCTCGGTGAGCTCGGCGTCGTGGGCGTAGGGCAACAGCTCGGTGCCGCGGCGCGCGGCCATCACGCCGGCCACGCGGCCGGTATGCAGCACCGGCGAGTCCTCGAGCCAGGTGTGTGAGCCGGCGTCGACGCGAAGCGTCGCTTCGGCGCGTGCGCTGCGAAAATGGCGGGGTGGGGTCATCGGTCGGCCTCGCGGTGGGGGTTCAATCACATTCGAGTTCGAACCACTGTACCACCGATCCGGCGGCGAGTTCACCGTCGCCCTCGGGGATGCGCGCGATGGCGTCGGCGCGGTACAGCGCGCTCATCCGGTGCCCGTCGATGGGAAGCAGGCGGGCGATGCCGTCGTCGCCGTACTCGACGGTGCATCCGGTCCAGGCCAGCCGCGTGGCGCGCTGGCGCACGCTGTTGGCGAGCACGCCGGCGTGCAGGCGCGGGCCGGGCAGGGCGCATCCTTCGAGCAGGTCGAGCACGCGGCGGAGGTAGACGTACGCCGAGGTGAACACGGCGCCGGGGTTTCCGGGGATGCCCAGAAAGCAGGTCGCGCCGCGCGTGGCGAAGAAGACCGGCTTGCCGGGCACCTGGCGCACCCGCCAGAAGATCTCGTCCATCCCCAGATCGCCGGCGACGTCGGTGAAAAAGTCGTAGTCGCCCACGGACACGCCGCCGGTGCTCACCACCAGGTCGCTTCGGTCGAGCGCGGCCTGCAGCGTGCGCACCACCGCCGCGCGATCGTCCTCGAGGGCGACGACGTCGACGTCGTCATAGCCGCGCGCGGCCAGCCAGGCGCTCAAAAAAGGGGTGTTGGCGTCGTAGACCTGCCCCGCGAGAAGCTCGCGGCCGGCCGCGACGACCTCGTCGCCGCTCACCAGCAGGGTGATGGCCGGCGGGCGCGCGACCTCGACGGCGGCGTGGCCGCACATCGACAGCACGCCCAGGTGGCGCTCGTCGAGGCGCTCGCCGGCGCCGACGAGCTTGGTCCCCGCGCGCAGCTCCGCGCCGCGCGGCCGAATATCATTGCCCGCCGCGACGGGCCGGGTCACCACGATCGCGTCCTCGTCGCGCTCGACCCACTCCTGGCGGAGCACGGCGTCGGCGCCGGGGGGCACGCGCGCGCCGGTGAAGATGCGCGCACTCTTTCCGCTGGCCACCTCCCCGAGCTCTCCGGTCTTGCCCGCCGGCACCTCGCCGGCGAGCGCCAGGCGCACCGGCGTCGCCTCGGCGGCGGCCGCCAGAATCGCTCGCGCGCACCGCATAGCCGTCCATCGCGCTCTGGGCGAACGGCGGCAGGTCGACCTGCGAGACCACGTCACGGGCCACCACCCGCCCCCGCGCCTCGGCGAGGGGGACGCGTTCGTGCGACAACGGTCGAACGTGGTTGTCCAGGAGTTGTAGGGCGCTGTCGACGTCGATCATGGTCATCCGGTCAGCGGTCGCACCAGTCGAATGCCTACGGTCTTGAAGCGCGCCGTCGGCGAGTTCCCATCGCGGGCGGCGGCGCGGCATTGGTCCCGGCTCAGATACCACGCGCCGCCACGAAAGACACGCGCCTCGGCGTGGTCGGGCAGCGAGTCGACGGTGTCGTCGAGGCGCAGCGAGGAGGGCACCGACGGGTTGGCCTCGGCGGGTTGGAACGTCTCGCGACACCAGGTGCGCACGTTGCCGGCCATGCCGCGCACCCCGTAGGGGCTCTGGTCGACCGGGTAGGATTGCACCGGCACCGGGGTATGTGCCACCGCCTGGCTGTCGAGCATGGCGCACCAGGTGGGGTCGAGGAAGTCGCCCCACGGGTACAACCGCCCGTCGACGCCGCGGGCGGCCTTCTCCCATTCGAACTCCGAGGGCAGCCGCCAGGGAAGCTCGGTGCGCCGGCGCAGCCACTGGGCGTAGGCGCGCGCGGCGTACCAGTCGACCAGGGTCACCGGATGATCCGGGGCCAGGTCGCTGCTACCGTCGGGCAGCACGAACATGCCGCTGTCGGTGCGCTCGTAGGCGGGCGGGCCGAAGGGCGCGGCGACCCCGCCCGAGCGCGACGGCGCGTGGGTGAGCGCTTCCTCCTCGCGTCCCTGGGCGACCAGCGAGTTCAAAAAGAGCAAATATTCGCGGTGGGTGACCGGAAAGCGCTGGATGACGAAGCCGTCGATCCACACCCGCTTGAGGTCCAGCGATTGGGGGGCCTGGGGATCGCCGCCACAGTTGAACCATCCGGCGGGCACATACGCCTCCGTCGCGCCGATGCTCCCCGCGGCCGGCAGGTGCACGGGGCGCGCGGCGTCCCACCCCGGCGGCGCGCTCGACCAATGCCCTTCGCGTTCGATCTGGATGGGGTACTCGACCTGAATGGCACCGGGCGCGTTGACGCGCACCAGGTAGCTGCCGCGAGCGAGTTCGACGTCTTCCAAGGGAAGCTCGCCCAGCTCACAGACGAATTCGGGCATCAGCCGGCGGCTGCGGCTGCGAAAGCGAAACAGCGAGGCACGCGCGCCCGCTCGGTCGACTTGCAGGCTCAGCCGCCCGTGGCCGCGTAGATACGCCGCGTAGCGCCCGTCGTCGTAGCTCTCCAGGTAGGTCTTCATCTCCTCGGCGTCTTCCTCGTTGCCCAGACGCTCGGCGATCTCGTGCTGCTCGCGGTAATAATCGGCCAGGAGGCGCTTGGGCTCCTGCAAGGTGGGCGCGTGGGCCAGCGCCGAGCGCAACAGGTTGACGTATTTGACCTCCCGGCGGGCCAGCTTGCGGCGCAGCTTGCGCACCCGGTCCTCCATCTCCCAGGAGGCCTCCTTATCCTCGACGGGGGCGCCCGGCGAGATATCCTTGAGCTGGTCGCGCGCCCGGCGTTCCAGATACGCCGCCGACGCGTTGATCTCGTCGATCTCCCGGCGCAGCTCGCCGGCCTGTCGCAGCAGGTCGCCGGCGCGCTCGCGCCGGGCGGTGCCCTCCAGCCAGTCCTCGATGGCCTCACCCATCTGGCGCGCGCTCGGGTAGCGCTGGGAGGGCTCGGCGCCCAGCGCCCGGTTGCAGATGTCGGCGAGGGCCTCGGGGACGTGCTCGAAGTCGTCGATGGGCACCTGCGGCCCCTCCAAGATCTGCAGCAGGATGTCGAGCGTACTCGCCCCCGCAAACGGCGCCTGCCCGGTGAGGATCTCGTAGAGGATGACCCCCAGCGCGAATACGTCGGTGGCCGGCTGGATGCGCTCGATCTCCCCGCGCACCTGTTCGGGGGCCATATAGGCGGCCGTGCCCATGACCGTGCCGGCGCGGGTGTGCTCGCGCTGTTGGTTGACGTCGAGTGACTCGAGAGGATCGTCGCCGTCGGGCGCCTCGGTGATGGTGCGCCCGGCGACCTTGGCGATGCCCCAGTCGAGCACCTGAACCTCGCCGAAGTCGCCGACCATGATATTTTCCGGCTTCAGGTCGCGGTGGACGACCCCGCGGGCGTGGGCGAAGGCCAGCGTCGAGCAGACGTCTTCGAGGGCTTCGATCAGTCCACGCATGCTCCAGCCAGTGGCGCTCTCGCGCAGCACGTCGCCGTCGAAGACGCCGTGGACCTCGTTCATGACCTCTTTGAGGGTGCGCCCGCGCACCTCCCGCATGGTGAAATACAGGCGGCCGTCGGCGAAGCGGCCTAACTCGTGGACCGACGGAATGCCCGGATGGGCCAGTTGGGCGCTGATCTGGGCCTCCTCGACGAAGCGCATCAGCGCGAGGTGGCGCTGCTGGCGGTCGACGCGGATGACCTTCATGACGGCCACGCGGTTCAAATCACGGTCGCGTACCCGCCGAATTTCGCCCATGCCGCCCACCGTGATCAACCCCAGGTCTTCGTAGCGATCGGCCAACATCAGCGGAATCTGGCTGTCCAGGTCCACCTCGGAGACCTCGGAGACGTCGATCTGCTCCAGGCTCGTGTGGGTCGGGTCGAGGGCGACGGAGCTCAGGTCGACCGGCTGGAATTCGTCGCTGGCGAAGGTCTGGCTGATTAAGCTCTTGGACTGCGGCCCGTCGAACTCGGCGCTGGACTTTAGATCGCGCTCGAGTTCGACCAATTCCTCACTGAGTTCGGCGGACAGGTCGGGGTGGGTCTGCAGTCTCTTGAGGCGCTCGAAGGCGGTCTTCATCGGTCGGATCCGGCCGGTGGTAAAGCTTCGGGACGTACCCCCCCTCGCCCTGGTCGCGGCAAGCCTTTGAGGCGCCCAGGGAAAGACAGCGGGGTCGTCTAGCGTACCAGAGGTCGGTCGATGTTGCCAATGTCAACATACCACGCTGGAAGCGCCTTATTGTGGCTTTCTCAGTATTTTTATGCGCGGCCTACGGCGCCTGCAACCACTCCAACTCCACGTCGTTGCCCAGGCGGTCCATCAGGAAGGCGCGGAAGTCCTCGCGCATGCCCACCTCCAACTGGCGGATGCGCTCTTTGGAGACCTCCCACTCATCGCCGAGCACCGCCAACGTCTTGGGGTCCTCGGCGATCATGCGCTCGCGCCAGATGGCCCACTTGCGCTCGTCGTTCAGGGACTCGCCGTAGGCTTTGATGACGGTGCGGATCTGGGCGGCGAGGTCGTACTCGGTGGCCGCCGTCTCCGGGTCGATGGCCGTGGTCTGCATCAACTCGCCGATGGTGGTGTCCTCGTGGCCCGGCGCCTCGGCGTCCAGGTACACCGGCGGGGCGTCCAACTGGGCGGCCACGCGCACGACCTCGTCCTCGCGCACGTCCAGATATTCGGCGACCAGCGCGGCGGTGGGGCGCTGGCCGTTTTGCATCAGCGCGCGCCGGGCTTTCTTGAGGTTGTAAAACAGCTTGCGGCCCGCGCGCGATCCCCCGATGCGCACCGGGTGGGTGTAGTTCATCAGGTAGTTGAGGATCATCGCCCGGATCCAATACTGGGCGTAGCTGGTGAACTTGACCCCCCGGTAGGGGTCGTAGCGCGTCAGCGCCTCGCTCAGCCCCAGGTTGCCCTGCTGGATGAGCTCGAGCAGGTCGGTGTGGCGGCGCTGGTATTCCTTGGCCAGCTTGACCACCAGGCGCAGGTTGGTCAGGATCAACAGCTTGGCGGCCTGCTGGTCGGCGTCGGTCACGAAGCGCTCGGCCAGTTGTTGCTGGGCGTCCGACGGCAGCGGCTCGAGGTGGTTGAGCCGGTTCAGATAGGCGGTCAGCGGGTCGGTGTCGGCGGACAGTGACACCGACGACCACAGTTTTTTGGCCTCCAACAGCGCCTCGGCGTACGCCCCGCCGCTTGCTGCCGGCCTGTCGGGCAGCGCTACCAGGTAGTTGGGTTGTGTAGACGACTGGTGTGTCTGGCTCATAGTCCTCCCCCGAGGCGTGGTGTGTCGTTGGTCTCCCTGACCACAAGGGGTATGAACGGACACGCGGGGGTCAAGTCGACCCCCGCGCCCACCATCACGGCGACTTCAACCACTCCAGCTTGACGTCATCGCCCAGCCGCTCGACCAAAAAGGTGCGAAAGTCCTCGCGCATGCCCACCTCGATCTGGCGGATGCGCTCCTTGGAGACGCCCCACTCCTCGCCGAGCTCGGCCAGGGTCTTGGCGTCGTCGGCGATCATGCGCTCGGCCCAGATGGCCGATTTGCGCTCGTCGTCGATGCCGTCGCCGAAGTCGGCGATGACCGCGCGGATCTGGCTGGCCAGGTCGTATTCGGCCGCCGCGGTCTCCGGATCGGCGGACTCGGCCTCCATCAACTCGCCGACGGTGGTGTCCTCGTGGCCCGGCGCCTCGGCGTCCAGGTACACCGGCGGCGCGTCCAGCTGGGCGGCCACGCGCACGACCTCCTCTTGCTTGACGTCCAGGTATTGGGCGACGCGCTCGGCGGTGGGCTTGTGGCCGTTTTGCATCAGGGCGCGCCGGGCTTTCTTGAGGTTGTAAAACAGCTTTCGGCCCGCCCGCGATCCCCCGATGCGCACCGGGTGGGTGTAGTTCATCAGGTAGTTGAGGATCATCGCCCGGATCCAATACTGGGCGTAGCTGGTGAACTTGACCCCCCGGTAGGGGTCGTAGCGCGTCAGCGCCTCGCTCAGCCCCAGGTTGCCCTGCTGGATGAGCTCGAGCAGGTCGGTCTTGCGCCGCTGGTACTCCTTGGCCAGTTTGACCACCAGGCGCAGGTTGGTCAGGATCAGCAGCTTGGCCGCCTCCTCGTCATCATTCTCCAGATAGCGCACCGCCAGCTCTTGCTGGGTCTCGGAGGGCAGCGGTTCCAGATGATTGAGCCGATTGAGGTAGGCGGACAGCGGGTCGGTGTCCGCCGAGATGGTCACCGACGACCATAACTTCTTGGCCTCCAACAGCGCCGTTTGACAGGCATCGTCATCCCGTCCAGTCCCCCCGTCGGGCAGGGCGTCTTCATAGGCGTCACGGGATGGCTGATTTCGCTTGGCTTCACTCATAAGCTTGACCTCCAGGTGATGAGGCTGGCCGGCGCATCGGGGGCGAGCCCGGCGCAAAGCGCCCCGGGTAGACTCCCGACCCTAAGCCATGGACCTCACGGATAAGGTGCAACTTCCAGTCAACGTCAATGTGGTTCGCGTGGTCTCGATTCCCCCCAGAACCGTGCCCGAGCCGCTCGCTGTCGCGTGGGCGGTCTCTTGGACAAGTGTGTTCGTGTTGCCGGGCCAGCCCCGCGGGCGAGGCACAAGGGCAGCGCCTGCCGGTGCTGGCCAACAACGTTGTTCGACTACGGCTGGATTGTGTCACTGCATCGGTGATGCTCCCCCGTGGCCCCTTTGCCCAGCGCGGCCGCTCGGTGGGAGTTCCCCCGCTGGATGCACTGGGCCGAATAAAACTGGGCATATGGGGCCGCAACAGTCTGCTACAAATGCGTAGTCAGCACAGCCGCCGGGTCAAGTTGGAGATACCCAACAACGCCGGTGAAAAATTACACCCGCGTTAGGCGCCAGCAGCGGCAGGATCTGCCGAGGCACTTTAACAAAAGATTGATGGGGCACCGCCGGCGCCGTGATCGGCCGCCGGCGGTGATTTTGTAGAAAAACGAGGGGGTTACGGTGGGGTGGGGCGGGGTCAGTGGGCCGCCGGGGTCGGCCCGTCCATGCTCTGGTAGATCGACGGGTCGGCCGGCCCGGTCACCTTCAGCACACCCATCGCCCCTTTGTCCAGCCGGCTCAAGGCGTGGTCGACCAGCAGGTACTTGCCGGGATAGTCGACCTTGAACTCGGCGATGGCCGAGTCCCCCGGGGGCACCAGCGTGGTCTGCACGCCGTGCTCGGGCGGGTCTTCCAGGCTGCCGTTGGGATACAGGCGGTCGAACATCTCGCCGATCATGTGGAAGGCGCTGGGTTTGTCCGGGCCGGCCACCCCGAAGTACAGGCGCACCGTCTGGCCCACCTTGGCGCTCATGGCGCGGTCCCCGGTCAGCGAACCCACCCGCCCGTTGTACACCACGTAGGTGGGCATCTCCTCGAGCAGCCGGTCGTCGTCGTCGACCTGGTTGCCGCGGGTGCCCGCCGGGGCGGTGGTGTAGTACTCGGCCTGCATCACGTAATACTCGTGGTCGACCTTGGGAAGCCCCTGTTTGGGCTCGACCAGGATCATGCCGAACATGCCGTGGGCCAGGTGGGTGGCGATGTGGGGCGTGGCGCAGTGGTAGACGAACAGGCCCGGATGCAGCGCCTTGAACTTCAGGGTGCGTCGCTGGCCGGGCGGGGTCTGCAGCACCGCCGCGCCGCCGCCGGGGCCGGTCACCGCGTGAAAGTCGATGCTGTGCGACATCAGGCTGTTGGGGGCGTTATCCAGGTGGATGACGACCGTATCGCCCTGTTTGACCCGCAAAAACGGACCGGGGATCTTTCCGTTGTATGTCCACAACTTGTAGGTGGTGCCGTCGTCGATCTGGGCGACGACCTCCTTGGTCTTGATGGTGAACTCCACGGTCTTGTTCTGGCGGCGCTCGATGGGCGCAGGGATGTCCGACGGGTCGCGGCTGATCTCGTCGAGGGTCACCGGTTGGGCCGGCTTCAAGGTGTGGGTGCTGTGGGGAAACAGCCCGTCGCGCGCCGGCGCGGTGCTGGCGACCTTGGGCGCCTGGGCGCCGGTGACCACGATCTTGCCCTCCATGCCTGCCTGGCGGTGGCCGGGCATCGAGCAGAAGTAGGTGTCGTTGGCCTTGGCGGTAAAGGTGACCGTGTCTTTGGCCCCCGGCTTGGTCAACGTGGTCGTCTTGACCCCGGCCTTCTCCAGGGTGAGGTCGTGGGCCATCGTTTCCTTGTCGATGACCGTGATCTCGACCTTATCGCCGGCGTGGACGTCGAGCTCGGGGTTGACCTTGCCGTCGATGGCCCCGCCCACGCCCTTGTAGCCAGTCAGGTAGGCCTGCAGCGTAAACGCGCGCACGTTGGCGTCGGCGGGGGCGGTCGCCACGGGCGTGCTGGTGGCTTTCTTGGCGGTGCAGGCACTGAGCGACAGGCTGGCCAGGCTGACCACGAGCAGCGAGCCCAGCCGCCAGCGCGACGATGTATTCATGAAACGAGCAAACATGGGTGACCTCCTCAGGTCGATGGGGCGCCGACTGCATGTCGGTGTCGGACGGGAACGAGTATTGCGAAGGGCGTGCCAAAGCTCGTTTCTTGACGAGGAAACCGACGCCCATCCCCGCAGAATTGGCGTCAAACGGGGGCTGTTTTGCGAAATTTTTGCGTAAAGCATCGGTGGGGGCGTCGGAGGGGCAGCGCAAACTTTGCGCGTTTGCGTGCCTCGCGGCAAGTTTTGCCGCGGGTCGCTCAGGCAAATTCGGTGGCGATGGCGTCGAGCCGGGCGGGGTCGACGATCAAAAACCCGGTCTTCTCGGTGCGCACCGGCCCGGACTTATTCCACCGGCTCATGATGCGGATGGCCGTCTCCACCCGGGTGTTGATCAGCTCGGCGATGTCGCGGCGCGACAGCGGCAGGTCGATGTAGATACCCATGGAGTCGTCGTCCAGGCGAGTGCGCCGGCCCATCTTCTCGCTGAACTTGACGAAGAGCATCGCCAGGCGCTGCTCGGCGCAATCGGTGGCCAGCTCGTGGATGCGCTGGACCAGGTGATGGTTGCGCCGCATCATCGCGTTGATCACCGCCTCGAGCAGCTCGGCGTCATGCTTGAGGGTGCCGTAGAAGTGGTCGCGGTGGATCTGCAGCAGCTCGGTGTCATCGAGCGCCACCGCGCTCGCCGGGTAGTCCATGCGCTGATACACGGCGATCTGGCCGATGGGGTCGCCGTCGCTGAAGATCCCCAGCGTGGTCTCCCGGCCGTCGTTGCGGAACTTGATGATCTTGACCTTGCCCTGGGTGATAAAGGTGAAATTATGGGCGGCGCTTCCCTGCTGCCACAGCACCTCGCCGCGCTCGTAGCGACGGGCGACGAAATACGTCGCCAGCGGCTCGAGGGTGGTGGCGGCGACGGATTCGAACATGGGAATTTCACGCAGCTTTTCGATTTTACTCATCGGTCCTTCCGGGTCCAAGTACGGGTGCTTGAGCGGCGCCGACAGCGGCGGCCGGGCCCACGGGCCGCCCGAGCAGGTAAGCAAGCCATATGCCATCGGTGTGATCTAGGTCATATTCTCGCCGCCGGGCGCCATTACAATCATCGCATCGAGCCGGACACGTATCCGGCAGGCCGGGCCATGGTCTTTCTTCCCCACACTTCGGAGATCCTCATGAACGAGCGACAGGCCGCGCGCAGCGCGCCGTTCGGCGAGCCCTCACGCACCGAGATGGCCCACGGGCATACTCGGCTCATCTGGTTGCTCGACGACATCGAGGCTCACCTCGACGGGTTGGCCGACGGTGCCGACGACCACGAGCTGATCTTGGAGGAGCTGGTGTCGTTTGCCCGCTCGTTCACCGACGAGCTCGGCGGGCATATTCAGGAGGAGGAGTCGGAGATCTTCCCGCAGGCCGAGCAGGTCGCCGGCGAGGACGGGCGCCGGGAGCTGGCCGAGATCTTGGAGGAGCACCGCCAGTTGCAGGCCGAGCTCGACGAGCTGTGGGCCCTCTTTGGGCGCGCCGCCGACGGGCTCGACGTCCATGTCTCCCCGCTGCTGGCGCGGGTGCGCGCGCTGCGCGAGCACCTCAGCGCTCACAGCCGCCACGAGCGCCTCTTTCTGTCGCGCATGGAGGCGCGGGTCCACGCGCCCACCGACGAGGTTTGATCGATGTCTGACACACCCGCGTTGTTCTCCAAGGGGTTTCGCCCCTTCTTCGTGCTCGCGGCGGGCTTCGCCGCGGGCTTTCTGCCGCTTTGGCTGCTGACCTACACCGGCCACTTCGACGCCGGGGCGTACTGGGCGCCGGCGGTGTGGCATGGCCACGAGATGGTCTTCGGCTTCGCCGTGGCCGTGGTGGCGGGGTTTTTGTTGACCGCGGTCAGCAACTGGACGCGCCGGCCGACCGCCGAGGGCGGCTGGCTGGCGGCGCTTTGCGCCGTGTGGGTCGCCGGGCGGGCGGCGATGATCTGGTCGGGCGAGCTCCCCGCCTGGCTGGTCGCCGGCGCCGACCTGGCGTTTTTACCCGCCCTGGCCGTGGCCATCGGCCGGCCGATGGTGCAGGCGCGCAACCGGCGCAACTTCAAGTTTTTGGGCGTCCTCGCCCTGTTGTGGAGCGCCGACTGGGCGATGCACCTGTCGGCGATGGGCGCCATCGCCGACGTCTCGCGCACCGCGCTGCTGTTCGCCCTGGACATGATCGTGGTGATCACGCTGGTCATCGGCGGACGGATCATCCCCGCCTTTACCCGCAACGCCACCGGTGGCGGGCAGATCCACTCCAATAAATTCATCGAACGGCTTGTCTTTGGCGCGGCGCTGGCCACCATTGTGTTGAGGATCATCTGGCCGGTGGCCTGGGCCACCGGCGCGGTCGGCGCCGTCGCCGGCCTGGCGATCATCGCCCGGCAGTGGCGCTGGGGCGTCCAGCAGACCTGGGACAAGCCCATCTTGTGGGTGCTCCACGTCGGCCACGCCTGGTTGGCGGTGGGCTTTTTGTTGCGCGCCGTGGCCGTGTTCGTGCCGCGGGTGCCCGATTCGCTGGGCACCCACGCGTTGACGGTGGGCGCCATCGGCATGCTCACGCTGGGCATGATGGCGCGCGTGGCCTTGGGCCACACCGGCCGGCCGCTGCACGTCGCCCGGCCGATCGCCTGGGCGTTTGCGGCCATGGGCCTGGCCGCGCTGACGCGCACGATCCTGCCGATCGTGTGGCCGTCGCATTACCTGGCGCTGATCGTCGCCTCGGGAAGCTTGTTCGCGCTGGCTTTTGTGGTTTATCTGGTCCACTACGTACCCATCTTGGTGCGACCGAGAGCCGACGCCCGGCGAGGATGACCTCATGATGTATAGCGTAGCAGTCACGGTGCATGTGCTGGCGGCGATCACCTGGGTCGGCGGCGTGTTATTCATGGGCATGGTCGCCCTGCCGGCGGCCCGCGGGCTGGATGAGTCCACCCGCGCGCTGGTGACCTCGCGGGTGGGCCTGCGGTTTCGCACCGTGGGCTGGAGCTGCCTGACGTTGCTGGTGCTCACCGGCGCCTATATGGCCCATGCCTGGGGCGCGACCTGGAACAATGTGCTCGATTTGACGTTCTTCCACACGGCGCGCACTCGCCTGCTGGGCTACAAATTGATGGCCGTGGCCACGATGCTGGTGGTCAGCGGCGTTCACGACTGGTATATCGGCCCGCGCGCCTCGGGCGTCGAGCCCGGCACCGCACAGGCCGAGCGCCTGCGGCGCGCCGCCAAGTGGCTGGGCATGGTGACCGGCATTTTGGTCCTGGTGATCGCGGTGCTGGCGGTGTTTGTGGCGAGGCCGGCGCTGGCGTAAGGTACTCTCTGTTGGAGGTGACCTCGCGCCTGGCCGAGGCCGCCCCGACAAGCAGAAGAGTACACTGATGGCAACGACACAGCAGACAACCACAATCTCCCGCCCCCGCGACTACCTCCGGCTGACCAAGCCGGGCATCGTCATCAGCAACGTGATGACCGCCGCCGCCGGCCTATGGCTGGCCCCGGAGGCGGTGTCCATGCAGACGGCGGTGGCCGCGCTGGTGGGCACGGGCCTGCTGGTCGCCGGCAGCGGCGCGTTCAACCAGGTGCTCGAGCGCGACACCGACGCGTTCATGAAGCGCACCTCCACCCGACCGCTGCCCGCCGGGCGCCTCGAACCCTACGAGGGCGTGCTGCTGGGCATCCTGTCGATCACCGCCGGCATGTTGCTGCTGGGGGTGTGCGTCAACGCCGTCAGCGCCGTGCTCGGCCTGCTCGCCACCGTCATCTATGCCTTCGTGTACACCCCGCTGAAGCGCCGCACCTTCTGGGCGGTGCCGCTGGGCGGCATCGCCGGGGCGCTGCCGCCGGCGATGGGGTGGACGGCGGCCACCGGCCACCTGGGCGTGGGCGCGGTGGCGTTCTTCTCGGTGATGTTCTGGTGGCAAATGCCTCATTTTTTGGGGATCGCGCTATTTCGCGCCTCCGACTACCGCAACGCCGGTCTCAAGATCGCCCCGTCACCGGCCGGCTACCGGCGCACCGTCTTGCTCATGCGCTTGAGCGCGGTGTGCACGCTGGTGTCGGTGGTCGCGCTGCCGTTTCTGGCCCAGGTGGGCTGGCCGTTTATGGTGGCCGCGCTTCTGGGCACCGTCGGCCCCATGACCAACGTGGTGCGCAAGGTCGACTACGCCGACGTCAGCACCTGGGGCCGGCGGGTGTTTTTGTCCAGCCTCGCGACCCTGCCCTTGTTCGCCGTGGGCGCGCTGTTGCACCAATTGATCGGCTAAATCGCGCTTTTTTCGCCCCAACATGATCCACATCATGTCGGCCAGCTCAGATGTTTGTATAACTTATCTCAGTGCACGGGTGGTCGACCGAACTCCAAGTCCTGGCCCGGTACTCACCTTCGGTCGACCGCCTCGCACGTTTCCTCAAGCACCACTCCCCTCTTCAATTTCCGAACGATGCCCACCGTCAGCCGGCTGTTTTTAAAACTCGGCCTGATCTACTTCGTCGCCGCCCTCGGCTGCGGCATCGCCATGGCGTGGGCGGGGGCGAGCTGGGAGGTGGCGCTTCTGCCGACGTACCTGCACCTGTTCGTAGTCGGCTGGATCACCCAGATCATCATCGGCGTGGCCCTGTGGCTGTTCCCCAAGTGGACCAAAGAGCAGCCCCGCGGGCGCGAGTGGCTGTCGTGGGTGGCGCTGGTCTGCCTCAACGTCGGCTTGCTCGTGCGCGCCGTGGCCGAGCCCGGCCTGCTGCTCGGCGGCTCGCAGGCCGGCTGGCACACCGCCTGGAGCGCGGGGCTGATCGTCTCGGCCGTGCTGCAGTGGGTTGGCGGCATGGCCTTTCTGGTCAATATCTGGGGGCGCATCAAGGGCAAGCGCTCGCGCAAGAAGTCGCGGCGCACCTCCAAAAAGGAGGCCGCCTCATGATGCCGACCCTCTCCGTGTGGGCCATCCGCCTGGCCTGCGTGTACTTCGGCGTGGGCATCACCGCCGGCGCGCTGATGCTGGCCAATAAGGGCGTGGCGTTTTTGCCCCACGCCGGCCGCTGGCTGCCGGTGCACTTCCACGTGATGCTCTTCGGCTGGACCATCCAGTTGGTCATCGGCGTGGCCTACTGGATCTTGCCCAAATTCCGCGGCGGCACCAGTCGCGGCAACGACGCGCTGGCCATCGCCGCGCTGGTGCTGGTCAACATGGGCACGCTGGTCGGCTGCGCAGCCTCGCTCTTTGGCGCCGTGGCCACGGTGGCGTTTGGTATCCAGGCCGCCGCGGCAGTGTGCTTCGCGCTGCACGTGTGGCCGCGGGTCAAGGCGTTCGGGTCGGGCTGAGTGACGTGATTGAGCTATCCACGACCTACCCATCGCCGCCAACCTCGAAGCCTCTAATCTTGATTCGTGTGTAAGAAATCTCCCGTCGCCGTCGGCGGCTGATTTTCACGGCCTCTTCGCCGCCAATCCTCGACGATGCGCTGCATCGCCTGCGGTTGTCGGCTTCGAGCCCGCAAAAAATCAACTCGCCGAGGCTCGGTCCAACTTCTTACACACGAATCAATCTTAATTGTGAAAATAGGCCGGCTTTCACGCCGGTGGTCGAGGTTCCACGTTCTGGACACTGGTCGTTACGCCCACGTCTCGACACGCCCATTCGTTCAGAAGATGCACGTCGACCACGGGGGTGCTACCCCAGGTTCGCTCAGCGATTGGGCCTCAGATCTTTTTCGCAGTTAGCGCCCCCGCGTGGCTTGTCCCACAGGACGCCTAGATCGGAGGCTAGCCAGAATCGGCTTCTCCCCCTCCCTACAAGGCGCGCGCAGCGCGCCGAGCCGACGGCCGGCTCCGGCATCCGGCCACGGCTCCGGTCCCGGCCACGGCTCCGGTCACGGCTCCGGCTTCCGGCCACGGCTCCGGCATCCGGTCCCGGCTCCGGCTTCCGGCCACGGCTCCGGCATCCGGTCCCGGCCACGGCTCCGGTCCCGGCTCCGGCATCCGGTCCCGGCCACGGCTCCGGTCCCGGCTCCGGCATCCGGTCCCGGCTCCGGCATCCGGTCCCGGCCACGGCTCCGGTCCCGGCTCCGGCATCCGGTCCCGGCCACGGCATCCGGTCCCGGCTCCGGCATCCGGCCACGGCTCCGGCATCCGGTCCCGGCCACGGCTCCGGCATCCGGTCCCGGCCACGGCATCCGGTCCCGGCTCCGGCATCCGGTCCCGGCCACGGCTCCGGTCCCGGCTCCGGCATCCGGCCCCGGCTCCGGCATCCGGTCCCGGCTCCGGCATCCGGCCACGGCTGAGGGATCGACCTACCGAACGACTTTTCATATCCTGATCCCCAAGAAAGAGTGACGGCGTCCCTGCGGGCAAACGCGGACGCCGTCGATGCCAATGTCCCTCCAAGGCGTCCCGCCGCAGCGCACGCGCTGCGGCAAGCCAGACCTGGAAGGATCTGGCACCGAAAAAGGCGCCCGCCACCGTGGGGGAAAGGGGGTGATACGCTCGTTCGCGCGCCGCCAACCGCTCAAAGCTCCCAGATTGGCCGTGTAGCTACTGCGGCGGCGATCATTGATCGAACCTGGGGGCTACCCCGCCCATGTCCACAATTAAGATTGACGTTCGTCGATCGGCAACGCGGTCGATCGTTCGTCACCCAAACCGCCGCGGCGAAAACGCCGCGTAGGCCTCGTCGATGCGCCCCGTGTCGACCGCGCGGCTGATCACCTCGGCGGTGATCGCCGACAGCAGGATGCCGTGGCGGCCGTGGCCGGTGGCCAGCCACAGCCCGTCGACCTGCGACGGCCCCAGCAGGGGCGCGTCGTCGAGGCTCATCGGCCGAAACCCCGTCCACATATCGCGCAACTCCAGGTCGTAGACGCCCGGAAGGACGCGCCACGCGCCGCGCAAAAGCTCGAAGATGCCCCCGGCGGTCACGGACTTGTCGAAGCCGCGCTCCTCCATGGTCGCGCCCACCACGATGCTGCCGTCGGCTTTGGGGGCGAGGTAGGCGTCGGGGGCGCGGATAACCCGGGTACACAGCGGCTCGCGGGGAGCGACCAGGCAAAGCGCCTGACCCTTGACCGGGCGAATCACGCAGCGGTCGAGCTCGGGGATGCCCAGAATGGTGCCGCTCCACGCGCCGGCGGCGACCACGACGGCGTCGGCATCGACGCGGCTGCCGTCGGCCAGCCGTAAGCCGCGCACGCGGCCGCCCTGGTGCTCGACCTCGGTGACGCCGGTGCGGGTGTGTACCACGCCGCCGGCGGCAGCGAAGGCGGCGGCCAGGGCGTCGACGAGCTTCCAGGCGTCGACCTGATGGTCGCCCGGGCACAGCACGGCGCTGTGCAGCGTGGGTGACAGGTGCGGCTCGAGCGCGCGCGCCTCGTCGGCGCCCAGGCGCTGGGCGTCCAGGCCGAGCGCGCGCTGGTAGCGCCACACCCGGTCGAGCGCGGCGGTGTCGTCGGGCTCGAGGGCGACGGCCAGTGAGCCGTGGTCGCGGTAGTCGACATCCCGGCCCGTCAGCTCCTCCAATTCGCCGGCGAACGCGGCGAAGCGTTCGAGGCTTTCGCGTTGCAGGCGCAGCAGCGCGCCCTCGCCGAATTTGACCTCGGAGGTGGGGGCGAGCATGCCGGCGGCGGCACGACTGGCGCCGCTTCCGACGTCGCCCTTGTCGAAGATGTGCACGTCGTGGCCGCGACTTGCGAGCCGCCAGCCGATGCCCAGGCCGGCGACGCCGGCCCCGATGATTGCGATGTTGGTCATGGTCTTGGCGCCTGCGGCGCGGGTCTTGGAGCGGAGGCGCGGAGGCGCGGGTCTTGGTGATGTTGAGCTCCCTTGCTTGCCGAGGGGTCCCTCCGTGCGGGAGAAGTCCGCGGGGAAGGAAAGGTAAAACCTCGGGTTCTCTAGCCGGAGACGGAGGGGCCTCTCGGCAAGCAAGGGCTCTCGGTGATGAGCCCGTCGTCGGAAAATACCAGCCGTCGCCGCCAGGCGTCGCGGGCATCCGGAAAATCCTCGCGATAATGCGCCCCGCGGCTCTCCTGGCGGCGCAACGCGGCCAGCGCGATGAGGCTGGCCAACGAGATGAGCGCGCCGCTGGGCTGGTCGGCCGGGTGCTCCTGAGCCAGCGCATCCAGCTCGCCCAGCGCCCGCTCGAGGCCGGCCGCGCTGCGTGTCAGCCCGACGTCGTGCCACATGATCGCCTGGACCTGGGCGAGGACGTCGGCGTCGACCCGGCCGGCCACCCGGGCGCTCGGACGCGCGAGCCTTGGTGGGGCGGAAAACGGCGCGGCCGAGCGAGCAGTGGCGTCGAGCGCGTCGGCGACCGACGTGCCGGCGCGCGCGCCGAAGACCATCGCCTCCAAAAGCGAGTTGCTCGCCAGTCGATTGGCCCCGTGCAGCCCGGTGGCGGCGACCTCCCCGCAGGCCCACAGCCCGTCGACCGAGGTGCGTCCGTCCAGATCGACCGCCACACCGCCCATATGATAGTGCGCCACCGGTACGACCGGCAGACGCTCGCGGTCGGGGGCGAGGCCGTGCGCGCGGCAATCGGCGAACGCCGCCGGAAACCGCCGGGCGAAGTCGTCGATGGCGCGCACGTCCAAAAAGACTTCGTGGCCGCGCTGGCGTCGCCGCCAGATCGCCCGGGCGACGACGTCGCGCGGGGCGAGCTCGGCGAGCTCGTGCTCGGCGATCATGAAGCGCTCGCCGGTGTCATCGACCAGGATGGCGCCCTCACCGCGGATGGCCTCGCTGAGCAGCGGCAGCGGCTTGGCGGCGGTGGCCAGGGCCGTGGGGTGAAATTGGACGAACTCCAGGTCGACCAGCTCGGCGCCGGCCTGCTGGGCGAGGAGCAGGCCCTCGCCGCGGGCCTCCAGCGGGTTGGAGGTGTAGGCGTATAGCTGGCCCAGCCCACCAGTCGCCAGCACGGTCGCCTTGGCGAGGACGGCCTCGAGGTGGCCGTCGGCGTCGACTAGCCAGGCGCCGCGGACGCGTCGAGCGCCTTGGGAGTCGTCGCAGATCAGCGCCACCGCGCGCCGGTTTTCGACGAGGGTGATGCGCTCGTCGCCGCGAAGCTGCGCGGCCACCGTCGCGCACACCGCCGCGCCCGTGCGGTCGCCGCCGGCGCGCACGATGCGCCGGCGCGAGTGCGCCGCTTCCCGACCCAGCGCGAGCGCGCCGGTGTCGGCGCGGTCGAACTCCACGCCCAGGTCGACCAGCCCGCGCAAGCGCCGGTAGCCCTCCTCGGTGGCCACCTGCACCGCGCGGTCGTGGCAGAGGCCCGCGCCGCAATTCATCGTGTCGGCGGCGTGCAGCCGCGGGTGGTCGGAGGCGCTCACCGGCACCGCGATGCCCCCCTTGGCCCGCGGGCTGGCGCCCGCCGAGCCGAGCTCGCCGGAGGTGACCAGCGTGACCCGGCGCTCGCCGAGATTGAGCGCGACCTGCATGCCCGCCAGGCCGGCGCCGATGACGAGCACCTGGGTGTGATGAATCGGTGTATCGGTCATGGTGGGTGTCCTCTCAGACCGCGAGCATGCGCGCCAGGGCCCCTCGGGCCCGCTGGGCGACGGCTTCGGGAATCTCCACGCGCGGCTCGAGCGTGCGCAGCGATTCGTAGACCTTGGTCAGGGTGATTTTTTTCATGTATGGGCACAGCGAGCACGGCTGGATGAACTCGGTCTCGGGGAACGCCGCGCTCAAGTTGTCGCTCATGGTGCACTCGGTGATCAGCGCGATCTTGTCGGGGCGCTCCCGATCGATGTAGCCGGCGAGCTGGGAGGTCGAGCCGACCACGTCGGCCTCGCGCTGGACGTCCTCGGCGCACTCCGGATGCACGGCCACCCGAATGCCCGGGTGCTGGAGGCGAAGCGCACGCATGTCGCCCACCTCGAAGGCGTCGTGCACGATGCACACGCCCCTCCAGTCGATGATGTCGACGTCGGTCTGCTCGGCGACGTAGCGCGCCAGGTGCCCGTCGGGCAAAAAGATCACCCTCTCGACGCCCAGCGATTCGACCACGTCGACCGCGTTCGACGAGGTGCAGCAGACGTCGCACTCGGCTTTGACCTCGGCGGAGGTGTTCACGTAGGTGACCACCGGCACACCCGGATACTGGCGGCGCAACGCGCGCACGTCCGCGGCGGTGATCGACTCGGCCAGCGAGCAGCCCGCCTGCGGGTCGGGGATGAGCACGATCTGCTCGGGGTTGAGTAATTTGGCCGTCTCGGCCATGAAATGCACCCCGCACATTACGATGACCTCGGCGCGCGACTCCGCGGCCTGGCGCGCCAGACCCAGCGAGTCGCCCGTGAAGTCGCTGATCCCGTAGAACACCTCCGAGGCCTGGTAATTATGCGCCAGCACCACCGCGTTGCGCCGGCGTTTGAGCCGGTTGATCGCCTCGATGAGCGGCGCATATAGCTGCCACTCGGCCTCGGTGACCAGGTGGCGGATCTTCGGGTAGATGTGGTCGGTCGCCTCGGCCACCTGCGCGGTGTAGGTGAGCGAGTCGGCAGCGGGGATGTCGGTGAGCATCACGGCGTGTCCTGGGGAGTCGAGCAGGGCTGACACTTAGTTGTAGCCGCTCGAGCAGAACACACCATGATCTGGATCACGTGAGGCAGGGGGCGTGGCGCCTGCGGCGCGGGACTTGTATTCGGCTGGGCAGCGTGCAGGTTATCCGGGAATCTCATCGATCCCGGGAGTCGTCATGAAAATCTGCATCTTCGAAGCCGAGCCCTGGGAGCGCCGGGCGTTCGACCGGCTCTCCGGCGAGCACCACATCGTGTGCTCGGACCGCCCGCTGACTCACGACAACGTCGACGCCTACGCCGACGCCGACATCGTCAGCGTGTTCATCTACTCCGAGCTCGACGCCGAGGTGCTCGCCAAACTCGAGCGCCTCGAGCTCGTGGCCACGCGCTCGACCGGCTTCGACCACATCGATGTGGCGTGCTGCCGCGAGCGCGGCATCACGGTGTGCAACGTGCCCACCTACGGCACCAACACCGTCGCCGAGCACGTGTTCGCGCTGCTCTTGACCATCAGCCACCACATCGTCGAGGCCGTCGACCGCACCCGCCGCGGCGACTTCTCCCAGCAGGGGCTGCGCGGCTTCGACCTGCTCGGCAAGACCCTCGGGGTGGTCGGCACCGGCGATATTGGCCGGCACGTCATCGAGATCGCCCGCGGCTTTCGCATGGAGGTCGTCGCCTTCGACGTCCACCCCGACGCCGCGCTCGCCGAGCGGCTGGGCTTTCGCTACGTCGACTTCGACGAGCTGCTGCGCCGCTCGGACGTCGTCACGCTGCACGTGCCGCTCAATGAGCATACCCGCGGGATGATCGGCGAGGCCGAGTTCGCCACGATGAAAGACGGGGTCGTGCTCATCAACACCGCCCGCGGCCCCATCGTCGACGTCGAGTCCATGCTCTTCGCCCTGTCCAACGGCAAGCTCGCCGCCGCCGGCCTCGACGTGCTCCCCGAGGAGCCGGCCATCCGCGAGGAGGCCCAGCTCTTGCACCGCATTTTCCGCGAGACCCACGACCTTCAGATGCTCCTGGCCGACCACGTCTTGCTGCGCATGCGCAACGTCATCCTCACCCCCCACAGCGCATTCAACACCCGCGAGGCCATCGAGCGCATCCTGGACACCACCGTCGATAATATCGAAGCATTCCTGGCGGGGACGCCGCAGAACGTGGTTGACAGAATATGACAGAACATTGTGTCATATTCTGTCACTTATGTCAGTGTATTTGTCACGTGGTTGGTTGTCGGCGACCCCCTTCGCCTCGCGCTGTGACTGCGCGCGAGGCACTTCCCCCGGGGGAAGAAGCTTCTTCGTGCTCGTTACGTGGTTGGTTTTCGACGCGAACCAGGAGTGTCGCAAACACGAAGGGGCTGCTCACCCTTGGGGGAGCTACCGAGCGCGCAGTTTAGCGCGAGGTTGAGGGGGGGCCTCACTAACCACAAGATCCTCGTGCATGAACTTAGCCGGCGAATCAGCGAATCAGCGGATCAGCGAAATCACGTCTCGTTCGCCTCGAACTTCTCCAACCGATACAACAGCACATGGCGCGGGATGTTCAAATAGCGCGCCGTCGCCGACTGGTTGCCGTCGTGCTTGGCCAGCGCGGCCAGGATGACGCTCTTTTCGAGCTCCATCAGGTCCAGGCCGTCGTCGGGCAGCCGAAACGGAAGGGGGCCCGTCGGCGCCGGGCCGGCCGGCGGCGTGCGGCCGCGAAGCGCCGCGGGCACGTCCGCCAGGGTGATGCGCTCGCCGTCGCGCAACAGCACCATGCGCTCGACCATATTCTCCAGCTCGCGCACGTTGCCCGGCCAGTCGTAGCCCAGCAGGATCTCGTCGACGGCGCGGTCGACGCCGATGGGCTGGTCGCTGTGGCGGCGCAAGAAGAAGCGAAACAGCACCGGGATGTCCTCGCGGCGCTGGCGAAGCGGCGGTAGCACCAGCGGGATGACGTTGAGCCGAAAGTACAGGTCCTGGCGAAATTGGTGCTCGCGCACCATCGCCTCGAGGTCCTGGTGGGTGGCGGCGACCACGCGCACGTCCACCGGCACCGGCCTGTTCGAGCCGACCACGTCGACCTCGCCTTCTTGCAGCACGCGCAGCAGTTTGGATTGCAGGGCAGCGGGCATCTCGGCGATCTCGTCGAGGAAGATGGTGCCGCCGTCGGCGGCGACGAATTTGCCCGTCGAGGCGCTGTCGGCCCCGGTAAACGCGCCCTTTTGGTGCCCGAAGAGCACGCTCTCGAGCAGGTCGGCGGGGATGGCCGCGCAGTTGACCGTCACGAAGGGCTTGTCGGCGCGGTCGCTGCGCACGTGCAGCGCGCGGGCGATGAGCTCCTTGCCGGTGCCCGACTCTCCGCCGATGAGCACGGTGGCCCCGCTGGAGGCGACCTTGTCGACGCGGCGCAACACCTCGTTCATCGCCGGGCTGGCGGCGATGATGGTGGCCTTGGCGCCGCGGCCGTCCTTGAGGCGCTCGTTCTCTCGGCTGAGCCGGCGATGGTCGTAGGCCTTTTGCAAAATCGCCTGCAACGCCCCCGAATTGACCGGCTTTTCCACGTAGTGAAACGCCCCGCGACGCATCGCCTCCAGGGCGCGATCGGTGTTGCCGTAGGCGGTCACCACCACCACCACCGCGCTGGGATCGCGCTCGAGCAGCCGCTCCAAAAGCTCCATGCCGTCGATGCCGGGCATGCGGATGTCGGTGACGACCACGTCGATGGCGTCGGGGTCGTAGGCGTCCAGCGCGGCCTCACCATTGGCCACGGCGTGGACCTGGAAGCCGGCGTCCTCCAGGTTGAACGCCATGACCTCGCGCAGGCTGTCGTCGTCTTCGGCTAGCAGGATGGTGGGTTTCATGGTCGTTCCTCGGGCAAAGACACCCAAAACGTGGTGCCGTCGTCGCAGTCGACCTCCAGGAAGCCGTCGTGGGCCTCGACGATGCGGCTGGAGATGCTCAGGCCCAGGCCGGTGCCCTCCTGGTTGGTCGTAAAGTAGGGGTCGAAGATCTTGTCGCGCAGCGCCTCGTCGATGCCCGGCCCGTTGTCGCGCACACCCAGGCACGTAAACTCGCCGCCGGCGATGGACCGGTGCGCGCTGAGCAGCGTCAGCTCGCGTCCCTGGGGCGGGCTCACGTCTTCGAGCGCCTGGTAGGCGTTGAGCACCAGGTTGAGCACGACCTGGGAGAGCTGGCCGGGATCGCCCTCGACGACCGCGTCGTCGGCCACCTCGTTGGATACGCTGATCTCGCCGGCGCGCGCCCGGCTGGCGGTCAGCTCGACCACCTCGTCGGTCAGCGCCCGCAGGGCCACCGGGCGGCGCTCCGGCGGGCTCGGGCGAGCGAATTTCAGAAAATCGGAGACCACCGCGTTGAGCCGGTTGATCTCGTTGAGCAGCACCTGGCCCATGCGGTATTTGCGGTGGTCCTCGTCGATCTCGGCGACGACCGCCTCGGCGCTGCCCATGATCGAGGCCAGGGGGTTGCGGATCTCGTGGGCCAGCCCCGAGGTCAACTGGCCCAGCGCGCTGAGCTTGCCGGCGCGCACCAGGCTCGCCTCCAGCGCGTCGCGCTCGGTCAGCGAGCGCTGCAGCGCCCGGCGCACCGCCGTTTGCTGCTCGACCAGCCAGCCCGTCAGCGCGCCGATGGCCACGTACAACACCATCTCGAGCACCTTGTCGATGGTCGGCGACGGGCTTCCATGCTTCATGAAAAACGCGTGCGGCGTGTACAGCAGGCAGGTGGCCACGGCCACGCCCACCCCCCCGCGCAGCCCGTAGGCGAACGCCGCCAGCACGATGGGGATGTAGTACAGCCGCCGGTAGACGTTGTGGAACTCGATGTCGCTGGTGTTGGTCAGGTAGTGAAATACCGTCACCACCAACGCCAACGCGATCGCCACCGCCAGCATCCACCGACGCGTCTGCATGTCGTCGGGGTTGGCCATTTGGAGTCGTACGTTCAACTTGTCTTCGCCAGATGTCATAGGTTCAGAGCGCTGCCCGAGGGAAGCATCTCTCCTTGCACAGAGCGTGTTGCACAGAGCGTGCCCACATCCAGACGCGGGCTGGACGATGAACAAGCGGGCGGTTGTAGATTATTCTACATTGAGGCGGAACGGAAGGTGCAGGATATTCTACAGACGATGCGGTCGCCGTTGTAGAAATTCCTACAGAATGCGCGTCGGCTCGGCTGCGATCACGCCCCAGAGGCCGTGCGAGGGTGATCGAGGATTTGGCACGCACCTTGCTCGATAATGTGCCGGAATCTGCAGGCCCCTTTACGATGCGATGCAGATAATGTTTTCGACCATGCCACAAACAGGCGTCGCCATCCGACGCGGCCTCAAAATCCTCACGCTGTTGGTCAGCGTGTGTCTGGGGCTGACGTTTGCGATGGCCAGCGCCTCGGCGCTGACGCCCGCCCAGCCATGCTGCTGCGCGAAGATGGGCGAGCAAGGTCGTGTGCACGATGCCGTGCAATCCGCGCGCCACTGCAGGATGGCGCGCGCCCTGCAGCACTGCCCCTGTCGCGCCCGGCGCGACCACAAGGCGCCCGCCGGCGAGGTGCTCGCCAGCGGCGTCCACCACGCGGGGCATATGCCTGCGGCGGTGGCTTCGAGCCGTCTGCATCACCGTCTGTCCCTGGCGCGCGCATCCTCTGCGCCGCCCACCATTTGGCTGCGCGGGCAGCCTCCCTCCACAGCGTTGTACTTGCTGAATCGCGTGCTTTTGATTTGAGGCGCATTCCCCTCAGTTCCTGCGTTTGACGAGCGATGACCCCTCCGAGGGGCCGCTACGCTTACCCCCGGTCACGGTCTGGCAATTTGCTCGGTCACGCGCATGACCAAACGGTGACCGGAGGTCAGCCCACTCGAGGCGCCGTAAGGCGCGCTCGAGGAGGCGCACCCTCGGAAGGGTCACCGCTCGACAAATCCACGGCTCTCGAAAGTACCAACGATCAAGCAAGGCACCACCGTGAACACCAAACCGCTCATTCCGCTGTTGACCGTCGCGCTGCTAAGCGTCGCCGGCGCCGCCAGCGCCCAACAAAAGCCGGTCGACGAGGCCGACAACCTGCCCAATCTGGCGCAGAATATGAAGCTCGGCGAGCCGGCCACGCCCTTCGCCGATTCTGGTCGCCGAGGGGCTGGGCAAGCACCCCGCCGTCCAGCAGCGCCGCGACGAGGTCGAGGTCGAGAAGCAGCGCGAGTCGGGGGTGGGCTTGCCGCCCGACCCCATGGTGAGCCTGGCCGCCGAGGGCATCCCGTGGAATGACCCGGGGCTGTCCCACAGCCCGATGTCGGGCATTCAGTTGATGGTCACCCAGCCGCTGTGGTGGCCCGGCGAGCTGCGCGCGCTCAAAAAAGAGGTGCGGGCCAAGGCCCAGGCGCTCGAGCCGCTGGTCGACGAGGAGCAGGTCGACCTCATCATCGACGCCGCCGGGCTGTACTACGACATCTACCGCATCGACCGCACCATCGAGGCGCTGCAGGCGACCAAGAAGCCGCTGCGCGAGTTTCGCGAGCTGCTCAAACGGCGCATCCCCACCGGCAAGGCCACCGTCGCCCAGGTCGAGCGCGTGCGCTTGCAGCTTTTGCGCATCGACGACCGCATCGCCACGTTGCGCCAGACGCGCCCGCAGAAGGTCGCCCTGCTCAACGCCCGGCTCAACCGCGCGGCGGGCAGCGCGGTCAATCCCCCCACGAGCGCCGCCCAGGGAACCCTGGAGGCCCGCGCCGACCAGGCCCTGCCCGCGCTCGCCAAGCTGGTGGACCAGGGCATGAAAAACCGGCCTATCGTCGAGGCGTTGCAGCGGCGAAAGCAGGTCGCAAACGTTCGCGCCGAGGCCGCCGATTGGCAGCGCTACCCGAACCTGAAGGTCTTTGGGGGCTGGCGGTTTCGCGCCGCCCAGGACAACGGCATGGACGACGGCACCGACTTTGTGGGGCTGGGCGTGCAGTCGACCCTCCCCATCTGGTCGAACGATCGCGCCGACGCCGCCCAGGACGTCGCCCAGGCGCAGGTCATCGCGCTGAATTCGGCCATCGCCAAGTTTCGCCTGGCCCTTCGCGGCAAGCTCGCCGCGCACCTGGCCACGCTGCACCACTTCCAGCGCGAGGCGCGCTACTACCGCAAGACGCTCATCCCCCAGGCCGAGCAGACCCGCAGGGCCGCGCTGGCCGGGTTTCGCGCCGGCCAGGCCGGCTACGAGGACTGGATCCAGGCCGAGCAGCGCGTCGTCGATCTGCGCGCCCGGCTGGCCGGCTTCGACGCCGGCGTCAAGAAACAGCGCGCCGTCATCCTGGCGCTCGTGGGCGAGGCGCCCGGAGCTGCAAACGCAAAACAATGAACCCGGTCAGCTTCGGTGCTTTCGGCGCCGGAGGAGAAATAGAAATGATGAATCGAACGAAAATATCTGTCCTCGTGGGTCTGGCGATGCTCTCCGGCATCGGTATCACACTGCTGGTGGCCTCGATCTGGGGCGTCCCCGGCGTGGAACCGGCCGCGAGCGCGGCCAATGGCGCCGGCGCCGCCGGTCATCAACACGCCGACAAGGGGGACTCGGACACCTACTACACCTGCCCGATGCACCCGTCGGTCGTCTCCGACAAGCCTGGGGCGTGCCCGGTGTGCGGCATGAAGCTCATCAAAAAGCACAAGAGCGGCGGCGGGCTCGACCCCCAGGAGCTCGCCGCGGTGGGCCGCGTCGCCCTGAGCCCCACTCAGCGCGTGCTCGCCAACGTGGAGACCACGAAGGTGCGCGCGGTCGACGAGCCCGACGCGAAGGACGCCGACCACGACAAGCCAGGCGCGACCAACGACCCCGCCGCCAGCGAGATTCGCGCGGTGGGCATCGTGACCTACGACGAGGACGGCCTGGCGACGATCCCGAGCTGGGTCGACGGGCGCATCGACCACCTGTTGGTCAAGGAGACCGGCGACGTGGTCAAAAAGGGCCAGCCGGTCATGAAGATCTACTCCGAGGAGCTTTTGACCGCCCAGGAGGAGTACCTGGTCGCGCTGAACAGCAGCGACAAGACCCTGGCGAGCGCGTCCAAACAGCGCCTGGAACTTCTGGGCATGCGCCCCGCCCAGATCGCGCGGGTGCGCAAGACCCACAAGGCCGAGGAGACGGTGACCGCCTTTGCCCCCAACGCCGGCACGATCACCGACCTGAAGGTGCGCCAGGGCCAATACGTCAAGGAGGGTGCGCCGCTGTATGACATCGCCGACCTGTCCAAGGTGTGGATCAACGCCGACGTCCACGAGGAGAACCTGCGCTCGGTCCACAAGGGCATGAAGGTGCGCGTGAGCGCCGACGCCTACCCCGGCGAGTCCCTGGAGGGCACGGTCACGTTCATCCACCCGGTGCTCGACTCCAAGACCCGCACGGTGAAGGTGCGCGTCGAGCTCGACAACGCCCAGCGCAAGCTCAAGCCGGGCATGTACGCCTCGGTGTTCTTCAAGCGCAAGAGCGAGCCTGCGCCCGCGGCGCTCGCCAAGTCGGCGGCCCCGTCCGCCCCCGAGCTCATCGTGCCCAAGTCCGCGGTCATCCGCGGCGGCAAGACCAACAGCGTGTACGTCGAGGTCAAGGACAACGTCTTCGAGCGGCGCGCCGTCGACGTCGGCCGCGAGACCGACGACTACCTGGTCATCACCTCCGGGCTCAAAAAGGGCGAGAAGGTCGCCTATCGCGGCGGGTTTTTGCTCGACTCCGAGGTCCAGCTCAACTCCTTTGGCGGCTCCGGCGGCGGCCATCACATGAAGATGGACATGCCCGGCATGGGCAAGTCCGGCGACAAATCCGCCGACAAGGGCGGCCACCCCGCCCACGTCGAGTTGACCGCCAACGACATCTCCAAAAAGGGCAAGAAATTCGACCCCATGATCTCGCCCGACGACGTGCCCGACGGCATGTGGATGTGCGCGATGAACGGCAAGGTCCACTGGGTCCAACACGACAAGGGCGACGGCACCTGCCCCATCTGCGGCATGTACCTCAAGCACAAGACGACGAGCGCGAAAAACAAGAACAGCAAAAAGCGAACGGCGAATTAACCGCAAAGTCGCAGAGGCGCCAAGAACGACAAGGCACTGAAGACTAAAAAGAAACATGCCGTTCCTTCGCGTCTTCGCGCCTTTGCGGTGACAAACGCAGTTCGCAGTTAGCGCAGTTCCCAGACCCCGCAGTTAACGCGGTTCCCGGACCCCTGGACCCCTAGGCCCGCCATGATTCGCAAAATTATCGACTGGTGCGTAGACAATCCCCTGATGGTCATCATCGCCGTGCTCATCGCCATCGGCGTGGGGGTGTGGTCGGTCAAAAATACCCCGCTCGACGCCATCCCCGACCTGAGCGAGAACCAGGTCATCGTGTACACCGAGTGGGCCGGGCGCGGCCCACAGGTCATCGAGGACCAGGTCACCTACCCGCTGTCGGTCGACCTGCAGGGCATCCCCAAGGTCAAGGCCATCCGGGCGACGAGCTTCTTCGGGTTCAGCCTGATCTACGTGATCTTCGACGACGACGCCGACGTGTACTGGGCCCGCAGCCGGGTGCTCGAGAAGCTCAACTACGCCCAGAGTGAGCTGCCCGACGGGGTCACCCCGACGCTGGGGCCCGACGGCACCGGCGTGGGTCACGTGTTCTGGTACACGCTGCACACCTCCAAGGATAATCCGCAGAACCTCGCCAAGCTGCGCGAGCTGCAGGATTACTACGTGCGCTACAAGCTGCAGGCGGTCAAAGGGGTCAGCGAGGTGGCGTCGGTGGGCGGGTTCATCAAGGAGTACCAGATCGACCTCGACCCCACCAAGCTGGAGGCCTACGGCGTGACCGCCGGGCAGGTCGCCAAGGCCGTCAAAGCGTCCAACCGCGACACCGGCGGCAAGATCTTGGAGCAGTCCGACGTCGAGTATTTCGTGCGCGGGCAGGGCTACTTCAAGAACGTCAAGGACATCGAGTCGGTGGTCGTCAAGACCAACGATACGGGCGTGCCGGTGACCGTGGGCGACCTGGGCTTCGTGCAGCTGGGCACCCAACTTCGCCGCGGCCTGCTCGACGAAAACGGCAAAGGCGAGGCCGTCGGCGGCATCGTGGTCATGCGCTACGGGGAGAACGCCAAGCAGGTCATCGACCGGGTCAAAAAGAAGATCAAGGAGATCGAGCCCGGCCTGCCCGCCGGGGTGACCATCCAGCCGGCCTACGACCGCAGCGAGTTGATCATGAAGAGCGTGCACACGCTCACCCACAGCCTCACCGAGGAGGCCATCGTGGTCAGCCTGATCATCCTGATCTTCTTGTTCCACGTGCGCAGCTCCCTGGTGGTCGTGCTCACCCTGCCGGTGGCCGTGCTCATCGGCTTTATCTTCATGCGCCTGATGGGGATCACCTCCAACATCATGAGCCTGGGCGGCATCGCCATCGCCGTGGGCGTCATCGTCGACGCCTCCATCGTGATGGTGGAGAACTCCTATCGAAAATTGGCCGAGCGCCCACCGGACGCGCCTCCGCCGAGCCCCGAGGAGCGCAAGGCGGTCATCAAGCACGCCTGCCAGCAGGTCGGACCGGCCCTGTTTTTCAGCATGCTCATCATCGTGACCAGCTTCGTGCCCGTGTTCATGCTCACCGGCCAGGAGGGCAAACTGTTTACGCCGCTGGCCTGGACCAAGACGCTGACGATGCTGGGGGCGAGCATCCTGGCGATCACGCTGGTGCCGGTGCTGCTGATCTTCTTTTTGCGCGGCAAGCTTCGCCCGGAGTCCAAAAACCCCATCTCCAAATTCTTCGTCGCCCTGTACACCCCGGTGCTGCGCGCGGTGCTTCGCCACCCGGTGGTCACCATGTTGTTGGTGCTGGGCCTGGCCGGGACGACTGTGCCGCTGGTGACCGGGCTGAACTGGGGCAAAAACGCCGACGGCAAGCCCCACCAGGTCGTCAAGCCCATCGGCAGCGAGTTCATGCCCCCGCTCGACGAGGGCAGCATCCTGTACATGCCGGTCACCCTTCCCAACGTCAGCGTCACCGAGGCCAAGCGCATCCTGCAGGTCACCGACAAGATCATCGCCGACGAGCCCGAGGTAAAATACGTGCTCGGCAAGGCCGGCCGCGCCAGCACCGCCACCGACCCTGCCCCGGTGTCGATGATCGAGACGATCGTGTTGCTCAAGCCGCGCGATCAGTGGCGCCCGGGCATCACCAAAAACGACATCGTCAGCGAGCTCGACGCCAAGCTGCAGATCCCCGGGTTGTCCAACGGGTGGACCCAGCCGATCATCAACCGCATCAATATGCTGGCCACGGGCATCCGCACCGACGTGGGCGTCAAATTCTTCGGCCCCGACCTGGACAAGCTCGGGACGTTGGCGCTGCAGGCCGAGAAGATCTTGCGCACCATTCCCGGCGCCGCCGACCTGTACGCCGAGCGCGTCACCGGCGGCCACTACGTCAATATCACGCCCGACCGCGCCGCCATCGCCCGCTACGGGCTGACCGTCGAGGACGTCAACCAGGTCATCGAGGTGGCCATCGGCGGCATGCCCGTGACCACCACCGTCGAGGGCCGCAGCCGCTTCCCGGTGCGGGTGCGCTATGCGCGTGACTACCGCAACTCGGTCGACGCGCTTCGCCAGGTGCTCGTGTCCACCAAGAGCGGCCAGCAGATCCCGCTGGGGCAGGTCGCCAACATCGAGCTGCAGGAAGGCCCGCCGATGATCAACTCCGAGAACGGTGACCTTCGCAGCGTCGTCTTGCTCAACGTGCGCGGTCGCGACATGGGCGGCTTCATCCACGAGGCCTCCAAGGCGCTGCACGACAAGCTGAAGATGCCCCCGGGCTACTCGTACTCCTGGAGCGGCCAATACGAGAACCAGAAGCGCGCCAACGCCCGCCTGGAGGTGCTCATCCCCATGGCGCTGGTGATCATCTTCATGCTGCTCTTTTTCACGTTCCGGAATGTCTCCGACTCCATCGTGGTCATGTTGTCGGTGCCGTTCGCCCTGGTCGGCGGCGTGTGGCTTTTGTACCTGATGAACGTCAACTTCTCGGTGGCCGTGTGGGTGGGCTTTATCGCCTTGTTCGGCGTGGCCGTCGAGACCGGGGTGGTCATGCTGCTCTATCTGCACGAGGCCCTCGACGAGCGCATCGAGCGCCGCCTCGTCGAGGAAGGCCTCGACGCCGACCAGGCCAGCCCCGAGCGTATCGCCGAGCTTATCGGCCCCGACGACGTCCACCAGGCCGCCGTCGACGGCGCGGCGCTGCGGCTGCGGCCCAAGCTGATGACCGCGGCGACCACTCTCATCGGCCTGACCCCGCTTTTGTGGGCCACCGGCACCGGCTCCGACGTCATGAAGCCCATCGCCATCCCCATGGTCGGCGGCATGGTCTCCAGCGTCATCCTGGTGCTGTTTGTCATCCCCGTGATCTTCGACCTCACCAAGCGGTGGTCGTTGCGCCACAAACGCCTGACGTACAGTGGCATACAACATTAACCCGACACCATTGTGCCAATTCGAGTCCCAACCCTATGGAGCAAGTTCAAGAATGAAGCTCAAAACGATGTTCGTCGTCCTGTTTAGCCTGTCGTTGTTTGCCGGCGCCTGCAAAAAGCAGCAAGAGGCCGCCGCGCCCGACGAAACGACCCCGACGGCCGCCGCCCAGCCTGCTCCCGAGGCCAAGAAGGCCGACGAAAAGCCGGCCGAAAAGAAGGCCGAAAAGCTCGCCCTGGTGGAGGTGACCAAGGAGGGCAACAAGCTCGACCCCGCCGTCAACCCCGAGCAGGTTCCGGCGGGTGCCTGGTACTGCAATATGGGCGGCAAGGTGCACTACGCCGCCATGGACAAGGGCGACGGGCATTGCCCGGTGTGCCATATGATGCTCAGTCAGAGGAAGGACTGAGCTTTATAGGTGGTGGGTTGTTGGGGGCCCAACAACCCACCACGCCGCTCTTCCCCCCCAAATAACCAACCCCGCCCCAAAACCCGGCCTTGATCTGCCCTTCAAAACGATCTAACGTTCAATTGTTCGTTTGAACGTGTGAACGTTCTCCCTCACCCCGGCAGTATCATGGACATTCAAGAACTCCCCGCCGAGCTGTATCGGCAATTTGCCGCCGTCGGCCAGGCGCTGTCCAACGACACGCGGCTGCGCGTGCTCAACTTATTGGCACAGGCCGAGCGATCGGTCGACGACCTGGCCGACAAGCTCGACCAGAGCGTGGCCAATACCAGCGCCCACCTCAAGGTGCTCAAGCAGGCCCACCTGGTCACCGGGCGCAAACAGGGACGGCGCGTCTTCTACAGCCTGGCCAGTGAGCCGGCGCTGACGTTGTGGTTGGCGCTTCGGGACATGGGGCTCGAGGCCCTGCCCGAGGTGCGCGAGGCGATGCGCGAGCACGCCAACGAGCCGGCGCTGCTGCCAGATATGGTGGGCCCGGAGCTGCTCGAGAAGGTGCGCGGCGGCGAGGTCGTCCTGCTCGATTTGCGCCCGGCCGAAGAATACGCCGCCGGGCATATCCCCCAGGCGCGCTCGGTGCCGTATACCGAGCTCGAGCAGCGCCTGGGCGAGCTGCCCCAAGGCCGTGAGGTGGTCGCCTACTGCCGGGGGCCGTTTTGCATCGCCGCCATCCAATGTGTCGAACAAATGCGCCGTGCCGGCATCCCCGCGCGCCGGCTGCGCGATGGTATTGCCGAATGGAAAGCCGCGGGACTGCCAGTGGAGATTGATTCATGAAACGACTCGTTCCCATCATCGTGGCATCTTTCGCCTTCTTCGCCGTCGGCTGCGCGTCGTCGCACCCGCACCTCGACAACGACATGCCCGTTCAGGCCGCCAAGCACGAGGCCACCAACAAGGCCGCCATCGGTGTGAGCTCGCCGCGGCACCTGAAGGTCACGCTTCTGACCGCCCGCCAGATGCTCTCCGGCCAGGGTACATGGAAGGCCGATACGGTCGAAATCGTGGTCTACGGCAAGGCGCTGCACTCCCTGCAGAAGGGCAGCGAGCTGGCCGACGCCGTCGCCAAGACCCAGAAGATGGGGGCGCATATCGTCGCCTGTCAGATCGCCCTGAAGGGGCTGGGCATCGATCGAGCCACCCTGCTCGACGGCGTAGGTGTCGTGCCCAATGGGCTCACTGAGTTGGTGCGCCTGCAGTCGCTTGGCTACAACGCGTTCGCGTTTTGAGGCATATGAAAGCTCTCTCGAGTATCGCAGCAGCCCTGGTCGCCGTGGCGACTGTCTTGGCGGCCACGCCCGCCTTTGCCACCTTCGACGTGCCCGAGTCGGCCTACGGCGCCGGCGCCATCCACGACGGGGACGCCAGCGTGGAGTCGCGCCTGATCGTCGATGCCACCCAGGTCGCCCCCGGCGACACCATCACCGTGGGGGTGGCGTTTACGCTGGATCACGACTGGCATATCTACTGGCAGAACCCGGGCGACTCCGGGGCGCCGACCAATATCGACTGGCAGAGCGACGCGCTGGACTTCGGGCCGCTGCAGTGGGCCTCGCCCAAGCTGTTCAGCGAGGCCGGCGACATGACCGTGTACGGCTACGACGACGAGGTCATCCTGTTCAGCAAGGCGACCGTCGCCGACGACGCCGAGGGCTCGGTCGACATCGGCGCCAAGGTCGACTACCTGGCGTGCAGCTATCTGTGCATGCCCGGTCACTCCATGCTCACCCGCTCGATTCCGGTGGGCCATAAGACCGTGCGCGCGGGCTCCAAGCTGCTCGACGCCTTCGCCGCCTACGGGGCGCGGGTGCCCCGTAAGGCCAAAGATCTGGGCCTTCAGACCCAGTTTCACTACTCGCAGACGCCCATCCGGCCCAACGACGAGTTTCGTGCGGTCATCGAGCTGGTCGCCTGTCACGACGCCAGCGCCGACTGCGAGCAGCTCACGCCGACGTACGACGAGCTCGCCCACGCCATCATCCCCGACCGCTTCTCGGTGCCCGACATCGAGGTCACCTCCATACGCGACGACCCCGACGTGGCCCAGGGCTGGCTCATCGGGGTGCGCGGCAAGCTGCCGGCGCAGTTGAACACCTCGCGCGCGCTGTTGTCGGGCGTCTTCGAGCTGCAAAAGGCCGACGGCACCCTCGAGCCGGTCTATTTGCGCGACTCGTTCCCACGCGGCGAGCCCGGGGCGGCGGTCGAAAAGCTCGACCTGTCCAGGTGGAGCGGCGCCAGGCCGGCGCACGCCGATGCCCACTCCGGCGCAGCCGCGGCCACCGCTGCCAAGGCCGACGCGCCCAACGACTCGCAGCGCGCCAGCCTGGCGTGGGTGTTATTGATGGCCTTTCTCGGCGGCATGATCCTCAACCTGATGCCGTGCGTCTTCCCGGTGCTGGCCCTCAAGATCTCGTCGTTTACCCGGCTGGTCCACGAGAGCAAGCGCGGCGTCATCGCCCACGGCATGGCCTATACCGGCGGCATCGTCGGCAGCCTGTTGGTCCTGGCGGGTGTGGTCATCGGGCTTCGCTCGGCGGGCACCCAGGTCGGCTGGGGCTTCCAATTCCAGCAGCCCGAGTTTTTGGCGCTGTTGGTGGCCATCTTGGTGTTGTTCGCCCTCAACCTCTTCGGGGTCTTCGAGGTCAGCGTGGGCTCGCAGAAGCTGCACGACAAGGCCCAGGACGCCAGCGGCGTGCGCCGAAGCATCTGGGAGGGCGTGCTCGCCGTGGTGCTGGCCACGCCGTGTTCGGCGCCGTTTCTGGGCACGGCCGTAGGCTTTGCGCTGGCCAGCGGGCCGGCGACGATCCTCGCGGTGTTTACCGCCCTGGGTCTGGGCCTGGCCGCCCCGCTGGTGATGTTGACGCTGGTGCCCGGGTGGGCACGCTTGTTGCCCAAGCCGGGCATGTGGATGGAGCACCTCAAGAAGTTTTTGGGGTTTGCCCTGCTGGGGTCGGCGACCTGGATTTTGTGGCTGCTCGGCCGCCAGGCCGGCGTCGACGCCATGGCCAGCATGCTCGCCTTTGCCGGTGTGCTCGGCGTGGCCGCCTGGTTGTATGGGCTGGTCCAATTTCGCCAGTGGTCGCTCAAAAAGGGCGCGGCCATCACCGCCGCGCTGGCGGCCCTGGGCGTGGCCGGGATGTACGTCTTTCCGCTGCGCGCCCAGGCGCATGCCCCACAGCGAGCCGAGGCGAGCGACGGGCAGTATTTCAAGCCCTGGTCGGAGGCGGCCGTGGCCGCCGCATTGAAGAAAGGCCGGCCGGTCTTTGTTGACTTCGGGGCCGACTGGTGTTTGACGTGTAAGGTCAACGAGAAGAACGTCATCGATTCCAAGAAGGTGCGCCAGGCGGCCAAAAAATACGACGTGGCCATGTTCAAGGCCGACTGGACCAACCCCGACGAGCGCATCCGCAAGAAGCTGGCCGAATACGGCAAGGCGGGCGTTCCGTTTTACCTGATGTACTCGCCGGCGCACCCCGACGAGCCGACGCCATTGCCCGAGGTGATCACCTCGCAGATGGTCGTCGATACCTTTGCCAAGGCAGCCCCATGAGCGACACCCCCCACACCGACGACGCCCCGGCGGTCGACCAGGCGCGCCCCGCCGACGAGCTCAATTGGTACCAGCGCCTGCGCCAGAAGCGCTGGGCGCGCTGGGGCATCGACCTGCTCTTCTTCGCCGTGGCCTTCGCGGCCATCACCATGTGGCAGGGCCGTGAGCTGGTCGAGTCGGGCACGCCCGCCCCCCAATTCCAGCTTCGCGACATGCACGGCGCCACGCACAGCCTGAAGGATTACCGGGGCAAGACCACCTTCGTGGTGTTCTGGGCGCCGTGGTGTCCGGTGTGCGGCGCCGAGGTCGGCAACGTCAACCGCGCCAAAACGTGGCTGGGCGACCACGTCAACGTCATCTCCGTGGTCCTGGACTACCAGGGCCACCAAGACATCCAGAAGTTCATCGACAAACACGGCGTGGACTACCCGGTGCTGCTGGGCAATAAATCGATGATGCAGGACTACCATCTGAAGGCGTTTCCCACGATGTACGTCCTCGACGCCGACGGCAATGTCGAGCATACGGTGGTGGGTTATACGACGACGGCGGGGATGTTGTGGCGGGGGTGGTTGTAGGCGGGGAGGGGTTAGTGTTTGGGGCCCCTGCGCCTCGCAGAGAGCCCCAAACACCAACGAATCGCCGGTTCTACTTCTGAGCGGGCGCGGCCTTGTCAGCCTTCGCCGGAGCAGGCGCGGCCGGCGCCGGGGTCGCCGCCGCCTGGCCCGTCGTTTCTTGAGCGGTCCCCTGGGCCTTGCCCATGCGGTATTTCAGCGGGCAGGTGCCGTTGTTGACCCGCTGGACGCGCTGGACCATCCACTGCTGCAGCGCCTGGACGTCCGAGGGGCTTTTGGGCGTGTACACGACACGCGCGCCGGTGTCGGTCTTCTCGAATTTGGCGGTGGTCATGGGCATGGGGCCCATGGCTTTCTTATTGCCCATGCCGCCCATCATGCTGTGCTTGCCCGCTTCGGCCATCTCGTTGTGGTGCTGGGCCATCCACTCCACGCGATGTTGCAGCTCGGCGACGTCGCCGGTGGTCGTCGCGAATACCATGGCCACGCCGTCTTTGGTGTTCTCGGCGCTGACCTTGGTGCCGCTGACCTCCATCGGGCACTTGGGCTTCATGCCCATCTGGCCCTGCTTGGCCTGCATTTTATCCTGCTTGTCGGCCATGCCCATTTGCTGTTGTTGGGTCTGCGCGCCCACGTTCTTCTGGGTCTGGGCCTGCTTGGCGGTCTGCTCGGCGCCCTCGTTGGGGCGAGTGGCCTTCGAGCTCGAGCTGCATCCCACCGCCACTGAAGCGACGAGCATCGCCAATCCGATCAACATACGTCGTGCATTCATCGTCAATCTCCTCATCACAAGTTGATGTTACCTTCATGCGACACCTTGCAACAGATCGCGCCGAACGGCAAATGCCGTCGCCGGGGCGGGCTCGCCGCGGTGTTGAATTCCGGCGCGCGCTGTTGACGTTCGAGGGCGAAGCTCATGATCCTCGAACGTACGGATGGAACCGATGCCACAAGCGCTCCACATCGTCGCCCTTGCCTCGCTCGGCCTGGCAGGGTTCTGCGCGCTGGTCGTCATCTGGGACATCGTGCGCGGCAACGCCCAACAGATGCCGGTGATGAACGTCGTCTGGCCGATCACCTGCCTGTGGGGCGGCCCGTTTGCGCTGCTGGCCTACTTTCGGGTGGGCAAGTTGTCGACCAAGTGGCGGGTCAAGCGCGCCCAGGCGCGCGGTGAGACGCCGCCGGGCAAGCAAAAGCCGATGTGGAAGATGACCGGCGTCGCCGCCACCCACTGCGGGGCCGGCTGCACGCTGGGCGACATCATCTCCGAATGGTTCGTCTTCTTCGTGCCCATCGTGTTCATGGGCCACGCGCTGTACGGCGCCTGGTGGTTGGACTTCGCGGCGGCGTGGACCCTGGGGATCATCTTCCAATACTTCACCATCGCCCCCATGCGCGGCACCCACGGCCTCAAAGGGCTGTGGGCGGCGATCAAGGCCGACACGCTGTCGCTGACCGCCTGGCAGATCGGCATGTATGGGTGGATGGCGTTCGCCACCTGGGTGATCTTCGGCCACGAGCTCCACCAGGACACGCCCACCTTCTGGTTCATGATGCAGATCGCCATGGCGGCCGGCTTCATGACCGCCTATCCGGTCAACTGGTTCTTGCTGCGGGTGGGCATCAAAGAAAAGATGTGACCGCCCGGGCGACCTCGGCGCTCATGTCGATGGCGTTGGTGGGGTGGGCGATGGTGTTGGTCGTGACCACCTCTTGGGCGCCGGCGTCGAGCAGGCGCTCGTAGGCGTCTTCGGCGAAGACGCCGTGGACCGCCACCACGGTGGCCGGCCGCATGTGCGCATCGCGCAGATGCCCGAGCGTCTCGATGACCGTATGCCCCGTGCTGACGATGTCGTCGAAGATCACCGGCGTATGCTCGCGCCAGCGCTCGACGTCGGGCACCGACACGCTCACGTCGCGATCGCCGCGGCGCACCTTCTCGAGCACCAGCGACGGCGCCGCGGCGAGGTCGGCGACCGCGTCGACCCACTGCGAACTCTCGCAATCCGGGCCGATCAGCAGCGGGCGCTCGACGTGCTCGGCGATCCAGGCGGCGACCTCGTCGGCGGCGGGCACCACCGTGGTGGCGATGGTGTAGATCTCGTCGAGCGAATCGTAGCGGTGCAGGTGCGGGTCGACGGTGACCAGCCAGTCGACGTGAGCGCTGACCATGCGCGCAAAATACCGCGAGGTGATGCCCTCGCCGGGGTGAAAACGCTCGTCCTGACGCATGTACGCCAGGTAGGGCGCGACCAGGCCCACCCGCCTGGCCCCCAGGTCGCGCAGGGTCTCGGCGAGGAAGAACACTGGCAGGGCTTTGAGGTCGGGTCGGTCCAGCGAGCACACGATGAGCGCCTCGCGCCCCGCGCACTCCTCATGGACGCGCACATAGGTCTCCCCATCGGGGAACCGGCGCATGGTCGCCTCGGCCGGGCCGACCCCCAATCGGGTGCACAATTGGGCGCTGAAGTCGTCGTGGCCGGGCAGGGCGAAGATCAGGGGAGACATGCTTACTCCACGGAAACGATGTCAGGGTGCTCCTCGACGTAGGCGAGAGCGTATTCCAATTCGCCGGGGCTCTCGGCGTGCAGCGTGAACAGCGGTTGGTCGGCCACGACCTCGTCGCCCACGCGCACCCGTATCTCTAGGCCGGCGGCGGGATCCTCGGGGGCACCGGCCAGCTTGGCGGCGCTGGCCAGCCGGTGGTTGTCCACCGCGACGATGGTGCCCGAGCGCGTCGCGCCCACATCGTGGCGATAGCCCGCCACCGGGGGGTTGCGCATGCCTCCCTGGGCCTGGCAGATGGCCTGAAACTTCGCCCACGCCCGCCCGTCGTCGAGGATGGCGGTGGCGGCGGCGACGCCCTCGCCGTCGGCGAGCTTGCCGGAGAGCCCCAAAATTTCGCCAGCCAGCCGAATGGCCCGCGCGCGCAAATCGGCCGGGGCACCCTCGTGGCCCTGCAGCACGGCGAGCACGTCGCGCGCCTCCAGGGCGGGCCCGATGCCCCGGCCGACGGGCTGGGTCCCATCGGTGATGAGCACGCGCAGCTCCAGGCCCAGCCGCTGGGCGACCGCCTGCAACATACGCGACAATTTTTGGGCGGCAATCGGCGAGCGCACCTTGGCGGTGGGCCCCACGGGCATGTCGATGACCACGTGGGTCGAGCCGGCGGCGATTTTCTTGGAGAGCACCGAGGCGACCAATTGCCCCTCGCTGTCCAGGTTCAGGGCGCGCTCGACGCGAATGAGCACGTCGTCGACCGGGCTCAGGCGCATGGCGCCGCCCCAGGCGATGCAGCCGCCCTCGGCCTCGACCACCCGGCGAATGTCGGCGATGCTCAACTCCACCGGCGCCAGCGTCGCCATGGTGTCGGCGGTGCCCGCCGGCGAGGTGATCGCTCGCGACGACGTCTTCGGGATGGTCAGCCCGAAGGCGGCGACGATGGAGACCACCAGCGGGGTGGTGCGGTTGCCGGGGAGGCCGCCCACGCAATGCTTGTCGACCACCGGATAGGTGTCCCAGGAGATGCGCTCGCCGACGTCGACCATCGCCTGGGTCAGCGAGACGACCTCCTCGGTGTCCAGGCGATCGCCGGCGCAGGCGGTCAAAAACGCCGCCAGATGCACGTCCGCGTACCGCCCGCGGACCATGTCGTGCAAGATCGCGTGCAGCCGCTTGTCGTCGAGGCGCTCGCCGTAGATCTTGGCGCGAATATGGCTCAGCGAGTCCAGTGGATGAGGGTGGGAGAGGCGAGCGGCCACCTGGCCGGGGCGCCCGAGCAGCTTCCAGGCTGCCTCGGACAGGCCGGCCTCGTCGGGCGCAAGCAATCCGTCGGGCAGAAACTGCGGCTCGACGATATTGAGCGTGGCGATGACGGTGTGGCTGCCCAGGCTGACGCTGACGCGCGACTGCGCCTCGAAGCCCTCCGAGCGGCACACCGGGGAGTCCTGGCGCAGGAAAATAATCGGCTCCTGATAGGTGTCGATCCCCAATCGACGCACCGTCACCGTGTTCGAACCCGGTGTACTCCAGCTCTTCGCCGGGGTGATGTCACCGTTGGAATTTGTTGTCACTGCGTACGACTCCACTCCCTGCGACCGCGGGCGGACCTCGCCCGTGGCGCCATCATCGCCCCGAGCCGGTCGCATATCAAGCGTCGAGAGCCTCGAGTAGTTCGGCGAGCTGGTCGCGCTGGGCGGCGTCGAGGTCGTCGAACTCCACCCCGAAGCCCGGGGGGCGCCGCTCCTGTTGGTCCCACTGGCGGCGCACCCAGCGCACCTCGCCTTCGACCCGCAGCGAGGTGGCGTCGTCGAGCAGAAACTCCAGCTCGACGCGCGAGCCCAACGACGGGGGATCCTCGGCGACCACGAAGATGCCCCCGGAGCTGATATTGCCGGACAGCCCGAAGGCGGCTTCGCGCTCGGTGGCGATATGAACGCCCACGAAATACTCGCGGCGCGTCGACTCCCGGCGCTCTTCGTCGGTCTTCTCGCGCAGCAGGATCCTGGGCGAGTAACTCTCGCCGGCGTCCGGGGCGGAGGATGCCGGCATGTTGACGGCCTTGGCGGACGGCTCGGGATCGGATCGGTCGGTCATGGCTCGCGCGCTCCATGATGGTTTCTGGGGAGGTCGATCCATTGTTCGTGACTTTGGGCTCGGGCGCAAGCCCCCAGCCAGCCGAGCGCGCCACCCACGCGCGCCCGGCTCAACTCTGGCTGACGCCTTCGGCCCTGGTGCCCACCGCCAGCACCGCCTCGATGGTCTGCAGGTCGACCGGCTTGACCAGGTGCGCGTCGAAGCCCGCCTCGTTGGAGCGGCCCTTCATGGTCGGCGAGCCGTAGCCCGTCATCGCCACCAACAAGATGTCTTTGAACTCCCGGCGGCCCCGCAGCCGGCGAGCCACCTCCAGGCCGTCGACCTCCCCGGGCAGGCCGATATCACACAACACCGCCTGGGGCTGGAAGTCGACGGCGGCCTTCACGGCGCTCTCGCCGTCGTGGCACACCTGCACGGTGTGTCCGCTGTGAGCGAGCACCGTCTCGATGAGCTCGGCCGAGTCGCGGTTGTCCTCGACGATGAGGATGCGGCGGATATCGCTGGTGATGGGGCGCGCCGGCGGGCGTGTGCTCGGCGGCGCCACCGTCGGCAGACACACCGTAAATTCGGCGCCCTCGCCACTGCCCTCACTGCGCACGGCGACGCTGCCGCCGTGGGCCTCGACCAGCCCTTTGACCAACGGCAGCCCCATGCCCAGCCCGCCGGCCGCCCGATCGATGGTCTGCTCGGCCTGACGGAACGGCTCGAAGATATGCTCGCGCACCTCCGAGGGAATGCCCACGCCGGTGTCGCGCACGACGACGACCACTTCGTCGGCGTCCTCGCGCATCTCCACGGTGATCCGACCGGGGGCGTCGGTGAATTTGACGGCGTTGGACAACAGGTTGCCGAAGATCTGGACCAGGCGGGTGCGATCGCCGGTCACCCACACCGGGTGCGGGGGAAGCCGCGCGTCCAATTGTAGGTCGAGCTGGTCGACGCGCGAGCGCCAGTCGTTGACCACGTCGTCGATCAGCTCGTTGAGGTCGAGCACCTCGCGGTGCAGGCGCATCTTGCCGCGCTCGATGCGGGTGACGTCGAGCAGGCCATCGAGCAGCCGCTTCATCTGGCCGCTCTGGCGATCGAGGATGCCGCGCACCTGCTGCAGGCGGGTGTCGTCGTCGGCGAGGATCTTGAGCAGGTCGACCGCGGTGGTGATCGCCGCCAGGGGATTGCGCAGCTCGTGGCCGAGCATAGCCAGAAAGTCGTCTTTGAGCTCGTCGGCGCGGCGCAGGGCCTGCTCGAATTCGCGGCGTTCGGTGATGTCGATGCACGCGCCGATCACCCCCATATACTCGCCTTCCGGGGAGAACCAGGGCTGGGCACGCTCGGCGACCCACCGGTAGTCGCCGTCGGCGCGCAGCAGGCGAAACTCGGTCTTGATGGCCTCGCGCTGCTCGCGCGCCTGGCGGTGCAACTGAAGGACGCGCTCGCGCTCGTCGGGATGCAGCCCCTCGGTCCAGCCGGTGTCGATCTCTTCGGCCAGCGGGCGGCCGGCAAACTCCAGCCAGCGCTGGTTGAACCAGGTGTAGGGACGGTCGGGGTCGGACAGCCACAGCAACACGGGCACGGCATCGGCCATGGCGCGCAGGCGCGCCTCGCTGGCGCGCAGCTGCTCGAGGCGTTGCTTGCGCGTCAGCGCCGAGGTGATCACGTTGGCCACGGCCACCAAAAAGTTGGCGTCGTCTTCGGTAAACGCACCCGGTTGCTCGGAGAAGACGGCCAGCACCCCATAGGGCCCCTCGTTGGTGTGGACCACGCAGCTCAGCCCGCTGTTCAGCCCCTGCTCGACGATGAACGGGGAGGGCTGGAAGCGGCTCTCGGCGTCGAAGCTCTCGGTGAGCACGGACCCGTCGACGCGCAGGGTGTAGCCGGCCAGCGAGCCGTGGCCGATGGGCACGGTGATGTGGCCGAGCATCTGTTCGGGCCAGCCGCGTCCGGACTTCAGCAACAGGTAGTCCTTGTCGGCCTCCAGGCTGAACAGCGCGCACAGACTCGTCGACAGGGTGTCGCACACCGCGTCGACCACCCGCGTGGCCAACTCGTCGAAGGAGTTGCTGGACAGCGCCTCGACGCCCAGTTGGGCGATACAGGCCTGTTGCTTCTCGCGCACCCGCAGTCGCTCGGTGGCGCGCTCGAGGTCGGTGACGTCCAAAAACGTCAGCACCGCCCCGTCGATGACGTCGTCGAGGGTGCGGTATGGATGCACCCGCAGCAGGTAGCTGCGGTGCGGTCCGTTCTCGTCGTCGCGCTCGACGCGCAACTCCTGGGGCGTCAACGTCTCCAGGACGCGCTGGACCTCGGCGATGAGGTCGACGTCGCTCACGCGCAGGGTAATGTCGGCCAGCGAGCGGCCGATGTCGGCGTCGATGAGCCGGAAGATCTCCCGGGCGGCCGGTGTGAACCGCTTGATGCGCAGGTTGCGATCCAAAAACACCGTGGGCACCCGGGTGCTCTCGAAGAGGTTCTGCAGGTCGGCGTGCGCCCGGTCGAGCTCCTCGACCTTGGTGCGCAGCTTGTGGTTGACGGTGGCCAACTCCTGGTTGACCGCCTGCAGCTCTTCCTTGGAGGTCTGCATCTCCTCGTTGGACGACTGCAGCTCCTCGTTCATCGACAGCAGCTCTTCGTTGGAGGACTTGAGCTCCTCGTTGGCCGTCTCCAACTGGGCGATGGTCGTCTCCAGATGGTCGCGCGTGGCTTCCAACTCGCTTTCGAGCTGCTCGATGACCTCGTCGTCGCTGCTGGTCTCGGCCGAGCTGACCGAGGTGGACATCTCCTGGGGCGCGGCGGTCTCGCGAAACACGACCATCCACAGCGGGTCGGCCTCCCGGCTGGTGCGCAGCGGGCTGACCACCAGGTCGAAGAGCTGCAATTTGTCGTCGATGCGCACTCCCAGCCCGCCGGTGACCACCTCCTCGCCGCGCGAGCGCGCCTTGTGCAGCGTGGTGCGCAGGTGCAGGCGAAGCTCGCTGCGCGCCAGCTCCACGATATTGTCCTCGACCGGCCCCGAGCTATGCTCCAGGTAGCGGCCCAGCCGGCCCGAAAAATACAGCACCCGCCCGGAGTCATCGACCAGCGCCGAGGCCGGCCCGAACCGGTCGAGTAACCGGCGCTGGAAGACCCCGCCCATCTCGCGCGCCGACAGCTCCAGGCGGGTGGGCCGGAAGCGATAGCGGCTGTGCCCGCGCGACAATTGGTCGAATAACGGAAACACCGGCGCGACGTTGGCCGCCAACTCCTTGGCCTGGAAGATGCGCTGGGACGCCTCGATGGTGCGAAATAGGTCGTCGCGGTGCGAGATATTCTCGGCCGGCCCCAACATCAAGTAGCCGCCCGCACGCAGCGCATAGTGCAGCAGGGAGACCACCTTTTGCTGCAGATCGGAGTCCATGTAGATGAGCACGTTGCGGCACGACAGCAGGTCGATGCGCGAAAACGGCGGGTCGCTGACCAGGTCGTGCATCGAGAAGATACACATGTCGCGCAGCGCCTTGATCACCTTGTAGTTGTCCCCGTCGCGCACGAAGAAGCGCTCCAGGCGCTCGCGGGAGACCTGCTCGGCGATGGTGTCCGGGTAGACTCCCGCGCGGGCGACGTCCAGGGCGCGCTCATCGATGTCGGTGGCGAAAATCTGGATCTCGACGGGGCGCTCGAGCTGCTCGATTTGCTCGGCGGCCAGGATGGCCATCGAGTAAGCTTCCTCGCCCGAGGCACACCCGGCTACCCAGATGCGCAGGCTGTCCTGGCCCTGCTTGCCCAACATCTTGGCGATGAGGCCTCCGATATGCTCGAAGGCGTCGGGGTCGCGAAAAAACGCCGTCACCGAGATGAGCAGATCCTTGAACAGGCTCTTGGCCTCCTGAGGGTTGCTCTCGAGCACATCCAGGTAGGCCTGCGGGTCGCGGGCGTTGACCAGCATCATGCGCCGGCTGATGCGCCGCGAGAGCATGGGGCGTTTGTACTGGCTGAAGTCGTGACGCACGCTCTGGCCGAGCATCTCGCAGACCTCGGCGATGTACTCCTCGTCGAGATCGGCGTCCAACGTCGCGCGTTCCTCGTCGGCGTGGGCGGACACATAGCGCGCGTAGTTGCGCAGCCGGTCGACCATCTTCTCGATGCGCAACACCTCGTCGGCGGCGCCGGCGCGAATGGCGCTGCGCGGCATGCTGTCATAGCCGGTGGTGTTGGGATCCTGGACGATGGTCAACCCGCCGGCTTGCCGGATCGCCTTCAACCCCAGCGTGCCGTCGGCGCCCGCCCCCGACAGCACCACCCCCACGCAGCGCGCCGGGTAGTTGTGCGCCAGCGAGTGGAAGAAGCGATCGATGAGCATCTCCGGCAGATGCTCGCTGCGTTCGTGCAGATGCAGCCGCCCGTCGCTGTAGGTCAGCTCGTAGTTGGGCGGGATGACGTAGACGTGGTTGGCCTCCACGCGCATCTCCGGGCCCGCCAGATCCACGGGCATATCGGTATGCGCCGCCAGCAACTCGTGCAGGTGCGTCTCGAAGTCGGGGTTGAGATGCAGCACCATCACGAACGCCAACCCGCTGTCCGGCGGCATCACGTCCAGAAAATTGTTCAGCGCGGTGATACCCCCGGCTGAGGCCCCCATCCCAACGATTGCCAGTGGTTCGCTAGATTGCTCGGTGGATTGCTCGCTCACGATGGGTCACCGGCCAAGAGTACGACGGATGCGCGTCCGGGGTAGAGCGGAATGCGCAGCCACAGAAACTTCGGAGCAGTGGACGATCATTCAAGTAGCCAAACACACATGCATGACACGTCAGAGTTCGTCAACTCCAGCCCCCTCGCTCGGGCGCACGGTCCCGCGCAGCTCTCGCGGTGCATCCCGGCATCGAGACTCACTACGTGGGCTTTGAAGAGGCAACATCAATTATGAAAAATTTTCGTTAAAGTTGCCCGGCGTGCACGTCTTGCCGGCGTCGACGCTCGGCACATCTGCGCGCGCTGGACCCCTGGATCGTGCGCGGGCGCTGGCACGCAGGTTGCGAGGGAACGGCCCCCGGGGGCAGGGCCAGGAAACGCGAGCGATTCGACCAGAATCGCTCCCAAACCTCGACAGGAACGCCGTCCCATGGTGAGCAGCACGGCAGTTGTGGAGACGCCGAAGGACGCCGGCGAGTCGCGCCGCCGGCCGGCGGCGAGGGCGGGCTCAGCCGAACAGGCGCGACAAGAAGCCCTCGCCGTTGGCCTTGGAGATGAGCCACTTGGCGCGCTTGGCCAACTTGCGCGTGTCCTGGGCGCCGATGATCACATCGAGGATCTCGCCGTCGTGGACCAGCACCAGCGTGGGAATGGAGCGCACGTTGAACGCCTGGCCCAGCTCGGGGTGGTCCTGGGTGTTGACCTTGTAGAAGGCGACGGGCTCGTCGGCGAATTGCTCGGCGACGGCGTCGAAATGCGGGGCCATCGCCCGGCACGGGCCGCACCAGGGGGCCCAGAAGTCCAAAATGGCGCTGCCGCCGCCCTCGCGCATCAGCTCGTCGAGTTGGCTTTGCGAGCGCAGTTCCTGGATATGGTCACTCATCGTTGGCACCTGTGGCATGGGGAAAGATGTCTCGCATTATTGGGCCGTGTTGCACCGAACTGCAACAAACGCTCGGCGAAACGACATCATTGCGGCCCCGACACAATCTACGAGCAAGACTGATGCCAGCGTCCAACCCTCTTAGTCGCCCTTGGCTTTGCCGGCCTCGGCGACCTCCTCGGCGCTGACGGCGGGGGCCGAGTTGCCCCACGACGAGCGGATATGGGTGAGGATGGCGGCGATCTGGGCGTTGGAATATTGGCTGCCAAAGCCCGGCATCACCCCATTGTAGGTCTTGCCCTCGACCTTGATCGGCCCGCTGTGACCGTCGAGCACGATGGACACGAGCTTGGCTTTGTCGCCGGTGACCGTGGGATTGCCCGCCAACGGCGGAAACGCGCCGGGCACGCCCTTGCCGGCCGGCCCATGGCAGGACGAACACGCCTGCGCGTACAGTTGTTTGCCATCGGACGCGCCCGCGTTCTGGCCCTGCGCGGTGCCTCCGTCGCCGCCGGCGGCCTGCTGGCCGACGTTGCCCTGCGAGCCCATCATGCCGTGGCCCATCATGCCGTGACCCATCATCCCGTGGCGGTGTTGGTAGGGCGGCGCGTTGGGCGCTCCTGTGTCCGGATCGGCCTGCGCGCTGGCCCCATTGGCCGGGGCGGCGTCCGGCACACTCGCCTTTTTGTCGCAGGCGGGTAGCAGAAAGGCCACGAGGGCGATACCGAGCGTATACTTCAAGGCGGTGGGCATGGTGATCTCGTCTCGTCCTGGGGTTATTGGAAGCATGCACTCTAAATTAGGCAATGAGTTTGTGTTTTCCAACTGCCATCCCTCGCCTCCCGAACGTGTCGCGGCGCTAGCCGCACTGGAACATGCCATGTGACTTTACATGACTCTCTCGGTTTTCGAGGACCCCCATCGCCTCGCGCTGTGACTGCGCGCGAGGCACTTCCCCAAAGGGTAAGAAGCCTGCTGCGTGAAGCAAAGTGGTTGGTTTACGACGTGAACCAGAAGCGTAGCAAACTGGCGAGGGGCTGTGCTTATTTTGTAACCTGCTGTAAATGCTTGTTTTTCGGCGTGTCGCGTCGATGGTTTGAGCCGGACAAATCAAGACATTCGGCCGACCAGGAGGCGCGGCAAATGAGACGACCTATGGCGGGATTGGCTTTGGCGGTAGCCGTCGGTGCTCTGTCGGGGTGTAGCGGCACCGGGCCCAAGCAGGCGGCGCCGACCCCGGCCGCCTCCGAGGACGCGGCGCCCCCTGCCGGGAAGGTGCTGGTGGCCTCGTCGGACGACTCGGTGCCGGCTCCCATTGTGCCCGAGACGCCGGCCACGGCGCCGTCGTCCCCAAAAGACAGCGCCTCCAATTCCATCGAGGTCCGCCTGCTCGCCGGTAAGCAGGCGCATTTTCCGAGCGCGTGGATCGCCCACGCGGCCGCCAACGAGTCGCTGTGCTCGCAGTCGCGGTGCCCGTATACCGTCCAGGCCGAGCAGACCGCGCCCGCCAAGCCCGCCCCGTTTGCCCAGGACCCGGAGTGTCTGCTCACCGGTGGCACGCCCATCGAGGGCGGCCAGGACTACGAGGCCGCCGCGCAGGCGGGCGCGGCCCAGGCGGCGTTCCAGACCGACGTCAGCGGGGGCGACGACTTCGTCGAGCTCGACCTTCACGGGCAGGCCGCCGCCAACCCGCCCACCACCGACGCCGTGCGCGCCGACGCCGGGGCCCGGCTCGTCACCGACGAGTCCGCGCTGGTCCTCGACGTCAAAAATCCCGACGGGGGGCCGGTCGCCCTGGAGGTGACGTGGTCGCTTGCCGGGCGCGCCGCGCGCGGCGAGGCCAGTTGGCAGGGCGCGCTGTGGTACGCCGAGGCCGCCAGCCATTTCTCGGAGTGTTATACGGCCCCCGATTACGTGGGCAATCGGGTCTTCAACGTCTTCCAGGACGTCGACGGCCGCGTGCGCGGCAAGCCCGCAGGCAGCGTGCGCATCCCCCTGGACAACCCCTCGGGCGACGACCGCCACTTCCAGGTGGGGCTTCGCCTGGACGTCGGCGCCCACGCCGTGGGTCGGCAGGGCTCCAAGCCCGCCCTGGCCGTCAGCTCGGCCAGTCAAGTCGACGCCACCATCGGCTTTCGCATCGTTCCCATCGACGAGTAAGTGCAACCGCGCACCGAAGAAAAGAAGCCGCTGCGGCGAGGGCAACCCGGCATGCCTGAAGACCACGAACAGCGAAGACTGTCGGTGGTTGTATGGGCGTGCGGTTAACAGCGGACACGATTTCTGCGATAGTGCCGCGCGCTCGATGCCGGCGCGGCGCCGGCGCCGCCTCCAACTCTCAGCCCCGAGCTCGCAGCAGCCCATGAAATTTTTCGAAGATCCCGTCGACGCCCTCGCCCACGTCCAGTCCAACCAACGCGTCTTCGTCCACGGCGGCGCGGCCACGCCCTCGGTGCTGGTCGAGGCGTTGATGGCCCACGCCGAGCGGCTTCGCGACGTCGAACTCATCCACCTGCACACCGAGGGGCCGGCGCCCTACGCCGACAGCCAATACGCGGCGTCGTTTCGGGTGGCCAACTTGTTTGTGGCCGCCAATATGCGCCGCCAACTCGACTACGACCGGGTCGATTACCTGCCGTGTTTTCTCTCGGAGATCCCGGCGCTGTTTCGCTCGGGCCGCCGCCCGATCGACGTGGCCCTGATCCACGTTTCCCCGCCCGACGAGCACGGCTACTGCACGCTGGGCGTCAGCGTCGACGTGGCCCACGCGGCCGTGGAGGTGGCCGATTGCGTCATCGCCCAGATCAACCCGCAGATGCCCCGCGTCCACGGCGACGGTTTCGTCCACGTCGACAACATCGACTACGCGGTGTCGGTCGACCAGCCGATCATCGAGGCCGGCGGCGCCGAGCTGAGCGACGTCGAGCGCGCCATCGGCCGCCACGTCGCCGAGCTGGTCGAAGACGGCGCCACCTTGCAGATGGGCATCGGCGCCATCCCCGACGCTACCCTGTGCGAGCTGACCAACCACTGCCACCTGGGCATCCACACCGAGATGCTCTCCGACGGGATCTTTCGGCTCATCGACTCCGGCGCGCTGGACAACTCGCGCAAGGCCGTCCACCCGGGCAAATCCGTGGCCGGCTTCGTGATGGGCAGCCGCAAATTATACGATCTGGTCGATGACAACCCGGCGGTCGTCGCCCTGGACGTCGCCTACGTCAACAACGCCGCCGTCATCAAGCGCAACCCCCGGGTCACCGCCATCAACTCGGCGGTGGAGGTGGATCTGACCGGGCAGGTCTGCGCCGATTCGGTGGGCTCGCATATCATCAGCGGGGTCGGCGGCCAGATGGACTTTATGCGCGGGGCGGCTCTGAGCGAGGGAGGCAAGCCCATCATCGCCATGCCCAGCCGCACCGGCCGTGGGGTCGCCAAGATCGTCAGCCAGCTCAAGCCCGGCGCCGGCGTGGTCACCACCCGCGCCCACGTCCACTACGTGGTCACCGAGTACGGCGTGGCCGACCTGTACGGCAAGACGCTCGACGAGCGGGCGCGCGCCCTGATCGCCATCGCCCACCCCGACGACCGCGCGCGCCTCGACGAGCAGTGGCACACCTTGCAGCGTGGTCGCTGACGCGTATGTTTGGAAGTGATTCCGCAGTTGATTTCGCGCGGTGGGCTCGCTAAGAGCAGACCTCGTCCCCGTCGACCTCGCCCAACCGCTTTTTGGAGCAGCAACCATCGTGGAAAACCTCGAAGATCTCAGCCCCACCGAACGCATCTCAAGGCTTATGAATACCGTCGAGGTCGGCTCGGCGCGCCACGGCGCGCTGGACGCCGCCCTGGACTTCAAGGGCAGTTGGATCGAATTGGCCAGCCACCTCAAGAAGGTCGAGGAAGGGGAGTTGTGGACGGATTGGGATTACTCGAGCTTCAATAATTATTGCAAGAAAGAGCTGCAGTTGAGCCGTGGCGAGCTTCGCAAGCTGCGCGAGGGCTACGCCTGGTTGGAAACCGAGGCTCCCGAGCTCATCGAACAGGCGGCGCAGGCCGACGGGGCACACGGCGACGCCGACGAGGCCCGTCGACCGGTGCCGGATATCGAGACCGTCGACCAGCTCGCCCGGGGCTACCGCGAGTACGAGCGTGAGCGCATCCCGCGGGACACCTATCAGGAGCTCAAGCAGGCCGCGCTGCGCGGGGAGCGCTCCTCGTACCAACTGCGCCGCGAGTTCAAAGACGCGGTGCCCGAGCACCTGCGCGAGCGCAAGCCGCTCAACCCGCGCAAACACCTCAAGCGTGCGCTCAACTCGCTGGAGAAGGCGCTGGCCGAGATCGAGCAGGGCGACGGCGACGACCCCGAGCTGTTCGAGCAGGCGCGCCGGCTGCGCGACGAGATTTTTCACCTGGTGGCCACCAAAGGCGACGACGAATGAGGCTATCGGGTTTGCGCGCCGGTTGTGTTATGATATGGGCATCGACACATACCTTTCCGCGACCATCGGAGTGATTAAACATGCACTATAGCGGTTCTCCCAGCGACGGCGAAAAGCCCCGGATCTTGTGGCTTAACGCCCTTTTCCTCATCTTGACCCCGTTGGCGGCGCTGATTTTGACGCCGCTATACATCTATTACAACGGTGTGCACTGGGCCGAGCCCGTGGCCATGTTGGTGCTGTGGTACCTGACCGGCATGGGCGTGACCGCCGGCTACCATCGCATGTTCTCGCACCGCGCCTGGTGGGCCCCGGCGCCGGTTCGAGCGCTGCTGTTGGTCTTCGGCGCCGCCGCCTGGCAAAACAGCGCCATCGCCTGGTGCGCCGCCCACCGCTACCACCACCGCCATGTCGACACCGAGGACGACCCCTATAGCATCGACGAGGGGTTTTGGTGGGCTCATATGCTGTGGGTGATGATCGAGGGCAAGAAGCACAAGGACTTCGACAGCGCTCCCGACCTCGTCGACGACCCGCTTTGCCAGTGGCAGCACAACCACTACATGCTCATCAGCACCCTGTTCAACGTGGGCGTGCCGGTGCTGCTTGGGCTGATGACTGGCCACGTGTGGGGCATGCTCCTGTGGGCCGGCCTGGTCCGCGTGGTCGTCGTGCACCACTTCACGTTTTTCATCAACTCGCTGGCCCATATGTGGGGCAAGCGGCCGTGGAGCGACGAGCAGAGCGCGCGTGACAACGCCGTGCTGGCGTTCTTTACCTTCGGCGAGGGCTACCATAACTTCCACCACACCTTCCCCGGCGACTACCGCAACGGGTTTCGCTGGTATCACTTCGACCCCACCAAGTGGACCATCGGGCTGTTGAGCAAGATGGGCCTGGCCCACGACCTGCGCCGCACGACCATCGACCGGCGCCTCAAGAAGCGCTGGCAGACGATGCGCGAGCGCTACGATCAGCAGATGGACGAGTGGAACGAGGCGCTGCGCGAGCAGATCGAGGCCGCCGAGGCTCGCCTCGACGAGGCCCTGAGCGAGATGCGCTCCAAGCGCAGCGAATGGGCCCGCAAGGCCGAAGAGCTGCAGGCTCACGCCCGCGAGGAGCTCGAGCGGGCGCGCATCGAGGCCGAAAAGCGCGCCCTCGAGGCCTTCCGCACCTGGCATAGCCTCATCCCGGCACAAGCCCGGGCCTGATCACAAAGCGCGAAGGCGCGGGGCATGACCCCGCGCCTCCGCGCCAAACTTGATGCAGGCTGGCAGCCTGCGCTCCAGCCTCACCTCACCCGCATTCTCCGCCCAAAAGCCCCGTCTTCAGCCCCGAGTTCGGCGGGTTGGGCCCCAACCAGATCTTGAAGAACGCCCGGGCGAAGTCGTCGCCGGCAATGGTGCCCATGGTCTTTCCTTTGACCTTCACCACCACGCCCGTGCCGGGAATGTAGTCGTAGGTCTGGTTTTGACCCTCTTTGATGTCGCTCATCCAACCGAGCAGCTTTTTGAGCTTGGGCTTCATGGCCTTGAACTTGCCGCCGGCGGCCTTCTTGAAGCTCTCGTTGTAGGCGTCGACGATGTCGTCTTTGTCGACGTCGCGCACGAAGTGCAGCACCAGCTTTTTGGTCTGCTGGGGGTTGATAAGCGCGTTGCCGCTCTTGGATTTGTGCTCGACGTACAGCGCGGCCACGTAGACGTCGACCTGCAAGAAGGTCGCCTCGCGAATGCCCAGCCCGTTGAGCACGAGCTTCTTGCCGCCGACGGTGGCGTGGTTGGAAAATTTGATGCCCTCACATTGGGCGGCCGAGGCGTTGGCCACAAAGCCAAACGTCAGGGCGACGAGGAGCGTCAACGAGAGCCATCGCTTCATGGTAAACCTCCACTGGGAATAAGATCGATGCACCTGTCGAGAGGTGCCGCACATTTTGGTGAGTCGCCGAGCAGGCTAGTCGGCCTTGCGTGGCTGTGCAAGGCGCCGCGCACTCACAGCCGGCGCCAACCACTACTCAGACGCCCCCAATCGCGGACTATTCACTCATGGAGAGTAGCTCAGGCGGTTTTCGATAAGTGGCGTGCGAGCTCCTCGCGCAGTTGTTCGATGCGCTGGCGCACCTGCTGTTTGAGCTCGTCGACGTCATCCAGGCTCATGCCGTTGGTGCAGATCGCTTCGCCGACGCGCACCGCCGCTCGCGCGTGCTGCAGGCGCCAGTCATGCTTTCTCAGCGCGCTTTCCGTTCCCACCACCGCCATGGGCAGAATGTCGGCACCGGCCTCGATCGCGAGGCGAAAGGCCCCGTCCTTAAACGGCAACAGTTGGCCGTCCTTCGAACGCGTGCCCTCTGGGAAAATCATCACGGGCATGCCTCGATCCAGCCACGCGCGGCACTGGGCCATGGCTGTCTTGGCTGACTGCCGGGTGCCGCGTTCCACGCTGACGTCGCCGGCCAACGTGAGCATCCAGCCGACGATGGGGATCTTGAAGTTGCTGGCCTTACTCAGCCACTTCATCTCCCAGGGCAGGTAGGACAGCAAGAACGGGTCGGCCGCCGAGCAGTGGTTGCTCACGCACACCACGCGCCGTGGCTTGTGCGCGGGAAGCTCGCCGTCGACCCCAAAGCGCCACATGGGCGTAAGCTTGGAGGCGACCACGCCGATGATGCGAAACGCCCGTCCGGTCACGTATCGGCGCCGGTCAAACGGCAGGGTCACCACGTACAGCAAGCTCATGACCGGGAGGCCGACGATGATCGTCGACCCGATCGCCAGCCAGCTCCATACCGACCAGAGGGTGCGCGAGGAGGGGAGAGGAATTGCGGTGTCCATACCATGTACCGAGTCCGAGGGGAGTCCCACCGTAACTTTAGCGGGTGGGCCGTTCTGCGCGATGATCGAGATCATGCCGTGTCGCACCACGTACCGCGATGGGTCATGCGGCTTGTGGCCCGTTCAAATTGGAGACGTTCCCTGCTACATGTGGTGTGTTGGGCCCAAGCAATGTCGTTTTCCATGAGAAACAATGGCTGACCTCTCCGAGCTCGAGATCTTCGTCAACGTGGTCGACACCGGCAGCTTTACGGCGGCCGCCAGGCGCCTGGGCGTGTCCAAATCCCACGTGAGCAAGCAGGTGTCGGCGCTCGAGGATCGGCTGGGCGCCCAGCTCTTACACCGCACGACGCGCTCGCTGTCGCTGACCGACGCCGGCCAGGCGTTCTACGAGCGCGGCTCGCTGATCCTCGAGCAGATCGAGGAGGCCGAGCGTGCGGTCACCCAACTGCAAACCACGCCGCGCGGTCGGTTGAAAATAAGCATGCCCATGACCTTCGGACAGCGCTACGTCACGCCGCTGTTGGTCGAGTTCATGGCCCGCTTTCCCGAGCTCGACGTCGAGCTGGACATGTCCGACAGAAAGGTCGACGTCATCGACGAGGGCTTCGACCTGGCCATCCGCATCGGCGAGCTGCAGGACTCCTCGCTGATGATGCGCAAGCTCGCCGACGCCGAGCGCTATTGCTGCGCGAGCCCGGCCTACCTCGAGGAATACGGCACGCCCACCCACCCCTCCGATCTGGTCGACCATCAATGCCTGCAATACGCCTACGGGCGGCTGAATACCTGGCAATTCGTCAGTCCCGACGATGAGGAGCTCTTCGTCCAGGTCGACGGCCGGCTGCGCGCCAACAACGGCGAGGCGCTCATCGAGGCGTGTGTGGCGGGCATGGGCATTTGCCTGGTGCCGGACTTCCTGATCGGCGAGCACCTGCAGGCCGGCCGGCTGGTGCGTATCCTCGACGAGTGGAACGAGTGGAACGCCGGGGTGTACGCGCTGTACCCGCATAACCGCCACCTGTCGGCCAAGGTGCGCCAATTCGTCGACTTCCTGGTCGAGCGTTTGTCGGCGACGCCCTGGCGCAGCTAGCCTTGCGGCGCGCCATCGCCCGCCCAATAGCGCAGCAGTGCCCATCCGATCACGCCCGCGACCAGCGAGGCCAGCAGCGTGCTCATCTTGGCGATGCTGCGTACCTGCATGTCGCTGAAGGCCAACTCGCCGATGAACAGCGACATCGTAAAGCCCACCCCCGCCAGGATGCCCGCGCCGTACACGTGCCGGTAGCTCACCCCCTCGGGCAGGCTGGCCAGGCCGGTTCGCACCGCCAACCAACTGGCGCCCAACACGCCCACTTGCTTGCCGACGAATAGCCCCAACATGATGCCCAGCGCCAACGGCTGGCCCAGCGCGCCCACGGTGCTCGCTTCCAGGTGCACGCCGGCGTTGGCCAGGGCGAAGACCGGCAGGACGACAAAGGTCACCACCGGCATGATCGCGTGCTCGAGGTGTTGGGCGGGCGCCTTTACCCGGTGGATCTGGTGGACGACGTCGTCGAGCGTCGCCTGTTGCTCGTCGCTCAACATGCGCCCGGAGTGGCCGTCGACGGTGGCGCGAAAGTCGCCGAGCAGGTCCTCGACCCGGTCGACGAACAGGCGCGGGGTGATCCGCGAGCGCGCCGGGATGGTAAAGGCCATCAGCACCGCCGCCAGGGTGGCGTGGACCCCGGACTCCAAAAACGCCAGCCAGGTCAGCGTGCCCAGCACGAAGTAAAACACCGGATTGCGCACCCCGATGCGGTTGGCCGCCATCGACACCACCAGGATCAGCGCGCCCACCCCCAGGGCGTACAGCGAGATGGAGTCGGTGTAGAACACCGCGATGACCACGATCGCCCCGATGTCGTCGACGATGGCCAGGGCCGTCAAGAACACCTTGACGCTGGCGGGGACCCGGTCGCCGAGCAGGGCCATAATGCCCAGCACGAAGGCGATGTCGGTGGCCATGGGGATGGCCCAGCCGTCGATGGTGGGCTGGCCGAAGTTGAACAACAAAAAGACCAGCGCCGGCACCACCATCCCGCCCACCGCGGCGGCGATAGGCAGCAACGCCTGGCTGGGCGAGGACAGCTCGCCGGCCAAGAACTCGCGCTTGATCTCCAGGCCCACCACAAAGAAGAACACCCCCATCAACCCGTCGTTGACCCAGTGGACCAGCGTCTTGGTCAGCATCATCGGCTCGACACCCAGGGTGACCTTGGCGTGGAGCAATGCCCGGTAGGTTTCACCCCACGGCGAGTTCGCCCACACGAGCGCGACCAGCGTCGCCAAAATCAACAACCCGCCGCCGGCGAGCTTGTGGCCGGCGAACGTCGCGATGGGCTGCTTGATGCGCTCGAACAGGGGTCTGGAGGGTCGGACCGTGTCATGCATGGCGTGCCATCCTCTGCGAGGGTCACCTCGTCAAGAACGTACGCACGACATCGCGCGACATCGTTCGTTTCCGTGGAAAAGCAACGCCAAGCCTGTTATGTAACTCTTCGTCCACAATCCAGAGACCCAAGTAATTCCAAGAGGAAGTGACTGATGAAGTATCGTAGTTTGGCCGTACTCGTGACGATGATGGTCGCCCTGGCGGGGTGTTCGGGCGACAGTGGCAGCGGCGGCAATGGTGGCAACAACGGCAGCGCCGACGCCGGCGCGGATGTTCAGCAGCAGGCCGACGGCGGCAGCGACGCCGGCATGCAGGAGGACGTCGCCACCATCGGCGACGTCTCCAGCGGCACCACCCTCGACCACCGCTGCGGCGACGCCCTCGCCCAGGACTGGCCGTTCCACGACGCCGTGTCCGCCGGGAGCATCTCGACGACCGACGACTCCGGGGTCAAGACCACCACCATCGACGCCAGCGCCGGCGGGCAGATGGCCGCCAAGAACAATCCGTTCATCTACCTGGACCTGAGCACCGGCCAGAAGGTCGACGTCAACGACTTCGACGCGTTCAAAAACGGCGGCTGGGACCTGGCGTTCAAGCGCTACATCGTCCGCACCAACAGCGCCGACTCCGGCCCGGGCGACGTGTCCATGGCCAAGATGTCCGAGACCACCTTCGACGCGGTCACCAGCGCGCCCACCGACGCCAACGCCTGGCAGCAGGACGTCTCCTACGACGACAGTTGCCAGCCGCTGACCGACCCCATCGGCACCCTCAAGACCGCCATCAATTACCTGAACGAGGACAACGCCACCGGCAGCGAGTCCTGGTACGACTACAGCGCCGGGCTGACCCCGCACCCGGGCGACATCTACCTGGTGGACGTGCCCAGCCGCAGCGTGACCTACAAGCTGCAGATCACCGACTGGCAAGACGGCACGTTCACGATCAAGTGGGCCGAACTGTGAGAGTGATTGAGTGATCGAGTGATCGAGTGATTGAGTGATTGAGTGATTGAGTGATCGAGTGAACTACGACGACGTAACTGCAACGGCAACGGCAACGGCTCTGGTTGGAGCTGTGTTGCTGGCCATCTGTGTCGGTGGCTGTGGGGCGATGGACGACGCCGGGGCGCCGGGGCGGGTGCATCCGATGGAGACGCGCACGACCCACCAGGAGCTTCGCCCGACGGACGCCTCCGATCCCCGAGGCTATGACGGCGTTGAGGCCAAGTCCATCGTCAGCCCCGGCGGGTCGTTCAAGGTGTGGTGGGTCGAGCAGGGCGAGCACGCCCCGCCGATGGCCGACGCCGACAACAGCGGGGTGCCCGACTACGTCGAGATGGTCGCCCGGGTGGCCGACAAGGTCGCCGACACCCTGCAGCAGGGCGGCTGGAAGCTAGCCAAAAACGACGACCCCGGCGGCGGCATGCCCGCGCCCGGCGGCGACGGGCTCTTCGATATCTACCTTGTCAACTTCACCAACGGCGACGGCCATTATGTGCCCGATTGGTGCGCCCCCAACGCCAAGGGCGTGCAGCAATGCGCCGGCCACTTCCTGCTGGAGAACGACTTCGCCGGCCTGCGCTATCCGTCGCCGGAGTACGCCGCCAAATTGGTGCTCTCCCACGAGTATTTCCACGCCGTGCAGGCCGCCTACGTCAAAGATCTGCCCGGCTGGTGGAGCGAGGGCTCGGCGACCTGGTTCGAGGAGTATTTCAACCCCGACCAGAGCGACTTCGAGAACCTGACCACGCTGTATTTCGACGAGCCCGAGCGCTCCCTCAACGACCGCCAGCACGGCCCGTCGGACGCCCACGCCTACGGGGCGGCCATCTTCGTATACTTCCTCGAACAACACATCGGCGCCGACGGCCTGCGCAAGATCTTCGAGCAGATGGCCGACGGCCAGGATCTGATGGCGGCCCTCAAAGCCGAGTTGACCGACGCGTGGGCGCCGCTGGCCGACGCCTTCGACCTCTTTGCCACCTACAACCTGTTTACCGGCTCGCGCGCCGTGTCCGCCAACGGCTACCCCGACGCCCAGCGCTTCCAGGGCGTCGACGTGACCACCCAGCAGGTCACCGGCAACTTCAACTGGGACCTGGACGCCAACCCCCTGGGGGCGCGCTACGCCCGGCTGGAATTCGACCAGGCGATCACCTTGCAGGTGGGCGCCTTGGCCAACTTCCCCGACGCCCCCGAGTTCATCGCCGTCAACCACGACGAGTACGCCGCCGACGGCACCATGCACACGCTCAACGAGGACACCGCCACCCGTTTCGACCCGGCGATGTCCCCGCTGTACGTCGTCGTCGCCAACGGGCACACTGACGCGCGCCGCGCCGCCACCCTGAAGGTGCGCCTGGCCCCCGCCGACAGCGGCGGCGACACCACCAACCCCGACGCCGGCACTAGCGACCAGCCCAGCGTCACCGTCCACGACAAGAAGAACGACGGCGGCTGCTCGACGACCGGCGACGCCACGCCCTCGGCGGCGCTGCTTCTCCTCGCCATGTTCGTGCTGGGTTGGCGTCGCCGCAGGTGAGTCTATTTCAACGAGAGACCGCCTTGCAGGAGCGTTGCGCCACCGGAAGGTAGCACTCGACGGACAACGTCTCGTGCGACCCTCCGCTATAGAGGCCAACCAAACAACGCTTGGCGCGCTCCGCCTTCGGCTATGCTTGAAAGGCGACATTCTTCCACGTTCGACCGGATGGCCGGGTCGTAACGCGGTTCAAGGCGACGTTGTTCTGGCGCCGCGCCGAGCGCTTTTTGCTCGGCTTCTGTAGCTGGTGGTTGACCGAGGCGTCGTTCGCCGAGGTCTACCTCCAGATGGCGTGACGCTCCTGCAAGGCGTCGTCTCCTCCGGAGGGCCTTCACGGCCTCCACCCAGTGCCCACGTTCAGATCGCGGGCGCAATCGCGCCCGCATCTCCCATCTTCTTTGTGGGACGGGCGGAATGAACTATTGGCTGTTCATCATCGGGCTGCTGATCTGCGGCTTCGTCTTTACGGACGCCCTTTGGACGACGCTTTGGCCCGAGGGCGGCGCCGGTCCGATCACCGACCGCATCGGCACGTGGATGTGGACGGTGTTCAAGAAACTCGCCGGCGTGGGCCAGGAGATGAGCCACCGCTTCCTGAGCACCGCCGGACCCCTGGTCATTCTGGTGACCGTGGTCACGTGGATGGTGCTGCTGTGGGTGGGCCTGGTCATGGTGTTCTCATCGTATCCCGACGCGGTGGTCGTGGCCCTGACCAAGGAGCCGGCCGACTTGAGCGCGCGCATCTGGTATGTGCTGTACACCACTACCACGGTGGGAAACGGGGGGTTCGCCCCCAACACCGGTTTCTTCGAGGTGCTCTCGGGCATCGTCGCTGCCAGCGGCATGGCCCTGCTGACCCTGGGGATCACCTACACCTTGCAGATTCTTGGGGCAGTGGTCGACAAGCGCACCTTCGCCGGCGAGGCACTCAGCTTGGGAAAGACGACCGCCGAGGTCGTCGTCACTCTGCAGAGCGCCGACGCCACCGCCATCGCCGCTCAATTTTCGTCGCTGGCCAGCCGGCTGGGCTCGGTGACCGAGCAACACAAAGCCTACCCCATCTTGCACTACTTTCATCCCACCGACCGCGACCGCTCCACGGCGTGCGCCGTCGCCGTGCTCGACGAGGCGCTGCGCGTGTACGTCAGCGGGCTCGACCAGTCCGAGGCCCCGATGCAGGTCGGCATCATCGAGCCGATGCGCAGCTCCATCGCCACCTTCCTGGAGGCGCTCATCGAGAGCTACCTCGACCAGGCCGACGAGGCCCCGCCCGACCTCGACATCGACCAGCTTCGTCGCCAGGGCGCCGACGTGAAGAACCCCGACAAGCTGCGCGAGTGCAACGAACAGCAGACCGACCGGCGCAAGCTCTTGGCCGGCCTGGTCGCCTACGACGGCTGGAAGTGGGATGACGTCATCCACGGCGCGTGAGGCGCGCCCAAGGCCCCCGGAATGAATTCCGGGGGGAAGAGGACGTGGGACATCGAGATCGCTTGCCACGGCTCGCATCTGCCGAGACGCAGCCGCGGCTTGTCCGCAGGCGGCTGGGAAGACGACGTGTGGCTCGCTACAATGGTCCGCGTGGTTCAATCACCCAGACTCGGCTCGCCGGGAGACCGCCATGCACCCTGCAAGGTATGCGTTGTCGACCATCCTCATTAGCTTGGTGACGTTGGTGTCCGGGCCGGTCTTCGCTCAAACCGGCGACGCCGACCAGGCGCAGCAGCGCCGGCAGCACGAGGCGTGGCGCCAGCGCGCCCACCAGCGCGAGCAGGCCATGGACCAAGACGTCGCCAACGCCGACGCCCTCACCGGCTCGCTGGCGAAGGCCGACGGCTCCGACGCCCAATTCGCCGCCGGCTCGGCCGTGCACCTGCGTCTGCTGGCCGGCGGGGGCTTCGCGCTGGCGCCGGTCTTCGAGACGGGCGCGGCCGACAGCAATCGCGGGGTGGTCGACCAGAGCTTCGGCGGCGGCCTGACGATGAGCGGTGGGGTGGCGTTTTGGCCGTGGCAGACCGCGTGGGCGGGGCTCGAACTGTGGGCCGACGCCAGCGCCGGGTATGCCGGGGCGAGCTCGTTTGCGATGGCCACGTTCGCCACACGCGCTGGCGCGCAGGCCTATGCGGGCGGCAGCAACGTGGCCGGCATCGTGGCGGTCTGCACCGGCGTCCGCCTGGTCGGCGCCCAGTCGGACCCTGAAAGCGGCCGGCGAAGCGACGGCAACGGCAGCACGGTGTTGAACCGGGTGGGCGTGGGCCTCCGTGTGGCCAACGATGCCCGCGACTCGATTGGCGAGCTCATCGTCTACCAGGAATTCACCGGGGTGGCGGCGCGCCCCGGTGTCGCACGCGGCGACACGACGCCGCTGATCTTCGCGGCCGCCTATCACTACCTCAACGGTGTGTCCGTCGAAGGCGAGCTCGCCTTGGACTATCCCACCGTCGGCAGCGCCGCCAACGGCTATGCGCCTGACTCGGGTGGCGACGGCGGCTCGGTCTACGCCATGATCAACGTGAGCCGCTCTTTCGACTGGGTGTGGTGAGCCGCGCTCAGGCCCGCTCGGCCAAGTCTTCCCATCGCTCCATGGCGGCCATGAGCTCGTCTTCGAGCTCGTCTTGCTCGCCGACGAGCACGTTGACCGCCTCGTAGTCGGTGGCCTGGTCGACCATCTCCTGCTGGATGTCGGCCAGGCGCGCCTCGATCTCTTCGATGCGCGCTTCCAGTCCTTCGAGCTCGCGTTTTTCCTTGTAGCTCAGCTTCTTGGAGGCGTCGCCGGTGGCGGGCGCACTCTTGGCCTGCTCGGCGGCCTGCTGGGCCTCACGCTCGGCTTTGCGCCGGGCGGCCTCGGCGGCCTGCTGCTCTTTGCGGTGCTCGTACCAAGGCGAATACGAGCCGGGAAACTCCTCGACGTGGCCCCGGTCGTCGAACACCAGCAGGTGGTCGACGGCGCGGTCCAAAAAGTGGCGGTCGTGGCTGACCACCACCAACACGCCGCCGAAGCTATCCAGGTAGTCCTCCAGGATATTGAGCGTCTCGACGTCCAGGTCGTTGGTGGGCTCGTCCAGAAGCAAGAAATTTGGCGAGCGCATCAGCACTCCCAGCAAGTACAACCGGCGGCGCTCGCCGCCCGACAGATTCTTGATGGGCTCCCACTGGCGGTGGCGGTCGAATAGGAACTTCTCGAGCATCTGGGTGGCCGTCAAAAACCCGTCGGCGGTCTCGATCTTGTTGGAGATGCCCACGATGTAGTCGTGGACGCGCTCGTCCTCGTCGAGGGCCATCGCCTCCTGGTCGTAGTAGCCAAAGACGATGGTCTCGCCGACGTCGATGCTGCCGGCGTCGGGCTGGGTGCGCCCGGTGATGACGTCCAGAAGCGTGGACTTGCCCGCCCCGTTGGGCCCGACGATGCCCAGCCGGTCGTCGCGGGCGAAGTTGTACGAGAAGTCGTCGATGACGGTCTTGGGCTCGCCGGCGGCGGTGGGCCAGGCCTTGTGGATATGTTCGAGCACCACCGTCTTTTTGCCCAGCCGGCTCTCCACGGTGTCGATCTCGACCTCGCCGTGCTCCTCGGGCAGGTGGGTGGTGTTCTGCAGCTCGTGGGCGCGCTCGACGCGGATCTTGCTCTTGGAGGTGCGCGCTTTGGGCCCGCGGCGCAGCCACTCGAGCTCCTGGCGGGCGAGGTTTTTGCGCTTCTCCTCGCGCTTGCGCAGCATCTCGTAGCGCTGGGCGCGCTTGTCCAGGTAGGTCGAGTAATTGCCCTCGTAGCGGTGCAGCGTCTTGTCGTCCAGCTCCACGATCGTCTGGCAGACGCGGTCCAAAAAGTAGCGGTCGTGGGTGACCATCAACAGCCCGGCGCTGCGCCCCTGCAGGTAGCTCTCCAGCCACTCGATGGTGTCGACGTCGAGGTGGTTGGTGGGCTCGTCGAGGATGAGCAAATCCGACGGCCGAATCAGCGCGCGCGCCAGGGCCACGCGGCGCTTCTGGCCGCCCGACATCGTGCCGATGGGCTGGTCGAGGTCGGGGATGCCCACCTTGGTCAAGATGGTCTTGGCGTCATTCTCCAGCGACCAGCCGTCGACGCGGTCCATCTTCTCGGCCAGCCGGCTGACCTTGTCGACCAGCGCCGTGTCGTGGGGATCGGCGGCCAGCCGCCGCGAGGCCGTCTCGTAGGCGCGCACCACCTCGAACTCGGCGGGCCCGTCGACCAGCACCTGGTCGAGCGCGCTCAGCGCGTCGTCCAGATCCGGCTGCTGGTGCAAGAACTCCAGGCGCAAATTCTTTGCCGTGGAGATCTCGCCGGTGTCCGCGGGTTGCTGGCCGGCCAGAATGCGCAACAACGTGGACTTGCCGGTGCCGTTGACCCCGACGATGCCGATCTTGTCGCGCTCGTCGATGCTCAGAATCCACGCCCTCGAAGAGCACGCGCACCCCGTAGGCTTTGGCGATATTTTCGGCGGTGAGCAGAACCACGGTGCCTCCGATAAGCTCTTGGGGTCGTTGGAGCAACCATACGCACCCCACCGCTTCGCGTGGGGTGCCGGCGGCGGAGGCCGCCGGGGGTTCTCGCGTCGAACCGGCTATACCATCGTCTCTTAGCCCTACCAACCCACCATATACCTCATCATCGCGATCGTCGGGCCGAGCGAATAGTTTTCGTCGTCCTGCCAGTCGTCCTCCACCAGCCACAGCCGGCCCTGGCCGAGGTCGCGGTAGGCGAGCGACACGCTGGACTTGCTCCAGCCGGCCAGCGCCGTGATCCCCGGATAGGCGTCCACCGAAAAGCCGCACCCGGTGTCGCCCAGCGTCATCGGGTGAAACGAAGTGGCCTTCCAGAAGGGGTCGGTGGCGCTGAAGCGCACGATGGTGGCGATGCGGTCGTGGCACGCGCCGTAGGCCGTCCCCTTGGTGACCCCGGCGTCGAAGAGGGCGTTGAAGACCGCCGCCGAGGAGCCATGCTCGGTGATGACGGTGCCGCCGTTGCTCACATACGATTTCAGCGCGGCGGCGTCGATGGCGGCGGCGCCCGAGCGGGTGACCAGCAGCGCCTTGACGCTGGCCTCGGGGGTGCATCCGGAGACCTCGGTCAGCCCGGAGTCTTCAGGGATGAACACGGTGGTGTCGCGCTTGTGGCTGCCGCAGACCATCATCTTGGTGCGCGGGCTCGCGGACGGATCGTCGGCGTTGTCCACGGTGTGCACCGTGACGAATTCGCTGGCGGTATAGGCCCCGTCGGACACCCGCACCATCACGTCGGCGGAGGTCGAGTAGGTCGTCGGCGCGGTCAACGTGATCTGGGCGCCGTCGCTGCTGCCTATCCACCCGCTGGGCACGCGCCAGGTGTACGTCAACGGGTCGCCGTCGGGGTCGGTCGCGGCCACGGCAACCTGGGTCGTCTGGCCCAGGCCCACCGTGGGCGGGTCGGCCGCCAGCGCGGTGATGAACGGCGCGCGGTTGTCGCGCGTGGTCACGACCGTCTGGCTGGTGGCGCTCTGGCCGTGGCCGTCGTCGACGACCACCTCGATGGTGCCGGTGCTGCTCTTTTGGTTAGGCGCGGTCACGCTGACCTCCTCGCCCGTGCCCGTCAGCGTCCAGCCGGCGGGGGCGCGCCACGCGTAGGTGAGCGCGTCGCCGTTGGGGTCGGCGGCGACGACCTTCAGTGTCGTGGTCCCCCCGGCGTCGATCAGACGCGGCGCCGCGCCGAGCGACGAGATGATCGGCGGGTCGTTGGCGCTCGTCGACACCACGATCTGCGAGTGTGTGCTGCCGCCAAAGCCGTCGTCGACCGTCAGCTCGACGGTGGCGGTCTGGCCGTGGGCGTCAGGGGCGGTCAACTGCGCGCTGCTGCCGGTGTCGGTCAACACCCAGCCCGGCGGCGTGCTCCAGTGGTAGGTCAGCGCGTCTGCGTCCGGGTCCCTGGCTGACGCCGCCAGTTGGATAAGCCCTGCGGCGGCCGTCTGCGGCGGCACGGCCGTCAGCGACGAGACCGTCGGCGCGCGGTTATCGAGGGTGGCGACGACCACCGATGCCATCGCGTTTTCGCCGTGTGGGCCGCTTACCTTCAGGTCCACCGTCGTCGATTGACCCGGCTTGTTCGGGGCGACCAGTTGGGCATTGGCGTTCGACGCGGTCAGCGTCCACGCCGGGTCGCGCACGCTCCACTCGTAGGTGAGCTCGTCCGCGGCCCCGCCGGGGGCGTTGACGGCGGCGGCCAGCTCGATCGTCTGGCCCTTGGCGACGCGTCGGGGCTTGGCCGTCAGCGCCGAGATCGTCGGCAGCGCGGCGTCGGTCGTGCGCACCAGCAGCGGCGCGCTGGTGCGCAAGCCATGCCCGTCGTCGGCGGTCACCTCCACCACGGCGCTCGCCTTCGGGTCGGCCGGCGCCCTGAGCTCGACCTGGCGCCCGGTGGGGCTGCCCAGCGTCCAGCCGGCGGGCGCGCGCCACTTGTAACTCAGGGCATCGCCGTCGGGATCGTCGGCCGCGACCGTCAGCGTGGTCGTGCCCCCGGGCGCGACCGGGCTGGCCGCGGCGGTCACGTCGCTGATCAGCGGGGCGCGGTTCTTGGCAGTAGTCAACTCGACCACGGCTTTGGCGGTCGCGCCGTGGCCGTCGTCGACGCTGACTTCGACGCTCGCGTGGGCCTCATAGACGTCGGGCGCGGTGACCGTGATGGCACCGCCGTCGCCGCTGATCGTCCACCCCTCGGGCGCCCGCCACGTGTAGATGAGTTCGTCCTTGTCAACGTCAATCGCCTTCACGCTCACCTGCGTCGAGTGGTTGGGGGAGACCTCGGCAGGCTCGGCCTGTACCCCGTCGATGATGGGGGCGTGATTGACGGCGCGTGGCTCCCCAGTGGAGGTGCCGTCGGCGCAAGCAGACATAGTCATCGCAAACAGGGCGATCGCCACATGCCTTTTCATCGTAAAACCTCTTCAAATACAGCAACTTAACGGATGTATTTGAGTTGAAAGTACACCAAGAGGCTTTGCTTGGTAAGTCCCCCGGGGAATGGACACGGCCGATTTGATGATATAGCAAGTGCCGCAGAGGCTGGGGAGGTCGACGAGGCGCGCTCAGACGCCTCAACTTACAAGCCTTTACTCCCGGACCGGGACTCACCATGCAACGCACGCACGCCCACTACCGTACGCTCGCCGCCGCTCTCGTCGTCGCCGTCGCGCTCGCTGCCGCCCTCGCCGGCTGCGACAAGCACAGCAAGCCCTACGAGCTCGAGTTGACCCACAAGTTGACCGACGTGTTGGGCAAGGACTTCACCAAGCTGCCCGACAAGGGCCTGGTCGACCAGAACGGCAAGCCGTTTACCTTCGCCCAGACCAAGGGCAAGCCCGTGTTGGTGACCTCCATCTACACGCGCTGCCCGATGCCCAATATGTGTCCGTTGATCACCTCCAAGGTCGCCCGGGTTCAAACGAAGCTGGCCGACGACGGCGTGTCCACCGACAAATACAGCGTCGTTTTGCTGAGCTTCGACCCCGCGCACGACACGCCTCAGATCATGACCGACTATGCCAAGGAGCACGGTGTGAAGCTGGACAACTCCTGGTTGATCACCGGTAATAAGACCACCTTGAAACGCGATATGGATCGGCTGGAGGTGATCCCGACTCGTCAAAAGGACGGCACGATCATGCACAATATGCGCACCTATGTGATCGGCGCCGACGGCAAGATCGCGACCGGCTTTCGCCAGTCGCGCTGGCAGCCCGCCCACGTCGCCCAGCGCATTGAAGAATTGGTTGATTGAGTTGGCGAGCTGCACAGTGCGCCCGCGGCGGGCCCGAGACCCGCGCCCTGACCTTGCCGTGACACGCGATTCAAGTTTATGGCAAGATCTCCAGAAAGCCACTCATTGAGGAGCCCGACATGATGAATATCCGTCCGCGAAGTGTGATGGTTGTCTTGGCCGCCGCCGCCTTCGGGCTGGCCGGCTGCAGCACCGCGTCGTCCGGTCAAAAGACCGGCGAACAACAGGCTGGTCCCCAGCCGACGGCGACGGCCCAGGCTCCCCAGACGCAGCCGACCAAACCGGCGACGCCCGAGCAGGAGGTGGGCACGGCCAAGGCCGGCGCTCCCCAAAACCAGCAGGTGCCGCCCCAGCAGGAGGTGGGCACGGCCAAGGCGGGCATCGCCCAGGCTACCTACGAGGCGATGCAGAAGCTCTCGCTGCCCAAGATGGCCGGTCCCTTCGACAACGACATCATCACCTCCGCGCAGCCCACGCCCGCGCAATTCTCCAAGCTCGCCGACGCCGGCGTCCACACGGTCATCAACCTGCGCGCGCCCGGCGAGAAGGGCGAATGGGACGAGGCCGCCAAGGCTAAAGAGATGGGGCTGAACTACGTCAATATCCCCGTCTCCGGCGCCAAGGACCTCACGCGCCAGAAGGTCGAGCTGTTCAACGACGTGCTGCGCAAGGAGCAATTCCCGTTTCTGGTCCACTGCAGCTCGTCGAACCGGGTCGGCGCGATGATGGCGCTTCGCGCCTATTGGTTCCAGGGAAAGAGCGCCGAGCAGGCCCTGGCCATCGGCAAGAAGGCCGGGCTGACCCACCTCGAAGACGCCGTGCGCGCCAAGATGACCAAGTAATGGTCGGGGTGAGCGCTTCGGCGCGGGTCTTGACGAAGAGGCTGAGCGGTCTACATCTAAACTAGACCCATTAATTCGTCATACGGGGAGAATTCGTGGCGGTGGCCGCCGGACCCGGCGGGCCATCGCGACGCATTGGTATCACCGCACCACCATGTCCCTGAGGGGGGAACGACGCATGAAGACGCACCATTGTGGCAGTACGCCCATTCGTATCATTACGCTGAGCGCGGCGCTGTTGCTCGCGTCCGGCTGCGGCCAGGCGACCTCGTCGAACGCGCCGCCGAACGCGCCCACGGGCGCTTCGGTCGACGACAGCGTCCCGCTGCGATTCAATGGCTCGGGCGCCGCGCCGTCCGCGCAGGTCGAAGAAACGGGGCGTCCCGACTTCGCCGGGGAGCAGGGGCCGCCGGATTTCGCCGGGGAGCACGGGCCGCCGCCGCACTCCCACAAGGGCGGCAACGGGGACAACGAGCCGCCGGTGTACCCGCCGCCGTCGACCACCGGCGAGTGGTACACCGCGGTCAACAACACGATGACGGCGCCGGGCTCGCAACTGACTTTCAACAGCTACAACCAGCCGTCGGTCAACGACTCCGGCCTGGTCGTCTTTAGGGCGCGCACCCGTGGCGGCATGGGTGGCGGCGGCGAGGCGACGCGCGCTCGCGGCGTGTACACCCGCGACATGTCCGGCTGCGGCACAGACGGCGCCGATTGTCCCACCTCGCCCATCCAGGTCGTCGCCGACGCCCGGACTCAGGTGCCGCTGGCGCCGCCGTTGCCCGGCTTCGACTCCTACCAACTCACCGATCTGGGGGTGACGTTTACCGAATTCCCGTCGATCCCGCGCATCGACGCCAACACCGACCTGGTGGCCACGCGTGGCCAGCACGAACCGGTGCTCGAGTACACCATCGACGAGGAGTCGTCGCGTCTCGGTACCACGGGTATCTACGCGAACTCCGGGGAGAACGGGGCGTTGGAAACCGGCGCGAGTCTCCTGGGGGCCATCCCGCCATACGCCTACTTTTCCGTGCCCGAGCCCTACCTTGAGTACGACCCGATGACCGACCCGCTGGTCAAATTCGACGTCTTCCCGGGTGCACCGTCGCCCACGGTCACCTCGGACGGCCAGGTGGTCACCTTCAAGGGCAACTACACCGTCGGCGACGTGGGCAAGACCGGCGTGTTCTACCGCTACCTGGACGACTATGAGCCAGTCCACCTCATCGCCAACTCCTACACCCAGATGCCCAATATGCCCGCGGACACGACCTTCGGCTCGACGGCCAGCCCGTCGGCGCACGGCGACCAATTGGTCTTCGTGGGTTATTATATCGAGGAGCAGCCCTACCTGGGCGGCGGCATCTACATGGCGCCGATTTCACCGACCCCGGAGCTGACGACGTTGGTGAGTATCGGCGATCAGGTGCCCGGTGAACCCGAGGGCACCGGCTTTACCCAATTTGGCGAGGCCGTCTCCTTCGACGGGCGCTACGTCGCCTTCTGGGCCGGGTGGGGCGACGAAACCCGCACGCTGTTCTTACCGTGTCCCACCGAGGGCAACACCGACCGCGCCGCCTATTGCAACCACGAGGCGCCCTACGACCAGGGCAACGGGGACGCCAATACCACGCTCTTCTGCCCGGACTCCGACGCGGCGTGCGTGTACGGCACGACCACGACGGTGCCGGTCAACCAGGGCATTTTCGTCTACGACACCGAGACCGGCCAGACCACCATGGTCGCCCATACCGGGGAGAACGCCCCGGCCACGGGCAACCAGAGCATGAATATCACCGATTTTCTGTACTGGAATTACAGCGGCGCGCCACCCGGCGTCGGCGACTCGACGGGCTCCGAGGAGGGCGGCGCCGACGCCGACGACCGCGAGCCGCCGCGGTTTCGCTCCTCGGCCTTCGTGGCCGTCTCGGGAGGCGTCGGCGACACGGCGCTGGTGGCCTTCAAGGCCCGCGACGCCTCCTTCCCGGACGTCACGTACACCGTGGACGCGCCCAACGACGCCAACCCCGCGGGCACCAGCGGGTCGACCTACGGCGACATCGTCGACAGCCTGTATCTGGCCAAGACCACCCAGGCCGACACCAAGCTCGAGCGGTTGCTGTCGACGGGCATGGACGCCACGATTCTGGACGCGTCGGCGGTGGCTCAAGACGGCACTCCCATGCAGATCACCGAGCTGGGCCTCGAGCGCGACAGCCTGCGCGCGCCCTGGCTGACGATCAACGCCTCCATGGCCACCGAGGCGACCACCGAGGAGGAAGCCGAGGGCATGGCCGGGGTGTACGTGCGGCGCGTGTCCACGACGCCGTCGGTGCCGGTCACCCCGTAGGTGCCGTAGAAATCGGGCTTGGCGCCTGCGGCGCGGGGCTTGGGGCTTGGCGCCTGCGGCGCGGGGCTTGGGGCTTGGCGCCTGCGGCGCGGGGCTTGGGGCTTGGCGCCTGCGGCGCGGGGCTTGCGCGGAGGCGCGGAGTTTCGTTCAGCCTTTGAGCACGCCCACCGGCCGCAAGCGGGCGACCTTGCGGGCGATGCCCGCACGGGCGACCACGTCGACGACCCGATCGACGTCCTTGTAGGCCAGCGGAGCCTCCTCGGCGAGCTCGGCGTTGGAGGCGCAGCGCACCACGATGCCCTGGGCCTCCAATTCGCGGCGCAACTGCTTGCCGCCGACCTGTTTTTTGGCGGCGGTGCGGCTCATGCGCCGCCCGGCGCCGTGGCAGGCGCTGTTCAGCGACAGCCTGGCCGCCTGGTCGCTGCCCACCATCACGAATGAGCTCGTGCCCATGCTGCCGGGGATGAATACCGGCTGGCCGACCTGGCGGTAGGCGGCGGGCAGCGCCTCCATCGCCGGGCCGAAGGCGCGGGTGGCGCCCTTGCGGTGGATACAATATTCGTCGCCGTCGTAGGCCTCGATCTTGGCAATATTGTGGGCCACGTCGTAGACGACCTCGACAGCCGCGTCGGCGTCGACCTCGCGGGCGAACGCCTGGCGAATACGGTGGGTGAGCACCTGGCGATTGCAGAAGGCGAAGTTGGCCGCGGCGCACATCGCGCCGAAGTAGCGCTGACCGTCCGTCGACGACAGCGGCGCGCATGCCAGTTGGCGGTCGGGCACGTCGATGCCGTGCTCGGCCATCGCGCGGTCGAAGCTGCGCAGGTAGTCGGTGCATACCTGGTGGCCGAGTCCCCGCGAGCCGGTATGAATGAGCACGGTGAGCTCGCCGGGGCGCAGGCCGAGGACCTCGGCCGTGTGGTCGTCGAAGACCTCGTCGACGACCTGGACCTCCAAAAAATGATTCCCCCCGCCGAGGGTGCCCAATTGGTCCTTGCCGCGCTGTCGGGCGCGCTGGGAGACGTGTGAGGCACGCGCGCCGTCGATGCACCCGCCGGACTCGATAAAGCCGACGTCGTCGGGGGTGCCCATCCCCAGCCGATCGACAAGATAGGGAACGCCGCCCTCGAGCACGCCCTCGACCATGGCGTCGTTGGCCAGGTTGAACCGGCCGTGGCGACCGTAGCCGCTGGGCACCGAGCGGCTCAGCTCGTGGACGAATGCCTCGATACGGTCGGCGACGCGCGCGAGCTCGACTCCGCTTCGAAGCAGGCGAACCCCACAGTTGATGTCGAAGCCGATGCCGCCCGGCGAGATGACGCCGTCGGGCAGCTTGGTGGCGGCGACGCCGCCGACCGGAAAGCCGTAGCCCTGGTGGATGTCGGGCATGCCCAGCGCCCAAAACGCGATGCCCGGCAGTGTGGTCACGTTGACCAACTGCTGCAGGCTCAAATCGTCCTTGATCTGCTCGAGCAACTGCACGTCGGCGAAGACGCGCGCGGGCACCCGCATATCCGGCCGGTAGTCCCGGGGAATCTCGAAGAGGAATTCGTCGATGCGGTGCAGGTCGGCGAGCTCCATGGCTGCCTCCGTTGGCGGGGTTAGACATCCAGGACGACCGTCGCGGCCAGCCCGTCGGCCGTCTGCTCGACGGCCAATCGGTGAAACGTCGCCGCCTTGACCGCCGTGCGGATGGAGCGCGGCTCGACCCCGCGGACGTGGGCGACGAGGCGGCAGTCGGACACCTGTTCGATGTCGAAGTCGGTGTAGACGAGCTTGCGCGTCTCGGACAGGTACACGAGTTCGTTGATCCACTCGAAGAGCAAGCCGGCGCGGTCGTCGGCCTCGACGATGACCTCCTCGACGCACGGCGACGGCGCGCCGGCCTCGTCGAGCATCAACCCGGCGAGGGCCCGGCCGGCCTCGACGAACAGCCCGGCGGGGTCGGGCGCGTCCAGGCGCAGCTCGACCTCGCCGGTGTGCTCGACAAACCAATGGCGGGCCATGGCGGACTCCTCGAAAATGCAAGACGGCCGCGCCGCAGGCGCCACGCCCCGCGCCGCAGGCGCCAAGCCTCACCGCCCCGACGGTCGAATATTGTGGTTGATCCGAAACAGGTTGTTCGGATCGTAGTCGTCCTTGACCTCCACCAGGCGGTCGTAATTGTCCCCGAAGGTCGCCCGCATCATCGCCTCGTCCTCGTCGCCCATCAGGAAGTTGACGTAGCCCGCGCCCACCGCGTGCGGCGCCAGCGCCTCGTAGCAGTCGCGCGCCCACTGGCGGATGGCCGAAAAGCCCTCGCCGTCGGGCGACACGCCCACGATGACCACCGCGTAGCGCACGTCGCGGTAGTTGAACGCCGTCTCGTTGGGGCCGACGCGGTGTACCGCGCCGTCGATGGGATAGGAGTGGATCGTGGTGTGGGGATTGGCCACGCGGCCGCCGAATTCGTGCAGCGCTTCGATGGCCCCTTCGCTCAGATCGCGCAGGTACACCGTCTTCCAGTAGTGGTGCATTCCCGGGGGCACGATGGCGTCGAACATCCCCTGCAGCGTGGGATAGGGAATCGGCGCGACCATGTCGATGGCCGGCGGCATGTCGGCGAGGAATTTGTCGAGGCATTCGTGCGCCTCGGCCTCGGGGCCGTCATGGCACAACACCAGCGCGCACATCGTCTCCAGGTGGTGCTCGGCGGGGAACGGGTCGACCGGAGGGATCATCTGGAAGCCCAGAAAGCCGCTGAATTGCTCGGGCGCGTTGCGAAGGAAGCGGTTGTAGCGCGCGAAGACCTCCGCGGTCTGCTCCAGCGGCCAGAACATCGGGCCACCGATGACGGTGTTGACCGGATGGGCCTTGAATTCGAACGAGGTGACCACCCCGAAGTTGCCGCCCCCGCCGCGCAGCGCCCAAAACAGGTCGGTGTGGTGGCTGGCGTCGGCGACGATGGCCTTGCCCTCGGCGGTGACCACGTCGGCCGAGAGGAGGTTGTCGCAGGTCAGCCCGTACTCGCGCGACAGGTAGCCAAAGCCGCCGCCCAGCGTCAGCCCGCCGATGCCCGTGGTGGACACGAAGCCCGCCGGGACGGCCAACCCATAGGGATGGGTGGCGTGGTCCATCTCGCCGACGGTGCATCCCCCCTCGACGCGGATGCGCCGTTTGAGCGGGTCGACGCGCACCGCATGCATCGGCGACAGGTCGATGAGCACGTCTGCGTCGCAGGTGCCCAGGCCGGCCACGTTATGCCCGCCGCCGCGCACGGCCGCCGCCCGCCCGCTGTTGCGCGCCAGTTTGACCCCTTCGATGACGTCGGCGACGTCGCGGCACTGCACGATGACGCCGGGACGCCGGTCGATGTTGGCGTTGTAGACGTGGCGCGCGCGTTCATAATCAGGGTCGCGCGGCTCGAGTACCACGCCTCGCACCATCGCGCGGGTCATCTGCACGCCGGGAAATTCCTCTGCCCTCGGTCCGGATTCGGTCATCATGATTGCCTCGCCGCGTCTGGTAAGTGATTGATTTTGATACTCTTTTATGAAAATGCGCACGGGATGGGTGGGTCAACCAATTCTCGACGACACCGCGCGGACGCGCTCGTTGTTGCTCAAGCTGGCCAGACTCGGTAAGAAAGCGAAGGACACTCCCATTCGGCACTGATGCCTGTGTTCGCGGAGCACCGATGAGTTTGGGACATTCACACGCCGGAGGACATGACCACGGCCACGATCACGGCCACAGCCACATGCCCAGCGCGCGCGACCGCAACACCAAGCGCCTGGCGTGGACCCTGGGTCTGGTGCTGCTGTATATGGGCGCCGAGGTCGCCGGTGGCCTGCTCACCAACTCGCTGGCGCTGCTGGCCGACGCCGGCCACATGCTCTCCGACGCCGCCTCGCTGGGCCTGTCGCTATTCGCGATGTGGATCGCCCGGCGCCCGCCCAACTCCGAGAAGACCTACGGCTACTATCGCGCCGAGATCTTGGCGGCCCTGGCCAACGGGGCGACCCTGGCGGCGATCTCGATCTACATCTTCTACGAAGCCTACCAGCGGTTCTCCTCCCCTCCGCAGGTGGAGGGCTCGCTGATGATGGCCATCGCCATCGGCGGGCTGGTGGTCAATATCGCGGGGCTGTTTCTGCTGCACGGCGGCAAGTCCGAGAGTCTCAACGTGCGCGGAGCCTGGCTGCACGTGCTCGGCGACACGATGGGAAGCGTGGGCGCCATCACCGCCGGCGCGCTCATCTGGGCGTTTGGCTGGGAGTGGGCCGACCCCGTGGCCTCGGTGCTCATCGGCATTTTGGTGCTGTGGTCGGGTTGGCACCTGCTCAAGGCCGCCGTCGCCGTGCTCATGGAGGCGAGCCCCGGGCATATCGACGTCGACGCGGTGCGCGACGCCATCCGCAACGTCGCCCAGGTCGAGGCCGTCCACGACCTGCACGTGTGGACCATCTCCAGCGGGATGGTCGCCCTGTCGGTCCACGTCGACGTGGATACGCTGCGCGATTACGCCGAGCTGATGCACGAGATCCGCCACGTGCTCGACCACGAGTTCGGCATCTCTCATTCGACCATTCAGGTGGAACCCCAGGGGTTTTCGCACGAGCCGGAGTGCTTCTAAGTGCATTCACGGCGCCGCGCGGTGCCATCACCGCCCGCGCAGCATGCGCAACCCGTTGCCGATCACCAGTAAGCTGGTGCCCATGTCGGCGAGCACGGCCATCCAAAGCGTAGCCATCCCCACGGCCGCCAGCCCGAAGACCGCCGCCTTGATCCCCAACGCGATGACGATATTTTGCACGATGATGCGCTCGGTGCGCCGTCCCAGACGGATGGCCTCGGGCAGCTTGCTCAGGTCGTCGGCCATCAAGGCGACGTGGGCGGTGTCCAGCGCGATGTCGGTGCCGGCGGCGCCCATGGCGATGCCCACCGGGGCGCTGGCCAGAGCCGGGGCATCGTTGATGCCGTCGCCGACCATGACGACGTGATCGTGGCGCTTTTGGAGGTCGGCGATGGCCTCGACTTTCTGGTCGGGCAAGAGCTCGGCGAGCACCTGGTCGTCGACCAGGCTGAGCTCCTCGCCAATCGAGCGCGCGTTGGCGGCGTTGTCGCCGGTGAGCATGTAGATCGAGTCGATGCCCAGCGCGCGCAGCGTCTCGATGGTCGGGCGCGCCTGCTCGCGGGGGCTGTCCTGCAAGGCGACCAGCCCGAGCATGCGACCGGCGCGGGCCACGCCCACCACCGTCTGGCCACGTCCTTCCAACGCCTGCCATTCCTCGAGCTGCGCGCCGTAGTCGACGCCGTGCTCGTCGAGCAACGCCCGGCTACCCACCAGGATAAGCTCGTCGTCGAGGCGAGCTTCGACACCTCGGCCCACGTGGGCCTGAAATCCATCGACCGCGCTGGCGTCGACGTCGCCGCCGCGCGCCAGGGCCTCGCTGACGATGGCGCGGGCGACGTAATGCTCGCTTCGGCTCTCGGCCAGCGCGGCTGCGCGCAACAACTCGCCTTCATCGACGCCGTCGGCCGCGACGAGCCGGCTGATGCCCAATTTTCCGCGGGTGAGCGTGCCGGTCTTGTCGAAGGCGACGGCCTTGGCACGCCCCAGCTCCTCGAGGAAGCGCCCGCCCTTGACCAAAATGCCGTCGCGCGCCGCTCGCGCGATGCCCGAGGCGGTGGTGATGGGCGTCGCCAACACCAACGCGCACGGACAGGCGATGACCAGGAGCACCAGCGCGCGGTAAAACCACACCGCGAAGCTCGCGCCCAGCGCCAGCGGCGGCACCGCGGCGAGCAACACCGCCAGCACCACGACTGCGGGGGTGTAATAGCGCGCGAAGCGCTCGACGAGCTGCTCGGTCTTCGATCGGTTTTTCTGGGCGTCGCGCACCGCCTCGATGACCCGGGCGAGCGTGCTGTCCTGCGGGGCGCGCTCGACGCGCACGTCCAGGCTGCCGCGCTGGTTGAGCGTGCCGGCGAAGACCTCGTCGCCGACGGCTTTGGTCACCGGGCGCGATTCACCGGTGATCGGCGACTGGTCGACCTCGCTTCGCCCATCGACCACCGCTCCGTCGACCGGAATGCGCTCGCCCGGGCGCACGACGACGAGCTCGCCGACGCCGACCTCGTCGACCGCGACGGTTTGTTCGTCGCCGTCGCGGCGCACCCGCGCCTGCTGCGGCGCGAGCTCCACCAGCCGTCCAATCGCCCGGCGCGCCCGGCCCATGCTCGCGCCCTCGAGCCACTCGGCGAACGCAAACAGCGCCACCACCGTCGACGCCTCCAGCCAGTCGCCCAGGATGAGGGCGCCGATGACGGCCAACGTCATGAGCACGTCGATGTCGAGCTCCAGGCGCTTCAGCGAGCCCCACGCACCGCGAAATACGGTCACCCCACCGACCGCGGTCGCCAGCAAATACACCGGAATCGCCCACCCCGGGCGCCCGACCCCATGCGCGAGGGTAAGCGCCACGCCGATGAGTACGCCGGAGGCGATCACGGTCATCAGGCGCAAGTCGACGCCGGCGGAGGCTTGCGCGTCCTCGTCGCTCGAGACCACCCCGTAGCCCAATCCACGCACGGTACGCTCGACGCTCTGGCGCGCGGACGCGTCGCGGATGTCGGCGGTGAGTGTGGCGCTCATCAGGTCGACGCTGACCTGGGCGACCTCGTCGAGCTCGGCGACCGCGCGCTCGATCTTCGCCGAGCAATTCGCGCAGTCCATACCGTCGATGCTAGCTGTGTAACGCATATGCCGTTTGAAAAGCCGTTTAGGTTCAGGTTTACGTTTACGTTTAGGTTTGGACCCGTCAAGCTCACAGAACCTAAACGTAAACCTCAACGTAAACCTAAACGGCCTTTCCCGCCCATACGGTCAATTTGGAGCCGTCCTCCAAACCAGCGCATCCGTGCTCCCCCGTGATCGTGATCGGCCTTTCCCGCCCATACGATCGACGTGGAACCAGCCTCGAAATTATCGCATTCGCTCATACGCGACAGAACGATAGGTCGATCGCATTGCCCCCAACTGCCGGTCACGGCCACGCTCACGGTCACGGCACGAGCCGACCTCCCGAGAGTATTTGCGATCAATAGGCAGGCCACGGTCGCGCGGAAGCACGGGCGCCGCAAACAACGCGGCGTGCTCCAAAGGCCAAAAGCAGCAAACGATCTCATTGCAGGTAAACGGCCGATCACGATCACGATCACGACTGCGACTACAACTACGATCGCGGGTCGGGGTGCGTGGGTTCAGCGAGATGTGGTCGATAGACAGCCGAGCCGTCATTTCCTCGTGGCTCGCCCCACCAACAGCACCTGCCCGCACCAGTTGACCAGCAAGATCACTGCCAGGCCCACCACCGCGATCTCGCCCAGCGAGGCCAGCCCGGCGTGGTGGGCGAGCATCATGGCGCCGAAGCCGATGGCGGTGGTCAAGAACGCCGCGCCGATGGCCAGCGACGTGGTCACGTGGGCGGGGTAGTCGTGGGGATCTTCGCGCAGGTGCAGCAGGACGTGGTAGGAGGCGTCGACGCCCAGCCCCAGCCAGATTGGCAGGATGACGATATTCAGGAAGTTCAGGTTGACGCCCACCCAGCCGGCCATGCCCAGCGCGCCGACGAACCCCACCAGCAAAATGCCCATCTGGATGAGGATCTCGCGGCGGCGCCCGAAGGCGGCCAGCGAGGCGAACAGAAGCCCCAACAGGGTGATGACGAGCATCCAGATGGCGTCGCGTTTGACGTAGTGGACGATGTCGTACAGCAGCGACACCTCGCTGATGGCGTCGTAGCTGGTGGGTTTTTTGGCGTTGGGGTCACCCACTCCGGGCAGGTCGCGAAGCGCGTCGACGTAGCTGGTGACGCTGTCGATATTCTCCAGGTCGGTCGCCGGGAAGACGAGCACGACGTCGCCGCCGGACTTGCGGGCGAACGGCTCGTGGATCGCCTGGGGCAGGTCCGCCACCGTCAGCGGGCCGTGTTCGACGACGTGGCGGACCTCGGCGAGGTAGGCTTTTTGCTTTTTGGTGCGATCGGATTTGGGAATCTCGTCGAGCTGATGGCGGATGTCGGCCAGCACGGCGAGCTTGGCGCGCTGCTGGCTGGGCAGCAGCGAGTTAAGGGAAACGGCCTTGTCGATGGTCTTTCCGCCGGGCGTCTCGCGCTTGCGCCGCTCGATCTCGTCGATGACCTGTTGGCTGTGGGCCGGCGACTTGGTCAGCACCACCGCCGGTGTCTGGGAATGGCCGAGGGTGCGGTCGACCATCTCGCCGAGCTTCCAGGCCGCCCCCTGGCGAAGCTCGAGGGCGTCGAAGCTGCGGTCGAACCCCAGCTTGGGAATCCCCAACGCGGTGACCGCCATGATGCCGATGATCGCCGCGCCCGCCCATTTGCCCGCCCGAGCGACCGTCTTGCACCGCGGGCCGCCGTGAAGCCGGCCGCATAGCTTGCGCGTCCAATGCAGCGAGGCGGGCTCCGAGAAGCGCCCCCCGTAGCGTTCGACCAGCAAGATCAACGGCGGCAACAGCAGTGTGTACGCCAGCAGCACCAGCGCCACGCCTCCCAGGGCGATGGTGCCGAACTCGAAGAACGCGCGAAAGTCGCTTACGATCAGGCTTCCCAGCGCGATCGCCGTGGTCAGCCCGCCGTAGAAGTTCGCCCGCCCGCTGGTCTTGAACGTCTCGGCCAGCGCCCGCGGCCCATCGTAGCGGTCGCGAAGCTGGTGGTAGCGCACGTATAGGTGGATGCCGTAGTCCACCCCGATGCCCATGAGCACCGCCCCCAAGAATCCGGTGAGCACGTTGAGGGTGCCGAAGGTCAAATACGCCCAGGCGAACGTCCAGATGGTGCCCGCCACCAGCGGCAGCACCACCACCAACATGCCGCAGAAGCTGCGCAAAAAGACCAGCAAGAACGCCAGCAACAGCACGCCGGCGACGCCGGTGGCCAGCGTCAGGTCCTTTTGAAGCGTCGACTGCAGCTCTACACGCTTCTGATACCGCCCGCTCAGCCCGTAGTGCACCTTGGAGGTCGCCGCGGGCAGCGTCTGGTCGAGCACCCGGGTCACCCGCTTGGAGAACGCCTGCGCACGGGCGAGGTTGCGCGCCGGAAAGTCCGGGTACAAAAACAGCGCCAGCTTGGTGCCGTCCTTGTTGACGAAGTAGGGCGATTGGTCGAGCCCGCCGAATTTGTCGCCGTATTTCGACGTCAGGTCCGAGAAGTCGACCTTGGGCGGGCTCTTGCTATCGTCGAGGGAGACGAACAGCGGGTTGGCCTTCTTCTTGGCCGCCACGATGCTCTTTTTGAGGCGGCGGTGCGCCTCCTGGAGATCCTTTTTGTCGGCATATAGCAGCCGGTAGCGCCGGAAGAAGTCGACGGGCTTTTTGTACTCCACCCGTCGCACGTCGGCCACCCGCGCCAGCTTGGGCGCCAATTTGTCGGCGGCCTTCTCCAGCGCCGCGCGATCGCGGCCCTGCAGCACGACGATGAGCTGGCCGATCTGGCCCCCATAGCTCTCCTCCAGACGGTCGAGCCCCTGGACGCTGCGCGCCCGCCGGGGCAGCAGCCTCGTCAGGTTGGAGTCGAGCTGGAGCTGGCTCGCCAGGACACCGGTCCCCCCGGTGAACAACACAAGAGCGCCCAACACCACAAGCAGGTGCCGGCGGCAAAACTCGATAAGTCTCTGCATCACAGCCTACGCTCGTCCCGGATACGTCTTAGGAACAACTCGAGGGCCCCGCCGTGCGTGTCTTACTGGCGTCGCCGGATGTAGAAAAAAGTGAATCGCGAAATTCTATTCCGCTTAATTCTCAGGGGCTTAGTTGTTTTTGTGTTGGTTGTTCGGTTTTCGGGGACCCCCATCGCCTCGCCAATGCCAGATGGTGGGCCCTAAACCTAAACGTAAACCTGAACCTGAACGTAAACCTAAACGTAATGCCGCTCAGCGGCCCGCGAAGAAGTCGGCCAGGGCGTCGAAGACCGCGCGGATGGTGGGGCTGTGGCGCAGGTCGCGGTGGACGGCCAGCCAGACGCGCGCCGCCGGCACGTCGATGTCTTCGAAGAGTCGGCGCATCCGCGGGAAGCGCCGGATGACCGGTACCTGCGCGCCGCCGATGCCCACGCCGGCGATGATCGCCTCGAATTGGGTCAGCAGCGAATCGCTGCGCAGCGCGAAGTGCTCTCGGCCGATGCCGTACTCGTCCAGAAACTCGAAGCCGGTCGAGTCGGCGTCGTAGCCGATGAGGGTGTGATCGACCAACTCCTCGAGACGCACGGGCGTGCCCCGGCGCGCCAGGTAGTCCTCGTGGGCGAAGAAGCCCAGCTCGATATCCCCGACGCGCCGCACCACCAGGTCGAGCTGGGTGGGCTGGAACATGCGCACGGCGATGTCGGCCTCGCGACGCAACAGGTCCGACGGCCGGTTGTCGGCGACAATCTCGACGTTGATGGTCGGGTGCTCGGGCAGAAAGCCCGCCAGAAATTCGGTGAGATGGTAGACCGCTACTGGTTCGCTGGCCGAAAGGCGCACCGTGCCGTTGATCTCGGAGGTCAGGCCGGTGGCGCGCCGAAAGAAGGTCTGCACCCCGTCTTCGACCTGGCGCGCCGACTCCAGGAGCGCCTCGCCGCGGTCGGTCAGCTCGAATCCGCGCGCGTGGCGCGCAAATAAGGCCACCCCCAGGCTCTCCTCGAGCGCGTGAATCTGACGGCTCACCGTGGGCTGGCTGGTGCCCAGAAGCTCGGCCGCGCGTGTAAAGCTTCCCTGCTGCGCCACGCGCAGAAAGACTTCGATGAGCTGCCAGTCGATGTCGTTCATGGTCCAACCTCCACCGCGATGATTGGCACGCCGGCACCGCGCAGGCAAGCGTGTTCATAATGGTTGCGATCGCAACTAAAGAGCGCTATCGTTGGCCTCGCCATGACCGATCACCACGACAACGCCCAGCAACTTCGCCGACACGTTCAGAAATTCGTGCGCCTCTTCGGCCTGATGCAGGACCACCAGACGCCCTGCGGCCAGCCGTTGTCGGTGCCCCACGCCCACACCTTGATGATTCTGCTCGACGCCGAGGCGAGCGGGCAGGGCGGGTTGCGCATCTCGGAGCTCGGCGAGGGGTTGAACCTCGACAAGAGCAACGTGTCGCGGCTGTGTGCGCGCATGGAACAGGAGGGCCACCTCGAGCGGCGGCCTTGCCCGGAGGACGGGCGCGCCAAGCGCCTGTGGCTGACCGACGACGGGCGTCAGCTCGCCCGACAGGTCGATCGAGCCAGCCTGCAGCGATTCACGCAGATGCTCGAGGCGATGCCCGCCGGCGGGCGCGAGCAGGTCATACGGACCCTGGACACGCTCAACCAGGCCATCGCCGACGTGACGTCGCGTTGACCCCACCCACGGAGACTCTCATGATCGCGAAGTACTCAACCCTCGTCGCCGCCGCGCTCGTCGCTGGCGGCATGCTCGCCGGCTGTTCGGAGCACAAGGCCCGGCCCAGCCAGGCCCAACAGACCGCGACCGCCGAGCCGGCGCACGCGTCGTCCGGGGCGGCGCCGATGTCCCCCGCTGCGGCCGGCGGCGCGGGCCCCTGGCAGCATCTGGCCAAAATGGACACCCGTCAGCCCGTGCCGTTGCTGCCGATGATGGCCAATCATCAGAAGGCCGAGATGCGCGACCACCTCGAGGCCGTCCAACAGATCGTCGCCGCCCTGGGCAAACAGGACTATGACGGTGTCGCCAAGGCCGCCAAGCGCATTGGGACATCACCGCAGATGAAGATGATGTGCACGCATATGGGCGCCGGCGCGCCGGGTTTTACCGACCAGGGGATGGCCTTCCACAAGACCGCCGACACCATCGTCGCCGCGGCCAAGACCCACGACCAGGCCAAGGTCATGCAGGCATTGAGCGCGACGATGGCCACCTGCACCGCCTGCCACGCGCGCTACAAGCAGCAGGTCGTCTCGCAGAAGGTCTGGGAGCAGAAGACGGGCATGAGCGCGCCGGGGCCGGCGATGCATCAGAAGATGCAACACCAGATGCATCAATGATATACTTGCGCCATAGGCACTTACGCTTGTGGACAGGGACATGCTCTATCGCCGCTTGTTGCTCATCGGCCTGGTCATCGGCTTTGGCGGCGCGCTGCTCGCCGCCTGCAGCGCGCCGCCAAAGCCGACGTCGCCGGCCGCATCGGACCCGGGGCGCACGCGCGGCTACTCGCTGCAAAGCGGCGCCACCAAACGGCGCGCCCCGGACGCCGCCGCCGGCGACCATTTCGGCATTGCCGTCGCCCAGGGCGGGGCGTATGCGCTCGTCGGCGCCGACCAGGGTGACGGGGCGGTGGCCGACGCGGGCGCGGCCTACGTGCTCGGGCGCAACCAGGGCGGTAGCGGCGCCTGGGGTGGGGTCGCCAAGCTGACTGCCTCCGACGGCGCCGCCGGCGATCAATTCGGCAGCGCGGTCGCCCTCGACGGCGACCTCGCCACCGGCGGACAATTCGCTGTGATCGGAGCCCCGGGAAACGACGGCGTCGCCAGTAATGCCGGGGCGGCTTATATCTTCGGCGCCAGCCAGGGCGGCACGAACAACTTTGGACTGGTCAAAAAGCTCGTCGCCCCCGACGGCGCGGCCGACGATCAATTCGGCTACGCCGTGGCCATCAGCGGCGACGTCGTGCTCGTGAGCGCGCTCGGCGACGACGACAAGGGCACCGACGCCGGCGCCGTCTACGTCTTCGGCCAAAACCAAGGCGCAACCAACAATTGGGGCCTGATCGTCAAGCTGACCGCCTCCGACGGCGCCGCCAACGCCGCCTTCGGCCGGTCGGTGGCCATCAGCGCGGACACCGCGATCGTGGGCGCGTCCGGCGGCTCGTCGTTGTCGGGGACGACCGGTGCCGCCTACGTCTTTGGCCGCAATCAGGGCGGCTCGAACACTTGGGGTCAGGTGGCCAAGATCGTCGGCGACGACAGCACCAGCGGCGATCTGTTCGGCGTCTCCGTGGCCGTCAGCGCCGACGTCGCCCTGGTCGGCGCGTTGGGCGACGCCGACGCCGGCCTCTTCTCGGGGGCGGCCTACGTCTTTGGGCGCAACACCGGCGGCACCGACGCGTGGGGGCAGATCAAAAAGCTGACCGCCTCCGACGCCGACACCGACCATCATTTCGGCCGTTCGGTGGCCTTGAGCGGCGACGTGGGCATGGTGGGAACCTATATCCCCGGCGGTGACGGCGAGGCCTACCTTTTCGGCAAGGACGCCGGCGGCGCCGACAACTGGGGCCAGACCAAGCAACTGCACGCCGCCGCGGCGGATTTTGGCAATTTCTTCGGCCAGTCGGTCGCCGTCGGCACCGACGTGTCCATCGTCGGGGCGCCCGAAGACGACGATGGGGCGAACTCCGCCGCCGGGGCGGCTTATCTCTTCAGCCCGGCCAACACCCCTCCGGTGGCCACCGACGATGCCGCCACCACCGACCAGGGCACGCCCACCGACATCGACGTACTGTCGAACGACAGCGACGCCGACGGCAACCCGCTCACGGTGACCTACGTGTCGCAACCGTCGAACGGCACGGCGCTCGACAACGGCGACGGGACGATCAACTACCAACCCAACCCCAATTTTTCCGGCGAGGATTTCTTCACCTACGACGTCTCCGACGGCCTCGGCGGCACGGACACCGCGCGGGTGACCATCACCGTCTTGGGCGCCGGGACGCAGGGCGGCTGCGACCCCGTGTGTTCGTCCGACCAGGTATGCTTTATGGCCACGTGCTATCCGGCGTGCTCGGACGACGCCGATTGCTCGGACCCCCAGAGCGCCTGCTACGACGGGCGATGCGCGCCCAGCGCCTGCAGCGGGGTCGACTGCGCGAGCTCCGAGGTGTGCTACCAGGGCACGTGCTATCCGGCGTGCTCGGAGGACGCCGATTGCTCAGACCCCCAGAGCGCCTGCTACGACGGCCGATGCGCTCCGGGGCCGTGCGACGGCGTGATCTGTGCGAGCTCCGAGGTGTGCTACGAAGGGACCTGCTACGAGGCGTGCAGCGAAGACGCCGATTGCTCGGATCCGCAAAGCGCCTGCTATGACGGGCGCTGCGCGCCCAGCGCCTGCCAGGGCGTCACCTGTCCAGACGCCCAGGTTTGCTACGCCGGCACCTGCTACGAGGCGTGCAGCGAAGACGCCGATTGCTCGGATCCGCAGAGCGCCTGCTACGACGGACGCTGCGCTACGGGACCGTGCGACGGCGTCGTCTGCGAAACCTCCCAGGTGTGCTACCAGGGGACGTGTTACGAGGCGTGCAGCGAGGACGCCGATTGCTCGGATCCGCAGAGCGCCTGCTACGACGGACGCTGCGCCACGGGACCGTGCGACGGCGTCGTCTGCCCCAACGGGCAGGGCTGCTACGAGGGAAGCTGCTATCAGTCGTGCAGCGCCGACGCCGACTGCACCTCGCCGGACGCCACCTGCCAGAGCGCGACCTGCGTGCCGGCGGACGCCGCCTCCGACGCCTCACAGCAGCACAAACCCCGCATCATCGCGCGCGGATGTTCCTGCTCGACGGGCCACACGCCCGACGAGGTCCCCGCGGGATTGTTGCTGTTCGTGGGCGCCGCGGCGATGCTCCTCATCCCGCGCCGCCGCCGCGGATGAGCCAACGGGGCTACGGTGAGCAGACCGCGGCGGTGCTCGCCGGCGCGCTGCTCTCGCCGATGTAGCGCTCGGCCTGCAGCGGCGCGGTGCCGGGGATGTCGGCGCAGGAGGCATTCTTGTCGGAGACCTGCGAGGCGCAGTGGCCGCCGGACTGGTCGGGGTCGGCCACGCAGAAGCTCAGCGCCTTGCCGTTGAGGTCCGGGCAGTAGCCCCGACAGGTCAGTGAGCAGAAGCCGTGGACTGTCTGATCCGGGGCGGTGAATTTGTAGCAAAACGCCTGTTCGCCCCAGGCCGAAAAGTCACAGGCCGCGTCGCTGTCGCACGGCGTGCCGATCCACGGGCGCACCGGGTCGGCCACCTCGGCGCCGGTGTTGATGCCCAACGCCTGGAAATGCTCGACGAAGCGCCGCGTGATATTCCACACCAGCCAATTGCCCCCGCGGCCCTCGAGCACCCACGGCGTATACGCGTAGAACGCCGCCGTGGCGTGGTTCGCCGGCACCACCCGCAACCCATCGGAGCTGGTGGCGCGCTTGCCCTTCTTCCACTCCACGTTGCGGTCGGCCACCGAGTCGTCGAACCGGCGCCGGTAGGTGCTCGCCGCGCATTCGAGCTGCATGTCGAACCCGCTGTAGTCGATGTCGCACGATTGCCCGTCATAGCAGCCACAGCCCAGCGCATGCTTCAGCGCACTGCGCGACGCCGCCTTGCTGATCAGCGACTTTTCGACCTGGATGCGCACCAGCAGCAACAGCGGGTTGATGCCGTAGGCGTGGGCGGCGTCCACGATCATCTGCGCCGCGCTGCGCTCCCCGATGGAGTAGTCGGCCAGCGGTGAGGCCTGGTCGTTGTAGGGAGAGTCGTCCAAGAAGGCCTGGATATCGTCGGCGCTGACGCTGTAGGCGTCCTCGAAGAAGGCGTCGTCGACGATGAGGTTGCGATCGAAGTGCTCGGTGACCTGATCGCCCTTGCCCGAGGTCCCCGACACCGGCTGCAGGTCACTGCTCTCGGCGTGGTCCGTAAACGGCCCGCCTTGGCCGGACGCGTCCGTGCCACCACACCCAACGCCCACCGAGGCGGCGATCATCACGCATATTGCCAGCAAGAATAGCCTCGAATACGCGCGATCTGCCATCATTGCGTGCTCTTAGGTGGGGCAACCATTCCAAACATTCGTGGCACCAAGCATACGACGATACCCTCGGCGTGGCAACGGCGGGCGGGCGCGGTTGCGTAATCGAGGACGTCGAGGCGTGGATGCACGTGGTTGTGGAGTCGGGAAGACCCCAGCGGCCTCGCGCCGCTGGTGAATCAGATCGTCAGCTACGAGCGGCGATTTTGCCCTCCAAGACCCCAGCGGCCTCGCGCCGCTGGTGAATCAGATCGTCAGCTACGAGCGGCGATTTTGCCCTCCAAGACCCCAGCGGCCTCGAGCCGCTGGTGAATCAGATCGTCAGCTAAAGCGGCGATTTTGCCCTCCAAGACCCCAGCGGCCTCGAGCCGCTGGTGAATCAGATCGTCAGCTAGCGACGGCGGGGTTTGCCTCCCAAGGCCCCAGCGGCCTCGCGCCGCTGGTGAATCAGATCGTCAGCTAGCGGCGGCGGGGTTTGCCTCCCAAGGCCCCAGCGGCCTCGCGCCGCTGGTGAATCAGATCGTCAGCTAAAGCGGCGATTTTGCCCTCCAAGACCCCAGCGGCCTCGAGCCGCTGGTGAATCAGATCGTCAGCTAGCGGCGGCGGGGTTTGCCTCCCAAGGCCCCAGCGGCCTCGCGCCGCTGGTGAATCAGATCGTCAGCTACGAGAGCTGCCGACCAAACACAATTCGCCACCCAAAATCCGTCCCAGATGCTGCTCGACGGCCGATCGGCCAAGAAAGGACGCAACGATTCGACCCTTTCTGCCGAAAACCATAGAGAGGGGCACCGACTAGGACGCGGCGTCTCACCCAGCGTCGCGTCTGCCGACGAGGAGCCCCCACGGAAGCGCAACCGTGGATTCGAAACAACGCCATCGGCCCGGTCCGATGCCCGCACACCCCGCCGACGATCGGCGCGAAGGACGGGCGACCCAGGGCACGGCCGAGGTGCGTCTTGGTTGGTTTCATGGGGGAGGGCTCGAGGAGCCCAGGTGGTGGGGCAGTTGGGGGCGGTGCGTGCGCTTTGGCAACGCGCGCGAGGCGTGCACAGATGGCAGGTGCCACGCAAGTCTAGCCGACGATCTTTGCGTCCCGCGGAACAAGCCCGCGGGGGCGCTCTTGGTGGCAGAAGCCGCCTCGCTTAGCCGACGATCTTTGCGTCCCGCGGAACAAGCCCGCGGGGGCGCACTTGGCGGCAGAAGCCGCCTCGCTTAGCCGACGATCTTTGCGTCCCGCGGAACAAGCCCGCGGGGGCGCACTTGGCGGCAGAAGCCGCCTCGCTTAGCCGACGATCTTTGCGTCCCGCGGAACAAGCCCGCGGGGGCGCACTTGGCGGCAGAAGCCGCCTCGCTTAGCCGACGATTCTTTGCGTCCCGCGGGACAAGCCCGCGCGGGCGCTTTTGGCGGCCGTGACCGGCAGTTGGACAGCACGTTCTCGTCGCCTAGATCTCAGCCGGCACGCCGCCGCGCGCCCGCCAGGCCGATGAGGCCGAACGCGCCGGCCAACCACACCAGCGACGACGGCGCCGGGGCGTTGGTCGTCGCGCAGCACGCGCCGTTGGAGGTGCTCGCCGAGCTGCCGTTGCCCGCGTCGCCGCCGTTCGACGTGCCGTGGCAGGTCAGCGAGCCGCCGGTGGGATAGATGTGGCAGATGCCGTCGATGTCGTCTTGCGCCAGGCTTCGCTTGTCGGTGTCGCCCACGTCGGCGGCGTAGTACATCGTCGAGTTGGGGTTGTCGACGTGATCCAGCCCGATGAAATGGCCGACCTCGTGGACCAGAGTATTGCGCAGGTCGACGTGGTCGGACTCCGGCGGATCGACCACCGAGATGGGGAAATACTGGGAGTTAATCTCGATGTCGGCGTCGCCGATGATGCCGGTCTTGGGGTTGAACGTCACGCTGGTCAGCGCGAAGGTCTGCGGGCTGGCCACCGAATCCCAGGTCGTGTCCCGAAACACCACCAGGTTTATATTCTTGGCCCCGCTGCCCGTGTTGAACTCGGCGGCGCTGTTGGAGGTGGGGCCGTCGTAGCTCATCTGCATGGCGCTGCAGTCGACTTGATTCCACTGGTCGAACGACCAGGTGATGGCGGTGACCAGGTCGTCGTTGAGCCCGGCGGGCACGTCGGCGTTGGTGGTGCCGGCGTCGTTGATCCGGTAACTCACGCACGTCTTGGGCCAGTGAACCGGCTTGGGCACCTCGCCGGCGTTGCAGGCGTAGGCCCCGTAGGGCGTGCACGTCATCGTCTGCTTGTAGGCAAACGCCGAGGCGGGCAGCATCGACAGCAAAACCAGGATCAAACAGCCAGCAAAACTCTTCCAGGAGTGCACGACGAAGGCCTCCTAAGGCCAAATGAGCGGGCGGATGCCCGAATCGAATGAAACAGTCCCGACGCTGCGTGCATCCCAGACAGCGCGACCCGAGTTGGCGAGCGACGCGACATTTGACGCAGCGGCCACCCACGGATTGTAGAGCCGGCGTCTTGCCGAGTCCAGCGTTGGCTGGGCCCGTCTGCCCCGGCCGCCGCCGGCGCGGCTTGACGCGCCGCGCTCGTGATTAAGGTTTGCGGGCGCAACAGGCATGTGTAGACGCACGACGCCGGCCTCCAGCCCCGTGGCTGGCCCCGGCAAACGATCTTTTGACCAAGGAGGTACCCTATGGCAAATCAGGCGCTGATCGAGGAACTCAACCGGCTTCTGGCCAACCACGCGGTGTTTTATCAGAAGCTTCGAAATTACCATTGGAACGTCTCCGGGCCGGCGTTTTTCCAACTGCACGCCAAATTCGAGGAGATGTATCTGCGCACCGCCGAGGAGGTCGACAGCCTCGCCGAGCGCATCCTCGCCCTGGGCGAGCGGCCGGTGTCCTCGCTGGGCGAGTTCTTGGAGCTGTCCGACCTGAGCGAAGACACCAAGGTGCCGGGCTCGTCGCAGATGGTCGGCAACCTGGTCGACGACATCAAGGTGGTGCTCGAAACCAACCGCTCGGCCAAAAAGGAGGCCGAGACCAGCCACGACGACACCACCATCAACCTGCTCGACGACATCGCCGACCTGCTCGAGCAAGATGCCTGGATGCTTCGCGCCTGGCAGGGCTAAACCCGGCCGAGGCACCCGGCCAAGAGCCACGCCCCGTGAGTGACCCCTGGTCGCTCACGGGGCTCTTTTGTGCGTCTTGGCCACCAGGTCGGCGGCGGCGGGCGCCACGTCGACCGTCTTCGACAGCGCCGAGGCGGGCAGCTTTTGGACGTAGTCCTGGTAGTCGCGGTAGCGGATGACCAACGACAAGCGGTCGGAGGGCCACTGGACCTGGAACGTGCGGCTTCGCCCGGCGGGCAGGCTCCCAAAGCTGGTCCCATCGACCAGAAGTTCGCCGCCGGCCACCGGTGAGGTCACCTGCACGGTGACCGTGGCCGGTTGCAGGGGGACGACCAGCTTACCGGTGGGGGACTCGTCGGCCCGGAAGTCGCTGAAGACCTCGTCGCGGTAGCCGACCTTGGACACCCGCAAATTCACCGGTCGGTGCGCGGGCAGCGCCAGCGTGGTGGGGGTGGTGCCCACGCGCCGGTCGTCGACCGCGACCATCGCCTGGGGCGGGTCGCTGTCCACGGTCACCGTCGCGGTCGAGGCCGGGGCGCCGCGCTCCGTTTGGCCCGTCTCGCCAGCCTGCGCGCCGCGCGCTCGGGGGGCGTCGAGCAGGCCGCGACCAAACCAGGCGAACGCCCCGGCCGCGACGGCCACCGCGGACGCCGCGGCAATCATCGGCCAGCGGCGCGCACCGGGTGCAGCGCCGGCGTGCGCCACCGAGGGCACCTGCGACGACGGCGCCACCGGCGCCTGGCGGGTCTGGCTGTCGTAGACGCTGCCCGACTCCGCGCGCCAGCCCGTCGGCGGCGAGTAACGCGGTTGTGAGCGCGGCCCGCTGGACGGGTGTTGGACGGGCGGCGGCGCGCTCGGGCGCGTGGGATTGTCGCCGGCGGCGAGCGTCTCGCCCGAGCTGGACACCGAGTCGCGCAGCAGTGGCTCGGGCGTGCGCGGCCCGGCGACGGTGCGGCTGCCCGACATAGGCGTGCCCGCGCGAGCCACCGGGGCGCGGTCGACGAAACAACTCAGCAGCCCGGCGATGTAGTCGTCGGCGTTTTGTGGCCGCAGGGCGGGTCTTTTGGCCATGCCCCGGGCGATGAACGCGTCCAGCCTCGCCGGAAACGACGGCCCCAGGCTGGGCACCGGATCGGTCTGGTGCTTCATGATCACGCCCAGCGCCGAGTCGCCCTCGTAGGGCATGCGGCCGGTGAGCAGCTCGTATAAGCAGCACGTCAGCGCGTATAGGTCGGCGGTGGCGTCCAATTCGACCTCACCGCGCGCCTGCTCGGGCGGCATATACCCGGGCGTGCCGAAGACCGAGCCCGTCTGGGTGAGGTGCTGGCCGCTATCGACGAGCTTGGCGATGCCAAAATCGAGGACCTTGGCGAACTCGTCGGCGCCGCCGGGGCGCACCAGCATGATATTCTCGAGCTTGAGGTCGCGGTGGATGATGCCCTTGCGGTGGGCCTCGCCCAGGCTCTGGGCGACTTGAACGACGATGGGAACGGCGCGCTCGATCGCGAACGCCCCCTCGCGGGCCAGCACCCGCTGCAGCGACTCCCCGTCCACATACTCCATGGCGATGTAGTAGACGTCCTCGTCGGTCTGGCCGAAGTCGTACACCGTGATCGTGTTAGGGTGGGTGAGCTGACTGGCGGCGCGCGCCTCGTTGACGAAACGCTGGCGCAGTTGGCTGTCGGTGGCGTGGCGAGGGTGCATGACCTTGACGACCACGCGGCGGTCGAAGGGGCGCTGGTGGGCCAAATACACCTGGCCCATGCCGCCGCTTCCCAGCGCGCGGTCGACGACATAGCGCGCCCCGAGGACGTCACCTGCCCGCAGGCCTATGGTATCTTGCTGCACACTCACGAGGTCGTTCCGAGGGTCGAGTTCGATGAAATTCGCGTCCTTGGCCCAGCCCGCTAGGGCAGGTCGAGGCGCTCGAGCCGGTAGGCCGGCCAGATGCCGTCGAGCCCGGCGACGGGCACCGCCGGCAGCTCCGTGGTCCCGATCGCGTCGCGGGCGCGCTCCTCGACCTCGGCGCCGAGGATGACCTCACCGCTTCGCGCCAGCGAGCTCAGCCGCTGCGCGCTGGTAAAGGCGCCGCCCACGGCCGCGCGCTGAGCGAACTCACGGCGTCCCAACGTCCCCTGCCACACGGTGCCGCTGGCCACACCCACCCGAAAGGGCAGTTGGTAGCGGTTATGCTCGTCCTCGCGGCAGATCGCTCGCGCCGCGCGCAGCGCGTCGAAGTAGGCGCGGTTGTGGGTGTCTCCCGAGCCCACCACGAAGTAGGCGCGCACCGAATCCCCGCGGATCTCGTCGATATGCCCGCCGAAGCGGTGCACCGCATCCACCGCAAAGCGGATGCGCTGGTCGAGCAGTCCGAACAACTCGGCGGGGGCGACCTGGCCGGCCACGCCCCGGTAGCTCGACAGGTCCGCGAGCACGCATACGATGCGCTCCTCGGTCACTGCCCCGGCGTCGGCGTCGGCCTCGGCGGCCGCGTCGGCGTCGCCCTCGCTGCCCAACAGGGCGCGAAGGCTCGCCATCATCGTCTGGTTGTTGCGCTCCAACTCGCGCCGCCCGGTGATCTCCTCGATGAGGATGAGGTTGGCGTGGTCGCGCTGGCCTTCGACCGTAAAGGCGCGGATGCGCACGTCGCGGGCGACGCGGTTGTATGGGTAGGGAAAGCTAAACTCGATATCCACGTCGAGGTGACCCTCGGCGATGCCACGGCGAAACTTCGCCCCCAGCTCGATGTCGTTGGTGCAGGGCGCCACGTCCGAGAAAAACGGCCGGCCGATGACGTCCTGACGGCGTCGCCCGGAGAGCTGCTCCTCGTAGCGGTTGAATCGACGCACGATCCCCTCGTCGTCAACGATGATCGCGCCAATGGGGAGTCGGTCGAGGCAAGCCTCCAGAATCGCTGGCTCCAGGCGGTTCTTACTGTCGTCGCTCATAGTCGTACCACTCGCTTTTCGGTTGCGCATCGCGGTCTGTAGCTTTGATGCAATTGCGCCACCGTCCGTTACGCCCCGCACCGAACACTTCACGAGGGCAAGATGCCCCCGCACCGAGGCGCCTGCTCGAAATAACGGCGAATGCCTTGCCTGGACGTTTCTGTTGGGGCCCGACGTGCATCTTATGGACTGAGGCAGTCGTGGGGGCATCCCACGCAGATGACCTGGTCTTCCGATGCCCGAGGCGATTGATGGGCCCAATTCTTTGCTCGTGGATCGATGAACACGCCGAGCGCCGGCCGGATAAGGTGGCGCTGGTCAACGGTGATCGCCGGGTGACCTATGCCGAACTACGGGAGGAGCAGGCGCGTTGGGCGGGCGTGTTGATGCAGCGCGGCGTGCTCTATGGCGACCGCGTGGCGGCGCTGTTGAACAACCGCGTCGAGTGCATCGCCCTGCAGGCGGCGTGCGCCCATCTGGGGGCCGTCTTCGCGCCGCTGAACACCCGCCTGGCGCCCAGGGAGGTGTCCCGACTGCTCCAGGATGCCTCGCCGCGCGTCTTGTTCTACGAGCACGCCACCGCCAAGCTCGCGCGCATGGCTCTGGTCAACGCGCCGGTGCGCCACGGCATCGACCTCGACTCCTTTGGCGCCAACCTACGGTCAGCATCGCGTTACCCGTGCGCTGCGCGTCCGCGCGACCCGGCGTTGCTGTTGTACACCAGCGGGAGCACAGGTCAGCCCCGGGGGGTGTCGCTCACCCACGAGAATCTGTGGTGGAACCACCGCCAATTCCTCGATGCGCTTCCGATCGGGCCCGACGACGTCAACTATTGCGCGGCGCCGCTATTTCACGCCGCCGGCCTGAACACGATCACCGGCCCGCTGTTATTCGCCGGCGGCACCACCGTGTTGGAGGCGCGCTTCGAACCCCAGCGGGCGCGCGCCACGATCGTGCGCGAGCACGCCACCTGCGGGTTCATGGTGCCGACGATGTGGCGCGGGCTCCTCGACGCCGGCGGCGGCCGGCCCATCGGCCATTTTCGCTACGGTTTGACCGGGGGCGCGCCGTGTCCGCCCGAGCTGATCCGACAGGCCGCGGACCATGAGCTTAGCCTCATGCAAGGCTATGGCATGACCGAATCCGGTCCCATGGGCACGCTCTTGGGGGCCGAGGACGCCCTCGAACACGCCGGCTCGGTGGGTTACGTCGGACGCTACATGGACATGACGATCGTCGACGGCCACGGCCGGCCCGTCGTCGCCGGGGAGGCCGGCGAGGTGTTGCTTCGCGGGCCGAATATCATGCTGGGCTATTGGCAGAACCCGGAGGCCAGCGCCGAGGCGTTGCAAGGTGGGTGGCTGCATACCGGGGACATCGGCAGGCTCGACGACGCCGGCCGTCTGCACATCGTCGGACGCACGACCGACATGATCATCAGCGGCGGCGAGAACGTGCATCCAGCCGAGGTCGAACGTCACTTGAGCGGTCACCCGGGCGTGGTTGATCTGGCTGTCTTCGGCGCGCCCGACGAGCACTGGGGCGAGCGCGTTTGCTGCGCCGTGGTCGTGCGCGACGGCGCCCGTGTCGACCTGGAGTCGCTTCGCCACCGGCTGCGCGGCTTGGCGCGCTATAAGTGGCCGCGCCAACTGCTCGTGGTCGACGAGCTGCCGCGCAATCCGACCGGCAAGCTGGTGCGCAGCGCCCTTTGCCGGATGGTCGTCGCCCGGTCGTGACTACCTTCGGTGGCGTGGGTCATCCGGTCGCACACTCGGGGACGATATGTCGCTGCAGCACTTCATCGCGCAGTTCGGCTACCTGGCCGCATTCATCGGCGCGTTCCTCGAGGGCGAAACCGCCGTGGTCATGGCCGGCTTCGCGGCCCATCGCGGCTACTTGCACATCGGCTGGGTGTTCGTCGTGGCGTCGGCGGCGGCGTTTTTGAGCGACCAGCTCTACTTTTTCATCGGCCGGCGCTACGGGCCCCGGGTGCTCGAGCGCAAGCCCAACTGGAAGGCGCGCTCGGCGCGCATCCGGCGCTACATCAAAGAGCGCGGCACCTGGTTTTTGTTCAGCTTCCGGTTCATGTACGGCATTCGCACCATCTCGCCGTTCATGATCGGCATGAGCGAGGTTCGCGCCGGACGCTTCGCGCTGATCAACGCCACCAGCGCCATCGTCTGGGGCGTGACGTTCAGCCTGGTGGGCTTTCTGGTGGGCGCGGCGGCCAAACAATTCATCGGGCGCATGAAGCAATACGAGGGCTATTTCTTTGCGGGTTTTCTGGTCGTCGGCGCGATCATCTGGCTGGTGCGCCACTTCGTGCTGGCCGCGGCCCCGACGGACGACGAAGCCCCGCCCGACGACGCCGGCGACCACGATAGCAAATGATGGCAGCAAACGGAGGCAGACATGGAACGCGTAGACGAAGTGATCGAGATGGGCGCCGAGCCCCTGCAGGACTGGCTGGACAAGATGGTGGACCGGGCGCCGCGGGTGAGCCCGCCGGCCACGCTCGCGCTGGGCGTGGCCGGTTTCGGCGCCCAGGCCCTCGCCGGCACGCTCAGCCCGCGAAGTATCGGCGAGGTCAGCGCGCGGCGCTACGGGGCCAATGAGGTCATCCCCACGCCGGGCACGTTTGGCATCTGGGGCTTCATCTACGCCGGGCTGGGCGGGCTTCTGGTCTACCAGGCGCTCCCCTCCCAGCGCCACAACCCCCGCCTCGAGAACGCCCGCTTCTGGCTCGCCGCCACGCCGTGGGCCAACGCCGCCTGGATTGCGCTGACTGGCTTCGAGCGCGTCATCGTCGCCAACGGCGTGCTCGACGCCCTGTGGATCGGCGGGCGCGCGTTGCACCGCGCGCTGGAGATCGGTCGCACCGACGTCGACGGGGTGGAGCGCTGGCTGCGCGTCCCCGTCAGCGTGTACACCGGCTGGCTCAACGTCGCCGAGGCCCTCACCGGGGTCAACTTCGCCATCGACCTGGGCTGGTCGGCGCGCACCCCCGAGCCCCGGGTGTGGGGGCCGGCCGTGATCGCCGCCACGGCCCTGGGGGCGGCCTTCGACGTGCGCCACAACCACGACCCCTGGCTGGGCGTGCCCGTGCTGGTGGGCTTGGCAGGCATCGCCAAAAAGCATGCCCGCAAGCTTGGCGACAGCCGGCGTCAGGCCAAGAAGAGCGGCTCCGGCACGCTCGCTAAGTTCGCGACGGGCCTGGCCGTGGCCGGGGCGGCGTGGCTGGCGCCGAAGTTGGTCGGGTGGTTGAGGCGATGAGTGGTTCGTGTCACCTGCGTCGCGCCCGCAAATTGCGCGAGCTCATCAGGGGATGCTCCTCGGCAAAGATGCGCCGCGCCAGCAGCTTGACGCCGTCGTTGACCAGAAACCAGGCCAGCGAATACGCCCACACCACGCCCGCCCATTTCCAGCCCAGAGACGGCATGAACACCCCATACACCGCGATGAGCGTGGCCACCGCCTGCGTGCCAAAGACCGCGGCGATGAGCAGCCACGAGGGTCGGTGCGACCAGAACGGGCCACGGGTTCGCGTCACGAAGATGAGCAGGTGCCCCGCCACCGACAGGTTCAGGTACATCAGTGTTTGGATGGTGGTGCGCGGCAACCCCAGGACTTGGTCGCCCAGGTAGAATAGCCCGAAGGTCGCCACGACGCTGATCACGCCCAGTGCTGCCGAGACGCCCATCGTCTCGCGCATATTCCATGCCTCGGGCCGCGACGCCACGGTGGCGCGGTCGTAGGCGATCGCCAGGATGGCGCCGTCGTTGAGCAGCGCCAAAAGCACGATCATCACCGCGGTGACCGGATAGAAGTTGAACAGCAGGATGGACAGCGTCATGAACAGCAACACGTTGAGCGTCTCGGCGATGCGGTACAACGCGTAGCTATTCATGCGCTCGAAGATGCGCCGGCTCTCGCGAATGGCGTCGACCACCACCGACAGCCCCGGAGTGATCAGCACGATGTCGGCCGCCGAGCGCGCCGCGTCGGTCGCCCCGCTGACGGCGATGCCCGCGTCGGCCTTCTTCAGAGCAGGGGCGTCGTTGACCCCATCGCCGGTCATGCCCACGATGTGGCCGTGGTGTTGCAGGGCGTCGACGATGCGGAATTTGTGCTCCGGGAAGACCTGGGCGAAGCCGTCGGCCTTTTCGACGGTCTGGGCGAGTTGCGCGGGATCTTCGGTACCCGACTTCTGCAGCGCCGAGGCGTCCACGATATCGGTGCCCAGGCCCAGCTGGCCGGCGATCTCGCGGCCGATGGCCACCTGGTCGCCGGTGACCATCTTGACGTCGACGCCCATCTGCCCGGCGGCCTCGAGCGTCTGGCGCGAGTCGTCGCGCGGTGGGTCGAAGAGCGGCAGCACGCCCAAAAATTGCCAGTTTCCAGCCTCATCGGTGCGCGCGACGCCCAGCGAGCGAAACCCGCGCTCGGCGAAGTCGTCGACGGCTTCTTCGACCGCGCTATGCACCTGGTCGACGTTGTCGGCGAGCTCCAGGATGACCTGGGGGGCGCCCTTGCTCACCTTGAAGCGCCGCCCGCCCACTTCCACGGTCGCCTCCACGCGCTTATGGACGGGGTCGAAGGGCACATAGTCGACGACATTGGCGCTGGCGCTGGCGCTGACGCCCTGCTTTTCGACCCCGTCGAGCACGGCCAGGTCGATAGGGTCGTCGTCCTCGCGCCGCGAGGCCAGCGCTGCCGCTTCCAGCAGGGCGTCGAGGTCGGCGTCTTCGACGGTCACCGGCTCGCCCAGCGTGAGCTTGTTCTGGGTGAGCGTGCCGGTCTTGTCCGAGCACAAAATATCGACCCCGGCGAGCTCCTCGATGCTCGCCAGACGGCTGACGATGGCCTGTCGGGCGGCCAGCCGACGCGCACCCACCGCCATCGTCACCGACAGCACCGTGGGCATGGCCACGGGGATGGCCGCCACCGTGAGCACCAGGGCGAATTGGATGGTTTGAATCATGGGGTCGCCGCGAAACAGCGCCACCGCCAGGATGAGCACCACCAGGGCGAGCACCAGCACGATGAGGTAGTCGCCGATCTTGAGCACGGCCTTCTGAAAGTGGCTGGTTTGCTCGGTTTCTTGAACGAGCTTGGCCGTCTGACCGAAGTAGGTATTTCGTCCGGTGGCGCTCACCAGCGCGTCGGCCTCGCCCTGGCGGATGACCGAGCCGGAGTACAGGGTGTCGGCCTCGCTGCGGTCGACCGGCAGCGACTCGCCGGTCAGGGCCGACTGGTCGACCTGCATCGGCTCGGCCTCGGTGACCACCATGTCCGCGGGCACGATGTCGCCCAGGCGCACGCGCACCCGGTCGCCGGGCACCAGCTCGCGGCTGGGGATGGTCTGCCAGGCGCCGTCGCGGTGGACCCGGGCCTTGACGGCCAACTGCTTCTCGAGCGCTGCGATCGTGTTGCCCGCCTGGAACTCCTCCCAGAAGCCCACCACCGCGTTGATCACCAGCAGAACGCTGATGATTGCCAGGTCCGTCCAGTGCTGCACCACGCCCGACAGGATCGCCGCCGCCTCGATCATCCAGGGGATCGGCCCCCAGAAGTAGCTCAAGAATTTTAGCCAGGCGCTCTCGGTCTCTTTGGCCAATTCGTTGGGCCCGTAGTGCTCGAGGCGCTTGTGGGCCTCCTCGCTGCTCAGACCCGCCGGCGGTGAGTCGAGCTTCGTGGCGAGAGCGCGGGGATCGGTTTCGGGCGGCTCGGCCGGAAGTGGCTGCGTGCTCATTGGCGGGCTCCACTTTGCGCGAGGACGGACACCGGCAAAGGTTGGCACTGGAGCCCAAGGCGCAACCGTCACCGCCGAGGAGCCCGCAAATTGCGCGAACTCATCAGGGGATGCTCCTCGGCAAAGATGCGCCGCGCCACCATCTTGACGCCGTCCTCGAGCAGAAACCAAGCCAGCGAATACGCCCACACCACCCCCGCCCACTTCCAGCCCAGCGGCGGCATGAACACCCCGTACACCGCGATGAGCGTGGCCACCGCCTGGGTGCCGAAGACCGCCCCCAACAGCGCTCCCGAGGGGCGATGTGACCAGAACGGGCCGCGGGTGCGGGTCACGAAGATGAGCAGGTGGCCGGCGACCGACAGCTTCAGGTAAACCAGCGTCTGGATCGTCGGCTGCGGCAGCCCGAAGACGCGCTCGCCGAGGTAAAATAGGCCGAAGGTCGCCGCCATGCTCGTCAGGCCCAGAGCGGTCGATACCCCCAGCGTCTCGCGCATATGCCACGACTCCGGCTTGGGCGAGACCGGTGCGCGGTCGAAGGCGATGGCCAGGATGGCGCCGTCGTTGAGCAGCGCCAAAAGCACGATCATCACCGCGGTGACCGGGTAGAAGTTGAACAGCAGGATGGACAGCGTCATGAACAGCAACACGTTGAGCGTCTCGGCGATGCGGTACAACGCGTAGCTATTCATGCGCTCGAAGATGCGCCGGCTCTCGCGGATGGCGTCGACCACTACCGACAGCCCCGGAGTGATCAGCACGATGTCGGCCGCCGAGCGCGCCGCGTCGGTCGCCCCGCTGACGGCGATGCCGGCGTCGGCCTTCTTCAGCGCAGGCGCGTCGTTGACCCCGTCGCCGGTCATGCCCACGATGTGGCCGTGGTGTTGCAGGGCGTCGACGATGCGGAATTTGTGCTCCGGGAAGACCTGGGCGAAGCCGTCGGCCTGCTCGGCCGTCTGCGCCAGTTGGGTGGGCCGCGCCGACGCCTCCTCGAGCACCGAGGCGTCCACGATATTTGTGCCCAGGCCCAGCTGGCCGGCGATCTCGCGGCCGATAGCGACCTGGTCGCCGGTGACCATCTTGACGTCGACGCCCATCCGCTCGGCGGCCTCCACCGTCTGGCGTGAGTCCTCACGCGGCGGGTCGAAGAGTGGCAGCACGCCCAAAAATTGCCAGTTTCCGGCCTCGTCGGTGCGCGCGACGCCCAGCGAGCGAAACCCGCGGTGGGCAAAGTCGTCGATCACGTCGTCGACCCGAGCGCTGACGGCGTCGGCGTTATCCGCGAGTTCCAGAATGACCTGCGGGGCGCCCTTGCTCACCTTATAGCGCCGCCCGCCGGCCTCCACGGTCGCCTCCACGCGCTTGTGGACGGGGTCGAAGGGCACATAGTCGACGACCTTGGCGCTGGCGCTGACGCCCCGTTTTTCGACGCCGTCGAGCACGGCCAGGTCGATGGGATCGTCGTCCTCGCGCCGCGAGGCCAGCGCCGCCGCTTCCAGCAGCGCGTCGAGGTCGGCGTCCTCGACGGTCACCGGCTCGCCCAGCGTGAGCTTGTTCTGGGTGAGCGTGCCGGTCTTGTCCGAGCATAAAATGTCGACCCCGGCGAGCTCCTCGATGCTCGCCAGACGGCTGACGATGGCCTGTCGGGCGGCCAGCCGGCGCGCGCCCACCGCCATCGTGACCGACAGCACCGTGGGCATGGCCACCGGGATGGCCGCCACCGTGAGCACCAGGGCGAACTGGACGGTGTCGATCATGGGGTCGCCGCGAAACAGCGCCACCGCCAGGATGAGGACCACCAGCGCGACGACCAGCGCGATGAGGTAGTCGCCGATCTTGAGCACGGCCTTCTGAAAGTGGCTGGTCTGCTCGGTCTCCGCGACCAACTTCGCGGTATGCCCGAAGAAGGTCTCCTGACCGGTCGCGGTGACCAGCGCATCGGCCTCGCCCTGGCGGATGACCGAGCCGGAGTACAGGGTGTCGGCCTCGCTGCGGTCGACCGGCAGCGACTCGCCGGTCAGGGCCGACTGGTCGACCTGCATCGGCTCGGCCTCGGTGACCACCATGTCCGCGGGCACGATGTCGCCCAGGCGCACGCGCACCCGGTCGCCGGGCACCAGCTCGCGGCTGGCGATGGTGTGCCAGGCGCCATCGCGGTGGACCCGGGCCTTGACGGCCAACTGCTTTTCGAGCGCCGCGATCGTGTTGCCCGCCTGAAACTCCTCCCAAAACCCCACCACCGCGTTGATCACCAAGAGGCTGCCGATGATCGCCAGGTCCGCCCAGTGGCGCACCACCGCCGACAAGATCGCCGCCACCTCGATCATCCAGGGGATCGGCCCCCAGAAGTAGCTCAGGAATTTGAGCCACGTGCTCTTGGACTCCTTGGCAATCTCGTTGGGCCCGTACTGCTCGAGGCGCTTTTGGGCCTCCTCGCCGCTCAGGCCGGCAGGCGGCGAGTCGAGTTTCTCGGCGAGCGCGCCGGGGTCGACGTGCGACTCGCCTACACTGGTAGGTTGCGCTGTCACGGTGCTCCTCCGCTGTTCCGCTACTCCGTTACTCCGCTCCAAGCCCCGCGCCGAAGGCGCCAAGCCCCAAGCCCTGCGCCGAAGGCGCCAAGCCCCAAGCCCTGCGCCGAAGGCGCCAAGCCCGATGCAGGCTGGCAGCCTGCGCTCCAGCCCCGCCTCACTCCTCCACGTCGCTCAACTGGCGCGGCCGCCTCGCCGTGCGCAACGCGTTGAGGATGGCGAGCAGGTCGATCCCCTCCTGCAAGATCGCCCCGGCCACCGGCGCGAGCATGCCGGCGGCGCCAAACCCCATGCCGATGACGCTCAAGGCCATGCCGCCGACCGCGCTCTGCAGGGCGATGCGCCGCAGCCGGCGGCCGGTGTGCAGCAGCTCGTCGACCTTGTACAGCGTGGGCTCCAGGATGACCGCGTCGGCCGCCTCGGCGGTGACCTCGTTGACCTGGCCGAAGGCCACGCCCACCGTGGCGGCGGTCATGGCGGGGGCGTCGTTGACCCCGTCCCCCAAAAACAGCGTGGGCGCGCGCTCGGTCTGCCGGCGGGTGATCTCGACCTTCTCCTCGGGGCTGGTCTCGGCGCGGATATCGTCGATGGCCACGCGCTCGGCCAGGTACTCGACCTCCTCTCGCCGGTCTCCCGACACCAGCATGACGTGCTCGAATTGGTGGCGGGCGGGCAGATGCTCGATGAACGCGCGGCCCTCCACGCGCGGCTCGTCGTGAAACCGGCAGGTGGCCGCGAGTTTGCCGTCGACCAGGATGACGCACTCCAGGCCCGATTGGGCCGGTGGTAGCTCGGCGGCGGTGGGGTCGGCGGCCTCGCGCAGTTGCTTGCGGCTGGTGATGCGCACCTGATGGCCGGCGGCCCGGGCCGTCAGGCCCTGGCCGGGCGGCTCCTCGACCTCGCTGACGGGCAGCTCCTCGAGCCCGCGCTGTGCGGCGGCCGCCACCAGGGCGCGCGCCAGCGGGTGCTTGGAGTAGCGCTCGATGCTCCCGGCGAGCTGGAGGATGGCGTCGTCGTCGAGGGGGGCGTCGTCGCCGAGCACCACCTCGGTGAGCTCCGGCTGGCCGAGCGTGAGCGTGCCGGTCTTGTCGATGAGCAGGATGCGACATTTGTCGATCTGCTCGAGGATGGCGGGGTCGCGGATGATGATGCCACGGCTGGCCGCCAGCGACACCGACCCGATGAGCGCCACCGGGATGGCGATGAGCAGGGGGCAGGGCGTGGCGATGACGACCACCGCCAAAAACCGCACCGCCTCGCCGCTCAGAAGCCAGGCCAGCAGGCCCAGGCCCACGGCCAGCGGGGTGTAGTAGGCGCCCAGTTGGTCGCCAAGACGCCGCAGGCGCGGGCGCGACTGCTCGGACTCCTGCATCACCTGCATGATGCGCGCATAGCGCGAGTCCTGGGGTAAATGCTGTACGCGGATGGTCAGCGCGGCGTCGCCGTTGATCGCCCCGGAGAGCACCGCCGCGCCCGGGGCCTTTTCGATCTGGTAGGGCTCGCCGGTCAGGTAGGCCTCGTCCATGGTGCCGTGGCCCTCGATGACGTGGCCGTCGGCCGGGCAGGTCTCGTGGGGAAAGACCACCAGCTCGTCGCCGATCTCGACCTCGTCGAGCGCGATCTCCTCGACCGGTTGCACGGCGGCGCTCGCGGGCACGCGTCGGTGGGCCGTGGAGGGCATGCGCCGCGCCAGCGCCTCCAAGACCCGCGAGGCGCGCCCACTGGCGTAGCGCTCCAAGGCGGTGCCCCCCGACAGCATCAGCACGACCATGGCGCCGGCCAAATATTCGCCCAGCGCCGCCGCCGTGGCGATGGAGATGCCCGCCAGCAGGTCCGAGCCGAAGCGAAGGTGGACAAGGTCGCGTCCCAGGTCGACCAGAAGCGGCACCCCGCCCAGCAGCAACACGGCGTACAGCGGCCAATTTTGATATTGAGACGCCCCCAGACCAAAGCGCAGGAAGGCGTGCAAAATAATGCCGATCACCGACAGCCAGACGATGTAAAGCTGCCAGGGTCGTTGGGGTTCGGCGGTCGCAGTGGTGTTCATGACGTCGATAATGCTTGGAATGAAGTGCCCGGCACGGTATATTAAACACCTGCATTGAATCGTCTGCTTTTTTCCCCGCTCATCGACGAGCCAGGACGCCGCCGTGCACGTTAAGTCGACCCAACGCATCACCGCGCATTTGCGGTGGGCCTTCGCGCTGCTCATCGTGATGGTGGGCATGCTGTGGGGCGTCTGTGCGCGCGGCATCGACTACACGGGCACGCTCAATCGAACGCGCGCCAGCCACTGCCACGCGACCCGTGTGGGCGACGCCGATGGCGGCGGCCGCAAGGCGTCTTCGGCGAACGCCGCCGACCATGATGACCCCGACGACGGGGTTGGTGGGCTGACCGCGCAGGTCGCGCTGACCAGCCGAGCCTTTCTGTTCTTGGGTCGTCGCTCCAAACTGCATCCCTCCTCGCCCACGCCGCGCTACTTGCCGGCGTCGGGCCGGCGGGTCTACCGGCTCGCCCCCAAACAATCTCCCCCACGCTCTCGCATGCGTAGCTGACAGGGGCCTGCGTCACGGCGTACCGGCATGCCCGCCATGGGCGAGCGTGTCGGAGAGCGCGCGGCCATCGTCGTTCCGTCCAGCGATGCGAGAGAACCATGACAGATCATCCAAACGCCGACTCGCGCGAAGCATACCCGCCTGCCAGGGGGACCGCGCCCGTCGTCGATCCGCGATACGACGCCGAACTCGATGCGCTCGTCGAGCTGTTGCGCGACAGGCTGTCGACCGACAGCGGAGAGTGCGACCCCGACGAGGTCGCCGAGTCCCTTGGCACGGCGCGCCTGTCGTGCCGTCGATAATCGGCGACGCGGCCGATCAGACGTTGGGCGCCCGTGTCTTCAAGAACACGCGCTCCATATCGTCGACCAGGTCCAGGCTGTGATTGGCCTGGCGGGTGAGCTGGGCGCCGTCGCCGCGGTCGATCGCCGCGGCGATGGCGTCCAGCGTGGTCGCGTAGCCGCCGGCCACGGTTTGCCCGCCGGCGTCGATCAGTGTGGGCTGCAGCGCCTGCCACGTCGAGCGCGTCGTCGTCAGCGTCTGGCGCGCCTGCTGCAAGCGGCCCTGCCGGCCGTCGAGGGCGAGCTCGCGGCCCAGGTAATCCAGGCGCATCACCGCCGGCGGCACCGTCGGGCTGTACAATCTGTAAAGCTGGTCCATGTAGCGGCTGACACCATTGGCCGCCCGCGCCACCGCGAATTTGTTGGAGGACTGGCTGGCGGTCTGGGTGAAGGCGGTCACCGCCTGGTCGACCTGTTGGACGAGTTGGCTGGACGCGCCCGCGTTGACCGCATCGGGCTTAAAATTGTCCCAGTCGTCGCTGAGCGCCTGGGCCTTGGCGCGCGCGCCGTTGATATCGCCGGACAGTGCCAGGTCGTAGGCATCCTCGGCGGCGGATTCGACGTTGTCGAGCTGGGCGGGCACGCTCACCGCCGCCGCCGGCGCGGTCACCGTCGAGCTCGTCTCGCTGGCACAACTCGACATGCCCAGGCCTAAGAGAACTGCCGAGATCAGCAGCGCGATCGTGTGGAGTCGGTGGGTCGAAGCCATGATTTCCCCTGTGGTGTTCGGACGTCGCCACTCGCTCAAAGCTACGGTCGCACCGGGGGCTGGCAATGAGCCGTTGGGGGCACCGAGCCCGGACGCCCCCCAGCGTTCGGGCTCGCCGACTTTCTCTGGCCTCAGCGTCGGCGTTGGCGAGCTTGTCCCAAAGCACGGCCGTTAAATGACGCGCGATTATACGTTTATTTCGGTGTAAGCGGCGTGGCCAATATTGTAACGCAGCGCTAATCTTATCCTAACTATGTTACAAAATTGTAAGATTTCGAGATGAGAAACGGCTGTATTTTGCACGCTATCAATGAAATAAATATATCCTAGCGAGGAGTTGACCCATGCCGTGGGCCGTAGCTGAGGCTGTGGCTTGTTGACGCCGCGTTTGATAAAACCCGTTGGTCGAACAAAATGAGTTGAGGATCGTGACGAGGATACTTTTTTCCATGCCGTCTCCGACACTTAGACCAGTCTGGGCGGCGGTGATCTGCGCGGGGGTGGTCGCCGTGGCGGGGCTACAGGGCTGCGCGACCTACAGCGCCAGGCCCATCAAGACCAAGAAGGTGCGCCAACGCCTCGAGGCCAAGCCCGACGCCCACGTCATCGCCAAGGCCGCCGAGATCGACCATCCCATCCTGCGCTCGGTGCCCATCAACCTCGACGACGGCATCTCCGCCGACGAGGCGGCGCTGCTGGCGGTGGTCATGAACCCGCAGCTTCGCGCCGACCGCGACGAGCGCGGCCTGGCGCGCGCCCAGCTTTTACAGGCGGGGATCTTGCCCAATCCCACGCTCTCCGGGGGCCTGGAGATTCCCACCGACGGCAACCTGCAGGGTACCGGCCTGGGCTACAGCGTCGGGTTGGGCTGGGATATTCGCAGCCTGATCACTCGCGGGGCGCGCCGGGCATCGCAGCGCGAGCACCTGAAGGCCGTCGACCTGGACATCGCCTGGAAGGAGTGGCAGGCCGCCCAGGCCGCGCGCCTGAGCGCGGTGCGGGTGCTCGACTTGCAGCGGCGGTTGGTGTTGTCCAACCGGATGATCGCGATGCTCTCCCGACGCATGGCCGCCGTCCAAAAGGCTGTGACCGCCGGTGACGCGACCGTGTTGGACGCCAGCAGTGTTCGCAATTCCCTGCAGGACCTGCAGTTGGAATCCGAGCAACTCCACGGCCAACTCGTGCGCGAGCGTCTCGCGCTGGCGGCTGCGCTGGGAGTCCCCCCGCACACGTCCATCGAGGTGCAAGACTGTCCGATGAGCTGGGACGCGCATGCCATTCCCCCGCTGGCGGTGCTGTTGAAGAATCTGCAGAAGCGCCGCCTGGACCTGGTCGGCCTGCGCCACGGTTACGACAGCCAGGAGGCGAGCGTTCGCGCCGCGGTGTTGGGCCAATTCCCGTCCATCGGGGTGGAACTCGCCAAGGCGCAGGACACCTCCTTTGTGGGAAGCATCAACCCTGGCGTTACCGTGGACGTGCCTATCTTCGACCACAACCAGGGCGCCATCGCCGAACAGCGTGCCACACGCCAGCAACTCTACGACGCCTACGTGGCCCGGCTGGCCGACGCGCGCGCCACAATTGCCGATCTTCGAGCTCAGTTCGCCAACTCGTCCCAGCGCCTGCGCCTCGCCCGGAAGTCGCTGATGAATATTAAGAAACTGCGTGATCAGGCCAATAAGGAGCTCGAGCGCGGCGAGTTCACGATCTTGGATGTCGCGCCGCTGCGTGATCGCGCTTTGGACCTGGCATTGCAGGTCGCCGAGTTGCGGCAAACCCGCGACGAAACAGCTGTCTCGTTGGAGATCGCCTCGGGGATGTACTTCGAGCCGCCCGCCTGCGCTGCGCGAGCGACGCCGGCCACTCCTTCAGAAGGGCAAGAACGATGACGCTTCGAATGCACGCGCGCTGGCTGGGCTCGTTGCTCCTGGGTGGTTTATTGGCCGCCACGGCCGCCTGCAGCAGCGGCGGCAAGCAGCCGCAGGCGTCGGCGTCGCCGAGCGAGTCGGTCGCCAAGGTCGTGCTGGCCAAGGTCCAGAAGAAGCCGTTTGGCGAGCACCTGCAGGTGTACGGCGAGGTCGTGCCCGCCCCCAGGGCGAGCACCACGCTGAGCGCCGAAGCCCAGGCGGTGGTCGATTCGGTGGACGTGCGTGTGGGCCAACACGTGGCCAAAGGCCAGACGCTGGTCGAGCTTCGCCCCAGCCCCCAGACCAACCTGTCGGTCGCCCAGGCCCGCGCCAACGTCGCTCAGGAGAAAAAGAAGCTCGAGGCGGTCAAACAGCGCCGAAAGCTGCACCTGGCCACCAACACCGACGTCGCCAACGCCCAGCAAGCCTACGACCAGGCCAAGCTGCAGTTGCAGAGCCTGACCTCGCGCGGGGGCACCGGTCACACCCGGCTGCGCGCTCCCGCGGCGGGCATCGTCGCGTCGGTGAGCACGCAGGATGGCGCGGTCGTCGCCCCCGGCGACCCGCTGGTCGTGGTCACCCGAGGCGGCGACGTCGAGCTGAGCGTGGGCGTCGAACCCGAGGATATCGCCCACGTACACACCGGTCAGACGGTGTCGTTCTCGGCGCTGCACGCCCCCCGCGAGTCCCACCAGGGCACCGTGCGCGCCACCTCCGGGGTGGTGCGCCCGGATACCCGATTGGTGCCGGTCTATGTGTCGGTGCCCTCGGGGCTGAATCTTCTGGTCGGCCAGCCCGTCCAGGCGACCATCCCCGTCGAGGAGCACCAGGCGCTGGTGGTGCCGCGCTCGGCGGTGCTGCCCACCGATGACCACATGAAGCTGTTCACCGTCCACAAGGGCCACGCCGTCAAACACATCGTCGAGATTGGCCTGGAAAACGACAACGAGGTCGAGATCGTCAAGGGCGACATCAAGCCCGGCCAGTCGGTGGTCGTCACCGGCAATTACGAGTTGGAGGACGGCATGCCCGTACGCACCTCGGGGGCGCCGTGAGATACGCCGAGTGGATCGATACGCACCGCCGCTCGCTGGTCTTCTTTGTGGCGGTGCTCGCCCTGGCCGGGGGCTTGAGCGCGTGGTTTTTGCCCGTGGGGCTGTTCCCCCACGTCAGCTTTCCGCGGGTGGTCGTGGCCATGGACGCCGGCGACCGTCCCGCCGAGCGCATGGCCATCGAGGTCACCCGCCCCGTCGAGGAAGCGGTGCGCGCCGTGCCTGGCGTGCGCAGCGTGCGCTCGACGACCAGCCGCGGCAGCGCCGACATCTCCATCAACTTCGATTGGGGCGAGGACATGGTCGCGGCCATGTTGCAGGTGCAGGCCGCGGTCAACGGCGCCAAAAGCGAGCTTCCCGCCGAGACCAGCTTCGAAGTACGGCGCATGGACCCCACGGTTTTTCCGGTTATCGCCTACAGCCTGACCTCCGATACCCTCTCTCAGCGCGAGCTCTACGACCTCGGCGAGTACCAACTCCGCCCGGTGCTCTCCACGGTCGACGGGGTGGCCAAGATCGGCGTGCAGGGCGGCACCAAGGAGGAGTACCGCGTCACCGTCGACCCGGCGCGCCTGGCCGCCTATGGGCTGACGTTGGGCGACGTCGCCCAGGCGCTGTCCAACTCCAACCAGGTCGAGGCCCTGGGGCGCATGGAGGACTTCGACAAGCTGTACCTGATCATGAGCCGCAGCCGCATCCACGACCTGCACTCCATCGGCCAGACGGTGCTGCGCACCGGCCAACACGGCGGCGCGGTCTTGCTCGAGGACGTGGCCACCGTCAGCGACGCCGGCGAGCCCGCGTGGACCCGGGTCACCGCCGACGGCCACCGCGCCGTGCTCCTGCAGGTCTACCAGCAGCCCGGTGGCAACACCGTGGCCATCGCCGACGCCATCAAAACGAAGCTCGCCGATTACAAAAGCCACCTGCCCGAGGGCGTGCGCATCGCCAACTGGTACGACCAGAGCCAGTTGATCTTGTCGTCGGCCGACAGCGTGCGCGACGCGGTGATCATCGGCGTGGTGCTGGCAGGGTTGATCTTGCTGGTCTTTTTGCGCAGTTGGCGCACCGTGCTCATCGCGGTGCTGGCCGTGCCCAGCGTGCTCGCCGCCACCGTGCTCTTGCTGCGGCTGTTGGGCATGAGCTTCAACATCATGACTCTGGGCGGCATGGCCGCGGCCGTGGGGCTGATCATCGACGACATGATCGTCATGGTCGAGCACGTCATCGAGCGCACCCGTGCGCGAACCGAGGTCGAGGAGCGCCATCTGCTGGCCGACGCCGCCCAATTTACCAGCCCGCTGGCGTTCTCGTCGGCGGCGACGGTGATCATCTTTGCGCCGCTGGCGTTCTTGTCGGGGGTCACGGGGGCGTTCTTCAAAGCCTTGTCGCTGACCATGGCGGCCAGCCTGATTATCTCGTTTTTCATCGCCTGGCTTCTGGTGCCGCTGTTGGCGGATTGGTTCGTGGCCAAACACGAAGTCGGCAAAGAGGAAAAACCCGGCCGGGTGCTCGGCCCGCTGACGCGCGCCTACGAGTGGGTGATGCAGCGGCTTCTGAGGCGGCCCTGGATCGTCTTGGTGGTCGTCGCCGCGCTGCTCGTGGGCGGCTGGGTGGGCTACAAGGGCCTGGGCTCGGGGTTTATGCCAGCGATGGACGAGGGCGGCTTCATCCTCGACTACAAGGCCGAGCCGGGCACCTCGCTGAGCGAGACCAACCGGCTGCTCGACCAGGCCGAAAAGATCTTGCAGAACACCCCCGAGGTCGAGACCTACTCGCGGCGCACCGGCCTGCAACTCGGCGGGGGCATCACCGAGGCCAACGAGGGCGACTATTTCATCCGGCTCAAGGGCTACCCGCGCCGGCCCATCGACGAGGTCATGGACGAGGTGCGTACCAAGATCGATCACAAGGTGCCCGGCCTGGACATCGAGCTCGCCCAGCTCATGGAAGACCTCATCGGCGATCTCACCGCGGTGCCCCAGCCCATCGAGATCAAGGTGTTCAGCGACGACGAGCAACAGCTCATGAAGCTGGGACCCAAGGTCGCCGACGCCATCGGCAAGATCCCCGGGGTGGTCGACGTCCAAAACGGCATCACCCTGGCGGGCGACTCGCTGCGCGTCGACGTCGACGGGGTCAAGGCCTCGCTGGTGGGCATGGACGCCAAGAGCGTCGCCGCCGCCGTCAAAGACGCCATGCACGGCAACGTGGCCACGCAGGTGCGAAAAGAGGCCAAGATGGTGGGCGTGCGCGTGTGGATCCCCCCGCAAGAGCGCAAGGCCATTCCCGACCTGGAAAACCTGCGCATTCGCTCGCCCGACGGCACGGTGTTTCCGCTCAAGCGCGTCGCCAAAGTCGAGCGCGTCACCGGCGAGCCCCAGATCACCCGGGAGAACCTCAAGCGCATGGTCGCCGTGACCGGGCGCATCAGCGGGCGGGACATGGGCTCGGTCATCAAGGACGTCAAGCACACGCTCGACCGGCCGGGCATGCTGCCCAAAAACGTCTACTACTCACTGGGCGGGCTGTACGCGCAGCAGCAAAAGGCCTTCAAGGGCCTGATGTACGTGTTCGGCGCGGCCATCGCGCTTCTGTTCATGCTGCTGATCTTCGTCTACGAGCGCTTCCGGGTCGCTCTGGCGATGATGATCACCACCCTACTGGCCATCTGCGCGGTGCTCCTGGGGCTGCTGATCACCGGTTCGCAGCTCAACATCTCCTCGATGATGGGCATGACCATGATCACCGGCATCGTCACCGAGGTGGCCATCTTTCTGGTCAGCGAGTGGGCGCACGTCGCGCGCAACTTCGAGCCCACCGAGGCGCTTCGCATTGCCGGTCGCCGGCGCATTCGCCCCATCCTCATGACCACCCTGGCGGCCATCCTGGCGCTGCTCCCCCTGGCGCTGGGCATCGGTCACGGCTCGGCGATGCAGCAGCCTTTGGCCATCGCCATCATCAGCGGGCTGTGCGTCCAGCCCTTGCTGGTCGTGGTGGTGCTGCCAGCACTCCTTCGCCTGCTGCGCGCGCCGGTGCCGCTGTCGCGGCGCGGCGAATCTTCGGAGTGAAGTCCGGGGAAGTTGGTCGCATGGCCACCGCGTGACGATGATTGCAGTGAGTCGTCCGTGCGTCCGTTGCGAGGATGAACCACATGACTAGTGAGTCGATGCCCGGGCCGCCCGAGGACTCGGCCAACGCCGGCTCCCCGGGGCCGGTGCTGTTTCCCCGGCTGGGTCCCGAGCAGTACAAGGCGCGGCTGCTGCGCTATTTGTACATCCTGATGCGGCTGATCTTCGTCGGGATGTTCGTCGCCGCGGTGTGGTGGATCAGCGGCGCGATGGGCACGGTGCTGGTGCCGCTGTTGGCGAGCTTTATCCTCGCCTACCTGCTCAACCCGCTCATCGATCGCTTCCAGGCTCACGGAATCGGCCGGCGCACGGCGATCGCCATTTGCCTGGCGATTACCGTGGTGCTCATCGGGCTGGTGGCCCTATTCGTGATCCCTCCGGTCATCAAACAGGTCGGTGAATTGGTCGCCCGGTTGCCCAAACTCGTCCACACCGTGCAATACGAGTGGGTGCCGTGGATCGAGCAGCGCTTTCGCACCCAACTGCCCGAGTCCGTGCGCCAGGCGGTGGGCCGCTACGGCAGCCAGGCAGCCAGCGCGCTGCCCAACCTCACCCAGCGCGCCGTCAAATGGGCGGTGGGGGCGGTGTCGACGACCGGCCACGCGCTGTTCATGGTGTTCAACCTCGTGCTCATCCCCGTATTTACCTACTACTTTTTGCAGCGCTTCGGGCGCCTGAAGGTCGCCGTGGCCAACTGGCTTCCGGTGCGCCGCCGCGAGTTCACCCTGAGCATCCTGCGGCGCATGGACGAGGCCGTCGGCGAGTGGTTTCGCGGCCAGGTCGAGGTCGCCATCATCGTCGGCATTCTGTACGCGGTGGGCTTGTCCATCGCCTTCGGGCTGGCCGGCATCGACATCAAGCTGGGCATCGCCATCGGCATCGTGTCGGGCATGCTCAACATCATCCCCTATTTTGGCATGATCGTGGCCATCGCCCTGACGTTGCTGGTGGTGCTGCTGGGTTGGCCGGGGTGGGCGGGCGTGCTGGGCGTGGTCATCGTCTTCATCGTCAACCACATCCTCGAAGCCTACGTCGTCGCCCCCAAGGTCATCGGCGACAAGGTCGACATCAACCCGGTAGCGGTCATCATCCTGCTGCTCATCGGCGGGGAGTTCGCCGGCATCTGGGGCATTCTTCTCATCGTGCCCATCGCCGGGGCCATCAAGGTCATCATCCCCGACCTGCTGGCCATCTACCAGGAGACCGCCTTCTACCACGGCGGCGTGGTCAGCGAGGGCGACACCCGTGTGGCCGAGGTCACCGAGGTCGCGGAGGACGCCGAGGAGACGTAAGTGGAAACACGGAGATTTTTCGCGAAAACAGTTCGGGGCGCGGTCGTCCCGACCGCCGGGGTCCCTCCGGGGCCCCGAACGTGTCGCGGGAGCAGCCACGACGGAACACGCAAGGCGGGGCCAGAGGCGCCCGCGGCGAGTCGGAGACCCGCGCCCCGGCCTTGTCGTGGCGCCCAACGTTTTGGGGAGATCAATACGGAATCGCGATGCGCCCCGGCGCGCTGTTGCGCCCGCTGGGCGTGTGGCAGCTCGCGCAGTCGGTGCTGTTCTGGGGCGTGAGCATCCGGCGCGTCTTGCCGTTGTAGGTGATCTTGGCGGTGTACGGCGTGGGGATGCCGCTGGAGAACCAGCCGCTGCTATGAACGAACGTGCCCACGGAGTTGGATTGGTAGGTATGCGTCTGGCCGTTGGCGTCGGTCAGCTCGATCGTCACGCCGCTGACGCCTACGCAGTCGTTCTGCTCGTGAAATTGGCTGTACACCGTGCCGATGACGTCGAAGCTGCTATGGCAGCTCTGGCAGTCCTCGCCGGGGCGCATTTGCTCCCCGCGCGAGACGTTGGAGTATTGCCCGGAGACGCAGGGATTGGTCCCGTTGGCGGGATCGGGGGTGGGCGTTCCGCCCGAGCCGTTGCCGTTGCCGGAGCCGGAGCCGGTGTCCGCGGTGGAGCCGGAGCCGGTATCGGCGGAGCCGGTCCCGGTGTCCGCGGTGGTGCCGGAGCCGGAGCCGGAGCCGGTCCCGGTGTCCAGGGCGGTGCCCGCGTCCAGGTCGCTGCCGGAGCCGGAGCCGGTCCCGGAGCCGTTGCCGGAGCCGGAGCCGGAGCCGGTCCCGGAGCCGGAGCCGGAGCCGGAGCCGGTCCCGGAGCCCGTGCCAGTCCCAGAGCCGGAGCCGGAGCCGGAGCCGGTCCCCGAGCCGGTCGAGCGCGCCTGACATTGGCCAGTCAGCACGTTGTAGAATTGACCGGCGGCGCAATTGGGGGTGTTCTGGCCCGAGGGCGAGCCGCTGTCGCCGCAGCCAGCGAGTGCGGCAGCGCTGATCAAGACAAGGGCGACGCGAAGGCTACGGGTTTTCCAATTGTTCATCTCGACCGTCCTCGGTATCCAATATCCATTCGAACGCGCCAACTATAGCAATACATGAGTCGCTTTTGTATTCAATTATGAAAAACTCTTGTCGGTGTCCGATCTCTGAGGGTGGGTATGGTGCCGAGCGCGCCCGGAGCTTAGACGTTCAGGGTGTATACAAGAAAAAGAAAGGGCGCAGAGGCGGCCTCACGTGGCTGCTCTGCGCCCTCGGCAGATGAACGGACGTTGGACGTCGCTCAGTACGGGATGGCGATCCGACCCGGTGCGCCGCTATTGCCGCTGGATGTATGGCAGCTCGCGCAGTCGAGACTGTTCTGAGGCGTGGTCATCGCGCGGGTCTTGCCGTTGTAATGCACCTTGGCGGTATACGGCATCGCGAGCGAGCCGCTGGTGATGAAGGTGCCCACGGAGTTGGAGCTGAGGTTGTGGGATTGGCCGTTGGCGTCGATGAGCTCGATGGTCGCACCGCTCACGCCGACGCAGTCATCCTGCTCGTGGAATTGACTGTAGACCGTACCCACGACGTTCCAACTGCTGTGACACATCGTGCAGTCCTCGCCGGGGCGCATCGTCTGGCCGCGCGAGGCGTTGGAGTATTGGCCGGAGACGCAGGGGTTGGTCCCGTTGGCGGGATCGGAGGTGCCGCCGCCGGAGCCACCCGTACCGCCGGTGCCACCCGTGCCGCCCGTACCGCCGGTACCGCCCGTGCCGCCAGTGCCACCCGTGCCGCCGGAGCTCGAGGGCACGCATGCCTTATCGCCGCTGGAGAGCGTCTGGCACACCCCGCCCGAACCGCAGTCGGCGTCGGTGGTGCAACTGCAGGAGCAGATATTCACGCTGCCGTCTTGAGAGGTCAGGCAGAAATCGGTGTCGCTGCCGCACTGCGCGCCCTGGTTGGCGCAGGAGACGCCCATGCTCGGGCAGGAGCCGCCGGTGCTGCCCGTGCCGCCGGTACCACCCGTGCCGCCGGTGCTACCCGTGCCGCCGGTGCCGCCGCTGCCGCTGCCGCCAGTCATGCTCGAGGGCACGCAGGCCTTGTCGCCGCTGGGCAGCGTCTGGCAGACGCCGCTGGTGCCGCAGTCGGCGTCGGTGGTGCAGGTGCAAGAGCAGATGTTCACGCTGCCGTCTTGAGAGGTCAGGCAGACATCGGTGTCGCTGCCGCACTGCGCGCCCTGGTTGGCGCAGGAGTTGCCCAGGCTGGCGCATGCGCCGCCCGTGCCACTGGTGCCGCCGGTACCACCAGAGCCAGTGCCGCCGGTACCACCAGTGCCGGTGCCGCCGGTGCCAGTGCCGCCGGTGCCAGTGCCGCCGGTACCACTCGTGCCACCCGTGCCGCCGGTACCACCGGTACCACCCGTGCCAGTGCCGCCGGTGTTGGTGCCGCCAGTGCCGCCAGTGCCAGTGCCGCCGGTGTTGGTACCGCCGGTGTTTCCGCCCGTCGCCGGCTCGCATTGCCCGCTCAGCGTATTGTAGGTCTGTCCGTACCCGCAGCTAGTTTGGTTGGTGCCCTGAGAGCTGGTGGTATCGCCCGTTCCTCCGCACGCTGCCAGTGCACCTGCGCTGAGGAGCACCAACAAAGTGCGCACCCATCGTGTCCCTAAATCATTCATCTTCTAGCTCCTCTTCAAAGGCATTCGTGATCAGTACGGAATGGCAATACGTCCAGGGGCACCGCTTTGCCCGTTCGCCGTGTGGCAACTGCCACAGTCACCGCTGTACTGCGGCGTGAGCATCTCGCGGGTTTTGCCGTTGTAGTGCACCTTGGCAGTGTAGGGCATGGCGATATTCGTGCCGTACGAGCTGGCCGCGAAGTTACCCGCCGAGTTGGACTGGATGGTCTGAGAGTGGCCGCTGGAGTCGACGATCTCGATAGTGACGCCGGGCACGCCGTTGCAGTTGGTCTCTTCGTGGAACTGGCTGTAGACCGTGCCGGCGACGGCAAACGCGCCGCGGTGACAGCTCGCGCAGTCGTCGCCCGGGCGCATCTGGTAGCCGCTGTATCCCTGCCAATGCGATCCGGAGACACACCGATCGTTGCCGTTGGCCGGATCGGCGGCGGGAGCGCCCGTGTCGTGGGTGCCGGTGCCGGTATCCTGGCCGGCGTCCAGGCCGATGACCGTCCCGTCGCCCCCGCCGTTGCCGGCGTCGCGCGAGGGGGCGCCGCTGTCCTGCGTGGTCACGATAATGCGCGGGCCACCGCCCCCCGAGGGGGTCGTTCCCTGACATCCCAGCGCGCCGCACGCTACTCCGGCTGCCGCGAGTATAATAGCGCTCGATAATTTGGTGTATTCAAGACCGATCATCCCATTTAACCCGGATCTTACCAAGAAGCAGCCATGGGCAGCGTATACCCTGTATAATCGACGTCGAAGGCGTATGCAAGGAGTGATCCGTTAGTATTCTCACACCCGCCTTTGTTGCGCCCGATCGTGGTGTTGGCACTCAGAACACGCCAAAAAACCGGCAAAGCCGCCGGCTGCACCGTGTGGATCGCGTGTGACTTTGGGACGGGTGGCGGTTTGTTTACGGGGTGGGGGAGTGGGGGCCCGAAGAGGGCGAGGTGGGCCGATCGGCCCTCGGTGATGCGGTCCTGTCAGAGCCGGCCGAAGCCTCGGTCACAAAGCCCTGCTTGGCCAGCACGGCCTGCCCGCTGGCCGAGGTCACGAGATCGACCCACTGCCTGGCGAGCTTGGGGTGTGCGGCGTGGTCGAGCGCGGCGATGGAGTAGGCCGCGCGCACGTTCAAATCGTCGGGGATCTCCACGGTGTCCACCCGGTCCTTCGCGGCGCGGGCGTCGCTGCGGTAGACGATGCCCGCGTCGGCCTCGCCCGCGGCGACCTTGGCGAGCACCTGGCGCGCGTTGGTCTCCTTGGAGGCGATGTTGTGGATGACCACCTGAGCAAAGGGCATGCCGAAATGGCCGGCCGCCCGGTCGAGGAAGGTGCGCGTGTAATGTCCCACCGGGACCTGTTTGGCGCCCACCACCAGCCGCTTGGCCTGCGGAAGGTCGCCCACCGAATGCAGCTTGGCCGGGTTGGCCTTGGGCACGGCGATGACCAACTCGTTGTGGGCAAAGATCTGGGGCTGGGCGGCCAGCTTCGCGTCGACCAGGGCCTTCATATGGGCCTCGTTGGCCGAGGCGAAGACGTCGGCCTCATTGCCGCGCTCGATCTGGGCGCGAAGCGCCTGACTGCCGGCAAACTGCAGGGAGATCTTGGCCTCGGGGTGCTGTTTTTCGAAGTCCTTGGCCAGCGCCTGGAACGCGTCGGTCAGCGACGACGCCGCCAAGACCACCACCTCGGTGCGCTCATCGTGTTTGGCTGCGGTATCGCTCACGGCCTTGTCTCTCGACTTGTCGCAGCCCATCGCGACGGTGGCGAGTAACGCTGCGGCTATTAGAAGCATCCCAATACTGCGGTGTCGACGTCTCACGCTCTCAATCTCTCCACGGCACGGCTTTGCGCCCTATTCGAATTCGAATTCAACAGTAGTGCAATGCGCGATTGGGCGCCGGATATTTCGACAGCGTAATCGCACAGGAATTGTAGCTTGCCCGGGGCCGTTGGATGTGCCAATGGGCAATTTTGAGCGGTCCACTCGATCACTCGATGACTCAATTACTCGATCACACCGATAAACATGCGTCGCAATAAGAGTTTGACCAGCGGCCCCGTCCGCAAGCAGTTGTTCGGGTTGGCCGGGCCGATGGTGATGGGGCTGTTGGCGATCATGGTGTTCAACTTGGTGGACACCTGGTTCGTCAGCAAGCTGGGGACCGCCCAACTCGCCGCCATCAGCATGACCTTTCCGGTCGTCATGATCATCGGCAGCATCTCGCGCGGCCTGGGGATCGGGGCGACCTCGGTGGTCTCGCGCGCCATCGGCAGCGGCAACCACGGCGAGGTGCGCCGGCTGACCACCGACGCCTTGCTGCTGGGCGTGGGGATCGTGCTCGTCGTCAGCGTGGTCGGCTGGTTTACCATCGACCCGCTGTTTCGCCTGATGGGCGCCGACGACACGTTGTTGCCGCTGGTGCGCGAGTATATGAGCGTGTGGTACCTGGGCGCGGCCTTCGTGGTCGTGCCCATGATCGGCAACTCGGCCATCCGCGCCAGCGGGGACACGCGCACCCCGGCGATGGTGATGATCTTGGCCGGCGTGCTCAACGCCGGGCTCGACCCGCTGCTCATCTTCGGCTGGGGCCCCGTTCCGGCGATGGGCATCCGCGGGGCGGCCATCGCCACCATCGCCAGCCGTGCGCTCACCCTGGTGGTCGCCCTGTGGGTGCTGGGCAAGCGTCAGAAAATGATCGCCCGCCATTTCGAGGGGCTGAAGGCCACGCTAGCCTCCTGGAAACGCATCATCGAGGTAGGCGTGCCCGCCGGCGCCGCCAACCTCGCCCAACCGATCACCGCGGGCATCCTCACGGCGATGGTCGCCGACTACGGCAAGACGGCGGTGGCCGCCTTCGGCGCCGGCGGGCGCGTCGAGATGATCGTGCTCATCCCGCTCATCGCCCTGGGCACCGGCCTGACGCCGTTCGTCGGGCAAAACTGGGGCGCGCGCGAAAAAGGACGCGTCGCCGAGGCGCTGGGCTACGGGCTGTACGGAAGCGTCGTGTTGGGGCTTGTCGGCTACGGGCTGGTTGCGCTGTTCGCCCACCCCATCGCCGGACTCTTCTCCGACGACCCCGCCGTGCTGCGCCTGCTGGTGCGCTACCTGTGGATCTTGCCGGCCGCACACTGGGCGGTGGGCGTCATCGTCACCGCCAGTTGCACGTTCAACGCCATCGGCCGCCCGCTGGCGGCGGCGTCCATCACCCTGGTGCGCGCGCCCGTCCTGACGGCCATCTTCGCCTTGTTGGGAAGCTACGTCGCCGGCGTGCCCGGCATCTACATCGGCACCGTCGCCGCCACCGTCCTCGCCGGCGTCGCCGGCTGGCTGTGGATGCGCCCCCTGCGCCGCGCCGAGCCCGCCACCCACTGAGCAGGCTGGCAGCCTGCGCTCCAGCCCCGCGCCTCCGGCGCCAAGCCCATTTACGTCTCGGTGTTTACAAGTTATTGCTCAGGGGCGAGCAATAAAGCCAACAACCGAGAGACAAATAATGGCCGACCACCACGACAAGAATCCCCGCGACGCCGAGGCGCTGCGCTACCACGAGCATCCGCGCCCCGGGAAACTCGAGATCAACCCCACCAAGTCGCTCTCCAGCCAGCGCGACCTGTCCATGGCGTATACTCCGGGCGTCGCCGCGCCCTGCCGGGCCATCGCCGACGACCCGCTGGCGAGCTTTCGCTACACCAACAGGGGGAACCTGGTGGCCGTGATCACCAACGGCAGCGCCACGCTGGGGCTGGGCAATATCGGCCCGCTGGCCGCCAAACCGGTCATGGAGGGCAAGGCCGTGCTGTTCAAGCACCTGGCCGGCGTCGACGCCTTCGACCTCGAGGTCGACATCGACAACGTGGACACCTTCGTGGACACGGTGCGCGCGCTGGCGCCGAGCTTCGGGGGCGTCAACCTCGAGGACATCGCCGCCCCGGCCTGCTTCGAGATCGAGCGGCGGCTGCGCGAGGAGATCGACATCCCCGTCTTCCACGACGACCAGCACGGCACCGCCATCATCACCGGCGCGGCGCTGCTGAACGCGCTGGAGCTGCAGGAGAAGGATATCCGCGAGATCCGGGTGGTGTTCTCGGGCGCCGGGGCCGCCGGCGTGGCCTGCGCCAAGTTGTATCAGTCGCTGGGGGTGCGCCACGAGAATATCATCTTCTGCGACTCCAAAGGCGTCATCCACACCGGGCGCGACAACCTCAACGCCCAGAAGCAGGAATTCGCCAAGGACACCGAACTGCGCACGCTGGCCGAGGCGATGGACGGCGCCGACGTATTCGTGGGGGTGTCCGTGGCCGGCCTGGTCACCAGGGAGATGGTGGCGTCGATGGCCGAGCGCCCGATCATCTTCGCGCTGGCCAACCCCGACCCGGAGATCCCCTATCCGGACGCCATGGAGGTACGCGACGACCTGATCATGGCCACCGGGCGCAGCGACTTTCCCAACCAGGTCAACAACGTGCTGGGCTTTCCGTTCATCTTCCGCGGCGCGCTCGACGTCGCCGCCCGGGGGATCACCGAGGAGATGAAGCTCGCCGCCGTCCACGCCCTGGCCGACCTGGCCCGCGAGGAGGTCCACGAGGCGGTCAGCGCGGCCTACGGCGAGCGCATGTTCTCGTTCGGCCCCGAATATATCATCCCCAAGCCCTTCGACCCCCGCGCGCTGCTGCGCGTGGCCCCGGCGGTCGCCCGCGCGGCCATGGAGTCGGGGGTGGCGCGCCACCCCATCGAGGACTTCGAGGCCTACTGCGCCAAGCTCGAGCGCATCCAGAGCGAGTCCAAGGCGCTCATCCGCGATCTCATCAATAAGGCGCGCCGCGACCCCAAGCGCATCATCTTTCCGGAGGGCGAAGACCACCAGATCTTGCGCGCCGCCAGCATCCTGGTCGAGGAGAGTATCGCCCGCCCCGTGCTCATGGGCGACGCCGAGTGCATCCGCAGCCGCGCGGCTCAGCACGACATCGACCTCGAGCGCCTCGAGATCTTCGACCCCAACGACGACGACGAGCGCGAGGAGATGATCCGCTGCTACTACGAGCTGCGCCAGCGCAAAGGGGTGACCCTGGCCGAGGCGCGCTCGCGCATGAACCAGCCCGAGTACTACGCGATGATGATGCTGCAATGCGGCCGCGTCGACGGGGTGGTCAGCGGGTTGACCAAGGCCTACCAGGAGTCCATCCGCCCGGCGTTGCGCATCGTCGGCGTGGCCGACGGGGTGCACGCCGCCGCCGGCGCCTACGTGGTGGTCACGCGCAACCACGGGGTCAAATTCTTCGCCGACACCACCGTCAACATCGACCCCGACGCGCGCACCCTGGCCGAGATCGCCCTGGAGACCTCCGAGCTGGCCGAGGCCATGGAGTTTCGCCCCAAAATCGCCATGTTGAGCTACTCGGCCTTCGGCACCAGCCGCCACCCGCAGGCCTCCAAGGTCGCCGAGGCCACCCAGATCTTGCGCGAGCGGCGCCCCGACCTGGAGATCGACGGCGAGATGCAGGTCGACGCCGCCCTGGACCCGGAGCTGCGCCGCAAGACCTTCGGCTTCTCCGAGCTCGAAGGCGAGGCCAACGTGCTCATCTTCCCCAACCTCGACGCCGGTAACATCGCCTACAAGCTCATGGGTCACCTGGGCGACGCCGAGCTCATCGGCCCGATTCTGCTGGGCATGAAAAAGCCGGTCAACGTGCTGCAGCGCGGCGCCAGCGTCTCGTCCATCGTCAATTTGACGGTGCTCACGGTGCTCAACGCGCAGCAGATGGCGGCGCAGGGGTGAGGAAGGGGCGTGGTTTTGCAACGTGGTTGGTTTCCGAGGCTTCAGCCCGGGGGAGAGTCCGCCTTGCAATCACGCCCCGCCTGTCTAATTTCTCCTCAGTTCAGGTAACCCAGACAACCCGATTGAGGAGAATCCCATGAGGATTCGCGGTCGTATGCTGCGTGTCGTCGTGGTGTTGGCGGTGGTCGTCGGCGTCATCGTCTTCGAAGTTCTGCTGGCCGACCTCGCCCCCGACCCCTGCCCGATGCGCGCGGTCGGCGACGCCGCGAGGCTACCGCCGGAGTCGGTGCTGTCCACGGTCGGCCGCGCCGACGCCGTGCCCGCGTTTGCGCGCCGGTTCAACATGACCTGCTCGCAGTGCCACGACCCGTTCCCCTATCTCAATGACTTCGGCCGCTCGTTCAAGGAGAACGGCTACCTGGTGCTCGCCCCGGGGGCCAAGGTCGAGGCCAAGTCCCAGCACATCAAAAAGATCAGCGACAACCTGTGGCTCAACGATAACTTTCCGCTGGCCATCGCCTTCAACTCCACGCTGCTGGAGACGCATACCGGCGAGGATCCGCACACCGCGCCATTGGACTCCATCAAGACGTTCGTGGCCGGCAACTTCTATACGCTGGGCTCGGCGTTCGTCTCCGTGGAGTTCGCCCAGGACGAGGACTTCTCGCCGAGCGTGCACGGCTGGCTGGGCTACCACCCGATGCGCTACCTCAACGTGATGGCCGGGCGCGGTCCGATCTTCGCCGCCGACCCCTACAACACCATCAACGGCCGCTCGCTGACCAGCGCCGGCGAAAACGAGGTGCGCGACGCTTTTCTGACCGTCTACGGGCGCGTCGCCCAGTTCTACTACGCCGTCGGGTTCAACAGCAGCCCCGACGGCAACCTCGCCGACGACCGCATGGGCAATGCCCGGGTCGCCGCCGACATCCTGCCCCAGCTCACGCTGGGCGCCTTCGGCGTGTTCGGCAAGCGCACCACCGCCCAGATCGCCAGGTGGGCCGGCGGCGTCGACGAGGAAAACGCCGCCGCCGCGGCCCAGGCCAACGACTTCTTGCGCCTGGGCGCCGACCTCACCGTCGACGTCTCCGACCTACACCTGCTCGGCGTCTTCACCCTGGACAACAGCAACCCCGACCAGGGCCCGAGCATGACCAATTTTCAGGGCTACGGCATGCTGTACTACACCGTCCCGCTCGACGACCGGCCCATCCTGGTGCCCGCCTTCCGGGTCAACTGGGGCCAGACCAACGACGGCAACGACGACACCGTCACCCTGGTGGGCCTGCTGTCGAGCTACATGCTCGCCAACGTGCGCGGCTCGGTGGAACTCGACCGGGACGTGGCCACACCAGCGGGCGTCGACAAGACGACCACCGTGTTGGTGAGCGCGTCGGCGTTGTGGTGAGCGGTGGGTGCGCATGCCTCACAACTTCACACTCAACCGCTCCAACAAGGTGCCCGTCAAATCCTGCAAGCTCAGCGCCAATTGCAGGCTGTTGAGCCTGGCCTGGGCGACGCGAAGCTGGGCCTCGCTCTGGTCTTGCAGGGCGGTGACCACGTCGATCATGGTCGCGCGGCCGTTGTCGAATAGCGTCGACTGCACCTCGACCTGCTTGGCGGCGAGGTCGGCGGTTTTCTTGGCCAACTCCAGGTTATTCTTGGCGGTCTGGAGGTTGTGCACGGAGTTGGCGACCTGGGCGCGAAGCTGGTCGAGCGCTGACTGGTAGCGCGCCTTGGCGCTGTCGACGGCGAGGTCGGCGCGCTCGGCTTCGGCGTCCAGGCCCTTGTCGAAGATGGGAAGCTCGAGGCGAAGCCCCACCATGCCGGTCACGGCGTCGAAGCCGCCAATCTGGTCGAAGGCGTCCGGCAAGTCGGCGCCCAGGCCGCTGACCTGCACCGAAGCTGTGCTGTCCAACCGGGGCAGGGCGGCGTTCTCGGCTACCTTGGCCTGGATATCGCTGACACCGACCGACAACTTCAACTGGTGGAGCTGGTAGGAGCGCTTCTCGGCGGTCTCCAGCGCGGCCTCGATGGCGGGTGTGGCCTCGGCAGTGGGCGCCTGCTGGACGGTCGTCCAGCCGGCCTGCGTGGGCGGCACGCTGAGCAATTTGGCGAGGTCGACGCGGGCCTGTTGGACGCCGGCCTGGGCGGTGCTCACGCTCTCGTTGAGCCGGGCGACCTCGGTCTGCAGCGGGATGAGGTCGGCCTCGGAGACCCGGCCGACCTTGAGGCGCGCTCGGCCCTCGTCGAGCTTGCGCTGGGCGAGGTCGCGTGAGGACAGCGCAATGTCGAGTTCCTGCTGGGCGTACCACAGTTGCCAATAGCCGCTGAGCACGTCACGCGCCAGCGTGCTCGCCGTCTGGTCGCGCTGGGCGAGCGCCGAGTCCGCTTGTAACTGGGAGATGTGCAGGTTGGCCTCGGTGATGTCGGTGCCGAAGCCGCGAAGCCACGGCTGGGCGAGCTCGATGACCAGGCCCATGCCGTAGGTTTGCCCCAGATTTCCCAGCACCACCGAATCCTGGGTCGCCCGCTCGAAGTCGACGGACGCGCTCACCTGGGTGCCCGTGCGAAACGTATTGTCCAGCCCGGTCGACAGCCGCAACGAGTCGCTGGCCAGCAGGGAGACGCCGGTGGGGTTTTTCGACGGCCGACGACCGTTGGTGTAGTCGGCCTCGGCAAACGCGTTGGGCGTAAATAAATAGTCCTCGTAGGTCACCTGCAGCCGGGCCTGTCGCCAGTCCAGGATGGCCGCGCGCAGCTCCGGGTTCTGGGCGACGGCCTTTTGCAACACCTGCTCGGGAGTGAGCACCTCGAGGTCGGCGGGCTGTTGGGCCCACGCCGTGGTCGAGCCCATCGCGGCTACCACGGTGAGGACCACCAGGCATTGGGTGAGCGAGCGTGTGCGCCAGTTACTACTCATGACGGAGCGCCTCGATGGGGTTGAGGTGGGCGGCCTTGCGCGCCGGAACGTAGCCGAAGACCACGCCCACCACGGCCGAGAACGAAAAGCCCAAAAGCATCGTGTTCGGCGACAGCACGAACGGCAGGTGCATCTGGCTGGTGGCCAGCCACGTGGCCCCCACGCCCAGCGCCACGCCCAGCAGGCCGCCCAGGGTCGACAGCACGATGGCCTCGACCAGAAATTGGGTGAGCACGTCGCTGGCGCGCGCCCCGATGGCCAGCCGGATGCCAATCTCGCGGGTGCGCTCGGTGACCGACACCAGCATGATATTCATGATCCCGATGCCCCCCACCAGCAGGCTCACCGCCGCGATGGCGCCCAACAGGGCGGTCAGCGTCTCGGTCGTCCCCTTGAGGGTGTCGGCAATCTCCTGCATGTCGCGCACGTGGAAGTCGTCCCCGCCGTCGGGGCCGGGCTTTCGGCGCTGGCGGAGCAGCGCCTCCAGGTCGGATTTGACCCGCGCGGTGGTGCCGTCCTCGGTCGCCGACACGTAGATGACGCTGATGTCCGGGTTGCCCAGCAGCCGGCGCTGCACCGCCTTGAGGGGCATGATGATCATGTCGTCCTGGTCCTGGCCGAACGAGCCGCCCTTGGGGGCGAGGGTGGCGACGACCTGGCAGGCGGTGCGGCCCACCCGAAGCGAACTCCCCAGCGGGTCTTTGCCCTCGTAGAGGGTGTCCACGACGGTCTTTCCGAGCATGCAGACGGCCGCGCCGGTGTCCATTTCGCGCTGCTCGAAGCGTCGGCCGGTGGCGATCTCCCAGTTGCGAATGTCCAAAAACGCGTTGGTGGTGCCCTCGACGGAGGCCTGGTGGTTGATATTGCCGTAGACCAGCGTGGCCCGCGCCGAGCGCGCCGGGGCGGCGATGATCCCGTAGATCTCGCGCTCGATGGCGGCGACGTCGCGCGGGGTGAACGGCTGGGCCGTGCCCGCCGCGCCGCCGCGGTGGTGGCGGTCGGCGCCGGGCTGGACGATGAGCAGGTTCGAGCCCATCTGGCTGATGCGGTCGGTCACGCTCTGGGTCGCCGCCTGGCCCAGGTGGACCATGGCGATGACGCTTCCCACGCCGATGACTACGCCCAGGGCGGTCAGGATCGAGCGAATTTTGTTGCGGGCGATGGCGCCGATGGCCATGCCCAGGGTGTCGGTGAGCTTCACGACAGCACCTCCTCTCCCAAGACGACGCTGGGCGGCCCGTCCTGGACGATGCGCCCGTCGACGAACTCGATGATCCGGCTGGCGTAGGCGGCGACCTCGGGCTCGTGGGTGACCATGACGATGGTCAGGCCGCGCTCTTTATTGAGGCGGGTCAGCAGGCCCATGATCTCAGCGGTGGTGGTGGTGTCCAGGTTGCCGGTGGGCTCGTCGGCCAGCAGCAGCGACGGCTCGCTGACCAGCGCGCGGGCCACGGCCACGCGCTGTTGCTGGCCGCCGGAGAGTTGCGCCGGGGTGTGGTCGGCGCGCTCGGCCAGGCCCACCTGCGCCAGCGCCTTCATCGCCAGCTCCTTTCGCTGGCCGCGCGGCACCCCCTTGTAGACCAGCGGCAACTCGACGTTGTCGATGGCGTTGGTGCGCCCCAGCAGGTTGAAGCTCTGGAAGACAAAGCCGATGTAGTGGCGCCGAAGCATCGCCAGCTCGTCGCCCTTGAGCTTGCCCACCTCCAGATCCCAGAAGCGGTATGAGCCTGAGGTGGGCACGTCCAGACAGCCCAGCATATTCATGCAGGTGGACTTGCCCGAGCCGCTGGGCCCGATGACGGCGACGAACTCACCGGGGGTGATCGTCAGGTCGACGTCGTCGAGCGCGCGCACCAGCGTGTCGCCGCTGCCGTACAGCTTGTTGATGTGGCTCATCTCGATCATCGCCGGCGCGCTCATCGTCCACCTCCGCGCGCCTGCGGGGCGCTGGACTTGGGGCGAGCGCCGTTGGGCGCCTTGCTGCCATCGGCGGGCGGCGGGGTGGAGCGCTCGGCCAGGACCACGCGGTCGCCCTCGGACAGGTCGCCGCCCAGGACCTCGGTGAACCGGCCGTCGGAGCGGCCCGTCTCCAGGTTGACCCGGGTGGGCTGACCGTTGCGCAACACCCACACGCTGTGGCCGGGCTTTTGCTGGCGCGAGCCCGACCCCCAGCGGCGGTGCATGGGCAAAAGCGACGGGCCTCCGCCGTCGGACGAGGTCGTCTTCGGCGAGAAGCGAAGCGCCGCGTTGGGCACGCGCAACACGTTTTTGTGCACGCCGGTGGTGATCGTCGCCGTGGCGGTCATGCCCGGGCGCAACAGCCCCTCGGAGTTATCCACGGTGAGCTCGGCGGTGTAGGTGACCACGTTATCGGTGACCGTGGGCGACAGCGACACCGTCTTGACGGTGGCCGCAAACGTGCGCTCGGGCCAGGCGTCGACGCTGAACTCGGCCTTCTGGCCCGGGGCCACCAGGCCGATGTCGGCCTCGTCGACGGCCACGTCGAGCACCATCTGGCTCAAGTCTTCGGCGAGGACGAACAGCTCCGGGCTCTGCAGCGTGGAGGTCACGGTGTTGCCGCCCTCGACGTTTCTGGCCAGCACGACGCCGTCGATGGGCGAGGTGATCGTCGCCTTCTCCAGCTTGGTCTGGGCGGCGGCGACCTCGGCGCGCGAGCGCGCCACGCTCGCCTTGGCGCTCTCCAGGTCGGCCACCGCGCGCAGCTTGTCGGCGCGCTTCTGGTCGAGCTCGCTCTGGGAGGCCATCTTCTTATTGGCCAGCGCCAGGGTGCGCTCGTACTCGACCTTGGTCGCCTCCACCGTCGCCTGGGCGCGGCGCTGGTTGGCCCGCGCGGCGGCCAGCGATGCCTTGGCCTGCTCCAGGGCGTTGTCCAGCGTCTCGGTGTCGAAGCGCAACAAGACCTGGCCGGCCTTGACGTGGTCGTTGGCCTCGACCTCCACCGACTTGATCATGCCCGAGATCTCCGCACCGATGGTCACGGTGCGCTTGGGCTGAAGATCGCCGGTGGCGGTCGCGCTCAACACCAGGTCGCCGCGCTTGGCAGGCGCGCTCACCCAGTAGTGGACGACCTCGCGCGGGTAGAAAAACCAGGTGACCGCGCCCGCCACGCTCAGCACAGCCAGCGCCGCCACCAGGTAGCGCCACCAGCGACTCGACTTGTGCCCGCGCACGGTGCGGGCGACCTCGGCGGCCTTGGCGGCCGGATCCATCGTCTCGGAGTGCATCGTTGCCGTCTCCCAGTTCATTTGCGGTCAGACATCACTCACACCGGCGCAACGCCGGCTGTATCAAGTGATACGCTCCGATTCTTAAGCAAGTCTGAAGCCATATTTAAACCGCATAGGGCGGCGCGCCGCCGGGGTGGGGCACGCGAGAATTACGTGCAGGGGGAAGGGCGGCAAAATTTGCATCTGGCGATGCCATACAAGTGGCGTGCATGAGCTAGAGATGTGCAGCGCCGGCGCCATCAGTGAGAGGGCTTCTAGCCCTCGGCGACAGAAGCTCGATGCCCGGCTCCCATGGCGTTGTGACCGTCTCGCTAAGCCTACCGTTGGACAAGCCGTTTACGTTTAGGTTTACGTTTAGGTTTGGAGCCGTCACGCCCACAGAACCTAAACCTAAACGTAAACCTGAACGTAAACCTAAACGTCCTGTTCCCTGCACAAGCCGCACGCTCCGGTCCCGCGCATCACAGCGGATACCGCCCATTGTTTTCGGCGATTCACGTTCCTACCGACGATCGGCTCGAGACCATATTTGCCGAGACATCCTGGACTTGTGGAACGAGCTTCTCGAATAATGGCGGCGGCGCGCTTCGCCCGAGGGTATGGCGTGCACGAGCTAGAAAGGTGGAGCGCGGGCGGCCTCGCCCGCAATGGCCGAAGCCGTCGGGGGTGTCGTTTACCCCCGCGGCCGAGGCCACCAAACGCGTGCGCCAGCATCGAGACTGTTGGCCGACGTCGGGCTTCGCCGCGGGGCTTGAAGCGCAGCCCCGGCGGCGGCGCCCGATGCGGACGAGGCCGCCCGCGCTCCGGGTTAGACAACGACGAGGGTTGCTCGGACGCCAAAATCTCTCACCCCAACGCAAAACACCGCAGCTCCAACGCGCCCATCTCGTAGACCTCCCCGCCAAAGCCGATCTGGATGGGCGGGGCGGGGCTCTCGTCGGTGGAGATGCGCAGCTCGTTGCCCTCGAGGGTGATGGCCAGGGAGTGGCCGCGGTAGCGCAGGCGTACGTGCAGCCAGTCAATCTCGTCGGGGCGGTTGGGTTGGAAGTGCAGGACGTCGTGGCGCACCTGCAGGCCGATGAAGCTGCGCTCGACGATGTCGACGGTGCCGGCCATCGCGCCCAGGTGGATGCCCTGGGCGGTGGTGCCACCCTGGATGTCGCCGATGTCGCTGGACAGCGCGTCCTCGAAGAGCGCCCAGGCGCGGCTGGGGTTGCGGTCGGCTTCGACCCAGGAGTGTACGATGCGGCTCAAGCTGGAGGCGTGGGAGGTGCGCTCGACGTAGTAGTCGACGTTGCGCCGGATCATCTGCTCGTCGAGCTGGTAGCCCAGCCGGGCGAAGAGCTGGGTGAGCTCGTCGTTGGAAAATAGGTAGAACAGCATGAGCACGTCGGCCTGCTTGGAGATCTTGTAGCGGTTGATGTCCTCGCCGTCGGCCTCCAGCGCCTGGGCGACGTGTTGCAGGTCGCCCAGGCGGGCACGGTAGGCGTCGCGGTCGAGCTCGTCGAGGGTCTCGTAGCCCTCGAATTGGCTGATGATGTCGCCGTCGAAGAAGAACAGGCGCATGCGCTGGCTGACCGCCTTCCAATGCTCGATCTCACTGTGCTGGAGTTGGAGGCGCTCGCATAATTCGTTGGCGCGGTAGCGCGGCAGCAGCTCCAAGATCTCGAGCGCCCGGCACAGCACCCACACGGCCATCACGTTGGTGTAGGCGTTGTTGTCGATGCCCAGGGTGTCCGCGCCCAGGTAGCGGTTGTGGTACTCGTCGGGGCCGACCACGTTGAGGATCTCGTAGCGCTGGCTCTTGTCGTTGTAGCGCGCCAGGCTGGCGTAGTAGCGGGCGACCTCCAGGATGATCTCGCCGCCGTACAGGTCCAAGAACTCCAGGTCGTTGGTCACCTGGAAGTATTGCCACACGTTGTAGGCCACGGCCGCGCTGATGTGGCGCTGCAGCCAGGTGTGCTCGGGCTTCCAGGCGCCCTCGGCGGCGATATAATGCGCCGGCGGGGTCTCCTCCTCGCCGTCGCTGCCACTCTGCCAGGGGTACAGCGCCCCGCGACAGCCCACCTCGCAGGCCCGCGCGCGGGCCTCGTCCAGGCGCCGGTAGCGGTACAGGAGCAGCGCGCGGGTGACCTCGGGTACCCTAAAGTTCAAGAGCGGAAAGACGTACAATTCGTCCCAGAAGATGTGGCCCCAATAGGCCTCGCCATGCCAGCCGCGCGCGGGAATGCCCACGTCCAGGTCGCGGGTGTTGGGCGAGGCCGTCTGGACCAGGTGAAAGATATGCAGGCGCAGCACCAGGGCAGGGTGCGCGGCGTCGGCAGGCTCGTCGCGCAGCGACAGGCCGATGTCGAAGCGCCGCCAGATCTGGCTCCAGGCGCGCACGTGGCTGTGCAACAGCTCGCCGAAACGCCCGGCGCGGCGAAGCCGCTTGGCGGCGTTGTAGCCACACTCCGAGATGCCCACGTCGCGCGAGGTGTATAGCGTGACGATCTTTTCGACCTCGACGGACTCGCCGGCGCAGAGGTCGACGGTGTAGTGATGGCCGACGACACCGTCGGCGTCGGCGACATACCGGCCGTCGCCGATGGGCTCGTCGCCGCGGTAGATGCGCGTGCGTGTTGCCTGGGCGACCTCCAGGCGTGATTGGGTGGTGCGCGTGCGCACCAGCGACGAGTTGGGGCCGAGCTCGACCAGGTCGAGCACCTCGAGGTGGCGCGTGCGCAGGGCCGTATGCTGGGGGACGTTGGCGTTGACCACCCGCGCGTCCACCACCGAGCGAAGCTCGACGGTCCCGCTCCAATCCTCGGCGACCACGCGCAGGTGCAGCCCGGCGAGGTGGGGATCGTCCATATGCACGAAGCGGGTCTCGTGCACAGACGTCGTCAGGCCGCGCTTGTCGCAAAAGCGCACCCCGCGCTCGAGCACGCCGCGCTCCAGGTCGAGGGTCTGGGTGAAGTCGATGATGTCGACCTCGTCCAGGGCGAACCACTCCTCCTCGTCGAAGCGAAGCTTCAAACACAGCCAGTTGGGGACGTTGACCAGGCTCTCGAGCTCGACGCGCCGCCCGGCGCGCACCGACTCGAGCCGATTGTAGCCGCCGGCGACGTAGGTGCCCGGATAGTGGACGCCGTCGGCGTCGGCCTCGCTGGCCGCCCCGCGTGTGGCAAAATAGCCGTTTCCCAGGGTGCACAGCGCTTCGCGCATGCCCTCTTTGTCGGGCTCGTAGCCCTCGAAGCGTAGCAGCCACTGCGCGCGCCGGCGCATGCGCTCCATGCGCAGGGTCAGGTCGTCGAGAAACTCCACCACGGCGTCGACGTTGTCGAGCTTGAAATTGGCGCGGCTGCCGCGGCGGTGGGGGCCGACCTCCACGCTGATGCCGCGCGCCTCCAGGGAGTAGAAGAGCGGGGGCGCCGTGCCCACCCGCCCCAGATACACCGGCGTGGCGCCGGGCTTGTTCACCCCCAGCCTTTGCAGCGTCCACTCCACGGCCTGGCCGCGGTCCCAGTCGACCGGCGGCACGAGGGCGAGTTCGCCGTTTCGCCGCGTGAGCTTGAGGTCCGGGCAGACCTCGCGCACCACCGCCTCCAGGTGGCGGCGTGTCGGCGGATCGAGCGCGCGCAGGTCGACCTCGAGCAGAAAACGCCGCCGGCGAAGCTCGGCCCCGGGGATGCCGGCGAGGCGCGGACCCAGGGCGTCGGCCGCGCGCGCCAGATCGGCCAGGTAGTCGTCGGCCGGGCGCGGATCGAGGCGCTCGCCGCTGGAGGCGACGATCTCGAAGCCGTCGTTGCCGATGTACACCAGCCCATCGAGGTCGACCGCGCCGCGCAGCTCGGCGACGTCGGCGCTGCCCATGACCCCGACCACGCACAGACGACACAGCCGCTCGAGCACGGGGCGCAGGCGTCGCTGCATCAGGACGCCGTGCTCGTCGACGTCGCCTGTCGGGCAGCAGTCGACGTCCAGGAACACGGCCACGTCCCCCGCGCCGATATGGTCGACATAGAGACGCGCATCGGGCAGGACGGCCCCGTTCGCCGGCTGCGGCGATGGTTCTTGCTCGGCACGCCGGCGGACACCATGCTCGGGGCCTCGCTGACTCATCGGGCCTCCTTGGGGAACGAGGGGACGGCCACAAAAAAGCCGACCGCGCGAACGGTCGGCTCCTGGTCAATCAGGTTGCTGGATGTCTATCAACGCCGCTGCACGTTGACCGCCTTGGGCCCTTTGGGCCCTTGCTCGACTTCGAACTCCACCGGGGTGTCGTCGGCGATGGTGGCGAAGCCACTCTGGTTTCTCAACGCGCTGTGATGCAGAAAAACGTCCTCCCCGCCGTCTTCGCGCTCGATGAAACCGTAGCCTTTGTCCTCGTTAAACCACTTGACTCGTCCTTGGATTCTCTCTGCCATAATCGTGCTCAGTTGCGTACTCGGTTGTGGGGCTACCTTCTCCGTGCCGGAAAAGGCGCCAGCTCGTTCGGCGCCTTGGATGCCGGGGGTCTTTCGACCCCCTCATCTGGGCCGCTCCTGTCTGCAGACACACCGTCGCATCGTGGCGCATCCGTCTTGATTGAGAACGTAAGCGGCGATCGCCCGACGAAAAGGGAACGACTCCAAAAAAGTTCGCGGGATCGTCGCGCTCGGGTGATTTCAGCCGACGCAGCTCCAGCTTCAGATTTTCTTAAGAAACCGTTCGTACCACTGCACGAAGGCGAGGAGAGCCTCGCCGCGAACCCGGGCGCGGGGGACGCCCATCATCCTGTAAGGAGAGACAGATGAACAAGTCACTGAAGAAAATTGGAATCATCGGCCTGCTGGCCATCGGGGCCGTGATGCTCACGGCGGGCTCGGCGTTTGCCGAGACCGGCGTCAAGCTGGTGATTACGGCCGATCACGGCCACCAACACCACGCCCGTCGCCATCAGGAGGCGCGCGGGCGGGTGGTCATCACCCATAACCGACGCGCCCGGCGGCGTGCGGCGAATCAGCGCTGGCGCGCCGAGCAGCGCCGCCGGGCGCGGCTTCGCCATGAGCGCCAGGAGCGCCGCGAGGCGCGACGCCGCTGGCGCCGTCACCAACGCCACGAGCGCCGCGAGGCGCGACGCCAATGGCGACGTCACCAGCGCCACGAGCGCCACGAGCGCCACGAGCGCGAATACCGACGCGACCGCGACTGAGTGAGCCGTGGGGCCGCGGCGCGAGCCATCGCCGCCGCGGCCCCGGGGTGAATAAGTTTCGCTTCTTGTATACACTTTTTTGGAATATATTCGATGGGTCTTGAGCTTCTGAAAGTGTTGCCAAAACTACGTGATTGGCGATTGTAGCGCTCGGTATGCGATCCGCGACGGCCGGCGCTTCATCGAAATTTCTCGTCGCGGAGTATACGAAAACGATGCCATGAAGGATGATGACAAAGTGCTGCTCAACCGCCGCGAAGTCCTCAAGCTGACCGCCGCCGGCGCCTGCATCCCCTGCCTGCTTCCGCTATTGAGCGGCTGCGGAACAACGACGGGCAGCTCGCTGTCCGGCAAGGTCGACATCAACCTCGACGACCCCCAATACGCCACCCTGAAGAACGACGGGGGCGTCGTCGAATTGTCCACCGACCAGACCGGCGCCAGCCATCCCATCTTCGTGGTGCGCAAGGGCGGCTCCTATCTGGCGTTGAGCGCCGAGTGTCCCCACGCCGGCTGCGACGTGTACTCCAACGGATCGCAGGGCTTTCAATGCCCCTGCCATGGCGCCACGTTCAAGATCGACGGCACCGTGACCGGCGGCCCGGCGCCAACGAACCTGTACAAATACAACACCAAGCTCAACGGGCACGTCCTGACGATCGGGTGAGCGTCGGGCCCATGACGGTCTTCTTTGGGACGCGGTCTGGCAGCGGGGCTTTACGCCCACAAAACACCGTATTAAAACAGGCTCGCAATTCCCTGTTGGATTACCCGAGATTGTCGAGCCCGCGATGTTTGATGCCCGTCGAAGCGCCGTCGTCCTTTCGCTCACCCTCGCCGTCGGTGCCGCCGGCTGCGCGACCACGCAGCCCCAGGCGACGTGCCCGCCGCCGGCCGCCAAGGCCCAGAAGGCCCCGGCGAAGACGGCCCCCGAGAAGAAGGCCGCGCCGGCGCAAAACGCGCTGCTCGACGCCACGTTGTGGCAGCAGACCGCGGCCGAGCACAACGCGGCGGCCTCGTCAATCTACCACGCGGCGGCCGACAACCTGAAAAAGGCCGTCGCCGACAAGTCCTGGGTGGCCGCCGTCGAGCAGACGCCGGCCGACGCCAAGGCCAAGCCCCCGGCGATCATCCTCGACGTCGACGAGACCGTGCTGGACAACTCGCCGTACGAAGCCCGCCTGATCAAGACCGGCGGCTCGTTCAACCCCAAGACGTGGAACGCGTGGTGCAACGAGGCCCAGGCCGACGCCATCCCCGGCGCGTTGGCGCTGACCCAGCAGGCCGCCAAAGACGGCGTGACCGTCTTCTACGTGACCAACCGCGACCACGCCCTCGAGGACGCCACCCGCAAAAACCTCGCCAAGCTGGGCTTCCCGCTGGCCGAGGGCAAGGACGTCATCTTGACCGAGCACGAACAGGACGGCTGGACCTCCGACAAGACCAGCCGGCGCAAGGTCATCGCCAACAACTACCGCATCATCATGCTCTTCGGGGACAACCTGGGTGACTTCGTCGCCAAGGCCGACGCCCAGGGCACGCCCGCTGCGCGCGCCAAGGTCGCCCAGTCGTACTCCAAGCGCTGGGGCACCTCCTGGTATATGCTTCCCAACCCCATGTACGGCTATTGGGAGGCCGCTCCCTACGGCTACAACTACGGCGCCAGCGCCGCCCAGAAGGCCAAGAGCAAGTTGGACGCGCTGAACACCGACGAGCAGCAGCCGAGCGTGCCCGACCAGGCCGACCAGGCCGGCAATCCCAAGCCCACGAAGGCCGCCGAGCCGGCCAAATAAGGCCAATGAACGCCGACGAGCTGCATATCCGCATAGCGACACGCGACGACCTCGACGCCGTTATGGACATCGTCGCCCAGACGGTCGCCCAGATGCGCCGCGACGGCAACGACCAGTGGGACGAGTCCTATCCCACGCGCGAGGTCTTCGCCGCCGACGTCGACGCCGGCGCGCTGTGGGTCGTCGAGAGCGCCGGTGGCGTGGTCGGCTTCGTGGTCGCCGACGAGGAGGAGCCCGGCGGCTACGCCGACTTGCCATTCAGCGGCGAGGCGCTGGTCATTCACCGCTTTGCGGTCGACACCAGCCGGCGTCGCGCCGGTGTCGCCTCGCGCCTGGAGTCCCACGTCTGCGCGCTGGCCCGCGAGCGCGGCCTGGACTGGGTGGAGGTCGACACCCACAGCACCAACGCCGGCATGCAGGCCTTCCTCGAGGGCCGCGGATTTCGCAAGGTCGGCGAGATGATCTTTTTCGGCAAGGACCGGCCGTTTTGCTGCTACGAAAAGCACCTGTAGATGCGCCGGCGAATTTGGAACAATCCTCCCCTTGTCGACCGTTGGATCGGTCGCTATAAGCGCCGCCAACGAGCGGCGTTTTGCTCGACCTAGGAGATGTGATGGGCGAGGACTGGGAGAAGTTGGCTGGCGAGTCCGGGGAGAAGGTTACCTCCAACCGTTTCAAGCGCATGTTCAAGCTGGGCACGATGGGCGCCAAGGTAGGCGCGTCCACCCTGGCCACCAAGGTCGGCGGGCTGTTCTCCGGCGACGAGGACAAGCGCGCCGAAGCCCTCAAGAAGAGCAACGAGAAAAACGCCCAGCGCATCGTCGAGGTGCTCGGCCAGCTCAAGGGCGCGTCCATGAAGATCGGCCAGATGATGTCGGCCGACCCCGAGGGGCTGCCCGACGGCTTCGCCGACGCCCTGTCCAGCCTGCAGCACCAGGCGCCGCCGATGACCTACGAGACGGTGCGCGCCCAGATCGAGGCCGCGCTCGACCGTCCGCTGGAGGCGATGTTCAGCTATTTCGACCCCGAGCCGTTGGGCTCGGCGAGCATCGGCCAGGTCCACCGCGCCCGGCTTCAGACCGGCGAAGACGTCGCCGTCAAAGTCCAATATCCCGGCGTAGTCGACTCGCTGGAGAGCGACCTCAAGAGCCTGTCCAAAATGCTGGTCTACGCGCGGGTGGTCGCCACCAAGGAGCGCCTGGACAGCTTCTTCGACGAGATCTACGCGCTGATCATGCAGGAGGCGGACTACCGCGCCGAGGGCGAGAACCTGGCGCGCTTCCACGACATTCTGGACGCGCGCGACGGGCTTCGCTGCCCGCGCCCCTACCTGGAGTGGACACGCGAGACCGTGCTCGTCATGGAGTTCATCGAGGGGCGCAAATTCGACGAGGCCCTCGAGGAGATGGGCCCCGGCGAGCGCCGCGACAACCTGCTCTTGCGCTGGGTGTCGACGTTTTCGTGGATGTTCCACGAGCTGCTCGAGCTGCACGCCGATCCCCACCCGGGAAACTTCCTGTTGGACGCCGACGACAACCTGGTGCTGCTCGACTTCGGCTGCGTCAAAGCCTACGAGCCCGCCTTCGCCGACGGCCTGCTCGACGTGCTCGACGCCTGCTGGCAGGACGACGACGATCGCGCCGTCGAGCTGTACCGCGCCCTCGAGTTTGGCACCGCGGACCTCGAGATCGACCCCTTGGTGCTTCGCGAGTACCACGAGATCGTGCTGGCGCCGTTTCTGGCCGACGAGCCCTTCGATTTCGGCTCGTGGACGCCGGCGACCGACAGCAACAAATTCATGCGCGACAACCCCGCCTTCATGAAGCTGATGCCCCCGTCCGACGCGCTCGCCTACTTCCGCGTGCTCAGCGGCATCAAAGGTCTGCTGCACAAGATGGACGCCCACCTCAATATCTGCGGCATGGCCGTCGAGACCGCCCGCCGCCGCGGCCGGCTGACGGCGGAGCCGTTGTTGTAAGCCGCGCGCTGAAACCTGCCCCGCGCGGGCATCTCACCAGCAGTCGTAGGTCATTGTCGCCGCCGCGACGTGGGTGCCGTCGGCCTTGAACTGGTCGTAGCCGACGCGATTGTCATCGGCGTCGTACTCGTAGGTCACGTAGCTCGACAGCACTGGCGGCTCGCCGCTCGACTCCGTCTTCTTGACGAGCTTGTCGCCGTCGTAGTCGTACTCGATGGTGACCGTGTGGCTCGGCTCGCCGTCGTGTCGCCGCACTTCCCGGGTGAGGTGGCCCTGCGCATCGTGCTGGAATTCGTCGGTTGAAATCGGGGCAAAGCCGTCTTTGGGCAACTCGCCCGGGGCGTAGGTACGCCGTTCGCGCAGCCATCCGGCTTCGTCATACTCGAAGGTCCACGTCTGAGCATGCTCGGGTTGGTGCCATTCGAAGGGGGGATAGGTCGTGGTTCGCGCGAGTCGCCTGCACGCGTCTGCACGATGTGCAATCAGGCTTCCCGGCCCCGAGGATGCCCCGTCATTTTGCACCACGGTTTGGCGTTCTTCGCGCAAGAAGTCGGTCGCGTCATAGACGAGATCCCATACAAAAACGGTATTGCGGGCGGGAATGCTGACACGGCGCTTGCTCAGTAGGCCACGTGCGCCGTACGTGAAGGTGGTGGATTTGTCGGGTTGCCCATCAGGAATCTGCTGCGGGCTCATGTCGCCGTCGATGGTGTGGAGGATCTCGCGGTCCTGCTCGTCGTACGAAAACGTCTCGACGCGCCCGAGCTGCGGCTGTGCCACGCTGTGGACTTCGAGGCGACAGGCTCCGGGGTAGGTCCCCGGCGCAGCAGGCGGCGAGACGGCGGGGCATGAGCTTGCCGCGTCAGCGGCGTCGGCCGTGTCGGCAGTCTCGCTTGCATCAGCGACGTCACCGAGCACGCCGACGTCGGCGTCGGGAGACCCCGCGTCGGACGGGGCTACATCGGCGGCGTCCGACACGGGGCCATTTCGAGTGGGCGTGGCACCGGAGCATGCGACGAGCGTCCACACACTCCACAGGGCCAGCGCCGCGACTCGAGATCTTGCAACGTTCATGGTCGGTACCTCAGTTCGTCTGAGAGTTTCGGGTCCCGGGCACCTCACGCCAGTCAGCACGAGGTGCCCGGGGCAGACCGCAAGCTATGGAACGATGACCTTGTGTTTCATCACGACTTCAGCAGGCTCTTTGGCGCTTGCCGTATTCGTGGGAACCACACGAACCGAATAGGCGTCGGTGCGAATCACTCCATAGTAGGCGTATTTGGATGGATAGCGCGACCCGACCCCTGGCTTCCAGGTCAGCGTTGCGGTGAAGTCACCGGCGGACGAGTCGTACTCGGCGGTCCTGCCCTGGATGATCGCGCCGGTATCGTCGAGCACGACGCTACGGAACGGGTAAGGGGCGGTCAACTCGACGCTGCGGTCGAAGATCTCCGGCATCGGATCTGGCCCACAGCTTTGCGGTGTGCATGGAGGCGTCGGAACGGTGTTGAGCTCGCTGGGGCGCTTGGGGAACTCCTTGAAGTTTCGCATGAAGCTCATGTACCGGTCGACGTTGTGCGTCCACTGGCGGAAGCCGGGCTGGGCGGCCGCGGAGCACGCGATCCCCACGCCATTGCCATTGGTGTCCTGCTGATCGGGATTGGGCGTGTTGGGGCAGTTGTCGTCACAATTGGTGGTCTGCCCGTTCGTACAGGGGTCGTTGCCGGGCTTGTAGCCGCCGTTGTGATCGTCGGGAATGTTGTCGTTGTCGTCGTCCCAGTCACAGGCGTTGCCCAAGCCGTCGCCGTCGGGATCATATTGAGCGGGGTTGTAGTAGCCGGGACAATTATCACACGAGTCCCCGGCACCGTCGCCGTCGGAATCGGCCTCCCGCGTCGGCGAGTAGTGATAGGGACACTCGTCGTCGGCGTTGGCGCGCCCGTCGTTATCGATGTCGGAATCGCAGTCGTCGCCGATGCCATCGTTGTCGAAATCCTGCTGATCGGGATTGTAGATGCCCAGGCAATTGTCGCCCACGTCCAGGACGTGGTCGTGGTCGTCGTCATCGCACGCATCACCCTTGCCGTCGCTGTCGAAATCGGCCTGATTGGCATTGGGCACGTTCAAGCAGTTATCGTAGGTGTCGAGCACGCCGTCGTTGTCCTGGTCGTCGTCGCAACCGTCGCCCTTGCCGTCGCCATCCGTGTCTTTCTGATCGGGGTCGTAGGTGTACGGACAGGTGTCATCGGCCCCGTCAACTCCGTCCCCGTCGCCGTCGCTGCAGGCGTCGGGCTCGCCGTCGCCATCGAAGTCGCGATGAGTCGACGTCGCCGGAAGCGCGTAGCGGTCCGTCGCCGACGCCGGGATGGGAGCGGCGTTGGGGCACACATCAACGGGGCCAAGCGCGGGATTATTGGGCATGCCATCACCATCGATGTCATCGTCGCACATATTGCCGATGCCATCTGCGTCGGTGTCTCGCTGGTTGGGGTTCGCATAATTCGGACAGTTGTCGCGCCCGTTTGGGGCGCCGTCGCCGTCGTTGTCGCCGTCATCGTAGTCGGGGATGCCGTCGCAGTCGTGGTCGACCAGGGACGGGTCGTCGTAGCCGGCGCTGGCGAACGCGGTTTCGAGCAGGCAAATTTTGTGCTCGCTCAATCCCAAGCCCCAGTTCGTTCGTGCTTCGGCGACAATACCATCGCGGTAGTCTTGGAAGCTCGAGTGGAACCCGACGTTGCCGTCTTGGCGAGTGGCGAACATCAGCTCTGCGACCTCTTGCAACGTCAGGTGCGGGCTGTTGAAGACATACCCGTTGTTGCTGCCGCCATTTACCACCAACCGGAAGACCTTGTTCATCAATTCGGCCTTGTTGTGTTCGTCGCTCAGGCCGGCCAATTGGGACCGGTTATTGATCCCGGCGGGCGGCGCAAACCCCGAGGTGTAGCCGAAGTAGTTATTCACAATCTCGGAGAACACCATCGCGTAATGCTCTGCCAAGGCCTTGGGCTGGCTGCCCGGAGTCGACGAGAATCCTCCCAGCTTGGCGGTGAGTTGGTGCGTGAGTTCGTGGAACACGGTGCCGCTGCCGGTGTAGCTCGGCAAAAACTGCGCGTTGTCGCAGGTATAGCTCCACTGGGCAATCCAGGTAGGATGAGTGGGCAGTTTCACATTCACCACCGCCGGGTAGGCCGGCTCCCATGTACCGGTGCCCGAGTTGAAAAACGGTGTGCCCCCGCTGGGATTCTGGGGAACATCGATGTTGAACCAATCCATCAAGAACGAGTCCCACTCGGCCGAGTGGGTCACGAAATTCTGGGCATCGGTATCGGCCGAGCCATTGCAGTCGGTGGACGGATCACCATCTTGACCCCAACACACGGTGGGCGCGCCGTCGTGCAGGAAATTCTCGGCAAAACAGTTGTTCCAGTCGCCGCCTCCGGAGTCGTTGCCCTTCGCATCCTGCACATTGACGCCATAGTAGCCCTGGGGAGCCACGCGTCCGTTCGCCGAGGTCAGGGTGTACAGCACCTGTTGGGAAGCGAGGTCGACAAAGGCGGTCCAGTATTGGATCTGGCCTGACGCGGGGTCTTTCGCCTCCACCGAGACACGCCATGCCACATGGGTGCCTTCGAAGCTCGCCCCACTGAGAAGGCGAGCGTCGATCAACATCAGGCGGTGTTCGCCCGCCTCGTACACTTCGGTAATGCCGTAGCGGTTGTGCAGCCAGGCTGTGAGCGCGTCCAGCGCCTCCTTGGCGGGGAGCTCCCCTTGATTGCGCCGATTGAACGCTTCGTTAAGCGCGTCCTTCATACTGTTCAGATCACTGACGTAGTTGGACTTCACGCTCACCAACTGGTCTTGTTGGATGACGCCGTTGATGTAGCTTCCGTAGACCGGAACGCCCATCAAGTGCTGCTCGAAGTTCACTGCATAGCGGGCCTCGCCGACTTGTTTGACCCGGCGCGGTACGAATTGTTCTTCGAAGGCCCCATCCTGAAGGAAGCGAAAGAACTCGGGAAATGCGGTCACGAAGTTCTCGACTCGCTCGATCTCGGTGCTTCCGGTGGTCGGGTAGTCGGTGATCACAGAACGCGCAATATCTCCGTCCCAGCGCACGGTGGAGGCCGATCCTCCGGTGTCACGAAGTCGCTTGAGGCCGGCCATGCGCGTGTCCACCACGCGCATGTCCCATCCGGCATACGCCGCCTTTCCCCCTTGGAAGACGATGGCCTCCAGTTTTGCCGGGGCGCCACTGGCGTCGGCGTCCTGGAAGTCCACGTGTTTCGCCACCAGCTTGGTTGGGGCCGAGCCGTTCTGCCACTGTTGGACTTCCTTGGTTCCCAGCCGAAGGCTGAGGACATCGTATCCCTCGACGCTCGAGTCCAACTGGATGAGGACGTCGGCATATCTTGTCGTCAGGACATCATTGCTCGCGAGCGGATTTCCCGACGAATCCAGCACCGTGACCTTTACCCCCGCTGCCTTCAGCGCATTTTGGCGAGTCTCGCTGGGCGAGTCCGTGTGCGATGAACTCGAGCAGGCGTAAAGACCCAGCGGCACGCATAGGATGCAGACGCACCACAGTATTCGTCTGATACTTGTCGACATATGAAGTCTCCTCCCAGATAAAACAAATAGGCATGAAGTAGAGCGTGAGACCCTAAGCTACGAGCTGTCCTGTGTCAAATGGCCTTGCTTTATGGGCGTGATAGGGCCGTATTGGAGCTCAGTGAGGAAGTGGGTGTAGCCTATGAAGGGGGGGAGGTTGTGGAGTATATTGTCTTCAAATGACGTTAATTGGGGCGACGCATATGCGGTCGGCCGCCGACAGCCTGCAGATGTCGGACGTATTACACAACGCTGTGTCTCGGGATCATCAGGCCGCCGCCGCGGCCGTTTGCGCGCAAAAATTGAGATTTCGCGCTTGTTTTGTATAGTCAGGCTGGTTTCGCCAGAATTGCTGGCGACGGTTGACGCGGTGTATGGGTGCCGCGGTCCAGTAGTATTGCAGTAGCGCCGGTCAGACATTTGCCGAGTTGGAGCGCCATACGTTGGAAGGCGGGGCGGTTCGCGCGTCGCGAACGCGCGCGCCTGCTGGTGGGCGGCGTCATCCTGGCAGTGCTGGCGTTGTTGCAATACGCCGGGGCGTTTGGCGGGCTGCAAAGGCACCTGGATACGGCCTTTTTCCAACTTCGCGGCGAGCGCGAGACGTCGAGCCAGGTCCTGCTGGTCAGCGTCGACGACACCTACGTCGAGCGGGCCTCGCCGCCGCCGTTTAGCGGCAGCGAGCTCGCTGGGCTGCTCAACTCGCTGGAGCGCGGCGAGCCGGCGGCGGTCGCTGTCCAGTGGCAGCCGGGGCTATTCGCCGTCGACGAGGCGGTGGGCCGGGTCTGCAAATCCGACAAACACCTGCTGTTCGTGGGGGCTTCTGAGCGGCCGGCCACCTTGCCGGAAGAGTGCGCGTGGATGCGTTGGGGAGCGGTGGGGCCCGCGGAGGCGCTCGCGCTGCCGGACGCCGACCGCCCGCTGCTGCGTCGGCTGTTGACCTTCGCCGGCGACGGCGGCGCCGCCGGCGCGCTCGCCGACAAGACGAACCGGGCCGCGCTGCGCGTCAACTTTGTCGGCGGGCGTGGATTGCCCAGGCTGTCCGCGGCGCATGCCGCCTCCGATGACCTCGCCGCGGACATCTTCCGCGGCCGCGTCGTGTGGCTGGTACCCGCGCTGGCCGGCGCCGCCCGGGTGGATACCCCGTTCGGTCCCCTGGGCACCGGCGAGGTGCGCGCCGAGGCCGTGGGCACCTGGTTGGACGATGCCCCCTTTCACACCGTGCGCTGGCCGGTCTACCTGCTGCTCGTGCTGGGCGTGGTGCTGGGGGCGTGGCTTTTGCGAAAGCATTTCGCGGTGCCGCTACTCGTGGGCCTGACGGCGGCGTGGTTCGTCGTCGAGTGGCTCGCGTTTTGCCACGGCATTCGCCTGCAGGCGGCCGTGAGCGTGGTGGGCGCCTGGGCGGCGTTCGTGAGCATGCAGGGGCTGCATATCTTCGAGGACGAGGTGCGCGCCGAGGTGCGCGACCGCCTGCTCACAGCGGTGCATCACGCCGAGCAGCGCCGCGCGCTGGGCCCCGACGACGACGTCGAGTTTTGGGAGGGCTTGCTCCTCCGCGCGCGCAAGCTGCTGCCCGTCGACCACGTCGCCATCGCCGAGCTGCCCGCCGAGAGCTGGTGGATCGAATTTCGCGCCTTCCACCAAACCAGCGAAGACGCCATCGCCGAGCGTCGCCGAGACGTGCGCCGCGCTCCGTACCGCGTCGGCCTCAACCAGGGCCGAGCCTCGGTGACCACCGATTACCTGCACGACGAGCGCCTGGAGACGGTGCTGGTGCCGCTGCACGCCGCCCAGCGGCTGCGCGGCTTCTGGTTTCTGTACGTCGCCGACGCCAAGGTCTTCTTGCGCGAGCACCGCGCGCTGCTCGATCGCATCGCCGGCCACCTCGCCCAGGAGATCTACTGGTGGCAGCTCGAGCGCGAGACGCCCGGGCTGTTGCAGCGGCGCATGGAGGCCGCCGACGAGATCATGGAGTCGGCGCTCGCCGCGATGGAGCGCCAGGAGCTCGACCGGCGCACCCTGGAGGACGTCGCCGAGAACGCCCGCGTCGGCCTGATGCTGACCAACCTATTCGGCGAGGTCACCTTCGAGAACTCCGCCATCGCCCGGCTGCTGGTCGACGAGCAGGGCCGCCCGCTGGGCTACACCTCGCTGGCCGAGCTGGTCTCCCAATTGCGCGACGAGTCGCTGGAGGTCTCCACGGCTCGCCTCCAGCAAGTCCTGGTCGACGAGGCCCCGCTGACCTTCCGCGCCTCGGTGGGCGCCGCGCCCCAGCGCATGGTCGAGCTGCGGGTGACCCTGGCATTTCGCGAGGGCGGCGAGGACCGCCAGGTCATCGGCATGATCGTGACCGCCGTGGACATCACCCGCGCGGTCGCCCAGGACCACCAGAAACTCGCCCTGGTGCGCACCATCCACACCCGCGCCGCCGACCAGATGAGCCTCATCGCCGGCTATACCCAGGTTCTGGCGATGAGCGACGGGCTCGGCGAGGCCGAGCGCGAGCTCGTCCACGGCCTGCAGGCCGGCCTGGGGGACATGAATAAGACGCTCGACGACTTCGCCAACGTCCTCGACCCGCCCGCCCGCCAGGACGTCGCCCGCCTGCCCGTGGCCTTGCAGCACGTGGTGCGCGAGGCGCTTCGCAGCACCGGCGAGGACGTCGACCTGCCGCCCATCGAGCTGGACATGCCCGAGGAGTTGGTCACCGCCGAGGGCCACCCCGAATCGCTGCAACGCGCGCTCAAGCTCATCCTGGTCGACAGCCTGGAGTTCGTGGCCATGGCCGACCGGCTGCGCATCAGCCTCGACGAGAACGACGGCCAGGTCAGCGTCAGCCTGGACGTGCCCGGCCTGGGGCTTCCCAACGCGCTGATGCAGCGCCTGCTCGAGGAGACCCCCGGCGAGGTCAGCCGCGAGGACAACCGCCTGGTCATCAGCAAGAGCTATGTGGAGGCCAGCGGCGGGCGTCTGGAGGCCGCAAGTTCCGTCGACGGGGGCACCCGCTTCGTCATCCGGCTGCCCAAGCACGGGAGCGGCGATGGGTAGCCTGTTTCCGTTGCAGATGTTCCCGGGCGGCTTCGACACCTCCATCATCACCGTCGTCTTCGTGGGCGTGTTGTGCTTGTGGGCGCTGACCGAGACCTTCGGCTTCGTCTTCGTCGGCCTGGTCGTGCCCGGCTACCTCGCCAGCATCTTCATCGTCGCCCCCGCCAGCGCCATCACCGTGCTCGTCGAGGGGTTGATCACCTACGCGCTGGTGCGCTTCTTATCCGACTACCTGGGCAAGGCCGGCGCGTGGTCGCCGTTTTTTGGGCGCGACCGCTTCTTCGCCTTCGTCCTATTCAGCGTGGCCGTGCGCCTGGTCGGCGAGATGTGGCTGTGGCCGCAGACCTGGGAGCTCGTGCGTCAGCTCACCGGCCGCGCGTTGGCCCCGCCCGGGCCGCTCAACTCCATCGGACTAGTGTTGGTGCCCCTGGCCGCCAATATGTTCTGGAAGGTGGGGCTTCGCCGCGGGCTGACCCAACTTCTATTGCCCGGCGCGGTGGTCTGGCTGGTCGCAACGACGGTGTTGCTGCCGCTGACCAACCTGCACCTGTCCGGCTTCCAATTGCACTACGAGGACGTCGCCGTCGACTTCGTGTCCTCGCCGCGCGCCTACATCATCTTGCTGACCGCGGCGGTGCTCTCCACACGCTTCAACCTGCGCTTCGGCTGGGACTTCGGCGGCATTTTGGTGCCCGCGCTGATGGCGGTGGCCTGGCGGGTGCCCTTCAAGGCGATGATCACCTACGTGGAGGTGCTCATCCTGGTGGGAACGTCCACGCTGCTGATGCGCGCGCCGCTGGTGCGCACGTGGAACCTGGAGGGGCCGCGCAAGATCGTGCTGGTGTTCACCATCGGCTTTACGATCAAGTACATCGGCGCCTGGGTGCTGCTGGGCATCGATCCCAGCATCCACGTCATCGACTTCTTTGCCTTCGGCTATCTTCTGAGCTCGTTGCTGGCGCTCAAGACGCTGGAGAATGGCTTCGCGCAGACCTATTTGCCGACGCTGGTCGTCAGCCTGGTGGGCTTTGTGCTGGGCGCGGGCATCGCCAGCGGCATCCACACCCTCGGCTTGGGGCAGGTGGAGGCGGTGGCGGTCGGCGAGGGCCACGCCGCCCCGCCCGTGGTCGACCGGGCGGCGTTCGGGCTGCTTCGCCACACCGCGCTTTTGCACGAGCACGCCCCGGACGCCTCGCCGATTCGCAGCGCCGAACTCGACCGGTTGGAGGCCATCGGCCGGCGCGCCAATATGCTCATGGACGCTCCGGCGAGCCAGTGGCGCCGCCTGAGCGGGCCCGCCGACCAGCTCGGCCTGCAGCTCGAGGAGCTGCGCGACGCCGGCGGCGGCCACGTCTTTTTGCTCGCCGAGCCGCTGGCGGCCTATCCCGACGACCGCGGCTGGGGCGTGTACCTGTTCCGGCCGGGCGCGCACGGGCCCATCGTGGAGGTGCCCACCGTCGGCGGCCGACCCACGCGCGTGCTGGCGGCGCTGGCGGTCGCCGAGAAGCTCGACGCCTGCGCGCTCCTTTTGGGCTCGGCCACCACCGCCGCGACCCTTCGCGAAGTGACCCCGCGCGAGTCGGCGCTGTCGCCATTCCACCGCATGCACCTCGCCCTGGGGGCGCGCCGCGTCGTCGAGCTGCGCATGCGCACCTCCAAGGGCCATGCCCGCGCCTTCGTCGGCCACCGCCTCGACCCGCACCTGTCGCTGTCAGCTCTGCAGAGCGTGGTCGGAAAGCTCGACATCATCTGGCGCTCGCCGCACGGCCTCGACCGCCAGCGCGAGGTCAGCCAGAAGGCGTTTACCACGGTCATGCTCGACGCCGGCGCGACCCGCCGCGCGGCGGCGGCCATGGCCGATTTGGTCGGCAGCGACACGGCCGAGCCATCGCCGGTCGAGGTCCACGAGCACCACGTCTCGTCGCTGCTGGCATTCCTGTCCGACTGGGTCCTCGGGTCCGACGCCCGTGTCGCCCGCAGCTACGCCGAGCTGGGCCACCCGCCGCTTGCCGCCGAGCTGGAGCTGGTCGAACGCGGCGCGCTCGACCCGCTGGTCCACATGAGCCGCCAGCCGGCCACGAGCTTCGGCGAGCAGCGCACCCTGGCGGTGGCCGGGCTTTCGGCGGCCGCGGTGGGCCTCGAACTCGGCCATATGCGCGCCGACGAATCCGACGAGTGCTACTGGACGCTCAGCGAAAACGGCCACCCCTCCAGGTCGCCCACCGGCCTCGACGAGAAGGGCCTTCGCGGCTTTGGCTTCGCGCTGATCAGTTGCGAGGCGCGCGCCCCGGCGGTCCTGGAGGTGCCCTATCCGCTGCGCGAATTCTCCACCTGGAGGCTGGCCGCGCTGATGGCCGGGGAACTCCAGGCGCGCGGCATCATCGTGGGCAGCAAGATGCGAGCGCGAAACGGCAAGCACGCGCTGCGCGCGCTCGACGAGGGGAGCTTCTTTGCGAGCGCTCACCGCGTCTTCCAGCGCGAATACCTGGGCGTGGGCGCGCCCTGGGCGGTGCAGATCCGCGGGCTTGCCTCCGACCGGCCGCTCGACGGCGACATTTTGCTCAGCCCCACGCGCCCGGTGACCGCGGCCAGCCCGCCGGCGGGGCTCGACGGGCTCACACAGTGGTTCGAGCGGCGAGACGTCCGCGTGGTCATCGACCGCGGTCAGCGTGAGTTTACGGGCATTCGCGGGCTGCCCGACGCCACCGCCAGCTACTCGCGGCGGGTCGCCGGGGAGCGCCACGTGCGCCTGTGGGCGAGCTCGGAGCTACGCGCCGCGCTTACCCCCACGCCGACCCCCACGCGACTTACCGGCCTGATGGCCCGCCGCGGCGTCGCCTGGCAGCAGGCGTCCATCGTGCAGTGGATGCGCCGGCCGCCGTCCGAGGGCGACGCGCCCGACACGGTCGCCCCCGAGGCGTTCGACGAGGGCGTCGACCTGGCGCAGAAACACGCCGAGCAATTCGCCACCACGCTCAACCCCGTGCAGTTGAGCCAGGCGGTCGACGCGCTGCGCTCGCGGGGCATCGAGCCGGCGATCGTGCTCGACCCCGGCCGCCAGCAGGCGTGGCTGGTCGCCGAGGCGCGCCGCCAGCGCGTCGCCCTGCGCCTGCAGAGCCCCGGCGTCGCCCGCGGCGTGCTCGCGCTGGGCGACGCCGGCCCGGTCAGCGCGCTGCAGTTGCTGCTCGCCAGGCGCGTGCGGATCGATCTGGAGGAGGCCGCTAAACCCGCCCCGTCGGAGCCGAGCCAGCCAGACCCGCAGGAGGCGCCGTGAAACTCGTCGCCCGCATCGTGCTGCTGGTGGCCATTTTGGGCGCGATGGGCGCGCTTATGTGGCGCGCGCTCGAGGGCGCGTCCATCGACCAGCACGCCTTGCTCACGGGAACTCAGCAGCGAAATATCGCCTACATCGCCACCCCGAAGCGCGGCCCTCGATTCGCCCTGAATCCGGGCTCCAGCCGCTTTCGAGTGCTCTCCTACATGCACCTGGCCAAGCCGCTGGGGCCCCAGGACTACTCGCCGCACACCCAGTACCGCTATGGGCTGAAGTGGCTGGTCCACGACGCCAACGGCGCGGTGTTCGCCCACGGCACCATCTGGGTGCAGACCCGCAAGACCAAGGCCGGCTTTACCGGCACCGCCTGGCGCAAACAATCGGTGTATTATCCGGCCGCGTCGGGCCACGGCGAGCCCTGCGACGAGCGCCTGATCGACGTCGACCTGGAGGACCGCGCCGCCCCCGGGCGCACCGTCGAGTTTCGCGTCGCCAAGGGCAGCCAATCCGACCAGGTCGACCTGGTGGTGTTCACCCAATACGAGCGCAACATGCTGCGGCGCCAGTGGCTCGAGCAGACCCTGTCCAACCGGCGCAAGGCCAAGCTCGCCAGCTTCGCCCACGTGCGCTCTTGGAACGACCTCACCCACGGCGAGCAGGACGCCATTTTGGCGCACGGCTGGGCGCGGCGCTCCAGCGTGGTGGAGGTGCCCACGCGCAGCCTGTACGTGACCGACTTCCACCTGCACGAGCAGCCCACGCTGCCGTCGATGGGCGAGGCGCTGGGGCGCAACCGGCGGCTGGTCTACAACCTGGTCGGCCCGGCGCATCTGTCGGTGGTGGTGCGCGATCCCGCGATCGCCGACTCGAGCGCGCATATCCTGCGGCTTCGGGCGCGCATCCTCTCGGCGCCCAGCGACGGCTCGGCGGGGCTGGACGCCACCACCGTCGATCGCACGGTCCACGCGGTGGCCGACGGGCCCGACGTCGACCTGGCCAGCGTGCCGAGCGCGGCACGCGCCGGCTTCGACATCCCCGCCGGCCGGGAGGCGTCGCTTCGCCTCAGCGCGCTGGTCGACCACCCCGTGCGGGCCAGCGTCACCGTCGACCGCGCCGGCGCCATCCTCGGCGAGCCCGAGATCGTCGAGCTGCCCGACGGCGGCGTGCTCGCCCGCCCCGACTGGAAGGGCTTTACCCAGTGGGAGGCCCGCCCCGACCACCCGCTTCGCTACGTGCTCGCCCAAGGCGAGCACCGCGTCGGTCAGGCGCTTCGGGTGTCGTTGCGCGGCATCGAAGGCCAGCCCGAGGCGTCGCTTCGCTACCGATTCTTGGCCGGCGACAAGGTGCTCAGTAGCGGCACCGTCGCCGCCCAGGATGAGCTGTCGACGTTCGAGCGCCTGGTGCCCCAAAAAGCCGACGCATCCGGCCAGCCGGAACGCGTCCAGGGCGACAAATTGGTGACCGAGCCGTCCTTCCAACGCTTCTGGATTCCCGACGGCGCCACCTCCTTCGAGCTGGAGGCCGCCGCCGGCTCCATGCTGGTCTCGCTGGACGCGCTCACCCTGACCGACGAGGCCCAGCAGGCCACCGCCCGGTCGCCGTACGACCAGGCGCCCGCAGGGCTCTCCTGGCGCTACGCGCCGGTCAAATTTCACGCCTGGCAGTCGTTCGAGCCCACCAATATCGACCAGTTGGAATCCGCCGGGCTTCGCCGCCGGCTGCGCGCCCAGGCGCGCCTCGAGCCGGACTGGCACGCGCTGTCGAGCGCCGGGGTGTCCGTGCCCGACCTTGTCGCCAAGGCCTGCGCCAAGCCGTCCGCCTCGTGCGACCTGCTGCGCCACTTCCAGCCGCCACATGAGCCCGACAAGAAGGCCCCCGCGCGGGTCGTGCGCCCACGCGGCAGCGCCCTGTCGCGGCTCATCGCCGAGCCCGCCGACGTGCAGCCGACCCGCGCGGCCCGCGTGGCCGTGCTGGCGAAGGCGTGGAACGCCACCTACCGCACCCGCCTGAAGGTGGGCGCCCCGGTGAGCTGTCGGATCCAGCACGGCGGGCGCGTCGCCCTGGATTACCAGGTCCAGGACCTGGGCGTGCTCGGCGGACGCCTGCAGGTGAGCTGGAACGGCAGGCCCGTGCTGCGCCGCCTGGTGCGCACCCAACGCGACCGCGTCTACGTACACCCCCCGAGCGGCCAGCGCACCGGCCGCGTCGAGGTGCGCCTCGAGCGCCCCGGCGGCGGCCTCGTCACCGACGGCGTCTCGCTGCTCGCCGACTGCGCCCCCGCCAAGCCCACCCCCGACGCCACCGTCGTGCGCCTGCGCCGCGTGTGGCGGCTGAGCGCCGCCCACCGCCTGCGCCTGCACGTCACAAGCACCCCCGAGCGCACCCCCAGCGTCCACGTCGTCGCCTACGCCACCTGGCCGAGCGCCGGCTACGCCCTCGACGCCCGCGTCGACCGCGGCAGCCCCAAGCTGCGCCACGACGGCCCCGTCGCCCAGATTACCCCCTCGACACGCACTCTGGATTTCGCCGCCGCGCCCACCCACGTCGAGCTGCAGACCACCCCCTTCCGGCATCTGTGGGGCCCCAGCTTCGCCACCATCCCCATCGGCACCGACTGGCAACCCGGCCGCCACACCGTCGACGTGCACGCCCCCACCACGCTCGCCCACCCCGTGTGGGTGCGCTTTTACGCCCGCGACCAGTGAATCGGCGCTTTGCGCCGACGACGCCAGGGACGGCGTCGCTCCAAAGGCGTGCGCCAAATCTTGGAGCGACGGCCTCCGCGCCGTCGAGGGCCGCGACGCGGCCCCCCGATCTCCCATCTTCTGGCGACCTCCTCGGGGTTGCGTTACACTGGGCGCCGACTGTCTTTGCCCATCGCTCCTCGAGGTTTTCCCGCCGTGCCACGGTTCGTCCACCAGCTTGTCCAGCTTCGCGTCGTCGCTGTGTTTGTGGCGCTGGCGGCCGTGTTGGCGGGGTGCCAGGGCGGCAAGATGGTGCGTGAGGAGCGGCCGCCGCCGGTGCACTTGGAGCGGGGGCCGTTGCTCGACCAGGTGCGCCCGTCGAAGGATGTGCGGGTGTATTATTCGCCGCCGACGCTGCGCCAGCGGTTGGTGCTGCAGCGGGTGCTGCCGATGTTTTATCGGGAGCTGGCCGACGGAAAGACTCACTTTGGCGACTACACCAAGCTCTTCGCAAAGGCGGGGCTGCGCATGCACCGGCTGGTGCGCGGCCGCGAGGTGTGGATCGTGCTCAGCGAGGGCGGCAAGGACTGGCGGGGCACGGGGGCGTATGTGTTTCGCACCGGCCCGGTGGACCACGAGCTGATCGTGCAGGCGCCGCATACCTACCACGACTATCATACCGGCACGATCGCCGAGCGCATCTTTCGCCAGGAGTCGGTGCGCGGGTTTTTCTTCAACACCTGCCACCGCTACCGGCCGTATCCGGAGGGCACCGACAACGACCGGGTGCATCCGGCGGATATGGCGCACGTGACCGACAGTTATTTCCACCTGTTCAGCGTGGAGTACCTGACGCAAATCTCGGACACGGCGCTGGTCCAGATCCACGGCTTCGAGCGCCGGGCGCTGCGCAAAAATGACATCGGCGTGGTGCTCAGCAACGGCACCGACACGCCGTCGGCGTGGGCGCAGCGCATGAGCGACCGGCTGCACGCGAATCTGGGCGGGGTGGCCGTGGCCGTGTACCCCAGCGATACCCACTATTACGGGGCGACCTCCAACGCCCAGGCCAGTTGGGTGGAGGCGTACCACCGCGGCGCCTTCCTGCACGTCGAGCTCAGCCGGCGGCTGCGCGAGCGGCTCATCGACGACGACGAGTTGTTGCAAACCCTAGCCCAGAGCATCGTCAAGACGCAGTGACCCTCTTCGAGCCGTATGCACATCGGTGGGCGGGGGCGGTCGTCGTCGCGGTGGTGGTGGCGCTGAGCTCGGTCGCCCACGCGCAATGGGCGCCGCGCCCGGCGCCGTCGACCAGCCAGCTCTACCAGTGGACGCCGGTGCTGGACGGCCCGGTGACGCGCGTCGTCGACGCCGGTGCGTCCGTCGAGCTGCACCCGGAGCGCCTGTCGGTGTTGCGCGTCCAATTCGAGCCCGCCCGGCTGGCGCCGTACGTGGATCTGGAGCGCGTGTTTCGCGCCGGGCCCAACGGCGGCGCGCGGGTGGCGGTCAAGCCGGTGCGCCTGGGCGACGGGGACTGGTTGGTGGTCTCGTCGATGCACGACCCGGTGCCCGTCGAGCTGAGCCTGTCCAAAGAGGCGCCGCTTCCGATGCGGGTGACCGTGCGCCGCCTGGAGCGCTCGCCGGCGCGCTACTATTGGGTGTGGTGGATGGGCCGTCTGGCCCAGTGGTTGGACGGCCACTCCCACAAGGCGGCGCCCGCCGGCCTGGCCATCCCCTCCCAGCAGGGCGTATTGCAGGACGTGCGTGTGGCCAAGAGCCTGGAGAAGCTCGTCGACAAACTCGGGGCCAGCGACGCTGAAAAGAAGGCCGCGCGCCACCTGGGCCGGCTGCGCCTTCTGCGCGCCGTCGAGCAGCGCCGCCGGCCCAGCACGACCTATTACGAGCGCCAAGATCTGCTGGCGCTGAACAAAAATCCCCTGCCGCGCGAGCGGCTGCACGCCGGCGCGCGGCCGGTCGACGGCGGCGGGCTGCTCGGCGAGGGGCAAAGGGTCTCGTTGGTGGTGAACGGCCCGGCCCAGGTGCACCTGGGGCTGCGGGCGGTCAAGTCCATCGAGCAGCCCGACGCCACCACGACCTACAGCGTCGCGCTCTCCGAGCACGGCGAGGTGGTGCGCAAGCAGGAGTTCTCCAGTCGGGCGGCCAAATACGATCCCGTGGCGCCGACGGCCTCGCAGGTCGACGCCAGCGCGGGGGAGGGCGGCGGCGACGACGGGAGCGACCAGTCCGACGAGGTCGACGAACCGGAGGACACCGACGATGCTTCGTCCCCCGACGCCTCCTCGCAACCCGCCGCCGCCGCGCCGGCGACCGCGTCCGATGGGCGCGTCTTCGCGCGCGACGAGAGGGGGCGAGTGGTCGGTTGGCACCGGCGCACTCGCTGGTGGGTTCCGCCGGGCAAGCACCGCTACGAGCTGCAGGCCAGCGGCGCCGACGTGGTGCTCGACGCCAGCGTCTGGCGGCCCAAGGAGCTCGTGGAGGACGCGGTCACCCACCGGTGGGACCCGACCTGGCAGCTCGCCAAAGTGAACGCCTTGCTGGGCGCGAAGACCAACGTGGTCAGCCGCCTGCTTCGCGTGGAACGCGCGGCCCTGATCGACGACCGGCGCGCGCTTCGCACCCTCGTCAAACGCTACGAAAAGGCGTTGGCCCACGCCCACAATCCCGCCGTGGCGACGTGGTACGATTGGCAGCGCCTGGAGAGCCTGAGCGCCCAAGATCTGTCCGTCGATCTCGGCAGCGAGGACGCCGACCACAAACGCGCCACCGACCGGCGCGTCGACCCCGTGCTGCGGCGCAAGTGGGCGTTTGCCATGGCCAAGGTGCTGCTCGACCGCGGTCAGCCGCGCCGGGCGCGCCGGCTGGTGCGTCTGTTCGAGCCCGAGGGCGACACCGTCGCCCAGGTGCTCGTGCGGGCGCGCGCCGAGCTCGACGGCGGCGCCGACCGTTGGGAGCGCTGGGGGGCGGTCGACCGGCTGTACCACGCCTGGCTCGAGCGGCCCACGACCGCGCCCATTCGCCACGAAGCGCAGTCGTATTGGTGGAAGCATAGCTACTGGCGCGATCTCGACGCCAACCCCATCGACGCCGACCCCGACCACGGCAAGGTCGACATCCAGGAGGCGGTGCGCGGCGAGACCGGCAAGGTCTACGTCAACGACGTGCGCGGGCTGCGCGACGTGTGGTACCGCGTCCCGCCCGGCGAGGACTACGCCTTTCGCACCCCCAGCGCGTTCGACCGCCCGCATCGGCTGGCGCGGGTGCGCGTGGCCATCTCCGGGCCCGTCTCCCCCGGCTGGTTTCGGCTGTTGTGGAATGACAAGCCCGTCACCGCGCTGCGCCTTGAAGAGCGTCAGGAGCTCGAATTCGCCGCGCGCGCCGGCCAGGTCCACCGCCTGCGCCTGCCCAAAGCCGCGCCGGACCCACCGAAAAGAGCGCCGAAGAACGCGCAGCCGCCCGCCCACGACAAGCGTCCCGACGTCTACGTCAACCAGCCGCCGCTCGATACCCTGGCGCTGCCCGTCGGAGACGTCATGCGCGAGCGCACCTACTGGCAGGTCTCCCACGGCGAAGAGCGCACCTTCGCGCTCGACGGGGTGGGGCATACCCGCTTTGTGCGCATCGCCGTGCGCGGGCAGGGCGACGCCGTCGACGACCTGCTTCGCTGCGACTTCGGCAATGGCGTGCGCCGGGTGGTGCCGGTCAAGTGGCATAGCGTGGGCGAGCCGCGAAAAGACCAGGCGGTGACCTTCGTGCTGCGCGTGCCCGCCTCGGCGCGCCAGGTGACCCTGTGGCCGCGCCACCAGGCGATGCTGGTGGCCGTGGAGATGCGCGCCGGGCGGCTGCCGAATATCGACGACGACCAGCGCACCGAGGTCGCCGTGAAGCTTCCGGTCGACGCCCAGCGCCTGGAGGCGCTTCGCGAGTTGACCGTCAAACTTCGCGGCGCGGCGACGCTGGCGCGCACCAAGCTGCTGATCAAGCGCGCCGAGTTGCTGATGTCGATGGCCCAGAATCGGCTGGCCAAGGTCGACCTGGAGCGCGCCATGAGCCTGGTGCCGACGACCCACCCGCTCTTCGAGCAGGCCCGGCTGCTTCGCCGGGCCGTGCTCGACCGGTTGAGCAGCAAATTCTTCGACGTCGAGGACTCCTGGCTGGCCGACGCGGCGAGCATGGCGCCGCTGGACCTGGCCGCGCAGGCGGTCGTGGGGACGCCCTCGCTACAGCGCTGCGGGCTCGATCCAGACGCCCCGGCGTCGTCGCATCGGCCCAGCCACAAGCGCCTATGCCGGCGCGCTCGCCTGGTCGTGAAGCTGGGCGACCTCTCCGGCGACAAGCCCGTAGCCGACCCGGCCGGCCAGCTCGCCCTGCTGCGAAAGCTGCTCGCCATTTGGCCGAGCAAGGCCTCGTCGTGGCAGGTCCACCGCCTCATCGCCGAGCGCCTCCTCGAGCGTCTGAGCGAGGGCGGCGGCGACGACCAAAAGGCGCGCTGGGCGACGACGGCCTACGGCCACGCCCGCCGGGCGGCCGAGCTCTTCCCGATCGCGTCGGTGCGCCGGGTCTGGTACGCCGCGCTGGGGAGCACGCAGTGGACCACGCTGGGCAGCCTGGCCGGCGGCGTGCGCAGCGCGGTGGCCAACCTGCGCCCGGAGCGCGACGTCGAGAACGCCGCCAATTTCCAACTGCCCGTCATCGACGACCCCGCCCGCGACGACGTGCGCTTCGCGCTGTTGGGCGTGCGTTGGCCGCGCTCGCATTCCTTGCAGATGTTCCAGGACAGCCAGCGGGTAGTCGACTTCGTCGCCCCCCGCGCGGGCCAGCTCGAGCTTCGGCGAATCTGCGTCGACCTGCGCCCGGACTTGCAGCCGCCGGGCAAGCTTCCGGCCTGCCGCATCCTCGGCGAGCTTCGCCGCGAGGACGGCGCGGTCGTCGCGCCCAACGGCTCGAAGGGCTCGGTCGGCTCGCAGCGCGTGGTGAGCTCGCGCTGGGAGGTCGACAAGGGTCAGGAGTATAGCCTGCAGATTCGGCGCACCGACGATGTCGACGGGCGGCTGGCATATGCCTACGCCACCATGCCCGACGCCGACGGCAACCCCCAGCCGCTGCTCGAGCAGCGCCAGCGCCGCCTGCGCATGCTCGCGCCCTCGCAGCCGGGCTCACTGGTCGTGTTGGGGCCGACTTACCTTCGCGTCGACGCGCGCCTCGTTGACCCGAAGGCGCATCCGTCGGTCACCTCCCATGCGCTGGAGATCGAGGTCACGCACGTTTCCCAGGGCGCCAACAAGGGGGCCAAAAAGCGCACGGTCGAGCTGTCGGACGCGGTTCAAAAGGGCGCCTTTCTGTCCAGCGAGGCGCATAAGGTGCCCCTGGGGCGGGCGCGGCGCGCCGAGATCTGGCTGAAGCACGCCGGCGCTTATCGGCTGACGTTGCGCTCGCCGGGGGCGGTGTCGGCGGTGCGCGTGCAGGCGCGGGTGTTCGACGCCACGAGTGAGCTCGAGCCGCCGGACGAGGCCGACGAGTCCGCCGCCAACCCCAAACAAGCCGTCGCCAGCGCCAAGGATACCGCCGCGGCCTCGCCGGCGGCCGTGAACGATACGGCGTTCGACCCCCAACTAGCCTTGCAGACGGTCAGCGCGCCCGAGATCGCCGCCTTCGGCGAGCGCGACCTGCTCGACGAGCGTGGATTTCACGTCGAGCCGTACGCCTCGGCGTCCTGGCAGGCCGACGACACCACCATCTCCGACGAGTCCGGCACCAGCACCAGCAAGGCGCAGTTGGAGGTGCTCGGCGGCGCGTTCGCCAACTTCGACAAGTACAACTTGTGGCTCGCTGGCCGCGCCGGCCTGCGCATGGACTTCGACACGGTCCCGGTGGTCACCGCCGGGACCTCGGTGGACTGGCGGCCGGACCTGTGGAAGCTGCGCGTGCAGCCCTCGCTGGACATCTACTCCCAGACCCACAACGGCCCCTTCTGGGCGATGCGCGGCTCGTTGCGCCTGGTTCGAAGCTTCGGGCTCACGCCCAACCTGTGGTGGGTCCACGACCTGACGACCCACGTCCGCCTGCAGCAAGCCGCCGCGCTCGACGCCGCCAATAAACCGTTTCTGTCCGCGAGGTTGGCGTCGGTGTACGCGAGCGACCACCCGGTGACCACCGACTACCTGTCGCTGTTGTGGTGGCGGCCGTTTTTGAACCTGGTGGGCTACGCCTACCTGCAGCCGGTGCTCAACCCCAACATGAGCCTCGATAAGCTGCGCATGCGCTTCGTGGGGCGTGCGCTCTTCGACACCACGCGGGTCGACCTGGGGTATAAATGGACGTGGTATGTACACGACGGGGCGCGCAGCGCGGCGTTTATCCGCCACGACCTCGATTTGTCCGGCCGGCTGTACTACTGGGTGGTGGGCGACCAACTCTTGGACCTGGAGGCGTACCTGCAGGGGTCGTATTTTGACTATTATACCGCCGACCGAACGCGGGTGAGCTTCGGGCTGCGCCTTTCCCACGCCTTCGGCCAGGAGAACTCCACGGCGGCGCTGCCGCCGACCGATCTGACCTTCGAGGAGCTCATCGAGCCACGGTACTTCGAGCGCTGATATGATCTTCGAGACGCCGACAGCCGGGGAGGGAAGGGCGCTGACCACGCTGCGCGAGGCGCTGCCGGCGCTGGTCGAGCGCCTGGACCACGCCTCGGTGGACGAGGTCGAGCGCCTGCTGAAGACGCGCCAGGTCAAGGCCGAGAGCTTCGTCGACGAGCTCGTCGACCCGCCCATCTTCCTGGTCGACCAATTGCGGCTGTGGGCCGGGCTGGTCCAATGCCTCGAGGACGTCCAGGGCCAGTGGTTCTCCCAGCGTGAGAGGTTCGTCACCTTCTCGACGCGCTACTTCAACCAGCCCACCGGCCGCGCCCGGCGCGGCGTGATGCTGCAATACCTGCGCGAGAACGTCGACAGCGAGCGCGAGTTTCGCCGCGATCAGAAGGCGCTCGACGATTATTTGGATTTCGACGTGTTGACCGAGCGCCACCGGCGCGACATCGGCGACCTGGTGGGCCATATCCGCGTCATTTTGCACGCGCTGGCCCGGCTGGGCGCCGACATGCTGGCGCGCTTCGCGGCCGAAGAGGACGCCGTATTGGTGGCCGCGCAATGCCTGCGCTCGCTGGAGCCCAACGAGCGGCTGGGCTGCTATCTCTTCGGCGAGGACCACCCCGATTTGATGGTCCCGGCGCTGCAGGCGATGCACCCGCCGGTGGCGTTGCTTCTGGGCCACGCTCCCATGATGGTGCGCGCCGACTGGGTGCGACGGCTGGTCCTGGTGACCAACAGCGACGAGCAGAGCTCGTGGGCGCAGATCGCCGCGTTGGGCATCTTGGTGCACGACCACGAGTCGAGCGTGGAGTTGGTGGAGAGTCGGCTTCGCCACCGGCGCGACCACCCCGACGACTGGCACGTGCGCGCCCACTGCGCGCGTCTGCTCGGCGAGCACGCCCCCGAGCGAGCGCTGGAGATCTTCGCCGACGGCGACACCACCAGCGACGCGGTGGCCATGGCCATGGCCGACACGCTGGGTGAGCTGGCCTCGCCGCGCTCGGTGGAGATCCTGGAAACGATGGCGCTGGCCAAGGGCGAGTCGCGCCCGAAGGTGCGCGCCCAGGCGCTGTTGTCGGCGGTGCGGCTGGTGGGCTGGGGCGGCGCCATCGCCCAGGGCGCGGCGCGCGTGCTCGTGCTGGGGTTGCGCCAGGAGCCCGAGGCGTGGGTGATCGGCTGCTTGCACGAGGAGGTCGACGGGCTGCTCGACGAGCTGGGCAAGCTCGACGGCGCCGGCGCCGCCCGGGCCGCCGGACTGCTTCGGCGCGTGCTCGGCGAGCGCCTGGACGTCGAACCCGACGCCGCGGTGGCCAACCGCATCGCCCGGCTGCGCCTGCATCTGGCCGAGCGCATGGAGGGCGAAGACGACTTCGCCGCCGACGCCAAAGACCTGGTGGGCGTGCTCGCCCGCCTGCACACCGGCGAGAGCGCCCGGCTGGCGTGTGACAAGTGGTCCGAGGCGGTGGTGATGCGCGCGATGGCGCGCGCCGCCGGGGAGGGCTTCGGGCTGTACGCGCGCCAGCGCTTTGGCTCGTGGCGGATCTACCGCGGCGAGAAGCGCCGCGTGCGCCTGTGGCGCGTGCTCCACGAGATTCGCCACCCGGCGCCCAACAAGCGCCAGGGCTATCACCACGCCCACGCCCGGGTGTACCCGGGGTGGCTGCGCGCCCACCCCGAGCAATTGGGCGAGCTGACGCCCACGGCCGTGCCCGGCGAGCGCCGCCAGGTGGGCGCCGAGGGCGGCTGGGGCCCGTACCTTCCGCTGGTCGACGACTTGCTCGACGCCCAGATGTCGCGCCGGCCGATTACGCTGGTGACCACCGTGGGCGTGGTGCGCCTGCAGGCGCCGACAAATCCGCTGCGCCGGCTGTGGAATTTCCTGGTGATCTCGTGGCGCTACGACCGGCTGGACCGCCAGCGCCTGGCGAGCATCGAGGGCGACGACGAGCGCCAGCGCTCGCGCTACCTGGCGCGTATCGAGCAGACCTACCGCACGCGCATGGACTTCGAGCGCCACCTGGACGACGACCCGGTGCCCCCGGCGACGCGCGCGCTGTTCGCCGAGAGCTCGGCCGCCCCGCGCCTGGAGTCGATGTCGGCGCCGGCACTGGCCGGCGAGCCGGCGGCCCCGGTTGCTGGCGAGTCGGCGCCGGCGGTCCACGATTCCATGGTGGCGCTGGCGGTGGCGCTGTTTGGCCAGGCGTGGAGCGCGGTCGACCGCATGGTCGGCTGGGCCCACCGCACGGCGGTGCGCATGATGGCCGAGAAGAGCGCGCGCATGTCCGACCTGGCGGTGGTGCTCATGGTGGTCATCGCCATGCAGTTGGGCCGCCTGGCGATGGCGCGCTGGCGTATCGGGCGCTGGCGGCGCTCCATCCCGCTGTGCATCGGCGGCTGGGGCACGCGCGGCAAGTCCGGCACCGAGCGCCTCAAGGCGGGGCTGTTCCACGGGCTGGGCTACAACGTCTTCGTCAAGACCACCGGCTGCGAGGCGATGTTCATCCACGCCCCCCGCGGCGACAAGGCCCGCGAGGTGTTCATCTACCGGCCCTACGACAAGGCGACCATTTGGGAGCAGCGCGACATGCTGCGCCTGGGCACTCGGCTCGACTGCGACGTCTTCTTGTGGGAGTGCATGGCCCTGAGCCCGCGCTACGTCGACCTGCTGCAATCGCAGTGGATGCGCGACGACCTGGTCACGCTGACCAACGCCTACCCGGACCACGAGGATATTCAGGGCCCGGCGGGGGTCGACGTCGCCCAGACCATCGCCGGGTTCTTGCCGCGCCGCGGCCAGGCGCTGACCACCGAGCGCGAGATGCTGCCCATCCTCAAGGACGAGGCGCGCAAAAAACACACCGAGCTGCAGGTCGTCGGCGAGCGCGCCGAGTATTTGCTGCCCGACGACGTGCTCGAGCGCTTCCCGTACAACGAGCACCCCCGCAATATCGCCCTGGTGGCGGCCATGGCCGAGCGGCTGGGCATCGAGCGCGAGTACGCCATCTTCCAGATGGCCGACAACGTCGTGCCCGACCTGGGCGTGCTCAAAAAATACCCGCAGGTGCGCCTGCTGGGCCGCGATCTCGAGCTTCATCGCCGGCAACTCCGCCAACGAGCGCGCCGGGTTCATGAACAACTGGACGCGCATGGCCCTGGACAAGGTCGACCCGGCCATCGAGATCAACCGGCGGGTGATCACGGTGGTCAACAACCGCTTCGACCGCATCTCGCGCTCGCAGGTCTTCGCCGACATCCTGGTGCGCGACATCGGCGCCGACCGCCACGTGCTCATCGGCACCAACCTGAGCGGGCTGCGAAGCTACCTGGCCGACAGCCTGGACAACTACCTGGCCGAGCTGCGCATCTTCCCCGACGACGGCTCGGCGGCCGACGCCGACACGGTGCACAGCCGGCTGGGCCGGGTGTTCCGAAAGCTGCGCCTCATCGCCTACGAGCCGCAGGCGCTGGTGGATTTTCTGGCGCTGATGGTCGACGCCTGCGGCAGTGAGCTCGGTGAGGAGGACGCCGCGCGCTGTCGCGAGTTGGTCGTCGACGTGCTCGACGCGGCGCGCGACAACGTCGAGTCGCTGGCGTCGTTTCGCAAGCGGCTGCGCGCCGACGCCCGGTGGAGCGCGACGCTGGACTCCATCCGCGCGAGCATCGACGCCGCGCGCACCACCGGGTTGCAGCTGTTCAGCGAGGACAACGCCGGCGAGGCCAACGGGTTCGTCCAGTCGTTGCAGCACGCCGGCAGCCAGGACATCGAGCCGGCCTGGCTGGAGGTGGTCAGTTGTGCGGGGGCGGCGATCTTTTTGAAGGCGCATAGCGAGCGGGTCCTCGCCGGTGAGGCCACCCCGGCCGAGTTTCGCAAGCACCTAGTCGCGCTGTACCAGGAGCGCTTCTGGGACCTGATCGTGTCCATCGAGGATCCCGACGTCACCGGCGACTTTATCGTGCGCGAGACCGCCCGGGTGGTGCCGCCAGGCAGCGTGGTCAGCATCATGGGCACCCAGAATATCAAGGGCACGGGGCTGGATTTTGTGTACCGGTGGGTCGAATTCGGCGCCACCGTGCTGCGCCTGGACGCCCTGGAGCGCGCCTCCAGCGCGGCGCTGGCCGACGAATTGCGCTGGATGGAGGGCCAGACGGAGATGCCCCTGTTGGAGGCACTGGAGTGTTGGCGCCGGCTGGGGCGCCTGGACGTCAACCTGCGCCAAAAGGCGGTCATCGAGCGCGTTCGCGTTCGGCTGGCGCGCACCATCGAGCAACACTGGGCCAGCCTGGACCGCCAGGCGGGCTCGGCGGGCGGGGAGTCGTCGCGTTGGCTGACGCTGGTGGCCGCCGTCGAGCGCATGCTCGAGCCCATCGACGCGGTGCGCCGGCGGTGGACCGCCGAGAAGTACCAGCGCCTGCTCGTCGAGCAGCGTCTGGGCCACGGGCGGGCGGCGATCCTGATGCAGAAGCTGGTCAAACGCCAGAAGGGCGGCTGGTTGGTCGAGAAGGCCAAGCAGTGGCGAGACTAATGGGCGAAATGCGCCGGTGAAATTGACCGCGTGGGGGCGCGCCGCTATCCTTGAGCATGGGCCGATGACGGCCCCCTATCCCACATTTCGCGCAGCGAGAGTTCGCCATGACCAACGCCATGAACACCAATCAGGTCAAGTCGTTGAAGAGCCTGACTCGCGACTTCTTGCAGCGCGCCCAGTCGTATTTGGAGCAGGCCGAGGCCTGCAATATGGCCGTGGGGGACTTTCGCGAGTCCACCACTCGATTCAAAAACAAGCTCGACCAGCTCGAAAGCGAGCACGCCAGCTACTCGACGTTGGCCTCGGATATGCTCGAGCGCGTCGAGCATATCCTGCACGTGCTCGAGGTCGACGGCCGGCCCGATCCGCGCCTGGCCGACCTGAGCGCGGCCGTCAGAAACAGCGCCAAGCTCCTGCAGGCGGTGTGCGCCTCGCGCGCCTCGCACCAACCCAACCGCAGCTTCGCGCGCCAGCGTCCCTCTGGAACAAATCAAAGCCTCGGGAATGCAATGTCTCAGGGCGATGTTGATCTTCCGTGACGCGAGATCGGCAACAACCATTGCTCCAACCCAGGGCAGTCGTGGTGCAAGCGCAGCAACAGCAAAGCGGCAGGTGGAATCACCTGGGGCTGTTCGTGGCTGTCGCCGCTGGCCTGTTGTGCCTGGTGGCAGGCACCGCCGCCCAACACGCTGACTGCGGTTCGAGTTGCGCGTTCGGCGCCGAGCATGGTGGCCACGCGGGCACGCCGTGGGGCGACCTCGCCCTGAGCGGCAATACCGTGCGCGCCATCAAGGACGACGCCGGCGCCTATCCTCCCGTCACCCCCAGCTCCCGAGCCGCCGACCGCGCGGCTTCTCCTCTGTCGGTGGTGGCGTTCGCGCGCACCGACGAGCCGCGCGAATTCCGCGCGCTGAGCGGGGTCTCCCTGTTTTACATCGCGCCCAAACACTCGCCGCCGACGCTGTCGGCTGCATGAGTGTCGTGTCGGCCTGCGGCCGGCGCGGATGAGCGTCAGTCCCACGACGGGCTCGCCGGAGGTTTCCGCGTGCTTGGCCGGAGAGGACGTTATTGCCGGATGTCGCTGGTCGTTGGGCCAGCCGTCCGTGCGTGAAACTGCGATGTGAAACGAGCCATGAACAACGAAACGACCACGATCGATCTCGCCGCCCACCATCCGGGCCATTTTTCTCAGAAGTCTTCGGCGCCTGCGAGCGCCCTCGACGCCGAGTTGCGCCGCATTGCCCTGACCCTGTTGGCGCTTCTGGACCAGCGCCCGCCCAGCGCGGGCACGCGCTCGCCGCGCCAGATCATCCTGTATTTGGCCAACCGCTACGAGGGCTCCGAGCCGGTCAAATTCGACCACCTCTGCCGCGGGCTTTACCTGATGGCCGAGGGCCACTTCCGCGAAGCGCTCAACGAGTTCGACCAGGTGCTCGAGGGACAGGTCGACCCCGACTTCGAGATCGTGCGTGAGGTCACCCTGGAGACGCACGCCTACTGCCTGCAGCAGCTCGATTACGACGACGCTGCCCTCGAGCAATTCGCCCGCCTGATGTGTCAGAAATTCGAGGAGACCCGCGCCAGCGGCAACGTCGACCACGTCGCGCGGCTGCTGGGTTTGGGATGACGCGGCCAGGAGACTGCGGGAGGACCCCGCAGTCTCCGCCACGCGTGCGCCACCTACTGGCGCAACGCTTCCAGCGCGGCCGCCCACCTTCCCAGCTCGTCGAGCATGGTCGCGCCGGCTTTTTCCTGAACCTCACCGGGCTCGAAGCGCCCACTGTCCTCGTCGATATGGCGAGCGAAGAACGGGATGGCCACCGCCTCCGGAATGCCCACCACCTTCAGCCCGGCCAAGAGCTGCCGGGTCATCTCCACCGAGCGCGTCCCAGCCGAGACCCCACCATAGCTGACGAAGCCCGCCGGTTTGTAGGCCCACTCCTTGGACAAATAGTCGATGGCGTTGACCAGCGACGGCGGCGGCCCGTGGTTGTACTCCGGGGTCACGAAGACGAAGGCGTCCGCCCGCCCGACGATCTCGCTCCACTGACGGGTGTGCTCGTTTTCGTAGTCCTGCAGGCGCGGGTGGCGCGGCTCGTCGAATAGCGGCAGGTCCACGTCGGCCAGGTCCACCAGCTCGACCTCGAAGCCGCCGTGCTTCTGGGCCACGCCGTGGAACCACTGGCCGACGATCTCGCCGCGGCGCTTGGGGCGTGTGCTGGCGATGATGATTTGAAGGGTGCGCATCGTATACCTCGTCACAGAATTTAAGTATCGATTTGATGCCTCACACATGATGGGTGCTCGCCCGGGAACTTCAATGCTCTCCGAAGAAACAGTACGTTTCCGTGGTCGGACGTGGGTTCGCGGGCCTCGACGGCGCGGAGGCCGTCGCTCCAAGAGATGGCGCACAGCATTGGAGCGACGCCGTCCCAGGCGTCGACAGCGCAGTCTCCTAGCGTCGCGATAGACGATTCGGTACAACGAAAGTCGTATGTTCATTGAGGAACCGGCTCGGTGCGAGCCAGGTCGTAGAAGGGTCGCGATTTCACGGGTTCGGCGCATGGAAGCGGGTTCGAACGTGGGGGGGGACGAGGCGCGGGGGCTGCGCGGCGTTCCAGGAGGCTACGAGCGCTCGTTCGTGGGCCGGGATGGCGAGGTCGAGGCGCTGGTCGAGGCCGGCCGAGACGGCGGGCTCGTCGCGCTGTGGGGTCCTCCGGGCGTCGGCAAGACGCGCCTGGCCATCGAGGTCGCCGACCGGGTGATGGCACGCGGGGACTTCGAGGCGGGGGTGTTTTGCGCGTTGAACGAGGCCTCGGGGCTCGAAGATGTGGCCGCCCGCCTGGCCCGCTTGCTCGACTTTCAATTGCGAAGCTTCAGCGTCGAGCAGGCGGTGCGCTCGCTGCAGCGTTGGTTCGCCAGCCGGTCGCTCGTGGTCGTGCTGGACAACGCCGAGGGTGTGCTCGAGGTCACCGCCGACCTCGCCGCCCGGCTCGCCGAGGCGAGTCCTGATTCCACGATCATCGTGACGACGCGCCAGGCCCCGCGGCTCGACGCGGCGCACGTGGCCCAGGTGGCCCCGCTTAGCGTCGACGACGGGGTCGCGCTGCTGCGAGCGCGCGGCGGCGGGCTGAGCGACGCCGACGAGGCGACGCTGGCGGCCATCGTCGAGCATCTGGACGCGCTTCCGCTGTCGGTGGAGCTTGCCGCCGCGCGCCTGCCGGTGTTCAGTTGCGCGCAGTTGCTCGAGCGGCTCGATCGCCAATTGCAGACGTTGCAGGATTACGACGAGCAGAGTCAGCGCTGGCAGGCGACGCTGGAGCGCGCGCTGGACGACTCGTGGTCGTTGCTCGACGCCGACGAGCGCCAGGCGCTCGGCCAATGCTCGGTCTTCGCCGACGACTTCGACCTCGACGCCGCCAAACACGTGCTGGAGCTGCCCGGCGGCAGGCCCGTCGATCAGGTGCTGCAGAGCCTGATCAACAAAGCGCTGGTGTTTTCAATGCGCCGCTCGGGCGCGTTGGGCACCCGATTTCGCCTCTACGAGGTCGTCAAACAATACGCTGCGCGCAAGCTGGAGGCCCACGAACGCCAGGCGACCATGCGCCGGCTGGTGGCCTGGTTTGGAGGGCTGGCCGAGGCTCATTTTGCCGGGATCTATTCTCCGGCGGTGCGCGAGCACCTCGACGCCGTCGCCGACGATTTTGGGAACGTACGCGTTGCCCTGCAATATAGCGCCGCTGACGGCGTCGAGCATACCGCCGCGTTGGCCAAGGTGCTGACGACCGTCGTGTTGATCCGCGCGCCCTTTCGCGCGTTGCGTCCGATGTTGACCGCCTGCCTCGAGGAGCTCGACGCCCAGGCGAGCGAGCCGGCGCGCGCCGCCGCGGCGCAGATCCACCGATGCCTGGCCAAATTGGCGGCGCTTCACTCCCAGCCGGACGAACTCTTCGCGCATATCGGTCGGACAATCGAGCTGGCCGAGACCCTGGGCCTCGACGACTTGCTGGGTGAGGCGCTGGTGGTGCGCGGGTATGCCATGTTTTATTTCGAGGATGCCAGGCAAGCCTGGCGCGACCTCGACGCGGCCGAGGCGTTTCTGAACCGCCACCCCAACGACCAGGCCGAGGCCCTGTTGCACAATGCGCGAGGCCTATTATACCTGGATGACGGCGAGGTTCTGCGCGCCCGCGAGAGCTTGAGTCGAGCGCTGGAGCTGCAACAGCAATGCGGCAATCTGCGCACGGCGGCGCAGGTGCGCGAGAACCTGAGCCTGGTCGCCTGCGCGCTCCGGCGCTTCGCGGAGGCGTTGGAGCTGCTCGACCAGGTCTATGACTTCTGGGAGAGCGTCGGCGACATCTATCATTGTGGGCTTACGAGCTGGCGCCGCGGGCGCTGCCAACTGGCGCTGGGGCGCGGCGACGAGGCGCTAAACGCCTTCGAGGCGGCAGCGCAGCACCTCGATGAGGCCGGCGAGGAGACCTTGTGCGCCGAGTTGACGAGCTGGCGGGCGTTGGCCAGCCTGGTCGCCGGCGAGTTCGGGCGGGCCGGGCGGCTGTCGGACGAGGCGCTGGGCTTTTTCGACGTCCACGGTTTGGAGCGTCGCTGGCTGATTTGCTGCAGCCACCGCGTCGTCATCGAGTTCTTCCAGGGCCGCGAGGACGCCGCGCGCGCCTATTGGCAGCGCGGCGTCGACGTCGCTCAAACCCTCGAGAGCGGGCCGCACCACGGCTTGCTGGAGCTGGCTCGCCGGCTGTGGGAGCCCGACGCGTGCGCCGAGGTCTCCACGCCCAACCACGAGATCGTCACCTTCGCCACCATCGTCGACGCGCTTCGTCAGGGCCACTTCGATGGGGCGTCGCCCGGCGCCCAGCCCGGCGCCCTCGTCGTCGCCGCCCCGGTCGCGCGCTGGTTCGAGTGGCGCGGCGAGCATGTCGACCTGACCAGCCGCGACGCCCCCCGGCGCATCCTGGGCCGGTTGGTCGACCAACGCCTCGCCCACCCCGGTGAGTCCGTGACCACCGCGGAGCTCGTCGCGGTGGGCTGGCCCGACGAGATCCTCCGCCCCCGCGCCGGCGCCAGCCGCGTGTACACCGCCATCCGCCAATTGCGCGATCTCGGGCTGCGCGAGGCGTTGCGGACCGACGCCGGCGGCTACCTGATCGCACCAGACCTCCCGGTGGTTCGGCGCTCCTGAGGCGCCGTATTAAACCACTCCTACTCCGAAACCCGGAATCTTGGCTTCGTCAGACCAGCGTCAGTTTCAGAAAGTTTTAGTTCTCGTCGCCCCCCTCGTCCTGCCAACCTCGATTCGAGTCACCACGTTCGCGGCCAGACGAAGGAGCCACGCGATGGAGCGTATTGAGGAATTTTTCGAAGCCGATGGATTGATCTTGGGGGGCGACGTCGGTCAGTCCGGCGATGCGTTGAACCCACCCACTGCTCGCGAGCGTCCCGACCGGGTGGACACGCGGCTCATTCTTCGCCAATTCGACCACGCCGATGCGCAGGTATGCGTGTGGCTCGAAGCGCAAACCCGGCGCATCTACCGGGTGACCGTGGAGATGCCCCAGGAGTACGAACGTGAAGGCGTCGACGCGCAGGCGGCGCGCACCAAGTATGTCGTCGCCGAGTGGGAGCGGCGCCTGGGGCGGTCGGGCAAGAAGAAGAAAACCAAGACGAGCGTGACCTGGCGCTGGATCGACGACGACCGGATCGCTTACGTGGAGTACATCGAGAAGAATAATTTTGCCGGGAGGTATGCCGATTTGCGGTTGACGCTGGAGTCTACGGTCGACGTCGACGACTTCGCGCAGGCGCACCGAGCCCCGGTCGGCGAGGCGCCGCCTGCGGGGCTGCCGCCGGCGGCGTCGCGCTACCCGACGACCAAGGTCGCCGAGGACCTCGAGCGGGGCCGGCGCGAGCTGTTGGCGATGCCCCGAGACGAGGCGGTTGATGCGGTCTTGGCCGCCGTCGACTGGGACGCTTTTCTGGTGGCCAGTGGCTTCGGCGATCGCTACCTGGACCTGCTCGCTCCGGCCACGCTGCCGTTGTATCGCGCGCACCCCGAGACGGTGCTGAGCATCCCGGTGCAATCCCTTCGGACCATCTGCCGGTGGGGCGACGAGCCCGTCGCGCTCGCTCGTGCCGCGATCGCGTGGCTGGAGGACGCCGACGAGGGCGCTCTGCCTCTGCTGCTGGACGCGGCGCGCAGCGTGCCGCTAAGAGCGCGGCGCATCGACGTGCCCACGCCCATGGCGTTGCGGGCGCTGCGGTTGTGCTCGCTCGACGAAGACGAGCCCGCCGCGTTGCTGCGCTGGTTGGTCGAGGCGCCCGCGTTCATCGGCGCCGGCACCGCCCATATCGCCGAGCAGCTCGGATTGCAGGGGCGCCCTCCGTGGGCCCGGGGGCGCGGCGAGGTCGAGTATCTCGCCCTGTTGTGGACCGCATGGCAGCTCGACCACGACCTCTTCTTCGAGATCGCCGCGCCTGTGCTCGATAGGCCGCAATTTCACAACCGGGCAGCCTTTGCCGCCACCAATTTCGTGCCCTGGGAGATCGACCGTGAGGTTCGCGATGACACCTCGGTGACCCGGGTTCGCTGTTTGGAGCGCTTCATCATGCAGTGGAGTGGCAAGGTCAGCGGGTCTCGACAAGGCCGGCTATTTACCCGGCTGCACGACTCCCGCGAGGCTGCGGTCAAGGACGCCGACAACCGACTGAAGAAGGCGGCGACCAAGTTGTCTCGTGAAGTGTCCACGCCCACCGTCGCGCTGTGGGATCCGTTTCCCGACGAGCGCACGTCGCCGACGGTTCCTGTCGCGGCTTGGCCCGACTGGTGGCGCGGGGAGCCCCTCATTGAATCCTCGTAAATCGATCATTTGAACGCTCTGTCCAGTAGGCCTCGGGCGCGCCGACTAGCGCCAACGCGGACGATTCGGTACAACGGATCTTAGTTCGTGTTTTTGGGGCCGACTTGGTTGGAGAGGGGGGCTTGGAAAGGCTCGCGATTCCAGGGGTTTGGGGTATGGAAGCCAGAACAGACGTGGAGCGCAACAAGGCGCGGGGGTTGCGCGGCGTTCCAGGAGGCTACGAGCGCTCGTTCGTGGGCCGTCAGGACGAAGTGGAGGCGTTGGTTGAGGCGGGGCAGGCCGGTGGGCTCGTCGCGCTGTGGGGTCCTCCGGGCGTCGGCAAGACGCGCCTGGCCATCGAGGTCGCCGACCGAGTGATGGCGTGCGGCGACTTCGAGGCGGGGGTGTTTTGCGCGTTGAACGAGGCCTCGGGGCTCGAGGATGTGGCCGCGCGGCTGGCCCGCTTGCTCGACTTTCAATTGCGAAGCTTCAGCGTCGAGCAGGCGGTGCACTCGCTGCAGCGTTGGTTCGCCAGCCGCTCGCTCGTCGTCGTGCTGGACAACGCCGAGGGGGTCCTCGAGGTCACCGTCGAACTCGCCGCCCGGCTCGCCGAGGCGAGTCCTGATTCCACGATCATCGTGACGACGCGCCAGGCCCCGCGGCTCGACGCGGCGCACGTGGCCCAGGTGGCCCCGCTTAGCATCGACGACGGGGTTTCGCTGCTGCGAGCGCGCGGCGGCGGGCTGGGCGACGCCGACGAGGCGACGCTGGCGGCCATCGTCGAGCACCTGGACGCGCTTCCGCTGTCGGTGGAGCTGGCCGCCGCGCGCCTGCCAGTGTTCAGTTGCGCGCAGTTGCTCGAGCGGCTCGACCGCCAATTGCAGACGTTGCAGGACTACGACGAGCAGAGTCAGCGCTGGCAGGCGACGCTGGAGCGCGCGCTGGACGACTCGTGGTCGTTGCTCGACACCGACGAGCGCCAGGCGCTCGGCCAATGCTCGGTCTTCGCCGATGATTTCGACCTCGACGCCGCCGAACACGTGCTTGCGCTGCCCGGCGGCAGGCCCGTCGACCAGGTGCTGCAGAGCCTGATCAACAAAGCGCTGGTGTTTTCGTTGCGCCGCTCCGGCGCGCTGGGTACCCGATTTCGTCTCTACGAGGTCGTCAAACAATACGCCGCGCGCAAGCTGGACGCCCACGATCGCCAGTCGACCATGCGCCGACTGGTCGAGTGGTTTGGCGAGCGCGCTCGGCAGCACGAGGAGGGGTTCTACTCCCCCGAGGTCGTCGCCCATGTCGAGGCCATGCAGGCCGAGTTCGCCAACATGCGCCTGGCGTTGTCGGGGGCCGAGGTCGACCAGGCGCGCGCCATCGGCCGGCTGGTACGCTCCATGTGGACGTTCGTGCATGTCGCCGCCTCCTTCCGCGACCTGCGCCCGATCTTCGAGCAGAAATTGTCGATGTTGGAAGCCGCCGACGAGGACCTGGCCGCGCTGGAGGCACGTGCGGAACTCCACCGCGGTATGGCGCAGCTCGAGACGTATCGCTCGCGCGACCACGAGGCCATCGGTCACGGCCGCCGGGCGGCCGCCCTGGCCAAGGAGCATCACTTCGATCGCATCTATGCCGATGCCAAGGCGTTCTTGGCGTTTGCATCGGGTCACTTCCAGAACGACGAGCATACCGAACAGCATCTGCAGGCGGTCGAGGCGTTTCTGCAGGGGCACCAGATGTATCGGATCGAAGGCAAGGTCAAAAATATCCGGGGAGGATTCTGGCTGCGGCGTGGACAGCCCGAGAAGACCCGCGAGTGTTTGCGCCAGGCCCTGGCGTTGCAGAAGCGCGTGGGCAATCGGCGAGAGGTGTGCCGCCTGCTGGCCAACCTCGCCTGCGTGGCCTGCGCGACGGGCCGATTCGGCCAGGCGCTCGACTACGCCCAGAAGGGGTTGGACGAATGGCAACAGATGGGCGACCCGTACGCTGCAGTGATGTCACGGGTGGCCGTCGGTCAGTGTTCTTCTGGCGCTGGGGCGCGCCGACGAGGCCGTCGACGCATGCTCGCGGGCGGCGGACGAGTACGCCCAGCTTGTCGGTGAGACGCTGCGCGTCGAGGTGTACGAGTGGTTGGCGCTGGCTCATGCCCAGCGCGGCGAGTGGGGCAGGGCAGCGCATTTATGCGACGAGGCGCTGGGGCATTTCGAGGTATACGGGCCCGCCTGGTGTGCCGTGCGCTGCTGCGCCCACCGGGCCATCATCGAGATCGCCCAGGGAGAGCTCGCCGAAGCGGACGGTTTTTTGGCGCGCGGGCGGGCCCTGGAAGACGGCTCCGGTCCCGGCCCGCACCGCGGCGCGATGAGGCTCGCCGAAGCATTCGCGACCCGATGTGCCGCCGCGCTCGACGGTGCGGCTGACGAGCAGGAGCCGCTGACGGCGTCGGCCATGGCCCACCACGATGTGATGGTGGTGGCGGCGATAGCCGACCGGTTCCTCGCCGAGAAGATTGGGGACCGTCGCGACGTCCTGGAGGTGTGCACCCCGGAGGCGCGCTGGTTCGAGTGGAACGGCGAGGAGGTCGATCTGACCAGCCGCGACGCGCCCCGGCGCATCCTGACGCGGCTGGTCGAACACCGCCTCGACCGCCCCGGCGAGGCGCTGTCCAAGGAGCAGATTGTCGAGGCCGGCTGGCCCGACGAGGTCCTGCACCCCCAGGCGGCGGTCAGCCGCGTGTATACCGCCATCCGCCAACTGCGCGGCTTCGGCCTCGAAGACGTGCTCCTGACCCAGGACGGCGGCTACCTGCTCGATCCCACCGTGGCGGTGGTGCGCCACTGACTGCTCTAGTTGGCTCTAGTTGGCGTCGGCGTTCGCCTGAAAAAGTCTGAAAATCGGGGCGAACGACTGGCAGACCGGGGGAGGCTCCCCTTAGGGTGGTCGGCGTGTGGACGGGGACACTCCGTCAGCAAACCATGCCACCGAAATGAGGAGAGATTTGATGTTCAAGCGCGTGACATTGCTGTTGTTGGTCGTGGGCCTAACCGCGGTCGTTGGTTGCAATAAGAAAAAACAGGACACCAAGGAGGCGGCTGCGGCGACCAAGAAGGACGAGGCGTCGGCCGACAAGCCCGCCGAGGACAAGAAGGCCGCCAACAAAGACGAGGCCGCGCCCGCCAAGCCCGCCGCCGGCGGCGCTGCCGTGGTCGACGGCACGCCCTTCGCCAAATATGGCCTGGCTGAGGCCGCCCAGAAGTGGCAGGGCACCTGGGTCGTGCCGGTGGGCTTCGGCATGAAGTTCGCCTGGAAGGTCGACGGCGACAAACTCACCGCCAGCAATGGCAAGAAGGACCAGTCTCTCGGGTTTGGCGTGCTCGCCCCCTGTGAGCTGAAGACCACCAAAAAACAAAACGGCGGTAGCTCGTCGACGATGATCGCGTTTGCCCGGGGCGACTCCAAGACCTACGCCGGTTTGGGCAAAGCAGGCGTGCTCACCGACGACGGCGCCGTCGTGTGCGCCGGCAATAAGATCTACGAGGTGGACAAGACCGGCTGTTCGCAGTGGCAGGAGAAGTTCGGCAAGTGGAAGAAGAGCAAGGGGGATTGCTCGCTCAAAGATGGCACCTTCCAGGCGGGCTCGACCAAGCTGACCAAGGTCGACGGCGTGCTGCTGGACGCTCAGATGAAGAAGAATGTCGTTAAGTCCACCGACAGCTTCGAGAAAGCCAAGGCCGCCGTGTCCAAGTGACCTGCGTGTCTGGCTCGGGCGCTGCCGGTCTGCATGACCATCGGCAGCGCCCTTTTTGTTTCTTGGTCGTGGCTTTGGCGGGTGTGATCATCGTCCGTTGGTGGACTCGCTGTGAGCCCAAGCGGCAATCGAGGTCGATGATGCCCGTGAACGTGGCCGTGCACGTGCACGTGAACGGCTGTTTGACTGCAAAAATGGTCGATGGGGCGTAGGTCTGCGAGTCGAGCAGTGTCGAGCGCTCGGAGCGGTGTCGTTTCCGGCGGAAGCCAAGCAGGTGAAACTGCGGTTCACGGCCACGTGCACGTTCACGTTCACGGGCACACGTCGCCCCGCGCGGGCAACGGCAGGGTTTTCTTGCGCAAGAAAATGGCAACATCCTCGGTGCTAATTGTCGTGAGTCACCGAAGTGCTCAAAACCCGAGGACATTGCCATGGACGAAAAAAAGTATGGGAAGGCTATCGAGAATGCCAGCGAAATTTTGGTCGACGCGATGCTCGAAGACCTCGACGACCTGATCGAGGAAGGCCGACAACTCGACGCCAAGGTCAGGCAGGTGCTCTTTGAGGTCGGAGGGCGAATGATGATTCGGCTATTCACCATCATCGGCGCGGTGCTCATCGAAGAAGCCAAGCGAAAAGGAATGACGGTCGAGCGCCGGCCGACAGTGACCTTCAAGACGATCTATGGGCCCATCCAGCTCGAGTCTGCATACTTGCGCAACGCAGAAACCGGCGAGTCGACCCGTCCGATGCGCGAGCATCTGGGCGTCGAGGGCGAGCGCTACAGCGACGCGGTCGACCGGGCGGTGAGCGACTTTGGAGCCGAAAACTCCTATCAGAAGAGCACCGACCGCTTCTTCGAGCATTACGGCTGGCATATGGGCCGGACCACCGTCAGGAGCCGGACGATGGACGTCGCCGAGGCGGCACAGGCCTACATCGAACAGCGATTCGCTCAGAGCCAGAAGGCCTATCAGCAGCCAACTGCCACGCGGAAGCCCGCCCAGGAGATGCTCGTGGAGGCGGATGGATGCCACATTCGCTGCGGAGAGCTGATGACGGCCAAAGAGGCGCGCAAAAAGTGCGAGGATGAGGAGCAGTTAGCTCGTCTTGAGGAGGTCGAGGACGACAAGATCGTCAGGCTCGAGCAGTGGAAGGAAGTGCGTACGGGGCTGGCACGTCGACCAGGTCAGGTCGAGCCAACCTACGTGTGCAGACGAGGAAGCTGGGAGGAGCTTGCCCAACAACTCTTTGCAGCCGCCTGCGAGCACGGGTTAGGCTTTGAAACGCAGGTTATCGCGCCCGGCGATGGCGGCATCGGCCTCAAGGAGGCGCTGGAGATGTGGTTTCCCCACCTCCAATTCATTCTCGATCGCCCGCACCTAAAGAGTCATGTGCACGAGTGCGCCCAACTGCTGAGCGACGTGGACGCACTCGACATACCCATCGATACCTGGGTCGACGCGGTCATGGATACGATTCATAAGGGGCACGTCGACCAAGTACTTGCCCAGAACCAGGACCGTCACACTCAGATGGAAGAGGTGGTCGCCGAGCTCGCAGATGATTCGCAAGAGGCGAGCGCCTACGAGCGGTTGGGTCGACTCATCAAGCACCTGAGACGCTTCTACAACTGCGTCGACTACCAGGCCTACGAAGACAAGGACTGGCCGATCGGCTCTGGCGAAGTCGAGAGCGCGCATAAGACCGTGCCGCAGGGCCGACTAAAAAAGCCCGGCGCGTGCTGGAAAGAACAGAATCTCAATCCAATGTGCGCTTTGCGAACTCTGCGCGCCAACGGCTGGTGGGACGATTTCTGGGCATGGGAAAATGAACGCCGTCGAGCTGCATAAACATGAGGTCTACCGATCAACGCCGATCACACCCGGCTTTGGCACACGCGTTGTCCTGTGGGGCCATCGGTCCTAGCATGTTCGGGTAGTTCGTGTGATGGCCCCCTGCGACCCGGCATGTCCATGTTGCGCCTACGCTCTTCGAAGCACGCTCTGCCACCCGGCCCGCGTGGCCTGGAGGTTGCTCGCCTGTTGCTGGACATTCAGTCCGACACCCTCAACGGCTTTAGTCGCGCGGTGCGCGAGTGGGGCGATGTGGTCCACTTTACGGTGTCGCGCAAATATCCCATCTACATCTTCAGCCGCCCCGAGCATGTCCAGCACGTGCTGCAGGACAACCACAAGAACTACCGCAAAGCGGTGACCTACGATGCGCTTCGCCCGGCGCTGGGAAACGGCCTGTTGACCAGCGAGGGCGACCTGTGGCTGCGCGAGCGGCGGCTGGTCGCGCCCATGTTCCACCGCCGGCGCATCGCCAACTTCGTGGGTATCATGACGCGCTATACGACCGAGTTGATGGATCGGTGGGAGGACGTCGCCGACACGGACGAGACCATCGACGTGGCTGCAGATATGGCCCAGTTGACCCTGAGCATCGCCGGCCAGGTGCTGTTTAGCCGCGACATTGGCAAGGAGGCAAGCGAAATCGGCGAGTCGCTGGTGACGCTCTTTCATGACGTCAACCAGCGCATCACCTCGCTGGTGTCGATCCCGCTGGCCGTACCTACGCCGCATAACCGCAAGGTCAACGAGGCGCTGCGCGCCCTGGAAAAGATCGTCTTCGGCATGATCGACGAGCGGCGCGGCCGCGAGGACGACTACGACGACCTGCTGTCGATGCTGATGCAGGCGCGCTACGAGGGTTCCGACGAGGCGCTCTCCGACCGGCAGATCCGCGACGAGGTCATGACCTTCATGCTCGCCGGCCACGAGACCACCTCCAATCTGTTGGCGTGGACGTTGCTGCTGCTCTCCGAGCACCCGGTGGTGCGCCGGCGCCTGGAGGCCGCCGTCGACGATGAATTGCCCGAGGAGCTCGATGCGGCGGCGTTGGGGCAGGCGGGCTTTTTAGAGATGGTGCTCGACGAGGCGTTGCGGCTATATCCGCCGGCGTGGACCATCGAGCGCACCCCTTACGAGGACGACGAGATCGGCGGGTATGTGGTGCCCGCGGGCAGCGTGGTGGTCACCGCGCCGTATTTCGTCCACCACAATCCCAGGGTGTGGGACAACCCGGAAGGTTTCGACCCCGAGCGCATGGCGCCGCAGAAAAAGCACGGCTACCACCGCTTTGCCCATTTCCCCTTCGGCGGCGGCCCGCGCATGTGCGTGGGTGCCGATTTCGCCATGCTCGAGGCCAAGATCGCCCTGGCGATGATCACCCGGCGCTTCCGGCTCGACCTGCTTCCCCACCATCCCATCGTCAAGGATGCCACGGTCACCCTTCGCCCCGGCGAGGGCATCCGGATGACCGTGCATCGGCGATGAGCGGCGGGGTTATTTGGCCAGCGAGTCCAGGTGCTTGATGACTGGCGAGGCCAGGGCGACCACCGCCTTCTTGCGCTGGGGCGCGGTCTTCTTATGCCAGTCGGCCGATGCCTTCTCCATGGTGGCGACGCTGATTGTCTTGGGCATGGGCATCTCGGGTCCGAAATAGGCGGCGAGGTGGAAGTACAGGTTGTCCTTCTGGAGCACGAGGTTGGATCGGTTTTTGTCGAGCCGCGCGTTCGCGCCCAGCCCGTCGATCGTCTCGAAGGAGGTGCCGTGGCCACCCATGGCCTTGGTGACGGTGTTGGCGGCCTGCTTTTTCTTGGCGGTGTCGAGCTTGCCGTCTTTGTTGGCCTGGGCGTGGATCTTCTTCATCGCGTCGGACACCTCCTTGGCGGACATGTCGCGCGTGGCGTTCTTAAAGTACTTCTGGGCGGCGTCGGTGTTGTCGAAGACCGAGATCGAGGTGAGCTCGACATTGAGCTTTTTGCCGTCTTGTTCCAGGGAGTAATCGCAATGGTTCATGATCTGGTGTTTTTCCAGCTTATCGGCGGGGACCTTAAAGGTCTTGGCGACCATCTCAGGGGTCACGATCTTACACGGCTGTTTCTCCAGCGCCTCCGGGTACTTGCCCGTGTTCTCATCGCCGTTGCCGATGGCCTTGTCTTTGGCCTTGTCGATCTTCTCGGCGGCGGAGTTCGCCTGCTTGTCGCCGTCGGTCGAGGCCGTGCTCTTCGAGTTCTTCTTGCACGCCGAAAGGGACGTGCCCGCAAGACACAGACACAGCAACGAACAAATAGCCAACCGTCGTTTCATGGAATCCATGGTTCCCATCCTCGCTGAGAGCTTGTCATTGGATCATTTGCCGGCCAGCTTAACCCGACGGGGCACTGCTGTCGACAGGGAGCGCTCGAGGTAGCGAGCCGACTCGTGTGGATTCCGCAGTCGATGTCGTACGTAGTGGCAATCAATGCCTCGATTGTGTATGCATGCCCACCAGAGCAAGTCCTGTGACTCATCCCCAATCAAATCAAGGAGAGGACGATGAAGCTGTACACCCATCCGATTTCGGGAAACGCGCGCAAAGCCGAGTTCGTGCTGCGCCACGTTGGTGTCGACGCGGAGAGGATCGTCGTGGATCTGGGCAAAGGCGAGCAGCGCGCGCCGGAGTTTCTGGAGATCAACCCCAACGGAAAAGTCCCGGTGCTGGTAGATGGCGATCTCACCCTGTGGGAGTCCCACGCCATCATGCGCTATCTGGCACGGAAGTACGCCCCGGAACTGCTGGGAAGTGATCCCAACGAGCGCGCCGCGGTCGATCAGTGGCTGTGCTGGCAGCTCGCCCACCTGGGGCCGACGTTTGGCAAGATCCTCTACGAGCGCTTGATCAAGCCGATGCGCGGGCTGGCCGGCGACGAGGCCGCGGCCGAGAAGGCGGCGGACGAGTTCGACCGTCTGGTCCTGATTCTGGGGACGCACCTCGACGGGCGCGACTTCGTCGCCGGCGACGTGCCCACGCTGGCGGATATGTCCCTGGCGGTGACCGTTGCCAGCGCGCCAGAGGTGGGCGTAAGTCTGGAGGCGTATCCGTCGATGACGGGCTGGTTCGAGCGCATGCGTGCGCTGCCGTCGTGGCAGAACCCGCCGGAGCTGAAGCCGCGCGGCTGATCCCTCAGCCGAAGTGAAACGCCGACAGACGCAGGCCGGCAAAGGTGCCGTTGTAGGCGCACTCGCCGCGGTCCTGGCCGGCCGCGCCGGCGGCGACCATCAAGGGCAAGAGGTGCTCCTCGCGCGGGTGCGCCTGGCGGGCGCTCGGGGCCTGGTCCCAACGTTCGAGGCCGCGGTCGCGCGCCTCGGGCGAGGCGGTGACCGTCTGGCGCAGCCAGGCGTCGAACTCCTCGGCGGCGGGCCGGGCGTAGGGGTCGCGAAACGCGCGCAGGTCGTGAAACGTCATGCCGCTGGCGATGATGAACACGTCGTCGTCGCGCAGCGGCGCCAGTGCCCGTCCGATGCGCAGATGCTCGGCGGGGTCCAGCCCCGATTTCAGCGACAGTTGCACGGTGGGGACGTCGGCCTGCGGGTAGGTCAACTTCAGGGGGATGAACGTGCCGTGGTCGTAGCCTCGCTCGGCGTCGCGCGCTGTCTCGAAGCCCTCCGCCGCCAGCAATTCTTGGACGCGTCCGGCCAACTCGGAGTCGCCGGGCGCAGGCCAGGTGATCTCGTAGGAGGCCGCAGGGAAGCCGTAGTAGTCGTATAGCAGCGGCGGATGTTCGGCGCTCATCACCGTGGGCAAGGGGGCTTCCCAATGCGCCGAGATGACCAGCACTGCCCGGGGCGCGCGCGGCGGCACCGCACGCACCGAGCGCAGGTAGTCGGCGAGCGCGTCGGTCTCGGATTGGTCGCCTATGCCGATGTCCACAAACGGCCACGGCCCGCCCCCGTGGGGCACGAAGACCACCGGCATACGCCGGGAATCACCACTGTTGGTATGTGTCGTCATGTCAGCTCCGCACTTCCTGTGCCCATCAAGTCTTCCACTATCATCGGTGCTTCGGGCGGGAATTCAATTGCGCGAGCGGAAACACAACGTTTCGATGTCGCCGTCAGCGTGAGGCCAGCTTCTCTTGGACGTAGCCGATGGCCCGGTCGGTCTCCTTGCGGAAGGTCTCCAGGTCGACCTCCATGCCGTTGAGGCTCGCCGAGAACAGGTTGGTCAGCCCGCTCATGGCTACCGCTTCGCGCATCTCATCGTCGGTGGCGCCGAAGAGGCGGGAGGCCTGGGTGTGGAAGTATGTGCAGTACTTGCACTTGATGTGCGCGGCGACGGCCAGCCCGATGAGCTCCTTGGTCTTGTTGTCCAGGACAGATTCGCCCAATTGTAGGTCGCGCTGCAGGCCCCAATGGTCCTGCAAGCATGTCTCGGGGATGGCGTCGAAGAAGGAGGGGACGAAGCCGAACATCTCTTTGATCTGGGATTCGACTTCGCTGCGGTCGAGTTTGTGTTGTTGTGCCATGGTTCCTCCATGGGTGCAGGAACGCGGCCAGGGTAGGCCGGGGCAAAGCGAAACGGGTGGGATACAGCATGGCTTTGCCATCGATCAACCTGCCCACCGGGGCGGACCGGTCAAGGCGCCGCCGCGGTGGGTGCAGGCCGACTATTTTGCCCACAAAGCGCCGTTGAGGTTCCATCCCTCGCCGTCGACGTAGCAGCCATTGCCCTCGCTGGGGCCATATTTGGCGGCGTAGTCGGTGTGTCCCGGCGAGTAGTACAGGAATTCGCTGAAGACGTAGCCCTGGCGATTGGCAAGGTACTCGAAGACGCCGTCGCGGTTTCGATCTACGTGCCAATTATAATTGTTGTAGATCTGGGAGGTCCACACGTTGGCGTCGTTCTTGACGAAGGCGTTGTAGGTCGTCCCGCAGTTATACCGGAAGTAGCCCAGGGTGTTGAGTTGGTTGATGGTCGCGTCGGCGAGCTTGGCCGGCTGGGTGGCGACGGAGACGTCCCCCACGCGAGCCGGCTGGTTGGCGTGGAAATAGGAGTTGCCGCGGATGTTGACCACGCGCGTCCAGCCACCGCCGTCGTTGACCATGTCGCAGTAGACGTTCACCGGTGCGGTAAGGTTGCCGGGCTGGATCTGGTAGGTGCCGCTGGCGGTAGTGGGATGCTGCTGGTGAATCGCCAGGCACGAGGTCGGGACACATGTCTGTCCATTGCCCACGTAGCCCGTCACACAAGCGCAGGTGTAGCCGCCGGGGGTATTGGAGCAGGTGGCGTTGGCATCGCAGGTGGCGGTGCCGTTGGTGCATTCGTTGACGTCGGAGCAGGTGTAACCGTCGCCGGTGAATCCGGTGTTGCAGGCGCAGGTGTAGCCGCCGGGGGTATTGGAGCAGGTGGCGTTGGCGTCGCAGGTGGCCGAGCCGTTGGTGCACTCGTTGACGTCGGAGCAGGTGTGGCCGTCGCCGGAATAGCCAGCCTTGCAGGCGCAGGTGTAACTGCCGGGGGTGTTGGAGCAGGTGGCGTTGGCATCGCAGGTGGCGGAGCCGTTGGTGCATTCGTCCGTGTCGGTGCACGTGTAACCGTCACCGGTAAAGCCGGGGTTGCAGGTGCATTGCGGATAGCCCTGGTCGTCCGGGGCGCAGGAGCCGTTCGGAGAGCAGATGTCGCACGGCGAGCCCTGACACCCCGGGCCGACGCCGTAGCCGTCGCCGTCGGGATCGTCGCAGTAGTCGTTGGGCGTGCACAGGGACTGGAAGCAGCTCATCGTGTCGGCGGGACACTGGGAGTCGCACGCGTCCGTACACACCCATACCTGGCCGAATTCGTGACATTGGCCGGAGGTGCAGTCGGCGTCGCTCTGGCAGGGCGCGCCGAGCGGCTGCAGCGACGGGACGTCGGTCGCATCGGTCGCATCGGTTGCGTCGGTCGCGTCGGTTGCGTCGCTCATTTCCGCATCTATCGACGCGTCCGCCACGTCAGAATAGGCGTCGCCTACGTCGCCGGTGTCCGATGAGACGCCCAGAGCGGGGGTGACGGTGCTGGAGCCGCAGCCCGACAACCCGCCGACGGTTGCCAGCAGAAGAATTGCCAGGACGGGGACAACGAGACGACGCAGATATGACATTGGTTCACCGGGCACGACACAGTTTCAAAAGCGGGAGTCCGCGAAGACTATGATAACGCGCGAGTGTACCAGAGTGGTTCGAAATAAGCACGAAAAACGGTATGATATTGCGCAGTTAGATGGGCTAAATAACGCCGATAAAGTAAGGTAGCTCAGCCCCGGAACGTCTCCGCAACTCCACTTACCGCCCTCGTCCGACCACGAGCGAGCCGCCCGAAACTTCGGCCTTGGGCCGGGGGGCGTAGTACGGATAGGCAACTAGCGGAGGTAGCCGGTAGCTGCCTCGAACACGCGGGACGATGTCGTAGCTCAAGTTGGCGCTGACTTTCGCGTCCAGGTGGGACAAGTACACCACCAGATGAGTGGGGGTTTGGTCGAGGCGGTCGATATGGACCAGCTTCGAGGGGTATTTGATCGTGCCGGCCCAGCCGCCCGGAGGGATGGGCAATTCGAGGATGATCGCGCCGCTGCGCTGCGCGGTGGTGTTGCGCACGGTCACCTCGACGGCGGCGCGTTTGCCCACCTCGAGCGAGCGCTTGTGCAAGTGTAGCCGCACATCAAAGGGCGCTCGCACCCGTGCATGCGGCGAGTTCCACGGCACGGTGTAGCTGGCGGTGGTCTGGGCGATGGCTCCGGTGGGGTGCCCGGGGGTGATGTCGACGCGGTGGGCCCCGCGTTGCAGCTTGGTGCGAAGGGTCTGGGGCGCGCTTCGCTGGGGGATGACGCGCACCTTGCCCAGGAGGTGATCATCGGCGCGCACTGCCAGGCGCACGGGCTTGGTGGAGCTGGCCTCGAAGGCCGAGGACATCGCGTCGAGCGCCCACACGGTCGCCTCGGTGGTTCCCCAGCCGCCGCGGGGCTGGCGCGTGTGGGCGAGGTAGGCCAGCGCTCCCTTCAGCAGATCGGGGTGGCTGTGGCTGCGGGCCATCACCCGGGCCGCCAGCGCCGTGGTCGCGATGTTGGCGTACACGCCGCCCGCGCCCATCCAGGAGACGGTGGGCACGTTCCAAAAGTCGCGGTCGCCGTCGGGTTGCACGGAGGCGGCCAGCGCGTCGACGAGCTTCTGGGCCGCACGGGGCCGGTGGGCGGCCAGCAGTGCGTTGGCGGCGAAGGCGTGCTCGAAGTCGCCCACATCGGGTTGGGCCAGCAGGTCGGTGAGCCTGGCGATGGCGCTGGAGGTGGCCTTCTTGATGTCCGAGGACCGATGGGCGCGGCTCAGGGCCCACAGGGCGAACGCCGTGAGCCGGGCCCGGCCCGCATCCTTGGAAATCGGTGCGTTGGCGTACCACTCCGCGGACCACCCGCCGTCGCTGTCCTGGTGGATCTGGAGCCAATCGGCGGCGTGGCTGATGGTCGGGCCCAGGTCGAGGTGGAGCACCTTCTGGATCTCGGACAGTTGCAGCACTCCGTAGGCGGTCAGGTCGACGCGCGGCTGGTCGTCCGGGTACAGCGCGAAGCCACCGTCGGGGGTCTGGAAGGTCAGGATGCGCTGCAAGCCCTCGGAGACGAGTTTTTTGGCGCGGGCGCGCACTTTGGCGTAGGCCCGGGGGCCGTCGGGCCACTGCGCGGGCTTGATGGACTGCAGCGCGCGCAAGATCAGAACGTTGGGGTAGGTGATGGAGGTGGTCTGCTCGAAGCAGCCGTGCGGCTCGCGCAGCATCGCGTCGACGCCGTCGAGGGCGGCGGCGGTGGGCCCGGCGAGCAGGTCGACGCGCGCCGAGGCGGTCTGGGCGATGGCGTCTCGGGGCACGACGAGCTGCGCGTGGAAGCCCTCGTCGACGATATCGGAGTGGCTGATGCTGATGCGGCGGCCGTCGGCGACCACCCGGGTGGTGTGGCGCACGGCGTCGCCGTGGGAACTCGTGGCCGCGCCGGCGTTTCCAACCAGCCGCGCGCGCACCGTCAGCGAGCCCTCGCCCAGGTGATTGGCCCGCAGGCGCACCCACACCACCGCTCGCTTGCCGGCGGGGACCTCCGCATGGGAGGGCGCGTCGAGCACGGCGAGGCTGCCGTCGGCCTCCACGCTGAGATCGACCCGGGTCGAGCCCTTGGGAACTTTGCGCGCGTCCACCAGGGCCACCGGCAACTCCAGCGTATCCCCGCGGGTGAGCTGTTGGGGCAGATCGACGTCGACGTAAAACGGCTGGCGCACCCGCAGCGGCGCGCTCGCCTCGCCCAGGCGCCCATCGGGCGTGCTCGCCACCGCCTGCACGCGCCAGGTGGTCAACGAGTCGGGGACCCTCAGGTCCACCCGGGCGTGCCCCTGGGCATCGGAGGCGATCTCCGGGCGCCAGATCATGGTGTCCGGGAAGTAGTCGCGCACCCGCACAGGTTTGGCCGAGTCGTGTTTGGACGGCGTCGCTTTGTCTGCCTTCGTGGTCGAACCGGTGGGGGGCGAGCCCGCGTCGTCGTCACCAAAGGTGATCTGATTCTCGACCGCGGAGTTGGCGTACAGGAACTTCTGCTTGGCTGTCCGGCCGAAGACGACGGGCGCGGTCGCGAAGGGGATCAGCATGACGACGAGCAGTTCGACGGCCGTCGAGCGGTGGCCGCGCTCCCACAGGATGCTCGCGTACATCAGCAACTGCACCACGATGAGGGTGACGAAGATCCCCACCGGGATGTCGACGGTGATCAGGTCGCTCTTGTCGAGCCCGATCTTCGACAGCGCGACGTTGACCGCGCAGAGGGCCACGAAGCCCGCCAGGGAACTGGCGAACCATCTCCACATGCACAGATCATCGAGGTCGTCGCTGCCGAGGACGTCCATGGGAACGGCGACCCCGCAGTACAGGAGAAGCGCGGCACAGACGGCCATGCCGGCCAATGGCGCCGCGTTCATCGTCGAGGCCACGACGCCAAAGGCCAGCACCGGCGCGCCGATGGCGAGGGGCACGATCGGCCACAAGACCACCTTCCAGGTGACCAGGTCGGCGACGCGGCCGAATTCGCGAATGAGCATGCCCGCGATGGTCAGCGTGGCGAGGATGCTCCACAGAATCATCCAGGGCTGCTTGTGGTCAGTCTCGTAGGGCTTGTCAATCCAGGTGGTGCGCGTGCCGGTGCGCAGCGCCGGGGCGGGGATCGAGCGCATCAGGCGCGCAGCGGTCGCCTGTGGGGAATGGTCCGGGCGGCTCAAGGCGTCGGCGACCGTGGCCACGATGTCGGCGGGCGCGTCGAGCAGCAAGCCCAGCGGCAGGTCGGTGCGCTCGCGCAGGGCGTATAGCGCCTCGTCGACGGCCCACAGCCCGAAGGTCACCGGCGGCTGGCCCGACGCCGACTGCTTGTTGAGCGCGGACCGTTGGGGCGGCGGAAACGCCAGCTTGGCGGTGACGTGCTCGCCGGGGTGAACCGGCTTTTGGGGAAGGGCGAGGTCGAGCACGCGCATCGCCTGCTGGGAGCGCACCCAAAGGGGGGCCTGGCCCACGGCGTCAGCACGCCCGTCGAGAACCACCAAATGGGTCAGGCCCCGGGCCTCCGGGCCCAGCACGATGCTGCCCGTGGCGTGGTCGCCCCCATGCAGCGCGACGCGCGTCGAGGCGACGGCGACTTCGTCGTGTATCGCCAGCACGTACGCCTCCGGGCCCAGCAATGCGCGCTCGAAGTTTTTGGGAAGTTGCAGGTCGAAGTCGACCTTCTGGCCGACGCGCGGCGTCGGATTCTGGGGAGTCAGGATGACGTCGTATTTGCTGGCGACGGCCACGGGAACATCGTAGGTCAACTCCTCACCCTGCGGGGTGGTCACGATCACGGCGATGTGCGGAGTCGCGTTGCCTACCTTGCCGGGCGTCCAGCGAAACTCGGCGCGGCCGTGTTCGTCGGTCGTGCGAACCTGGAAGTGCGCGTCGTCGAACTTCAGGCGCAGCTTCAGGTGTGGCGCCGGTAGGCCCTCGTCGTCGTAGACCCGTACTGCGCCGCGGTTGGCGCTGCCGGCGCGAAATTTGCTCGAGCCGACGGGCAGAATCTCCACCCGGTAGGCGTCGCGCACCGTCGCAAGCGGGCGGCGAATGTGGCGCACGCGCCCCAATCGTCGGTCACCGTGATGTCGGCGAATAAGTCGTCGGGCTGAAGGTCGGGGTACAGGCCCGTGGGCACCTCGACGTCAAAATGCCACCGGCCCGCACGGTCGAGTTTGCCCTGGGCCGTGCCCAGATCGTCGGCGATATCCTCGGTGTCGACCTCGACGACGGCCTTGGCGCCGACGACGGGGTTGCCCGCGAAGTAGCGAGCGTCGATGGCGCCCGTCACGTGGATGGTCGAGCCGCTACTGGCAGCGCTGCCGAAGTGGACGGGGTCGGCGCGCAGGCCCACGACGAAGGCGGGCTTCTCGTAGGAACGGACCTCGACGGTTTGGGAGGCCGCCGCGTCCTTGTACTGCACGGTGAGCGTGTACGTGCCCGACGGGCAATCGTCGGCCAGCGCGAAGGATTGGCTGGAGACCCCCGCCGGGCTGACCAGAGCGTGCTCGCGAAACAAGACGTTGTTGCGCGGCCCTTTGACCGAATACTGCACCGCGGCGCCCGCCTTGGACGACGCTGCTGGTAGCGGACGGTTGGTGCCCGCCTCCAACAACAGCCCGCGCATGTAGATGGTCTGGCCGGGGCGGTACAGCGGGCGGTCGGCGGTCAGGCGTAGCTTGACCGGGGACGTGGCTGCGGTGTGGTCCGCGCTGGACTTGGCGCTCGCGCCGGCCGGCAGCGGATAGGACATATAGCCGATGCGATGGTTCAGCCCGTCGCTCACCCGCACGACCAGCAAGATTTCGTCGGATGTGCCCGCCGAGACACCCGCGCGTCGCAGCTCGTCGGCCGACGGCAGGGTCAGCACGGCGTTTCCGTGGGCGTCGGCCTCCGCCTCGTCGACGACCCGGTAGTCGGCGCTGTCGACGGCGTCGATGACGTCGTCGGTGGCGTAGTAGGCGCCGAAGTCGACCGGATAGGACCTGGTGCGGGGTACGGAGACCGCGCCCAACTCGACGTCGGCGCCGTCGTCGCGTCGACCGTGAAGATCCGTGACGGATACGACCAGCTTGCTGTCGACCCGCGCTCCCAGCGCCGCCGGCCAGTGGACGTACACCGGAAGGTCGTCGGTGTAGTGGCGCACGGAGAGCATCCACGCGCTCGCCACCAGCGCGATCACCCAGGCGATCGCGAGGCTCGAGTTCGTCCAGCGGGACAGGCGGGGGAGGCGCATCGACCGCTCCTTGTCAGTGTTCGATGCTTCCCATTGTAGCGCAAGTGCTTCGTCTTAGAAATGCTGCTCCCTGGGACGGGGGCTGGCGGGGCTGCGCCCTACGGACAACTCACGCTGCTGGGCGTCGAGTAGCTGGTGCCCAACTCGGTGACGTTTTGCGACGGCCAATCGAGGGTGAACACCGCCACGGTGTCGCCGGTCGACTGCAGGTGATACGGCCCGAAGGTCTGCACCAGCGTGCCCCGGATGTACAGCTTGACCGTGGCGTTGGTGTCGGTGGACATCGAGTTGTCGTAGCTGTCGCGCCAGTAGTGGATGACGTATTTGTAGGTCAGCGACTCCGCGCGCTGCAGGTTGACGTGCTCGGGGCCGTAGCCGTCGACGTCGTCGGTGTCCAAAAACGGGTCGTCTTCCCAGTCGCCCTGGGCGCCCCAGTCGGGGTTGCGGTTGGAGAAGAAGCAGTCGTTGTCGCACCACATGCGGTCCGGAGGCAGCCGGATGAGGTGGCTGTCGACGTCGCAATTGTCCGAATCCCAGTCCAGTTCGATGCTGATGTCCTGGGTGTCGCGCGGGGGCATGTCGCTGTAGGCGGTCACGTTGACGCGCACCGAGGGGGTGTCGGCGTCGGATTTGACCGTGAAAAACCCGCGCTCGGGGCCGGCAGTGCCCGGCCGGTAGCGGATGTCGACCGATTCGGTCTGTCCGGGCGACAGCGTCGCCGGCATATTGGGCTGCTGGGTAATCTGGAAGGAGCGCGGGGTGGGGATGCCGAAGAACGATCCCCGGTCGATGCTCTGCACGGTCAGGTCGCTCTCGCCGCAGTTGGAGATCTGGAAGGTCTTGGTGGCCTCGTTGCCGCGGGTCATATGCCCGTAGTCCAGCGTCGTGGGGGTGACGTTGATGCACGGGGTCATCGGGTCCTGGCCCTTGGAGGCCGCGCTCACCGGCACCTGAACCTCGGCATCCCAGGGGTCGCTCGACTGAATGACGATGTGGGCCGAGTCGTACTGGGGGTTGCCCGGGGTAAACGTCACCGGGATGGCGATATTTTGCTGGGGCTGGATGTCCTGGGGCGTGGTGATACTGCCCACCGCGAAGTTATTGCCCTGCTGGACGGCCAGCACGTTGTACAGCGTCAGCGGCGCGTCGCCGACGTTGCCCACGTAGACCTGCTGGGTCTGTGGGCTGCCGCCGGGCTGGTAGGAGAAGTTGAGGTTCGTGGGGCTGACCTGGATCTTCGGGCACTCGCCGTCGCATTGGTTGCCCGAGCTCTGCTGGCGAAGCTGGCTGGTCAGCGTGACCTGCGCGACGACCTGCCCACCCGAGTGTACCCGCAGCGTGGCGTGGTCGTCGGTGGTGTCCTGGGGGGTGAATTGGACGGAGACGGCGACCGACGCATGCGGCGCGACGGTGTCGCCGCCGGCCAACCCGCTGAGCGAGAACTCGGCCGCGTCGCCGCCGATGTCCACCGACGAGACGCTCACCTCGCTGTCGGTGCCGTTATGCAGCGTGACCTGTTGGGAGGAGGACTCCAGCAGGGAGGTATACCGAAAGACGAGCTCGGCCTGGTCGAAGCCCAGGTCATGGCTGCCCGCGTCGGCGCCGCCGCCGTTGGAGTTGCCGGTGTCGCTCGCTCCCGCGTCGGGCAGGCCGCCGCCGTCCGCCATGCCCACGCCCGTGTCGCGGCCCGACGGGGCCGCCGCCTCGCACACGCCCTTCAGCGGGTTGTAGGTCTCGGTGGGCCCGCAGCCGTGCCCTTGCGACGACGACGTGGTGTTGTCGGAGCATCCGGGCGCCAACAGGGCACCCGTCAGCAGAAGTGAGGCGAGCAAAGCGGCGGTCGAACGGGACATGGAGCACCCTCGCTGGAAGCGATTTTGGGGAGACCGAAGGGCCCTCACCATAGTTGAATTGTCGCTTTCGGGCAAACTTCGCCGATATGCATTGCGGTCGACGCGCAACCACCGTTATGGAAAGATTGTGGCCTGATCGTCGCACGAAATAAGCCCGGAGTGCCCATGATGTCCAAATGGTCGAAGTTTGTATGTGTATTGTTGGGAGGTCTGCTGCTGCCGATGGGGTGCTCCGACAATACGAGCACGGGCGGCAATGGGCATTCGTGCCCGGCGGCGCAGCGCTTCAACCCGCTGAGCGGGACGTGCGAACCGGTGACCACCGGCGATGCTGGGGGCGGGCGAGACACTGGCGTCAGCGACGCGGGCGGGCGAGTCGACGTCGGCGCGAGCGACTCGGGAAGTTCGTCGAGTTGCACGCCCGGCGCGCGCCAATGCGTCGACGACTGGACGTTGAGCACCTGTAACGCCCAGGGCACTGGTTTCGACCAGGCTCCCTGCGGCCAGGGCGCGCTATGCCGCAACGGGCGCTGTGAGGCGGCTCAGGGGGCCTGCACCCCCGGCACGCGCACCTGTGCGAGCGACACCGAGGTGCTCACCTGCAAACAGGACGGCTCGGGGTTCGCCTCCCAGACGTGCGCCGATGGCCAGCTTTGCCACCACGGGGCGTGCGCCCAGCTCGCATGCGTGCCCGGTCAGGTGAGCTGTCAGGGAAATCAGGTCATGCGCTGCAAAGACGACGGCAGCGCCCAGGTCGTCGACCAGACCTGCGGGGCCGGCCAGGTGTGCAGCTCGGGGGCCTGCGTGGCCGACAACGGTCCGTGCGCCAACCAGAAGGGCTATTTGGGCTGCGAATTTCTGGCCGCCGACCTCGACCATATGAGCCCGGGCGATGCGCAACAATACGGCATCAGCGTGTCCAACACCCACACCGCGCCGGTGGACGTGCGCATCACCGACGGCGACGGCAACCAGGTGGACTCGCGCACCATCCAGGTGGGCCAGTTGGAGACCTTTGAGCTGCCCCGCCGCGACGTCGACAACACCGGGCTGACCCGCCAGAGCTACATCGTCGAGTCCACCGGTCCGGTCACGGTCCACCAGTTCAACCCGCTGAATCGCTCGGGGGTGGCCTCGACCGACGCCTCCCTGCTGCTTCCGTCGCACGCCATCGGCACCGACTACATGGTGTTGGGCTGGCCGACGACGACGAGCATGCGGGTCACCGAGGGGCGTGCCTACTTCACGATCATCGCCGCCAAGGACGCCACCGAGGTCACGGTGACGCCCACCGCGCCGATCGAAGGGGCAAACGGTGTGGGCGATATCGCCGCCGGCCAGACCCAGACTTTTACGCTCGACCGCGGCCAAGTGCTTTCGCTGTCGACGCCCAACCAGGCGGGCTACGATCTGAGCGGCTCGACGATCACGAGCACCAAGCCGGTGGCGGTGTTCTCGGGAAGCGAGTGCGCCGACGTGCCCGTGGGGACGGCGGCGTGTGACCACCTCGAGCAGCAGCTCTACCCCACGGCGACCTGGGGCTCGACGTTCGTGGCCGCCAAATTCAAACCCCGCGGCCACGAGGTCGACGTCTACCGCCTGCTCGCCGCCCAGGACAACACCCAGGTCAACTTTCACCCGGCGGTCGACGGCCACGCTCAGACGACGCTGAACCGCGGGCAGGTCTTCCAATTCTCCAGCGCCGACAACTTCCAGGTGCAGGCCAACGCGCCCATCTTGTTGGGCCAGTTCATGGTCGGGGCGTCCGACGACGGGGTGTGCTCGAGCCTGTTTTGCTCGAACGCGCTCGGCGACCCGGCGTTCCTGCTCAACGTGGCGACTCGCCAGTACCGCCAGGACTATATCGTGCTGATCCCCACGGGTTTTGCGAGCAATTTCCTGAACATCACCGCTCCCAGCGGCACCAGCGTCCAGCTCGACGGCCAGCCGGTGGGCGCCTCGCCGAGCACCATCGCGGGGACGAATTGGCAGGTGTACACCGCCACGGTCGGCGAGGGCGTTCACCGGGTGCAAGCCAGCGCCCCGGTGGGGCTGACGGCCTACGGCTACGACCGCTACGTCTCCTACGCCTACCCGGGCGGGTTGAGCTTAGAGGCGCGCTAGGCCGTCGACGCGGCGCATCGTCGCTTTACCCACGATGACGCGCACCATCTTCTTGGCGCGCGTGAACACCGACTCCTGCACATAGGGGATGCCATGGCGCTCGCACAGCGCTTTTACCCTGGGCTGGACCTTGCGGTATTGCAGCATGGTCATGTCCGGCCAGAGGTGGTGCTCGATCTGGTAGTTGAGCCACATATGGCACCAGTCGACCAGCTCGGAGCCGCAGGCGTAGTTGGCCGAGCCGACGACCTGGCGCAGGTAGAACTCCTCGGGGCGCTTGATGGGCTCGTCGAAGCGGTACAGGTCGTCGCCGGTGTGGTTGGGCCCGATCACCAAGAAGCCGTGGATATTGGTCAGCAGCTCGGCGCCCACGCTGTTGGCCATGACGTTGGCGACGGCCACGGGACCCAGCGGGGCGAATAGCGCGGGGATGGCGGCGAAGCGCCACAGCGCGTGGGGCAGCAGGCATTTGAGCCAGACCTCGCGGCCGCGGGGGTTAAACGGGCTGACCATCTTGGCCGGCGCGGGCGCCTCGGTCTTGGCGCGCCGGGCGCGCGCGTCCTGTAGCTCGCGCATGGTGCCGGGGGCGTAGTACACCCACTTCCACGTGCCGGCGAGCAGCCCCACGAAGGCATGGCGCGCCCACTGGGGCAGGTCCAGGTCGCGCATCCACTGGGTGTTGCGCTCGAGCTGGTCGGGGTCGCCGTCTTCGCCCAGGTTGTAGTGGTGCAAAAAGTCGTGCTCTTCGTGCCAGGCCTCCGGGTAGATCCAGTCCATCCAGTCGACCAGGCGACGCCACCCCTTGCTGAACACCTTGCTGGTATGTCGCGCGTCGACCCCGGGCACCTTGTCATAGCCGCGGTGGCTGACATGGTGCATCAGCAGCCAACGCGTCATCACACCCTGCGAGATGAGCAGGCTGGAGATGGGATTGGGCGCGATCCAGGCGGTGCCGTAGCCCAGCATCGTGCATACTTTGCCCCAGCGCTCGATCTTGGCCAGGTGGGCGAGGTCGTCGGGCCCGGCGTCGGCGCGCACCTCGGCGCGCAGCTCCCTGAGCTCGCGGGCGAGGGCGGCCAGGTCGACGGTGCGGGGGTCGAAGTCGTGATCGAGATACGGCGGCGGCTTGGTCACAGGTGGCCTCGTTACAACGTGAGGTCATAGTATGGTGGCGCGCCCTCTTAGCACGGGTTTGCCGCCGGCGCTAACGATGACCGAAGTGCGCTGTTGATCCTCCACAAAAGGCCGTCGCGCGACTCTCAATAATCATTCGACGTAGATGGGATTGGCGTAGATCCAGGTAAACGTGCGCTCGGCCAGCTCGCGCTGGGCGTCGTCGAGCAGCCCTTTGAGATAGGTCGGGCGAAGGTCGACCTCGACGCGGAAGGCGCCCGGCTCGGTGGGCGTGTATCGCAGTGTGTCGTGTGCGGAGGCCACCTCCACGGCGCCGCCTTCCTCGGCGCGAAGCAGCCGAATGGTCACCGGGATGTCGGCGTCGATGCCGTAGATGGAGGGCTTTTCGACGACCAGGGTGGGCGCGTCTTCCAGGGCGACCGTCTCGCCCATTTCGGTGACGTGGCCGGCGGCCTCGGCGCGAAAGTCGAAGCCCACCGGCGTGCCCAGCACCTCGAAGGCGATGTAGCCGCGCCCGGCGCGAAGCGCGTCTTTGATGGCGCTGGGGGTGACCTCGTCGACGAGCAGGTCGTTGGAGAACCAGCGCATCATGCGCCGAAAGCTGTCGGCGCGCTCGCCGTCGTTCATCTTGGTCTTGATGACGTTTTGGTGCGAGTCGGTGCCCGCCGTGCCCACCAGGTGCTGGCCCTCGGAGAGCAGCGTGTCGAAGGCCGCTAGCCCCGGCTTGTTGGGCTCCCAGAACGCCAGAAACGCCAGATCGGGCGGCATCGTATCCGAGCGGACGAACGCGTTGAGATCGCGGAAATAGCTCAGCGGCTCGAGTCCCAGGAAGTCGGCGCGGATATTGGGGTCGAGGTTGGCGTGCAGGTTGTAGATCTCGAAGCCGTCGAGGCCCAGGCTGCGCAGGGTGTCGACGTCGCGCTCCTCGGTGTGGGCCTGCAGGACGACCGCGCCCAACGCCTTGAGGGAGGCGACGCGTTCGGGGGTGATCTCCTCGTAGGCGTCGTGGCGCTGCTGCGGGGTACCGTCGAGATGGCCGGTCAGCCCGACAGGCATCACGCCGAACTCGCCGCCGGGCATGATCAGCGGGCGAAACCCGTCGGGGCATTTCATCTTGTTGGCCACCTCTTTGCCGTCTTCGGTGACCACCTCGTCGGCGCCGCGCAACAGCAACAGGTCGTGGAAGTCGGCGAAGGCCGCCGACTCCTCGTGGTCGGTGTTGAACACGAAGTCCTGGTGGGTCTGGCAGACCCCGCGCCGATAGTCGGCCAGGCAAGCCTCGTTGAGCGAGCCGTCGTCGTTTTTGGGTTGGCCGTCGCAGGCGTCGTGCGAATAGGGCGTGTGGCTGTGGATGATGCCGCGCACGATGCGCCAGTGGCGTGGCGCCGGCAGATCAGCGGTGCTCGGAGACTCCGGCGGGGCGTCCAACTGCAGGGTGAACGCGTCGGCGTCGCTGCCGGTGTCCGCATCGCCCGAGGGCGTCGCGTCGCGCGTATCCCCAACGTCGGCCGCGTCGGCAGCGCCCGACGCGTCGAGGTCTTTGGTGGACTTGGCGGTCGGACTGTTGGAACAGCTCGTCAGGCAAGCGGCCGTGAGCAGAGAGCAGACAAACGTCGTGAGCCGTAATGGATGCATAAGGGGATTGGCGAGGCAGGTTGTGGTTATCGGCGATGACGCATTTTAGGCCAATCGTATCTGGCTTGCTAGCTCCAACCACGAATCGTCCAACGCCGACGTCGAAGCCCGGCCACGAAAATATTTTTCGTCCCATGTACGATTCTTGTAGGTGCTCGCGAAAATATTCGGATATAATGCCGGTCAGGGTCTCCCTCAGACCCCGTTTCGGCCGGCGAGAAGCCAGGCCGGGTCACCGCTGACGCGCCCGAGGGCGCCTATTGAGGATTAGCGAATGAAACGTGCATTGATGAAGGCTGCCACGGTCGTGGCTCTCGCGGTGGGTTTGGTGTCGATGAGCGCTGGCTTTGCGTTTGCCGGCGAGCCCGGTGCCGCCGCCGCCAAACCGGAGGCGGCCAAAAAGGCCACCAAGCACCACAAAAAGGCGCATCACAAGAAGCACGCCTCGAAGAAGAAGTCGCCCAAGAAGCACGCCAAGCATGCGAAGAAGCACGCCAAGAAGCACGCGAAGCACGCTTCCAAAAAGAAGGCCCAGCCGAAAACCGAGGCTGCTGACTAACCACGCCAGCACGCCTGACGCTTATCCAGAGCCCCCACCGGCACGAACCTCGCCGGTGGGGGCTTTGTCATTCGGGGCTGTTGGTCGCGCTCGGGGTCTCTTGACCGGCGCCCCCATGTCCCCAGAGTTGGCAATAGAGCGCCCGCTCCACGCCCTCGCCAGGAGGACACCATGACCAACGAGCACGATCCCAGCGCTGAACCGTACGTCCCCGACGAGCTCGACTACGACGTCCTGTTCGACGCCGCCGTCGGCTGCAAGGGCTGCCCGCTGTACAAGGACGCAAGCCACGTGGTGTTTGGCGAGGGTCCGTTGGACGCGCGTTTGATGCTCGTCGGGGAGTCACCGGGAAGCAATGAGGACAAGGAGGGCCGCCCGTTCGTGGGCAGCGCCGGCGACCTGCTCGACCAGGCCCTGGCCGAGGTCGGCCTGAGCCGGCACGAGATCTACATCACCAACGCCGTCAAGCATATTCGCTGGAGCCCCCAAAACGGCACGCGCACGCCCAAGACCCCCACGGTCACCCACATCAAAGCCTGCCGCCCCTGGCTGGACGCCGAGGTCGAGCTCGTCCAGCCGATGCGCATCGTCGCCTTGGGCACACGCGCGGCGCGCAGCGTGCTCGGCGAAGAGGTCAGCATCTCGGAGGCGCGCGAGATCTTGCACCAGTCGGTGTGGGGCATCGACACGGTGGTCACCTATCACCCGTCGGCGGCGCTGCGCCACCCGGTCCCCGAGGAGCGCGAGCGCATCTTCCGCGCGCTCGTCGAAGATCTGTTCTTCGCCCAACGCCCACCGCATCGGCCCAAGCCGCGCCCGCACCTGTTTTAGGGCGGGCGTGAGTGGGGAGAGCCGTCACAGCCCGAGGCGCATGTGAAAACGCATGCCCACCTGCCAATGGCCGACGAAGTCGCTGATGCGCGCGATCTCGTCGGGGCGGTTGACCCCGAACCACACGTCGAACCGGGTCATCAAGATGGTGACGTCGGGCCGAGCATAGCCGCCAAATGCGATGCCCCACACGTCGCTACGGCCGGTTTGCTCCTCGAGGTGGCGGGAGTTGAAGTAGCTGACCTGGGCGAACGCGCCCAGATTTACCGCCAGGCGCAAGGCGTCGTCGCCGCTGTGCAGGATCATCTCCGGGCCGCCGTCCCAGTAGACCCGCGCGTCCAGCTCGCGCAGGCGCAGCGGGTTGAACTCGGTGGCGGTGGTCAATGAGAGGAAGTCGAACGCCTCGGCCGCGCCCAGCTCGAGGACGGGCTCCTTTTCGTCGTCGATATACGACACGCCCACCACGCCTTTGGCGAGGTCGGCGGGGAACGGAAGTCCGGCGAAGCGCAACTCGGCCACGTCGGTGCCCACGTCCTGGGGGTCGAAGACCAAGTTGAAGCTGCTCTCGCCGTAGGGGCTTGCCAGCCCCAGGTACACGCGATCGTGGCTGGTTGTGCCAGGCCCCGTCTTGATGACGCGCCCGTCGCTGCCCGCGTTCGCTGAGACCGGGATGGTGTTGATATAGCCGAAGACGACCGACGCCCACTCCTGCAGCACCAGCCGTCCTCCCACCATGCTCTCTCCGTCGGAGACGCTGGCCATGTGGATGGTATCGGTGTTGTTGGGGTCTTGCTGGGCGAGCTGCTGGGCGTCGGTGGGTACGGCGCTCAGCACCAGGCTCGACTGCAGCGCGAATAGCTCGAAGCCCACACCCCACTCGTTTTCATCGAAGCTCAAGAATCCGCCGGCCATAAACGGCGTGAGGCTCGCGTCCCATCGCCCTTTGTTGGTGCATACGTCGAAGCCCAACGTCTCGCGCAGCGCGATCACGCCGGCCAGGTCGAAGCGCCACGGGACCTTTTGGTGGGTGCGTCGGGCGAAATCCTCGTTGCGCCGAAGATCATCGCGGTGCATGTCGTGCAGGGTGTTGTAGTCCGAGACGATCGCCCGCGAGCGGCGCGCCGCGCGGAAGATGTCGGCGTCGGCCGCCCCACAATCCTGGGCGTGGGCGCTGGGGCTGACGGCGAGGAGCGCAGCGGCGACGACCAAGAACGCGACGAGGCGCGGCGGATATGCGAATTTGGCATTCATCAAAGACATAGTGACAGCCAGGTTGAAGCATGTAAATCGTGGCGCATGCTTGTGGTTTGCGTCGATGAGACGGCGTCCCCGGCGAAATATTCTCGACGTGGCCCCTGAGCGCGGATGTCTTAGTACTACAACGTCATTTTCGACGTGAGCGCCCTCGGCGAGACCACGGGACCGAGGCCAAGGCTCAGACGACGAGGCGATGCGGTTGAGCATCGTCGAGGAGGATGAACGCAGGCGTCGGTTCCGTGGTCCGACGAGGTGCCGCGTGGAAAGTGACGTTGTAGTTTTAGGCTCGCGTCCGTGCAATAATGAGACACCCCGTGACTTGTGAGGAGACGATGAGCCGACCCCGTGACGCGATGAAGATGCCGATCTTGCTGGCGCTGGTTGTGATATGTGTGGGCATGGCCGCCCGCGCATCGGCCCAGGACCAGGGGTTGGCAAAGGCGCAAAAGCAGTTTGCCGGCACCTACGTGAGCAAGCGCGGCGTGAAAGCCGAGCGCAAGTCCATCAACAAGCGCATCGAGAAGCTCGTGGGCGACATGGTCTTCTTCAAGCGCCCGTTCGCGCGCTCCGCGCTCAAAGACTCCACCACGCCGTGCCCCAAGCTCATCGTGCTGTTTTCGGCCGACAAGATGGCGATCAACTGCAAGGGGCGCGTGCACGCCGAGTCTCCTCGTAACGGCCACTCGGTGCGTTGGGTCAACCACGACGGCGACGAGTTTCGCCTGTCCCAAAAGCTCGAGAAAAACCGCATGGTGCAGGTGTTTCGCGGCGACGACGGCACGCGCACCAACATCTATACCCTGAAAAACGGCGGCAAAGAGCTGCACATCCAGGTCACCATCACCAGCGACAGCCTGCCGCGGCCGCTGAAGTACACCCGGGTGCTGCGGCGCAACTGAGGGCGGACGGCTCTCAGGGCTCGTAGCCGACGATCACGGGTGTCTGGACGTGGCAGCGCGGGTGTCCGTCCAGGCGGGCGGTGGCCCGGTCCGAATTATCGAGCGCCCGGCTGGGTATGATGGGCGTCGGGCGACGCCGGCTCGGTCACGACGTGGGTGTGTGTGGGCTGGCTGCGGCCGACAAACGACAGCGTCGAGCCGGCGCCCATCAGGATGAGCATTCCGGCTACGAACAGCCAGAGGATGGGCCTTTTGTAGGTCATCGCGAGCTTGGTCATCATGGGGAGGTCGTCCTTGGCTGCGCCGCGTGGGCGGCGTCGAAAAGCATGACGAAAGACGTCAAAAAACGGTTGGGCGACGATGCCTATTTCGTCTTTTGTGACGATTACAAGGGAGCAATCGGACGGCCTGTGGCCGGTTTGCGATGCCTGACTTTTTGCCTATGATGCCCTTCCATATTTGGAGACGAAACTGTCTTGTGCGAGAAGGACTATGAGCAACACGAACACTTACCTGGTGATCGGCGGTACTGGACGAATTGGACGTGAAGTTGTGCGCGAGGTGGTCGAACGGGGCGTGACGCCACGCGCGCTCATCCGACATGAGGGACGCGCCGAGGCCCTGCCCGCCGGCGCCGAACCGGTCGTCGGCGACCTCGGCGATCGCGGCTCGCTGGAGCGCGCGCTCGACGGGGCCGACGGGGTCTTCTTCGTCACCCCGCACCACGAACATGAATTGCAGTGGGGGATGAACGTCCTCGAGGCATGCCGGGCGGCCGGTACGCCCCGCGTCGTCTTCTCGAGTGCTCCTCACCCGCAATCGGAGGACCCGGCGCAGATGGAGGCGATCCTGTCGGCCGTCGGGCAGAGGCTGGCGCATTACAAGGACAAGATCGAAGTCGAACGCCAGGTGCGTGCGTTGGACGTCGATTGGAACGTGTTGCTGCCGTCGAATTTCTACCAGAACGACGCCATGTTCCGCGACGAAATCCTGGCGGGATCGTACCCGCAGCCGCTGGGGCCGAAGGGCGCCAACCGGGTGGACTGTCGAGACATCGGCGCCGCCGGCGCACGCGCCCTGTTGGGCGAACTGCCCACCGGTGGCTACCCGGTGTACGGCCCCTCCACCTGGAACGGGCCCGACAGCGCCGCCGCCTGGAGCGACGTGCTCGGCCGCCCGGTGAGCTACGCCGGCGACGACCTCGACGCCTGGAAGGAGGCGGTCGGCGACGCCATGAGCCCCAAAGAAGTGTCGGATTTTGGCAAGACCTACCAGGTCATCCAGGCCCACGGTCACTCCGCCGACCCCGCCGACATCGCGCTCTCCGAGCGCGCCGTCGGACATGCGCCGACCCCCTACCGCGACTATATCGCCCATCAGATCGAGCAGTGGGGCTGATCGCGCGCCCCCCGGCTTTCGATGGCGCATCGATAGAGTGCGCCCTGCAGAGGTCGGCACGCGGACGATTCGCAGCGTTTGCGCGAAGAGTACGCTATGCAGAAAAGTCACGTGGCTAATGCCCAGACCACCGCCTCGCGCAAACGTGGCTGATCGTCCGCCCTGAAATGGCGGTTCGCGCGCCGTCCAGCGCCCTCAATAGATGGCGTCGCGAGCTCGGAAGGCGGCTGTGCTCGAGCGCGGAAACCAACACGGCCCGCCTCGCACTATTCACGACCACCATCAACTTCCCACACGTTCCCGCTGCTTCCTATTCGTTCACGCTCGGGGTAAGCCCAGGGTAAGTGGAAAGTACGGGAGATTGCATCTATATTGAACACCGACTGTGCGTGTTCCTCGCAAATGGAGTCGCCCATGGCCTCCGCACAAGAAGAACTCCGAGCCGCAGCCCTCGCCCTTCCGAGAGAGGAACGGGCCGAGTTGGCCAGACAGCTCATTGACAGCCTCGACGAGGACGACGAAATCGAGGTGGCATGGCGTGATGAGGTGCGCCGTCGGCTCGATGCCTATCGCAGCGGCGAACTCGGAAGCGTGGCGGCCGAAGCCGTATTCGACGAGGCTCGCCGGCGCACGTCGTCGTGAAGATTCGTTTTCTCGAGCCGGCCCGTGACGAGTTCCTCGCGGCGGTCGATTTCTATGAACAACAGGCAGCAGGGCTGGGAGACGAGTTTACGGCGGAGGTCGAGCAAGGCCTCACGACTGTTGAGCAGACTCCGCAGATCGGCGTGCCTTATATCAGAAACACCCGCCGTCTGCTGCTGCGCCGATTTCCCTACAACATTGTCTACATTGTCGAATCCGATGCCATTGTGATCATCGCTGTGGCTCATCAACGGCGGAGGCCGGGGTATTGGGCGAAGCGTGAGTCATGATTCCTGGATGCGCTCCTGGCAATTCCCAGCGGTTTTTCGCGGCGTGCAAGGAGGTGGCGGCGAGAGTCTGAAAGTGGTTGCCCTGCAGAGGTCGGGGTGCCCGCAACGTATGCGCGAAGAGTACGCCCTGCAGAAAAGCCACGTGGCTAATGCCCAGACCACCGTCTCGCGCAAACGTGACGAGTCGTCCGCCCTGAAATGGCAGTTCGCGCGCAGATCAGCGCCCGCAATAGCCGGCGTTGCGAACCCTGCAAGGCCGTCGTTTCGCCTAGACAACGCCCTGCAGAGGTCGGCACGCCAGCTATTGAGGTGGAATTAGCATTGAAGGGCGAACGGTGCGCAGCGTTTGCGCGAAGAGTAGGCCCTGCAGAAAAGTCACGTGGCTAATGCCCGGACCACCGCCTCGCGCAAACGTGTCGAATCGTCCGCCCGTCAATCGCCGTACGCGCGCAGTCCAGCGCCCTCAATAGATGGCGTCGCGCGCTCGGAAGGCGCCTCTGCTCGAGCACGGAAACCAGAACGTGGTTGCTCTGCGCAAACGCAAAAAGCCCCGATGGCCAATTGGCCATCGGGGCTTTTTTTTAGTGGGCGTACCTGGGATCGAACCAGGGACTTCTTCCGTGTGAGGGAAGCGCCCATCGCCCTACACGGGCCTCACGTCCCGCTCGAAGTGTTCACGACAACCATCAACTTCCCACACGTTCCCGTTGCTTCCCATTCGTTCACGCTCTGGGTAAGGGCAGGGTAAGTTGAGAGCCATATCGTTTTGGGAACTCGATAAACCAAAAGCCGCGCGTGAGCAGTGCAACGTGCAATGCGAATCGGCTGACTCCGCGTGCAGGTCACTCCAACTCATAGCAGCCTCCGGGCTTGACATCGGGTAGTAGCGACATCCTACAAAGCTGACGGTACTCCGATTCGCTGAGAGCATTGTTATTTTTTCTTAGGGTACAGCACCAATCCGTCGGCGCGCAATCACCACGAGGTGGCGCGTGGGCGAGGTCGCACACGCCGGCCTCTTCCTGGATTACGCAGTGGATATCGAACGCTGGCATCAACGCGTCGAGTTGGGCTGTAGGGTCGGAGGCTGCCGTGCTGCAAAATGCAACTTGACCGCTGCAAAATGCCCCCGGGCAGCTGGCTGTCTGGCCAGGACCAGTGACCGGCATGTTCTCAGGCTGATACCACCCATCCGCAACGCAGCTCTTGGCGCAGTCCTCGAGTGTCTCGAATGCAGGACAATTGTCGTCGGTGCATGGGCATCCCCGGACCGCGACACATCGGCGTCCGTCGAATACGAAGCCGAGCGGTTGGTTGCAGTCGCCGAAGGACGCCGGTCGCTGCATCGGGCAGCTTCCCGATCCTGCGCCCATTCCGGCGTCGCTGGAGCATGCGTAGCGCATTGCTGGAGGAAGCCCGGTTTCAGCGGCGGCGTCGATGTCACGAGGAGTGGCGTCCTTCGCCACGTCATCCATAGTGTCTGACACGTCAACTGCGTCCGGCGAAGGCGAGGCATCTGCGTCGAGTGTGCTGGCCCCGATATCCCATGGGCCAGAGGAGGCGTTCGAATCGCAGCCGCCACAGCCTGATGGCGCGACCAACAATACGAGCAGCAGAAAGCATTTCAGAAGCGGCGGCTTGTCATGGTCTCCATCCGGCAAAGTGCACATCATAGATTCGTGCTGTGTTGTTGGAGGTGGCGTCAACCGCCTCGAAACGCACCTGCACATCGCTCGTCAGGTCAAAGTCCGACACGTCAAAGGTCTCCGTTCGAAAGATATCATAGCCGGTTGCACGACCTTCACGATAGTCGTGGAAGAAAACGTCAACGATACGGCAGGCGGGCTCGAGCTCACAGCCGAAGGTGCACTCCCAGAGAGCCTGCCAGAAACAGGCTTCCGCCCCAGTTCTCGTCGGTGGTCGTGGGAACGGCGATACTGCCCTCACCGGAGATGCCGACGCGCTCGCTCACCCACACGCCGATGCCGGCGCCCATGAGCATCATTCCGGAAGACTTGCGGTGGACTTCCTTGAAGACCAAATCCTCCATGGGTTGGACGTACACTGGATTTCCCGGGTCGAGCATGTGGGTGTAGGCTCCTCCAAACATGGCTCCACCCCAGATGTTGTCGGAGAAATGCCAGTCGACGGCGCCGGCAAAATCCACGGTAAGATACTCCACATGCTGGTCCCCGCGTCCGTAGCCCACCCCGCCGTGCACGTACAGCGGCCCGGTGAGCCTGGCGCTCATGCCTCCGCGCGCCGCCACCAGCCAGCCCATGGTCCCCAATAGATGGGTCTCGGCGGTGGGGTATTCGTCGGGGGCGGGCGCCCGGTGTTGGTCGGCGCCATACCACCCTTGGGCCCAGGCAAACGATGCCTGTGCGCTGGTGGTGCGGCCGAATGAATGCCCGAATTGTGTCTGCAGAAACGTCGCCGAGGTGGTCAACTCGCCGCCGACGCGCTGGCTGAGCACGCTCGAATGCGCCGGCTGGGTGACGAGCGCGCTGGTGCTCGTTGGGCTGACAAACGGCGGCGGCGCGGTAGCGAGGCAGCTTGGGAGCAGGACGAGCGACGTACAGGCGGCCAGCAGGCGGCGGAGAGGCATTCGAACAACCCCCGGGAGAGTGAGATTTTCGATTTATCCCAGTCCGCGTATGCACGAGGCGTGCCCGGCGTTTGAAGGCGCCGTCCGCCGCCTCCCGCGACTCACCGGGCGATAGGTTGGATGAGCCGACACCCACGTATGGAGTGTCATTGCTCCGCGGGCCGGCGTGAGCACAGAGCGTCACTTGCCACGCCTCCCCGCCGGCGGCTGCGCTTCGCTACGCCGCAAGCCGATGGGCGCAGCGAAACTCGACGGCCAGCGGTGTCTCGCCGCCTCGCTTGTTCATCTTCTCGGTGCTGTCGTCACCGAAGTCGATCGGTCGCCACTCGGTGCATGACCCCACGTAGAGCCCGGCGGCCGCAAACGCGTTGAGGTAGTCGGCGAACGGGTGCGCATAGGTAGGCATATGAACCTCGCCGCGCCCATCTTCGAAGTGGGCAGCGACGCCGCGCGCGGAGAGAAACGGATGGATTTCGAACACAATGAGTCGCCCGTCGGGTCGCAGGATGCGCGCCGCTTCGTCGATGACGGGACCGATGGAGCTTATATGCTCGAGCGTCAGGCAAATCACCACGATGTCTGCGCACGCATCCGACAGTCCAACGGGCTCAGCCATATCGTGCTGGAATAGGTCGAACGCGGTGCATCGCTCGCGAGCCTTGGCGAGCATCTTTTCAGACAAGTCGAAGCCGACCAGGCGGGACGCGCCCTTCGACTCGAACAGAGCGAGGTTTCGCCCGGTGCCACAGCCAAACTCGACGACATCGGCATCGGCGATGCCGTCGAGGCGGTCGAGCGCGAGGCTGGCGGCGGCGACCATGGGGTTGTCGGCCTCGTCGTACACCTCCGCCCACAGGTCGTAGGCGCTCTTGACAGAAAGTTCGCGTTTCTCGCTCATCAATGGGCCTTGCTCATTCGTGGAATTGGCGACCGGGCCGCGTTGCAGAAATCGTATATCCCGGGGTGATGATCACGGCAACCACTTGAGTACGGTTCTGCCACCCCTCCCCGCCGGCGGGGAGGTGCCGAGCGCGCCGTTTTGCGCGAGGCGGAGGTTTGACTTTGCTACAACAGGGGGTGTCGGAGAGCCACCACTTGTCGATTCGAAACGTCGAGATGCAGAAGAGTTGCTTTCCGGCGCCCCCTCCGACGGCTGCGCTTCGCTGCGCTGCCACCTCCCCAGAATCTGGGGAGGGGTGGCAAGTTTGGACGTGGTTGCCCTGCAGAGGTCGGGGCGTCAGCTAGCCACGTATGCGCGAAGAGCGTGCCTTGCAGAAAAGCCACGTGGCTAATGCCCGGACCCGCGCCTCGCGCAAACGTGTCGAATTGTCCGCCCTTCAGTCGCCGTACGCGCGCAGTTCAGCGCCCTCAATAGACAGCGTCGCGAGCTCGGAAGGCGGCTGTGCTCGAGCACGGAAACCAACACGGCCCGCCGCGCACTATTCACGACCGCCATCAACTTCCCACACGTTCCCGTTGCTTCCTATTCGTTCACGCTCGGGGTAAGGGCAGGATAACGAAAAATGCCCGTTCATTTGTCCTGTCCCTCCTTCACGTGACAGATTTGGATAGCCGCCAAACGAGCCAAGTCGGTGGAAGCTAGACGATAAAGACAACTTTTCGCAGCGGATGTCCTAGTTGTGCAGAGCACTCGTCGATGAAGTCGTCCGACAAGTTCGGCCAATTCCAGAAAGTGAATCCGAGGGGGCCAAATGCCCATGGCCGGTCGAATTCCCAGTCGAGTAGTGAGGTGGTGTGGCCGCAGTCCGAGCAACCAAGGCAAGGGAGGTCTCCACTCACCCACGCGTCCACCGCCGTTGCCCAGTCGACATCTTCGAGTTGCTCGGCGTTGCACCACGGGCAGCGAAGTGCCTCGAGCCATGAGTGGTAGACGGTGCGCCCCGTTGTGATTTCGAGGCCGTTGGTTTTCAGCTCGAGAAAGTTGTCGGAGGACGTGTCCTCGACGGCATCTCGCCAGTTGGGGCCGGGCGGATAGCCCTGTCCCTCGCTGAGGACACAGTCGGTCATTTGTGCGGCGATGACGCCGCGCTTGATGAGCCACTCGACAACCTTCGTTCCAAGACCCGGTGCTTGCGCGGAAGTAGCGGTTTGGTCGACGAGGCTCTGCTTGTAGTCGGACACGGTTGCTCCCCTGGGTTTCGGCGATCTGCATCTGCGAGGAGTTGGTCTGCTCCAGAATGCACCAACTTCGAGTACTGTACCAGTCCTTCCGCAACAGCCCAGCAGCTCCGCACGGTGCTCAGCTCTGCACGTTGCCAGACGCTCATGATTGATCACATTTCTGCGCGCGATGCTCCGAGCCCGCGACGAAGTTCGGCGCGACCGAACGGCGTCTGGCACCATCCGATCTGGACATGTCGGATGAGTCGTGTTGAGTCGTCACCGGGTCCCGCCTCGCCACCCCTCCCCGAAATCGGGGAGGTGCCGAGCGCGCCGTTTAGCGCGAGGCGGAGGGGGCGCCGCACGGCAACCACTTGCCGAATCGGAGCCACGAATTGGCCCTTCAATCGCCGTACGCGCGCAGTTCAGCGCCCGCAATAGCCGGCGTTGCGAACCCTGCAAGGCCGTCGTTTCGCCTAGACAACGCCCTGCAGAGTTCGGCACGCCAGCTATTGAGGTGGAATTAGCATTGAAGGGCGGACGATCCGCAGCGTTTGCGCGAAGAGTACGCCCTGCAGAAAAGCCACGTGGCTATTGCCCAGACCACCGTCTCGCGCAAACGTGACGAGTCGTCCGCCCTGAAATGGCAGTTCGCGCGCCGTCCAGCGCCCGCAATAGCCGGCGTTGCGAACCCTGCAAGGCCGTCGTTTCGCCTAGACAACGCCCTGCAGAGGTCGGCACGCCTGCTATTGAGGTGGAATTAGCATTGAAGGGCGGACGATTCGCAACGCATGCGCGAAGAGCGCGCCTTGCAGAAAAGCCACGTGGCTATTGCCCAGACCACCGTCTCGCGCAAACGTATCGAATCGTCCGCCCTTCAATCGCCGTACGCGTGTCGTTCAGCGCCCGCAATAGCCGGCGTCGCGAACCCTGCAAGGCCGTCGTTTCGCCTAGACAACGCCCTGCAGAGGTCGGCACGCCAGCTATTGAGGTGGAATTAGCATTGAAGGGCGGACGGTGCGCGGCGTTTGCGCGAAGAGTACGCCATGCAGAAAAGCCACGTGGCTATTGCCCAGACCACCGTCTCGCGCAAACGTGGCGGATCGTCCGCCCTGAAATGGCAGTTCGCGCGCCGTCCAGCGCCCGCAATAGCCGGCGTTGCGAACCCTGCAAGGCCGTCGTTTCGCCTAGACAACGCCCTGCAGAGGTCGGCACGCCTGCTATTGAGGTGGAATTAGGATTGAAGGGCGGACGATTCGCAACGTATGCGCGAAGAGCGCGCCTTGCAGAAAAGCCACGTGGCTAATGCCCGGACCCGCGCCTCGCGCAAACGTGTCGAATCGTCCGCCCTTCAATCGCCGTACGCGCGCAGTCCAGCGCCCTCAATAGATGGCGTCGCAAGCTCGGAAGGCGGTTGTGCTCGAGCACGGAAACCAGAACGTGGTTGCTCTGCGCAAACGCAAAAAGCCCCGATGGCCAACCGGCCATCGGGGCTGTTTGTAGTGGGCGTACCTGGGATCGAACCAGGGACTTCTTCCGTGTGAGGGAAGCGCTTCACCGGAATCCCGCCGCCTACGGGCGGTCTGGCTGTGCATTGGTTACCGACTAGGCCCGGCTTTTCCCGACTCTTACCAACTGTAGGGTACCAAAAGGGGTACCAAGAGGACCTATGAAACAACCCCCGAGACCGCCGGCGAATGTGCCGCCTCTGAGCGTGGAGATTCACAAAGACGACCCGCACGAAGCACTAACTTGCGGATGCCTCGCACTATTAATGCTGGCATGGGTGGCCGGCGCTTTGCTTGCGTGGGGGCTGCATGCTTGACCGAACTAAAGAGGAGAGATTCGAAGAGCTTGTTTACACGGCCGTGCACCAGTTTCAAGCGGCTGTATCTTACGGGCATGGATTTGGGTGGACCAATCGAGTCGAGCGGGCCGCCAAGACCTTCCGGCAGGCCAAGTATCTGGCCGAGGGATTGTTGTTTGGGTGCCATCGCCAGACCGACCTGCTCGGAGCCAATGCATGGTATTGGCGCCGGCACTGGGCCGGCAGCTGCGAGGCGCTGGCTTGGCGGTATGCGCGCGAGGGCCGGCTTTTCTTTCCTGTTAATCAAACCGCATGAATTTCGAAATGACACCCGCCGAATTAACAACACAGCGTGAGGCTGTCGGCGCCGAGGGGCGCGAGCTCGCCGAACTGGCCGGCATCACGCCGGCGTATCTGTCGATGCTCGAGCATGGCAAGCGGCGCATCAGCGAGAAGCTCGAGGAGCGGCTGCAGGCCGCGCTCGAGGAGGCGCGAGCCGTCCAGGCCGAGCGGCGCCGACAAATGCGCGAGGCGATGGAACGGGCGTGGGGTCGGCGCAAGCTACGCGCCTGGCGGGTTGAGAAGGGATTTACTGAGTGAGGTAGGTATGGTGAGCTTCGACGCGATGGAAAGAGAGTTGGCGCGGCTGTTTGCCCCGCTGCAGTTGCAGCACGATGATGAGGCGAGCTTCGCAGTCCTGCAGGGCCGCCGCATGTTTGGGCTCACACCCATGCAGCAGCTCGCCAAGGAGGGGCTGGGCCGGCCGCATATCTACCAGGCCACTCTGGCGCGGACGCCGATTACCTTGGCAGTGGAATGTAGTTCGAGCCGATCGGGCGGGCGGGCGCACCTGCGTCTGTGCTGGAGCCACAGCGGGTATAAGGTCGAGTCGCAGCTCGTCGAGGCCGAGTCCTACGGCGAGGATGCGCTGCAGGTGGCGGCCGCCGCGGCGGCCGAGGAGTTCTGGGCAAAGGTCCAGGGCTAGACCAGGCACGCCGGCGGCAGCTTATCCTGCTCATCCAGCCACGACGCCCACACCTCCCGGGCGGCGCGGAACCTCCGCACATATTCACATGCATTCGGCACACCGAGTTCGTCGGCCGCGTGGTCGATGGCGTCGTTCAGTGCCTCGCCGGCGACGAGTAGCTCGTTGACGCGCTTCAGCATGCCGGGCCCGGCCTTCCACAGCAACGCCATCCTCGACGGCTGGTAGCAGTGCAGCCGAGCGTACCGCTCCTGGTACTGCAGCCACAGGTCGATGGCGCGCCGGCCGTCGCCGACGAGCTGCATCGTCGTGTCGTCGCCGTGGTCGTCGAGGCCGACGTCGATTCCGGCGTACCGGCCCATCTGGAGCAGCCCGCAGAACTGTGAGCCAGGCCGGCGGGCCGACGCGTCCCCGTCGCTCTCGACATCGATCAGCGCCAGCACGAGATCGTCTGGGTAGTAGTCGGCGCGCAGGCCGAGAGCGGCGCGCGCCTCGTTGATCGCGGGGCGCCAGCGGGAGACTTCGCGGTTCGGTGAGGTGGTCATCGGTCCAGCTCCATGTGCGTGGAAAAAGTCGATCGCGGCCTGTCCGGCAAGGCGAGGCGAGTTATCGGGGAATTGCACATAGGCGCACCGTGTCTCGCCATGCCCACAGCAGGCGTTCATGACGCCTGGAAGCTCGCCCAGGCATCCGTCGTGACCCTCGTCAGTGAAATGCATCCCGCAGTGGCCGCACGGTCGATCGCGCCACGTATCGACGGTCGGCTCGCCGGTGTCGCAGTAGTACCACTCGCCGTCGTTGCCGCGGCGGGTGGGATGGCCTCGGAAAAAGTCGGTCATGGTCAGTCCTCGATGGGGATGCGCTCGAGCTCGACGTCGATGGCGCCGGCGCGGATGTCAAAGACCCGGTACCGCAGCCGCCCGGCGTGCGGCCGGGTCGACTTCCCGCCGTCGGCAATCCAGCCGATCCCGTCGACCTCGCGCCACTGGCCCCAGTGGTGGTCGTGCCCCATCAAATAAAGGTCGACCCGTCCGGCGCAGAGCGCGCGCAGCTCGGCCGCGTCGAGCAGCTCGTTGCCGACGTCGTCGCAATACAGGTGGTGGTGGCCGGCGACGACGCGGGTATGCGGGTCGCCGAGCTCGAGGTAGTGCGCGAGTTCCTGGCGCTGGATATAACCCACGCGACCCTCGGCCAGGTCCTCGACGCCGCCGGCCTCGGCGGTGGTGTCGATGAGGGTGAGCTGCACGCCGCCGACGGTGTCGCAGTAGGGATAGCCGGCCTCGGCCCGGGTGAGGTCGGCGCGGAAGTCGCGCCACCGGAAGCGGCGGACCAGGCCGAGCGTCCCGTGCCATTCCACGTCATGGTTGCCCGGGGCGACGAGGAGGAGGCGGCAGTGGTCGACGAGGGGGCGCAGGATATCCCGCGCCAGATCGAAGTAGGCCGGCTCCGGAGAGTCGACGACATCGCCCGTATGCACGACCACCGCGTCGGAGTGGTGCTCGACGATGTGGGCGACCAGGCGGCGGGCGTTGTGGGCCTCGGCGCTGTCGGGCCCGGCGATGTGGGTGTCGGTGATGTGGACGATCTTCACGCCGCACCTCGGTAGTGCTCGGGGCCCAGCGGCCAGACGCGGGCGACGTCGCGCACGTTGCGGGCTTTGATGACCACGCCCTTGCCGTGGCTGCCGTCGGCGCGCATCCCGCTCGAGTTGGCCTCGTAGGTATGGAACTCGCCGGCCGAGTCGGGCTTGCTGGCGGCGATTACGCCGTGGGTTCCCTCCGGAGCGCCGGGCTTGGCGTGCACTGTGACCAGGCGGCCGGGGACGATTCCGGCCGGGCCCAGCGGTTCGGGCTGCTCGAAGCCGGCCTCGTGCCATTTGGCGGGGTTGTCGAGGCGGTCGCAGGCCGTCATTACGTAGGTGATGAGCTTGGGGTGCATGTCGACGTCGACGCACTTGCCGGGGACCAGCCAGTCGCCGAGATGGTGGGCAACGTACGCGTGGTAGACGAGGCAGTAGTTGGGGTCGGGCGGTCGCGTATAGCCGGCCGGGCAGCCGCCGCCGTCGGGGTCTCTCAGCCAGCGCCGCCAAAAGGGGATGTCCCATAGCTCAGTCACGCCGGGCGAAACCTGGCCGGGCGCGGTGGGCTCGTGGATATTGCGCTGCCAGACGGCATGGGCGCCGCGCAGTGTAGCGGCGAGGAGTTGGTCGACGGTGTAGCTCACCGGGGCCTCCAAGAAATGAGAACGCCGGCGACGTCGCCGGCGGAATAGAGTTGGAATAACGCAGGAATATTCCTGCGTGATTATTCGCTGGCCTTGGACTGCTGGCGCAGCTGCTCGATCTCGGCCTCGAGCTCGGCGATTTTGCCCTCGAGCTCTCGAATGCGCTTCTCAGACTTGGCCTCGGCGTCGGCCAGGCGCTTCGAGCATCGGTCCTCGGCCGCCTGGGCGGCGGATACCTTATCGCGCAGCTCGGCAAGCTCGCCGCGCAGCTTCTCGAGTTCCTTATTTTTCTCCTCGAGAAGCGCATTTTTGCCCGCCAGATCATGCGTGACCTCGGAGAGCGTGCTCTCGAGCTGTGAAAATCTCGACTCATAGCGATCGAGGAGCTGACCGCGATCTTGCGTCGACTCGCGGTAGGCGCGCCTGGTGAGCCAAAAGACGATGAGCGCCAGCGCGACGTATGGGGCGACGGCGGGGTCGAGGCTGCTGGTGAGGGTATCGATGGTCATCCCGTATCCATGTCCGAAGGCGGCGATTAAATGCCCCACTTCCCTTTAAGGTAGGCCTCAATCCGCTGACGCTCTGAAGTCGTGAGGGTGCGCGTATATATCAATATCTCGTCGATGTAGCCGGACCAGCATTGACTTGCGGGGTCGCCGCCAATCCACAGCGACGTGGCATTGGGATATGGCACCACCGCATCGGAGCCGTCCGCCTTCAGCATGCCATTTTCCCAGATCTTACGAGGTGACGTCTCATAGCTGTAGACGTTGTGGTTGTTCCAGGCGGGCGTGTAGGCGTTGAACGAATAGCTGCTACCTACCGGCAGATCGATGGTCCCATTACTAAGCTGGAACATCGCCCAATCCCAATAAGGGGTGCCGCTGTAGGAATTGTCGTGGAGATAGCCGATCATCCCGCGATAGTTGCCGGTGGAGCCGGTGAGCTGGGCGACGAAGAATACCGTCAGCTCACTCGCCTTGTAGGATGCGTCATCGGCAACAGTGAAGTGATTTGTAGTGCCATCAAATTGCAGGCGGCCGCTGGCCACCGATGGACGGTCGCTGCTCGTCGTCTGGACGGCGTCGTTGCCGTTGCCGCTCTTGTCCTGCCAGAGGGCGACAGCGTCCCCGTTAGCTGCCGGAGTCGAAGCCGCGGCGTCCTGCCAAAGCGTTGACGAATCCGAGGCATCCAGCCACAGCGCGGCGCCGGAGATAGACGTCGGCACAAAAGGGATGCCGCTGGGTAGCCGGCTACCATCCGTGGGCACCGCCTCGTAGCCGCTCACCCAGCTCACCGACATCATGTCGGCGCCTGGGTTGGTGCTGCCCCAGTCTTCGACGACGTAGAGCATCGCCGGGTCGCCGGCGGTGTCCTGGGTGTCGGCGAGCGTGATGTAGGCGGTGTCGGTCGCCTTGCCCGGGGTGGTCGAGGACCTGATCGGGTTGAGTGTGGCGATGAGCGCTGACGTCGCGTCGTTGTAGATGCGGGCGCGGAAGTCGACCGCGGCGCCCCAGACGCTCACGCTGACTGCGATAGATGCGTTGGCGCTGGTGTCCTGCAGCACGCGGTCGAGTCGGCCGAGCGGCCTGGTCGTCGTGAGGTCCCCGCTCGCGGCCGTGGTGCTCGTCTGGACGTAGGGTGCCGAGTCCGAGGTCGCCTCCGGATCGAATACGCGGCCGCCCAACCGCTTGCCAGCCCATGCATAATCGTAGTGCTCGGCCTGGGCGAGGGCCTGCCAGTCGGCGGCCTCGATCTCCGAGCGGGTGCGCAGGTCGACGGTGTCGGCCTTCTCGCGCGTTGTTGGTATGGTGATGCCCACGGCTAGAACCTCGCGTGCTCGATGACGCTGCAGGCGACGAGCGCGCAGCGGATGTTGGAGAGCGTCGGGGCGGCCGAGGTCCACTCGCTCGTGACGTCGCCGGCGGCGATGGGCTCGAACTCGAGCGTTACCCTGCAGGGGTCGGCGCGGTCGACGTCGGCCGCAGCGACGGACAGCGTCACCGAAAACGGGACGAGCACGTCGAAATCGGTCTTGTAGATCTGGCCCTCACGAAAGGTCATCTTCTCGGCGGCGCTCGCGATGAGCTCGTCCTCGCCGTGCCAGGCGAGGTATTGGCCACACAGCAGTGGGCTCGACTGGTGATAGCCGAGGTCGAAGATCGGCGCGCGTGTGATCTTGGTCGTCTCCGAGACGGCCGCCGCGGCGGCCGCCCACGCTTGGCCGGCGGCGAGCTGCGTGACGCTCGCGGTGATAGACACATCGGCGAGCCAGCGCACGTATTGCTCGAGGGCGCCTCGGTAGATATCGCCGACGATATAGGTGAGTGAGAGCCAGCCGGTAAGCTCGAGCCTGCTCGAGGTCCCGCGCAGTCGCACGAGCCAGGAGTCGAGCTCGCCGCCGGCGTCGCCCCTGACCGGCATCCATCGCGGGTAGCGGTTGTCCGTCCAGGTCGCGTCGGGCTGGGGCCGGCCTGTGGGGCCGATGGCCACGGTCTCGGGCTCTGTGTAGTTTGCGTCGATGTTGATGCCGTGCCCGCTCGTATGCCGGCCGAGGACGGGGAGCTGCGCCTCCATCTCGGTATAGTCTTTGCGCACCCACGTCGTGCCCTGGGCGTCCGGGTCATAGGTGTCGACGATGGCCCAGCCCTCCTCGTAGAAGCAGGATAGCTGCGCGACGTCGACGTCGACCGTCGAGCCATCATCCCAAGGAATCTCCGGCTCGAACGCGGCGACGTCGCCGTCGCTGCGCGGGAACAGCGGCACCACGGTATCATTCAGGCCGGTGGCGGTGGTGATGCGCCAGACCGTCGTCGCATCGGTGGCGCCGGCGACGGTCGCGTCGGGGCTCCAGAAATTGCGGTCCGATTTGGTGAGGGTGCCGCTGTTTTTGCCGATGTCCTCCTGGTCGCTTTTGAGCCAGACGACCAGGACCACCTGCTGGGCGCCCTCGAGCGGAGAGTCCGAGAGGTCGACGGTGATCGTGTGGACGTTGCCCTCGGCCTCAGTCCACGCCACCACTCCGCTCGAGGCCGCGACCCCCATGTCGCCGCCGACGAAGGCGTAGACGTCGAGCTTTGCGACGAACTTGCCGTCGTAGGCGCCGCCCGGCAGGTCAATCGCGCCGTAGGCCTCGACGGTCACCGAGGTCTTGCCGGGCACGAGCTGATGCCATTTGCAAAAGCGTGCCGACCAATCGTAGGAGGTGACGGGCGCCGGCGCCGCGGTGTCGCACCACGGGTCGTAGCATAGCTTGTCGGCGACCCGGCCGCGCAGGTGGACAGCATTGCCCTCGAGCTGATTCTCACCGCGGGTGCTGAGCGTGCGGGTGGTCGCGTCGGTCGCGCCGTCCCCCCAGTAGCCATCATCCAGGGGGATGAAGTCAGTCCCGTCGAAGATACCAGCCATGATTACCCGTGCGCCTGGGCGCGTCTTTTGCTACGATCAGGGTCCAACCCGCGAACCCAAGGGGTCCAAGATGCGTACTCTATCGATGGCGCTACTCGTGACTTTAGTCGCTTCGCTTTGCGCCTGTGGTGGCGATGCCGGCCCGGCCGGTGGCCAGGTCGATGTTGGGACCGATGCCGGCGGCGGCGGGCTGGTCGATTATGACGCCTATGGAGCCCGTTCCGGGCCTGAGATCGCAAACGTCGAACTGACACCGAATCCTCTATGGCAAGCTGAAATCAGTCCCGACAGCCCGCCGATGTTCGTCACTGTGACGATGGGAGACGATGCCAAGGAATGGACCGTCTCGAACGCCGACGTCTTTATTCATGTCGACGGCAAGGACAGGACCGCGCGAAAGGCGCGCATTGCGATTCAAAAGCATGAAAGCCCGCCCTTTTTTACGCTGGTCGACATTCCGATGAGCTGGCTTTCGGGACTCGACCCGGGCAAGTACAGCGTGACGCTCAGACTCACCGCCGCGAAATCTGACGGGGCGGAGTCGACTTTTTTCTATCCGGATGTCGCCCAAGTCGAAATCGACAAATAGACTCATCCATAGACATCGGCGTCGGCGTCCACATCGCCCAGGCTCGCTGTCCCGCCTGGCGATGTCGGGCTTTGCGCCAGAAACACGTAGATGCGGTGAATATTGGGGTAGGCGCCTGCGAGCCCGTCATTGGCGTAACCCTCGCCGCTTGCGTCCGTATCGAGATGGGCGAGCTCGAGGATGTGCTTGTCCCATCCGCTCGACGGGGCGCCGGCCGAGAGCGTGCCCGTCACTGTGAGGCTGGTGCTCGTCGCGGCGGTGACCTCGAAGATCGTGCTCTCGTAGAGGGCTCCGGTCTTGGTCGTGACCATGATATCATCGCCGGCGGTGAAGCGATCGCCGTCGCTTTTCTGCAGCGCCCCCTGTCCACCCCACGCGAACTCGGTGATGTCGAAGCGAGATGTTCCATCGCCGTAATCGGTATACCCGGAGATCTCGGCGGCCGGCGCGCGCCATCTCACCACGGCGCCCCCCATGACAAGCAGAGTCAGGTTATAGGCGCGCTTTCCAGGCAGATACTCCCGTCCGATAATCTGGCATAGCCACATCACATTGCCCGACGTCGTCGAAATGCGTGTGCCCGTATGGTCAACTAGATAGGGCTTTTTGAGCGGGAGATCGGCGATCGTGCAGTAACCGCCGACGGTGAGATCTGCGCCGGTATCCACATGATCGTTGACGCGCACCGGCACGCGGGCAAGCGCTCGGTTTTGCACGAGCGCGGTCGACTCCAGAAGGCTGACCGCCATCCTCGGCCGGTCTCGTGGGATTGTCGTGAAATCGACGCGGGTATCCGGATTTTGCTGCAGCTTCGAGCTGCGGAATGTGGCGGAATCGCGCACGTCGATTTCGTAGGGCTCGCCGTCCTGCCATGGGAGCTTGCCGATGATGGCCTCGACCGTATCGACCGACGACGACCGGCCGCTCGCCTGGCCGAGCCGGTCGCTCGGGATAGGCGCGATTTCGTTGTCGAGCGCCGTCGCGACGATATCGATATCCGGCAAGCCCAGGCGGCGCAATGTCTTGGTGCCGTCGGGATTGATTCCCTCCATCAGGCCATGATTGCGCAGGAGCTGCTGCAGCTCCCGCTCGATGGCGGCGGGCTGCTGATCATATCCAAGGACAAGCTGCTCTACTCTGGCGAGATATGGGGTCTCATCGATGAGCGTCCAGACCGTCGAGACGATATCGTCCTCGAATTGCCACGCGGCATCCATCGCCCACGGGCCCCGGAGCACATCGAAGTTGTCGGGGTCTGCCGTGTCGCTGCCGGTGCTGAGCTTGAGGCATGCCCAGATGGCGGCCGGGTGATATTTGTACCAGGTGGCCCCGACCTCATCGAGCGCATAGATGCTCGAAAAATTCTGCCTCTTGTCGACCGCAAAGACTTCGCTGACCCGCTGGGTTCGGTGGGTGAAGAGCGGGCCGCCCTGATTTTTGATTGGCTCGATCTCGGAATTGGACCGCAGCAATACGCCGCCATCCAGGTTGACGAACCGATATTCGTCGTCGGATTCGATGCCGACGTGGGCCTTGACCACCTCGTGGCCGATCTGCAGGGCGCTCGAGTAATAGCCCGCGGCCTGCTCGGTGGCCGTGGGCTTGGTCACCGTCGGCGTCAAGAAGCTGGCCTTCTGCCCGACGATGTCGCGCGCGCCGGCGAGCTCGCGATAGGCGAACTCGGTGCGGACGGTGGGCTGGAAGCGGCCGAGCCGGACCTGCTCATTGCCGGCGTCGGCGACCGTGCAGGGCAGATGCAGGACCATCGCCCGCTGCTCGATGTCCGACTGAGGCGAGATCTTGCCCCTCCATCTGGGCTCGAGGTGGCCGGTCTTGAAAAAGTATGTATAGAGCGTGACGACCCGACCAGGCCACTCGCGCACCTCATCGTAGACGTTGACGCCGACGACATGCGGCGTGGCGCGAGACCCGTAAGCGCCGCGGGTGCATCCGGTATAGGTCCCGTCGCCCTGGTCGGCGCCGAGGATTATGGTCTCCTGCTCGAGGTAGACGGCGCCGGCGAGTCCGGAAACGCCGGCGTCGATGGTGGTCGCCGCCGCGGTGACCTCCGCCTGCAGCTCGCCGGCGGCGCGGATGGCCTCATGCAGAAACATCTCGACGACGTCGTCATGCCCGTGCAGCTCGAACTGAAACGACGAGCGACTGAAACGCGCCGAGAACGGATCGGTGGAATCCTCGCCGCCCGACGACGGCATCTTGAGCCGGGGTGTCCAGTCGAACCCCGCATCGCCAGCGGACAAGAGCATCGAGTTCGGCGTGGCAAAAAGCGTCCCGCCGGCGGCGCCGGTCCCGTCGGCCGCGCCGATCCCTTCCACGTGGATAGCCGTGCAGTAGCGTCTCATGGGTCGTCGTAGGCCGAGGCGGTGGGGTCGACCAGTAGGTCAAACCGAAGGTCGTAGCGCTCGCCGCGCTCGACGGGCTTGAGGTGGCCAAAGAGCTTGTCTTTGGGTTTGAGCTTGCAGAGCTCATAGGGATGCGTGTCGACCTGCAGGTCCTGGTCGCCCTCCTCATAGATGACCAGGAGCTCCTCGCCGACGGCCGCCCACCACAAGTCCTCGAAGGCGTTGTTGATGTCGCCGACCGGGAGGCCCGCGTCGGCGGCATGCCCGGCGTGGCCGCCGCGGCCGCGCAGGATATGCGCGGCGTACAGCGCGCGCACGAATATCTGCCGGGGGAGCCCGACGCCGTCCCACTCATTGTGCGCAGCCTCCCAGCCCTTGCCCGATGATAGCACCGTGTGCTCGGGCTGGTCGCGCTCGTCGCTCGCAGCATGCGGGGTCTGCCATGCGCCGAGGAGGGAGTAGGGCGAGGCGAGGGCGAGGCCCGTCGATTGCTGGTCGCCGGGGCTCGAGCCGAAGCCGAGCCAGCGGGGGTTGATGGTCGTGCCAGCGGCCGAGAACTCGAGCGTGAAATCGGTGATGCCGGTCGCTGTGAGCGCGATGCCGCTGTGGGAGAGAGACGAGCCGGCCGGGGTGGCGGCGGCCACCGCATAGGTTCCGGCCAGGGTAGCCGATGCGTTTAACTGAGAGACGAGCTCCGCGAGCAGTCCCGCCCGGCCGCCGGCGACCATCGAGGCATCATTGTGCTGATAGTAGTCGCCGGCGGGGATGCTGAACGTGTCGGTGCGGGCTGCGCTATCCTCGCTGACCACGAGGTCCTGATTCGACGACGTGACGGCCAGCGGCCATAGCACGCGCAGGATGCCGTATGAGCTAAAGCCGAGGCCCATTAGTGGTTCCGAAGCTGGCGAAGGTCGATGCCATGCTGGTCTCGCAGCCCGTCCATGAGCGCGGTGAAGTCATACTGGTGGCTGCCCTGCGAGGTATTGTCCGGCCCACGCGCATCGATGATCGTGTATTGGGTGCCGAGCACCTGCTTGTCGGCCTGCTCTTTGACCAGGCGCCGAATAAAGTCGTCCTCCTCGCGGCGTCGATTTACGTGGCGCGGGCTCGAGCCGCCGCCGAACATCTGCATCAGCCCGGAGATCAAACCGCCGGCGCCCTGGATGATGCTCATCGGGTCCTTGCTGGCGATGCCGGCGCCGAGCTCGGCGCCGCCGGCGGCCGCCTGAAACGCGCCGCTGATTTCTTTTTGGGCCTGCTGCGAGGCTTGGCCTAGCTCGGCCATCTGGCTGGTGAGCTGGCCCACCATCGAAATGCCCGCCTGGATATCCGAGGCGAGCTGTCGATTTTTCTGCTTTTCGGCGTCGGCCTGCGCCTTGTCCTCGTCGGTCTGGGCCCGCTTGATATTGAGCAGCGCCTTGTCGCGGGCAATCTCCGCGTCGAGTCCTTTGAGGGCGCCGCTCTTGATCTGCTGCTTGACCAGCTCGAGCTGCATTTGCGCTTGCTGCAGATCGGTGAGCTTGCCCTCCATGCCGAGCTGGCGCTCGAGCTGGTCGAGCTGCAGCTTCTTGAGCGATGCCTGCTGCTGGGCCTTTTCGACCTGCGCACCATGCGCCGCGGTGAGCTCGGCGCTTGCCTGAGCGGTGCCGAGGATCTGGTCGAGATTGTCGGTCACCGACGGCCCGGCTGGGCCGGCGGACTTCTTGCGGTCCTTGGCGTTCGCCGACTTCGTATCCAGCTCGAGCGCCTTCTTTTTATTGGCGATGAGCTCGCGCTCGGCGTCAATCTGCTGCTGCAGCCGATGGCGCAGCTTTTCCTTGGTATCCGCCGTCAGGCCCTCGATATCGTTGACGGCGAGCATCTGCAGCTGGAGCTGCGCGATCTTTCGCTGGCGCTGCTCGTCGAGCTGCAACGACTTGATCTGCATGTCGATATTGCGCTTGGTGACGCTGTCGGTGGTGCTCGCGCGCTGCACCTCCATCGCGCTGATCTCGCGCTCTTTATCGAGCTGGTCACCCTGGGCCTGAGCAATCAGCGCCATCTTGAGGCGCACGGTGTCGGAGTTGCCGATTCGCTCGCGCTGCAACTCAACCAGTTGGCGGTTGATGTCGACGAGGCGCTTTTGGTCTTCCGAGCTCACCCGCGCCCCGGCAATCACACGCACCCCGCCGAGAATCTGATTGCGTTTCTCAACGAGCTTCTTCTTTTTTTCTGCCAGGGAACTGTCGACTTTGCTTCCAGCCGTATAGGCATTCCCCTGGGCCAGCACGACACTGAAGTCGTAACCCTTCATCTTATCGAGTTTTCCGATCAGGTCAGAGACATCCCTTTTGGCCCCCCGCGCGCTATCTCCGATCCCCTTCAAGCCATCTGCTGCCTTCTTGGTATCTGACGGGGCCTTCCTTCCGACCAGCCCAATCGCATATAGAAAGCCGTTTACCGCCTTCATTCCTCCTGTAATGGCAGGAGTGAAAAAAGATACAATTCCATTCTTTGCCCCCTTCACTCCTCTATGGAACCTGTCCATCTCCCTTGACAGGGCTTTTGACGAATGGACCGCCTCATCGCTCATGATCACGCCCGAGTCATGCAGCGCCTTGCTGTACGCCTCGAAGCCGGCGCGGCCCTGGCGCAGCAGTGGCATGAGCTTTCTGGCCATGTCATCGCCAAAAAGCGCGGTGACCGATGCGAGCGACTTGGTGGGGTCCTTCGACTTGGCGACGGCGTCGGCCATCGTCAAAAATATCTCGTCGGGCCGCATGCCCTTCAGGTCGGCGACGGACACGCCCAGCGACGTGAAGCTCTGTGTGGCATCCTGCGAGCCCTGCTCGGCCTGCTGCAGGCGGTCGGCGAGGGTGCCCATCGCATCGCTGACGTCATGCTCGTCGGCGCCGAATTCGCCGAACACGCCGCGCAGCTCCTGGTAGCGCTGCACGGAAATGCCGGCGGCGGCCGCGCCCCGGGTGATTTCTTTGGCGAGGCGCGCCTGCTCGGCCGAGGCCTCGATCAGCTTGCTGGTGAGCTCGCCCGCGCCGACTGCCAGCGCAGCGACGCCGCCGGCGGCGAGCTCGGCCTTGCCGGGCAGCATCTCCATGAGGTCGCCAGACGTCTCGAGCTCGGCATTCATGCCCTTGAGCTCACCGCCGCCACCGCCGCCGGAGTTCGTGCCGACGTCGATACCCTGGCTCGCCTCCGACTGCAGCTTGTGAAGCTTCGACTCGAGACGGTCGAGGTCGCCCTCGGCGCGCGAGATGTCCGCCCCGATGCCGAGCTCCAATGTGCCGAGGTCTTCAGCCACCCTCTAGCTCCTTTTGCTGCAGTCGTTGGAAGGCGAAAAATTCAAGGACGTCCTGGACGTCCCACTCATCGAGAATCTCGTCGGGGCGCTTCGCATAGTCCATTGCCTTACTGATGATCCAGTAGGGGTAGCGCCCCGACGCGACTAGTTTTTTTCGGCCTCCTCGTCGGTCGTCTCTTTGACGCCCTTATAGACATTCTGGATCGCCTTGGTCAGCCGGTTGACGATGCCGTCCGGATGCGCGGCCGACTCCTTCAGGGCGCCGAGGTCATGCTTGGTGAAGAAGGGCACGCCGGTGCCCTTGAGGTGGACGCACTCGAGCAAGAGCTTCTCGAACTTCAGCGCCGCGCCCTCCAGGTCATATTTGGCCATCGGGGCGCGCACCTCGAGCACGACGTCGGCGTCGTCGAAATGCACGTCGACCGTGGGCCCGTGGTACGAGCGGGAGCTGAAGAGGCGGCCCTTAGCGTCTTGGATTTGCTGATCGGTGCTCATGATGTCCTCGTGACAAGTGCGGGTGATTGGTGAACGAATCGGGGAAAGCGTGAACGCTTACAGGCGCTCGGTGAACACGACCTGGTTGCCGTTGACATCGCGCTCGGCGGCGCCCGACCAGGCGAGCTTTTTGCTGATGATATCCGAGACGGGCAGCTGCAGCGCACGCTGGGTGAACTGAATGATCGCGCGCTGTGTGTAGGTCGGGTGATCGTCGGGATGGGGGTTGACGCTGATGACGATATGCTCCCCGTCGCGAAATATCTGCTCGAGCGTCTTCTCGGCGCCGCCGCTTCCGTCCAGCGGGTCGCCGACGATGTCGAGCGTGTCGATCTCGCCCTTCACATCCATGAGCCCGGCTTCACGCTGCATCGACTTCTTCTTGTAGTGCGAGGCATCGAGGTCTTTGACGGTGCCCTCGATGGGGGCGTTGCGGCCTCGCGCCACGCGGTAGCGCGGCCGGTACTTGCCGGACACGCGCACCTGATTGGCCGACTGGTCCGCGCCGAAGGTGATGCGGCCGACGAGCCAATCGATGCTATTCGGCGCGACCGCGTTCCAGGTAGCGCCGCCGTCGGTGGACACCTCGACGACGAGCGCCGTCGCCCAATCGAGGATGTCCTTGGCGGCCGTGCTCACCTCCCAGGTGAGCCCATCCCCGGTGTCGCTCATCGCCTCATTGGTCAGCGGGATTGGTGCCCCGGTGACCTCGAGGTCGGTATTATAAGCTGCGCTTGCGCCCATGGCGCACCTCTCGGGTCAGGCAGATTAGACGTCGGTGACGTCGCCGTTGGCGAGCTTCATCGTGTATTTGACCGTCACCTTGTCATTGACGGGAGGGTCGATTTTGCGGTTGGTGACGAGACACTCTGCTTTCACGCCGCTCGCGCCGTCGGGAAAGATCTTGACCCAGACGTTGGTGCCGGCGCGAAACGCGGTATCCAGAATGACCTGGCCGGCGTTGGCCGGGTCGCGGTTGCCGTCGATGGTGAACTGCCCATCCATCAGCCCGGGGATGCGCTGGTTGGACCCGTCGTTATATTCCGTGACGTCCAGGTCTTTGACCGACTCGTCGATGCTCGAGTTGAAACCGCCACAGTCGCTGTAGGCGGCATCATCGGCCGAGACCTGTACGGATGCGTCTTTTCCTGCGCCCATTGTCTATCCCTCAGTTGGGGTTATTCGTATGCCATAACGGTCACATTGACCGACCACTTCCATCGCATCTTCTTGTCCGGCGCCAGGCGAATCGGTGGCGCCTTGGCCCGCACGAGCCACGCGCCGGCCGGCTTTGCATAGGTCAGCGCGGCGTAGACGTCACCGGCCAGCTCATATGCGTCCCGCTGGTCCCCGCATGCGCCGCGCACTTTGACCTGCACCGAGACCCTGTGTATCGACTTGCTGCTCGAGTACTCGCCCTCCGGAGGCTGGCCGCCGTAGGCCGCGCAGAAAATGGCGCGGTCGGGCACCTGATCGCCGTCGCGCTCGGCGCCCGGAAAGACAAAGCTCGCGTCGAAGCCGACCAGGCCGCGCAGGTAGTCGCTGATGAGATCCTCGAAGTTCGTCACAGTCGAGCCTTGAATTCTGCGGCGAGCCGCTCTTTGACGCCGATCTCGTCGGCGGCTCGCTCGAGCCACTTGTAGCCCGCGCTGCGTTCATCCTCGTGGACATAGGGCGCATAATGCGCCTGGTAGAGCACGATCGCGCGGGCTTCCTCGAGGCGAAGCCCGGCGGTCGATTTCAGGTGGCCCGACTCCTCGGGCACGAGAGACTGAGCGCGCTCGAGCACGGCCTTGGCGACCGCCTCGATGGCGCCGTCACGGGCCTCGAGGATTCGCTCTTTTGCGTTGTCGATGAGCTTCAAAGCACAATCCTGCAGACGGTCGTGCCGTCGGACGACGAGCTCGCCACTGCCTGGGGCTCGTGCTGGGTGCCGTCGGGTAAGGTGATGCGGTCGTCGAGCTCGACGAGCTCATCGCATTTGATGACGTGCTGCGCCTCGTAGATCACGCCGTCAATCCGGATGGACCCGCCATGCACCGAGCGGATCTTGCAGGCGACCTGGCGCGCGGCGGCGTAGGTCTTCTTGCCGTAGTCGTCTTCGGCGGTGACCGATTCGACATCGATCGTGCTTTCGTATTCGGAGGCAAACTCACTCACAAGACCGTCACCTCGCGGTAGCGTCCCGCCACGCGTTCGAGGCGCCCGCCGGCGCCGTCGCTGCCGCGCTGGCGCTGCCAGCTATCGCCGAGCACCGTCATGCTCGTGATCGTCTCGTCGCGGCCGCGCTGTCGAAATTCGTTGACGACGGCGCGGATAACCGCACGCTCGATGTCGCGCGGGAGGTTGCGGGTGCCGACGCCGGCGGCGTCCTGCGCCGGCGTAATCCAGCCACCCTCATAGGTGACCTCGTAGAGCAGCTGGGCTTGCTCGGGGTGCGGGTCGATATTGCCGCCGGTGATCACCGTCGATGCCGGCCAGGCGCCCGACTTATGCCGAATCCACCCACGCTCGCCGCTCTCGAGCTCGTAGTCAGCCGCGGCGACGGCGCCGCCATCGAAGGTGATACTCGTGACCGAAACCACCGGTCGGTGGTCGGTGAGCGTCAGACGCTTGCTTCCCGGTTCCACGCCGAGCTTTGCCACGGCCGCCGCGTCATAATGGATCGCGCGGTCGACCAGGCGGCGAAACTCGTCGCTGACGTCGGTGATAGCGTCCTCGAGATACGCGTCATGGGTGGTGTCGGCGTCGTCGATCTGCAGGTCCCCCTTGACCCGCGACAGCGTTGTCAGCGCGAAATCTTCGAGCGCCACGGCTTACTCCTCGAGCAGCGCCTTGAGGGCGTCGACGACCTCCGGCTTTTTCGGCCGGCCGACCTTTTCGCCGGTGAGCTCGCCGAGCAGCTCGCACATCTTGTCGTAGTCGCCCTCCTCGAGGGCGGCCGTGATGCGCGCGCTGCGGTCGCCGTCGGCCTGGTCGCCTTCGGGTTTGGGCTTCTCGTCGGCCGGGCCCAAGATTTCGACGTCGTCGCGCTTCTTCGCGACCTTCTCGTCGAGAATCTTGATGGAGTGCTGCTTTCGGCCGGCGACGATTCTGACTCGGACTTTTGCCATGGTCTGCTCGCTTGTTCAGTAGTCGGGAAAAGGGCATATGCCCGGGGGCTTTCGCCCCCAGGCAGCGCCAATCAGCGGGTGGCCGATTAGCTGCTGATGTCGGTGCTCAAGACCGAGAGATGCTCGCCGCGGGTGACTCCGCCGTCATGATGGCCCTTCATCCGAAAGACCGACTCGTCGTCGCTGAACAGCTCATGGGGGCTGATGTCCAACTGCATCTTCATCAGGATGCCCAGCCAATAGGCCGAGAAATCGCCGGCAAACAGCCGCGTCTCGTCGCTATCCCCATCGCCCGAATCGTCGTAGCTGTTGCCGATCAGGGTCGACACCAGAAGCGGGAACTCGTCGAGCATGGGCGTATCGCCGCGCACCTCCGGGAAAATGCGCGAGCCGCCCGAGCGCTGGCGCTTCAGCCAGTTCTTGTATTTCAGCCCGCATAGCACCTTGATGCGATTGAGGGGGACGTTCTTCGCGTCCGCCTCGTCGGCGACGGCCTCGACCAACGCGTGGATTTTTTGCTCGTGGGCGGTAAGATCGCTCACCTTCCCGGCCGCCGCCGTATGCTCGAGTTTGTTGGCCGCCGCAATGCCGCTGAAAAGGCTTTCGGGGCCGCCGGCTTTTGAGTCGATCACCGCACGCTCCATCTCGACCGCGAAGTCCTCGATCATCCGAGCGGTGATCCATGCGCTCGTCGCCCGCGGGTTCATCGCCAGGAAGTCGTTGGTCACCGGGACGGTCCCCATCAATTTTTTCGCGACCAGCTGCTTCTGGTCGAAGTCATATTGGGAATCGGTATGGCTGGCCTCGGCCTCGTAGGAGAACGTCGCCTTCGACTTCTCCCGCGGAAGATCGAGAGTCTTGCTCGTCATCGGCACGATGGTCACGCCGAGCTCGGTGATCACCAGGTGCGGACGCAGAAGGTTGATGATCTCCTCGTAGAGGGGCTGCTCGAGGACCTGGTCGCCGCCATCCGTCGAGTGCGCGATCGGCGCCGCGCGGGTTTCGCTCAGATGAGGCTCGAGAATGCGCTTGGCGAACTCCTTGTCGACGTACTTGGTGAGGTCCCCGACGCGCTCCTCTTTTTGCCACGAGCGCAGCGCGGCTTCCACCCAATGCCGTACCGCCTTGGCTTTGCGAGCGCGGGCCTCGGGGGTCGCGCCGGCGATCTCCACGCGGCTGGGGTCGTAGTCGATCCAGGGCGAGGTGCGACTCGGAGTGTGGGCCGCGAAGCGCTGCACGAGCTCGCTCTCGCGCGTCGCCATGCGCTCCTCGACCTGCGCCTCCACGCGCGCATCGATGTGGCGGTTGAGCTTGTCGAGCTCGCTCTCGCCGGCGCCGCGGGTCTCGTCGCCCTCGTCGTCGCCGGGCTCGTCGCGGAAGGCGAACGCGTGGTGGGGCATCGCCATCGCGCCGCGGCACAGCGTATCGCGGGGGTCGAACTGCTCGCCGCCCCGGCCCAGGGCCAGCTCGCCGAGCGCCGTGAGGCTGCCGATCATCATCATCTTATGCTTGCTCATCGGTGTCCCTTGTGTGGGGGTGCGGTCTCCCGCGGTTATTTGAGCTCCGCCAGCAATCGACTCGGGTCGATCTGGTCATGCTCGGGTTGGTGCTGCCTGGTCTGCTCGCCGTCGAGCTGACGCATCAGCCTGGTAAGAGTATCGTCGGTATCGTCGGCCTCGTTGGCCTCGTTGGCCTCGTTGGCCGGGGGCGCCTTTGGCGCCTCGCGGGCCTCGCCGTCGTCGACGTCGGCCGCGTCATATTCGTCGGCCGGCTCCTCGCCGCCGGCGAGCATGGCGTCGATCGCATCGCGCACCGCGCGCATCTTGTCGGCGTCAAACGCGGTCTCGGGCGCCTGTCGCTGGCTCTCGTCGATTGTGACGGCGCCGGCGTCCTCATCGAGCTCGAAGCCTACGCCGGCGAGCTCGGCGAGTCGCTCGAGCGCGGCCGGCGCGCAGGCGATCAGTCGGAATTGCTGCCACAGGGCCCGCTCGCACATCTTGGCGCCCAACGCATCGCGCTGTGTCACCACCGCATTGCCGTTGCCATTGATTCCCACAATGGACACGCCCATGAGCTCCCAGCGCAGATAGATGGTGACGTCACGCTGCTCGTCATAGCTGCGCTCGAGGATGCGGGCGCGAATGCTGACGCCGTTCAAAAAGCCCCGCTTGATCTTCCCATAAATCTGCATCGCGACGTCGTCTTCGGCGTCAAATTGGATATCGGCTTGAATGCCGTCCTGCGCCCGCTCGAGCCGAATGCTGCGCGCGATGGGGAGCGTCCACGAGGCGTGATTAAAGAAGACGACCGGGTTCTTCATATAAGCCTCGGCATCCATCCCGTCGCTTCTGAAGATCGTGTTGTACCGGTCGACGTCCTCGGTGCTGATGATGGCGCGCACGGTGTTGTCGGGAAGGTCCGAGGTCGCGGCACGCGTCTGGATGTCGAAGTCGAGGCGGACGATGTCCGGATCGGCCTGCTCGCCCGGGGCGGCGGGCGCCTGGCGCTTTCGAATGCTGAGGCTCATGCGGCTCTCCGTTTGTCAGCGGCATCAATCTCTTTGAACAGGCGCCCGAAGTGGATTTCCTCGGCGAGGCTCCCGCCGCGGCCGGCGACCATCATCGGCCTGGCCGACCGACTGGCCGGCTGGGGCAGTGGCTCCGCCTTGACGGTCATCGGCGAGCCGCTCTCGTAGGAGACGTCGCCCTCCTCGACGGGCGGGCGCCCGGCGATCTCGCGGATTTCGTTGACCATGAACGCGTCCGGAAAGCGCCGAGCCACCTGCAGGAGGAACTCCTTGTCGTCTGGCACGATACTGTCGGATGCTAGCTCGAGCTGCTCACCGTCGTGGGCGAGCAGCGGCAGTAGCTTGAGAGACAGCTCCTCGAGGATGATCTTCAGCTTTGGCGCGACGACGTTCTTCTTGTAGAGATAGTCGGCGGCGTCGACGGTCGCGCGGTTGGCGTCTTTGATGTCGCCCAGAATCTCCGGTGGGATGCCCCACGTCTCGCGCACGACGTCGGCCGAGTGGTCGCGCAGTTCGATGAGGCCGAGGTCCTTGAAGCTGGAAGTGAGCGGCTGCACGATCACGTTCGTCGCATTCGTGAACAGCGGCATGCCGCTCTTCGACGGGCCCCCGTGCTTCCCCTTCCACTTCGCCTCGACCTTAATTAGGTTTTCGCTGGAGAGCTCCTGGTAGTTGACCACCATGTCCGGACGCGCGTGGTTTTTGAGGTGGCCGGCCTCATGCTTGGCGGCCGCGTCGGAGATGTCGATCTCTTGGGCAAGCGCGCTTCCAAGTCCCGTGCCGCTGGTGTACGGCTGACGCAGATCCGGCAGCGTTATGCGCACGATGTCCTTGTCGACCTCGACGTCGGTGAACATCACCCCGCCGAACTGCACGGTCACCAGGCCGTTACCCCACTCCTGTACGTGGGTCGGCGACAGCGGAATCAGCGAGTCGTCGGGCAGCCTGAAAATATAGACGCGCCCCAGGGCGAGTAGATAGCTCGCGACAATCCACATCCAGATGGTGCGGCCGTGAAATTTGTTCGGACGGCGCAGGATGGCGTTGACGCGGTGCGTGGGCTCTTTTCGCCCGCCGCGGGTGACGTAGATGTTGGCGGCCGCGATGCTCGTCGCGACCACGTTAAGACACGCCCAGAAGGCCGGGTTCTCATGCACAGCGTCCAGAATGTCGGGCTCGCTCAGGCCGGCGTTCGAGTAATCGGCGAATAGGAACCGCACACCGTTCTCGACGTTGCTCCCCGCGCCCGTCGGCTGGCTGTTGCGCCCGAAGAGCGCCTTGAGTGCACTGAACATGCCCATCATTGCCCCGGTGCTTCCAGGCCCATGAGCGAGCGGATAAGCCGCTCTGCATCGTCGTCGAGGCCAATCTTGTGGTTGATCTTCTCCTCATAGAGCCCGTGGAGCTTGAGGAGCGCGTCAATAGCGTTCATCACGCTGATCGCATTGACCTTGTCGATGTCGGGAAAGCCCGACGTGTCGCCTCGAGCTATGGCGCTCACGCGCGCCAGGACCTCGTCGGCCGACATGGCGCGCGGCTTGAGCAGATGGTCTTTGGCGATGTTCACGCGCGGCCGCTCGAGAATCTCATAGGCCCGCTGGCGCGCGCTGTCCGGCGAATAGCCGGCCTTACGCGCGGCCGCGGCGCCGTTGAGGCACAGGACATATTCGTCAACGAACGCCTTCTCGCGCGGCGTCAGCGGCTCACACGACTTGCACCAGCCATAGCGCTCGGCCGGCTGAGACTCGCACTTCACGCACAGAACGTCCGGGTCGAGATCGGGGGCCTGGTCCTTATGATGGTGGCAATACCCGGGCTCTTTGAGCGGGGCCGTACAGGGCTCCCCATTCGCCTTTTCGCCTTTGCAGGTAAAGCCCATCGCGGCCTCACAGCACGCAGAAGTCATCTTTCGAGTCGCTCGCCCAGTAAGCCAGCATGGCGGCGAACGCTTCGTCGGCGTGGCCCTCGGCGTTTCGAGGAGCAAAGAATTTTACGGTCTTGTTCGAGCGGTATTGGCGCTGGATGCGGCTCAGCGCGCGCTGCATCCGCACCGAGGCGCGGAACTTCAGGACGCCGGTTTCCATATCGCGCTTCATGTTGCTGAACGCGGCGGTGTCCTCGGTGGACCATTCATGCACGCCCCACGCATCGACATGGGTATACTTCTTGACGAGCTCCTCGCCCATCCAGGGGTTGCGCATCGCGTCGACGGCCAGGCGCTCATAGGGGTCGCGGTCGAGAATCCTACAGACCTCCTCGAACTGCTCCTGCTGAGATTTGCGCTTGCCCGGCTCTTTGATGAGCACAGGCTCGTCGATGACCCTCCGGACGCGCTCCTCATCGCTCGCGTCTTTGACCAGGGGCGCTAGCACCGTCCCGTCGGCCGCGCTCGCGACGTCCAGGCCGCCATAGAGCTGCCAGCCACTTGGCAGCTCGGCGACCTGACTTGTGACGAGCAGCTCGTGCCCGAAGTATTGGTCCTCATCGGTCCCGAAGACGCACTCGAACTCTTGCGCAAACGAGTTGTCCGAGTACTTCGAGCGCAGCGAGTCGACGTCGACGTTGAAGCCCTCGGCGACCGCGTCGTGGATCGTGACCTTGTGACGCGACCAGTCACCAAACTGCCCGTGCGGATCTTCCCAGATCTCGTAGAACAGGCCGCGGGCCCCGAACGGCGTCGAGATGATGATGATGCGCAGGTCGGGATCGAGGTCGGCCGCCGGCGCGATGGCGTCCCATACGTCCTGGTCGTACTTCTGAAACGCATACTCATCGAGGATGACCGTGCCGCCGCGGCTCCGGACCGCCAGGGCCGGAAGCGCCAGAACGCGAGCGCCGTTCGGAAACTCGATTTGGGTCTTCAGTACTCGAACGCGCTGGAAGAACCCCGAGAACTTGCTGAAGATCTCAATCCACTGGCCGGCCCGGCGCAGCAGTTCCTTGGCCTCCCTCATGCTGATGGAGGTCAAGAAGATGTCGCGGAATGGGTTGCCGCTCGCCTCGAGGATGGCCCGGATAATCGCCGCGGCCGACATGCCAATCCGCCGCGACTTCAGGCAGATGATGCGGTCGCTCGGGTCGTCGATGAGCCGGCGCTGGTAGGGCCGGAGCCACCGGCGCATCTGAGCTCGCAGTACGCTCACGACATGTCACGATTTGTCACGATGCTCATAGCCTCGCACGCGAGGCCCTATTTTCGAAACGCGCCCGCCCCCCGGTGGTAGGGGGGGGGGGAATTTTGTGCGTCGAATTTGACGTGGTCAGGCGTCGCCGAGGCTTGAAGCCAGCGGCAGCTCGCCGTTGGCCTTGAGCACCAGCATGGCGTCCTCGGCGTCGAAGTAGTCCTCGTCGACGCGGCCGGCGATCATGAAACTGAAGCAGCCGCTGCAGGTCTGGCCCTCCTTCATGCTAATCACCACGCCGGCGAAGCGCTGGCCATGGCGGTTGATGGCGGGGGCGACGATACTGTCGCCGGGCTCGATGAGCTGTCCATGGCTATCGTGGGGCATCATGTCCTCTCAGGAAGCAAATGCGGTAGCAGCCCAGCGCTGGATCTCGGGGTCGTCACCATACGCCTGGGCCACATAGTCGGCGAGCTCGGCGGGCGCCTGGTCGACGTCAGCGCCGAAGGTGCGCTCGAGCAGCGTCGAGACGTCCGGACGGTAGCGGTGGCCGTGGCGCCAAAGGCAGACCCGCGGCCCGCTGCAGCCGTCAAACTGCGTCACGGGTCGCGGGCCTCGCCATTTGGTCGACCAGACCGAGCCACCGGGAGTAATGAGGTAGTCGCCGTCGAAGCCGGGGATGGGCTGTGCTGATTCTGGAATCATGCAGCCTATTGCGTCGGGTGGGCACCTTCTTGGCACCCCTCTATAAGGGTAGCTGCGGTATGGGTAGGTTTTTGTTTCACACGCTGAGACGATTATGCTCGCGCAGCGACCGGTGGACGTATTGGCGAGCGTCTGAGACTCGCCTGCTCACCGTCGCCGCGGACAGACCCCATCGCCCGGCTACCAGCCGCTGCGTGTCCAGATGAATGTCGACCTGCGACCAGATCTGTATGAGCTCGTCGGCGAGTTCCTGGTCGCGAGCATTGGGCTGGTCGCGGCGCTTTCGGCGCGCATGGCTGACCGCAGCGGCTTGGCGCGCGGCGTAAAGAACGCTGACGATCCAATCGACGTGATATGCGAGGGAGGGAGGCGGCGGTAGCTCGAGTGATGTCTGCACGATGGTGCCGAGCTGGGCGACCTCGAGCACGGCCTCGGCGCTCGAGCGCAAGCCCGGGCATCGGTGCCATTCCTCGAGCACCAGGCCGGCGAGGAAGCCGAATTGTTCGGCGCTGTCGACGCGGGCGTCACGGCGGTATAGGAGGCGGCGAACCCGGCTGGAACGGGCGTGATCGGTGGCTGTAGGCTGCATCATGCTCGACGGTGGAGAGGGCGCAGCGTCAGCTTAGCAGGGCGGGATCAGTCCTACAAATAGTCATCTGGATGAAATACTGACCCTCTCCACTGTCCACTCAGGGGGGCTGCCCCGCAGCTCCATGTGACAGATATACCGGCTGCGCGTGGCCGCGCCGAAGGAGTTCTGGGCGTCGACATAGCCCCTGACAATGGCCCCTCGCTTTACCTTGGCTGTCGAGGCGCTTTTGAACTTCGCGGTGGATGGCGCCTTTAGCCGCGCTTTAATTGACCGCTTGCAGTTGTAGATCGCCACGGCCGAGCTCCTGCCAGCGTCGCGGTCACCGCCGCTCGCGAGCGCTGCAACAATGACTATGAGCAATAGGGCGGCAATGGCGCCCAAGGCTATCACAGCGACGCTGGGCCCGGTGCTCAGCCCGGCTTCCTCGAGTAGAGCGGCATCATGATAGGCCGCGCCTATTTCCGGATTTCCGCAGTGTGGGCAAGCCGCGGCTTTAGTCGAAACCTCGCCGCCGCAGTCGGTGCAGGTTGTGGTAGGCATATCCCCTCCAATAATGGGGTGAGTTACTTGGGGAGCTTCAGAAATAGCGTAAACTCGAGCTGCTCATTCTCGCGCTCGGCAAAGGGGCTCTCCAGAACCTCCTCGAGCGCCGAGCGCACACGCTGCTCGTCTAGGCCGGTGCGGCCGACGAACTGCTCGAGCGTCACCGACACCATCCATGACTTCTCGTTCAGCCAGAGCGGGAGCGCTGCAGCTACAGCGCGTGCATCGAAGCCAAAGCCGCTCTCAGCTACCCGCATTAGCCACCTGAAAGCATCGAGGCGTGAATTTACGTAGCTCGATTCAGGTCGATCATCATCTGCGCCGCGAAACTCATTGATATCCGAAGCGCTCACTCCGAGAGCCTCAGCGAGTGACGACACCTTATCCAGCGGGATCGGAGTCTCGCCTCTCTCCCATCGCGAAATCGTCGAGTCATTCACGCCGCAATGCTCAGCCAAATCGCCCTGGGTAAGCCCCGCAGCTTTACGCAATCGTCGGATCGTGTCAGCGACCATATCGTATCCTCTCCACAAAACATCATCAAGACGCCCCAAATTCTCATAGAGCGCCAATTCCCGCAAATTTTCATTTCTACTTGCGCGTGTGCAGATTCCCGTGTAGCATTTGCATGAAGTGGGAAATCTGCACTCACGGGAGATTTGAGAATGGCACGGATGATCACCGTCAAGCAGCTCGCGGACCGTATTGGAATGTCCGAGAGCTGGATTTACGCGAATTTGAGCGACATCCCTCACTTTCGATTCAAGGGGGCTGTGCGTTTCAACGGCGATGAAGTCGACAAGTGGCTGGAAGGACAGAAGTCGAGCCCCGAAACGCCCGGCGAGGACCGCCCGAGCGCATAAACAAAAGCGCCCCGGGTGCTGGTAACACCCGGGGCGCCTGACCGTGCAGAAGACGTGCGACGGCTTGCCTAACCCCTTTGTAGCTTATCCCGCTCGCCGCGTCCAATGCAGGTACCACACCACAGGAGTGACCATGTCTGACCGACGATTTGGCGTATTTCGCTTCGACCAGGCCACCGGCACCGAGACCCCCATCGCGGTCGCCGGTAGCTGGTCCGAGGCCGAGGCGCGCGCAGATGAGCGATTCTGGGGCGAGTACTCCGCATTGCGAGACAGTACGGCGCTGCGTGTCCGCGAGCTGCTCGAGGAGGAGCTCACCGCGGCCGCGCCGGCCGACCCCTCGCACCAAGCGGCGTGATCCGTACGAACGCTAACTCTGTGCCTGGTGACGAGTGACGCCCACCGATGCCCGAACAACAACTGCTGGAATTCAAACCCTATGTCTGGATGCGCAACATTGGACGCTCAGACCTGCCGAAGCGCTGCCGCGACGTCCTCAGGATGCTCGCCGCGGAGCTCAAGCCTGGCACGCCCTACGTCCAGCTCTCACATCAGGAGATGCTAGATTTGCTAGGAGCCAAGAACAAAGACACGCTGCGAAAGACGCTCAAGATGTGCGTCAAGAAGGGCTGGCTCGACACCATAAGCGAGCCAGGCCGACCGCTCGTCTATATCGCTCGCGTCCCCTCCGAAGATTCGACGCAACCCCCCCCGGAAACCGGGACCCCTCCCGGAAACCGGGTAACCCCGGAAACCGGGCAACCCCCCCTCCCGGAAACCGGGCAACCCCCCCTCCCGGAAACCGGGGGGGGTCCTCCTTACTATAGAGAAAAAGAGAGAGAGAGTAGCCCGGCCCGGGCCCGCGGGTACGCATGCGAGGAGTCCGACGCGAAAAAACTGCAGGCGCTGCTGCGCGCCCCGGTGAAGCTCGGAAGCGGACGGATCGTATCGGCCTACGCTCTGAGCCGTGAGCAGGCCGGCCAGCTCTACGACGCTATCCACGAGCACCTGAGCGACCCATACGCCTACGTCAAGCACCGCATCGAGGAGGGCATTCGTGACCGGATCAAGGCGACCACGCTCCTGCTCGAGATACTGCCCGAGGACGCCGAGCGCGACGCGCTGCCCGAAGTGGTCGAGATCTTCGCCGACGACGAGCTGCCGGCGGCGGCCAAAGAGGCCAGGGCGGCCGACGTCGGCCAGGCCGAGCCCAAGGGTGACCCACCGACAGACCCATACCAGCACCCGGCACAGTGGGCTGAGGCCCGCCAGTGGCTCCATGAGCACACGTCGAGCCACAACTGGAGCCACTGGCTCCAAGACCTGCGCGCCGAGCTCGGCGCCGACGGCCTGGTCGTCTACTCCCACGACCCTTTCGCGGCTGAGTGGGTGGCCGCGGAATTCGGCCGCCTGGTCGAGTCGGCCGCAGCGGCCGCCGGCATCACCCTGCACGCCATCGAGCACAGGAGCAGACCGTGAGACACCTGCAGCTAAAAAAGACCGCCACCGTCGACCCCGACGGTAGTATCACCCGCCACGACCTCGACGGCGACGTCACGGAGCTCGAGCAGTGGACCGAGATGGTCCAGGCGGGGGCGACCTACTACCGCCGCGGCGAGTACGACGACGCCCAGCGGGCCCTCCGCAGCGCCATGCGCTTTGCGCACGAGGTCGCGCTCAGGCTGAGCCAGCGTTCGGCCGCCAAGATGGACGCCGGACGCGTCGACCTGTCGCGCCTGGCGTCTGCCGGCTCGCTCGCCTGGCATGCCCGCTGGAAGTGGGCACAGGCTTGTCGGGACATCGTCGAGGCCGAGCGGGGCAAGACGCGCGTCGTGAGCATGCGCGGCGGCCCGCGAGGCTACGACGTCCGCATCGACCGCCGCTCGCCCTGGGGCAACCCCTACAAGCTCGCCAATGACACGCCCGGCGACCGCGAGAATGCGTTGCGCTGCTACGCCCACTGGCTCGGCAAGCGGTCGCAGGCCTGGCTGCTGGACCGCGTCGGCGAGCTGCAGGGCCTGCGTCTGGGCTGCTGGTGCGCGCCCAAGCTGTGCCATGGCGACGTGCTGGCGCTGCTCGCCGACGGCGTGACCGATGACCCCAAAGAGGCCGCCGAGCTCGCCATCCGCGCTTGGCAAGAGCGCCAGGCCGCCGACAGCGAGGAGGGCTGACGATGGAGCTGTACACCCCAGAGGAAGTATCCGCGGAGCTCACCGACGACATGCGCGAGGCCGCCCGCGTGCTGCTCTACGTCTCAGGACGTCCCCAATGCCGCGGACTGGTTGAGCTGCAGACAGCGGCGCTGTGGCTGGGCGCGAAGCTCAAGGCCGATGGTGTCGACATGCGAGACGCCGTCCAACTCGTCGAGAGGCTGTGCAAGACCGCCCTCGTCGTCGGCGTTCCCAAGGCGGGGGCGTACCTCTGGAACGTGTGGCGCACCCGTGACCGTGAGCTCGGCACCGCCGGCGTCTTGGAGCGCATCGACGGTGAGCTGGCGGGAGGTCCCCGTGAGTGACTACGGCGACCGCTACTATACCCCGCCGCCCCTGACGCGGCTCCTGCTCGAGCGTGGCCAATGGTCGCTGCGTTGGTCCCGACTGCATGGGGCCCCGCTGACAATCGCCGAGCCTTTCGCCGGCGACGGCTGGATTACCCGCGTGCTCGAGGAGGCCGGCCATACCGTAATCGCCGGCGACGTCAATCCGCGGGCCCTCTGTGAGCATGCCGGACTGGACTTCTTCAGCAAGCGCGCCGACCGGGTCTACGCCGGGGTCGACGTCGTGATCAGCAACCCGCCCTTCAGCGCGGCGCCGGCGTGTGTCCGGAGGGCTCGCGAGTTCGCCGACCTGGTCGTGATGCTCCTGCCGCTGGGGTTCTTCGAGCCATGCGCGTCGAAGGAGAGCTCCCGCCGCGCGGACCTCGTACAGGACGCATGCCACGCCATCATCATGCCGCGCGTCAGCTTTATTCAGGGCGGCGAAGGCACCGACCGGGCGCCGTGCGCCTGGTACTTCTGGCATCGCGGCGCCCATGCCCACGCCGATGAAAACGGCGAGGCGCGCCGGCGCACCTGGGACGTCATCACCGAATCCGAATATCTCGAGGCCGCCGGCCAGGGCGACCTGGTCCGCCTCACAGAGGAGCTCGAGCGAGCCGTCGCGGCCAAGCCGCCGGCGCCCACGCTTGGCCCGCTCGCCGAGCAGGCCGACATGTTCACCACCACCGACACAACAGGAGCAGCATCATGATCCGACGTAATCCGGTCGTCTATTGCGGCCTCCACGACACCCGACGCGTGCTGCGCGTCGTCAACGGCAACTCCGGTGGCCTCAACCCCCGCCTCGACCTCGGTAGCTATGCGACCTCGCTCGCCTGGGGCTACCGCGGCCCCGGCGCCCTGCAGCTCGCGCTGGCGCTGGCGGCCGACGCCACCGGCGACGACCGGCGGGCGATGCGCGTCGCCGAATCGCTCTCCTGGCACCTGGTGCGCCACCTCGGCCACCAATGGAGCCTGACCCGTGAGGAGGTCGTCGAGGCCGTCGAATATTGCGAGCAGGCGGAACACCTGACCCAACAGCTCGCCGCTGCCTACTGCGCTTGAGAGGGCCCCGTGAAGCCGACCACCGGCATCTATTACGTGCTCTGCGATATCGTCTGCAGCCGCCTGGTCGTCGAGTTCGCTCATGAGGACCTCGATCGCGTGCGGCGCCGAGTGCGCGGCTCATACGGCTATGGGCCCGATACGTGCCCATCCGCCGTCCTGCAGATTCGCGGCCAGGCCCCCGAGACCGGCACCGCGCTGAAATTGCGGCGCTACGACGCCGATACCCTGGAGGTGGTCGAGACCGACCGCCCCATCTCTCTACCCTGGACCCCCAAACACCTCCGAAAGGACACCATCATGACAGTATTGACTGACGTACTCGAAGCCGGGCGCCTGTACTCGCGCGACGAAATAGAGGAGCTCGCCGGCTGCGTCCGCAAAGACGTCTATATGGCGGCGGAGCGGCGCGAGCTGGATTCCCACCCCGACCCCAACGACGGCCGAAAGCGGCTCTATGCGCTCGCCGGCACCGTCCCGGCCGACGCCGACGATGAACCCCAGGCCGACCATGATCCGACGCCCGAGCCGCCCCCTGAGCCCAAGCAAGCTCCGAAGGTCGAGGCGCCGGACGTCGCGGCTGCCGGCTACCAGCGCCGTATCGACAAGCTTGGCGCTGCCCTGAAGGACGCTCGTCGCCAGCTCGCCGACCAGCGCGACGAACTCGCCGGCGCCGAGGCCGAGATCGAAGAGCTGCAAAAGCACGTCGATACCGTCGCCGGCGAGCGCGATCAGGCCCGCCAGGAGCTCGAGGAGGTCCGCAATTATGCGCAGGCAGAGGCCGACCGGTCTGCCGGCATCGGGATGAGCCGCGAGCAGCTCGAGGATGCCACGGGCACCGGCGACCTGCACGTCGTCGTCGAGGACCTCAAGCGCGCGGAGGGCGCGCTCAAGACCCTATGTGAGCGGTTCGATGTCCCACCGGACCGCGAGGACTGGCACAGCGTCGTACTGCTCGCGCTTGAGGAGGCGAGCGACCCGACGATACGACAGCGCCTCGAAGAGCTGCAAGACGACGTCGAAGCGGCCTTCGAGTTACTCGAGGGCACGAGCTACCTTGAGGGCGACGTCGAGGGCCAGCCCAACGAGACAGTCCGAGACGTCGTGGCGGACATGCTGCAGAGCCACCATGCCGCGCTCGAGGCGTGGGAGCGCAGCGAACAGGAGGCGAAGGAGCAGGCTCAGAACTGATGCAGCGCCTCGAAATCCAGCAGCGCAAGACACGCCAGGCCGAGAATGAACTCGCCGCGCTCGAGATCGAGCGGGACAATGCGCTGAAGGTGGCCACCCTCGAGGCCCGCGACGTCGGCGACGTCCTCGACGCCTGCTGGGCGCTGCTACGTTGCCGCTCTACTGACCAGGACAAGGCCATCCGCGACGTCGCGGCCGCCATGCACGCCTATTACGAGGGCAGGGAGGTGGCGGCGTGAGCAAATCCGACCCCAAACACGAGGCCGACGTCTGGAACGCCCACAACCCCGACGGCGTGGGCGCCGACGTCATCTACACCAACGACTGCGGCGCCGATCTGCACACCCGCACCCGCAGCATCGCGCAGGTGCTTGGCGGACACACCGCCGTGATCTGGATCGAGGGCATCGCCGGATGCGTACGGCTGGACCGCGTTCGCCTGGCCGAGGCCGCACAAGAGGAGCCGGCCGAAGAGTGGCGGACCATCACGGTCAAAGCCAGCATCGACCTCGAGGAGCTTGATCGCGTCTATGAAGAACTCACGCGCGGTGAGGACTGGCAGCACCAAACTGTGCGTCTGGATGCCCCTCACAGCTACGATTTTCACACGCTCAACAAGTCTGAAGATCACTACCTCGAGGCGCACGACCTCGCGCTATGGCTGTCCACCCTCAAGCGCCTGCTGCTCGAGAAGCGCGGCCAGCCCGGGGAGGGCGAGGCACTATGAGCCGACGTCGACGCCGCCAACCTTGGACCGCGTTCGAGCCGGTCAGCCTCGAGGAGCTCCCGCCGCGGGCGCGGCTGCTCAAGCCGGCGACCATCTCCGACCTGTGGCTGAACAGCCGCTACCTCGTGATGGTCTCCTACCGGGCCAGCAGCTGGGGCGCGCTCATGCACCTGATGGTGCAGCGCACCGACCGCCAGCCCGTCCGCGACTGGTATGACTTCCAGCGCATCAAGAACGAAATCGCCGGCGAGGACCGCATCGCTATCGAGGTGTATCCGGCTGAGTCCGAGCTCACAGATGACGCCCATATGTACCACCTGTGGGTGCTGCCCGAGGGCAAAGAGCTACCTTTCACGCTGAAATGAGGCCGCATGAGCTACCTAGACCATGACGCAATTGACCTACTGACGACGCAGATACGCGAGACGCTGCTGCCAGGCGCCGAAGATGCTCATGACTGGCGGGAGCTACTGACGCGTGCGGAGGAGCTGCTGTTCGAGGCCAGGGCGGCCGACATCAAGGCCGACGAATTGGACGGCGACGTCTACGACCTGCAGGAGCAGGTGCGGGACCTCGAGGAGGAGCTCGAGGCGGCCGAGGCAAAGACCACGCCCAGCTGCCGTGTATACGAGCGCCTGGCATCGCTCACCATCGCAGGCGCCCCCGCGCGATGGGAGGAGCTTATGGTCGTGGGCACTCCCGCACCACCGCGCCTACTGCGCCTCACCATCTGGATGGAGGAGGCCGACTTTCAGGAGCACGTCGACCTGAGACCGGACGGCGAGCTCGAGGCCGAGGAGGAACTCGCCCATGCCTAAGAAACCCACACCGACGCGCTGCAGGAGCTGCGGCGCTGAGATGTACTTCGCCAAGACCGAGGGCGGCCAGACGTTGCCCGTCGACGTGGAGCCGCGAGAGGGCGGCAACGTCCTGCTCGACTTCAATCAGGCCACCGGCCAGCTCACTGCCACGGTGATCGGCAAGGACAACATGCCTCCGGCCGGGCGTAACCGCTATATGTCGCACTTCGCCACCTGCCCACACGCCAAGAGCTGGCGCCAGCCAGACCGGGGCCAGCGCCCGTTTGACGCGCCCCCGCTGGCGATCACGCTGCACAGCCCGTGGGCCCAGTGCATCATTCACGGAACAAAGCGCGTGGAGAATAGGACATGGAAGCCGCCCACGCACATACGCGGCGAGCGCCTGGCCATCCACTGCGGCAAGTCTGACGACGCCGAAAAATGGGCCGAGCTCCAGGGCGCCGCGGCCGACCCCGAGCACCCGCTCGACTGGGCGCCGTCGCGCGATCTCCACCACCCCGGGTGCGTGATCGGCTCGGCCGTCGTCGTCGGCGTCCGGCTGGACGACCGGGTCCATATGTTCGATGGGCGCCCGACGCCCGACGGCCTGGACGGTGACCCCTGGTACATCCCCGGCAACTACGGGTGGCTGCTCGACGAGATACACGTCTACGAGCCGGTGGAGGCCCGCGGCTATCAGAAGGTCTGGAAGCTCAAGGACAAGCTACGCCACCAACTCAAGCTCGCGGAGGCCCCGAAGTGACCGAGAGCCCACAGTTCTACCATGGTGTGCTTCTAGTGATGGCTTTTGTACTGGCTGGTTTGGCTATCAAGGCGGCGGCGCTTTCGCATGCCAAACGTGAAGCCCAGCATGAGGTTTTTCGCCTGCGCCGGCGCCTCAAGGAGTGGCAAAAGGATGAGTATCTGCGGGGACACCGCGACTGCCTGGAGGCTCTTCGAGACAAGATGGTCGCGGCCGGCGCACCCAAAGAATGGATTGATGCCCACGAGCGCGCCATCGAATTTGCCGATCAGCACCTGCCCGGCATGAAGCGAGACCAGACGGGGTGCAAATGACCGAGCTCGACGAAAAACGCGAAGAGCGGCGCGCCCGCTTGCGCTACGAGCTCGGCCTTTCGCTGACCTACGACGACGTCGAGATCCTCACCGGCGTGTGCAAGAGCACGCTCACAAACTGGAAGGCAAAGGGCCTGATTGAGGCTGTCGATTCCCTCGGCCAGACCGTGCGCTTTGATGTTGATGAAGTTCGCCGTATTCTGGGGCTCGGGAAAAGCCGGGTCGCAGACCATGGGAGTAATCATGGACATGATGAATATCAAGCGACTCGAGCCGAACAAGTACCAGGTACGGTTCAAATACCGGGACCCACTGACGGGACGTCAGCGGGTGTTCAAGCGGAGGATCGAGGGAACACTGGCCGACGCGCGCGAGCTGCGCGACGAAGCCAAGGCCCGCGTCCGTCGCGACGACAGCGAAAGGAGGACGAGCCAGACGCTGAGGCATTATCGGAGCTCTTTCAGTAAGGCGCGCCGCACGCGGCGAGGCTGGAAGGTGGCCAAGGCCACCCGCGAAAGGGACGGGTACGCGCTCAAGGACCACATCCTGCCCATCATGGGCGACTGGGTGGTCCGAGAGATCACACTGGCAGACCTCGAGGAGGTCGTCGACCAGTGGATCGACGAAACCAAGGACGGCGAGTCGTACCCGCTGACGACCATCAACACGTGGATTAAGGTCACGCGCATTTACGTGCGCTATTGCTGCAAGATGGAGGGCCTGAGCTCTCCGGCCGAAGACCTCAGCTACCTGGTGGTCGGCAAGTCCAAAAAGGGCACGGCGCTCACGGCCGAGCAGACAGCTCAGTTCCTGGACCAGATGAGCCAGTCATATCCGCAGTGGCACGCCATGTGCGTGCTAGGGTTTATGACCGGCCTGCGGTTCAGCACGCTGAGCGCACTGCGCTGGCAGGACGTACACGTCCCCCAGGGCCGCGTCTACTTCATCCACTCGCAGTACCGCGGCGTGGTGAAGACAGGCGACAAGACCGGCAAGCTGATCTGGGTGCCGCTGATCGGCCCCATCAAGTCGGTGCTCGAGTGGCAACGGCGCCGGCTGGTCAAAAAGCAGCACCCGGGGCTGGCCACCGGGCTGGTATTCCCGTCGACTATCACCGACGGGGCCCAGAACGGCTACCTGTCACCCAGCGCGCTGCGCTCGGTGATGAGCAACGTCTGTGAGGACGTCGAGAAGGCGCTTCGAGAGCAGCGGCCGATGGCGACGTTCCCGCGGATCACGCCGCACGACATGCGGCGCACCTGGAGCACGTTGATGAACGAGGCCAGGGTGGACCGTCACGTGATCGGGTCCATCGCCGGGCACTCCACCGACGAGATGCTAGCTCACTACGATCACGTATCAGACGAAAGAAAGGCCAAGCCTCTCCAGTCGCTAGCTGAAAGACTCGGCCTTTCCTAAATCAGGGTACCAAAAAGGTACCAACCGTCACTGAAGACAGCAACAGCCAATGAGCGAGAAAACCGAGAAAACCCTTGCAGTACCTAGGAATTCTCGCAGTGGGCGTACCTGGGATCGAACCAGGGACTTCTTCCGTGTGAGGGAAGCGCTCTCCCGCTGAGCTATACGCCCGGGGCCGATTGAATTAGCACACCCTGATGGGACGGTGCAAGTAGTTTTTGTCGGTTGGGCCGACTAATCGGTGACGACCTGCTGGGTGACGATGACCGGCTCGCCGGGCTGCTGGACGTTGGGGGTCTTCTCGGCGGTGACGATGACGCGGAACGACTGGTAGGGCGTGGTGAATTTGATCTCGCCCTCGCGGTTGCCTTGGTTGATGCCGATGGTGCCCACGCGGATGTAGCGGTCGCTGCCCGCTGGTTTGACCCAGGCGACGTAGGTGCTCAGGCCGGGGCCCAGGTTCTGGGGCAGCGGCAGGTATTGCAGGCGCAGGTCGGCCTTGTAGTTGGCCTGGTTTTGCTGCTTGACCGTCAGCGTGCCGGCGACCGACGGAGCGGCCGGCGTCGGCGCGATGTCGTAGTCCTGCCCACCGCAGCCGACGACGGCCAGCGCGGCGAGGGTGAGGATGGCTGCGAGTGCGAGGTGGAACTGCTTCATGACGCCCCCTGTGGGTGTTGCGAACCCCCGTATCGGTCACTGTAAAGCTAGGGGCGGGCGGGGACGGGTAAAGGCGTGGGGCGGGCGAGGGGAGATGCCGTTCAAGCCCGGCGCCGACAGGCGCCAAGCCCAGCGCCCACAGGCGCCAAGCCCAGCGCCGTCGGGCGCCACATCTTAGAAGTAGAACTTGTAGCCGGCGTCCAGGCCGAGCGCGCCGGTGTTGGAGTCGCCGGTGATGCGCTGGTTGAGGTCGCTCCAGGTAAACTCGAGGGTGGCGAAGATGGTGCCCGGGCCGACGGCGAAGTCGGCGCCGCCACCGACGACCAGCCCGTACTCGTCGTGGGTCTGGGTGTTGGTGCCGAAGTCCTGGCCGCCGTTGCCGGAGGCGCTCATCTTGGCCTTCATGAAGTAGGCGCGCGGGCCGGCCAGGGCGTAGGCGCTGATGAACTTGCCGGGGGGCATGAACCGCCACAGTCCGTACAGCCCGACGGTGAGCATCTGCTGGGTGAGGTCCCAGTTGTAGGTGCCCGGGTCGCTGCCGGGCGTGCCCAGGTTGGGGTCGGTGCCGGTGCCGCTGGCGCCCGGCTGGGTGTAGCGCACGTCCACGCCGAGCTCGAGGGGGCGCACGAAGCTGCCGGCGTTGAACGGCAGGATGTAGCCGGCCGACAGGCCGAAGGTCGGCCAGGTGCCCAGGTCGCTGGCCACCTGCGGAAAGATCACCCCGATATGCGGGGCGAGGGTGATGGAGTGGGTCGCCGCCGGGTGTTGGGAGCCGACCTCCATATCCTGCGAGGCGGTGGTGTCGGCGGCCGGGGCGGCCTGGTCGGCCATGGGCTTATCGGCGGCCGGCTTATCGGCGGCCGGCGCGGCCTGGTCGGCCATGGGCTTGTCGGCGGCCGGTTTGGTCGCGGCCGGCTTCGCCGCGGCGGCGTCGGTTGGCGTCTGAGCCGCGGCCGTGGTCGAGATGCCGAGGCCGGCGGTGAGCAAAACGGCGAGGAGCAGTGTGGGCTTCATCTTCATGTCTATCTCCTATCGAAACATTGCGTCATCTTCGGGCTTTGTGCGGCGGATTGCACTGAGCGAGCCCGCGCCGACCCAGCGGCGCGGGCTCGCCAATTGGCCTACGGCGTACCTCCCAGCACCGAGTAGTCGGTGGTGTCCAAAATGGCGTTGGCGCCCACCGAGTAGTCGTAGCCTCCGGCGATGTACAGGAAGCCGTTGAAGGACACGTACCCGGGCATCGCGCGGGAGCGCAGGTTGACGTTGGACAACGAGTTCCAGTTGACCAGATCCGGCGCCGTGCACCCGTTGGTGCCGTTGCACAGCACCGTGGAGTGAGCGCTGGCGTTGGCCGAGCCGCTGGCGCCGTTGGCCACCACCACGTTGTTGTTGGCGATGGCGCCGGCGTAGTCCGCGCGGTCGATCTGGTTTCGTTTCACCGTCGTCCACGCGCCCAGCGAGCCGTCGGCGTTGACGATCGCGGCCTCGTTGGTGCGGGTGGTGGTCCCGCCAGCCTGCATGCCGCCGAGCACGTACACGTACGAGTCCGTGTAGTCGGAGTTCTCGGGGGTCGCGGCCACCGCGGGCATGCGCTTGCGGGCGATGGACAACACGTTGCTGGTGTCGTCGGTCATCGGGGAGACCGTCTGGTCACGCGGACCGTTGATGGTCACGGCGAAGTACTCGTAGTCGCCGAGCGCGTCGGTGCCGTCGGTGGTGCCGCCGGCCGCGTAGACAAAGTACTGGCCGGGCGTGTCCGGGTCGGGCGCGGAGGTCACGCCGTGGTGGTAGCGCGCCTGCTGGAGGGCCAGCGGGTTGCCGGCGTTGTCGGTGGGCTGATGCCAGGTGCCCAGCGACCCCAACGGAAGCGGCTTCGCCCCGGAGGTGATGGTCTGGGTCCCGTCGTCGACGAAGTCGACCTGGACGCCGCCGGCGGGTGCGGGCACCTCGGCGAGCAGCTCCTCGGTGCCGACCGACTGGTTGGGCGTGGCCGTGCGGTAGACCCGGTAGCTGACCGCGTGGGGGAACGCCGGCCAGCTCAAGTGCACCTTGAGGCGGTTGAACGGCACGTTGATCGGCTGCGGCTCGCTGGGCAGGGTCTCGCCGCCGGGGTTGTCCGGCGAGGAGCTATCGAGCACCGCCGAGACCCGGTAGTAATACACGCCCGGGTCGTTGCCGCGGAATTGCTCGCCGCCGTAGACCAGCTCGACGTTGTTGATGTCGGGCACGTTCAGCGGGTCGAGCACGTTGGCGCGCAGCACCTTGGCGCTGGCCGCGCCGGTGGTGTTGCCCTGGGCGTCGGTCCGGGTCTGGTAGCCCCCGACCAGGTAGATGAAGTCGCCGATGCGCACCGAGTCGGCGTGGGTCAGCCCCGCCGGAAGTTCGTTTTGGGGCACGTTCAAGTTGTATGGCGTGGGCATCGGTGTCCACGCGCCCGGCGCGCCGAAGCGGTCGACCTGGGACATCTCCATGGACTTGAAGGCGCCGTTGTCGGTGCCGTCATCGCCGCCGATGGCGTAGATGAACTTCGCGGTGCGCGAGGGCACCCCGCTGGACATCGCCGGGTCGCGCCGGGCGGTGCTCAGGGTGGTGCCCGGCTTGAAGCTGACGAAGTTGCCCGCCGGGTTGGTGATGGTGATCGGCGAGTAATCGGCGTAGGTGCCGTTGTCGGTGTCGGTGACCTCCATGTAGCACGACGACAGGCCCGCCAGGTTAGTGGTGTCGATGGACAGGTCGATCGAGGTCGTCGTCGAGCTGTTCACCGTGATGCTGTTGGGCGAGTCGTAGGTGCCGGCGGTGCCCGTGGTGCAGAAGACCTGCACGTTGGGCTGGCGGAAGTGGTCGCCGGTGACCGTCACGCTCAGCGCCGACTGGTCGTTGGGCCAGGAGCCCGGGGTCACCGAGTCGATGAGCGGCGGCGGATCCTGGGTGACCTGGAAGGCGCCCAGGGTGGGATCGTTGGGCGTGGTCAGCAGGCCGACGGTGCCGTCGGGATTGACCACGATGAGGTCATACTGACCCACCGGCAGGCCCGAGGGCACGATGGCGTTGAGGTCGGTGGCGTCGATAAATTGCACCGACTTCAGCTCCGTGGCCAGGGTGGTCGCCCCGGCGTTGACCGGGTTGAGGTAGACGCGCGGCGTCGACATAAACTGCACCTGACCCGACGGCGCCGGGTCGGTGGCGGTGATGTGGACGGCGGTCGAGCTGTTGGTCCAGCCAAACGGCGGGGTGATGGAGTTGACCGCCACGGTGAGCTGGTCGGTCACGTGCAACAGCCCCTTGCCGGTGCCGGCGCAGTTGACGTCGTCGGTCACCCGGATGTCGTAGTCGGCGTCGGTGGTGCCCTGCGGCAGGATATTCGCCGGGATGGTCGCCTGGACGGTGTTGGGCTTGTTGGTGTTGAAGGTGAAGTCCAGCGCCGTGGCGTTGCCCTGGCTGTCGACCAGGTCGACGTGCTTGACCACCCCGCCGTACAGGCCGGACAGGTAGATGGTCACCTGGGTGTTGATGCCGTTGTAGGTCACCGGCGGGTCCACATAGAACACCTGCGGCCCGGTGACCACGCGCACCGGCTGGCTGTAGTCGGAGTGACAGGTCGACGGGTTGATGACCGTCAGCGTCTGCTGGCCCTGAGGCAGCCCGGAGCCGAAGGTGACCGTCGCCGAGGTGCCCGCGGCGTTGACGGTGACGTCGCTCGCGGGCACGCCCGCCAGGGTCACCGTCATATTCGGGTCGAAGTTCTGACCGTCGATCTGGAAGCTGCCCCCGGCGTTGCAGATGCGCAGCGGGGTGACCGCGGTGACCACCGGCGCCGGGGTGATGGGCAGGTCGTAGGTCGACGGCTGGCCGCAGTCGGCAGGCGCGGGGTTGTTCAGCGAGAAGTGCATATCCTTGGCGCGCTCGCTGCTGGGCACCGTCACCGTCAAGGTGGTGCAACTGTCGACGGTGTGGGTCGGGTTGGACACCGGCGCGCAGCCGGTGGTGCCGTTGACGGTGGCGGCCACGCCGTTGACGGTGACCGTGGGATAGTTTCCGTCGATCAACAGGAAGTTCGTGCCCGTCAGCGTCACCGTGCCGCTGGACTGGAAGCTGGTGTCGTTCGAGCACACCAGGCTGGGCTGGGCGTCGGTGATCGTCGGCGCGCCTGCCTCGACGACCGGTACCGTCGTCGACGACGGGCAGTCGACCGGTGCGGGGTTGGTCACGCTGGCCTGGTAGGTGCCCGTGGGCAGATCGCCCTGGGGCACGTTGATGGTCAGCTTGGTGCAGGTGTCGACGGTGTGCCCGCCGGTGGTCGCGCTGGTGCACGAGGCCGTATCGACCGTGGCCGTATAGGTGTTGTTGCCCAGGGTGACCGTGGGCTGGGTGGTGTCGACGACCAAAAAGTTGTTGCCGTCGAGGGTCAGGTCGGTGCCGCCGGCGCTGTCGCAGAACAGAGACGGGCTGACCGAGGTGACCTCGGCGGTGCCGTAGACCTGCAGGTTGGTCGACCCGGAGGACTGGCAACCGGCGCCGCCGGGGTTGGCGACCACGACGGCCTGACTGCCGGTCGACAGCGTGCCCGCCGCGGCGGTGACGGTGAGTTCGGTACAGGTCTGGATGTTTGTGCCGGTGACCGTCGTGCAGTCGTTGGCCGCCGTCGTGGTGACGGCCTGGCCGCCGATGGTCACTGTGGGCAGGTCGCCCGCGCCGGTCACCGCAAAGCCGGTGCCGGTGATGGTCAGGTTGGTGTCGGCGGTCTCGTTACACGCGATCGTCTCGGCCACCGCGCCCACCGTGGGCGGCGCCAGGGCCACCAGGCTGGTGGTGTCGGTCGAGCTGCAGCCCACCGGGTCGGGGTTGGTCACCGTGACCACATGGGTGCCCGTGGAGATGTCCGCCGCGGCGATGTCCACCGTCAGGCGCGTGCAGCTATACACGGTGCGCGAGGTCACGCTGGCGACCTGGGTGCAGTCGTTGGTGGTGTCCACCGTCGCCTGGTGGTCGTTGCCGTCGACGGTGACCGTGGGGGTCGTGCCGTCGACGACCAAAAAGTCTTGGCCGGTGACCTCCACCGAGCCGCCGGCGGCGGCGCACAGCGGGTTGGGCTGGACGGCCGCGACCGTCGGCGCCGCGTTGATGGTCAGGTCGACGGTGTTGGTCGACACGCAGGCGGCGCTGTCGGGGTTGACCACCGCGACCTGCACGACGCCCGCGCTCAGGTCGCCCTGGGGCACCGTGAAGCTCAGGCCGGTGCAGGTATCCACGCTGCGCCCGTTGACCGTGGTGTTGGTGCACGTGGTCGAGTCGACCGTGGCCGCGTAGGTGTTGGTGCCGATCTGGACGCTGGGCTGGCTGCCGTCGATGACCAGGAAGTTGGTGCCCTGGACCACGAAGCTGCGGTCGCCCTGGGCCACGCAGGCGATTCTGTTCTTGGATGGAGTCGAGCGTGGGCGGCGGCACGATGTTGAGGTTGCCCTGGTTGGAGGTGCAATCGGCCTCCAGCGGGTTGGTCACCGTCACGGCGTTGTCGGCCGCCTGGCTGCCGGGATCGAGGTCGCCCTGCGGGATGACCACCTCCAACTGGTTGCAGATGCGCGTGGGCTGCTGCATGCCGTCGTCCTGCAGCGGCGCGTCGGTGCAGTCGCCGATGCTGGCGGCGTCGTAGGTGTTCCCTCCGATGGTCACCGTCGGCCAGTGCACGTCGCCATTGGTGTCGGTGATCTCCAGGAAGTTGCCGCCTTTGACGAGCATCGTGTTGTCGCCATCGGCGGTGCAGATGGGCTGCGGCGAGATATCGGTGAAGGTGGGCGGGCCGGCCACGTAGTACTGGACGTCCTCGGTGCTCTTGCAGGCCGCCGTCTCCGGGTTGATGACCGTCACCGGGTGGTTTTGGTCGGGGTCGACCGCGCCCATCGGCAGCGTCACCGTCAGGGTGTCGCACGATTGGACCGCCTCGGCGGTGGGGTCGTCGTCGGTGGTGGTCACGTCCTGGCAGTCACTGACGGCGTCGGCGTCGTAGGTGTTCGGCCCGATCTGGACCTGGGGAAGCGCGCCGTCGATGGTCAAAAAGCCAAAGCCGGTCACGGTGACCGTCTTGTCCTGCTCGGCCACGCACACCGGCTCGGGCTGGGCGTCGGCGACCGACGGGGGCGGCACGACCGTTAGCGCGATATTCTCGGTGCTGGTGCAGCCGGCCGGCTGGGGGTTCTCGACGTTGACGGCGACCTCGGTGGAGCGATCGCCGTTGTTGAGCGCGCTCTGCAGGTCGCCGGCGGCGATGGCGAAGGTCAGTGAGGTGCATCGCTGGGCGGTCTCGTTGGCCAGCCCGTCGATGGCCGTGCAGCCGTCGGCCGCCGAGGCCACGTACTGCTTGTCGCCCACGGTGACCGTCGGAAGCGCCTGGTTGCCGTCGGTGTCGGTCACGGTGATGAAGTTCTTACCGCTGACCGTCATCTGATCGTAGTCGACCTGCTCCGAGCAGATGGGCTCGGCGGTCACGTCGGTGACCGTGGGCGGGTCGACGACCAGCAGGTTCGAGCCATCCTCGTCGGGTAGGCTCTTGCAGTCGGCGGGCTTGATATTGTTGACCGTGACCTGCTCGGGGCCGGCGTCGAAGTCGCTCTGGGCCACCGTGATGGTCACGCTCTTGCACACCTGGTAGTTGCCAAAGGCGCTGGCTAGCAGGTCGCGGCAGTCGCTGCTCTGGTCGATGTCGTAGGTCTTGTCGCCGATGGTCACCGTGGGCGCCTGGCCGTCGGTGATCAAAAAGTCGTCGCCCTTGATCTCGACGGTGCGATCGCCCTGGGCGTCACAGGCCATGTCCGGCACGACCTGGGTGACCGTCGGGCGCGGCAGCACGCCGAAGGCCCCGGGCACCGTGACCGATTGGCCGTCGGGGTTGATGACTTTGACGTCGTAGCCGCCCTGGGGAAGCTTCAGGTCGGGGTTGACGTAAAACGCCAGCGTCTTGTTGTCGATCCATTTGACGCGGGTCTCATCGGGGTTGTCGCTGGCCTCGAGGGTGACGGCGAACGGGGTGTCCGTCGTCAGCGGGTCGCCCTCGATGGTGCTGCTCTGGATGAGGCGCACGTTGGGATAATCCACCGACGGATTGTCCAGCGCGCTGACCACCAGCGGGCTGAAATCCGAGCCGGTGACCGTCACCCAGCCATCGATCTGCTCGTTGCACATGAAGCTGGGATCGAACGCCGACGCGCCCTCTTGCTGCGGGATCGTCGGGGTCGGCCCCTCGACCTGCTCCGCGCAGCCGTACAGTCCCAGACAAAGGACGGCGACCAATGCCGTCGAGCCACTTAGCCTACCAAACATCTTGCTCCTCCTTGGACATCCACACGCGCGTACCGGCCGCGGCTCCCGGAAAAGCGCCCGGGAATACGGAGTCACGACTTACTAATTGTAATAATGGCATTCTTCTAAGAGACATAGTACGCCCATCTGCCGCTTATACTCAACCGACAATTTGGCGAAAGAATGTGGACACTGTATACGTGTTGAAGTCTCGCAGGCCCACCTACATGCGCTGCAATTTGCCCTCGCGCAGCGTCAACGCCGGACAGTAGGGCCCACGTCGCGCGCGACGCCACCAATGGCCGGTCCGGGCGCGCTGTTTGGCCGTGGTGAAGTGGTAGTCGTATTCGACCGTGCGAATGTAGGTAGGGGGCGCCGTCGGAAAGGGATTGGCGGCCAACAGGTCGAGCACCGTCGGGCTGCCCTCGAGCAGCCGGCGCTGGAATTGGACCAGCCACATATTCGAGCGGCAATGGCCCAGCGCGGCGAACCACATCTGCCAGTCCAGCCGGGGCATATGGGGCCCGATAAACCCGGGCGCCTCGTCCAGATGATCGGGCTTGTATTTGAAGTCGTACACCTTCCAATGCTCACCGTCGTTGCTCCCCTCGACCAGGATTTCGGGGCGCTGGGTCGTCATCACCCGGAAGAGCCCGTAATTGTTCATCGTGCGAAAGGATTGCACGGCGCCGGTGACCGCGCTGGGGAGCAGGGGCGTTTCGGTGAATTCGGTGAGCATCTGCAGCCCGGTGATCGTCGTGGCGACGAGCGCGACGGCGATCATCGCGTGACCGCTCCAGCGCCGCCAGCCGCGCGGCTTCGCGTCGGTGACGTCGGGCCGACCTATCCAGGCCACCAGCCGGTCGGGGAGCAGCCGTTCGTACACCGCGTCGTCCACGCAGGCCAGGCAAAGCGCGATGGCGAGCAGGTTGAAAAAGCCGAAGTTTCCCGTGGCGAGGATGAGGAGCTGCAGGACGATCAGCAACAGCGCGGCCACGCGCCGCAGGGCGCGCGGCGCGAATAAAAACGGCGGCACCGCGATCTCGAGCACGAGCGTGGCGGCCGTCTCCACGTGGTGGAACCACGCGGGCAGGTGATAGGCAAAATAACTCGTCCAGGCGGGGATGGGCTGGGTCCAATAGTGGTAGGTCATCGCGCTCAGATCGCGCCAGGTCGGCCCGCTGATCAATTTGACCACGCCGGACATGAACATCAGGCGAAACACCAGCCACTGCAAGACCAGCCGTGCGGGACGCGAGGCGGGCTCGCCGCGGCGCTCGAACAACCCTGACGGAGCGAAAAAGACGGCGAAAAACGCCGTCTCGATGAGCAACGCGTCCCACTGGTAGCCCATGAAAACCCCGCTGGCGTTGGCGAGCGACAGGTACAAAAGCCAGATACTCGCCAGGGCCGCGCGTGGCCACACGCCGGCGACCAGACACACCGAGGCGACCATGCCGCCGACGCACACGCCGGTGAGCATCGCGTCGCTGGCGCCGAACCAGAAGACGGTGGGGGCGTGCAAAAACAGACCGGCCGTCGAGGTGACGCCGTCGCGGGCGAAATGTCGGCGCACGAGGTCGAGAAATTTGGCCGCCGGCCAGATGCCGTGGCTACCGACCAGGCCGTCGACCTGCACGAAGTACGAGGCGAAAGCGATCAGCGCGACCACGCCCAGCAGGCGCAGGAACACCCAGCGGGAGAGTTGCCAGCGTGGCGGCTGTGTTGGGCGGTCCGGGACGTTCATGAGGGCATTTTAGGAGGTGGGAGCGCAGGCTGCCAGCCTGTGTTGGGCGTGGCGCGTTGACGTTGGCGGTGTGGTGAGCAAGCTCGGCTTGGGTGGTGGAGTCGTCGAATAACACGGGGTGAGGCGATGGAGCGATTTCGCGATCGACAGGATGCCGGCCGTCAGCTCGCCGAGGCGCTGCACGAGTACGCCGACGCGCGTCCCATCGTGCTGGGGCTTCCGCGCGGTGGGGTGCCGGTGGGCTTCGAGGTCGCCCGCCAGTTGGGGGCGCCGTTGGACGTGTGGGTGGTTCGCAAGGTGGGCGTGCCGTGGAACCCGGAGCTGGGCGCCGGGGCGGTCTCCGAGGGGGGGCAGCTCTACCTGTCCCGCCAGGTGATGGCCGGCGCCGGGGTGGGACGCGAGCAGCTCGAGCCCACGATCGCCAAGAAGCGCCGCGAGGTCGACGAGCGGGTGCGTCGGTTTCGCCGTGGGGGGCCCGCGCCCGAGCTCGCCGGGCGCACCGTCATCGTCGTCGACGACGGCGTCGCCACCGGCGGTACGGTGCGCGCGGCGCTGCGCTCTATTCGCGAGCGCTCGCCGGCGACCGTCATCCTGGCGATTCCGGTCGCCCCCGCCGACGCGCTCGCCGGGCTGTCGGCCGAGGTCGACGACATCGTGGTGCTGCAGACCCCGGAGGCGTTGTGGGCGATCGGGCAGGCCTACCAGGACTTCGCGCAGGTCTTCTGACGACGAGGTCGTCCGCCTGCTGGAGCGCTCGCGCGGGGACTCGTCGGCCGGCGGGCCGCCGGAGCCACGTCCACGGCCACGCATTTGACCCCAGGAGACCCCATGACTGGTCAGCAACTCCAGCCCGAGCGCCTCGCGGTGTTCTCGCTCGACAGCGGCCACGCTCTGGTCGAGCGGATTTGCCGACGCCTCAACATCGAACCGGGACGCCACGAGGAGCGCGCCTTCGAGGACGGGGAGCACAAGATCCGCCCGCTGGAGTCGGTGCGCGGGCGCGACGTCTACGTCGTGCAGTCGCTGTCGGGCGACGACGAGCTTTCGGTCAACGACAAGCTCGTGCGCGTCCTGTCGTTTCTGGGCGCGCTTCGCGACGCCGGGGCCCAGCGGCTGACCATGGTGGCGCCCTATCTGTGCTACGCCCGCAAAGACCGCCGCACCAAGCCGCGCGACCCGCTGACGATTCGCTACGTGGCCTCCTTCTTCGAGGCCATGGCCATCGATCGCATGGTCACCGTCGACGTGCATAACCCCGCGGCCTTCGAAAACGCGTTCCACATCCCTACGGTGCACCTGACGGCGGCGTCTGCCTTCGTCGACGCGTTTGCCGGCCGCGTCGGGGAGCACGCCCCGGTGGTGATGTCGCCGGACGCCGGCGGGGTCAAGCGCGCCGAGCGGTTTCGCCAGGCGCTCGAGCGCCGGCTGGACCGGCCGGTGGGCTCGGCGTTCATGGAGAAGTACCGCAGCGAGGGCGTCGTGCGAAGCGGCGCGGTGGTCGGCGAGGTCGACGGGAGGGTGGTCATCATCCTCGACGACCTGATCAGCAGCGGGACCACGTTGGCCCGCGCCGCGGCGGCCTGCGATGAGCGCGGCGCCCACGCGACTTACGCGGCGGCGACCCACGGGGTGTTCTCGGTGAAGGCGAGCGCGACGCTGGAGGGCTCGCGGCTCGAGCGCGTCGTCATCCTCGACACCATCGCGCCGCCACGCCTCGACGCCGACGTGCTCGAGCGCCGCGTCGAGGTCCTCGACGCCGCGCCGCTGCTCGCCGACGCCATCGGCCGGCTGCACACCGGCGAGTCGGTCATCGACCTCACCGATTTGTCGGCGACCTGAGCAGACTGTCTGCACGCTGCAGATAAGCCGCCGCCTTGGCGCGCCAGTGCGCCTCGTTGTCGATGACCTGGTCGTCGATATGCCACACGGCCACGGCGGCGCGCACCAGGGCGTGGTAGCTCTTGTAGAACGGCACGAGGGCGTCGGCCGGCTCGTCCCCGGTACGCCCGGCGTAGCCGTCGAGCAGGGCGTCGCCGATCCACCGGGCGCCCAGGCGCTCGCATTCCAGGGCCAAAAAGCTCAGCTCCGAGACCGGATCGAGCAAGCGCAGCGAGCGGTCGAACTCCAGGCAGTCGATGATCACCGGCTCGCGCGTCAGGCAAATATGCTCCGGGCGAAGGTCCCCGTGGGCGTCGACCACCCGCGAGCCGCGCGCCTCCAACACGCTGCGGTGGCTTGCCAGCCACGCCTGTTGTGCGCCGGTAGCCGCATCGATGTCGCGCGCTTCCAGGCCATAGTACGGCTTGGTGAGCGAGGCGCGCTTCGCCCGAATGTCGGTGGCGTACCGGTCGTAGTGGGCCGCGCCGTCGCAGCCGGCGGGCTCGGCGTGACGGTAGAAGTCGCTCAGCGTCGCCGCCAACGCGTCGACCGCGCCCGGCGCGACATCGTCGCCGGCGATCTTTGCGTCGAGCATGCACTCGCCGGGCAGCCGGCGCATCTTCACCAGCCAGTCGACCGGCGTGCCTGTTCCATCGACGCGCACCCCGTCGCTCGTCCGCACCACGGGCACCACCGCCAGATATACCGTCTCCGCCAGCCGGCGGTTGAGCGCGAGCTCGGTCTGGCAGGCGACTCGACGTTTGGCCACCGTGCTATGGTCGAGGTGGGCGGTGCGAATGGGCTTTTTGAGCTTGTAGGCGTGCTCCTCGGTCAGAAAGACCCACGACATATGCGTCTCGATCGCCTCGACGCGCGCGACCGCGCCGGGATAACTGGCCGGGCGGTGCAGCGCGGCGACGGTGTCGTCCGTCTGTGAGCGTCGGTGGGTCATGGGTGGTTCGTTTGGGCTTCGGTGGTGGCTCTGCAGGAAATCAACGCCGTCTATTTGAGTAAAATTAAAGCACTATTACTCCGAAACCCGGAGTCTTGGCGTCGCCAGACCAGCGTCTGTTGATTTGTCCTCACTCCACGGAGCGCTGCTACGCGTCAATCGGCCAAATCAACATCCATCTGGCCTGGCTATGCCAGTTTCTCCGGTTTCCGAAGTAACAGTGCTTTAGTATTTCAGGGCGGACGATTTGCCACGTTTGCGCGACGCGCTCGTATCGGCAGGTAAGCCACGTGGCTATTCGTCCACACCCACATCTCAATAATAGATCCAAAAATAGAGGGCGCATCGAAATCAGCCGGGCGCGCGCTCTCGATAATACGCCGACAAGCGATTAGACTGCGTTTCGTTCGCTGTGGATTTTGCCGAGGAATCGCCGTGAAGGCACCGCGTTCCTCTGCTCGGCGCGGGTCAGGCCGGCATTCAATGGATGGTGAGGTTTCGAATGGGTACAGTGATGAACCAACAGCATACTGAAGCGCTAGCCGAGGGGATCGAGGGCGCCGTCCTCGCCGCCATCGCCGACGGCGAGGTCAGCCGCGCGCGGCTCGCCCAGATCGCCATTGCGCCCAGCGATGACCGTCAGGGCTTGCGCCTGTGGGCGGTCGAGACTTGGGAAAACTATCCCAACTTCAACTGGGGGCCCGAGCCCATCGCCGAGCTGCCCAACCGGGTGTGGTTGGACATGGTCGACGACCTCGACGCGTCCAGCCCGGTGGGACCGGTCGAGGGGCTCGACTTCGGCTTTACACCCCACCAGGACGAGCTCACCTTCTCCGACGAGCGCCTCGATCGCGCGTTTCAGCATGCCTGGGCGGAGCTGGCGCTGCACGTGGTCAGCGCGCTTCGGCTGGTGGCGACGCGTCAGCGCCTCGGCGAGTTCGACAAGCCCGTCGGGCTGCTCGTCCAGGGCTTTTCGCGAAGCCCGGACGCACATGTCGTCGCGTTTTACTACCCGCTGGGGGCGCTTGCGCTGTGGCCGATCAGTGAGCGCCGCGAGCCCAGCGACGACATCATCTACGGGTGGGGAACCCTGCACGAGCAGGGCCTCACGATGTTCTATCCGCAGGGTGAAGGCGATCCCTACGCGAGCGAGACGAGTCCACCCTGCCACAAGACCTACCGCTTCGAGGACATCGACGAGTGGCGTGTGCGGCCCTTTGGCTCGGGGCTGACCGTGCGCCTTCGCGACGACCTCTTCGACATCCACTTCGACGATGGCCACACCGCCGAGGAGTGGGGCGGGCCGACCGGCGTGCAAGTCGTGCAGGCGTTGTTGGCCCACTTTGGCGCCTTGCGCGATCCGAAGGCCGGCGGCGGCGCCGGGACGAAGCCCCCGATGATCGACGCCGACATCGAGGCACGTCGGCGCGTCGTCGACGTCGAGCGCGTCGCCCTGGACGCGCGGGCTCATCTGAAAGCCGCGCTCGCCGGGCGCGACGGCCGCATGACGGCCTACCTGCGCGGCGAGCCGACGCCGCCGGATGCTCGGCTTAGATCGGAGGCCCAACCGCCGCCGGTGCCCGTCTCTCGCAAAGACTTGAGCCTGGGGCCCGATGGCGCGACCGACGTGGCCGTCGATGGAACGCTCGTCTTTGCGTCGGCCGGCAGGCTCGGCCTCGCCATCGTCGACATCACCGACGTGGACGCGCCCGAATTGGTCAGTGCGCTCACCCCGTCGCTTCCCGGGGGGCGCAAGTTCTACGCGCGCAACGTGAGCGTCGACGGCGGCGTCGCGCGGGTGAACGATGGTCGCACCATGTGGTTGGTGGACGTGCGCGATCCGCACGAGCCTCGCTCGTTGGGCCTCGTCGCCGAGGACGACGTCGCGCTCGAGCAATGGCTCGCGATCGAGCGCCGCGACGACGGCGCGGTCGTCTATCTGGTCGCCGATGACGCCGGGCCGCTGATCTGGTGCATCGAGCTGCACCCCGACAGGGGGCTGCGTGTGGTCGAGACCCGCTGTGTCCTCGATGAAGATGACGAGCCCACCCGCATCTTCGACCCGACATTGCTGGTGGCGCACGACGAGGGGCTCTACGTGTTCACTGACGACGAGATGACGCCGCTGACACGGGTCGAGCGGGCGAGCTTCGCCCCCGTCTTCGACCGCGACCGCGCCGCGCGCCAGGCGGCTGACTGGGTGGAGGTATCGCTCGACACCTTCGCCGACCAACACCCGCAGCAGGCGGTCGGAGCCGTGATGCTCGGCGGCCTTTGGCACGGCGAGTTGGAGCTGGCGGTGGCGGCGCCCCAGACGGTCGCCAGCCTGGTCGACACCGAGCGCTACACCGCCGATGAAGACGCGGGCCCGGCGACGGCCTCGATTCCCACGGTGGACTTGCTCGACGCGCCTGCGGGCGACGATGACGACGACGAAAAACCCTTCGCCCGGGAACTCGAGTGCGATGCCTGGCTCGACGTCGCGCGCCGGGTGCTCGCCGGACTCTCAGACAGCTCCACGCTCGCCAACATCGCCAGCGGACGGCTGTACGCGCTGCTGCGTTATTACGACGCTGCTACGGACCGGCTCGTGGTCGACGTCGTCGGTGAGCGGGTCGACGCCGACAAACCCTGGCAACCCGCGCGGCGCGACATCGCCGGCCGGGTGCGCGTGCCGCTGGCCGACAAGCTCGTCGACTGGCGCCAGGGCGAGGCCATCGAAGCGCGCGCGAAGGAAGATGAGGCGGTCTTTCGCGAGGTCGTCGACATCGCCGCCACCGGCTCGAAGAACGCGCTCGAGATCGCCTGGAACCTGCGAGAGCTCGATGAAGACCGCGTCGTCGAGGCCATCATGAAGGCCGCGCGCGCCGATTATGTCGATTACAAGATCATCGGCATGCTCGGCCAGTACCAAGAGCGTCCACGAGTGCGCGCGCTGCTCGACGAGTTGTGGGACGAGCACGTGGCCTCAGCGCCCGATGAGTGGCCCGGCGGGGCCGAACAGGACAACCTCATCGAGCTCGCCCGCGTGCTCGGCCGCGCCGACGACGATGTCGTCGTCGATCTGGTGCGCGCGCTGCTGGCCAACGACGAGATCTATGAAGCCGAAGAGTTCGCGTGCCGGGCGATGGCGGCCATGCAAACGCGGCTTCCCGATCTGCTCGACGACCTCGCCGCCCACGTCGAGCGCTGTGGGGACGATAGCGACCGATTGCCCGCGCTGTACGAGCAGATGTATCGTGCCGGGTGGCGAGGGCTGCCTGACGCGCTCGCCGACAAGGCGCGCGGCGAGCAGCACGTCGAGCCGTATCTGGGAGGGCCCAAGAATTTCGGACTGCGCGGCAACCAGACCGAGCAAATCGAGGCGTGTCGGGTGTGGCGCATCTTTGCCGGACATCACCTCGCCGACCGGGTCGCCCGCCTCACCGACACGGATGACCGCACGACCCCGCTATGGACGCAGGACGCCGCGCCCGAGACGGTGGGGCTGGGGTGGCGGTTTCTGGTGCAAAGCGTCATCGGTCGGCTCGACGAGCGCGACGACGTCGGCCTCGACGATTTCGAGGCGTTGCTGATCGCGCATACTGATGACGAAGAGCGCTATGATGCCGACCACAACTTGCTCGAGGCGCTGTTTTATCTGTACTTGAGCGACGAGGATTACGTCGGCGCCAAGCGCCTGGGCCAGGCGCTGGTGGACGCGGCGTTCGTCGATGAGGAGAAGGCGCGCAAGCTGCAGGGGTTATACGAGCGCGCCGATCTCGGTCAGGGATGGCAGGCCTTGCAGAGCCGCCGGCTCGACGAGGCCCGCGCGATCGCCGACGCGCTGCTCGACGCCCAGCCGGACGACCCGCAGGTGCGCTTTTTCGACGCGCGGCTCACCTGGTTGGAGGCCGGCTCGCCCGAGGCCGGCGCCGAGCGCGCCCGGGCGCATCTGGAGGCGCTGGACGCCGAGACGTTGAGCGCCGATCGCTTCGGCCACGGCCGCTTGCTCAACCTCGTCGGGTGCGCCTACGACGAGCTCGCGCGCTACGACGAGGCGCTGCCCTACTTCGAGCGCGCCGCCCAGGCCCACCCCGACGATCTGATGTACGTGGCCAACCTCGCCGAAATCCACGACAAGCTCGGCCACCACGACGAGGCCTACAAGTGGGCCCAGAAAGTGGTGAGCGCCGGCCGCGCCTCGGCGGTCTGCGAGCGCATCGTGCGCGAGGCCGACGCCAAGCGACAGGGCGATTGACCGAGGCGGGCTATCCGCGATGCGGGCCGGCAAACACCACCTGGTGGGCCTCATCCATCGACCACATTTCTACACCTATGATGCGTCCCGCAAAAATGTGTGGGATTCTCAGACGGTCACGGCCACCAAAGCACACACACTGCCCAGCGCTCTGCGCCGCCGGGGTCGCTCCGCGGCCCCGAGCGCGGTCGCTCCGGCCACCACACTCATGCGCCGCGACCACGCAAGGTGAGGGTGGGCAAGTTGGATGATGGTCCGGCTAAGCAAGACAGGGGAATTTTCGACGTGGACGTGACGAGCGATGACCCTTCCGAGGGTGCGCCACCTCGAGCGCGCCTTTCGGCGCCTCGAGTGGGCTTACCCCCGGTCACGGTTTGGTTCTGCGCCCGACGACGGCACCTGCCAAACCGCCCGTACGTCCAGCGAAGCTACCAGCCAAACCAAATCGCCCTTGCGTCCAGCGAAGCTACCAGCCAAACGGTGACCGGGGGTAAGCGTAACGGCTCGGGCCGTTAGGCCCGACCGTGAGCGCACCCTCGGAAGCCACGGAAACCATTTGTGATCAATCGACAGCCTTCGGGGAGGGAGGGCGAGCCGGAGCTCTGTGGTGGCCTCGGTCGCGGGGATAAACGGCATCCCCGACAACCTCGGCCATTGCGGACGAGGCCGCCCGCGCTCCACCGTTTTAGCTCGTGCGCGCAGCTCTGCACCATCGAGCTTGGTTTCGGCAACCACGCCCCGCCTCCCCAGATTCTGGCCAGATTCTGGGGAGGCGGGCAAGACGCGGGCTCGAAACAAAAAAGCCCCGGAGCCAGGTTGGCTCCGGGGCTTTCTTAGTGGGCGTGCCAGGATTTGAACCTGGGACTTCTTCCGTGTCGGGGAAGCACTCTTCCACTGAGTTACACGCCCTCGCGGGACGCGGTTTATAACAACGCCCCAAACCCATTGCAAGAAGAAAATTGGCACCTTGTGAAGTGGTGGCAAGACTCCTACACATGGGGCTGTCAGCGGCACCAACGAGGAGACTGGAGATGGCACGACGAATCGTGATTGTGGGGACGGGCTACACGGGGATGGAGCTTGCGCGACAGGCGCTCGCGCGCGGCTTTGACGTTGTGGGGACGGTGCGCTCGAAGGAGGGCGCCGAGGCGCTTCGCGAGCTGGGGGCGACGCCGGTGGAGTGGGACGTGCTCGAGGACGCGGTGGACGCGCTCGAGGCGCAGCTTGGGCCCGGGTGCGCGGTGGTCTACAGCATTCCGACGTTGTACCGGGAGTATGAGGCGGCCGGGCAGGGTGTGGCGCGCCACGTCGCGCCGGTGGCGCGTGTGCTCGAGGCGTGTCGTCGGGCGACGATCGGCCGGTTCATCTACCTGTCGTCGACGTCGGTCTACGGTGACAAACAAGGCGAGTGGGTCGACGAGGATAGTCCGCGCACGCCCAACTCGGCGTACGGAAAGATGCGTCGGGATATCGAGGATTTTGTGCTGGCGCAGGGCGACGATTTTGCCGTCAACGTCGCCCGCCTGGTGGGCATCTACGGCCCGGGGCGCACCCTGGCCGATTATCTGGCCGGGGGGCGCTACAAGCTCGTCGACGGGGGCAAGAAGACCACCAATCGCGTCCACGTCGCCGACATCGCGCGGGTGCTGCTGGCGATGATCGAGCGGGGGCCCGAGGGGGCGCGCGCCTACAACGTGTGCGACGGCCATCCCCGGACCAGCGTGGAGCTGGTCGACTTTTTGGTCGAACATGTCGGCGTGGAGCGGCCCGAGGAGATCAGCCTGGCCGACTACGAAAAAACGCGCGGCCCCAATGCGGCCGCGCGTTGGCAGAATAGCTATCGGTGTGGCGGCGAGCGCGTGCGCGACGAGCTCGGCGTCGAGTTCACCTATCCGGACGTGCTCGACGGCTACCGGGCTATTTTCGGGCTCTAAGTCCTTTCGACGCCAGGGACGGCGTCGCTCCAATTCCTCGCCGGCTCAGTCCTCGTTGGCCGCGAGGTACTTCTCCATGCCGCGGTTTACGTCCTTGAGGTTGGGGGTGATCATCTTGACGACGAATCCCTCCACTGCCTTGCCCACGCGGCCGGCGAGCATGCCGGGCACGCCGGGGATCTGCTTGGCGTCGACCTCGAGTACCCCGTCGATGATGATCTCGACGCGGTCGCCCTTGTCGATGTAGCGGTTGGTGCCCCTGGCGGTGATGGCGTCGGTCAAAAAGCCGACCTCCATCTCCCAATCACAGGTCCACTCGTCCATGTGCCAGGTGGCCGTGTCCGTCCACTGGAGCATCTCGGGCTTGATGAATTTGCGCGCGATCTTGGGCACCTCTTCGTCGCGCGCCTTCCACAGACGAACGATCTTGGTGGTGTCGTCGTCGATGTCGTCGCGGCTCTCCGTGGTGATCGACTTGATGTCGGGCAGGAAGTCGTCGAGTTCGTCGAGCTTGTCGCGAAAGGTATTGAACACCAATTCGCGGGGATAGGTAACGGAATCGGTGACGCTGATCTTGGCCATGATTGGTCCTCTTCGATTGGTGCAGTTGCCACCTGTGGAAGTACCGCATTGATTGGATGAATGCAACGCGGGCATAGGGCGTAGCGCCCGCGACGTGGGGCGTGCCTATCCGAACAGCACGCCGGTCAGCGAGTGGTTCAGGTGCAGCGTCTCGAACTGCTCGCCGTAGGTGTTCAGCCCGCAGATGGGTCCCTGACACAGCGCGTCGCCGAGCTCGTCGAGCTGACCGGTGGCGGTCGCCTCGATGTGGCGCGACAAGCAGTGGAACAGCAGCATGCCCAGCAAGTCGCCGCCGTCGTCGGCGATCTCGTCGAGCATCTGTTCGAGGCACATGCGCGTGCTGCCCACCAGATCGCGGGCCTCCAGGATGTTGAGCTTCTCGCCGTATTGAACGGAGTTGGCCACGCGGAACGAGCCGTCGTCGTGGATCTGGACCACCGACACCGGGAAGGGCCGACCGCGGAAGCGATACCCCAGCGGGTGGGTGGCGATGACCGACTGGGTGATCTCGGAGGGGTCGAGGCCGAGCGCCTCGGCATAGCTCACCAGGGCCAGGTTGCCGTCGAGCTGCTCGATGCACCGGCCGCCCTGGGAGACCTTGGTGACCTCTAATTGGCGCTCGGTCAGGGCGACGTGGGTGTGACGGAAGGTGCGAAACGGTCGGTCGTACTCCAGCAAGATCGCCGCCGCGGCGTCGCGGTACACGCGGCCGTGGTGAACCAGTCGCGCCTGAACGTACTCGCCGCCGTCGCCCAGCGAGGCGCCCACCAGGCCCACGCGCGGGGCGGACTGCATGAAGAACGGGGTCAACAGGCCCTCTTTGCCGGAGACCCCGTCGACCAAGAACAGCCACAGGTGTCGGCTGGGGTCGAGCTCATTGCTGGAGCGTTCGATCCCCCGGGCGAGCTTGTCGGGCAGGTGGACGATGGGGACCAGCGAGAGCTGGCGCAATTGGTGGATGATCTCGACAGCAGCGCGCACCCCCGGACCGTGAAAGCTGATGCCGGTCATCGACCCGCTGGCGAAGCCCTGACAGTTCAGCTCCCCGGCGGTCGTGCCGGCCACGCCGCGCGCGCCCGTCACGCGGTCGAGCACGCGGGCGATCTCTTGGTCGTCGTGGTTGATGCCGTAGAAGACCAGCGTCAGCTTCGCCGACGCGGCGTCGAGTTCGTCGAGAAGTGTCTCGATTGCCCGTGACGTGTCGCTTTTCGACGTGCTCGCCACGCGTACCGCCAGATTCGATGACTGCTCACTCACAGCGTCAGTCCCTGCTCCTAGGCACTCCAGACGCCGCCGGCACGGGGAAAAGTGCCGGGAGGGCGACGCGGATCACGGCAGGGCCACACGTCCGACGCGCTCTCGGACTTAGCAGTGGCACCTCCCACAGACTTCAACAAGGTCCCTTAGATCGTTATTCGCTTATGTAAGGATCGCCGGCGGATCCGTCAAGCTAACTTCAGCTCACGCCCGGCGAGTCGACGGCCGTCTTTGTACTACAACGTCACTTTCCACGCGGCACCTCGTCGGCCCACAGAACCGATGCCTGCGTTCATCCTCCTCGACGATGCTCAGCCGCATCGCCTCGTCGTCTGAGCCTTGGCCTCGGCCCATTGGTCTCGCCGATGGCGCTCACGCCGAAAGTGACGTTGTAGTATTGGGCGCGCCCAGCCGAGTCCGGCGAGGGCTGCCAACCACCCTAGCAAGGCCCGCGGCGGGCCGTGGGACGGTGGGCCGGCGGTGTTGCACCCGCCGTTCGATACGTTGTGTGAGCCCGGGCGGGCGGCGTCGGCGTCGCGGCCCGCGTCCCCGACGCCGGCGTCGGATTGGGGGGCATCGCAGCCGTCGTCCACGGTGCCGTCGCAGTCGTCGTCGAGGCCGTTTGCGCAGGTGTCGGCGTCGGCGGGCAAGGTCTCGAGGCGGCAATCGCCGGTCCATTGACCGCCGATACACCGCTCCACACCGGCCTCGCAGATCCCCACGCCTTGTGTGCCCCACGGACCCTCGTAGCACTGCCGGGTGTCGCCGGTCTGGCAGGTCTGCCCGCTGGGCGAGCAGGTGTCGGCGGGGCGGTTGGCCCCGTACAGCGGGCAGTTGCTCGCCGCGCCCACGCTCGCGCCCAGGCTTCCCTGGCTGGGATAGACGTGTTGGTGACCCTGGCCGTCCTCGACGTAGAAGTAATAGCGGTGGCAGCCCGGTTGCAGCGACAGCGTGGTCTCGAACGCGCCGTGCTCGGGCGTGCCGTAGGCGAGGTCGAGCGGGTGGCACTGGCCGTCGACAATCGCCAGGATCGAGCGCGGCCCGCCGCTGCCGGGTTGATAGTAGGTGATCCCGAACGTCAGGTTGCCCTGCTGGCCGAAGTGGATGCCGTCGGCGGCCACCGGCGGCGCGTCGCTGGCCACGCCGAAATCCTGAACCCACCCGCTGGCGTAATTGCCCGGCCCCATCAGGGTGTAGCGGGCGGTGCGGCGCTCGCGCCCAACAGCATCAGCACGGTCATGACGGCCAAACAGCGGTTCATAGGCGGCCTCACGACGCTACAGCTCGACGCCGACATCGCGCAGCTCCTGTTCGGCCTGCTCGGCCCAGCCGCGGTTGGCCTTGGGGCTGGCCGGGCTGGGGTGCAGAATGCGACCCAACGTGGGCTTGTCGCCCTCGTATGATTTGAGCGCCGACTTGACGCGCTTTTCGGCAAACGCGCCCACGCCGATGACAAACTTCGGCTGCAGGTAGCCCACGAGTTCGCGCAGGGCCTGGTCGCAGGGCGGAAAAAGGGCGCGCCGCTCGTCGGCCTTGAGGCGGTTGGGCGTGCGGTTTCGCCCGCTGTCCTCCAAAAAGAGCAGCGGGCAATAGTTATGCACGAAGAAGCGCTCGAAGAAGGTGTCGGCGTCGCCGAAACGATCGCGCGCCCAGCCCCACAGGCGCGAGCCGCTGACCTCATTGCGTCCGCAATCCAGGCCGTCGACCGGGCGCTTGGGGTGCTCGTCGGCGGGCTTTCCCACCGGCGCCGACAGCCCCATCCACTCACCGACGAAGTCGACGTCGCCGAAGGGCACGCCCGTCTGGGCCATGCCCCAGGGGCCGGGGTTCATGCCCACCAGCACGACTTCGCGCGGCGTCTGCTGCGCAAACTGCTTAAGGTAGGCGTCGTGCAACGCCTTGGCGTATTCGAGCGGGCGGTACACGTGGGTGACGGGTTCGGCAAACTCCATGGCAGCGAGCGCCTCGTCGAGGCGCTCGCTGATGGTGATCGGCTCAGACTTGCTGGCTGTGGGACTCACGGGTGCGCGATTCTCCTGTGGGTAGATGGGTTTAGGCGCTGATGGTGATCTGGACCGACGTGGTCGTCGTGCCGTCATCGACGGTCAACTGGATGACGTATTGGCCGGCCTTGTCGGCCACGAACGTCGGCGCGATGAAGTTGGGATCGCTGAAGCTCGCCGACGACGGCGCCGGCTTGCTGACGAATGACCACGTATAGCTGAGCGCGTCGCCGTCGACGTCGTAGCTCGCCGAAGCGTCGAGCTGGACGGTCGCGCCCGTCGTCACCGTCTGGTTGCCGCCGGCGTCGGCCACGGGCGGATCGTTGACCGGGGTGATCGTGAACGTGACCCAGGTCGAGTCGGTGCCGCCATTGCCGTCGGAGACGGTGTACACCAAATAATCGGTACCGTTGTAGTTGTCGTTGGAGACGATGTGAATGGTGCCATTGGCGTTGATGCTGGCGGTGGCGTGAACCGGCTGGACCTCGATGGAGGCCACCGACAGGCTCATCGAGTCGATGTCGGTGTCGTTGGCGAGCACGTCGATGTCGGTCGCGCCGCCCTCGGCGACCGAGCCGCTGTCGCTGGCGGCCGTGGGCGGGTCGTTGACCGCGTTGACGGTGATGTTGACCGTGGCGCTAGCCGTCAGGCTGCCGTCGGTCGCCTGGTAGGTAAACGAGTCGCTGCCGAAATAATTGGCGTCGGGGGTGTAAGTGACGGTGCCGTCGGCGTTGAGCGTGGTCGTGCCGTGGGCCGGCGTGGACACGCTCGACGACGCCACGCTGAGCGCATCGCCGTCGACGTCGGTGTCGTTGGCCAGCGGGTAGGTGACCAGGCTGTGATCTTCGTCGACGCTGACGGTGTCATCGTTGGCCACGGGGGCATCGTTGGCCGCGGTCACCGTCACACGCACCGTGGCGGTGCTCGACAAGGTGCCGTCGCTGGCACTGTAAGTGAAGCTATCCGCCCCGTTGTAATTCGCGTTGGGCTGGTAGGTGATGGTGCCGTTGGCGTTGAGCGTGGCCGTGCCGTGGGCCGGCTGTGTGCCGATCGACGCGTTCAGGCTGTCGCCGTCGACGTCAGTGTCGTTGCCGAGCACGTCGATGGTGGCGTTGGTGTCCTCGGCGGTGGTGGCGGCGTCGTCGTTGGCCACGGGGGCGTCGTTGACCGCGGTGACTGTCAGCGACACGCCCGCCGTGCTGCTCGCTCCCGACGGATCGGTGACCGAGAACGAGAAACTATCGGCGCCGTTGTAGTTGGCGTCCGGAGTGTAGGTCACCGCGCCCGTCGAGGCGTTCAGCCCGGTCAACTGGCCGTGCTGGGGCAGCGCGTCGATGGCGAAGGTCAGCGGATCACTGTTGGGGTCGGTGCCGGCCAACGTCAGGCTCAACGAGGTATCCTCGGCGGTCGACTGCGACTGAGCGGTGGCCGTGGGCGCCGAGTTCGACGCCGTGACCGTGACGGTGACGCTGTCACTGGCGCCTCCACAGGTCGCCGTGATGGTCGCCGTGCCGCCGCTCAAGCCGGTGACGTTGCCGCCGGCGTCGACCACCGCCACCGTGTTGTTCATGCTCTTCCATTGCACGATGCGATTCGTGAGCACGCTGCCGTCGGCGGCCTTGACCGTGGCGGTCAGTTGGACGCTCGCCCCCGTCGACACGCTCTGGTTGCCCTCGTTGATGGTGACCGTGCTGGCCGGTTTGGGATCGACGCGCACCGAGGCAAAGCCGACCTGGCCGTCGATGGTCGCGCGCACCAGGGTCATGCCGCTGGAGACGCCCGTGACCACGCCGCTGCTGTCGACGGTGGCCACCGAGGGATCGTCGCTCGACCACGAGGCCGTGCGCCCGCTCAGCGCGGTGCCGTCGGCGGCGTGCGCCGTGGCCGTCAGCGAGACCGTGGCGCCCACGATGACGCTGTCGAGCTGCGGGCTCACCTCCACGGTGGAGACCGAGCGCGGCACGACGGTGATGTCGGCGGTGGCCTGGGCGCTGCCGCTGGTGGCCGTGATGGTGACCGGCCCGCCGACGGCGTTGGCGGTGACCGTGCCGTTGGCGTCGACCGATGCGATGGCGTCGTTCGAGCTCGTGTAGCTCACCGTGCGCCCCTCGAGCACGGTGCCGTCGCCGGCGCGTACGGTCGCCGCCAGCTCGAGGGTCTGGGTCACCTGCAGCGAGGCGCTGGCGGGCTTCAAGGCGATGGCGTTGGCCGAGCGTCGGTTCACGGTCACCGTGGCCGAATCGCTGATGCCGGCGGCGGTCGTCGCCGTGATCGTCGCCGTGGCCGAGCCGCTGGGGCCGGCGTCCACGCCGAGCACTTCGCCGTTGGCGTCGACCACGGCCACGCCGTTGTCCGAGCTCGTCCACACCACCACCGGGCTGCTGAGCGTCTGGCCGTTGGCGTCGGTGACCGTGGCCGTAAACGTGTCCGTCTGGCCAGCCTCGATGGTCGCGCTGGTGGGCGCGATCGTCAGGCCGGTCGCCTGCCGATCGATGACGGTAATGGCGGCGCTTCGCTCCACCCCGCCGGCCTCGGCGGTGATGGCGACCGTACCCGCCTGCACCGCGTCGACGGTGCCGTTGGCGTCGACGGTGGCGATGGTGTCGTCGGAGCTCGTCCAGGTGATCGTCGGCCAGCTCAGCGCGCTGCCGTCGGCGGCGAGCGCCTGGGCGCTCAGCGTCTTGGTGTCGCCGGTCTGCAGCACGGCCGAGCGCGGCGACAGGTCGATGGAGGCGACCTGCGTGGGAATGACGCTGACGTCGCAGCTCGCCGATTGGGCGCCCACGCTGGCGGTGATCGTGGCGCTGCCGGTCTTGACGGCGCTGACCACCCCGTTGGCGTCGACGGTGGCGATGGTGTCGTCGGAGCTCGTCCAGGTGATCGGCAGCGCGTCGGTGAGCTGTTGGTTGGTGTCGCGCACCAGCGCGGTGAGGGTGAATTGATCGCCCTCGACCAGCTTCACGCTGGTGGGAGTGAGCTCGACGGAGGCGGCGTCGGCGGCGCTCACGGTGACGCCCGCCGTGCCCTTGGCGTCGCCGCTGGTGGCGGTGATGGTCGCCTCGCCGATGCCAATGGCGGTGACCTGCCCGCTGTCATCGACCACGGCCACGCTGGGGGTGTCGCTCGACCAGGTCACCGGCCGGCCGCTCAGCTCAGCGTCGTCGGCGTCGAGCACGGTGGCCGTAAGCGTGTCGCCGCCGCCGACCTTCAGCGCCAGGGTCTGCGGCTCGATCTTGACCGACGCCGCCGGCACCTCGGACACGGTGACCGCGGCGGTGCCCACGGCGCTGTCGGCGCGCGCGGTGATCACCGCCGTGCCCGGCGCGACCGCCGTGACCACACCATCGCCGTCGACGGTGGCCACCGCTTCATTGGTCGACGCCCACTGCAGGCTGTCCACCGCCACCGGCGCGCCGTCGGCGTCTTTGGTGGTGGTGTTGAGCTGGGTCGTGTCGCCGGGGCGCACGTTGAGCGAATTGGGCGCGATGGTGATCTGGGCGACCAGCGGGGTGCCCACGTCGCCCAGGTCGGTGGAGACGCAGTAGCCGTCGACACATTCCGACGCGCCGGCGCAGTCCGATTGCTTCGAGCAGCGCTTGCCGTCGAAGGCCCCGGAGTACTCGCACCCTCCCAGAAACAGCCCGAACACAAGCGTCAGGGCCAGGCTCGCCAATGATAATCTGCGAATAGTGTGAATACGTTCGAACTTCAACATACGTCTCCAGGACACCGAAAGCGGCCGTTGGCGCGATTTGAACCGTGGGTATGACGCGAACGGAAAAATACAGTGTTGATGGTAGCCCTTCCGTTCTTAGCCTTCAACATCGGCGGCGAAAGACGATGGGGCGCGTGCCGATCGCGTCTGCAGCCCGTCGGGCGCCGCCCCAACCGCCGGTGGCGGTGCCAAATTGACAGCCCCGGCTCGTGCAGTCTAAGCTGACATCGTTGCCGTCTACAGATCAATGGCTTTCAAGACGGCCAGAGCGCGCAGGGGTGCTGTATCCTCGGCAGTCGCGAGTGAAGACCTTCGCCAAACCGACTCTCACACGCACGTGTTATGCTGCACAGGCCTGTGACTTACAAGAAAAGTACCGCGCGCTTCCTGAGGAGGGCGTTTTGAGGACCATTCGCATTCTCATCATCGACGACGACAAGGATATCTGCGAGTACATGCAGCTCCTGTTGTCCCAGAGCGGCTATGAGGTCACCGCCGAGACCGATGCCCGCGCCGCCCTGGAGCTTCTTCGTGAGGAGGAGTTCCACGTCGTCATCCTCGACATCATGATGCCCGAGCTCAACGGCATGGAGCTCTTGGAGCGCATCCGCGACTTCGACAGCGACATCGCCATCATCATCTTTACGGGCTACCCGTCGGTGGACACGGCGGTCACCTCCATGAAGTACAACGTCAGCGACTACATCAAAAAGCCGTTCGACGTCGACGAGTTCAACCAGACCCTCGAGAAGATCCTGCGCGAGAAGGGGCTTTTGACCGACCCCGAAGAGCAACTGCTGGCCACGATCGGCAAGAATATCCGGCGCATGCGCAAGGATCGCAACCTGACGCTCAAGCAGATGTCCCGGCGCACCGGCCTGTCGGTGAGCCTGCTCTCCCAGATCGAGCGCGCCGAATCGAGCGCGTCGGTCTCCAGCCTGTACAAGCTCGCCCGCGCGCTCGACGTCAAGTTGACCCAGCTCTTCGGGGACTACTGATGGCGCTGCACGAACGGCTGCACCTCGAGCGGCTGGCCGCCGAGCAGGTCCAGCCGCTTCGCACCAAGATCTTGCGCCCCCGCTTCGACGACGGCGAGGTCTGCGAGTTCGCGGAGGACCACCACCACGACACGGTTCATTTCGGCATCGTCGACGAGGATTTCGACGTCCACGCTGTGGCCACCTTCATCCACAACGCCTGCCCCGAGAAGCCCGGCGTCGAGGCCATCCAGCTTCGAGGCATGTGCGTCGACGAGCCCCTGCAGGGCGCCGGACTCGGCGAGCGCCTGCTCGAAGGCGCCCTGGGCCAGCTCGCCGTGCGCTTTCCCGCTGCCAAGGTCGTATGGTGCAACGCGCGCACCAGCGCCGCCGGCTTTTACGAGAAGATGGGCTTCGAGCGCATCGGCGAGGAGTTCGACAAGCCCCATATCGGCCCCCACGTGGTCATGTGGAAGAAGCTCCCCGTCGCGCTCGCCTGACAACTTGCTCTGCCGTACGTCTTCTGCTTTGCTGGGCTTGTCGCCGATAGGTAACCGAACGCTCGAAAATTAAACATTGGGGTTGTCGATGAAGTCGAAGTTTGCCGTGTCGATCATTGGGGCCGTGCTGTGTCTGATGTGGGCGGGGAGTGCCAGCGCCCAGACGACGGTGCCGGGGGGAAATATCGTCAACCAGACCTGGACCAAGGCCAAGAGCCCGTACATCGTGCAGGGCGACGTCACCGTTCCCGACGGGGCGTCGCTGACCATCGAGGCGGGCGTGGAGGTGCAATTTCCCGGCGGCGACAATATGGGCGCCGGCGAATATCTCGACCAGACCGAGTTCAAGATCGACGGGGCGCTGTCGGTCAACGGCACCGCCGCCGAACCGGTGCGTCTGGTGGGGACGGGATCCAGCGCCGGCCAGCGCGCCCAGTGGTTCGGCTTCCAGATCGGGCCATCGGCGACGCAGGCGAGCTTCGAGCACGTCGAGATTCGAAACGCCAACGTCGGCATCCGCAACCACAGCGTGGGGACGGCATTGCAGGTGAGCGACACCCATATCACCGCCACCAGCTCGGCCGTGGCCATCTACGCCGGCGACGTCACCCTCCAACGCTTGATCGTCGACGACTGCGATCAGGGCGTGTACTCCTCGGGCGATGCCTCGGTGCACCTGGTGAACTCGATCATCCGCCGCACCAACGACGCCGTGTGGTTGAGTCTGATCAACGGAGCTTCGCCCAGCCACGACATCGTCAACTGCACGATCACCGACAACGCCAACCGCGGCATTCATTTCCAGATCGGCTCGGGCACGACCGGCCAGGCGACGGTGGTCAACTCCATCGTGACCAACAACGGACTCTTCGGCATCGACGCCAGCCGGGCCAGCACGGGCCTCGTCGATGTGAGCTACGCCGACGTGTGGGGCAACGGCACCGACTTCAACCGCGTCGACGACACCGGGGCGGGCAATATCAGCCTCAACCCCTTGTTCACCAACGGCCCGGACGACGTCACGCTCGGCTCGACGAGTCCTTGCATCGACGCGGGCACGGCCACCGGCGCGCCCTCGGCCGACATCGACGGCAAGGTCAGGCCCATCGACGGCGACGGCATCAACGGCGTCGAGGTCGACATGGGGGCCTACGAATACGGCACGCCGCCGGTTTGCGGCGACGGACATCGCGACGCCGGCGAGGAGTGCGACGATGGCAACACCGTCGACGGTGACGGCTGCTCGAGCACATGCACCATCGAGACCGGCGGCGATGTCGGGGCCGATGCCGGCACGGACGCCGGCGTCGACGTTGGCCCGGATGTCGGTGTGGACGTCGGACTCGACACAGGTATGGACGCCGCTGCGGATTCAGGTGTGGACGCGACCTCCGATACGGGGTCGAACTACCAGCCCGAAGTAGGCGGGAGCGACCCTATCCCCGATGTCGGTCAGCACGCCTCCGACGATATCGGCCTGGCCGACGCCGGCACCGACGCCACGGCCGACACCCGCGGCGGCAGCTCGTCAGGGGCCTCCGACGAGGGTTGCAGTTGCACCTCGACCGACGGCGGGCCCAGCCCGGCCGCCGGCATGTATCTGCTGTTTGTCGTGGCCGGACTCGCCGCGCTCCGGCGGCGCCGACGCGAGCACTGAATTCGGACCGACAGGACCGACGTCGCATCTTGTTAGTCATTTCAAGGACAAGCATGCGAAATCATTTGAGTGCAATTACGCAGATTTTTAAGGAAACCGCGCGGACGCCGGGGCGCGCGGCCTCCCGGCCCGCCGCGGGTGCCTCCGGCCCCGCCTTGCGTGTTCGGCCGCGGCTTAGGCCGCGACACGTTCGGGGCCGCGGAGCGACCCCGGCGGCGCAGAGCACCGCGCCCCGAACGTGTCTTCAAACCCGTTTGGGCATCTGGGACGTTACCTGAAACAGCGCCTCGTCCTCCAGGCGCATGGCGCTGAGCTTGCCGCCCCAGACGCACCCGCTGTCCAGGCAGACGATGTTGCCGACCTTGTGCAGCCCCAGCGCCGACCAGTGTCCGAAGACGATGGTGTGGTCGGCCCAGGCGGGCGCGTCGACGTCGAACCAGGGGCGGCGCTTGTCGGGCATGTCCTCGAGGGGGCCGCTGAAGTCGTAGGCCATCGCGCCTTTGGGCTTGAGCACGCGCAGCCGGGTCATGGCGTTGATGATGACCCGCAGCCGGTCGACGCCCTGCAGATCGGCTCGCCAGGTGCGCGGCTTATTGCCGTACATATGCTCGAAGAAGGCCGCGGGGTCGTCGCCGCGAAGCATGGCGCCGACCTCGTCGGACAGCGCCACGGCCTCGTCGGCCGTCCACCCGGCGAGCAGGGCGGCGTGGACCATCAGGTAGCCGTCGGTGCGGCGCACCAGGGGCTGCTGGTGCAGCCAGCCCAGCAGGTCGTCGCGGTCGGGGGCGTCGAGCACCTGCTGAAAGGTGTCTTTTTTTCGCAACTCCCGTGCATCGGTCGCCGCGGCGAGCATGTGCAGGTCGTGGTTGCCCAACACCACACGCACCTGCTCGTCATGCTCGACCACCCAGCGAAGCGTCTTCAGCGAGCTGGGCCCGCCGTTGACCAGATCGCCGCATAACCAAAGCCGGTCGTGGGCGGGATCGAATTGGATGCGCTTCAACAGCCGCTTGAAGGTCTTGAAGCAGCCGTGGATGTCGCCGATTGCGTAAGTGGCCATGGGGGAGCAGGGGTCCAGGGGTCCAGGGGTTCAGGGGGTTCAGGGGGTTCAGGAACAAATCGGCGGTGGGTGCCGGTTGACCTCGGGGTAACCAATCACCAGCCGCGACACTTGTTTACAGACGCAAACCGGTGTTACCAATCGGGGTATCAGGGGAAACCCGTTCCAACTTCAACCCCGTGGAGTACACGAGATGATCAAAGCAGCCAATAATATCCTCGAACTCATCGGCAATACGCCGCTGGTCAAGAGCCATCGCCTGGCGGCGCACGTCAAGGCGAATATCTACTACAAGGTCGAGTACCTCAACCCGGGATCGAGCGTCAAAGACCGCCCGGCGCTCCAGATCGTGCTCGACGCCGAGGAGTCCGGGGCGCTGCAGCCCGGCGGGACCATCGTGGAGGCCACCAGCGGCAACACCGGCATGGGCCTGGCGCTGGCGGCGGCCATCAAGGGCTACAAGTGCATCTTCGTGATGCCCGACAAGATGAGCGCCGAGAAGATCGAGTCGCTGCGCGCCTTCGGCGCCCGCGTGGTCGTCTGCCCGACCGCCGTCGAGCCCGACGATCCGCGCAGCTACTACTCGGTGGCCCAACGGCTGGCCGAGGAGACCCCGGGTGGGTTTCTGGCCAACCAGTACAACAACCCGTCGAACCCCAAGGGCCACTACCTGTCGACGGGCCCGGAGATCTGGGAGCAGACCAACGGCGAGGTCGACGCCGTGGTCATGGGCGCGGGCACCGGCGGCACCGTCACCGGCATCGGGCGCTACCTCAAGGAGAAGAACCCCGACATCCAGATCGTCGCCGTCGACCCGCTGGGATCGATCTATTACGACTACTTCAAGACCGGCAAGATCACCGAGGCGAGCACCTACCTGGTCGAGGGGTTTGGCGAGGATATCATCCCCGGCACCATGGACTTCAGCGTGGTCGACGAGGTGGTGCGTGTCGATGACCGTGAATGTTTTCTGACCACGCGTCGTCTGGTACGCGAGGAAGGCATCTACACCGGCGGCTCGGCCGGCGGCGCGGTCGCCGGCGCCATCAAATACGCCGAGCGCATGGACAAGGAGATGAATATCGTGGTCATCCTGCCGGATTCGGCCTCGCGGTATCTCTCCAAGATCTTCAACGACGATTGGATGCGCGAAAACGGCTTCCTCCAGGAGGACTGGGGCGAGGACGTCGTCGCCGACCTGCTGGCCACCAAGGGCCAGACCACGGTGTATACGGCCAACCTGGGCGACTCGGTCAGCGAGGTCATCGAGCTGATGAAGTCCCACGGCATCAGCCAGCTCCCGGTGCTCGACGCCGGGCGGGTCGTCGGCATCATCAACGAGACCGACGTGCTCGATCACCTGCTCGGCGAGGGCGCCGGCGAGGACGCCATCGACGACCTCGTCGAGACCCACTTCGCCATCGTCGAGCCGGGCAACCGCATCAGCATCATCGGTCAGTTCTTCAAGCAGAACAAAATCGTCATCGTCGTCGACGGCAACCGGCTGGCGGGCATCATCACCAAGATTGATTTCATTGATTACGTCTCGCGCAAAATGTGAATGATATGAGGCTCGACGCCCGACGAATTCGACCCCCCCATTTGTCCGTGCCCCGACGCGGGCTGCTGGTGGTGTGTGCGCTGGTGGCCTGCGCCACGCTGTTGGCAGGGAGCGCGCGCCGCGCCGCGGCGGCCGACGAGCCCGGTGAGGCTACCGTGCGGCTGATGGTCGCCGAGACCGCCAAGGACAAATCCCACGACGCCAAGCTCGAGCGCGACAAGTTGAGCCACATGATCGAGATGGCCGCCAAGCGGCTGCGAAGGCGTCTGGCGACCGCTCATATCAAGCAGTACACCGTCGAGACCGAGAAGCCCAACACCATCCGGGTGCACGCCTATGGCGGGGTCACCCACGCGCTGTTGGCCGGCATCGTCGTCCCCCAGGGGCGCTTCGAGCTGCGCCCGGCGGTCGCCCTGGGCGACCAGTGGACCCGGGCATCGGGCAAGCTGCCCAAGGGCGTCGAAATCCGCCAGGAGGCCGGCAGCATGGCCGTCGAGGACGCCTACCTGTGGAGCCACAGCCGCCACAGCCTCGAGAAGGCCGTTGCGGCCACGGGGATCACCGGCTTCGACGTCAAATATTATCCTGCCGCCGGGGGGTGGCGCACGCTCGCCCTGGGCAAGCCCGTGGCCACCCAGGACGATGTCGCTCGCGCGCGCATCCGCCGGGGCAACACCGGCGAGACCTACGTGCGCGTCTCCTTCCATCACAAGGTGACCTCCAGGCTTCCCCACCAAGCCCAGCGGCGCTGGGCGGTGGTGCTCGACGGCGAGGTCGTCTCCACCATGCGGCGCATGGGCGAGGACTTCGGCGCCGCGCTCAGCGTGACCGCCCCGCGGTATTTGACCTCGGAGTCGGCGCGGGTTACCTGGGCCCAACAGGTCGCCGGCCGCCTCTCCGCCTACATGTCCGTGCCGCTGGTCGAATTGAGCGGTGACTGAGCGTTTTTGACTCCAGGGAGATGTCCATGTCCGAACGTCTGCTGCCCGAAGCCATCCGCGGCTCCTGGTACCTGCTGCGGGAGCCGGGAACTCCGGCCGAAGCGCTCGCCGACAAGGCGCAACTGCTGTCGTTTCGCCTCGACGGTAGCTTTACGCGCTACAACCTCGACGGCGCGACCAAAGAAGAAGCCGAGGAGGGCGACTATACCTTCGACGGCGACTTCTTAATCGTGCGCGGGCGCAACACCGACACCTTCCGGGTGGACGTGCGCTCGGATTGGTTCTGGTTTTTAGAGGCCAAGAAGAAGAGTCGACGGCTGTATCGTGGAGTGCTCGAGGAGAGCGACTTCTTCGAGCTCGACGACGAGGCGTGCAAGGAGATCCGCATGTTGCCCATGCGGGTGGGCGTCGACTTTGCCTTCGACGACGATCGCGACGCCATCTTCGACCTTGTCTACGATCCCAAAGACGGCCAGCCCGCGCGCATCGGGTGCTTCTCAGTGGACCGCGACCCCCACACCGACGCGCTGTGGGTGGGGCTGACGCCGCTGGCGCAAAACCTGTCCGCGGAGGTCTGGGAGAAGGTCATCCGCCAGTCCTACCTCAAGACCCACCCCACCGCGCCTCCAGCGGGTTGGGTGAGCCTGGAGCTTTTGGGTAGCGGCACGGTGCGCGAGTTCGAGCTGGGCTAACCTGGCGCTCAGTTGCACTTGGTGCTGGCGGTGTTGCAGGAGTTGGACTTGCAGTCGCTATTCTGGTTGCACGCATCGTTCTTGCACCCCAAACACCCGCCACCACCGCAGTCGATCTGCGTTTCCCCGTTATTCAAGGAACCGTCGTTGCAGTGCGCAGGTCCGCACTGGCCGGCGGGATTGCAATAGCCCGACGCACAGTCGGGGTTGTGGGCGCAGGTGTCGCCGATGCATGCCTTGCAGCTGACCGTGCGCTGGACGCCGCAGTTGTCCATCTTGGTGGTCGACCCACACGCACCGACACAGAAGTCCGCATCCGATTGGGGCATACAGCAGGCCTGAGAGTAGCAGATTTTGCCGCCAGGCCCACAGCTCTGACCATCGCAGTCGGAGTCGGCGCAGTCGGCGGCGCCGTCGTTGTCGTTATCCTTGCCGTCGCCGCACTTGTCGGTGTTCTCGTGACAGGTGTCGTTGGAGGTGTCGCAGGTCGACCCGCCGGGACACGTGCCGCAGTCGATGCCCGACTGGGACTGGCCACAACTGTCCGTGCCGCTGAGTGACGCGCTGCAGGAGTTGCCGCAGAAGGTGGCCTTGTCGAAGGTGCAGCAGGCCTGCTGGTGGCAGGTTCCGTTGGCGCTGCAGGCGGTGCCCGCCGGGCAATCGTCGACGTCTTCACAATCGGTCAGCCCATCGCGGTCGTTGTCCTTGCCGTCGTCACAGGTCAACTCGTGGCAGGCATAGCCCGAGCAGTGGGCGTTGCCGTCGCCGCAGGCCTGGGCCTGGCAGTCGTCGTCGGCGCAGTCGACCTTGCCGTCGCCGTCGTTGTCCTGCCCGTCGCCGCACTTATCGGGGTTCTCGTGGCAGGTGTTGTTGGCGTCGCAGGTCGACCCGCCGGGGCAGGCGCCACAGTTGACGTTGTTGCGCGCCACGCCGCAATTATCCGACCCCGAGAGCTGCCCGCACTGGGCGCCTTGATCGCTGCAGAAGGCGGCGTCGTTTTGGGAGGTGCAGCAGGCGCCGGCGTGACAGATGGCCCCACCACCCCCACAGCTCTGGGCGTCGCAGTCGGGATCGTCGCAGTCGGTCTTGCCGTCGCAGTCGTTGTCTTTCTGGTCGTCGCACACCTCCGTGGTGGGCGTGACCTCGCCCTGACACGCGCCGTACTGGCCACTGGCGTCGCAGGTCTTGGTGCCGTGGACGCATTCGCCGACGCCCTCGGTGCCGTTGGCCCCCGAGTAACAGTTGGCGGTGTGGCCCTGGGTGCATCCGCAGCCGGGGTCGGTATTGCCGTCGCAGTCGTCGTCGATGTTGTTGCACACCTCGGTGGCGCCGGGGTTGATGGAGAAGGCGGTGTCGTCGCAGTCGCCGGCCTGGGTGGCGGTATAGTTGTTGGTTTGATCCGGGGCGCACAACTGCTTGGAGTCGCCGTCGACGCCGTAGCCGTCGCCGTCGTCGTCTCGGTAGTAGGTCGTCAGCAGGCCCTCGTCGACCTGGCCGTTGCAGTTGTTGTCCACCCCGTCGCACACCTCCGTGGGATCGGCGGTGGGCGTGCAGGCGGTCTCGCAGCCGTTGCTCGTCGTGGGGTCGGCGGCGCCGATCCAGTCGCCATCGGCGTCGACCCAACCGTCGGCGCAGGCGCGCTGGCAGGTGCCCTGGGAGCACAGCGCCAGGGAATGGTCGCCATAGGTGTTGCAGGCGTGGTTGCACGTCCCGCAGTGGTCTTCGCTAGTTTGGGTGTCGACGCACTGGCCGCTGCAAAGCGTCTGGTCGGGCCCGCAGCCGGTGTCGGCGTCGCTGCCGCCGTCGGCGGGAGCATCTTGGCGAGTGTCGAGGGGCACGTCGGGGGCGGTGTCGCTCGCGTCGTGGAGGCTGGCGTCGACCGCTCCGTCGAGGGTGGCGTCCGCCTCGGCCAACCAGTGGCCGTCGCGGCACACGCGGCCCTGGGAGTGACGCCCCTCCTGATTGCAGGTGATGTGGCTCAGGCTCGAGTCGAAGGTGCATCCTGCGACCACCGACGCCAGCGCGACGACCAATACTCCCAAGACTGCCCACCAGCGACGCATACCTACTCCGGTGTCCACTTGCATCAAACAAGGCTCCCGACGTTACGCTTACTCGGATACCCCCCGAGCTTAACTTATCTGAGGCGGGGAGCCAAACGCTGACGGCGCCACGAGTCTCAGGGCGCGTTCGTGCATGTCGAATTCTGGCACGTCTTACCGGGCGCACAATACATCTGGTCGCAATCGGGATCGGCGCAGTCGGCGCCGTCGTTGCCGTCGTCGTCGACGCCGTTGGAGCAATTGGACTCGAAGTCGCAGACGGTGTCGCGGTCGCCATGCACCTCACAGCAGATCGACGCACCCGGGCCATCGGCTCGACAGCGCAGCCTGGCGTCGTTGTAGTGGGTGGCGCACCAGGAGTTGGTGTCCGTCAGATTGCCGTCGCTGGTGTAGCTGGTGTTCGAGCAGTCGTTTTGACGCCCATCGCACAGCTCGGGCGCCCCCGGATAGGTGTCGGCGTCCTGGTCGTCGCAATCGTCGCCCTGGCTGTAGGCCTGCTCGATATAACCCGCCGGCCCGCTGCCCGCGCACGCTTGGACGGTGTCGTTGGGGTCGCCGAACCCGTCCCCGTCGCGGTCGGCAACGAAGGTCACTTTCAGCCCCTCGTCCTTTTGGCCGTCGCAGTCGTTGTCCTTGCCGTCGCAGCTCGTCTCGTCGCCGGCCTCGTAGTCGGCGGGCGCGTCGCAGCCCCCGGTGGTAGCATTGACGGTGCCGTTGGCGCACACGCCCTGCGACGTGCCGTTGACGTCACACGCAAACCCCTCGTCGACGACGCCGTCGCAGTCGTCGTCGACGTTGTTGGCGGTCTCGGTGGTGGGGGTGACTTCATTCTGGCAGCTTCCCCAATTCCCGCCGGCACAGGTGGAGGTGCCCTTGTGGCAGGGCCCGACGCCCTTGGTGCCCGCCGCTCCGGTGTAGCAATCAGTGGTGTGGCCGTTGATGCATTTGCAACTCGCCGGGTCGATGACCGTGTCGCAGTCGTCGTCGATGCCGTCGCAGGTGTCGGTGGCGTCGGGGTGGACGTCGGGATTGGTGTCGTCGCAGTCGCCGGCAACCTTGGTCGAGTAGTCCCCGTCGGTCTCCCCGTCACACAACTCTTCGTGGTCGGTGTCGACGCCGTAGCCGTCGTGATCGCTGTCCAGGTAGTAGGTCGTGGTCACGTCCTCGTCGGTCTGCCCGTTGCAGTCGTTGTCCTTGTGGTCGCAGAATCTCCACGCCACCGTTGGTCGGCGTGCATTCGAGCTCGCAGCCGTCGGTAGCCCCGGGGCTCGTCTGGCCCGTCCAGTCTCCGTTGGCGTCGGCCCATCCGGTCGCGCAGGTTCGGCGACATATCCCGTTGTCGCAGGTCGCCGGCGAGTGCAGGCCGTGGCCGATGCACGGGGAGTTGCACTGGCCGCAGTGATCGGCGCTGGTGTTCAGGTCGACGCAGGTGCCGTTGCAGCGGGTCTGGCCGTCCGGGCAGGTCGGGGCGTCGGGCGTGGTGTCGGCCGGTGCGTCCACGGGCACGTCGGTGGGCACATCGCCGGCGTCGAACGTGGCGCTTCCGTCGAGCGTGGCGTCGCCCTCGGCCACCCAGTGGCCTTGCTGGCAGACGCGCCCCTGGGACCGGGCGTTCTCATGGCTGCACGTGATCGCCTGGAGGCTGGAGTCGTAGGTGCAGCCGCTCGCCGCCACGAGCAACGCCACCACCATCATTCCCAGCCAATTGCGGCCGGTCTCGGTTCCATACATCATTAATTCGTCTCCATCACCGGCCGTGCGTGCCCAGTAGGTCAAATAGGTTGACAACTCCCGGATTGGCAGGTCTTGCCGTCGCCACAGGACATGCCGGCGCAGTCGTCGTCGGCGCAGTCGGTCAGTTGGTCGCCGTCCTCGTCGATCCCGTTGCCACACAGCGTCTCGAAGTCGCAGTCGAGGTTGCCGTCGTTGGCGTCCTCGCAACAGATATGTCCGGTGCCGCTTCGTGGGCCGCCGCAGTAGGAGTTGCTGCCCGGGAAGTACGAGGCGCACCAGGCGCTGGCGTACCGTCCGCCGTCGTCGCTCTGCCGGCCGTTGCAGTTATTGTCCTTGCCGTCGCAGATCTCCGGGGCGTTGGGATGCGTCCAGGGGTCCCCGTCATCGCAATCGTTATTTTGGTCAGTGTAGCCGGGAGTGCCCGGGCACTTCAACTGGACGCCGAAATTGCTTCCGTAGCCGTCGCCGTCGGCGTCGGGATACATCAACTGCTGCAGCCCCTCGTCGACCAGCCCGTTGCAGTCGTTGTCGAGCCCATCACAGGAGGTCTCGAACTGCTCGTAGGTCGACGGCGCCTGACAATTGCCGTTGGCGTCGCGCACGGCGTTGGCGCACACGCCCTGATTTCTATTGTTGTAGTGGCACGAGCAGCCATCGTCGACCTGACCGTTGCAGTCGTTGTCGATGCCGTCGCCGCAGGTCTCCTGGGCGGCGGGCGTGCCCGCCGAGACGCTGCAGACAGTCCCCGAGCCGTCGGCCGCGCATACGTATTGGCCGGTGCGCTGGCAGGCGCCCTGGCCGACCGTACACGGGGCGCCCTTGTTGGTGAAGTCCTCGTCGACCTGGCCATCGCAGTCGTCGTCGGTGTCGTCGCACTGCTCGGCCTGCGGGCCAATCTCGCCGACACAGGTGCTGGTCCATTGCCCGTTGGTGCAGGTCTGGGTGCCCTTGGCGCACGCCCCCACGTCGCTGCCGCACGAGCGAGTATGGCCGTTGGTGCACGGGCAGTTCTCGTCGACCTGCTGGTTGCAGTTGTCGTCGATGGCGCCGTCGCAAATCTCCGGGGCGCCCGGGTGGATCTGGGGGTCGGCGTCGTTGCAGTCGTCGGCGGCGGTGACGTAGCCGGTGGGCGCGCTGCAGGCGGTCACCGAGTCGGCGGCGGTGCCGTGGCCATCGCCGTCGCCGTCGCGGTAGAAGGTGCGCGCGCCGTCGGCGTTGGGGCCGTCAATCTGGCCGTCACAGTCGTTGTCCAATCCGTCGCAGGTCTCCACCCCGCCGTTGGTCGGAGTACAGCCGCCGGTGTCCGGGGCGGGGGCGACGTCGGCGCCGGCGGTGTCCGCCAAAACTCCGCCATCCAAGACGGGGCCGCCGTCGACGGGCGCGCCGCCACCGTCGAGCCGGAGACCAGCGTCGGGCGTGGGGCCGGCATCGCTCCTGCCGCCTCCCCGGGTGTCCGAGCCCAGACTGGAGCCGTCGCCCGACGCGTCCGGAACGATGCGCCAGAAGCCGTCCCGACACACCTCGCCGGGGCGGTGGGCGCCTTCCGAGCTACACTCGAACCCGGTCGCGCCCGCGTCAAACGAGCAGCCAGTGCCCAGCGCGACCACACACACAATGCTCGCCAGGCCAAGCTTCAAAGACAACCGCGTGGTATGCCACACGCTCATGAGTCACCTGCTTCGATGTTCTATTCACTGGAGGGAGTCCGGCGCACAGTGTAGCGCTTCGCGCCGCGCTCGCCAAATGCAAGGCGTATGACGCTCGGTGGCGCAAACACTGCGGCCGGGGCGCCGATCTTGTGACGCCTTCGGCGGGGTGTTATCGTGGCGGCCGTGTCGATCAAGTTGTTCTGTGCTGGGAGTCACAAGTGAAGTGGAGCAAATGGGCGCGGGGTGTGGGGGCTCCGGTTTTGGTGGTTCTTTATGTCCTGTGCGCGCTATGTTCGACGTCTTATGCCCAAGCAAAGGCTGGCGCCAAGCAGCCGGTGGTGACCCCTTCGGATGCGCAATCCTCGCTCAACGACGAGGGCGTGCGCGCCATGGTCAAGGGCGACTACGCCGGGGCGGTGGCCATCCTGGAGCGCTCCATCCGCCTGGGTGAGATCAACGTCACCTACCTCAACCTGGGGCGCGCTTACCAGAAGCTCGGCCAATGTGACAGAGCCCGCGCCGCCCTCGAGAAGGCCAAGACCGCCCCGGCGGTCGCCGATCCGTCGGCGGACGAGGTCAGTTCGGTCGCCGACGACTACCTGGACGAGCTCGCCAAGCAATGTGCCGGGAAGTTCTCCTCCGAACACGCCGTGGCTGGCGCGAAAGACGAGGCCCATCAGCCCGATGACGCCACCGCGACGTCCCCCAAGCAAACGCAAGCCACCAACGCGGCGCCTGGCGACGCGCATCACTCCCAGCCGGCCGGCTCGCTCGCCCCTGACGGCGGCGCCGCGGCCGACTCCGGCGGCGCGAACGTGCTCGGCTGGAGCACGACGATAACCGGGGCGGTCCTCATCGGCGGGGGCATCGCGATGCATTTCGCCGCCCAGTCCAAGCGCTCGGAGGTGCTCGACGCCAACACCGCCGACGGCCACCTGACGGTCACGCAGAAGCGTGCGTCCACGGTCGAATCACAGGCCGACCGTCTCGACACCATCGGCCTAGCCATTGGCATCACCGGAGGCGTGGCCACCGCCGTGGGCACGTATCTATTGCTCACCTCCGACGACGACACGGCCTCCGCTGAGGGCGTCGCCCTCGGCGTGCAACGCCACGGCGCCTCCGTGACCTGGACCGGCCACTTCTGACCTCAACTCGACGCGTCTTTGTCTCGATCGCCTCGGTAGTCATCATGCTCGACTGTATTGCTTCGACTCGACGAACGCTTTTTGCCGGCCTGCTCGGCTTGTCGTTGATCGGCCTGCTCGCCGGCTGCCACACCGACCTGTTGTCCAACCGAACCTTCGAATGCGCGTCCAATGACGATTGCGTGGGGGATTACCGCTGCGACATCCAACAGGGCGTGTGCGTCAAAGAGGGCAGTGTGGTTATCAGCACCGACGCTGGCTCGGACGCCGAAGATGGCGGCCAAGACACCGGTCCCTCCGGCGACGATGCCGGCCGTGGCCAGTGCACGCAGGACGAGGATTGTCCGCAGTCGGGAGCGATGTGCATCCTCCGCCGGTGCATTCCTCCGTGCCAGTCCCAGGGGCAACACTGCGCGACGCGACACCGCGACCAGGGGGGCTTTCTTTGCGTGGGCGAGGCTGCGGTGGGAGTGTGCCAGGCCAAATGCGATACGTCTCGGCCCATCGCGTCGTGTAGCCAGGGCTCGTTTTGCATCGGCCCGCCGGACTCATGTCATTCCAGTCAATGTGACTCCAACGCCGATTGTGACTCCAGCAAGAAGTGTCTGCACATCAGTCCGAATGTCGGCTTCTGTGTCGACCGTGGCACGGGGCAGGTCGGAGATACCTGCGACACCTTCGGCGATTGCACCGACGGTGCCTGGTGCACCGGTTGGGGTGACGGTTCGCTACGCTGCAGCCGCGACTGCTCTCTGTGGAGCGAAGGTGAGTGCGCGGACGAAGGGCTGGCCTGCGTGCGCGTGACCTTCACACAGTCGGCGTGCGTGGGCCGGCTCGATATGACCTCGAAGGCGCCCCTGGCCTCCTGCGGGGGGAGCGCTGCCGGGGGCGAAGTCTGTGGTGACCACGCGCGCTGCTCCGCGCTTCCCCTGGGAGTGGACTGCGAGACCTACTGCCTGGACAACAGCGACTGCAGCGGGTTGACCTCGCCGAAGAACAACAACATCGAATGTGTCAACGACGTGCTCGACGCGAACAACGGCGTCGGCATATGCCTGGAGGCGTGCAATACGGACGCCGACTGCGGCACCAACATGGCGTGTCAGAGCGGGCATTGCCTGCCCTTGACCTGAGCCACGCGTGGCGCGCTCACACCTCCATGTCGAGCGCGTCGACCTTCTGGCCGGAGCGCCGGAAGCGGGCCACCGCCATGGCGGCCTCGATGACCAGCCACACCGCCAGCACCAGCAGCAGTGTGCCCACCCCGAACAGCAGCCCCTCCGCTGCTCCGCTGCTCCGCGCCTGGACCCTCGGACCCCTGGACCCCCAGACCCCCGCCTAAACCGTTCCCAACGGTTTAGCGATAACATCCTCGATGATGTTGCACGCCTCGTCGATATCCGCTTTGGTCAACTGCGAGGAGACCGAGATGCGGAAGCGGCGCGCGTGCGCCTCGACGGCCGGGAAGTCGACCGGCTGCAAGAACAGCCCGCGTTGCTGGCATTCGATGGCCATGGAGTACAACTGGCGGCCGTCCGAGCCCACGATGATGGGGATGATCTGCGAGGCGGATTCGCCGGTGTCCAGGTTGAGCGCGTCCAGGTTCTCGCGAAAGTAGTCGACGTTCTCCCACAGCTTGTCGCGCAGCGACGAGTCACGCGTGGCCACCTCCAACGACTTGATCATCCCGGCGACGATGGGCGGGGGCAGGGCGCAGGAGAATTGGAACGGCGAGGCGTAGTACTTCATGTAGCGGATGATGGCTTCGTTGGCGCAGACGAAGCCGCCCACCCCGCCGAAGGACTTGCTCAGCGTGCCGAAGCTGATGCCGATGGCGTCCTCCAGGCCGAAGTGCTCGGCGACGCCGCGCCCCTGCTCGCCGAACATCAGCGTGGAGTGGGCCTCGTCGATATACACCGGCACCTCGTGGGATTGGCAGACCTCGGAGATGGCCGGCAGGTCGCACAGATCGCCGTCCATCGAATACACCCCCTCGACGACGACCAGCCGGCGCTTGCCGGAGTGTTTGTCGAGCACGGCGTCGAGGTGCTCGGCGTCGTTGTGCTGGAAGGTCGCCAGCTTGGCACCGGAGAGCGTTCCCCCATCGACGATGCTGCGGTGGCATTTGGAGTCGATGATGAGCACATCGCCCTTGCGCAACAGCCCCTGCATCGCTCCCATATTGCCGCCCAGCCCGCTGGAGAACAGCATGCAGTCGTCTTTCTGCTTGAACTCGGCCAGCTTGCGGGCGAACTCCTCGTGCAGGTCGAACGTGCCCGAGAGCATGGCCGCGCCGGAGGCGCCCAGGCCGTATTCGTCGGCGGCCTGCTTGGCTGCGGCGATCACCTCCGGGTGGGTGGACAGCCCCAGGTAGTTGTACGACGTCAGGTTGATGGTGTCGCGCTCTTCGCCGTCGAAATTATTGCGGATGCGCGTGCGCGGCCTGGGCGAGGTCTGCAGCGGCTGCTCGTACAGGCTCATGCCCAGCGCAATCTCCGGCAGACTCGCCCACTCCTGGAAGTCCTGCGGAGGGGCCAGCACGTCGGGATTGTCGTTCCAGCCGAAGTCGGCCAGGCTGAATTTCAACGGATCGATGTCCATGGGGCGGTCCAGGGGTGCGGGGGTCCGGGGGTCGAGGAGTCCAGGTCCAGGGGACCGAAGGCCGGGGAGGTCCGAAATCCACAGTCTCCCGCAATTTCGACCTGAACCCCTGGACCCCTGGACCCCTAAATCCCTGCGGTCACATATACTGCATGAATTTGTCGGCCAGCCCCTCGATGGTCTCGATCTCGGCCAGCTCGGCGCGCGGCACCTTGATGTCCATCTCACGCATGGACGCGGTCACCACTTCGAGCATGTCCAAGCTGTTGGCGCCAAAGTCGCGAAAGGAATCGGCAAATTCCAGATCCTCGGGCTCGACCCCATCAATCTGTTCGACGACATTCTTGCGAATCACGGCAACGACTTCATCTCGGGTCATGGTCTTCCTCGTTTTCAATGCAACATTTGGGTTCGTGTCAGTTCGGTGCCGCTGAAAGGCCAATGTCGACGCGACTGACTACCAAGTCAAACGCCCCTCATGTAGCGGTTGGCGGTGGCGAGTTCAAGTAGAGAAACCGGACAAAGGGTCAGAATGGCTCGCATTTCGACGGTAAACCCCGTTCGGGCTGGAAGTTTGGCTATGAATGCGGTATCGACACCTCCCAACGTTGCCCAACCCTACCCAGTGGAGGCCCCCCGTGTTTCGTCTGGACCCAACCAACGCTTCGGAATCATCGGTGGCAGTGCGGCCCGTACTCTCTCTGCGCGACCGGCATCGGTTCATTCGCTTTCCCCACCGGCTCTACGCCGACGACCCCAACTACCGCGCCCCGCTGGACTTGATGATCTGGGAGCAGACCTCCCCCAAGTTCAACCCCTGGTTCGAACACGGGGAGGCCCAGTTGTACCTGGCGTTTCGCGGCGACCGCGTCGTCGGGCGCATCAGCGCTCAGGTCGACCAGGCTCACCTCGACGAGCATGGCGACAACGCCGGCTTTTTCGGGTTTTTCGAAGTCGAGGACGACCCCCAGGCGGCCCAGGCGCTGCTCGAGACGGCCGAGGACTGGTGCCGCGCGCGCGGAATGGAGCGCATTCGCGGCCCGTTTTCCTTCTCGATTAATGAGGAGTCGGGCCTACTCGTCGAGGGGTTCGATACGCCCAATTACATCATGATGCCCCACGGCAAGTCGTATTTCGGCGAGTTCGTCGAGGCGGCGGGCTTCGACAAGGTCATCGACCTCTACGCCTGGCTGTACCGGCGCGCGAATGTCCCGGACCACGCCTTCGAGCTGGCCGACCTCGCCAAGGGCCACCCCGGGGTGACCATTCGCGACGTCGACATGGACAATCTCAATCGCGACGTGCGTATCATCATGGACATCTTCAACGACGCCTGGTCGGACAACTGGGGCTATGTGCCCATGACCGAGGCCGAGCTCGACAAGATGGCCGACGATTTCAAGCTCATCGTCGACCCGGAGATGTGCATGATCGCCGAGGTCGATGGCAAGCCGGCGGCGATGACCGTGGCCCTACCCAATATCAACGAGGCGTTCAAGGACCTCAACGGCAGGCTGTTCCCCACCGGATGGGCCAAGGTGTTGTACCGGCTCAAGGTCAAAAACCCCAAGAGCTTCCGATGTATCCTGCTGGGCATCCGCGAGGAGTTTCGCGGCATCGCCATGGGCGGGCTGAGCGTGCTGTTGTACACCACCATCTTCCAGCGCGCCTACGACAAGGGCTACGAGCAGGCCGAGGCCGGCTGGACGCTGGAGACCAACAAGGGCATCAACCGCGGTATGGAGTTGATGGGCGCCGAGCGCTACAAGACGTATCGAATGTACGAAAAAGAGCTCTAAGCGATGCGAGTATTCGTCACAGGTGGCACCGGGTTTGTGGGTTCGCACCTCGTCGAGCATCTGCTCGAGGCGGGGCACGATCCGCTGTGCTTGATTCGACAGACCTCCGATACCGCCCATCTAGACGGCTTGGGCGTGGACACCTTCGTGGGCTCGCTGGCCGACGTGGAGTCGATGCGCCCGGCGCTCGAGCAGGTCGACGCGGTCGTCCACGTCGCTGGGGTCATCAAGGTGCGCGACTTCGACGACTTCTATCGGTTCAACGGCGAGGCCACCGGCGAGCTCGCTCGCCTGGCGGCCGAGGTCAACGCCGAGCTCGAGCGCTTCGTCTTCGTCTCCAGCGTCAGCGCCCAGGGTCCCTCCCAGGGCCCAAATCCGCGCCCCTCGCAGGCCGAGCCGGCGCCGGTGAGTCATTACGGCAAGAGCAAGCTCCTGGGCGAAGAGCAGCTCGACGAGCTGGTCGACGAGCTGCCCATCAGCATCTTTCGCCCCCCGCCGGTCTATGGGCCGCGCGACCACGAGATGTTGGCCGCCTTCCAGATGGCCAAATACGGCGTGGCGCCGGTCTACGGCGACGGGGAGGGCTATTTGAGCCTGGTCCACGTCAACGACCTCGCCCACGCCATCGTCGCCGCGCTCGACATCGACCATCCCAGCGGCACCGTGTTCACCATCGACGACGGACAGGTGCACACCTGGAAGACGCTGACGCGCGACTTCGGCGAGGCGATGGGCAAGACGCCTCGCCACCTTCCCGTGCCCCGGGTGCTGTTTCACACCGCCGGACATATCAGCGAGGCCTTCGGCCGGCTGACCGGCCGGGCCACGATCTTCAACACCGACAAGGTCGCCGAGATGTCCCAGTCGAGCTGGGTGTGCGGCCACGCCCGTCTGCGCGAACTCCTCGACTGGCAGCCTGCCTGGCCCATCGAGCGCGGCGCACACCAGACCGCCCAGTGGTATCTGGACCACGGCTGGCTGTAGCTCCCACCCTCTCGCGTTCCCTGAATATTGCGGCCCATCGGCGCGCCGAACGGCGTCGAATAAACAAAATTATTATTTGTATAAGCGCAATCATCCGATAAAATAGGGGCGTACCCAAAAAATAGTCGTATAAGAAGTTGATGTCATGTCCGGAGGTAGCATGACCACCGTCGAGTCGGAAGCAGTCGCCCGCCCACCCGCCAGCCGAGACCGCTCTGACGCGCGCACGGCCCCGGACCCCGGCACACGGCCTCCCCCCACCCAGCGACCCGTGGTGGATGCCTTCGTCGACTATCTGAAGGAGGCGTCCATCGAGGCCGTCTTCGGCCTGCCCGGTGGCTTGATCTATCCGTTCTTCGACGCCGTCGAGCGGGATGACTTTTTCGACCTCGTCATCACCAAGCACGAGGAGGGGGCGGCGTTTATGGCCGACGGCTACGCCCGCGCTACCCACTCCATGGCTGTGTGCGCGGCGACCTCGGGTCCGGGCGCGACCAATATGCTGACGGGCGTGGGAGTGGCGTTTTCCGACAACGTTCCCCTGCTCGTGCTCACCGGCCAGGCGGCGTCCAACACCATCGGCAAGGGCGCGGTTCAAGAGGCCGGCGCCAAGGATATCGACATCGTGGCGATGTTCGAGCCGGTGACCAAGTATTCGGCGCGCGTCGAGCATCCCGAGCAGTTGCTCCATCACCTGAGGCGCGCCTTGCGCCTGGCGTTGACCGGCCGGCCTGGTCCCGTCCACCTCAACGTTCCCGTCGACTTCTGGCGGCGGATGGTCCCCTACGAGCAGCTCGATTTGCAGCGGCACATGCCGCGGGCGCAGGGCTTCGACCCCGCGGCGGTCGACGAGGCCGCGCGCGTCCTTATCAAGGCCCGCCACCCGGTGATCCTCGCCGGCGGCGGCGTGCGCACCGCCCAGGCGAGCGACGTGTTGATCGAGGTGGCCGAGCAGACGGGGGCGCGCGTGGCCACCACCCCCCGCGGCAAGGGGGTCTTCCCCGAAGACCATCCGCAGTCGCTGGGCGTCTTCGGCTACGCCGGCCAGCGCGTGGCCAGCGACACGGTGCTCAGCGACGAGGTCGACGTCTTGATGGTCGTGGGCTCGTCGCTCAACGAGATGGCCTCGCTGTGCTGGCGCCCCGAGCTCGCCCCGGCCGAGACGTTCATCCAGATCGACATCGACCCCGACCGCATCGGGCGCAACTACGCGGTCGATCTGCCGCTTCTGGGCGATGCGCGCGCAGTGTTGGCCGCGCTTGGCGAGCGGATCGGCGCCAACCCCGACGCCGACGGTCCGCCAAGCGATTGGCCCCCGATCGAGGCGTCCGCCGCAGACGACACCCCGGCGCCGTCGCCCTCCGATCGCATCACCCCCCAGCAGTGGCGCGCCGAGATGCAAGCGGTGCTGCCCGACGACGCGCTGATCTACTCGGACGTGGGCGGCCATATGCTGTTCAACATCCACGAGCTGCGCATCGGCCGCGACCAGGACTTCATCCTCAACCTCGGCTTCGGGTCGATGGGCCACGGCACCGTGGCCGCCATAGGAGCGGCGCGGGCCGTGCCCGAGCGCGCCGTGGTCGCCATCGTGGGCGACGCCTGCTTTGCGATGAACGGCATGGAGCTGCTCATCGCCGTCGAGCACGACATTCCGGTGGTGTGGATCGTGGAGAATAACCAGATGCACGGCGTCTCCTGGCATAGCAGCAAGGCGATGGCCGGCTACCCGCTGGAGTGCATCCGAAACCGGCGCCCGGTGGACATCGCCGCCATCGCCGCGGCCATGGGGGTGCAGACCCACGTGGTGGAGCACCCCGGCGAGATTCAAGACTACCTTCGCCAGGCGCTCGCCGAGCCCCGGCGCCCCACGCTGATCGACGTGCGCGTCGACCCCAGCGTGCCGCCGCCGGTTTCCGAGCGTACGCGAGCGTTGGAGGCTGGCAATGACGACTGAGACCAACCAGCAGGAGCGCTCGGCGGGTGCCGATATAGGAGGCACCTCGCCGGTCGAGCACGTACGCGCCCCCGAGCACCTCGACGCCCACGTGGTCGACGCCGCCGCGGCGCCGCGCATCCACGGCTACGCGGTCGACGACGACCTCGCCGTGCACTACTCCTTTGCCGAGGTCGTGTTGCTCAGCCTGACCGGCGAGGCCCCCGACGAGGCCACCGGACGGGCGTTCGAGGTGGCCTTGACGTTCATGACCCCGGTGTCCATCGCCGAGGCGCCGGCCAACGCCGCGCGCGTGGCGCGCATCATCGGGGCGAACGAGGCCGGCGTGGTGGGCGTGGCCGCGGCGATGCTCAGCGAGCAGGCGCGTTGGATGCTCGACGAGCACGCCGCCGTCCTGGCGTGGCTCGACGGCCAGCAGCAGGCCTTCCCCACCGAGGCGCGCGCCCGCGGTGACGACGAGCGTGACCGGGTCGATCGGCTGCGCGCCACGCTCGACGAGTCGTTCGCCCAACGGGCCGTCTTCGCCCAAGACCCCGCCCTGTGGCCGGCGCTGCTGGGGGTGCTGCACGCCTGCGGGCTCACCGAGCGCGAGCACATCGCGGCGGCGATGGTGCAGGCCCGCATGGCCACCGCGGTCGCCGAGGCCGTGGCGGTCGAGCGTGGCGCGGTCACCCACTATCCCATCAACCTTCCTCCCTTTCGGTACGACCCATGAGCCATACGACCCCAACCGCCGAGGCCATCCGCACCACCGTCGGCTGCGCCGGCGTCGGTGACAATTACTTCAAGGGACACGCTCTCATCGCCGAACTCGCCGGCGTGGCGTCGGCCAGTAGCCTGATGTCGATGGCCATCGACGGCCCGCCGCTCGATGAGACCAGCGAGGTGGTTCTCGATTACCTGGCTGCCGTCAACATGGTCCCAGACCCGCGCATCTGGCCGTTCAAGATCTGTCGGCTGGCCTCTAGCTACGGCTCGCCGCTGGTCGCCCAGGGGATCGCGCGTTTGGCCATGGAGTCGTCGTTTCTTGGGGCCAACGCTGTCGCTGGGGCGGCCCGGATGATCGTCGACGCCGTGGAGACGCTCGGCGAGCGCATCGATGACGACGATGCCGTCGACGACTACGTCGCCCGGTGTTTCGAGACCATGGACAAGCTCCCCGGCTTTGGCGTGGTCGCACGTGAGCGCGACGAGCGTGACCTGGCGCTCGACGACTGGTACACCCGTTATGCCGACGGCGGGGGGCCCTTCTGGCATGCGAGCCGGCGGCTGATCGCGGCGGCCGAGCGCCTGCGCGGCCTGCACCCCAACGTCGGCCAGCCGTGGGCGGCCGTGCTGCTGGACCTGGGCTACGATCCCATGCAGGTCAAGATGCTGGTCATGCGCGACGCTGACATCACCCTGTCGGCGGTGGCCTGGGAGGGAATCGCGCAGCAAAGCGCTGGCCTAAGACGCCTCGATGATCGATACTCGAACTACACTGGTGCGGCGCCGCGCTCGAGTCCTCGAGCCGGTGGCACACCCTCAAAATAATCGAGGACCCGAGCAAAGGGAGGAGCGCGGATCCGCAGGAGAAGTTGCCGTGATTTTAGCCCGAAGAGATCTCGTAAGCGTCGTCGAGGCCGCCTACCAGATCGAACTCGACGAGGACCGCTGGCTGGACGGACTCGCCGGCGTCCTCGGCAAGATGCGCGCCGGCGAGCCCGGGTTGGTGGTCTATGTGTATGACGCCAGCCACGTCGACCGCGGTGTGGACATCTCCAACTACGCGTTGCGCGGGCTCGGCGATGACTTCGCCGAGGGGCTCATTGTGCACAACAAGCACACCCCGCCTGGGGACAGCCGCGAGGTCTACCACCGAGGGATCTACTGCGGCACCGTCAGCGAAGTGCTCGCTCCTCAGAAGATTCTGCCCCTGGATCACCAGAGCTTCGCCCACTTGCACGAGAGCTACGCCGATGCCCAGGACGCCTGGGGATTGAGCGCCTCCGGGCCGTGCGGGCGTGGGCTGGGCATCGCCGCCCCCCTGCACGACGTGCGCTCGATGAGCGAGGAGATGCGCGAGCTGTGGGCGCTTGTTGGGGTGCATCTGGCCACGGCCTACCGGCTGCGCTGCAACATCGCCGACGCCGAGCGCGACGCCGAGGCAATCCTCGACCCCGGCGGCAAGGTGGTGCATATCGACGGGGCCGGCCCCGTCGAGCAGCACCGCGACGAGCTGGAGGACGCCGTGCGCCGCATCGACCGCGCCCGCTCTCAGGCGCTGCGCGAGGAAGCCTCCGAGGCGCTCCCGCTGTGGCGGGGCCTGGTCGAGGGGCGCTGGTCGCTGGTTGACCGCGAGGACACCGACGGGCGGCGCTACGTGGTCGCCCATCCCAACGACCCCATCTTCGACGAACCCGCCATCCTGACCCAACGCGAACGCCAGGTCGTCGCCTACGCTGCCCAGGGCGACAGCGACGCGCGCATCGCCTACTCGTTGGGCCTGACCGTCGACACCGTGGCCGCTCTCCTGCAAAGCGCCCAGCACAAGCTGGGCGTGGATACACGCCAAGCGCTCATCGACGTGCTTCGCTCGTTGTCCGAATAGCCACCCGGCGCTCCACACCCACGCCGCCCTCATGGGCCAGGCGCAACGGCACGGTAAACCTCGAGGTTTTTTTGCGTCGGCCCCCCGTGACGGTATTCTCCCCAGCGTTCACAGCATGTCGACGTGGGATAGGGTATTTTTGAGGAGCCAATCTTGGATGGTGCCGACTCGCAATCGATCGAACGTCACGACCGTCGCGCGCATCGTTGCGCATCTTCGCCGCGGGCGCGCTCGCGCGGTGCGGATTCATCGCCAGCGTCTGCCGAATGTCGGCTGATCGACGCCTTCCTGCGTCAATTGAAGCAGGCATCGATCAGCACGGTGTTTGGAGTGCCCGGAGGGCTCCTTCATCCATTCTTCGAGGCCGTGGAGCGCGACGACGAGATGCGCCTGGTCGTGACCAAGCACGAAGAAGGGGCCGCGTTTATGGCCGACGGGTTTGCGCGCGCCAGCAACGCCCTGGCGGTGTGCGCGGGCACCTCGGGCCCCGGGTCCACCAACCTGATGACGGGCGTGGGGGTGGCGTTTTCCGACGCCATTCCCATGCTGGTGATCACCGGACAGGCCGCCTCGGCGAGCCTGGGAAAAGGGGCGGTGCAGGAGACCGGGCCCAACGGGATCGACATCGTGGGCATGTTCGCCCCCATCACCAAATACTCGGCGATGGTCGAACGGCCCGACCGGCTGGCCCACCACTTGCGCCTGGCGCTGCGCCTGGCGCTGTGCGGGCGTCCCGGGCCCGTACACCTGAATGTCCCGGTCGACTTCTGGCAGCAATCGGTGACCTTCGAAGGCCTCGACTCCAAGCGCTATAGCCCGCCGGAAACGGGCTTCAACCCCCGGGCCGTCGACCGGGCGTGCGCGGCCCTGTGCGAGGCGCGTCGTCCGCTGATCCTGGCCGGAGGTGGCGCCCGAGCCCCCGGCATACAGTCCCATCTGGTCGACCTCGTCGAGCGCCTTGGCGCGCGCCTTGTGACCACGCCGCGCGGCAAGGGGGCGTTCCCGGAAGACCACCCTCAGTGGCTGGGCATTTGCGGGTACGCGGGCCACGAGGTGGTCACCGACACCATCCTCGGCGACGAGGTCGACGTGCTCATGGTCGTGGGCGCCTCGCTCAACGAGACGACCACCTTCGGGTGGAGCGAGGCGCTCCAGCCATCGCGGGCGCTCATTCAACTGGACATCGACTCCACCGTCATCGGGCGAAATTATCCGGTCGACATCCCGCTGTTGGGGGAGGCGGCCATCGTGCTCGACGAGATGAACCGTCGCCTCGAGTCCACGCTCGCCGACCAGCCTGCCCACAGCACCTGGGATGGCACCGACATTGCGGCGCCGGCGCCTTCGCGCCAACCCGCGCCCGCCGGCGGCGAGGCTGCAGCGGGAGCGCTACTTTGCCCCAAGCAGTGGCGCGCCGACCTGTCCCAGGCGTTGCCCTCCGACGTGATGTTGTTCTCGGATGTCGGCGGCCACATGCTGTTCAACCTCCACGAACTTCGCGTCTCCCAGGGACAAGACTTCGTACTGAACCTGGGGTTTGGCTCGATGGGGCACGGCACGGTGGCGCCCATGGGCGCGGCGCTGGCCGATCCCCAGCGGCCCATCGTGGCGATTGTGGGCGACGGCTGTTTCGCGATGAACGGCATGGAACTGCTGGCCGCCGTGGAGTACCAGATCCCCGTCGTATGGGTGGTGGAAAACAACCAGATGCACGGGATTTCCTGGCATATCAGCAAGGCGCTCAGCGGCCAGCCGCTGGCGTCGATTCGAAACGAGCACCCCGTCGATATCGCCGCCATCGCCACTGCGATGGGCCTGCGCACGCATGTCGTCGACCGGCCTGGCCAGATCCAGGAGGTGTTGGCCGACGTGTTGGAGCATCGGCAGGGCCCAACGCTCATCGAGGTTCGGGTCGACCCCGAGGTCTCGCCGCCCATCAAAGATCGGACTCGCTCCATTGGAGGCTTTAGATGACCACCGACAACGCAATCGACGAGCCCGCGCTGGACATCGACGGCCCGGGGGACGTCTCACCGCTCGATCGCATCTCCGCCCAGGACAAGCTGGTCGCCAACGTGGTCGATGATGGGCCGGTTCCTCGCATCCATGGCTACGCGGTCCACGACGACCTCGCCCGGCACTACTCGTTCGGCGAGTCCATGCTACTGACCATCACCGGGCGCCCGCCCTCGGCCGAGGCCGGACGCGCCTTCGAGGCCGCGTTAATATTCGCCTCGCCGGTGTCGATCGCCGAGGCCCCGGCGCACGCCACGCGGCTGGCCCACACGGTCAACTCCGACGAGGCCGGCAAGGTCGCCGTGGCGGCCACGGCCTTGACCGAACAGACTCGCTGGCTGCTCGACCGGCACCATGAGGTCATCGCCTGGCTCGAGGGCCGCCGTCAGGACTTTCCCGACGACGCGCGCTCGGCCGACCCCGGCGTGAGACGCCAGGTCGACGCCCTGCGGGGTGCGGTCGGTCTCGACATGAGTTCGACGCCTGTCTTCGATGAAGAACCGGCGCTTTGGCCGGCGCTGCTCGCGGTGCTGTGGGGCTGCGGTCTGCGCAGCCCACGCCACCTGCTGCTCGCCTTGGTGCAGGCGCGGCTGACCACCACGGTGATCGAGGCGTGTTCGGTTCCGCCGGCAGATTTGAAAGGCTATCCCGTCAATCTTCCCCGCTTTCGGTACAACCATGAACGGCTCGACGATGCCAAATGACGAGATCGAGACCCGCGTGGGTCGTGCAGGATTCGGCGAAAATTACTTCAAGGGCTACTCGATCTATGCCGACCTCGCCGGCAGGCAGTCGGTTTGGAACCTGGTGTCCACGGGGATCGACGGGCCGCCGCTGGACGCCGAGGACGTCGAATTATTCGACTTCCTGGCCACGGCGACCATGGTGGCCGACCCGCGAATCTGGCTGTTCAAGGTGTGTCGTCTGGTGGCGTGCTACGGCTCGCCATTGGCCGCGCAGGGCGCTGCGAAGATGGTGCTCGAGGGGTCGTTCCTCGGGCCTCACGCCGCCGCCGAGGTGGCCCGCAACCTGGTCGACGTCCGCCGAGAACTCGGAAACGATTTCGACCAGCCCGATCGGGTCGAGGCGTTTTTGCGCGGTTGGTTCGACCAGCGCGGCACGTTTCCCGGCTTTGGCGTCGTGGGCCGCAAGTTCGACGAGCGTCAGCAACACGTCGACCAATGGTACGAGGCACGACGTGATGCCACCGGCGAGTACTGGACCCTGTCGCGCCACTTGATGGCCGCGGCCGTCGAGCTGCGAAATCTTCGGCCCAACGCCGCTTTGCCAGTGTCGTGTATCTTGCTCGACATGGGATACGACCCCGACCAGATCGAATTGATCTCGATGTCGTTCATGGACGTCATCCTCACGACGATGTCCCACGAAGGTGCGCAGCAGAAATCGCCCAGCCTACGCAAGGTCGACCGGCGCTCGGTGAGTTATGCGGGCCCGGCCGCACAGACCACGCCTCGAAAACAGGCGGCCTCCGACGCATAGCCTCACATCTCTTCGAGCGTCTCGATGCCCAGCAGGCCCAGCCCTTTCTTGAGCGTGGAGGCCACCGCCTGGGACAGGTACAGAAGCCCGTCGCGGCGCTTTTCGTCGTCGATGTCGACGATCTTGTGCCGGTCGTCGTTGTACAGGGTGCTGAAGGCCTTACACAGGTTGAACAGGTACTCGGTGACCTTGCTGGGGTCGAGGTCGCGGGCGGCCAGGGCGGCGACCGATGGCCAGTCCTGCAACTGGCGCACCAGCCCCATCTCCAGGTCGGTGCCCAGCGCCTCCAGGCAGCCGGCGCGGCTGGCTTCGTCGAGCTCGGGCCAGCCGCCGATGCGCCGCCCGATGGACTGGATGCGCGCGTAGCTATACAGGCAATACGGCCCGGTGCGCCCCTGGAAGTCGATGGACTTCTTGGGGTCGAAGTTCACCGTGGTGCGCGGGTTGAAGTCCAAGATGTAGTACTTGAGCGCGGCCATACCGATGGCGCGGGCGCGCTTGTCGACGTCGGCCTCGTCGAGCTCGGGCCAGCGCTCCACCACCGCCTCTTTGGCCAGCGACTCCATCTCGTCCATCAGATCGTCGGCGTCGACGACGGTGCCCTCGCGGCTCTTCATCTTGCCCTCGGGCAAAAGCACCATCCCGTAGGACAGGTGGTAGAGACGGCCGGCGAGTTCGGGCTTCAACAGCCCCAGGATCTTGAAGAGCACCTGGAAGTGGTAGTCCTGCTCGTTGCCGACCACGTAGACCATGCGGTCGAGGTCGTACTCGCGAAAGCGCTCGAGCGCCGTGCCGATATCCTGGGTCATATACACCGAGGTGCCGTCGCTTCGCAGCAAGACCTTCTGGCCCTGCAGGCCGAGCTTCTCCAGGTCGCAGACCACCGCGCCGCCGTCGAGGCGCTCGAATTTGCCCTCTTCGAGGCCCTCGAGGACCACGTCCTTGCCCAGCTTATAGGTCTGCGACTCCTTGTAGACGTGGTCGAACTCCACGCCCAGGCGCTCGTAGGTCTCGTCAAAGCCCTTGAAGACCCAGGCGTTCATCGTCTTCCACAGGGCGACGACGTCCTCGTCGCCGGCCTCCCAGGCACGAAGCATCGCCTTGGTCTGTTGGCCGAGCTCGCTGTCGCGGTTGAAGAAGTTGTCTTTGTACCCGGCGAAGAACGTCTGGCGAAGCTCGGACTCGTCGGCATTGTCGTCGTCGGTGTCGCGCCCGCGCATCCACTCTTGGAAGCGCGCCTCGGCCTGGTCTGTGTGCTGCCAGTCGGCGTACTCCGCGGTGAACTTCTGGTTGAACAAGACGTAGTATTTTCCCACCAGGTGGTCGCCCTTGATGCCGGCGTCCTCGGGGGTCTCGCCGTGGCCCCATTTCTGGTAGGCGAGCATCGACTTGCAGATGTGGATGCCGCGGTCGTTGATGAGGTTGACGCGGGTGACGGGGTTGCCGGCCCACGCGGTGATCTGGGCGACCGAGTAGCCCAGCAGGTCGTTTCGCACGTGGCCCAAATGCTGGGGCTTGTTGGTATTGGGCGCGGAGTATTCGAACATCCAATGCTGGGGCGCGTCGGCGGTGTGGCCGCCGAAGTCGGCGTCGTCGAGCGCCTGCGCCACGACCACCCGCGCCAGCCCGGCCTTGTCGAACAACACGTTGACGTACGGGCCCACCGCGCGCACCTCGGCGATGATGTCGTCCTCGTCGAGCAACGCGCGCACCTTCTCGGCGACCTCCTGAGCGATCAGCGGCGGCGCCTTTCGCAGGTGGCGCGCCAGCACGAAGCAGGGAAAGCCGCGGTCGCCCATCTCGGGGTTGGGCGGCGTCTCGATGTGGATGTCGGCGATCGCCTCCTCGGGGACTTCCAGGGCGCGTAGGGCCTGGTCTTTGAGGGCTTCGACGCGGGTTTCGATGTCTCGAATATGCATGGGTGGTGCCTGAGTAGTTGATTCTGGATCCTGCCAGCCGAAGGCAACATATTTTCGGCGGCCGGCTTTGGCAAGCCGGTCGCGAGGCCGCGGTTCTGCAATCGGGGGGCTTCGAGACGTGGATGCACGTGGTTGTGGGGTCGGGGGGAGTCGGGAAACCCCAGCGGCCTCGCGCCGCTGGTGAAGCAGATCGTCAGCTACCGGCGGCGGGTTTTGCCCCGAAAGACCCCAGCGGCCTCGCGCCGCTGGTGAAACAGATCGTCAGCTAGCAAATCCGGGATAGCACCCGCAGGGCCCCAGCGGCCTCGCGCCGCTGGTGAAACAGATCGTCAGCTAGCAAATCCGGGATAGCACCCACAGACCCCAGCGGCCTCGCGCCGCTGGTGAAACAGATCGTCAGCTAGCAAATCCGGGATAGCACCCACAGACCCCAGCGGCCTCGCGCCGCTGGTGAAGCAGAGCGTCAGCTACCGGCGGCGGGTTTTGCCCCGCGAGACCCCAGCGGCCTCGCGCCGCTGGTGAAACAGATCGTCAGCTAGCAAATCCGGGATAGCACCCACAGACCCCAGCGGCCTCGCGCCGCTGGTGAAACAGATCGTCAGCTAGCAAATCCGGGATAGCACCCACAGACCCCAGCGGCCTCGCGCCGCTGGTGAAGCAGAGCGTCAGCTACGAGAGCGGCTGCCCCAAACACAACTCGCCATCCAATATCCGTCCCAGACGCCGCTCGACGGCCGATCGACCAAGAAAGGACGCAACGATTCGGCCCCCTCTGCCGAAAACCATAGTGAGGGGCACCGACTAGGACGCGGCGTCTCACCCAGCGTCGCGCCGTCGAACAAGGTGGCCCCCCACGGAAGCGCAACCGTCGCAGCGAAACAACGCCATCGGCCCGGTCCGATGCCCGCACACCCCGCCGACTATCGGCGAAAAAGACGGGCGACCCAGGGCACGGCCGAGGTGCGTCTTGGTTGGTTTCATGGGGGAGGGCTCGAGGAGCCCAGATGGTGGGGCAGTTGGGGGCAGTGCGCGCTCTTGGCAACGCGCGCGCGGGTTTTTCCCAGACCGAGGGGCCGCCCCGCTAGCCGTCGATCTTTGCGTCCTGTGGGGCGAGCCCACAGGGGCGCTGGAGGAGGCGAGGCGCCCCGCTTAGCCGCCGATCTTTGCGTCCTGTGGGGCGAGCCCACAGGGGCGCTGGAGGAGGCGAGGCGCCCCGCTTAGCCGCCGATCTTTGCGTCCTGTGGGGCGAGCCCACAGGGGCGCTGGAGGAGGCGAGCTCGAGCAGGCCTCGAAACGCCCGGCGCGTCGCCGCGATCCTCAGATCCCCCGATCAACGCAAAGATTGGCCGATGGGCGAGGCTTTGATAGAGTCGGTGGCGGAAGTTCTCCGTCTTCTCGAACACGTTGCACACGCCCTATGGCTCAGAGAAGCTTTTCGGTGGTGGTGGTGCCCGACGAGTGGGCGGGCTCGCTCGACGAGCTCGCCCGCCAGATGATGCCGGTCACCCGCCGCGGCCCCAATCAGTTGCTGCCGTTTTTGCAGCGTGGTCCGATGACCATCGAGGCCGATCTGAGCGTCGAGGAGGCCGGGCTGCTGCAGGCGCGGCTCAATAATCTGGGCGTGCCCGCGCGGGTGGTCGGCGAGTCCGGCGAAGTCGTCTCCGAGTCCGCCCACGGCGGTGCGCCGCCGCCACCGAAGACGTCGGTGAGCCTGCCCAAGCCGCCGAAGCCATCCGCCGCTCCCGCTAAGTTGTCGTTGCCCCGGCCGCCCACCACCGACAAGCCGTCGAGCAGCGGGGAGTGGGCCAATATCTTTCCCGACATGAAGGACGCCGACGGGTTTGGCGCCGAGCCGGCGCCTGAACCGGAGCCGGCGCCTGAACCGGAGCCGTCGCCTGAACCGGAGCCGTCGCCTGAACCCGAGCCGGCGCCTGAACCCGAGCCTCAGCCCAAATTCGAGGCGCCCGCGCCCGCGAAGCCCAAGCCGCCCACGCCCAGTCCAGCGCCGCCCCAGCCAGCCTCCCGTGGTGTGGGCGAGCCTGGACGCACCGGCGGCTTCGACGCCGGGCGCATGACCGATGCGCTGACCGACGACGGCCGCCCGCCCTACGCCCCCAAGGGCTTTGACAACAGCCCCGAGCATATCCCGGCGCTGGCGGCGCTGTTCAGCCTGCTCGCCCCCGGGGCAGGTCAGATCTACAACGGCCAGCCCGAGCGCGCCGGGGAGTATGGGCTGCGCTTCGTGCTCATTCGGCCGTGGATCGACAGCGTGCGCCAGGCGTGGACCTACGCCGAGAAGATCCGCGGCTATTGGGCGCCGCGCCCCCAACAGGGAGCCCTGGTGGGGGCGCTTCGCTACCTGCTGACCGTGTGGGTGATCATGGCGGCCGTGCTCGGGGCGCTGGGCTGGGCGGGCACGAAGTTGTATAATGTTGCCAAGACCCCGGAAGCGCCGAAGATTACTCAGGCTCAGGTGCACGACGCCGTCGAGGAGGCGATCGCGCAGGTGCAGACGGCGCGTATTGGCGGGCTCGACGGGGTGGGCTCGTACATCGACCAGCGCAACCGTGAGCATAAGCGGTTTACCATGTCGAAGAAGGAGCGCGCCGCGCGTCTGTTTCGCCGCGGCCTCGAGTACTGCCGCCAGAAGGACTACCCCTTGTGCGCCAGCGCCATGAAGCGCGTCAGCACCCTGAGCCCCGAGTTTCGCCGGCCAGCCTACCGGCTGCAGGCGTGGGCCGGCGTCCAGCAGACCACCGGCGCCAACGACCCCATGCCCAAGGTGGTCGACGAGGATTTGTCGGCCGAGGTCGAGAGCCTCGCCGGCCCGGCAAAGCACACCGCCGGGACGGACGACGCGGGCGCTGCAGGGGCCGGCGGCGTCGACGCCGCGGGCGCCCCGGACGCCGCGCCTCAATCGCCCTGAGTAACCCACGATGACGAGGTACCGCCATGACTGTTCGACTCCGTTTGACCTGCGGCGACGTGGTCCGTGAGCTCGCCTTCGACCGCATGGCTGTGTCGGTCGGGGCAGGGGCCGTTCAACGACGTGGTCATCCCCCACGACGAACTGGCCCGCGTTCATGGCGAATTGGAGGTGCGCGAGGATGGCTCCCTGGCGTTTCGCGCACGGGCCAGCTCGACGCCCACCCGCGTGGTTCGAAGCCCCGACCTGGTTCAGGAGTCCGACGGGGTCGAAGAGCAGACCTTCTTCGTGCAGCCCGGCGACGTCATTTACGTGGGCGACGAGCCCGCGGCCACCCTCGAGATCGTCGCGGTCGATCTCGCGCCGCGCACCCAGTGGTCGCATCGCGAGCTGCTCGAGCCGGCGGCGGTGACCATCGACGAGGAGCTCGGCCGCCTGCTGTTTCAGCAGGTCGATCGCCTGACCCGAGCGCCCAGCCACGAGCATCTGTTGCGCGTGGCCGTCGTCATGGCCAGCCGTGTCGCCGGGCGCGTGCCGCGATGCGTCGAGCTCGCCGTCCCGGTCGAGATCGACCCCTGGCGCTCCGACGACTATCGCCTCCAGGACATCGCCATCGACGCCTCGCAGCCCGGAACGGTCGACGATGTCGACGGCAGCTTTCTGCGCACCCGCGATCCCCTGCCGCCCTTCGAGGCGGAGATCTCGGTGTTGATGGCCGAGCTGCAAAAGCTCGACCGCATCGTCCTGGTCGAGAGCCACACCGGCGCGGTCAACGTGCTGGTTCCGCTGGCGGTCGACGCCGAGCTGGCCGGGGTGCTCGACATGACGTTTCGGCCCGCCGACGTCGAGGACGCCGGCGACGCGCTGGCGCGCCTGGGCGCGCTGCTGCAGCCGTTGGCGGCGATCGTGCTCGGCCACGACCGCCAGTTGCGTCGCTGTGAGGCGACCGTCGAGGAAAACCGCTATTGGCGAGAGCGCCAGCACCGTCACTACCTGTTCAAAGACCTGGTCGCCGAGAGCGAGGCGGTGCGCGAGGTCTACGACCGGCTCAACCGCTGCGTGGACAACGCCGAGCCGGTGCTCATCGTCGGCGAGGCCGGCAGCGGCAAGGCGCTGGTGGCGCGCGCGCTGCACCAAATGAGCCGGCGCAAGGACGCGCTCTTTACCAGCATCAACTGCCGCGAACTCTCCGGGGATCTGCTCGACTTCGAGCTCTTCGGAAGCATCGCCAACGAGCTGTCCGGCGACGTCGAGCCGCGCATGGGCGTCTTCGAGCTCGCCGACGGGGGCACGGTCTTTTTGGAGGAGGTCGACGGCCTGTCCCTGCTGCTGCAGGGCAAGCTGCTGCGCATGCTGCGCGAGAAGGAAGTGCGCCGCATCGGCGACGCCATCGGCCGGCGCGTCGACGTGCGCGTAGTCGTGAGCACCCACCGTGACCTGTCCGCGCTGGTCAACCGCGGCCAATTCCGCCGCGACCTGCACCTGGCGTTGAGCGAGCATATGCTGCGCCTGCCGCCGCTGCGCGACCGGCGCGCCGACCTGCTGCCCCTGGCGCGCACCTTTCTGCGTAATTTCTCCGAGCGCTACGACCGCCCCTGCCGGCGCATCTCCTCGGCGGTCGAAGACAAGCTGCTGGCCCACCGCTGGGACGGCAACGTGCGCGAGCTGCAGTCGGTCATGGAGGCCGCCGTGCTCAAATGCGAGGGCGAGGAAATCGGCGTCGACGACCTCGGCCTGTGACCTGCTGCGCTCTTGTTTTCAACACAGAGGCCACTGAGAGCACAGAGGAAAACCAATCAGAGCAGTCCTCTGTGGTCTCTGTGCCCTCTGTGGTGCATCTAATTTCTGCTACTTGTTGCTGATCTGCTGGAGCATGGCCTCGACGGCGTCGTGGTGCTCGTCGGTGCGCTGCACGCAGCTCTGCAGGGCGGCGGTGAGCTGCAGGGCGGTCTCGATGTCGCGGTCGACGCTGCGGTACAGCGCGGCCTTGGCCGTCTTGACAGCCTTGGGCGGAAGCTGGGCGATCTCCTCGGCGGTCGCGAGGGCGTGCTCCATGACCTGTTCGGGGGCGACGACCTGGCTGACCAGACCGATGCGGTGGGCTTCGTCCGCCATGATGATGCGCGCCGTCAGAGATCAGCTCGACGGCTTTGGAGAAGCCGACCACCCGCGGCAGCAGGTAGGCGCCGCCGTCGCCCGGAATCAGGCCCACCCGGGCAAAGGTCGAGCCAAACTTGGCCTTGTCACTGGCGAGGCGGATGTCGCACATCAACGCCAGGTCCAGCCCCGCGCCGATGGCGTGGCCGTTGATGGCGGCGATGGTCGGCTTCTCGAAGCGCTCGAAGCGCCGCGGGATGGTCTGCATGCCGCGCAGGTAATTGTCGCGAAGCTCCACCGGGTCGCCGGCGAACATTCCGCTCTCTTCGCGCATGGCCTTGAGGTCGCCGCCGGCGCAAAACGCCGGCCCCGCGCCGGTGACGATGACCGCGCGCACGGCGTCGTCGCGCTCGGCGCGATCGAGCGCGTCCACCAGGCCCTCGGCCATCTCGGTAGAGTAGGCGTTTCGCGCCTCCGGACGGTTTAGGGTGATCGTGGCGATCGCCTCGTCGACGTCGTATAGCAGGTCAGCCATGGTGCGGTCCGTGTTCAGTTGCGGGTAGGTGGAATGGGTCGCCTTCGAATGCAGGCGAACTTAGACCCGGCCAACGCCCAGATCAAGCGGTTGTAGTTGTTGAGGGCGAGTGCTTGCTTATCGTTGGTGATAGGCGCCACGGAAGTCCGGGCGCGTTGGGTCACAACGAGCGAGCGGTATGACTACACAGGTGGTACTCAACCCCACGGCGGGGTCTGCGGCAGACAATCAGCAACTCATCGAGCGCCTGCGTCACCTCGACGAGGTCGACCTGGCGATCACCGAGGGGGCGGGCGATGCCCGCCGGCTGGCCGCCCGGGCGGGTCGTCAGGGCTACGCGCACGTCGTCGCCGCCGGTGGCGACGGCACCGTCAACGAGGTGGTCAACGGGTTGTCCGACTGGCTGAGCGAGGTCACCGTGGGCGTCATCCCGCTGGGCACGGGCAACGACATCGCCCGCTCGTTGGGCCTCCCCGACGACCCGGAGTTGGCCCTCAAATACGTGCTCGCCGCCGACGATACCCGCCCCATTGATCTGATGCGCGTGGCCAACCCCGAGGGCGTGCGCCTGGCGGTCAATCACCTCAACGCCGGCTACAGCAACCTGATCACCGACCACGTCACCTCGCAGATGAAGCAGCGCTGGGGTCCGTTCGCCTACCTGAAGACCGCGGCCACCCAGTTGCGCGACCGCGAGGAATACCACACCCGCATCCGGTGGAACGACGGTCAGGTGGAGGTCGTCGACGCGATCAACGTCTTCGTCGCCAACGGTCGCACCGTCGCCGGGGGACTGCGCGTGGCACCTCAGGCGAGCCTGGAGGACGGGGTGCTCGAGGTGATCGTGCTGCGCGCGGGCTCCCTGGTCGAGCTGGCCGGCCTCGCCGCGCGCCTGCTCGTCGGCGCGCTGCGGGACAGCGACCAGGTCATCGCCCGGTCGGCGACCTCCTTGCACATCGAGTCGACGCCGCCGATGACCTTCAGCGTCGACGGCGAGCCGTTCTGCGAACACCTGGTCGACGTGCGCGTGGTCCCCGGGGCGCTGCGCGCCATCGTCGGCCCCAATTACATCGCCGAGCCGGCGCTGGTCGACGAGGTCGAGGACGACGACGGCCGGCCCGATGAGCACCCGCCGCACGCCGAGTGACGCGGCCGTTGCCGGACGCGAATGTTGCGGGCTGCTGGGCGCGCCATTTGCCGACAAAACGCCGGGGGAGTTCCTTCCTTTACGGACTTTTTCTGGCTTGCTACTGTGCTGGCTGTCATTCCGCACAGTGCCGTGGGGCGTCGTGAATCAATTGGGCTGGACCCCTGACTACCGTCGGATCCGATAGTCGGCCGGTAGTCACGATATCGTCGATTGTTGGCGCGCGGGCGCCTCGTCCGTCCAACGAATTTGTTTGCATTGAGGAGTATGTATGGCTGTGAATCCCACTTACCCCGGCGTCTACCTCCAAGAAAAGTCCAGCGGCTCACACACCATCTCCGGGGCGAGCACCTCGGTGGCCGCCTTCGTGGGCTACTTTTCCGGCGGGCCGGTCAACAAGGCCGTCCACGTGTTCAGCTTTGCCGAGTTTGCTCGCCAATTTGGCGGCCTCTCCTCCCACAGCGAGACCAGCTACGCGGTGCGCCAATTCTTCCTCAACGGCGGCGGCGAGGCGTGGGTCGTGCGGATCAGCAGCACGACGGCACCCTCGAAGGATTGGGCCACCAGCGCCCAGAGCACGTTTGCCAAGACGATCGTGCCCACCGACGCCGACGGAAAGGGCATCTATGCCCTCGATGAGATCGCCCCGGCGACGTTCAACATCCTGTGTCTGCCCGACGGTTTCTGGTTTACCAAAGGGGACTCCGGGTCATCGAGCGGCGATTCGTCGTCGAGTGACGGCCACTCACTCGCCAAAGACCTGTACGACGAGGCGGCCAAGTTCTGCGAAAAACACCATGCTTTCCTGCTGGTCGACCTGCCCAAAGACCTCGGCAAATATGATGAGGTCCAGAGCTTTGCCGACACGGTGCGCCACAAGCATGCCGCCACCTACTATCCGAACCTCGATATTTCGGACCCGCAAAACGACGGCAAGACGCGCCTCACCGGGACCAGCGGCACCCTGGCGGGGGTGTATGCGCGCACCGACGCCAACCGGGGGGTGTGGAAGGCGCCGGCGGGCACCCAGGCGAAGCTTCGCGGCGCGACGCCCTCGGTGGTCGTCTCCGACGAGCACAACGGCCAATTCAACGACGCCGGCGTCAACGTGCTGCGCTCGTTCGCCGGCTACGGGCCGGTCTCCTGGGGGGCGCGCACGCTGGTGGGGACGAAGGACGGGGGCGACTCCGACAACAAATACGTGCCCGTGCGCCGTCTGACCTCGTACCTCGAGCAGAGCCTGAAGGCGGGGCTGAAGTGGGCGGTGTTCGAGCCCAATGGCGAGCCGCTTTGGGCGACCATTCGGCTGACGGTGGAGTCGTTCCTCAACCGGCTGTATCGCCAGGGCGCGTTCAAGGGCGAGACGGCCCACGAGGCCTATTTCGTGGCCTGCGACAGCAGCACCACGACCGCCGACGACATCAACCGCGGCATCGTCAACGTGGTCGTGGGCTTCGCCCCGTACAAACCCGCCGAATTCGTCATTGTCACGCTCCAGCAACTCGCCGCCCAGGCGCAGGGCTGAAGCTCGGACGATTCGCCCTTGTGCCGCTGTAAATGACGTAACCGAATGATGTGAGGATGTTCCATGGCAAGCACGATTCGACCCTTCAATCCCTACAAGAATTTCAAGTTCAAGGTCTTCTTCGGCGACAACACCGAGCCCGTCGCCGGCATCAGCAAGGTTAGCGCCCTCAAGCGCACCACCGAGGTCATCGAACACCGCTCCGGCGGGGACCCGAGCTCGCCCAGAAAGGCGCCCGGACCGACCAAATACGACCCCATCACCCTGGAGCGCGGCGTCACCCACGATACCGAATTCGAGAAGTGGGCCAACAAGGTGTGGTATGTCAGCGGCGGGGACGGTAAGGAGGTCTCGCTGGCTGATTTCCGCAAGGATATCCGCATCGAGATGTACAACGAGGCCGGCCAGAAGGTGATCGCCTACAAGGTCTACGACTGCTGGGTCTCGGAGTACCAGGCGCTGCCGGAGCTGGACGCCAACGGCAAGGCGGTGGCCATTCAGACCCTCAAGCTGGAGAACCAGGGATGGGAGCGCGACACTGCGGTCAAGCCGCCCGCCGAGCCTAGCTTCACGGTGCCCGAGGTCTGATGGTGGTGGGCGCACTGCAAGCTCGCGACATTTTGTGGGTCTGGGAGCACGGCCAGCAAAGCTCGACCGACCGGCGCGCTTTGCTCGTGTTGATGGCTGCCCAGCCGGACGCCGACTGGCAGACGCTCGCCGACCTGCCGCTGGGCGAGCGCGAGGAGCGGCTGTTGCGGGTGCGCGAGCAGACTCTGGGCGCGCGCCTGGACATCTACGTGACCTGCCCGAGTTGCCAGGCCGAGCTCGAATTCGAGCTCGACACGCGCGAGCGGCCCGGCCACGAGGCGCCAGTGTCGCCCTTTGTATTCGAAGATGACGGGTTTCGCCTGGAGTTGCGCTCGCCCACGACCGCCGACCTGCTCGCCGTGGGGCACCTGGCCGATGTCGACCAGGCGCGCCGCGCGCTATTTGCGCGCTGCCTTGTCAGCGCCGAGCGCCGGGGCGACGCGGTCGACGCCGACGCCGTGCCTGACGACCTGCTCGCCCGCGCCGCCGAGGCCCTGTCGGCCCACGACCCCCGGGCCGAGTGGCTCCACAATCTCACCTGCCCGATGTGCTCACACCAGTGGCGAGCCGCCCTGGAGATGGGCGCATTTTTGTGGCGCGAGATCGAGGTCGAGGCCCGCCGGCTGCTGCGTGAGGTCGACCTGCTGGCCCGCACCTACGGCTGGAGTGAGGAGACGATCCTGGAGCTGACCCCGTTTCGGCGACGTTGTTATCTGGAGTTGATCACGTCATGAGCGATTTTCTAAGCCGGCTGGCCCAGCGTGCGCTGGGACGACAGCCCGCGGCCGCGCGCCTCGGGCCGCGCATCCGATCGATGTACGAGTCCGACGACGTGCCCGCCAACCTCCAGCCGCTCGCCTCGCCCGCGGCCACCGAGCAGGGCGGGGCGCACGAGCAGGGTGCGCCGGACGAGCGGCGCCTGAGCGAGCCGACACCCGTCGGGCCCGACATCCCCGCACGGTCGGCCTCGTTGATGCCCGCACCAAACGCCGCCGGCGCCGATAGACCCGGGCCGACCGACCAGGTGGCGCCGCGCGCCCCATCGCGCGAGGCGCCCCCGAAAGCGGAGCCGTCGCGCGGGGCAGGGCGGGGCGGGCTCGAGCCGCGCTCGTCGAAACGGGACGTAACCGGCGACGCATCACCACAGGTTACCCCGCCGACTCGTCCATCGGCCGCGTCGTTGCCACCGAGGGCGTCGGATGGACTCGCGCCGGCGGGAACCAAGAGCGCTGCGAATGGAAACCGCGCCGAGTCGCCGCCATCTCGGTGGCGCCAACGGCAGGCGCCCGACGGCTCCGTGCCGCCTCGGCGGCGGTCCTCGCGCGAGGACGCGTCGGCGATGGAGCCGGCGCGAGCGTCGTCGGCGCCCGAGCCGCCGCCGCCCGGCGAAGAGGAGGGGCGTGAGGGCGCCCTGCGACCGGCATTGCGCCCACGCACGGAGGCGTCGGCGTCGCGTGCCGCGGAGCCCAACCAGCCCGCGACCTCGGCGCGCTCGATCACCGTCGAGATCGGCCGGCTGGAGGTGCGCGCCGCCGCCGAACAGCCCTCTGCGCCGACCCCGCGGCGCCAGCAATTCCGCCCGGATACGTCCCTGGACGATTACCTGTCGCGGCGACGGGGAGGCAAGGGATGAGCGACGCCATGGCCATCGCCGCGGTTACCGCCGTACTCAAGCGGCTGGTGCAGGACAGCACCGTGGCTCTCCCCAGCGACCTGGGCACCGTCGACGTGACCGCTGTCCCGCCGGATAAGGTCATCGACACGGGCAACGGCAAGCCGGGCCTCAACCTGTTCATGTACCGGGTGTCGCAAAACCCGGGGTGGGCCAACGCCGATCTGCCGGCGCGCGATGCACGCGGCCGGCGCGTGTCCAACCCGCCCATCGCTCTGGACTTGCACTATATGCTGACCGCGGTGGGCGCCAAGGATTACCATTGTGATATCCTGCTCGGTCACGGCATGCAGGCGCTGCACGAATTCCCGATCTTGCCGCGCGACCTCATCACCCAGAAGCTGCACGGATCCGACAGCTTGATCAGCAAGCTCGCCGCCTCCGGCTTGGCCGAGCAGGTCGAGCAGATCAAGCTCAGCCCGCACTTTCCCGACGCCGACGGGATCTCCAAGATCTGGTCCTCGCTGCAGGCCAAATTCCGCCCGTCGGCCTTTTACACCGCCTCGGTCGTGCTCATTCGCAGCCACCGCCCGGTGCATAGGCCGCTGCCGGTGCGCCGCGTGTCGTCGCACGTTCTGCAGATTCGCCGCCCCCATATCGAGGCCGTTGTCCCGGCGCCGAGCGCCGGCGACGGGATCGAGGCCGGCGACACTGTCGAGATTCGCGGGCAGCGCCTGTCCGCCGACCACGTCGCGGTGCGCATCGGCTCGACCACGACACCGGTCGCCGCCGGCGACGTCAGCGACACATCGGTGGACTTCGATCTGCCCGACGACCTCTACCCCGGGCCCCACATCGTCCAGGTCGTTCACCTGCTCGAAATGACCGACCCAGACACCGGCGCGCCGGCCGGCGGGCTGCGCCCGATCTTCGAGTCGAACCCCGTGCCGCTGTCGGTACGCCCCAGCGTGGTCGGTGTGTCCTACGCCAACAATACGGTCACCGTCGACCTGGGCGCGCCCGTGGGCCGCGGCCAGCGCATCTTCCTGACGCTGCAACCGCGCGATCCCTCGCAAGCCGAGCCCATGTCTTTTGCCATGGCGCCGCCGTCGGCCCCCAAGGCCGAGTTGAAGGTGACGGTCTCCGGGCTGCAGCCTTCCACCAACTACGTCGTGCGCCTGCAGGTCGACGGGGTCGAGAACCTCATCGGCTTCGATGACGCCACCGGCGAGCTGGCCGGGCCGTCGTTTAACACCGGCCACGGTCATTGATCACCGACTGATGAGCTCGTCGTACACCACCTGGGCCAGCCGCCGGCCGATCTCGTCGGGCAACAGCCCCGCATGACCCCCCAGGTCGCCGGCGTCGACGCTGGCGATGCGCCTCGAAAGGGCGTGGGTGTCGGGGATGTCTTGCTGGCCGACCAGCCGCTCGAGCTCGCGGCGAAGCGCGTCTTCGATGCGCCGCCAATCCGCCGCCGGGACGCCCTCGAGGACCACCTGATCGATGCGAACGGTGATGTCCACAGCGTTGCTCACGCCGGCCTCCCGACGCGCAACTCCGCCTCGTTGAGGTACCTGCCAAGCTTGGCGTATTCGGCTCGCGCCGCTCGAATCACGTGTTCCATCTGCACCGGGCGCCCGTCGTCGGCGGCCAGAAAGGCGGCGTTGAGCGCGATATTTCGGATGTGGCCGCCGGTGACGTTGAGCCGGGCGAGCGTCTCGTAGTTCAGGTCCTCGGTGGGGGTGTCGGCGGGGAAAATGCGCCGCCAAATCTCGGCGCGCTGCGGCGCGTCGGGGAAGGGAAACTCGACGATAAAGCGCACCCGCCGGGAGAACGCCGAGTCGATGGCCTCGCGCAGGTTCGTCGTCAGAATGGCCAGCCCCCGGTACGCCTCCATGCGTTGCAACAGGTAGCTGACCTCCAGGTTGGCGTAGCGGTCGCGGCTGTCGTTGACCTGGCTTCGCTTGCCGAATAGGGCGTCGGCCTCGTCGAACAGCAAGATGGCGCCCACGCCCTCGGCGGCGTCGAAGATGCGTCGAAGATTCTTCTCGGTCTCGCCGATATATTTGCTGACCACCGCGCTCAGGTCGATGCGGTACAGGTCGAGGTCGAGCTCGGCGGCGAGGACCTCGGCGGCCATGGTCTTGCCCGTGCCGCTCTCGCCGCTGAAGATCGCCGCGATTCCCAGCCCGCGCGAGGACTTCTGGGCAAACCCCCACGCATTGTAAACCGTCGCTCGACCGCGCACATGGGCAGCGATGGTGCGAAGCATATCCTTGTGCTCCGCCGGCAGCACCAGGTCGTGCCAGTCGGCGCGCACCTCGATGCGGTGGGTGAGCTCCTCGAGGCGCGATCGCCCCTGGTACACACACGCCGACCACAGCCGCCGGGCCAGTTCGTCGGTCGGGGTATAGGCGGCCAGATCCGTTCGTACACGGGCGCTGGCGGCGCGGATGGCGGCGGGTTCGAGGTCGAATTGGCTGACGAGTTGGTCGAGGCTGGTCTCGAGGCGCTCGGCCAGCGGGCCCAGCGCCTGGTGCCACAGCCGCCGGCGCTCGCCGGCCGGCCGGCGCCCGACCTCGAAGCGCTGCCCGGCGAGCATCGGAAGGTGGAGCGCGTCGCGGGTGACCACGAACACCGGCCCGCTCAGTCGGCGCAAAAAGCGCCCCAGCTCCCGGTGGGCGCCATCGGTGGCATCGCCGACCTCGATGGCCAGGGCGCGCCCACTCAACAGGGCTTCGCGTTGCCACAACACCGCCAGTGCTTGCTGTCGGTCGGCATCGGCCGGGATATGCGCCGCGTCCATCGCATACAGTCGCAGGCCGAGCATGCCCGCCGCCGCCGCGGCCACCTGCGCGCGTGCCACCGCCGAGACGCCGTGGACCTGCACCATCGGCCGGCCGTTATCCGGATAGCCGAGCATGCGCGCGATATTCTGCGCCACCGCGTGGTGGCTCTCGGTCAGCGCCTCGGGCATCTCGACCGGCGCCGCCAGCGAGGCCAGCCGCCCGTCGAGTTGGTCCACCCCGGCCAGAAAATGAAGGATACGCTCGTCGATGCGAAGCGGCGTGGTCGTCAGCGCAGCGGCGGCGTCGACGTCGACCAGGCGCCAGCGGCGCAGCGGAGCCTCGCCGGCCAGGGCGTCCCAGGAGGCCTCCTCCAGCCGCGACAGCGCCACGCCAAACGTCGCAAAGACGTCGCTACGGCCGGTAAGCCCGCTCATCCACTGGCCGAAGGAGGGCACGAATTCGACGCCGGCACACATCACCAGCACCTGCCGCTCGAAGTCGTCGAGGCCCACACGCTCACAGAGCAGCTCGAGGGCGGGTGGCTGGTCGAACTGCGCCGGAAGCGCCGCGAGCGCCTCCTCGGCGGCGTCGCGTTGCTCCGCGCCTTGTTCATCCGACTCGTCCGCCGCGAGCTGCGCGCGCACCACGTCGACCGCCGCGCGAAGGTAGCGGCGGCTGTCGGCTTTCCAATTGCTCGAACGGCTCATCCCAAAACACCTGACTGCGGAGGTCGTTCGGAGGTGGCCCATACACCCCCGGCGCTGTAAATCGCTGCGTGTCGACCAATCTCGCATATTCGAACGCGCCCCGCCAGCACGGCGCGCCTGACGAGTGCCGTCCAACGCCCGCGGCGCCTGGCGTGTCGCGTCAGTCCGCCCAGGCGGCGTCGACAAAGGCCGCATGCGCGACGACCAGTATCAGCCCGTGGCGTGCCGTCAGTCCGATGGCCTCCATGGCCTCGCCCGCCCAAGGGGCGCCGAGGTCGTCGGTATCCAGCGGGAGCGCTGGCGCGCGCACCGGCTCGGCGCTCACCCCGACGTCCTGGGCGACCTGCTCGATCAGCCCGTCGCTTCGCATGGTCGCCTCCTCGCCCGGCCCGCCGCTGGCCATCAGTGAGCGCGCCACCACGTCGCGCAACAGCAAGAGCACCACCCGCTGGACCCCTTCGGGCTCGATCGCCTCGAGGCTAGCCAGGTCTTCGGTGGACTCGTCGATGAGTTGGACGAACGCGCCAAATAGGAAGTTGTTGACGTAGTCTAGCACCGCCTGCGCGTCCAATTCTTCGGCCCATGGCTGCGCCAGCAGCGCCGGCACAAAGGCCTGAATCACATTGGCGATGGGTTCTCCGACGCGCTGTCGTCCAAGCGCCGCCCGTTGTTCCTTGCTCATGGTCTGCCTCCATTGCTCGTGGATTATGATTGCGCCTCGACCCTCATCGTCGAACTGCGTCCCAACCCCGCTGATATCTACCAAGAGGTCACGGTCGCATACTCGAATGGGCTGTGCCAACGCGGCGGTTCCGGCGGCAGGGTTGAACGCCCTCGATGAGCGTCTGAAGGTGCCTGACGACTCACTGTGGCGACATGGTTATCGTCGTTGTGCCACCGGCTTACCCTCCGAGTCCACCAGGGCGTCCACATCCTCGAAGAATGCAGCTACATCAGCCCAGCCGATATTTGCCGACGGTGTGTAATCACCCTGCCGATGGATCTCCCGATCGAACCGGTATAGGCGCCGCGTGTCTTCATCGCGTAGGTCGATCAGCAGGTCGTGGTACATGCTCTGAGCCACCGGCAGCATTTTGAGCTCTTCGGTCATCAAATGATGCTCGTCTGCGCTGACCCCGGCTCGCGATGTCTGCCAGTGCATGTCGATCCCGTCGACGGTGCCTGTGGCCCACCTGAGCACGGCGCCATCGGCGTCTTCGGCCCACGCCAGCGTCTGACGAAGCTCGCGGTACCATGCTGGAAATCGCACCCCGTTGGTCGTCTGCCAGTAGTCGAGCTTCGCCGCGTCCTCGCGCACCCATACGACCCCCTCGAGAGTCTCGACGAGTTCGCGCACAGCGTCGCGAAGCGGCTGCGCCAGCGTCGAAGCGTCGAGCCACGCCAGCGCCTCGTCGTGTCCTGCGCGCTCGTGATGCGGCTCGGCCTCGAAGTCCCAGCGCGGGCCGTGCGGCGGCTTTTCGCCGGGCTGCTCGTCGAATTGCGAACCTTCGACCAGCCCATCGACGGCCTCGAGAAGGGCTTCGATGTCGCGAAAGGCCTGCTGTGGCTCGTACGACCATTCGAAGACGCGGTCTCGCTCGACCCGATACACCGCCCGATCGTCGAGTTCGCCCAGCCGGATCGCCAGACACCAACGGCACGCCGGGCCCCAGGCGACCGGATAGAGCCGACGGTGGTCGACCAATGCGGTCTGCCCGTCGCCCGACACACCCGGCGAGCGCAGCCAGATGGCCTCGCCCACCAGCGTGTGCGGCGCACGGTCGCCAAATCGCAGCCCTGCCGGCTCCTCATCGACGATGGGATAGGCCCACGCTCGCCGAAGCTCGAGCCACCAGTCGGGCAGGCCGGCGCGCTCGGGTGTCGGGTAGGAGCGCCATCCGTAGAGTCGCCGCCCAAGCTCTTCGAATACGGCGTCGTCTTCGGTGGCTACCTGGTGCACATCGAGGCGACTGTCGAGGCTGACCAGGGCCTCCACCATGGTATCGCCGAGCGCCGCCTCATCGACCCGCTCGCGCGTCTCTTCCAAGCTATGTGTGTCGACGTGGTCGACATACTGATATGGCCGATCCCAGTGATCGAGCGCCAGCTCGGCCGCATCGAACTCGTCTTGTGCGAGCGCTTCGCGGAGCAACTTGGGCTCGATGCGGCTTTCGATCTCATCGTGTCGGCCAAGGGCACCTTTGTCGAAAAATTCGAACTCCAGTTCAGGGACGACCAACCGCGGCGTCGAACGACCGTCGCTTCCGTACGTTGCTCGAGGGTCTCGGCGATGAACCTCGCGACACAGCCTCCAGACGTCCTCCTCGTCGACCCTCGGCCGCAACCCTTTCTCTTTCAGCAGAGGAACCGTCTCGTAGTAACTTGCTTCCGAGAGTGGATTGCCGCGAAGGTCGAGGGAAAACACCTCAGATAGGCTTAGCAGTGGTGAGATATCTTCGATGAAGTTGAACGGCAGGTCGACCATCTGGAGTTTCGGATGCTCGACAATCGTCGAAATATCGGAAAGCGTCGTCTGCATGACTTTAAGCCACTCCAACTGAGACATACTGCCAAACGGCTCGAGCGATTCTAGCTTGGCACGCTCGACACTCAGCTTGGTGACCGCCTCGAAAGGAGGATACGCGTTCCATGACTCCTCATAACGAACCGTAATCTTCTCGACACTTAGGACATCTTTGGGGCTGTACGGCGGTGGATGGCCCAATTTAAAGTTCAGCCATGTTATTAGCGCTGGCGTCAGGTCAGATTCCAAAAGTATTTCCATTTCTCGTCCATATGATGAAACGGACCTCAATTCAGTTCTTGCGCAGCTGCTCTAAGCCGCCCGACGATTTCGTCACGACGCTCTTCGGCGGCATCCTTCATTTCGTCCAAGGTCCAAGAATCCTTCATTTCCATACCCAGCAGTCGGGCGACCTCCGCGGCGCCTTCGTCTTCCTTCGTAAACTCGGTCACTTCGGTGTCGAGCTGACCATCCCATAGGAGCTTCGCCAGCAGCGGCTCGAGCTCTCCCACAAAATCCAGCGGAGTCTCGACGTGATCTTTGTTGACCGTCTCGTCGAAGAAGTCCCTGAGGATCTGGTGAAAGGGCTCGACCATCTGTTTGAGCACGCCTGGTTGAGGAGGGTGTCGGCGTAGGGCGTCGGGACCGCCGGCCTTGTTCGACGCGACCCGCTCCATAACCGTCTTGTTGGACCCATCGCCGGGCGTGTACGTCAGGTCTCGAAGCACCATTGCATCGGTCGGTGTGCGCAAAACGTGGACGGCGCGGCGCTCGCAGACGCGCTGCCAGCTCGAGCGGCGCGGATCGCGCTGCTCGCGCGATGTCGGCTCGGCCTTGATGCGCATCATTGCCATCGGTGCTCCCCAACGCACTGTTATCTATCTACGATGAGGTCATGTTCGCATACTCGAGTGAGGTGTGCCAGCGCGGCGCGATGAACTCCTGGCTCCACCTCACTGGCGGCGGCGGATGACCTTATTACTGACAAGCTCGACGGCGCGGATCCGCTCGAACATCTGGGCCGCACTGGTAAAGGCCACCGAGCCGCAGGGGTCGAAGTTCTCTTCGCGGAACTCACTGGTGTCGAAGAAATAAATCCGCCCGTCGGCCGCGTCACCGACACGAATCACCATCTCGTAGTGGATTGCATGTCCGATGGTGACGACCCCGTGCTCGTCGACCAGGCGCCGGCGCGTGCCCTTCTCGGCGCAGCACTGGCGCCGAGTCCGCTCACGGGCGCATGTTCGGCGAATTTGCTCGCTCTACCCAGCCCTTCGAAGTGCCCACCGAGGCTATGGCGTCGACGAGCACAGCCGGTCCCTCGAATACTGGGCTTTCGAAAGGATCGAAGTCTTCATCGGCTCCATACAGCGTGGGGTCGAAGGTGTAGATGCGCTGGTCGCTGCCATCGAGGCGAATTGCCAGCACATCGTGGGTTTCGTGCCCGATGGGCAATGCGCCGTAGCGGTCGATCAACCGGTAGCGCAGGTGGCCGAGGTGGACGCCGGGCGGGCTGAGTGCCCATTCCTTGTCGGAATACCCCTGTCGGTCTTCGAAGCTGCCCGGTCGAAACGAAAGTTTCAGCCGCGTCTGTGCGGCGGTCTCCTCTGCTGCCAGCGGATGGGCCAGCGCCGTGCGCCAGCGTCGGTACCACTCGGGAAATTGCTCCTGGTTGAGCACCTCGTAATACTGGAGACCACGCTCGTTTTCTCGATGGAACGAAAGCCCTTCAAAGCCATCAACGAGCCGGATGAGAGCGGCGCCCAACTCGTCGTCGAGCTCGACCTGCGTGAGGTGTTCGCGCGCCTGCTCGGCGCTCATATCGAACGTCGTCCATTTGGGTGCCTCGATGGAAGGTGGCTGGGCGCCGAGTTCGGCGAGTCGATCGTGGACGTCGTCGGCCGGGCCATCGAGTGCGTCCACCAGCGCCTGCGGGCCTTCAAAGGCCCGCGTCTGCCATGGATCGAATGACCACTCGAAGATGTGTGCGCTGTCGACGAGGTAGAGGTCGTGCACATCGGGCGAATCGAGTCGGAGGACCAGGGCAGACTGCGCCGAAGGACCGAGCCAGGCAACGGGAAACGCCCGGAATCGGTCGATCAGCGCACGTCGTGCGTCCACACCCGTGACGCCCATCGGGCGAAACACCACCGGCTGACCCCGAAGCCCGCGAGCCACGGTCCCGTCGTCGCGAAAGCGAAGCGCAACCTCTTTGCCGTCCTTTTCGACATAGGCCAGCGCCTTGCGCCACTGGCGAAGCCAGTCGGGAAGTCCGGGACGGCCGCCGGCTGGCTCGGGAAGCGGCGCCCAGCCGTACATCGCGCGTTCAACCGCATCGCATATCCGCGGCTGCTCGCGGGCAAATCGCATGCCATTATCAACCCGGTCGACCAGCCGCCGCAGGCTTTCAGCCAGCGCCAGCGTGACATCCGTCTGCGCAATCCATTCGCGCGCCTGGTCGGCGTCGCCCCGATCAGTGCAGCTCTCGCGCGAATAGGGCGGCGTCCAATACTTGCGCGCGATCACCTCGACGTCTGCGCACTTGGCCGATAGTTCCCGCTCGAGATCCGAGGGCCGAATCTCGAAACGCACCTTTTCGCCGAGTCGGCACGCTAGACTCTGCACGACCATCTCGTGGCCCCGCATGGACCCATAGCTGGCTCGATGGCCGGCCTCCCACATGCGTCGCTGCAGCTTCCAGCACTCCTCGTCAATCGATCTGAAACGGCCGGCGCGTTCGACGAGGGCGGGAAGAATGTCATAAAAGCTCTGTGTGGTTAGCGGATTGCCTCGAATGTCGATCGACAAGTTCTCCAGATTCTCGTGCTCGAGCAGCGGGCTTATGTCCTCAATGTGGTTGAAGCGCAGTTCGAGAACTCTCAGGTTCGGGCATTCGCGCAGAAATTCGAGATTGGTCACTGTCGAACAGTTAATCTCAAGCCATTCCAGAGTACGTCCGATTGCTGTAACCCCGGAGTAGTCGTCGATGCACGACCAGTTCAGGTATAGCCGGCTGAGGTTGGGTACGTACACGAGATCAGCCAATGAACGCGCGCCAAAACCGGCGTGAAGCGAGCTTACTTCTCGAAGTTCGTCCTCTGAGAACGGAGGACGTCGTCTAAATCTCGTAAGACCATCGCGAAGTGCGGCATCTTCGATTTTTGCGATATTTTCGTTCATCGTTGGGGTCTCGCTGTCAGTTGTTGCGTTCCTTCGCCCAGCATTTGGCCGTCATCATTTGATTGATTTCCTCTTTAACTGCTTCGGCGAGTTTCTCGGCAAGGCTCGCGAGATCGTCCAAAGACATGTCTCCAGCGCTCACGCCGAGAGTCATTCCGACCTCGGCAGCGGCAGCCTCAAGTTGTTTTGCATCAGCCGCATCCAAACTGCCAACGCGAACATTCTCATCAGCCGGGCGGATGTCGCTGCCGTCCCACAACAAGACTCCAAGTTTGTCATTAACTTCGTCGAGGAAAGCACCCGGCCCTTTTGTATCATTTGGCGCGACCGTATCGCGAAATGTTTGCCTCAAAAACTCGTGAAATGGCTCCACCATCGACGTTACGCGCGCCAGCTTGGTCAGAGCACTTCCAGGGTGGGCTCCGATACCTACCACCTGAGCGTCTTCGTTCGCGCCTTCGACGCGGACCGTCTCGCTAGACTCGGTTGCGTTGGCCTGCATGCGCTCGTCCTGTGCCCCTGGAACCGGGATTAGCTCATAGTGAAACCGTCGCAGCAGCAGCAGATTGGTGGAGGTGCGAAGGCAAAACTGTGCCTTTATCCAATAGAGGGCTTTCTCTTTCTGTTTTTCATTCTGCCTCAACTTCCACGCGTAGTCCGCTACCTCCCCCGCAATGCTCACCGGCAGCCACTCGTGAGTGCCGGACTCCATGCTCCGGATCAGGTCGCCGACAAGCTTGCGGTTCTTGCCTCGTCTGGGAGCATCTTTCGAGAGATACTTCACGTAGTCTTTAATCTTGAGCCCGTTCGCCTCACCTTTGCGGATCAATTCCAGCAGGAAATCCTCGAACGCCTCGGCGCCCTTCAGATCTTTCACGGCTTTGACCAATTCCGGGGCAGCCGCCTTCTCCCCCGTAAACAAAACCACGGCGGCCTTTGCTCCGTCCACGAACGCATACAGAGGGCCCGACTCTTGTTTGACCGCCGCCGCCCGTATGGACCCCTTGATCGCGTGACTGAGCATGAACTTACGGTCTTCGGGCCATTCCTTCTCATAGCCGTGCTTGTCCCCGCCCTTGCGCTTCTCAATCTGAAAGGTCAAATAGTTCGACCTTTTGAATGGCTCGGGTGATGTCTTCGTACTGGGCGTAATGTCCTGACCCTTCACGGTTTGAAAAATCCCGACCTTGAAGTTCTGCGGCGCCCAACGAGATGCCGTGGCGAACAATGTTACACGCTGCTCCGGGCTAAACTTTGAGGCTCCCATCCCGCCCATCACGTCGGCCAATGCCCGAACCAATTCCGCCTCGAGACTGTCAACCTGGTCGAGGTCTCCGCGTTTCGGATCGTCTTTGTATCTTGCGAGCACATGGTCCAGCTTTGCGAGTACGGACTCTGCCGACTGCGATGGTTCTTTCGCTTCCTTGGAGGCATCGTCGATGAGCTTCTCAACCGGTTGCTCCTGGGAAGCAACCATCGGCACTAGCTTGCGCCCGCGTCTCGCAATCCACAGGTGGTGCTCGTTGCCATCCACCTTGAACGCCCGCTTCTTGCGCAGGACGGCGGGTGTGGGTTTGGAGCGTTTCCTGCCAGCCTTGCCGCGGCCAAACAGGCTCTTGAATTTGGCTTTGATCTTGTTGATGAGCGCGGTGATGGCCTTGTCGACGCGGGCGCGCACGGCCTTGATAAACTCCTCGACCTTGTGGCCCAGCCCGCCCAGGCCGATGAGTCGGGCGAGCAGGTCGATGGCGGTGGGCAGCAGGCCGGCGAGCACCGATTCGACCTTGTGCTCGGCGGGGGCGAGCTTGCCTTTGACGATGTCGTCGAGCCCGTCGACGACCGTCTTGACCACCCCGAAGATGCGGGCGAGCTGGTCTTTGAGGGTCTGGTAGACGTTCCACAGGGTCTCGACCAGCTCGATGACCGCGCCCACCGGGGAAAACAGCCCGGCGAGCTTGACGATGGCGGTCTTGACGACGTTGACGACCAGGAATTGCTCGATCTTGCCGAAGATCTCGTCTTTGAGGCCGGTCAGGCTGTCTTTGATCTTGGCCAAGAGCGCGCCCCAGCCGCCCTCGATGAGCGTTTGGAGCTGCTCGACGACCCACTCGATGCGCTCGACGTTCTTTTGGCCGATGAGCTGGGCGGCCTTGTCTTTGAGGTAGTCCCAGCTAAGCCCGAGCACCTGCCGGGCGATGCTCAACACCCCCATCAGGTCGAAGTGCTCGGGCATGTCGATGGCGCTGAGCGCCCCGGTCAGCCACGCCACGAAGCCCTGCTCGAGGTGGGTGACGAAGTGGGCGGTGAAGCGCTTGAATCCGCCAAGGAGCGCCTGGCCGACGTTTTTGAAGAAGCCCGCCGGGTTTTTGACGATCGCCAGCAGGTCGCCTTGCGCCTTGTCGATGAGCGCGAAGAAGGCTTTGGGGTCGATGCCGGCGGCCGACAGCGCCGCCTGCATCAGAAGCTTTCCCACGTCCGAAAAGCTCATCGACAGCGCGGCGTTGGCCGCCGAAAACGCCGCGTGCAGCGCCTTCTGAAAGGTGCTGACGACGGCGTTTAGGCCCTTTTTGAGGTCTTTGGCCGCCTGCTTGATTTTGGTCTTGGCGTAGCCGGCGGCGGCGTCGACGCCGCGCTTGAAGGTGGCGGTGGCGGCGTCGATGGCCTGATTGAGCTCGTCGGCCAGCCCGGGGAAGGTCTCGCTCAACAGCGTGTCCACCAGCCCCTTGGCGAAGCCAGAAAAGGTGTCGGCGATGTCCTTGATGGCGCTGGCGGCCTCGTCGATGAGACCGGTGGCGAAGCCGACGGCGTCGTCGATGAGGCCGTTGACCTCGCCTCGCACCTTGTCGAAGATGCCGGCGATGGTGTCTTCGAGCTTGTGGAGCTGGGCTTTTAGCCAGCTCGTCGCACGGTCCCACCAGCTCTGGTCTTCTGCCTTTTTCTTCTGGTCTTGCTTTTTGCTTCGGGCTTTCTGCTCGCCGGCGGCGACCTTGGCGTGGGCCTCGCGCTCGGTCTTGTCGTAGCGCGCCTTGATGTCGGCGTCGGTCTTGTCGAGCTTGGCGCCGATGGCCTTTCGCTTCTTTTTGTGCTCGGCGTCGAGGTCCTCGCCGAGCTTGCCGACGGCGTCTTTTTGGGCATCGAGCGCTGCCTGCTTCTTGTCGCGGATGGCCTTCTTCGCGCCATGAAGCGCCTTGTCCTGGTCGGCCTGGGCCTTGTGGTTGGCGGCGTCCTGCTCTTGTTGGGCCTGCTTCAGGGCGTCTTGGCGCGCCTTGTCGCGCTCGGCCACCGCGCCGGAGGTTTTTGTCACTGCCGCGTCCATCTTTGCGGCCATGGCCGGGCCTTGTTGTTTGTCGAAGGCCATCGTCAGCGCCGGCTCGACGCCCAGCTCGTTGAGCTGGTCGGCGCCGGCGACCGGTTTTTCGTCGCCGATCTTGGGCTCGGCGAGCTCGCCGACCTCGAAGCTGTGCCGGGTCGCCGCGGGGGCGAGGTCGTCGGCCGACGGCCCCTCGGCGAGCGTCTGGTGGGCGAGCTCGCGCGCCTTGTGCGCCTGTCCCTTCTGGCGTGTGGTCTCGTCGTCGACGCGCGTCGGGCGGCTGGCCCCCTGTTGGGGCACGGTGGGAGGCGCGCCCGGCGAGGTCCGGATGCCCGGATTCTGGGTGGAGACCGCGTCGATGCCCTCCTCGAGCTTCTGGGCGCGCTGTTCGGCGAGCTGCTGGGCGGAGTGAGAAGCGCCTGGGGCGCTGCGAGTCTGGCTGGGCTCGGGGAGGTCGAGCGTGCTCTGGGGCTGGGGGCGGATGGCCTCGTCGGTGGTGGCCGCCTGGAGATCGACCCGGGGCGTTTGAGCCTGGTCGCCGGGCGCGTCGGCCTGCTCGATGTCCTCGGGCGCGGGGGCCTGAGCGCGCTCGGGCGTCGACATCTGGTCCTGGCCGTCGAGCCTGGCTTCCAGGTCGGGAACGGACTCAGAAGAAGTCGGCCTGCTCGGACTGGGCGAGCGTCTGCGCGCGGCGATTGAGCGTGGCATAATGCTCGGCCTTGACCGACGGCGGCGCCTTGGCCATCGCCTGCATCAGGGCGTCGGACGAGCTCGCCTCGTCGAGGGCGGCCGCGGCCTCTTGTTGGGCCTTGTGGTGGGCCTCGAGCTTCGCCTTGCTCGCCTTGCTCGCCTTTTTCGTTTTACTCGTCTTACTCGCCTCTTTCCCTTTGCTCGCCGTCGTCGGCTCGGAGGCAGGCGTGCGCTCGGGTTGCTGGGCCGGCTGGGCCGGCGATGCCGTTCGCCGTGAGTGATCGACCCGTTCGGCAGGCGATGCGTTTTGGGATTGTGGCGCGGGCGTCGAGGCGCCCTGGTCCGTCTGGTGCGCGGGCGTTCGAACGTGCTGGGGCGGCGGGGTCTCGGTCGGGGCCGCGCCGTCTCTTAGCAGCGCGATCATGCGCCCGGCGACCGAGTTTTGAGGCGGAAGAAACGGCGCCTGCTCGGCCGGCCGGTGGGCCGTGTGGGCGACGAGCTTCGACAAGAAGTTCGCCTCCATCTCGGCGTCGACGTGCTGCGAGACGACGCCCTCGCCGCCCGCCGGGCCTTGTTCGGCCTGCAGCACGTGGGCGACCTCGTGGGCGACGGTTTCGAGCGGCGGATTCTCCTGGCGAAAGAACACGTGGCGGCCGCGCGCGGCGGCCTCGGCGTCCAGGTGATCGAGCGCCTTCCGGGTTCTGGGACCGGCATGGGCGATCACCGGCGGTAGCTCTCCCAGGCGGCGGATGAGCGCCTCGCGGTGGGCGAGGGGGACGGGCGAGTCGGCCAGGGCGGCGTCGAACAGCGCGTCGGGCTCGTCCATGGGGTCATCGATGCTCAAAAAGTCGACGTCGAGCTCGCCCAGGATGCCGTGGTTGCCACCGTGGTCGCGCTGCTCATCGTCCGGGCGGCGCTCGTAGCGCTCGCAGATGCGATTGAAGGCCGCGCGGCGCTGATCGCGCTTCTCGGGCTTCTTCGACCCGGCTTTGATGCGTATCCTCGCCATCGGTTATCCCCAAAGCACTGATATCTGCCGATGGGCCACTGTTACATATCCGCGCGAGATCTGCCAGCGCCCAAGCGTCGAGTGTCGCGTCGGCGACCGCGCTTGACGGGGGGGCGTTCGAGCCAGTACCACAGAGTGCACACACCCACATTGCTTTCGCATCAGTGATGCCGAGTAAGTGGGGGAGGAGTTGCGCGTCGATTGTCGCCTTTGTTGGACGGTCGAGCGCGCGTATGAGCTGTCGCAAACTGGATGTTGTCGTATGGCGGGTCGCAGTCTCAGACCGCAGGTCAGAAAAGGAGCGCTGGTGGTGGTCTCCCAGGGCCTGACGCCGCAAGCGATCTCGTTTCAGTACAATCCCCACACCCTCAAACGACAGCTCACCATCGCTCAGCACGAGGGCGCGCACGGCTCGGCCGCGGCGCCCGCCGCACCCGACGAAAAGATCAGCCTGGAGGTGGAGATCGACGCCGTCGACCAGATCGGCGCCGGCGATAAGCAGGCTGCCGCGCTGGGAATCCACCCCCAGTTGGCGGCTCTGGAGATGCTGTTGTATCCACCCAGCAGTCACGTGTTGGAGTCGCAGGCGCTGTTGGCCGCCGGGGTCATGGAGATCCTGGGGCCACCCTCGCCGCTGGTGCTGTTCGTGTGGGGGCCCAAGCGGGTGCTGCCCGTCGAGATCACCGAGTTCAGCGTCACCGAGGAGGCCTACGACGCCGACCTCAACCCGGTGCGCGCCCGCGTCTCGCTGGGGCTGCACGTGCTCAACTACAGCGACCTCCACCATAGCCAACAGGGCTACCATATCTACCTGGGCCACCAGGTCGTCAAAGAGGCAATGGCCGTGGTGGGACGCGCCGACGAATTCGTCGACCTGCGCCTGGGCGACGTGCTCAAGGGAGGGTTTTGACGCGATGTTCGATCCCGACAGCCGCTATTACGACATTGACGAAGCCACCATCAAGTTACCCGACGGGCGACAGGTCGTCTACAAGCGCCGGCGCATCATTCGACGGTCGCGCTCGACGCTGGTACGCGGCCAGGTGCAGGTTCGCCAGGACGAGCGGGTCGACCACGTGGCCACGCGCACATTGGGTGACCCGGGCCAGTACTGGCGCCTGATGGACGTCAATGGCGTGATGAACCCGCGCGTCGTCGACGAGAGCGACGCGACCGTGCTCGCCATTCCAGTGCCGGGGACCGAATCGCTGTGATGCAGGGGACAGGCATACAACTGACCTTGCTCGTCGGCCCGACGGTGGCGGTGCCGGCGCCGGCGCTGCTCACCCAGGCGTGGCAGTCGGTGGAGGTCTCGCGGAGCGCGTCCAGCGCGGCGGGCTTCCAAATCGTCTTCGAGCTGGTCAACCGGCCCGTCGCCGAGGGGCTCGCCCAGAAGCGGGCGGCGGCACGGCTGCTGGTCGCGTTCAACCGCATCATCTTCATGGCCACCATCGGCGGGCGGCCGCACGTGCTCGTCGACGGGATCATCACCCACCGCCAGTTGCAGCCCGGCGAGCACGGCGGGGCGGCCAAGCTGACGATTACCGGCGAGGACCTTAGCTTCGTGATGGACCGCGAGGAAAAGGCGCGCACGCACCCCGGCCAGGATGCCACCACCATCGTCACCAAGCTCATCGCCGAGTATGCCCACTATGGATTGGTCCCGATGGTGGTACCGCCGTCGTACGTCAATGTGCCCAACCCCGTCGAGTCAATCCCCAGCCAGAACGGCACCGACCTGGAGTATATCGAACATCTGGCCGAGCAGTTCGGCCATGTGTTTTATATCGCGCCAGGGCCGGTTCCGGGGGGCAATACCGCGTATTGGGGGCCGCCGCGGCGAAGCGGGCCGCCCCAGCCGGCGTTGACGGTGGGCGCCGGCGAGCAGGCCAACGTGGCCTCGCTGCACTTTACGCACGACGCCACCCGGCCCACCCAGGTGCGCGGCGAGATCATCGACAGCCGCACCAACACGCAGGTGGCGGTTCCGGCGTTGCAGAGTCTGCGCCCGCCGCTGTCCGCCCGGCCGCCCTGGCAGCAGGGCGCCGACCAGATGGCCACCCGCGTCGTGAGCATCTCCGGGGCCAACCTGACCGAGGCGCTGGGGCGCGCCCAGGGCATCGTCGACCGCTCCATGGACGCGGCCGTCAAGGCCAGCGGCACGTTGGACGTGTCGCGCTACGGCCACCTTCTGCAGCCCGATGGGTTAGTGGGCGTGCGCGGCGCCGACTACGGTTACGACGGGTTGTATTACGTCGACAGCGTCAAGCACAGCGTCAAGCGCGGGGAGTTCAAGCAGGACTTCGAGCTCAGCCGCGAGGGCGAGGGATCGAGCGTGGGGAGGCTGCCAGCATGAACCAATTTTTCGGCAAATACCGCGGCAAGGTCGAGGATAACGTCGACCCGCTGCAACAGGGCCGGCTTCGGGTGAGCGTGCCGGCGGTGCTCGGCGAGGGCAACGTCGGCTGGGCGATGCCCTGTGTCCCCTACGCCGGCCCGGGCGTGGGGAGCTTCGCGCTTCCACCAGTGGGGGCGAATGTATGGGTGGAGTTCGAGGCCGGCCACCCCGACCATCCCATCTGGACGGGCTGCTTCTGGAATCAGGGAGACGCGCCCGCCAACCCGGCGGTCGCCCAGACCAAGGTGTTCAAGACCGACGGGGTGAGCATCACCATCGAGCAGGCCGCCGGCGCCGGCTCGATGGTCATCGAGGTCGGCCCGCCGGTGGTCCCCGCGACCCAGAAGTTGACCTTCGGCCCCTCGGGGATCGAGCTGGTCAACGGCAAAGCCAGCGTCAAGCTCACCCAGGCGAGCGTGTCGGTCAACGACGGCGCGCTGGAGGTGGTGTGATGGCCGGATTTTTGTTGCATGCCGGCGCCTCGCTTATCTGCGCGCACGCCGCGCCGGTGACCGTGTCGACCACCTCGGCGCGGGTGTTGGTCGGCGGCCAGCCGGTGGCGACCGCCTCGGATGTCTTCGCGGTGACCGGTTGTCCGTTCAACGTCAGCGGCTCGCCGCAGCCCTGCGTCAAGATCAACTGGCTGGTGCCGGCCGGCCGGGTGCTCATCGACGGCAAGCCGGCGGTGCTGCAGTCGAGCACCGGGGTGTGCGTGGCCGCCACTCAGGCCGTGCAGGGCATGCCCCAGGTCGTGGCCACCCAGACACGTGTGCGGGGGTTGTAGATGCATATCGGATTTCCATTCGGCGTGGATGCCCGCGGGCATACCCGCCAGACACCGGACGCGCAGTACGTGCGCGAGCTCATCGAGCAGGTGCTGTTCACCGCGCCCGGCGAGCGCGTCATGCGCCCGCAATTCGGCAGCGGCGCGCGCCACCTGCTCTTCGACCCCAACAGCGTCGAACTGGCGGCGACCACCGAGTTCGCCGTGCGCGGCGCCTTGCAGCGCTACGTGGGCGACCTCGTGCAGCTACACGACATCGACGTGAGCAGCGAGGACGCCACCTTGCACATCACCGTGCGCTATACCGTGGTCGGCGAAGCTGCCCCGCGCACCGACCAATTCTCCGGCCAGCTATGAGTGCATGCACAGAGAACTTTCGGCTGTCGACGGGATGGGGCGTCTCGTTCAGTAAGCGCTTGTTGTCGTGTTCTTGGTTCTTGGTTCTTGGTCTTGCAAGTTGGCGATGATTGCTCGGCAGTGGCATCGATGCCCGGCGTAGGCCGCTGCAGGTGGACTGTGCTGATGCCTACAGAAGGCAAGAACCAAGAACCAATCACCAAGAACGGCCGCGAGTGTCGACCCCGAGACAGGTCGGCATCCACGGCACGTAAAGCGAAAGATTTCCGTGAATCCACTTGAGCGCCTAGCAGTGAGCACCGACACGTGACCCATCCCAGCACCAGCGCATGTGATATGCAGGCCCGGCGCGATCTGGTGAAGTCCGCCGATGGCGTCAACGCCCTGGACTATGCCGAGGTGGTCGATGGCGCCGATGTGCCGTCGGAGTGGCGCCAGCGGCTGGTGCGCGTGTTCTTCATGAAGGCGTTGGACGACGTCATCTCCGCCGCGCGCTTTCGCATCGTCGGCGGCGATCGCATCCCCGAAGTGCCGGTAAAATGGGCGCTGCCGTGGCCGATGATCGAGGAGTTTCACGTCTTCGTCGACCCGTCTGCGCTCGCCGGTGACGACCCCTCGCTGGTGGAGCGGTGGGTGGAGCATTTGGTCGAGACGCGCGTCATGGGCGTCGATTGGCAGGCCCGGCTTTCCGGCGGCGCCGAGGCGTTCAAAGCGCGCTGGCGCGAGTTGCTGGCCGACCCTATCTTTCGCGCCATGGTCGCACGCACCGGCGACCAGTGGTCGGCGCTGCGCCAGATGGTCGGCGAAGACGGCGCGGACGCCCAGCGGCTCGTGGTCCTTCGCACGGCCTCGACCGGGGACTACTCCACGTACGATCTTCGCCTCGAGACTAACCCATTGGGTGAGGGTGACGAGGGCTTGAAGGGCTTCGACCCGGTGCTGACGCATTTGGACCTGTACTTCAAGGTGGGCTGTGAGCGCGACGTCGATTGCGCGGCCGCGCCCATCGAAGGCGAGCTCCCGCTACCCCAGCCGCGCCTCGACTACCTCGCCCGCGACTTCTCCAGCTTCCGTCGGCTGATGTTCGACCGGTTGGCCGTGACCATGCCCCAGTGGCGAGACCGCAGCCCCGCCGATGTGGGCGTAGCGCTGGTCGAGGTCATGGCCTATGCCGCCGACCAGCTCAGCTATTATCAGGACGCCGTGGCCACCGAGGCGTACCTGAGCACGGCGCGCCAGCGCATCAGCGTTCGCCGCCACGCTCGTCTGGTCGACTACCAGGTGCATGAGGGCGCGAACGCCCGTGCCTTCGTCCACGTGCGTGTGGGGCAGGGCAGAGGCGATGCGAGGCTCGGCCTGAGCGAGCCGCTTCGCTTTCTGACCCGCTGCGAAGACGTGCCGACGGCGGTCGACCCCGCCGATGTCGATCTCGTCGTCCAGCAGCACCGTCCGCAGGTTTTCGAGTCGCTCGAGCCGGCGTACGTGAGCGAGCACCACAACGCCATCGCCATCTACGATTGGGGCGACCACAACTATGCGCTGCCCGAAGGGGCGAGCGCCGCGGCGCTGCAGGTGCGGCCTCCCGGGGGCGACGCCACTCAACCGGTGAGCCTTCGCGTGGGGGATTTTCTGGTCTTCGAGCAAGTCGGTGACCCGCGCATGGGCGCCGCCGGCGCCGATCCCGCGCGCCGCCACGTGGTGCGTCTGACCTCGGTGAGCGCGGCGGCGACTCGCGCGGCAGACGGCCATCGAAACGCGCCTTCGGGCTATGCGGCGGACGTCGCCAACGATGGCGCGCTTTACCTCGAGGTGGGCTGGAGCGAGCAGGACGCGTTGCCCTTCGACCTGCCGGTGTCGCAGGTGGTCGACGGCGAGCACAACGACGGCCTGGCCGTCGCCCGGGGCAACATGATGCTGGTCGACCACGGGCGGCGAGTCCACGAGGAGATACGCCCCGAGGTCCAGCGGCGTCCCTACCGACCGGTGTTGGCGCAGGAGCCGGTGACCCACGCGGCGCCCGAGCCGACGGCGATGGCGGCGGCCGGCGCGGCGCTTCGCACCGACCCGCGTCGGGCGAGCGCGCAGGTCGTCATCCACGAGGGCGACAGCGCGTTGCTGACCTGGACGGTGCGCCCCGATCTGCTCGACAGCGAGGCGCAGCAGCGCAACTTCGTGGTCGAGGTCGACCAGAACGGCCGTGCGACGCTGCGCTTTGGCGACGGGCGCAACGGCCGGCGCCCGGTGCGGGGAAGCACGTTGCGGGCGAGTTATCGGGTGGGGAACGGGCCCGAGGGCAACGTCGCCGCCGAGGCCATCGCCCATGTGGTGGGCGCTCCCATCGGCGTCGTGCAGGTGCGAAATCCCCTGGCCGCCCGCGGCGGCACGGCGCCCGAGGCGCTGGAGCAGGTGCGCCAGCTCGCCCCGCACGCCTACCGCCATCAGGAGCGCGCGGTCACCGAGGACGATTACGCGCGTATGGCCGAGCGCCACCCGCAGGTCCAGCGCGCGGTAGCCACGCGTCGGTGGACCGGCAGTTGGCCGACGATGTTCGTCTCGGTCGACCGAGTCGGCGGCCTGCCGGTCGACCGGGCCTTCGAAGACGAGCTGGTGGCCTTCCTGGAGCAATATCGCCTGGCCGGCGACGACCTCGAGATCGAGCCGGCGCGCCAGGTGCCCGTGGAGATCCGCATGACCGTCTGCGTCGAGGCGGGCTATTATCGCAGCGACGTCGAGCGCGCCCTGCGCCGCCGCTTCAGCACGCGGGTCTTCGCCGACGGCTCGCGCGGCTTCTTTCACCCGGACAACTTCACCTTCGGTCAGCCGCTGTATGTCAGCGCCGTGATCGCGGCGGCGATGGAGGTCGAGGGGGTGTGCTGGGTGGACCTCGACCCGCGAACCTCCGATCGACACAACGTCTTTCAGGCCCGGTTTGGCCCACGCGTCGAGCCCTTCGTCCACGGCAAGATCGCCGTCGGCCCCCAGGAGGTCATCCGCCTGGACAACGATCCCAACCACCGCGAGTTGGGCACCATCGCGTTCGACTTTCAGGGGGGGAGATGAGCGACGACATCATCGAAGACCTCGAGTTGCAGCAACTCGCCGACCAACAGCGCCGTGCGCGGGCGAACAGGCCGGGTTTGCCGGCCATCGACTACCGCATCGGCACCCACGCGAGCTTCTTGGAGCGCATGCTCGAGCGGCTCCACCTGCAGACGGTGCCGGCGGACGCGGGCTCGGCCGATCCGGCGCCGCGCCGGCCGCTGGAGGCGCTGCACGCGCGTGATGCCGACGACCCGGCCGTCGCCCTGTTGGACGCGTGGGCCAGCGTCGCCGACGTGCTCACCTTCTACCAAGAGCGCATCGCCAACGAGAACTACCTGAGAACTGCCGTCGAGCGCGGCTCGGTCGTCGAGCTCGCCCGGCTCATCGGCTACGAGCCCGACCCCGGCGTGGCGGCGAGCGCACGTCTGGCCTTCGAGGTCGACGACACCCCGCAGGGGCCCACACAGGCCAAGGTGCCCCGGGGCACCCAGGTGCAGAGCGTGCCCCAGAAGGGCGAATTGCCGCAGACCTTCGAGACCGGCGCCGACCTCGTCGCCCGTCCCCAGTGGAACAACATAGGCGCGCGGCTCGACCGGCCCCAATACCTGGCGCTGGATGGCGACGGCGACCTGTTCATGGTCGACAGCGACGGGACCTTGCAGACGAGCGCGACGACCCAGGAAGGTGGGACCAGCAGGCCGCTCGGCGAGCTGTACTTCGTGGGGCCAGATTTGCCGCTCCCTCCGCCCGACCAACGGCCAGACGACCTCGCGGGGGCCCATGTGCGCGTGGCGGCGGTCAATATCGTGCACATCGACGGCGTCCACCACGATCTGCGCCGGGGCGACCCCATCGTTTTGGTGGGGACAAGGCTCGGGGCGCTGGGCGGCGATACTTCCGAGGGCGATGCTTCCGAGATGGTAAGGGCGAAACGCATCGTGCAGGTCACGGCGAGGCCCGAGTTGGGGCGCACCGACGTTCGCGTCGAGAAATACGGTCGAGCCCAGAACGGGCAGGTGCCTGGCATGAAGACCGTTCAACGTGCCGTCTTCGCCGACATGGCGGCGCGGGTGCGCGTTCGACCGGACCACCGCTTCGCGCCGGCGCGTGCCCAGGGCGCCGACGACATCTTCGTGGCGCAGCGGCCGCGCACGGAGCTGCAGGTCAAACAAGCGCTCGGACCGATGGCGTTGGAGGAGGTTGCCCAGGTCGTCGATTGGCAGCTCGCCGAGTCCATCGTTCCTCCGGCGGGCTCGAAGCGCGGGGTCGTCGCCTTTGCCCGGCGCGTGGGCTTCTTTGGGGGCAACGCGCCCAGTTACAAGGCAGTGGCTAGTGCCTACGAGGACAATCCATTCAAGAAAAATTGGGACACTCACGAGTATACCATCTGGCAGCAATATTCGGCTGAAGGAGATCCGCAAGACTATCCCCCCAAGAAATCGGGTCAGGTCTACCTCGAGCGGGTCGTCGACGACGTCGAGCTCGAGGACTTGGTGGTGGTGACAGACGGCAACGCACGACACGTCTACCGCGTGGGCGACGTCTCCGAGCGCAGCGTCACCGGGTTTTCGCTGAGCGCACGCGTGACCGGACTGCAGCTCGAGTCCACGCCCGGATCGGGGAGCGATGCGTCCGACGACTTCGGCGTGCGCTCGACGACGGCGTTTGTCGGAAACCGCTCGCTGAGCCTGGCGCGTGTGCCGCTGTCCGACGAGCTCGGCCGACTGGGCGACGAGCAGACCGTCGACGGGGCGACGAGCCTGACGCTGGACGCGCTTTACATGGGGTTTGTGCCCGGCCAGGAGATCATCATCGGCGGCCAGACACTGGGCAGCGGGGGCGTGGTCGACCACGAGGTCGCCCGCCTGGCCAAGGTCGTCCATCTGGGGGCGCACACCACCGTGCGCTTCGACGCGCCGCTGCAACACGCCTACCGGCGCGCCTCGGTGGTGGTCCACGCCAACGTGGCCGCGGCGACGCACGGCGAATCGATCGCGGAGGTCCTGGGAAGCGGCGACGCCGCACAGGCCAACCAGTCGTTCGTGCTGTCGAAGCCGCCGCTGACCTATGTGCCCACGCGCGCCGGCACGGGCAGCGCGAGCACCCTCGAGATCCGCGTCGACGGGGTGTTGTGGCCCCAGGTCGACTCGCTCGACGAGCTGGGCGCCGCGGACGCCGGCTATGTCGTGCATGTCGACGAGGCCGGCAAGACGCGGGTGACCTTCGGCGACGGCGAGCACGGTGCGCGGCTTGCCTCCGGGCGCGAGAACGTGGTGGCGACGTATCGCAGCGGCATCGGTCTTGTCGGCGAGGTGGGCCGCGGGCGGCTCACTCTTTTAAAGAAGCGTCCGGCGGGCATCCGCTCGGTGACCAATCCGGTGGCCGCCGGCGGGGCGGCCGACCCGGAGTCGCGCGAGCACACCCGCCAAAATGCCCCGCGCTCGACGCGGCTGCTCGGGCGGGTGGTCTCGCTTCGCGATTACGCCGACTTCGCGCGCAACTTTCCGGGCGTGGCCAACGCGCGCGCGCAGGTGATCTCGTTTGGCGGGCGCACCTCGGTGTACGTGACGGTGGGCGGAAGCAGCGCCCGAAGCGACGAGTTGACCACGCAGCGTCTGCGCGACCTTGCCCGGGCGATCGCCGAGGCCAGCAGTCCGCGCTACGGCGTCGAAGTGCGCAACCTGCGCCCGGCGCGCTTCGGCGTTCAGGCCCGGATCGGCGTCGACGGGCGCTACGTCGCCCAGCAGGTGCTCGCCGCCGCGCGCGCCCGGCTCGAAGAACGCTATGGCTATGGGGCGCGCGGGTTTTCCGAGCCGGTCTCGTCGGCCGACGTCATCGCCACCATCCAGGCCGTCGAGGGTGTGGAAGCGGTCTACCTGGACGCGCTGTACGACGTGACCGGGGCCAAATCGTTGGCCGTGGCGCTCGTCGCCCGTCCCGCCCACATCAGCCCCCAGGCGGGCAGGGTGCTCGCCGCCGAGCTTTTGTTCATCGAACCCGACGCCATCGAGCTGAGCGAGGCCTGAACGTGCAGATTCCCGAGCGCCTCTACAATTTGCTGCCGCCCCTGTACCGGCGCCGCGACACCGAGCAAGGTCAGGCGCTGCGCGCCCTGCTGGCGATCATCGACGCCGAGCGCCAGCGCATCGAGGACGACGTCGCCCAGTTGTACGATGACCAGTTCATCGAGACCTGCCAGCCGTGGGCGATCCCCTACATCGCCGACCTCCTGGGGGTTCGGCTGCCGTCGATGCTCGGCGAGGCCGACGACACCACCACGCCGCGCGCGTACGTGGCCAACGCCCTGGGGTATCGACGCCGCAAGGGCGTGCTGCGCACCCTCGAGGAGCTGACCACCAGCATCACCGGCTGGCCGACGGTGGCCGTGGAGTTTTACAAGCACCTGGCCGTCGCCCAGCACGTCAACCATCCGCGCCCCGAGCGCACCGGCTTTGCCCGGGTGCGCGATACGGTGCGCATGCTCGACAACGGCGGCCCGTTCGAGTCGGTGCCACGCAGCGCCGAGGTGCGTCTGGTGGAGAGCGCCCGGGGCCGCTATGGCGTGTCCAACCTGGGGCTCTTCTTGTGGCGGACCCGCGCCTATACCGTCACCGGCGTGCGCCCTCGTCCGGCCGACGCCAGGGAGCCGGGCGTCGAGATGCCCGCCGAAGCGCAGCCGTTCCACGTGCACCCGCTGGGCAAGGACCTGCCCCTGTTCAACCCCACGTCCGGGCAAGGAAACGCCTCCGAGCGCACCGGCGAGTTGGACGTGCCCGCGCCGCTTCGCACGCGGCGGCTCTACGACGAGCTCGAAGCCCGGCGAGACCCGGCGAAGACCTTCGAGGGGCCGGGGTATTTCGGCGGCGACAGGCCACCGTTTGCGATCCACATATTGCCGCGTGAGCCCGAAGATGCCGGCCCGCAGCCAGATCCGGTCGAGTTGGGGCCTGAGGACATCTATGTGTGCAATCTCGAGGTTTGGCGCGTGTCCGCGCTACCCGACGCCGACCGGCCGTGCGCGTTGGTCGACCCGGAGCGCGGCCGGCTGGTCGTGCTGGGCGCGCCGCCGAAGTCCGAGGTCGTGGTCGACTATGCCTACGGCTCTCTGGCTGACGTGGGAGCCGGTCCCTACAACCGACAGGCGGCGGTCGAATCATGGTTGCACGAAGACGCCGCGGTCGACTTTCAAGTGGGGGTGGGCCGGCGCACCGACGGCACGGACGACCAGGTCGTCGCCACCTTGCAGGCAGCGTTGGACCGTTGGAAGACGTGGGTGGAACAAAACCCGGGTGACCCCGCCGAGACGGTCCAGGGCGTCATCGCCATTATGGACGACGACACCTACGCGCCGGCCGACAATCAGGACGCATTCGACGTCCCCATCCCCCGAGGCCACCGGTTGGCCATCGTCGGGGCCACGTGGGGAGAGCGCAATATTGGCGAGCTCGTCGCCGACGAGGTTCGCCCGCATCTTGCGGGGGGCGTTCGGGTGGTGCCGGCGGGCATCGACGCGCTCGCCGAGCGGGCCACCGGCGAACTCGTCCTCGACGGGCTGCTCGTCGAAGGGGGCGTGGAAGCGACCGCCGGCGCGCTCGGGGCGCTGAGCATCTTTCACTGCACGCTGGCGCCCGACCACGGCGGGGTCGACCTGTCGGCGGAAGCGTCGACCGAAGCCCACGTCGACCTGCGCATTCAAAAGAGCATCGTGGGGCCCGTCACCGGCGGCGAGACGCGCGTCCGAGCCAGCGTCGGCGACAGCGTCGTCGACGCCGGTGGCACCGCGGCGGCCATCGCCGGTGCCCAACTCCAGCTCGATGTCGCCCGTTCGACCGTGCTGGGAACGACTGAGGTCGAGCGGCTGGAGGCCAGTGACTGCGTCTTCGACGGCGCGGTCGACGTCGACCGGCGCCAGGACGGGTGCGTGCGCTTTTGCTGGGCGCCGTCGGGCTCGCGGCTGCCCCGAGTGTATCGCTGCCAGCCACACACGGCGCTGGAGGCGGCGCGCGCCCAGAATCACACGTTTACGCCCAACCAGGAACGCGCCCTGCAGGCCAGGCTGCGCCCGCGCTTCGTGTCTCGTCGATGGTGGCGGGCCGGCTATGCGCAGCTCGACCCCAATACGGCCGTCGAGCTTCGCACGGGCGCCGACGGCGGCGCCGAGATGGGCGTCTACAACCACCTGCGCCAACCGCAGAGGCTGGCCAACCTGGCGGCCGCGCTCGACGAGCACCTGCGCGTGGGCATGTACGCCGGCATTTTCTTCGTGACGTAAGACGCAAGAGGCATTGATGAAGACGGATATCTCCCGCAGCACCTTCGACGCCCGCAAACGCTTCAGCGGCGTGCGCATGCAGCAGGGGCGCGTGCAGGTCGACGCCGACTGGAATGAGCAGCTCGATATCCAGCGCTACCGCCAGCGCACCACCCACACCGACGTTATCGGCACGGCCGGTGTGCCGCGCGTGATGGACGAGCAGGGGGGCGCCGATGGGTTCGCCGTGTCCGTGGCCGAGCCGCCGACGTCGCTGAAGCTTGCTGACGGGCGCCTCTATGTCGACGGCATTCTCTGCGAGCATTTGGCCGGCGACGTCGCTTCTGGCTTCGACCCGGTGGGGTTGGCTGACGAGGCCGAGCAGGGCGTGTATCTGGTCTATCTGGACGTATGGGAGCGTGCGGTGCACGCCGCCGAAGACCCCACCCTGGTCGACCCGGCGTTGTTGGTTCCCGACACCTCCGCGCGCGCCAAGGTGGAGTGGACGCTGCGGGCGACGCGGTGGACGCTGGACCAGGCGCCGGGCGGGGGTGACTGCGACACCTTGCTGGCGCAGGTGCGCCGCGGCGATGACCAGATGCCGCGCATGAGTGCGTTCGCCGACGCGTCCACGTCCGACGAGGGGCCGTGTGTGCTTCCGGCGCAGGCCGGCTATCGGGGCATCGAGAACCAACTATACCGAGTGGAGATCCACCGCGGCAGTGACGCCGGCACGCCGGGCTTGAAGTGGTCGCGGGAAAACGCCGCCGTGGTCTTCGCGGTCGACTCCATGACCGAGGACACGGTGCACCTGCGCGACGAGGGTGTCGCCGCCAAATTCGACCTGCCGAGCAGCTCGGTGATGGAGGTCGTCAGCCCGGCGCGCGAGGCGCGCGGGCTGGCCGGCCCCATGGTGCAACTGACGCGCAACCCCGCCGCCGGTGCGCGCGCGTTCGACGTGGATGTGCTCGACGACGACCAGACGGCGGTCTATGACGACATCGTGGCTGCGGGCGCCGACGGCGTGGTTCTTCGACGGTGGGACCACGGCGACGCCGCCAACTTTGACGGCGGAGTCGTGCCCGTCGAGGAGGGCACGACCCTCGAGCTGGAGCGGGGCGTCCAGGTGGAGTTTGCGCCCGGCGAGCACCGCTATCGAAGCGGCGACTACTGGCTGGTGGCGGCGCGCGCGGCCAACGACCGGCGCGGTTCGGGGCAGGTGTTATGGCCCGATGACCCTCAGCGGCCCGGCCAACCGGCGTTTCGCCCGCCGGAGGGGGTCCAGCATCACTTCGCGGCGCTGGCGCTGGTGCGCGTGGTCGACGACGGCGGGCTGCGCTACGAGCCGTTTGTGGTCGACGACGAGCCGGCGGATTGTCGAAAGCCGTTTGCCCCGCTGACCGACGTCCAGCAGGCCATCGACGAGCTGCGCTCCCTGGTGCGCCGTTGCTGCCAATTCGTGCTGCGCCCCGAGCGGCCGTGGCGCGCCGAGTTGGGGGCATTTTTGGAGGAGCACGACTCCGTCGAGATCTGCATCCCGCCGGAGACCGTCGCGCTGGAAACGCCGCTTGTGCTCGAGGGGCTCGACAACGTGCGCATCCACGGCGCCGGGCCCGCCTCCCGGCTCGATGCCGGGCAGGGACTGGGCGCGCTCGTCTTTGCCAACTGCGGCCAGGTGGAGGTCTACGACCTCGCCGTAGGCGCGGGCATCCAGCCCAACCAACCCGAGGTGGGGCGCGACGTCAGGGCGCACGGGGCCGTCACCTTCACCAACTGCACCGAGGTGGGCCTGCGCGACGTCGACGTCGACGTGCGACTGCGCGAAACCGACTACCAGCGCGCCTTCACCCACAGCACCGCCTGCGTCTATGCCCGCTTTTCTCAGAAGGACCACGCCCACAAGCCGCTGCCGGCGAATCAGTGGGGCGAGCCGACCAACAACCACGTGCGCTTCGTGGGCTGTACGCCCCACCTCGACGTCAGCGGCTGCAACTTTCACGTGGGATACCGCCAGCAGGGGCTGGTCGTGCTCGATGGCGGACGTGTACGCGTGCAGAACAACCGTATCTGGTGTGACTCGGGGCCGCGCTTCAAGACGCTGGCGGCCAATAAGGAGTTTCGCAAACAGGTCGTCGACCGTCTCTTGGCCTGGTTTTCGGATCGCAAGCTCGGGGCTGACTTCCCCTACCGCCAAAAGGTCGAGCACAACGGGGTGAGCGCGTGGTTCGCGGGCGACCCGATGTCGAAGGAATTTGACCTATCCTGGCAGGATATCGTCGAGTTCGAAAACCCCGATGCAAAAACCGCGCGCGATCTGCAGACGTGCCTTCACAAGCGCGTCGACAAAATGATCTTTTCCAACGGCATCCCCGAGATCGCTGGAGCCGAGAGGTGGCGCAAATGGCGCAATCGCCTCCAGAATATGCTCGACGGATTTGACTACGGTCTGGCGGGGGTGGTCGTCGCCGGGCGCATGGCCGACCGGGTGCGGGTGGTACAAAACGACATCGAGGGCTTTACCCGCGGGGTGCATGTCGGGCTGCAGAACGCGGCGGCCAACGACGTGCTCGTGCGCGACAACCACGTGGAGGTCCGCCTGCCCTACGGGTACAACCGCGAGCGTCACGCCATCTTCGTGGGAAACTTCGAGCGGGTGGCCATCCACGACAACCGACTGACGGTGTCGGCCGCCATGCAGGCCTACCCGCAGTGCGACGGCGTGCGCGTCTACGGAACGCCGGGCCAGCAAATGATCATCAGCGGAAATTGGGCCCGCGGCTTTCATCCGGGGATCCACACCGTCTTCATCGAGCCGCCGTACTTAAAGGCGCTTCAGGGGGTGTATACGGTCAGTGACAACCTCGCCTCCTGTCAATTGATGCGCACGCCCGACCCCCAGACCGGCGAGCATGTCGAGGTGGAGGAACCCGCCGTGGTCGATCTGCGCAACCGCGCTTGATCGACCGCCGCCGTCGGCTTATCCTAAAGGGGCCGCACGATTCCAAGGTCGGTGACCGAATCGTTGACAGAGCCTTGTGCACTGAATGCGTGAAGGAAGGGCGTTCGAACCCCCGCGGATATGCAAGCATTGGAAAAGGCCGCTCTTCGGGGCGGCCTTTTCTGTATAGGCCGGCCTTAACGGGGGCGCAGCAAGTTCCGATAGCGATCACCGAGCACTCCCCATCGAAAGCCCGATACGTCCACCGGCGCGGACTCGCGCACCCTCGATGGCTGGGCGCACAGCTCCGCCAGGCGGTCGGTGAGCGCGGCGATCTCGCGCTCGGCGTCGTCGGGATACGAGGCATACAGCCAATCCGGGGGTACGTACTCGGGATAGGCGAGGCGGTTGGGCGCGAGCGGACGGCAGCCGAGGGCCATCGCCTCGAGCATCGCCAGTCCCTGAAATTCGTGGAGCGCGCTCGACACGACCAGGTCACAGTTGGCCAGGAGCCCGCAATAGGTGTCCGGGTCTTCGACATAGCCCCAGGTGGCGATGTGCTCGCCCAGATCGCGCTGGGCGCGGTCGAAGGCGTCGGGCCGGCGGCGAAATTGCTGCCCGACGACGTGCAGCGCGAAGTCGAGCCCGCGGGCGCTCACCCGGCGCAGCGCCTCGAAGAAGCGATCGGGCGCCTTGTCGTACTCCCAGCGGTGGTTCCACACGATCGACAGCGGCCCCGAGCGCGGCGTCGGCGGGCCGAAGCAACCGTCGTCGAGCGGCACGGGCAGGACGTGCGCGCGCTGTCGGATGCGCTCGACGACCCCGTCGGGCACGCCGTCGGGCATGCGTCGGAGGAAGGCGTCGGCGCCGTCGAGGAAGCTGTCGCAGTTGTGCCGCGAGTTGAACGCCACGCGGTCGGCGCATAGCGCGCTGTACAGGTTGACCACCGCCGGGGTGACGTCCTCGTGCTGGCCGGGACTTGTGGGGAAGGCAAATTGATTCTCGTGGAAATACACCACGTTGAGGGCGCCAGCGAGGCCGGGGGCGAAGCCGCGAAGCGCTGATAGATCGACCATCGAGGTCGCCAGCACGACGTCCCACGTCTGCTCGAGCACGTGGCGGTGGCCGAACGCCCAGGTCAGGGCGTTCCCACGGATGCGCCAGCGGAAGTGGCGCGCGGGCAGGGCGAGCATCGTCCAGTCGTGCTCGTCGAGGTGATCGGCGAGGCCGCGCCGCCAGCGCCGGTGGCTGGCGGCGTCGTAGCCGGAGAGGCACAGAATACGCATCGTCAGGGCTTCTGCGGCGCGGCGTCGGGCTGCTTGGCTGGCGCCGACTTGGGCGCGGGCGCGCTCTGGGCGGGCGGCGCCGTCTGCGTGTTCAACACCAGGCGCGTAAACCCGGCGCGCCGGGCGGCGGCGATGGCCTCGGTGACCACCTTCTGGGTCGCCTTCGGGGCGACGTTGAGCTCCACCGACGCCGTCGCCCGCTGGGCGTGCACCTTGGCCAGGGCGGCAACGAATTTGTCGACGCTCGCGTAGTTTTGGCCGGCCAGGGTGTAGTGTCCCTGAGAGTCGACGCCGACCTCGACCTTGGGCGGCGTGGCCGGCGACTTGGGCTTGGCTTCTTTCTTGGCCGCCTCGGCCTTTTCGGGCGGGCTGGGCTCGAGCTCGGCCTTCTTCATGCTGCTGGAGTACAGCACGAGCTTCTGGCGGTCGGTCTTTTTGGCGGCCGTGCCCGCCTGGGCGGCCACCTCGGCCCCGGTGGGACGCTTTTCGGCCTTGCGCTGGGGGCCTTTGGGGGTGCAGGCGCCCAATAGGATGGCGAGGGCCAGCAGGGCGAAGCGACGCGGACGACGGGACGGCTGTGGCATGACGAGTCTCCGGGCAAAAAAAGAAGCGCGATGAAGCAATAACTTCACCGCGCTCTGTGTGATGTCGAGGCCGCATCGGCCCCGACATCCATTCTGTCGGGCCAGTCTTACAGACGCGGCGAGTAGTACTCGACGACCAGCGTCTCATCGACCTGCACCGGCACGTCTTCGCGGCCGGGAAGCTGGTCCATGGTGGCCGTCTTGGCGTTCTCGTCGACGGTCAGATAGCCGGGAAGGCGCAGCGACGGGTTGCCGATCGACTCCTCGACCGCCGTCATGTTGCGGCTCTTCTCGCGTAGCGAGATCTGCATGCCCGGCTTGACGCGGAAGCTGGGGCGGTCGACCTTCTTGCCGTCGACCTGCACGTGGCCGTGCACGACCATCTGGCGAGCCGCCGGGATGGTCGGGGCCAGCCCGGCGCGGAAGACCACGTTGTCCAGGCGCTGCTCGAGCAGGCGAAGCAGCATCAGACCGGCCGGCTCACGGGAGGCCTGGGCCTCGACGAACACGTTGCGAAGCTGCTGCTCGTTGATGCCGTAGTTGAAGCGCAGCTTCTGCTTGGCATACAACTGCTTTTTGAATTCGCTGAAGCGCTGGCGACCCTGCCCGTGCTCGCCGGGCGGATAGGGGCGGCGGTCGGCGATCTTTCTGGTCAACCCGGGAAGGTCAGTTCCCAGGCGACGGACGATGCGGAGTCGGGGACCCGTATAACGTGCCATATTCCTTACTCGGTATGTCTGATGCGATGAACACTGTCTGGCGCACCTGCGTGCCGGTCAAATTGGCCTCCACAGGCTCGTTACGCGCCAGATGATAACGAGATAAATCGAGATCGTGTTCCAGCGAATGCGGCGGCCGGGCTGCTCGCATGAGCGGCCGCGCGACCGCGTGCTGTCGCCGGAGGGGCAGTATCTTGCACATTTGGCCGAACAAAGCAAGTCTGGTTTCCCACCGGGGGCGCCCGATGATCGGCGCGCCCCTGATCAGCGAACATCGACGTTAAAGAGTTTTGAGACTCATGTGACAAGTTGCCTCGTTCGATCGGCAGCGGCCCCCGGGTCGCACCGGCCAACGCCCGTTAGAAGCCCGCAACGTGGGGCTTCCCGGCGAACCCAAAGCTGACGTCGATGCCAGATGGTGTTGGCCAAAGCGCCCACCCGCTCGGCCACATGGTCGGCCCCCGTTTGACTCGTGGGGCGCCCACTCTACCTTGGCGATGATCATCGATAGTACTCTGACGCGGCACAAACCGGCGGCTGGGCCGCTGCGGGGGCCGTCGACGACGAATGGATCGGCTGCATCGTCGTGCGTGACGGCCCGGCACCCCGCTGAGGCGGTCGCTATTGGATGAACATCGCATCGCCCAGATGCTCGATGTCGTCCACTTCCAAGACGCCCACCGTCTCCGGCTGCAGCGCCGCGCGCAGCGCCGCCATGGCGACCTTTTCGCGGCGAAGCCCGCGCGTTTTCTTGGCCCACGCGTCGATCTCGGGGCGGTGAGAGGCGGCCTCGCCCATGGCGCCGGCGGCTTTGGCCACCAGCGGCGGGCCGGCGGTGACCAGGACCGGGCGCAAGATCGCCGTGGCGATGCTCAGCCGCTGCAGGCTCGCCTCGGCGTCGAGCTTCGACTGCAAGTAGGCGTGGGGGACCTCCGGGGGAAGCTTGGCGCAGGACAGAAAGACGAATTTGGGCACGCCCGCGGCTTGCGCGGCGCGGGCGGCGGCGATGGGCGAGTCGCGGTTGAGCCGGGCGAAGGTCTGCTGCTGGGCGCGGCGTTCGTCGACAACGCCCACGCTGTGCACCAGCGCCTCACAGCCCTGGAGATGATCCTGCCACGCCCCGGTATCCAGCACGTCGGCGGCCACCCATTCGACGCCCTCGACCCAGGGCTCGTCGATGTCGGGCCGGCCGCCGCGCGACACGCTGATCGGCCGGTGGCCCATGGCGACCGTCAGGCGACAGATCTCGGTGCCGATAAATCCACTGCCACCGAGCACACACACCTTGAATCGATCCATACGACACTCCTTTTTGGTGTTTCGACGACTTTAGTGTTTCGACGACCCTGGCCGGCGAATTTGTGATTGACGATCGAGGTGGTCATTCGCCACACTATGTAGCCGACGCAAACCCGCACGTTATGTGGCCAAATGCAACCCTCGCCGCCTTCTGCAGCCGGCGAGGTAATTGGGTGCGCCCGCTGGCCAGGACGCCACCCACAGCAATCGACCACTGGAGCGGCAACGAGGCACCCCTATGGCCAAATATATTCCCATCGGAGAACCCATAAACGAATCCGAGCGGGAGGGCATCCGACAACTTCGCGACCGACTGCCGGATCACTATGTGGTGATCGGCAACTTCGAACTGCAGCTTCCCCGGCGCAGCAACACCCTGGAATACGACGCGGTGGTCGTGGGCGAATGGGGCCTGTACGCCGTGGAGATCCGCGGCTGGGACGGCCCCATCTACGGCGACATTCGCCGCTGGGAGCTGGAGTGGGGGCGGGTGCAAAATCCATTCATCCTCATCGAGCGCAAGGCCAAGGCGTTGCGCGACGTGCTGGTGCGCTCGGTCGAGGGCTTCCCCGACGAGCTGTTCTGCGAGGCGGTCGTCTTTCTGACCGGCGAGGAGGTCAGCGTCGAGGTCAACGACCGGCGTAACGAGCGCCTGTTGGTGCCCGGCCAACTCTACGAATTCTTCGTCGACGAGGATCGCCTGTTCACCCACGGGCCCGGCCCGCTGCTCGACGAGGCGACCCGCGATGCCATCGTCGACGCGATCATCCCCTTGGCTGAGCCGCGCTCGCCGCTGCCGTCGATCCCCCACATCGAGGTGGAGGCCGAGATCCCCGCCGACACTTCCCCCTACCGTGAGTTTATCGGACGCCACCGCATGTTGCGAGCCCGCGGCAAGGTGCGCATCAAGGCGTACTCGCTCGATCCGTTGTTGCCCAAAGACGAGCAGGAAGCCGAGTATGCGCGGGCGCTGCGCGACATGGAGGCGTTGACCGAGCTGGAGGACAACCCCTACGTGGCGCGTCCCTACGAGATGATCCAGGACAAAGAAGACGCGCTTACCTTCTATCTGGTCAGCGAATGGGTGGGGCCGTCGACGCTGCGCGAGTATATCGAGCAGAGCGACTACGAGGCGCTGGACATCCACGAGCGGCGGCGGATGCGCCGCTATGCCAAGTATTTGCTCGAGGCGATCGCGTTTATGCACGAGCGCGACATCATCCACCGCAACCTGCACCCGGGGGTGGTGTATCTGACCAACTCACGCAGCGGCATTCCCCTCAAGATCGCCGACTTCGACTACGCGCGGGTGGCCAGCCTGAAGTCCATCGCCGGCCAGATCAGCGATCTGGGCACCGAGGGCTACGCGGCCCCGGAGCTGTGGAAGGACGATGGCTACGACCATCGCGTCGATCTATTTTCGGCAGGAGTGATGCTCTTCGAATTGTTCAGCGGCCGCCATCTATATGCCGACCTGCCCGAGATGCTGCGCCACGACGAGGTCTGGCAGCAAAAGCGCGAGGCCATCGCCGACGCCGGGCTGCGCGGGCTGCTCGACCAGATGGTCTCCTCCGACCCCGACGCGCGCACCGTCGGCTTCGAGGGGGCGCGTGCCTACTTCGCCGGCGCCGACTAAATCGGCGTGGGTCAAGTTTTTTAGACTCGATGGAATAGCAGGGGCGAAAAAGCGTTTGACATGAAGGTGTCGCCCATTTAAGGTAACTCGCCTTGATTCGAGCGCCATCGCTGGCGCGCTGAATGTCGAGCGCGCTCGGATCGACATTTGCGCCGAGCTCTTCGCGAGTTTGTTTTCCACAACACCCGGCTGCCTCTCCGCGCCAGACGGGTGCTACGAGGGGATTGCCCGAAGGTTCCGCATCGCGACTTGTCAACTCGTCCACAATATGTTCAAAGGTGGGCGCGTCCGCGGTGGTCAGGGGCCTGTTGTCGTTGTCGGCCGGCCGAGCAGCCCAACGCGCGGATTTCCCAAATACGATATGTTCGATCTCGAGTCGATGCAAATCGAAATTCTTCAAAGTACGCGCTCGACCCTCACGTTCGACCCGACGTCGGCGGCCCCCGCGATTGCCGCCTCGCGTCGACCACCCGTTGTGCCGTTAGGCCGCCCCGACAGGCCCCTCTGAGGCGCGACCCAGCAACATCCGATTGAATTTTTGTGGCGTGCGCCACCGCGATGGTGTCCGCCGTGCTACTGCACAAGAGACTTTGCTCCGCAGAACCCCCAAGGAGAGACGATGGGTCAACCGATCAAAGAGAACTTCCGAATCCGCAAGGATTACGGAACCATCAAGAAGGTCGCTGAGATCCCCAACCTCATCGACGTGCAGCGCAAGTCCTACCAGGAATTTCTGCAGATCGATCGTCCGCACGAAGAGCGCGACGATACCGGCCTGCAGGGCGTGTTCAAAAGCGTCTTCCCCATCAAGGACTTCAACGAGACGTCGACCCTCGAGTTTGTCAGCTACGACCTGGGCAAGCCCAAATACGACATCGAGGAGTGCACCGCACGGGGCATGACCTACTCGGCGCCGGTCAAGGTGGTCATCCGCCTGGTGGTGTGGGACGTCGACGAGGACACCGGCACGCGCACCATCCGCGACGTCAAAGAAAAGGAGGTGTTCTTCGGCGAGATCCCGCTGATGACCAAAAGCGGCACCTTCATCATCAACGGCACCGAGCGCGTCATCGTCAGCCAGTTGCACCGCTCGCCGGGCGCGTTCTTCGACCACGACGGTGGCAAGAAGCACTCGTCGGGTAAGCTGCTGTACTCGGCGCGGGTCATCCCCTACCGGGGCTCGTGGCTGGACCTGGAGTTCGGCGCCAAAGACATCATGCACGTGCGCATTGACCGCAAGCGCAAGATGCCGGCCACGGTGCTGCTGCGCGCGCTGGGCTACTCGGCCGAAGAGCTGCTCGACTATTATTACGACACCGAGCGCATCTACTTCGCCAACGGCGAGTACCTCAAGGACATCAACCTGGACGTGCTTCGCGGCCAGGTCGCCTCGGTGGACGTGGCCGACTCCGACGGCAACGTCATCGTCAAGGCGGGCAAGAAATTCACCCGCAGCGCCATTCGCAAGTTGGCCAAGGCCGAGATCACCCGCATCCCGATCTCGTTCGACGAGCTGACCGGCAAGGTCGCCGCCGAGGACATCTTCGACGCCTCCACCGGTGAGGTGCTCGTGGAGGTCAACGAGGAGCTGACCGAAAACTCCATCAAGGAGTTGGAGGCGCGGGGCATCGAGTCGATCAACGTGCTGTTCATCGACAACGTCAACGCCGGGCCCTACCTGCGCGATACGCTGGAAGCAGACTCGATCTCGACGCCCGAAGAGGCGATCCTCGAGATCTACCAGCGCCTGCGCCCGGGCGACCCGCCGACCACCGAGCAGGCCCAGAACCTGTTCGACAACTTGTTCTTCAACCCCGAGCGCTACGACCTGTCCAAGGTCGGCCGGTTGAAGCTCAACTACAAGTTCCACCGCGCGATCGTCGAGCCCCGTGAGCAGCGCGAGCGCGAGCTGATGGCCGAGCTCGAAGAGGTCGACAGCGACAAGGAGCGCGAGAAGCTGCAGGCCGAGCTCGACGAGATCCAGGAGGAGCTCGAGCCGTGGCGCATCCAGACGCTGCGCGAGGAGGACATCCTCGAGACGGTGCGCTACCTGATCGACCTGCGCACCGGCAAGGGCGGCATCGACGACATCGACCACCTGGGCAACCGCCGGGTGCGCACCGTCGGCGAGCTGCTCGAGAACCAGTACCGCATCGGGCTGGTACGCATGGAGCGCGGCATCAAGGAGCGCATGAGCATGTCTCAGGAGATCGAGACGCTCATGCCCGACGACCTGATCAACGCCAAGCCGGTCAGCGCCGTCATCAAGGAGTACTTCGGCTCCAGCCAGCTCTCCCAGTTCATGGACCAGACCAACCCTCTGAGCGAGGTCGCCCACAAGCGGCGCCTGTCCGCGCTGGGACCGGGTGGTCTGACCCGCGACCGCGCCGGCTTCGAGGTGCGTGACGTCCACGTGACTCACTACGGGCGCATCTGCCCCATCGAGACGCCCGAGGGGCCGAACATCGGCCTGATCACCTCGCTGTCGACCTATGGGCGCATCAACGAGTACGGGTTCATCGAGACGCCGTACCGCAGCGTCATCAAGGGCGAGGGCAAGGCCACCAACGAGGTGCGCTACTACTCGGCGCTCGAAGAGGAGAACAACGTCATCGCGCAGGCCAACGCCGAGCTCGACGACGAGGGCAACTTCCAGAGCGATCTCATCGCCTCGCGGATCAACGGCGAGACGACGATGGTCTCCCCCGAGGAGGTCACGTTGATGGACGTCAGCCCCAACCAGCTGGTCAGCGTGGGCGCCGGTCTGATCCCGTTTTTGGAGAACGACGACGCCAACCGCGCCCTGATGGGCTCGAACATGCAGCGCCAGGCGGTGCCGCTCATCAAGACCGACGCCCCGTTCGTGGGCACCGGCATCGAGCGCGCGCTGGCGCGTGACTCGGGGGTGACCATCGTCGCCGAGCACGACGGCGTGGTCGAGAGTGTCGACGCCCAGCGCATCGTCATTCGCCCGGAGACCAGCGCCGAGGACCTGTTCGTCAAGCCGGATATCTACAACCTGACCAAGTACTCGCGCTCCAACCAGGGCACGTGCATCACCCAGAAGCCGATCGTGTCGGTGGGCGACGAGATCAAGCGCGGCGAGATCATCGCCGACGGCCCGTCGACCGAGCGCGGCGAGTTGGCCCTCGGGCGCAACATCGTGGTGGCGTTCATGCCCTGGGGTGGCTACAACTTCGAGGACTCCATCCTCATCAGCGAGCGCCTGGTCAAAGAGGACGTGTACACCTCGATGCATATCGAGGAGTACGAGTGCACCGCCCGCGACACCAAGCTCGGCCAGGAAGAGATCACGCGCGACATCCCCAACGTGGGTGAAGAGGCGCTCAAAGATCTCGACGAGGCCGGCATCGTGCGCGTGGGCGCCGAGGTCGGCGCCGGCGACATCCTGGTGGGTAAAATCACCCCCAAAGGCGAGACCCAGCTCAGCCCCGAGGAGAAGCTGCTTCGGGCGATCTTCGGCGAAAAGGCCGGCGACGTGCGCGACACCTCGCTGCGCATGAGCCCGGGCGCCAGCGGCACCGTCATCGGCGCCAAGGTGTTCTACCGCCAGGGGGCCGAGAAGGACCCGCGCACCCAGGAGATCGAGGACGCCGAGGAGGCGCGCCTGCTCAAGGACCAGAACGACGAGATTCGCATCCTGCGCGACGCCGCCTACCGCAAGATGCGCGACATTCTGCGCGGCGGCAAGCTCGCCAGCGACCTGGTCGACGAGTCCAAAAACGTGCTCATCGAGAAGGGCACCAAGGTCAGCGACGCCACCCTCGACGAGGTGCCGCGGCGCTACTGGACCGACATCGACGTCGATGAGGCCACGACCACCAAGCTGATGCACATCCTCGGCGACGTCGAGGACCAGATTCTGGTCATCCGCATGAACTACGGCGAGAAGATCGAGAAGCTGCGCAAAGGCGACGAGCTTCCGCCGGGGGTCATCAAGATGGTCAAGGTCTACGTCGCTGTGAAGCGAAAGCTTCAGGTGGGCGATAAGATGGCCGGCCGTCACGGCAACAAGGGTGTCATCAGCCGCATCCTGCCCGAAGAGGATATGCCGTTTTTGGAAGACGGTACCCCCGTGGACATGTGCCTCAACCCGCTGGGCGTTCCCAGCCGCATGAACATCGGACAGGTCCTGGAGGTCCACCTCGGGTGGGCGGCCAAGGGGCTGGGCCTGCGGCTTCGCGAGATGCTCGAGGAGATGCAAAAGCCCGACAGCATCCGCGAATACCTCAAGGCCATCTACCACAACGAGGAGACCCAGGCGCTCATCGACGATCTCGATGACGACGGCATCCTGGACATGGCCGACGCGGTCAGCAAGACCGAGGGCGTCCACGTGGCCACGCCGGTGTTCGACGGCGCGCCCGAGGAGCGCATTCGCGCGCTTCTCACGCTCGCCGGCTTCCCGGAGTCCGGTCAGATGACCCTGTACGACGGGCGCACCGGCGACGCGTTCGACAACGACGTCACCGTCGGTGTGATGTACGTGCTCAAGCTGCACCACCTGGTCGACGACAAGATCCACGCACGTTCCATCGGGCCGTACAGCCTGGTCACCCAGCAGCCGCTGGGCGGCAAGGCCCAATTCGGCGGCCAGCGCCTCGGCGAGATGGAGGTGTGGGCGATCGAGGCCTACGGCGCGGCGCATACGCTCCAGGAGTTCTTGACGGTCAAGTCCGACGATGTGCAGGGACGCACGCGCATCTACGAGTCCATCGTCAAGGGCGACTTCCGCCTCGACCCGGGCATGCCCGAGAGCTTCAACGTGCTCATCAAAGAGCTGCACTCGCTGTGCCTGAACGTCGAGCTGCTCGAGGACGTCGCGTAAGACAGAAGACAGAAAGCAGAAGGCACGACGTCTTCTGACTTCCGATATAGGAGGCTGCTTTGAAGGACATTTTCAGCTTTTTCGAAAAGCCCAAAGACCCGCTTAGCTTCTCGGCGATCCGCATCGGGATCGCCAGCCCGGAGCGCATCCGGGAGTGGAGCCACGGCGAGGTCAAAAAGCCCGAGACGATCAACTATCGCACGTTCAAGCCCGAGCGTGACGGGTTGTTCTGCGCCAAGATTTTCGGGCCGGTCAAGGACTACGAGTGCATCTGCGGCAAGTACAAGCGCATGAAGCACCGCGGCGTGGTCTGCGAGAAATGCGGCGTGGAGGTCATCCAGTCGAAGGTGCGTCGCGAGCGCCTCGGCCACATCGACCTGGCCACCCCGGTGGCCCACATCTGGTTCCTCAAGAGCCTGCCCTCGCGCATCGGTAACCTGCTCGACATCACGCTCAAGGACCTCGAGAAGGTGCTGTACTGCGTGGCCTACATCGTGACCGACCCGGGGCTGACCCCGCTGGTCAACGGTCAGGTGCTCAGCGAGCAGAAGTACATGGAGTACCTGGAGAGCTACGGCGATACCTTCGAGGCCCGCATGGGCGCCGAGGCGATCAAAGAGCTTTTGGGGCGCATGGACATCGAGCTGCAGGCCCAGGAGCTGCGCGCGGAGATGAAGGAGGCCACCTCCAACGCCAAGCGCAAACGCATCTCCAAGCGCCTCAAGATCCTGGAGGCGGTGCGCGACTCGGAGAACGACCCCGAGTGGCTCATCCTCGACGTCATCCCGGTGCTGCCCCCGGACCTGCGTCCGCTGGTGCCCCTGGACGGCGGCCGGTTTGCCACCTCCGACCTCAACGACCTGTATCGGCGCGTCATCAACCGCAACAACCGCCTCAAGCGGCTGTTGGAGTTGCACGCCCCCGAGATCATCATCCGCAACGAGAAGCGGATGCTCCAGGAGGCGGTCGACGCCCTGTTCGACAACGGCCGGCGTGGCAAGACCATCACCGGGCCCAACAAGCGCCCGCTGAAGTCCTTGAGCGACATGATCAAGGGCAAGCAGGGCCGCTTCCGCCAAAACCTTCTGGGCAAGCGCGTCGACTACTCGGGCCGCTCGGTCATCGTGGTCGGCCCGGACCTGAAGCTGCACCAGTGCGGCCTGCCCAAGAAGATGGCCCTCGAGCTGTTCAAGCCGTTCATCTACAACAAGCTCGAGGAGAAGGGCTACGTCACCACCATCAAGTCGGCCAAGAAGATGGTGGAGAAGGAAAAGGACGAGGTCTGGGACATCCTCGACGAGGTCATCAAGGAGCACCCGGTTCTGTTGAACCGCGCGCCCACGCTGCACCGACTGGGCATGCAGGCCTTCGAGCCCGTGCTGGTCGAGGGTAAGGCCATCCAGGTCCACCCGCTGGTGTGCGTGGCCTACAACGCCGACTTCGACGGCGACCAGATGGCCGTGCACGTGCCCCTGTCGCTGGAGGCACAGACCGAGTCGCGCGTGCTGCTTCTGAGCACCAACAACGTGCTCAGCCCGGCGCACGGCGGCCCGATCATCGTACCCACCCAGGACATCGTTCTGGGCTGCTACTGGATGACGAGCATCCGTCCCTTCGCCCGCGGCGCCTACCGTGAGGACAAGGATGGACGTCCCACGCAGGGCCTATTCGCGAACTTCGACGAGGTTCGCATGGCCTACGACCACGGCGTGGTCGAGCTGCAGGCGGCCATCAAGGTGCGCTACGACGGCGAGCTCATCGACACCAGCGTCGGCCGCGTGCTGTTCTACGAGGTCTGCCCCGACGAGATGCACTTCAGCGTGGTCAACCGCACGCTGGACAAGAAGTCGCTGGCCAAGATCGTCGACGTGTCCTTCCGCACCGCCGGCAACAAGGCCACCGTGCTTCTGGCCGACGCCATCCGCACCATCGGCTACGAGTGGTCGCGTCGCGCGGGCATCTCCATCGCCGTTCGCGACATGGTCATTCCCAGCAACAAATGGGACGTGGTCGAGGCGGCGCGCGACGAAGTCAGCGAGATCGAGAGCCAGTACACCGAGGGTCTGATCACCGACGGCGAGCGCTACAACAAGGTCGTCGACATCTGGGCGAACGCCACCGAGGAGGTCGCCAACCAGATGATGGAGGAGATCGCGCAAGAGACCTACATCGACGAGCGCACCGGCGAGGAGGTCGCCTCCAAGTCGTACAACTCCATCTACATCATGGCCGACTCCGGGGCGCGTGGCTCCGCCCAGCAGATGCGCCAGTTGTCCGGGATGCGCGGCCTGATGGCCAAGCCCTCCGGCGAGATCATCGAGACGCCCATCACCGCGAACTTCCGCGAGGGACTGAGCGTGCTCGAGTATTTCATCTCGACGCACGGCGCGCGTAAAGGTCTGGCGGATACGGCGCTCAAGACCGCCAACTCCGGTTACCTGACCCGTCGGCTGGTCGACGTGGCCAACGACTGCGTGGTCGTCGATTACGACTGCGGCACCCTCGATGGTGTGACGATGACGCCGCTGTACGAGGGCGGCGAGGTCGTCGAGTCGCTGGCGGACCGTATCCTGGGCCGCGTCGCTCTGGAGCCCATCTGGGACCAGAACGACGAGGTGCTGGTGCCGGCCAACACCGAGATCGACGACGAGAAGGCCGATCTCATCGAGGACGCCGGCATCGAGCGGGTGCGCATCCGCTCGACGCTGACCTGCCAGTCCGTCGACGGAGTGTGCGCCCTGTGCTACGGGCGCGACCTGGCGCGTGGCCGACTGGTCAACGCCGGCGAGGCCGTCGGCACCATCGCCGCGCAGTCCATCGGCGAGCCCGGCACGCAGTTGACCATGCGTACCTTCCACATCGGTGGTGTCGGCTCGCTGTCCGTCGAGCAATCCTCTCACGAGGCGCGCCACGGCGGCACGGTCAAATTCCACAATCTCAAGTACGTCGAGCGTGAGCAGCCCGGCAAAAACGTGCTCATCGTGATGACCCGCAACGGCGAGGTGTCCATTCACGACGAGCAGGGCCGTGAGCGCGAGCGCTACCCGCTGGTGTACGGCTCGCAGTTGTACTTCGAGGACGGCGCCGAGATCGAAGCCAGCGCGCTGCTGGCCGAGTGGGAGCCGTTTGCGACCCCGGTTCTGAGCGACACCGACGGCGTGGCCGCCTTCGAGGACGTCGTCGAGGGCATCTCCATGGAGGAGCGCTTCGACGAGAACACCGGCCTGTCGCGCAAGGTGATCATCGAGAGCCGCGACTCCGGGGTGCGCCCGCGCATCGTGGTGCGCGAGAAGAAGGGCGGCAAGCAATTGTCCAGCTACTTCCTGCCCGTGGGCGCGGCGCTGTTCGTCGCCGAGAACGAGAAGGTCGGGCCGGGCACCATCCTGGCGAAGATCCCGCGCGAGACCACCAAGAACAAGGACATCACCGGTGGTCTGCCGCGCGTCGCCGAGCTGTTCGAGGCGCGCACGCCCAAAGAGCAGGCGCTCATCTCCGAGATCGATGGTGTGGTCAGCTACGGTCGCGAGACCAAGACCAAGCGCACCATCGTGGTCACCCCCGATGTGGGTGAGACCAAGGAGTACCAGATCAACAAGAGCAAGCACGTCACCGTGCTCGAGGGTGATCGGGTACGCGCCGGTGAGGCGCTCATGGAGGGCTCGGAGAACCCCCACGACATCCTCAAGGTCAAGGGCCGCAAGGACCTGGCCAAGTACCTGGTCGACGAGATTCAGGAGGTCTACCGCCTCCAGGGTGTGCGTATCAACGACAAGCACATCGAGATCGTCGTGCGCCAGATGCTGCGCAAGGTGCGCATCGTGGATGTGGGCGACTCCGATTTCCTGGTCGACGAGCAGGTCGAGCGCTCCGACTTCGAGCGGGTCAACCGCGAGATTATGGAGAAGGGAGGCCGCCCGGCGGTCGCCCAGGACCTGCTATTGGGCATCACCAAGGCGTCGCTGTCGACCGAGAGCTTCATCTCGGCGTCCAGCTTCCAGGAGACCACCAAGGTGCTCACCGAGGCGGCTTTGGCCTCCAAGATCGACCACCTGCGTGGCCTCAAGGAGAACGTCATCATGGGCCGGCTCATCCCCGCCGGAACCGGCGCCTCCCAGTACCACCACCTGCGCCACCAGGTGGAAGCGCCCGAGGAGCTTCCCGAGCACCTCAAGCGCCGCTTCGGCACCATCGACGAGGAGCTCGCCGCCGGCGAGTGAGCTCACGGTGAGTCCGTAGTTGCAAGACAAGAGGCCGCGCTCTCAGGGGTGCGGCCTCTTTTTTGCTCATCTGCCTACGGGGTTGAATATTTGAACTGACGGCGATGTTTGTTTTACAGGAGCGCCGGGGTATCCTAGGGGCATCGCTTGCCATCGCAGTCGCAGCACGTTTCGTATCGCAGCAGCGGGAAACTCGATGAGCGAAGAAAACGAAGAACTCAGTGAGCAAGAGCTCAACTCTCTTCTCGCCGATCTCGAGAGCCGCGCCGGCAGTGGCGGCGCGTCTTCGGGTAGCGCTGCGTCCGGGGCGGACGATGACGAAGATCTGGAAGCCTTTCTGAAGCGGTTGGACGCCGAGGACAGCGCCTCGCCCAAGGCCGACGTCGCCGAGGCCGAGCGCGACGAGGAGCTCGACAAGCGCTTCGCCGAGCTCGACAACCTCCAGCCCGACGACCTTCCCGCCAGACCCGTCGAGACGGCGCCGAGTTCCAAGAAGAGCAAGAAGAAGTCCAAGAAGAGCAAGAAGAAGTCGAAAAAGACCGAGGCGACGCCCGAAGGCGACGAGGCCGCCGAGGGGGCCGATAAGCCGTCTGTGGGGGCGCGCCTGGCCAAGGCCACGGCCAAATTTCTGGTGTTGGCCCTGCCGGTGGTCGCGCTGGTGTGGGTGCTGGGCGCGTTTCTGGCCAGTTGGATCTCGGCCGGCTGGCTCATCGCCATCGTGGCGGTGGTGTTCGCGCTGGCGGTGCCCGCGGTGGCCAGCCGGGTGCTCAAGAAGGGCAAATTCGCCTGGTGGGCGGCCGGCTGCGGCCTGCTGTTGACCGTGGCGCTCATCGCGCCCATGCCACACAAGGCCGGCCAGGCGCTGGCGCGCTACGGGCATTGGCCCGCGAGCACCGTCAGCGAACTCGCCGGCTGGAAGGTCGACAACGGCCTGGTGCAGCTCAACTCCGGGCTCGCCGGCGTGATCGGCGGCATACTCTCGCCGGGGGCCACCGGCCCCAACGAGCTGGGCACCGAGCATTCGCTCTACCATCCCAACCAGCCCCGGCAGGTCAGCCCGACGCCCCAGCAGGGCACGACGCCCCAGCAGGCGACCACGCCCCAGCCGAGTGCTACGCCTCAACCGAGCAACACGCCTCAAAAACCGACAGTCAGTCCGCAGTTTCCCGAGAAGTAGGCCCTGCCGAGGTCGCGGCGCCCTCTATTTAGCGATTTATTATTGCAGGGCGGACAAACCGTGACGTTTGAGCGAGGCGGTGCGATTGGCCAGTAGTTACGTGGCTTTTCTGCGAGCCGTTCGCTTCGCGCAAACGTGGCGATTCGTCCGCCCTTTAATGGTATTAATTTCCTTCAATAGCGGGCGCCTCGATCTCTGCAAGGCGCACGCCCCCCAGAATCACCCCTCGAATAACGCGTCGAACGTGTGGATCTCCGGAAAGTCGTGGGCGTCGAGGTGCGCGTTGCCCGGCCGCACGCTCAACGCCACCTTCATGCCGGCCTCGTTGGCGGCGCGGGCCTCGTCGAGGTTGTCGGTGACGAATAAGATCTCGTTGGAGGGAAGGCCCATCTCGCCGGCGATGATCTCGTAGCTATCGGCGTTTTTCTTGTGGCCGGTGCGCGTGTCGAAATACCCGGAGATATACTCGCTGAGGTCGCCGTCTTCGGTGTGGGCGAAGAGCAGCTTCTGGGCGTCGACGCTGCCCGACGAATAGATGTACACCGGGATTTCGCGCTTGTGCCACGCCACAAACGCCCGGGGCACATCGTCGAAGAGGGGCGCCTTGATCTCTCCGCCGACATACCCGGAGCGCCAGATGCGTCCCTGCAGGGATTTGAGCGGGGTGTTCTTGTGGTCGTTGTCCATCTGCCACTGGATATGCTCGATGACCGCCGAGCGAAACGCCTCCAGAGTGCTCTGGTCCTCGGGCAACTCGCAGGGCTGACCCTTGGCGTCGCGGGGCATCTGGGCGATGTGGTCGACCATGGCGTCGATGTCGTCCTGGACGTGGGGGTCGTTCCAATGCTGCTCCAGATACACTTGGAGCTCACGCTGGGCGTAGGGAAACAGCACCTCATAGACGAAGTGAACCGGCGTGGTCGTGCCCTCGACGTCGAGGAGGACGGCTTGATAATCGGTGAGATCGGACATGCAGGTCTCCGAGGCGATCGGGTCACATCAAGGGGTCAACGCAAAAATTAATGCATCGCCGCGTGCAATCAACTGGTTGAAAAACAGAATGTTTGGATGCCCGGCCAACAAGGAGTACAATGAGACGCGTGGCTCCAGAAGGTCGGGATCTCTTCGCCACGGCGTTCTGGAGGGGGCGGGGGTTTTCGGAATCTCAGGTGTACTCAAGTTTGTTTACTGTACGAGGTTCAATTGCGTGTCTTCGCTTCGGGCAGGGAGCCCTGGCAACTGCTCATGGTCGCCGACGAGCGAGCCAAGATGCGCTGGGCGCGCCGACCCTGGACGGTGTGCGGATGCCGGCGGGCCAATCGCGTCAGCAGCATCTGCCAGGCCGCCGGGTCGTGGCGCCGACAGGCCTGATTGGCCAGCTTCATGAGCTGGTCGGGGGTGGTCTCGACGGGCTTGCCCTGTTGGGGATAACACCCGGCCAACGTGGCGACGACCAATGCGCCGCACACCAACGAGGCGAAGCATAGAAATGGCGAACAAAGGCGCATGATCGTTGTCCATTCGTTCGAATACTAGGGCACAGATGTCCTAACAGCAGTATTGCGAAGTTCACAAGCGTAAATCGACTCGCCGCTTTTGAACGGGCGCAACACGAGGAGTTAGCAATTATGTCGCGGTTGCTCGGCTACATGTGCAGTGATGACAGCTTGACCCCGTACGCCATGGGAGAGGTGCGCCGGGAAGCCTGGGGGGACGAAGCCGCTCCGCTGGCCACCTTGGGCTTTGGATGGGTGCAGGAGAGCCGCACCCTGTTGCGCAAGCACCCCAGTGACACTCAGGAGCCGGTCGACGTGCTCGGCCTGCTCGCCGACGTGCCCGCGCGCACCATCGTCGGCCACGCGCGCGACCCAGACGACGGGACGGTGGATGCCCTCGATTTGCAGCCCTTTCGGTTCCGCAAGTGGGTCTTCGCCCAGAGCGGGTCCGCGCCGGAGTTCGAAGGGTACCGTGACGCGTTGTTGGGCGCGATCCCCGACCACATTCGGCGCAACATCAAGGGCAAGACCGACGCCGAAGTCATCTTGCATTTCTTCTACCATCGCATGAAAGAAAACGGTGCCCTGTCCGGCGGTCGTGCAAGCGCACGGCTGGCCGCGCAGGCGCTGGCAGCCACGCTGGCCGAAGTCGAGCAGCACGCTCATCGTGTCGGCCATGAGGGGCCGATCAGCATCGACATCGTCGCCGCCACCGAGCGCCTGCTGGTGTGCGGGCGCACCGGCGAGGCCATCCACTACCGGATCTTCCGCGGCATCGAGCAGCCCGGCGAAGAGCCGCTATTTGCCGGCCATCGTCCCAAGAAAATCCAACATCCTCATTTCCGCGGGGTATTCCTCGCCAGCCATCTTCAGCCCGGCGCCGACCATTGGTCGGAGGTGCCCGCGCACAACGTCGCCTGGATCGATGGGGACTGGGAACCCCACACCGGCGACGTCCAGGATCTCCTCGCCGACTGACGCGTCGAGCTGGTCGAGCTGACGCTTCGCAACGCCACCGCTGCCATGGTGCAGCGGTGGCGTTGCTATTTCTTGGCCCCACCCACCGATGTCCCCGGTTCAGTCGCGCGGCCGGTTGTGTGACAAAATGTCACGGTTTTATCTTGTGACGACACAAATGTCAGTCTGTATACGTTAAAAACATGAAAAATTTGCACTCAGAGCGCACTATTTGCGGGTTGGTATCAAATCTGCAGTAACTCTCCGTCGAGGAAGACTCACGAAACAATATGCCTCGCAACTGACAGAGCCGGCCACGTTGGCGTGGCGGCGAGTGACGAAGCGAGGTGACTCCGCGACGGCCGTGCATATGCGGCCTCGCCAACTGGTGGTGGTGGGCGTCGACAACGTCACGCCCACCGATTTCTTCGATTTGGAGGTTCGATAAATGTTTGGTCTCAAAACAAAACAACTGTTGATGGCCCTGATCTGCTCGATGGGGTTTGTCGTGGCCACGGGATCGTCGGCGCATGCGGCGACTTGTCTGCTGGGCAGCGACGTCGACCACGACGGCTATTGTGACAACAACGACAACTGCCCGAACGTAGCCAACGCCAATCAGACCGACACCGACGGCGACGGCAAGGGCGATGCCTGCGACGATGACGACGACCAGGACGGGATCCTCGACGGCAACGACAACTGCCCGCTGACGGCCAACGCCGACCAGACCGACACCGACGGCGACGGCACCGGCGACGCCTGCGATAACGACGACGACTCCGACAATGTCGCCGACCAAAACGACAACTGCCCGCTGGTGGCCAACGCCGACCAGACCGACACCGACGGCGACGGCAAGGGCGACGCCTGTGACGATGACGACGACAACGACGGAATTCTGGACGACGGCGACGCGAGCGGGGCGAACGACGACGCCATCTGCGCCGACGGGCAGACCAGCAATTGCGACGACAACTGCCAGTTGGTGAGCAACCCCGGCCAGGAAGACCTCGACGGCGACGGGCTGGGTGATGCCTGCGACGACGACGTCGACGGTGACGGCGTGGCCAACGCCGACGACAACTGCCCACGCACCTCCAACCCCAGCCAGGCCGACAGCAACGGCAACGGCTTTGGTGACGCCTGCGACAGCGGTGACGCCGACGGCGACGGCGTGCCCGACAACGCCGACAACTGCCCGCAGACGGCCAACGCCGCCCAGACGGACACCGACAGCGACGGCAAGGGCGACGCCTGCGACGCCGACGACGACGGCGACGGGGTCGACGACGGCCAGGACAACTGCCCGCTGGTGTACAACCAGGACCAGACCGACACCGACGGAAACGGCCAGGGCGATGCCTGCGACCCGGACATCGACGGGGATACGGTGGCCAACGCCGACGACAACTGCCCGTATGACGCCAACACCAGCCAGACCGACACCGACGGCGATGGCATGGGCAACGCCTGTGACGACGACGACGACAACGATAGCGTGGCCGACGCCGACGACAATTGCCCGCTGGTATCCAATACCGCTCAGACCGACACCGACAGCGACGGGTTGGGCGACGCCTGCGACGACGACGACGACGACGACGGGGTCAGCGACGATCAGGACAACTGTCCGCTGACGGCCAACGCCGACCAGGCCGATGCCGACGGCGACGGGCTGGGAGACGCCTGTGACAGCGACGGCGACGGCGACGGCATCGTCGACAACCAGGACAACTGCCCGCAATTGGCCAACGCCGATCAGGCCGACCTCGACAACGACAATATCGGCGACGTGTGCGACGACGACGTCGACGGCGACGGCAAGACCAACGACCAGGACAACTGCCCGCGCACGGCCAACGCCGACCAGGCGGACACCGACGGCGACGGGTTGGGCGACGCGTGCGACTCCAACACCGACAGCGATGGGGACACCATCGACGACGGCATCGACAACTGCCCGCAGACGGCCAACACCGACCAGACCGACACCGACGGCGACGGCGTGGGCGACGCCTGCGACGACGACGACGACGGCGACGGACTCGCCGACGACTCCGACAACTGCCCGCTGGTGGTCAACGCCGACCAGGCCGACGCCGATGGCGATGGCATCGGCGACGTGTGCGACGACGATATCGACGGCGATGATGTCGCCAACGACTCCGACAACTGCCCGCAGACGGCCAACGCCGACCAGACCGACACCGACAGCGATGGCAAGGGCGACGCCTGCGACGGCGACGACGACGACGATGGTGTGCGCGATCCCATCGATAACTGCCCGCTGGACTCCAACCCCGACCAGGCCGACCTCGATGGCGACGGCCAGGGCGACGCCTGCGACAGCGACGACGACGGCGACAACGTTGACGACACCGAGGACAACTGCCCGCGCGTGGCCAACAACAATCAGGCCGACCTCGACGGCGACGGTCAGGGCGACGCGTGTGACGGCGACATCGACGGCGACAACGTCGACAACGAGTCGGATAACTGTCCCGAGGACAAGAATGCCGACCAGGCCGACGCCGACCAGGACAATATCGGCGACGTGTGCGACACCGACCCCGACGGCGACGGGCTGCCCAACGCCACGGACAATTGTCCCAACGACTTCAACCCTCATCAGGACGACGCCGACGGCGACGGCAAGGGCGACGCCTGCGACACCGACATCGACGGTGACGGCGTGTCCAACACCGACGACAACTGCCCCAACGTCGCCAACCCCGACCAGACCGACGCCGACCAAAACGGCAAAGGCGCGGCCTGCGACGACGCCGAGGCCGCCAAGGCCAATAAGGCGGCCAACCCCAGCGATTCGGGCTGCGGGTGTAGCCAATCCAGCGACAGCGTGCCGCTGAGCGGACTGGCGTTCGCCTTCTTCGCCCTGGGCCTGCTGGCCGCCGACCGGCGCCGGCGCGCCACCGGCCGGCCCGATGTCGACTAACCCTCGACGCCGGTAGCCGGCGGGCGGGGCAGGGGCCTTTGTGCTCCTGCCCCGCCGGCCACGGTCCGCCCCGCTCGCGGACAAGCTTCACTGATTGATTGACCTGTTTTTTCTGGTCGCGGAGGCCTCCCATGCAGCCCCTCTCCCCGGTGCACAAATTCGGACGATTTGCAGCCACAACAATCTTTTGCCTGACCGCCTGGGTCGGGCTGGCCTCGAGCGCCCACGCAGCGACCTGCAACGGCTTAAACGACTTCGATGGCGACGGGGTGTGCGGCTCGGACGACAACTGCCCGCTAGTGGCCAACGCCGACCAGACCGACACCGACGGCGACGGCCAGGGCGACGCCTGCGACAACGACGACGATAACGATGGCGTCGCCGACAACAACGACAATTGCCCCCTCGCCGCCAACGCCGACCAGACCGACACCGACGCCGACGGCAAGGGCGACGCCTGCGACGACGATGACGACAACGACGGCGTGCTCGACGGCGGGGATAACTGCCCGCTGACCCCCAACGCCGACCAGGCCGACAACGACGGCGACGGCAAGGGCGATGCCTGCGACAACGACGACGACAACGACAACGTCGGCGATACCAGCGACAACTGCCCGTTTGCCGCCAACGCCGACCAGACCGACACCGATGGCGACGGCAAGGGCGACGCCTGCGACGACGACGACGACAACGACGGGGTGCTCGACACCGACGATAATTGCCCGGTCACCCCCAATCACTCCCAGACCGACACCGACGGCGACGGCAAAGGCGACGCCTGCGACGACGATGACGACGGCGACGGCGTGCCCGACGGCCAGGACAACTGTCCGCTGACGCCCAATCCCAGCCAGGCCGACAGCAACGGCAATGGCTACGGCGATGCCTGCGACAGCGGCGACTCTGACAGCGACGGTGTGCCCGACAACGCCGACAACTGCCCACAGACGGCCAACCCCAACCAGACCGACACCGACGGCGATGGCAAGGGCGACGCGTGCGACGGCGATGACGACGGCGACGGGGTCGCCGATGGCTCGGACAACTGCCCGCTGGTGTACAACCAGGACCAGACCGACACCGACTCGGATAACGTGGGGGATGCCTGCGACGCCGATCTCGACGGCGACGGGGTCACCAACGCCGACGACAACTGCCCGTCGGCGCCCAACCCTCAGCAGGTCGACACCGATGGCGACGGAGCCGGCAACGCCTGCGACGCCGATGACGACGCCGACGGCGTCGACGACAGCCAGGACAATTGTCCCGAGCAGGCCAACCCCGGCCAGGAGGACCTCGACGGCGACGGCCTGGGCGACCAATGTGACCCCGACGATGACGGCGACGGGGTCGACGATGGCCAGGACAATTGCCCCAGGGTCGAAAACCCCGACCAGGCCGACCTCGACGGCGACGGCAAGGGCGACGCGTGCGACAGCGACCGCGACGACGATGGCGTCGCCGACAGCCAGGACAACTGCCCGTCGGTCGCCAACTCCTCGCAGGACGACCTCGACGGCGACAACGTGGGCGACGCCTGTGACGACGATGACGACGGCGACGGGGTCGCGGACACCGCCGACAACTGCCCGCGCAACGCCAACCCCAACCAGGACGACAGCGACCACGACGGGGTGGGCGACGCGTGCGACTCCAACACCGACACCGACGGCGACGGCTACGACGACGGCATCGACAACTGCCCGCAGACGCCCAACGCCGGCCAGGAGGACACCGACGGCGATGGGGTGGGCGACGCCTGCGACGATGACGACGACGGCGACGGCGTGCGCGATACCGACGATAACTGTCCCAAGACCGTCAACTCCGGGCAGTTGGATAGCGACGGCGACGGCCAGGGCGACGCCTGCGACGACGACCTCGACGGCGACGGGGTGGCCAACGCCGACGACAACTGCCCGTCGGCACAAAACCCCGCACAGAACGACACCGACCAGGATGGCCGGGGCGACGTGTGCGACCACGACGACGACGGCGACGGTGTCCGAGACTCGCTGGACAATTGCCCGCTGACCGAAAACCCCAGCCAGGCCGACCTCGATCAGGACGGCACCGGCGACGCCTGCGACGACGACACCGACGGCGACGGGGTCGCCGACGCCGACGACAATTGCCCCCGGGCGGCCAACGGCGGCCAGGCCGACCTCGACCAGGACGGCACCGGCGACGTGTGCGACGACGACCTCGACGGCGACGGCGTGACCAACGCCGACGACAACTGCCCGGAGAACGCCAACCCCGCCCAGCATGACACCGACGACGACGGCCTGGGCGACGTGTGCGACGCCGATCCCGAGGGCGACGGCATCCCCTCCTCCCAGGACAACTGCCCGGAGGCGTTCAACCCCGACCAGACCGACACCGACCAAAACGGCGTCGGCGACGCCTGCGATGGCGATGCCGACGGCGACGGGGTCGGCGACGACCAGGACAATTGTCCGCTGCTCGCCAACCAGGCGCAGACGGACACCGACGGCGACGGCATCGGCGACGAATGTGACGCCGACGACGACGGCGACGACGTGGCCGACCACGACGACAATTGCCCGCTGGTCGACAACCCCCGGCAGATCGACTCCGACGGTGACGGCCAGGGCGATGCCTGCGACACCGACGACGACAACGACGGGCTGTCCGACGCCGACGAAAAGCAGCTCGGCACGTCGACGACCAGCGTAGACACCGACGGCGACGGCGTCGACGACGCCGCCGAGGTCGAGGCGCACACCGACCCGCTTCGCCCGGAAGACCGCCCCGGCCACCTGCGCCCGGCCGGCGGCATCGCCGCGGGCGGTGGGTGCAACCAATCGGGGCAGAGCGGGCCGGGTGGCGCCTCGCTATTCGTCTTGCTGGGGCTGGTGGGGCTGGTCTTGGTGCGAAAGCGCCGCCGGACGCACGCCGCCGGCGCCGCCGCGCTCGCCATCGTGGTGGTGCTGGCCGCGCCCAGCGCCGCGCGGGCCGACGGCATGGACGCGATGGCCTTTCGGCCCACCGGTCTGCGCAACGGCGCCGTCACGCTGGAGGGATCACCGACGCTCGCCCCGCTGGGCTTTAGCCTGGGGCTGAGCTACCGCTTCGCGAGCACCCCCGCGCAATATGTCGATGCCAGCACCGGCGAGCGTCTGCTGCCGATCATCGACTCCCAACATGTCCTGGACCTGCGTGGCACGGTGGGCATCCTCAACGGGCTCAACCTGGGGGTCGATCTGCCCGTGCTCATGAGCCGCAGCGCCGACCCCAACTTCGCCGACGAGCTCTCCCAAAACGGCATCGGCGACGTGGGCCTGCGCATGAAGTTCGCGCTGCTCGACCGCCAGCAGGCCATCGCCGGTCTGGCCGTCGAGGGGACGATGTTTCTTCCCACCGGCGACGCCGCCGGTCTGACCGGCGCCGGCGGGGTCAGCGGCGGGGTCAACCTCATCGCCGACGCCGACCTCGCCGACTTCACGCCCCTGGTCAACCTTGGCTACCTGGCCGGGCCGCGCCACAGCTTCGAGGGCAACACCGACGACAATCGCATCACCTACGGGGCGGGCGTGCGCTATGCCATTCCCGGCGTCGACGACTTGAGCGCGGCCGCCGAATGGAGCGGCGCGCTCGACTATCTGACCGGGGACTCCAACAACCAGATGAACCTGGCGGTGGTCCAGCAGTTGGGCGCCTGGTCGCTGGCCGTGGGCGGCGGCCCCGGCGTCGGCGATGTGGTGGGCACGCCCAAGTGGTCGGCCTTCGCCGACGTGTCGTTCACCCCGGCCAGCTCCATCGAGTTGGACTCCGACGGCATCGTGGGAAGCGCGGACAAATGTCCCAAGCTCAACGAGGACTTCGACGGATTCGAGGACACCGACGGCTGCCCCGATACTGACAACGACGGCGACGGGTTGGCCGATGCGCAGGACAGTTGTCCGCTGAAGGCCGAGGACCGCGACGGCTTCGAGGACAACGATGGCTGCCCGGACACCGACAACGACGGCGACGGGTTGGCCGACAACAAAGACAAGTGCCCCAACCGCGCCGAGGACCACGACGGTTTCCAGGACAACGACGGCTGCCCGGACACCGACAACGACGGCGACGGCATCCCCGACGCCGAGGACAAGTGCCCCATGGTCGCCGAGACCCCCAACGGCTATCTCGACAGCGACGGCTGCGCCGACAAAAAGCCCACGTATGTGTTCACCAAGGAAAAGCCGGTCATTTTGCACTCCATCCACTTCAAGACCGGCTCGGACAAGATCCTGAAGAAGTCCTACCCGGTGCTCGACGAGGTCGCCGAGTCCCTCGAGGAGCAGAAGAACGTGCGGGTGCGCGTGGAGGGCCACACCGATGACACGGGCAAATCCGGCTATAACCTGACGCTGAGCCAGCAGCGCGCGCTGGCCGTGGTCAACTACCTGGTCGAGCAGGGCGGCATCGACCGCAGCCGGCTGGAGTACGAGGGCTATGGCGAGACCCAGCCGCTCGTACCCAACACCGACTCGGCCAGCCGGGCGAAGAACCGGCGCGTGGAGTTTCGGGTGATCGGGTTCGTGAAGTAGGCGTGCCCTAGAACCGGCCGTGCAGCAACAGCCCGCCGCCATCGGAGCCCACCATCGGGCTCAGGGACACCGCCGGATCATCGGCTTTGCCGCCGGCCTTGGGCATATCGGTGGGGGCGTCGGCGGGCGTGTCAGCAGCAGGCGTGCTGCCGCCGGCGAGCGCGTTCCAGCTCAGAAGGGTCACTCCGCCGGTCAGCAGCACGGTGCCCGCCACGCCCAACGTCATGCCGGCGCCGCCGGTGGCGTAGACGTCGGGGCATTGGGCCGCCGGCACGCCCGAGGCGCAGGCGGTCTCGCCGTCGATGGCGGTCAGGTAGATGCCCGTGCCCAACAGGGCCGCGCCGGCGACCACCCCGATGAGCCCGTAGGTCTTGCGCGCACTTCCCAGCCGGTCGATGGGGCCCACGCCCGTGGTCACCGCGACGGCCTCGGGATCGGTGCGGCTCATATGCACCCGCAGCAGCACCGGGCCTTTGGTGCCCTCGTTGACCATGACCTGCTCTTTGAGCCCCTGATAGCCCTCTTTGTGAAAGCGCACCTCGTGGGAGCCGGGGCCAACCGCGCGGGTGACCTCACCCTGGCCGGCGGGCTGATCGTCGACGTAAATCTGGGCGTCGGCGGGGATGACGCTGATGCGCAGCGGCACGCTGCCGGCGGGGGGAGGGCCGGCTGGCTTGGCCTTTGTGCCGCCCTTGGGACTGGCGCTGGCCTGGGCGGCGCCGGGAAGCGCCGTGCCAATGAGCGCCGCCTTGAGGCTCGAGCGGAACGTGCGCTTGACCTCGGCTTCGCCGCACAATTCGCAGCTTCCCTTCTCGGTGTTGAGCTTTTTGCCCGAGCGCAGATCGTACATCTGGATGGTCCAGTTGTAGATCTCGGCCTCGCCGCTCATCTCGATGCTCAGCCCCGCGGGGGCTCCGATGGCCTTGCCCGCCTTGGTCAGGCAGTCACCGGTAAAACAGTCCCGGGTAATCGGTGCCATCTTGCCGCGGGCCTTGTCGAAGCCGATAAAGCTCCAGCGGTCGACCGAGTCGAACGCCTTGGCGACTTCGCCGTGAAGTCCCTTGACCAGGTTAGGGCTGATCTTGCCGGCCTCGAATTTCAGGCCGGCCATCTGCGCGGCCTCGGCGTGCCGGGGGCTGAACGCCAGGGTAGCCATGGAGACGGCGATGACCGTCACGAATACTCGGAAAAGCTGCCAGGGTCGATGCATCGGGAAAACCTCAAAGAAAGCGTAACAGTTCAGTATTTTCCGGCAGTGTAGCGTCACTCGCCGCGAACGCCAACTTTCACATAATTTGGGACGCCGCGCTCACCGCTCGTATTCGATCGGCGGTCACTCTCCCACCGGGATATCCACGTGCTCGAAGGCCGAAATATGGGTGCCGAAGAAGCGCTCGGCCGTCGGTTTGAAGCCCTCGGGCACGTCGGTGAGCAGAAAATGCAGCTCGCGTCCGGCGCGCTCGCCGCGCAGCAACTCGGCCTCCGCCAGGGCCACGCGCAGGTCCCGGGCGGTGGAAGTGGCCGAGTCGACGAGCATGATCGGCTGGGTGACCAGCTCGTCGAGCGCCTGCGCGATGGTCTCGCGCAAGATCGGGTAGTGGGTACACCCCAGAATCATGGTGTCGACGTCGGTGTCGGCCAAGCCCGCCAGGTAGGTGCGGGCGACCTCGGCGGGGACCGCGCCCGACAGCCATCCCTCCTCGGCCAGCGGCACGAACAGCGGACAGGGCGTCTGGACCACGCGCACATCCGGCCGCAACCGCTGGAGCGCGCGCGGGTACGACCCGCTTCGCACCGTGCCGCGCGTGCCGATGACGGCAATGGAGCCCGATTGGGTCGCCGCGGCGGCGGTGCGCGCGACCGGCTCGATGACGCCGAGCACGGGCATGTCGTGACGCTCTTGGACCGCCTGCAGCGCAAACGCGCTGGCCGTATTGCAGGCCACCACGATGGCCTTGACGCCGCGTTGGGCCAACAGATCGGTGGCATTGAGCGCGTAGCGGCGCACCGTCTGCGGCCCGCGGTTGCCGTAGGGCACCCGGGCGGTGTCGCCCAGGTAGATAATGTCCTCGTCGGGCAATAATTCGGTGACGGCGCGCATGACCGTCAGCCCGCCCACGCCACTGTCGAATACCCCGATGGGGCGCTCCTTCTCACCGTCGATGTGCGCGGCCACTGCATACTCCGGACAACGTCTACTAAGTCTCGTGGGGAGGCTAATGCCATCTGGGCCCCATGACAACAGTTTGTCTTACAACATGCTCTCGGCGAGGTTTCATTCGCGAAGGTTTGCAAGGTCGTTGATTTTGTTGTATGTATACGGTGTAAACATTGCTCGACAATACCGACCGACGCGCTGCGCCTCCTTTCAAGATGCACAGAAGCGCGGTTTCGTGCGTATCTGGCGAGCAAAGTTCATTGTGTGATTCCAATTGCTCAACCCAAGGGAGCCGTAAATGTTTGCGAATGGTGGGAGGATTCGGCCGGTGAACCCGTCGGTCGTATTGATGAAATGGATGGTCGCAGCGCTGCTCGGTATCGGCGCGCTGTTGGCGAGCACCAGCGCGCATGCCTACTGCACGTCTGGTTGCACGAAGACCTGCTTTTACGACCAGGATGGTGATGGCTACGGCGGTGGTACGGGCATCTGCGGCATGGGCTCGTACTGCGACTGCCCCCCGAACACGATCCCCACCGCCGGGGACTGTAACGACAACAACGCGAACGTGCATCCCGGGGCCGCGGAGACGTGCAACGGAGTCGACGACAACTGCAACGGCTCGGTCGACGAGAATCTCACCCGCACCTGCGGCCAGAGTACGGGCATGTGTCAGACCGGCACTGAAACCTGCTCTTCGGGTTCGTGGGGTAGCTGCCAGGGCGCGGTCGGCCCGTCGACCGAGGTATGCGACGGCAAGGATAATGATTGCGACGGTCTGACCGACGAGAACGTCAAAAATACGTATTACCGCGACGCCGACGGCGACCACTATGGCGATCCCTCCAAGAGCACGCTCCGGTGCTCGGCGCCCAGCGGCTATGTCGCCAACAGCAATGACTGCGATGACTCGAAGAGCTCGGTTCACCCCGGGGCGACCGAGCTGTGCAACGGTATCAACGACGACTGTGACGCCCAGATCGACGAGGGATTCCCGAACCTGGGCAATACCTGTTACGCGGGCACCGGCGAGTGCCGGGCCTCGGGCCGCTATGTGTGCAACGCCAGCGGCAGCGGCACGACGTGTAACGCCACGCCGGGCTCGCCGACGGCCGAGACATGCAACAACCGCGACGACGACTGCGACGGCCAGGTCGATGACCACCTGACGCGCACCTGCGGTTCCAACGTGGGGGTGTGCTCGACGGGCACCGAGACCTGTTCGGCAGGCTCGTGGGGCTCGTGCCAGGGCAACGTCGGCCCGAGTTCAGAGACGTGCGACGGCAAGGACAATGACTGCGACGGCACCATCGACAACGGCGTCAAGACGACCTTCTACCTCGACAGCGACGGCGACGGTCACGGCGACAGCACCAAGACGACCCAGGCGTGCGGCGTACCCAACGGCTACGTGACCAACCACGACGATTGCGACGATTCACGCGGTTCCGTCCATCCCGGCGCCACCGAGGATTGCGGCAACGGCATCGACGACAACTGCGACGGCAAGACCGACGGCGCCGACGCCACCTGTGATTGCACCGACGGCGACACCCAGGCGTGCTACACCGGCGCGTCGGGCACCGAGGGCGTGGGTGTGTGCGCGGCGGGCACCCAGACCTGTGTGAACGGCAGCTTCGGAGCGTGCACCGGCGAGGTGACGCCGACCTCGGAGACCTGCGACGGCCAAGACGACGACTGCGACGGCACCGTCGACAACGGCGTCAAGACGACGTTCTACGCCGACAGCGACGGCGACGGTCACGGCGACAGCACCCAGACCACCCAGGCGTGCGGCGTGCCCAACGGCTACGTGACCAACCACGACGATTGCGACGATGCTCGCAGTTCGGTCCATCCCGGCGCCACCGAGGATTGCGGCAACGGCATCGACGACAACTGCGACGGCAAGACCGACGGCGCCGACGCCACCTGTGATTGCACCGACGGCGACACCCAGGCGTGCTACACCGGCGCGTCGGGCACCGAGGGCGTGGGTGTGTGCGCGGCGGGCACCCAGACCTGTGTGAACGGCAGCTTCGGAGCGTGCACCGGCGAGGTGACGCCGACTGCGGAGACCTGCGACGGCCAAGACGACGACTGCGACGGCACCGTCGACAACGGCGTCAAGACGACGTTCTACGCCGACAGCGACGGCGACGGCTTTGGCGACGCCACCTCGACCAAGGACGCGTGCAGCGCGCCCGCCGATTATGTCGCCGACAACACCGACTGCGACGACACCGCCGGCGCGGTCAACCCCGGCGCCATCGAGGACTGCGGCAACGGCGTCGACGACGACTGCGATGGCAAGGTCGACGGCGCCGACAGTGACTGCAATTGCACCGACGGCGACACCCAGGCGTGCTACAGTGGCCCAGCGGGCACCGAGGGTGTGGGCGCGTGCGCCGGTGGCACCCAGACCTGCGCGAGCGGGGCGTTCGGCGCCTGCGACGGCGAAGTGACGCCCACCGACGAGGTGTGCAACGGGGTCGACGACGACTGCAACGGCACCGTCGACGACAACGCCACCGATTGCTCGAGCGACGAGGTCTGCTACATGGCCAGTTGTGTGCCCGCGTGCACCAACTCGACGGAGTGCTCCGGCGGCAATCGCTGCTATCCCAACCCCGGCCGGTGCACCGACGACCCCTGCGCGGGCGTCACATGTGCCGACGGCCAGAGCTGCTACCAGGGTTCGTGCTTCGACGACTGCACCAGCGACGCCGACTGCTCGGGTGGCGACACCTGCTTCGACGGCCGCTGCGCCGCCAACTCCTGCGAGGGGGTCCAATGTGCGGTCGAAGATGTCTGCGTCGACGGCACCTGCAAGACTTCTTGCAGCACCCAGGACGACTGCCCCTCGGGCATCTGCCGCGACGGCCACTGCGCCACCGGTCCCTGCGACGGTGTCGATTGCGGCGCCAGCCAGGTCTGCTACGGCGGCACTTGCTTCGACAAATGCTCGACCGACGCCGAATGTACCGGCGACAAGCTGTGCCTGGAGGGGCAACGCTGCGCCGAGGCCAACTGCGACATGATCACCTGTCGCACCGGCGAGACCTGCTACCGCGGCGTGTGCTACCCCGGGTGCACCGACGATAGTTCGTGCGCCAGCGACCAGCGCTGCTACCAGGGCGCCTGCGTCGCCAAGGACCAGTGCACCTCCGGTGACTGCGACGCCGGCAGCGCCGACGCGGGCCCGGTCGACGCCGGGGCGTCCGACGCCGGGGCGACCGATACGGGCGCCGTTGACGCGGGAGCCGCGGACTCGGGTCGCAAATATCACCATCAGGTCCAGAGCGACGGCTGCTCGTGCTACAGCGCCGACGGCGCCACGCCCGACGCCCCGCTCGCCCTGGTGCTGATGTTCGGCCTGGGCGCCGGCGTCTTCGTACGCCGCCGCCGCGACTGACCGGGCGCGGCTTCTTCGCGCGGCGTGCGGTCCCCCGCCGCCGCGCGATGCCGGTCTGCATCATTATCGGAGCCCGGCCCGCCGGATACGCGCCGCAACGGGCGTACTGGCGGGACGGGCTTCTTTCATTTATTTTCAAGTTATTGGATTTTATTTTGACGTCGAGATGGTAAACTCATCTCCCACGTCCCAAACGATGGGCTTCACCAAGTAGCCGCCCCCCGAAGGAAGCGAAAGATGTCACCTCTGGCTCCCGAACACGACTCTCGCAGATGGCTCGTCGCCTGCGTGGTAGGCGTGGCCGTCATGTCCCTGGCCGTGCCCGCCTTCGCCCAGTTTTATTGTCCGGATGGCAGCCCAGGTATCCGCGTCACGTGCTTTCAGGATGGCGATGGCGACGGCTACGGGGCGGGGGCTGGAACTACGCGCTGGGAATGCCCGGGCGATCCCAACTCGGGATGTACCGCCTCCGAGAGCATGTCATCCAACGATTGCAACGACTCCTCGGCCGCGGTTCATCCGAACGCGACGGAGCTGTGCAACGGGATCGACGACAACTGTGACGGCTCGATCGACGAGACGTTCACCAACAAGGGCAACGCTTGCACGGTGGGCGTGGGGGCTTGTCAGCGAAGCGGTACGATGGTGTGCAACGGCTCGGGAAGCGGCACCACTTGCAGCGCATCGCCGGGCTCGCCGAGCGCGGAGACGTGCAACAATATCGACGACGACTGCGACGGGCAGGTCGACGACAACCTGACGCGCACCTGTGGCACCAACGTCGGGATGTGCTCGACGGGCACCGAGACCTGTTCGACGGGCTCGTGGGGATCGTGCCAGGGCAACGTCGGCCCGAGCTCGGAGACCTGCGACGGCCAAGACGACGACTGCGACGGCACCATCGACAACGGGGTCAAGTCGACCTTCTACCTCGACAGCGACGGCGACGGTCACGGCGACCCGGCTCACAGCACCCAGGCGTGCAGCGCGCCGGGCGGCTATGTGAGTTCGAACGACGACTGCGACGACACGGTGGCCAGCACCCATCCGGGCGCCACCGAGATGTGCAACGGGGTCGACGACAACTGCAATACCTCGATCGACGAGACGTTCACCAACAAAGGCAACGCCTGCACGGTGGGCGTGGGGGCCTGTCAGCGAAGCGGTACGATGGTGTGCAACGGCTCGGGAAGCGGCACGACGTGCAGCGCATCGCCGGGCTCGCCGAGCGCGGAGACGTGCAACAATATCGACGACGACTGCAACGGCCAGGTCGACGACAACCTGACGCGCACCTGCGGCTCTAACGTGGGCGTATGCTCGACGGGCACCGAGACCTGTTCGGCAGGCTCGTGGGGCTCGTGCCAGGGCAGCGTCGGCCCGAGCTCGGAGACCTGCGACGGCCAAGACGACGACTGCGACGGCACCATCGACAACGGCGTCAAGTCGACCTTCTACCTCGACAGCGACGGCGACGGCCACGGCGACAGCACCCAGACTACCCAGGCGTGCGGCGTGCCCAACGGCTACGTAAGCAACCATGACGATTGCGACGATTCCCGCAGCTCGGTTCATCCCGGCGCCACCGAGGATTGCGGCAACGGCATCGACGACAACTGCGACGGCAAGACCGACGGCGCCGACGCCACCTGTGATTGCACCGACGGCGACACCCAGGCGTGCTACAGCGGCGCGTCGGGCACCGAGGGTGTGGGCGTGTGCGCGGCGGGCACCCAGACCTGTGTGAACGGCAGCTTCGGGGCGTGTACCGGCGAGGTGACGCCGACTGCGGAGACCTGCGACGGCCAAGACGACGACTGCGACGGAACCGTCGACAACGGCGTCAAGACGACCTTCTACGCCGATACCGACGGCGACGGCTTTGGCGACGCCACGACGACCAAGGACGCGTGCAGCGCGCCGGCGGGCTATGTCGCCGACAACACCGACTGCGACGACACCGCCGGCGCGGTCAATCCCGGCGCCACTGAGGATTGCGGCAACGGCATCGACGACGACTGCGACGGCAAGGTCGACGGCGATGACAGCGACTGCAATTGCACCGACGGCGACACCCAGGCGTGCTACAGTGGCCCGGCGGGCACCGAGGGTGTGGGCGCGTGCGCCGGTGGCACCCAGACCTGTGCGAGCGGGGCGTTTGGCGCCTGCGACGGCGAAGTGACGCCCACCGACGAGGTGTGCAACGGGGTCGACGACGACTGCAACGGCACCGTCGACGACAACGCCACCGATTGCTCGAGCGACGAGGTCTGCTACATGGCCAGTTGTGTGCCCGCGTGCACCAGCTCGACGGAGTGCTCCGGCGGCAATCGCTGCTATCCCAACCCCGGCCGGTGCACCGACGACCCCTGCGCGGGCGTCACATGTGCCGGCGGCCAGAGCTGCTACCAGGGCTCGTGCTTCGACGACTGCACCACCGACGCCGACTGCTCGGGCGGTGACACCTGCTTCGACGGCCGCTGCGCCGCCAACGCTTGCGACGGCGTCGAGTGCGCCACGGAGGACGTCTGCGTCAACGGCGCCTGCAAGACCGCCTGCACCACCGAGGCCGACTGCCCCTCGGGTATCTGCCGCGACGGCCACTGCGCCACGGGTCCCTGTGATGGCGTCGTCTGTGGCGACTCGGAGATCTGCTACGGCGGCACCTGCTTCGAGAAGTGTTCGACCGATGCCGAGTGTACCGGCGACAAGCTATGCCTGGAGGGGCAGCGCTGTGCTGAGGCGACCTGCGACACGATCACCTGCCGCACCGGCGAGACCTGCTACCGCGGTGTGTGCTATCCCGGGTGCACCGACGATGCCTCATGCAGCAGCGACCAGCGCTGCTACCAGGGAGCCTGCGTCGCCAAGGACCAGTGCACCTCCGGCGACTGCGACGCCGGCAGCGCCGACGCCGGTGCCGTCGACGCCGGGGCGTCCGATGCAGGAGCGAACGATGCGGGCGCCGTTGACGCGGGAGCCGCGGACTCGGGTCGCAAATATCACCATCAGGTCCAGAGCGACGGCTGCTCGTGCTACAGCGCCGACGGCGCCACGCCCGACGCCCCGCTCGCCCTCGTGTTACTCTTCGGCCTGGGCGCCGGCGTCCTCGTGCGCCGACGCCGCGACTGACCCAGCTAGCGACGTTGATATCGCGTCCGACCCGCTGCTTCATCCGGAGGCGGCGGGTCGTTCGGTGCTCGAAAGCTCTCTGCGCCCTCCTCTCGGCAGCGTGCCTTGCTGCGCATCCTCCAATCGACCTTATTCGCGCTTTTTTAATTTGAAACTGTTTGTTTCTGGGTTTGTCTTGGTCGGAAGCATGTGAGAAAGTACAGGAAAGCTCCGAAAATCAACCCCCGCTCGTGATAGGTTGCTCAATGAGTGCAACGCTGACTTCCGGCCTTAACTCGATCGCCGTGCGGTTCGCCGCTGGCCTCGCGGCTCTCGCCGTGCTGTTAGCGTTCGCGTCGCCGGCCCAGGCGGGCTGCTCAGTCGAGACCTGCTCTACGACGTACAACGGCCATGACTGCGAGGGGAGACTTAACCTTTCATGCACATGCAACCCGATCTTGCGCACCTACTATCGCGACGCCGATGGCGACGGACGCGGTGATCCCGGTACTACCACCCAGGAGTGCATGTCGTACGGTGCACCGAGTGGGTATGTGGGAAACTCCAACGATTCTTGCGATGGGGATCCAAACAACTGGACGAGCTCGGGCTGCTCCAGTTGTGCGGACAGCGACAACGACAGCTACTACGTCGGTTGTGATAGCTACACGACGATCAGCGGGCCGGACTGCAATGATTCAAACAGCTCGATCCACCCCGGCGCCTCGGAGCTGTGCAACGGGATCGACGACAACTGTGACGGCTCGACCGACGAGACGTTCACCAACAAGGGCAACGCCTGCACGGTGGGCGTGGGGGCTTGTCAGCGAAGCGGTACGATGGTGTGCAACGGCTCGGGAAGCGGCACCACTTGCAGCGCATCGCCGGGCTCGCCGAGCGCGGAGACGTGCAACAATATCGACGACGACTGCGACGGGCAGGTCGACGACAACCTGACGCGCACCTGTGGCACCAACGTCGGGATGTGCTCGACGGGCACCGAGACCTGTTCGACGGGCTCGTGGGGATCGTGCCAGGGCAGCGTCGGCCCAAGCGCGGAGACCTGCGACGGCCAAGACGACGACTGCGACGGCACCATCGACAACGGGGTCAAGTCGACCTTCTACCTCGACAGTGACGGCGACGGTCACGGCGACCCGGCCCACAGCACCCAGGCATGCAGCGCGCCGGGCGGCTATGTGAGTTCGAACGACGACTGCGACGACACGGTGGCCAGCATCCATCCGGGCGCCACCGAGATGTGCAACGGGGTCGACGACAACTGCAACAACGCGATCGACGAGACGTTCACCAACAAGGGCAACGCCTGCACGGTGGGCGTGGGAGCGTGTGAGCGAAGCGGCACGATGGTGTGCAACGGCTCGGGAAGCGGCACGACGTGCAGCGCATCGCCGGGCTCGCCGAGCGCGGAGACGTGCAACAATATCGACGACGACTGCAACGGGCAGGTCGACGACAACCTGACGCGCACCTGCGGCAGCAACGTCGGGGTGTGCTCGACGGGCACCGAGACCTGTTCGACGGGCGCGTGGGGCTCGTGCCAGGGAAGCGTCGGCCCGAGCTCGGAGACCTGCGACGGCCAAGACGACGACTGCGACGGCACCATCGACAACGGGGTCAAGTCGACCTTCTACCTCGACAGTGACGGCGACGGTCACGGCGACCCGGCCCACAGCACCCAGGCATGCAGCGCGCCGGGCGGCTATGTGAGTTCGAACGACGACTGCGACGACACGGTGGCCAGCACCCATCCGGGCGCCACCGAGATGTGCAACGGGGTCGACGACAACTGCAATACCTCGATCGACGAGACGTTCACCAACAAAGGCAACGCCTGCACGGTGGGCGTGGGGGCTTGTCAGCGTAGCGGGACCATGGTGTGCAACGGCTCGGGAAGCGGCACGACGTGCAGCGCATCGCCGGGCTCGCCGAGCGCGGAGACGTGCAACAATATCGACGACGACTGCAACGGGCAGGTCGACGACAACCTGACGCGCACCTGCGGCAGCAACGTCGGGGTGTGCTCGACGGGCACCGAGACCTGTTCGACGGGCGCGTGGGGCTCGTGCCAGGGAAGCGTCGGCCCGAGCTCGGAGACCTGCGACGGCCAAGACGACGACTGCGACGGCACCATCGACAACGGCGTCAAGTCGACCTTCTACCTCGACAGCGACGGCGACGGCCACGGCGACAGCACCCAGACGACCCAGGCGTGCGGCGTGCCCAACGGCTACGTTAGCAACCACGACGATTGTGACGATGCTCGCAGTTCGGTCCATCCCGGCGCCACCGAGGACTGCGGCAACGGCATCGACGACAACTGCGACGGCAAGACCGACGGCGCCGACGCCACCTGTGATTGCACCGACGGCGACACCCAGGCGTGCTACAGCGGCGCGTCGGGCACCGAGGGCGTGGGCGTGTGCGCGGCGGGCACCCAGACCTGTGTGAACGGCAGCTTCGGGGCGTGTACCGGCGAGGTGACGCCGACTGCGGAGACCTGCGACGGCCAAGACGACGACTGCGACGGAACCGTCGACAACGGCGTCAAGACGACCTTCTACGCCGATACCGACGGCGACGGCTTTGGCGACGCCACGACGACCAAGGACGCGTGCAGCGCGCCCGCCGATTATGTCGCCGACAACACCGACTGCGACGACACCGCCGGCGCGGTCAACCCTGGCGCCACCGAGGATTGCGGCAACGGCATCGACGACGACTGCGACGGCAAGGTCGACGGCGATGACAGCGACTGCAACTGCACCGACGGCGACACCCAGGCGTGCTACAGCGGCCCGGCGGGCACCGAGGGTGTGGGCGCGTGCGTCGGCGGCACCCAGACCTGCGCGAGCGGGGCGTTTGGCGCCTGCGCCGGCGAGGTCACACCCACCGACGAGGTGTGCAACGGGGTCGACGACGACTGCAACGGCACCGTCGACGACAACGCCACCGATTGCTCGAGCGACGAGGTCTGCTACATGGCCAGTTGTGTGCCCGCGTGCACCAGCTCGACGGAGTGCTCCGGCGGCAATCGCTGCTATCCCAACCCCGGCCGGTGCACCGACGACCCCTGCGCGGGCGTCACATGTGCCGACGGCCAGAGCTGCTACCAGGGCTCGTGCTTCGACGACTGCACCACCGACGCCGACTGCTCGGGCGGGGACTTCTGCTTCGACGGCCGCTGCGCTGCCAATGCCTGCCTCGGCGTTCAGTGTCCCGTCGAAGACGTCTGTGTCGACGGCGCCTGCAAGACGAGCTGCCGCACCCCGGACGATTGTGCGTCGGGGATCTGCCGCGACGGTCACTGCGCCACCGGCCCCTGCGATGGGGTTGTGTGCAACGACAGCGAGGTCTGCTACGGCGGTACCTGTTTCGAGGCGTGCTCGGTCGACGCCGATTGCTCCGCCGGCAAGTCCTGCCTGGAGCAGCAGCGCTGCGCCGAGCCCACCTGCGACAATATCATCTGCCGTACCGGCCAGACTTGCTTCCGCGGGGTGTGCTATCCGGGCTGCGAGGACGACGCCTCCTGCGGCAGCGACCAGCGCTGCTACCAGGGCGCCTGCGTCGCCAAGGACCAGTGCACCTCCGGCGACTGCGATGCCGGCAGCGCCGACGCCGGAGCGGTGGACGCGGGAGCTGTCGACGCCGGGGCGACCGACGCCGGGGCGACCGACGGCGGAGCGACCGACGCCGGCGCCGTCGACACGGGACGCCACACCCATAGCCAGGTCCAGAGCGACGGCTGCTCGTGCTACAGCGCCGACGGCGCCACGCCCGACGCCCCGCTCGCCCTGGTGTTGCTCTTCGGTCTGGGCGCCGGCGTCCTCGTACGCCGACGCCGCGACTGAGCCGAGGTTAGTGCTTTGTGTGCGGCCCGTTGCCGGTGCCCCTCCGGGGTTTCGGGCGGCGGGCCGTCGCACTTTCGAGCGCGGTTGTTATTTCCCAGCGCATGGATTAATCTTTTTCCAGCAAATTACTGTGATTTTAGGGGCATCTTCGTCCCCTGCCGAACCTCAGTGGCGGTAAGCTGGAGCGCTCATGCTGATCGGTTTTAACAACGACGTCGAGTACCGTGGAAAGACCTTCCACATTCAGACCGAAGATCACGGCGAAAGTGATTGCCGCATCGAGACCCAATTGTTCTATGCGGGCGCGATCCTGGACACGGTGATCACCTCCTACGAGGAGACCATCGAGGGCTACGAGGGCAATGAGGCCGAGGAGCGCATCCGCGCGCAGATGAAGGCCAGCCACCGCAGCCTGTTCAAGAAGCTGATGGCCGGGGAGTACGACGACTTTGCCGGCCTCGAGCCGCTCGAGGATGTCGAAGAAGAGGTCGAAGAAGACGCGGCCGACTTCACCCCCAGCCAGGACCGCGTGCCCGCGGCGGCTGCCCGTCTCGAGGAAGAGGGCGAGGACGCCATCCTCGAGTTCCAAAAGGACAAGGCCAAGCAGCACGTCAGCCTCAACAAGCTCAAAGATCAGCTCTCCAACATCAAGTCCGACGCCGAGCAGTCCGACGCCCAGGACGACGTCGCGCCGACCCAGGTCCTCGACCCGTCGAAGGCGGCGCCCTCGATGGACGACGCTCCCGCCGACGGTGGGGAGCCCGACGAGCCCGCCCAGCCGGTTCAGCCCGCTCAGCCCGCTCAGCCCGTTCAGGCGGCGGTCGCAGCGCGCGCGCCCAGCGCGGTGCCGGCCGCGTTGGAGCTCGCCGAGACCGGCGCGATGGCCTGGGAAGGCTGTCGCCCCTGCGAGGACGATCTCTCGTTGACCGACCTCGTCGAGGACTTCCTCGGGCTCTAACTTCTCCTCCCGCTCGACCTCGTGCGGCCGTCGCAGTCTGTGCCGCCATGTGCCGCGATGATCTCCTGCTACCATCTCACAGTGCACCACCCGCGTCGCGAGCGCCCGCTGCTCGACGACGTCTCCCTCGAGATCGAACGCGGTGAATTCGTCGAAGTCATCGCGCCGTCGGGGCAGGGCAAGAGCGTGTTGTGCTCCATCCTGTCTCTTCGCCGGCGCGTCCTCGGGGCCAAGTGCATCATCGCCGGGCGCAACCTCGACCGGCTCGATGCCGCCGGCGTCGCCGAGGTGCGCCAAAAGATCGGCGCATGCACCCAGCACCCCAAGTTCTTAGAGCGGCGCTCCGTGCTCGAAAATTTGCTCTTGCCGCTGGTCGCGCGCCAGCAGCCCGACCGCGCGCTCGGCAAGGTCGAGCGCCTCATCGAGCAAACCCGCGTCCAGGCGCTCGCCGAGGTGCCCGCCGGTGGGCTTGCCGCCGGCGAGCGCCGGCTGGTGGGCATCTTCCGGGCGCTGGTCGGTCAGCCCCCGCTGGTCGTCATCGACGGCGGTCTTGAAGGGCTCGGCGAGCATTACGCCGACGCGGCGCGCGGCCTGAGGCGTGCCTTCGAGGCCGGTTCCACTGTCGTCCTGGCTGCGCGCGCGGCCTCGCCGCTCGACGACCTTCGAACCACGACGCTGGAACTTCGCGACGGCCGGCTCGAACCGGCCGCGCTTCCCGATGGCGACTCCCGCACCGTGGACGGTGCTGCCTGATGCTACGCTCGGCTACGGACGCTTTGCGAACCCGTAAGTTCGCCACCGCCACGGCGGTGCTGGTGCTCGCCTTCGCGCTGCTCATCCCGTGCGTGGCCGTGCTGGCCGCCTCGTTTGCCAGCGGCGCGGCGCGCACGTACCTGCAGGCGTACCGGCCGGTGGTCTACCTGCGCGCCGACGCCGACAAGAAGACCGCCGCCAGGCTCGCCAAGGAGCTCGACGGTTGGCCCGCGGTCGACGAGGCCACGGTGCGCACGCCCGCTCAGGCGTTTGGCGATCTCGAGCGGCGCCTCGGGCGCGACGAGGTCGCCAAGCTCGGCGTCAGCGCCGAGATGTTGCCGTTTAGCGTCGAACTCGTGCCGGCGACGCCGGTGATCGGCCACCTGGACCTCATCGCCCGGGTCTCCGGGTTGCAAGCGCGTCCCGAGGTCGCCACGGTCGACGTGCCCTCGGCGAAAGCCGCACGCACGCTGTCATTTGTGCGCTGGTTGCTCATCTTGGGCGCGGTGTCGCTGGTGGTCATGGTCGCCGCGGGCATCGGCCAGACCTGCGGATTTCTCATCCGTCTGGCCCGCGCGCATAGCCGTGAGACCGAATTATTGGCCTCTTTCGGCGCGCCGCCGGCAAAACTGCGACGCCCCACCATGGTGCGCGGGATGGCCGTGGGGACGTTGGCCGGCGTGGTCGCGTTCGCAAGCTTGCTGGTGGTCTTGCTGCTGTGGCAAAACGCGCGGCCCGTCGTCCTGGGATTGGCCCACGGTCTGTCGGGGTGGTCCTGGGCGGTCATCATGTGCCCGGTGGTGCTAGGGCCAGCGGCCGGCGCGCTCGCCGGGATCCTCGCCAATCGCACTGTCACAAACACGAATAAAACCGATGATCTCGAACTTCAAATTCTGGTCGCCGACAGCTAATCGAGCCGCGGTCACGCTCGCCGCCGGCCTGCTGGTGGCCGGCCTGCTGCCGGCGCGCCCGCTCTCGGCCGACAGTCGGCCGCGGCCCGCGTCTTTTGTGGAGCGTCTGGCCGGGCTCGAGGCGAAAATTGCGCGAGGTCAGCGGCGAAGCCGCGCCCTGCGCGCAGCGCTTCGGGACTCGGTGGTGGCCTTGCGCCAGGACGCCGCGCCCCTGGACACGGCCAATCGCGCCAAACGCCGAGTCAAGCGCACAGTCGCCGCCCAGCTCGTCGCCTGGCACGCCGTCGATCGCAAGCTTCGCCGCGCCCAGCGCTTCTTGCCGCCCGGCGAGGCCGCGGACACGCGCGTCTTGCTGGACGCGGCCAAGGCGCGCGCCTTGAAGGCCCATACCCGCGACATCGGCGTGCTCCAGACCATCGCCGTCGACGTCCACCGCACACGCTCTCTGGTAGTGCGTCGGGCAGATCTGGCCGTCGAGATCGCCCAGAGCGAGGCGGACACCGACGCCGCCGAGGCCAGCCGCAAGAAGGTGGTCGAGCGCGCCTCGAAGCCGGCCAATCACAAGAAGGTCGACCGCGAGCTGCAACATGCTGACGAGGAGCTTCAAAACTCCCTGGGCATGCTCCTCAAAAACGACACCAAGCGCGACTTCCACATGCTCAAGGGCACGCTGTTGCCGCCGGTGACCGCGCCCGTGACCTTCGGGTACGGGCCGCGCAAACAGGACGGCTCGATGAGCTACGTGCGCCACACCGGCCTGACCTGGAAGGTCCCCACGGGCACACCGGTCAAATGCGTGGCCAGCGGCCTGGTGGTCTTCGCCGGACGCTTCGAGGGTTACGGCAACATGGTCATCGTCGACCACGGCCAGGAGTACCACAGCCTCTACGCCCACTTGAACTCGCTGGACGTGGAGGTGGGTCAGGCGGTAAAACGCGGCGGCCTCATCGGTAAGTCCGGCGAGACCGGTAGCTTCGAGGGGCCCAAGCTCTACTTCGAATTGCGCAAAGACGGCCAACCCATCGATCCCACGCCATGGTTCATTCAGCGCTGAACGAGCGAAAGAGAATCGCTGTCGTCGTTCCCGCCTACTGCGAGACCGCGCTGCTGCCGGCGACGGTGGCCTCCATGCCCGACTTCGTCGACGACGTCGTCGTGGTCGACGACGGCTCGCCGGACTCCACCTTCGAGGTCGCCCGGGGGTTATCTCAGGTCGATCCGCGCGTCCACGTGGTGCGCCTGGGCTTTAACTATGGTGTTGGGCGGGCGATCTCGCGCGGCTACCAGCGCGCTCTGGAGCTCGGCGCCGACGTCGTCGCCGTGATGGCCGCGGACAATCAGATGGATCCCGCCGACCTCGTCCGAGTCGTCGAGCCGGTGGTCGACGAGGACGCCGATTACGCCAAGGGTAACCGCCTGGCCCACCCCGACAGCGAGCAGATGCCCGCGCTTCGCCGCCTGGGCACCCGTCTGTTGGGGCGTATGACCGGCGCGGTGTGCGGCCTCCCCGAACTCGACGATTCCCAGTGCGGCTACACCGCGATCAGCGCCGAGGCGCTGTCGCACGTGCCCCTCGACGAGTTGTATCCGCGCTACGGCTACCCCAATGACCTGATCTTACGGCTGACCGAAGTGGGCGCGCGCATCCACCAGCCCACCGTGCGCCCGGTATACGCCTCCGAACAGTCGGGGCTGCGCATTCCGGCGGTCATTCTGCCCATCACCGGCATTCTGCTGCGCGGCGCGCTTCGGCGAGTGCGTAATCGCCTGCAGGGACGCCCCAAGCTGCTCGCCGCATGAGGCTCTTGGTCGTCACCAGCAGCTTTCCGCGCTTCCAGGGCGACATCGCCGGGCGCTTCGTGCTCGAGTGGTGCGACCACCTCGCCCAGCGCGGCCACACGCTGCGCGTGCTCACCTGGCACGATTCAGCGGCCGCCGGTGCGCCGCTCGACGCCGGCGTCGACGTGGCCCGCGTACCCTACGCGCCGCCGGGCCTGGACACGCTCTTTTACGGCGCAGGCACTCCCGAAAACCTGCGCGAGAACCCCCTTCGCGCGTGGCTGGCGGCCCCGGCCGGCGCCGCGATGCTCACGCGCATCACCTGGGAGCTGTCCCGATTCCGCCCCAATCTGCTAATCGGCCACTGGCTCATCCCCGCCGGACTGCTCGTACGCACCGTGGGAAAGCTTAGCGGCTTGCCCACGCTCGTCGTCGGCCACTCCGGGGGCGTCCACCTGCTCGACCGTCTGCCGGGCCCGGTCGGGCGCGCGTTGGCAAAATTCGTCCTCTCCGGGCCCACCACGGTTGCCTCACGACCGCTCGCCGACAAGCTGCATGCTCTCGCCGCCGCCCCAGCACCGACGACGGTCCTCCCGATGGGCTTCGAACCCCCGCCGATGCCAAATACACCTCGCTGTGCCGACTGGCTGTGCATGGGGCGCCTGGTCGACATCAAGGGCGTCGACCTTGCCATCGACGCCTTCGCCCGGGCCGATCTCCCCGGTACACCCACGCTCCACATCGCCGGCGACGGCCCCGAGCGTGCCAGCCTCGAGCGGCGGGCCGCGCAGCAGGGCGCCCACGTCGAGTTTCATGGGTTTGTTACCGGCGCGGCCAAAGAGAGGCTGTGGGCGCAATGTGGCTACATGCTTTTGACCTCGAAGACCCTCGCCGATGGGCGTCACGAGGGGTTGCCGGTGAGCTTTTTGGAAGCGGCGAGCCGCGGAATCGTACCATTGTGCGCCCCGATCCCGGGGTTGGGCACTCACCTGGGCGATTGCGCGTTGCAACAGGTCGATGGGCGTGATCCCGCGGTGTGGGCGCGCCGGATCGAAGCGTTGGCGGGGTTGGATACTGGTGAGCGGGCGCAGCTTGCAGAACGGCAGCATGCCGCGGTGGCGCAGCTCGACTGGACGCGGCTCATCAAGCGATGGGATCGCCTGATCGCGCAGTGCGTGGGGTGATGCCGGGACATTGGCTCTTCCGGGCAGCCCCTCCGCTGCGGAGGGGCTGCCCGGAAAGCAACCAGGTTGGCCGAAACGTCGCTCTTACTCGGCCTGCGGCGTGGCTTGGGGCTGCTCTTCGGCTTCCTGGCCGATGGCCTCGGTGCTGCGGGCGCGCAACTGCTCGTAGCTCTCGTAGCCACGCTCGCGCAGGTCGTCGACCCGGCTGCGCAGATCCGAGCGGATCTCCTCGCCGCGCTTGGGGGCAAAGAGCACGCCCAGGGCCGCGCCCACGGCGATGCCGGCGCCGAAGATGCCCAGGGCCGGCAGCACCACGTCCATGGTGTTGCGCTTTTGCTCCAAGCCGAGCCGGTCGAGCACGGAGCTGACCGAGCTCTCGTAGGTGTTGCTCATCGAGTCATTGATGTTCTGAAGAGACTTTTTCCAATCCATGTCCTCTCCTTTGGCCCGCATGAGTGCGATCAGTTGCCCGGGTGACAAGTCCATTTTGGTCCTCAGTTCGTCGCGTGGTTAGTGGCTAGGGTGATGGCGAGTGGGCACAGCGCCCGCTTACTCGCCGCCCTCGAAGGCTGCCTCCGAGGGATGCGCGGCCGCGGTCATATTCTTGAGCTGAGAGCCAGCTACCGGGATGATCATCCCCTTCATCGCGATGCGCAAAATGCGCTTGGTGAACGGGCTGAACAGCCCGCCGCCGAGCACGTAGCCCACGCCGGCGGCGGCGGCCAACACCGCGAAGGGGTTGTCCTGGTAATACTGACCCAGCGACCCCTCCGAGGAGCGAATCCGATCGTAGAGGCGATGGACGTCCTCGAAGACCTGCTTGGAGTCGTCCATCAGGGTGCGGCTGTCGTCGATGAGCTGATGTGCGTCGTTGTCGCCTGCCATGGGTGTTCACTCCTATGGGGGGTCGTCCTAATGCTCAGGTCAGCCAGCGCCGAGAGGCCAGCCGGCCGACCAGGTAGCCCACCCCCACCGCGCCGACGATGCAGATGGCGGGGTTCTCGCGGATGAAGTCCACTGCCCGATCGTTGGCCCGGCGCAGCTGCGTACGGGCGTTGTCGTAGCGCTCTTCGAGTTCGTGGTAGCCCTCTTCGATGCGCTCCTGGACCTCACGCGCGCGCTGGCGCAACTCCTCTTGTTGCTGCGCCGTCGGCGAGGTGTGATCACCGGTGGTCGGGCTGGTTGACGACGCACCGCCCGCCCCTTGCCCGGGGCCGGCGGCCGACTTGGGGGTATCTGTGCTCATCATTCCTACCTTGGTTGTGGCCGTGCTGTGCAATACGGGTTGCCGGCCTTTCACTTAGTTAGCTCGCTCTTTAATGCTTCCATAATAAATGAACTCGCCCCCCCATAAGTCAAGTCCACCGTCGGGTCCGTCAGCGCAGGCCTAGATAAAACCCCACGGCCAGCCCGATGCCCACCGCCTCCCAGGGGTGCTCGTCGACCCAGCCGCGCCAATCCAAACTCTCCTCGAGGCTGAGCTGGATGTCGTCCAGGCTCTCCGAGATCTGGTGGCGCGCCTGGTCGATACTGGCGCGGATCTCGGCGGTGCGCCCATCGAAATGCTTCTGCGGCGGCGGCGGGACTAGCTCGGTGGGAGCTGGTCGTGTGAGAGCTGTGCTGCGGGCTTCTCGCCGTTCAGGGAGTTCTGGGCGATCTTGTTTTGTAGCCATCGCTTGTCCTTGTCGAGTTCGTCGCTGGTCTGGGCCAGATCGATGGGCTTCTCCTCGCGCAATTGCTTGCCGAAGTAGGCGGCCAGCCCCCCGGCCAGCGCCAGGTTGGCCAGGGCCTCGCCGCCGGCGGTGATCCAGGCGGCCAGCCAGCCGCCCAGCCAGCCGGCGAATAAAAAGCCGGCCACCAGCAACATGATATAGCCCACCAGCCCGATGGCCGCGCACACCCCCAGCACCGCCAGGCGCTTGCCCGTGGCGCTGACGTCCTGCGTGATCTCGTAGCGGGCCAACTCCAGGTGTTGCTTGACCAGCGTGGACAGCCCGTCAGTCAGCCGCTCGAAGGCCGGCTTGATCCCGTCCAATCCGTTGTTGCGGCGTCGTCGGTTGAGCTCGCTCATGGGCACACCTTGTGGATGTGATGGGGACGCCTGCGATCTCACGGTGTGATCGCCACCGTGGTCAGATCACTTTGGGTGATGTCTTCACCGGCGTCGCTGACCACCGAAGCTCCGATGCTGTAGGTGCCGGGCTGCAGGTTGTTGAACCACGTCTTCTTGATGCCCAGCAGCTCGATCGTGTTGCCGGTGACCTGAAAGTCCTGCTTCTGGGCCACCCGCGTATCTCCGGTCAACTGGATGAACGCGTCCGCCTCGGTGATCTGGCCGGTAAAGCCGGACACCGTGATGGACACGTCGACGGTCTCGTCGGTCATCCCGGTATCGCTGACCGGGATCGACGACGGGCTGACCGTCATGGAGACGATCTCGGGAAATCCACTCCCGTTGCCCACGCATGACGGCAGCGCGACCACCGCCAGCAGGACCACCAACGTCCATGCCACCCGATACAGCGCGCGCTCACCGCGGCGCTTTGCTCCCGAATTTGGCATTCCAGCTTCCTCCATCCGTTTCATCCAGTCGTCATTGCAAAAAACGATGACAGCCACGAGCAGTATAGATCAGTTATAGGCTGTCCAAGCTGAATGTTGCAACGTCCCTGCTCACATCAAGCAATGACGGGAGCGAGCGTGTCCAGCCCGCCAAAAGGCGCTCGGGGCTCACAGCAGCCGCTGGCGGATCGCGTCGAAGTCGTGGGGGTCGAGTTGCCAGGCCTCGTAGGGGATGTCGTCGAGTTGATAGGGGGAATTTTGCCATAGCTTGCGATCGTCTTCCGGGGTGACCAGACACACCGGGGAGTCGCCGGGGGCGACAAAGGCCAGCGCCCAGCCGCACACGTCGTCGAGGGGGGACTCCCAGCGAAACAGCTCGACCTCGTCGAGCGCGCGCCAGGTCCATGTCTGGGCGCCGACGGTGAGCTTGTCGGCCTGGACGACCAGCTCGGCCTGTTGGCGCACGTCCGTCTGGCGCATGATCACCGGGCGCCAGCCCACCCACTTGGTGCGCCAGTGCAGGCCGGTGGGCACCAGCAGCAGCCAGGCGCACGCCACCGCGATGGCCGACACCGTCCAATGCCAGCGCACAAACGGGTTGAACGCGGCGTCGGCGCCGTTCAGGTACATCAGCGACAGCACCGCCATGGCCCCAAAGACCAGCACCGGCGGGGCGAGCACGGCGAGGGCTTCGACGATGCCCACCCGTTTATAGCCGGGGCGAATGCGAAAACAGTTGGTGAAGATCGCCTCGAAGGCCGTCGCCGCCGGCGAGGACGGCGCCGTCTCCATGATGTCGTCGTCGACCGGGGCTTCGCCGGGCTCCTCGACGGGAGCCGCGTCTTCGGCGGCCGACGCCTCCGGCTCGTCGACCTCGCCGGTGTCGGAGGCCTCGGAGGCGTGGCTGCGGGTGTACAGGCGCTGGGTGGGTGTGTCGACGCTCGAGCTTCCCGAGCTGGGCTCGACCATCTGCGGCTCGGAGTAGTCGCTGACCGAGCTGGACTCGAGCGCGCCCATCTCCGGCTCGGAGGTCGGTTCTTCGAGCGGCACGATGCCGGGGACGTAGGTCGAGTTGGGCACCGTGTCGGAGGCGACGTCGACGTCGTCGTCGGGCGCGGGACTTGGCGCCTGGGGCGGCGCGGGGCTTGGCGCCTGGGGAGCGGGGCTTGGCGCCTCGGGCGGCTCGGCTTCTTCATCGACGCCGTCGACCAGGGTGGCTTCGCCGGCGTCGTCGACTGCGGGCGTGGCCTCGTCGGCCTCGGGGGCCTCGCTGGCCGGTGCGGCGACGAGCTCGTCTTCGAGCGCGCCGTGGGCGCCGATCAGTCCCTGGCGCGCCCGGGCGAGCATGGCGCGCAGCTCGGCGAGCCCCGCGGCGGTCGTCTGGGCGCCCTCGTCGACCAGGGCGAGCATCGGGTCCCAGCGCTCGCGCAGCTCCGCGGCCTGCCGGCGCTGCTCTTCCCAGAGATCGGCGATCTCCTGGCGGGCGCGCCTTCCGCGGTGGATTTCGCCTTCCCGGACGAGCTGTTCGATGGCGTCGATGTCGGTTTCGCGTCGAGCATCGAGCTGGGTGAGCACGCCGTCGAGCCAGGCCTCGAGCGACTCGCGCGCCTCGGTGGCCACCCGCGTGGCCTCGGCGGCGAGCGCCGCCAGGTAGTTCGCAAGCTCGGCGTAGGTCGACGACACTTCGGCGATCGTGTCGGCGTCGTCGTAGTCCCGGGTGTCGTCGAACCAGCGCTCGACGAATTCCTCCAGGCGCCCGGCGCCCAGGGCCACGGTGCGCGGTCCCAGCAGGCCGTCGGGCTCGACGCTGTCGTCGGCGAAGTGAAAGAGGTGGCGCAGCCGGCTGGGGGCGATCTTGAGCCAGTCGGGCAGCTCGGTGCTGCGTTGGCGCAGCCGCTGCTCGTAGTCGGGCAGGGCGTCGAGCAACTCCGCGCGCAAGTCGTCGATATCCTCCTCGAGCCCCATCAGGGTGCGTCGCAGGATGTCGCTGCGTCGTGCGTCGTCTGTGAGATTGCTCGCCACGCTCAGTGCTCACATCGAGGGTGGAGGGGCCGACAGGGCCAACTCGGCCCGACCGCGCCCCAGTGTCGCATGCTTGGCCGTGGATGCAAGAGATTAGTGCGCCGTGGGTGCCCCTGTGCGCTCAATTGACTGGACGCCGGCGCAAGTCTGCTTAATTTCAGTCGCGCATAGACTTCGACGCCAGCCGTAGACCTGTGTTTCGGCCTCCCCCGCAGGGCCGAGTGCCCCCCGGAGAACCTATTATGATAAACAAGCGCATGCTTGTGGTCGAAGACGAGGAAAATGTGCGTGAGAGCGTGGCCGCGCTGTTGGAGGTGGAAGGCTATGAGGTCATCACCGCCAACAACGGCGCCGAGGCGTTGGCCGTGCTGCGCAACGGACCGCCGGTATCGCTGATCTTCCTCGATTTGATGATGCCCCAGATGGACGGCTGGGCGTTTCGCGCCCGCCAGCTCAACCAGCCCCAATTTAGCGACATCCCGGTCGTCGTGCTGTCAGGCGCCCACGAAATCGAGCGCGAGATCGGCTCGATGAAGCCCGCCGCCGTGCTGCGCAAGCCCGTGGGCATCCAGGAGCTGCTCGACGTGGTCGACCAGACCCTGGACGCCGCCCATCAACCCAGCGAGGGCGGGGCGGGCTAGAAAAGGTGGCGGGCTAAAAGAAGTGCGGCGCGGCCAAAAGCACCATCAAGTTGCACGCTGCGTGAAAGACCACCGACGCGGCGATCGTATCGCTTCGCTCCCGCAGCCAGCCGAACAGCAACGACGGGAAGAACACGCTCGCCCGCGTGATCATCAACACCCCGCCGATGGGGATGAGCACGTGGCCGGCGGCGAACAGCACGCTGGCGAGCACGTTTTCGGCCGAGATCCCCCACCATTTTTTGCGCCCGGCGGGGAGTCCGCGCTCGGCGCGGCGCCGATCGAGCGCCTGGCCGATGCGCGTGAGCAGGTAGCCGCGGTAGAAGAATTCCTCGGGAAAGGCGATGAACACCAATTGGGTGAGCACCCACAGCACCACCCATGTTAGGCTGCGCCCCAGGTCGACCGACGCGTCGGTCACCGCCCCAGTGCTCCCCTGGTGAATGCGCACGGGACGTCCCGACACCGGGTTGCGCGCCGTGATGTGCATCTCGCGGGGCGGGGCGCGCCCGTTGCGCCGGGCGAAGCTGACCTCGGCGCGCTTGTGGGGGTGCTCCAGGCGCACCGTCCAGTCGCCGGCCCCGGACTTGCCGCCCGCGCGCAGGCGCGCCGGGCCGATGACTGTGGGACGGGCGGCCCCGGGCGCGCTCACCTCGACGGCCACCGGCTTGTCCCCGGCGCGCAGGCCAATATGGAGCTCGGGGCCATCGGACCACACCCATACGCCGCGCGTCTGACCCCACTTCGTCGGGCGCCCCTCGTAGTCCACCGGCCATTTGAAAAAGTTGTCGGCGGCGAAGTCGTACTCCCGATTCAGGTAATGGGTCTCCCACCACCAATAGCCGACGGCAAAGGGGCCCACCGTCAGCGCCGTGAACAGCAGGCCCCAGGCCACGCCGGGCTTGAGCCGATCCCAGGTCAGCGCGAAGCGGTCGAAGTTCGCGCCCTTCTTGCCCAGCCACCAATACGGCAGGCCCACGAAGATGGCGGCCACCAGGGCGTATAGATTCTGGGCGACGAAGGGCACCGCCGCGGCGACGAGCACGCACGCCAAGATCAGCAGCAGCGCCGCGATGTACATGGCGCTGATTTCCTTGGCCAGCCCCTGCGAGGTGGGCTCGGGTCGGTCGGCGTCGGGCAGCATGTCGGAGTCGGCGTCACTCACGATTATTTACCTTCTGGACGGCACGCACGCTCTTGAGCACCAACGTGTCGTCGTAGCTAAACAACTCGAGGGTGCCGGTGGGCACCGTGCTATACCAGTGAATCTGGCCGGTGCGCGCGTCGAGCGCGTACAGCAGGTTGGGGTCGGTCTGGCGGTGAAGCAGCAAGAAGAGCTGCTTGCCCGCGGCGGCGACCGGGGGCTGATCGTCGCCGACCTCGACCGCCCACAGCACTTTCCCGGTGTCGGCGTCGGCGGCGTAGACGGTCGTGTCGATCTCGAAGAGCACGATGCCGAAGCGCGCAAACGCATGTTTCCAGGGGGCCTTGGGCCGCGCGGGAAGGTCCAGGCGCCAGGACGGGGCGAAGCTGTCGAGGTTGAAGGCGGTCATGTGGATCGCGCCGCCGTCGCCGGGCACGTAGAACAGGTGGTTGGCGTCGGTGGCATAAAAGGCGGTGCGCCCGCCGGAGTCGCCGAACGGCTCGTAGCGCATCTCCACGCCCGAATAGGGGTAGCGCTGGGAAAGCCCGCTGATCGTCGCCGCCACCAGGCTGACGTCGTGGCCCTGCGGGGCGATGCCGCTCCAAAACGGCATCATACCGTCCCAGCGGGCCTTGCCGGTCTTGGGATCCACGCACGCCGCCTGCGTGCCACCCTCCCACAGCGTGCCCGCGCACACCAGCCGCGGCAACAGCGGCACGATGAACGAGCCGCGGAAGTTGGCCGTGAAATTGTCGGCGTTCTGCGAGCGGTCCAACTTGTAGCTCCACGCCAGCTTCCCGGTGGGGTCGTAGGCGGCCAGGCGCAGATCCCAGCCGGCGCCCTTGGCGGGCGTGGCGTAGGCGACGTAGTGGGTGCCGTCGTCGAGCGTGCGATACGCCTCGACCCCGCAGCCGGCCAGGGCCAGCGCGCGCATGCCGTCGTCGTGCAGGGGAAACGCCTTGGCGACCTGGCCGTGGGGCTCGAAGAGCTCGTGGCAGTCGGGAAAGCGCTGCGGCGGCGTCAGGTCCAGCGTGCGCTTGGTCCACTTGTTGGCGGCCTTCTCGGGATGGGTCAGGTCGCGGGCCTCGGGGGCCTTCCACGTGCGGGTAGCCGGGGCGGTCGAGGCATCGGTTGGCGCGGGCTTGGCCGCCGGGTGGTGATCGCACCCGGCCGCGAGGCTCGCGGCCAGGGCGGTGAGCACCGCCATGCATCGTCCCCGTTCGAAGAGCTTGGACGCCATCACTGATTCCAGTCTACGAGGTGCGTCTCGGATTGTTCGATGAGCCGGCGATACAGCGGGTTGAGCTCGAGGCAGGCGCGGCTGCCGAAGACGACAAGCTTCTTCTTGGCCCGAGTCAGCGTCACGTTCAACCGGCGCTCGTCGGCCAAAAAATCCCCGGCGCGCTCGGTCTTGACCAGGCTGACCAGGATCACGTCGCGCTCGCTTCCCTGAAAGCGCTCGACGGTGTCGACGTCGATCGCCGCGGCGGCCTTGCCCAGCGTGTCGGCCAGGAGCGTGCGGATGAGGTAGACCTGGGCGCGAAACGGGCTGACCACGCCGATGGTGGGCGTCGTCTCGGCGTCGTCGCCGAGGTCGAGCAGCGCGGCCACCGTGTCGACCAGCGCGCGCGCCTCGGTGGCGTTATGGCGGGCCTGGCCGTCGTGGTCGACGTCGACGAAGACCAGCGGATGGCTCGGCGCGAGCACCTCGGCCAGCGGCGCCTCTAAGCCGGTGACGGCCGTGGACGTGAGCGCGAGCGTGTGGGCGCGCACCGAGTCGTGGGCGTGGAGCTTGCCGCCGTAAAACGCCTCGTTCGAAAACGCCATGATGGCATCGTTCATTCGGTACTGCTCGTCGAGCATGACGTGGGGGAGGTGGCCCACCAGCCGCTCGAACAGGCTTCGGTCCAACCCCGCGCAGCCCAGATCCACCAACTCCTCGGCGAGCTCGAAGCGCGAGGTGCCCAGCGGCGCGTCGGCATCGGCGGCGTCGTCGCTGTGCAGGTGGACGCCCTCGACAAAATGCGAATGGGCTTGCTCGTTGTCGACAATCGGCGGGAGCTGGCGGTGGTCGCCGACGAGCACGAAGCGCTCGCCGAGGTTGATGGCAGCCAGCGTCATCGGCTCGGTGATCTGGGCGGCCTCGTCGACGATGGCGACGTCGAACGGGTGGTCGCCGCGCGCGTCGCCCAACAACTCCATGACCGGCGAGGATACGCAGCGATGGGCGGTGCTGGCGATGACGCTCTTGGCGAGCACGTCGTCGGCGAGGACGTCCAGCGAGACGAGGTCGGCGGCCAGATCGGCCGAGAAGAACTCGTTGGCGTCGCGGCCCGAAGCCGCGAGCGTACGCGCCAGGTCGGGGCTTCGCGAGGCGCGGCCCACCCGCAAAAAGTCGTCGAAGCCCACCTCCAGCAATTTGGTCAGGATGGTGTCGACCGCGGTGTTGGTAAACGCCGACACCAGCACCTTCTTGCCCCGGGCGACCAGCTCGCGCACGGCGTGGGCGATGACGGTGGTCTTGCCGGTGCCCGGCGGGCCCTGGATGAGAGCGCCGGCGGGGCTGGCGACCGCGCGGCGCACCGCCTGTTGCTGGCTGGCGTTGAGGGTGGCGGTGTTGTCGTCGGGTTTGTAGCGGCCGTCGTCGGTCGAAACGAGGCGGCGGGCCTCGGGGCTCTCGGGCCGAAACAGCACCTCCAGGCGCTCGGGGCCGCTGGTGTGCATGGCCCCGTACAGCGCGTGGTGGGCCTGGCGAAAGCCGATGCGCGCCGGCAGCTTGTCGACGATCCAGCCGCCGCCGGTCAGCTCGGCGGCGATGGGCGCGCCGCGGGTGGTCATGGTCAGCCGGTCGGCCTCCACCGCGACGACGCGGCCGCGCAGGATGTGGGAGGTGTCGAAGTCACCCTGGTGGGCGACCACGTAGTCGCCGGGGCTAAAGATCTGGCCGTGGTCGCCACGAAACTCGATGTAGCCCGAGGTGGGATAGGCGCGCACCAGCTCGAGGTCGTCGGCGGCGGCGAAATTCTCGCGCCGCTCGGCCAGCCGGGCCGGGTGGAGCACGGCGCCGAGCTCGGCGGTGGCCGCCCACCGCTCCATTTCGATCAGGCGGGCGAAGTGGCGGTGCCAGGCCCACGCCCGGGCGATGACCTCTGGGGAGGCGTCCTTCCAGCGGCCTTTGCTGGAGGCGTCCCACGGGGAGACGGCGTCGGCCAGGCCGAGCACCTCGGTCTGCTGGGCGCAGCGCGAGCGTCGAAATTTGCACGACGGCGCCTTACAGACCGGGGGATTCTGCATGAAAAACGGCACGTCGTACTCGTAGCCGGGGTCGACGAAGCTTCGAAGACACGCGATGAGCTGGTTGCGCGCGCGCAGGATGCGCCGCTCGCGCTCGGTGTCCTCCATGGGGGCGGCCTGCATGCGCCCGGGGCGCGAGTACAGGATGTGTCCGGTGACCTCGAGGTCGCGGGCGTCGGCCAGGCCCTCCCACAAAAATTTGTAGAAGCGAAGCTGGCTCAAGTGGCCATCCCAGGTCGAGCCGGTCTTGAGTTCGACAATCTGCAGGCCCTCGCGGTCGTCCTGGGCGACCAGGTCGACGCGCCCCTCGATGCCGTAGCGCGTCGAGTAGCGGGTGACCTCGACGTTTCGCCCGCTCCAGCCCACCCGGTCGTGGGCGGCGGATTGGCCGGTGCGCCGGGTCGTGTAGCGCTGGATATTGGCAAAATGTTGCTGGGCGTCGTCGCGAAGCTTTCCCAGGTCGCGGTCGCGCAGTCCCGCGGCGACCAGGTCGAGGCGCAGGTCGGCCACCCGGGCGGCGAAGGCGGTCTCGAAGTCGGGCGGCTCGGGTTCGACCAGGTCGTCGAGCAGGCCGTGGACGAGGTTGCCGAAGACCAGGGGGCGGCTGGACTCGCCGCGGTCGCGCTGGTCGACCAGAAAGCGGCTGGGGCAGCCCTCGGCTTTGAGCACGTCGGAGACGCTCATGGGCATATGCGGCTCGAGCACCGGCAGCGTCGACGCCTGGCTGGTCAGGAAGCGTTCGCCGGCCGAATTTTGCACCACCCGGGCGTCGATGAGGTTGAGCTCGCAGCCCTCCCAGACCCACTTGACGCTGTCGAAGACGTCGGCGGCGGGCTTCTCGTAGAAGAAGGCGCCCAGCCGGCCGCCGTGCTCGCGCGCCGGGCCGGGCAGGTGCTCGCAGTTGAGGTAGAACTTGACGCCGGCGCCGAATTTGGGGTGGGTGAGACGTTCGATGTCGCTCACGCGTGCGTGCAGCACCGAAACGGTGTCCGTGTCGGTCAGCGGTTCGTCGGGGGCGGTCGTTTCGTGCAGCGCGCGCGGCACGGTCGCGCCGACGAACTCGGCGACGCGGGCGGGCCGACGCGATGGCTCGTCGGACAGGGAGGCCTCGATGGCGGGGATGGCGAAGGCGGGGATGCCCGTGTAGTTGGGCCGTTGGGCGCGGGCCTGCGCGGGGTCGAGCGTCAGCCGGGCGAGCAGGCGGCCGAGGCCGTAGACATCGGTGGCTGCGCTGGGGTCGCGCTCGTCGACGGCGCCGCGCATCTCGGCGGCCAGCCAGACGCGCTCGTCGGGCTCGTCGGCGAGGTCGTCGAACTCCTCGCCGATCCAGCAGCCGGCGTCGATGGCGGTCAGCTTCCAGGCGGCCTCGTCGACCCACACATTCCACGGTGCGATCGCCCCGTGGACCATGCCCCGCCGGTGCAGGCGGGTGACGGCCTCGGCCAGCGGCCGCCACAAGTCGAGCGCCTCGGCCCAGCTCAGCCGACCCAGGTCGGCGTCGACCAGACGCACCCCGCGCGGTTGGGGCGTGGCGACCCACACCCCGTCCTCGCCACGGGTCCAGTAGCTCGGCCCCCACAGGCGCGGGTGGTCGAAGCGCGTGACCTGTTCGAGCAGCGGCGCCACGCGCAGCATCGAGCGCACATTCGGCAGCCGGCGCACCAGATACGCATGGTCACCGGCCTGCTCAGCATCCAGAATCTCCGCCGCCTGCACCAGCCACACCGGCCCCGTCGGCGCGTTGAATAGCGGTTCGGTCTCGGCAAGCTGTTCGGGCGGCGAGAAGGTTGAAAACATCCGTCTGAGGCGTTTGCAGGGAGGAGGACGATGCTCGCCACCCTTGTATGCCAGAGGCGCTGTTGGTTGCAAAGGGACGACTCACCCAAGCCACTCCCCAAACGGTGTCAGACACCATTACGAACCACCATTACGAAGCAGCGTTCCGCAGACAACACCATCCCACCCCGCCGCCCCAAAAAACGGTGTCAACGGTGTCAGACACCGTCACAACCCAGCGTACATGCGCCTCAGCGCCCGATCGCCCGCCTTACCTCAACACCCCCTTCGCAAAAAAACTTGGCCCGATCACGCAACGATTCGCCCCATTTTGCCGAAAACCATAATGAGAGGATTAACGATCACCTCGAACCTATGGAGCCACCCCAATGGGAAATCGACTGCGTCATTTCGAACCCGGTATCATCTATTTCATCACCATCCGCTGCCTGCAGCAGCGCTACTTCTTTCGCCCCGGCAAGGACGTCAACACCATCATCGCCAACGTGCTCGCCTACGCCGCCGACCAGCATGACGTCGATATCTACGCGTTTGTGTTCATGTCCAACCACTTCCACCTGATGGTCGGCTCGCACTCCTGCCAGATTCAGAAGTTCATGCAGCTCCTCGACACCGAGCTCGCCAAGCAACTAAACGCCCACTGGGGCCGCTCGGGCTCGTTCTTCGAGAGTCGCTACAAGTGCTCGCCGATCCTCGACGACGACGAGCTGTTGAACAAACTTCGCTACACGGTGTGCAACCCCTGCGAATCCAACCTGGTCGCCCACCCCAAGTTCTGGCCGGGGCTGTCCTCCTGGGAGCTCCACGAGTCGGCCAAGCCGCTTGTGGGACAACGCGTCAACAAAAAGGAGTACTGGCGGCTTCGCCGAAAAGACATCGACCACGCCGAGGCCGAGCGCCGCGCCATGGTCGACTACGAGCTCGAGATGGCCAAGCTGCCCATGTGGAAGGATTTGAGCGACGAGGCGTACAACCAAAAGGTCTTAGAGGAGCTTCGCGACCACGCCGAGTACCTGGCCGACCACCGAGATGGCGGGTGCGTGGGGGTCGAAAAGATTCTTAGCCAGAACTGGTACGACCGCCCGAAAGACTCCGAAAGCTCTCCGTGTCCGCTGTGCCACACGACCGACCCGAAGCTTCGCGAGGAGTACACAACGACGTATTGGGAGATCCGCGACCTCTACAAGCAGGCCGCCGACAAGTGGAGGGACGGTAAGACCGACCTCGAATTTCCCAACGGCACCATCCCGCCGGGCCACCGCGAGTGCATCGGCGCGCCCGAGCCGCGCGACGAAGACCTCGCCTGAGCGCGATCCCCGCCGGTCCGTGCCACAGTACCACAACACGACGAACAACACGGACGCTTCCGAGCTTTAGCGTTTGAGCGCATCGTCATGCCGTTCCCACCCCCGCATTTCCGCGATCGCCAGCAACAAGCCCGAACTCCAAACCGCTTCGGCCGACATCCACCGTTCGGGCGCCCCAGTCACAGACGAAAATCGCCTGTGAGCCTCCCGCGGCGACCATTTGTACTCCCACAGTTGGTCGCGCAACCGCATGTTTTCTGCCTCTCATGGTGTCTGACACTGTCTCTCGGGGTGTCTGACACCATTTTGGTGGTGAGCCTCCGGCGGCGACCATTTGTGCTCCCACGGTTGGCCGCACAACCGCATGTTTTCTGCCTCTCATGGTGTCTGACACCATTTTTGTTGGTGTCTGACACCATTTTTGTTGGTTGCGTGGGTTGTGGGCATGCTTGCGCGCGACCACCTGCCTCGCCTATTGGTACAGCGGCGAAAACGCCCGACACGTTGACCTGTCTTTATGCCTTTGAACATGCCCAGAACTCCCGGCGAAAAGCCCGCAGTCTACCGCTTGATGTATGTGGGACGCAGCTCGGCGCAGATCGAGCGCGACTTTGGCGCGCGCCTGTCGCGCTTGATGCGCGAGGGCTTCGAGGTCCACGTGCTCGCCGGCGCCGACGGCGGCTTTGCCGCGTTGGAGGCGCGCGGGGTGATCGGCAAGGCCATTCCCGTGGTCCACAAACTCAACGTGGCTGGGCTTTTGGGGGCGTATTTTATTGTCCAGGCGTACTTCATCGAGGAGCGCCCGGTGCTCGTGCACGCCTTCGACGACGTGCTCGCCTGGGTGGGCGCGTTTGCGGCCCACCGCGCCCAGACCGAGGCGGTGGTGGCCACCGTCGAGCGCCACGCGTTCGTCGAGGATCCGGTGCGCCTGGAGATCGACACCGTCCTGCCGGTGCCGTCTCGGCTGGTCGGCGCGCTCGAGGCCTTCTCCAACCACGTGGCGGATGTGCCCGTGCGCCAGGGCCTGATGCGCGCTTACGCCTGGTTGGGAGATATCGTCGACAAGTACTTCGTGATCAATGAGCACGACTTCGACGCCCTTCAGCGCCTCGAGTTGGTCCCGCCAGCCAAGCTCGAGATGATCATCGGCGCCAATGGAGTCGACCTGGACCAATTCGACGTCACCGCCGACGAGTTCCCCTCCGTCGACCAGGCCCGACAACGTCTGGGAATCTCTCCGACCTGGCGCCATGTTCTTGGATACCGCGGCCCATTGACGCCCGCGCGCGGCTCCATCGACCTGCTGCGCTGCATCAAGCGCGTCGGCGAGACCCACCCCTCGGCCGGCTGGCTGATCTTCGCCGAACACGGCGAGGTCGCCGCCCTGGTCGAGCGCTTCGGCCGCTACGAGCAGGCCGGTCAGGTCAAGATCGTGCGCCAGGTCGACGACGACGCGCTGTTTTATCGCGCCCTCGACGCCTTCGTGTTGCCGAGCTACCGTGAAGGCGCACCCACCCGCCTGATGGAGGCGGCGGCGACCCGCGTCGGCGCCATCGCCTACAACCTGCCGGCGACCCAATCGGTCATCGAGCACGGCCAGACCGGCGAATTGGTGCCCCGCGGCGACCTCGACGCCCTAATCGAGGCCGTGCGCGGTGTCCTCGACGACCCCGGCAGGCTCGAAAGTTACGGGCTGCGGGCCCGCGCCCGCGCCGAGCGCAAGTTCAACCGCCAGCATGTCGAAGACCAGGTCTTTCGCATGTACGACACGGTCCTAGAAACCAAGCTGAACCAATGACCGAGGCTCCCCCCCAGCCCCAACCCGGCGATCCCCCCGCCAAGACCTGGCGCGACGACACCCTGTCGCTGTTTCTGGTGGTCAGCGCCGTTCTGCTCGGCGCCATGTACGCCTACGACCAGTGGCAGACCTCGCGCCTCGACGACCAGGTCGCCCGCGCCGACCACATCGCCCAGAAATTCGCCGTCGACGGCGACAATTGCGGCGTGAGCTCCACCGGACTCGACGGCGAGGTCCTCGTCGTCCACTGTGCCCACTTGCCCGCGGCCAAGGTCGCCACCCTCGCCAAGAGCGTCGACCCGATCAAATCCGCGCTCGCCCATTTCAAAAAGGTCGCCATCCGCGGCGGCGACAAGCTCCTTATGTGCCCGACGACTCCCTCCGCATGGCCCAAGGGCTGCACGCCGACCGACCTGCCCAAACCCTGAACGGGCGACGACGCTCTCTCCTGCACAAATTCTGCACAAATGCGCCGCACCATCGCCTCACCCGCTTCATGATGGCTGCACTTGGCGGAGCCATGATTGTCCCAGTCGCCTCGGACAACCAACCCCCAGCTCGCCAAGCGCCATGCAAGCCATCACGAAATTCATCGCTCAGACCACACGCTCCGCCGCCGCCGCGGTCAAGCGAACCCCCGTCGAGATCGCCATCGGCTTTGCCAACGCCCTGGTGATGTCGTGGGCGATCGCGCATCCCTCGGGAGACGCACACGCGGCGGTGCGCTTCATCTTGTCATCGTTTCTGGCGCTGTTGGCGGTCTTTGCGACCTCCGTGCTCCACCGGCTCGGGGTCATTGGCTCGACGGTACGCCGGGGGCTGACCGTGGCGTATTTGTTCGGGGCGCTGTGCTACGGGAGCTTTATTTTCGACCCCGACAAGGTCGCCGAGACCTACCGGTGGGGCTTGTTGGCGTTCGCCCTGGGCACGGGCATCTTGCTGGCACCACTGAGCGCGCGCCACCTGCGCGTCGACGGGAAGACCGCCGTATGGCGGTTCAGCGTGCGTCTGATCAGCCGCGTGGTGATCACCGGGGCGTACACCAGCCTGTTGCTGGTCGGGCTGGTGCTCGGGTTTGTCGCCACCGGCAAGTTGTTCGGCGTGCGCTGGCACGATGAGTTGATGGGGTACTTGACCAGTTTTGTCTTCTTGGGCGTGGGCACCTGGGTCGTCGTCGCCGGGCTTCCGGAGATGGCCCGCCTCGATAAGCCCGTCGACGAGGCCGTCGCGCCCCTGATTCGCCGCGCGGGGTCCTGGCTGTTTTTGCCCCTGCTCGCCCTGTATATGCTCATTTTGTACGCCTACGGCATCAAGGTGCTGGTCACCGGCGAGACGCTCAGCAACGTGATCTCTCCGCTCGCGCTGGGCGCGGCGATGTTGGGGCTCGTGGGGATATTCTTGGCCGAGCCTCTGAGCCGCGTCGAATCCGCGCCGTTGGTCTCGCGCATCATCAAGTGGTTCCCCGCCGCCTACCTGCCCGTGGTCGCGCTGCCGGCGTGGGCGATCTGGGCGCGCATCGACCAATACGGATGGACCGAGTTTCGCTACCTCCGACTGGAGGCGGTGCTCGCCGTGGGCGTCTGCTGCGTCATCGGCGCCGTGCGCCTGGTCGCCGGCCGACGCCTCTCGGCGGTGACCATCCCCGCCGTCTTTGCCGCGGCGGCCTTCCTGGCGAGTTTCGGGCCCTGGGGCGTCACCACCGTCACCTTCTGCAGCCAGAAGCAGCGCCTGGTCGCCGACCTTGACAACGCCCACTTGTTGGTCGACGGAAAGATTCGCTCGGACGCCTCCGAGGCGGACTGGCGAGACCGACCACAGGCCAAGGAGGTCCGCTCGCGGGCGCTCTATCTGGTGCGCCATTTCGGCGCCGACTCCATTGCAGACCTGGCGCCCGCCCAGACCACGTCATCCGACAAGGACGATGCCGGCAAGCGGGTGCTGGAGGTCCTCGGGTTGACCTGGGCGTCGAGCTTCGACTAGCCCGCCCGACGGGGGTCGCGCGACGGTTCCTCCGCGACGAATAGCCTTGCCGAAAACGCGTCCACCACTCAGTTGTTGGGCGCGCCGCTGCCGATCCACGCCCGGATGGTGTCGAGGTCGACCGACGATATCGATTGGCCCGCCTTGGGCATCTGGGTCCCGAAGCACATGTTGGTGCCGAGCAGTTTGTCGACCAGGTAGCTCGTCGACGGCGAGCCCGCGGCCACGCGCAGTCGCCCGGAGCACTCGGTGGCGGCGACGCCCACCAGGTTGTTGTAGGCCGTCTGCGTGGAGCTCAAATCCATCGATTCCTGAGGATGGTGGCCGCCGTGACACAGCCCCGACGCGCAGCCGTTCGCGGTGAAGATCGGCATGACGTCGTTGGCGAAGCTGGTGGCGGGGTAGGCGCATTGGTTCGACGAGCAGGTCTGACCGGGGGCACACGTGCCACAGGAGCCGCCGCATCCATCGCTGCCGCATTGTTTACCAGAGCAGTCGGGAGTGCACGCACACTGGCCGGTCGAGTCGCAGGTCTGTCCGGACGCACACGTGCCGCAGGAGCCGCCGCAGCCGTCGGCCCCGCAGGTCTTGCCGGTGCAATCGGGCAGGCAGATACACTGCCCGGTGGTATCGCAGCTCAACCCCGCGGAGCAGGAGCCGCAGGAGCCGCCGCAGCCATCGTCGCCGCAGGTTCTGCCGGAGCAGTCGGGCGTACAGTTTTGCACGCATTGGCCCACGGTGGTGTTGCACGTCCGCGACCCCTGGCAGGAGCCGCAGGAGCCGCCGCAGCCGTCGGGCCCGCAGGTCTTGCCGGCGCAATCGGGCGTGCACACACACTGGCCGCTGGCGTCGCAGGCTTTGCCCGATGGGCAGGTGCCGCACGAGCCACCGCAGCCGTCGGGGCCACACTGCAGCCCGCTGCACGACGGTGTGCACACGCATGCGCCCGCCACGCAGGACTCGCCCTGGCTGCAGCTCCCACAGGAGCCGCCGCAGCCGTCAGCGCCGCAGGTCTTGCCGGTGCAATCGGGCTGGCAGGCCGGCGCTTTGCACACGCCCTGGGTGGTGTCGCACACATCGCCGGAGGCACACGAGCCGCAGGAGCCGCCGCAGCCGTCGTCGCCACACTCGCGCCCGCTGCACGCCGGGGTACAAGTGCCCGCGCGCACCGAGTCCAGGTAGGCGGCCAGCGACTGCGCCTGGCAATCGCTCAGCGGTGCCCCCGCGGGCATGGTGCGGTCTTGGATGGCGCGTACCTCGATGCGATCAGCCCAGCGTCGCACGTCGGCGTCGGTGTCGAAGTCGACTCCGACGGGGGCGGCGTTGCGCGCGGCTCCCTGCAAATTCGCCGAATGGCAGCTCAGGCATGTGCTCTTGATGACCTGGCGTCCCGCCTGGGCTGTGGCATTACAGGTGGCGTTGGTGTCGGACGCGTTGGACGTATCGGACGCGTCCGGCCCACCGCTGCTTGCGTCGTGGGTCGTGCTTCCTCCCGTGTCGGCGTCGTTGGTCAGGCCGTTGGGCGCACGACCGGCGTTGTTGGTGCAGGCCGGCGCCACCAAGATCAACAGGGCGAGGAAACCTACGAGCACAAAAACGACCGGCCGGCCCCGCCGGGCCCGTGGTTCGACAGTGCACACTGCGATGCTCCAATTGTGGGAGGTTGGACTCTAAACTTAGTGTATCGCTGCTATTTCGATCGACGCAAGGGGATTCCTTTTCGACGTAGCCTTGGCTGGCGAAGCGGTCGCTGGCGCACACCGCCTCATTCGACCGCATTCGCCCGTTCGAGACCCATCAATCGACCGAGCGCTTGCTCTCCAACTGCCGGTCACGGCCACGACCACGTTCACGGCGCGCGGGATGCCGATTCGGCCTCGTATGCCCTTTGCGCGCGCGTTGCCAAAGCGCGCGCACCGCCCCCAACTGCCCCACCATCTGGGCTCCTCGAGCCCTCCCCCATGAAACCAACCAAGACGCACCTCGGCCGTGCCCTGGGTCGCCCGTCTTTCGCCCCGATATTCGGCGGGGTGTGCGGGCATCGGACCGGGCCGATGGCGTTGTTTCGAGTCGACGGTTGCGCTTCCGTGGGGGGCACCTTGTTCGACGGCGCGGCGCTGGGTGAGACGCCGCATCCCATTCGATGCCCCTCTCTATGGTTTTCGGCAAAAAGGCCAAATTCTTGCGTCCTTTCTTGGCCGATCGGTCGTCGAGCGGCGTCTGGGACGGATTTTGGTTGGCGAGTTGTGTTTGGGTGGCTGCTCTCGTAGCTGACGATCTGATTCACCAGCGGCGCGAGGCCGCTGGGGTCTTGGGGGGCAAAACCCGCCGCCCTTAGCTGACGATCTGATTCACCAGCGGCGCGAGGCCGCTGGGGTCTTGGGGGGCAAAACCCGCCGCCCTTAGCTGACGATCTGATTCACCAGCGGCGCGAGGCCGCTGGGGCCTTGGCCCCGCTTCCCCGCTGGGATCGGCGCTCACGCCCGTTGTCTTTGGCCGGGCGAATGCCTATGTTGCCCATAAGTTTGCGCGGCTGAATTGACCCGGTATCGGAACGACCCACGTGGAAGAACGCACGCTCGAACAGATCATCGACGAGGCCACCGTCGAGGTGGTCATCGACGACTATGGCTACACCGGCGAGGGCTACGTGCGCCTGTCCGATGGCTGGCTGTCGGTGCCCGGGGCGCTTCCCGGCGAGAAGGTGCGCGTACGCGTCGAGGTCGGCGAGGAGCACGGCCGACGTGTCTTTGGCCAGATTCGAGCAGATCTTGGAGCCCTCCAGGCACCGCCGCGACCCGTTGTGCGCGCGCGACGCGGTCTGCCGGGGCTGCCAGCTTCGCCAGGCGACGGTCGACGAGGAGCTTCGCTACCACGTGCGCACGGTCCAGGAGGTCATCGACAAATTCGCCGGCATTCCCGTCGACGAGCAGCCCGCCACCGACATCATCACCCCCCAGCCGATCGCACGCGGCGACGCCTTTCGCATCCGCAGCGCGTTGACCTACCGGCGCCAGGGTCCGACCTGCGAGCTGGGGCTGGTCACGCCCGTCCAGCAGGCGTTGGTGCCCATGTTCGACTGCCCGGCGCTGACCACGCCGGTGCGCCGACTGGTCTCCACCGTCCAGGACGCCTTTTTCGGCCTCGACGAGCTTCCCTGGGACGAACCCATGGCGCGCCAGGCCGTCGAGCGTGGCGAGGACGCCCAGCCGGCCATTCGCAACGTACGGGTGGCCTCCCCGGTGATCGGGCGCGGCTTCGTCGAGATTATTTTGAGCGAGGTCGGCGGCGAGGACATCATCGAGCGCGCCGTGACCGAGGGGGCGCTTGCCGGGCTGTTCAACAAGCTCGAGCAGACGCTTCCCGGCGAGGTCGGCCTGGCCGTCTCGCTCGGCGAGCGCCGGGTGATCTTGAAGGAGCCCGAGCGGGTGCTTCTGCCGCTGGCGGGGCTTCGTATCGAGGTGGGCTACGACGACTGGTTTCCGGCCACGCTGAGCCCGTCGGACGCGCTGTACGCCCGCCTGCTGGAGCTTCTCGAGTTGGGCGACGAGGATGCCTTTCTGGATGTCGGCTCGGGCATCGGCACGATCTCACTGCTGGCCTCCGAGCACGCCGAGCGAGTGGTGGGCGTGGACATCAACCGCAACTCGGTCGCCACCGCCGAGCTCAACGCCATGGCCAACCGGCGCGGCAATGTCGAGTTTGTCGTCGGAGGCTGGGAAAACGCGCTTCGCCGTCTGACCCTGGACGGCCAGCGCTTTACCGTGGCGACCATCAACCCCATGCGCGAGCCGCTGGGCCGACGCGCGCTGAGCTACCTCAAGCCGTTGGGCGTGCGCCGGCTGGTCTACCTGGGGCCGTCGCCGGCCTCGGCGGCCAAGGATATCGGCGAGTTGCGCGAGATGGGCTGGCAACTCGACTATCTGGGGGCCGCCAATATCCACCCGGCGACCTATCACACCATGCTGGTGGCGCGTTTGCAGCGTCGCGACTAGTCGCGGTGCGGGTTGTAATAGCGATCGCGAATGAAGCCCACCGACCACTCCAGGAAGCGATCGAGGCTCTCGGCGGGGATGTCCTCGACGGCCTCCTCGGCCTGGCCGTAGTTGTTGATGGGGGCGTTTTTGATGGTGATGCCCTCGAGGCTCCCCACGAAGTCGTTGGCGGCCTCGCGCTCCTCATCGGTGATGTCTTTGCTGGGGTGCGGTTTGATATGCAAGAAGACCTCGCCGGCGCAGTTGACGTCCATCACCGCGTAGTTGATGGATCCGTAGCGGATGTTGAAGCCGCCGACCTTGCCGCCGCCCACCGAAAAGCGGCACCCCCGGTCGCGCGCCATCATGGTCACGCGCTGCATCGCCTCGCGCCGCTCGGCGCCGCCCATCGACTCGGCTTTGTTCAATACGTCCAGGGTGTCCATCGAATCCTCGTGAAAAATGAGCTGTGATTGACGCGCAGAAGTTGCCGCAAAATTCGTCGCGCCGTCAATAGTGTCAACCGTTCTTCGACGGTCGGGCGAACGCGCCGATTTGACATGCAGCGGTGCATCTAGGAATCTCTCGGGCATCAGTCGATTGGACGTATTCAACCGTGAGTTAGGTGGCGATGGATTGGCAGAGGCGAAGGCACGTAGTGGTCGTTGGATGCTTGGTGTGGATGGCCGCGAGCGGCTGTGGCAGCGACGCCTCGACGGGCGGCCACCAGATCTCGCCCAGCGACTGGCAGGTCCAGCGTCTCTTTCCCACCGCCGACAAGACCGGCTTCCAATTCGACGGCTGCTTGTACGACTCGCCGATGCGCTTCGAGGGGGCCGACGGCCCCGAGATTGTGGCGATGGGGGCCGCGGGCACCATCGCCGGACTCGACCCGCAAACGGGCGAAAAGAAGTGGTCGTTCAAGCTTCCCGCTCCCGACGGGCGCAAGGTCCTGGCCATCGCACAGCCCGCGTGGATCGACGACCACCGCATCGTCGTGGCCTATCATACCCTGCCGGGCGACACTCAGAAGATCGAGCCGGGCGCGCGCCGGCTTAGTCAGCAAGTCACCGTCGTCGATCTAGCCGCCCACGCCGTCGACGAGGACTTCGGCACCGTCGAGCTCGAGGCCAACCTCGACGGCAACGACGGCGGCGAGGTCCCCTTTCGGCCGGGGCACTCCCTGGCACGTCCCGACCTGGTCATCGGCAAGCTCGACGGCGACCAGTTCGGCAAGGTCTACGTCACCTCGGGCAATACCCGGGATATCCAGCCGTGGCACGGGTGGGCCTTCGAGGTCGACCTGGATGTGTGGAAAGAGCAGGGCGCTCAGGCGGCGGTGACCTCCACGCTGGTGACCACGCCCGAGCCCGACGCCAACTGCGGGCAGGAGGGCACCGGCGGATCGCGTGAGCGCTCGTGCGGCGGCGGCCTGTGGGGGCCGGCGGGACCGCTCGTCGTCGACAAGCCCGGCGGCTACGAGATGTTTCTCGCCCCCGGCAACGGCCAACTCGATCTGACTCGCCACGACTACGCCAATACCCTGATGCGGGTGGGGCCGGGGCTATCCTTCGACCCCGGCTGTGATCCCACGGCGTGTGCCGATTTCGATCCCGACCAGCCCTCACAGGCGTGCATGGAGTCGTGCGACAACCTGTGGATCCCGCGCATGACCGGCCAGGACAGCGAGCCGCCGGATCCGTGGGATGGGCGCTGCGATGGGCTGAGCGTTTTCGCCTGCTACGCCAGGCTCGATTATATGGGCGGCAGCGCGCCGGCCTACGTGGAGGTGGGCGGCTACAAGACCCTCAATTATCCCACCAAGGATGGTCACCTCTATCTCATCGACGAGACCCACCTGGGCACGCAATTCGACCGGCTCAAGCTCGTCGATACCTGCGGGGCTGACGGCGATGCCTGCCGGTGGTCGTGGGCGGGTATGGCCGTCACCCAGCCGCTGGTCGCTCACGACGGCGACAAGCCCATCTTGATGGTCCCGACGTTCATGCCCGACAAGACCCATCCGGCCGGGGTGGTCGCGGTGACCATCGAGGTCGGCGACGACGGACCGCACTACAAGCGGCTGTGGGAGTTCCCCAACTTCGACGACCCCGAGGCCGTGCAGCGCTTTCGCGAGCATCCCTCGCGCATGGCCCTTTCTCGGCTGGGCGACGACGGTCCGCAGGTGGCCTGGATCGTCGAGCCCGGCCGCGGGGGCAAGCCCGGCCACCTCATCGGGCTGGACGTCACCGACGGCACGCGCCTCTTCGAGGTGGCGTTGTCCGGTCACGGTTGGAAGTATACCGTGCCGCTCATCAGCGATGACACCGTGTATGTCTCCTCGTGCAAGGCCGATGTCGGCCCCGGCCACGTCGAGGCTTTCCGGTTGACGCCTCAGTCCCCCAAATAATAGCTAATAGCGCGACCCGCTTCGGAGAATCCAACGATGGAACGAGCTCTGGTCATCGGCGCCACCGGCTATGTCGGCCGCCACATCGTGCGCGCCCTGGTGCATAGCGAAATCGAGGTGGAGGCGATGCGCCGGTGGAATAGCAATCCGGCGGCGATCGCCCGGCTCGGCGTGCAGACGGTGGTCGCGGACCTACTCGACGAGGAGAGCCTGCTGGAGGTGCTTCCCGGCTACAACTACGTGTTCATGGCCGCCGCACCCGACCCCGCCCAGGACGGGTGGGCCTACCTGCGCGAGAGCGTCACCGGCATGCGCAACCTGTTGGCGGTCGCCCGTGAGGTCGACGTCGAGCGGGTGGTGGTCACCAGCTGCGCGACCACCGTCGCCGCGCCGCCCAAAGGCGCTTTGTCGACGGCCGAGGACGTCTATCTTCCCGGCAGCGCCGGCAGCAATATCGTCGAGGCACAATATGCCGCCGAGCAGGAATGCTTTCGCCAGGCCGCCGACGGGCTCGACCTGGTGATTCTATGTCCGGGAGTTTGCATCGGAGACGACGCCGTGTTGCCGTCGCGTAAACTCGTCTCGCGGCTGTCGGCCAAGACGCGCGTCAACGTGGTCGACGTCGACGACGTCGCCCGTGCCCACGTGGCCGCCGCGCGCCGCCAGTACTTCGGCGAGCGCCTGGTGCTCGGCGGCGAGAATACGACCATCGGCGAACTCTACGAGCGCCTGGGCCCCTCGGGGGCGGGCTCGCGCAGGCTGGGGCGCTACGACGTCCAGTTGAGCGACGACGCCGACCAGATCCGTCACCTGGCGCTCTTCGAGGCCGGAGTATGGTTGGATTCGTCGCGCGCCGAACACGAGCTTGGCTTTCGGCCGCGCTCATTGTGAGACGGCATTGCCGATGACAATCTGGTTCTTGCCGGCGTCTTTGGCCTGGTAGAGGCGCTCGTCGGCGGCGTTGAGCAGGTGGTCGGCCTCCATGCCGTCGTCGGGGAATTGGGCGATGCCGGCGCTGAAGGTCACCTGGAAGGGCACGCCGTCGGCGCCCTCGAACTCCATGGATTCGAACTCCGTGAGGATGCGCCCGAGCACCTTCCTGGCCGTGGCGGCGTCCTCGTTGACGATGGCCACGGCGAACTCCTCGCCGCCCCAGCGCCCGCGCAGATCTTCAAAGCGAAATCGGTTTTGCAAAAGGCGGCCCAGCCCGGCGAGCACGCGGTCGCCGGCGATGTGGCCGTGGGTGTCGTTAATCTGCTTGAAGTCGTCGAGGTCGAGCAGGCAAAACGCCAGCGGTTTTCCCTTGCGTTTGACCTCGGAGATGCGCGCGGCCACCGACTCCAAAAACGCCCGGCGGGTCAGCAGGCCGGTCAACAGGTCGCGGTCGGCGCGCTGGCGCATGATCCGCGAGCGGTCGATGCGCACCTCGATGCGCGCCAGCAGCTCCTCGCTGACCACCGGCTTGGTCAAAAAGTCGTCGCCCCCGGCGCGAAAGGCGGCCACGCGGGTGTCGATGCCGCTCTTGTCGCTGACGAAGAGCACGGGGACGTCCTGCCAGCGCGGGATCGTGCGCAACATCCGACACAGGTCGAAGCCGCTGACCCCGGGCATCAGCGCGTTGATCACCAGCGCGTCCGGGTTGGTGCGCTCGAGCTGCTGGAGCACGTCGGTGGAGTCGTCCAGGTGGGCCAGGATCATCTCGTTGGCCTCGAAGAGATGGCGCGCGCCGCGCACGAATTGCTCGTCGTCGTCGATGACCAGCACGGTGGGCCGGGCCGCACGCTTGATGGAGACGAGCTGGTGGACGGCCTGGGAGAACTCCGAGCTGTCGACGGGCTTGTCCAAGAAGAGCACCGCGCCGACGTGGGCGGCCTGGACGCGGTCGCGCAGCTTTCCCTTCTCGGAGATGAACGCCAGCGGGATGGGCGGGTGGTCTCGGCGCGCGCGAATCTGGCGCACCAGATCATAGGGGTGGAAGGCGCCGCCCATGTCCACGTTGATGAAGATCGCCTCGACGCCGTCGCCGCAGCGGTCGAGCTCGGCCAGCGCGTCGGCGGTCGAGGTCGCCTGGCACACGTGGATGAGCAATTGCTCGCCGAGGGTCGTGGCCTTGTCGACGAAGGTGGCGTCGTCGTCGACCAAAAGCACCGTCGAGGTCGGCGGCGGCGCGGACTCGCGGCTGGGCTCGCGGCGCTGCTCGCGGCTGCTCTGCACGTGCAGCGAGGAGGCGCGCGCGTTGCGAAGCGCGGTATCGACCTCGCCCCAGGCCCCCGGGCGCTCCTGGACGTCGACCTGCTCGACGCGGTCGAGCGCCTGCTCCAGGGCGCTGGCGGACTGGCCGATCTCGAAGTAGCCGTGCCGGCTCGACGCGCTCTGAATGCGCCGAGCGACCTGGCGCACCTCGCGCAACTCGCTGACGTCGACGCGCTCGCGCCGGGCGCTTCGCACCCGCTCGGACAGCTCCTCGAGCTCGGCGCGAAGCTCGTCGATGAACGCATCGCGCATCTGGCCGACCTCGCGCTCGACGGTGGCGTCGGCCGCCAGCGTGTCGTGCTCGGGGGCGTTGAGCAGGCTGTCGACCTGCACGCCGAACTCCAGCGGGGCGATGGGCTTGTGCAACACCAGCGAGACGTCGAGTTCGTGCATCAATCGGTCGTACAGCCGGGAATCCTGCTGGAAGAAGGTCGACAAGAAGATGACCTTGCCCTCGCCGCGCTCGCCGGCGGTCGTCGTCAGAAAGCCCACCCCGCTGGCGTCGTCGAGTTCGCTGTCGACCACGAACAGATCGTAGCGGCGCTGGGCACATTGCGCCACGGCGCTCGAGGCGTGGGCGGCGTGCTCGACCGAATAGCCCCGACGGGTCAGAATGCGCGCATACAGTTGGCGACGACGGGCGTCGGAATCGATGAGTAGGATGGTCTTCATACGACTACCATGCCGTGCTGGAGGCGCTGATTGTGGGGGGAGGTGTCCATCAACAAAGGTAAGCACCAGGCGGGGCAGGGCAACGGCGGCCGCGGTCGCCCCAAACGCACGAGAGGCGCCGATTCGCGCCATCCGCGAATCCGCGCCTCTCACTCGATCACTCGATCACTCGATCACTCGATCACTCCGTCGTCCCCGCGAGCTCGCCGAGCTGGTCGCGCTCGATGGCCTCGAACAACGCGCGGAAGTTGCCGCCGCCAAAGCCGCGGTCACCCTTGCGCTGGATGAGCTCGATGAAGAACGGACCGGCGTCGGGCTCGTCGTAGAACTGCGCGGCTTCTTTCATGAAGATCTGCAGCAGGTAGCCCTCGTCGCTGCCGTCGACCAGAATGCCCAGCTCCTCGAGCACCTCCCAGTCCTCGTCGATGGACGCCACGCCCTGCTTGGCGAGGTCGTCGGGCCGCGAGGCGTAGTAGGTCGACGGGGTGAACAGGAATTCCACGCCGCGCCCGTTGAGCTCGCGCACCGTGGAGATGATGTCCTCGACCTCGAAGGCGGCGTGCTGGACGCCGGGGCCGCCGAAGTCCTCCAGGTATTTCTGGATCTGCGAGCGGTTGAAGTAGGGGCGCGCCGGCTCGTTGTTGGCGAATTTGGTGGCGCTCTCCGGGTCCCACGTCACGATCGATTTCAGCCCCGAGCCGGTGCCGGCATCCGGGTTGACGTCGCTGGTATGGAAGGAGATCTCCCAGAATTGCTCCATGCCCAGCACGCTTTTATACCAGTCGATATACGGCTTGAGGGTGCGCATATTCGACGTCAGGTGGTCGATATGCGACATGTTGAACTCGTTGGTGGGCTCGTGGCCGGTGGCCTCGAAGCCGGGGGCGTAGCCGGCATATTCGACCTTTTCGACGAAGCCGAAGGTGGCGTTGCCCAGGGGGCTGGCGATCTCGAAGCTGCGGTAGCGCCCGCCGTCGCGCTCCTCTTCGCGGATGGCGTCGATGAACGTCGCCCCGCGCTTCTCCAGGCGGTTCCAGGCTTGCTGGGCGTCGCGCACGCGGAAGTTGACGGTGGCGATGCCGGCGGTGTGGAATTTGCGGTGATAGGCGGCAAAGGAATCGTCGCGCTGCGACTCGATGACCTCGATGGTGATGTCGCCGGCCTGGAAGACCTCCGCGCGGTCGCCGGTCTCCTGCTGCCAGTCGGGCGTCGACGTCGCCACGTGCGCAAACCCGAGCTTGTCGGTGTAAAAGTCGTGGCTGCGCGCCAGATCCAGGGTCACGAAGCGCAGGCCGTCGTAGCCCACGATGCCCAGATTCTTAATATCCGCCATGGTTGATCTCCGTTTTGAGGAGAGCCGCCCGAATCGGGAAACTCCACTATTTGGGTAGGAACGTAGCTCGCGTAAGCTACGTGTCGAGTAGCGAAATTCTTGCGCCGTGTAAAGGCGATGGCTCGCCGGTGGCGTGCCCTCGGGCACCGGCCTGAGCGTCGCGCGAATTCACCTGCGGGCGAGGCGCTCGTCTTGCGGATCGGCGACGTGTGATTTATTGAGAACCGCATCGGTGAACGCGTGCACATCTTCAGAAAACTGCCCCTGGGGCCAGCATGACGAGTGAGAATATCGACGTCGACAGCCTGCTGCGCCTGGTCGCGCGCACCGAGCGCCTGGAGGGCTTTCCGCGCACCGGCTGGGTGGTGTGTGGGGTGCAGGGGCCGGAGTCGGTGGCCGCCCACGTCTGGGAGATGACGGTGGTGGCGATGTGGCTGGCCGACCACGTCGACGAGGAGGTCGACGTCGAGCGCGTGCTGCGCATCGCCTTGCTCCACGACATCGGCGAGGCGCTGCTGACCGACTTGCCCTGGCCGGTCAAAAAGTTCCTCGGCGCCGAGGCGATCGCCCAGGGGGAGGCGCGTGCGGTGGACACCGTGCTCACCGATGCTCCCGACACCTGGCGAAAGGCGGTGGGCGCCTACGAAGCGGCGACCACCCTGGAGGCGCGCATCGTCAAGGCCGCCGATCGCATTCAAATGCTCGCCAAGGCGCTGCAGTACCGATCGCAGGGCCGCGGCGACGTGCGCCGCTTCTTCGAGGAAGGCCGAAGTTTCGACGACTTCGGCATTCCACTGGTGCGCGCGGTGCTCGACCGCCTGCGCGAGCATTGGGAGAACGACGACTGGTTCCCCGCCCACTTCGACTAGACGCCGCTCGCAGCGGCCAGCGACGACCATGGCACAAAAACCCAAGATTCTCGTGGTGGGCGCCACCGGCTTCATCGGCGCGCACACGGCGCGCGCCCTGGCCGCGGCCGGCTACCCGGTGCGCGCCACCCGCCGGGCGAGCAGCCCGATCTGGCACCTGAGCGACGTCGAGGTGGAGTGGGTCGAGGCCGACCTGGATGACGCGGCGTCGTTGAGCGCCGCGCTCGATGGCTGCCTGGGAGTGATCCACGCCGCCGGGTTTTATCCGCGCGACGGCGTCGACGTCGACGCGGCGAGACGGCGCGGCGTCGCGCAGATGCGCCACCTGCTCGACGTCTGCCTCGAGCGGCGCATCCCCCGGCTAGTCTACGTCTCCAGCCCGGCCACCCTGGGCGCCGGCGCCGATCCCGACGCCGAGCGCGCCGAGGCCGATCTCTATGTGCCCGGCACCGTTGCCGACGCCTATTTCGAGACCAAATGGGCGATGGAGGCCGAGATTTATCGGTATGTGCGCCGCGGGCTTCCGGTGGTGATCACCATCCCGGCGGCCGTCTTTGGCCCCGGCGACGTCAAGCCCACCACCGGGGAGCTGCTGGTGCGCCTGGCCGACGGGCGGCTGCCCGCGGTCGTGGGCGACGCCCTCGACGCGGTCGACGTGCGCGATGTCGCCGACAGCCTGGTACGCGCGCTGGAGCGAGGCCGGCCGGGGCGGCGCTACGTGCTCGGAGGCACCAACACCAGCGTCGACGACTTCGTCAGCCTGGTCTGCGAGCTCGCCGGGGCCGACAAGCCGCGGTTTCACCTGCCCAGCTCGCCGGTGCGCCACCTGGCCCGCGCCGCCGAGCGGCTGGTGCGCCGGGTGGGCCTCGACGCCCCGCCGATGGTCGTCGGCGTCGACCTCGCCGTCTACTCGCGCCCGCTCAACAGCGACCGTGCCCGCGCTGAGCTCGACCATCACAGCCGCCCCTTGCGCACCACCCTCGCCGACGCCCTCGCCTGGTTCGACGAGCACGGCTACCTTCGCGACTAGCCTCCCACGACCTCGGCCAGGCATCCTCACACACTGCTGGACCGAATTTTCAATGTCTGTTATTGTAACTTTCGTCAAATGTGCAAAAGTGGCATCCGAGCAACGCTGGCGCCCGATGTGAACGGGCCCTGTGACCATTTACCTAGCTTGGGCTCACCTGTCGGGAGGTTTCCCCCATGGCGAAGAAGAAACTGCTAATCGCGGCCTTTATCGTCGGTGCTTTCGCCGCGCTACTGGTCTACCTGTACCACCAGCAGCAAGAGAAGAAGGTCGAGACCTTCATGGCGGACCAGGTCGAGGTCATCAAGGCGGCGCGCGACATCCCGGCGGGCACCCCGTTGACCGAGGACAAGGTCACCAGCGAGAAGGTGCCGCGGCGCTTCCTGCCGCCGAACCCGATTCAGAAGTCGGAGTTCGACATCTATGCCGGGACCCCCGTGGCCTCCCACATCGAGGAGGGCGCGATGATCCTGACCAGCGATTTCGCGGTCTCGGAGGTCTCGAGCAACCTGTCGAGCAAGATTCCCCCCGGTGAGCGCGCCATGTCCATCCCGGTGGACAATATCAGCGGGATCTCCGGGCTGCTTCGCCCGGGCGATCGCGTCGATATACTGGGCACCTTCCCGGTGGGCAGCAAAGATCAGGTCATCCAGGAGGCCGGCGGCGGCCAGAGCGTGGGCTACGTGACCATGACCCTGTTGCAGAACGTGACCTTGCTGGCCGTCGGCCAGGAGATCTCCGGGGTCAACGTCGGCCGCCAGCAGGGCTCCGGACGCGCCCGCGGCGGCTACAGCACGGTGACCGCGTCGGTGACCATCGACGAGGCCGAGCTGTTGACCATCGCGCAGACGCGCGGCGAGCTGATGCTGTTGTTGCGTCACAACGAGGACGTCGAGATCGGCTCGGTCAAGCGCAAGACCCTCAAGCAGGTGCTCGAGGATCTGGAGGTCATCAACCGGGCCCGCGAAGTGCGCATCAAACACCGCGCGCCCAAGACAAAGAAGGACGACACGATCAAGATCTACCGCGGCGGACATAAGTAATCTGTGCACGGTGGGCGGTCAGACGACAACGGTGCGGAGTCATCTCCCAGGACGAAGCAACAGGGGAGTACTCCGCACCGTTGTTTTTTGGGCCCATGCGATCGGTCGCGCGAGTCGGCGCAGAGTTTTCGATGAGACCCCAGAAGTTTACTTATCAGATTGGACTTCTTGGGGTAGAGTTACCACAAAATACTCACGCTTTTCGAGTTGAGCCCCTCGAGACTGGGTTTTCGAAATTGCTGGCGCGACCCAAGTCGTGCGCCACAGGCTGTATAGAGGAGTGAGATGAAGCAGTATAAGCGGTTGGGAGTGCTCTTCCTGCTAATGCTCGCGTGCACCGCGGTCACCGTCAGCGTGGCGCCGACGCCGGCCCACGCGCAGGCGCCGGATAAGGAGTTTACGATCTCCGTCGGTGAGACGCTGACCTTCAGCGGGCGGGGCGTGCGCTCGGTGAGTATCGGGCTGCCCAAGATCGCCGATGCTCAGGTCACCGACAGTCGTCAGTTGATCGTCACCGGCAAGCAGCCGGGCACGACCACGATGAATATCTACGGACGCGAGGGCCAAAAGACCCTGCTGATCCGCGTGGTCGGCACCAACCCCCAGTCGCTGGCGGAGGAGGTGCGCGAGGTGCTCGGGCCGGGCTCGAACGTCGATGTGCGCGTGGTCAAAGGCCGGGTGCTGCTCGAGGGCGAGGTCGCCGGCGAGATGTTCAAGCGCAAGATCAAGGCGCTGACCAATCTGTACCCCAACCAGGTGCTCAACTTCACGACCTACCGTGAGGCCTTCGTCGAGGGGGCGCGCATGGTGGCCGTAGACGTCTACTTCGTGCAGTTGGCCACGACCAACCGCGATCAGTTGGGCGTCAAATGGGGCCAGTTCATCGGCGCCAACTACACCTTCGGTACCGGAGATGTCCCCTTGTACTACGACTCCAGCAGCAAGCTCGACAACGGGGTGACCCCGTCGAATACCGGCTCGTTGCTGTCCAAGCCGGCCGCGCTGACTGGCGGCGATGGCATGACCTCGTATTTCTCGATGGTCGGCCAGGTCAACGCGGCGTTGGACTTTCTGGTCGAAAACGGCCTGATCAAGACCATCAACCACGGCACGATCATCACCGAGGCCGGCAAAGAGGCCAGCTACCACAACGGCGGCACGCTGCTGGTGCGCATCGCCGGGTATTCCTCGGCGGCGCTGCAGAAGGTGCCCTACGGTCTGCAGGTCAAGGTCAAGCCGGTGCTCGACTCCAAAAACCAGGTCAAGTTGGACATCCAGATGGACTTCTCCGAGCTCGACTACTCCAACTCGGTGGGCGAAATCCCGGCGCTGCGCAACAACGCGGTGACCAGCGTGGTCAACACCGTGGCCGGCCAGTCGGTGCTGGTGTCCAGCCAGGAGAACAACAATAAGACCTCCAACCAGACCGGGTGGTGGATGCTCTCGCGCATCCCGATTCTGGGGTGGGTGTTCAAGAGCCGCAACTATGTGGGCACGACTCTGAACAACGCGCTGTTCGTGACCCCGCGGGTCTACGAGCCGGGCAAGGCCACCCACGAGGAGATGATCGACGGCGTGTTCAAGCAATTGATCAAGCACGGCGCCGAGCCCGAAGATCTGCCCAACCTGCTCAACAAGAAGACCACGCCGGCGGCGGCGCCGGCGGCACCCTCGGGTGACAGCGGGTCGAGCAGTTCCGATGATTCCGCCGCCGCGCAGCCGTCCCTGGTCGAGTGAACCATGGACCTTGCTCCGTCACTTGAGCGTCGCACGAGACGATGAAGCAGATACGCGTTCTGGACAATAAGGGTCAGGAATACCTGTACCCGGTGGAGCAGCCGGTGGCCGAGGTGACCATCGGGCGCAGCAAGAGTAATGACATCATCTTGAGCAGCAAGACGGTCAGCCGGCGCCACGCGATCATCAAGATCATGGGCGACCGGATCTTGCTGGTCAATCAGTCGGCCAATGGGGTGGTGGTCAACGGCCAGCGTGTCGACCGGGTCCTGGAGATGGAGCCCGGCCAATATGCCACCATCGACATCTACCGTTTCTGCGTCGAGGAGATCGCCGATACCCGCGGCGCCCAGCGCCCCTCCCACGGAGGGCGCTCGTCGCGGCGCGTCGATCGCTCGGCGCGCCTGGGCGCCGGCAACCGGGTCAACCGCAATCGGCCCACCGAACATATGAGCGCCTCGCAGCGGCCGCCCAGCGCCGAGACCCGTCAGGCTCGCCAGCCGCGCGCTCCGTCCACCGACTCCCCGTTGGGTGGACACGCCGATTTGAGCAGCTACCTGGGCGAGATCGCCCCCTCCGACAACTACGAGGAGCCGCGCATCAACCTGGCCGGCGAGGAGGCCCAGGTCGTCGACCGCGCCCGGCGCCGCGAGCTGGTCGAGTTCAAGGCGATGCTGCACGACGAGCTCAAAGAGCGCCTGGACTTGCACAGCTTCGAGATCACCGACTACCGCACCCCGCGCACGGTGCGCCAGGTCTCCGAGCGGCTCAAGCAGTTGCTCGAGCTGCACGCCCACGCCATCCCCCCGCCGTTTACCCGCGACGACGTCTTCAAAGAGATGATGGACGAGGTGTGCGGTTTGGGGCCCATCGAGGACCTGATCAAACACCGCAAGGTCAGCGAGATCATGGTCGTCGACCGCGACCATATCTACGCGGAATTGGCCGGCAACATCGTGCTGACCGACCGGTTCTTCAACGACGAGAAGTCGATGATGACGGTCATCGAGCGTATCGTCATTCCGCGCGGCCGGCGCATCGACGAGTCCACGCCGCTGGTGGATACGCGCCTGGCCGACGGCTCGCGTGTCAACGCGGTCATCCCGCCGCTGGCGCTCAAAGATCCCTGCCTGACGATTCGTAAATTTCCCGACGACCGGCTGGGCGTCTCCGACCTGGTCAAGTTCGAGAGCTTGACCCCGGAGATGGCCAAATTTTTGGGCCGGTGTGTGCGGGTGCGCAAAAACATCATCATCTCCGGTGGTACCGGCTCCGGTAAGACGACGCTTCTAAACGTGCTGTCGAGCTTCATCGGTTACACCGAGCGCGTGGTGACCATCGAGGACGCCGCCGAATTGCAGCTCCAGCAGGAACACGTGGTCAGCTTGGAGACCAAGCCGCCCAACCTGGAGGGCAAGGGCGAGATCGCCATTCGCGACCTGGTTAAAAACGCGCTGCGTATGCGCCCCGACCGCATCGTCGTCGGTGAGTGTCGTGGCGGCGAGGCGCTGGACATGCTCCAGGCGATGAACACCGGCCACGAGGGGTCGATGACCACGGTGCACAGCAACAGCCCGCGCGAGGCCATCGCCCGTCTGGAGACCCTGGTGTTGATGAGCGGCATGGAGCTTCCCACGCGCGCTATTCGCCAGCAGATCGCCAACTCGGTCGACCTCATCGTCCAGCAGTCGCGTTTCAGCGACGGCAGCCGGCGGGTGTCCTACATCACCGAGGTCTGCGGCATCAATGACGACGGCCGCGTCGATCTGGAAGATATTTACCGCTACAAGCAGACCCACGTCGACGAGCAAAAGAAGGTCCACGGCTACCATTTGGCGACGGGCTATCTGCCCAGCTTCCTCAACCAATTCCTGGTGCAGGGGTTGGCCGACGAGGAGGATTTCTTCTAGCCGTGGCAGCGCGCGCGCCGGCCGCCCATGGGCGGGCTGGCAGGCGGTGTGCGGTTGCGTCATCGGTGGGCCCTAGCTACACTCGATGGCGTAACCTGGATTTGTCGGTCGAACCAACTTACCGCCTGGCCGTGCTCGGGCAGGGCTGTTTTCTCAAACAGGAGTCATCGAGGTGCTCTATCTCTGGCTTGCAATAGCTGCGGTGTTCATCGCTGCCCTTCTGGCCGTACTCGGCGGGGGGGAGTGGGTGGCCAGCCGCATCTCTCAGGAGCGCGGGGTCTACGAGCGCGTGGTGGGCAAGGAGCTGTACCGGCTCTTCTTGAACATCTCCCCTCAGGAGTTCGTGCTCATCCACCTCTTTGTGATCCTGGTGGGCGCTGCCGGCGGCTACTTCTTCATCGGCGGCATCGTCGGGGGCTTGGCCGGCCTGGTGGTCGGCTTTATGGCGCCGCGCTTCTGGCTCAAAAGCCAGTGGCGCAACCGCGTGCGTCACATCGACGAGCAGGTCGAGGAGGCGATGGTGTACATGGCCAACGCCTTCAAGGCCAACCCGTCGCTGCCCGAGGCGATCGCCGATGTGACCACGGCCATGCCCCGGCCGATCAGCCAGGAGCTGCAGGTGCTGTTGCGCGAGTACAAGCTGGGCACCCCCCTGGACCAATGCCTGATCCGACTGCAGCGGCGCATGCCGTCGCGCAACCTGGAGCTGGCCATCTCGGCGCTGCTCGTGGGCCGGACCGTCGGCGGTAATATCCCCAAAATCTTGGAGGATATCGCCAGCACCATTCGCGAGAGCTACCGCCTCGAGCGCGTCATCGACACCCAGACCGCCCAGGGAAAGATGCAGGCCTGGGTCATGGGGGCAATGCCGGCGGTGGTTATCGGGGTATTTTACCTGATGGACCCCGAGCTGATCACCCCGCTGTTCCATACCCTCATCGGGTATATGGTCCTGGCGATCGCGGTGGTGCTCAACATCATCGGCGTGGTCTTCATTCTCAAGATTGTCAATATCCAGGTCTAGGCGAGGAGCGGCTGTGCAGCAACTACTCAATCCCACCGTATTGATCATCTCGGCGATCGCGCTGATGTTTTTGGCGTTCGCATTGCTGACCTACGGGTTTGTGCCCGACGAGGTCGAAGAGGATGAGATCTATGGGTATCGTCTGACCAAGCGCAAACGCCTGCTCGAAGAAAACGGAATGTACGCGCTGGCGCTGCCGCTGATCAAGGTCTTCGCCCACTATTTTCGCATGGTCCCCGAGGGCGACAACTTCGTGGACCGGGTGCGCAAGAGGTTGCGCGACCAACTGCCGCGCTCGGGTTATTTGGGAGCGTTTACGCCCAATGAATTCTTGGGGGCGTGCTGCACGGCGTCGTTGGGCGGCTTTGTGTTCGTGTTGGTCGCCTCGATGCTGCTGTCGGATACGGCCAATGTTCCGGTGGCGGTCATCCTGGGCGTGGCCTCGTGCTACTTTCCCTTCTTGAGCCTCAGCGGCGCCATCAGCGAGCGGCTCATCGAGATCGACCGACGCCTGCCCTACACCGTCGACCTGTTGGTGTTGTCGATGCGCGCCGGCCTGGACTTCATGACCGCGCTCGATCGCGTGGTCACGCGGGGCCAGCAGCAAAACCCCGACGATCCCATGATCCAGGAACTCGGCGTCGTGCTCCAGGAGATGCGCGTGGGTACGCCCAAGGCCGACGCCCTGCTCAACCTATGCGAGAGGGTCAACTCCGACTACCTGAACTCGATGGTCGGCGCGATCATCCAGTCCGAGAAACGCGGCAGCCCGCTGGCCCGCGTCCTCGAGATTCAGATCGACACCATTCGCAACAAGCGCACCCAGAAGATCGAGAAGAAGGCCAGCCAGGCAGCCGTCAAAATCCTATTGCCGCTGATGTTCATCTTCGGCGCCGTCGTCGTCGTGGTCATCGGCGCGATGGTCCTCAAGATCAAACACAGCACGGGCGGGTGAACTCCCCATCCAATGCCGCCGGCGACCGCGGTTGGCGGTCCTGCCACAAAGAGTTTTGTTTTGGGGGCCGGTGGCGTACAATGGCGATCTCAGCGCCGCCGCGTTGCGGTTAGTCGACCACGCTTCTGTGCGAGGACATGTCTGCCATGCCGTCTTTTTGGCTCGAATACGACAATAATGGGGATATCCAGGAGTTTAGCTTCGACGCGGACTCGGTGACGATTGGGCGCGACAAGGCATCGGACTTCGTGCTCGACCACCCGACCGTGTCGCGTCAGCACGCCGTGATCGTGCACAAAAGTGGCTCGTATCACCTGGTGGTCCTCTCCCGCGGTGGCCTGACGGCCATCGACGGCCAACAGGTCCACGGCGAAGTCATGCTCTATGACCACAGCGCGCTAAACCTGGGTCAGCTTCAATTTCGGTTCCGCTCGGATTTTGCCCCGCAAAAGCCCGCCGGCGGTCAGCAGGCGAGCTTTGCGGCGTCCTTCGCCAACTCCGCCGGAGGGGCCGGCGCCGCCGGGGGCTACGGCGGCCAGGCGCAGGGCCAAAGCTTGGGCGCTCAGGCCCAGGGCGGTGGGTTCGGCGGCCCGGCGCAAGGCGGCGGCTTCGGCGCTCAGGCCCAAGGCGGCGGGTTCGGCGGGCAAGCTCAGCAAGGTGGAGCCGGCGGCTTCAGTGGTGCAGGCGCCCAGCAGGGCGGCGGCCAGGCCGGCTTTGGCCTTGGCAATTCGCCCGCAGACGGCACGGCGACGCCCAACGGCGGTGGCGCCAATGGCGGCGGCGAGGCGGCCAACGAAGCGGGCATCGTAAGCTGGGACGAGATCGCCAGCAGCTCCGAGGCGATGGACGACGATGGCCAGCCCAAGGAAACCACCGTCTACGAGCGCATGCAGGGCGGCAAGAAGAAAGATGAGAAGACCAACCCCGTGCTGGTCGCCGTCGCCGGTGCCGGCATTATCGGGTTGCTATATTACTCCTTCTTCATGGGGAGCCCTGGCGGGCCTCCGCCCGTCAAGCCGGACAAGGCGCTCAAGGATCCCACACCGGTGGTCATCGAGGTCTCCTGCATGGGCGAAGCTGCCTGCATGCACAACGCCGAGGAGTCCTATAAGGTCGGCCTGGAGAAGCTCGAGAAGAAGGACGTGGCCATTCCCAACTTGTTCGAGGGCTACAAGAAGCTGCTGGAGGCCAAACAATACCTCGACAAGGCCGGCAAGAAGAAGGTTCCGGCAGATATGAGCAAGTTGGAGGACAAGCGCAAGCAGGCGCGGGCGGAGTTGACCGAGATCTTCAAGAACTACCGGGTCAAGTTCCACCAGGCCAAAAAACGCAAACTTTACAAAGATATGGTCAAGGCCCTCGACGCCGTCAAAACCTATTTCCCGGACAAGACGGCGCGCGAGCATAAGTGGGCCATGGCCGAGGAACTCGACATGAAGAAGCAAGGTGTCTATCCCAAGCATGTCTACGGGCCGTGAACCTGGGCCCGACGTTGCTCCCCCCTCGATGCAGTTACATATGGGTATCGTAAGATCGTCGCTCACGTTCGACGGGGCCTGCAAGCGCAGCCCCGTCGTCTCGCTCTGGCCGGTGCGTCGCACCGCCATACTCGCGCTATTTTTGCTGGCCGCGTGCCTCCTTGCGGGGTGTGTGACCGTGCAACAGCGCGGAGACCGCGCCTACAAGTCCGGCAAGTACAACCAGGCGCTCGATCGCTATGAAGAGGCCATGGACCGCGGGGTGCGCGACCCGCAGATGTACTACCACGCGGCCAAAGCGGCGGTGCACGTGGGGGACTTCTCGCTGGCCGAGCGTTATTACAGCCAGTCGCTGCGCTACGGCGGCGGCGACGAAGTCGCGCGCTCCCTGGCCGAGTTCTACATCGCCACGAGCAACTACGCCAAGGCGGTGCGCGTGCTCCAACAATTGCTGGAGACCACCAACGACCCGCAAGACGTCTACAACAACCTGGGCGCGGCGCTGATGTACGCCGGCGTGCCGTTGGACGCCGAGTCCTACCTGCTCGTCGCCCAGCAGATGAAGCCCGACGATCCCGTGCCCTACGTCAACCTGGGCGTGCTGTACGACAAGCATATGCACCAGCCGCGGCTGGCGCTGGGATTTTACAAATGCTTCGTCAGGATGAGCAAAGCGGGCTCGCAGCAGCGCAAGGTCGCCGCCCGGGTCAAGGCGCTCGAAGCCCAGGAGGGCAAGGTGTTGCCGCCGCGCTTCGACGTGCCCTGCGGAAAGGCCTACCAGCCACCGTCGGCGCCGTCGGCCGACGAGATCCGCAAACGCCTGGGCGCGCACACCGCGTCGGCCAAGAGCGCGGACACCAAGGGTGAGGCGGCGGCCGGCTCAAATGCAGAGACCAAACAAGATACCCACAAGCCCATCCCCACGGGCATCGAGGCCTCCGGGACCGGTGACAAAGATGCGCAGGGCGCGGACGACGAGCCGCCGCTCAAGATCTACCGGCCCACCGAGGACCACGCCACGCCGCCCAAGGCCGACGCGAAGAGCGAGGACGCCGCGCCCCAGCATGCGAGCACGGATCAACAGGACGCGTCCGACGGCTCCAAGGCGGTGGCACTTGCCGAACAGGCGTTCGCCAAGCAAGATTATGCGCAGGTGGTTCGACAACTCGAGAAACTGCCGGCCTCGGCGCTGGATGCGAAGGCGATGTCGCTGTACGGTCGCGCGTTGGCTGCGCAGGGCCACAACAAGCGCGCCCAACGCTGGCTGGCGGGGGCCGTGGCCGCCGACCCCACCCCGAAGAGCGTGCGCGCGCTGCTCGACGTGTACGGGGAGTTGGGGGCCGACAAGAAATTCGGCGAGCTGTGCGCCCAATTTGCGGGCGACAAGAAATACCATGACGCCCTGGCCAGGTGCCCCAAGCCCGGGACGCACCTGCAGAAGACGTCACCGTAGCGCTGGTCAACGAGCGCTGTCGGCAGCCGCGGCTACGGCCGCGATCAGCCGACAGCGCTTGCACTCGGAGGACGAATGATGAGTCGGCTGTGGCGACATATGGTGCGCGGGCGGGGAGCGACGGCCACCGAGACCATCATCTTGTTGGTGCTGGTGGCGATGGTCATCCTGTCGATCGTCAAGATGTTTTCCAACAACCTGGGAACCAAGGTCAACAAGGCCAACAGCGCGGTCGCCTCGCTGTCGACCGAAGATCCGGACGCGCGCCGGGTGCGCGAAAACGGCAAGAAGGCCTGGAAGGGCCAGAACGGCGCGGCCGCGCCTGCCGGCGAGCAGCAGCCGGCGGCTGGCGGATCCAAAGGCAACGGCGCCGCGGCTGCGGCCAACGCCGGCAAGCAGGGCGCGCCGACCCAGACGGCCGCCGGCACGCCGACGGTCCAGGAGGGCTGCGGCGGGTTCAACCCCTTTGTCATTCCCATCGCCCTGGGCTTGGCCGGCCTGCTGGGCTACGTGATCATGAAGACCAAAAAAGGGTAGCCGGACCATGGGCGAGCAATCTGTCGGCGGTGGTCAGGCTCCCGAGGCGGGCGCGTGGGGGCGCTACCTGCGCTGGCCGCTGCCGCTGGCCAGCATCTGGTTGCTCGCGCCGGTGTTGGGCATCCTCATCCGGTTGAGCATCGAGCCCATCGCGCCCCACGACTACTGGTGGTCGCTGGCGATGGGAAGGCTGTTCGCCCACACCGGGCATCTCCCCAGCGAAAACCACTGGCTGTACACGCTGCCCCAGCACAAGGCCTACGTCGACCAGCCGTGGTTGGCGCAGTGGCTGATGTTCGAGATCTACAGCATCTTCGGCCATGTCGGCACGATACTCACCCGCACAACCATCGCGGCCCTGGCGTGGGGGGGCGTGGTCGTGGTCGCGCTGACGCGCTGCGACGATCCGCGCGCCGTCGGCGGCATCGCGCTGGCGGTGGCGGCGGTCAGCGGCCCGATCTTCAGCGTGCGGACCCGCATTTACGCCTTCCTTCCTTATATCATCATGCTAGCCGTCGTGCTGTCGGTGGCGACGGGCCGGTGGCGACGCCGCTGGCTGTTCGTTCTGGCGCCGCTGACGGCCTTGTGGGCCAATCTTCACGGCACGTTCATGCTCGTGCCGGCTTTTGTAGGGCTGATCGGCGGGAGCGTGGTGGCCGAGCGTTGGCTCGAGCAGCGGCGCATCGATTGGCAAGAGGCCGCGACCTGGGCGGGCGCGATGGTCGCCGTGCTAGCGGCCGCCATGGTCACTCCCCTGGGGCCGCGCGTCTACGGGTACGTATTTCACCTGATGTTCGCCTCCCCCGTGACCAAGTCGGTCACCGAGTGGCAGCCGCCCAACCCCCAAACTGCGCTGGGCGTGGTCGTGTTGGTGTTCATCACCGCCAGTACCGTGGTGTTGGTGCTGCGCCGCCGCCAGTTGCGCCTCTTCGAGGTCGTTCTATTTGCGGCCACCACGGTCATGGTCTCGGGCGCTCAACGCCAGTTGTTCTGGTGGGGCTCGGTGATGTTGATGGTCCTGCCTCGCCACCTGGGAGCGGTGTTGAGGCTGCGTCCGTGGTGGAAGAGCAAGACTTCGCCGCTGCAGGGCGCCTTCCACGTGGTCATCGCCGTGGTGTTGCTGCTGGCGGCGGTGGCCATCCAGCCGGGGCTACCCCTGTACCGGCTGGCGATGCGCGTTACTGAGGGGTATGCCCGGCGAAGCAACCCCGGCCGCGACGTGCTCTTTGCCCTCAACCCCACGCGCATCATGGCGGGGCTCGAGGCCTACGGTTTTCCCGGCGGATCTTTCACGACCAGGCAGTGGGTGGCTATGTGGAGTACGTGCTGGGGACGGACGCCGCGCCGCAGGTGTCGTTCGTCGACCAGCGCATGGAGTTCATCCCCGACAAAGTCTGGAAAGAATACTTCCATCTTTCGGCGGCCGACAAAGGCTGGAAGAAGCTGGTCGCCAAATACGACATCGGCACCATGATCTTGCGGCCCCACGAGCAGGCCAAGCTCATCGAAGCGTTGGAGGCCGATCCGGACTGGACGCTGGTCGCCGTCGACGAGGCGCACCTGTTATTCATGCGCTCGGCGGCCACCGACGTCATTACTCGATGGCGCTCAGCACCCAGCGGAATAGCAGCATCGAGCCGGTAAAGAACACCGCGTCCATCGCCAGCATCGCCCGCGCCCACGCCCACACCGCTTCCACATCGGGCGGGGTGCCCAGCAGCAGCGCCGTGGACTTGACGCCGCCGATGATCAGGGGCACGGCCAGGGGAAATAAGACGATGGGCAACAGCACGTCTTTGAGGCGGCTGTGCACGAGCATCGCCGAGATGAGCGTACCCAGGGCGGCAAAACCCAGCGTGCCCGTCGCCAGCAGGAGCGCGTACCAGCCCAGGTGAGCGAGGATGTCGACGCTGAACGCCAGCGCCAACAGGGGCACGAGCACGGCCTCGAAGATGCCCATGAACAGCAGGTTGACCAGCAGCTTGCCGCAGTACAGCGAGACGTGGGTGTTGGGGATGAGGGCCAGCGCCCGCAGACAGCCGCTGTCCTTTTCCTGGGCGAAGGTGCGCCCGATGGCGAGCATGCCCGCAAGGACGACCGCGACCCACAAGATCCCCGGAAAGACGAAGGCGACCGTCTTCTCGTCCTGGTAGAACGCGAAGGTAAAGATCACCATCAGCAGCACCGAGAACGACGTCGTCGTCACCAGCGTCTCGCCGGTGCGCAGCTCGCGGCGCAGGTCCTTTCGCACGATGGCGAGGGTCTGTTGGAGAAAGGTGGGCTTCATGGAACGCAGACAGCAGTTCTCGGTGCTTGGCTATTGGTGTTTGGTTTTGGCTGCGCGCGGCGTGCCCGGCGAACACACACAAGTTGCTCGCGGCGTCTAAGCATAGAGCTTATAGGTGTCGGCGATGTCTTCGCCGGCTTGCAAGGGGCCGAAATGGTTGAGCTTCCCGCGGCGCAGCACGGCGACCTGGTCGGCCAGGCCCTCGAGCATGTCCAGATCGTGGGTAACCAGTACCAGGAGACGGCCCTCCTGGCGAAGCTCGTCGAAGAGCGCGGCCATCTCGGCGCGCCCGTCCTGGTCGAGGCCGGTCATGGGCTCGTCGAGCAGGAGCACCGACGGCTGGTGGAGCAGGGCGCGCGCCAGCGTCAGGCGCTGCTTCATGCCCCGGGAGTAGGCGTCGACGCGGCGGTCGGCCGCGCGGCTCAGCCCGACGCGCTCGAGCCAGCGCTCGGCGAGCTCGTCGGGGGCGTCCAGACCATACATTTGGGCAAAAAATTCGAGGTTCTCGCGGCCGGTGAGCTCGGCGTAGACCAGCGAGTCGTGGCTGACCCAGCCGATGCGGTGGCGCCCGCGCCGGGCGAACGCCGTCCAATCATGGGCGCCATAAAACACCTGGCCGTCGGAGGGCTTGTCGAGGGTGGCCAGGATGTTGAGCAGGGTGGTCTTGCCGGCGCCGTTATCCCCGACGAGTCCGGTCAGCGTGCCCGCCTCCAATTCCATCGACACCCGATGGAGGGCGAACGTGCGTCCGTAGACTCGCGAGACGGACTGCAGCCGGATTGACTTCATGCGGCACGTTCCTCGAGGTCTCGCAGCTTCTTCATGATCAGGGCAATGCGCTCACGAAGCAGAAGCGACTCGCGCTCGTACTCCAGGTCGGAGACCTCGCCCTCTTCGTAGTCCTCCTCGAGGATGGCCAGCTCGTCGAGCAGCTCCTCGCGCTCCTGAGAGAGGATGGCGACCAGCTCACCGGAGGAATGGGAAGCGTCGAGGCGCTTCTTCTCGCCGCGGGCGTACACCAGCACGAAGCCGGCGCCCAGCAGCCCCAGCGCCAGCGCGATCCACGCGCCGTAGGGGCGGTCGAAGGGCAGGCCGCTGACCTCGAAGGCGAAGGATTGTCCGCGGTCGAGCTTGCGCCCGTCGGCCGACAAATACGCCCCGCGCCCGGCGCCAGTGGCGCCGTTGCCGTCGTTGACCTTGACCTTAAAGCCCGGCGCGGCCAGCGAGACATCCTTGAAGTACGGAATCTTGACCTGCTGGCTCTGCGATTCCAGGGGGACGACCACTTTGACGTTTTTGGTGGGGTAGGCGACCGTCTGCTCGTAGGCCAGGCTGGGGCTGGTGACCTTCATCGAAAAGGAGATGCTCACGGGCACCGCCTCGCCGGGTTTGAGCATGCCCTTCCAGTAGACGATGCTGTTAACGATCTTGGTCTTGCCCGGGCCGCTGGCGTGGATGCCCAGCGCCTTGGTCGGCAGCTCGATGGGCAGGCCGTTTTCGTATTTTTTGCCCGGCAGCGCCGAGGTATCGATGGCCTTATCGCCGTCGACGGTGATGCGGTAGAACTGCTGGAAGAAGATGCTGTCTTCCCACACGTTGGCGATGGTCTGCAGGTCCTCGATGACCACGTGCGAGGTGTCGTGGCCGAGCTCGTAGACGGGCACGGTCAGCTTGATGCCCGGGGCGGGCACCTTGGGGGCGCTCTTGAAGGTCACGCCGCCCTGGGTGGTCACCGCGTGCAGGCGCAGCCCGGATTGCTCGAGGCTGCGCGGCACGTTGGCGAAGGTCGCCGTACCCGAGGCGTCGGTGACCGCCGTCCACTCGTTCTGCGGCTTGGGATCGTTGGGCTCGAACGGTCCCTTGGGCCGGGCGGCCTGCAGGATCACCGGCTGGTGGGCCAGCGGCTTGGCGTTTTTGCCGCCGGTGACCACGCGCACGGGCACCGAGAAGGTCGCCTGGGGCGCCTTGGCGGCGGCCGCGGGCTTGGCGTCAGTCGCGGGTTTGGCGGCGGCTGCTTGCGGCGCGGGCTGCTGCGTGGCCGGCGGGTCGGCGGGGCGCTGTCCCTTGTCGGGCACGCCCTGAGCGAATGCGCTCGCCGGGACGAGCAGGGCGAGCAGCACAATGGCGGCGCCCCGCGGCAGGCGGCGGCTGGGTACATTGTCGGATGAGAGCTTCATGTCGCCACCTCCGAGCCGGAACTGGGAATTGCGTGAGATTCGAGGCCCGCGTTCTGGTCCTGCGAGCTGGCGGATGGGTCAGGCAGCGTGGCGCCGCATTGGCTGCAGAAGCGCGCGTCGCTGTCCATCTGCTTGCCACACTCCGGGCAGTCGACGATCGCGGGTGTGGCCGCCGAGAGCGCCCGGGCCTCCTCGGCCTGGCGCTGGCGGGCCAGCTGCTGGCGGCGCTTGTCGAGCTGCTCGTCGATGGCCGTCTCCCAGCCACGTCCGCCGTGCAGCTCGTCGAGCTCGCGCATGACCTTGACGGCCTGGCGCTCGTAGCGCCGCTTGAGGTCCTTGTAGTCCTCGTCGGTCAGCTTGCCGAGGTCGTGGTCGAATTCGAGCTCGCGCAGCGATTGCAACAGCGTCGATTCGTGGGCCACCAGCGCCTCCACGCGGCGCAGGTCCTCGTGGAGGACCTCGTAGCGAAGCTGGTCGCGGCGGCTGGCCACAAACGGCTTGAGCAGGCTTACGATGGCGAACAGCGTAAAGAGGACTGCGCCGATGATCAGAAGGAGCGTCATGAGGCCTCCTCTGTGCGAGGCGGGTGCGCAGGTGCGGGCGCCGGATTCGCAGGTGCGGGAGCCGGATCCAACAGGCCGGCCTTCTCCCAGCGGGCGGCCGAGCCCCAATCGGTATCGGACTCGACCTGCCAGACAATCGAGGGGATGAGCATGGCGCCCACCAGCGAGAGCATGGCGATCGAGCGGCCAAAGCCCAGCGGCGAGCGTCCCAGAGCGGCGACCGCATCGCGCGAGGGCCACAGGCAGATGAAGGTGCCCAGCATCATCACGAACGCCGCCGCCCAATACCACCAGGTAAACGGCTCGACGAAGACCTTGAAGGTCGCCGAGGCCCCGTTTTGGGTGGCGCTGACGAAGGCGATGTACACGTCTTCGAGGGGGCTGGACTTGATGTCGATCTCGCTGGTCATCATCTGGCGGCTGCCGTAGCGCGCCTTGCCCGGGTGCATGTCGTAGACGTGATGGCCGTCATGGTGGATGTCCATATTGGCCAGGATGAGCAGCTTGCCCGGGGGGTTCTTCTCGTCGAGGCCCTTGTAGGTCATCGTGTAGTCGCCCACGGTGGTGGACTCGCCGATTTTGAGGGCGACGTCCTTTTCGACCTTCAGGGCGTTGCCCGAGAAGGCCAAAAACGCGCACACCAGGCCCATGTGGACGATGTAGCCGCCGTAGCGGCGCCGCTGCTTCTGGAACAACTTGAGCAGCGCGTCGATGACCGATTCACCGTGGGCGCGCCGGCGCGCGGAGATGCCCCGGTAGAATTCCTGGACGATGGTCGAGGTCACGAACACGCATCCGGTGATGACGCTGATGGTGTAAAATTGGGTCAGCCCGCTGGGCACGACGTTCAGGTAGCGGCCGCGCAACATCCAGTAGCTCCCCAACAGCAGCGGGCTGGCGATGGCCGTGCCCAGCAGGGGGCCGACGAAGTCGCGCCGGAAGTTCTTCCAGGTCGCCCGTCGCCAGGCGATGACCGTGCCCACGCCCATCATCACCAACATGAGGATCGCCAGCGGGATCATCCAGCGGTTGTACCACGGCGGGCCCACGGCGACCTTCTGGCCGGTGATGCCCTCCTTGATCTTGGGCCACAGGGTGCCGAAGAGCACCACCACGGTCATGGCCAAAAACAGCCAGTTGTTGAGCATGAAGCTCGCCTCCCGGCTGGCCACGCTGTCGAGCCTATTGGTGCTGTTGAGCCCCTTCCAACGCCAGACCAACAGGGCCAGGCTGACAACGATGACGCTGAGCAGGAAGGTCAGGAAGTACGGGCCGATGGTGCTCTGGGCGAAGCTGTGCACCGACTGGATGAGCCCGCTTCGGGTGATGTAGGTGCCGAAGACGGTGAGCACGTAGGTCGCGATCATCAACACCACGTTCCACCGCTTGAGCATGTCGCGGCGCTCCTGGATCATCAGCGAGTGGATGAGCGCCGTGGACATCAGCCAGGGCATGAACGCGGCGTTCTCCACCGGGTCCCACGCCCAGTAGCCGCCCCAGCCCAGCTCCTCATAGGCCCACATGCCGCCCAGGATATTGCCGATGGTCAGAAACAGCCACGGCACCAGAATCCAGGCGCGCGCCGCCTCCACCCACTTCGAGTCCGAGCGCCCGGTGATCAGCGCTGCCAGCGCGAACGCAAACGGCACGGTCATCGAGGACAGTCCGGTCAGCAGCGACGGCGGGTGCATGACCATCTTGGGGGTCTGCAAGATGGGGTTGAGCCCCTCACCGGTGGTGGGGTGGTGGATGACCTGGTAGGCGTCGAACGGGTTGGAGCCAAACGCCAGGATGACCAATAGCCCGGCCATCAGGGCCAGGCAGACCATGGTCACCCAGGGCATAAATTCCTGGTAGGAGTCGCGGTAGACCCACAGGCACAGGGTGGTGAAAAAGCCCACCACCGTCACCCAGAACAAGAGGCTGCCGGCCTGTCCACCCCAGAACGCGCCGATGAGGTAGAACAACGGCATCGTCTTGTCGGTGTTGTTGACCACGTACTCCAGGCTGAAGTCGTGGGTGATCAGCGCGTGCAGCAGCACGGTGGCGGCGATGGCCACGGCGCCGAAGGTGGTAAACGCCGCAAACCGGCTGGCGTGAAGAAAGCGGCGCGAGCCGGTGCGGCCGGCCACGAAGGCCAGCGCCGTTCCCACCAGCGCCGCATACAGGGCGAAGTAGATCGCAAAAGAGCCGATTGTATTCATCGGATATCAGGGGGGTTGGGGAAGCGGTGAGTCAGCGCATTGCCTGCGACCCCCCTTGGGGGACACCGGCGGGCTGGGAGGGCCCACCTTCGTAGCGGCTGGGACATTTGACCATGACCTCGTCGGCCACCAGGGTGTACTTGTCGTTGACCTTACCCTGGGCGACCACCTGCACGCCTTCTTTGAAGGTGTCGGGCAACGCACGGTCGTAGGTCACCCAAATGGTCTTTCCTTTCTCGGCGATCCGAAACTTGCGGTACAGCTCACCCTTATTGCCCTGGATGGTGCCCGGCTCGACTTCGCCTTTGATGCGCACGCGCTGGCCGACGAGGGCGTTGCCCTGGGCCACCGCTTTGTCGACGGTGTAAAAATACGTCTCGGTCTTCAGCCCGTCGAAGACGACCCACGCCACCAGGGCGACGGCCACGAGCAGTCCCACGACGATGGGCCAATTGCCGATGCCTTCGCCCGACGACGGTGAATCTTCTAATTCGTCCAGGGGATCTTCAAGATAGTCGTTTCGTCTGGATTCCATTCTGTACCGCCTCCGGTCAGTCAGCACGCGGGTCGCGTCTGGACAACGGGCGCACGCGTATTTTCATTCCTCGAGTCGCAGCACCTTGTGGATGATGCAAACGGAACCACGTGCGGGTTGATGGCAAGCCATTTGGAGGGCTTCTAATCAACCGACTCCTTCGTTACTGAAAAACGAAGCCGATGACAAGGTTCAGACATGGATTGTCAGAGGGCGCAACATGGCGCAATATCTGCGCCAGCGGCGATTCGCGCCCGTTGCTTACCCGCCGATGGCGGTCATCTGCTTGGCGGTCACCGAGCCCCCGTCGATGTCGAAGGCGTGGCGCTCTTTTTTGTTGTACAGCGCCTGCTGGATGCGCCCGACCAGCGCCTGGCGGCGAGGCTGGGGCTGGTCGATGGTGCGCAGCACCTCGCGAAGATCGACCTCGTGATCGTCGGCCAGGCAGGCGCGCAGCCCCCCTTGTGAGGTCAGGCGCACGCGGTTGCACCCGGCGCAGAAGCACTCGGTGACCGCGGCGATGATGCCAAAGGGGTGGCCCTCGGCGGGGGTGTCCGGCCCGTGCAGCCGCCAGTAGCGCGCCGGGCCTTTGCCGTAGCGGGTGGGATCGGGCTCGAGGCGCCAGTGCTCGCCGAGGGTGGCGCGCATCGTTTTGGCTGGGACGCACTCGCCCTTGCCACGCGCCCATACCGTATCGCCGATGGGCATAAACTCGATAAAGCGCATGATCATGTCGCGCTCGATGCCAAAGCGCACCAGCTCGGGCATCTCGTCGTCGTTGAACCCGCCAACGATGACGGCGTTGAGCTTGATCTGGTCGAAGCCCGCGTTGCGGGCGGCTTCGATACCGCCGAGCACGCGCTCGAGGCTTCCCACGCGGGTGATCTCGCGGAAGCGATCGGCGTCGAGGGTGTCCAGGCTGATGTTGAGACTGTCCAGGCCGGCCGCCTTCAGGGCGTGGGCGTGGCGCTCGAGCAAAAAGGCGTTGGTGGTCATGGCCACCCGCTCGATGCCGTCGACCCCTTTGATCATCTCCACCAGGCGGGGCACGTCGGCGCGAACCAGGGGCTCGCCGCCGGTGATGCGCACCCGGGTGACGCCCTCGGCGGCGAAGGCCTCGACGACCTCGGTGATCTCCTCGAAGGTCAGCAGCTCCTTGCGCGGCGCGTGGGGAATGCCCTCGGCGGGCATGCAGTACACGCAGCGAAAATTGCAGCGATCGGTGACGGAGACGCGCAGATACGAGATCGTGCGCCCGAAGCGGTCGGACAGCTTGTCAGGGGTGGGCTGTGCCATGAGACGTCTGCGACGGGTCCAGGGGGGCCCGGCCCGCTGATGGGGCCGGGTGATGGTTGGTCACCACAATTGGATGACGCCGGGATCTTTTTTCTTCTTCTTCTTTTTCTTCTTGTGATGCGACGAATGGTGCGACGTGTGGTGGCGGCGATGATGATGGCGCCGCCGGCGATGATGGTGGCTCGTTTTCTTCGTCTTGGCGTTGGCCGCCGCCACCGGGTCGTCGAACGTCTCTTTGAGCACCAGCACCTGGGAGTCCAGGCCGAGCTTGACGTCGTAGGTGGGGTCGGCGGGCTTCATCACAAACGACGCATCGTCGTCGTCGCCGGGTTTGGGCACGTATTTGGGCGTGTGAATGCTGACCTTGACGGTGTCCTCGGGCACGGCCTCGAAGCTGAAGTGGGCCCGGCCCTCGGCGTCGGTGCGCGCGACCTCCTTGCCTTTGTACATCACCGGTAGATCATGACATTTGGAGGCGTCCAGATATTTCCCGCACGTGACCTCCAGCCACATCAGGTAGCTCTTGCGCGCCGAGCGCACCGTCGCCTGCAGAGACACCGGCACCGGGGTGATCTTGCCCTTGAGCGACTTGGTGCGCTTGAGGGTCTCGGTGTGGGTGACGTCATCGGGCAGGATGTACTGGTCCATCTCGCCGAGGCCGATTTGGACCTTCTTGCCCTCCTGGTCGGTCAAAAAGGCTTTGAACTCGCCGTCGGCGTCGGTGTAGCCGACCGTTTTGCCGTCGAGGACCACCGGCGCCTTGGGCACGGGATTTTCGTCCTCGTCGGTCACGGACACCTCCAGCTTGAATTGATAGAGCTTCGGGCCGGTATTTTGCTGCTGGTCGCCACACGCCGGCAGCGCCATGGCCGCCAGCAGTGCCGCCACCAACCCGGCGCGAAGTGCGCCGGAGGGCCGCCGGGAAGCGGTGGAGGGCTGCGAGGTCGATTGGGTCATCATGTTCATCTCCTGCGTCGCGTGCGCGTCCTCGAATACATCAGGTGGGCGGGCCAACTCTGCTGTCAACGCGCCACGCGGCGTTTGGATCTAACTATCTGGCACACGTGCCGAGCCTGGGGGACTACTTCTTGTCCTTGGCTGCGTCGTCGGTCTTAGACGGCTGGTGCACGGTCTTGACCTCGGGGTTGCTGCTCGAATTGAAGAAGTCGATGGCGTTGGCGTGATAATCGAGGGAGTACAGCCGTTTGTACGGGAATTTGGCGTCTCCCACCGAGCCCTTGTCGATGGCGTCGGCGATGCGCTTGCGCAGCTCGTCGACGTAGGTGGTCACGACCTTCTGGGAGTACAGCTCGTCGAGCAATTTCTGCTCCTCGTCGGTGGGCTTGCCGCCGTTGAGGCGAATGGCCAGGGTGACCTTCTGGAGCGCCTCGGTATATTCGTCGAGGCGGTCCTGGCGCGAGGCGAGCTTCTTGGCGCTGGCGATATGTTGGCGCGCGGCGTCGAGCTTGGCCGCGGCGGCAGCGACGGCGGCCTTGCCGGTGGGCAGCTTGTCGGCGTCGTCGGACGTCTCGGCGCCTTTGGGCGGATTCTTCTGGTAGCTGGTCACGATCTTGAGGCGCGGGTCCTGCTGGACCTCGCCGGGGGCGCCCGCCGCGGCCTTGGGGGCGCTGTCGGCGCCGGCGGCGCCCTTGTCAGCCGCGCCGGCCTTGTCGCCCGGTTGAGCGCTCGCAGCCTGCTGGGCGGCGGGAGGCTGGTTGGCCACTTGCTGCTGGTGGGCCAGGGCCGCCGCGTTGCGCGCCTGCTGCCGGTTCCAGTACATGTAGCCGGCAAAGCCGCCGAGCAGAAGTATGGCGATGGCAGCGACGATCTTGATGTCCAGCTCGGCCAGATTCAGCCCGCCCAGCGAAAACCCGCCCCCGGACAGGCCCGCGGCGAACTCCGCGGCAGTCTGCGGGCGCAGGCCGGGGTCGCCGGACATGGCGCTGCGCAATTTGCCGGCGAGCTTCTGGTCCTCCATATTGGCCAGCATTTCGGTGTGGAAGGGCAGGCCGGTCAGCGCCGCCGCGGCCACCGCCGCCAGGCTGTACACGTCGGTCGCCGGCGACAGGATCTGCTCCTGCGAGGGGCGCTTGAGCTCGGGGGCGCCGAACTCGCCGAGGTCGCCGCGGCGCTCGAAGCTGAGCAGGTCGAAGGGCTCGAGGACCACCGAGTTGTCCTCCTGGATCCACACCGCGTCGGGGGTCAGGTTGGCGTAGACCAGCCCGGCGGAGTGGATCAGGTCGAGGACCTCGGCGATCTGGCCCGCCCAGGTGGCCACATTTTCGGGATCCTGGGCACCGTGCTGCTGGAGCACGGCCGACAGCCGGTAGCCCTCGGGGCGCTGCAGGTCCGCCCACAGGCCGGTCTGGGTGGCGACCACGCCGTTGAGCTTGACCAGCCGGGGATGGTCGAGCGCGTCGATCTGGGCGATGCGCTGGCGCATCTCGGCGGGCATCTGGGTGGCGTCACCCGCCCACACCTGGCGCAGCACCACCTGGCGACCCAGGGGGTTCTGCGCGAAGATCAGGGTGACCTCACCCTGCTGGATGGCCTCCGGGCCGAATTGATAGCTCTGGTGCAGCAGTTGGTCACCGGCGACATTGCCCTGCGACGGGGGCATGCCCGCTGGCGGGGCGCCGCCCGGTCCTCCGGGGGCGCCTTGCAGCGCGTCGATATGCACGAAGGCGGTCTTGCCCTCGTAGCCCGCCGACTGGGAGTCGGGGGCGAACTCGGCGCCCTGCTGGACGAAGTCGTTGATGTTGATGAAGTCGGTCTTGCCCTCATAGCCCGACTCGGCGCCGCCGCCCGGCGAGAACACCTGCTGTTGGCCGGCCGGGCCCTGAGCGGCCGGGCCCGGGGAGGCGCCGCCGACCGACAGAGCCTCGCGGTGGGGCGCGGTGCTCTCGTCGACGCCGCCGCCCAGTGAGTTGAGATCGACCATCTGGGTGGCCGCGTCGGCGAAGTCGTCGGCCTCGCCATGCGACGCCGGTGGGGTGTTGCGCCCACCGCCGCCCGGGCTCTGGAACTGATCGACGTTGACCATCAGAGTCTTTTCATCCTCATCAAAGTCGTCGTCGCCAAACGGCGCCTGGCTATCCTGCTGCTGGCGCTGTTTATTGCGGTCGATCAGGCTTCGTCGTGCCTGTTTGAATCTATCGTCGGACATGAGCTCGTGGGGTTAGCGTCGCATTGGGCGCGCCGGGCAGTCGTGCCGGCGGGGCCGGGGTCAGCTGCGGGCGCGCTGGGCAGCGTCAACGTGGCTGAAACCAGTTTCGGTCGATGTGGATACCCTGGGCCTCGGCCTCCTCGAGAAACGTCGGCAAATTGCCGCTGGGCTCGAGCTGGCCGATGACCGTGCCGTCGTCTTCGGTGCCTCGGTGGACGAATTTGAACAGCGGGTGAATTTGGTATTCGCCGTTTTCGGCCAGGTCGAGCACCTCGACGATATGGGTGATCTTGCGCGAGCCGTCGTTGAACCGGCTGGTCTGCACGATCACCTGCACCGCCGAGGCCACCTGGCTGCGCAGCGCACGCAGGGGCAGCTCCACGCTGGACATCATCGCCATGGTCTCCAGGCGGCGCAACGTGTCGTCGGGATAGGTCGCGTGGGTGGTGGTCATGGAACCGCCGTGGCCCGAGGTCATCGCCTGGAGCAACGACAGCGCCTCGCCGCCGCGAATCTCACCGATGACGATGCGGTCGGGGCGCAGGCGCATCGCCGAGTGGAACAAATCGCCGATGGAGACCTCGCCGCGGCCGCGGGCGTCGGGCTTGCGCGCCTCCATCATGACCACGTGCGGCTGTTGCATCTGCAGCTCGGTGGAGTCCTCGATGACGATGATGCGGTCGTCGGGGTTGATGAGCAGCGAGATGCAGTTGAGCAGCGAGGTCTTTCCGCTGCCGGTGCCGCCGGCGACCACCAGGTTGCGCTTCATCTTGACGCAGATGTCGATGAATTCGGAGGCCGCGGGGGTGACGCTGCCGAATTCGATGAGCTTGTCCATGTTCAGCGAGAACGTGCCAAACCGGCGGATGGCCACGCAGACGCCGTTGCGCGCGCACGGCGGCAGAACCACGTGGACGCGGCTGCCGTCGGGCAGGCGGGCGTCCATGCGCGGGTTGAGCTCGTTGAGCGTCTTGCCCACGTATTGGGCGATGTTTTTGACCCCGCCCATCAGGTCGTCGACGGTGTCGAATTTGGCGTCCGTGTGGCGCAGCTTACCGCTGACCTCGATCCAGATGTCGTCCGGGCCGTTGATCATGATCTCGCTGACGGAGCTGTCTTCGAGATACGGCACGATCGGCTTGAAATAGCGCTGGATCGATTGTTCGAAGATCCTCTTCGGAATCATAATAACCGCGTCGCGGGGGTCCGGTTCTCAGCCCTGGTAGGTAGCCTCGGGCACTATACCGCAGCCCCGTAGGTCACGCAATCAAACGGGTGGGCGCCGGGTGTGATCATCGTCCGCTGGTAGACTCGCTGTGAGCCCAAGCGGCAATCGAGGTCGATGATGCCCGTGAACGTGGCCGTGCACGTGCACGGCTGTTTGACTGCAAAAATGGTCGATGGGGCGTAGGTCTGCGAGTCGAGCAGTGTCGAGCGCTCGGAGCGGTGTCGTTTCCGGCGGAAGCCAAGCAGGTGAAACTGCGGTTCACGGCCACGTGCACGTTCACGTTCACGGGCACACGTCGCCCCAGGTTCGATCAATGATCGCCGTCGCAGTAGCTACACGGCCAATCTGGGAGCTTTGAGCGGTTGGCGGCGCGCGAACGAGCGTATCACCCCCTTTCCCCCACGGTGGCGGGCGCCTTTTTCGGTGCCAGATCCTTCCAGGTCTGGCTTGCCGCAGCGCGTGCGCTGCGGCGGGACGCCTTTTCGAAAGAGTGACGGCGTCGACTGCGGGCTCAGTCGTCGAAGGCGTCAAACGCCTCCATGTCCAGCAGGGGTTCGCACAGCACCAAGAGTGTGTGCTCGATGACCATTTTCCATGTCGGTTTGAGCCACATATCGCCGTGGGCGAAGCTGCTCGCTTCGATGCTCGACAGCCCGCGTCGAGCGCGCGTTGTTCGAAAGCGCCAGAACGCCCAGCTTTAGAAGCGTGGCCGGATGCCGGGACCGGAGCCGGAGCCGGGGCCGGATGCCGGAGCCGGGACCGGAGCCGGAGCCGTGGCCGGATGCCGGAGCCGGATGCCGGAGCCGGCCGTCGGCTCGGCGCGCTGCGCGCGCCTCGCGCGGAGGGAGGGAGAAAAGCCGATTCTGGCTAGCCTCCGATCTAGGCGTCCCGCAGGACAAGCCACGCGGGGGCGCTAACTGCGAAAAAGATCTGAGGCCCAATCGCAGAGCGAACTTGGGCGTCGCCGGGCACGCGCCCGGTTCTTCGTTGTTCGGCCGCGGTGGCTGTGATAATCGCAAGCGGGAATGCAATGGCAGCCTCGTGGCGTTATCTTGCGGAGGCTGTGTCCGTCGCCCTCTCGACAACCCGTCGACGACCGATGATTCGCGCGATCGAAAAACTTTTTCCCGCCCTGGTGGTGTTCACCGCGCTGGCGTTTGCCTCGGCGCTGTATCTGATCTTCTTCTATGCTCCGGTCGAGGTGACCATGGGCATCGTCCAGAAGATCTTTTACGTGCACGTGCCCGCCGCCATGGTCATGTATGCAGGCTTTACGATCACCTCGGTGGCCAGCCTGCTGTATCTGCTCAAGCCCAACCGGGTGTGGGATATGGCGGCGCTCAGCGGGGTGGAGGTCGGCCTGCTCTTTTGCGTCTACGTGCTCATCTCCGGGCCGATCTGGGCTTATAAGGCCTGGGGCGTGGCCTGGACGTGGGACCCGCAACTGACCGCGACCTTCGTGCTGTTTTTGCTCTACGGCGGCTATGGCTTGCTGCGCGCCTTCTCCGGTCAGAGCGAGCAGGTGCGCAAGATCGCGGCGGTGCTCGCGGTCATCGCGTTCGTGGACATCCCCGTCATTCACTACGCCGTGCAGAAGTGGGGCGGGTTGCATCCGGTGGTCGAGCGGCAGGGCGGCGGCGGACTGGCCCCGCCGATGAAGGTGGCGTTCTCGGTGGCGATGCTCGCCTTTTTGGGCCTCTTCGTCATCTTGCTGTGGCTGCGGCTGCGAGTGCGCATGACCGAGCGCAAGCTCGACCAGCTCTACCTCGACGTCGAGGACGCCGCCCACGTGTTGGGCGCGCCCACCAACTGATCCGATCCGGTCTGCTCTCTGATGTGGACGAGGACTCGAGACCGATGAAGTATATCGTATCGCTACAAACCTTCGCGCTGGCCCTGTTGTTCGCGGCGAGCGCCTTCGCCCAACAAGGCCAGGCGGCCACGCGCTCGCTGGCCGGCCAGGAGACGTCGCTTCCCGGCGGCACGCTGGCCCTCATCGCCTATTTCGTGCTGTGGGTGCTCATCTTCGGGCTCATCGTCGTGACCATGCGCCGCCAGCGCAAGGTCGACCGCGAGATCGACGAGCTCGAGCGCCGCATGGACGAGGTCTTCGAAAACGTCGGCGACTGACCCGCAGAGCTGCCCCTGACTGGATCACTCAATCACTCGATCACCCAATCACTCGATCACTCGATCGCTCCATAAGGTGTCCACATGACCAGTGCCCATATCTTCTACATCCCCATCGTGTTGTTCATCGGAATGTTCGCCGGCTTCTTCATGGGCCGACGCGCCGCGGAGAACGAGGCGCAGGACTTGCGCAAGCGTCGCGAGCGCCGTCAGGCGCTGCGCGAGAAGCAAGAGGAGCTGACCGATCGCAGCGAGGACGCCGCCTAGCGCTGCTCGTTACTGCTCCCACCACTCCCCGGCGGGGCTGTCGAAGCCGCCTTCCTTGACGGCGTGGCCGAGCATCTTGGTGAACGCGTCCATACGTTGGCGCGTCGCCGCCGAGATGGCCACAAACGGCAGCCCCAGTTCATCCTCGAAGTAGGCGCGTAGCTCCTCGGCGCGCTCGGCGACGTAGGGCAGGTCGATCTTGTTGAGACAGACCAGCTCCGGGCGCTCGAGCAGCTCGGAGTTGTACTTGGCCAACTCGCGGCGAAGCACCTCGAAATCGGCGATGGGATCGCGCCCGGACGCCTCCGCCTCGGCCTCCGGCAGCACCTCGAGCACGTGCACGATGACGTTGGTGCGCTCGATATGCTTCAAGAATTGGATGCCCAGGCCCTTGCCCTCGTGGGCCCCCTCGATGATGCCGGGGATGTCCGCGATGGTGAATTCGTCCATCGGCGTCCACTGGACCACCCCCAGGTTGGGCGTGAGCGTGGTAAACGGGTAGGCGCCGACCTTGGGGCGCGCGCTGGACACCGTCGAGATGATCGTCGACTTGCCCACCGACGGATAGCCCACCAGGCCGACGTCGGCGATGAGCTTGAGCTCCAGGCGCAGCATGCGTGATTCGCCGTCGAAGCCGGACGTCGAGCGGCGCGGCGCGCGGTTGGTCGACGACTTGAACCGGGCGTTGCCCCGGCCGCCGTCGCCGCCGTGGGCGACCGTAAAGCGCTGGCCTTCCTCGATCAGATCGACCAACAACTCGCCGGTCTCGTCGTCGTAGATCAGCGTGCCTTCGGGGACCTCCACGACGCGATCGTCGCCGTTGGCGCCGGTGCGGTTTGCGCCCTCACCGGGCCGGCCGTTGCCGGCCTTGAGGCGCCGCTGGTGGCGAAAGTCGCTCAGCGTATGCTGGTTGGTCGAGGCGACCAGGATGACGTCGCCGCCCTTGCCGCCGTCGCCGCCGTCGGGCCCGCCGCGGGGCACGTATTTCTCGCGGCGAAAGGACGTGATCCCGTCACCGCCGCGGCCGGCGGCGACCTCGATTTTTGCTTCGTCTACGAACATGGTGGGTCCAAAATAGCAACGCCCCTGAACCACCACACACGTGGAACAGGGGCGTCAGATTCTTAGCGGCCCGCGAGCCTTATTCGGCAGCGGCCTGCTCGTCGACCGGGATCACCGAGATGACCTTGCGGCCGCCGGCGACGTTACGGAAGTGCACGTGGCCGTCTTTCTTGGCGAAGATCGTGTAGTCCTTGCCCAGGCCGACGTTGAGCCCGGGGTGGAACTTGGTGCCCAGCTGGCGCACGATGATGCCGCCGGCTTTGACGAACTCACCGCCGTAAGCTTTGACGCCGCGATACTGTGGATTGGAGTCGCGGCCGTTACGAGTACTACCCTGTCCCTTCTTATGAGCCATTGCAACGCTCCGTGGATGCTCGAGATTGAGTCAATATGCCTTCGACGCTCGTCGATCAGCCGGCGGTGACGTCGGTGATGCGAACGCGGGTGTACGGCTGACGATGGCCGCGCTTTTTGCGGAATTTCTTGCGGCGCTTTTTCTTGAAGATGATCTGCTTTTTGCCGCGACCGTGCTCGACGATCTGGGCGGTGACGCTGGCGCCATCGACGACGGGCTGGCCCACCGACAGATCTTCGCCGTCACCGACGGCGAGCACCTGGTCGAATGTAACCTCGGCGCCGACTTCGGCATCCCCGAGCTTCTCGACGTTGAATTCGTCCCCGGGCTGGACCCGGTATTGTTTACCGCCGGTTTTGATGACTGCGTACATGGCTGAGCTCCTGAAATAATCTATCGCAATCGTTGGGGGCCGCGGGTCCGGTCGATGACCGACTGACCAACAGTGGCAGCCCGCCGCAAATTTCTAGCTTCATACGAGCCCCGCGGCACGCGCGAGGACCGGGCTGAAGGACGCCAGACCCTACACGAGGTCATACGAGGCGTCAAGAGCATCAAACACGCCGCTCGAGAAGCTCCTCGAGATAGGCCTGGGCGCGGTCGACGGCGCGCAGATAAAAGTGCGCGCGCAGGATGTCGCGCTCGCGCTCGCCCAGCTCACCTTCGCGCCCCAGGTGATCGATGCGCCAGCGGCGCACGTGGTACAGGGTAAGCGCCGCGGCCACCGAGATATTATAGCTCTGCGAGAAGCCGGCCATGGGGATAATGCAGCGGATGTCCGCCGCCTCCAGGGTCTGGGGGCTGACCCCGGAGTGCTCGTTTCCCATCACCAGGGCGGTGGGCTGGGTAAAGTCGATCTCGGCCAGCGGGCGCGACGCCTCCAGGTGCGTGGCGCAGATCTGGTAGCCGCGCTCCTTGAGGTGGCGCATGGTCGCCGCGGGATCGCGCCACCGCTGGACGTCCAGCCATTTCTCGGCGCCCTGGCTTACGCGCGTCTTCGCGGCCATGGCCTTGGGCTGGGTGTCGATGATGTGGATGGGCTGGATGCCCAGCCCCTCGGCGGTGCGGAGCACCGCGGCGACGTTGCCCATATCGTAGGGCCCGTCGAACACACAGGCGATCTCGCAGGTGCGCCGGGCGACCACCTCGTCGATGCGCGCACGGCGCCGCTCGGTGAGCCGGGGCTCGAGCATCTCGACGACCTCGGCCGGCGTCAGCTCGTGCTCGCCGATGGTGAGGGTCTCGCCATGGGGAAATCGAGGATTCAGGGCTTTTTTCATGACGCGTAGAGTGGGGAGACTGAATTTGGGCGGCATCCTAGCCGAGACATTCACCATATTCCACGGCGAATCCCTCGGTGCGAGGGCAGCTTGGGCAGCGTGCCGTGTGGGGACTTGTGCACGCACTTAACCCTCGACTCCCGTATGAGCAAGGAACACAGCGCCGCCGCGATTCTTCCGCGCCCATCCGCGGCGCCTCCGCGGCATCCCTCAGCGTCACCGCGACCAGCGCCCCCCCGCGAAACCAGCGCCCCCCGCGAAACCAGCGTCCTCCCGCGTGATGAACCCGGAAAACTCCGCGCATACCTGTGCGTAACTTGCATCGAGAATACGGGCGTCGAACTTTGTCGATTTTTGTCGAAAACACCTGACAAGCGCTTGTGGATGCGTTATGGTGCCGGTCGTATGTTTGGTCGAAGAGACGAGACAGCGGTCCAAACGAGCCGAAAATTAGATGATTTGAATACACCCGGAATACGGCAGAACAACCGGCGTGGACGGCTCTCAATACCTGACAGACGCGTGCTCTTTCGTTATGATGCTCGCGCTCTACCGCTTGGAAATTCGACTGAACGGCTCTGAATGATGGTGGAACTCATGCCGGTCCCACATCGAAATCGACTTTTTATGCTCCTGAGCGCCGCGCTTTTGGTGGGGGTGCTCGGGGGATGTAGCGACGCCTCGAACTCGGGGAACGGCTCGGGTGCGTCGAGTTGCGCCGCGGGCGAGGCGTTCAACCCGCTGACGGGCCAATGTATGACGGCCTCGTCGGGCGGTGACGCCGGCGGCTGGGATGCGGGCCACCGCGATGCCGGGCGCCTGGACGCGGGCAGCGCCGATTCCGGCGGCTCGACGGGGTCAGATGCGGGCCCCCGGGCCGACGCCGGGGCGGATACGGCCAGCGACGTCGTCGAGCGCTGCGCGAGCGGCGTGGACAGCGACAACGATGGGCTGGACAATGCCTGCGAGTGCCAGCTCGGCACCCACCCCTACCAGGAAGACACCGATGGCGACGGCCTGCTCGACGGCGAGGAGGACGCCAACCACAACTGCACCTTCGATCCGGGAAGTGGCGAGACCGACCCGCGCGAGAGCGACACCGACGTCGACGGGCTCGACGACGGCGCCGAGATCGACCAGGGCACCGACCCGCTCGACCCGGACACCGACGCCGACGGAGTCGACGACGGCGCCGAGGTCGCCTCGGGTTGCATGGATCCCAACAACGAGGACACTGACGGTGACGGGCTGACCGACGGCGTCGAGGACGCCAACGGCGACGGCCAGATCGGCACGTGCACCAACGGGTTCGACCTGTCCTGCGCGCAGGGCGAGTCCGACCCGTGCGCCGCCGACAGCGATGGCGACGGCACCCCCGACCAGGACGAGGCCCAGTATCGCGACTGCCGCCCGTCGGATATGCAGAACTTGACCCAGCCGCAGTTCATCGAGGACGCCGGCGCCGACTACAAGCTGGCGACCGAGGCGAGCGTGACCGCCTCGGCGGTGACGTTTGCGTCGGGTTCGGCGGTCGCCCACGTCTTCGGCGACGCGCCCAACACCTACACCGGCTTTGTCGCCTCGCTCGCGCCGGCCAACAGCCAGACCGATCCGGCGCTGTTGGCCGACGACGTCACCGCGGCGGTGCAGGGCGTATACGCCGGCGCCGCGCGGCGCTCCTCGGGCCGGCAGGTGACCACCCACGACGGCACCAAGGCCGTGGTCGGCTCGATCATCGACCTGCCCGCGGGCACCGACCTGGGCAGCGCGCGCGACAAGGTGCTCGCCGCTCTGGCAGGGGTGCCCGAGTCCGACGTCTCCCACGGCTTGACCGACAGCTTTCCGGGCGACGCCAGCGCGCCCACGCTCTTCGTCTACGAGGTCGTCAGTCGCTCGCAGAGCCAGTACCTGGTGGTGGGGGCGTTCGCCACCCTGACCGCCTACCAGGACGACAGCGCCGAGACCGGCTTTCGCATCGACGACCTGACCGGGGGACCGTCGCTCGGCAGCACCAGCGACACGCTCACCCCCGACTGCGTCTCCTACAAGATCACCGCCCGTCCGCAGGTCGACATCATCATCTCGCTGGACGCCTCCGGCTCGATGAGCGACGAGCAGACCGCGCTGTCGAACTTTTCGACCGAGTTTACCAACCTGCTCAACCAGGCCAACGTCGACTGGCGGGTGGGTGTGACCGGCGTCGATTGCAACGGCATCGCCAACGACACCGACTTGTCCCAGGACTTCCGCAACCTGTGGCCGCCGATCAGCGGGGGGATGTTTCCCGGCCCCAACGACGTCTGCCCGTCGGTGCCGATGCAGGGTGGCGGCAACGGCGCGCTGGTGGGCGGTGACTTTACGCGCGACCCGGCCACGTTGGCCAACCGGCTTAACCAGGTCAACGGGACCAACTCCGAGTTCACCATGACCATGGGCGTGGCGGCGATCGACCGGGCGCTGCCGCGCACGGCCGGGGCCACCGACAAATTTCGCCCGGACGCCTCCGTCGTGGTCATCGCGGTGACCGACGAGGAGGACCAATTCTTCAAGGACAAGCTCGACTTTTTGGGCAACCAGAACCTGACGCTGACCGCCACCCAGCAGCAGCAGATGGAGGCCGAGACCCAGCCGTGGATCGACTACCTGCTGGCGCCGAACGTGGGAGCGACGGCCTTCGGCCTGTATTGGCCCCCCGGCGAGCAGTGCGGCACGGCCTCCGAGGTCGCCCACGCCATCGCCGAGATCGTCAACGAGACCGGCGGCAACGGTGGATCGGTGTGTCAGACCGACATCACCAACACCCTGCGGGGCATCGCCGACGCCACCGCCGGCATCGCCTCGGGCCTGCGCCTGCGCGGGGAGGCCGCGCCCCAGACCATCGTGGTCAAGCACGGCTCGATCAGCACGGGCACCATCACCGACATGCCGCGCAGCCGCGCCGACGGGTACGACTACGACGCCATCGTCAACCGCGTGGTCTTCCGCGGGCCCAATCCGCCGCAGACCAACGACCGGGTGGTCATTCCCTATTTACGGTGGGACAACAGCGTGTTCACCTGCAGCACCGACGCCGACTGTCCCCAGGAGCAAAAACTCAAGTGTGTGCAGGGGGAATGTAGATGAAGCAGGCCTAGGTTGCAGTAAGTAGACAAGCACCAGCGAACTGACAGAGAGAGCAACATGCGGGTTTGGAAGCTGATTGGAGTGTGCGCGGCTGCGCTGGCTCTGGCGGGATGTGTCCCGCCGAAATTGATGGATTCTCCCAACGCGGGATCGAATAACGGCACCGGCGGCGGAGGCGACGGCGGTGGTGGCGGCGGCGGAGGTACCAACAACGGTAATTCCGGTCAGCCGACGTTTCACGACGTCGCCAACCTGGTGCGCGCGTCGTGCTCGACGGCGTCGACCTGCCACGGCGCCGCCAGCACGACCAACTTCAAGGTCCAGGGCGACAGCGCCGCCACCGACGCCCAGGTCAAGGCCGCGCTCGACGGGGTGACCGCGCTTCGCGACCAGATCCCGCTGGTCACCCCCGGCGACCCGTCCAACAGCGATTTCTTTACCCGTCTGAGCGCCCAGGAGCCCTTGCTGATGCCCCCCACGGGCAAGCTCACCGACGCCCAGATCACCATGGTGAAGACCTGGATCGAACAGGGGGCCAGCTATGAATAAGCCATTGATGTGTCGTCGCGCCCTGGCGGTGTTGTCGGTGGCGCTGGTCTCGAGCATGGCCGCCCTGGCGCACGCCCAGGATGCCGGGGGCGGCAAGGCCTCGGCGGCCGGCGTCAACGTGTCCGTCGGCCCCTGGTTGGTCAGCCGTTCGATGACCATGCGGGTCAACTCGGGCACGGTCACCCATGCGCCGAACCCCTATCTGGGCGGGGCGCTTCATTTTTCGGCGGATCTGTACGATTTCAAGTCGTTCGACGCCAGCTTGCTCCTGCAAGGGGAGGGCGGCTATGGGGCGGCCAAAAACGCCACCTACGCCCACGAACTGCAGCGCCAGCCGGCGACCAAGGCGAGCTTTTTGGCCGCGCGCCTGACGGTGCGCCGCCCGCTGAGCCAGCGGCTGCACCTGGACGTGGGTCTGGGTGGTCGGGCCGACAGCTACATCGTCGAGCCCAACCGCACCTATACCGGCCACCGGTATATCGGCGGCGAGCTGCGCCTGGGACTGGGCTGGACCAACGCCGCCCGGGCGTGGACCCTGGATGGGGACCTGAGCGCGTTGCCGGTGTTTTCCATCAACGAGTCCAGCGGCGCCAACGGCGCGGCCTACGGCTTCGGCGTGCGCGTCGGCGCCCAGATCGGCTACAACCTCTTCTCGTTGCCCACAGCCGGCGGCTATCGGGGCGCACGCCTGATGCTGCGCTACGACTACACCCGCTATCGCACGCAATTTCCCCAACAGCGCGTCGTGCTCGACGGCGGCGTCAGCGAGGACAACAGCAACGCGTTGATGCTGATGTTTGGGTACTACTTGTGAGCGATCAGCCTTTCCAACGCAGGAAGCCGAAGCCGATCAACGTGAGCACGAAGATCGAGGCGATGGTCACGATGATCGCCAGCCCGTCGGGCATCTTTTGCTGCCCGTCGGGCAGGGCGCCGGCGAGGAGGCCGGTGGGCGTGGTCAGAAAGACCGTGCCGTCCTGAATGGCCAGCCGGCCGATGGTATCGTGGCTGCTTCGCAAGGCCGCCGACGGCTTGAGGTCGTAGGAGCGGATGGACGGCTTTTCCTCGTCGGTCTCGTGGACCTTCAGCAGGTTGACCGCGTGGTGGGTGTCGACGATCAGCAGGTGGGTGCGCCCGTCGAGCTGGTAGTTGAGGATGCGCCCCTGGGTCCACGGGCCGGGGATGTCGCGCCAGGAGTTGCCGCCGTCGAGGGACTTGGCGAAGCGATCCTGGTGAGCTCTGAACAATACCTCCGGGGGATACTGAGCGCTACGGGCGACGTAGACGCCGTCGCGCCGCGCGCTGTGGGTGAAGCTCGACACCGCGTGCCAGGTCTGGCCGTTGTTGTACGAGCGCCACAATTGCGTGGGCGCCTTGGCGTTGATGCTGTGGGTGACCAGGTACATGCGCTTGTCGAAGTCGGTGGTGAAGTTCGACAAATACGAGCCCTCCAGCGCGCTGCGAAACGCGGGGTTGAGCGACAGCCGCGTCCACGACACCCCGCCATCCAAGGACATCAGCGGACCCTGCTGGGCCGACCAGGCGAAGACCTGGGAGCTGTCGGGGCGCGCGTCGATCTCGACGATGGCCCCGGGCGGCACGTTGACGCCTCGGAAGCGCATCGGTTGGTAGGCGATCTCGTCGGCCTCCCCGATGGGGGCGGCCTCGGCGGTGGTGGTCTTGCCGTCGGGCTCCAGGCGCACGATGGCGCCGGAGGCGGTGCCGTTGAGGATGGCGCCGCTATTCTTGTCGACGTGGATGGCCGTGGTCGCCCGGCTCTGCAGCATCTGCCAGCGGCCACCGTGCGCCGGGCCGACGAGCCGGAAGAGCCCGGCGTCGCTGCCCAGCAGAAAGCCACCGTTGTCGTCGACGCCGATGTCGAAGGCGCGCGTGGCGCGAAGCTCGTCGTTGATCTGGTGCCAGGTCTGGCCGCGGTCGAGCGAGCGCAGCACGCCCGAGCCGCGGGTGGCCGCCCACACGCGGTTGCGATGCGCGCTGTAGGCGAATTGGGTGACCACGCGCCCGTCGGTGTCCGGGGGGCGTACCTCGTCCCAATGCTCGCCCAGGTCGACGCTGCGGTAGATCCCCCCGCTGGCAAGCGCCACCAACACCGCCGCCGGGGCGTCGTCGGCCGGGCCGAGCACCTGCAGCGCCACCCCCTGGGGGTTGGTCTGGGCCAGGCCGGGCAGCGAGATCGGGGTCCACGTCTTGGCAGCGTTCTCGCTGCGCAACAGCCCCTCGGGGGTGAGCATCAACACCGTGTCCGTGTGGGGCACCGGGGCCAATTGGCGGTCCGCCGCGGGCAACTCGGCGACCGGCTTCCAGGTCTTCTGGTCCTTTCGGCGCCGGTAGACTTGCAGGTCGTCGGTGAGCACGGTCAACAGCTCGAACGGGCGGGTGGGGTTGGCCGGCAGATAATGGCGCAGCACCTGGGGGAGCGGGGCGTCGTGCTTGTTGTCGTCCCGGTCGACCCCGTCCAGCGAGACCGGCGCCCAGGGATCGTCGCCCAGCGGCTTGCCGGTCTCGGCCTGGAGCTGCCACAGATGGGTGTTGTCGATGAGGAAGAGGCCCAATTCGCCCCAGTTGAGCAGGCGCACGTGCCCGGTGGTGGCGTAGCGCGTCGACATCGCCGCGCGCGCCGCCGGGGTGGTCGCGCTGGCGGCCGCCGCCCGCGCGCCCTTGGTGCTGGCCACGGCGACCGGTTTGGGGGACGGGGCGCTGGTCTTATCACCCTTTTTGGGCGGGTCGGCAGGATCGGCCTTGTCCGCCTTGGCCTCGGGCTTTTTGGGCAGGCCCACCAACTTCCAGGTGCGCCCGGCGTCGGAGCTGACCAGCAGGCGGGCGCTGTTGGAGCCGGGCACGCCGGTCATCATCCACAGATGGCCGCCGAAGGCGGTGAACACCTCGGCGGGCGGAAAATCGAGGGACTCGCCCGCCGATGCCAGCGCGCGAAGCGGCGCCGACTGGCTCTGCGGCAGTTGGGAGGGCCAGCGCGGATCGAGGTGTTGCCAGGCGCCCGAGTCGTTGCGGTGCACGAAGAAGCCCGCCCGCGACGGCGCGATCACGTCCAGGCGGTCGGGGCCGTCGAGCACCGCCAGGGTGAGCACCGAGCCTCCCTCGGGCATGGGCACCGAGGTCAGGTCGATGCCCCGCTTTTCCTCGGCGCATCCCCCAAGCAGGCTCGCGGCGAGCACCAGCGTCGCCAGCACGCAGGCCGCGACCGGTCCGGGGGTGATGGCGCGCGTCTTGCTCGTCTGATTGCACCAAAGATGCTTCATTTGAGCACGCTGCTCGTCATCTTCAGGATGGTGAACTCGACCCGACGGTTCTTGCTGCGCCCCTCTTTGGTGTTGTTGTCGGCGATGGGCTTGCTCTCGCCGTAGCCCACCGCGATGAGCCGGTTGGGGTCGATGCCCTTTCTGACGAGGTATTTGCGCACGCTCTCGGCGCGGCGCTGGCTGAGCTTCTGGTTGTAGCGATCCGAGCCGCGGTCATCGGTGTGGCCCTCGACGCGCAGCAGCTTGATCTGGTGGTTCTGATGCAGCACCTTGGCGACTTCGTCGAGGATGGCGTAGCTCTCCTTGCGGATGGTCGCCTTGGCGGTCTCGAAGTGCACCTTGTCGGCGATGACCAGCTTGTCCTTGGTGATCGTGACCTTCTCGGAGGGGTTGTCCGGGCAGCCATCGTCATCCATAAAGCCGTTGAGCGTCTCGGCCTCGTCGGGGCATTTGTCGCTCAGGTCGGCGATGCCGTCGCCGTCGTTGTCGGGGTCGGGGCAGCCGTCGTCGTCCTGGAAGCCGTCCTGATCCTCGGGGTCGTCGGGGCACTTATCCTGGGAGTTGGGGATGCCGTCGCCGTCGAGGTCGTTGTCGATGCACCCGTCGGTGCGCACCTCGACGCCCGGTGGGGTGCCCGGGCATTCGTCGACGGTGTCGGGCACGCCATCGCCGTCGTTGTCGGGGTCGGGGCAGCCGTCGTCGTCCTGGTAGCCGTCGATGTCCTCGTTCTGGTCCGGACATTTGTCGGCGTCGCCGTAAAAGCCGTCGGAGTCGTAGTCGAACGACCACCGCCCGCCGCTGACCCAGTAGCCGCCCACGCCGATGAACATGCGCAGGTCCGGCGAGCCGATGCCGCGACTGGTGCCCGTGCCCATGCCCGCGGTCAGGGTCCAATCCTTGTTGAGGGCGTAGCGCGCGGCGAATTTGAGCTCGGAGGCGACCTCGCCGGGAGCGATGCCGCTCAGCCCCTTGTCCTTGGCCAGGCTCAGCGCGCCGTCGGCCTCGACCACCGCGTCCAGGCTGCGAATGAACAGGGGCACGTTGAACGCCAGGCCCCAGGTGAATTCGTCGCCCAGCGTGCTGCTGCGGATGACCTCGTGCATCGGCCGGTAGCGGTAGCCGAGGTTGGCGCCCACGCGGATGCCGTGCCACAGCCAGTAGTCGGCGGCGGCGATGAGCTCGGCGCCCACGCCCGCGTCGCTGGTCAGGGTGTTGGTGGTCGCCAGCGGCAGGTCCAGCGCGCCCACGACGGCCAGGCCGAGATCGTCTTTGAGCAGATCGAGGATCTGGTATTTGCCGGTGATGCGCCAGTCGTTCAGGCCCATCAATGACAGGTCCGTCGAGCGGCCCGAGCCCGGCGGCAAGATCGGCTGGAGCTCCTGGCTGGATTGGAGCACGGTCACAGGTATGAGCAGGCCGACCTCGAAGCGATCATACAGTCCGATGCTTCCCAGCAGCGACATGGTCGACTGGTAGTCGACGGTCTGTCGAAACGGGTAGTTGCGCGTCGAGATCTGCATGGGATCGTCGGCGTAATCCAGATAAAAGCCGGCGTCCCATTCCAGGTGCTTGGGCACGCCGGTGCCGAAGACGTCCAGGTAATCGGTGGGCCCGGGCGCCGGGCGAAACCGTTGCAGTTGAAAGTCCGGAAGGTTGGGCTGCTGGGCGTGACCGATGCCCGGGGTGCCCAGAACCCACAGCGCGGCCAGCGCCGCCAGTAGCGTGCGCATACCCGGGCAGAAGGCGCGAGTTGGAGAGTTTGTGTTCATCCGTGCTCTGTGTGGCATGGAGCCGTCCTTGAGCCTAGCCGTCCTGGTTCGACTGCAGGGCCCGAAGCGCGCGTCGCGCCTCGTCGAGCCCTTCGGGTGGATCGTCTTCGTCCTGAACTACCGCGATCGCCTCGGCGTACAGCGGCCGGGCCAGGTCGGGGCGGTCGAGCTTGTCGGCGTGCAGCCTCGCCGCCTCGGTCAGTGCCTCGAACCGGCCGTGGGGGTCCAACAATAGCTCGGCATAGGATTCGAGATCCTGTGCCAAAGCGCTGGATTTGTCGAGGGTGCGATCCAGGCCGATGCGCCGCTCGAGCGCCTCGACGTGCTCCGGCCACAGCGAAAACGCCATGCCCCACAGGGCCCAGGCGGAGTCGGCGTCGCCCAGATCTTGCTCGGCGATATGGGCGGCGTCGGCGACGATCTGGCTGGCGGGCACACGCACCGCCGGGCTGATGTCGTCGGGCTCGACGGCGAGCACCTGCTCGAGATCGAGCCCCTCGGGCTTGCCGATGAGCAGGCCGAGCTCGTGGCCCAGGCTGCCGATATAGCCGTGCCAATCGTCGGTGGCCGCCTGGCATTGCTTGACGCCCTCGAGCGCCAGCGAGTCGCCGGGGGCGGCGTCGAGCACGTTCTCGAAGTGCTTCTTGGCCTCCTCGGGCCGGTCGAGCTCGTTGAGCAGCAGGTTGGCGAGCTCGCGCTCCATCTCCACGGCGTCGAGGCCGCCGCCGGCGACCTTGAGCACCGTACGCAGGTGGCGTGCGGCGGTCTCGTAGTCCTGCTCGTCGCGGGCGATCTGGCCGAGCAGCCGGTGGGCGGCCTCGTTCTGGGAGTCCAGGTCGATGACCTGGCCGAGCCACTCGCGCGCGGCGTCGGCGTCGTTGCGCTCGTCCCACACGAGCTGGGCGATGAGCAGCCGGTAGGTCAGGGCCATCTCCTCGCTGTCAGCCTTGTCCAGCCGCGCCTTCAGGATGCGAATGCGCTCGTCGACGGCGCCGCTCTCCTCGTAGATCGCTTCCAGCGTGGTCAACACCGTGGGTTTGGCGCCCAGCCCATCGGGGTCCCCGTCGCGCACGCGCTCCAGGTGGGAGCGCGCGCCGTGGGCGTCCTCCAGGTCGAAGTAGTAGACCTCGCCCAGCTCCATGCTCAGGCGCATGAATTCGGCGTGGTCGAGCGGCTCGTCGAGCTCGCCGGCCTCGTGGGCGCCGATCAGGGCCGCCAGCGCGTCGGCCAGGCGCACCGGATTGTCGGCGGCGCGCGCCTCGTCGATGCGCTCGCGAAGTGTGTGCGCGCTGGTGGTGTCGGCCTCGTCTTGGTCCGATGTCGACGGCGCGCTCGCCTCGGCGAGGGCGTCGGGCCTGGGCACCTGTCGGGTGGCGTGCTGGTTGCCGGCGTCGGTGAATAGCGCGCGGTAGCGTTCGCGAAAGCCGGAGAGGCAATCCTCGTCGACGACCTGGTCGACGTCCTCGTCGGCGGCCTGCGCGGGGGCGGAGACGTGGGGCTTGGGCAGCGTGAATCCCGCCCGGGGGAGCTCGTCGGTGGCCAGGATGTCGTCCACGTCCATGTCGTCGAGCAATTCGTCGAGGCGCGCGTCGACGTCGGCGGCCTGGGCTCGACCGACGTGTTCGCGGGCCTCGTCGGCCAGCCGGCGCGCCTCGTTGGCTCCGGCGGCGTCGCCGCGCTCGTCGCGAAGCGCGGCCAGCCGCTCGTAGATGTCGGTCTGGTCGGCCGGCGAGGTCTCCATCTCGCCCAGTTTGACGAGCACGCGCTCGAGCAGTCGGTCGACGGTGCCCGAACCCGCCGGGGCGGGGACATTGAGCCCGTCGCGCTCGACGAGTTTCTCGAGCGAACGCGCCAGCTTGGACATGCCCTCCCGGTCGGTCGAGCGCAGTTGCATGGCCTCGAAGTAGGCCCGGGTGGCGTTTTGATACTCCTCGAGGTCCTCGAAGAGCACGTCCCCCAGGGCCACCGACAGCTCCCAGCGCACCTGCGGGTCGCGCACCCGCTTGAGCATGCGCTCGAGGCTGGCGCGAAGCTTCTCGTGGCGAGCGTCGGCGCGCAAAATCTCGATGAGCTGGCGGCGCGGCTCGTCGGCGCTGGGATCGATGTCCACGGCGCGCTCGAGGTGGTCGGCGGCGTCGTCGACCAGGTGGAGCATCTGGTAGATCTCGGCCATCTTGCGGTGCAGCTCGACGCGGCGGGCGGGGTCGCCGACGCGGGTGACCAGGTCTTGATACAGCTCGATGAGCTGCTCGGGGCGGCCCGCCTGCCGGTAAAATGCCTCCAGGCGCGCGGGCGCGTCGCGGTGCTCGGGCTCGAGCTCGATGACTCGGCGCAGATGGGTGGCGGCGGCCTCGGGGCGATCGCGTCGCTGGTACAGCGTGGCGAGCTCCTCGTGGGCGTGCACCAGGCGCTGGTGCAGGGTGTCGGCCTGCTCGCGCAGCGCGTCGTCCTGGGGATTGGCCTGCGGGGTATCGGCGCCGAAGGGGCCCGCGCGTGTCGGCTCAACGCGGCTGCTCGCCGCCCGCGAGCGGGCGCGCTCGGCGAGCTTTTCGAGCAGCGGGATGGTCTCCATCCAGTAGTCGGTCGCCTCCTCGAGGCGCTCGCGCTCCTCGCACAGGCGCGCGGCGAATTCGAGCACCTCGGCGTGCTCGAGCTGGACGGTGGGATCGTCGTCGGGCTGCCACAGCCCCAGCGCCCGCCGGCAGGTCAAAAGCGCCTGGCCGGTGTCGCCGAGCTCGTCGCGCCACAGGTGGGCGACGCGGTACAGCAGGGTGGCCGCCTGACGTTCGTGGCCGGCGGCCTCGGCGGCGCGCGCCGCCGAGCCGAACGCCTTGAGCGCGCGCAGCGGCTCGTCGCTCAGCACGTAGCTCTCGCCCAGGGTGTTGAGCGCCTCGAGTTCGGTGGGATCGAGGCGCAGCACCTTCTCCAAGTACAGCCGCGCCTCGGCCAACTCGCCCTCCCGATCCATCAGGTGGCGCGCCAGGCGCAGGTAGGTGTTCTTGAGCGTCTGGCGATCGGTATACACGCCGGTTAGCCGCTTGAGGACTTCCTCGAGGCCGGCCTGCTCGCCGAGGCGGCCGTACAGGTCGCGCAGTTGCTCGAGCGCGATGCGGTTTCGCGGCGACGCCTTGAGCACCTCGCGCAGCCGGGCGGCGGCCTCCTCGGGCTGGCGATCGGCCAGATGCTGGGCCAGGGCGAGCTGGGCGAGGATCCAGTCGGCGGTCTCGCCGCGGTCTCGAAGCACGCGCGCCAGATGCTCGAAATGCTCGACGACGTCGTCATAGCCGCCGGAGACCTGGGCCATGGCTGGGCGGGCGAGCAGGGCGCGCAGGTCGTCGGGGTCGTCGCGCTGCAGCTCCCGGCACATCGACTCGGCCTCGGCCAAATTACTCGGCGAGGGATCGGCCAACAGGCAGTCCAGCGCGCGCGAGACCAGCTCGGTGTGCAGCCCGTAGATATCCCGGTAGCCCGCCAGCAGGTTCATCGCCTGGCGGATCTGGCCGTCGAACAGCGCCTGGTCGGCGTTGGCGAACAGATCTTTGGCCTCGTAGGCCGCCAGCGCGTGGGCGCCCTCGCGGGTGCCGCTGAGCTGATAGGTCGTCGAGCGCGCCTGGTGCCAGTCCTCGTCGCGGGTGCTCGCCCGGATGGTGAGCACGCCCGGTCGGATGCGCGCGCCCTCGAGCAGCACGCCCGATAGGTTGGGAAGTTTCCAGCCCACCCTCGGGAAGATATGCAACAACAACAGCTTGAGCGGGCGCAGGCTCAGGATGTCGCCGGCCACGCCCACGGTGAACGACTGGCCGCGCCCCGGCGGGCGCAACAGCGGGGTGTTCAGCAGCCCGGTCATCAGCTCGAAGGCGACGAGCCGCGCCGGGAACGGAAGCGGTCCGAAGGCGCGGTAGTCGTACAGCGACAGGTGGATCTCGTCGGCGCGCGCCGGCTCCGGGGGGATGAGCGCGGCGCGAAAGCTCACGTAGGTGTCCGAGCCGAAGGCCTGCACGCGCACGCTGATGTGGACGGCGTCGTCCAAAAAGCGCACCTGCAGGTCCTGAAAGCGATCGAGCTGGTCGGCCGCCTGGCGCAGCAGGTCGCCCAGGCCCACCTCCGAGATGGCAAACTCGATCTCGCGCACCAGACAGCGGGTGTTGCGAAATCGGTTCAGCCCGCCGCGCGCGTCGAACGGAAAGCTGAGGTCGGGGATCTCCATGCGCAGCGACTCGAGGGTGATCCAGTCGCTGAGCCGCTCGCGATTGGCCCACAGGTAGCCGCGCCCGAACATGAAGTCGAGGTTGAGTCCGAGCGGATTTGTCGTCTCGACGTTTGGGGGCTGCATGCTCGCCACACAAGGGGGCCGGGTTCGCGCGCGTCAGTGTTCGGGAAATTCTTCGAGCGCCTTATTCGCCTTGTCGAGCAGCCGCTTGTCCTGGCGCTTCTCGGCCAGCGAGGCCAGGCTCAGCCAGGCCACGTAGCGCGCGGCGTGGGGCGCCTGGTCGTCGGCGGCGATCTTCTTCCATTCCCGGATCGCCGCGGCCTCGCGCCCACGCAGCCGCTGGCACTCGGCCAGCGACACAATCGCCAGGGCGTCGAACGGCTCGCCGGCCTTGCGCGCGGCGCTGCGAAAGCCGTCGATGGCCGCGTCCACGTCGCCCGATTGCAACATGAACAGCGCCTCGAAGAAGGCCTCGCGGTCTTCCTCGATATGGTTCTCCTCCAGGCCGCGCTCGACAAGCTCGCGCGTGGTCTCCAGGAAGGTGTCCGAAACGGTCGTTGCGGTGTCGTTTTTCTGTTCCGCCATGATTCTCGTCGGTCGTGAGAAAAAATGATGGCCGGATACAGCGTTAGGCCCCTCGAAAAGTTCTGTGGCGACAATACGTCGCCAGGTGCGCGATGTAAACTGAAAGGGGCGCCGAGTCGCTCACACGAGCCTGCGCGCGACCAACTCCTGGACGACGAAGCTGGCGACGTCGGGCGCGGTGGTCTTGGGGCCGAAGCCGGCGTCGAAGCCCAGCTCGAGGGCGAGCTCGTGGGAGATGCGCGGGCCGCCGGCGACGACGATGAGCTGCTGGCGCAGCCCCTCGGCCTCGAGCATGTCGATGAGCTCGGCGAGGTTTTTGATGTGGATGTCCTTCTGGGTGACCACCTGGCTGACCAACAGGGCGTCGGCGCCCTTCTCGATGGCCTGGGCGACGAGCTCCTCGTTGGGCACCTGCATCCCCAAGTTGTACGCGTTGATCATGGGATAGCGCTCCAGGCCGTACTCGCCGTTGTAGCCCTTCATATTCATGATCGCGTCGATGCCCACCGAGTGCGCGTCGGTGCCCGTGCAGGCGCCCAGGATGGTGATCTTGCGCCCGATCTTGGCCTCGATGAAGTCGTTGACCTCGTAAAAATCCATGCGCTCGGACTCGACCTTGGCGACGTGGATCTTGGTGAAGTCGACCGTCTCCAAAAAGCGCCCGTAGACGATGAAGTAGGTGTAGCCCTCACCCAGATCTTTGCTGTGGTAGACTTGGGGGTCGTGCATGCCCATCTTCTTGACGATCTGGCGGGCGGCCTCGTCGGCCTCCGGCCCGTGGGGCACCGGCAAGGTGAACGACAATTGGACCTGCCCGTCGTCGAGGGTGTCGCCGTAGGGTCGGACCTGGGTGAGATCGGGAGGCGTGGCGCCTTTGCGGCCGGTGGTGGTCATGGGGTAGGGGTCCAGGGGTCCAGGGGTCCAGGGGTCCAGGGGTCCAGGGGGCGAGGTCGCGCGACCTGCACTTGTACACCCCCTGTGATAAAATCCAAGGCGGCAAACTACAACCCTCAAAAGGACGGCCATGCCCACTGAAATCGAGCGGAAATTCCTGGTCACCGGCGATGGCTGGAAGGCGGACGTGGTCGACACCACGCGCATGCGCCAGGGCTACTTCGAGACAGGGCCGATGTCGACGGTGCGGGTGCGTATCGAGGGGGAGCGGGCGGTGCTGACGATCAAGGGGCCGACGGTGGGCATTTCGCGGGCGGAGTACGAGTACGAGATCCCCATGGAGGACGCCTGCCAGATGCTCGACATCTTCTGCACCGACCGGCAGGTCGAGAAGGTGCGCTACGATGTCGACTTTGGCGCAATGGTATGGGAGGTCGACGTCTTCGAGGGCGCCAACCAGGGGCTGGTGCTCGCCGAGGTGGAGTTGGAGCGGCCCGACCAGAGCGTCGAGCTCCCCGCGTGGGTCGGCGAGGATGTCTCGCAGGACAGTCGCTACCGCAACGCCTGCCTCGCGACGAATCCCTGGAAACCATAAGAACGGCGAACAACTTATTTCACCGCAAAGACGCAGGGGCGCAAAGAACGGCCCAAGAGACTGGTTTTCTTGGCGTCTCTGCGCCTTCGCGGTGAGTGACGTAGTTCGCTGTTTAGTTGCCCTGGACCCCCGGACCCCTGGACCCCTGGACCCCTAAACCCCTGCCGTCCATCAAATCACCCGCCGGCGCCCGGTCTTCTCGACGAAGCCCTCGGGCAGCTCGGTGTCGCTCATGTCCACGCCCTTGAGGTAGCAGCTCGTCGCCTCGCTACCGGTCAGGTCGACGTCGGCCAGGGTCATGTCGCGCAGGGTGACGAAGTGCATCTCGCCGCCCTCGGGGTGGACGCCCTGCCACTGGCCGCCCTTGAAGGTCATGCGCTCGAAGACGTAGTCCTCGCCGCTCAAGCTCTCCAGGGTGCAGTCGTTGAACTGGGAATCGGTCCACTCGGGGTAGTCGAACGCGCAGTTGCGAAACTCGCAGCGACTCAGCGTGGAGGCGTCGACGGCAAAGCCGTTGCCGCTGGCGCCCTCGAAGTGGCAGTTGAGCAGGGTGCAGCTATGCACGTAGACGCCGTCCACGGGGCAATCGTCGAAGCGGCACTCCGTCAGCGTGCACTCCTCGAAGGCCACGTTGGACAGGTCGATGCCTGAGAAGTCGAAGCCGGAGAGGTCGACGTCGTTGAAGCTGGCCATCTCCAGGGAGGGCAGCTCGCCGTGTTCTTCTTCGTATTGCTGGACGGCGCGGTGGAACTTCTTGGCGTTTCCCTTGCGTACCAGGTTGGTCAGTGCTTTCGAAGACATGTGCTCGATGTTCCTCGATCGGGGTCAGAGTCGTTGGAGGTGATGCGCACGCGTGCGTTTTGCGGGTTTCGAACAATTATCGTACAATCATCGGCGCTCATTGGCCGATCACGACGGCGCACTGATTAGCGCACTGGGTGTCCACTCGTCCAGCCGTGATACGACGCGCCGCACTGGATGCGTGTCAGTTTCTCGGTTCAACGTAAGCACCAAGGTGGACGGGATAACCGTACCGGTGCCCGCGTGGCCCTATCAACTTCCGCACGACCTATGAAGTACCAAATACTTCGGCGAAGTTTTATTCTCGGCGTCCTCGCGGTGGCGATGAGCGTGATGAGCGCCACCGCTGCGCTCGCTCAGCCGCCGGCGCGCGCGTCGGCGCCGCAGGATGCGAGCGCCTACTCGCGCTATTATGGCGACGGGCTTCGCCACTATGCCGAGGGCGACTTCGAGGCGGCCGTCGAGAATTTATTTCGCGCCTACGCCCTGCGCGCCAAGGCGAGCACCATGCGCCTGATCGTGGACTCGTACGACAAGATGGGGTTTTGCGACGCGGCGAGCCGCCAGCTGAGCGTCTACCGCATGGTCCATCCGGACGCGCCCATCCCCAAGCTGAGTCGATGTGGCACGACCGGCACGCTGCAGGTGCAGTGCGAGGGGCCCCAGGCGGCGATCACCGTCGACCACCAATTCGACGTCACCTGCGGGGAGCGCGTCGCGCTGCCCACCGGCGAGCATCGGCTGACCTCGCCGCGCGCCAAGGCCCCGGTGACGGTGACGCTCCAAAAGAACCAGCTGGCCTCGACCACCGTCGCCCTGCTGCCGGCGCCCAAGCGGTGGAAGGCGGCGCGCGCCCAGGTCAGCAAATTGGGCGACATCCCCATCAACGTCGCGCGCCTGGGGCGAGCCGGGCCGGGCTATACTGTCTTCCAGTCGCCAGACGGCTTGTACCAGATCTTCATCCGGCCCAACGCCGCCGGTTCGGGCGCGGTCATCCCGCTGCCGTTTCGCCCGGACGTGCTGCGCCTGTGCGACAGCGGCGAGCGCTTCGACACCCGCGCCAAGCGCTGTGTGCCCGTCGACGGCATGCAAGTTCAGAAAATGGAATGACTTGCCCGGCTTGTGTGCTCTGAAGAGGGCAGCATGGCGCACGGGGTTGCGTTGGCGTCGCCAGTACGATATAGACATCCGTCTTGGCCCGTCGCCTGGCGCGACGTCGCCCCACAAAATGGCATCGCGATCAAGAAAGCGGCCGGCGTCGGCCGCCATTCGAGTAAATACAGCGAGCGTATGGAAACCCTACTCATCATCATTCTCGTCATCACCTCCCTGGTGCTCATCGTCTCCATCCTGCTGCAGTCCGGGCAGGGAAGTGGCCTGGCGGCCGGCTTTGGTGGCGCGTCCGCGGGCACGCAGATGTTCGGCGGCTCCGGGGCTGGTGGGTTTTTGGTCAAAGTGACCGTCGTACTCGGCGGGGTGTTCATGTTGACGTGCCTGACGTTGGCCTACCTGTCCAGCCAGCCCAAGTCGGCGATGTCGCTGACGGGCTCGGGTCATACGGCCCAGTCCCAGGAAGACGAGATCGTCGAGCCTGGCGGCGCGGCCGGAAACGGCAAGGTCGACAAGCCGGCCAAGTCCAATACCGACGACGGCGCCAAATCGGGCGCGGCGGGTGCGGCAGCTCCTGCCAAACCGGCCAAACCGGCAGCTCCTGCCAAACCGGCAGCTCCTGCCAAACCGGCGGCTCCGGCCAAACCGGCGACGGCCAAGCCCGCGACGGCCAAGCCCGCGACGGCCAAGCCCGCGACGGCCAAGCCCGCGACGGCCAAGCCGGCCCCGCAGGATGGCGCGACCAAGACCAACTAAGAGTTCGAGCGCCGTCGGGCGCTGATTCGACAGGAGAGGCTTCGCCACTGGCGGAGCCTTTTCTTTTTGGTACGCGTCGAATAAAACCTCGGTGCTACCTACGCTGTCTCTGTGTGCAGGCACGCCCCCATCATGGCATCGTCATCCAAAAAGGTCGTCTACGCTGCGCTGGCGGGCAATATGCTCATCGCCCTGACCAAATTTGTGGCGGCGTTTCTGACCGGCAGCTCGGCGATGCTCAGCGAGGCGTTCCATTCCTGCGTGGACACCGGCAACCAGATCTTGCTGTTGTGGGGGATGCGCGCGGCCAAAAAGCCGCCCAACGAGAAATTTCCCTTCGGGCGCGGCAAGGAGATCTACTTCTGGAGCTTCGTGGTCGCCATCCTCATCTTCGCGGTGGGCGCGGGGCTGTCGATCTACGAGGGGGTCTCCCATATCGTGCATACCGACGAAGCCATCGGCGACCCCACGGTCAACTATATCGTGTTGGGGCTGGCGGTGATCTTCGAGGGCACCTCCTGGCTGTTCGCGCTGCGCGAGTTTCGCAAGCACAAGGGCAAGCTGGGCTACTTCGAGGCGGTCAAGCGCGGCAAAGATCCGTCGATGTTTCTGGTGCTCTTCGAGGACAGCGCCGCCGGGCTGGGCCTGGTGGTGGCGTTCGTGGGCATCTCGCTGACCCAGTGGACGCGAAACCCGGTGTACGACGGGATCGCCTCGGTGCTCATCGGCGCGATTTTGGGCGTGGTCGCCATCTGGCTGGCCTACGAGACCAAGGGATTGCTCATCGGAGAGGCCGCCGAGCCCGAGGTCGTCGAGGGCATCCGCCGGCTGACGACCAGGGCCCCCGAGGTCAACCGGGTCAACGAATTGCTGACCATGCACATGGGGCCCAATACCGTCATCGTCAACATCAGCGTGGACTTTGCCGACGAGTGCACCGCCACCCAGATCGAGGACGTGGTGCGCAATATCGACCGGCGAATCCGCGAGCAATACCCGACCGTCAAACGAGTGTTCATCGAGGCGGAGCCGTGGACCCGCGAGCGTAGCGCCACCGGCGAGATTCCGCGGGTGTCCAAACAAGAGGCGCCGCCTGACGAACCCGACACGCAACCCGACCATCCCGAGGCTGGAACGACGCCATGAGCCGCGAGCTTCTCGACGAAATCGATCGCCTATTCAACTTGCCGGCCGACGAGCTGGATGACGAGGCCCGTGAGGTCTTCGAGGACTTCCTCGGCCACCTGGAGGCCGGGGAGCTGCGCGCGGCTACTCCGCCCGGCGAGGGCGCGTCCAGCCCGCGCTGGGAGGTCCAGGCGTCGGTCAAGCGCGGCATCCTGCTGGGCTTTCGCCTGGGGCATAATCAGCCGATGGCGCCCGCCGGTCCGCTGCAATTCAGCGACAAGGACACCTATCCCACCCAGCAGCTTCCCACCGCCGAGCGCAACATCCGGGTGGTCCCCGGGGGCAGCTCGGTGCGCCGGGGCGCCTATGTGGGCAACAGCGTCACGATGATGCCGCCGGCGTACGTCAACGTCGGGGCCTACGTCGATGATGGCACCATGGTCGACTCCCACGCGCTGGTGGGGAGCTGCGCCCAGATCGGCAAGCGGGTGCATTTGTCCGCCGGCGCCCAGATCGGCGGGGTGCTCGAACCCATCGGCCAGACCCCGGTCATCGTTGAAGACGACGTGCTCGTCGGCGGCAATACCGGGTTGTATGAGGGCGTACACGTGCGCCGCGGGGCGGTCATCGGGGCGGGATGTGTGCTCACCGCCAGCACGCCCGTCTTCGACATGGTCCACGACAGGGTCTACCGCGCCTCGAAGTCGGCCCCGCTGGTGATTCCGCCCGGGGCGGTGGTCATCCCCGGCAGCCGCCCGGCGCGGGGCGTCTTCGCCGAGCGCCACGGCCTGCACATGGCCGCGCTGCTGATCATCAAGTACCGCGACGAGAAGACCGACGCGAGCACGGCGCTCGAGGAGATGCTCCGGTGAACCCGCTCTCGCCCCTGGCCCACAGGATTCGGCCGACGCTGATTCGCCAGCTTCGCGACAAGGCCCGGCCGACCAGCCTGGACTTCGGTCTCGGCCAGCCGGACCTGCCCGTCGCCGAGCCGGTGCGCCGCGCGCTCATCGAGGCCGTCGAGCGCGGCCAGGCCCCCTATACCCACAATCTCGGCGAGTGGGAGACGCGCGCGGCCATCGCCGCGCACTACGGCGTCGAGCCCGACAACGTCATGGTCACCTGCGGCGTGCAGGAGGCCCTGGCGGTGGCCGTGCTCGGGCTGGTCGAGCCGGGCGACGAGGTGCTCGTGCCCGATCCGGGCTTTCCGGCCTATCCCAACCTGGTGCGCATGGCCGGCGGCACGCCCGTGCCCTACGTGCTCGACCCCAACGACAACTTTCGGCTGGTGTCCGAGTGGGTCGAAGGCGCGCTGTCCGACGACACCACCGCGATCATCCTGAACTCGCCGTCCAACCCCACCGGCGCGACGCACGCGCGCGCCGACCTCGAGGCCGTGGTGGAGTTGATGGCCGCGCGCGGGATCCGCTGGATCTCCGACGAGATCTACGAGGATTACGTCTACGACGCCGGCCACGTGGGCGTGTTGGACCTCGACGGGGGCCTCGACGGCGGGGTCAAGCTGGGCGGGTTGTCCAAGAGCCATCACATGATGGGCTGGCGCCTCGGCTGGCTGGTCGGCCCGGCCGACTGGATCGAGGGGCTCAAGCCGCTGCACCAACACCTGGTGACCTGCGCGCCCACCCCCGCGCAATACGCCGCCCGCACGGCGCTGGCGCACCACGAGGAGTTGATGGCACAGACGCTGGCGACCTTCCGCCGGCGGCGCCAGCGGGCGTGCGATCTGGCCGAAACATTGCCCGACATCGAGTTTACGAAGCCCCAGGGCGCCTTTTATTTGTTTATGGACGTGCGTGCTTACACTGAGGCCGCCTCCCGACTCAACGCCGGTGCATCCAGTGCGTCGCTGGCGCTCGCCGAGGCGCTGCTGCACGATCAGGACGTGGTCACGATCCCCGGCGCCGGGTTTGGGCCGGCCGGAGAGGGCTTTTTACGCGTGGCCTACACCGTGGGCGAAGACACCCTCGCGCAGGGGTTTTCGCGCATGGGCGAGTTTTTCGAGGATCTCAACACGAAAGGTAGGTAAGCGATGACTGAGCAGAGTATCGAAAAGCTAAAGAACGCCGCGCTCGATACCTCCGAGCGCGCCGAACCCAGCGAGTGGGAGCAGTGCTTCGAGACCCAGGTCAATACCTTCTTCGACGAGGCGATCGCGCGAGTGCCCGGGTTTGTCGATCGCAACCTGACGAGCTTTCGGCGGGTGATCGCGCGCAGCGTCGGGCCGCGCACCGGGGTGGCCGACATCTTCATCAGCGCGCGCAACATGGTCGCCGGCGTCTCCAAGGCGGTCGGGGGGCCGGATTTCTCGACCTCGACCTACACCGCCGACAGGCTCACCGAGGCGTTCGAGCGCGAGGTCGTCAGCTCCGACGAGCTCGAGAGCCTGCTTCGCCGGCTGTTCAAGGAGTTCGAGGAGGCCCAGTGGCAGCAGACCACCGAGCGGCTGCCCGACAGCGAGGCGAGCGCCGACGAGATGCGCGAGCGCCTGCTCAAGAGCATGGAGGACGAGATCGCCCACGACCCGCTGCTCGCCCAGGCGATCCGCTCGGGCGTCAAGATCGGGCTGCCGGCCACGCTGGGCTACGTGCTCTTCGGCAAGTTCAACGTCTTCGGCGCCGGCGCCGACGCCGCCGGTGAGATTTACCGGTCGCGGCTCAACTTCTACAACCGCGCGCTCGTGCGCCTGGGCCGTTTCCAGGTGCCCGGCTGGGTAGGGGCGGTCGGCCTGGCCGGCGGGGTGCTCGGCTCGCTGCTCATCGGCGGTGTCATGGAGTATGCGCTCAACTCCATTCGCGACGTCAAAGGCGCCTATATCCGCCAGCTCAACGCCGCGCGCCACGCGCTGTTGTACGGCGAAGACCCCGAGGTCCCCGAGGGCCAGGGCATCCTGCACGTGGTGCGCGGGCTGGAGCGCCAATTCGAGCGGCTTCCCGCGGCCACCAACGAGCTGCTGTCGACGGAGAGCCCCAAGGCGGAATCCGAGCCCGGAGCCTGAGCGATGGGCTCAGCCATCATCGTCGTGGGCGTCGCCGCCGGCACGCTCATCATCTTCGGCTACCTGCTGTTCATCTGGTGGCTCGACCGCTACGAGCGCGAGCCGCTGTGGGTGGTCCTGCTCGCCTTTTTGTGGGGCGGGATGGGCGGCACGTGCCTGGGCTGTGCGCTGAGCCTTCCCTTCGCCGCCCTCGCCAAGACGGTGCCGCTGGGAGGTGCGTCGGACGCGCTGACCGCGGTGCTGGCCGCGCCGTTTGCCGAGGAGTTCACCAAGGGGCTCGTCTTCGTGCCCCTCTTGTTCACCGCCCAGATCGACAACGAGACCGACGGGCTCATCTACGGGGCGGCGACCGGCCTGGGCTTCGCCGCGGTCGAAAACCTGCTGTACTACTTCGGCGCGCTCAAAGGCGGCGCCGGCGCCGTGCTCACCCTGGTGGTGCTGCGCACGCTGTTCACCGCGCTCGTTCACTGCGTCTCGAGTTCGATTTTGGGGATGAGCATCGGCTACGCGCGCCATCGCGCCGGGGCGTCGCGCTGGGTCAAATACCCGGTCATGGGCTACCTCGTCGCCGTGGCCAACCACGCCCTATGGAACGCCACCTCCACGCTGGCGGGCATCGCGGGGACGCCGGGCAGCGTCAAGGGATTGCTGACGCTGGCGGGCATCGGCTTGGTCATCGTCGCCGGGACGATGATGTTCATCATCACCCAGGTCTCGCTGGCGCGCGAGCACAAGCTCATCGAGCGCTTCTTGAAGGACGAGGCCGAGCGCGGCACGCTTCCAGGCGCCCACGCCGCCGTCATCCCCTGCTGGCGAAAACGCCGCCAGAGCGGCTGGCTGTCCCCGGCGATCCCGAAAAGCGAGTACGTCCACGCGGCGACCCTGCTGGCGTTTCGCCGCCACCAAAAGAAGATCGCCCGCGGCGAGCGCAGCCAGATGTACCAGCGCGACATCAACGCCTATCGCCAACAGCTTCGCCAACTGCGCGCCCAGGCCGGCTGAACTGGGCTGCGCCGGCGATCTGCCGCTGTCGCCACACCTCACGAATAAGCCGGATTCAGTCGCGACGATCTCTCAGGAACTCGCGACGATAGTGACGTGGTCGGGCGCGCCGTCCGGAGCGCCGGTAGCGTCGATTGTCGCTTATTGTGTCGGGATAATAATCGATCCTTTGGTGATGAAGGGGGTAATATGGGTCGAGTTGAGTGACAAATGTAGATAGAGGCAGCTTGCACCGTCGCCACAGACCGGCTACGGTGACGCCATTGGTTTGCGAAAATCTGGTGGTGTGGACCTCCCGCGGGAGAATCTGTGGCACGTTCCAAGGAAGGCTCTTCAGACAAGCGCCCGAGTTCGACGCAGCCGTCCGACGGCCAGGCGCCGTGGGCGGCGGTGCCGCAGCTCGACTTGCCCCAAGGGGGCGGCGCCCTTCGCAGCATCGGCGAGAAGTTTCAGGCTAACCCGCTGACCGGGACGGCCTCGTTTTCGGTGCCGATCGCCGTCAGTCCCGGCCGCGGCGGTTTCCAGCCGAAGCTGGCGCTGAGCTACAATTCGGGGTCGGGAAATGGCCCGTTCGGGCTCGGCTGGAGCATCGGGCGCGCGTCGATCACGCGCAAGACCAGCAAGGGGCTGCCGCGGTATCGAGACGCCGAGCACTCCGATACCTTCACGCTGACCGGCGCCGAGGACCTGGTGGCGGTGCTCGCCGACGATGGCCAGCCGCTGGTGGTCGACGATCCCGAGTACACCACCCACCGTGGAAACTCCTATACCGTATTTCGGTATCGGCCGCGTGTCGAGGCGGCGTTCGCCCGCATCGAGCGGTGGGTGCGCCGCTCGGACGGCGACACCCACTGGCGCACCATCACCGGCGACAACCGCACCACCATCTTCGGCGAGTCCGCCCAGGCGCGCGTGGCCGACCCCCAAGACCCCAGCCGGGTCTTCGAGTGGCTCGCCGAGCGCAGCTTCGACGACAAAGGCCACGTCATCGTCTACGAGTACGTCCACGAGGACGGCGTGGGCGTGGACGCCAGCCTTCCCCAGGAGCGACACCGGATCGAACAGGGGTTTGCCCAGACCTACCTCAAGCGTGTGCTGTACGGAAACACGGTGCCTTATCGGGTTCACCAGGGGCACCCGGATGCGCCGCCATTCGACGAGGCGCGTTGGGGGGAGCAGAATCGCTGGCATTTCGAGCTCGTCTTCGACTACGGGGGACACGACGACGCGGCGCCGGGGCCCACGGCGGCCTCGGCCTGGCCGGTTCGCGTCGATCCGTTTTCGAATTGGCGAGCCGGCTTCGAGGTGCGCACCTACCGGCTGTGCCGTCGGGTGTTGATGTTCCACCGGTTCCCCGATGAGCTGGGCGAAGACGCGGTGCTGGTGCGCTCGACCGAGTTCGACTACCGAGACGATCCGGTCGCCACCCAGCTCGTCGGCGTTCGCCACACCGGCTACCTGAACGGCGACGCCGCCAGCATGCCGCCGGTGCGGTTTACCTATTCGGAGGCGGTTGTCGGCGACACGCTGCAGGCGGCCGCGCCCGGCGAGCTCGCGTCGATTCCCGACGGCGAGACCGTGCGGTTTGTCGACCTCGATGGCGAGGGTTTGCAGGGGCTTTTGCACCAGCACGACGGCGGCTGGTACTTCCAGAACAACCTGGGTGCAGGCCATTTCGGCGCGCCCGCGGCCGTCGCCGCCGCGCCGGCGCTGGCCACGGCGACGCGGCGCCACCGGCTGGCCGATGTCGACGGGGACGGCCGCCTCGAGGTGGTCGCGCTGACCGACCAGCAGAAGGGTTTTTACGCCCGCGATGAGGCGGACCGGTGGCAGGGCCTGGTTGCCTTCGAGCGCCTACCGAATATCGACTGGAGCGACCCCAACCTTCGCCAGGTCGATCTGACCGGCGACGGCCGCCCCGACTTGTTGATCACCGAGCACGAGTGTTTGTGTTGGTACGCCTCCCAATCCCGAAGAGGGTGGGGCGGGCGACACGAAGTCGCCAAGGTGCTCGACGAGGAGCGCGGGCCGGCGGTGGCGTTCGCCGACGCGACCCAGTCGATCCACCTGGCCGATATGTCTGGCGATGGGCTCAAGGACATCGTGCGAGTGCGCGACGGCGAGGTCTGCTATTGGCCGAATATGGGCTACGGGCACTTCGGCCCCAAGATCACCATGGATCGGCCGCCCGCGTTCGAGCCCGACGGCGCCTTCAATCCCAGGCGGGTGCGTCTGGCCGACGTCGATGGCTCGGGCACCACCGACCTGGTGTATCTGGGCCAGGAGGTCGTGCGTTTTTGGCTCAACCAATCGGGGAACAGCTTCGCCGCCGCCCAGCGCATCGACATTTTCCCCGACGTCGACAACCTCGCCAGCGTTCAGGTCACCGACCTGCTGGGAACGGGCACGGGGTGTCTGGTCTGGACCAGCCCGCTGCCCGACGACCGCGATGGGCCTATCCGCTACGTCGAGCTGATGAGCCAGGGCAAACCCTACCTGCTCGAGCAGGTCGACAACGGTATGGGCGCGGTGACCCGCGTGCAATACGCCCCTTCGACGACCTTCTACCTTGCGGACCGACGCGCGGGTCGGCCCTGGGTGACCAAGCTGCCATTCCCCGTGCAGGTCGTCGAGCGCGTCGAGACCTTCGATGCCATCGGGGACAACCGATACGTCACCCACTACGCCTATCATCACGGCCATTACGACGGCGTAGAGCGCGAGTTTCGCGGCTTTGGTCTGGTCGAGAGCTGGGATGCCGAGCAATACGCCCAATTTGGCGAGGACGATCGGTTCGAGGTTGGGTCGAATCACCTCGATGAGGCGTCGCATATCCCTCCGGTACATACAAAGACCTGGTTTCACACCGGATCGTATACCTCGCGTCATCCCATCGCGCGCCAATTCGCCGGCGAGTATTATAAGGGAGATCCCGATGCCTGGACGATGCCGGCGACCGAGCTGCCGGCGGGGCTCGACCCCGACGAGCAACGCCAGGCGTGCCGGGCGCTCAAGGGCAAGATGCTGCGCAGGGAGGTCTACGCCCTGGACGGCTCCCCGGCTGCCGCGCACCCCTACCAGACCGTCGAGAAGGGCTACGCCATTCGCCTGGAGCAGCCCCGCGGCGACCAGAGATACGCCGTCTTCTTTGTCCACGGGAGCGAGGCGCTGACCTACCACTACGAGCGCGAGCCGTCGGACCCGCGCATCGCCCACAAGTTCAACTTGGAGGTCGACGCGTACGGAAAAGTGCGCCGGGCGGCCTCGGTGGTTTATCCGCGTCGAGGCAGCGGGTTCGATGAGCAGCAACGGATGGTCGTCACCTGCGCCGAAACCGACTTCATCCACCTCGACGACGCTGCGCAGTATTACCGGGTTGGCTTGCCCGATGAGCAACGAGCTTACGAGGTACGCGGCCTGGATTTTGGCGGGCGCTGGAATCCGCGCGAGCTAAACGCCCGGATCGACGCGGCGGCCGAGGCCGACTACGTCGCGGCAGCTCCCGAAGGCAGCGATACCGACAAGCGGCTGATGAGCCGAAGCCGGGTTCGCTACTATCGAAATTCGCTCGACCGAGAGGACTTATGTCCGTTTGGCGAAGCCGAGTCGCTCGCGCTGGCGTACCAGAAATACGACCTGGCCTTCACCGCCGACATTCTGGCCCAGGACGAACTCGAAGGCCGCATCGGCGATGAGTTGCTGGCCGAGGGCGGTTGGCGAAACGACATCGACGCCGACCCCGGCCACTGGTGGAAGCCGTCGGGGGTTCGGCTCTTCGACGACGACCGCAGCGAGCGTCCCTGGGAGAGGTTCTACTTGCCGGTCGGGGTCGAGGATCCTTTCGGGGCGACGAGCACGATCGCCTACGACGACTATCACCTGCTGGCGCAGCGCACCGAGGACGCGCTCGGCAACGTGACCACGACACGGAATGACTACCGCATTCTGAAGCCCTGGGAGGTCACCGGGCCCAACGGAAATCGCAGCCGGGCGGCCTTCGACGCTCGGGGCATGGTGGTGGCCACCGCCGCCGTCGGCAAGAATGGCGAGGGCGATACACTTGCCGATCCCACCACCCGCTTCGAATACGATCTTTTCGCCTACGAGCGCACCCGCCACACCGACGAGCCCAAGCCAAACTGGGCGCACGGCTGGGCGCGCGAGACGCACGGCGACCCGGACACCCGTTGGCAAGAGACGCGTACTTATTCGGATGGCTTCGGCCGGGCCATCTTGACCAAGAAGCAGGCCGAAGATGGCCAGGCGCCGGTCTACGACGCCGATGGAAACCTCGCGCTCGACGCCGACGGCCAGCCCGTCAGGGACGACTGCGACGACCGCTGGGTGGGAACCGGCGCCACCGTCTTCAACAACAAAGGAAAGCCCGTCCGACAGTACGAGCCGTTCTTCGACCGCGGCTCGGGCTATACCGAGGAGGACGCGCTGGTGCGCATCGGGGTCAGCCCCACGCTGCACTACGACCCGTTGGGGCGGGTGATCCGCACCGACCATCCCGACGGCTCGTTTGCACGCGTGGAGTTCGACCCCTGGCATAAGCGAAGCTTCGACCGCAACGACACCGTGCTCGAGCCAGGCAACGCCTGGTACTCAACGCACGTCGGCTCGAGCTCGACGGCGGCCGAGCGCGATGCCGCGGCCAAGGCCGCCGCCCACCACGACACACCGTCGGTCGCCCACCTCGACGTGCTCGGCCGTGCGTTCGTGAGCCTCGCCCACAACATCAAAGACGGCGCCGACGAGTTCATCCCGAGCCGCACCGAGCTGAACCTGGAGGGCAAGCCCGTGGCGATCTACGACGGGCGCGGCTGCGACGGGCTCGACGTCGAGCGGGCCGCCGCATTCCGCGGCAATACGGTGATGCGCTACGTCTACGCGATGGGTGGAATGCAACTCTACCAGGACAGCATGGACGCCGGGCGGCGTTGGGCGTTGAGCGATGTCGCGGGCAAGACCATCCACACCTGGGACGACCGCGGCCATCATGGACATAGCCACTACGACGCGCTTCGCCGGCCGACGCGCATCGACGTCGACGTGCCCGCCTCCGAGCGGTTGGCGGCCGAGGCATCGGCGCCCGAGACGATGACCGTCGAGCGCATCGTCTACGGCGAGTCATTGCCCGACGATGAGGCGCGCCGGCTAAACCTGCGCGGCCAGGCCTACTTGCACTTCGACGGGGCCGGGTTGGTTGCGAACCACGCGTACGACTTCAAGGGCAACCTGCTGCGAGGCTCGCGCAGGCTAGCGGTCGAATTTCGCGGGCGGCCGGACTGGTCGGCTCTCGACGACTCGTCGCCAGCGGCCATGGCGGCGACCGACCTGCTCGAGGAGGAGGTGTTTTCGACCGAGACGGCCTACGATGCTCTGGACCGGCCCATCCGGACGACCACCCCCGACGACAGCGTCCACACGCCCCACTTCAACAAGGCCGGTCTGCTCGAGCGCGTCGAGGTGCGCCTGAACGGCGCCGACGGCGCGACGGCGTTCGTCGACGGGGTCGACTACGACGCCAGGGGCCGGCGCACCGACGTCTTCTACAGCAACGGCGTGCGCACCACGTACACCTACGACGACATGACCCTGCGGCTGGTGCGCATCCACAGCCGACAGGGCGGCCGCCAACTGCAGGACCTCGAGTACACCTACGACCCGGTGGGCAATATCACCGAGGCACGCGACAACGCCATCGCGCCCGTCTACTTCGACAACGCGACCATCGAGGCGCGCAGCCAGTATGCCTACGACGCGCTGTACCGGCTGACCGCCGCGAGCGGGCGCGAGTCGGCGGCGACCCTGCGAATGCCCTCCGAGGCGGAGATCGCGCGGGTCAACGAGATCCCCGCCCACGACGGCGCGCTGCGAACCTACACCCAGAGTTACGCCTACGACCCGGTCGGCAATATCGTGAAGATGGTCCACCACGCCAACGGGACCCGTGTGTGGGTGCGCGACTACAGCTATGCCGAGGGAAATAATCGGCTGGAAAGCAACTCGCGAACGGGCGCTCCGGACGCGCACTACACCTACGACGCCCACGGCAATATGCAGGGCCTGCCGCATCTGGCGAGCATGGACTGGGACCACAAAGACCAGCTCTTGCGCACCGAGCACGACAACGGCGAGGAGGTCTTCTACAACTACGACAGCAGCCGACAGCGCGCGCGTAAGGTGCGCGTGGTCGGCGGCGTGCGCGAAGAGCGCATCTACCTGGGCGGCACCGAGATCTATCGGCGCTCGCGGGTCTCCGACGCCAGCCTACGCCAGGAGACGCGCACGCTGCACATCATGGACGGCGACACGCGCATATGCCTGGTCGACACCCCGACGGTGCGCGATGGCCGCGAGCTAACTCGCCTGCAGCCGCGCTTTTATTACCAACTGTCCAACCACCTGGGCTCGTCGACCGTCGAGCTCGACGAGCACGCCCGGGTGCTCACTTACGAGGAATACCACCCCTACGGCACCACCGCCTTCCACTCGCGAAACACCACCGACGTGCGCCCCAAGCGCTACCGCTACACCGGCATGGAACGCGACTCGGAGACCGGGCTCAACTATCACACCGCGCGGTATTATATGCCGTGGTTGGGAAGGTGGTGCAGCGCCGATCCGGCGGGGTTGGTGGATGGGGTGAACCTATATGAGTACGCCCACGACCATCCGGTAGTTTTCAGAGACGTGTCGGGGCTTCAGGGAAGTAGTCGCGTGGATTCAACCGGCTCAATGGATGCTGGGGTGAGACATCCGGCTCGAGGAAGCACTACCCAAACTTCTCCGCCACCGGCTGGTATGTGTTCGGCCCAGTCAACCAGCTGGTGCGACGCTCCGGCCGCCGACCCGAATGGCACTGAACCAACGGGCGGAACAGCGCGCGATCCAACCTCCGCCCAACCTGAACCAACGGGCCGAACACCGCGCGAGACAACCTCCTCGCAACGAGATGACGGCCATGAACCTCAGGGCTTCCATCAAACTGTGACTACACAGGTGTTCGCAACTTTTCGGGCACGAAGAGATAGGCACGGTCGGCCCCAGCCGGTGGGGACCACATACGTTCATTTTGTTCAGACGGTCACTCTCGAAGCGGAAGGCTCGACGTTTACCGTGGTCAGAGATTTCCGCGTCGCCATTCGCACTGGTTTTGATGACCAGACCCAGCAGCCGTACATCGGCCGGGTGTCGGAGGGGCGCATCACGTTGACGGGCACGCTGCGTCGCCGAGAAGCGGTGATGCACGGCGGGTTAGTTGACGGTCCACATCGATCCAGTCGCACCGTGGATGTGGATTTGGACGCGACGGCAGACCATCGCCTTGCTCGGCTCACGGACGATCAGAAAGACCTGCTCCGAGACGTTGCAATGGAAATTGTCAGGCGGAGCCCGGTACTTGCGGCGACCGACGACGCAGAGAGCTACATTGAAGAAGTGTCGGACGCTGTCTTGGCGGTCGCGAAAACGGCGGCAAGCGGGGCCGCTAAGCCCTTTGCGGCTGCTCTGAGTTCAATCGCAGGTGACGAACTCCAGCGCCACTTGCAACTCGATCCGGAGGCGCGCGCTGTAGCTATCGAGCCCGCCGAAGAAACGGAGGGAGACGTGACGGAAGAACGAGCTCAACAGATCATGCGGGACTACTATCGCAGCACAGGACACGTTCCGTTCTTTTGGTCGCCCAATAGTGCAGCGGAATGACGAGATCCCCACCTTCAGGCTGCATGGAATGGCGCTCTCATAGGAAATCACTATGCCACAAATAATTGCTATTGTTACCGACGCCCAATCTCACGAAGTACTGCCCGACTTGAAAGTCGAGGCGGTGTTTCGCCGCGGCCAGAAGGTCGTGCTCAAGAGCGGGGCGACCTCGGATGCCAAGGGGTTGGCGAAGCTGGAGTTTTCCAAGGAGGTGTTCCGCCAGGCAGTGGGCGACGCGGCCGGGCCGGTCAATCAACCGCCGACGCATGTGAGCGGCAATGGGTTGGTCTCGGTGGACTTCCAGGTGTCGCGCGATGGGCAGGTCTTGGCCTCCGAGGGGCGCATCGAGAAGCTGTCGCCCAACGGTGACAAGGTCACCATTCGGGTGAAGGTTCCTGAGGTCCAGCGCGCTCCGCAGGGGCAGGACGGGTACGTCGTTCACGGTGTCGTGCGGCGAACGGGCGGTGAGCCGGTCGAGGGGGCGAAGGTCGTCGCCGTCGACCGCGACCTGCGCCGGGAGCAGCAGCTTGGCAGCGCGACGACCGACCCGGACGGTGGCTATGAAATCCGCTACACCCGCCAGAAGTTTCGACGCGCCGAGAAGGCGCGCGCCGACCTGGTGGTGCGCGTGGTGGGGCCGAACGGCGACGCGTTGGCCGCGTCCCAGACGATTTTCAACGCCGAGGCGAACGAGACGGTCGACCTGACGATCGATGCCACGACGCGCGTCGGGCCGTCCGAGTACGAACGCTACGTCAAGCGGCTCGCGCCGGTGCTCGACGGCGTTTCGCTGGCGAAGCTGACCGATGAGGATCTCACGTTTTTGCACGGCGAGACCGGCATCAAGGGGCTGCGTCTGAATTACCTACATCTGGACGCCACGTGGGCGCAACCGCACCAATTTCCCCTGGCGGTGTTCTATGGGCTGATGCGGGTGGGGTTGCCGTCGAAGCTTCGGCGCATCCTCGAGCTCGACTCCGCGCGGCGCGCAAACGCGCTCAAATCGGCGCTGGCGAAGCATATCGTTCCCGCCGGCTTGGAGCAGAAATTCGACGACATCGTCGAGCAGCTCGACCAGATGGCCGTCGACTCGGCCTTCGAGGTCGGCCAGGACGACACGGCCGAACCGCCGGTCGGCGCGCTCGTGGCCACGGCGTCGGATGTGGACGCCGACGTTCAGAAGACATTCGTTCGCTTTTCGCTGGACAACGCGGACGATCCGAACTTCTGGCAGCGATTCGTCGAGCAGTCGGGCGTCGAGGAGGCGGCGGTGCAGAGCCTGCAGTTTACCCTGCAGTCGGCACCGCTGGTCAGCCATCACCTGCCGACCCTGCGCCTGGTGCAGAAGCGCCGCAAAGAGGGCGGATGGACCCGCCCGGCAGATATCACACGCATGGCGCCCGCGGATTGGCAGACGGTGGCCAAACAAGCCTTCGCCGATAAGCCCGTCGACGGCTTCGACGACCCGGCTGCGTTCGCGGACGCCGTCGTCGACCGTGTTCAGACGGTCTTCCCCGGCGAGTATGCCGCGCACCGCGTCCTCGACGACCCGGAGGTCGACGACGCCGACCTGAACACCTTCCTGACGAACAACGCGGTGGGCAAGGACGGCGGCTTCGACCTCATCGAGACGCCGGTCACCTCCTACCTCGCCAACGGTGCCAATGTCGACGGGATCCAGGACATCGACGGGCTGGAAGTCCGGCTCAAAAGCTGGCAGCGCACGCTGCGCGTAGCGCCCAAGCAAAACCGCGTCGAGGGCGCCAAGCGGCTCATCGACGCCGGCCTGACCTCGGCGACCACGATCGCCTGGAAGGGCCAGCGCGCCTTCGTGGCACAAATGACGCCCACCATGGGCGAGGCGTGGTCGACCGAGGCCTTCCAGACGGCCAAGATCCGCGCCGAGTACGCCGACCTGACCCGGCTGAGACTGCGCGAGCGTCTGGACTTCGATCTACCCGTGGTCATCCCGCGTCTCCAACCGTCGAAAAACAAGCTGGCCGACTGGAGTGACCTCTTCGGAGCGACCAGCCGGTGCGAGTGCGAGCATTGCCAATCGCTGTACAGCCCGTCGGCCTACTACGTCGACATCCTTCATTTTCTGCATGAGGCGCCAGGGCCGGATGACTCATCGGGCCACGAGACACATCCGCTGTCCGTTCTCTTCGGGCGGCGCCCCGACCTGAAGCACGTGCTGCTCAACTGCCCGAACACCACCGAGCCGCTTCCGTATATCGACCTGGTCAACGAGGTGCTCGAGGAGGCCGTCGCCTATTTTGGTGAGACGCGCGAGTGGCCGTCGGCTCCAGGGCCGCACGCCAGCGACGCGGACCGGGTGGCCTATGACGCCGCGATTGCCGGCTACCAGACGGCCGAGACTAACCTGGACGCCCTGCGGGCCAGGCCCGAGCACCGGCCGAGCCACGGCGCCAGCGAGGCCTACCTGCGCGAGCGCTATCGAGCTTACGAAAAAATCGGCGATGACACGCAGACGGTATACCCATGGATTCTGCCGTTCGACGTCGGCCACGAAGAGGCGCGGCTCTTCGCCGAGCATTTGGGCGTGCGGCTCGACGCCATCCGGCACCTCTTCGGCCGCACGGATTCCGACGTCGCCCGAGCCCTCCTGGGGTTGGAGAAGCCCTGGAAGCTTATCGTCAAAGACGCGTCGGGACCCGAGCTGGCGAAGCTTTGGGGGCTAACGGGTGAAGAGCATCCCGGCGCCTATTTCACCGGCCACGTGGGAAGCTTCCTCGAGCAAGCCGAGCTCGACTACGAACAGCTCATCGAGCTGCTGGATACCGAATACGTCAGTAGCGCAGTCACGGTCGAACGGGGAGCTTCCCCGTGCGACGTCAGTCAGCACCATTTCGTGGGTTTGGATGACACTCAACTCGGTCGCATCTATCGATTCTTGCGCCTGGCCCGCGCGCTCGATTGGAGTATCGACGAACTAGACGAGGTGCTCTCCGGGCTCGGCTACACCGAGATCCAGGCCGACGCCGACCCGGATACGGTGGTCGAGATCTCGCGGGCGGTCCGCCTCGCCGAACGCTTCCACATCGCACCCGCTGAGGCCGCCGCGCTGAGGCTGGACACGCTCGCCGACAGGCTTGGAATGACCGCGGGGCAGTTGCAGACCTTCGTCGAGCTGTGCGGCGTGGACCCGTTCGCCGGGAGCGTTCCAGGCACGCCCAAGACGCGCCTGCAGCGTATCTTGGAACTGCTCGACCACTGGGACATCCTCCGAGAGGCCAACCTCGGGTCGCAGGAGCTCGCCTATATCCTGCGCCATGACGACCAGGTGCCGGCGGTCTTCGAACCCACCGAAAAGACGCTCTCCCGGGTCGCGACGTCGGCGTTCGGAGTCCTACACGATGCGGGCGCTTCCGAACTGACCTACGGGCTCGACGTCGGGGCCGCCGTGGCTGCTTTTGAGGCGGCATCGAGCGAAGCATTGAGCAGCCAGGAGGTCGACCGGTTTCGCAAGGCTTACCTCGGCAAGCTGGTCGAGGTGCGCGCCGCGCTCGCCGAGAATTTGGCCACGCCGCTGGGGTTGGATGGCCAGATAGTCGATGCGCTCATTTCGCCGACCGTCGATGACACCGGGGCGGTTACGTCGCCGGCGATCATCAGCGCCGTCGACGATAGCAGCGCGCCGGCGGTGGAGGCGTTCCTCGGGCTGGTCGGCCGGCGTGATTCCGACGGTTTCACGACCTACGAGACCTTCGACGAGGTTCCTGCGGGCGCCCTCAGCGCCGTCGAAGGCATGTTCGTGCGTCTCGACAAGGTCGCTCGGTTGCTGGGCGCCATGCGCGTCGATTTGGCCACCCTGCGCGCGATCGTTAACGTCGGCTCGGCCGCCGACTTTGTCGACTTCAACGCGCTCCCCGTCGAGGCCTCGACCGACTCCGCCGGCCGCTACCAGCGATGGGAGACGCTCGCGCAGGCCGTCCAGATCGCGGGCGAGCTGCCGCGGGCCGATAAGACGCTCTTCGACTTCCTGAGTTATGCCAACGAGTCCGACGCCACGTGGGCCGGGGCCCGGAAATTGGTCGCCGACAATACCGGCTGGAAATACGACCGGCGCAGCGGCGATGAAACCATCGACATCGAGGCGTTGTGCAGGAAGCTCGGCCACGATCATATCGAAGACTTCCAACGGCCGGCCACCTATGCGCGTCTGCACAAGGCGGTGCGTTGGCTGCGGCGGTGGTCGATCACGGTCGACGAACTCGAGACGTGGAGCGACCCGGAGACTCATGGCACGGCCCTCGCCAAATCGCTCGAGCACTGTGCACAGACAAAATACAACTCCCACAAGCGTTGGTACGAGGTGCTCACGCCCCTGATGGACGAGCTTCGCGAGAAGCGTCGGGATGCGTTGCTCGCCTACCTGGTACACAACGATGCCGACTTCGAAGACGCCGCCGACGTCTACGAGCACTATTTGATCGACGTCGAGATGAGCGCCTGCCAGCTCACCTCGCGTATCAAGCAGGCCAACGCCTCGGTGCAACTCTTCGTGCAGCGCTGCCTGATGAGCCAGGAGCCCGATGTCGACCCCAGCCTGGACCAGGGGCACTGGAAGCGCTGGGAGTGGATGCGCAACTATCGCGTCTGGGAGGCCAACCGGAAGGTGTTCTTGTACCCGGAGAACTGGATCGAGCCGGAGCTGCGCGACAACAAAAGCCCCTTCTTCGAGGAGTTCGAGACCGAACTGCTCCAGGGCGAGGCTACCGACGAGAGGGTCGAGCGTGCGTTTCGTCGTTATCTCGAGAAGCTCGATGATGTAGCCCGCCTCGAAATTTGTGGCCTATATCGGCAACGGGAGACCAACCAAGACGGCACGGTCACAAAAGACATCCTCCACGTGTTTGCGCGCACCCGCAACGAGCCTCACGCCTACTACTATTGCAGCCGTGATCTAAGCATCGGCACGTGGACAAATTGGGAGGAGATCGAGGTGAGGATCGAGGGCGACCACCTCATCCCCGCGGTGCACAACGGCCGGCTTATGCTGTTCTGGGCCACGTTCGTTGATGATGATTCGTTCTACGACCTCAAGATCTCGTGGAGCGAGAAGCGTTCTGACGGGTGGACGGCTCCGAAAGGAGGCATCAATCCGTTGGTTCGAATCGAGTTGCGGGATATCGACGCGACCGACAACGTTTTGGGCATCCCCAAGTCGAGCTTCTTGTTCCGCACCAACACCCACAACGGCGAGTTGGTCTTCGAGATGTTCATGTCTCATCTCGCCAAGATTCCCAGGCCGCGTGCACAGCCCGCCGACAACACGGGAGGCTCTACGGTGCGTCATGTTGGCCGTGAGACCGACAGCAACGGCCGGGTTGTCGTCCACGCCACTCGCCCCGGGGAGTCCTCGGTTGAGGCGGAGCCGATTTCCATTGACGGTTGCGTCCCCTATTCGATGGCGCAGTTTGTCTTCGATGACTGCGCCCAGTGTATTCGGTTTGACGGTGCGTCCACGCAGTCGCGTTTTCTCGCTCTGCCCGACACCACCCGACCGGAAGCGATGCAACTCGTCTTGCAGGGGGAATCGCTCAAAATCTACGAGCAGGTCAGCGGGCGGCAATTGTCCAACAGTGGGGCGTTTCCCGACATCTACGACGTTTCAACCTCGGCACTCGAGGGCAGGCAAAATGAGCCCTCCTCGATTGCACTGTCCCCGGATATGAGCGTGCCAGAATATCGACGTCTGGCATCTGTGATAGCCGTTTTCGAAGACTTCGATCCGCATCTGGTGGACCAGAGGCAGCCGCGAGTCCTGCTCGACGGCAGCCACAGCGAGGTTCGCGTTGTTCCCACACACCAGAATCGGCAATTTAGCGCGCACGACCCCTTTTGTGTCGCGGTGGGCGGGCGAGCGTATTTGGTCACGCGCCGCGGTGCATGGGGCATTCAAGATGCCCAATTTAACGTCTCCGGATCCGGCTTGTTGTTTTGGGGCGGCTTGCCGACCTACAAATTCGAGTATCTGCATCATCCGTTGAATTGCGACATTCTTCGCCAGGTTCATCGACATAGCATCGCCGGCTTGCTCGCCGCGCCGGCGGGCGAGGCGTTCGACCGCCAAGTCACCCCGAAGCGCCCGTCCCAACTCCATGGTGAATTGGGCGCCCTGGCCACCGTGGCGCCGTCCGTCGAACACGTCGATTTTCGCCCCGAAGGAGCCTACTCCACCTACAACTGGGAGATCTTCTTCCACATCCCGATGTTGGTCGCCGGGCGGTTGAGCGACCAGGGACGCTTCGAAGAGGCCCGGCGTTGGTACCACTACGTCTTCGACCCCACCGACGTCTCCAACGAAGAGTGGCCGGCCAAGTATTGGAAGCTACGGCCCTTCTTCAAGCTGGCCCAGGAAGGGACCGAGACCATCGAGGAGCTGCTGCGCCGGATCGCCGCGGGCGAGGAAACCGCCCAGATCAACGCCTGGCGCGACGACCCCTTTAATCCCCATCACATCGCCCGGCTTCGCAAGGTCGCCTACATGAAGACCGTGGTGATGAAGTATGTCGCCAACTTGATCGCGTGGGGCGACGACCTCTTCGGGCGCGACACCATGGAGTCCATCAACGAGGCGACGCAACTCTATGTGCTCGCCGCCCAGATTCTGGGAGACGCGCCCACCGAGGTGCCCACCCCCGAGCGCGATGGGCTGACCTTCGCCGAGATTCAACCCGACGACGGGCACGACTTCATCGACGGGTTTAGCAACGTCTGGGTGGACGTCGAGGACTGGCTGCCGGTCGACCTGAGTGCCCCGTCGCCCGGTCGGACGCGCGCCGAGGTGCGGCCGCTTCTTCCCTACTTTTGCATCTCGGCCAATCAGAAGCTGAGCGACTACCGCAAGACGGTCGCCGACCGGCTGTTCAAGATCCGCCATTGCATGAATATCGCCGGGCAGACGCGCCAGCTCCCGCTCTTCGAGCCGCCCATCGACCCGGCGCTTCTGGTGCGGGCGCGCGCCGCCGGGCTCGATATCGGCCGGGCGCTGTCCACGGCGCTGCCGGTGCGGCTTCCTCATTATCGCTTCTCGACGCTGCATCAACGAGCGATGCAGTTTTGTGGTGAGGTACGAACGCTGGGGAATTCACTCCTGTCGGCGCTCGAGAAGAAGGACGCCCAGGCGCTGCAAATGCTGCGGGCGCGACACCAGTCCGCTATGCTCGAACGGGTGCGCGCGGTCAAAAAGCAGCGCGTCACCGAGGCCGACGATGCCCTCCAGAGCTTGAAAGCCAGCAAGCGGATGGCCAAGGCGAGGCTGGACTATTACTCCAGCCGCGAGTTCATGAACGACGCCGAGACTCAGCAGGTGGTCCTCCAAGGATCGGCGAATGTCGCCGAAACGGTCGCCAAGGGACTGAGCGCTGCCGCCGCCATCGCTCATGCCTTCCCCGATGTCTCCGCGGGTACCTGTTCGGGCGTTACGACGGGCGGAACCAGTGTCGGTAATGCATTGCGTGCCGGCGCGGACATCAGTCGAGCGGTGGCCGGCACATTCTCCTTCGCCGCGAGCATGACCGGAACGTTCGGTCGGTACACGCGTCGCATGGACGACTGGAAGCATCAGGCCAAGCAGGCGCAGATCCAACTCGACAAGCTCGAGCGCGACATCGCCGCCGCCGAGATCCGGCATGCCATCGCCGAGAACGATCTGGCCAACCACGAGCTGCAGATCAGACAGGCCGGCGAGGTCGAAGACTTCTTGCGCAGCAAATTCACCAACGAGCAGCTCTACGGCTGGATGGTCTCGCAATTGTCGGCGTTGCATCACCAGGCCTACCGGATGGCCGTCGAGATGGCCAAGAAGGCCGAGCGCGCCGCCCAGAACGAGCTGGGCCTGGAGGCGGCGGACTTCGCGTATGTGGGCTTCTCCAATTGGGACAGTCGCCGAAAGGGCTTGCTCGCCGGTGATCGGCTCCACCAGGACTTGAGTCGCATGGAGTCGGCCTACCTGGAGCAGAATCGCCGCGAACATGAGCTGACCAAGCATATCTCGCTGGCGATGCTCGATCCCGAGCAATTGGTGCGTCTTCGGGAGGATGGCGAGTGCCAGATTCGCATCCCCGAGGTTGTGTTCGACCTCGATTTTGCGGGCCACTATCTGCGCCGCATCAAGAGCGTCTCGTTGACGATTCCATGTGTGACCGGCCCGTATACGACCGTCAACGCCACGCTGCGGCTGCTGCACCACAAGATCCGGCGAAAACTGGCGTTCGAGGATTCCACCAGCGCGGCGTCCTATGACGATGGCCTGGACCTCGAGCCCACCTACGAGGGGACGTCGTCGATCGCCACCAGCACGGCGCAGGGCGACAACGGGATGTTCGAGTTCAGCTTCAAGGACGGGCGCTTCCTGCCCTTCGAGGGGGCCGGGGCCATCAGCACCTGGACGCTCCACCTTCCGAATGATTTCCGCTCCTTCGATTACGACACGATCTCCGACGTCGTTCTGCATATGAAGTATACCGCGAGGCCGGGAGGAGACGCCTTCAAGTCCCAGGTCGACGAATCGCTCAGCCAAGCTGTCGACGCCTGGGTGTCCACGCTGGCCGACTCGCAGACGCCGCTGACGCGGCTGTTCAGCCTGCGCCGGGAGTTCTCCGCACAGCTCTACCGCTTCCTGCACCCGGCCTCGCCGGGGGACACGACGTGCCGGACCACCCTCGAGATCGAGAAGCGCCATTTCCCCTACCTATTTCGCGACCAGGACCTCTCGTTATGCACCTCGGACAGCCCCGACACGACGGTGTCGGTGCGGGTGTTGCTCGAGCCTAGCTCCAAAGACGACTATGGGCTTGGCGGCGCGAGCGTGGATCTGACGTTGCAGCGAACGGAAGATGACGTTGTTCCACAAACGCTGGCGCAGGACGAGACGCTCGGTCACCTGCCCGTGGCGGACTTCCATCACTGGAACGGCGAGCAGCCGACGGGCCGCTGGACGCTGAGCATGGACGCAGCGGCGTTGCCCGACACGATGACCGTGGGGGAGGGCGACGCGCGGCGGATCGACCCCGACGCCGTCGACGACGTCCTCCTGGAGCTTCGCTACGTGGTGTCCTCGGCGAATTGAGTGGTCGAGCTGGACGCTTTGCGGCCCGATGTCCACCTTGTAGTTTGTTCAGATCGCGACTACGTCTGATTTGGAGGACAGAGCCGCAACGCTGCCGTTTACACCGCCGAACCCCGATGCAGGACGATGCCGACCACAAACGAGGGGAGCTGATCACCGAGAACGTGCGCGAGCGCAGCTTCGAGGTCGACCACAACTTCGACGGCTGGCGCCTCGACCAGTTTTTGGCCAATCGCATCCCGCGTATCTCGCGGAGCTTCGCCGGGCGCATCGCCAAGGAGGGCGACGTCGAGGTCATTCCGGCGCGCAAGGTCAAGGCGGGCACCAAGCTGCGCGAGGACGACGTGGTCATCCTGCGCGAGGAGCTCGAACCCGAGCGCGTCCAGGACCACGAGGTCGAGCTCGTATACCGCGACGAGGCGCTGGTAGTGGTCGCCAAGCCCGCCGGCATGCTCGTGCACGAGTCGAGCTCGGTGAGGCTCAACACCATCCAGAAATATCTGGAGCGCCACGGCTTCGAGGAGGCCGAGCCGGTCCACCGCCTCGACCGCGAGACCAGCGGCGTGCTGGTGTGCGCGGCGACGCGCGAGCTCGTGCCCGAGCTTCGCGGCATGTTCGCCACGACCCACCCCGAAAAGATCTACCGCGCGCTGGTGCTCGACCCCGACGGGGTCTGGCAGCCGGGCGCGCGGCGCACCCTGGACACGCCCCTGGGCATCGACCCGGCGAGCCTCCTCGACGTCAAGATGGGCCAGGGCGACCTCGACGCCACCACGCACGTCCAGGTGCTCGGCCGCCTCGAGCACGACTTCGGCCCCATGGCCGACCTGCGCGTGGTCATCGAGACCGGGCGCCAACACCAGATCCGCATCCACCTGGCCATGCAGGGAACGCCCATCGCCGGCGACAAACTGTACAGCCTCGACGACCAATTCTTCATGGACGTCTGCGCCCGGCCCGACGACCCCGAGCTGCTCGCGCGGCTGCCGTTCGACCGCCACGCGCTGCACGCCTGGCAGATGCGCATGGCCCATCCGCTGAGCGGCGAGATCGTGCAATTCGAGGCGCCTCTTCCTGGCATTTGGGGTGACCGCTGATCGCGGCCTACGACGCGACGGAGGCCGTCGCTCCAAGAATTCACCCGCCGAGCGCGCCTTGCGTATCTGCGCAGCCCCGCTAATGTCATCGACGAACGAATCAGTCATGTCTCACGGAGTAAATAATGCTTGTTGTTCTTTCGCCGTCCAAAACCCTCGACTTCGATTCCAAGCCGCAGACGGTCCAATATACCCAGCCGGATTTTCTGGACGACTCCCAGCAGCTCATCGAGATCTTGCGCGACTATGACGTCGACGAGCTTCGCGACCTGATGGACATCAGCGAGAAGCTCGCCGCGCTCAACGTCGAGCGCTACGACGCCTTCTCGACTCCGTTTAGCCCGGACAACGCCAAGCCGGCGATCACCGCGTTTACCGGCGACGTCTACCGCGATTTTCGCCTCGACGACTACGCCGCCGACGACTTCGATTTTTTGCAGCAGCACGTGCGCATCTTGTCGGGGTTGTATGGGCTGTTGCGCCCGCTGGATCTGATGCAGGCGTATCGGTTGGAGATGGGCACGCGCCTGGAGAATGCGCGCGGCAAGAATTTGTACGAGTTCTGGGGGCACAAGATCACCGACGCGGTCAACGCCGCGCTGGACGCTCAGGGCGACGACGTGCTGCTCAACCTCGCGTCGAACGAGTACTTCGACAGCGTCGACACCGACCGGCTGGCCGGGCGGGTGCTCAATGTCAATTTCAAGGATTTTCGCAAGGGCAAGTACAAGACGATCACGTTCTATCTCAAGCGGTTGCGCGGCACGATGACCGACTGGATGGTGCGCAATCGCGTCACCGACCCCGAGGCCCTCAAGGGGTTCGATGAACGCAACTACTACTTCAGCGAGGAGCACTCGACCGACGACGAGTACGTGTTCCTACGCGACGAGAAACCATGAATCAGCGAGCGCAGTGGCGGATGTTTCGTAGTTGGTTGGTGTGTGCCGTGGTGGCGGTGTCTGTGGCCGCCTGTCAGTCGGCGCCGCCGCCCAAGCCCCAACCGGCGACCAAGCCGGCCAAGCCCGCCGGCCCGGCGGTCACCGGGCACCTGCAGTCCCCGCCGGTCAGCGGCGAGGGCTTCGAGCACGCCGTGCTCGCGCTGGACGTGGCCAAAGACGGCAGCGTCGAAGGCTCGTTCGGCGGCGGCTACGATCAGCACCGATTCGACGTGCCCCTGTCGGGCAAGGTGGCCGACGACGGCACACTCACCGCCACGGGTCACAGCTCCGACGGCACGGTCTCGCTCAAAGGGCCGCTGACCGCCAGCGGCTTCTCCGGGGAGGTCAGCGGCTCGGTGTTCACCGAGCAGTTCAGCCTGCCCTTGGCCGCCCAGCCCGGCTCCAAGTAAGGAGCTGGCTCAGCAGGGCGCCTCACAGCTCGTTGGGGCGGATGACCTCGTCGAGCGTCCATTGGTTGCGGCGCACCGCCTCCGCCCAGCTGTCTCCCTCGCCGGTGAGCAGCACCGCCGTGCCGGTGTTCATGCGCACGGCCACCCCCGACAACCAGCGCACGACGTCCTGCCAGCCGGGGTTGTGGCCGATGACGGCGACCTCGGTCAGGTCTTCGGGGAGCCCAAAGAGTTCGTCGCAGACCTGGTCGACCCCGGCCAGGTACAGCGACGGGGTGTAGGTGGTCCGCACGTCGGCCTCGAAGCCCTCGCACATGCGCTGCCAGGTCTGCACGGCTCGGGCCGCGTCGCTGCAGATGGCGCGCTGGGGTGTCCACCCCAACTCCCGGATGCGTTGGGCGACCCGAATCGCGTCGGCGCGCCCCGTCTGCGTCAATTCGCGCTCGTGGTCGCTCTGGCCCGCCTCGGCGGGGGCGGTCTTGGCGTGACGAATGACCAGCAATTTGCGTTTCATCTCGACCTCCGGACAGCTATGCTTTCAAGCATTGGAGTTTGTACACCAGAAGGATGGCAGTTGCTATGGAACTGGAACTGCAGCGTTGCACGGTTCGCTCCTGGCGCCTCGACGACGCCGAGTCGCTGGTGCGCTTTGCCAACAATCGAAACATCGCGCGCCACCTGCGCGATTCCTTTCCCCACCCGTACACCTCCGAGGACGCCGACGACTGGATCGAGATCGCCGGCGCCCAGCAGCCGGAGGTCAATTTCGCCATCACCGTCGATGGCGTCGCCGTCGGGGGGATCGGCTTCGAGTTCAACTGCGACGTCTTTCGCAAAACCGGTGAGATCGGCTACTGGCTCGGCGAGCCGTTTTGGGGGCGGGGGATCGCCACCGAGGCGGTGCGCGCGCTGACCACCTGGGCCTTCGAGACGCTTCCCTTCAAGCGCATCTATGCGGGCGTCTTTAGCTCCAATCCGGCGTCCATGCGCGTGCTCGACAAGGCCGGCTACAAGCGCGAGGCCTGTCTGCATCACAATATCTACAAAGACGGGCGTCTGCTCGACGAGGTCGTCTACGCCACCTGGCCGGAGCATTGGCAGGCGGGCTGATCAGTGGAACGGCTCGATGCGCACTACTCCCACCTGGGCGACCTTGTTGTCGGGGGCGATGTCCACGGTCAGGTAGTTGCGCCCGATGCCGTCGAACTTCTCGGGCAGCGCCCCGCCGCCGCCGGAGATGAAGATGGGGATGTGGGCGTTGGACTGGGCGTAATAGGAATGAATATGGCCGTACAGCGCCAGGTTGACCTTGCCCTTGGCGAGCATCTCCAAAAGCTTGGCGGCCTCGTTGCGGCTGGCGAAGGCGCCGTTTCGGATCCCCGACGGGTCGATGGGCGGGATGTGGGTCACAAAGACGTGGGTGTCACCCTTGGCCTCGTCGAGCCATTGGCGCAGCCAGTCGTAGGCCAGCGGGTCGACCGTGGAGCTGCCCGAGTCGATGAAGGTGAAGGCGACGCCCTTGAAGCGAAAGTGAAAGTTCGCCCGCCCGTACAGGTTGTGGAAGCCCGCGGGGTCGGCCGGGCCGATCTCGTGGTTGCCCGTGGTGGTGAAAAAGGGCACGTCGAGGTCGCCCAGCCGCTTCATGAAGTAGCGCAGCTCGTGCATCGTGCCAAATTGGGTGATGTCGCCGGTGGAGACCACGAAGCGAATCTTGGGATCCTGGTTCATGCGCTTGTAGATGTCGCCCACGCTGGACACCGCGTCCTGGATGTCGCTCAACACCGCGAAGCGGTAGCCCTCGGCGGTGTCGGCGTCGGGCGGGGCGATGTGCAGCGTGGTGCTCGCGCCCGGCTGCAGGTCCACCGTCCAGGTGATCACGGTGGGGGCGGAGTGGTCGCGGGAGGCCACGCCGAACGAGGCCGCGCCGTCGCCGGTGGCGCTGATCTGGTCGGCGGGCATGGCGTTTTGCAACGCGATCGTCCAGCGGGTGGGCGCGTCGGCGTCGAGGTCGAGGTCGAGGTCGAGCACCGGCGCCTGCGCCCACAGGTCGAGCTCGCCGTCCTTCAACGAGTGCACCGCGGCCAATCCGTCGACCACCTTCAGGTGCACGCTCGGGGTGTGCGCCTTGCCCACCGTGCGATCCAACTGGGCGCGGTCCTTGGCGGGGCGCACACACCCCGGCGAGACCAGCAGGGGCGCGAGCACCAACATCGCCAGAAAATAGTGACGCAGACGAGCCATCAGTGACCTCCGTAGCGAAACGCGACGCCCGCTGTGGCCACGTAGGCCGAGCCGACCCGAAAGTCGGCGAACGCCCCCCAGTGGCGTGTCAGGTAATAAAAGCCCTGGGCGCCCACGTGGCCGAGCAGGCCGTCGACGTTGGTGCCCAGCAGCATGCCGGCGGCGAAGTCGTCGTGGCGATGGTTGTAATAGATCTCGGCCTCGCCGTAGTGGTTGCCGCTGGGGCCGAGGTACACCCCGTAGCCGGTGCGCATCAGAAGCAGGCCGTCGACGTCCTCGCCCATGCCGGTGTCGATGGCGTTGTACTCGAAGAGCTGGCCGCCGACGCCCACCGACAGGTCGAAAAACGAGCCGCGCAGCGTCGGGCTCAGCCGCACCATGTCGTAGCGGCCGGACAGTTGCGTCTCGAGCACCATCGTCTGGAAGCCCTGGGTGCCGTCGTTGTGGTAGGTAATCGCCGACTCCAGGTCCAAAAACGACCCGTCGTCGCGCAGCGCGCGCTGGGAGTCGCGCGGCCCGAAAAATCGCCCGGTGATCTCCAGGCGCAGCCGCTGGGTGTCGCTGTCCAGGGCGATCCACGCCTGGGGCTTGAAGCGCATGGGCTCGACGCGAAGCTTGGCCTCGGCATAGGCGAAGCTGGTGTAATCGAAGACGGGGTCGTGCACGTAGGTGTAGCCGGCGCGGGCTTCTACCAGCGGCAGCCGCAGGCGCGCCCCGGCGTGACGCCCGCCGACCGCCGAGCCGTAGATGTCGGCAAACCACGGGGCGATAAACGCGTCCAGCCCGAGCAGAGTAGGGTAGGCGATGAGGCCGATGGTGCGCCGGGAGGCGCCGGTGCCGTACAGCGCGATCAACCCCAGCGTCGTCACGACCAACCCGACGCCCTGGATGCGCGCCAGATCCCAGGCGGTCTTGGAGTCGCCGGCCAGCCACAGCCCGCTGCCGTGGAAGAGCACCCCCGGCACCACCGCCACCACCGTGGGCCACAAGCCCGGGTGAAAGCCCTTGGGCGGTTGGTAGGGTTCGTGAAGTCGGTCGTGATGGCGGATCACCGGGGAATCGGGGCTGGGCTTGCGCGCCGGGGCGGAGGTCGACGCGGCGGGGGCCGCCTCCGAGGCGCCGGCGGCCAGCGCCATCGACGGGCTGGCCAGCGCGAGCACGCAGGTCATCAGCAGGCTGATGGTACGGCGCCGCAGCGGCCCACGGCGGTGGGGAGACGGATCCATGGAGACTTACCCTCGAAGAAGCTTTCGTGGTTTCAAACCTTGCCACGAACCGAGGGGCTTCCAGTCAATTCAAGCGAAAACTGGAGAGCGCAACTCCTGCGGACTCACCTCTAGAACAGCGCGTGCACGAACCACTGGCCCAGCGTGCCCAGCGCCGACATCACCAGGGCCGCGCCCAGCGCCCAGCCGAAGCCGTCGACGGTCAGCCGGTCGGTCAAGGCGTCGGTGATCTTCAAGATGATCGCGTTGATGATCCAGCGGGTGATGAACGCAAATAGCCAGGCCAACCCCAGGGTGGCCACGGTGAAGACGGTGAAGAAGAGCCACCCCAAAAAGAAGTTGAGGATGCCGAACAGGGCCGCCACCACGATGGCGCTGCCGAAGCTGCGCACACGCATGCCCGGCAGCAGAGCGGCGGTCGCCCACACGGCGAATGAAAGAATTAGCCAGGATAGTAAGAGTTCCATCGTCGTACCTCCGTTGGGAGTGGGGCGCACACGGGGGCGTGGCGATCACAGCTCCCCATCGCAAGTGTGCGCGACAGACCAACGATAAATTAAACACGTATATCGCCGGTCAATGACGCCGCCGGGCCGGTGTGCTAGGTTTCGAGCGGCGACTTATATGCCCGAGAACGCCTGAACGCGGGGTGGATATCCATGAGTCAATTTCCCAAAGCCGAAGATGAAGTCGAGGGCCGACAGGCGCGCGACGAAGGGGAGAACCACGAGAGCGCCGCGCCGACGCCGGGCGGCTCGGGTGTCGTCGACCCCAACGTGATCGCCCCGCCCGACGAGGATGCCGGCGGCGAGCCCGCCATCGAGGCGGCCGTCGCCTCGCTGGCCTCGGACTCCGAGCTCGCCGCCAAGGAGCGCGCCGCGCGCCCCGAGGCGAGCTCCTCGCGCGAGCTTCCCCAGAGCGCGTTCGGCCCGCCGGACGACGAGCCTCTCGAACTCGACGACCCACGCCCCGCCCGGGCCCCCGCGCCCGAGGCCGCCGGCGCCGACACCCACCAGAAGGTCAGCGAGCTGACCCTGCTGGGCGCCGAGGAGATGCTTCGCCGCGCCGAGCACGGCGGCGGCACCTTCAAAAGGATCGCCCTCGTCGTGCTCCTCCTGGCTGGCCTCGGCGGCCTGAGCTACTGGCTGTACCAGCGCTCGGGCTCGTTCGAGTCGATGCCGCGCACCGCCCAGGACATCGCCCAGACCCGCGTCGTCGAGCCCATCGAGGACTCCATGGCCCCCGACGACCGGTTCACCATCCGCGGGCTGAAGCTGGCCATCCAGACCCCCGGCTGGAAGCCCGACGGCAAGGAAAGCTCGGTCCAAACCCCCACCTCGCTCGAGATCCGCCAGACCTACGCACACGACGGCATGCACGTCCACACGCGCATCCTCGCCTTCGACAAGCGCAAGACCGCCCGCAAATACCTGGAGACGGTCGACCCGCCGTCGAAGGCGCTGCTCTTCGACTCCAAGGTCGTCGTCCTGCAGCCGGCCACCCCCGACGACGCCTTCGGCGTCGACACCCTCGCCGACGTGCTGCACAGCTTCCACAAAAACGTGCTCGACGCCCACAAAGATTAGTACCACAACGTCACTTTCCACGCGGCACCTCGTCGGCCCACAGAACCGATGCCTGCGTTCATCCTCCTCGACGATGCTCAACCGCATCGCCTCGTCGTCTGAGCCTTGGCCTCGGCCCAGTGGTCTCGCCGATGGCGCTCACGCCGAAAGTGACGTTTTAGTATTAGGCCCCGCACCACCTCTGGAGCGACGCCGTCCGACCACGCCGCGTTGCGCAATAGAGACCCACGTCGCCAAACGCAAAAGAGCCCGGACGGCGTCGTGCCATCCGGGCTTTTTTGGTGTGTCCTGAAGTGTACCCTCACTCTGCCGCAGTGGTGAGCTCTTGCGACGTTAGACCGGCTCACTGTGCTCTTCGAACCACTCGGCGAGCTTGTCGACGCCGGGCGAGCCCTGCGCGGTCCGAGCTTGCCCGCAGGGACGCCGTCACTCTTTCTTGGGGATCAGAATATGAAAAGTCGCTCGGTGGGTCGATCCCTCAGCCGTGGCCGGATGCCGGAGCCGTGGGCGCATGCCGGAGCCGTGGCCGGATGCCGGGGCCGTGACCGGAGCCGTGGCCGGAAACCGGGACCGGAAGCCGGAGCCGGGACCGGAAGTCGGAGCTAGGCGCGCTGCGCTCGCCTCGCACGGAGGGAAGGAAAAAATCCGATTCTGGCTAGCCTCCGATCTAGGCGTCCCGCGGGACAAGCCACGCGGGGGCGCTAACTGCGAAAAAGATCCGAGGCCCAATCGCTGAGCGAACCTGACGGCGGCGGGGAAGCGATTCTCATCGAAATGGACTTTCTTGAGCTGTTCGTATATTTTAACAGTGCGCCGCTGGTTACGGTGTAGTTCCGCATCCCCAACAGCGGAGGTAGTTATGGGTACTCAGTCGAACAATCAAAAGCGTGGGAATCACGAGAACAACGAGGAAAAGGAAAAGCTTCGTTTCTCTGAAAAGCCCGCGCGTCCAGATTCGCACCCCGAAGCACGTGAGATTGCGCGCGCGTTAATGCGCAAATATCGCAAAGCCTACGCTGAACTCGCGAAGTAGTTGAGGGGGCGGGATTGACGCTGTACCTAACCAAAGACGACATTTTGGACATGCATGATGATGCCCTCTCTGCTTTCGGTGGCAGCGAGGGCATTCTTCATGAGGACGCGATTGACGCTTGCCTCGCTCGGGTCCAGCACCAATATGGCGGCGTTGAGAAATTTCCCACCACCATCGCCAAAGCCGGCGCGCTTCTACACGGACTCGCAACCAGGCACTGTTTCGTAGACGGGAACAAACGAGTTGCCCTTGCTGCGGCTCAGACGTTCTTGGCGCTCAATGGCATGGAGATCGTTGCCACGGACGAAGAACTCGTGGAATTGACCTTGGAAGCGGCCAAGGGCAACACAACTGCGGAAGATGTTGGAGACTGGCTCAAGCAGCACATCGCCACGTAGAGCCTACTTTGGAGGCTGACGAGCGCTGGAAGCACTCGCACCGAGACAAAAAAGCCCGGACGGCGTCGAGCCGTCCGGGCTTTTTTGGTGTGTCTTGAAGTGGAGCTAGGGGAATTCGACCCCCGGCCTCTGGAGTGCGATGCTGGAGGCTTCCTGCTCGCGCGTTCAGTGGCAGCGGGTGAGCGGTCTCAGACGCGGCGTACTGCGATTTTGTGGCGCAGGGTCCGACGATCCGCGACTTGGGACCCAATTGGACCTACTTGAGACCTGCATCAAAACATGCCGCCGGCGGCTCATCCCGACCATCCAGCCACGCCGTCCACTTCTCCCGGGCAGCTCGAAACCTCCGCACATAGTCGAGCGCATTCGGCACGCCCATCTCGTCGGCCGCATGGTCGATGGCAGCGTCGATCGCCTCGCCGGCGTCGAGCAGTTCGTTGACACGCTTCAGCGTTCCCGGCCCTGCCTTCCAAAGCACCGCCATCCGCGACGGCTGGTAGCAGTGCAGGCGCGCGTAGCGCTTCTGGTACTGCAGCCACAGTTCGATCGCACGCAGGCCGGCACCGACGAGTTCGGCGGTGGTGTCGCTACCGCGGTCCTCGAGGCCGACGTCGATGCCGGCGTAGCGTCCCATTTGGAGTAGGCCGCAAAACTGCGAGTCCGCCCGGCGAGCCGACGCGTCGCCGTCGCTCTCGACGCCGATCAGCGCCAGCACGATCTCGTCTGGGCAGTGGTCGGCGCGCACGCCTGCGGCGACGCGTGCTTCGTGGATGGCGGGTCGCCAGCGGGCGACGCGGTCGTTCGGCGAGGCAGTCATGGGTCGATTTCCTCCGTGATGTAGTCGATGCCGTCGGCGGTGATGTCGAAGACGCGGTATCGAAGTTTGCCTTCATGGGGCCGAGTCGATTTGCCGCCGTCGGCGATCCACCCGATGCCGTCGACGTCGCGCCAGATGCCCCAGTGGTGGTCGTGGCCCATCAGGTAGAGGTCGCAGCGACCGGAACACAGCGCGCGCATCTCGCGGGCGTCGATGAGTTCATTGCCGATGCCGTCGCAGTACAGGTGGTGGTGGCCGGCGACGACCCGGGTGTGGGGGGCGCCCAACTCGAGGTAGCGGGCGAGCTCCTGGCGCTGGGCATAGCCGACCTTGCCTTCAGCGAGGTCGGCGATGCCGCCGGCCTCGGCGGTTGTGTCAACGAGCGTGATCTGCACGCTGTCGATGGTCATGCAGTAGGGGTAGCCCGCCTCCACGCCGGTGAGCGCGCGTCGAAACTTGGCAAACGGCCCATGGCGGACATTACCCAGCGTGCCCATCACTTCGACGTCGTGGTTGCCCGGGCATACCAGGAGCAGCCGGCAGTGGTTGGTGAGCGGCTGCAGCAGCCCCGTGACGACGTCGAACTCACTGCGCTGGCCGCTGTTGATGAAGTCGCCAGTCACCACGACGACGGCATCGGCGTGGAGCTCGACCACATGGGCGACCAAGGCGCGCAGGTGCCGGTAGGCCGGCGTTCCCCGCTCGCTGACGTGAGTGTCTGTGAGATGGATGAGCTTCATGGACCTCAAGAAATGCAACAGCCGGACCTCCCGGTCCGGCCGTGATGGTCGCTTGGCTGTGAGCAGCGCCCGAATTATGGCGAACCTCTATGCTGCTTGCTGGTCGCGCAGTTCGGCGATCTCGGCTTTGAGCTCCTTGATACGCTTCTCGTACTTGGCCTCCAGTTGCCGCATGCGCCGATCACAATCGTCGCGCTTCTCGCGAAGCTCTGCCAGAGCCGCCTTGGCACTCTCGAGCTCCGTCGTCTTCGCAGCGAGCTCCTGGCTGACGTTCGACAGCGAAGTCTCGAGCTGAGCAAACCGTGCTTCGTAACGATCGAGCAGGGCGCTTCGGTCCTGGGTGCCGTCCTTATAGGCACGGCGCGTAAGCCACCAGACGACCAGTGCCAGCGCGACATAGGGGGCGACGGCGGGGTCGAGTTGGGATGTAAGGGTGTCGAGGGTCATGATGCAACCGATGATGAATGGATTGAGGGCGTGGCACTATCACGGCGGAGATCCGGGATGCGCCTTCGTCGAGCAGCGCCACCTCATGCTCCAATGTGCGCGCTGGGGCTGGGAGCAGGTTCTTGCGGCACTGCCCCGGAGTGGATGAGGGGTGGGACGTGTGGGCTTCCGACGTTCGTCTCTCAGCGGTAATCCGCTGCATCGTAATCCATCGCGTAGGGCCAAGGCATCGTGTTGGACGGGGAGCGAAGGGTGAGCGTGAGGTCGACCTCGGAGGCGGTCGCCGGCAGACGGGTCAGGCCCACCAGAGCGGCGATGCTGTCCAGCGCGAAGCCCGTGGCGGTGGACGGGTCACGCGCGTCGTACAGCGCCTGCAGGGTCTCCCAGGCCTCGCCCAGCCGGGCGCCCATGATCGAGCACAGCAGGTAGACGACGTCGTCGGGGTCGCGCTGGACGTCCAGGCCGGTCTGGGCCTCGTAGTCCTGCACGATGGTCTCGATGAGGTCGGCCATGCGCGGAATGACGAGGCCCTTGTCGGTCAGGCCCCAGTTTTGGTCGATTGCCATATTGGCTCCAGTTCATTGCGACGGGCCGGCTAACGCCGAGCCCTGATGCATGGTGATCGCTACTTTGCTTTGACCTTGTGCGCCGCGATGTCGCTCGCTTCTCCAGACAGTGCTCCTGCCGGCGGCGGGTCGTTCGATGACACCGTGATTGGTGTTGTGGTGGGAACATTGGCCGCATTGTGCACATGCGAGTTGAAGGCCGACCAGAGGTTGCTCAACTCCTGATTCACCAAGTTAGCCAATGCCACGTACTCGGAGGCATCCGCCGAGCCCAGCCGGATCTCCGGGGCGCGGATGACGCGCGCGCCGTCGGCGAGGGCGTCGTCGGGCTCGAGCGGCCAGGTATCGCTGGCGGCCCCGCCCGCGCCGCTGGGCCACAAGACCGGCACGGCTACACAGGCGCCACAGACAGCGTGGCGCGCGCTCGCGCTGCTCGCTTGGCGCGCTTCAAGCGTGGCTGCTGGGCACGTGCGGGTGGGCTTTTCGCACGCCCAGCCCGCCACGGTCGGGGCCGCAGAGCAGCCCCGGCGGCGCAGAGCACCGCGCTCCACCCGGCGGGTTGCGCGGTCCTGGCCAGGCGACTGTGCGAAACAAGTTCAACTCAAAACGGTCGAAAGATACCCCCAATGCTCATCCCCCGGGGGGAAAGTGCCGAGCGCGCCGTATAGCGCGAGGTGAAGGGGGCCACGAAAACCGACCACGTCGCATCACCCAGCTCGAACGGCCAGAAGGTACGCCGCGGTTTCCAGGTCGCCGTACGATTTGATACCATCGCGCCCTCAAGAGCCCACTGCATTATTGGGAACGCACGATGAACCACCGCTGGATATTTGTTTGGTTGGCCGTTTTCTTGGTGGCCTGCTCGTCACCGTCGACCTCCGGCAAGAACTCGAACTCGACGTCGGACGCCGGTCAGGACGCGGTGTCTGGTGACACGGTGTCAGGCGACACCTGGTCGGACACCCCCGCGACGGACACCGGAGACACCGCCAATATGGGGGATACCGCCCAATGCGCCTGTTCGACTCAGTCGACCTGTTGCGACGGCTGCCAGCCCACCAACATGGGCGAGGACTGCGACGACGGGCTCACCTGCACGCTGGGGACGACCTGCCAGGCCGATGGCACCTGCGCCGGCGCTACCGCAAGCCCGTGCGACGACCAGGTGGATTCGCCGGATTGTCAGGTCGCCACCTGCGACGAGGTCGCCGGCTGCACCGTGCAAAACGCCCACGAGGGCTTCGACTGCCAGAAGGAGGGCATCCGCGACGCCACCTGCCACGACGGCCAATGCCAGGGCACCGTATGCACCTGCGATGCCGACGACGCCTGCTGCGACGGCTGCGTGCCCATCCACCAGGGCGACGCCTGCGACGACGGCGACCCCGACACCGGCAACGACGTGTGCACCGACGGCACTTGCACCGGCACCCCGTGCACCTGCACCGACGGCGCCTGCTGCGATGGGTGCCTGCCGCTACCGGTGGATACGGTGTGCGGGGATATGGTCGATGATACGGACGTATGCGATCCAAATGACAACACCGTGATCATATACCGGCAGTTTTTCCAAGCGTGCGACGGTGTTTCCCCCGACTGCGGATCGCATACGGTGGCCGTTGATCAGGTCGGCGATTGCCGAGGGTCCAATACGTGTCAGTGGACTGGCGAGTACTATGAGTGCATCTAGAGGGCCACGATGGTGATGTCCCGCCTTGCCGCCACTTCGATTTGATTGGGCACAACATCGTCTGCCACGCCATTCAGCAATATGTCGGCGGCCTCCACGCTGTCCACGGTGGCAATGAGTGCCAGCAGGCCCAGTCGGCGAATGGCCTCTCCCACTGCGCGCGCTTCAAAATAGTCGTCTACCAAGGCGGTGATCTCCTGTTCAACGTCTGCTGGCGTCACGCCGTCGACCCGCACCTCGACGTCCACCTGAAGCTCCTGAGCGTAGGTCCAAGAGCAAATCTTGGCGGCGCCATCAGATCCTGTGACGCTTACCTGTTCGTCAAGGCCGTAACACTCGACGCCAGCGACAACGCTATCATACAAAACTGCGGCCACTTCCTTGATTTTGTCGCCAGTCAATGGACTGCTCTTCGTTGTCAAAATGACAGGCACCAGGCTGTGCGGCGGCACGTCGGGAACGCCGGCGATGTCCTGGGTGTAGCTCGATCCATTCTCGAGCACGACGGCCTGTTGCACGTAGTCGAACTGCAGCAGCGCGGCGCGGATGGCTTTGAGTGAGCCGCCTCCGCGAATAGCGAGAGAGTTCTGACGTCTCAGACGAAGCTCGGGATCTTTCTCTTCGTCGCGACCGGAACTGGCTGCTAGCTCATTGGTCACGCTCGTCCATCCAGCTACGGGGGTGACAATCTTGGTGATCGCATCGGCGTTCGCCTCAATGGGCCCGGTCTCGCTCGCCACGGCGAGCACCGTGGCCGTGCCGGCCTGGGTGGCCTTGATGGCGCCTGAGCCGGTGGCGCTGACGGTGACCGAGTAGCTGGTTCCATCGTCGCTGGCCAGGCGCAGGGTGTCGACGGTGCCGTCGTGGTCGCTGTCCAGCAGGGACGCTGGGTCGGGCTCGATCGCCGCGTTGATGGCCGCCATCAGCGCGGCGAGTGTGGTGGGCGCGTCGGTGGTGGCGGCCTGCGTGTAGTCGGCGCCGTCGATGGTCACCGTGTAGTCGGCCGCACCGTCGTAGGTGGAGATGACGATGTCGCACACCGGGTCGGTGATGGTGGCGTCCTCGGTGGTCTTCCACCGATGCTTGTCGACGTCTTCGACCACCGACGCCTTGGGCACCGTGGTGTCGACGTCTCCGGTGAGCGTGAGGTCGACCTCGGAGGCGGTCGCCGGCAGACGGGTCAGGCCCACCAGGGCGGCGACGCTGTCCAGCGCGAAGCCCGTGGCGGTGGACGGGTCCCGCGCGTCATACAGCGCCTGCAGGGTCTCCCAGGCCTCGCCCAGCCGGGCGCCCATGATCGAGCATAGCAGGTAGACGACGTCGTCGGGGTCGCGCTGGACGTCCAGGCCGGTCTGGGCCTCGTAGTCCTGCACGATGGTCTCGATGAGGTCGGCCATGCGCGGAATGACGAGGCCCTTGTCGGTCAGGCCCCAGTTTTGGTCGATTGCCATATTGGCTCCAGTTCATTGCGACGGGCCGGCTAACGCCGAGCCCTGATGCATGGTGATCGCTACTTTGCTTTGACCTTGTGCGCCGCGATGTCGCTCGCTTCTCCAGACAGTGCTCCTGCCGGCGGCGGGTCGTTCGATGACACCGTGATTGGTGTTGTGGTGGGAACATTGGCCGCATTGTGCACATGCGAGTTGAAGGCCGACCAGAGGTTGCTCAACTCCTGATTCACCAAGTTAGCCAATGCCACGTACTCGGAGGCATCCGCCGAGCCCAGCCGGATCTCCGGGGCGCGGATGACGCGCGCGCCGTCGGCGAGGGCGTCGTCGGGCTCGAGCGGCCAGGTATCGCTGGCGGCCCCGCCCGCGCCGCTGGGCCACAAGACCGGCACGGCTACACAGGCGCCACAGACAGCGTGGCGCGCGCTCGCGCTGCTCGCTTGGCGCGCTTCAAGCGTGGCTGCTGGGCACGTGCGGGTGGGCTTTTCGCACGCCCAGCCCGCCACGGTCGGGGCCGCAGAGCAGCCCCGGCGGCGCAGAGCACCGCGCTCCACCCGGCGGGTTGCGCGGTCCTGGCCAGGCGACTGTGCGAAACAAGTTCAACTCAAAACGGTCGAAAGATACCCCCAATGCTCATCCCCCGGGGGGAAAGTGCCGAGCGCGCCGTATAGCGCGAGGTGAAGGGGGCCACGAAAACCGACCACGTCGCATCACCCAGCTCGAACGGCCAGAAGGTACGCCGCGGTTTCCAGGTCGCCGTACGATTTGATACCATCGCGCCCTCAAGAGCCCACCGCATTGTTGGGAACGCACGATGAACCACCGATGGATATTTGTTTGGTTGGCCGTCTTCTTGGTGGCCTGCTCATCCCCGTCGACCTCCGGCAAGGACTCGAGCTCGACGTCGGACGCCGGTCAGGACGCTGTGTCCGGTGACACCGTCTCCGGTGATGCCGGCGCCGACGGCACGGCGACCCCCACTGATGCTGCGGATGACTCGAGCACCACCGACGACACCGGCCCCAATTGCGAGTGCACGGGCCCCAGCACCTGCTGCGATGGCTGCCATCCCCAAAACGTCGGCGACGACTGCGACGACGGGCTCACGTGCACGCTGGGCACGACCTGCCAGCCCGACGGCACCTGCGCGGGCGCGACCGGCTCGCCGTGCGACGAGCTGGTCGACTTCCCGTCGTGCCAGCAGGCGAGCTGCGACGAGGTCGCCGGCTGCGATGTTCAAGACGTCCACGAGGGCTTCGAGTGCGACGACGACGACCCGCAGACCTACGACGACCGCTGCCACCTGGGCGAGTGCGCCGGCACCGACTGCGAGTGCAGCGGCCAGAATACCTGCTGCGACGGCTGCCTGGCCCAAAACGAGGGGCAGAGCTGCGACGACGGCGACGACTTGACCCGCAATGAAACGTGCCAAAGTGGCCAATGCGTCGGAGAGCAGTGTGACTGTCTCGATGGTCCGTGCTGCGACGGCTGTCACTTCAATTCGACCGATACTCAGTGCGATGAGTACGGTGACCGCGAGGAGTGCCAAAGTAGCTGTGGTGGCACTGGAGTCCTGATGGATACGCTGCGGTTTTGCAGTGGACAGTCGTCCGACTGCGATGGAAGAGAACAGGACAACGTAATCAGCGTAGTGGCAACTTGTACGCCGCCGGATGGCTGCTCGGTCGTTCAGGGGAACGCCGTGTGTTCATACGAACCGGGGTGCGACTAGCCGTCGATTGATGAGACTGCCAAACGGCTATCAGAACTTTCGAATTCAGCGATTTCTGTCGGCGCGATTTCGATATTTGAGTTGTTTACTGAAGATGGGGCTGCCCCAATTTTTGCACGAAAATCGACATCGATGACACCTTCAATGCCGGCAACTTCCCGTACGAATTCCACAATGATGACATCTTCGCCCACCCCAAGGTCTCCAGCCAGGTTCATCACCGCAGTCTTCGCCTGATGGTCGCCATCTGCTGGATAATCAGTTGTTTTGGTGATTACGATGTCGACGTAGATTTGCTGCGCCTTTGCCCAGTCCCACCGCACTGCGTTGGAAGTTGCAACTACGTCATCCTTTACCTCTACGACCTCATCGGACGCATCGAAGTAGACTCCACTTTTGTGGCCCCACAGCACGCGAGCGATTTCTTGTTTCCGCTCGTTGTTGTTGTGGCTCGATGGATAGAGCACGGGGCGAAGTGAATACTCGCGCACTCCGTCCGAGTTGACCTGTGCCGTGTCATTTTCCAGTACCAGCACTTCTTTGAGGAAGTCGAGCTGGAGCAAATCCGCTTCGATTCCCTTTACGGTGCCCTTGCCGAGCACTTGGAGTGACTTTTCCCGGCGCAGACGCACATCAGCATCCTTTTCGCCACTTGTGCCCGGCGTGAGGGAGGTCGCAAGGTCTAGACTCGACACGCCGGTGTTAACGGTGACCGCCTCGAAGGTGTCGTCGTTCGGATCAACAGGCTTCTCCGCCTCGATCGCCCCGTACTCCACCGCCTCGATGGGCACGACAACCTGGCCGGTCGAGTCGATGGTGGCGTCCTGGGTGGTCAGGAAGCGGTCGTCGGTGGTCGAGTTTTTGACCTCGAAGCCCGCCGGGATGAGCGTGCCCTGCTCGCCCAAGATGGTCACGGTGCCCTGGGAGCGGGTGGCGCCCTTGCGCTGCAGGCCGACCAGGCCGAGCAGGTTGTCCAGGGCGGCGCCCTGGGCGGCGTCGGGGTCGAAGGAGTGGTAGACGTCGTCGAGGGCCATAGAGCAGCGTGGTTGGTTCTTGGGGACCCCCACTGCCCTACGCTTCGCTGCGGGCCTCTCCCCCAGGGGAGAAAGCCCCTTCGTGTTTGCCACGCTTCGGGTTCGCGACGAAGAGCAACCACGTCGCATCACGCAGGGGGCTTCTTCCCCGGGGGGAAGTGCCGAGCGCGCCGTACAGCGCGAGGCGAAGGGGGGCGACGAAAACCGACCACGCCGCATTGCGCAAAACGACCACGTCGCCAAACGCAAAAAAAGCCCGGACGGCGTCGAGCCGTCCGGGCTTTTTTGGTGTCCTGAAGTGGAGCTAAGGGGGATCGAACCCCTGACCTCTAGAGTGCGATTCTAGCGCTCTCCCAGCTGAGCTATAGCCCCAGGGCGGGTGAGTATTACTGCAAGCTTTCGTGCAGGTCAACCCGTTTTATTCGTGGTCGTAAACAACGCCAGAGGGCGGGTTCTTCCCGCCCTCTGGCGTTTACTCGATCACTCGATCACTCCCCAAACAGCTCTTCCTCGACGATGCGGTCGGCGACCACGCCGGTGGGAAGCTTCTCGGCGGCGGCGCGCTCGTAGATGGCCAGCATCGTGTCGTAGATGGCGCTGGTCTTTTCGCGCGCGGCGTCGGCGTCGTAGCCGGAGTACTCCTCGGCGACGTTGATCAGCCCGCCGGCGTTGATGGCGTAGTCGGGGGCGTACAGGATCTCGCGCTCGAGCAGCATGACGCCGTGGCGGTCCTCGGCGAGTTGGTTGTTGGAGGCGCCGGCGACGATGTCGCACTGCAGGCGCGGGATGGTGTCGTCGTTGAGGATGGCGCCCAGGGCGCAGGGGGCGAAGATGTCGCAGTCGACGTCGAAGATGGCGTCGGGGGCGACGCGCTGGGCGCCGAGTTCGTCGACGCAACGCTCGATGGCCGCCTCGTTGACGTCGGTCACCGTCAGGGTGGCGCCGAGCCCGTGCAGCTCCTTGGCCAGGTAGTAGCCGACGTGGCCGACGCCCTGCATGGCGACGTGCAGCCCGTCGAGGTCGTCGCGGCCGTAGCGGTGCTTGACCGCCGCCTCGATGCCGCGGCGCACGCCGAAGGCGGTGAACGGGGAGGGGTCGCCCGAGCCGCCCTCGGCAGCGCTGGTGCCGAGCACGTGGTCGGTGTACCGGCTGACCACGTTCATGTCGCTGACGGCGGTGCCGCTGTCCTCACAGGTGATGTATTTGCCGTTGACGCTGTCGACGAATTTGCCAAACTCGCTGAAGATCTGCTCGCGCTGCTCGTCCGTAAGGTTGGGCGGGCGCACGATGACGGCCTTGCCGCCGCCGTGGGGCAGCTTGCTGATGGCGGCCTTGTAGCTCATCCCGCGCGCCAGGCGCATGGCGTCGCGCAGGGCGTCGTCGGTCGAGCCGTACTCGATGAAGCGACACCCGCCGATGGCCGGGCCGCGCTTGAGGTTGTGCACGGCGACGATCGCGCGCAGTTCGATGGTGGGGTCGACCTTCAGGTGCAGCTCGCCGTACCTGAGATCGGTTGCGTAGTCGAATAAGTCCACGGCGTCCTCCAGACTTCGGGCGGTCGGTTTTTAACGTTTCAATCCGCCCACTGCTTTGGTTAGTGCCACACAGGGGCCTTGGCTATCAGAGCGAACATATAGTGGCGGAATTTTCGTTGTGCAAGGGGCGAAGATGGCCTTTCTTATGACGCTCTGCGTCATATTTTACGCGCAGTTAGCCGCGATCGGCTCGGGCGTCAGAGGGACGGATGGAGGCAGGAGGATGTTGAACTTATGATCGGTTCGCGATACAGAAAAACGGCATTGAAACGACGCTCGGCGCGGAATTGGCGTGACGCGCTGGGGGAGAGGCGGATCGCCGCACCTGACTGAGGCATCTATGTCGACGATCATTTGCTCGAGTTGTGGCACACGAAACCTGGCGGACGAACAAACGTGCCGCCGGTGCGGCGAACCGTTGGGTGACGTGGCCTCGTCGACCAGCGGCGGCGACCCCTCGATCTTCGCCGGCCGCTGGCAGGTGGATGCGCCCCTGCCGGGCACCGACAACCCCTACTTGTACATCGGCCGGGATCTGCAAGAGGAGCGCCCCGTGCTCATCAAGCGGTTGAGCCGGGCGGCGGCGCGCGACCGCACCGTGCGGGGAAGCTTTTCGAAAGAGGCCGAATTGCTCGGCGCCCTCGACCACCCCAACCTGGTCCGCTTGGTCGATGTGATCGTCGAGGGGGACACCCCGGCGATGATCCTGCAGGCGCGCGGCCGGCGCACGCTCGCCGAGCTGCTCGCCGAGCGCGAGCGCCTGCCAGTGGGCATCGCCCTGGAGTTCGCCCTGCAACTGCTGGGCACCATTGACTATCTGCACGCCAACCGGGTCACCCACCGCCAGTTGATGCCCACCAAGGTGCTGGTGGGCGCCGACCAGGGCCGCGGCTTTCCCCTGCTGACCATCGTGGATTTTGGGCTCGCCCACCAGTCGAAGATTTTGACGCTCGACGAGTTGGAGTACGGGCCGGGTACGCTGGTCGGCATGAAGGCCACCGACACCGTCAGCGGCGCGGCGCCGCGGCCCTACCAGGCGCCCGAGCAACTGCGCGGCGAGTCCTTCGAGCAGAGCGACGTCTACTCGCTGGGGGTGATGTTCTTCGAGATGCTCACCGGCGATCTGCCGCTGTCGGCCAACCCCGTCGACGAGATGGGCACCGAGCGCAGCATCCGCACCGAGGAGCCCACCTCGATACGACTGTTGCGCCCGGAGGTGTCCGCCGAGTTGGAGTTGGTCATCCTGACCATGCTCTCCAAAGATCCCGAGCGGCGCTTCCAGAACGCCGAGGCCGTGCGCAATGCACTGGTGATGACGCCGGAGGCCAAAAACGACGCCATGGTGGCGATCCCGCGCGGGGACTTCTTGCAGGGAAGCGCCGACGACGACCCGAACGGCCGCGACGAGGAGCGCCCGCAGCGCGAGGTGTACCTGGACGCCTTTTTTGTCGACCGCACACCGGTGACCGTGGCCGAATACAAGGCCTATCTGGACGCCTCCGGGCGCAAGCCCGACCCCCAGTGGCATCAATTCAACGACATCAAGAATACGCCCAACCGCCCGGTGACCTACGTCAACTGGGAGGACGCGCGCGCCTTCGCCGAGTGGTCGGGCAAGCGCCTTTTGACGGAGGCCGAGTGGGAGAAGGCGGCGCGCGGCACCGACGGGCGCACCTACCCGTGGGGCAACGACGAGCCCACGACCAAGCGGGCCTGGTTCGACGCCGACGTGCCCAGCAACGTGGGGGCGCGGCCCTTTGGCACCAGCCCGTGGGGCGTGCACGAGATGGCCGGAAACGTCTTCGAGTGGGTCGCCGATTGGTACGCGCGCGACTACTACGCCGACGCGCCCGCGGCCAACCCCAGGGGGCCGGAGGCGGGCAAAAAGAAGGTCATTCGCGGCGGCTCCTTCGCCCATGGAGCGTTCGCGCTGCGCTGTGCGACCCGTGGTCGCTATGCCCCGGAGGCGCGCCGGGCGAACCACGGCTTTCGATGCGCCTGGTCGCTCGACGAATAAGCCCCCCGCCACACCTCGATTGAGCGCGCCCTCCAACAGTGGTAATACACCCGCCGGTCAGTCGCTCGACTGACCAGTAAGTCCCTGAGGAGAGAGTCGAAACATGTCGAGCGCCCATCGAGATTGGATCGTCTTGAAATTCGGCGGCACCAGCGTGTCGAGCGTGGAGCGATGGCAGACCATCGCCGGCGTGCTCGACCAGCGCGTGCGCAAGGGTCAGCGTCCCTTCGTGGTCTGCTCGGCGCTCAGCGGGGTGTCGAACCTGCTGGAAGCGCTCGTCGACAAGGCGCCCCAGGGCGACTACACCGAGCTGACCGACGAGATCGAGGCGCGCCACCGCGCGCTGGCCGCCGCGCTGGGCGTCGACGCCGACGCGGTGCTCGGCGCCTTCTTCGAGGAGCTCGAGCGCGTGGCGCTGGGCGCCTTTTTGACCCGCGAGGTCAGCCCCCGGTTGCACGCGCGCATGCTCGCCCTGGGCGAACTCATGTCGACGACCCTGGGCGTGGCCTACCTGCAAAAACGCGACATGTCGGTGCTCTGGCGCGATGCGCGCGAGATGCTGCACGCCCTGGAAGAGCCCAATATCAACCAGCAGCGCCGCTACTTGTCGGCCGCCTGTGGCTGCGAGGCCGACGCCGACCTGCAGCAGGAGTTGGCCGCCGGCGGGGCCGACATCGTCGTGACCCAGGGCTTCATCGCCAGCGACGCCGACGGGGACACCGTCCTGCTGGGGCGCGGCGGCTCGGATACCTCGGCGGCGTATTTCGCCGCCAAGCTGCAGGCGGCGTGCCTGGAGATCTGGACGGACGTGCCCGGCATGTTCACCGCCAACCCGCGCGACATCCCGTCGGCCCGGCTGCTGCGCCAGCTCGACTATTCGGAGGCCCAGGAGCTGGCCACCATGGGCGCCAAGGTGCTCCACCCGCGCTGCATCGCGCCGGTGCGCGCCAGTCAGATCCCGCTGCATATCCGCTGCACCCAGCGCCCGGAGCTCGAGGGCACGATCATCAGCGGGGAGGTGCCCGACTTCGGCGCCCAGGTCAAAGCGATCTCGGCCAAAAACGACGTCACCCTCATCTCGATGGACACCCTGGGGATGTGGCAGCAGGTGGGCTTTTTGGCCGACGCCTTCGCCGCGTTCAAGAAAAACGGGCTGTCGGTCGACCTGGTGACCACCTCGGAGTCCAACGTCACCGTCTCGCTCGACCCCATGGCCAACGCCCTGGAGCCGCATACCATCGAGCATCTGCTGAGCGACCTCAACCAGGTGTGCGACGCCCGCCAGATCGGCCCGTGCGCGGTGGTCAGCCTCATCGGGCGCAATATTCGCTCGATCCTCGACGAGCTCGGGCCGGCCTTCGAGGTGTTCGACGAGCAGCATATCTACCTGCTCTCCCAGGCGGCGAGCGACCTGAACCTGACGTTCGTGGTCGACGAGGACCAAGCCGGCCGGCTGGTGCGAAAGCTGCACGCCCAGATGTTCAGCAAGCGCATCTCCGACAAGCTGTTCGGGCCCACCTGGCGCGAGCTGTTCGGCGGCGAGGCCGCCGAGGCCGCCCAGGAGCAGGCCTGGTGGCATGGGCGGCGCGACGAGTTGATCGACGTGGCCGCGGGCGGTGCGGCCTACGTCTACGACACGCCCACGTTGCAGGAGGCGGTCGACGACGTGCAGTCGATCGACGCGCTCGACCGGGTGTTCTACGCCATGAAGGCCAACCCGCACCCGGACGTGTTGCGCCTGTTCGAGCGGGCCGGGCTGGGCTTCGAATGCGTCTCGCCCGGTGAGGTCGAGCGGGTGCGCGAGCTATTCGGCGACATCGACCCCGATCGCATCCTATTTACGCCGAACTTCGCCCCGCGCGCCGAGTACGAGTTTGGCTTCGAGCACGCCGGCCACGTCACCCTGGACAACCTGCACCCGCTGGAGGCCTGGCCGGAGGTGTTCGCCGACCGCGAGATCATCGTGCGCCTGGACCCGGGGCGGGGCCGCGGCCATCACAAATACGTGCGCACCGCCGGGCCGCAGTCGAAGTTCGGCGTCGCCCCCTCCGAGCTCGACCGGCTGGAGGCGTTGGCCGGGCGCGCCGGCGCGCACGTCGTCGGGCTGCACGCCCACGTCGGCAGCGGCATCCGCTCGGCGGATACCTGGTCGGCGAACGCGCTGTTTTTGGCGTCGCTTCGCGACCGCTTCCCCGAGCTGCGCTACCTGAACCTGGGCGGCGGGCTGGGCGTGCCCGAGCGGCCCGGACAGCGAAAACTCGACGTCGAGGCCGTCTCCGAGCTTCTGGCCAAGGTCAAAGCCGCCCATCCCAACTTCGAGCTGTGGCTCGAGCCCGGCCGCTACATGGTGGCACGCGCGGGCGTGCTCATCGCCCGGGTGACCCAGACCAAGCAAAAGGGCGACATCAACTACGTGGGGCTGGAGACGGGGATGAACTCGCTGATCCGCCCGGCGCTGTACGGCGCCTACCACGAGATCGTCAACCTGAGCCGGCTCGGCGAGCCCCTGGCGATGACCGCCGAGGTCGTCGGGCCCATCTGCGAGACCGGCGACGTGCTCGGCCACGCGCGCCGGTTGCCCGCGAGCCAGGAGGGCGACGTGATGCTCATCGGCACGGCCGGGGCGTACGGGCGGGCGATGAGCTCGCATTACAACCTTCGCGAGCCGGCACGTGAGGTGGTGTTGGGGTAGGTATCGGTGCGAGTGCTTCCAGCGCTCGCAGGCGCCGGCAAGATGCCCACGCACCGAACTACCCACTCGCAAATCTTCGTCTCTCCACAACGCGGACGTGTTGGGGTATAATAGCTCCACCATGCACCGGCGTTTGTTCATCCTCGGGGCTCTCTTCAGCCTGCTCGCCGGCTGTACGTCAAATACCAGCCAACAACGCGGCGCCACGCTAGTCGACGCGGCCACGACGGACGCTTCGAGCCCCGACGCCAGTCCAACCCACAGTTCCGACACTTCTGACACGACCGATACAACCGACACCGGCCCGCCATGCGCCGCGCCCTCAGGCGAGTTGACCTTCGACCAGCATATGGGCGTCGAGCAGGTCCAGCTCGAGGCGACCGGGTTCTTTCGCACCCAGAAGCTTTGTGGGCGGTGGTGGTTCGTCACGCCCGAAGGCCACCCGACGTGGTCGTTGGGGGTCAACGATGTCCAGCCCATCAGCGGTGCCGGCCGCCAGTCCGGGCGGGACATATACGCCGAGACGGTGGCGGCGACCTATGCCTCCAAGGAGGCGTGGGCGGATAAGGCCGCCGCGCGGCTGGCCCGGTGGGGCTTTAACACCGCGGGAGCGTGGAGCGACATCGACCTGATGGCCCCGCGCATGGCGGTCACGCCCACGCTTCGCCTGTCGGGCACGGATTGGCAGACGGGGGTGGTCGTCGACTGGTTTTCACCGGCGTGGGAAGACCGGGTGCGCCAGGCCGTCGAGGCTCGGGTGACCCCGCGCGCCGACGATCCCCAGGTCATGGGGTGGTTTTTGGACAACGAGATCCGCTGGGGGCCGGATTGGCGCGGATCCAAGACCCTGCTCGAGCTGTACCTGGACATGAGCGCCGACCAGCCGGGCAAGCAGGTGGCGGTGGATGTGCTACTCGGCGAGTTGGGCGGGATCGACCGGGTCAACGCGCTCCTGGGGACGAACTTCGCGTCGCGCCAGGACCTGCTCGACGCGACCAGCGGCTGGGGCAATCTGCACCGCCATGAGGCCGCCGGTGTGGTCACCGCCTTCTTGAAGCGCGCGGCCGACCGGTACTTCTCGACGACCACGCGCCTGATCCGCCAGGCCGACCCCAACCACCTGATCCTGGGAAACCGCGAGGTCAGCGTGATGACCCGCGCGGAGGTCTATCAGGTCGCGGCGCGCTACGTGGACGTGATCTCGATCAACAACTACACCTTCGTGGGAAACACCGCCCAGATCGCCATCAACGCGTCCGGCGCCATCGACCCCGCCGACGGCTTCGCCAAGCTGCACGCCCTGGTCGATCTGCCCATGATGATCACCGAGTTTAGCTTTCGCGCCGACGGCAGCGCCCCGCCGAACACCTACCCGCCCATTTACCCCACGTACGCCGACCAGGCCGAGCGCGCCGACGCGTTCGCCGCCTACGCGCGGCTGCATCAATCCAAGTCGTGGATCGTGGGCTACCACTGGTTTCGATGGGTCGACGAGCCGGTCGACGGGCGCTTCGACGGCGAGGACAGCAACTTCGGACTGGTCGGCGAAGACGACACGGTCTACCAGACGCTCACCGAGCGCATGGCGCGGGTCAATCGGGAGGTGTTCGGCTATTTGAAGGTCCCTCGGTGAGACGCGGGTCCATCGCCCCGCCTACTCTCCCTGTGGCGGCGCAAACCCCGCCGTCTCGGGGTGCTCGGCGTGCTCGACCTTGAACACCCGATACAGGAAGAAGAACGCCGGGATGAGCAGCACCAGGCCTACGCCCAGGGCGACCGTCACCGGGATGAGCACCGACACGGGTGCGGCGGTGTTGTGGATGGTCAGGTCGGGGTAGACCAGGTACGGATATTGGCCCAGCGCCCAGCCCACCACGATGGCGCCCACCTGCGTCATCGCCGCCAGGCGGGCCATGCGGAAGCGGCGCGACCACAGTCCCCAGATGGCGACGATGGCGGCGATGCCGGTGGCCACCTGGAAGGGGATGGCCCACACCGAGGCGATGAGCGTATCCCAGATCAGCGGCGCGTCGTAGGCGGCCAGGGCGATGCTGACCGCCGCGCATACCCCTACGAACAGCGCCGCCCATAGCCCGCGGATGCGGAAGTCGTCCTTGAGGTCGGGGTCGCGCGCCTCGACGGTCATGTAGGTCGCCGAGATGAACGCGCATAGCCCCAGGGTGAAAAAGCCGATGGCGAAGGGAAATGGCGCCAACCAGTCGGAGACGAAGTTCGTCTCCACCACCCCGTTGGGCCGCACGTGGATGTTGCCGGAGGCGACCGCGCCGGCGGCGATCCCCAGCAAAATGGGGGTGACGGCGCTGGCGGCGGCGAAGACGACCCCGGAGCGGCGTTGCACCAGGGTGGAGCCGGCCGAGTACGACTGGAAGGCAAATGCCGAGCCGCGCAGCACGATGCCGATGAGCATCAGCGTCAGCGGGATGTGCAGGGCGGTCATGATAGTGGCGAACGCGCGCGGAAAGCATACGAACAGCAGCACGATCACCACGATGAGCCAGACGTGGTTGGCCTCCCAGATGGGCGCGATGGCCGCCGACAGCGCCCGGCGTTGGGCCTTGGCGCGCGGGCCGAAGGCGAAGATGTCCCAGATGCCCCCGCCGAAGTCGGCGCCGCCCGACAGGGTGTAGACGACCAGGGCGACGACGATGACCGCGGCGATGATATACTCGAGTCCGAAGGTCATCTAGGCCTCCCTGGGCCGCAAGGGCAGGTTGGACTCCGGCTCGGGTTCGAGCTCGGGGCCGTGCAATTCCTCCAACTCGTGCTTCTCGGGGCTCTGGAAGACGTGGCGCGCCAGCAGGTAGATCACCACGACAAAGAGGATGAAATACAGCCCGCTGAACAGCGTAAACGGCACGATCAAGTTGGGCATGGGCGTGACCGCCTCGGCGGTGCGCATGATCCCACGGATGACCCACGGCTGGCGGCCCACCTCGGTGACCGTCCAGCCGGCCTCGATGGCCAAAAAGCCAAACGGGGCGGTGAATACCAGCAGCCCCAGATACCAGCGAGCGAGCGGGAAGCGGCGCTTGCGCCAGCCCATAAACGCTCCCAGCAAGGCCACGCCGAGCATGAAGAAGCCGCAGCCGACCATGATCTGGAAGGCGACGTGGACGATGGCCACCGGCGGCCAGGTGTCGCGCGGGAAGGCGTCCAGGCCTTTGACCACGGCGTGGGGGTCGTTGTAGGCCAGAAAGCTCAGCCCGCCGGGGATCTCGATGGCGTAGTTGGTCTGTTGGGTAGCCTCGCTGGGAAAGCCTCCGATGCGCAGCGGCGCGCCGGCCTCGGTGGTGAATTGTCCCTCCATGGCGGCCAGCTTGGTGGGCTGGTGGGCGGCGGTGTCCTTGGCCAGGGCGTCGCCCATGATCGGCTGGGCGATGGCGGCGATCAGCCCGACGGTCAGAGCGATGGCCGCCGCGTGGCGGTGAAACGGGTTGTCCGGGTCGCGCAGCAGCATCGCCGCGTGGATGCCCAGCACAATGAACGCCACCGCCTGGTAGGCGGCGATGACCATGTGGAAGCACTCGCCGGACCACATGGGGTTGAACATGGCCGCAAACCAGTCGATGTGGGTCACCTTGCCGCCCACGTAGTCGAAGCCCGCCGGGGTGTTCATCCAGGCGTTGGCCGTGGTCACGAAGATCCCCGAGATCGTGCCCGCCGTGGCCACCATCACCCCGCTGAGCCAGTGGACGGTGGGCGTGAGCCGATCCCAGCCGTATAGGTACAGCCCCAAAAAGATGGCCTCGGCGAAAAAGGCAAACCCCTCCATCGAAAACGGCATGCCGATGATGGGGCCGGCGTAGGCCATGAATTTGGGCCACAACAGCCCCAACTCGAAGGACAGCACCGTGCCGCTGACCGCGCCCACCGCGAAGATGATCGCCGTGCCCTTGGCCCAGCGCTGGGCGAGCTCGCGGTAGACCTTGTCGCCAGTCTGCAGAAAACGCCCCTCGGCGATGACCATAAACAGCGGCATGGCCATGCCGATGGCCGCAAAGATGATGTGAAACCCCAGGGACATCGCCATCTGCGAGCGCGCCGCGAGCAAGTCTTCCATGAGGACTCCCAGAAACAGGGGCCGATCGTCGTTGCCAGAGTGTCACGCCGGTCCACATCAACATCCTACACACGGCACACCGCTAAGGTGTGCAATATGTGGCCAGCGTCAAACCTGGCCTGGCCTCGGCGCGGCCCCTGCCTCAGTGAATGCAGGTCTGGGGGCACTGGCGCATCAGGTTTTTCTGGAAGCGCAGGTAGTCGCCGAAGATCTCCACTCCGAAGATGCCGGCCCCGTCGAACGGGAGCGGCTTGTCGGCGCATAGATCCTCGATGACGAAGGGGCGGCCGCGGTAGGTGCCCTTTAGGAAAAACGGGCGGATCTGCGGGCGGCACCAGTTGCGGCGCATCTGGCGAAATTGCGGCGGGCTCCACAACTGCCGGCGCACGGTGTTCTCGTAGTCGGGCACCCGGCCGGGCGCGCCCAGGTACACCGTGTCGACGCGGATATAGTCGTCGGTCAGGCGCATGGACTCGGGGAAGACCACGCTGTTCCAGCAGCCGTGGTCGATGCGCAGGTTGCTGACCATGGCGGCGGCGTGGCGGTACTGCACGCCCAGGTACGGGGTCAGGCCGTCGAGGACGAACAGCGCGACGATGATCCCCGAGGCCCAGCGAGCGCTCGTCGGCGCGCGCGCCTCACGGCCGCTCGCGGTCGACCTCGACCAGGTATCGCGCCCCCAGATGGGAAACGCGCTCGCAAGCGTCAAAAAGAGTGCCCACAGCAACCATTCTCGGGGAATCATGGTCCACTCCGGCACGTTGTGATGGGCGATCAAGCTGGCCCCCGTCACAGCGGCGGCGGCCAGGGCGAGGATGGGGCCGCGGCGGCGCAGCGTCGCCCGAAGGCGGCTCAAATCGGCGGCGCGCGCGAAGGAGGCGTGCCCGACGAGCATCACGAAGACGAACGCCGGCGCCATCGTCAGCGTCAGCGGGATGTGAAAGAGCACGGCGAGCTGCCAGGCCGGCCGGCGCCGGCCGAAGAGGTGCAACAGCGCGATGCCCGTCTCGCTGGCTAAGACCAGCCAGGGCGACACCGCCAGCACCGCGTGCGGCAAGACGCCCACCGGCAGGTGCCAGTAGCGAAACAACTCGTCGACGCCGTAGACCGCGCAGCTAAACTGCGGGTCGAGGAATTGGCGGTTGAGCTTGTGCAGCGCCGCCAGCAAATAGGTGGCGATGGTCAGCCCGCGCACGACCCGCAGCAGCGTCGCCTCACCGGGCGAAAACCCGGGCGTGGCGCCCTCGTCATGGTGTCTGACACCATGTTGAGGGGCGGGATCGGGGGGCGGATGCGCCCGGGTCTGGCGCACCCCGTCGACCAGCAGGGCGAGGCCCGCGGTCGACGAGATGATCAGCAAGAGCAGCGACTGGGTGAGCTGGTCGCGCAAAAAATACAGCGGGATGGCCACGCCCACCGCGCTCAGCAGCCAGCCGAGGGCGGCGCCTCGCCAGCACAGAAGCGCCAGGCCGATGACATAGATCATATCGGCGCCCAGCCAGGCGGGCGCGGCGGCGTCGGCCAGCCACAGATGGCAGGCCGAGGCCAGCACGAACGCCCCGGTGACCAGGCGCACGGTCGGGCGGCGAGACGACCACAAAGCCACGCGCAGCGGCCGATCGCGGCGCACTTGCTGGATATGTCGGGCCAGTTCCTCGTCCACTGCGCTGAGTTACTTTTGCAATAGTAGTTTTCGTGCTATGTGTTCCGCCGCCAAGGTTCCCCGAGCGGTGATCGCTTTGCGGCTCGAGGCGAACCTACCACGATGCTCCCTTCTGTCGGAGTCTTGATAGCCGGAGTCTTGAGATGTTCTCATTGAAAAAAGCCCTGAGATCGGGGGTTGCCAAAAAGCTCATCAACGGATCGGCAGCAGTCGGGTTGGTGATCTTCATCATCGTGCACCTGCTGGGCAACCTGACGCTGTTCGCCGGCGACGGCGGCGCGGCGTTCAACGCCTATGACGAGAAGTTGCACGCCATCGGCGAGCTGTTCTACGTCATCGAAATCGGCCTTCTGCTGTTCTTCGTGTTCCACATCGTCTACGGGCTGAAATTGTGGCTGCAGAACCGCAAGGGTCGGGGCCAGAGGTATGCGGCCGGCCAGAAGTCCAAAGGGGGCACCAGCCATCTGAACTCCTCGTCGGTCAATATGGCCATTTCCGGGCTGGTTTTGCTGGTATTCGTGGTGGTGCACGTCTCCCAATTCCGCTTTGAAGCCTTTGGCAGCGAGGAGCAATACGGCAGCCTGTACGGGCTGGTGGTGCACGCGTTTCACAACCCCGGGTGGGTGGCGTTTTACTGCGGCTCGATCTTCTTTTTGGGCTGGCATCTGCGCCACGGCATGTGGAGCATGCTGCAGACCATCGGAGCGATGAACGACCGGTGGACCAAGACGGTCTACGGGGCGGGAGCGGTCCTGGGCGTGATTCTGGCGCTGGGCTTCTTCGTGCTGCCGCTGTACATCTTTTTCGCTGTCCACTGAGATCAGACGAGTAGTCCCATGACGACGTTGGATTCGAAAATCCCAGAGGGTCCCCTTCACCAGAAGTGGGAAAATCGCAAGTCGGAGTACGGCCTGGTCGCTCCGAACAACAAGCGCAACTACGAGATCATCGTGGTGGGCACCGGCCTGGCGGGCGCGGCGTCGGCGGCCTCGCTGGCGGAGCTGGGCTACAAGGTCAAGTCGTTTTGCATCTCGGATTCGCCGCGGCGCGCTCACAGCATCGCCGCTCAGGGCGGGATCAACGCCACCAAGAACTACCCCAACGACGGCGACAGCATCTGGCGGCTGTTCTACGACACCATCAAAGGTGGCGACTACCGCTCGCGCGAGGCCAACACCTACCGGTTGGCCCAGTTGAGCTCGAATATCATCGACCAGGCCGTCGCCCAGGGCGTGCCGTTCGCCCGCGAGTACGGCGGCGAGCTGGCCACCCGCTCGTTCGGCGGCGCGCAGGTCTCGCGCACGTTCTACGCGCGTGGTCAAACCGGCCAGCAGCTCTTGCTGGGCGCCTACGGGGCGCTGATGCGCCAGGTCGAGGCCGGCAAATGCGAGATCTTCCCGCACCGTGAGATGCTCGACCTGGTCGTCGTCGACGGCCGCGCGCGCGGCATCGTCACGCGCAACCTGTACACCGGCGAGCTCGAGCGGCACAAAGCCGACGCCGTCGTGCTGTGCACCGGCGGCTACGGGCGCATTTACTTCCTGTCGACCAACGCGTTCAACTCCAACGGCACCGCCGCCTGGCGCTGCCACCGGCGCGGCGCCTACATGGCCAACCCGTGCTACGTGCAGATCCACCCGACCTGCATCCCGTCGAGCGGTCACTACCAGTCCAAGCGCACCCTGATGAGCGAGAGCCTGCGCAACGACGGGCGCGTGTGGGTGCCCAAGAACAAAGAGGACGTCGACAAGCCCGCCCACCAGATCCCCGAGAAGGATCGCGACTACTACCTGGAGCGCAAATACCCCGCGTTCGGCAACCTCGTGCCGCGCGACGTGGCCTCGCGCAACGCCAAGGAGTTCGTCGACAAGGGCCACGGGGTCGGCCCGGCGCACAACGCCGTGTACCTGGACTTTAGCCGGGCCATCGAAGAGCAGGGCCGCGACGCCATCAGCGAGAAGTACGGCAACCTGTTCGACATGTATTACAAGATCACCGACGAGAACCCCTACGAGCAGCCGATGCGCATCTTCCCGGCCGTTCACTATGTCATGGGGGGCCTGTGGGTGGACTACAACCTGATGAGCAACCTGCCCGGCCTGTTCATCGCCGGGGAGGCGAACTTCTCCGACCACGGCGCCAACCGCCTGGGCGCCAGCGCCCTGATGCAGGGGCTGGCCGATGGCTACTTCATCGTCTCGGCGGGCGTGAGCAACTACCTGGCCGAGGATCGCTTCGAGATCAACCCGGTCGACACCGACCAGGCCGAGTTCGCCGAGGCCGAAACCAACGTCAAGCAGGGCATCGACAAGCTGCTCGAACTCAATGAGAAAGCCTCCAAAAAGCCCGCCGACAAGCGGCGCACGGTCATGGATATCTACCGTGACCTGGGCAAGATCATGTGGGACGAGGTGGGGATTGCGCGCAAGGAGGAAGGCCTCAAACGCGCGATCGAGGAGATCCCCAAATTGCGCGAAGAGTTCTGGTCGGGGGTGACTATCCCCGGCGAGGGCGACACGTTCAACAAGTACCTGGAGGTCGCCGGTCGTGTGGCCGACTTCCTGGAGTTGGGTGAATTGATGGCCCGTGACGCGCTTCAGCGCGACGAATCGTGCGGCTGTCACTTCCGTGAAGAGCACCAGACCGAAAAGGGCGAGGCGCTTCGTAATGACGAGGAGTATGCCTACGTCGCGGCCTGGGAGTACAAAGGTGAGGGTGAGCCCGAAGAGCTCCATAAGGAGCCGCTGACCTTCGAATTCGTCAAGCTGAAGCAACGAAGCTATGAGTGATACCGGTCAGAAGCTCCAAGTCGAGAAGTCCACGAGTGACGGGGTAAAGAAAATGGCTCCCAAGGGAATGACCTTTTATCTGAAGGTCTGGCGCCAGGAGGGCCCCGACGCCGCCGGCCAGCTCGAGTCGATCACCGCCGAGGGCATGTCTGCGGATATGTCCTTTTTGGAGATGCTCGACCTGGTGAACGAACGGCTCGCCCAGGACGGTAAAGAGCCCATCGAGTTCGACAGCGACTGTCGCGAGGGCATCTGCGGCACGTGCAGCCTGACGATCAACGGCCAGCCCCACGGCCCCGAGCGGGGTACGGCCGTCTGTCAGTTGCACATGCGCAGCTTCAGCGACGGCGACACCATCGTCATCGAGCCGTTCCGCGCTGTCGCCTTCCCGATCATCAAGGATCTGGTGGTCGACCGCTCGGCGTTCGACCGCATCATCCAGGCCGGCGGCTACACCTCGGTGACCACCGGCCCGCACGCCGATGCCAACACCTTGTTGGTGTCCAAGCCCGACGCCGACCGCTCGTTCTTCGCGGCCACCTGCATCGGCTGCGGGGCGTGTGTGGCGGCGTGTCCCAACGCGTCGGCCTCGCTGTTCACCAGCGCCAAGCTCACCCAATACGCCATGCTGCCCCAGGGCCAGCCCGAGCGCCACATTCGCACGCTGCGCATGGTCAACAAGATGGACGAGGAGGGCTTCGGCAACTGCTCGAATATCGGCGAGTGTTCGGCGGCGTGTCCCAAGAATATCCGGCTGGACAATATCTCGCGGATGCGCCGCGATTTCGTCAAAGCGATTTTCCGCGCCGGTGGCGAAGTCGAGCACGTCGACTGATCGGCGCGCATCGCTCGTTGCAAAAGAGGCGGCCCGGGCTTTGCGTCCGGGCCGCCTTTTTTGCGTTCGGGGGGAGCGTGGGGCCCCCGGAATCCGGGTCAGCTACATAGTTGTGCAAAACATGTGGCTAGACTGTGCAAAAACGGCAAAATGCGTTTATTTAACTTGACCTTATACCGGGTCTTTCCTATCAACACATCAAGTCCGTTAACCCCCTGTTTTCTTTCGAGGGAAAGTAGATGAAGCGTGTACAACTCAAGTCCATCCTCGGCCTGCTCGCGATCGTGATGTTGGCTGCCACCATGGCCACCGGCTGTGCCTCGATGCGCGCCGCCGCCGCGCGCCGCCAGGCGATCCACCAGGAGACCGCCAATTACGTGTACAACAAGCCCTGCTCGCAGGTGTGGCCGACCGCGCGTCAGCTGCTCTTCCAGAAGGGTTACTCGGTCAAGGACACCGGCGAGGCCAACACCAAGACGCTGGAGACCGAGTGGAACTCCGATGGCAAGTATCAGACCCGTTACCTGATCCAGGGCATGGCTCCCAAAGAGGGCCAGTGCAAGGTGCAATTCACCCGCAACTCGCGCAATCTGCAGACCCGCAACACCGACAGCACCCGTGACCTGGACCTGGAGTGGGAGCTGCTCCAGCAGGTCGACCAGCAGGCCGCCGCCAAGATCCAGCAGGACGCTGAGGTCAAGGCCAAGGCCGCCGCCAAGGGCTGAGCGCCGACATGCCAGCCTGACGTAGACGAAACCCCGGGTAGCGCTGCTACCCGGGGTTTCGTGCGTCTTACGGCTGTCGGTGCGCTGGTCTACTTCTCGAAAACCTTGGGATCAACGCCGCCTCTGCGCCGGTCGCGGTTGACGTTGTCTTGGACGTTGTCATCGAGGTTGAGCAGTTGCTGATTGGGGCTACGGCGAATTTGCTGCGTCTGGTCTCCGGAGCCCGTCGGCGGCACGTAGGGGTGGTTTGTCCAGCCGTCGATGTCTTCGCCGTTCTGGGTATTACCCGAGTTGCTGCCGGGCTCGCCGGAGTTGCTGCCGGGCTCGCCGGAGTTGCTGCCGGGCTCGCCGGAGTTGCTGCCCGGCTCCGGATTGCCCTGAGACGGCTGCTCGGCGGGCGGCTGCTCGATCTCGACGGGCTGCTGCGCCGCGCAGATGGTCGTGGTGCAGGCCGGACAATCGACGTCCTCGGCGGTGCGCGGCGTCGCCGGACAGGTCTGGGCGTTGTCGCCGGTGATCACCGCGCCGCCGATATGCGACACGCCGCTGACGAAGTCGTCGACGCGACACTGCGGCAGCAGCCGGTTGTGCAGCACGCGGATGTCCCCGGCGACCCACTCCAGGCAGGACAGGTCCATGCGCTGCAGGTTGGGGTCACGCTGGACGACGACGTTGCCCCACACGGTGGTCAGCGACGGCGCCGACAGGCTGGCGAGCGCCCCGTTGTAGTGGACGAGGAAGTCGCCGTTGACCACCACGAGGTTGGGGAGGCACAGGCAGTGCAAGGCGTTGCTATGCTCGAAGATAAACCGGCCCATCACGCAGGTCAGCTTGGGCAATTCCAGGCTGGTCAGCGCGTCGTTGCCGGCAAAGATGGTGTCGTGGCCGACGCCAAAGAGCATCGGGAAGCTCGCGCGCTGGAGCGCCTGGTTGTTGAACACGTGCAGATAGCCCTTGACCTCGCGCAGGGACGCGAAGCGGATCGTCTGGAGGGCGAGGTTGCCCTCGACGACCAGACCTTCCCCGGTCTCCTCCAGGTTGGGCAGCCGCGCGTCTTTGAGCGCCTGGTTGTCGGAGATGCCGATGTAGCCGCCCACCGAGCGCAGCCCGTGCAGCGCGCTCAGATCAGTGATGTCGGTGGTCTTCTGGATGAATAGATGGCGCTCGATGGTAAAGCAGTCCATCTGGGCGAAGCGCTGAAGGTCGGCCTGGGAGTGGATATTGACCGTGTCCGGAATCACCGTGCACCCCGCCGAGCCAGCGTCGCTCGACGGCGAACTCCCGGGCGTAGCGCCGGGCCCGGAGGTCAGCGCCGACGGCGTGGTCGCGCTGACGGCGGAGGCCGATGGTGAATCCCCCGATTTCCCGCAGGCGCTCGTGGTGCCAGCGAGAAGACAAAACAAAGCGAATACGGCAAACGTGCGCAGTCTGTGCTTTCTCAAGACATCCCCCTTGGGAGGCAAGCATTGGCTGCGCGGCGCACGCTCAACAAACTTCGCGCGTGACCGCGCGCTCCTCCGCTAAAGAAGTCAACGTCAGCGCAACATGGGTCGCGTCATCGATCGGCGCGCCTCCCCCGGCGCGCATAATGTGGTAGAGTGTCGCTAAATGGGCGACATCGTACGACATTTTGTTGCTTAGTGTTGAATGTAAGCGGCGGTGGTCATCCGAGAAGCCCCGGACGCGCTTTCAGCGAGAGCAAATAGGTGGGTCAGAACTGGTAGAACGCGTGGACGGTGGCGTCTAGTTGCACCGTGTCGGGGTGGTCGGTGGGCGTGAGGACCAGACGCGCGGGGACCAGCGCCTGGGGAAGGTCGAAGAGGTCGGCGACGAAGGCGAGCACGTCGGCGGGCGTGCCGGTGGCGTGCAGGTCGACGAGCCATGGGCGCACCGTATTCCATTCGGCGTTGAGCATCGAGCGCTGCTTCAGGGAGGCGAGTTCGACGTGGTGCTGCCGGCTCAACTCGCCGAGGCGTCCGATGAGCGCCGCAGAGGACGAGGCGTTGGGGACGAGCTTGGCGGCACGCTCCATCGCCTGCTGCCAGGTCGACGAGGCGCGCAGCGAGCGCAACTGGGCGCGCAACGGGGCGCCGCGCCCTTTGGCCGCCGCGTCGACATAGGCGCGCGCGTCGGCGAAGCGCGGCGGGTCCAGGTGGGCGCCGAGGGGCACGTACAGCCCGCGTGCCGACGCCGTCGCCTCCCCCGTCCAGTGGGACGTGCCGTCGGCGTCGGCAATCGCGTCGTCGAGCTTGCTGACGCCCAGACAGCCGCGAAACGCACGCTGGGCGGCCGCGAAGTGTTGGCCGTCGCCGGCGGCGAGGCGCCAGCGCATCGCGCCGCCGGCGTCCATCTCGACGCGGTCGATCGACGCGTTCGCGTGCCCGGGGGCGGCCACTCGAAAGTCGAGCTTGGCCGCATGCACTGTGCGCGTGAGGCTGTCGTCGAGGTGAGCTGCCGCCGCGGCGTCGGCGCGCAGCAGGCAGAGCGCGCCGCGCAGCGCGCGCGACTGCTGGCGTCCGATGGCGTCGGCCAGACGCTGTTGCGTCCAGTCGGCGACGACCTTTTGGTATAGGTTGTCGACGGTCGAAAAATAGTACCAGGAGGTTGATCCCAGCAGGGAACGCGAGACGCCCTCGGGAAAGCCGCCCTTCTTTCGCCACGTGATCAGCTTGTCGGTCGGCGGCGGCGTACTCAGCGGCGTGCGCGAGCGCAGCTCGCCGTCCAACTGGGCGTTCAGCCACGTCGATGCATCGAATGTGTCGCTCAGGTGCGCCCGGTAGATGTCGGCGCTGGGGTGGCCGTCGATCTCGTGAATCGAAACGCCAGCGAGGTCGTTTGCCTGACTGATGACCTTGCCGACGAAACCGGAGTCCGCCGCGAATTGAGCGCGCAGCGTATGGCGGGTCCACGCGCCCCGGGTGGACTCGCCGAGATCTTTGGTGGCCAGCGCGCTGACGCCCGCCTGGAGTTTGACGGGCTCGTTGCTGCCGAACTCGCAGAGCTTTTGGGCGTATTCTTGCAGGGAGCGCCCGTTTCGCGGCGGAAAGATCGCCGCCGCCAGCGCGCTGCTCAACCGGGGCTCGCTCACGGCGCTGCGGTCGACCAGCGTAAAGGCGATCATATGGTCGCCGCCGACCCGCGCCCGGGCGACCACCATCGGGGTGTAAAGCCCGGCGTTGGCCGCCTTGGCGAACTGCTGCACGTCGCTCCACGTCGCCGCCTTTCCCGAGATTCGCATGCCGTCGTAATCGACGGTGAGCGAGACGTGGTGGACATTTGGGCTGCTTCCGCCCTTGGGGGGCAGGCTCATCGGCGATGAGGCCGCGCCATGGTTGGTGAGGAGCTGGCGCAACGTCTCGTACTCGCTTTCGAGCCGGTCGAGGCGCGGGCGTTGCCCCCGATAACGCGAGCGCAACACGGCACAGGCGTTGATCCGCGGGCCGAGGGCGCCCGGACGAGCCGAGGCGGCTGCGCCATCGTCGGCGCGGTGGGCCGTCGCGCTGGCACAGCCCGGCGTGGCCGCGGCGAGCGCGGCTACGACGGCGGTCAGCGCGATGAAGTGTGCAGACAATCGGGGCATGGCCAACATCGACACGACACAGGGCAACGGAGCGTTCCGAAAGCCTACTTGGCGCCGTACGCGCGGGCAAGGGCAACGGCCCTTTGCGCCCGGTTGCGGGCAGGTTCGCTCAGCGATTGGGCCTCAGATCTTTTTCGCAGTTAGCGCCCCCGTGTGGCTTGTCCCGCGGGACGCCTAGATCGGAGGCTAGCAGCCTGCGGCATAAGTCGAGGATTTCGGCATACAGTCGCAGCATGATCGCAGTTTTATCAGGCGATTGTCCATCGAACAGACGCGCAACAGCGGGCTCGGAGTGTGCTCAGCGTCGGCGCAGGACTTCCATGGGCCGTTGCGGGTAAATGCCACGTATACAGCGGTACCTTAAGCCGGCATTCGTGCTGTTAGCCTGGTACGCTCCCCCTGACTTTCGGATGGGCTTTTGCCGTTTATGCCGCCGAAGCGAAGACGTCGTGCGCCACGTCCTTGTCGGCGAGCCGACGCGCCAGAAGCGTCAGGTTATTGACCATCACGATGATGTACGCCTGCAGTTCGGCCGAGCCCAATCCCCACGCCATCGCCTTTCGGGCGCCGCGGCGCACGGCTTCGTTGATCAGGCGCTCGCCCTGGCTGCGCTTCTTGTACTGCCGTTTTGTCTCGGGCTTTTCCCACTGGGCCCGTCGCTCGCGTAGTTGCTCTTCGAGCGGGTGGAATCGTATCCGTGGATTACCTGTGTCTTTGACGGCCTTGCACTTGGCGATAAATGGGCAATCGACGCAGCCGTCTTTCGGCCAGATAAACCTGGGGGCTCTGCGCCCGTTGATGGCTGGCTTCACATACCTTATATCGTCGCTGATCTGGCCGTTGGGGCAGATACTTATGCCCCTTTGAAGGTCGATGTCGAAGGCGGCCTTGCCCAGCGCAGCGCTTTCCTCGCCGCCAGCAGGCGGCGGGGCGATAATCTCGACACCGCACAGGCGTTGTGCATCGACGCAAAGCGCGACCGAGCCGTAGGCTGTATCGCCCAAGACCACCTCGATCGACGCGCACAGCTGCTTGGCGCGCCGTATTAGCCGAAGGGCCGGTGTGCGGTCATGAAAGTTTCCAGGGGTAACCGCCAGCGACACGATCAGCCCGCTGATGGCATCGCCCAAAACGTGCAGCTTGAATCCGTTGAACCTCCTCGAATTGCTCTTTCGACCGTGGCGCGCCTGCGGGTCTTCCAGACTCAAGAGCCTGCCGGTGGCGACTCTTTCGGCCACTGTCAGATTGCCCTCGGGCGTTGCCTCCAGATTCTGCTCGACGACCGTCATCAGATGGCGGCAAAGCTTCAAAATCTTCTTTCGCTTGCCACGCCGGCACGTCTGGATGCCTCTGCGCACCTTGTCAACCAGGTCGACCGCCCTGTTGGCAAGCTGAGTGATGAGCTCGTTCTGGGCATCTTTGTCCTTCCAGTCGATACCGAACGCGCCCTTGATGCTCGGGGCAAGGACGAAGTCGACATCCCAGTGCCGGGCGAGCTTCTCGAAGCTTTGACGTGTGCCATCGGCCCACAGACGCGTCAACTTCTGGATGCCCTCGCCCACAAGACGCACGGTGTCGGTGACGGCGCCATAACACCACATCGGAGTGGAGTCGTTGACCCAGATGGTCTCGTCTTTGAGCACGCCGGCCTTCTGGGCAAGTCGGACGATGTGCTCGTGAAACAGCACAAATCGCGGCACATTGGCCTCGGGGTGGCGCTGGCGCAAGAACTTCTCGAAGTCGCGCACCGTTTTCTCGTCGGGCGGCTCGACGTCGCAATTGACCCCCATCGCTGCGCGCCACTTCAGGTCAGTGCGAGCGCGCCGACACGACCCGCGCCGCGACACCCCGGTTTCACCAAAGCGAAGCAAGACAAGCGTCATGAGCACATCGGCCGGCCAAGCCTTGCGGCCCAAGCGACTCTCGCCGCGCCATCCCCTGAAAAGCCATCGTGGAAAGAGCCGCGAGCGATATCGAGCCAGAAGCCAGGCAAGGCTGCCCTCATCGAGCAAAGATGGACACACGAATTCGGGGCTAAAAAACGACTCTTGATTCAGTGAGCGCAACGCCATCGAACACTCCGTTTAGTGCCGCTTGCCCCGCCGCGTTCATTCAAGCATAGTCGCATTTGACAGCCTTGGGGCGTGCGTGTTTCTTCTTAGGCATCGACACCCCAAAAAGATCAGGTCGCACCAAGGCTGTCAACCTCTTAACTTCCCGCGAAATCTACACAAACCCCACCAATCCGCTAAGTGATCGAATTTGCTCTGGATTTGAATTTCTCCGCAGGCTGCTAGCCAGAATCGGCTTTTCTCCCTCCCTACAAGGCGCGCGCAGCGCGCCGAGCCGACGGCCGGCTCCGGCATCCGGCCACGGCTCCGGCTCCGGTCCCGGCTCCGGCATCCGGCCACGGCTCCGGCATCCGGCCACGGCTCCGGCATCCGGCCACGGCTCCGGCTTCCGGTCATCCACCCGCTGGCGACGCTTCTAAAGCTGGGCGTTCTGGCGCTTTCGAGCAACGCGCGCTCGACGCGGGCTGTCGAGCATCGAAGCGAGCAGCTTCGCCCGGAGGTCGCATCGAGCGGGTGGCCGCTTCGGATGAGAAGACCTCGGTGGGAAACCGCTACTTTGTCAGCTCCGAAGACGCTGATGAGCTTAGCGCCCAGGAAGCGCTCGAGCTCGCCAGGGCCCACTGGCGCTGTGAGAACCCCTGCTGGACATGGAGGCGTTTGACGCCTTCGACGACTGAGCCCGCAGTCGACGCCGTCACTCTTTCGAAAAGGCGTCCCGCCGCAGCGCACGCGCTGCGGCAAGCCAGACCTGGAAGGATCTGGCACCGAAAAAGGCGCCCGCCACCGTGGGGGAAAGGGGGTGATACGCTCGTTCGCGCGCCGCCAACCGCTCAAAGCTCCCAGATTGGCCGTGTAGCTACTGCGGCGGCGATCATTGATCGAACCTGCGGTTGCGGGCAGCCGGGCGAGCGGCGCGAGCACGAGGTTAAAAGCGGTACTGAACTCGCGCTCCCAACTCCTGGAAGCTCTGGGTGGTGTCGAATTGGTCGGCCGTGCTCTGGCGGGTGCGCGCCATATAGGTCAGCCGCAGGTCCAGCCAGTCGAGCGGCGTGGGGATATCCGCCCAGGCGTCCAGTCGGGCGAGGCTGTCTTCGAGGTCGATCTCGTGGGTGACCTGCTCCTGGTTGCGGTCGCGTCCGTTGAACCCCCAATAGCGGCCCCATTGCAGCTCGGCGCCCAGCCCCAGCCGACCCCAGTAGAGCGTCAGACGCGGGCGAATGGTGGCGCCGTAGGCAAAATAGTAGCCCTTGTGCGTCAGGTCGGTGCGAATGCCTGAGGTGTCATAGCGGGCGGCGTATTGGGGAAAGGCGAGCGAGTGGAGCGTGGCGAAGTCGGCGAAGCCGGCCACTTGCAGCCTCGCGCGCAGCGGCCCCGAGAACATGGTGAAGTCGAGCGCCGGCCCCGCCAGGTGAGCCATGGCGTATTGGTCGCCCACGTCGGCATCGGCGTAGTCCTGGAACTGGTAGGAGGTCGCCTCGCCCAACGCCAGGCTGTAGCCACGCCGCCGGTGCGCTTCCTCGCTGATATCCTGCTTATAATAGCCGAACATCATCGCCTGGGCATACAGCGAGAACGCGTCGTAGCCGTGCTCACCGAAGCTGGTGTCGAGGTCCAGGCGGGTGAAGTTGCCGACGTCGAAATACCGGTCGAATTGGCCGGGGCGTTGGTAGCCGGGCATCGCCGCAAGCTCGGTGGTGAGTCCCACGCTCGCCAAGACCGGCGTGCTCACGGCGGCGGAGTCGCCGCGGTGAAACGCGCCCGCGTACAGACGAAACGTCGGCCAATAGACGCGCCGGTGGGGCCGCAGCACCGGCGGCGCGCTGGGGTTTCGCCGGTCCAGGTAGTTGTGAATCCAGCGAAGCGAGCCGAACGGTGCCGTCAGGATGCGCTGGTCGAGCTCGTCGGCGCTATACGGGCTGTTGAAGTACTCGCCGAGGTTGTAGACGACCTCGCCGATGGCGGTGCCGCCCACCGACGTCACGATCTGGTCGTTGATGCTGACCTGCTCGGGAAGCTCGAGGATATACTCCCACACCGTCGAGCCGGTCACCGCGAACAGAAACGAGGTGCCCGGGCCGAAGTTGTTGGTGCGCGCGAACATATAGTAGCCCATGCCCGCCAGCGGGTGCCACATCTGGTTGAACACGAACGTATTGTTGTCGAAGCGCACCAGATCGAAGGTGGTGAACTTCTGGACCGCGCCGCCGAAGGTGGCCTTGAAGAACCAGTCGGGCTTGTTGAAGTCCTTCTGGGCCATATACCACACGCCGCCCAGGGTGAGCTCGGCCAGTTCCTCGGTGATGGCGCGGCCGAAGTGGCGGCGGCGGCGCACCCCCAGGAAGTTGTCGTACTCCTGCTCGAAGTTGATCCATCGGCCGCCCTGGCTCAAATACATCTCTCCAGTCAGGCTTTGGGGGCGCGGCGAGGGAAGGGCGGCGGCGTAGCAGACCGGAAGCGTCAGCGAGGTGAGGGTGGCGCCGAGCACGCGGCGGGTGGCGACACAGCCGTCAACGGAGCGCGCCACGGGCGCGTCGGCCGGCGGCGGCACCTCGTGCCGAACGCCCTGCGCCTGCGCCAGGGCCGGCGCAAAAAATGCGGCGGCGAGCGCAAGCCAGAAAATATGTCCGAGCCGATACCGCATGGCGCACACAACTGAGTGGAATTCTCCCGCTAGGCGTCGCGACGCACACCCTCGGCGCCCACCTTTAGCGGTAGGTGGCGTATACCACGCGGCAAATGCTGCAAAAACGATTCCCACTTTGCCGCCGTCGCTCCGAACGCCAGCGAGAAGTCCCCGCCGCCGGCGCCCGACGGCTTGACGGCGATATGATGGGCGTCGGCGTGGTGGCGAAGCGCGGCGTGGGCGTCGGTGACGATGGGCGCCTCGATTTGGCGGCCGAGCTCGTCGAGGGCGGCGTCGGCCTCGGCGGCGCGAGCGACGACGCCCTCGGCGTCACCGGCGGCGAACGCTGCCATGGCGGCTTCGGCGACCTGCGAGGTCTGGCACAGCGCTTCGTGGGTCGCCTGCGCCGCGCGCGTCATCGCCAACTCGCAGCGGCGAACGAAGCTCGTCGAGCGGGCAGGGCGGCCCAGCCAGAGCGCTTCGACGCGCAGTCCGTCGGGCAGGCGCACGTCGGTCGCGATGGCGGTCTGGTCGGTGGTGATGTCGGCGGTGATGTCGGGCGAGGCCGGGCAGGGGCGAAATGGCGCGATGGGGTCGAGCAGTCGATAGCCGAGGACGCCGCCAAACGACGAGGCGGCGACGTCGGCGCAGCTTCCCCGACCGTGTTGCAGGCGGCGGTGAGCGGCAAAGGCGCGCTCGAAGATCGCACGCCGAGCGGGCGCGTCGACCACCGCCCCGTCGCCGTCGAACATGCACGCCGCGCTCAGCGCGACCGCAGAGGCGGCCGACGAGCCCAGGCCGAGTTTGTCGCCGGTGGCCTCGTCGAACAGCGCGCGCACATCGGCGCCCAGGTGGTCGACGCTCAGATCCTGCGGGCAAACGCCGCCGGCGGTGCACGCCTCGACGACGGCCTCCGGGAGCGCCGTCGAGCCTGCCAGGTCGGCCCCCTCGACGCGATAGGCGTCGGCCCGCGCAAAGCGACACGCGCTCACGCGTCGGTCGACGGCGGTGACCACGCACCAGCCCCCGGCGAGCACGCCATATTCTCCGAATAAGAAGAGCTTTCCGGGGGCCGAAGTGCGAACGAGAGCTGATTTCATGGAACTACTGCGCGTCGTCGGAGGATGCGGCGTCGGCGACGAGGCGGGCCTGGTCCCCGGGGAAGGCGACGAGCACCTCGTGGACGCCGGGCGTGGCGGCGAGCAAGTCCTGGCATTGCTGCTGGGCCTCGGCCGGGCAGAATACCTTGACCTGCGGGCCGGCGTCGATGGTGAAGAAGACCGGCAGCCCGTCGGCGCGCGCCCGGCGCACCCGGTGCATCAGCTCGACGGTGGTGCCGTTCCAGTACAGGATGCCGGGATCGGCTGCCAGGGCGGTGGCGTGCATGCGCAGACAGCTCGCCTCGGCGATGCGGGCGAGCTCGTCGAAGTCACGCGCCTCGATGGCCGCGCGCGCCCACTCGACGTCCAGCGGCACCGACTCCACCCATTGGTCGTAATATGGGGAGGTCTGGTGAGTGCGGTTCATCCCCTCGGTCGAGCCCACGGACTTCTCGCCGCGCGAGGTCACCGCGATGACGCAGCGAAGGTCCCAATGCTCGGGGCCGGCGATGGGCTCGGCGACCGCGTCGGCGCCGTCTTCGCGGGTGCCGGGGTTCATCTGGACGAAGCCGCCGAAGATGCTGCGCGCCGCCGAGCCCGAGCCGCGCCGGGCGAGCGCGGACAGCTCGCCCGGCGCCAGGTCCAGGCCCGCGGCCCGTGTGGCGGCCACGGCCAGGGCGGCAAAGCCCGAGGCCGACGAGGCCAATCCGGCCCCGGTGGGAAAGTCGTTTCGCGTGACCACCCGCGCGGGCGTCTCGAGGGCCGCGCGGCGGCGGACGAGGTCCAGAAAGTGCACCACGCGCTCGTATTTGACGCCCCGGTCGACCGGGCGGTCGTCGAGCTCGAGGTGGTCGCGCTCGAGGCGCTCGTCGAAGCGCACGCTGGTGCGCGTCTGCAGGCCACCCAGGGTCATGGAGACGCTGCCGGCCGCGGGCAGGTTGTACTCGAGGTCGCGCTTGCCCCAGTATTTGACCAGCGCGATATTCGGGTGGGCGATGGCCGTAGCCATGGTGTCCGACGTACTCACCGCTTGCGTCTCCATTATCCAGTAATCGTGACTTCGAAGCCGCGCCAGCCGCCCTTTTTCCAGGCGGCCAACACGTCGTCGGCGCCCCCGGGCGTCAGCGCAAATACGCATCCGCCGCCGCCGGCGCCGGTAAGCTTGGCGCCCAGCGCCCCGGCAGCGCGCGCGGTGTGGCAGGCGGCGTCGATGGCGGCGGTGCTCACGCCCAGCGCACACAGGGCGCCGTGGTTGATGTCCATCAATTCGCCGACGCGTCGCCAGTCGCCCGCGGCCAGCGCGCTGCTCGCCGCCCGGGACAGGTCGCCGATGAGCTGGTTGAGGTGATCGATCAGTTGGGGCTCGCGCTCGTGGCGCTCGGCCACGCCGCCGACCATCTCGGCGGTGGAGGCTGCCGGCCCGGCCTGGCAGACGGCCAGGGTGAGCGCGGGGGCGTCGATGGGCGCGGTCTGCGCTCCGTCGGCGCGGGTGTAGAAGAACAGCCCGCCGTCGGTGGCCGCGCGCTGGTCGATGCCCGAAGGATTGCCGTGAAAGACGCGCTCGCTGGCCTCGACGGCAGCGTCGACCGCTTCGGGCTCGCCGAATAGCTCGCCGAGCGCGCGCGCCACTGCCACGGCCAGCGCGGCCGAGCTTCCCAGCCCCACTCCGATGGGGACTTCCAGGGTGGCGTCGATCTCGACGGGGTAGGGCTGCTCGAATTGTGACAGGATCGCCTGGAAGGAGCGCGCCAGCGGCTCGTCGGCGTCGTCGACGCGCACGTTGCAGTACAGCTCCCCGCTCAGCCCGTCGCGCAGCGCCAGATGACTGGTCGCCTCGCCCGACGGGGTCGCCACCGCGCGGGCTCCACGCGGCAGCCCGGCGGCGATGGCCGGTTGTCCGTACACCACCGCGTGTTCACCAAAGAGGATGAGCTTGGCGCGACCGCTGCCGTGGGCATGGGTGACCGCTTTGCTCAAAACATCCCCGGGACAATGCCTCCCGGGCGAATGTCGATCTCAATGAGATCGTCCACCTCGTCGAGGTGCTCCTCGAGGTAATCGGCGGTGCGCTCGAAGTCATTGTCGTCGCTCACACACAGCAGCACGTGCTGCAGGTGCTCGGCGCGCGGCAGCTCCTCGTTGGTGATCCGCCAGAACAGGTCCAGGAAGTCGTCGATCGGAAAACCGGCGATTTCGGTGCCCAGCGGCGGAAAGGCGACGCTGTCCAACTCCATCTCCTCGGCCAGGTCGTAGGCGTTGAGGATGCAGTTGGAGATCAGGCGCTTGTTGATGCGCTTGGCGCCCAGGATGGACACGTGGATGAGCGTCTTGACCGGCAACTGGCCGGCCTCGGTGGCCACCGCATGGCCGGGCTCGAGCCGGTTGTTGTTCATCCGGCTGCGCTTCATGTGCAGGGTCTGCTGGATGAACGGTCCGGCGCGTCGCGAAATCTGCGAGCTCACGCCGCGCCCAAGGATCATTCCCGTGTTCGACGGGTTGACCAGCGCGCCGTTCTCCATCGGGAGCATGGTGATGTCTCCCTGAGTAATCGTCAGTGTCTTGGCCATGAATGGCTCTCCGTATGGGTGAGACGATGATCCGAACGGGAGGGTTTATAAGCGAAACGCGCGTTTGATAAAAGAGTGATCGAGTAATTGAGTGCTCACTCGATCACTCCACGAACGTGACCTCGAGTTCGAGGGCATCCACCAGCCGGCGCTCGTAGTCGGCCCGCGGGATCTCGATGGCGCCGAATTGCTCGAGGTGGTCGTTGACGAATTGGACGTCGAGCAGCGTAAAGCCGCGCTCGCGCATTCGCTCGACCAGGTGGACCAGGCAGACCTTGGAGGCGTCCGTTTCGCGAAAGAACATGGACTCGCCGGCGAAGAGCCCGCCCACGGCCACCCCGTACAGGCCGCCGACGAGGCGCCCGTCGAGCCACGCCTCCACCGAGTGGGCGAAGCCCATGCGGTGCAGCGAGGTGTACGAGTCGACCAGCCCCTCGGAGATCCAGGTCGACTTCTGGATTTTTCGCGGCGCCGCACACTCGCGCATGACCTGCTCGAAGGCGGTGTCGTAGCGGATGTCGAACGGCTCGTGGCGCACCGTCTGGGCCAGCCGGCCCGGACAGTGGAACCCGTCGAGCGGCAAAATCCCGCGCGGATCGGGCGCATACCAGTAGATCTCCTCATCCTCTTCGGGATGGGCCATCGGGAAGATGCCCTGCATATAGGCTGACAGCAGGATGTGGGGACTGGGTCGCTTCATGGGGTATCTTGGGCAGGGACGGGCGTGGCAATGCGTCGTTGGAAAAACCGTTTGCGCGGGGCCGCCATTCCGGCCCCGCGCAAACCGACCACGCCTTACAAGTCGCCGTTACTCGGCGTTGGGGCTGACCATCTTGGCCGGGTCGACGACCTCGTCGAACTCCTCGCCGCTCATAAAGCCCAACTCTTCGATGGCCTGGCGCAAGGTCTTCTCCTCTTTGAAGGCCTTTTTGGCCACCTGGGCGGCCTTGTCGTAGCCGATGTGGGTGTTGAGCGCGGTGACCAGCATCAGCGAGCGCGACAGGTACTCGTCGATCTTCTCGCGGTTGGGGGCGATGCCCACCACGCAGTGGTCGGTAAACGAGTTGCACGCGTCCGCCAGCAGCCGGGCGGACTCGAGCACGTTGTGGGCGAGCATGGGCTTGTAGACGTTGAGCTCGAAGTTGCCCCCGGCGGCGGCAAACGTCACCGCGGCGTTGTTGCCGAAGACCTGCGCGCACACCATCACCATGGCCTCGCCCTGGGTGGGGTTGACCTTGCCGGGCATGATCGACGAGCCCGGCTCATTGGTGGGGATGGTGATCTCGCCGATGCCGCAGCGCGGCCCGCTGGACATCCAGCGCACGTCGTTGGCGATCTTATTGAGCGCCGTGGCCAGGGTATTGAGCGCCCCGTGGGCCTCCATCAAGCCCTCTTTGCCGGCCATGAGCGCGAATTTGTTGGGCGCGGGCGAAATCGGGTAGCCCGTCTTCTGGCCCAGCGCCTCGCAGACCTTGGCGTCGAAGCTCGGGCGGGTGTTCAGGCCTGTGCCCACGGCCGTGCCGCCGATGGGCACCTCGTATAGCAGGTGCAGCGCGTCGTCGATGGCGCGAAGCGAGTTGTCCAACTGCGCCGCCCAGCCGCTCATCTCCTGGCCCAGCGTGATCGGCGTGGCGTCCATCAGGTGGGTGCGCCCGGTCTTGATGATGTCGTTGAACGCCTCGGACTTGTCGCGAATGGCGTCGCGAAGCTTCTCGACCGCCGGGATGAGCTCCGACTGGAACAGGTCCACCGCGGCCACGTGCGTGGCGGTCGGGAAGCTGTCGTTGGTCGACTGGCTCTTGTTGACGTCGTCGTTGGGGTGAATCGGCTCTTTGGTGCCGATCTTGCCGCCGGCAAGCTCGATGGCCCGGTTCGCGATCACCTCGTTGGCGTTCATATTGGTCTGCGTACCGCTGCCGGTCTGCCAGACGACCAGGGGGAATTGGTCGTCGAGCTTGCCCTCGATGACCTCCTGGGCAGCCTTCTGGATGAGCTCTTTTTTCTTCTCGGCGAGATCGCCCAGCTCGGCGTTGGCCTGCGCGCAGGCCCACTTGACCAGCCCCAGCGCCTTGATCATCGGCCGCGGCATGGTGTGCCCGCCGATCTTGAAGTTCTCGAAGGAGCGCTGCGTTTGAGCGCCCCAGTACTTGTCGTCCGGGACTTCCACCGGGCCCATGCTGTCGTATTCGGTGCGCGTCGCCATCTCTGCCTCCTCGTGGTTCGTTGGAGTTACGTTGTGTCAGCGGCCACATTCGTAACGAGGGATGGTCGAATTGGCAACCACGCCGCGACTGGCCACCCCGCGGCGGATCGGGGAGGTGGGTGATGCGGAACAATTGGGTAGGCATGGTACGTTAACTCCTACAAGAACCGGCAGTCCGACCCGATCCCCGACCACGCTCAGATGAGCTCCGACAATCCCAAAGGTCATCCGCCCGGCACCGACGGGTGGATCCATCCTCAACGCCAACCGCGCCCGACCGATTTTGCCGAGCCGCACGTGCCCGAACTCGACCTCGGCGAGCCCCAGAACTACCCGCTGCAGCGCACTCAGGTGCGGGTGGACGTGCAGACCCCGGCGGAACAAGAGGCCAGCCGGGGCAAAGCCATGGCGGTGCTCGCCCACCTGAGCATTTTGTTCGGCGTGCCCGTTTTTCTGGCGCCGCTTTTCCTGCGCAACAACGCCCTGGCGCTGCACCACGCCAAGGCCGCGGCGGTCATCTACGTGCTCTTTCTACTGACCGGCGTGCTGTCGTTTTTTACCTGCGCGTTGGCTTTTCCGCTGGCGATGCTTTGCTACGTGCCCGCCCTCATCGGCATCGCGCGAGCGGCCCACGGCGAAAAGGCCGGCCGCTGGGGCCTGGGCGACCTGGGCGAGCGCATATTCTCGGGCATTGAGGTCAAAGACGAGAGCCGGTAAAACGGCAGCATGAATAGAGAAGAAAAAGCAGACAAGATCGGCCAGATTCTCGACGACCTCTACCCCGAGCCGCCCATCCCGCTCGACCACACCGACGCCTACACGCTGCTCGTGGCGGTGCTCCTGTCGGCGCAGTGTACGGACAAGCGGGTCAATATGGTCACGCCGGGTCTCTTCGATCTCGCCGATAACCCATTTGACATGGCCGACTTGTCCGAGGAACAGATCCTCGGCGCGATCCGCTCCTGCGGGCTCGCCCCCACCAAGGCCAAGCGCATCAAAAAGCTCAGCGAGATGCTCGCCGAGCAGGGCGGCGAGGTGCCCGATACCTTGTCCGGGCTGCAGAAGCTTCCCGGCGTGGGCCGAAAGACCGCCCAGGTCGTCCTCTGCCAGGCTTTCGGAAAGCCCGCCTTCCCCGTCGACACCCACATTCACCGCCTCGCCGAGCGCTGGGGCCTGTCCAGCGGCAAGAACGTCAAGCAGACCGAAAAGGACCTGCGCGCGGCGTTTCCCAAAGACACATGGAATCTGCGCCACCTGCAGATCATCTACTTCGGCCGCGAGCACTGCCCGGCGAGGGGCCACGAGCCCGACGAGTGTCCGATTTGCAGTTGGGCGATGGATTGAGCGGGCGGTTTGCTTGCTGGAGCGACGGCCTTGCAGGAGTCCCACGCCAGCTATTTGGGTGGAGCTGAGATTTGAGGGCGCCCTTTTTGGGCGATTTCCTACTTGTCCAGCCACGTCACTCCTCTTCGGAGGGTCGCCCATCATCACGCCGGGGTCGATTCCCTCGTCGAGGTGCTCCTTTGGCAAATTTACTACCAAGAGGGGAGGCCGGAGCGTACACCACATTGGAACGGTGTTCAGCGTCCCGGCACATCGGGCAACCGGCTGTGACTCTTGGCGCGCTGGCTCCGAGGACTGGGAACGCCTGACCCTTCGCAGCTGAGATCATGCGCTCAAGAGTTTCAACGCCGAGGCTTGACAGAGCTTAAATTGGGGGGGGGTAGTGTTGGGATACAACTCGATTCTATTCTTTTCTGCATTTTGGGAGGGAGCCATGAAGCGTATTCTAAATGCTTCATTCGTAGTGCTTGCAACGACTTTTGCGTGCCTCTGCATCCACGCCACACCGGCGCATGCGCTAACGCTGGAACAGCGCGTGACGGCACTGGAGCAACTAACCAGCCGGATGGAACTCGTTCAAATCGACGGCAAGTGGTCGTACGTGTTCGGACTTCCAGATCAAGGAGTCAACGTCTACATCCGGAACGGCACGGGCCAAACCGACTCGTCCAACGGGCTGGGGAATCTCATCATTGGGTACAATGAGCTTCGCGGCAGCGGTGATGATCGAAGCGGGTCGCACAATTTGATTGTGGGAATGAACCAAAACTACTCCTCATATGGAGGCGCTGTGATGGGAATTCACAATTCGATCTCTGCGCCGTATGCCGCAGTATGTGGCGGGGCCTACAACAGCGCCACGGGCTATGCCAGTTCAGTCTCCGGCGGCATATCGGGGACCGCGAGCAACTCTTACTCCACGGTTGCTGGTGGGCTGGGAGGCGAGGCGTCAGGCTACGCCTCCGTTGTCAGTGCGGGAAGCAACAACGTGGCGCAGGCAGACTACTCGTCCGTTTGTGGTGGAGAGTACAATACCGCGAGCGGCGATTACAGTGTGGTAGCGGGAGGCAGCTCGAATATGGCGATAGAAAGGCACGCGACTGTCTGTGGTGGCTACGACAACACAGCAAGCGGCCAGTACGCAACGGTCTCGGGCGGTGAATCCAACGAGGCGTCGGGCGGGTATGCTACCGTTTCTGGCGGCGAAACTAACCTGTCATCTGGAATTGCAACATCCGTCGCTGGTGGTCAAAACAATGAAGCCGCAGCTACGTGCAGCTCCATACTTGGCGGGGACAGTAATCTTACGCTCGCAAACTATGCTTCAGTAGTCGGTGGACAACAGAACGTTGCGACCGGACAGTGGTCGGTGGTCGCCGGCGGTCGCTTGAACACTGCCAGCGGGGACTACAGCAGTGTGAGCGGGGGCTACTCCAATACCTCGATTTCATCCTACGCTGCGGTCGGAGGTGGAGAGAACAACCAAGCATTTGCGAACTACTCGTCAATTCTAGGAGGTGACAACAACACGACTGGAGACCAAGCAACTGGAGATCCCACGATCGGCGTTGCATCAATCGTGAGCGGAGGAAGTGGCAACAAGGTCACTGGAGACTATGCCGGTGTAGCCGGGGGCCACAACCGGAGTATTTCTACGCCCTATGTCTATCCGTAAGTTACCTCAGGTGATGGCGCTATCAACCGTGTTGGGAGAGAGGAACTCCATGAAAAATAACCGACGACTGAGTAAAGGATTCTTGGCGATAGCGATTGTCTCTTCGACGATCATTAGCACGCAATCGGCCGCGAGTGCCCAAAGTCTTGAAGATCGTGTGGCAACGCTTGAGCATCTCTTGAGTAGAATGGATTTGCGCGAAGTTAACGGCCACATGGCATACGTCATAGGGTTAGACCAGTGCACGGACCAGAATGGCCAGCCCATCTCGGCCTGTGGTGTGAACCTCTATGTGCATAGCTCGGCCACGTTGACCAACGGCTCAACTACCGGAGAGGGAAACGTAATCGTTGGATATGGAAACAGCCAAGATGAAAACGGTTCGCACAATCTCGTGGTCGGTAGCGAGCACCAGTATAGCTCGTATGGTTCTGCAGTCTTTGGCACTGGCAATTCTGAGGCCGCGGCATGGTCGTCGATGGCAGGAGGCGGAAATACCAATTCAGCCACGGGAGCAGCAGTCCGAGGCCACGCGAACGCCCTCTCGTCTAATGGTTCCTACTCGGCTGTGATTGGCGGGTCAGAAACTACTGTTGATGCCCCATTGGCAACAGTGCACGGTGGATTCGAAGGGCAATTGTCGGGTCCATACAGTTCAGCACTTGGCGGAGAGAACTTTTCAACAGCTTCAACCTATGGAGCGGTTCTCGGAGGCTACTATAGTTCGGCTGCGTCAGGCTCCGCCTCGACGGTGATCGGTGGCTACTACAACACAGCAAGTGCCGACTATTGCTCGATAGTTGGTGGGTACAACCAAGACGTTACGTCCAATGCAGCGGCGGCGTCGCTTTCGGGTGGTGCTGAGGGACAAGCACAAGCTGCTGACTCTTCGATCACCGCTGGCTACCAAAATGTTACAATGGGAACATACTCTGTTGCCGGCGGTGGATACGGCAGTATAACTCGCGCCCAATTTGCGGTTGTTACTGGTGGACAGCTAAACAAGTCAGACGGCGATTGGAGCGTAGACCTGGGAGGTTATTTCGACACGGGCTCTGGTGCCCATTCGGTGGTGGTAGGAGGCTCTCAAAACGGTACCATATCAGCCTATACGTATGTTTGCGGTGGAAACTACAATACCGCATATTCCAGATATAGCTCAATCCTTGGCGGGGGTAGTTCATCGAATGGAAATCGCACAGGCAACCTGAGTGACCCTAATTTCGGAGTTGCGGCCGTGGTTTCCGGTGGCACGGCGAACATCGCGACCGGTGATTACAGCAGCGTTGTCGGAGGAAACACTCGTACGCTCAACCAAGACTATGACTACCCATGACTACCCATGCTCAACGTGGCCAGCGGTTCTCAAAAGTTGACGAAACTGCGTTTCCGGTGTGACATGAAACAAACCTCTCTTGCGTTAGTCTTTGCTCTCATCTTATTGGTAGCCGCAGGTTGTGGTGCAACGGACCACGGATGTGCAACGAATTCGGAATGTCGAGACAACAGAGTATGCCTTGCTCATTCGTGCGTTGCCAGCCAGCCGGCTGACGCTGGAAGTGGACGTGATATCGACTCTGAAGGCGGGCGCTCAGATGCTCGACTCGCGGACGCTTCTCCAGACACTGATGCTTCCGACGCAGACAAAGGCCCCCCCGATTCATCGAGCAGCGGTTGCACGGCCAATTGCATCGGCAGTTGCGCCGATGGTGTGTGTCATATCGACGGCGACGCCCATGATGTGCCGATTCAATGTCCAGACGGGTTCGATTGTGTGGTCGACTGCAGTCGAGGCGGCGATTGTCCATCCTCAATCACGTGCGGAGATGGGGCGTGTACGGTCATTTGCGGCGGGAGTGGCGGTGGGACTAACTGCCAGGGAGTCATCGATTGTGCCGACTCTACGAGTTGTGAGGTGCAGTGTTTGGGTGGAGGGGCCTGTGCAAGTGACATCTACTGCGGCTCGTCGGATTGCACCGTCGAATGCAGTGGCGGCGGCGCTTGCGCCGGAAAAATCGAGTGCGGATCAAGCTCGTGCAATTTGACGTGCTCGTCTACCTCGAATTGCCGCGAGGGCTACGACTGCCAGGCTGCCGAGCAGTGTAAGTGTTCGGGCTATGGGTGTCAGAACGGATAGCGACCTGCGCGTTTGCGGATAAAAGAACGGGCGCCCCGCGTGAAGCGAGGCGCCCGCTTTTGCCACTCCCCAAATTGCCCAGCCACGTCACTCCTCTTCGGAGGGGTCGCCCATCATTACGCCGGGGTCGATGCCCTCATCGAGGGTTTCGGCGACCGGTTCGTTGACCCCGTCGTCGTCTTCTTCGGGCGGATTGGGCTCGTAGTCGAAGACCACGTTGTCGTCGTCGTCCACGTCGATGTGCACGGTGCCGCCGTGCTCGAGCTTGCCGAAGAGGATCTCCTCGGCGAGGGGGCGTTTGATCTGCTCCTGGATGACGCGGGCCAGCGGGCGGGCGCCCAGGAGCTCGTCGTAGCCCTCGTTGGCGATGAATTTGCGCGCCGGCTCGCTCAGCTCGATATGCACGTCGCGGTCGCTCAACTGGAACTCCAGCTCGCGCACGAATTTGTCGACGATGAGCTCGACGACCTTGGTTGGCAGCGGCTCGAAGATGATCGTGCCGTCCAGCCGGTTTCGAAACTCCGGCGGGAAGCGCTTCTCGATGGCCTTGAGCGACTTGCCCACGTCGACGCCCTTGCCAAAGCCGACCACGGCGCGGTTGAGGTCGGCGGCGCCGGCGTTGCTGGTCATGATCAGGGTGACGTTTCTGAAGTCGGCCTCGCGCCCGTTGTTGTCGGTCAGCCGCGCGGTGTCCATGACCTGCAGCAGGATGTTGAAGATATCGGGGTGGGCCTTCTCGATCTCGTCGAGCAGGAGCACACAGTGCGGGTTGTTGCGGATCTTCTCAGTGAGCAGGCCCCCCTGGTCGTAGCCCACGTAGCCGGGAGGTGCGCCGATGAGCCGGCTGACGGCGTGGCGCTCCATGTACTCGCTCATGTCGAATTGCAAAAACTCGACGCCCAGGCCCTGGGCGAGCTGGCGGGCGACCTCGGTCTTACCGACGCCGGTGGGGCCGGCGAATAGGAAGCTACCCACGGGCTTGTCCGGGCGGGTCAGCCCGGCGCGGTTCATCTTGACGGCGTTGACCACCGCCTCGATGGCCCGGTCCTGGCCGAAGACGTTCTCCTTCAAGGTCTGCTCGAGCTCGCCGAGGCGCTGCTTCTCGTTGCCCTTGACCTTGATGTCGGGGATGCGGGCGATCTTGGAGACGATCTGCTCGATGGCCTCCACGTCGATGATGCTTCCCTGGTACAACTCGGGGTGGACGCGGTGGCGCGAGCCGACCTCGTCGATGACGTCGATGGCGGTGTCCGGAAGCGCGCGCTCGCGTATATGCTTGTGGGCCAGGTCCACCGCCGTCTCGATGGCCCCGTCGGTATATTCGACCTCGTGGTACTCCTCGTAATACTTTTTGAGGCCGCGCAAGAATCTCGTAGGCCTCTTCTTTGGTGGGCTCGACGATGTCGATCTTTTGGAAGCGGCGGGCCAGGGCGCGGTCGCGCTCGAAGCTCTTGCGGTACTCGTCCTGGGTGGTCGAGCCGATGCATTTGAGGCTTCCCTCGGCGAGGGCGGGCTTGAGGATGTTGGAGGCGTCCATGGTGCCCCCGCTGGTGGCCCCGGCGCCCACGATGGTGTGGATCTCGTCGATGAACAAGATGGCGCCCTTTTTCTTTTTGAGGGCGTTCATCACCGCCTTGAGGCGCTGCTCGAACTGGCCGCGAAACTTCGTGCCTGCCAGCAAGCCACCCATGTCCAGCGAGTAGATGGTCGCCTCTTCCAAGATCTCGGGGACCTCGCCGTTGGCGATCTTGCGCGCCAGGCCCTCGGCGATGGCGGTTTTGCCGACGCCGGGCTCGCCGACGAAGATGGGGTTGTTTTTGCGCCGACGGCACAGCACCTGGATGGTGCGCTCGATCTCCTCGGTGCGCCCGATCAGCGGGTCGATATGCCCCTCTTTGGCGCGCTTGACCAGGTTGGAGCAATACGCCTCCAGCGGGTTTTGCAGGGCCTCGGCCTCCTGGTCGTCGCCGGGAAAGCCGCCGCCCCAACTGCCGTCGGCGTCGTCGTCGGCGTCCTCGTCGTTGTCGTCGATCTTGGAGATGCCGTGGCTCAGGTAGCTGACCACGTCCAGCCGGCTGACCCCCTGGTCTTGCAGGAAGTACACGGCGTGGGAGTCGGGTTCGCTGAAGATGCTCACCAGCACGTTGCCGCCGTCGACCTCGTCTTTGCCCGAGGAGCGCACGTGCATGATGGCGCGTTGCATGACGCGTTGAAAGGCGATGGTTTGCACCGGCTCGACGGCTACGTCCTCCGGGACCGAGTCGACATTGGTGTCCAGAAACTCCTCGAGGTCGGCCTTGAGCTTGCTCAAGTTGCAGCCGACGTTTTTGAGGATCTTCCGGGTCGTCTCGTCAAAGCACAGGACGTACAGCAAGTGCTCGAGGGTCAAATACTCGTGTCGGCGCTGCCGTGCTTCGCGGACAGCTGCGGACAGGGCTATTTCCAAATCGCGCTGGATCATGACTCTGTTTCTCGGTGAGGGAGTCCGCTGTCGTCTTCATCGAGCATGCGAAGGTACGGCACTGATACGGCTCGTCCGTGGGGCTTCAGGGCCGCTGGCCCGACCGCGCCGGTCTCCTCTAAAAGCGGCGGCGGGGCGGCCCGCTGCACATGGGCTACTGCATGCATACCTCATTCGGGCTCCATGGTGACCATCAACGGATGGCCCTCCTGGCGTGCCCACTCCTTGGTCTGGTAGACTTTGGTTTCGGCTACTTCACGGCTATACACTCCGGCCACGCCCTGACCGCGCTTGTGGACCACCAGCATGATCTGGGTGGCCTCGGCGGGGGACTTGTTGAAAATCGACTCTAGGGCGCGCACGACAAACTCCATGGTGGTGTAGTCGTCGTTGTGGAAGATGACCTTGAACAGCCGTGGCTTCTGGGCCCTTGTCTTCGACTTCTTTTCGGTGGCGACATCGCCTTGCTGATCGTGCTGACTCACTTCCACTCAACTCCAATGCCGGTTTGTGGATGGGCGCGACTACGTAACGGCTGCTCGCGACCGGCCGAAGCCCTCGAATCCAGGCCCCCGTTTCGAGGTCTCGGAGTTGGCCGGCGTCGCCTGGGGGGCGACACCGCTCCTTACTCAAAAACACATCACGTGCGCCAAGTATTCGGGGCGGCCACCGAAGGCCGTGTCCCGGGGGGACGTCGGCCCATGTGCGGCCGGCAACGGTCGCCGCAGCGGTCTTCCCTCAATTCTACTGTATAGAATTTCGCGGGACGTTTTTCCAGCGCCCCTCCACTACTGAGGATAAGCGCATTTTCCAAACGCCCAAGGGTAGACGGGCCACAACGGCGGTCGGCTCCCGATTGGTCGCGCCGCCCGAATCTGCTACATCAGAGCCGGTTCGTATCCTCGACCGCCCGGGGCAACACGGGCTTAGCAATGAACCCATGAGGCCAGACGATTATGCCTGAGAACTTGTACGACGACCCCTTCGAGTGGTTCGGCCACTGGTTCGACGAGGCCTGCCAGTCCATCGAGGCCAACCCCAACGCCATGGCCGTGGGCACCGTCGACGCCCACGGCCAGCCCTCCATTCGCCAGGTGTTGCTCAAGAGCTTCGATGCCGATGGGTTTGTGTTTTATACCAACTACCGCTCGCGCAAGGCCGCTGATTTGGCCCACAACGAGCGGGTGGCGCTCAACTTTTACTGGCGCGGCCTCGAGCGCCAGATCCGCATCGAGGGGCGCGCCCACAAGCTCGACGCCGCCGACTCCGACGCCTACTTCGCCAGCCGGGCGCGCGGCAGCCAGGTGGGCGCCTGGGCCTCCAAGCAATCCCAGCCGCTGGGAAGCCGCCAGGAGCTGGCCGCCCGGGTGGAACGCTTCGAGGAGGAGTTCGCCCAGCGCCCCGTGCCCCGCCCGGAGCACTGGGGCGGTTTTCGGGTGGTACCGCTTCGCTTCGAGTTCTGGCAGGCCGAGGCCTACCGGCTGCACGACCGCTGGGAATTCGTGCGCGAGAGCGCCGACGCCGAGGGATGGGACATCGAGATGTTGTATCCGTGATCGCTCGAGGGCGATCGCATGGGTGGTTTGCACGCCCAAGGGCGATCGCATGGGTGGTTTGCACGCTCACGGAAGGTAGGCGCTCGGCCAAGGCCTCGCGCAACCCTCCGCTATAAGGGCGTCGCGGACAACGCTCCGCGCGGCGCCCAACAACGGCGCCTTGGCGTATGCGCCCAAGCGTAGCCGTAGGCGAAGCGCGCCGAGTGTAGTTTACTCGGCCTCTGTAGCGGAGGGTTGCGCGTAGCGCTACCTTCCGAAGGCGTGACTCACCTGCAAAGCCTACCCCTCCGCGAGAGTGACTCACCTGCAAGGCCTACCCCACCCATCGCGCCCATCGCGCGAATGTTCGACGACCTTCGTTTGTTGTATCCACGACCAAAATTTTGTATGCCTCCAATCAGCAGATAAGAGGTAAGCACCCACTCACCTTCGCACGTCGAAGCAGAGGAGACCGAACATGAAATTTCGCCGCAAAATCTACGTGGTTGGCGGGGATTTGACCCCGTTCATCGGCAAGCATCACCCCGACTTCATCTGGAAGAAGCACCCCGACTTCGGCAAGAAGGAAAACCCGACCCTCGAGGAGCTGTTGTCCAAGGCCATCAACGGGGCCTTCGAGAAGACCGGTGTCGACCCCGAGGCCATCGACAAGGGCTATATCGGCAACTTCGCCGGCGAGCTGTTCAGCCACCAGGGCCACATGGGCGCGATGGCCGTGCGGGCCAATGAGAAGCTGCAGGGCAAGCCGTTTACCCGCGTCGAAGGCGCCTGCGCCTCGGGCGGCCTGGCGGTCATCGCCGGCATCGACGCCCTCAACGCCGGCCACGACGTCGTGCTCGCCGCCGGCGCCGAGGTCCAGACCACGGTCAGCGCCCGCGAGGGCGCCGGCTACCTGGCGCGCGCCGCTCATTGGGAGACCGAGCGCGAGATCGACGACTTTACCTTCCCGGCGATGTTCGCCCGGCGCGCCAAGTACTACAAAGAGAAGTACGGCGTGACCGACGAGGACATCGCCCACGTGACCGTCAAGGCCTACGCCAACGGCAATAAAAACCCCTACGCCCACATGCGGGCCGTGGAGATGGATCTCGAGCAGGCGGCCAACGCCGGCGATCGCAACCCGCAGTTCTTGCGCAACGAGGAGCTCAAGCCCCACCTCAAGGTCAGCGATTGCTCCCAGGTCAGCGACGGCGCCGCCGCCATCATCCTGGCCAGCGAGGAAGGCCTCGAGAAGCTGGGCATCGACAAAAGCGACTGCATCGAGGTGCTCGCCTACGGTCACGCCACCAGCCCCCTGGGCGATGTCGACGACTATACGGTGCTGCACAACACCGAGCAGGCCGCCCAGCAGGTCTACGAAGAGGCCGGCCTCAGGCCCAGCGACGTCAACGTGTGCGAGGTCCACGACTGCTTCGCGGTCACCGAGCTGCTGATGTACGAGGCGCTCGGCTTTGCCGACCCCGGCAAGGGCGCCAAGCTGGTGCGCTCCGGCGAGACCGCCATCGACGGCAGCATTCCGGTCAACACCGGCGGCGGCCTGCTCGCCTTCGGCCACCCCGTGGGGGCGACCGGCATCAAGCAGGTCCTCGAGATCTATCGCCAGATGAAGGGCCAGTGCGGCGACTACCAGATCCCGGAGACGCCCAAGTTCGGCCTGACGGCCAATATGGGCGGCGACGATCGCACCACCGTGGCGATGGCGTTCAAGAATATCGAGTGATCGAGTGATCGAGTGATCGAGTGATCGAGTGATCGAGTGATCGAGTGATCGAGTGATCGAGTGAGAAGGCGGCCGGGGACGGCCGCCTTCTTTTTTATTTGTCCCAGCCGGCGACGAGTTTTCCGGCGTGGGCGCGGGCTTCGGGGGTGTCGACGTCCTGCCACAGGTGCTCGCCGACGTCCCAGAAGCTAAAGCGCCCGGCTGCCGACAGGCGGCGCACGGCGTCGGAGGTGTTGCAGTCGCCGCGGTGGGCCTTCTCGGCGCGAAGCGCCTCGACGAAGCCCTCGGCGCACCAGAACAGCCCCACGTCGATCATGTCGAAGGCCTGAAGGCCCTTGCCGATGTCGCCAAACGTCCCGTCGGGGCAGCTCACCTTGTTGGCGTCGGGCATGTCGAAGATGGTGTCGAGCTTGTAGTCCACCCCCAGCATCCCGTCGACGGCCGTCTGCTCCAGGGCGGTAAAGCCGGTGCGCAGCCGGTCGAACAGCGCCGGGTCGAAGACGTGGTCGCTCATGGTCAGCCAGAAGGGAAGCGCCTCCTGGCCGCCCAACTGCGCGATGGCGGCGTCGACCCCGGCGAGCACGGACACCCCGTTGGAGGTCTCGAAGTCGGGGTTGTAGGCCGCGCTCAACGCGATGCCGTGAGGGGTGCTCTTGGCGGCCAGTTGGGCTTCCAGGGCCTCGTTTCGGTAGCCGGTGACCACGGTGATGTGGCGCACGCCCAGCCGCCCGAAGTTGGCCATGTGGTGGTCCAACAAGCTGCGCCCGCCGATCTCGACGAGCAATTTGTGGCCTTCCTCGGGCGAGAGGCGGCTGCCGAAGCCGGCGGCCAGGATGATGGCGTGGGTGGTCTGGGTGGTCGTGGGGGCGCTCATAACAATCAACGTCTCCGAAAAGGCGGCCAGGCGACAGCGTCAAATGACTGGCCGGCACCATCGCAGATGTCGCCGCCGCGATCCAGACCCAACCGCGCCCAGCCAGACCCCGCCGCGCGGAATAGGCGCGCGCGGTTTGTGTGTTTGGATCCACGTGGCTATAATCAGGGTACAGGCTTCTTCCCGCCGAGGGTGACACGATGCAGCCGACAATGCCGATGAAGAGCTTTTTGTCCGAAAGCGCCCTATGGACCCTGGCCAACGCTCTGGGCGTGGCCGTCCCCACGGCGGCGGCCTACGTGGGGCTGCACGTCATGCTCGGCTACCCCATGACCCGGGTGTCCATGGCCATGTCGGCCATCGCGCTGCTGACCCTGACCTGGGGAAGCTGGTCGGGGCTGGTGTGGGCCAAGAATCGGCTGCTGCGCGCGTCCATGCAGATGATGACGGTCATTCCGGGCATCCTGCTGTTGATGTTGGCGGGGCTGGGGTTTTACGTCGGGCGCGGCTCGCTGCTGTTCTGGATCGCCTTGCTGGGCACCGGGATGGGCACCGTCGCCGCCTCGCTGATGCTCGCCCGTCAGGTGGGCGCGACCGCCGCCAGCGATTCGGCCGCCGGGCTGATGTCGGGGCTGGGCATCTTTCCGCTGCTGGCCACCGGCGCCGGCGGCACCGTCGGCTACCTGTGGTACCTGTTCGTGAGCAACCCGCTTCAGGCCGACTGGCGCTCGCTGTTCAGCTTCTCCTTTTTCTTCGTGACCACCCTGGCGATCGTGCTCATCTCCACGGTCGTCCCCGCGGTCACCACCGTGGTGTGTCGGCGCCTGGCCTCACCGGGTGAGCGGCGCTAACCGACCTGGTTTCTCCGTACAAGCCGCCGCTCGTGCACGCCGCGCGCCGGGGTGTGCGAAGCACTTGCTCAAAAATTGCTAAAAGTATTTTGCGCAACTTCATACGTGCCTATACATTTGTAAGTGAGATTCCAGCCGCTTACCGACCCAGTAGTACCCATGCGCACCATCGAACGAGACTTGTCCCAACCTTCCTCCGAGACCCCGGAGGTCCCCGGCGGATCCCTGTCGATGGACACGGACTTCGATCTGCCCGCCGTGCTGGTGGTCGACGACGAGCCCCAGATCCTCAAGGCATTGAGCCGGCTGCTGGCCGGGGTGGACTGCGAGGTCCACACGGCGAGTAACGGGGCCGATGCGATCGACGTGCTCGAGGAGCGCGCCATCGCGGTGATGATCTCCGATCAGCGCATGCCCGGGTTGAGCGGGGTGGCGCTGCTCAATTACGCCATGAAGAACCACCCGGACACCGTGCGCATCATGCTCACGGGTAACGGCGACTGGGAGACGGCCATGGAGGCCATCAACCTGGGGCAGGTGTTTCGCTTCGTGGCCAAGCCGTGGGACCACGACCAATTCGTGCGCGTCATCGAGGACGCGATCGGCCAGCACGCGCTGCTGCGCTCGAAGAAGCGCTACGAGAAGTATATCCGCCAGCAAAACGAGCGGCTGCGCCAGCTCAACGACGAGCTGGAGTCGAGGGTTGCCGAGCGCACCCACGAGGTCACCCAACTGAACGCCGAGCTGGAGACGAGCTTCAACTCCACGATCAAGGCCCTGCTGTCGATCATGGAGATCGGCGACATCCGCATCGTGGGCCACTGCCGCAACACCGCCGAGCGGGTGCGCCGCTTTGGCAACCACCTGGGACTCGGCGAGGAGCGCATGCGCCACCTCGAGCGCGCCGCGCTGCTGCATTGGGTGGGCCTGATCAGCGCGCCGGCGGCGATGTTCCGAAAGCCGGTGGCCTCCTACGACGCCGAGGAATTGGCGACCTGGGAGTTCCACCCGACCCTCGGCCAGCAGGCCGTCGCCCAGGTCTCCACGCTCGACGACGCCGCCGACCTCATCGTCAACTACCTGCGCCGCTACGACGACCCCAGCTTCCGGCCGGACTCCGAGCTGGGCTACTCCGCCGAGATGATCGAGTCGTGCGCCATCCTCAATATCTGCAGCACCTTCGAGCGCACCCGTCGCATCGAGGAGCAGGTCGAAGGCCTCGAGCGCGCCGCGGCCATGGAGTGCGGGCTCGCCCGCCTGCAGAGCGGCCGTGGGACCGAATTCGATCCCGACCTGGTCGACGCCTTCTGCGCGATGGTCGCCCAGGAGACCGGCAGCCGCGAGATCGACCGGCGCGTCAGCCTCGACCAACTCGAAGAGGGCATGGTGCTGTCGCGGCCCATCGAGACCGGGCAGGGCGTGCCGGTGGCGCCGCGCGACGTCGTCGTCACCGCCGAGCTCATCGCCCGCCTCGATCGCTTCCGCGATTCCAAGGGGCTCGGCCCGATCTTCGTGCGCGTTCAGTAGGCGCGCGATGATGTCGGTGGAACTTCATCTTCGCTCCATCCTTGTGTAAGCTTTGCCCCTGCCTTGCGGGGAGTCTGCGCGGTGCGGGCTCCCATTGAACACACGTAGGTGAGGTGCCCGATGCACGCGTTGTGGCGCAGGCTTGTCGTCGCAGTGTGGGGGGCGGTGGTTTTGTGGTCGCATCCGGTGCGCGCCCAGTCGGCCTACGCGTCGGGTGCGCCGGTGCCGCCGGGCGCGGTGCCCACACAGCCCCCGGCAGATCGGCGCGCCGCCACCGCGGTCGATCCCACCCTGGACCTGCTGCACGCGGTCAGCGGTCGCAAGCTCGCGCGCTCGTCGGTGTTCGCGCGCGGTGTCCACGTGCCCACGCCGGGCTTTGATCGCCATGGCGCGCAGGCATCGCTGCGCTTTGTCGGCCAGCCTACCCCCGAGCGCCTCGCCGAGATCGAGCACCTGGGGGTGAGGTTTACGCGCACGGCAAGCGGCGCCGTGCGTCACCTGGGCGGCGTCTACGAGGCATGGATCACGTGGGCGGCGCTCGAGCCGTTGCGCCATCAGCCCGACATCGTGCGCGTGGAGGCCGCCTGGCAGCCGGGCATCCAGGCGCCGCTCGAGGTCACCGGTGAGATCATCGGCGCCGCCCAGGCGCGCACGCACCCGGACTTTGGCGCCGATGGCCGCGGCACGACCATCGCGTTGATCGATACCGGCGTGGACGTGCTGCACCCGTTTTTCTTTCGCGCCGACGGCGGGTTGTACGCCTGGATCGACGTCAACGGTGACGGCGTGTTCGACCCCGGCCTCGACGCGGTCGACCTCGACGGCAACGGGCGAGCCGGGCATAACGAGGTCCTGCGGGTGCTCGACGCCACCGACGTCGTCGACTTCGCCGACCGCCAATTGGACAACGACGACGGCGTCTTGCAGGCCCAGCGCGACTGGTTGTACGCCGATATGAACGGCGATCACGTGCGCAACGTGGGCGTGGAGGCGGGCTTCAACGAGTCCACTCCGGCGTACGGCGAGGCGGTGTTCGTGGTCGACGACGCCAACCGCGACGGCAAGCTCGAGCCCGGCGAAAAGCTGGTGCGCCTCAAGACCTCCAAGATCGCCAAATATGTCACCGCCGACGCCACCTACGTGCGCGGCGAGAACCTCATCGACGCGGCCACCGGCGGCGCCGACGCCGCGCTGCATGGCAGCGGCTCGGCGGGCATTCTGGTGGGCGGACAGCCCGGCTACCACACCCGGGTGGGCATCGCCCCGGGCGCCGATCTGATGGTGTACGGCGTCGGCGAGCGCCTCCTCGACCAGAACAGTCTGCCGCTCGACGATCTCCAACAGGCGGTCGACGACGGCGCCACGGTGGTGCTCCACGAGTGGACCAACGCCTTTACGATGCCGCTGGATGGCTCGACGAACTTCGAGGCGGCCATGAGCGCGGCGCGCGACGCGGGCGTCGTCCAGGTCAACCCGGTGGGCAACTTGAATATCGCCCAAAAACACGTCCAGCGCACCGTCCACGCCGGCGACGACCTCGCCCTCGACTTCCACGTGGGCGACGGCTTCGACGTCGACGGCACGCATCAGGCCTACTCCAGCGTCTTCGGAAGCCTGCAATGGCGCGGCGACAACGACCTCGACGTGGTGTTGCGGCCGCCATCGGGCCCGCCCATCGACCTGAACTCGCGGATCGCCTCGTCGCGGGGCGCCGGGTTGCAGGTCGACGCCACCCGCGAGCGCACCAATCGCGGCACGACCATCGTGCGCTTTTATATCGAGGCGCCGAACAACGGCGCGTCGCTGCCGCAGGGCCACTGGTCGTTCGTGCTGTCGGGCTTCCAGAAAGACGACACGGTGTACGGGCGAATCTCCGACGCCTATTCCAATTGGCACCCCGGGGTGGGCTGGGACGATCCCACCGGCGACCAGACCACGCTGGCGTTTCCGGCCACCGCTGACGCGGCCGTGGGCGTGGCGGCCTACGCCGGGCGCATGGCCACGCCCATGGAGGGTGGGGCGCAGGTCGGCGAATTGCGCACCTTCTCGGGGCGCGGCCCGCGCATCGACGGCGCCCAGGCCGTCGACATCGCCGCGCCCGACGATCCCTTCGTGCCCCTGGGGGCCACGCCCGCGATTCTGGCGGCCGATTGGGGGCGCAGTTGGTTTACCCGCTTCGGCGGCACCAGCGGCGCCTCGCCGCACGTCGCCGCCAGCGTCGCGCTGCTGCGCCAGATGCATCCGGACTGGACGCCCGACCAGATCGAGCAACGCCTCTTCGACACCGCCGACCATCGTGCGTTGTCGCCGAGCCCCGCGTCGATCCCCGACAATGGCTGGGGCTGGGGTAAGCTCGACGTCTACCGCGCGCTATTCGACGAGGACCCCCCGGCGCACAACGCAGCGCCGATGGCCACCCTGCGCGCGATGGCGAGCCCCGAGGGGCTGGTGTGGGACGCCTCCCAGAGCAGTGATCCCGACGGAGACGCCCTCCAGTATCGCTTTGATGCCGACTACGACGGGCAGTGGGACACCGACTGGACCGATGACCCCAGCTTTTCGGTGGCCCTGCCCGCCGACGGCGCCACGCGGGTGATGCGCCTGGAGGTGCGCGACGTGCACGGGGCGCGGGGCGGGGCCGTGGGCACCTACCCGGCAGGCTCGGGCGGGTCGAACTCCGGGCTCGCCGGGGGCGCCGAGGACGCCGGCGACGCGGGATCGCCCGCCGACGTCGGCGAGGCCAATCCCTCCGATTCGTGCTGCACGACCGCGCCCGGCGCGCGCATCCCCTTGCCGGTGCATCTGCTGTTGGGCCTGGGCCTGCTGGTGGGCTGGCGGCGCCGCGGGGCGCGGTCGAAATGAGCCGCCCGCGGCGTTCGTTGTCCCCATTGGCGCTGCGAAACTCGCCGAAATTTTGCTAAGTTGGACTCCGTCGACCGGCGTGCGCGACAGCACTCGGGCTCGCCTGTGGAACACGGACGTTGTCTCAAACCAAGCTTATGGATCTCACCCACAAAATCGTGCGCCGGCTGCTCAGGGATGACGAGGTCGGGTTTAGCCGCAATCAGAACTTCGAGGCCTACGAAGATCCACGCGTCAAGCGTGCCGTGCGCATCTTTCGCCACCTGCGAAGCGTCGAGCAGGACCTGCTCGACGTCGAGCCCGGCGGGGCCGTCGAGCTGGACGCGGTCGAGCGCGACGCCGGCAAGATCGTGGTGCGCCTGGTCTTCGCCGACGGTGGCGGCCGGCGCGTCAGCTACCTGTCGTCGTCGGAGTGGGCATTGCTGCTGGAAAACGACCGCGTCACCGACATCTTGCGCGGGCTGCTCGACCACGCTACCACTGAGACCCGTGAAACAATCGAGTCGATGATGTCACCCGCCAACTGACAATTCGTGAGGATGATGATGGCTGCCATCTTGTTGCAAAGACGCTTGGTGCTCGCCTGCTTGTTGGTGTTTGGTTTGGCCCTGACCGGCTGCGCCGGCAACCCCTCGGTGCCCAGCCCCCAGCCGATGCCCGAGGGCAAGAACTTCACCGGGGTGTGGTACTCCAAACAATTCGACCACATGTTCCTGCGCCAGACCGGCGACAAGGTCAGCGGCGTCTTCACCTACAAGGAGGGCGGGCGCCTCGACGGCGAAGTCGACGGCAACCTGCTCGTCTTTACGTGGGTTCAGCCGGGCAATAAGGAGGAGGCGCGGCGCACCATCAAGGGGCGCGGCTACCTGCAATTGGTCCAGAAGGGCGGTCAGATCGTGCTCGACGGCGAGTGGGGCTACAACGACCAGGCCACCGGCGGTGGGCCGTGGAACGCCGAGTGGGTGCGCAAGCTGCAGCCCGACGATCCGCTGACGTTGCAAGCGCTGCACGAAAAATAGGACGGACGTGGCGGGGCGCCCTGGCGGCGCCCTTTGTCGAAGTACTCTTTCTTTTGTTCGGATTGTGGGCACATGAAGAAGTTGTCGCGAAGCTGGCGTGATCCCCGTTTTTTCCTGCTCACGCTGGCTGCCCTGGCGGGCTGCGCGGCCACGCCGACGCGCGGAGAGCCGAATGCCACCGAGCCCCTCGCCACCCCCAGCGCCAAGGAGCGCCAGGTCGTCGTGGGCGCGATGCAGGCCGAGCTGACGCGCTCGATGGAGCACCTCAAGCTCAAAGATTACAAGTCGCCGTATTTCATCGCCTACAAGGTCGCCGACGTGGGCACCCAGAGCGTCAGCGGCAAGTTCGGCGCCATCGTCGACGACAACGACACCCGCAGCCGCACCGCCTACGTGGAGGTGCGCGTGGGGGATTATGACTTCGACAACTTCGCCAACGTCTCGGTGGAGAATTACCGCTACTCGGAGTACGCCGCCGACCACGATTTGCCCCTGGACGCCAATCCCACCGCCATCCGCGGCGCGCTGTGGTTGCTGACCGATGAGGCCTACAAGAAGGCCTTGAGCGACTACCTGTCCAAAAAGGGCGGGGCGGTCTACGAGACCAAGGACAAGACGGCCACACCCAGCTTCTCCAAGGAGACGCCTTCGGTCTACGACGGCACCATCCAGCCGGTGCACTTCGACAAGGCCAAGTGGAAGCACGCCGTGCGCGACGTCACCAAGGCGATGCTCGATGACGACGGCCTGCTCGACGCCGACATGGACGTCAGCGCGCGGCGCACGCTGACCTATTTCGTCAACTCCGAGGGCTCCAAGGTCGTCCAGGACCGGGTCATCTACTCCATCCAGATCGAGGGGTGGGCGCGCGCGCCCGACGGGATGATGCTGGAGAACTCCCGCTCGTTCTATGCGCGCACGCCCGACAAGCTGCCCGACGTGGCCACCATTCAAAATGAGGCCCAGACGATGGCCCACGATCTCGGCGAGCTGCAAAAGGCGCCGGTCATGGCCCCGTACACCGGCCCGGCGATCCTGATGCCCCAGGCCAGCGGCGTGCTGTTTCACGAGGCCGTCGGCCACCGCCTCGAAGGCGAGCGCCAGCGCGACCATGAGGAGGGCCGCACGTTCAAGGGGCAGGTGGGCAAGCAGATCCTGCCCACGTTCATCTCGGTGTACGACGACCCCACCCGCCAGACGTGGAATGACAAGCAGCTCAACGGTTTCTACCGCTACGACGACGAGGGCGTAGCTGCCCAGCGCGTCACCCTCATCAAAGACGGCGTGCTGCGCCATTTCCTCAAAAGCCGCACCCCCATCGAGGGCTCGCTTACGTCCAACGGCCACGGGCGCGCCCAGGGCTTGCAAAAGCCCATGGCCCGCATGGGCAACCTCATCGTGAGGGCCGCCGCCGACAAGACCGTTCCCTACGCGGAGCTCAAAAAGCGCCTGCTCGCCGAGGTGCGCCGCCAGCACAAGCCCTACGGGCTGATCGTTCGCGACATCTCCGGCGGCTCGACCAACACCTCCGGCTACGGCTACCAGGCGTTCAAGGGGTCGACCCGGCTGGTGTACCGCGTCGATCCCAAGACCGGCAAAGAGACGCTGGTGCGCGGCGTCGAGCTCGTGGGCACACCGCTGACCGCGATCAACAAGATCGTCGCCGCCAGCAAGGAGACCGATGTGTTCAACGGCTACTGCGGCGCCGAGAGCGGCTATGTGCCCGTCTCGGCCATCGCCCCGGCGCTGCTGACCACGGAGGTGGAATTGCAGCGCACCGAGCAATCCAAAGAGCGCCCGCCCTTGCTGCCCGCGCCCTGGCAGGCGTCGGCGACGTCGCCCGCCGCGACCAAGCCATCGGCCGACAAGTAACGGCCGACCGCAGAGCCGTCCCAGGGGAGGACGCAAAAAGGCCCGGCAACGCAGGTCGCCGGGCCTTTTCTTTCCCGTAGCAGTCGCCCGCAGGGGGCACAAAGCTTACTGGACGGTGATGGTCATCTTCATGGGGTTGCCGCGCGCGAAGCGGTTGCTCACGGCGAACTCACCGGAGGTGTTGAAGGTGTACTGGAAGCTCTCGCCGGCGGCCAAGGTCTTGTCGACGTTGAGCGCGGGGATGTTGACGTTGTAGCGGTCCGGGTCCTTGTTGGTGAACTTGATGGTCGTTCCGGCCGGCACCGTCAGGGTGTTGGGGTTGAATTTATGCCCGTACAACACCACCGTCTTCATCTGCGGCTGCGCCTGCTGCTGCTGAGCCGGCTGCTGCTGCTTGGTCTGTTCTTTCTTGCTGCTGCTGCACGCGGTCAGGCCCATAGCCAGGAAAGCGGCGAGCAAACCGAAAACAATCATCTTCGCATTACGCATTGGCGTTCCTCCATTGACAGTACATGAAACAACCACTGAAACATGCCTAAGGCCCCCGTATTTCGGGGGGCGCGCGGTTACTGATCCGCTGTTGGCTCGCTAGCGTAGTCGACAACGGGGCCAAAGTAAAAGCGCGCGCCAAAAGAATTGGTGGTCTGCGCGCTCCTTGGTATGCTGGGGGTCGACGTATTGTCCCAGGAGCGTGAGTTTGGACGAATGGATACACCGCCGGGTAGGGGAGGTCGCGCTGGAGCGTGGATTCCTGGACGCGCCGGTGCTCAGTGAGGCCATGCTCGTGCTGGGCCGCATGGAGGCCGATGGCGGCGCGCCCGGGCTGCGCGTGTGGGTCGAGCGCAGCTGGCTCGACGGGGCACAGTTGGCCGAGGTGGTCAGCCAACTAGGTATCCCCATCACCGACCGCTCGCAGGGGGCCTCGGGCATCATGCGCGCCGAGGAGCTCGAAAAATTCGTGCGCGCCGAGACGGCGTTTTTGCAGTCCGAGGACGCCCGCGCCGGCGAGGCGTTCGCCCGCGGCGACACTGCGCTGGCGCCGGCGCAGCCCGACGAACCCGACGTCGACGACCCGCCGACCATTCCCTTCGAGCTGTCCGATGCCACCGTCGCCGAAGACAGCCATGCGTCCGATCCGTTCGACTCGCAGATGAACACGCTGGTGCATCGAGACGAGTCGGAGGCCACGGCGCGTCATCCGTCGACCCAGGACTCGTTCGGCGGCGAGCGACAGACGACCGATGTCGAAAATTTCGGCCAGAGCCAGCCCCCCGCCGACCACGCCAGCGTGGCGATCGACCGGGAGTTGCTCGACCCCGGGGAACGCTTCGTGTTGGGCGACGAGCTCGGCCGGGGCGGCGGCGGGCGGGTCGTGCGCGTCTTCGACCGCGTGCTCGGGCGCACCATCGCCATGAAGATCTTGCCGCCGGCGCTGCAAGGCGATGCGGACGCGCGGACGCGCTTCATCGCCGAGGCCCAGGCCACCGGTCAACTCGAGCACCCCAATATCGTGCCGGTGTACGACTTCGGCGTTTTGCCCAGCGGCGAGTTCTACTACACCATGCGCGAGGTCGTCGGCCGCTCGCTGCGCGAGGTCTTCCATTGCAAGGCGCGCAACGACGCCGCCGCGCAGGAGGAGTTTACCGTGGTGCGGCTGCTGTCGATCCTTCGCCAGGTGTGTCAGGCGGTCCACTACGCCCACACCCGCGGGGTCATCCACCGCGACCTCAAGCCCGACAACATCATGTTGGGCGACTACGGCGAGGTCCTGGTCATGGACTGGGGGCTGGCGCGTGTGCTCGACAACGAGGTGCGCACCGACCTGAGCCGTCAGGGCGGCGAGCAGCACCGCGATGGCGAGACCTTCGGAACGCCGGCGTATATGCCGCCGGAGCAGGCGCGCGGCGAGCTCGACGCGGTCGACGAGCTCAGCGACGTGTACAGCCTGGGCGCGATTCTCTACGAGATACTCACCCTCCAGCCCCCATTCGTGGGCAACAGCGCCGAGGCCGTCATGGTCCAGGTCGCCGCCGGCCGGCTCGACCCCCCGTCGCAGCGAGCGGCGAGCGGGCAGGTGGTGCCCGACGAGCTCGAGCGGCTCTGCCTGGAGGCGATGGCGCTGGACAAGCGCGAACGCCCGGCGAGCGCCGGTGAGATGAGCGACCGGCTCGAGGAGTGGATCGAGGGCATCCAACCGCGCGAGGCCAGGCGCTGCGTCAAGCGCGGTGACGCCGCCACGGAGCGCTACCGCGATCTGGTCGCCGAGGCCGGCGAATACAAAGAGCGGGTCGCCGAGATGGCCGCGCGCGTCGAGCCCTTCGAGCCCATCGACCACAAGCGGGCGCTGTGGCGTCTGGAGGACCGCCGCGACGAGATTCGCGCCGACGCCGCCCGCGCCTTTGGCGACGCCGTCACCGGCTACACCCAGGCGCTGGCCCACCAACCGGACAACTCCGCGGCCAAGGCCGGCCTGGCGGCGCTGTACTTCGAGCGCTACGAGCAGGCCGAGCGGCGCCGCGACCGGCTGGATAGCATCTATTTCGGCGCGCTCGTGCGCCAATACGACATGGGTAACTACGCGGCGCTGCTCGCCCAGAAGGGCCGCCTGACGGTCGACACGGAGCCATCGAAAGCGTCGGTCACGCTATTTGGCGTCGAGGAGATCGACCGGCGGCTGGTCGCCGGCGACGCCACCGAGCTCGGCCAGACCCCGCTCGAGGTCGACGATCTGGACGTGGGCAGCTACTTGCTCGTGCTCGATCACGACAAGCGCGAGGCGCTGCGCGTGCCCCTGCGCCTGGAGCGCGGCCGCTCCGAGCGCGTGCATGTGCGCTTGCCGCGGCGCACCGATCTCGAGGAGGGATTCGTATACGTGCCCGGCGGCGAGTTCATCACCGGCGGAGACCCCCAGTCGTTCGACCCGCGCGCGCCCAGCCGGGTGCATGTGGACTCGTTTTTCTGCGCCCGCTTTCCGGTCACCTTCCGCGACTACCTGGAGTGGATCAACGAGCTGAATCGCGACGATCCCGACGAGGCCATGGCCCGCGCCCCCCAGACGCGCGATGCCGACGGCATGCTCGTGCGCTTCGACGACGTGCGCGAGGTGTGGGTGCCCGACGAGATCCTCATCGAGGGCGCCGCCCGCGAGCTGTACCCGGCCGGCCACGGTCACGAATACGATCTGCCGGTCGTGGGTATCCGCGCCGCCGACGCCGAGGCCTATTGTGCCTGGCGCGCCCAGCGCGACGGGCGTGCCTACCGGCTGCCCACCCGCGACGAGCTCGAAAAGGCCGGCCGCGGCGTCGACGGGCGCTTCTTCCCGTGGGGCAACCGCTTCGACGCCACCTTCTGCAAGATGCGCTTCTCGCGCGCCGAGATGAGCCAACTCGAGCCCGTGGGCGTCTTCGTCGACGACGTCTCCCCCTACGGCGTGCGCGACCTCGCCGGGGGCGTGCGCGACTGGTGCCAGGCCGACCACCCCGACGACGACGAGCGTCCCATCTTCGGCGGCGCCTGGCTCGCCGACGAACAGGGCTGCCGGCTGGCCAGCCGGCTGACCCTGCTGACCGAAGGCCGCACCAGCGGCATCGGCTTCCGCCTGGTCTACTCGGCCTAAGCCTTCGCGACGGCGAACAGCGAACAGCTTTATTCACCACAGAGGGCACAGAGCGCACAGAGGTAAAGGCAAGGTTCGATTGCGCTGTGCGGCGTCATGCGCCTAATTGGCGACACGTCGAATTCCATGCCGCAGGTGTTCGACGTTGAAATTGATCAATAGCCCGAGTCGCTGCTGTGCCAGGCGCAGATAGGACAAAAGCTGGGCCTTATGAATCGGCTCGAGTGCCCTCACCGCCTTGATTTCAATGATCACTTTCTCTTCCACAAGAAAGTCCAGTCGGTAGCCAGTTTCGAGCCGGACGCCGCGGTAGACAATGGGGAGATCTTTTTCCATTTCAAAGCTCAGTCCGGTGTGGCTGAACTCGTAGGCAAGGCACGTCTGGTATGCTGACTCCAGCAAGCCGGGACCGAGTTCGCTGTGAACCCTCATTGCAGCTCCAATGATGCGCCGAGTTAATTCGCGTTTGGGTAGTGGAGGTCGGTTCATCGTTATCTCCTTTTGATGCAGTTATCGTTGCCAGTGTTTTTCCTCTGTGCTCTCTGTGACCTCTGTGGTGAATACCCGCTATGCCACCACCGCAGCTCCAATGATGCGCCGAGTGCATTCGCGTTTGGGTCTTGCGCTGTGACGTTTCAGCTTCCTAGGTTTTTCAGTTTTCAAGCCGTTTCCTTAGCGTCTTTGCGCCTTTGCGGTGAATAACGCTGTTCGCCGTTCGCTGTTTTTCCTCTGTGCTCTCTGTGACCTCTGTGGTGAATACCCCGGGCTCAAGCCGCCACGGCGTCCAGGGAGCGGTCCAGCGAGCGGTATTGGACGGCCTCGGAGATGTGGGCGGCCTCGACGCCTTCGCTTTGGTCGAGGTCGGCGATGGTGCGGGCGACCTTGAGGATGCGGTCGTAGGCGCGCGCGCTCATGCCCAGCCGGTCGACGACCATCTCGAGCAGGTCGTGGCCGGCCTCGTCAATCTTGCAGTGCTCGCGCAGCTCGCTGGGGCGCATCTGGCTGTTGGCGTGGATGTCCGTGCCGGCGAAGCGGCTGGCCTGGGCGTCGCGAGCCTGCTGGACGCGCGCTTGGATGGCCTGGGAGTGTTCGCCGCGGCGCACGCCCTTGAGCTTGCGGTAGGGCACGGCGGGCACCTCGACGTGGATGTCGATGCGGTCGAGCAATGGGCCGGAGATGCGCGTGCGGTAGTCGCGCACCCGCTCGTGGGAACACGAACACTGTTTTTGGCTGCTGCCGAAGTAGCCGCACGGGCAGGGGTTCATGGCGGCGATGAGCATGATATTGGCCGGGTAGGTCAGCGTCATCAGGCTGCGGCTGATGGTCACGCAGCCGTCTTCGAGCGGCTGGCGCATCACCTCGAGGACGTTGCGGCGAAATTCGGGCAGCTCGTCCAAGAAAAGCACGCCGTTGTGGGCCAGGCTGACCTCGCCGGGGCGGGGCACGCCGCTGCCGCCGCCGACGATGCCCACGTCGCTGATGGTGTGGTGGGGGCTTCGAAACGGGCGCCGGCGAATCAGCCCCTCACGCGAGCCGAGCTGGCCGGTGATGCTGTAGATCTTGGTCGTCTCCAGCGACTCCTCGAAGGTCATATGCGGCAAGATCGTGGGGATGCGCTTGGCGAGCATGGACTTGCCCGAGCCGGGCGGGCCGATGAGCAGCACGTTGTGCCCGCCGGCGGCGGCGACCTCCAGGGCGCGCTTGACCGACTCCTGGCCGGCGACCTCGTTGAAGTCGACGGTGTAGCCCGGCGCAGCCTCCTCGTCGACCAGCGCCTCGGCCACGCGCGGCTCGATGGTCTGCTGGCCGCGGATATGGCTGGTGACCTCGCTCAGGTGGCGCACCGGGATGACCTCGATGTCGCTGACCACGGCGGCCTCGGCGGCGTTTTCCTCCGGCAGCACGATGCCGCGCATGCCGTGGTCGCGCGCCATCACCGCCAGCGGCAAGGCCCCGCGAATCGCGCGCACCTCGCCGTTGAGGTTGAGCTCGCCGACGAAGACATAATCCTCGATGGCGAAGCCATCGCGGCCGGTGGGGATGGCCCCGTAGGCCGCCAAGATCCCCACGGCCATGGGTAGGTCGAAGGCCGTGCCGTCCTTGCGGATGTCGGCCGGGGCCAGATTGACCGTGATCTTCTTTTTGGGCATCTCGTAGCCGGCGTTCTCCAGCGCCGAGGGGATGCGCAGCCGGCTCTCGCGCACCGCTCCGTCGGGCAGGCCGACGATGCGAAAGGCGGTCATGCCATATGAGATGTCGACCTCCACCTCCACGGTGTAGGCCTCGATGCCTAAGACGGCTCCAGCGTTGATTCGTGCGAGCATGGTTTTCTCCCGTATATGTCGACGCGCCGGCGGGTTTGGCGCCGGGCGTGGTTGTCGTGAACGCTCATTATGGTTTTCGGCAATGGGGGCCGAATCGTTGCGTTCACGCGGGAGAAAAGTTGTTCGCGATCGAGGGTCAAAGGCGGCGATCACCGTGATGCTATGCGCATTTGCGCCGCGCGCGGCGATCGCAGCCCGGCACGCTCATCTCTGTTTGCCGGCGTGGTGGCTGATGCGTGCATCGGCGCCCATTCATTTAGCCGTCGTTCGCCGTCGGCAACTGCCAGTTGCGCGCGTGCTCGAAGATCAGCGAGGTCTCCATATGCTCGACCTCGGGGCGGGTGGTGAACCGGTCGAGCGCCAGGTCGCGCAACGCCTCCGCGTCGCTGACGGCCACGTGGATCAGAAAGTCGTGCTCCCCGCCGACGTGGTAGATGGACATCACCTCCGGCAGGGTGAGCACGTAGGCGCGAAACTCCTCGACCAGGTCGCGCGAGTGCTTCTGCAGGCGCACCGCGATCATCGCCTGGATGCGGATGCCCAGCGCCTTGGGGTCGATCTCGGCGTGGTAGCCCACCAGCACGCCCGCCTCGTGCAGCTTGCGCACCCGCTCCAGGCAGGTCGACGCGGCCAACTCCACGCGCGCCGCCAACTCCTTGTTGGACAGGCGCCCGTCTTCACGCAGCGCCGCGAGGATTTCGAAGTCGATTCGGTCGAGGGTCGTTTTCATGGGCTATATGGAAATTATATTCAAAAAATTCAATATTTGACGAATTTAATTCGAGTGACAGAATCAATATCCGAATATTATACTAAGTGCAACATTAACAAAGGAATCTAATTCTCCAGTCACTCGAGCAATGGGAGCGCGCGATGAACCGATTCGACACCCGCACCGTTCACGCCGGCCGCCACGATCTGCGCCGGCAGGGCGTCCACGTGCCCTCCGTCGACCTGTCGACGACCTACCCGGTCACCGGTCTCCAGAAGGCGCGTGAGAGCATCGACCGGATGATGGAGGGCAAGGCACCCAACGAAAACGCCATCTACGCGCGCTTGCACAACCCCACGGTGGCCCGCTTCGAGGCGGCGATGGCCGAGCTCGAGCAGGCCGAGGCCGCGGTGGCCTTTGGCTCGGGGATGGCGGCGATGAGCGCCTCGCTGATGGCCGCGACCATGGACGCCGACGCCGGGCGCCACGTCGTGGCCGTGCGCCCGCTGTACGGCGGCACCGACGGACTGCTCACCAGCGGGCTGTTGGGGCTGGAGGTGACCTGGGCGGCGCCCGAGCGCCTCGCCGAGGCCATCGGGCCGGACACGGCGCTGGTGCTGGTGGAGACGCCCGCCAACCCCACCTTGACACTCACCGACATCGAAAAGGTCGTCGAGCAGGCCGGCGACGTGCCCGTATTGGTCGACTCGACCTTTGCCACCCCGGTGTTGCAGCGCCCGCTGGTCCACGGTGCGCAGATGGTGCTGCACAGCGCCACCAAGTTCATCGGCGGCCACGGCGACGTCATCGCCGGGGTGGTCGCCTGCGGCGAGCCCTGGGCGCGAAAGCTTCGCCAGGTGCGCGCGCTCACCGGCGGGATTCTGCATCCGCGCGCGGCCTACGACCTGCAGCGCGGGCTGCAGACGCTGGCGATCCGCGTCCACAAGGCCCAACAGAGCGCCGCGTTGCTCGCCGGGCGGTTGCGCGAGCACGCGGCGGTAAACCGGGTCAACTTCCCCGGCTTTCCCGAGGGCGACCCCCACGGCCTGGTCGGCCGGCAGATGGACGGCCCCGGCGCGATGCTCGCCTTCGAGCTCGCCGGCGGCTTCGAGGCCGCCTGTGGGCTCATGGAGCGCGTCGAGCTCATCACCCCGGCGGTCAGCCTGGGCTCGGTGGATACGCTCATCCAGCACCCCGCCGGGCTCACCCACCGCAAGGTCGACCCCGAGGTGCGCCAGGAGATGGGCATCACCGACGGACTGATGCGCCTGTCGGTGGGCGTCGAAGATCCCGAGGATCTGTGGGCCGAGCTTTGCGCGGTGTTGGACGGCATTTGAAGTTCGACGCGGATAGCTCGTCGTAACACCTGCGTGGACGACGTGGGGGACCTGAACTAAGGGACGATTCGCGAGCCGGAAGTCTTAGATGCTTTAATAGGCGGGGTAGCGCCCCCCGTGGACGACGTCGGCTACCTGAATTCAGGGACGATTCGATAACGTCGATCCATCGACCAAAGTCTAGCCCCCGAAACCTCGACCACCGGCGTGGGAGCCAGCCTATTTCCACAATTAAGATTTCGGGATCTGAAGGTCGACGCCACTTCTATGGAAGACTGACGGCGGCCACGCTCAGTCCTCGGTGGGTTCGCCGGGGACGATCACGGTGGTGGTGGGCGTGGACTGCAGCACCTTGAGCAGCACGCCGCCGACCAGCGCCCCCATCAGCTTGGAGTGGCCGGAGCGCCCGACGACGAGCAGGTCGATGTCGTGGGCGTCGGCGAAGTCGATGAGGCCGCGGGAGGGATAGTCCTCGATGATATGGGTCTGGTAATCCAGCTTGTCGAGCGTGGACCGATGCGCCTCGACCAGGGCGGTCATCTCCTCTTCGGCCCACTCATAGTGGCCGTCGCTCAGAAAGCGCGGGGGCAGGTCCTGGCGGTCGATCACGTCGATGACCGGGGAGGTGTCGGCGTGGACCAGGTGCAGTTGGGCGCCCAGCGTGCGCGCCAGGCGCGCGCCAAAGTCCAGCGCCACGGCACCGTTGGCCGAAAAATCGATCCCCACCGCGATCGTGGGGGTGTCGCTCAGGTGCTCGTGGGCGTGGGGGACGATGAACACCGGGCAGGGCGGCTCGCTGGCCATCGACTGGGCCGTCGAGCCCAGCAGAACCTGCTGCCAGGGGCCCTTGCCGGAGGTCGCCAGCACCAGCATGGCGGCGTCGTGCTCGGCGACCGCCTCGCGCAACTGCACGGGGGCGTGCCCCACGCGCACGTCGACCTCGTCGGGCTCGCCGCCGGTCGCGTCGCGATACCACCGCGCGATGTTGGCGCGGGCCTTGGCCATCATCTCCGGTTGCTCGATCACGTCATAGGCGCCCTCGGCCCAGTGGGACATGCTGATGGTCACCACGTGGGTCGCCACCACCTTGAGCCCGTAGGCGCTGGCAAACGCGTGCGCCCACTTCGCGGCCACTCCCGCGGCCTCGGAGAGATCGGTTGCAAGAACGACGGTGGAGCCCTTCATGATACTTCCTCGCGGTGCTGTGGATTCGACTGAGTGGATCCGTTCTACTCCAGCGGGCGCCAAAGGTCAAAACTCGGCCTCCGCAGGCCGAATTTTGGCGTGGGCGGGAAAAGTGTGGTAGTTGCTTGTAAAACCCTCGTCCTGCCAAGGGCTTGCCGCCGATGCGCCGTTTGTTTTTCCTCGCTGCCACCATTGCACTGTCCGTCGTGCTGACGGGGTGTACCATCGGGTATCGCTACCACCGCATCGATGACACGATCTCCAACGCCGTCGGCGCCAACGCCAAAGTCAAAGGCAGCTCGCAGATGGTCGAGCTGGGGGTGGTGCTCGACTTTCGCTATTTTCGGATGGTCGCGCCGTATCTGGGGGCGAAAAACGAGATGGACATCGCCGCCAGCGACGGCGGCGGCGACCACAAATCCCAGGTCATCGAGGAGCGCGGGTTTCGCCTGGACGTGCCCGTCGTCAGCGTGTGGAACGACGACGACGGCTTTAGCCTGGGCTATCCGGGCACCATGGTCCATCGCAACAGCCTGGAGCTGTGGCTCAGCGGCACCGGCCGATTCTCCCAGCCCCCGATGTGGTTCGGCGACGTGGGGCTGGTCTACTACCACCACAACTGGGCGGCGGTGCGCGTCTTCGGCGGCTGGGGCGAGATGCCCGTCACCGGGCAGACGTCGACCTTCGACGCCCAGGGCTCGCAGTTCCAATTTTGGAAGACCACCGCCGGTGGCTTCACCGCCGGGGCCGACCTGACCATCGGCGCCGGCGAGCAGGCGCTCGACTTCCTCAAATACTTCTTTCGCGCTCAAGAGAGCGCCGAGAAACCCATTCGATAGTTTACCTTCGGGGGCTCACTCGCTGCGCAGCCGCTCGCGAAGCGCGCCGGGCACGCACAGGCGCAAGATCTTGTAGGAGTCGCGCCCCAGCAGGTGCACCATGTCGCTGCGCTCCTCGATGGGGGTGACTCGACCCGTGGGATCGATGATGGGGATATGCGCGCCCACGTCGCCGTGGGCGGGATCGTAGGGCGTGTACGGGGTATCGTAGGCCCGGTCGGTGAGCACCGCATAGTTGGGGTCGAGGCCCATCTCGCGGGCGAGCTCGTTGGCGCGGTCGAGGGTGCGGGCGATGGCGACGGGGTCGTCGACGTCCAGGTCGATGGTCTTGTACAGGTCGCGGTCGAGCAGGCCCGCTGACAGGCGCGCGAGTACCGGGTCGGCGTCGGTGCGCCACTGCTTGAGCGAGATCCACACGTCGGTGTCGTCCAGCGAGACGAACTCCTCGGTGGTCAGTCGGTCGCCGGCCAGCAGCTTGCGCAGCCGCGGGCTGGGGTCGGCCTCGAAGGCATGCCCCGCGCTGGCCAGCTCGCCGGCGCGGCGCAGCACGGCTTCGAGCATCTTCTCGGCCGCGCGCACCGCCTTGTGCAGGTAGACCTGCTTGAACATGTGGAAACGGGCCAGCAGGTAGCCCTCGACGGCCTCGCGCGCCCGGTAGCTGACCGCCAGCCTGCGGCTGACGCCTTGCTGGCTGTTGGTCCCCTCGTAGGTCTCCAGCATCGTCAGGATGCGCTCGAAGTCGTACACGCCGATCTTCACTCCGGTGGCCAGCCCGTCGCGCAGGATATAGTCGAGCCGGTCGGCGTCGAGCTGGCTGGACACGATATCCAGCAATACGTGGCGCTCGGCGGGAAAGTCGCGCCGCGGCCCGAAATAGCTCGCCACCCGCTCGGGAAGCTCGGGGTCGACCTCGGCGAGCACCGCGTAGACCTCGCTGTCCGGGTCGCGCACGAGCTGAGCGCTATACTCCTCGTGGTGCACCCGGGTGACCTTCTCAATGGCGTGGCTAAACGGGCCGTGGCCGACGTCGTGCAGCAGCGCGGCGCACATCACCTCCAGGCGCTCGGCGTCCCCAAAGCCGTGGTCGAGCGCGGCGAACATGCGCCGGGCCACGTGCGCCACCCCCAGGCTGTGCACGAACCGGCTGTGCTCGGCGCCGTGGTACACCAGGTTGGCGAAGCCGAGCTGGCGGATGCGTCGAAGCCGCTGGAACGTGCGCGTCTGCACCAGGCGCAACACCACCCGCTCGACGTCGTCGGTCAGGTCGAAGGCGATGATGTTGTGGACGGGGTCGCGGAAGAGTTTGGGTTTCATGGGGAGGCAGGGGTCCAGGGGTGGAGGGGTTTAGGGGTTCAGGGAGCGGATGAGCGGATGAGCGGATGAGCGGATGAGCGGATGAGCGGATGAGCGGATGAGCGGATGAGCGGATGAGCGGATGAGCGGATGAGCGGACGAGCGGACGAGCGGATGAGCGGATTAGAGAAAACGGGCATTGGTGGGCGTGGCGCGGGGGTTGAGGCAACGAATTGGCGAAATTTCCGATAACCATAGTGAAGGCTGACGTAGCGTCTTCGCAACTCATTCAATACGGAGGGAGGATGAATAGCAAGGCTACCAATGGCAATAGTTCCGCGAAGCCTCAAAGGCGTGGATATGAAAACAACAATGCGTGGCAAAACGCGATGGAGCTGGTGAAGCTGGTGTACCGTGTCACCGCCAAATTCCCGGTTGATGAACGGTTCAACTTGGTGTCACAGTTGCGCCGGTCCGCCGTGTCGATCGCGTCGAATATCGCGGAAGGCAATGGTTCGGGAAGCGATGGTCTTTACCTGAGACACGTGCGCATCGCCTGCGGCTCGATGGCTGAACTGGAAACCCAGATACGCATCGCCGACGATGTGGGCCTGCTGACCGATGAAAATTCCGACGCCGTGTGGAATCAAGTCGGACATACAGCACGTTTGACTCATGGACTTCGCAGATACCTTGTCCGAAAGACGAGCTGCTGAAAACCCACATCCCGGGAGGGCGCTCCCACGCCCTCCTACCATCAGCGAATCAGCGCGCCCCGGACCCCCTGAACCCCTGAACCCCTGGACCCCTAACTCACCACCGTGCTAAAAGCAGGATATTGCAATTCGCAGGAAACTTCCCGATCGAGCCAGCAGTAACACATGGAAAAGTTTGTAATCGAAGGCGGTCATCAGCTCAGCGGCTCCGTCACCCCCGGCGGCAGCAAGAACGAGGCGCTTCCGTGTCTGGCGGCGGTGCTGTTGACCGACGAGCCGGTCACGTTCCACAACATCCCGCGCATCAATGACGTCGAAGTCATGTTGCAGGTCATCGAGGACCTGGGCGGCCACTACGAGTGGCTCGACGACGACGTCGTCAAGGTGCGGGCGACCAACGTCGACAAGAGCGCGTTGGACGTCGACCTGTGCAAGAAGATCCGCGCCTCCATCCTGTTCGCCGGGGCGATGCTCGCGCGCAAGGGCCGCTGTGAGCTGCCGCCTCCGGGCGGCGACGTCATCGGGCGGCGCCGGCTGGACTCGCACTTTTTGGCGTTGGAGACGCTGGGCGCCAATATCGAGATCGGCTCCGAGGCCTACGTCTTCGAGACCAACGGGCTGGTGGGCACGGAGATCTTTTTGGACGAGGCGTCGGTCACCGGCACCGAGAACGCCATCATGGCGGCGGTGGTCGCCAAGGGCGAGACGGTCATCCGCAACGCCGCCTGCGAGCCGCACGTGCAGGGGCTGTGTCGCATGCTGTCCAAGATGGGCGCGCGCATCGAGGGCATCGGCACCAATATCCTGCGCATCAAGGGCACCAAGGGCCTGTGGGGCTGCGAGCACAGCATCGGGCCGGACTACCTCGAGATCGGCAGCTTCGCCGGCCTGGCGGCGGTGACCAAAAGCGAGCTGACCATCAAGAACGTCGTGGCCGAGGACCTGCGCATGATCCGGCTGGTCTTCGACAAGCTGGGCGTGCAGACCAGCCTGGAGGGCCGCGACCTCGTCGTCCACGGCGACCGCAAGCTCGAGGTGCGCCGCGATCTGCACGGAGCCATCCCCAAGATCGACGACGCCCCCTGGCCGGCCTTTCCCACCGACATGATGTCGGTCGCCATCACCGTGGCCACCCAATGCGACGGCACGCTGTTGTTCTTCGAGAAGATGTTCGAAGGGCGCATGTTCTTCGTCGACAACCTGATCTCGATGGGCGCACAGATCGTGTTCTGCGATCCGCACCGCGTCGTGGTCGTCGGCCCCAGCCAACTGTACGGGGCGACGCTGGAGTCGCCGGATATCCGCGCCGGTATGTCGCTGTTGATTGCGGCGCTGGCCGCCAAGGGTGAGAGCACGATCTACAACGTGCGCCAGATCGACCGCGGCTATGCCAATATCGACCAGAAACTCGAGTCCATCGGAGCCCACATTCAGCGTCTGCCGGTGGAGTGATGTTACGATAGTGGAGTGCGTGGCTCCCGAGGGTGCGCTCACGGCCGGGCCTGAAGACCCGAGCCGTTGCGCTTACCCCTGGAAGGGTCAACGCTCGTCATATCCTCGCCGAAAAGCGGCCTCCCCTATTACTTCTACAGGACGTCCAACCAGTCCGCAGAAGGCTCCACCCACTCTTGCCGTCGGGGAAGTTCCATCTCGTGATCCACGAACGGGATCTCCAAGAACGCCTCCAAGCGCTTCAAGAAGTTGTCGCGAAACTCGCCGAAGTCGAGCTCGCCTTCGCAGTAGTCGGCCAGGCGAGCCATGGGGGCGTTGGGCATGCCGCAGGCGACGATCATCGAAAAGCCGATCATCTCGTTGACCAGGTTCATGGCCACGCCGTGGGTGGTGATGCCTGATTGGACGCGCATGCCCACGCTGGCGATCTTGCGGCCGGGTTCTTCGTCGGTGGTCCACAGACCGGGGTGGTCGAGGTCGTAGGCGGCCTGTTTGCCGTAGTCGGCGACGGTGTCGCCCAGGCAGCCGGCCATGCCGCGAATGATGTCGACGACCCCTTTGCCCACCGCGTTGAGGCGCAGGATGGGGTAGACGACCAGTTGGCCGGGTTCGTGGAAGGTGGCCTCTCCGCCTCGGTCGATCTGGTAGACCTCGACGCCCTTGTCGGCCAACCAGCGATGGTTGACCAGGTCGTCGAGGCTACCGCGCTTGCCGAGGGTGACCGTGGGCGGGTGCTCGAGGGCGAGCACATAGCCGACAAAGTCGTCGTCGCGGCTCTTGAGGCGCTCGCGAAGCTGGAATTGAAACGCGAGCGCCTGACCGTACGGGACGGTGCCGAGGCGGAGCAGGGCGAGTTGATTGCTCATGCCTTGAGGGTTTCGATAAAGGCGGTGTCGACCATCAGGATGGGCGTGGTGTAGGCCTGCACGCCGATGCCGTGCTTGATGAGCAGCTCCACGAAGGTCTTGCGGTCGATGAGCGTGATCGGCGCCTTGTCCTCCGAGCGGCTCTCCACGATGGCCTCCTTGCTGATGTCACCCAGGTGGATGATCACGCCCTCGGCGGCCGAGTAGTGATGCAGCGTCTCGCGAAGCGCGCTGACCGCGTCGGCGCCCAGCTCGTCGTTGGCCTCCAGGGTCACCTGGATGCACACGCGCACGTCGGCCAGGCCCTGGCGCCAGTCGGCGGTGAAGTATACATCACCGCTCGAAGAGCGCTTGGAGACCTTGATATTCTGGTAGCCCAGCCGCTCCAGCAGGGTCAGCGCGATATGCTCGAGGGCCTCGTCTTTGACGTCGATGAGGGCCTCGCCCAGGTGGTGCAGCGTCTCCTGGCGAATCTCCTCGGACAGGCTCAAGATAGCCTGTTCTTTGTCGATGGCCTCGGTGGGAAGGCCCCACTCGGTCAGGCCCCAGCGCTGCTGGTCGTATTGGGTGAACAGCGGACGGTGGCCGCGCTGGCGGCGAATCTGGTTGTCGTTGGCCAACGCCGCCTGCACGGTGGCGGCGGCGTCATGGGTGTGGAATTTGACCAGCTTGCGCTCGAAGATCTCGTCGGCGAGCTTGTCGATGGCCATCGGCTTGCTCGTCTGATCGTCGAGCACGGTGTAGGCGGCGTGGGCGATGCCGTCGAGGCGCACCGGCCCCGCTTCGAGGTGGCGCGAGCGGCTGGTCGCGAGCTGCTCGCCGTTGGTGCGCTGCTGGCGGGCCTGCTGGCGCTCGGTGCGCGAGCGGCGCCCATTCTTGCCGCGGCTGCGCCGGCGCGTCGAGTTCGACGACTTCGACTCGTTGGAGCCCTTCGAACTCTTGGAGTTCTTGGAACTCTTGGAACTTTTGGAGTTCTTGGAACTCTTGGAACTCTTAGAACTCTTGGAACTCTTGGAGCTCTTGGAGCCGTTCGAGCGACGCGATCCCCGCGCACGGCGCCGACCGTTGCTCTTCTTGGAACTCGAGCGGCGTCGACCGCGCGACTTGCCGTTGGATTTACTGCTCTTCGATTTGGATTTGCCCTTCTTGGAGCCCGAGCGGCGCGAGCGGCGCCGGCTGCGGCGACGCTTGGGGGCCTGGTCTTCGGTTTCTTCGTCGGCTTCGTCCTGGGTCGCCTCTTCGGCCTCGTCGGCTTGCTCGTCGCCACCGCGCGCCTGTTTACGGCGTGCCCGGCGCGCCTCTTCACGCTTGGTGCGCTTGGCGGCCTCTTCGTTGAGGCGCTCCATCTCGGTGTCGCGGATGGTGTACACGCCCGGGCGGGTCTCCACGATCACCGAGGTGCCGTGGCGCTTGACCTCCTGGGTCAGCCGCGTGGACATGGTCTGGTCGGGCGCTTTGCCCACGTGCGACAGCAGGTTGTCGCGCACGGCCACTTCCGTGATTTTCTTATAATGCAGGGGACGGCCGGTACGGCGAAGGACTTCAACGGCGGCTTCAAAAAAGGTCATGCTCAGGCTCCTCGGGAATGCGAGGACCTGTCAGCTCCGCGGCCGGACCCAGTCGACCCACGGGTGGCGCCAGCGCACGGCTGGCAGCACCGAGGCGCGCACGCTGTCCCCCCAGGGGGATGGGCGGCGGGCGTTACCCGTATGGGGTGTCTGGATCATAGGCAGCCAGGAAGTCTTCTGGGGCCAGCGAACTGGCCGACGCTCGACGCAGACGACGTTGCACGGCCGCGCGCCGATTCGCTGCCCGCGCCTGGGCCGACCGAACGTGTCGGGCGACTTGGCGAGGGCACAGCGGAACTGAAGGTCCTCAGTGAATTCGTTTGCTCGGGCGCCGCCCTCTTGGCGCGGCATCCGGGTGAAAAACTTTTGCTCGCGTTTGCCACAGTCGGCTGACCGCGCGACTCACCACACTCGGGGCGGGGCGCGCGATCGGCGGTCGACCGTCTGGCGTGGGGACGCCTCATTGGGCGGCGTCTTCCCGGGTTATTCACCAGGAATAACTGCACGCGCAGGCGATCCATTCCGGACGCGAACATACCTCATCGTATAGCATCTGACGGCCGACGTTTCAATCTTTGGGCCGGCCGTCACCGCCGACGATTTCAGTCTTCGCTGCCTTCTTCTTCTTCTTCTTCTCGGCTAAGCGCGCCCGCGGCTTCCTTCTGCTCGCTGGTCTGCAGATTGTAGCGCTTCATGAAGCGATCGACGCGACCCTCGGTGTCGACCAACTTCTGCTTGCCGGTGTAAAACGGGTGGGAGAACGCGCTGATGTCCACCGGAATGACGTAGTGGGTCACCCCGTCGATCTCGCGGGTGTTCTTGGAGGTCATCGTCGAGCGGGTCACGATCTCGTGCTCGCCGTCTTTGAAAATGACCGGATGGTACTCGGGATGGGCTTCCTGTTTCATCGTCAATACCTCAAATCTATGGTCTAAACCGTGATGGTCTGGCAAACCGAAGGTTTCCAAGGCGACGTTTGATAACGGACCGCCGCCAAAATTTCAAGTATGCGCGCTCAGAGATTATTTCCAGGGGTCCAGGGGTCGAGGGGTCCAGGGGTCCGGGGATGCAGGGGTCCAGGGGTCGAGGGGTCCAGGGGTCCGGGGATGCAGGGGTCCAGGGGTCGAGGGGTCTAGGGCGCCGGGGCGAAATGTTGGAGGGGGGCGCGTGGTTGACGCAGCGACGGTAACCGTGCGACACAGCGAATTGTGATGACTGAGAAAAATTTTCATATCGAGCAACTCAACTGGACCGACGAGGTCTACGCGCGTTTGTGCGCGGCCGCCGAGCGCGCGCTGGCGGCCGAGGAGCAGCCGGTGGCGGTGTTCGACTTCGACAATACCTGCATCTTCGGGGATATCGGAGAGCTGTTTTCGCATTTTCTGATCGACGAGATCGGCTACCGCTATGACCTGGAGGAGTTCTGGGACCTGGTGCATCCGGAGGACGGGCGCGCCCACATTCGCGAGTTGACCGCGCGGTTGCGCCAGATGGAGCCTCAGGCGTGTCGCCACTCGGAGTGCTACCGGGAATATTTGGCCGAGATGGGCGCCATCTACGGGCGAAAATACGTGCGCGAGGGCGCCGCGCCCTGCTACGAGTGGGCGGTGCGCCTGCACGTGGGCATGACCCCCGAGGAGATTCGCCAGCAGACCGTTCGGGCCATGAAGCGCGAGATCGGCGCCCCGATCGAGCGCGAGGTGCGCCAGACCGGCCGCGGCGAGCAGGTGCGCATCGACCACGGTATTCGGGTGCACGAGGAGTTTCGCGCGTTGATCGCCGCGCTCGAGGCCGCCGGCTTCGAGGTGTGGGTCGTCTCGGCGACCAACCAGTGGACCGTCGAGACCTGCGCCGAGCATCTCTTCGGCGTGCCCCGTGAACGCGTGCTCGGCAACCAGGTCGATATGGGCGCCGACGCGGCGCTCGGCTCCCAGACCCGCCAGCCGGTGCTGTACCGGCAGGGCAAGGTCGACATCATCGAGCAGGCCATCGGGCGGCGTCCGGCGCTGGTCTTCGGCGACTCGAAGACCGATTTCGAGATGATGTGCCACGCCTCGCAATTGGCCGTGCTCGTCGATCGCGGCAACGCCGCGCTTCGCGACGAGGCCGCGCGGCGAGGGTGGGCGATCCAGCCGCAGTCCGCGCTGACGCGCTCGAGCCAGTGGAGTTGTCCGTGAAGCCACGCATCATACAGATCGACCCCGAACACCCGGACGACGCCGCCCTCGCCCCGGCCGCCGAGGCGCTTCGCCGTGGCCAACTCGTGGCTTTTCCCACCGAGACCGTCTACGGGCTGGGGGCCAACGCGCTGGAGGCGAGCGCGGTCGCCAAGATCTTCGCGGCCAAGCAGCGCCCGCCGACCAATCCGCTCATCGTACACGTGGCCGACGTGGCCGATGTCGAGCGGGTCGTGCGCGCGTGGCCGCCGCTCGCTGAGCGCCTGGCTGAGGCGTTTTGGCCGGGGCCGCTGACGCTGGTATTGCCCAGGCAAGAAACGGTGTCAGACACCGTGTCAGCGGGCCTGGACACCGTCGGGGTGCGCATGCCCGCCCATCCGGTCGCCCGCGCGCTCATTCGCCTGGCCGGTGTGCCGGTGGCCGCGCCCAGCGCCAACCGCTACACCGAGGTCTCCCCGACGCGCGCCGAGCACGTACGCGAGAGCCTGGGCGAGGCGGTGGACGTGCTGGTCGACGCCGGCCCGACCCAGGTGGGCGTGGAGTCGACCGTGCTGTCGCTGGTCGAGGATAGACCGGTGATCTTGAGGCCGGGCATGATCACCGCCGAGCAGATCGCCCGCGTCGCCCCCGAGGTCGTCTACGCCGACGAGGCGCCGGTGCCCGAGGACCAGAGCCGCCCGTCGCCGGGGCTGGCGCGCAAGCATTACGCGCCCGAGGCCCGCGTCGCCGTGGTCGACGATGTGTTGGCGATGCTGGGGTTGGTGGGCGGGACGCCGGCGGCGGGCTTCATTATGCTCGACGCCCCCGCCAGCGCGCCCGCCGGGCCGGTCGTCGTCCTGGGGCGCGACCCCGACGGCTACGCCGAGGGGCTGTACGGGGCGCTGCGCGACCTCGACCGGCGCGGTTGTACCCAGATCGTCATCGAGCGTCCTCCCACGGGCGGGCGCTGGCGAGCCATCCACGACCGCCTCATGCGTGCATCGGAGTGACGACCGCGGCCGGCGCGTCGTCCAGCGCCGTCAACAACTCCTGCTCGCTCATTTCCAGGGCGCTGGCGCCGTTGGCATATTTGAGCAGGCCGGCGTCGGCGTAGTGCTCGACCATGCGGTCGGACAACAGCCCGATCTGGCGCAAGTTGGGGATGAGCCGGGAGAACATCACCTGGCGAAACTCGCGCATGCCCGGCATCAGGTTGACGCATTCTCGCCACTGGCGCCGGCTGAGCTTGTGGGCGAACCACTCCTCGTAGACCTCCCAGAACATAAATCGGTTTTGCATCAACAGCGCGATCTCGAAGACCCAGTCCTCGCGCTCGCGCCGTGCCTTGTCGGAGAGCCGGTGGGTGATGTGGTCGCCCAGGGCGAGCACCCCGTAGTGGACGTGGCGCGCCTCGTCGAGGATGACGTAGCGCAGCATCTCCTTGAGCAGCGGCTCCTCGGTGATCCGGTAGATGACACCAAAGGCGCCCAGCGCCAGTCCCTCGACCATGATCTGCATGCCCAAGAATTTCATGTCCCAGCGCGAATCGGTCATCAGGGCGTCGATGATCGTGAACAGGTTGTCGTTGACCACGTACAGCTTCTCGAGCTTCTGGTCGATGTAGCGGTGGAAGCTCTCGACGTGGCGGCCCTCGTCCATGACCTGGGTGGCCCCGTACAGCTTGCCGTCGACCCATTCGACCGACTCGGTGACCTGGGCGGCGGCGTACAGCGCGCCCTGCTCGCCGTGCAGAAACTGCGAGAGGATCCAGGCGGCGACGTCGCGCTTGAAGCGGCGGGTCTCGCGGGCCGACAACTTCACCCCGTAGGGCTCGGCGACCGACAGATCCAGGAATTCATCGGGGATCAGCGCCACCTCCGGGTTCAACGGGTCGACGTCGATGCTCCAGTCGACGTCGACCTCGGAGTCCCATTGGTTTCGCTTGGCGCGCCGGTACAGCTCGCGCATCTCGGGGAAATCGGAGGTGTAATTCCAGTCGAAGCGCGCCACGTGGCCCGCGGGCATGTCGGTGGCTTTGTCGCGCCGGCCCAACTGCAGGATGAAGCCGCGGCCGAACGACGGCAGCAGATTGGTCAGCACGCTCGGGTTTTGGACCTCGCGCAAGATGGCCAGCGCCTCCAGCAGGGGCTCGACCTTCTGGCGAATTTTCATCGGCATCAAACCGGTCATCCGCTCGACGTGATCTAGCATGATTGGCTCCGTTCACAGCGATTCGACGACGATGCGTCCGCGCGGTCGGCCCACGCAGGCCAGGCACAGGCCGCGTTGGCGCTCGGCCTCACTCAGGCAGTTGGGCCCGTCGTAGACCACCTCGCCGTCGACGAGTTGGAGGGCACAGGCCGCGCAGCCGCCCAGCGTGCAGCTAAAGTCGAGGTCGAGCCCCGCCTTCAGACCCGCCTGCAGGATCGTTTGACCCTCGCCGACGACCAGCTCGGTGTCATGATCGACAAAATAAACGCGTGCCTGCGAATTGGGCGCCGGTGGGGCGTCGGGGCCGAGCGGGGCGGGCGCGCTGCGCATCGATCGATGCGGCGCGTACACCCCGGGGTCGGTCAGCGCCCCGGCGCGCGCGACCGGCCGGCGCGCCACCGTCAGCGCCGTGGTCAGATCGACGGCGTGTTGGCGCCAGCGGTGCACGCCGCGGCGAAGCGACGGCGGAAGGAGTTGCGTCAGGGCCATGGTGGCCTCCTCGCAGGGTTTCTGGTCGACTCCCTTGCTTTATTGCAACACATGTTGGAACAATAATCCAATAGATGTGGGAATCAAGGACGTGGCGCGCGCGAGTTTACAATCGCGGCCCGGGCCCCTACATCTAAGAGGACGGTGTGTGGTCCCTCCAGTTGCAGGAATCAATGCCCAAGTCCAATCGAAAGAGAGCGACCCGAGCCAACGGCCGGGCGACGCGCGAGCGTATCGTCGAGGAGGCCACCCGCCTGTTTGCCGATGCCGGCTACGAAGCGACCTCGCTGCGCCAGATCGCCCAGGCGGTCGACATCGACTCGGCGACGCTCAAATACCATTTTGGCGACAAGCCCAATCTCTTCGCCGAGGTCTATCGGCGCGGTCACGAGGCCTTTCTCGAGGTGCTCGACCCGCTGCTCACCCGGCTGCACGGGGTGGCCAATCGCGCCCAGTTGCGCGACGTGCTCGACGACTTCGTGGTCGACATGCACGACTTCGTCGAGCAGAACCTGCCGTTCGTGCGCCTGACGCTGTACCGCATGCTCGAGGACTCCGAGGACGTCATCGCCCTGGAAGAAGAACTGCAGACGGTGGCCATCGCCACCCTCGAGCAGACCTTCAACGGGCTCATCGAGCGCGGCATCGTGCGCGACATCGACGCGCGCGCGTTCGTGGTGTTGATCGTCTCCTCGTTCAGCACCTGGCATGTGACCGGGCGGGTCAAATCGCGCTGGCTGGGCAATCCGCCGCTGGACAGCATCGATGGGCGCGCCCGTTCAGAAGAATTTTTCATCGACCTGGTGGAGATGCACCTCCTCGGTGATCAAGATTGAGTTCACAGGGTACATATCGCAGCTGCCAGGCGACCTCGGATCTTGGAGGGCGATCCGTCGAGCCCGTCGGCGGGCCTTCGGGCATAGACCGGGGCGCATATCCGTTGGTCATATTGATCGCTAGCGAAGCCCTCCCAATAAGAGCCCGCACAACGCCCGTTCACTTCGACCTCATTGCACAAGGGTGCTAATGTCAGAAGCAACGCCTACGACCGCCGAAGCTGGGGAGTCTCGGCTGCAGAAAACAATGTATATGGCTCGTTTTGTTGGAATCCACCTGGTCTGTCTGGCGGCCATCTGGACCGGAATTAGCTGGCAGGCGATGGTCATCTGCGCCGCGCTGTACGCGCTGCGCATGTTCGCCGTCACCGCCGGCTACCACCGCTACTTCGCCCATCGCACCTACAAGATGGGACGGGTCATGCAGTTCATCATGGGGTTTTTGGCGGAGAGCTCCGGCCAGAAGGGCGTGTTATGGTGGGCGGCCCATCACCGCCACCACCACAAATACTCCGATCAGCCCGAAGACGTGCACTCGGCCAAACAACGAGGCTTTTGGTGGTCGCACGTCGGGTGGGTCTTCAGCGACCGCTGGGCGGGCACCGACGAGAGCCGCGTGCGCGATCTGATGCGCTACCCCGAGCTGGTCTGGCTGGACGAATACCACTGGGTGCCGATTGTGGTGTTGGGCGCGGCCACCTTCCTGGTGGGCGAGCTGCTGGGCATCGGCGGTTGGCAGGCGCTGGTGGTGGGCTTTTTCTGGAGCACGGTGCTCTCGCTGCACGCGACCTTTACGATCAACTCGCTGGCGCACCTCATCGGCAACCGGCGCTATGAGACCACCGACGAGAGTCGCAACCACTGGCTTTTGGCGCTGATCACCTTCGGGGAGGGCTGGCACAACAACCACCACCATTACCAGGCGGCGGCCAACCAGGGCTTCTTCTGGTGGGAATACGACATCACCTACTACATCCTCAAGGTGATGAGCTGGGTAGGCCTGGTCCACGACCTGCGCACGCCTCCGCAGCACGTCCTCGAGGGGCGGCGCCACCCCAAGGCGCGCAAGCGGCGCGGCGCGCCTCAACCGGCCGCCTCCAGCCCGGCGACGGCCTCCCCGGCGCGGGCGCTGGAGAAGGCCAAGGAAGACGCCTCGCGCTGGCTCGACGAGCTTAGTGACGCCGCCCACTGTCGTTACGTGGAGATGAGCGAGGTGGCCTCGCACAGGGCCGATCGCCTCCGGCTGGGCGCGCGTCAGGTCCAGGAGAACGCCTCGCGGCGCATCGACGAGCTCAGCGAGGCCGCCCATTGCCGCTACGTGGAGATGAGCGACTCGGCCGCGCGCACCGTCGAGGAGATCAAGCTGAGCGCCGAACACGCCCAGAAGGCCGCCGCTCAGAAGGTCGACAACTTTGCCCGCTCCCTGCAGCCCGAGCCCAAGCCCGAGATGGGGTGAGGGGCATAGCCAACCTCGCCGCCGACGCTCAGGCGGCGAGTTCGTGACGCAAGGCGGCTTCGAGTTTCGGAAAGGCGAACTCGAAGCCGTTTTTTTGTAGACGGGCGGGCACCGCGCGTTGGCCGTGCAGCAACATCTCCTCGCCCATCTGCCCGGCGCCCAGGCGCACCAGCGCGCCGGGAAGCCCCAGGATCGTCGGCCGGTGCAGCACCTGGCCGAGGGTCTCGGTGAGCTCGGCGTTGGACACCGGGTTTGGCGAGGTCAGGTTGACGGGCCCGTCGAGCTGGTCGTTGTCCAGCAAGAATTGCAGCCCGCGCACCACGTCGGTCAGCGCGATCCAGCTCATGAATTGGCGCCCGTCGCCCACATGGGCGCCCAGCCCCAGCCGAAAGGGCGTCAGCATCAGCTTGAGGGCGCCGCCGTCGCGCGACAGCACGACCCCCAGGCGGGGATTGGTGGTGCGAATGCCGGCGTCGATCGCCGGCTGGCAGGCCTGCTCCCACTGTCGGCAAACCTCGGCGAGGAAGGTCTGGCCGGGGGGCGACTCCTCGTCGACCACCGCGTGGCCGGTGTTGCCGTAGTAGCCCACCGCCGAGGCCGACACGAACACCGCTGGCGGGTCGTTGAGCCGGGCCAGCGTGCGCGCGAGCAAGTCGGTGCCCTGCGCGCGGCTCTGCAAGATCGCTTCTTTTTTGTCGTCGGTCCACCGCCCGAAGAGGTTCTCCCCGGCCAGATGTACCACGGCGTCGATCCCCTCGAGGCGCGCCGCGTCGATCTCGTTGCCACGCGGGCTCCAGTAGATCTGGTGGGCGCTGTCCGTCGGCCGGCGGGTCAGTTGCAGGACGGTGTGGCCCTGATCTTCGAGCGCGCCCCGCAGGGCCGTGCCGATGAGCCCTGTCGCCCCTGTGATGGCGATGCTCTTGGGATCGATGCGCTCTGCGGTGCTCTCGGAGGTGTCCATTGGTGTTCCGTGGGCTGGCGCGCGTGAGAACTGCCTCAAATCTACGTCTCAAAACCGGGTGTTCAAGACCGCGCCGCATCCGCTTCCGTCGGGGACGCGCTTCATCTCGAAGTAGTTCTTCTTGGGGCTGGGATCGGGCCGGCTCGCCGGCGGGTTGCCCAGGAACATGCTCGTCGAGTCGAGCACGACCTGCTGTTGGGACCACTTGACCGTGCCGGCGACGCGGTCGGCGTCGAGCACCTGGCCGCGCATGCGGTCCGAGCCGCGATGGACGACATAGATGCTGCCGTCGACCAGGCCGCTGACGCGGATGGTCACCCCCGGATGGCCGTCTTTGTCCTGGTCGACGACTCGGGGATCGTCGGCCTTCTTGGGCAGGTACTCGCTGGTGGGCTCGCGCAGCTCGGCGCCGAGCACCTGGACGTGGCGGGGCACGTCGAGCGCGTAGCCGCCGTCGACGGCGACCAGACGCGCGGGGCGCACGGTAACGCCCATGGCCTTCATGAAGCGGCGCGGGATGGTCGTCTTGACCGAATCGATGGAGCTGTTTACGCCGATGTCACACACCTCGGTGCGCATGCGCAAGTTGGGGGCGGTGCCCTCGATGCGCACCCGCTGCACGGCGACCGTGCGGGTGGTGACCTTGCCCACGATGGGCACCTTCGAGATCGCGGTGGTGACGACCTTTTGCGCCCACGTGCCCCGCAGATCGGGGGCGCCGGCCGGCGGCGCCTCGGCGGCGGTGTCGGTGTCGGAGGGGCGTTGCTGCGCGCTGGCTGTCACCGAGGCAGCCAGCAGTGCGATGACCAGGAGCGCTGAGATCTTGGGCATATGTGCCTGTGTCCTTGCGGTCAATCCGCGTTGTCGCGCGCCAGTTGGCGCGCCCAGTCGTACAACTCGTTCCAGTCTTCGATGTGAAGCTCGACCCCGTTGGCCACGGGTCGACCGCCGCCGCCGACGACCAGGCGAACTTGCTGGTCGATCGACGCGGCCAACGCATCGAGCAGGTCGCGCGCCCGGCGCTGGTCGTAGGCCAGCGACACGCTGATGAGCACGGCGGTCGATTCCTGCTGGTTGGCGGCCACGACGATCTCGTCGAGCGGGGTATCCGCCCCCAGAAACGACACCCGGCAGCCGGCCAGGGCGACGACCACCGCCGCCATATGCAGCCCCAGGCAATGCTGCTCACCGGGCAAGTTGGCCAGCACCACCGTCGGACCGTGGGCCCGGTCGCTCAACGGGCGCCACTGACGGGTCAAAAAATCGCGCAGCCGCTCGCTGGTGAAATGCTCGTGAGAGACGTGCAGCCGCCCGTCCGCCCAGGCATCGCCGAGCGCGGTCAAAAAGGGCCCGACGCGCTGGTGCAAAAAGCGCAGCCCGCCAAATTTGTTCCACGCACGATAGAAGTGATCTTCGAGGCGATCGCCGTCGAAGGCGGCCGCCGCTTGGAGCCAGGGCGTCTGCCAGCGCTGGTCGGCGCTGCCGGCCTCGTCGGCGGGGGCGGCGGCGGGGGCAGCCGATGCCGTGGTGGTGCGCAAAAGCGCGCGCAGCGTGGATTCGTCCTCGCCGACAATATTGCTCGGCCGATGCCCGGCGTCGATCGCTGCCGACATCAGCCGCAAGCGGCTCACCGCCCGCATCGAGTACACGCGGTGTCCGGCGGCGTTGCGCTCCGGGCTCGGGAAGCCATAGCGGCGCTCCCAGGTGCGCAGGGTTTCCTTGGGAATGCCCGTGGCCTGCGAGAGCGCCCCGATGCTCAGGGTCGGTTGATCGTTGGCGTTGGTTTCGCGAGTCATGCAAGCACCGTGCAAAAGGGGCGACGGCTCCACACCTGATCGGGTGGCCGTGCATTTAGGATGCAAGTGGGGCGGCCCGGGAAACGTTCGCCCCGGCCGCAGCCGACGATGAATACCTTTTGAACAGGGTATGTTCAAGCGCTCGCCGCCAGGTAATTGCGCTCGATTTGCTCGCGCAGGCTCACCCGCAGCCGGTGCAGCCGGGTCTTGAGCGCCGCCTCGGTCAGGTCGAGCTTGGCGGCGAGTTCCTCGCGATCACGGCCCTCCCATTCCATGCCCAGGTAGACGACCTTGTTGGTGTCGTTGCACGCCTCCAAGAAGTCGGCGATCTCGGCCAAGATCTCCTTGCTGGCCAGGTGCTCGTCGGGGCGTTCGTCGAACTCGCCGTCGTCTTCCTGGTGGCGCAGCGCCACGAGCGCGTCGTCCTCGATGGGCACCGGACGGCGCTTGTAACGCCGCGTTTTCATACGCGCTTCGTTGACGGCGATGCGATACATCCAGCTCCACAGGGCGCTGTTGTGTCGAAAGGTGTCGATCTTGTCACAGACCTTCAGGAGCACGTCCTGGGTGACCTCCTCGGCGTCCCACTCGTCGCGCACCAGCGGACGCACGACCGCGAAGATGCGCCCGCGATACTGGGTACACAAGTCTCGAATAGCGGGCGCGTCGCCGGCGATGAGTCCTTTGATGAGCTCTTGTTCCGTCATGTCCCTCTCCCTGCGTCCGGTGGGGCCTTGTTCACTGACACTGTTCAGGCCCGATTCGAGATCGATTATGAACAGGTTTTGAACACGGTCAAGCGAAAATTGAACAGGTTTTGAACAAATGGGGCGTAAACAGTGTGTTTCGACCCGGCTCCTTGACGAACGCAGGACTGGCGGCCATGGGTTGGGAGACAGGATGCTGACGACTGCCACCGAGCCAACGATGGCTGTGTCAGCCCCGCATCGAGGGCAGCTCAGGAGAGAGATATGGGAAAAATGATCGACGGAACGTGGACGACCGAATGGTACGGAAGCGACGAGGAGGGCCACTTCCAGCGCGAAGAGACGGTGTTCCACGGGCGTGTGAGCGCCGCGCCCGGCGCTGAGCACCCCGTGGAGACGGGGCGCTACCACCTCTACGTGTCCTGGGCGTGTCCGTGGGCGCATCGCACGCTGATCGCCCGCTCTTTACTCGGCCTCGAGGAGCACGTGTCCATCTCGGCGGTGCACTGGTTGATGGGCGAGGAGGGGTGGGAGTTTCGCGACGACGATCCCGATACGATCGCCGACAGCGTCAACGGGGCGCGCTACCTGCGCGAGGTCTACAAGAAGGCCGACGATCACTACACGGGGCGCGTGACCGTGCCGGTCCTGTGGGACAAAAGGACCGACACGCTGGTCAACAACGAGTCGCGCGAGATTTTGCGCATGTTCACCACCCAGTTCGACGAGCTCAGCCGGCCGGGGGTCGACCTGTGCCCCGACGATCTTCGCGAGGAGATCGACCGGGTGATCGACGCCATCTACGAGCCCATCAATAACGGGGTGTACAGCGCCGGGTTCTCCGACTCACAGGGCGCCTATGACGAAGCCGTCGACACGCTTTTCGAGGCGTTGGACCACTGGGAGGGGGTGCTCTCCGGGCAGCGCTACCTATGCGGGTCGAGGCTGACCGAGGCGGATATCTGTCTGTTCACCACCCTGGTGCGCTTCGACCCGGTGTACTGCACCCACTTCAAGTGCAACCGCCGCCGGCTGGCCCAGTACGACAACCTGTGGAATTACACCAAGGACATCTACCAGACCCCCGGCGTGGCCGAGACGTGCAACCTGCGCCACATCAAAAACCACTACTATCGCAGTCATCCCACGGTAAACCCCAAGCGGATCGTCGCCCAGGGCTTCGAGGTCGATTACGACGCACCGCATAATCGGGGCGCGTGAATCAGCTGCGCTTCTCGACGAACACCGTTTGGCCCTGGCCGGCGTTGAAGTGGCGCGCGGCGCTGGCGTCGCGCACGGCGATCTCGAGCTGGCCGGAGCTGCCGAAGTAGGCGAGCTCGCGACGGCGCTCGACGTCGGTGAACGTCTCGACCAGGGGCACCTCGATGTCGTCGATGATCACCTTCGGGCGCGCGTCCTCGAGCCACTGGGCGAGCTCGTCGTCGCTCAGGTTGGTGATCAGATTGCCGAAGCGGTCGACGTGGACCACGTGGCACTCGATGCGCCGCTCGCGCATGAACGCCGAGGTCGCCGGCAGGCGCACCAGGTCGGCGGGCTCGATGGCGTCGCCCAACTCCTCGACGGCCACGCCGGCGGCCAGATGGCCGGCGGCCGGCGCGAAGATGTCGCGGCCGTGAAACGTCGCGCTGACCCGCTGCATATGGTACTGGGGGTTGTTCAGCTCCACGACCCGGCGCGGCTCGAATTTTTTGAGGACCATGTCGAACAGCCCGTTATCCGGGCCCACGCACACGAACTCCCCGGTGTCGATGGCGATGGCGCGCCGGGTGCTTCCCACCCCCGGGTCGACCACGCCCACCAGGACAGTGCCGCGCTTGAGGTACGGCGCCGCGCTCGATAACAAATAGGCGCCCGACAACAGGTTTTGCGGAGACACTTCGTGGCATAGATCGATGATTTGCGCTCCCGGGCAGATGTCATCGATCACGCATTTCATGATGCCCACGTAATTGTCGTGCAGGCCAAAATCGGTCACCAGGGCCACTGTCGGCGATGTCATGGATGTTCCAGGGGTTCAGGGGGTTGGGGTTTAGGGGTCTAGGGGTTCGGAACTTGCCGACGCAAAGTTAGGGACGGGCCGCCCGCTTGGCCAGCAAGAAAGCCGGAAAGCCCGCCGGGCTGCGTTTGAACTCTGCGCCGTTTCTGGCATGATTCGCTTCGAGGTGATGAATTGTTCACAATTTCATGAGGGAAGTGCAATGAATCGTAGGCTTTCGATGCACAAACATGTTCTGCGCTGGCTATTTGCCGCCGGTTGCCTGGCGCTGGTGGGCAGCGTGGGCTGCTCGGACGACAGCGGCCAGACCAACGCCAAACACCAGGACGCGGGCACCGACACGACCACTGACAGCAGCACGGCCGACGCCGGCGACGTGCAGCCCGACGGGGGCACGACCACCGCGCAGGCCGACTGCGATTCGCTCCAGCCCGACCATTGTGCGCTTCCCTGGCCGTCGAACCTGTACCTGAAGCCCGACGACTCCCGGGTGACCGGCTATACGCTGAATTTTGGCGAGAATACCCTGCCCAAATCCGACACCGGCGGCGGCATTCAGACCCGCCCGGACCCCTATCGTCGCCTCGACGGGTATGGACCGGGCACGCCGCTTTTGGTCAACTTCCCCAACATCGACACCTCCAATATCGCCGGCGAGACCAATATCGCCGACTCGCTCAACGACGATGCGCCCATCGTGTGGCTGGAGGTCGACGACAGCGGCAACGTGGTGCGCAAGATCCCGTACTTCGCCGAGCTCGACGAAAACGGCACCACCCCCGAGAACACCGTGTTGTTCGTGCGCCCGGCGGTCATCCTCAAGGAGTCCACCCGCTACGTGGTCGCTTTCCGCAACCTCAAGGACACCTCCGGCAACGCCATCGCGCCCAGCGACGCGTTCAAGAAGCTTCGCGACGGAGACACCAGCGGCGACCCGGTGCTGGCCGCGCGCCAGGCGCGCTTCGACGACATCTTCTCCATCCTCGACGCCCAGGGCATCCAGAAGAGCAACCTGACGCTGGCCTGGGACTTCGTGACCGCCAGCAACCAGGCGCTGCACGGATCGATGCTGCATATTCGCGACAAGGGTTTGGAGCTCGCCGGCCAACAGGGGCCCGAGCTGACCATCACCGACGTCAAGGAAAACGACTTCACCGGGTCCGACCCCGCCAACGCCGACAGTTGGTGGCTCGAGATCAAGGGCACCTTCGAGGTGCCGCGGTTCATGAAGGACTCGGTCATCGACGGCCAGCCCGGCCCGACGATGAACTGGGGCGACGACGGCATGCCCAAGGCCAACGGCACGATCACCCAGCCGTTCTGGCTGTACGTGCCCCAGAGCGCGCGCAACAGCACTCCTCAAGGGCTCATCGAATACGGCCACGGCCTGCTGGGCACGGGCGCGCAGACCCACGGCTCGTTCAACCGCGACATCGCCAACAAGTACAACTTCATCTACTTCGGCACCAATATGGCGGGCATGGCCGAAGAGGATCAATCCCGGGCCATCTTTGCCTTGAGCGACCTCAACGGGTTCCCGTTTTTGGCCGACCGCCTCCAGCAGGGCATGCTCGACTACCTGCTGTTGGCGCGGGCGATGCGTGAGCGGCTGCAAGACGTCGACGAGATCAAATCGCGCAACATCACGGTCGACTCCAGCCAGTTGTACTACTCGGGCATCTCCCAGGGGGGCATCTTCGGCGGCACGGTCATCGCCCTGTCCACCGACATGACTTACGCCCACTGCGGGGTGCCGGGGAACAACTACTCGACGCTGTTGCAGCGCTCCAAGGACTTCAACGCCTATTTCATCGTGCTGCGCAACAACTACAAAGACCCGTTGAAGCAGGCGGTGGCGCTGTCGACCATCCAGCTCCTGTGGGACCAGACCGACCCGGTCAGCTACCTGCGCCACATCACCGCCGAGCCCTTCGACGGCAACGACCCGCACTACGCGCTGTTCACCCCGGCCAAGGGCGACAATCAGGTCTCCCCGCTGACCGACGAGATCGCCGCGCGCAGCGACATCGGCATCAAGCTGATGGCCAACTACCCGCGCGACGTCGACCTGGTCGACCCGCAGCCGTATCCGTACACCGGCTCGGGCATCGTCATGTACGACTTCGGCAACCCCTGGCCAGAGCCGGGCAACCACCCGCCGCAGAGCCCGATGGACGACCCCCACGAGTTCCCCCGGCGCACCCCGGCGCACCAGAAGCAGCTCGCCCACTACTTCCACAACGACGGCGAGATCATCGACGTGTGCGACGCGGGCACGTGCACCTTCGAGTCGCCTATGTAGTTGGCTTGTCCGTGAGCCAGCGCCCGATATAGCCCTCGACGCTGAATTTTCGGCGCGTGCTACGGGAGGTCATATAGCGCACCTTGCCAAAGACCTCCCGCTCGGGGCCCCAGGGCCGGTCGTAGCGGCCCAGGACCCAGAAGATCCCGCTGTAGGAGTTGGGGTCACGCCCGTCGAGGGCGTATTTGTTGTTCAGCTCGATCATCACCTGGAGCGCCTCCTTCGGCGAGGCGCTCCAGTGCAAAATCTTCTTTCCCCACAACATTCGAAGGTAGCCGTGGATGCGCCCCTGGCCCACGAGCTGCATCTGGGCGGCGTTCCACAGATTGTCGTGGGTGCGCGCGTGCTCGAACTCCTCGAGGGTGTACACGTGCTCGCGGGGGTCGTCGGCGTGCTCGTCGAGCGTCTGGAGCGCCCAGTCGGGCAGAGACTCGTAGCGGTCGAAGCCGTCGAGGTAGGCGCAGGTATTGAAACCGACCTCCCGCCAGGTGATCAGCTCGTCGAGGAACGCCTCGGCGTCCTCACTCATGCCCCACCAACCCTCGCGCTTGCCCCTGGCGTCCTCGGAGAGGTCGTCGAAGCGCCAGTCCTCGCGCTCGAGCACCGCCTGGAGCACCTCGTGGGCCGAGATATGGCCAAAATGAAGGTACGGCGAGAGCTGGCTGGTCTGCTCGTCCTCGGGATGGTTTCGCCGGGTCGCATAACCGTCGAGGCGCTGCTCGACGAAGCTGTGCAGACAGTCGTGAGCGGCATCTTCGCCGCCGGGGATCGTCTCGACGGGGCCGACGCAGTGATCGATGGGCAGGCCGGCCAGCAGTGCCGGGTCGCGAAGCTCATCGACGCTCGCCGCCGGCCAACGCCGGGCGATGGCGTCGGGCAGAGCGCCGATCGGCGCGATATTCTTGCCCACCAACGGGTGCGCGCGGGGCGCCTGGTCGATGAACGCGCGCCCATACTGCTGGAACCAGCGGCGAAAGTCGTAGGCGCGTTTGAAGAGTTTGTCGGGGGCATAAAGCGGCACGATACCATTTGAGTCGACCATCTCGACGCGCACGTCGAGTTTGGCGGCCGTGCGCGCGATGAGCTCCGGGATCATGAACGCCGGAAAATCGTCGGCGACCACGGCCACGGCGTGTTCGGCGAGGGCCTCGACCAGCCCGCGGCGCTCGCCGGCGGCGCGTTCGACGTACGGCAAATAGAGGGCGTTCGTCGTGTCGAGGCGGGCGGCGTGCTCGGCCATCCCGTCGAGCATGAACCGATGCAGCCGCTCGCTCGCCCACGGATAGTCGCAGCGAAGCGGCTCGAAGATGACCAGGCCGACCTCGTACTCCTGGGCCAGGTCCACGGCGCGCTGCAGGGCGAAATTGTAGTCGAGCCGCCGGCTGGCGCCCATCCAGTAGACCACGAAGTCGCGCCTGGACCGGTACGGGGCGTCGTTGGCGGGGGTGATGCGCAGCGGTGGGGTCTCGCTCATGGCCGCAAGGGGTACGAGGACGGTGAGTCTCCGTCCATGAGATGCGCCCCGCGCCGATTCGGTGCACAGGATTGTTTGCTGCAGTTGCGCTGCGCGCACGCCTTTTCTACAGTCGGGCGAATCTTCACCCGAGTCCCTGTGCCAACGCACTTACTCTTTCGACACGAGCACGACCCATCATGGCATCACCGACTCTCAAAGAGCTTCGCGAGCAAGCCCAGACCATCTACCAAGAATACGGCGCGCGCTTTGCCGGCAAGCCGCGGGCGACGCGTGACCTGAGCGCGCTCGATGACATCATCGCGCGCCTGGAGACCATCGCCGAGCAGGCGCGCACGCTGCGAAACGGCGGGCGCGACCCGGCGTTGAGCTCGTTCATCGAGCAGGCCGTCGACAACCTGGAGACCTACGACGCCGAGCGCAAGGAGATCGCGCGCGTGCAGTCCGAGGGTGGCAGCGTCGTCGAGGCCAGCGAACTGGCGACGTGGGCGAATTTGCATTTCGGTCAGTATTTCAGACACTTTGCCGGTAAGCCGCGGGCGACGCGCGACCTGGGGTTGCTCAACGAGATCATCTCGGAGCTCGAGTTGGTCGAGGCGCAGATGAAAAAGCTGCTGAACCGAGACCGCCGCCAGTCGGTGCTCGCCGACCTGGAGACCGTCCAGAATAATCTGCAGATGTACCGCGACGAGCGCGGCCATATCTTGTCGGCTCGCAATGAGGGCACCAACCAGGAGAAGGCCAGCTACCTGGCCATGGTCGCCAACGAGCAATTCGCCGTCTACAATTTTCATTTCGGCGGCCGCCCGCGCGTGTCGCGTCGCTCGGGCCTGCTCCACCGCGTCATCGCCACGCTGGACTCGATCGCCGAGCAAATGCGCGAGCTCGACGCACAGGGGTTGGGCTCCGAGCAAAACCGCAACAACATCGAGCTCATCGACTCCCAGGTGGCGACCTATCGCGACGAGTTCGACCGCGTCCAGCAAGCGCGCCGGGAGACGCCCGACGAGGAGCTCGTCGGCCAGCTCGGAAGCGCGGCTAACTGGGTGATGGAGCAATATACCGAGCAATTCGCCGGCCACGACCGCTCCAGCCGCGACCTCGAGCTGTTGTCGCGCATGTGCGACGAGTTGCTCGACATCGCCCGCCAGATGCGCGAGGTGGACACGCGGCTGGGCAACGAGGCCAATCGGCGTAACCTCACCATTGTGCTCGACAACCTGATGCTCTATCAGAACGAGTACGAAGAGATCAGACAGGTTCAGGGCTAGTGGCGTATACTGGCCGACGGTGTGTGAATAGGGAGTAGGGAAGATGGCAAAGTGGATGTCCGGTGGTTGCTCGACCTCGACGGCGGTACGCCTGGCCGGGGTGTTGGTCCTCGCGGTCGGCCTGATTGGCTGCGGTGGGGACACCACCAACCACAAGGGAGGGCATGAGAGCGACGCGGGCGACGTCTCGAACGACGCCGGCGCGGGCGCCGACGCCACTGCGGACGTGCAGATCGACGCCGGCACCGACGCCACCGGCCAGGACGTCGACGCCGGGCCGGCCGATGACGACGGTGACGGCGTCGCCAACGCCGACGACAATTGTCCCAGCGTGGCCAACGCCGACCAGGTCGACCACGACCGCGACGGCGCCGGCGACGCCTGCGACCACTATCCGTTCATCTACGACCCGTCCAACCCGACCACCTTCGAGGCGACCGCCGAGGATTCCATCTCCGGCCCCAACGACGCCCCCAGTGACGGCGAAGCCTACGACCTGCAGTTGCCCTTCTTGGTCGAGGGCGGCATATCTGCCGTGCAGAGCGGGGTGTCCGACTCCGATTACTACTCGTTTACGGTCGCCAAGCCGTCGCTGTTGCTCATCCACATCGCCGCTACGGGCAGCGAGTTCTGGCCGGGCGGGGCGGTCTTCGGCTACGAGGCCCGCGACAGCAACGTGTCGCGCTACGCCATCGGCAGCGAAACCGGTGGCTCGTATTGGCGCGAGCTGTACGTGCCCGTACCCGGCCAGTACACCTTCGTGGTGACCGACGCGCGCAACCTGATGTCGTCGCCCGACGTCGGGGGCGCCGGCTACGAATATACCGCCTCGGTCAGCGCCATCCCGCTGCCCAAGCCCGAGCCCGTTTCGCTGCCGGCCGCGCCCGTCGAGAAGGTGGTCGACGGCACCGTGCATACCTACGAGGTCGACACCACCGGGCTGGACGCCCTGGAGGTCACCTCCACGGGCGTGTCCGCCGGCGGCACGAGCTCCTTCGACCTGCCGCTGTTGGCGCTGTACGACACCGACGCCAAGCGCGTCCTGTCGTTCAGCTCGCCGTACCAGACCGACCAGCGCACCGCCGAGCTCGATTTCACCACCGAGCTGGCCGGCGCCAAGCACGTGCTGGTCATCGAGGACTCCTGGCAAAATTACGGCGACAGCCGCACCCAGCTCCAGATCAGCAGCACGCAGGTCGACGGCGAGGTGGAGACCTTCTCCAAGCCGCAGGACCAGCGAAGCAGCAAGCTCAACTGGTTGCAGCCCGGGGCGAGCGTGGACGCGACCATCGGCCCGCCGCGCACCAAGAGCAGCACGAGCCTGAGCCCGGACGTGGACTACTTTTTGGCGACGGTCCAGCCCGGCGAAGAGGTCACGTTTAGCGTCCAGCCCACCAACGGCAGCGCGTTGGAGCCGGACATCGACGTGGGGTACCTGTACGAGCCGCAGCAGGGCTCGACGAGCTTCTTTTTCGAGGACGGCGGCACGGACGCGGCCGGCGCCGGCGACCCGGCCACGGCCACCATGTTTTACGATGGCTCGACGGCCGGCGAGGTGGCCATCCGCGTGCGCCATATGCCCAACAACAACGCCGAGTCGCCGCGCGGCGGGCCCGGCTACGGCTACACCGTGAGCATGGACGTGGCCTCGCCGTCCGCCCAGGACTTGGCGTCGCTGCCGGCCACAGCCAGCGGCGTGTTCGACACCCCCGGAAAGAGCGACTTCTACAAATTCAGCGCCCACGCCGGGGATCGCTTCGACGCGCGGATCAAGGAGAACAACTTCTTCGGCCCGATGACCGCCTACGACGCGCAGACCTTCCTGCCGCTGGCCTCGACCTATTCGAGCCGCATGCTCTTCGTGACCGACCACGACGGCGACATCGTCCTCAACGTCAAGCCCTACGATTCCACGCGCGATCCGTCGTACACCTATGATCTGGGCGTCGAGAAGATCAACGCCACCGATCTGGGCACGGCGCCGGCGTCACAGACGGGCGCGGTGGACAACGCGCCGTTTCCCGCCTGGTACAAGATGTCGGTCAGCGCCGGGTCGGTGTACGTGGCCAGCTTGACCTCGCAGGGCGGCGACCTCGACGGGCGCGTTCGCGTCTACGACGCCGCCACGATGAAAGATCTGCGCGCCGGCAGCAGCAACGCCCGCTGGTTGGCGACCGAGGACGGGGAGGTCTACATCGCGGTGGCCGACGCCCAGGACCGCGGCGATGCCAGCTACCAATTCACCCTTCAGATCGACAAGCTCAACGCCACCCAGCTCACCCCGGGCACGCCGGTCAACGGCCAGCTCGCCGACGGTTCCAAGCAGCGTATTTACACCTTCGCCGCGCCGGCCGGCGCCATCGAGGCCAACGTCGTGCCCACCGGTTCGTGGACGCCCAAAGTGGTGCTCGCCCACGGCGCGAGCCTGGACGCGATGACCTCGGTGCAGCCGTATGAGGGCCACCTATTTTACGCCGCCAGCGCCGGCGACAAATACGCTCTGATCGTCGGCTCGCAGGACACCTCCGCCACCGGTCCGCTGGACTTCAGCCTGCAGCTCGACGTCCACCAGCCCAACCAGGGGATTGCCGAGGCCGAGCCCAACGACACGCTCGCCGACGCTCAACACCTGGCTAACCTGCCGGCGGTCGTGAACGGCTCGTTGGACAGCAACCGCAACGACTCGGTCGACGAGTACACCGTCGATTTGAACGCCGGGCAGCATCTGTGGGTGCTGAGCACCGACGACGACGGCCAGGATCTGTACGCCCTCGACCCCATGCTCGAGCTTTTCGACCCCAGCGGCGCCCCCGCCGCCTCCGACCGCGACAGCAGCGAGGCGTTCTTCCCGGCGTTGTACGCCTTTACGGCGACCACCGACGGGACGTGGGAGATTCGCCACAAGCTCGAGTTTAGCGCGGGCTCGGGCAACTACGTGCTGTACGTGTTTACGGTTCCGTAACGATGTGCGCCCCGACGCATGTGACAAGACAGCCATGAACTGGCCCGACATCGCCCAAGACCACATCGAGACACTGTGCTCGCGCGCCGAGGCGCCCGAGCGCATGGAACACCTCGTGGAGCGTCTGGGCGCGTGCGTCGAACAGGGCGCGCTGTCGCTCGCCGACGCCGGCCGTGTGCTCGCGCGCCTGCAGGCAGCCTCCGACCCCGCCGACACGTTGCTCGACCTGCTCAAGCTATGCGAGTCGGACGACGCCGGGCGGCTGGCCGAGGCGTCGGCGCTGGACGTCTTCTTGACCCTGGCAATGCAGGGCGAACATCCGTCGCGCGCGCTGCTGCATCATCCCGAAGACCTATCGTATCTGGCAGAGGTTCACGCCGACCCGGTGGCGCGCGGGCTCGACGCGCTGGTCGACGAGGTGGAGTCGCGCATCGAGGCGGCCATCGCCGACGGCGCCGAGCGCGAGCAAGCCGCCTTCGCCGAGCTTCGCCGCCTCAAGCGCCGCGAGTCGCTGCGCATCTATTTGCGCGAGGTCGACAACACCAGCTCGGTGCGCCAGACCACCGCCGAGATCGCCCAGTTGGCCGAGGCCTGCCTCGACGTCGCCTGCCGCCAGGGCGCGCGCGTGCTCGGCCTGTGCGGAGCTCGCCGAGCATTTCTGCGTGTTGGGGATGGGCAAATTGGGCGGCCGGGAGCTCAACTTCAGCTCCGATGTCGACCTCATCTACGTCAGCTCCGACGCGGCGGTGGGCGACGCTGAGATCAAGTCGGACGTCGACCAACTCGCCCGCTGGGTGACCCAGGCGATGGGCAAGGTGACCGGCGCCGGCTACGTCTTTCGTGTCGACCTGCGCCTGCGCCCCGAGGGCAGCAAGGGGCCGCTGGTCAACTCCGTGGAGGCGATGACCGATTATTACCTGAACTGGGGGCGCACCTGGGAGCGCAGTGCCATGCTCAAGGCGCGACCTGTGGGCGGCAACCGGGAGATGGGCGAGGAGCTGCTCGAGGCGCTCGAGCCGTTTATGTACCGACGCTACCTGGACTTCGGCGTGATCGACGAGCTGCGCTCGATGAAGGAGCAGATCGACCGCAACGCCCAGGTCTCGGCGGTGGTGGGCGTGCAGGACAGCCCCGCCGAACGCGCGCCGGAGCCGGCGGCGCCGGCCTCGTCGCTTCAGCAGCGGTTGCGCCGGCGGATGCGCCGCTCGGGCGCGCCGCCCCGGCGCGGGCGGCTGGGCCGCTCGTCGAGCATCAAGCCCGCCGCCACCGGCAGCGACGACACCGGTTCGGTGGGCGACGAGACCAGCGAGAGCCGCTCCGACAAGACGGGCTCACCGCTGGGTTGGGACGTCAAAATCGGGGTCGGCGGCATCCGCGAGATCGAGTTTTTCGTGCAGGCGCTCCAGCTCGTCCACTGCGGCACGCGCCCCGCGCTCAGGGTGCGCGGTACGCTCGACGCGCTCGATCGGCTGCTGTACTCCGGTTTGATCACCCACGACGACCACGCCGTGCTCGCCGATGCCTACGATTTGTTTCGCCGCGTCGAGCACCGCGTCCAGATGGAGCACGACCGCCAGTCGCATCGACTGCCCGCCGACGCCGCCGGCTTCGAGCGCCTGGCGCGGCGCATGGACATGCCTGACGACGCGCTGCGCGGGCGGCTGACCGACTGCCGTAGGCGCGTCGCCACGATGTTCGAGCGGCTGTTCAGCGAGTCCGCCCAGACGCCCGAAGAGCCCACCGTGCGCGAGTCGCGCCCCTCCGAGCTCGCCACCGTGTTGGGCGTGTCCGCCGAGCACCTCTTCGACCAGGCCGTCCTCGATGCCGTCGAGCGCCTGGGATTTCACCGCCCGCGGCAGGTCGCCGGGCAGGTGCAGGTGCTGCGCGAGAAGCCCTACGGCCCGTTCGGCCGCCACGTCAGCACCGAGCAGCGCGAGCTGAGCCGGTATATTCTGCAGGCCTGCGCCACCGCCCCCGACCCCGATCAGGCGTTTAGCTACTGGTCGCGTCTGTCCACGGTGGTCGCCGACCGGCCCGGGTTTTACGACATGCTCTTCGACAACCCCCACGCCACCCGCCTGCTGGTGCACGTCTTCGGCTCCAGCGAGTTTCTGGCGTCCATCGTGGTGCGCGAGCCCAACGTCATCGACTACCTGCTCGGGGCTGGGACGGTGGCGATCGTGCGCGAGCGTGACGAGATGGCCGACGAGCTCGAGCAACGCCTGGGCGGCATCCACGACCCCAGCCATCGGCTGGGCCGGGTGCGCCGCTTCCACCAGGAAGAGGTGCTGCGCATCGCCCTGCACGAGGTCGCCGGCGCTTGTGACATCGCCGAGACGGTGCGCCAACTGTCGATGCTCGCCGAGGTCGTCGTCGACGCCGTGCTGCGCGAGGTCTACGCCAACCTCGCCGAGCGCTTCGACCCGGCGCTGGCCCCGCCGGTCGACCAACTGCCGTTCGTCGTGCTGGGCGTTGGCAAGCTGGGCGGGCGCGAGCTGACCTTCGGCAGCGACCTGGACGTCATCTTCGTGTACGAGCCCGACGAGGCCCGCGGGCTCGATCACCAATTTTATGCCAAGCTCGCCCAGCGCCTGGTGCGCAACCTGTCGTCGGTCAGCGCGCAGGGAAAACTCTACGAGGTGGACACGAGGCTTCGCCCCTCAGGGCGCCAGGGAACGCTGGTCGTCAGCTTCGACGCCTTCCGCGACTACCACGAGCACCGCGCCGACCTTTGGGAGCGCCAGGCGATGATCCGGGCGCGCGCGCTGACCGGGCCTGCGGGTCTGCGCCGCCGGCTGATGGCGCTGCGCGACGACATCGCCTTCGAGCGGCCCGTGCCCGACGGGCTGGCCGGCCGATTGCGCGCGATGCGCGATCGCATCGTCGAAGAGCTGGGCGCCGAGGAGGCCGGCCGGGACATCAAGGCCGACCCCGGCGGCATGATCGACGTGGAGTTTCTGACCCAATACCTGCAGTTGGCCCACGCCGCCGAGATCGCCTCGACGCCCGAGTCCGTCGCCGAGCAAACGGGCGCGCGCGTCATCGACGGCCCGCGCAGCCAGAACACCATGTGGGCGCTCGCGCGCCTGGCTGAGCCGTTGGCGGCGCTCGAGCCGCAGGTCGACTGCGTCCAACTCCTCGACGATTACCGCATGTTGCGCCGCGTCGAGGCCCGCCTGCGCATGAGCGACCAGCGCGCCTCCAATCGCCTGCCCGACGACGAAGCCCAACTCCGCGTGCTCGCCCGACGCCTCGGCTACCAGGGCAGCGAGGCCAGCCGCCAACTGCGCGGCGATCTCGACGCAATTGGCGAGCGCGTCTCGCGCAGCTTCGAAGCTCTCTTCGGGGCTGGCGAGGCGGGTTGATTCGGTACAGCAACGCCCGGGTGTTCGAGGACCCCCATCGCCTCGCGCAAAATGGCGCGCTCGGCACTTCCCCGCGGGGGAAGAAGCTCCTTCGAGATCGCCCAGTGGTTGCTTTTCGACGCCAATCAGAAGCGTGGCAAAGTGGTGAGGGGCTTTCTCCCCTGCGGGGAGATGCCGAGCGCGTGGTGCAGCGCGAGGTAGAGGGGGTCCCCGTTAACCTGGGAGTCGCGTATCGACGCCGTGGTCGTCGAATCGGTTCCATGAAGAGACCGGGATGAGGGTGCGGTCGCGCGCTTTGCGGGCCCGGAACATTGACAGCCCTCTGCCCAAAAGCTAGCGATAGATCGAAAGAATCGAGGTACGTGGGCCGAAGTGCTCACGATGACGATAGCGTCGCACGGAGTGGGCAAGTGGGTATCGAATCGCAGAAGATATGGCTCGACGGTGAGTTCGTCGATTTCGACAAGGCGAATGTACACGTTCTGACGCATACCCTGCACTATGGGCTGGGCGCCTTCGAGGGCATTCGCGCCTACCAACGCGCCGACGGCAAGACGGCGATCTTTCGGCTTGGCGAGCATGTTCAGCGTCTGCTGGAGAGCTGTCATATCTGCACGATCGACGTGCCCTTTACCCAGGAGCAGCTCGAGCAGGCGTGCATCGAGACGGTGCGCGTCAACGGGTTTACCGACTGCTACCTGCGTCCGGTGGTCTTTTTGGGCTCCGGCCAGATGGGGCTGGGCGCCATGCAGAATAAGGTGCGCGTGGCCATCGCGGCCTGGGAGTGGGGGGCCTATCTGGGCGACGACGGCCTGACCAAGGGCATCCGCGCCAAGGTCGCCAGCTTCAACCGCCAGCACGTCAACGCCGGCATGGCCAAGGGCAAGATCAACGGCCAGTACGTCAACAGCATCTTGGCCAAGCGCGAGGTCATGGCCGCCGGCTATGACGAGGCGATCATGCTGGACACCGAGGGCTATATCTCGGAGGCCAGCGGCGAAAATATCTTCATCGTCTACCACGGTCAGGTGGTCACGCCGCCGACCGGCGCCTCCATTTTGGGCGGCATCACCCGCGACACGGTGCTCACGCTGCTGCGCGAGCGCGACATCGAGGTCGTCGAGCAGCGCTTTACCCGCGACGTGATGTACACCGCCGACGAGGTGTTCATGGTGGGCACCGCCGCCGAGGTCACCCCCGTGTGGCAGGTCGACGACCGCGCCATCGGCACCGGCAAGCCCGGCCCGGTGACCAAGGCCGTGCAGGCGGCCTACTTCGAGCAGGTCAAAGGCGCGGCCACCGACCATGCGGAGTGGTTGACGGTGGTGGAGTAGCCGACGCGGCCGCCTGCAGCGGGTCTACTTGATGTTTGTGTGATCGGGACCATTATCTAGCAACGAATTGACTCCAACTATATCCCGCGAGAGGACACGCCATGGCAGAAATCGACAAGATCGTAGACATCCTCGGTGACGAAGCCGACGAGTTGCTCAGCTACGAGTCCAACACGTTCCCCAAGGAGAACCTGTATCTGCCGGGGCCGGACTTCGTCGACCGGGTGTACACTCAGACCGACCGCAGCCCGCGGGTGCTGGCGAATCTGCAGCGCCTCTTCGACACCGGGCGGCTGCGCGGCACGGGTTATCTGTCGATTCTGCCGGTCGACCAGGGCATCGAGCACACCGCCGGGGCGTCGTTTGCGCCCAACCCCGCCTACTTCGACCCCGCCGAGATCGTCGAGCTGGCCATCGAGGGCGGGTGCAACGCGGTGGCGTCGACCTTCGGCGTGCTCGGCGCGGTCGCGCGCAAATACGCCCACAAGATTCCGTTCGTAGCCAAGATCAACCACAACGAGCTGCTGACCTGGCCGAATAATTACGACCAGGTGATGTTCGGCACCGTCGAGGAGGCCTTCGAGATGGGCGCCGCGGCCATCGGCGCGACCATTTACTTCGGCTCGCAGGAGTCCGACCGCCAGATCGTCGAGGTCGCTCGCGCCTTCCACCGCGCCCACGAGCTGGGCATGGCCACGATCCTGTGGTGCTACACGCGCAACAAGGAGGGCTTCGTCGTCGACGGCACCGACTACCACACCGCCGCCGACCTGACCGGTCAGGCCAACCACCTGGGCGTGACCATCCAGGCGGACATCATCAAGCAGAAGGCCCCGACGAACAACGGCGGGTTCAACGCCGTCAAAAACCCCGGCGGCAAGACCTTCGGGCGCACCGACGAGCGCGTCTACAGCGAGTTGACCACCGACCATCCCATCGACCTGACCCGCTACCAGGTCGCCAACTGCTATATGGGCCGCGCGGGGCTGATCAACAGCGGCGGCGCCTCCGGCCAGAGCGACCTGCAGCAGGCGGTGCGCACCGCCGTCATCAACAAGCGCGCCGGCGGCACCGGGCTGATCAGTGGGCGCAAGGCGTTCCAGAAGTCGCGCGACGAGGGCGTCAACATCCTCAACGCCATCCAGGACGTCTATCTGTGCAAGGACGTCACGATCGCCTAGTCAACACGCGCGGGGGGCCACTCCCCCGCGCTCCTGGACCCCTGCGGGCCCCCGGGCCCCCGCCTAAGGCTCCATCACCACCTTGATGCAGCCGTTTTGTTTTTCCTTGAACATCTCGTAGGCCGCCGGCGCCTCCACCAGGGGCACCCGGTGGCTGATGATGAACGTGGGGTCGATGTCGCCGTCCTCGATGTGGGACAGCAGCTTTTGCATGTAGTGCTGCACCGGCGTTTGGCCCATGCGAAAGCGCAGGCCTTTGCCGAAGGCCGCGCCCAGAGGCATCTTGTCGATGACCCCGCCGTAGACGCCGGGCATCGACACCGTGCCGCCTTTGCCGCAGGCCATGATCGCCTGGCGAAGCGCGTTGGGGCGGTCGGTCTCCAGGCGCAGCGATTGCTTGGCCTTGTCGTAGAAGTGGTCGACGGCGGTCACCCCGTGGGCCTCCAGGCCGACGGCGTCGATGACCACGTCCGGACCGCGCCCGCCGGTCATCTCCTTGAGCGTGGACAGCACGCTGTCCTGCTCGAAGTTCAGAATCTCCGCCCCCGAGGCCTTGCGCGCCTTCTCCAGGCGCTCGGGCACCCGGTCGATGGCAACGACGCGCTCGGCGCCCAGCAAAAAGGCGCTCTTGATGGCGAATTGGCCCACCGGGCCACAGCCCCACACGGCCACGGTGGCGCCCTCGTCGATGTCGCAGTCGGCGACCGCGTGGTAGCCGGTGGGGAAGATGTCCGACAGGAAGATCGCCTGCTCGTCGGTGAGGCTGTCGGGGATCTTCATCGGGCCGACGTCGGCAAAGGGGACCCGCAAATACTCGGCCTGCCCGCCGGCGTAGCCGCCCAGCATATGCGAGTAGCCGAAGATGCCCGCCGGGGAGTACCCGTAGGCCTTCTCGGCCATGTAGGCGTTGGGGTTGGAGTTGTCGCACAGCGCGTGCATCTCGTGGCGGCAATAATGGCAACTGCCGCAGGCGATGGGGAAGGGGATGACCACCCGCTCGCCGATGGCCAGGTTGTCGACCTCGCTGCCCACCTCGACGACCTCGCCGACCGTCTCGTGGCCGATGATGTCGCCTTCTTCCATAGTCGGAATATAGCCGTCATAAAGGTGCAGGTCCGAGCCGCAGATGGCCGTCAGCGTCACCTTGATGATGGCGTCTCGGGGGTTGAGTATCTTTGGGTCCGGGACCTGGCGGACCTGGACATCTCCTTTTCCCATCCAGCAAACGGCGCGCATTGTTGACCCCTCGTTGTGGGTGTTGGTGATTGGTCGCCGAGCGCAGCCTGCCAGCCTGGCGGTCAGCGCCGGCTGGCAGGCTGCCTCGGCCAAAAGAAGCTAATCAGCGCAGCTCGCGCCGGCGCTCGCGGCGCTCGCCGGGCGGCAGCGACGGCATATGCTGGATGTCGCGCCCCGAGGGTTGCCCCTCGATGGTGGGCACCTCCCCGGTCTCCATGAGCTGCTTGAAGCGGCGCAGATCTTCCTTGATGACCTGCTGGGTTAGCCCGCCCAAGAAGCGTCCGATGGTCTGGCCGACCTTGCCGGCGGGAGGAAAGTACACGATCTGGGCGTGGATCTGGGTGCTGTTGCGCTCGGGGCCGCTTCGGAATTCGATCATGCCCTCGTTGTGCAGCTCCGAGCCCTTGACCGAGCGCCAGACGATGAGCTCGTTTTCGATCTCCTCGATGATCTCGGCGTCCCACTCCACGGTCATGTCGCTCTTGGGCACCCGCGCTTTCCAGTGCCAATGGGTGTCGTCGATGCGCTCGATGGCCTGGATGTGGCGCATGCACCGGGGCAGGTTGCTCAGCTTGCGCCAGTACCCAAAGACCTCGTCGACCGGGCGGTCGATGGTGATCGAGGAGCGCACCTCGGTGGTGTGGGAGGCCATGGTGTTGAGCAGGCGCTGCTTGAGGTTGCCCTCCAGCAGGCGGTTTTGCTGCAGCCCGGCGTACAGAAGCCCGGCGCCCACGCCGGCGACGCCCAGGCCAATCATCGAATCCCAGTGTTTCAGGCCGATATAGGCCAACACACCGCCGCCGACGAGCATCGCCGGGCTCTGCAGCGGCAGCAGGCCTTCGCGCTCGGGGCGCTGCGCGGAGCTGGCCAGGTGCTCGCGCTGGACGGCCAGGTCGCGGTCCGGGTGGGCATGCGCCGGCTCGGCGGCCGCGCCTTGTTGGCGGAGGTAGGCGCGCGAGCGTTGGGCGCGGGAGCTGGACGGTTGGTTCCGGGGCGTTTCTTCGGTCATGCGGTCTCCTCGGGCACAGGGGGCGATTGGGCCGAATCGATGGCCAGCCAAACGATATTTACGACGCTGGTGGGGCAACGGTTGGAATGATGAACACCCAACGCCGCGAGTGAAGTCGGCCGCGGCCTCAGACCTGGGTGGGCTCGCTGGGCACGATGAAATCGGGCGGCGTGTCGCCCCCGCTGCCGCGGATGGTCGGCGGCGGGTCGCTGGCCGGGGACGGCTCGCGCTCGCCGGGCGCCGGCGACGTCGCCGGCGGCGCGGCGTGGTCGTCGTCCGGCGCCGCCTCGGCCGGCGAGGCCGCCGGCTGGACGCGCGCTCCCGGGCTCGCCGGCGTCTCGGTGGCTTTCGGCGAGACGGGGCCGCCGCCGACCGGTCGTGCACCCGGCGCGGGCTTGTGGGCGTGGCTACTGTGGTTGGTGTGGCTACCCTGGTTGGCGTGGCTTCCTTGGGCCTGCGCTTTGCGGTCACACGCCCCCAGCAGGCCTATCAAGGCGACGGCGGCCACGCCCACCAGTATCCGATAGCTCCATCGCTCCACCATGTTGTGCTCCTCCCCGAGTGGCTCGACGCCGGCCGGCATCGCCTCCCCGTGCGCTGAAGTCCCCTACCTCACTGGATCAAACGTGCGCACGGCGCCGCCGAGGCCAATCAGGCGCCCGCCGCAAGGGACCTCGCCGCCTCGAACGCGGCCGCGAGTTCAACGCCAGGAAATACGCGCGCCGCCCGGTTTTGTTCGACGAACGCACCCGTCCGTGGTACCAAGACGCGGCGGCAATAAGCCCTTCTTCCCGCAGGGAAACTGTGTTCTGCCCGATGCTCTCGCGCTCCCACCTCCTCATTGGCCTGACGCTACTGCTCGCGGCGTTGGGCGTCGCCGGCTGCCAATCGCCGTCGGCGCGAAAGGATGGCTTCGTCGTCTTGTTGGACTCGGCTCCCAAGGGGCTCGACCCGCGCTTTGCCACCAGCGATGCCAGCGCCAAGCTGGTGGGGCTGTTGCACGCCGGGCTGGTGTCGGTGGACACGCCCTCGGGCCAGCCCCAGCTCGAACTGGCCAAAAAGATCGAGCAGATCTCGCCGGTGCGCTACGAGGTCACCCTTCGCGACGACATCTACTTTCACGACGGCCAGCCGGTCACCGCCGCCGACGTCGACTACACGCTGACCACCCTGGACTCCAAGCTGGTCAACAGCCCGTATGCGGCCACCAGCCGGCGCATCGACTCGGTCGAGGTCCATGACCCGCGTCACCTGACGATCACGCTTAAAAAGCCGTACGCGCCGTTTCTCAACGACCTGGCCATGGGCATCTTGCCCGCCCATATCTGCAAGGGCCACCGCGAGTGTCCGGGCAAGCCCATCGGGGCGGGGCCCTTCGAATTCGTGCGCCAGGAGTCCGACAAGCTATTCGTCTTCAAGGGCTTCGATAAGTATTTCGGGGGCAAGCCGCCCATCGACCACCTGGTGTTCAAGGTCGTCGAGGACGACAACACCCGGCTGTTGGCGCTGTTGGGAAAGTCGGCCGACCTCGTCCAGAACGCCGTCGCCCCGCTGATGCTGCCGGTGGTGCAGCGCTCCGACCGGCTGGTGGTCAAGAGCGCGCCGTCGTTCAAATACACCTACATCGGCTTTAACCTCGAGCACCCGATCTTAAAGCACCTGAAGGTGCGCCAGGCCATCGCCTACGGCATCGACCGCAAGGCGATCATCAAATACAAATTCAAGGGGCATGCGCGCCTGTCGACCGGCCTGCTCGCGCCCACGCACTGGGCCTACGAGCCCGACGTGATGACCTACAATTACGACGTGGAGAAGGCCAAGAAGCTGCTGGACGAGGCCGGCTATCCCGACCCCGACGGCGACGGGCCCAAGCCGCGCTTCGAGCTGGAGTTCAAGGTCTCGGCCAACAAATTTCGCAAGTCATTGGCCGAGCTCATCGCCCACCAGCTCGAGCGCATCGGCATCAAGGTGATCGTGCGCTCCTACGAGTGGGGCACGTTCTTCCACGACATCAAGAGCCGCAACTTCGCCATGACCACCCTGCAGTGGCCGTCGGTGCTCGACCCCAGCCTGTACACCTGGATCTTTCACTCCAAGAATATCCCCTCGCCGGAGAACCGCTCGGCGGGCGCCAACCGCGGGGCCTACCGGAACAAGCACGTCGACGACTTGTTGGAGGAGGGCGAGCGCGAGACCGACCGCGCCAAGCGCAAGGCGATCTACAGCGAGGTCCAGAAGATCCTCGCCCACGATCTGCCCTACATTTCCTTGTGGCACGAGGATAATATCGCCATCATGTCCAAGGACGTGAAGGGCTATTATATGACCCCCAACGCGCGCTTCGAGGGACTCAAACAGACCCGAAAGACCGGCGAGGCCGTCATCCAATGAACGCTTCGCGGACCGCACCATGAACAACACACCCAAAATCCTCATCGTCGCCTTCATCTTGCTCAACCTGGTGGTCTTCGGAGGCGTGTTATACTACCGAAGCTCGCACCACGAAGAGGCCGGCCCGCAGGCCAGCGCCAAGGCCCCGGGTTTCACGCTGCCCAAGGCCGGCAAGCCCGGCAACGTGTCGCTGGACCAGAACCGCGGCAAGGTGGTGATGCTCGATTTTTGGGCGACGTGGTGCCCGCCGTGTCGCCAGCAGATGCCCATCGTGCAGAAGCTGGAGAACGACGCCTCGCTGCACGATTCGCTGCAGATCTTGTCGATCAACACCGACCAGCCCGGCCCCAAGCGCAAGGCGAAGGTGACCGGCTTTTTGAAGAAGCACGGCTACACCTTCACCACGCTGCTCGACGACGGCAGCGCGGCCAACGCCTACAACATCAACTACCTGCCCACGTTGGTGGTCATCGGGCCCAACGGCAAGGTGGCGCACGCCGAGAGCGGCGTGCACAGCGAGGCGGCGCTGCGCAAGATGATCAGCGACGCGCAGATCCCCGCGATCAACTGATCAGTCGTGCAATTTCTCGAAGTCGTGGGGCGGGCGGGCACCGAAGACCAACGCCGTGATGGTGGCGGCGACGAAGACGCCCACGGCCACCACCGGGTGATGGATCGCCAGGTAGGGCAGGAAGACCGCCATCAAGAGCAGCCCTCCGAAGAGCACCTGCAGCCCCCGGCTCAGTCGGCTGTGGCGGTGCCCCGAGAGCCAGTGGAACCGGCGCGCCAGCGAGAACGCCATCGCCGAGCCCATCCAAAGTAGAGAGACTACCGAGATGGACACGATCGTGGTGTTGACCCATGAGGCGGTCTGGAGCATTACTATCCTCGCTGCGTCCGCGCTGCCAAGCGGCCGGTCCCGTCCGACCGCTCTATCCACAATGTCGTCGCCTCATTGGGCGGTTCAATGGCGACGAGCCGTCGCCGTAGATATCTTGCAACAAGCGTGCCGGGTGGTTTTTTGAGGGCGGTCTCGCCGCGGTGCCGCCCACGGCGGGGTAGAGCGCCGGCGGCGTGCCCCGAGCTGTGACATTGAGATCATGGGTGGTGCAAACGGGTGGAGTGATGTTTAACCAGTGGTGGACCATCCTCCCGGCCGCGGACTTCAGTCGGCGGACTTGTCGGTGTTGGCCGACGCCTCGTCGCCGTCTTGGCCGTCCTGCTTTTTGCGCAGCTTGTCGGCGTCGAATTTGACCGCGCCCAGGCGCCGGTCGAGCTCGCCGAAGAACTCCTCGATATTGCGCGCGTTTTGGCCCAGGTCGCCCTTGCCGACCCGCGAGGCGCTCTTGACGTTGACGCGGGTGACGAATTCGGTGGCCGGCTCGATGGTCACGGTGACGTCGTCGATGAAGCCGAACACACGGGTGGCGTGCTCGGCGTGGATGGTGCGCGTGGCCGAGTCCGCCGAGACCAGCGTCCAGCGCTCCATGGACTTGATGCCCGCCTGGGCCTCGTCGAAGACGCGCTGGGGGTCGGTGGTGTAGTACTGCGGTTGGACGTCGGGGTACTGGGGGGTCTTGCCCGTCTCCACCACGTTGATGACCGGCCAGATGCTCGCGGCCACCAGCACGCCGGTGACCGTCAGGCCCACCACGATGGCCAGTGCTATGAACAGTCGACGCTTCATTCATCCTCTCAGGATTCGGAGCACACGGTCATGACTTCTTCGAAGGTGGTCACGCCCTGAGCCAGCTTGCGGATGGCGCCCTCGCGCAGCGACATCATCCCGTTGGCGCGGGCGGCTTTTCGTATCTCGGGGGCGTCGGCTTGTCGAGAAATCAGCTTGCCGATGGTCGCGTCCACCGGCAGCATCTCGAAGATGCCCGTACGCCCATAATAGCCGGTGCCGCGGCATTTGAGGCAGCCCTCGCCGTAATGGGCGGGCAGGGTGCGCTCGGAGCGCGGCGGCAGCTTGATGTCGAGCAACTCGAGCTGCTCGGCGGTCAGAGTCGTCTGGGTCTTGCACGACACACAGATGCGGCGCATCAGCCGTTGGGCGATCACGCCCACCAGGGTCGAGGCGAGCAAAAATGGCTCGACCTCCAGGTCCAGCAGCCGGGTGACCGTGGTGGCGGTGTCGTTGGTATGCAGGGTGCTGAACACCAGGTGACCGGTCAGCGCCGCCTGCGCGGCCATCTGGGCGGTCTCGGGGTCGCGGATCTCGCCGACCATGACGATGTCGGGGTCCTGGCGCAAAATGGTGCGCAGCGCCGAGGCAAAGGTGATGTCCACCCGGTCCTGGACCAACACCTGGTTGAACTCCTCGTGGACCATCTCGATGGGGTCCTCGACGGTGGTGATGTTGACGTCCGGGGCGGCCAGCTCCTTGAGCGTGGAGTACAGCGTGGTCGTCTTGCCGCTGCCCGTCGGCCCGGTGACCAGCACCAACCCGTGGGGCCGGTGGATGAAGGTGCGCCACTGGTCGACCTCCTCCTGGGCCATGCCCACCGCGCTCAAGTCCTTGATGATCGCCTGGGGGTCGAAGATGCGGATGACCAGCTTCTCGCCGAAGGCCACCGGCATGCTGGAGACGCGCAGCTCGACCTCGCGGTTGTCGCGCTCGGTCTTGATGCGCCCGTCCTGGGGGCGGCGACGCTCGGAGATGTCCATGCGCGCCAACATCTTGAGCCGACTGGTAAACGCGCGGTGGATGGCCTTGGGGAATTGGTAGATATTGTGCAGCACCCCGTCGATGCGCAGGCGCACCATGGTGTGCTCGCGCTTGGGCTCGATGTGGATGTCGCTGGCGCGCTGGTCGAAGGCGTAGTGCAGCAGGTACTCGACCGCGTTGATGATCGGGCGGTCGGTGGCCTCGATCTCGCCGATATTCTTGAGGCGGACCAACTGCTCGAGGTTGCCGATGTCCGGCCCGCCGCCCAACTCCTGTTCGGCGGCGGTGATCGACGAGCTCAGCCCGTAGACCTCCATGATGAGCTTGGCGATGTCGTCTTTGGCGCTGACGACGATCTCGAGGGGCTCGTTGGTGACCTCGCCGAGCTGCAGGATGAGCTGGCGGTCGTAGGGGTTGTCGACCGCGAAGATGATCGTGCCGTTCTCGCGGCGCAGCGGGATGCACGAGTGGTGGCGGGCGAAGGGCTGGCTGACCGTGTTGGCCACCAGCTTCATGTCCACCTCCAGCGGGTCGGGCTTCTCGAAGGCCACCCCGGCGTCCTGGGCGACGACCTGGGCGATGACGTCCTGGTCGACGGCCTTGCCGGCGGGCGAAAAGAAGTTGAAGTCGGCGACCACCTCCGCCGGGCTGACCTGGGTGCGCGAGGCTTTGCGCGCTCCCTCGCGGGCGACCCGATCGCGCATGATGCGCGAGCGCACGCTGGACTCCTGGGAGCGCACCTGGCGCGCCTGCGTCTCGTCCAAATAGCCCGCCTCGGTCAGCAGCCCCACCAGGTAGCTGACATCATAGTGGACGTTCTTTACGCTGGGGTCGGTAGTCATCGAGCGATAAGGGTCATGGTCATCGTGTCGAGCCATTGTAACCGCGATTCGTGGACGTTGTCACGAAATCTGGTCGAGGCACTCCTTGAACACGGCCTGCGCCGTCGATATTCTATTGATACTCGCCTGCGGCGAGGCCGCCGGGCTGCGCCGCCGGACTTCGATCTCCACACTTTTTGATTTTCATGCGCTACGGGCTAGCCATCGGGCTTTTGTGCTGTGCGGTCGCGGCCTGCGACCCCGCGTCGAATGACGCGGGCGGCGCATCTGCCGACGGCTTCCACAGCCGACCGACCAATGTATTCTTCGACGAGTCGGTCGACTGCACCGATCCCCCCGCCGATCCCGGGCCGGCGTATGTGCGCCGGCTGACCAACGAGGAGTATGTCAACACCGTCGAGGACGTGCTCGGCGTGGACGTCTCCGATCTGCGTGCGCGGCTTCCCAAGGACCTGTACGTCGACGGCTTCAAGAATACGGCCACGGCGCTGGCCGTTAGCGGGCGGCGCGCCGAGCAATACGCCGCGCTCGCCAGGCGCGTCGCCGGGCGGGTGGACCCGGGCTGGCTGGCCGCACGAGCGACGTGCCGGCTGGGGGAGCGAAGCTGCGAGCAGACGTTCGTGCGTGATGTGGGCCTGCGGCTTTTTCGCCGCCCGCTGACCCAGGACGAGGTCGACCGCTTCGCGCGCCTCTTTCGGGTGGTGCAGTCCCAGGGCGACGACTACGAGCGCGCCCAGCGCCTGGTCATCGAGGCGATGGTGCAGGCGCCGCAATTTTTGTATCGGCTGGAGGCCGACTTCCCGCAAACCGAGCTTCCCACGCGGGCGCTGGGCGTCGACGACTTCCAGGCTGTGGGCCCGGGCCGGGTGGCGCATAAATTGGTGCTCGCGGCGGGTCGGTATCGGCTAAGCGTCAATGCCGGCGTCGCCGGCGGCGCCAAGCCACAGGCGGTCGTCGCGCGCCTGGACGACGCGGTGGTGGGGCGGTGGAGCGTCTCGGGCGCCCACCCATCGGCGTATGTGACGACCTTCGAGGTCGGTCCGGCCCAGGCGGGTCCCCGCCGGCTGGTCGTCGAGGGGGGCCGCGCGCTCGACTTCGACGGCGCACAGATCGTCGGGCCGCTGGCTTTGTCGCTCGACCTGACCGGGGCCGATGCGCCCGCCGGGGTGCGGCCGGTGAACGACTACGAGATGGCCTCGCGCCTGTCGTATTTCATCTGGCACTCGGCGCCGGATCGGGCGCTGCTTGAGGCGGCCGCGGTGGGCCAATTGCATACCTCCCAGCAGATCACCGCCCAGGCCAAGCGCATGCTCGCCGACCCGCGGGCACGGCGCGCCCTTCGAAGCTATGTCGACCAGTGGCTGCGCCTGGACGTGCTCGACACCGTCGAGCGTGACCGGCAGGACTACCCGCAGTTTAACGCGGCGCTGGTCGCGGCCATGAAAGACGAAACCCATCGGCTCTTCGAGGACATCATCTGGACCCAACGGGCCGACCTGATGGACGTGTTTACCTCCCCGCGCACGTGGACGACGGCCGATCTGGCGCGGCTGTATGGGCTCGCGCCGACCTCGACGGGCGTGGCCCCTTACGATCTGTCCGGGCTCGACGAGCGCGGCGGGCTGCTCACCCAGGCAAGCGTGCTTACGATGACTGCCTCCGGCAACACCACCTCGCCGACCCACCGCGGGCTGTACGTGCAGACCCACTTCATGTGTCAGCATATCGGTCCGCGCCCAGCGACGTCCCCCGCGGACGTCCCCCAAATTGGCCCCCACGCCAGCAAGCGCGAGCGCTTCGCCCAGCACACCCACGATCCGCAGTGTGCCTACTGTCACCGCAAGATGGATCCGATCGGCTTCGGCCTGGAAAATTTCGACGCCGTCGGCCGCTATCGCAGCCGGGATGCCTCCGGCCAGTCCATCGACCCGGCCGGGCGGCTGTTGACCGCCCGCGGCCAGGTGCGCTTCGACGGCCCGGCCGAGCTCGGCCAGGCGCTGCATGACAGCAAACTCGTGGAGGATTGCGTGGTCCAAAACGTCTACCAATACGCGCTGGGCCGCCCGCCGCGCCCCGAGGACGTCTGTGATCTTCGCCAGGTGCGCGCCTCCTTCGATGACGGCGGCCGAAGCTACCAGGCGTTGGTGCTGGCGGTGGTGACCAGCCGGGCGTTTCGCTATGTGCGCACCCACCGCGACCGTGGCGCCGGCCAAACCAGCGGAGCAGCCCCATGAGCAAACACGACGACAAGACGCTCAGGCTCAGCCGCCGCGCCTTTTTGAAGGGCGCCGGCACCGTGGCGATCTCGCTTCCCTTTCTGGACTTCATGCTCGAGGGCGCCGGGGCGCGGGCCTCGTCAGCCGAGGCACCCAGGCGGCTGGTGACGTTCTTTTTTCCCAACGGAAGCCCCGCTGAATTGTGGCTTCCGGACAAGATCGGCGCCGACTTCTCGTTTCGCGGCGCGCTGGCGCCGCTGGCGCCAAAAAGGGACAAGATCGCCCTGGTCTCCGGCCTGCACGATCCGGCGGCCAAGGAGGGCTCGGGCGATCCCCATTCGCGCGGCGGCGGGGCGTTTGGCGTGGGCCGGCCCAACCCGTTTTTGGAGACCGATCCGGTCGACACCAGCGGCAAGCGCTACGCCCACTCGGCCGGGGGCATCTCCCTGGAGCAATTCGCGCTGCAGAAACGCCGCCCGGATACCTACCTGGGCTCGCTGGAGGTGGGGGTGATGCGCGAGGCGCTGCATACGCGCACCTACTACGTCAAATCGTGGCGGGGCATCAACCAGCCCAACCCGCCGATCGTCAACCCGCTCAACACCTTCCGGCGCATCTTCGGCGAGGCCCAGCCGACCGGTGATGCGCCCTCCGAGCGCGAGAAGCGCTACCGGCAGAGCGTGCTCGACACGGTGGTCGGCGAGTACGACCGGGTCACCAGCGAGCGCTACGGGCTGAGCAACACCAGCCGGGCGATGCTGTCGGACCACCTCGACGCGGTGCGCGACCTGGAGCGGCGCGCCATCGACGTCGACGCCAATCAGATGGCCGCCTGCCCGCGGCCGCAGGCGCCGCCGTCGTACGTCGACACCCGTTACTCCGAGTACGCCGAGGTCTTCGAGCTGCAGGCCGACCTGCTGGCGATGGCGCTTCGCTGCGACGTCACGCGTTTTGCCAGTGTCCTCATCGGCTGCGGCGCCGAGGACCTGCAACTGGCCGGCTTCGACGGCCCCCAGCACCGGTTGGGCCACGAGTGGGCCAGCCACAAGGACAACGACTTTCTGGGCTATAATCTCTTCCAGATGGGCCTGCTGCGAAGCCTCCTCGAGAAGCTCGACGACCCGGGCTACCTCGACGCCGACAACCGGACCGTGTTGGACAACACCGTCTTGCTGGTGGGCACCGAGGTCGCCAATCCCTCGCTGCACAGCCAGGACGAGAAGCTCTACATGGTGTGTGGGGGAGCAGGGCAAGTGCGTACGGGCTATCACCACCGGGTGGGCGACGGTACCGACAGGCCGGTAAACGACCTGTACACGGCGTGTCTGCACGCCATCGGCTTGCCGGTGGCGTCGTTTGGCGACGAGCGGTTCAATACCGAGCCGCTGTCGCTGAGCTGACAGGCGGGCTTTCCAAAAGGCAAACAACCAACGAGCTCGGGGGCGCGGCCGGAGCCGCGACACGTACGGGGCCCCAGAGGGACCCCGGCGGCCGAGACGACCGCGCCCCGAACCGTGTCCTCGAACGATCAACCGCCCGGGCAGCCCTCGTCGATCTGGCCGTCGCAGTCGTCGTCTCTGCCGTCGCAATGCTCGGGCTGGGGGTTGTCGCACTGCGAGCAGTTGGGTTCATCGACGGTGCCGTCACAGTTGTCGTCGATACCGTTGTCGCAGATCTCGAAGGAGCGGTTCGGGCAGTCGCCGCAGCCCTCGTCGACCTGGCCGTCGCAGTCGTTGTCCTTGCCGTCGCAGATCTCGGGGCTGGGAGTGTGGTCGCAGCAGGCGCCGTTGTTGTCGATGACGCCGTCGCAGTCATCGTCCTTGCCGTCACAGACCTCGACGGTGGGCGTGCAGGCGCCGGGGCAACCCTCGTCGACGGTGCCGTCACAGTTGTTGTCCTTGCCGTCGCAGACCTCGGGAGCGGGCGTGCAGCCGGCGGCCGGGCAGCCCTCGTCGACCTGGCCGTCGCAGTCGTTGTCGACGCCGTCGCAGACCTCCGCGTCGGGCGTGCAGCCGCTGACGCAGCCCTCGTCGGTCTGGCCGTCGCAGTCGTTGTCGATACCGTCGCCGCAGATCTCCGGGCTGGGCGTGCAGCCGGCGGGCGGGCAGCCCTCGTCGGTCTGGCCATCGCAGTCGTTGTCGATGTTGTCGCCGCACACCTCGGGCACGCAGCCCTGGCAGCCCTCGTCGACCACCCCGTCACAGTCGTTGTCGATGTAGTCGCACACCTCGGTGGTCGGGGTGCAGGTATCGCAGGCGATCTTGACCTGCACGCCCACGGTGCTGCCCGAGCCGGCGCTATTGGCCAGGTTCTTGAGGTCGGTGCATGACGAACCGTTGAGGGTGACCGTCTTGGCGCTGGCGTCGTACACGTAGCCGTTGGTGGGGTCGGCCTGCACGGTCTGCTGGGTGCTGCCGTCTTTGACGATATCGACCTTGATGCGGCTCATGTCGTCGCCGGGCTGCGGGTTGACGGCCACGGTGCAACTGACCTGCAGGGTGGCGATGGCGTTGAGGGCGTTGACCAGGGAGGTCGCGTCGGAGACGACGTACCAATCCTTGGTGGGATCGTTGGGGTTTTGCGAGCAGCCGGCCGCGGCGATGGTCTGCATATTGGTGGCGTTGACCCCGGCAAAGCCGACCACGTAGACGGGCACGCCCGCCGCGCACAGCGCCGCGGCGGAGTTGGCCGTGTCGCTCACGGTGTCCGGGCAGTTGGGGCTGCCGTCGGTGATCAGGATGATCGCCTTGTGGCGCGAAGCGTTATCGGGGTCGCTGGCCATCTCGTACAGCTTGTTGGCGGCGATGCCGTCCAGGGCCGTGCCCGTGGGCGTCCCCCAGCCGTCAGCGTAGCCCGGCGTGGCGTTGACCGCGGTCTGGAAGTACGAGGCCGACATCGACTGAGTCGGCTCGCGCTGCCACAGCGCCTGGGATTGGCTCATCGGGCAGCCCGAGTAGTTGGTCGGGAACAGCCCGAAGCCGATGTTGAAGTTGGTGGTCAGGTTCGAGGCGACCTGGTTGAGCGCGTTTTTGGCGTCCGACCAGCGCGTGACGCCGTAGCTCATCGATCCCGAGTAATCCAGCAGCACGTACACGTTGGGCTTGAGCCGCTGCGAGGACACGTCGGAGGTGTTGCAGATCTGGGTGCTCGGCGGCAGCGCCTCGCAGGCGTCGCCGACGCCGTTTTGGTTGAGGTCGGCCTGGTTGTAGTTGGCCGTGTTGGGGCAGTTGTCACAGGCGTCGCCCACCCCGTCCTGGTCGGCGTCGGCCTGCGAGGCGTTGGAGATGGTCGGACAGTTGTCATTGATGTCGGGCTTGCCGTCGCCGTCGGAGTCCTGGTTGCTGTTGTACACGCTCGTGCAGGCCGCCGGATCCTGGTTGGCGTTGGCCACCCCGGCGCAGTTGTCGCAGGCATCGCCCACGCCGTCCTTGTCGGTGTCGGTCTGGCTGGCGTCGGGGGTATTGGGGCAGTCGTCGAGCGCGTCGACCACGCCGTCGCCGTCCTGGTCGGTGACCAGGGGGTTGTCCTGGCAGGCGTCGCCGGCGGGGTTGCTGTCGCTGTTGGCCTGGTCGGCGTTGGCGATGGTCGGACAGTTGTCGCAGGCGTCGCCCACGCCGTCACCGTCGGTGTCGGTCTGGGCCGCGTTGGACACCGACGGGCAGTTGTCGATGCCGTTGCGCTTGCCATCGCCATCGGCATCGCCGTTGGGATCGGTGGTGCCCTGACAGGCGTCGCCGGTGCCGTCGCCGTTGGTGTCGGTTTGGTTGATGTTGGCCACGCCCGGGCAGTTGTCGCAGGCGTCGCCCACACCGTCTTTGTCGGCATCTTCCTGGCCGCTGTTGGCGGTGTTGGGGCAGTTGTCCAACAGGTCGATCTTGCCGTCGCCGTCGCTGTCGTTCGCCCCGGCGCACATCGACGGGTCCTGGTTGTAGTTGGCCACGTCGGCGCAGTTGTCGCACACGTCGCCGACCCCGTCGCCGTCGGTATCCTTCTGGTCGGGGTTGGGGGTCTGGGGGCAGTTGTCCTCCCCGTTGAGCTTGCCGTCGTTGTCCAGGTCCCCGTCGGGGGGCAGCACCGGGTTTTCGCAGGCATTGCCCACGCCGTTGCCGTCGTCGTCGGCCTGGTCGAGGTTGGCGGTGTTGGGGCAGTTGTCACACACGTCGCCCACGCCGTCGCCGTCGCCGTCCTTCTGGTCGGCGTTGGCGTCCTGCGGGCAGTTGTCGTAGTGGTCGCGGATGCCGTCGCCGTCGGAGTCCACCCAGTCGGCGCAGGCATCGCCCACGCCGTCGCCGTCGGAGTCGGTTTGGGCGAGGTTGGCCACCGTCGGGCAGTTGTCGCAGGCGTCACCGATGAGGTCGCCGTCGCTGTCTTCCTGGCCGGGGTTGGAGGCACACGGGCAGTTGTCGTGCCGGCTGATGATCCCGTCGTTATCCTCGTCCCCGTTGGGATCGAGCTTGCTCAGGTCGCATTGGGGACCGGTGTCTTGGGCAGACGTATCCCCGGCGTCGGTCGCCGAGGCGTCGGCCTGGCCGCCGCCGCCCCCATCGGTGGAGACGTCGCCGGCATCGGCGTGGCCGTTGTTGGTGGGACCGGAATTGGTCGCGCCGCCGCCGCACGACAGCGCGGTGGCCAGCACGAAGAGCAGGGATAAGCGGACCGACCAATATCTGAGCATCTCTCTTCCTATCGTGGCAGCAACGCATTGAACCCAGGAGACGGCGTGCTACTAGGATAAGAGATTTTTCGCTCTAGAAGCAAATGCAGGGCGAAACGATCGTGCGCGCCGCCCCCCCGTGTGCCGGGCTGGAGCCAAACTCCAGCCCGGTCAGTCATCAACCCCCGGGGCAACCCTCGTCGACCTGGCCGTCGCAGTCGTTGTCGATGCCGTCGCAGATCTCCGATTGGGGATCGGTGCAGGTGGAGCAATCGGCTTCGTCGACCTGGCCGTCGCAGTCGTTGTCGATACCGTCGCCGCAGATCTCCAGCGAGGGGATACAGCCGGCACAGCCCTCGTCGATGGTGCCGTCACAGTTGTTGTCGATGCCGTCGCAGACCTCGGGGTGGCGGCCGTTGGGGCATTGGACGCAGTTATTGTCGATGACGCCGTCGCAGTCGTTGTCGCGCCCGTCGCAGATCTCGTTGACCGGGGTACAGGTGCCGCAGCCCTCGTCGATGGTGCCGTCGCAGTCGTTGTCGACGCCGTCGCACACCTCCGGGTAGGCCACGCAGGTCGACGGCGGGCAGCCCTCATCGACCTGGCCGTCGCAGTCGTTATCCTTGCCGTCGCCGCAGACCTCGGGGGCGGGTACGCAGTTATTGGTGTTGGGACAGCCCTCGTCGATCTGGCCGTCGCAGTCGTTGTCCTGGCCGTCGCAGATCTCGGCGGTGGGCGTACAGGTCGACGACGTCGGGCAGCCCTCGTCGATCTGGCCGTCGCAGTCGTTGTCGATGCCGTCGCCGCAGATCTCGGCGGTGGGCGTGCAGGTGGTGGCCGTCGGGCAGCCCTCGTCGGCGACGCCGTCGCAATCGTTGTCGACGCCGTCGCAGACCTCGGCGCTGGGCGTGCAGCTCGACGAGGTCGGACAACCCTCGTCGACCTGGCCGTCGCAGTCGTTGTCGATGCCGTCGCCGCAGATTTCGGCGGTGGGCGTACAGGTCGACGAGGCCGGACAGCCCTCGTCGGCGACGCCGTCGCAGTCGTTGTCGACGCCGTCGCAGACCTCGGCGCTGGGGGTGCAGCTCGACGAGGTGGGACAGCCCTCGTCGATCTGGCCGTCGCAGTCGTTATCGATGCCGTCGCCGCAGATTTCGGCGGTGGGCGTACAGGTCGACGAGGTCGGACAGCCCTCGTCGGCGACGCCGTCGCAGTCGTTATCGACGCCGTCGCAGACCTCGGCGCTGGGGGTGCAGCTCGACGAGGTGGGACAGCCCTCGTCGACCTGGCCGTCGCAGTCGTTATCGATGCCGTCGCCGCAGATTTCGGCGGTGGGCGTACAGGTCGACGAGGTCGGACAGCCCTCGTCGGCGACGCCGTCGCAGTCGTTATCGACGCCGTCGCAGACCTCGGCGCTGGGGGTGCAGCTCGACGAGGTGGGACAGCCCTCGTCGATCTGGCCGTCGCAGTCGTTGTCGATGCCATCCCCACAGACCTCGGCGCTGGGCGTACAGGTCGACGAGGGCGGACACCCTTCGTCGGCGGTGCCGTCACAGTCGTTGTCGACCCCGTCACAGATTTCGGCCGACGGCGTACAGGTCGACGTGCACCCATTGTCGACGACGCCGTCGCAGTCGTTGTCGATACCGTCGCCGCAGATCTCGGGCTCGGGGATGCAGCTCGGGCAGCCCTCGTCGGCGGTGCCGTCGCAGTCGTTGTCGACACCGTCGCCGCAGACCTCGGGCACGCAGCCGCCGCAGCCCTCGTCGACGGTGCCGTTGCAGTTGTTGTCGATGTAGTCGCAGACCTCCGGCGCGTTCGGGTCGCAGGTCTTGCAGGCGATGGTGATCTCGAGGTTGGCGTCGCCGTTTTGCAGCGCGTAGTTGTTGAAGTCGTCGCAGGCGGTGCCGTGCAACTGGAATTCCGAGTTGGTCGAGTCGAAGGTCCACCCGTCGGTCGAGCTGTGGTTGACCGAATAGGTGCTGCCGCCGCTGGAGATGTCGACCGAGGCTCGGGTCATGTCGTCGTTGGGGCCCGGGGTGTAGGGCACCGTGCAACTGCCGGTGGCCGTGGCGATCTGGTTGACCGCATTGACGATGTCCTGCGTGCTGCTGATCTTGAACCAGTCGCGGTTGGGGTCGTTGGGGTTGGGATCGGGGTTGACGCTGGGGGCGATGCCCGCCGCGGCGATCTGATCCATATTGGCCTCGTTGATCCCGGCAAAGCCGAGCACGTACACCGGGATACCGTCGGCGGCGAAGCGTGCGGCCTCGTTGGCCGTCTGATCGACGCAGTCGGTGGAACTGGAGCAGAAGCCGCCACAGGTCGTGGGCGCGCCGTCGGTCAGCAGGATGATCGCCTTGGAGCGAATGCTGTCGTTGGGGTCGCTGGGAAGCTTGTACATATTGTTGTCGTAGACCACCCGCAACGCTTCGTTGGTCGGCGTGCCGCCGTTGGGCGTGATGCTCACGTCACAGGTGCCACGCCGGCTGTCGTCGCGGTAGGCGCAGGTAAAGGTGTTCTGGCTGTTGCCCGCCATCGCCAGGCGCTCATAGGGCATGTTGGTGCTGCAGCTTCCGTTGTTGCCGTTGGTCTCGGAGTTCGGGAAGGTGGCGATGGCGGTGTTGAAGCCGTTGGTCACCAGCGGGGCGATCGTATCGAGCGCGCCTTCGGCGGACGACCATCGCGAGGTGGTCGACGTCGAGCTGATGCTGTAATCCATCGAGCCCGACGTATCGAGCAGGAAGTACAGGTTGGGCTTGATGCGGTTGGCCGTCGAGCTGGTGGTGTTGCAGATATCGCTGGCGGGCACCACGTAGTCGGGATCGCAGGAGTCACCGATGCCGTCGCCGTCGGTGTCGTCCTGGGTGTAGTTGGCGGTGTTGGGACAGTTGTCACAGTCGTCGCCGACCCCATCACCGTCGGAGTCGGCCTGGTTGTCCGGGCCCAACGAGGGGCCGTTGGCGACCGTGGGGCAGTTGTCGTAGATGTCGGCGATGCCGTCGCTGTCGGTGTCCTGTTGGGAGTTGTATGCTCCGCCCCCCTCACAGGCATCACCGACGCCGTTTTGGTCGGCGTCAGCCTGATTGTAGTTGGCGACCGTGGGGCAGTTGTCGCACACGTCGCCCACCCCATCGGAGTCGGAGTCGGTCTGACCTGCGTTGGCGATGGTCGGGCAGTTATCCGACCCATCGACCACGCCGTCACCGTCGGAGTCGGTGGTGAACGGGCTTCCCTGGCAGACGTCGCCGACACCGTCACCGTCGGAGTCGACCTGGTCGGTGTTGGCCATGGTCGGGCAGTTGTCGCAGGCGTCGCCCACCCCGTCGCCGTCGGTGTCGGTCTGCGAGGCGTTGGCGATGCTCGGGCAGTTGTCGACGTTGTTGGCCTTGCCGTCGCCGTCGTAGTCCCCGTTGGGATCGTTGAGCCCTTCGCACAAGTCGCCCACGCCGTTTTGGTCGGAGTCGACCTGACCGGCGTTGGCGATGGTCGGACAGTTGTCGCACACGTCGCCGACGCCGTCGCCGTCGGAGTCGGTCTGGTTGTTGGGCCCGGCGCTGGGGCCGTTGGCGACCGTGGGGCAGTTGTCGGCGCCGTTTTGCACGCCGTCGCTGTCGTAGTCGGCGCTGGGGTCGCTGGCGCCCTCGCAGGCGTCGCCGACGCCATTGCCGTTGGAGTCGGTCTGGTTGGCGTTGGCCACGTTGACGCAGTTGTCGCAGGCGTCACCGACGCCGTCTTTGTCGGAGTCGGTCTGCGCCGCATCGGCGACGGTGGGGCAGTCGTCGTTGGCGTCGACGATGCCGTCTGCGTCGGTGTCGGTGGTCAGGGGGTTGCCCTGGCAGACATCGCCCACGCCGTCGCCGTCGGTGTCGGTCTGGGCGGCGTTGGACAGAGTCGGGCAGTTGTCGCAGGCGTCGCCGACGCCGTCTTTGTCGGAGTCGGTTTGCGTGGCGTTGGCGACCATCGGGCAGTTGTCGGCCCCGTTTTGCACGCCGTCGTTGTCGTAGTCGGCGCCGGGGTCGCTGGTGCCCTCGCAGGCGTCGCCGACGCCATTGTTGTCAGCGTCGGCCTGGTTGGCGTTGGCCACGTTGACGCAGTTGTCGCAGGCGTCACCGACGCCGTCTTTGTCGGAGTCGGTCTGCGTCGCATCGGCGACGGTGGGGCAGTCGTCGTTGGCGTCGACGATGCCGTCTGCGTCGGAGTCGGTGGTCAGGGGGTTGCCCTGGCAGACGTCGCCCACGCCGTCGCCGTCGGTGTCGGCCTGGTCGGCGTTGGACAGCGTCGGGCAGTTGTCGCACACGTCGCCCACGCCATCTCCATCGGAGTCGGTCTGGTTGTTGGGCCCGGCGCTGGGGCCGTTGGCGACCGTGGGGCAGTTGTCGGTGCCGTTGTTGACGCCGTCGCTGTCGGCGTCGCCGTTGGGGTCGCTGGTGCCCTCGCAGGCGTCGCCGACGCCATTGTTATCAGCGTCGGCCTGGTTGGCGTTGGCCACGTTGACGCAGTTGTCGCAAGCGTCACCGACGCCGTCTTTGTCGGAGTCGGTCTGCGTCGCATCGGCGACGGTGGGGCAGTCGTCGTTGGCGTCGACGATGCCGTCTTTGTCGGAGTCGGTGGTCAGGGGGTTGCCCTGACAGACGTCGCCCACGCCGTCACCGTCGGTGTCGGTCTGAGCGGCGTTGGACACCGTCGGGCAGTTGTCGCAGACATCGCCCACGCCGTCCTTATCGGTGTCGGTCTGGTTGTTGGGCCCGGCGCTGGGGCCGTTGGCGACCGTGGGGCAGTTGTCGGTGCCGTTGGTCACGCCGTCGCTGTCGGCGTCGCCGCTGGGATTGATGGTGCCCTCGCAGGCGTCGCCGACGCCATTGCCATCGGCATCGGCCTGGTTGGCGTTGGCGACATCGACGCAGTTGTCACACACGTCACCGACGCCGTCTTTGTCGGTATCGGTCTGGTTGTTGGGGCCGGCGCTGGGGCCGTTGGCGGCGTTGGGGCAGTTGTCGTTGGCGTCGACGATGCCGTCGCTGTCGGAGTCGGTGGTCAGGGGATTGCCCTGGCAGACGTCGCCCACGCCGTCACCGTCGGTGTCGGTCTGGGCGGCGTTGGACAGAGTCGGGCAGTTGTCGCAGGCGTCGCCCACGCCGTCTTTGTCGGTGTCGGTCTGGGAGGGATCGGCGGTGCGGGGGCAGTCGTCTGTGCCGTTGGCGACGCCGTCGTTGTCGACGTCGCCGCCGGGATCGAGCAGCCCCTCGCAGGCATCGCCCACGCCGTTTTGGTCGGCGTCGGCCTGATTGTGGTTGGCGACGTTGACGCAGTTGTCGCAGGCGTCGCCGATGCCGTCTTTGTCGGAGTCGGTCTGCGGGTTGTTGGCGGTCAGCGGGCAGTTGTCGGCGCCGTTGAGGATGCTGTCGCCGTCGTCGTCGCCGCTGGGGTTGGCCAGGCCCTGGCAGGCATCGCCGGTGCCGTCACCGTCGGTATCGGTCTGGGGCCCGTTGGATACCGTCGGGCAGTTGTCGCAGGCGTCGCCCACCCCGTCGCCGTCGGTATCCGTCTGGTCGTTGGGACCGGCGGCGGGGCCGTTGGCAGTGGTGGGGCAGTTGTCGGTGCCGTTGTTGACCCCGTCATGGTCGAAGTCGCCGGCCGGATTGGCCAGGCCCTGGCAGGCGTCACCGACCCCGTCGGAGTCGGCGTCGGCCTGGGCATTGTTGGCCACGCCCGGGCAGTTGTCGCAGGCGTCGCCGACGCGGTCGCCGTCGGAGTCGTCCTGGCCGGGGTTGGCCGTGTTCGGGCAGTTGTCCGGCCCGTCGGGGATGCCGTCGCCGTCGGTGTCGGTGTCGCCCACACAGGCGTCGCCGACCCCGTCGTTGTCGGCATCTTTCTGCTGGTAGTTGGCCGTCATCGGGCAGTTGTCACAGGCGTCGCCGATGCTGTCCTTGTCGGTGTCCGTCTGGTCGGGGTTGGGGGTCATCGGGCAGTTGTCGTCGGCGTTGACCACCCCGTCGCCGTCCTCGTCTTCCTGACCGGGGAGCACCGGGTTTTCACAGGCGTCGCCCACGCCGTCACCGTTGGTGTCGGTCTGGTCGAGGTTGGAGGTGTTTGGACAGTTGTCGCAGGCATCGCCCACCCCGTCGCCCTCGGTGTCGGCCTGGTCGTTGTTGGCGACATTGGGGCAGTTGTCGTACTGGTTGAGGATGCTGTCGCCGTCGTCGTCCTGCCAGTCCTGGCAGCGATCGCCGATGCCGTCGCCGTCGCTATCGGACTGCAGGATGTTGGCGATGCTCGGGCAGTTGTCGCAGGCGTCGCCGATGCCGTCGCTGTCGTGATCGCTCTGGTCGGGGTTGGCCGCGCACGGGCAGTTGTCGCGTCGGTTGATCTTGCCGTCGCCATCCTCGTCGTCGTTGGGCTGCAGGGTGGTGGGGTCGCATTGGGGGGCGCCCGTATCTACGCCCGCGTCGCCGCTCTGGCCGCCGTCGCTGCCCGGGCCGCCGCCGTCGGTTTGTCCGCTGGCGCCGTCGTGGCCGACGTCCGAGGTGCCATTGCCCCCGCCGCCGTCACCGGCGTCGGTGGTCTGATTGTTGTTGTGGGTGTTGGAACCACCGGCGGTCTGATCGCCGCCGCACGACAGAGCGAGGGCGAACAAACACAAGATGAACAGTCGAGTCCACCAACGATTGGGCATGGCTGGCTATCCGCAAACAGGGAGGGCATTTCATTATGATGATTATGCTCCCTGTTAGGGTAGCCGGATTTTGAGTGGCGGTGCAAACGCAAACATCCAAAAATCGTATTCGAGCAAAAAGCAGCGGAGCCCCGCAGCACGCGGGGCTCCTCGAAATTTAGTGTCCACGCCGGTCAGCCGCCCGGGCATCCCTCGTCGACGACGCCGTCGCAGTCGTTGTCCCGGCCGTCGCAGATCTCGGGTTGGGGATCGCTGCAGTTTACACAGTCGTTGTCGATGGTCCCGTCGCAGTCGTCATCCTTGCCGTCGCAGATCTCGAGGCTGGGCGTACACCCCGAGCAGCCCTCGTCGACCTGGCCGTCGCAGTCGTTGTCGATGCCGTCGCAGATCTCGGCGTGGCGCCCGTCGGGGCATGGGACACAATCATTGTCGACGACGCCGTCGCAATCGTCGTCTTTGCCGTCGCAGATCTCGGGCTGTGGTGAGCATTGCGGGCAGCCCTCGTCGACCTGAGCGTCGCAATCGTTGTCGATGCCGTCGCAGATCTCGGGTTGGGGCACGCACGTCTGGTCGGGGCAGCCCTCGTCGACCTGGCCATCGCAATCGTTGTCCTGATGATCGCCGCAAATCTCGGGCTGCGGGAGGCACTGATTGGCGTCGCAGCCCTCGTCGACCTGGCCATCGCAGTCGTTGTCCTGGCCATCGCAGATCTCCGGGGCGGGCACGCACGTGGGGGGCGAGCAACCCTCGTCGATCTGGCCGTCGCAGTCGTTGTCCTGGCCGTCGCACACCTCCGGGGTGGGGGTGCAGGCATCTTGGGCGCAGCCCTCGTCGACGCGGCCGTCGCAGTTATTGTCCTGGCCGTCGCACACCTCCGGTGAGCACGACGTTGACAGGCAGCCCTCGTCGACCTGGCCGTCGCAGTCGTTGTCGACGCCGTCGCAGGTCTCGGGCACGCACGCGCTGCAGCCCTCGTCGACCTGGCCGTCGCAATCGTTGTCGAGGTAGTCGCATAGTTGCTGCTCGTCGGCGACCTGCGGCTGGCAGGCCGTCTGGCAGCCCAGCGAGATGTCGACCTGGGTGGAGGTGGTGTCGGCCGTCTGCAGGTCCTGGCAATACGAGCCCACGATCTCGACGGTGTTCGTGCTCGCGTCGTAGACCCATCCGTTGGCGCCGTCTTCGGGCACGTTGGTGGTGGTGCCCGCCGCCGTATCCTGGATCTGCACCCAGATCTTGTGGGAGTCCGGGGGCGGCTGGCTCAGCGAGTACTTGCACTCGATGAGTTGGGTGGTGATGTCGCCGATGACCTGGTCGAGGTCCTGTTGGTTCGACGTCATGTAGTTGGTCGCCGGGCAGTCGGGGTTGGCGTTGTGGCCGGCGGCCGCCCAGTCCGACAGCGCCGTGGTGTTGGCGCCGGGCATGCCCACCAGGTAGACGCGCAGGCCGGCGGTGCACGCGTCGATGACGGCCTGTCGGGTGGTCTGGTTGGTGTTCTGGGTGTCGCAGCACGGCTCGCCGTCGGTGATGAGCATGATCGCCTTGGCGCGTTGGGCGTCGAGCGGGTCGCTGGGATCGGAGATCCAGTGGCGCAGCCCGTTGCGTTGGTTGGGCTCCTGGCGCACGTCGTCGAGCGCCTGGGCGGTGGGCGTCGAGCCGCCCGGGCTCAACGTATTGTAGGCGTCCTTGATGGTCTGCGGGTCGTTGTACTGGCCGATCTCGAGGCGTAGCTCGGCGCCGTGGTCGTGGTCGAGGGTCGTCTCGAAGACCGACACCGCAAAGCGCACCTTGTCGAAGTAACTGTCGGCCATCGTATCGAGGGCGCCGGTGGCGGCGCTCCACTTGCCGTCCTTGCCCATCGAGCCGGACTTGTCCAGCAGCACGTGCAGGTTGGGCTCGACGGTGCGAAACCCGGTCTGGGTGTTGTCGCAAATGGGCCCCGAGGGCGCCGGCTCACAGGCGTCGCCCACGCCATTTTGGTCGGAGTCGGTCTGGTCGTAGTTGCTCACGTTGGGGCAGTTGTCGCACACGTCGCCCACGTGGTCGGCGTCGGCGTCGGCCTGGGCGGGGTTGGCCACCGCCGGGCAGTTGTCGTTGATGTCGACCACCCCGTCGGCGTCGGTGTCGCGCCGGGCGTCGTAGACGCTGGCGCATACCGCTTGATCCTGGTTGGTATTGGCCACGCCGGCGCAGTTGTCGCAGGCGTCGCCCACATGATCGCCGTCGGCGTCGGCCTGGGTGGGGTTGGCCACCGCCGGGCAGTTGTCGTCGCCGTCGACGATGCCGTCGGCGTCGGTGTCGACGACATAGGGGCTCGACTGGCAGGCGTCGCCGGTGCCGTCGTGATCGCTGTCGGCCTGGGCGGCGTTGGCGATGGTCGGGCAGTTGTCGCACACGTCGCCCACGCCGTCGCCGTCGGAGTCGGTCTGGGCGGCGTTAGCTGTGCGGGGGCAGTTGTCGGCGCCGTTTTGCACGCCGTCGGCGTCGGCGTCGCCCGACGGGTCGCCCAGCCCGGCGCAGGCGTCGCCCACCCCGTCGGCGTTGACGTCGGCCTGGGTGGCGTTGGCCACGCGCACGCAGTTGTCGCACACGTCGCCGACCCCATCCTGGTCGGCGTCGGCCTGGTCGGCGTTGGGCGTGCTCGGGCAGTTGTCGGCGGCGTTTTGCACGCCGTCGTGGTCGGCGTCGCCGCCGGGATCGGCCAGCCCCTCACAGGCGTCGCCGGTGGCGTTTTGGTCGGCGTCGGCCTGGGTGGCATTGGCCACGCGCACGCAGTTGTCGCACACGTCACCGACGCCATCCTGGTCGGCGTCGGCCTGGTCGGCGTTGGGCGTGCTCGGGCAGTTGTCGGTGGCGTTTTGCACGCCGTCGTGGTCGACGTCACCGCCGGGGTCGGCCAGCCCCTCGCAGGCGTCGCCGGTGGCGTTTTGGTCGGCGTCGGCCTGGCTGCCGTTGGCGATGGTCGGACAATTGTTGCAGGCGTCGCCGACCCCGTCGTGGTCGGCGTCGGTCTGATCGGCGTTGGCCGTGTCGGGGCAATTGTCGCTCATGTCGACCACGCCGTCTTGGTCGGTATCCTGGGCGCCGAGGCAGGCGTCGCCCACGCCGTCGTTGTCCGCGTCGACCTGATCGGCGTTGGCCACCTGGGCGCAGTTGTCGCAGACGTCGCCGACGCCATCCTGGTCGGCGTCGGCCTGGTCGCTGTTGGCCGTGGTGGGGCAATTGTCGAATTGGTTTTGAACGCCGTCTTGGTCGACGTCGCCGTCGGGCGGCAGCGCATCCTGGCAGGCGTCGCCGACGCCGTTGCCATCGCGGTCGGCCTGGCCGATGTTGGCCACGCTCGGGCAGTTGTCGCACACGTCGCCCACCGTGTCGGAGTCGGTGTCTTCTTGGTCCGCGTTGGACACCGCCGGGCAGTTGTCGTACTGGTCGAGTACGCCGTCGCCGTCGCCATCTTGCCAGTCCTCGCAGCGATCGCCGATGCCGTCGGAGTCGCTGTCGACCTGCAGGAGATTGGCGATCGCCGGGCAGTTGTCGCACGCGTCGCCGATGCCGTCGCCGTCGCGGTCGCGTTGATCGGTGTTGGGGGCGCAGGCGCAGTTGTCGCGCCGGTTGATCACCCCGTCTTTGTCGGAGTCGGCGTTGGGGTCGAGCGCGGCCCCATCGCAGGTGGTGTCGGCCGGGCCGGCGTCCCCGGCGGCGTCCTTGGTGTCACTCTGCACCAGGTTGATGTCGGCGTAGGACCCCGCGTCGGGATTGGAGTCGGTCGGTGGTGCGATGGGCGCGTCGGTGCCCGCGCAGGACATGGTCAGCAACAGTAAACTTACGAGCCACGAGAGTCTGCTCCCCCGGTGCCTGGTCATCTTTTCCCCCTGTAGCCAATATCCATTGAATCTGGACAGACATCCAAACGATCCCCCGATCTGCGCAAACGGCTTGCGCCGTTTGCCCACAGCGGTGCTATAACACCGCTGGTCCGCTGGCCGATGTTGTCGAGATTGCCTTGAACCAAAGGTGTTCGCATCTGTGCCTGTGTCCACCACACGACTCTTCGAAGGCGTTCATGAAGCTTACCGTGCCCATCGGCGTTCGCCGCTACGGCGACTCGCTCGTCATCGCTCAGGTGCTCGACGACCTCGCGCTCAGCGCGGCGGCCGCCAGTGACGACGAGGCCGTCGCCAAACTGCGCCGAGCGCTCGAGCAGGCGTTGGAGCGCGCCCACCCCCGCTTGCTCGCGCGCCTGGGGCGCACGCCCGCTCCACGCGTCGAGCGGGTGGACCTGCCGGTATTTGCCCGGCGCGGCCAGTGGCCCGGCGAGCCCCAGGCCGAGCATTTGAGCCGTCCGGTCGACGTGCTCACCCGACGCTACGGCGAGCTGGTCCAGCAGAGCATGCCCGCGCTGGCGCGGGTGCTGTGGACGCGCTCGCCGGCCGACGAGTCGTCTGCGCGCGACCACCACGCGCGGCTGGCCGGGCTGTTGCAGCGCCACGAGCGCACCCTGGCGTTGCACCGGGCGGTGCCCGACGCGGTCGACATCACCACGCTGCAGGTCGACTTCGACCCGCTGGATCTGACGCGCATGCCCGCCGATTCGCTGTGGTTGGACGCGTTCGCCGACATCGACGCCGACGACGAGGCCGAACAGACACCGACCCTCGACGAGGTGGCCCGCAACTGGAGCGACGCCGACCCGCGAAGCGGCATCGTGCCGGCGTTTGGCCGCGACGACGTGGTCGCACAGCTCGAGGAGTTGCTGCTGCTAAGCCGCCCGTCGGCCGTCGTGCTCGTGGGCCCGGCCCGGGTGGGGAAGACGAGCATCGTCAAACATCTGGCCTGGTTGACCGCGACCGACGAGCGCGCCCATGGCCATCAGATCTGGTTTGCCGACGCGCCTCGGCTGACCTCCACCGACCCCATGTCCGGAGGCTGGCAGGAGCAGTGCGCCGAGATCGTCGGTGAACTCGAGGCCAGCGACGACGCGCTGTACATCGGCCGGCTGGTCCAGGCGCTCGCCGCCGGTAAATACGTGGGAAGCGACTATAACCTCGCCCAATTTTTGAAGCCGCACCTGTCCGATCGCCGCCTGCGTGTCGTCGCCGAGGCCACCGTCGAGGAGTGGAATCGCATCGAGCAGCGCGACGTGGGGTTTGCCCGCGCGTTTACGGTGATCCGCGTGGGCGATCCGCCCGCCAAGCAGGCCCGCGCGATCGTCGACGCCGCCGCCCGGCGCTTGAGCGAGCAGGAGGGGATCGCGCTGACCGACGCGGCCATCGAGCGCGCCTGGCGCCTGGAGAAACGCTTCGCCACCGAGGGCAGCCCGGTGGGCCGGGCGATCGATTTTCTGGGGCGCACGCTGCGCCGCGCGGCGCAGGCCTTCGCCGGCCGGGTCGACGAGATCGACCTCGTCGAGCGTTTCTGCGAGGAGAGCGGGCTGCCGCCGGTGATGCTGCTCGACGACCGCAGCCTCGACCTCGACGAGGTCCAGGCGCGGTTGTCGCGGCGGGTCATGGGCCAGGATGAGGCGGTGCGCCGGGTGGCCCACGTCGTCGGGATCACCAAGGCAGGCCTGGCGCCGGCCGACCGCCCGCTGGGCTCGTTTTTCTTCGTCGGCCCCACCGGGGTGGGCAAGACCGAGCTGGCCCGGGCGCTGGCCGCCTTCTTGTTTGGCGACGAGGACCGGCTGGTGCGCCTGGACATGAGCGAATACGGCCACCCGGACGCCTACGCCCGGCTGATCGGTGAGGGCTCCCAGGAGGGCGATCTCACCAGCCCGGTGCGCCGCCAGCCGTTCTCGGTGATCCTGCTCGACGAGGTCGAGAAGGCCCACCGAAGCGTCTACGACCTGTTGTTGCAGGTGCTCGGCGAGGCCCGGCTGACCGACGCCGACGGGCGCACCACCCGCTTCCAGAATGCCATCGTCATCATGACCAGCAACCTGGGCGTGGATACGCTGCGCCCGGCGATCGGCTTTGGCGGCGAGGGCGGCGATGCCGCCTGGGAGCGCCACTTCCGCAAGGAGGCCGAGCGCTTCTTTCGCCCGGAGTTTTTGGCGCGCATCGACCAGTTCATCCCGTTTCGATCGCTGTCGCGCGAGGTCGTCGAGGCGATCTCGCGCCGCGAGCTCGAAAAGATGGTCGCCCGCGACGGGTTGACCGCGCGCGACATCGACGTCGACTTCGGCGCCGATGTGGTGCGCTGGGTGGCCGCGCGCGGCTGGGACGAGCAGTACGGCGCGCGCCCCATCAAGCGGGTGGTCGAGCAGCGGGTCGCCTGGCCGCTGGCGCGCCACCTGGGCGCGGCCAGCGACATGGACGACGAGCTGCCCTACGTGATGCGCATCGGCGTCGACGGCGATGTCGACACCGGGCGGTTGACCTGGGAGCTGGAGGCGATCGACGGGGGCGACGATACCCGGCGCACCCGGCGCACGCTGCTGGCCCAGGTCGAGCAGATCGCCGCGCTTCGCCGCCGGCTTGAGCGCTGCATGTACGGCGAAATTTTCGCCGAGCTCGAGTGGAGCGTGCACGACTTCGACACCTCCAGCCAGGCCGAGGGCTTCTGGGATCTGCCCGACGCCGCCGAGGCCGCGCGCCGCGCCGAGCACGCCCGTGAGCTGGTCGAGCTGGTGCGCGAGCTCAGCCGCGAGCTCGAGGCCATCGAGGACCTGGTGCGCGAGGCGTATCACGCGCGCTCCTTCGAGCTGACCGGCGATATCGACCAGCGCGTCGACGAGATCGATCCCAGGCTGCGCGAGGTCTTCTTGGAGCTGTTGCGCTCGGCCTATGAGGTGCCCGACCACGTCGTGCTCTTCTTGCCGGCCAACGACCCGCAGGACCCCTGGCGAGCCCAGCTCGTGCGCTGGTACCGCCAACTCGCCCACCGTCGCGGCTGGAAGATGCGCCTGCGCCGGGCGGTGCCTCGAAACGAGCGGCGCGACGAGCGCGCGGTGGCGGCGTCGCACCGGCGCGAGGCGCTGTGGACCCACGCGCGCAAGCCCAGCGGCACGGTGCTGGCCCTGGAGTTCGACGGCCCCGGCGTGCGCCCGCTCTTGCAGGGCGAAGACGGGCTGCACCGGCGGATTGCCGAGGACGGCAACGCCAAGGCCGAGGTGTTCGTGCTCACCGAGGGCCTCGACTGGCCCACGCCCTCGGATCTGGAGGGCGAGCGGCCCACGCGGCCGGACGCGCGCACGTGGAATTTCCGCACCGGCGAGGTCGCCATGCGCGGCTTTACCAGCCTGGAGCTCGACGAAGACGACCCCTGGGAGGTGTTGTGGCCCAAGATGGAAGACGTCGCCTGGGAGTTGGCCGGAGCGGATTGGTGGTGAGTGGGTGATTTGTGAGGGCGCGGCTTGGTTTTGAGGGACGGGTGGCTTGTGGGGTGGTTGCCCGGCGGGCGGTTCTTGGTTCTTGTTGGTTGTTGAGGTTGGTTGGCTTCTTGGGGAACCGTTGTGCGGAGGCGTTGGTTGGCTTGTTGTGAACGTTGTTGGTTCTTGGCGTCTTGAGGGGAACAGAGGATTGGGGCGAATTTCGGGGGCTGAGGGCTGTGTGACGCCGTTCTTGGAAGAAGTGACGCAACGAAATCGGGCGACTTGCCGAAAACCATTATGAGAGATGGTGGCAACACTCTACGGTTGGAGGCAACGATGCAGGACTATCGCAAATTGGACGTGGTCAAACTCGCTCATCCGTTGGTGCTGAGAATTTACGAGGTGACGAGCCGTTTTCCCGATGACGAGAGGTATGGTGTGGCCAGCCAGATTCGGCGGTCGGCGGCGTCCATCCCGGCGAACCTCGCCGAGGGATGCGGCCTCCAAGGCAAGGCGCAGCTTCGCCGCTACGCGTACAACGCCAGCGGGTCCGCCTCCGAAACCCACTACTGGCTCAGGCTCGCCCACGACCGCGGCTATCTAACCACGGCCGAAGCCCAAGAACTCGGCTCGCAGTTGAAGACGGTGCGACAGAAACTCACGCGCTTCATCAAAGCCCTCGAATAGCGTACCAAGAACCAAGAACATCACCAAAGCGTCAACGAGCCCCAAAGAGCATCTGGTCGACAAGGCGTCGCAGGCGCTCGGCCGACCCACAAGAACCAAGAACATCACCAAAGCGCCAAAGCGCCACAAAGAGCAACCAGTCGTCAAAGCGCCACGAACCGCATGAAATTAGACCTATACATCTACGTCGCCCAGCCTCAAAAGGGCCACTTTCGCGCGTGCATTCCGTTCGTCGACGCCCTGGCTGCGCCGGTCGAGGGGACGAGCCCCGCCCAGCTCAAAGAAGAGCTGATGTTTCGCACCCTGGAGCTGGTCCACGGGGGCATGAGCCCGGCGCATCTGGACGCGCTGGTGCCCCCGGAGAGCGCCCAGTTGGTCAACGTGTGGATGGAGATCGAGCGCCAGGTCGACCCGGCGCGGCCGCCGGTGAGCATGAACGCGTGGACCCACGTCATCGCCGGGCGCTACCGTGGCGACGACAACGTGCATGTGTGGATCCCGGCGGTGCCCGGTGAGTGCTTCGCCATCGCGGGCATGGAGGAGGTCTACGAGGGCGCACGCGCCTGGGCGGAGCATTGGGCCGAGGAAAACGAGCTGACCGATCTGTCGGTGCTCAAGGCCGACTATCCGGCGCGCCTCGAGAGGATGGCGGTCGACCTGGGTTTTCCGTCGGCCGACCCCCGCGACGAGGACAGCGAGCTTCCCGGCGGGCGCATGCGCCGGCCCGAGGCGCTGGTGCAGGTGGCCACCAACCTGACGCATCGCGCCGAGGACGGCGCGCTTCGGCGTGCGTTCGGCCGCCAGACGCTCGTCGACGAGCTCGTCGAGGTGATGACCGCCTCGACGGCGGCGCACGTCTGCCTGGTCGGCCCGGCGGGCGCGGGCAAGACGGCCATCGTCGAGGAAGCCGCCAGCCAGACCTTCGAGATGCAACAGGCCTACCAGCAGCGCCGCGACGTCTGGCAGACCAGCGGCGACCGCGTCATCGCCGGCATGAGCATCATCGGCCAGTGGGAGCAGCGCGCCGAGGCCATCTGTGAGGAGCTCGACGAGCGCGGCGACGTGTTGGTCATCGACGACCTGTTGGGGCTGGTGCGCGCCGGCAAGACCTACGAGGGCGACTCCAACGTGGCCCGCTTCATCGAGCCCTACCTCGACCAGGGGCGTTTTAGCGTCATCGCCGAGGCCACCGAGGCGACCTTCGAGGCCGCCCGGCTGGAGGCGCCGGGCTTCGTGGAGCGTTTTCGGCGCATCCAGGTGCCCGAGCTCGACTTCGACAAGACGCTGGCTGTGGTCACCGACCTGGTGCGCGCGCTCGAGGCCCAGCAGCGGGTGCGCTTTACCCCCGACGCCGTCGAGGCCATCTTGCGCCTCAGCGGGCGGTATTTTCGCCAGGAGGCCTTCCCGGGGAAAGCCGTGCGCCTGGTGCGCCAATGCTTTACGGCGGCGGTGCGCGAACTGACCGAGGCGTTGGAGCTCGAGGCGCGCATCGATCCCGAGCTGGTCGCCGGGGTGGTCCACCGCCAGACGGGCTTGCCGCTGCGCTTGCTCGTGCCCGGCCGGGGGCGTACGCCCTCCCAGGTCGAGGAGGCGTTCGTCAGCCGCGTCTTCGACCAACCCGAGGCCACCGACGTGGTCACCTCGCTGATCGTGGCCACCGAGCAGGGCTTGACCGACCCCAAACGCCCGCTGGGGAGCTTTTTGCTCATCGGGCCCAGCGGCGTGGGCAAGACCGAGACGGCCAAGGCGCTGGCCTCCGAGCTATTCGGCGGGCGCGACCGCCTGGTGCGCTTCGACATGAGCGAATTTGGCGAGCCCACCGCGGCCACCCGGCTCATCGGGACGGCCCGCGAGCCCGACGGTGAATTGACCGGGCGGGTGCGCATCCAGCCGTTTTGCGTGCTGCTATTCGACGAGATCGAAAAGGCCCACCCGATGGTGCTCGACCTGTTGTTGCAGCTTCTGGGCGACGGGCGGCTGACCGACGCGGCCGGGCGCACCGTCGACTTCTCCAACACCGTGGTGTTGATGACCTCGAACCTGGGGGCGGGCAGCGAGGAGCGCTGGCTGGGCTTTACCGAAAAAGGCGAGCGCGACCGCCAATTGCACTACCGCCGGGCGGCCGAGCAATTCTTTCGCCCGGAGCTGTTCAACCGCATCGACCGGGTGGTGCCGTACCGGCCGCTGTCCGCCGAGACCTTGCGGCGCATCGCGCGGCGCACGCTTCGCGAGCTTTTGGAGCGCCGCGGGCTTCGCCAGGGACAGATCATGGTCGACGTCGACCGCCGGCTGGTCGAGCACCTGGTCACGGGCGTCGTCGACCGGCGCTACGGCGCGCGCACACTCGCCCACCGCATCGAGCAGCAGTTGATCACGCCGCTGGCCCGCCAGCTCGCCGGCCACGACTCCGATCGCGGGCTCACGCGCGCGGTCCTCGGCCCCGACGAGCAGGGCGGCATGCAGCTCGAGCTGCGCACTCTGGCGCGCGCTCGACGCGCATCGACGCGGCCGCGCGGCGTCCAACTCTTCGTCGACCACGTCGACGGCGACACCCTGGAGGGGGCGCCCGAGCGGCTGCACGACCGCTTCGAATACCTCATCGACGCGCTCGAAGCGCTGGAGGCGAGCGACGAGCGCGGCCACATCGACGCGACCTATGCCAAGGCGCTCGCCGAGCTCAACCAGCGCGCGTCGTCGGGCCAGCCCATCCCCAACGAGGTCGCCGAGCGGGTGCGCCAGCGCGAGCTCTTTCGCGAACAATTGCGCGAGCTTCGCCGCAGTCTCGAGGCGATGGCCGACCGCGAGCAGACCGGCGAGTGGGAGCTCCCCGAGTTCGCCTCCTTCGACAAGCCCAAGCTGCATCGGTGGAGCGAGCGCGCCGCCGAGATCTTTGGCCGTTTGACGTGGACTTTATGCCAGACACGGGCGCTGGCGAGCACCGACGCCGACAGCGCCACGCTGGTGATCGAGGGGCTCTCCGGACGGGTGCGCGAGCTGCTCGACCATTGGCGGCGCTGGCTGGTCGGCTTCGCCCAGACGTTCGACGTCAACCTGGCCGTCGCCGGCTGGTCGAGCGACGGCTGGCGAGCGCTGGACGAGGTGGCGTCGAAGGCCGAGGAGTGGTCACAATGGTCGGCGCTGGCCGTCTCCGCCGAGCACCCCGGCATCTTCGCGGCGTTTTCGGCCCTGGCGGGCTATATGTGGGCGCCCCAGCCGCCGTCGCACGGTCACCACGGCTTGGCGCTGCTGACCGCCGAGGGGCAGGGGACCTCGGACGTGCGCGCGCTCATCGACAAGCTGGACGACCGCGGCATGCAGGCCACCGCCGGCGAGGATCTGGCCATCGAGTTCATCTTGCGCGGCGGCCACGTCGAGCAGCCGCGGCTGGGCACGCGCCTGGCGTTGCCCGATAGCCGCGGCGGAGCCGGACGCTTCGCCGCCGCGCTCATCTTTGAGAGGCTGGCCCTCGACTACTCGGTGCCGGCGGTGACGGCCGCGATCGAGCAGGGCGCCGCGACGGAGGTCCCATGAGCAAGCGCACTCTCCAATTGGACGTGCTCGTCGACCGGCGTCGCCACGGCGTGCTGGCCTATCTATTTGGCGAGGAGTCGGTAGCCGCGGCCGCCGACTCGGTCGACGAGGCGCTCGAGCGCATGCGCGTTTTGGCGCGCAAGGTCGCCCCGGTTCAGCCGTGGCGCTTCGACGCCTCCGTCGGCGACAGCCCGCCCACGCTGCGCACGCTTCGGCTGCGCGTTCCCGTGGTCGACAGCCTGCGCATCTTCGAGGTGGAGCTGAGCCTCATCGCCGCCAGCCGCAAGTCCGACGACGGCGATCGGCTGGACGTCTTCTTGCCCGAGATTCCCCTTCAATTCAGCGTCGCCGACGCCGACCAGCTCGAGCTCGCCGCCCGCGAGCACCTATGTGACCAATACGCCATCGAGCAGCGCCTGGACCTGCTGCACGCGTTCATCGCCACCGCCAATAGCGCCACCGACGAGCGCACGATGGACGTGCGTCGTCTTCAGGTGGAGGTCGACGCCCCGGCGGGCTTGGTGGTCGCCGAGGGCGACGACGACGCGCCCACCCTCGAGGCCGTCGGCGAGCCGCTGCACCGGCGCCTGGACAAAAAGGACGCCCCGCGCGCCTTCGAGCGAAGCGCCGAGGTCACGACGCTGCTGAATTATCTGGCCGACGAGTGGGAGCGAAGCGTGCTCCTTGTCGGCCCGCCCGGGGTGGGGAAGACCGCCATCGTCTACGACGCGGTCGGGCGCATGATCAGCGGCAAGGCCCCGGAGGTGCTCCACGAGGCCGGCGTCTGGCAGATCAGCGGCGGGCGGCTCATGGCCGGCATGCGCTTTTTGGGCCAATGGCAAGAGCGGGTCATCGAGGTCATCCGCGAGGCGCAGCGGACCGGCGCGATCCTCTTCGCCGACAACCTCGTCGAGCTGTTGGAGGCCTCCGGCAACGAGAAATACGCCGAGGGCATCCCGGGCTTGTTGCTGCCCCATATCATCAGCGGCGAGCTCGTGCTGATCACCGAGGCGCGCCCCGAGCAGCTCGCCCACATCGAGCAGCGCCAGCCGAGTTTTTTGCGCGCGCTTCGCCGCTTACCCGTCGAGCCGATGACGCCGGCCAAGACCGACGCCGTGCTCGAGCGGGTGAGCTTTCGGCTGGGCCGCCAGCACGGCGTGCGCCTGTCGCACGACACCCGCCAGCGCATCATCGAGCTGACTGGGCGCTTTCCCAACGCCGGGGCCAACCCCGGCCCGGCGGTCGACCTCGCCGAGCGCATGGCCCGCACCCACCGCACCCGCGGCGTGCAGGACGAGGGAGACGATCGCCCCGAGCTTCAACCCGAGCACGCCATCGAGGCGTTCGCCTCGCAGACCGGCCTGCCGCGCGAATTGCTCGACGCCGACGCCGACTTCGACATCCCCTCGATCGAGCGCTTCTTCAAGGGCGCGGTCTTCGACCAGCCCGAGGCCACCGACGCGATGGTCGACCTGGTCTCGGTGATCCGCGCCGGCCTCAACCCGCCCGATCGCCCCTTCGGAAGCTACCTCTTCCTGGGCCCGACCGGCGTCGGCAAGACCCAGACGGCGCTCACGCTGGCCAAATACCTCTTCGGCAGCGAGGACCGGCTGGTGCGCTTCGACATGAGCGAGTACCAGGACCCCTGGTCGGCCGCGCGCCTGGTCGGCCGCTACAAAGGAGAGCAGGGCGATTCGGTGCGCCGGGTGCGCGAGCAGCCCTTCCAGGTCATCCTGCTCGACGAGCTCGAGAAGGCCCACACCAGCGTCTTCGACCTGCTCTTGCAGGTAATGGGCGAGGGCCGCATCACCGACGCGCTCGGCCAGACGGTGCCCATGACCGGCTCGGTGATCATCATGACCTCCAACCTGGGCAGCGAGGGCCCCGAGTCGCTGGGCTTCGACGCCTCCGTCTCACGCGCCGACGTCGAGCGCCAGCACTTCATGAGCGCCGTCGAGGCGTTCTTCCGCCCCGAATTCGTCGGCCGCATCGACCGCATCATCCCCTTCCGCTCGCTGGGCCGCGCCACCGCCCGCAAGCTCGTCGAGCGCGCCCTCGACGAGGCCTTCGGCCGCGAGGGCCTCGAGCGGCGCAACATCCGCGTCACCGCCACCGAAGAGGTCATCGACTACCTCATCCGCGTCGGCTTCGACGAGCGCTACGGCGCCCGGCCCCTGCGCCAGGCCGTCGAGAATAACGTCACGGCGACCCTGGCCGACTTTTTGTCGGGCGAAGGCAGCCTGAAGGACGTCGAGCTGGTCTTTCGCATGGCAGACGGGGTGCCTGAGCTGGCGCGGAGCTAGCGGAAGCAGCGGAGAAAGCTGAGCTCGGAGCAGCTGAAGAGGCAGCGAAGGCGAGCGAAGGATCTGAGGAACAGCGGAGCATCGGAGCGGCCTCCGCCGCTGGCAGCGTAGTCGGTGGACAGGCTGGCCAATGTGTCCCATGCTTCCAAGCGAGGCGCGTGGCGTCGGGCACGCGCCAATCGACTTGCTTTGCCGTTGCTAAGGAGTTCGTGATGAGTCAGCCCATCGAGTTTTTCTTCGATATTGGTTCGCCCTACAGCTATCTGGCGGCCACCCAGATCGACGAGGTGGCCGCGCGGGCGGGGACCGAGGCGATCTGGAAGCCGTTTTTGCTGGGCGCGGTGTTCAAGGCGGTGGGCAATACCATGCCGGCGAAGGTCAAACCCAAGGGGGCTTGGATGTTCCAGGATCTGGGGCAGTGGGCGGACCACTACGGTGTGCCGTTTCAGATGTCCTCGCATTTTCCGATCAACTCGCTGCTCGCCCAGCGTGCGCTGGTCGCCGCGCGGCATGTTGACGCCGACCGGGTCTCGGCGTTCGCGCTGACGCTGTTTCGCGACTATTGGGCCGAGGATGTCGACGTGTCCGAGGCCGACGCGGTGGTGGACGCGGCCGGGCGCTCGGGCTTCGATGGCGCGAACGTGGTCGAACTCGCCTCCGATCAGGCGATCAAAGACGAATTGCGCGCCCTGACCGAGGAGGCCGTCGAGCGGGGCGCCTTCGGCGCGCCCACGTTTTTCGTGGGCGAGCAGATGTTGTGGGGCAACGATCGCCTGCATTTTGTCGAGGCGGCGGCGCGGAGTTAGCTGAGGGAGCGGAGTTAGCTGAGGGAGCGGAGCTCGGAGCAGCTGAAGAGGCAGCGAAGGCGAGCGAAGGATCTGAGGAGTAGCGGAGCATCGGAGCGGCCTCCGCTGCTCCTCAGCTGCTCCGTTTGCATCCGATGCCTCTTCAGCTGCTTCGCTCTTCGCTTGCTCAGCTCCTCAGCTTCCTCAGCTGCTCAGCTGCTCAGCTGCTCAGCTGCTCAGCCCACCGGCTCGACCAGCTCGCGCAGCTTGGCGACCAGCTCGGGCTGGGTAAACGGCTTGATGAGCAGGTCGACGTCCAGGTCGGAGGCGACGTCGAGAAAGGCGTTTTGGGGAAAGCCCGAGATAAACAGAAACTTCAAGTAGGGGTGGGTCTGCTGGATGCGGCGCACGAGCTCCTCGCCGTTCATCTGAGGCATGATCACGTCGCAGATGACTACCTCGAAGGCGTCGGGGGCGCTGTCTGCGAGCAGTGCCAACGCCTCGGCGCCGCCGCTGGCCGCGCTGACTTGGAGGCCGGCGTCGGCGAGCATGCGCACGGTCGACTTGCGCACCAGCGGGTGGTCCTCGACGAGCAAAATACGCCCGGCGGGCAGCTTACCGTCGGCCGGCGAGGTCGTCAGCACCGGCACGTGCGGCGCGCTCGCCTCACTTGCCGGCAAGAAGATCGAAAACCGGGTGCCGTTGCCGGGCGAGCTGTCCACGAAGATGTGACCACGCGCGTCGACGACGACGCTGGCGACGGTGGCTAGCCCCAGTCCGGTGCCCTCGGGTTTGGTGGTGAAGAATGGCTCGAAGATCTCGGCGACGTCGTCGGCCTCAATGCCGGCGCCGGTGTCGGTGACGGTCATTTGAACGTAGGGCCCTGGCGGCATGGCACGCCCCAGCACACAGGTGCGCGCGTCGGTGACGTCGGCGTTGGTCATCTCGATGGTCAGCTCACCGCCGGCGGGCATGGCGTCGCGGGCGTTGACCACCAGGTTCAACAGGACCTGTTCGATGCCCAGGCGATCGGCGTAGACCGTCCACAGGTCGCCCGGCGCGGCGCTGACCATCTCGATGTTGTTGCCGATGAGCGGACGCACCATGCGATCGAGTTCGTGAACGACGGCGGGCAAGTGGAGGTGGCGAGCGCGCACGGGCTGGCGGCGCGTAAACGCCAGGAGTCGCCGCGTCAGATCAGCGGCACGCGAGCACGCCTCGTTGACCACCAGCAAATCCTCGGCGGCCTCCGAGCCTGCTTCCACCTGCAACTCGAGCATCTGGGCGGCGCCGTGAATGGCGGTCAACAGGTTGTTGAAGTCGTGGGCGATGCTGCCGGCGAGCTTGCCGACGACGTCGAGCTTCTGTGCCTGGCGCAGGTCGGCCTCGAGTTCCAGGCGGGCGCGAATGTCGCGCAGCACCACGCTGGTGCGCTCGTTGCCGCGAGCGTCGAGGTAGACGTTCGAGCTCACTTCGCAGGGGATGCGCGTGCCGTCGCGGTGGACGCAATTGACCTGGGCGCGCACGCTGCCGTGAGCTTTCTTCTGGGCGAGGATGTGGCCGACGCGAGGGTCCTCCCCGTCGAGGACGTCGTCGCGGCCTACCTGGCGGATTTCGTCTTCGCTGTACCCGAATAATTCGCAGGCGGCGGGATTGGCCGCCAGGATCGTTCCGTCGGGCGCCGTCAAAAACATCGCATCCGGCGCATGATCGAAGACGGCCCGATAGCGGTTCTCCGCCTCGGCCACGCGCAGTTCGCGGTGACGCAGGTCTTCGGCGTTGCGGCGAATGAGCTGTTGGATATCGGCCAGGAATTGGCGAAACGACTCTTTCAGGGGCACGTACTCGCTGATGCCGGCGACCACGGCGTAGACGCAGCGCCTGGAGTGGTCGCTGCCCCTCGAGATCGGCAGCAGGGTCACCCCGCCGAGCCTGGCTTGCTGGTCGTCCGTCAGCTCGAGTTGTGCAAATGGGCCGAGTTGCAGGTCGATGATCGAGGAGAGATCTTGCAGACGCTCCCAGGGGATTTGGGCCGCCACGTTTTCAACGTCGAACACGCGCTCTTGCTCAGCGGCCGTGTCCGCCATGATGTCCAAAGTGCGCGCGTCAGGATAAAGCCGGCACAGCAAGCAAAAGGGCAGATCGGCCGAGGCCTCTTTGAGGCACGCCAGGGTTTGCTTCAAAAAGCCGGCGATGGAATTGCCGCGCACGCCGTCGAGTCGATGGCGCACTGCCGAGCGTCGCCGCTCGACCACCTCGTGGGTGGTCTCGACAGCAGCCGACAACACACCGGCGACGTTGCCCTGGTGGTCGTGCACCGGGCTATACGAAAACGTGAAATACGTCTCTTGGAGTCGCCCATCGCGGGTGAGAACGAAGCGCATATTCTCGCGCCAGATGGCCGTGCCCGTGTCCCACACCTCCATGAGCAAGGGGTCGATGGTCGACCACGCCTCCGGGTAGGTCTCGCGAACCGTACGTCCCAGCGCCTCTGGGTGCTTCTCGCCGAGGATAGGCACGTAGCCGTCGTTGTAGATTTGAACGAACTGCGGGCCCCACGCCAAGGTCATGGGAAGCCGGGAATTCAGCACCAGATTCGCGGTCGAGCGCAATGCCTCGGGCCACCCGGCGATCGAGCCCAGCGGCGTCTGCGCCCAGTTTCGCTGCCTACAGACGTGCGCGAGCTGACCGTCCCCTACAAAGAGGCCTCGGTTCTGGGAATTGCCCTTCGGTGTTGCCACGCCTCACCTACCGTTTAAGACGTCGAGGCCGCCATGTTCTAGTTACTCGATGGAGACACGATAGATCAGGAGAAGCGTTTGGTAAACTTCTCGCACGCAAAAGCAGGTGGGATATCCATCACCGTGCTTGTGGGCACGAATACGGCTGAGCACGCTCGGGCTTGGGATCGATGAACATCGGCTGGACGAGCCAGTGGCCGTCGGCGTTGGCCTGCGCCCGGCACATCACCTTGTGCTTGTGCCGGTCGAGCACCAGGTGCAGCGCGGTGGCGTCGTCGAGCATGCCCACATCGGTGTCGGAGTCGCCGGCGGCGAACACCGGGCGCTCGCTGGGCCGCTTCGGAATGCTCATTTGCTGGTCGGCGGGCACACCGAAGATGGCCTTGTTGATCCAGCAGCGCTTGCCCACGTCGTAGGTCATCACCGTGTTGTCGCCGTCTTTGGCCGGGCCGCATTCCTGCAGGTCGTAGGTGAGCTTGCCGGCGCTGACGACGCTCCTGATGCCCACGACGTGGTCGGCGGGCACGCCGGCGTGCTCGGAGAGTGCCTCGACGACGTGCTGCGGGGAGGCGGTAACGATCCACACGTCGAAGCCGTCCTGATGGAGCTTGGCGATGAGATCTTTCATCGGTTGGTACACCCGGATGTACTCGCCGCCCTCGATGGGCGCGTTCAACCGCTCCTCGAACGCCTTCAGCGCAAACGCGTTGACCTCCTTGGGCGTGTGGCCGGCCTGCAGTTGGGCGGCCCACGCGTAGGGCTGCTCCATGGTGGCGGTGGTGGGGTTGGTCCAAGCGGCCTCGCCCGCGGTCGTCTTGCCGTCGGCATACACGCTCCAGATCTCGGCGCCGCAGGCGTTGGGTTTGTCCCCGGCCTGCGTCTCCAACAACGTGCCGGGGGCTGCGGCGTCGTCGCAGGCTTTGCCCAGCGCGTGGACGGCCGCGTCGGTGAGCGCGGTGTTGGTCTTCTTCCAATCCTTCTTTGGCGGCTGGTAGATGAGATCGTGGGCGATCATCCACCGCATGGTGGCGTCGCCGATGTCGTTTTTGATGATGGTGTTGTCCCAGTCGAACACCGCCACCGGCGCGCCTGAAGGCGTGCCTTTTGCGCTCGCGCCGTGGCTGGCGAGCATCTCGTTGATGGCGGCGCGGTTGGCGGTCGTCCAGCCCTCGACGTCCGGGCTCAATCGAACCGCCGTCGCTGGGGCAGTCGCATCGCCGGTCCCGGCCGATTGTGGCTCGCGCTGTTGGTGGTCGGGCGTGGCGGACGCGCTCGGCGTCGAGCAACCGCTGGCCGAGAGCAACGCGGTCACAAAAAGTACGAGGGCTGCGGCGGCGCGATGTCGTGTGTGCATCGTTACTCCAACGAACAACAAATCAGTGGTCTCGAGCGTGCGACCGCCCCATGCTAGCCCGACAGCCGCCGCCGGGGGTGACATCTATGTTACATCCCGCGCCGACGCTCCAATTCGTGTGGACCCGAGCGTTGGACATTTGGTCGCACGCCTGCTATTTCTGACCCACTGGTCGAAAGTTAGCCTGCAGGAGCCGAAGTATGTTGGGCGTGGGGACGTATCGTCGCACCTTGTTGGTCATTCTGTGTTTGTTGGCATGTCTAATCGTGGCGTGTAGCACCGACCCCGCGGTCTCTGGGGGCGGTTCGGGGACGGCTGATTCCGGCCATGGCAGCGATCGCGCTGACACCGGCGTAAGCGACGCCTCGGACCTCGTACATGACGCGACCGACTCCCCGGTGGACACGGCTCGTGCATGCCCGGCGAGCTGTGACACGCTGCCGCAGGCGTCCTGTGATGGCAACGTGGCGGTGACCTACGCCGGGTCGGGGGTCTGTGACCCGTCCACGGGCACTTGTGACTACTCGGCTGCCGAGGTGCGCACCGATTGCGCTCAATCCAACCAGATCTGTCAGAACGGGGCCTGCGCTCAAGCGGGGCCATGCGACCTGGAGGATTGCGGCGGACACGGCAGTTGCTCGGTGGTCGGCGGCGAGGCGCTGTGTGATTGCGAGGCCGGTTTTGTGCGCGTGGGACTGACACAGTGTCTGGCAGCCTCAGACGCCGGCGCCTGTGGTAGCGCGGGCTGTCCGGCCCAGCCTCAGGACATCTGCCAGAACGACGCCAGCGCCGCCGATGGCTACACGTGCGGCTGCCGGCCGGGCTACGTGCTCGTCGAGGGCAGTTGCGTGCAGAGCCAGTGCGGCGACAACGTGATTCGCACGGGCACCACGCTCTTCGATACGACGCCGTTGCCCTCGGAGACCGACCCCATCGGCAACGGCTTCGATCCGCTGCTTCAACACGATCGGGTGCGTATTCACATCGCCTTCGAGCGGCGCTCGGGCACGGACGATGCCGAGTTGCATATCGCGTTGTCGAACCTGGGCTTTGTCGCCGGCAGCGTGTTGGTTGACGGGCAACCGACCACGGCGGGCGCGGCCAGCGGCGTGGTCACCATCGCGCTGCCGCCCGCGGCGCAGGCAAGCTCGGGCGACGTGTCGCTGAAGGCGGAAGTGCTCAGCCCCAGCGGCATCGTCAGCGTCGACGTCTCCGCGCGCACCGCCGGCGGCTGTGTGCTGCCGCGCTCACGCTCGGCGGTCAAGCTACAGGTCGCCGGGGACATCGACCCCAAGGGGGCGGGCTGCCTGGACATGAGCGATTATACCTCGCTGCAGATCACGCCGGACATCCCGGAGAAGGACACCTCCGTCTACCAGACGCGCAACGGCGACTCGGCGGTCTATCCCGGTCTCAAAGTGCTCCACCAGGTCACGCTGTGTCTGGAGCGCAGCGACGATCGCACCGTCAGCCTGTCGGGCAGCGCCGACGGCACCCGCCCGTGGATGGTCGACAACTACCTGCTCATCGAGACCTTCGATGGGAATCCGGCCATCGGCGGCACGCGCACCGGCGCCTACATCACCACGGCGCGCATCTCGCCGTATCCCAGCCGCACCTCGCTGACCGATGGAACGCCCCTCGAGGTCGTCGACATCGCCAGTTTGCCCGGTGAATACGTCGGCGGCCTGTCCCCATCGAGCTTCACCTTTCCCAGCGGCGTGCTCCAACTCGACGACTTTCTGCCCGTGGGTCAGCAGGTGTGGGTGCGGTTTACCGGGCTCGACGAGGGGAATGTGGGCCGGCTGACGCGGATCTTTCTAACCTCCTCGGGGGTCGGCGAGGCGGTGCCGGAGTGTCGCTCCATCTTCGACTGTGCGGCGCCGGACGTGGCATCGTATGCCTCGGGGTGGGCGATCTCCGGCGGTTGCATCCAAGGCCAGTGCGTCCAACATGCCTGCAGCGCCGACGGCGACTGTGCCAGCGGCCAGCGATGCGTGCGCAACTACTGCACCGATGGGTGTAGCTCCGACACGCAATGTGGATCGGGGCAGACCTGTGCCCACGGCTCCTGCGTGGACACCTCGGCCGGCGGCTGCGCCGACTATACCGACTGCAGCCCAGGCGAGGTCTGTCAGTTCGGCCAATGTGTGGCTGGTTGCTACCACCCCCGCCATCAAAAAGCCGATTACTCGGACAATTATTATTCGGGCTTTTGTCAGAACCATCCCAATGCCTGCCCGCGCTGCGGCACCGTATCGAATACCTGCTGGAACAACTATTGCCGCGAGTGCGAGATCGACGCCCACTGTCCCGCCGGCGAGTCCTGCGTCCAATTCAAATGCGTCTCTAACTAAGGCGGTTACGGCGTGGGCTTTCGTTGAATAAGCCGCGGGGCGGGCTCGTCCCTGTTGTGAATCCGGACAGCGCCGCCACGGCCGTCACGAGGGCAGCGCCCCGAGCCTTGCTGGGCGGCGCACGCCCTTTACTGTGGCGGTAGTCAGCGACTCGAGCTTCGACCGATCATGAAATCATGCAGCAAGTACCTGGGCGCCGTCGTGCTGGTCGCCGTCACGTGTCTTCCGGCCACCCTCTACGCCCAACAATGCCACTCCGAGGCGCTGGACGCGTTGGCCCGCGCGCGCCGAGCGCGAAGCTTTCAGCTCGACTTCTCCAACTATCGCACGGTGTTGGACGCCCGGTTCGACCGGCTGTACCGCTGGCTCGACGAGGGCGACCAGCACGCGCGGTGGAGCACCCAATTTACGTGGCTGGGGGACAACTACAAATTCAGCGACTACACCCTATGCACCTCCGAGGGCGCCAAGTCCGCCCAACTCGGCGGCGGCTGGGACGGCTTTGCCCTGGAGACGCGCAATCAGGATTGGAAGTCGCTGGTGCGCCTGATGATCTTCGATACGGGCGACTCAGTGGCGCCCGACGAGCTGCCCCGCGACGCCAACGGCCAGATCACCTTCGACGGCAACTCCACCGGTTACGGCAAGTTTTTCTACGGCGCCTACGTCCAGATCACCGACTGGTTCGGCGCGACCGTCGGCGCGGTCGCCGAGACCAAGCGCAACCAGCATATCGGCACGACCACGACCGGCAACGGAATCCACAGCTCCACCACCATCAATACCCGGGTCGTCGGCACCCCGGAGTGGTATCTGAGCGCGTCCATTCCGCGCTGGGGGCTGTCCACCGACCTCGTCTTTGCCGCGCTCGATCAGGTGGACGTGGGATTGCTGCGCGCCGCGGCCATCCCCATCCCCGGCGTCGACCATATCCAGGCGTTGGCCGGCGGCGGCTACCTCGCCTACGAGGACACCGGCATCGGTTACCTGGGGGCGCGCTACACGCCGTGGTCCTTTTTGAAGACCAGCCTGGAGCTCGGCTTCGAGCCGGTGCGGGTGCGCAGCGCGGTCGCCCGCGCCGAGGTGTCGTGGCAGGCGCCCGGCTATTTCAAGTGGACGAGCACCCCCGGCTACGACTTCCACTTCATGATCGGCGCCGAGGCCAAGGCGTTTGTGGAGGCGAGCCTGTACAACAGCGCCTACCTCGAGCGGCAGACCGGGCGCACCGACGTTCCGGGCATCCTCGCCGGGGCCTCGCTGGGCCTGATCACCCGCCCTGTGGGCGTCAATATCGCGCTCTACGGAGGCGAGAACGCCGCCAACTACATCGCCCGCATCGCCGATGTCGTCGGCAAGCCCCTGTTTGGCACGCGTTTGACGATCCGCGCGGGCTGGTGAGGCCAGCGCGTTTACGCCAGGGCGTTTTCCACGCCCGAGTCGCGCACGAACAAACAGCTCGCGCCGGTCTGCTCGGTCATGCGGCGCATGAAGTCGAAGTCCGGGGCGGCGAGCATGCCGAAGATGTTGAGGTCGGCGCGGGGCGCCTCGACGACGAACGTCTCGAAGTCACCGGTGGCCACGACCACCTCGGCGCCGGGGATGCGCGCGGAGTCCTCGAGCTGGTTGAGAAAGGCGTTGGCCTTGTCGAGGTTGGCGGGATCCTCGACGACCATGACCAGGCGCAGCTTCGCCCGCCAATTCGTCTGCAGCTTGTAGGCGATGAGGATGGACAGGTCGAGGTTGCCGATCTCCATGGTCAACTGCCAGTCCGGGCTGCGATCGTGGATCCACACGTTGATGTGCTGCTGGCGCGCCAGGCCGGCCTTGGGGTGGGGGGCGTACAGCAGGGTGCCCAGCAATTCGCGCTGCGCCTCGGTGATGATCGCGCGCAGGTCGTCTTCCTGGGCGCGGTCGTCGGGCAGTTGAACGAAGACGATATTGGGCTTGAAGAACGCCCCTCGTAGCGCCTGCATGCCCGCGAGCAGGGCGTCGGTGGCGTCCTTGGCATAGATCACCGTCGACGAGGCGGACACGCCGCGTTCGCGAAACGCCTCGCGAAATTCGAACAGCTCGTCTTCGAAGCCGTAGCTTCGCTCGGTGCGCCCCAGGCCCACCAGTTTGACCGAACCGTTGGGCTCGGCGATGTCGGTGATGAATTGGAAGCTCCCGCGCAGCTCGCGCACGTTGGCCACCGGCAACAGCAGGTTGGGCTTCCAGGCGCGTTCGGCGGCCACCGGCAGGCTGTGTACCTTCTCGGCCGCCCACTCGGCCATCGCCACAAACAGGCTGCTGCGCACGTCCTCGAAGGGCGCCTGCACGTGGCGGCGCACCAGCCACATATACACCGACAGCACCACCACCAGCGCGATGATGCTAAACGTGGGGCTGACGATGAACATGACCACCAGCGAGCCGGTGGCGCCGACCAGCGGGATGACGCGCGGGATGCGCATCAGCGGGCGAAAGCTGGGCAGATCGAGGGTCTGTTCGATGAACAACACCAGGTTGATCATCATGTAGGTGATCAAGAAAAACAGCGTGATCAGCGGGGCGACGGCGTTGAGGTCGCGCAAAAGCAGCGCCAGCGACGTGATCGCCGCGGTCACCAGCAGGGCGTTTCTGGGCTCGCCCTTTTTGGTGCGCTGGGCGACCCAGCCGCTGGCGGGTACGATGCCATGGGCGGCCATGGCCTGCAGGATGCGCGACGCCCCCACCGTGGTCGCCAGCGCCGAGGAAAACGTCGCCCCCAACAAGCCCGCCAGCACCGCCGGCGGCCACGCGGAGGCGTCGGCCAGCGCGGTGTAGTTGCGCACCAACTCGTCGAGCGTCGCCGAGCGCGCCAGCCAATAAGCCAGCAACAGGTAGATGACCAGGCTGAGCCCGATGGCCGCGATCGTGCCCACCGGGATGCTCTTTCGCGGCTCCTCGAGCTCGCCGGACATATTGGCCCCGGCCATGATGCCGGTGGCCGCCGGAAAGAAGACCGCGAACACCGTCCAGAAGCTGGTGCCCGACAGGCCGTTCTCCGGCGAGCCTCGGTAGGTCCCCCACAGTGAGATCTGGGCGGCGGGATGCTGCATCGAGCCGTGCAGCGCGGCGACGACCACCGCCACCAGCGAGGCCACGATGACGGCCATGATCACGTATTGGACGCGGATGGCCAGGTTGGCGCTCAGGTAGGCGATGCCGAAGATGACCACGGCCACCGCGAAATCGACCAGCAGCGGCGGGTGGGTCGGGAAAAACCAGCGCCAGCCCTCGCGGAAGCCGAACACGTACATCGTCACTGCCAGCGACTGGGCGATAAAGCGCGGGATGCCCACGCTGCCGCCGACTTCCAGGCCCAGCGACTGCACGATGATGGAGTAGGCCCCGCCGGCGCCGATGCGAATATTGGTGGTGATCGACGACATCGACAGCGCCGTGCAGGCCGTGATGCCAAACGAGATGAAGATGATCGCCAGCGTGCCGAAGACCCCGGCGTTTCCCACCACCCACCCCAGGCGCAGGTACATGATCACGCCCAGGATGGTCAAAAGCGTGGGCGTAAACACCCCGCCGAAGGTGCCGAAGCGCCGGGTGCTCGGGGCCGGTTGGCCATCGGCAGGGGCGGGCAGAGTCGCCTGGGCGCCGCTGGTCTCGGCGGGGGTAGGGGTGGTGCTGGTTGTGTCCAGCTCGGACATCGCTCAATCGGCTTCGGTCGGGTCGACGCGCTCGACGTCTGTGTCCCAATGTACGCGCGCCATCGTTTGGCGATGCTCGGCGCAACCGAGCAGGTCGCGCCAGTGGTCGGCCGGCGCCCACGGGCGCGGCTGGTTGCCCAGCATCGCCCGCTTGAGCCGGCTGACACGCTCGGCAGCGCGCAACACCCGCGTCAGGTCGTCGCGCCCGCCGCTCGCCAGCTCGACGAGTTTATCATAGGCACGCTTCCACTCTTGTTCGGTATGGCAGATCAGAAAAATGTCGATGCCGGCGCGCAGACCCAGGGTGACCATCTCGTCGATGCTGTAGCGATCGGCGACCGCCTGCATCTCCAGATCGTCGGTGATGACCACGCCATCGTAGCCGAGCTTGTCGCGCAACAAGCCGCCGATGATCGCCTCGCTGAGCGTGGCCGGGTACTCGGGGTCGAGCGCCGGCAGCAGCATGTGGGCGGTCATCAGCATGGGGATGTCGGCGCTGATGGCGCGGCGAAACGGCTCGAGCTCGACACGCTCGAGGCGCTCCATGTCGTGCTTGAGCGCGGGCAGTGCCTTGTGGCTGTCCAGCAAGGTGTCGCCGTGGCCCGGAAAATGCTTGCCGCAGGGGATGACCCCGGCGGTGTGGTGGCCGAGCAAAAACGCGCCTGCCGCCCGCGACACGGTCTCGGGATCGCTGCCAAAGGCGCGGTCGCCGATGATCGGGTTGAGCGGGTTGGTGTCGACGTCGAGCACCGGCGCGAAGTTCAGGTTGAAGCCCAGCGCGCCCACCTCGGTGGCGATGACCTCGCTGACGTCGGCGGTCAGGCGCTGGTCGGCCATGTCGCCGACCGCGCGCATCGGCGGGATGGGGGTCAGCGGATCTTTGAGGCGCACCACCCGCCCGCCTTCCTGGTCGACGGCCACGAACGGCGCCTCGGGGGCGTCGGCGGCGATCTGGTGGATGCGCGCGTTGAGCGCGCACACCTGCTCGACGGTGTCGACGTTTCGCCGAAACAGGATCACCCCGCCGATCTGGCCGCTCTCCAGCGCCTCGGCGATGGCCTCGGGCGGCTCCTCGGTGGCGCCGGGAAAGCCGACCACCAACAATTGGCCGACCGCCACGCGGATGTCATCTTCGGTGATTTGATCGAGGTCGATGGGCATGGAACTTTCTCTTGTGTCATTGCGCACGGGTCACCGCCCTCGGATCCAGAATGTCGCGAAGGCCGTCGCCCAGAAAGTTGATGCTGAGCACGGTGATCATGATGGCCACGCCCGGAAAGATCGCCAGGTAGGGGGTGAGCAGAAAATAGGTGGCGCCCTGGTCGAGCAGCGCGCCCCAACTGGGCAGATCTTGGGGGCCCAGCCCCAGAAAGCTCAGCGAGGCTTCGGCCAAAATGGAGCCGGCCACCCCGAAGGTCGCCTGCACGATCACCGGAGCGATGATATTGGGCACGATCTCGCGAAACAGCGTGCGCTGGGTGTGAAAGCCCAGCGCGCGCGAGGCCTCCACGTAGTCGCGCTCGCGCTCGGAGAGCACCTGGCCGCGCACCAGCCGGGCGTAGCCCGCCCAGCCGGAGACCGACAGCGCGCCGATGACCGCCATCAGGCTGGGTTTTTGGGTGATGAAGATCAGCAGGATCGCCAGCAGGATGCCCGGAAAGGCCATCAAGACCTCGGTGATGCGCATGATCACCTCGTCGATCCAGCCACCAAAATACCCGCTGATCGAGCCCAGCACGATGCCCACCGTCGAGCAGATGGCCACCGTGGCCAGCCCCACGAGCACGGCCACGCGGGTGCCGTAGATGATCTTGGTGAGCACGTCGGCGCCGTTCTCGTCGGTGCCCAGCCAGTGGGCGGCCGACGGTGCCTGCAACTGCTGGGTGACGTCGACGAAGTGGAGGTCGTAGGGCGCCAGAAAGGGCGCGAAGATCGCCACCAGGATGACCAGCACGAGCACGCCCAGGCCCACCCAGGCCAGCGGGCTGACCTTGTCGCGGCGCGCGATGAGCAGCGAGACGATCCACTTGATAGCGTCAATCATAGCGAATCCTCGGGTCGATCCAGCTGTACACGAGGTCGGTGATGAAGTTGACCACCACGTAGGCGAACGCGATGAACAGCACGCAGCCCTGCACGATGACGTAGTTGCGCGAGTTGATGGCGTCGAGCAACAGCGTGCCCAGCCCGGGGCGGGCGAACACCTTCTCGACGATGATCGCGCCTCCCAGAAGCGCGCCGAATTGCAGGCCCAGCACGGTGACCACCGGGATGAGCGCGTTTCGAAGCGCGTGCTTGATGGTCACTCGCCAACCGGAGTTTCCCTTGGCTTTGGCGGTGCGCACATAATCCTGGTTGAGCACCTCCAGCATGCTCGAGCGGGTCATGCGCGTGAGCTTGGCGGCCAGCGCCGTGCCCAGCGTGATCGCCGGCAGCACCAGCGAGGACAGTCCGGTGACCTCGCTTCCCGGGTTGGGCAGGGCCTGCAGGGTGATGCTGAACAGGATGAGCAGCATCGGACCCAGCCAGAAATTGGGAATGGAGATGCCCAATAAGGCGAGCACCGCCGAGCTGTTGTCGACCCACGAATACGGCTTGAGCGCCGAGGCCACCCCCAGGGGCATGGCGATGAGTAAGGCGATGGCCAGGCTGGCGGCGGCCAGCTGAAAAGTCGCCGGGATATTTTGCTCGAGCTTGTCGGCCACGGTCACCCCGCGCTCGTCGCACAGCTCGCCGAGGGTGCCGTTGCCGACGTCCTCCCAGAACAGCGCGTATTGCTGCCACAGGGGCTTGTCGAGGTTGAGGCACTCGCGCATCGCCTCTTTGTCGACCGCCAGGGCCTGCTCGCCGAGGATGGACTCGACGGGATCGCCGGGCACCGCGCGCAGCACGAAGAAGACCAGCGTGACCACCCCGAAGATGACGATCACCGAGGCCAGTAGACGGCGGATGAGAAATGTGCCCATGGTGGAACCGAAGGAAAAACGCTCGGTATCAGGACGCGCCCGGCGAGTGTTGCGCGGGCGGCGCCTTGAACATAGTGTTCGGCGTCGAGCAATGTCCAGTGAAGTCTCTTGGCGTGATTCGTTTAACCAGGTGAAATCTCATGCTGTTCGTCATCGATGTGGGCAATACCAATACCGTGCTGGGCGTCTTTGGCGGCGACCAGCTCATCAAGCACTGGCGCATTCAGACCCACCACGGGCGCACCAGCGACGAGCACGGCATCCTGCTGCGCGAGCTGTTTCACTTCGCCGGCCTCGACCCCGACGGCATCGACGACGCCATCATCAGTTGCGTGGTGCCGCCCATGGAGCGCGCGCTCATCGGCATGGTCGAGGACTACTTCGAGCTATCGCCGATGGTCGTCGGCCAGACCGTCCATCCGACCATGCCGGTGCTCTACGAGAACCCGCGCGAGGTCGGCGCTGATCGGCTGGTCAACGCCGTGGCTGCCTGGAAGCGCTTCCAGACCAGCCTGGTGGTGGTCGACTTCGGCACGGCCACGACCTTCGACGCCATCACCGCCGAGGGCGCTTACAAAGGCGGTGCCATCGCCCCCGGGGTGACCATCTCGAGCGAGGCGCTGTTCCACCACGCCAGCAAGCTGCCGCGCGTCGATCTGGCCAAGCCCCCCTCGGTCATCGGCCAGACCACGGTCACCTCCATCCAGTCGGGCCTGCTGTACGGCTACACCGGCCTGGTGCGCGAGATCGTCACCCGCATGAAGGACGAGCTCGGCCCCGACACCCACGTGCTCGCCACCGGCGGTCTGGCGCGGTTCATCGCCAACGAGACCGACATCATCGACGAAGTCGACGAGTTTTTGACCCTGAAGGGCCTTCGGCTGATCTACGAAGAGCAGCGCAGTTAGCGCTGCTCGAAACGCGCACGACGCAAAAGAGCCCGGCAAGTAGTGCAACTTGCCGGGCTCCTTTGTTTATTCGTTCGCGCGTTCGACTATTTGGCGGCCGCGGTCTTGGCCGTCGCCGTCTTGTCGCCGGCGGCCTTGTCGGCGGCGCCAGCGCTGGCCCCGTCCTTGGCAGCCGCGTCGTCCTTGGCGGCGGTACCGTCGGCGGCTTTGTCGCCGTCTTTGGCGGCCTGATCGCCGGTCGCGGCTTTGTCCGCGGCGGTGTCGTCGGCCTTAGCCTCTTCGGCGGGCTTCTGGTCGCTCTTGGCGGCGGTGTCGTCGGCGGCGGCGTCGTCGGCAGGCGCGTCGGTGTCCGCCTGCGCGCTGGCCTGCGCCGTCTTGAAGTGATCCATGTCGCCGCTCATCAGCGCGCTGAGGTCCGGCCAGAAGCACACGATCAGCAACACGCTGACGATGATGCCGAACGCCCAACTGGCCGTGGGCCACGACTTGCCGTCCTCTTCCAACTTGAACACCGCGAAGTAGAAGGTGTACGGCGGGAAGAGCAGGGTCAAAAGCCCCGTCCCGGTCCCCAGGCGAAAGGCATACTTCGACAGAGCGAAGGCTCCGTAGGCGAAGAAGCCCAGGCCGATGAGAATCAGAAATAGCGTAATCCCGACGAGTAACATGCAACCTCCGTAAAAACCTGCTCCGATGCCGCATCGGCGCCGTACGATGAAGCCCATTCGATTACAGCAAGGCGCAAAAGCTGTCAATCTCCGAGCCGCGCGCATGCGTCCAACGCATCCCTACGCCTGGCATCCCGCTTGTCCGCGCTCCCCACTGGTACCACGACCGTTGCATTGTCGCAAAACCCTTTGTGTTTCTCCCGGTTCTCGGCGGTGAATGAATGGCCATTCAGTCTTGTCGACCCGGTCGCCCTTGCCCTATGATGCGGCCCATGAGTGACAGCTCAAAATTGCCCGAACCACACACTGCATGAGGAGCCCGACGATGAGTCATTTCAAAGCCGATATGCGCGACGTCAACTTCGCCATCTTCGACAACCCCAACTACGAGACGGTCAACGAGTTGAGCGCCTACGACGGCTACACCCGTGAGCTGTACGAGATGGTGCTCGGCCAGGCGTACAAATTCGCCGACGAACAGCTCGCCCCCCGCGCGGCGACGGCCGACCACCAGGGGGTGCGCCTGGAGGACGGCAAGGTGTACGTGCCCGAGGTCTTCGAAGAGGTCTACGACGCCTTCTGCGAGGGCGGCTGGGTGGCCCCGAGCCGCAGCGTGGAGTACGGCGGCCAGGGGCTGCCGTCGACCCTGGCGATCGCGGCCACCGAATTTTTCATCGCCAGCAACCCCTCGTTTGCGTTTTTTCCGGGGCTGACCTCGGCGGCGGGGGCCCTCATCGAGACGTTCGGCTCCGACGCCCAGCGCGATCTGTACGTCGAGAACATGTACACCGGCCAGTGGACGGGCACGATGTGTCTGACCGAGCCTCAGGCGGGCTCGGCGGTCGGCGACCTCGCCACCTCTGCCGAGGAGGTCGACGGCGAGGACTATTTCTGGATCACCGGCAACAAGATCTTCATCTCCCAGGGCGACCACCAGTTGACCGACAATATCGTCCACCTGGTGCTGGCGCGGGTGCCCGGCGATCCCGCCGGGACCAAGGGCATCAGCCTGTTCATCGTGCCCAAGGTGCGCCCCTCCGACGGTCAATTCAACGACGTGCGCGTGACCAACCTGGAGGAGAAGATGGGCATCCACGGCTCGCCGACCTGCGCGGTGAGCTTCGGCGACGAGGGCGACTGCCGCGGCTGGCTCGTCGGCGAGCGCCGCAAGGGTCTGGTGTATATGTTCCAGATGATGAACGAGGCGCGCCTGGCCACCGGCCTGCAGGGAGTCGCGCTGGGCAACGTCGCCTACCAGCTCGCGCTGACCTACGCCAAGGAGCGCACCCAGGGAGCCAAGGTCACCGACCGCAGCCCCGACGCCAAGGCCGTGGCGATCATCGAGCACCCGGACGTGCGCCGCAACCTGATGACCATGAAGGCCTACGGCGAAGCCATCCGCGCCTTGCTGTACAACACCTCTTTGCTGGCCGACATCGGCGAACATAGCGACGACGAGGCCGCCCAGACCGAGGCCCAGGACCTCGTCGATCTGCTCGTGCCGGTGTGCAAGGCCTTCTCCACCGACGTGGGCTTCAAGATGACCGAGATCGCCATGCAGGTCCACGGCGGCTACGGCTACATCACCGAGTACGGCGTGGAGCGGTGCATGCGCGACTGCAAGATCGCCTCGATCTACGAGGGCACCAACGGCATCCAGGCGCTCGACCTGTTGGGGCGCAAGATGCGCCAGAAAAACGGCGGGCTCTTTTTGACCTGGCTGCAAAAGACCAACGGGTTTGTCGAGCGCCTGCGCGACGACGAGACCTTCGGCGAGCTCGCCGGGGAGCTCGACGCCGCCAAAAACGCGTTGGCCGAGGCCGCCTTCGGCTTTGGGCAGCAGGGGCGGGAAAACCCGGAATATCCGCTGCTCCACGCCACTCCATTCTTGAGGATGTTCGGGCTGGTGGAGTCGGCGCGGCTGTTGTTGCGCCAGGCGGTCACCGCGCACGCCAAGCTCGCCGAGGCGTGGGACGCCAAGAGCGTCGACCCCTCCGACGCCCAGGCGCGCGCCCAGCTCGCCGAGGATAACGAGGAGGTGCGTTTCTGGGAGTCCAAGCTGCAGACGGCGCGCTTCTTCATCCACCAACTCCTGCCCGAGGTGGGCTCGCGACTGGTCAGCATCAAGTCCGGCGACACCAGCGCGCTGGACGCGTACCTGTAGGGGCAAGCCCTCCATGCCGGCTCGACCGCTCCGTATCAGGTCGGGCCGGCGCCTCCCGAGGCTCCCCTAAAACCCGCCGGCGAACGAGCGCGAAGAATTTTGCACAGTGACACCGGCGATCTGCATCGAAGGGCAGGGCCACGTGATCGTTCACGGCACTTTGAATATTTCTAATTTGTATCCGTGACGATTTCGTGTTTACACTGTCCACATTCGTTGCAGGTGCCCCATGACACACAAGCGGAGCAGTTATGTCGGCACGAAACACATTTGCCGCGACCCGACGATCCCACGCCATCTTGCAATGGCTGCAAAACGGCGAGCACGTCACGATTCAGCGGGTCATTGACAATTTTGACATCAAGTACCCGCAGGCCCGCGAGGACCTCAAGCTTCTCGAGGAGCTATACGGCCTGGCGACCCACCGTGACGGGCGCGTCAAGGTGTGGACGTGGGCGGGCTTCGACCCGGACTACGTCTCGGTGGCCACGGCCGCGGCGCTCGAGCTGGGCTCGGTCGCCCTGGACGTCTTTCGCGACACTCCCTATCGCACCGAGATCGAGCGGCTCGCCAACCACTGTCGCGACCGCGTCGGCGAGATCCAGCGCAGGCGCCTCGACCGGGTGAGCAACGCGTTGCACCTGCGACGCACCTGGCTGCCGGCCGACGAGGAAGCGATGGCCGAGCATATCGAATCCATCCTGGACGCGGTGTTCCACGAGCGTCGCCTGGCGATGGTATACGCGCGTGCCGACGGCGAGGTGCGTCACTACGTCGCCCGTCCCTGTAAGTTGGTCTGGTACGAGGGGCGCCTGTGGCTGCTGGCTCGCCACGAGGAGCATATGAAGCTCTTCGACGTCGCCGGCATCGAATCGCTCGAAGAGGTCAGCATTCCCGCCCGCGACGAGGTCCAGGCCGACGGCGCCTCCCTATTGCCCGACCAACCCGATCCCTGCACCGATGACCAGGGCCTGGAGGAGTATTTCGCCAACGCCTTCGGGATCTACGCGCAGAACTACCCGGTGGCGGACATCCACCTGGAGGTCGCCGGCTCGTGGTCGACGTACCTGCGGCGCTACCGGGTTCATCCCTCCCAGCGCGTCGAGCAGGGGCCCGACAGCCTGCACGTGCATTTTCGCATGGGGCTGTGCCCGGAGTTCAAGTCCTTCCTGCTGGGCATGATTCCCAACGTCACCGTGCACTCTCCCGCCGAGCTCGCCGAAGAGATCGACGAAACCGTTCGCCTGTGGCTCGAGGAGGCCGCGGCCGGCGAATAACTCGCCGCCGCCGGGCTGCCGCCGTTGCCGAACGCTCAGCGACGCAGGCGAAGCTGCCAGGGCACCAGAGCCTGTGTGTCGTAGTGAAGCTGCCACTGCACGCGGCCCTCGGACGAGGCGCCGTTGATGGTCAGGGTCGCCTGTGAGCGCGACGAGCGCAGCTCGGGCGCCGCCAGCGTCGCCCCCAGGCGCTTGCTGAGTTTGGCGGCGAGGTCGTCGGTGGTGGCCACCCACCAACCCGGGCGATGGAATCGCTCGATCAACTCCAACGCTTTGGTCGCCGCGGTGCGGTCGAGCGTCGAGAAGCTCACCTGCAGGTAGCGCGCCAGGCCCTTGCGGCTGGCCAGCGCCACGAATTCGCCCGTGCTGCGCAGGTAGGCCAGGGCGACCCACTTGTCCTTCAAGATCGCCGAGCCCTGGGGGCCGCGGGCAAATTCGGGCACCCATTGCGCGCCGATCTTGAAGATGACCGTGGCGTCGTTGTTCTCGACGAGTTCGATGCTGCCGGCGAGCTCGGAGAACGCGGTATCCGACAGAGCGAAGCGATACGAGGCCCACAATGCGGCGAGCTTGGCGGCCAGCGCCGTCCCGCTCAGCTCGCGGGTGGGATCGATATATTGTTGCACCACGGCCATCGACGTGCTCTCGACGATGGCGCGCTCGGCCTTCGCCGACAGCACGTGCAGGTCGACCTCGTCCTTATCCTGGGCGCCGATCCAGCGCGCCGCCAGCTCGAAGGGCTCCAGAAGCATCGTGCCGATCTCCAGGTAGCTCTCCGAGGCGGGCGTCTTGAAGGTCCAGGTGCCGTCGTAGGTCTTGGCCAGGCACTCCCCGATGAACATGCCCAACGCCAGGTGGCGAAAGTCCTCGAAGCCCGGGCGGTCCTTATACATCGGGCCCAACGGGCGCATCTTTCCGAACAATCCGTCGCGGCAATTCAGCTCCATTTGCCAGATGCTCTCCGGACGCAGGGGCACGATGGTCGCCTTGTGCTCCTGGGTGGCCACGATCAGGTTACGCAGGCAGCGCTCCAGGAAAATCTGGGAGAGCAAGTCGCCCCCGGTCACCCGGAAATCGCGCGTGTCGATGGCGGTGGCGTCGCCGAACAGCGCGCCGCGATCCATCGAGATGGGGGGCACGTTGTCGATGCGGTCATCGCCGGCTTTTGATGGCCACTCCGGCGGCTTCATCTCGGCGACGTCGGCCAGCAGGTTGCGGTTGAGCTCGCGCTCGCGCTGGATCAACGCCTGCAAATCGCTGCGTTTGGCGTCGACCACCGAGGTCGCGTTGGCCGGCACGCTCGTCTGTGAGATCGGCGCCGGCGGCTGCGGACGTGCCGGCGGCTGCGGACGTGCCGGCGACTGCGGACGTGCCGGCAACTGTGAGGGGGGCGCTGGGCTGGGAGCCGTGGGCCGCGGGCTGGGCGGGGGGGCGGCGCTGCCGGCGTTGGCGGCCGCGCGACGCACCGTCTGCGGCAGGGTCATCTCGGGCGAATGCTCGCGGCGCTTCAGCGGGCGCCCATTGGCGATGGCGCGGCGGGCTTCGCCAAAAAACGCCTGCATCTCCGGGCCGGATTTGGGCACCGAATAATCCAGACGGTTGACGAATTTCATCGCCTGCGCCTCGGGGATGCGCCCGGCGCCATACGCCTCGACGAGATCGCATAGCACGCTCTGCATGTGGCGAAACGCGTCGCCGTTGGGGTCGTCGCTGAGCGCGCGGATGAATTGGTTGGTCCCCTCGTCCCAGCGTCCCTGGCGGATGATCTGCTCGGCGAGCAAGGCGCGCACATAGCCGTCGCCGGTGTTGTATTCGATGGCGTTGCTCAAGAAGCGCTCGGCCTCGCGCCGCTTGCCCTGGGCGCCGAGGATCTCGCCGAGCAGCGCCTGCACGTCGGGGTTGGCGTCCATCGACATCGCCTGGCGCGCCAGCGCCTCGGCGCGCGGCAGCTGGCCGGTGTGCAGGGCCACGCGCGCCAGGCCGCGCAGGGCTTCGGCGGTGTCGGTGCCTTCATCGACATAGGTCTGGAAGATGTGCTCGGCCTGGGCGTTGTTGCCCAGGCTCAGCTCGTGCCAGGCGTGGGTGATCGATTGCTGCATGGGGTCTCCCACGGGGCGGTCCCCGCGTCGAAGTCGGCAGTGCGTGCGTTTACTCGTTTATAGGTCACCCGGGGCGCCCCAGCCAAGTGAGTCGGGCAGTTTAGGCGCGTTGGCGTCGGCTCGGCCGGGGGTCGACCCGCTGACCGGCCCGGCGGTTCCATCGGTGCCCAGCTTCTGAGCATTATCCAGCCAGTTGACCCCCGTAAAGGTCGCCGGGCCGGCCTGGTGGTTCGCCGAGGTGCCCAGGAAACAACCGTAGTGGCTGTTGCCGGCGATGACACTGTTGGTCATCTCCACGCTCTCGTAGTTGATGAATTGCAGGCCGTCGGCCAGGTGGAAGGTCGCCGCGTTGGGCATCTCGATGGTGGCAAAGTCGGTGTACATGAACTGGGACAGGTTGGCGGTAAACGCCACGTTCGAGCCGAACACGCCGGCGCCGCCGTTGCGCACCACCGTGGTGGCCTTGGTCAGGAATTCGCCGGCGTCGGTGCCGGCGGCGTTCTGCACCCACAGCCCGCCGCCGCGGTTGCCGGTGACCATGCTGGTTTCCACGCGCAGCGACTCCTGGGCGTTGACATCGTGGCCGATATTGCGCGCCAACAGGGCGAACCCGCCGTTGTCGCTGAACAGGCTGCCCTTGAATAACGCCACCCGGGCCCCGTTGAGGTACACGCCGTAGCCCAACTGGGCGGCCACGATATTGCCGTCGCCGGTGCTGCGCACCTGGGGCGCGGCCAGGTTGTCCGAAAACGACGAGTCCGACGCCAGCACGTTTCGCCCGTGGGACTCCAGACCCACCTTGGCGTTGCCGTCGAAGTCGCTGGAGACCACCGCCGTCGTCGACCACGAGGTGCGCACGTTCTGATTGGCCGGCGCGAACGCCGAGTCCGGGTAGAACGCCGAGTCGGGGTAGAAGGCCGAGTCCGGGTAGAACGCCGAGTCGGGGTAGAAGGCCGAGTCCGGGTAGAACGCCGAGTCGGGGTAGAAGGCCGAGTCCGGATAGAAGGCCGGATTGGCGAAGAAGGACTCGCCGGAAACGGTGTCATCGGCCGCCAAAAGAGGCGTGCCGTCAAAGGCCGAGTCCGGATACGCCGTCGTGGGATTTTTCATCGCCGAGAGCGCCTCGTCCGACACCCGAATCGGCGGCTGCTGGCCGTCGGGAATCGCGGCGATATACAGGCCGCGAATATTCTTGGTGACCTGGATGTGGTCGGCCCACACTCGCGAATCCAGCGCGAGGATGCCGGGCTCGCCGTTTTCGGTGACCACCGTATCCTTGCTGAGCCGCAAGAAGCTCTCCTGGCTCCAGATGCCCGCGCCGCGCCGATGCCGGCGGGTACTGGGGTCGGCGGCCGCGCGCAGCCCCTGGATGCGCGTGTTGAGCGTGCTCAGGACTCCCGCCTGAATCTTGACGCCGGCGATCTGGTCGGAGCCCGCCACCGAGCCCGGCTCGTCGATCACACTGTCGACGAGCAGGACACCGGATTGATACCCGGTGAGGTCGGTCTCGCCGTCGGCGAGTTCGGCGGAGATGCCCCGGTCCGAAAACCGACGCACGATGCTGCGATCGACGCGCAGCGCGCCGTGGTGCACGGCCACCGCCGTGGACGTATCCTCGACGATCGAGCGCACCACCGTCAGCGCGTTGCTCGCCGGGGCGGTCCCGTCGAAGACGATCGCCGGCGGGTTGTCGGTGGTCGGATCATTATCCTTGAGGGTCGGGCCGCCCTGGGCATTGACTCGACTCTCGGCGATGACCGCCGTCTTGACCTGCTCGAAGGTGATGAGCGGAGTGGCGTGATCGGCGGTGGCGCGCACGCCCACGCCCACGAGGGCGAACGCCGTGGTATTGGACACCTTCAACTGGCCCGCCTTGCCTAGGTCGAGGATGGCATCGGCCGAACACGCGCTCATCAAGGTGATCGACGATCCGGTCAGGTCGAGGGTCGTGTTGACCTTATAAGTGCCCGGCAGCAGTGAGGCGACGAGGTCGGTTTGGCCGGCGATGTCCTTCAACGCCTCCAAACTCGTGGGATTGTCCAGGGTCTTGCCGTCACCGGTTCCGTTGGGGGCGACGTAGCGCACCTGGCCGTGAAAGTCGGCGTTGCGCTGCGGTGAGCCCTCCGGGGGGACGAATAAGACGCTGTTGTGCGGACAGGCGGGCAGGCCGGCGGCCGCCGCGCCTACCGTCTGCAGGTCGGACGCCGCCCAACTGGTGGGCTCGGTGCGTTGGCCGCCGTCGGCACCTCCGCCCGTGCCCGAGGCCGTGGTGCTTGCCGCCGGACACCCGTCGTAGCCCGACGGGCAGATCGGCATCGGCGAGTCGCTCGACGACGTCGTATCCGGCTCACCGCCCGCGTCGACCCCGGGGGCGCCCGAGTCGGTTCCCTGACCCGAGGGAGCCCCGCTGTCCGACTTGGCCCCCAGATCTCCCGCACTCCCACTCGATCCGCAGCCAGCCAAGCCCGCCACCAACATCACGACTGCGAGCAGCAGGGCGGGTGTCCGACGAACAATACGCAACATGAGCTATCCCGTGGGTATCGAAACCGATTCGCTTTGAACCAACTGATACCGTACTTTACTGGGTAAGCGACCGCGGTTCAATCAAGCCGGAGCGGTGGGCTCGGCGCCGTGCTCATCGTCCAGCGACATCGCCAGGCGGAAGCCCAGGAATGGGCGTGGGATATCCACCTGTGCGTCCATATGCCAGTCCAACCGACACATCAGCGGAATCGAGTTATACGAGGCCCCCTGCATGATATGCCGATTGGGGTCGTCGTCGGTGGGCGTGCAGGTCCACTCGATGATATTGCCCGCCATATGGCGCACCCCGTACGGCGAGCGGTCGATGGGGTAGGCTTCCACCGACACCGGCAGCGGCTTGCCGCGCTCGCTGTCGCGCATGCGACAAAACGACGCATCGAAATGGTTGCCCCAAGGATACAGGCGTCCGTCGACGCCGCGGGCCGCCTTTTCCCATTCCTGTGCCGACGGCAAGCGGTAGGTATGCCCGTCTCGCCGGCCGCGCCAGGCGGCAAACGCGGTGGCGTCGCGGTACGAGACCATCCCAATGGGCCAATCGAGCTCGCAGGTATCGCCTTCGGCATCATCCACAGGCAGCACGAAGCGTCCATTTTCCAGGGGCAGGTACGATTCCCCATCTTCCAGGCGCGGCGCGTGGCCCAGCGCCCGGTCGAGGTCGTCTCGGGCCAGGTCGTTGAGAAACTCCAGGTACTCGGCGTAGGTCACCGGGGAGCGCATGATCGCAAAGGTCGGCAGGTAGCGGCGCTGGTCCTCGATGCGCTGCGGATGCAGCTCCCCCGTCAGGAACGTTCCTTGAGAGATGACGACGAAATCATCGGGGAGATCGTCGAGCGCGTGCAGACGCAAATCCAGGGAGCGTTGGTCCATACGGTCGAGTTTCAGCGGCACCTGCAATGGGACGTAGCCGTCGCGCTCGATTTCGAGAACGTAGTTGCCGTGATCCAACTGCAGCTCGCGCAACGGTGTGCGCCCCAATTCGCGCACCCGGCGTTCGACGAGGCGCCGGTTGATCTCGACGACTTCATACAGAGTCAGGTGGGCGTTGGGCGGGGTGGTCGTGATACTCAGCCGCGCCTTGCCCTCGAGCAACTGGTCGTACCAGCCGTCGTTGTGTTCGCGCACCAGCCCCTCGAAATAGGTCGCCCGGGCACGCTCTCCCGAGGCCTCGGCGTCGCGGAATCGTTGCCAATATAGGTCGGCGAGTGCCTTGCGCGCTTCGGACATGCCCGGTTGGGAACTCAACGCCTGCCCGTAAAGACGAGTGGCTTCGCTGAAATGTTGCTCGAGCTCGACCTGGAGGTCCTCGACGTGTTGCTCCAGCCCCCACAGTCGCTCCTTTTCTTCCTGCGGCGCCCAGGAGGTCATCGTCATCTTCTGGTGGCCGACCTCGCGCAACAATTGGGCGTAGGTACGCTGGGTGCGCTCGTAGTTGAGGCGGGCCTCGTCGGCGCGCTCGACCGCCTCCAGAGCGAGTTGGCGACGGCGCTCGCGTTCTTTGACGCCCTCCAAAAACAGCTCGAGATCATCGGCCATGGCGCTGGCCGTCGAGTAGCGATCGTCGGGATCTTTGGCCAGGGCGCGCAGGCAAATCTCCTCGAGCTCGCGCGGAATCGCCCGGTCGGGGGCACGCTGGTGGGGCGGCTCGGGGTCCTCCTCGACGGCTTTGAACAACAGCGAGAGCATATGCTCGGCGCGAAACACCGGCGTGAGGGTCAGCGCTTCGTATAAGATCGCCCCCAGCGCATACACGTCGGTGCGCTGGTCGACCGCGTCGTTATGCCCCTGGGCTTGCTCCGGGGCCATATATTGAGGCGTGCCCACCAGGGTGCCGGCTTCCTCGGCGGCCATATTGGATAGGGACACCGCCCCGAGCTCGTCGTTGAACACCCGCGCGACGCCCCAGTCGATGACAAAGACCTCGCCGTAGCTACCAATCAGGATATTTTCGGGCTTGAGATCGCGGTGGACCACCCCGCGATCATGGGCGTAGTGCACCGCCAGGCAGACCTGGCGCAGGATCGACACCAGTTGGGTGAGCGAATAGCTGTCTTCCTCGCCGGCTGCCATCTGGCGGATGATCTGCTCGAGGCTGCGCTCGCGCACCACGCGCATCGTATAATAGGGCTCGCCGCTGGTCAGCGCGCCCAGGTCGTAGATGGGGATGATGCTGGGATGCTCCAAAATGCCAGTGACCTGGGCCTCTTCGACCAAGCGGCGCCGCCGGTCCTGGTCGACCTTGGAGGCGCCCGGCAGCAACGTCTTCAGCGCGATGTCACGGCGCAGGATGAGGTCGCGGGCCAGCAGCACCTGACCCATGCCGCCGCGGCCGAGCTCGTCGAGAAATTCGTAGCGATGCTCCCGCTCCAGGTTCAGCTCC